>NZ_CP031769.1:0-2867500 GCF_003429285.1 Salinimonas sediminis
TGTAACTTAGGGCTCCGAATGACGCACGAGAACCAAAAAATGCAGGAAAAGATAGCGAAATGAAGAATCGCTAAGGAAGCCTGTCTGATATATGCATTTGTTTGGGTACTAGCGGTGAATTTAGTTTTTGATCTTATCGCTGTGGATTATCTTATTTTACTAACAAAATGTAAATGGCGATCTTTACGGATCTTGAAGATCCTGACGCTATCTATTTGGTAGATCAGTATTATTTTAATCATTTATGATCATATGGATCGGTATAAACCAGACCCCTGTTCTTACGATCAGGATCCATTTACCCTTGTCAGATCAGCATTTAACGGGGCCCGTTTGTGGATAAAAGGGATTATTTAATAATTTTATTCACAGTGCATAGTGACAATTCGTCTAACTTAATTCCCTGATTTTCCAAGTTAGCGAAAAAATAACCAAAAAAAGACGCGTATATAAGCATTACGCATTGACAGCAGGCCACGAGATCTCTAGAATTCGGCATCCTTTTTGGATGGGCTGTGTTAGTTACCTAACGACGTAAAGATGTAATGTCTGATGTCATCGTTATTTCAATACCGCCTGTGTTTAACTAAATAAGTGAGACTTTGGTCATGAAAAGAACATTTCAACCGAGCAACTTAAAGCGCAAGCGTTCACACGGTTTTCGTGCTCGTATGGCGACCAAAAATGGTCGTAAAGTACTAGCGGCTCGCCGTGCAAAAGGTCGCGCTCGCCTTTCTGCTTAATTAAAGAGAAATTCTAAAGTGGGTGAGAATACATTTTCCAGGGAGTTACGTCTGTTGACTCCAACCCACTTTACTTTTGTGTTTGACAACGCAACACCTGCGGTATCACCTTCCTTTACCCTTCTAGCCAGACATAATCAGCTCGATAATCCCCGACTTGGCATAACACTGTCTAAAAAACGGGTACGTAAAGCCCATGACCGAAATCGCCTGAAACGACTTGTTCGCGAAAGCTTTCGTCATCGCGCGGCACAATTACCCAATGTAGATATTATTGTCGTAGGCAAAACCGGTGCTGATAAGCTTTCTAATGAGGAAGTATTTGCCATTCTGGATAAGCAATGGAAAAGATTAGCCAAACGCTGCGCAAAATAACTATTTTTGTGCCGTTACTGTTTATCCGGTTTTACCAGTGGTGTATTTCACCTATGCTGGGGCAACGATGTCGCTTTCATCCTACTTGCTCATTTTATGCAATAGATGCCTTAAAAACGCATGGTTTGTTAATTGGCGGTTGGTTATCGTGTAAACGCATTATAAAATGCCACCCTTTCCACCCGGGTGGTTATGATCCGGTACCTGAAAAACACAACACTAAACACTCAAAATAAAGAGACCTCTATGGAATCGCAACGTAGTTTTTTGTTAATCGGCCTGGCATTGGTCAGCTTTCTGCTGTGGCAACAGTGGCAGAAAGATTATGGCCCGCAGCCTGTTAAGCAAGTTCAGTCTGAACAGTCTGCCCAAATGCAGGACGATGGCGTACCTTCAGCAGATGTTGGTGCCGATGTACAAGATATGCCAAACAATAGTGGCGATATCCCTGGTATGGAACCGGTTGTACAGAAAAATCAGAACCGTATGGTTCATGTTCAAACTGACGCATTAAATATTCAAATTGATTTGCGCGGCGGTGATGTTGTATCAGCTAATCTGCAGGACTTTCCGGTTACGCAGGGTTCTGAGGAAACGTACAGCATGTTGCGCCAACAAGGCGGATTGTATATCGCCCAAAGTGGCCTGATAGGCCGTAACGGCCCGGATAGCAACAGCCAGGGCCGTCCACGCTATGCTACAGAACAAAACGAGTACGTACTGGAAGGGGGCACTTTAGAAGTCCCTTTAGTCTGGCAGTCAAAAGAAGGTATCCGGGTAGTAAAAACCTTTGTATTTGAAAAAGGCTCGCACACCGTAAAAGTAAATTATTCGGTAACCAACAATACCGGTAATGCCATAAGCTTCCAGCAATTCGGGCAATTCAAACAGACCACTGAAGTACCTGATGGCGGCAACATGTTTATGCCAACCTATCGCGGCGCGGCTTATGGTACCGAAGATGACCAATACACCAAGTACACGTTTGATGACATTGAAGATAAAAACCTGAAGAAAACCACGCCAGCTGGCTGGGTGGGTATGTTAGAGCATTACTTTGTCTCGGCGTGGGTACCGCCAACGCAAAAAACAAACGAGCTTTATTCTAAATTATCAGCAAATCAGTACGCTATTATAGGTTTCAAAGGCGAGCCGGTAACCGTTAATGCGGGCGACAGTACCACTATCAGTGCAGATTTGTATGTAGGGCCGAAAGACCAGGAAACATTGGCTAATCTGGCCCGTGGACTGGATTTAACCGTAGACTACGGCATCTTGTGGTGGATATCCCAGTCATTATTCAGTCTACTGAAATTCCTGCATAGTGTGGTGGGCAATTGGGGCGTAGCGATTATTCTTATCACCGTATTGGTAAAAGGCGTAATGTACCCGCTGACCAAGAAGCAATACGAATCGATGGCCCGGCTACGTAACCTTGCACCGAAGATGCAGCAATTAAAAGAGCGTTTTGGTGATGATCGTCAAAAGATGTCGCAGGCGATGATGGAGTTGTATAAGAAGGAAAAAGTTAACCCCATGGGTGGCTGTTTACCTTTGATACTGCAAATGCCCATATTCCTGGCACTGTACTGGGTATTACTGGAAAGTGTGGAACTGCGTCATGCTGACTTCGCCCTGTGGATTACCGATTTGTCGGTAAAAGATCCGTTCTTTGTATTGCCTGTGCTTACCGGTGCCAGCATGTGGTTACTGCAAAAGCTGCAACCCACTACGGTTACCGACCCGATGCAACAGAAGATTATGCAGTTTATGCCGGTGGCCATGAGTGTGTTCTTCCTGTGGTTCCCTGCAGGCTTGGTGTTGTACTGGCTGGTAAGTAACATTATTACGCTGATTCAGGCTAAACTCATTTATGCCTCGATGGAAAAGCGCGGTCTTAAAACTAAGTAATCAATAACATCAGCCCGCGCCACGCGGGCTGATTTGTCATTAGGAGCTAACCCTATGCCTTCATTTGATATTGTATCCGAAATCAATATGGAAGAAGTCCGTAACGCCACCAGTAATGCAAACAAAGAACTAGCCACGCGCTTTGATTTTCGCGATGTAGACGCCAGCTTTGAATATAAAGATAAAACGGTACTAATGACCGCTCAGGCGGAATTTCAGCTACAGCAAATGGAATCGTTATTTCGCGGCGCCTGTGCTAAGCGTAACCTGGACACCTCTGCTTTAGAGCTGAAGCCGATGGACCAACACGGCAGAACCTGTCGCCAAACCATTGTGTTTAAACAAGGTATTGAGCAACCTGTCGCTAAAAAGATTGTTAAGCACCTTAAAGAAGCCAAAATCAAAGTTCAGGCTTCAATTCAAGGTGAACAATTACGGGTTACCGGCAAGAAGCGTGATGACTTGCAAGAAGCTATCGCCTCCATAAAAGCGCAGGACTTCGGGCAACCTTTCCAGTTTAATAATTTCCGCGATTAATGTTATGTCAGTGCAGTCATCTTTTAGCGAAACTATAGTCGCGCAGGCCACCGCACCAGGACGCGGTGGCGTGGGCATTGTGCGCGTATCAGGGCCCAAGGCGGCTATGGTGGCCGAGACTATTATCACGGCAGCGTTAACGCCCCGCGTTGCCACGTATACGCCGTTTTTTGATGAAACGGGCACGATAATCGACCAGGGTATCGCCCTGTTCTTTAAAGGCCCTAATTCATTTACCGGTGAGGATGTACTTGAGTTACAGGGCCATGGCGGACAAATTGTCATGGACATGCTAATTGATGCGGTGCTTAAAACACCCGGCACCCGGTTAGCTCGCCCCGGCGAGTTTAGCGAGCAGGCGTTTATGAACGATAAGCTTGATTTGGCCCAAGCAGAAGCCATTGCCGATTTAATTGATGCCAGTTCACAGCAAGCGGCGCGAAGCGCGCTGCGTTCATTACAAGGCGAATTTTCTCAAGCTATTAGTACCTTGTCAGATCGGATTGTGCATCTGCGGATGTACGTGGAAGCCGCTATTGATTTCCCAGACGAAGAAATCGACTTTTTATCAGATGGTAAAGTAAGCGGCGATCTGACCACAATTATTGCTTCGCTGGCCACCGTGCAAAGCCAGGCTAAACAAGGTACGTTGCTGCGCGAAGGAATGCAGATTGTTATCGCCGGACGTCCTAATGCGGGTAAATCCAGTTTGCTTAACGCCCTGGCCGGCCGGGACAGTGCTATTGTTACGGACATAGCCGGTACTACCCGGGATGTACTCAAAGAGCATATCCATATCAATGGTATGCCAGTACATATTATTGATACCGCCGGGCTGCGCGATAGCCCTGATCAGGTAGAAAAAATAGGTATTGAGCGCGCATGGCAGGCTATAGCCGACGCTGACCGCGTACTATTTGTGGTTGACAGTACTCAAACATCGGTTATTGACCCTTATGAAATCTGGCCTGAGTTTATGGCTAAATTACCGGCCAATATACCGACTACAGTGGTGCGCAATAAAGCTGATCTATCAGGTGAAGCAGTGGCCCAGCAAGTACTGAATACCGCCCATGGCGATGTCACGGTAATTGGTTTGTCAGCGCAAACCGGTGCAGGCGTGGCTGAACTGCGGGATCACCTGGCCTCAACTATGGGCCTGGATACGACGACGGAAGGACAGTTTATTGCCCGTCGACGCCATTTGGACGCCTTGGCTAAGGCCAGTGAACATATTAACAATGGCCAGCAGCAGCTAGAGCAAAACCAGGCTGGTGAACTGTTAGCTGAAGAGTTACGGCTCGCGCACCAGGCACTTACAGAGATTACCGGCGAATTCACCTCAGATGACCTACTGGGGCAAATCTTCTCTTCTTTTTGTATTGGGAAGTAATGTAACTCGCCTACGTTGCGATAGGCAGGTCTGGCAGCTTTGTCAGCCCTGCCTGGACGCTCCGCTAAACATATTACCAGTATCGCCCACCCCCTTTGGTTTTGTTACCTCGGTATACCGCTGATATGCAGACTTCCTGCCTGACATACTCTCCAACGCTGCAACATTGACTGTGCCATCAATAGACCGTGAACATGACGCGAGCGCCGTTTTTGCTATATCGGTAACGGGTTGTAATATCGGAAATACCCGGCCCGCTTGTTCTGCCACGGGCTAATTGTATTGGGTTTGTATCGCTTCCATTACAAAGCTGCGTAGCCATGGTAAGAGAGGCTGCTGCTTTATAATTTTGTTGACGCCACTTACTCAATACAGCGCAAAATAGACAGTGCCATGGTGCTAACACGTACGCATCATTCCTTTGCTCTATTCTCATTTCTCTTTTCTCGCTATTCTTACATACCAGATTTCCTGCTTTCATTTTTTCGTGATTTCGGACCTGTGAAATCTTGCAGTTGCCATTAGCCTCTACCCGGCTTATCGAACGGATAGCGTTATACCCTGCACCTAGGTTCCACGCCGTAGCTGATAGGAGACGTTACCGTTTTACCAATCATGGACGCACTGGCAGAATGTGCCGCTTTGTCCTCTTTCGACACATTGATGCCCCGTAAACAGCGGTTGCATGCCTGCATTTAGCTTTTTAGGTTTCTACTTTAATAATAAAAAGAGTAAACAGGCGTAGGTAACTTATGAAAACTTTCCTGACCATTATGGTGAAGCAATAAACCGGCTGACGCCGGTTATCTGACTAGGCCATTTTTTCGGTGCAGCGATAGGATTAAACGAGTAAGAGCTAATAGATGTTGAACATACATAATTAGCAAAGAGCGGTTGATATATCGCCTTTACCCTGTCCATTTAGAACGACGCAGGAATAATACCTCCCCAAAAAGCATTTAATCGGAAGGGAGAAGGCGCACCATGCGATGATTGCCATTCTAAAGGTTACCGGTCGCAGCTATCTTCATATTATGGGAAAATACCGCCCGAAGTGGTAAACCCAGATGTTCCCCGTGAAACATTGCGGTAAAAATAGGCACTGCTGGTGCACTAAGTAAGAAACTAAATAGCCATATCTACCCGCAACCGCATTAGGTATTTGGGGCGCTATGCAGATACAATAGCTACGGCTAATTCGCGATAACCGGAAGTAAAAACTATGTCTCAACACATTACGATATTAGTCGGGTCAGTCCTGGGCGCTGCAGAATATGTAGCTGATGCGTTAGCCGAAGTGGCCCAGCAAGCGGGCTATCAAACTGATATTCAACTAGCGCCGGATTTTGAAACTATTCCAACGCAGTCAACCTGGGTTATTTGCACCTCTACCCACGGTGCGGGCGATCTACCTGATAATATTCAACCGTTCGCTGCGCAGTTAGCGGAACGGGACCTCAGTTCAGTTAAAGCTTATATAGTAGGCCTGGGCGACAGTAGTTATGATACCTACTGCTTTGCCGCCATGACTATGCAGGAAAAATTGGCACAAGGTAATGCCACGCTACTGGCTGAGCCATTACATATCGATGTATTAAACCACCCTATCCCTGAAGAAATAGCCGTTGAGTGGTTTACCGAACAACTGCAGCCAGATTAGTATGTCACTGTTCACCCAGGCCGAATATCACGCACTATGCAGCGGGCTTAGTAATGACGCCAGAGTCTTGTATTGTCTGGGCTTGCGGCCCACTGCTAACATCACAACTACCGCCAGTGAACCGTTAAATTACAAATTCATGTTGTCTTTGCTAAATGGCGATCAGCAACAACAAGCTCCCTATTCCCGAGGCCGCCAAATCAACAGCTTATTGAAACTCTTGGAACAAGCCGGGTTAGTCGCCCTGCCCCAGGATTTGAGCTTTGAATTGTCGTTAAACGGAAAAGCCATTTTACTTCCCCTTTGCGCACAGGCGCAGGATGATTTTGCCCATTTGCATCGTCAACATCAGCCTATGAAACCTTCGTGGCAACCCGATACTGCCCTGTATAAACAAATGGCAGGGTTACTCGGGCTGATAGACCAGGTGTTTGACGAAAACGATGTCGGGGAGTTTATCGCCTATTGGCTGGGTCGTCCGGCTGCCGTATTCAGCCATTTCCAATGGACCCAGAAGTTTGCTTACGCAATGCGCTATAAGCGTTTAGCTGGGGGCAGCTCCCCTACCCAGAAAGTGGGTAGCCAAAGTGTTCCTGTTGCGCCTGGCTTGGAAGCAGATGATAATGCGCGTAAGCTTGTTGAAAAGTACTCATCGCAGAAGAAAACCTGATTATGCATTCTATTAAAGATCGTATTAACAATTTAGCCCGCGCCATGGGCAAATCTACTCTGTCTGAAGATGAGTACATTGATTATAAAACGCTACGCCAGCAGTATGAGCAACAGGCAAACGAAGAAGTACGTCAGTTGCAAAGCCGAAGTAAAAAAGAGCGTATCAGCGCTATCCATGGCCGCTCTGACCTCAACCCGAAATGGACCTTCGCAAACCTGGTGGAAGACAGTGAGGATGTGATTGAAGCTGTAAGCATTGCGCAATCCTTTATTGCCGCACATGAGGATTCTTCGTGGCGGGATGCTGGGTCTCACATGATGCTATTTTATGGAGATTACGGCCGGGGTAAATCGCATATTGCAGGCGCTATTGCTCACCAACTTATTGATCAGTATGAAATTAGTGTACTTTACCGACAGCTATCCACACTTCAGGAAATGCGTTACTTTTCCTACGACTTTAGCGCCCAGGATAATATCGGACAAAAGTTTCGGGCTGTGCATCAGGAGTTACTGGAGGTTGATTTACTGGTACTGGATGAAGTCTGTGTAAATGAAACCGTATTAAAGAAAAATACCCAAAGCTGGTTAGGCAACCTGTTACGTCAACGGCTGGTGAACAAGAAAAATTGTATACTTATTACCAACCACAATTTGGCAGAGCTGGAACACGCAATAGGTAGATACTGCTTTGAAAGCATCAAAGAATACGATACCTATCGGGTCCGTTTTTCCGGCCCCAGCCGGCGCAGCGGAATAACCGCAGCCGAAGCAGAGCCTAGCAGTACTACCCCGCGCTACCAACCCAACCAGGTGCGCTAGAACAGCTTCCTGCCGGCAGTCTATGGCTTGCCTAGCCTGCCCCTTTGCCTAGCAACTTTATTATAAAAACGCCGTCTCGCCAGCCTAACGCTATTATCAGACGGCTAATAATTCGTGCCATACGCTGATAAATTCTGGCCTATCTAATGCTACCCTTTATAATGCTGTTATTCTCCGACCGCCCAGATAGCTTGCCAAACCATACACCCCTACCCTGATCATGTGTCGTTATTTCATAGCAAAGTGGCAGTAACATAACCGCCCGCTTCAGCGAATAACCGCTACCCTCCATCTCCGTTTTTTGTGTAACTCTGCCCTAAAATAAGTAGCCATAGTGGCTAAAAAAGACGCTATAAATTGCCAATGCGTTACTGATCAGGGGTGGTTAACCGCCTAAATTCCCGTGGTTTCGTTCAATTAGCCAAAACCCCAATGGGATCTTTATGTATTGATCTGTATTTATTGTCACTCAGATGTAGTCGACTGCGGTATAATTAAACAATCAGTGACGATTAACCGACCGAGAGATCGCAGAAATTGCTTTAGTTGCCAAAAATAAAACGATCTTTTTGAAAACAGCAAAATAAATTCGGATCGGTAATCATCGATTTTTTCGATCAATGTGGACAAGATCGCCTGTGTGTAATGATCGGCCTGCACGCCTTTAGAAGTCAGATCATCACCTAAAATATTTGATCTTCTCGACAAGTTATCCCCACTACGATCACAGCTTGATCACCCTTGTGGATATGATCCCCCAGACCACTGTGTATAAGCTCTGATCAGTAGACGTATAAAATTGAGCGAAATTGCAGCTGTGGATAAATAGGCCCCTTATACACAGGATCACAGGGGGGTTATGATCGATCTAAAGCAAGGGTTGTTAATCGCGTAAGATCCTGTAGCGAAAAGGAAATGATCGCTTATCAACAGATCTGGTCGATCCTAATAATAATAAAAATAAAGAGATCTTAAGAGATCATATTATATATAAGCCCCACGCTATCGCTTAACTTACCTTGCTCTGGAGAATATTTAACCATTTTCATTAGGCAATAAGTCAGCTAAAATACGCGCCCTTTTGACTGAAGGGACCTGATCTTTTATACACCTTTGCATTGTGAGGTTTACCATGTTTTATCAACAAGAATTCGACGTCATTGTAGTGGGAGGCGGTCATGCCGGTACTGAAGCAGCACTGGCCTCTGCACGCATGGGCGCTAGTACCCTGTTGTTGACCCACAATATTGAAACTATTGGGCAAATGTCTTGCAACCCTGCCATTGGCGGGATCGGTAAGGGCCACTTGGTAAAAGAGATCGATGCATTAGGCGGTGCAATGGCACTGGCCACAGATCGCGGTGGTATTCAGTTCAGAACCTTGAATTCAAGCAAAGGTCCCGCGGTTCGGGCTACCCGCGCTCAGGCTGATCGAACCTTATATCGGCAAGCGATCAGAACTATTGTTGAGCAGCAAGAGAATCTCACTTTGTTTCAGCAAAGTTGTGACGATCTGATCGTCGAAAACGATCAGGTGTGTGGTGTAGTCACTCAAATGGGGCTTAAATTCAAAGCCAAGAGCGTGGTCCTAACCGTCGGAACCTTTTTGGGCGGAACGATTCATATTGGGCTGGAAAACTATCGGGGTGGCCGGGCAGGCGATCCACCTTCCATAGCGCTGGCTGAACGTTTACGCGCATTACCCTTTCGAGTCGATCGGTTAAAAACCGGGACACCTGCGCGGCTGGATGCCCGAAGCCTGGACTTTAGCGTAATGCAGGAACAGCCTGGTGACGATCCGGTACCGGTTGTTTCATTCATGGGTAACCGGGACATGCATCCTCGTCAAATCCCTTGTTACATTACGCATACCAATGAACGCACCCATGAAATAATCCGGGGCGGTATGGATAGATCGCCCATGTATACCGGTATTATCGAAGGTGTTGGTCCTCGTTATTGCCCCAGTATTGAAGATAAAATTACACGCTTTGCTGACAAAAACTCACATCAGATTTTTGTTGAGCCAGAAGGGCTAAACAGCATGGAAGTGTACCCTAATGGAATTTCAACAAGCTTGCCGTTTGACGTGCAAATGGCGTTGGTACGCTCTATCAGGGGTTTTGAAAACGCCCATATTGTGCGCCCTGGTTATGCTATTGAATATGACTTTTTTGACCCGCGTGATTTAAAGCAAACGCTGGAAACCAAATTTATAAACGGGCTGTTTTTTGCAGGTCAAATTAACGGTACCACTGGCTATGAAGAAGCCGGCGCCCAAGGGCTGGTAGCTGGTGCCAATGCGGCATTACAGGTGCAGCAAAAAGATCCCATGATACTACGTCGGGATCAAGCCTATATGGGCGTACTAATTGATGACCTGGCAACCATGGGGACGAAAGAACCTTACCGGATGTTTACCAGCCGCGCCGAATACCGCTTACTGTTGCGCGAAGACAATGCCGATATGCGCTTAACGGCCCTGGGTCGCGATATTGGCTTGGTAGACGATGCACGCTGGGCGGCGTTTAACCAGAAAGTTGAGGCGGTAGAACGTGAGCAACAGCGTCTACGAGGCCAGTGGGTACATCCTGGTCATAGCGCAGTTGATGAGCTTAACCCAATGCTGAAAAACCCGATCAGCCGGGAGCATACGTTAGAAGAGCTCGTGCGCCGCCCAGAAATGACGTATAAAAAACTTATGAACGTTAGTCATCTGGGCCCTGGCCTGGACGATCCTATTGCCGCCGAGCAGGTGGAAATCCAGATTAAATACGCTGGCTATATTTCGCGGCAACTGGAAGAGATCGCCAAAGCCCAACGCCATGAAAATACCTTATTGCCGGTGGATTTTGATTACAGCAAAATATCCGGGTTGTCGAATGAGGTGGTGGCAAAACTAACTGAAGCCCGTCCAGAGACCATAGGTAAAGCCTCTCGTATCTCCGGTATTACACCTGCAGCGATTTCGCTGTTACTGGTATTTTTGAAAAAGCAGGGTCTGTTACGTAAACAGGAGCGTATCAGCGCGTGAACAATGCAGTAGATGAAATAAAGCTGGCGGAGATACTGGCAACAGGTATCGACAAAATGGCAGTGTCGGTGACGGCTGAGCAGCAGGAACAGTTAATTAACTTTATAAGCCTGATGCATAAATGGAACAAGGCGTATAATTTAACTTCAGTTCGCGAACCAGAACAAATGGTCATCAAGCATCTACTTGATTCACTAAGCGTGGCCCCGTTTATTGACGGTAAACAAGTAATCGATGTTGGCACCGGCCCGGGGCTCCCAGGTATGCCCCTGGCTATCGTTCATCCACACGTTCAATTTACCTTGCTTGATAGCCTGGGCAAGCGCGTACGATTTATGAAACAGTGTGTGCATGAATTAGGTTTAACCAACGTCACTTGCTTACACAGTCGGGTTGAAGCACATCAAAAATCAGAGCCCTATGATATAGTGTTAAGCCGCGCCTTTGCTTCATTAAAAGATATGTTGCACTGGTGTGAGCATCTGGTAGATTCAGATGGAAAATTCCTTGCGCTAAAAGGGCAGTTTCCGCAAAGCGAAATAGACGAAGTAAGCAGTCACTTTCGGGTGGATACAATTACTGCACTTGAAGTGCCTGATCTTGTCGGTGAACGTCACCTGGTGACAATTCGAAAAGTATAACAGGATTGATTGTGGCAAAGGTTATCGCAATTGCGAATCAAAAAGGCGGCGTTGGCAAAACGACTACCGCGGTTAACGTGGCGGCCTCAATGGCGGCGACAAAACGCAAGGTTTTGCTAATAGACCTGGATCCACAGGGTAACGCTACCATGGGCAGCGGCGTTGATAAATATGACGTGCCAGCGACCTGTTTTGAACTCCTTATTGAAGAACAACCTATCGATGAGGTGGTTATCAAAGGGTCATCGGGAAAATATGATATTATCCCGGCCAATGGTGATGTAACCGCAGCGGAAATAAAGCTGATGGAAATGTTTGCCCGGGAAGTGCGTTTACGAAATGCGCTTAAACCGGTGCTGGATTATTATGATTATATTTTCATTGATTGTCCGCCGTCGTTAAATCAGCTGACCGTTAACGCCTTAGCTGCAGCTGACTCTGTGTTAGTACCTATGCAATGTGAATACTACGCATTAGAAGGCCTGACCGCATTAATGGATACCATTGGCAAATTAGCTTCGGTGGTAAACCCCGAGCTAAAAATTGAAGGGGTGCTGCGCACCATGTACGATCCGCGCAACCGCTTGGCCAATGATGTCTCTGAGCAGCTTAAGCGGCATTTTGGTGAACAGGTTTATCGAACTGTTATACCGCGTAATGTCAGGTTGGCTGAAGCGCCAAGCTTTGGTACACCGGCTATGTATTACGATAAGTCATCTACCGGCGCAAAAGCCTATCTGGCGCTGGCCGGCGAAATACTTCGGCGGCGCGATAAAGCCGGAATGCCCGCAGCCAAAGCCAGTTAATCGCCTGCTCACCGCTTCGTTTATTGAGCGGGGTGGTTGAATTTGCCATTTATAGACAGTAGTCGTCGGTGTGGCGCCGACACCCAGTGAGTCATTGAGGAAACTATGACAGCGAAAAAAAGAGGACTAGGGCGAGGTCTGGATGCTCTGCTAGCGACCAGTCAGTCTTCAGCACAGCGAGATCGCGACGAGACCGCAGCAGCGGCCAGCCAGTCTGAATTAAGCAAGCTACCGATTGAATTTCTGCAGCCTGGTAAATACCAGCCGCGCAAAGATATGTCGCCTGATGCGCTTGAAGAGCTGGCGTCGTCAATTCGTTCGCAAGGAGTGATTCAGCCCATTGTAGTCCGTCAAATGGACACCGAACGCTACGAGATTATCGCCGGTGAGCGCCGCTGGCGTGCCGCCCAGCTTGCTGAGCTTGATGTGGTACCGTGTCTGATAAAAAACGTTCCTGATGAAGCTGCTGTCGCCATAGCCTTAATCGAAAATATCCAACGCGAAGATCTCAACGCGATGGAAGAAGCGATGGCACTGGACCGACTAATGAAAGAATTTGAACTTACGCACGCCGAAGTAGCGCAAGCGGTGGGTAAGTCGCGCACGTCGGTAACTAATCTGTTACGGCTAAATAACCTCAACGACGATGTTAAAATACTGCTGGAACATGGTGATATCGAAATGGGCCATGCCCGTGCTTTATTGGCGTTAAACGGTGAGCAACAGACCGAAGCGGCGCAAATTGTCTCGGGCAAAGGGCTGACCGTACGCGATACCGAAAAATTAGTGCGTAAATATCTCGAACCCTCCAAGCCAAAACCAGAAAAAGCTATCGACCCGGACGTAAAAGGGTTAATGAACCGGTTATCAGATAATTTAGGCACCCCGGTGTCAATTGATCACAATGCCAAGGGAAAGGGAAAAATCACTATCAACTTCAGTGATTTGGAGCAGCTGGACGGTATTTTGTCAAAGATTCACTGATATTTGCTTTATTTTTGTTAAATATTTGGTCGAAATGTGAACGGGTTTGTGCCTAGAATGGCGCTTGTAACGTTATCACCACAGAATATTTTCAGAATGACTTTCAATATACGATGCGCTGTTGAAAATTATCGGTAAAACAGTATACTTCTGACGCTTTTTAGTTGGGCAGAAACAAGTTGATAAGCATAGTGCGACCTGACTTAGCAGCAAATGGTAAAAAGATAGCGAAACGGGCTATCGCAACGCAGGCCCTGGTCAGTACGATATTAAGCGCAATTTTTATGCTGAGCATGGGGTTTTTGCCGGGGTTATCTGTATTTACCGGCGCGTTAATCAGCATACTGCCCAATAGTGTTTTTGCGGTATTTGCCTTTAGGTATGCCGGGGCCCGGCAAAATCAGCAGGTGGCCCGAAGTTTTAGCCAGGGCGCGAAAGTCAAACTGGCATTGAGTATTATTTTATTTGTTATTGCATTTAAGGGGCTGAATGTTATCCCCCTGGCCCTTTTTTTGGGGTATGCGATAGCTACGGTCAGCTACTGGCTGGCCTTGCTTCAACAGCACCAACAACGATAAAAAAGCGGCGCAGATAGCGCAAATTGAAGCACAGGACCGATTTTTACACTTTCAACTTTGGGTTTAAACATGGCAGCTGAGCAAACTACACAAGAGTATATTCTCCACCACTTGACCAATGCCACCATGTGTATGACAGACGATGGTCTGAAATTTAGTCATGGTAAGGAATTGGAACATGCTTCAACGGTATGTCAGGAAGCTGGCTTTTGGGTCTGGAATATCGACACCATGGGCTGGTCTATTGCATTGGGCGTATTGTTTTTATGGTTATTCCGCCGCGTCGCAAAAAGCGCGACAACCGGCGTTCCAGGTAAAACACAGGCATTCATCGAAATTGTTGTTGAGTTTGTTAATACAAACGTACGCGATACATTTCATGGCCGAAACAACCTGATTGCTCCATTAGGTCTGACCATCTTTGTATGGGTTTTCCTGATGAACCTGATGGACCTTGTACCGGTAGACCTACTACCTTGGGCCGCCGGCCAAATAGCTAACGCTGCTACCGGTGTGGACCCGCATAATGTGTATATGAAAGTGGTACCTACCACTGATTTGAACCTGACTTTGGCTCTGGCGCTAGGCGTGTTCTTCTTGATTCTGTTTTACTCTATCAAAGTGAAGGGTGTAGGCGGTTTTATCAAAGAACTGACAATGCAGCCGTTTAACCATTGGTCGATGATTCCGGTGAATTTCATTCTGGAAACCGTTACCTTACTGGCGCGCCCGTTCTCATTGGCACTGCGGTTATTCGGTAACCTGTATGCCGGTGAGCTTATCTTTATTCTTATCGCAACCCTGGGCCTCTGGCAATTGCCGCTGCACTTCCCATGGGCTGTGTTCCACATTTTGGTTATCGTGCTGCAGGCGTTCATTTTCATGATGCTTACTGTGGTATACCTGAGCCTTGCTCACGAAGACCATTAAAGAAGTACCGGCGTTGGCACGTCGACCTGGAATCGGCTGCCAACACTATTCAATTTTAACTTTTAACTTTAATTTTTAACTTAAATCGGAGACGTAAATGTTATACATCGCTGTTGCACTATTAATCGGTCTGGGTGCCTTGGGTACTGCTATTGGTTTTGGTCTGTTAGGTGGTAAATTCCTGGAATCTGCTGCTCGTCAACCTGAACTGGCCCCACAACTGCAAGTTAAGATGTTCATCGTAGCGGGTCTTATCGACGCTATCGCGATGATTGGTGTTGGTATCGCTCTATACCTTCTGTTCGCTGTTGGTGCTTAATTTTATAAAACTAACGTCTATTAGCGAACATTATGAGGAGGAGCGGTCGTGAATATTAACGCCACTCTAATAGGTCAATTAATCGCGTTTATGGTCTTCGTGTGGTTCTGCATGAAGTACGTATGGCCGCCACTATTGGCCGCGATTGAAGAGCGTCAAAAGAAGATTGCCGATGGCCTTGAAGCTTCAGAGCGTGCTGAAAAAGACTTAGAGCTTGCTCAGCAAAAAGCGACGGAGCAACTAAAAGAGGCTAAAGCGCAAGCAGCTGAAATTATCGAACAGGCCAAGAAGCGTGCGAATCAACTTGTTGATGAAGAAACGCAGAAAGGCCATGCCGAACGCGAAAAAATTATCGCATCTGGTTATGCCGAGATTGAAGCTGAACGCAATCGTGCCAAAGAGGAATTGCGTAAGCATGTGGCTGCTCTGGCAGTTGCTGGCGCGCAGCAAATCCTGCAGCGCGAAATTGATGCACAAGCCCATAACGACATTGTTGCAAAACTTGTCGCTGAGCTTTAAGAAGGAGATGAGCCATGTCTGAATTGACAACCGTTGCTCGTCCTTACGCTAAAGCAGCTTTCGATTTCGCAGTCGAGCACAACACCATTGCCCAGTGGCAGGACATGCTGGCATTTGCCAGTCAGGTTGCTGCTAACGACGATATGCACCAGTTATTAACTGGTGCGGTCGCCGCGGATACGCTGGCAGAGATTTTTGTCAATGTGTGTGGTGAACAACTCGACCTACACGGTCAGAACCTGATCAAGGTTTTGGCAGAAAATGAGCGTTTGGTTGCGTTGCCTAAAATCAGTGAAATGTTTGATATGTTCAAAGCTGAGTACGACAAAGAGATTGAAGTAGAACTTACTTCTGCTTCTATTTTGTCTGCCCAGCAGCAAGCACAGATTTCGGCAACATTAGAAGAACGTTTGGCACGTAAAGTGAAGCTTAATTGTAACGTAGATCCTGCGCTGGTAGCTGGCTTTGTAGTAAAAGCCGGTGACACAGTAATAGACGGTTCAGTAAAAACAAAACTGGCTCGTCTGGCAGATACGTTGCAAGCATAACGGGGATAAGAGCATGCAACTTAATTCCACTGAAATTGCAGAACTGATCAAAAAGAGAATTGAACAGTTCAACGTAACCAGTGAAGCACGCAACGAAGGTTCAATCGTTGCAGTTACCGACGGTATTATCCGTATTCATGGCCTTGCCGATGTTAAACAAGGCGAGATGATCGAGCTTCCTGGCGGACGTTATGCAATTGCACTAAACCTTGAGCGAGACTCAGTAGGTGCGGTTGTAATGGGTCCCTATGCGGACCTGACAGAAGGCACAAAAGTACAATCCACCGGGCGTATCCTGGAAGTTCCGGTAGGCCGTGCGCTGCTGGGCCGAGTAGTGAATACCCTGGGTGAGCCAATTGATGGTAAAGGTTCAATCGACGCAGCTGGTTTTGAGCCGGTAGAAAAGATTGCCCCTGGCGTAATCGAGCGTCAATCGGTAGACCAACCAGTACAAACTGGTTACAAGTCTGTTGATGCGATGATTCCGGTAGGTCGTGGTCAGCGTGAGCTGATTATCGGTGACCGTCAAACAGGTAAAACCGCAATGGCCGTTGATGCCATTATCAATCAAAAAGGTACAGGCATTAAGTGTGTGTACGTTGCGATTGGTCAAAAGTCATCCACTATTGCTAACGTAGTTCGTAAGCTGGAAGAGCATGGCGCAATGGCTCATACCATTGTTGTTGCTGCTTCTGCTTCTGAGTCTGCAGCGTTGCAATACCTGGCACCATATTCTGGTTGTACCATGGGTGAATTCTTCCGTGACCGCGGTGAAGATGCACTAATTGTATATGATGATTTGTCGAAGCAGGCTGTGGCCTATCGTCAAATTTCGTTGCTGTTGAAGCGTCCGCCTGGTCGTGAAGCTTACCCTGGTGACGTTTTCTATCTTCACTCGCGTTTGTTGGAACGTGCAGCTCGGGTTAATGAGCATTTTGTTGAGCGCTTCACCAATGGTGAAGTTAAAGGCAAAACGGGCTCACTGACTGCGTTGCCTATCATCGAAACGCAAGCGGGTGATGTATCAGCATTCGTACCTACCAACGTAATTTCGATTACTGACGGTCAGATCTTCCTGGAAACTGACTTATTTAACGCCGGTATCCGTCCAGCGGTTAATGCTGGTATTTCGGTATCGCGGGTTGGTGGTGCAGCGCAAACAAAAATCATCAAAAAGCTGGGCGGTGGTATTCGTCTGGCCCTGGCCCAGTATCGTGAGCTTGCGGCATTCTCGCAGTTCGCATCTGACCTTGATGATGCTACCCGTGAACAACTTGAACACGGTGAGCGCGTTACTGAGCTGATGAAACAAAAACAATATTCACCACTGTCTATTGCTGACATGGGTGTGTCTTTGTTCGCCGTAGAGAAGGGTTTCCTGAAAGACGTCGCACTAGACAAGATTCTGGATTTTGAATCAGCCTTGCACTCGTACATGAACAGCGACCATGCAGAGCTGATGAAGACTATCGATGAGTCTGGTAACTACAACGACGACATTGCTGCGCAACTTGATGAAGCTTTGAAAAAGTTCAAAGCGACACAAACGTGGTAATCAGTGGTGCTGACCGAAAGGTCAGCACAACGTTAGGTTAACGGGAGATAGTCATGGCCAGCGGTAAAGAGATTAAAGGTAAGATTGGGAGTATTAAGAATACTCAAAAAATTACCAGTGCTATGGAAATGGTTGCCGCGTCTAAAATGAAAAAGGCGCAGGAACGAATGACTACTGGTCGTCCATATGCACAGAATATGCTTAAAGTGATTGGTCACATCGCTAACGGTAATCTGGAATACCGTCACCCTTACCTTGAAGAGCGTGACGTGAAACGGGTTGGCTACATTGTTATTTCTACCGATCGCGGGCTATGTGGTGGCTTGAACACCAACGAATTTAAGCTCGTCGCTCAGGAAGTGAAAGCCTGGCGCGAAAAAGAAGTAGAAGTAGACTTTGCAGCGTTTGGTGCAAAGGCATGTGCTTTTTTCAATCGCTTCGGTGGCAATGTACTGGCGGCAGAGTCAGGCATGGGCGATAAGCCTACTGTCAGCGATGTGGTTGGGGTAGTACGTGTAATGTTAAAAGCGTACGACGAAGGTAAATTGGACCGGGTTTTCCTGGTTTACAATGACTTTGTTAATACCATGACGCAAAAGCCAGTGATCAATCAATTACTGCCTTTGCCAAAGTCAGAAGACGAACAGTATCAGCATCGCTGGGACTACATATATGAACCAGACCCAAAAGAAATTCTGGAGTCGTTGATGGTTCGTTACATTGAGTCTCAGGTATATCAGGGCGTGGTAGAAAATGCTGCTTCTGAGCAGGCTGCCCGAATGGTAGCCATGAAAGCAGCTACCGACAACGCAGGCGATCTTATTGATGATCTGCAACTGGTATACAACAAGGCACGTCAGGCAGCAATCACACAAGAAATCAGTGAGATTGTTAGCGGCGCCTCTGCGGTGTAGGCAAAGGTTTAGAAAAGATAACGAGGACAAATTATGAGTCAAGGTAAGGTCGTCCAAATCATTGGCGCCGTTGTGGATATTGAATTTCCACAAGATGCGGTACCAAGTGTATACGACGCACTACGAGTCACCCAAGGTGACTTATCTGGCCTAACGCTGGAAGTGCAACAGCAGCTAGGCGGCGGTATTGTACGTACCATCGCTCTGGGTTCTACCGATGGTCTGCAACGTGGACTGGCAGTGGATAACACCGGTCATCCTATTTCTGTTCCTGTTGGTACTGCCACTTTGGGCCGTATCATGGACGTATTAGGTAACCCTATTGATGAAGCTGGCCCTATTGGTGAAGAAGAGCGTATGTCTATTCACCGCGCAGCGCCAAGCTACGAAGAACAGTCTACCTCGATAGAACTGTTGGAAACAGGTATCAAGGTAATCGACCTGGTATGCCCGTTTGCCAAAGGTGGTAAAGTTGGTTTGTTCGGTGGTGCCGGTGTAGGTAAAACTGTAAACATGATGGAGCTTATCCGTAACATCGCTATCGAGCACAGTGGTTTCTCTGTATTCGCTGGTGTAGGTGAGCGTACCCGTGAAGGTAACGACTTCTATCATGAGATGAACGAATCAAACGTACTGGATAAAGTATCGCTGGTATACGGTCAGATGAACGAGCCACCGGGTAACCGTTTGCGTGTTGCATTGACCGGTCTTACTATGGCCGAGAAATTCCGTGACGAAGGCCGTGATGTACTGTTCTTCGTAGATAACATCTACCGTTATACGCTTGCCGGAACCGAAGTATCGGCTCTGTTGGGTCGTATGCCTTCAGCGGTAGGTTACCAGCCTACACTGGCTGAAGAAATGGGTGTTCTGCAAGAACGTATCGCTTCAACCAAAACGGGTTCAATCACCTCTATCCAGGCGGTATATGTACCGGCAGATGACTTGACTGACCCGTCACCGGCCACCACCTTTGCTCACTTGGATGCAACGGTTGTATTGTCGCGTGATATTGCCTCTTTAGGTATTTACCCTGCGGTAGATCCTTTGGACTCAACATCTCGTCAGCTGGATCCGTTGGTTATTGGTCAGCAACATTATGACGTAGCACGTGGTGTTCAAACCGTGTTACAGCGTTATAAAGAGCTAAAAGATATCATCGCGATTCTGGGTATGGACGAGCTGTCTGAAGAAGACAAGCTGGTAGTTACCCGTGCACGTAAAATTCAACGCTTCCTGTCTCAGCCTTTCTTCGTAGCAGAAGTATTTACCGGCGCGCCGGGCAAATACGTTTCGTTAAAAGACACCATTGGTGGCTTTAAAGCGATTCTGGATGGCGAATATGACGATCTTCCTGAACAAGCCTTCTATATGGTTGGTTCTATTGAAGAAGCCGTAGAGAAAGCCAAGAAAGCGTAAGCGTATAGGCAACCTGGTAACAGGTTGCCCAATAGTACGTTGACTACCTACTTTAGGAGGTTTATATGGCAGCTATGACAGTTCATCTGGATGTAGTAAGCGCGGAACAAAAGATTTTTTCTGGCCGTGTTGAAACACTACAGGTGACCGGCAGCGAAGGTGAACTGGGTATCCACCCAGGACACGCGCCACTGATTACTGCGATTAAACCTGGTATGGTGCGTTTAGTTAAACAGCACGGTGAAGAAGAAATGATATATGTTGCGGGCGGCGTGCTTGAAGTACAGCCTGGCAATGTTACCGTTCTGGCTGACACCGCCGTTCGTGCAGAAGATTTGGACGAACAGGCCGCTGAAGAGGCAAAACGTCGTGCCGAAGAGCACATCGCCAATCCAGGCGCTGACTTTGACTATGCAGAAGCCGCTCAGGAGCTGGCAGAAGCAATCGCTCAATTGCGATTAATTCAAAAACTGCGTAAGTAAGGCAGCACAATAGATGGTAAAAACCCGGTCATTACCGGGTTTTTTTATGCCTGCAATAAAGCCGCTGGTAGCTCACGCGGTGCCCTGTTTCCCGTCTGTTAGACCTATAGCAGGCTATAGCTAAAAAGATAGCTAAAATCTATTGCACCTGAGTGCTGAATAAGTACACTATCGCGAAAAGGCTCCCCCGAGGGCCAGATAAATTATAATAACTGCCTAAGCGCAGCCATCACAACAGTGTTAAAGGACTTTGACCAATAATATGGAAAAGGCCCTATGACCATCAGCTTACAATCAACTACCGCTGCTCGTTCGCAGGTGTGGATAACACCTATATGCTACGCTGCTGGCGCGCTGGTGCTGCAATTTTTATTGCTGGCAGCCTTTGACGTCTCTGTGTTGCTGCATCAGCAGTTTACGGCCGTGGTGAATATCACCAGTATTTTAACCGTTTTCAGCGCCTGCTTTTGGGCCGCCCTGAGGTTGATGCATCGGCGCGCCAATAGTGCGATGCTTGCCTATTTACTGGATGAAAATAGTTTAAGCCATTTCGCATTTTATCGTAAACGAGCACGCGTAAGGCTGCGTAATCAGGCTGTGCTTTCGGTGACGCTGGCGGTAGCCTGTGTGCTCTGGCTGCGCGAGGCTCATGCGCCCAACTCACTGGCTCAGTGGTATCAATTGATTATTACCACCACATTTTGGTTTTTTGGCTGGCTGTACTTTATTCAGGGGGTAAGCTTGCCACGTTTTCTTCGCCGCCATTTTCTTACCCGTCTGCCCGATTCTATAGAGGCTATTAAGCGCCAACAAAAAGTGACCGGTGTAGTACGCTACGTTCTGTTTACTGCTTTAGCTATTTTGTTATTGCTACCGGTTACCGGGCTGGCTGGCGCTGAGCATGAATGGATAGGCATGGCAGTTAGCATTAGCTTAGGGTTGATGGTGCTATTTGCGTTGAATGTGCTGTGGGGCGCCGCGCAGAAAGCCCGAGCATTTCAGCTCCAGGCGATTGAGCGTATAGATAAAAAACTGTATTTCCTGGGGCGCCAGTCCAAATATCGAAAAGATGCATTGGAACATGCTATTACCCGGTTACAGAACGAAAAGGTGCTCATTGCAAGCTTTCAGGCCAATCCTGTATCTTCCCGACTTATTGCTCTATTATTAATCTGGTGTACGGTTTTACCGTTACTGTGGCTGCTGAGCAGTCATTAACAGTCTGGGCCGGTAAACCTCACCTAACCGGGCTTTGCCAAGCCAATATGCTTATTTACCCCGTTGGTGCGCCACTGGCCCGCGCCACTGCTCTTGCATAGCTTGTTGCAGTTGATGCAAGGGCCGGCTATCGACGCCGTAGCCAACTTGCAAGGCATAGGCGGCAGCCTCAAGCGTGGAGAGGCTATATCCCCTGGCGGTATGTCTGATACGGTAAGCAGACGGCGGGGCATGGTTGAAGTGCCATTGCGGAAGGTGATGTAGCCAGCTTAGTCGCTGGTACAAGCCGTAGGCCTGCGACCAGGAACCGTCCAGCAAAATCAATAACGGGGGCGGGTGGTCGCTAAAAGCAGTACTTTCTATTGGCTGGCTGTTTTCCCCTGGGTACACCAAACCCGCCGCCGACTGTTCGATATGGGTTTGTGCCGTATTAAAGTCATAGGTATGAATACCGCTATAGACAGTGGTTTTCTCAACACATAAGCTAACTAACCGAGCCGTATTTTTAGCATGCGTAGCCTCTTTACTATGTTGAAGTATCACCAGCTCTACCGGGCTGATAATCGAGCTGAGATGCTGGCACAGGCAGGTGGCTTGAGGAAAGCCGCATTGGCTACAATAACTACGCATTGATTCTTTCGCTATACTTGGCAGATAAACATTATGCCCAATTGTAACCGCTACCATCAAATTTTTGCGGTAGTCAGGCTGGTGCCCTCTGGCAAAGTCGCCGCTTATGGACAGATAGCCGACCTGGCCGGATTGCCAGGTCGTGCCAGGCTAGTGGGCAAAGCGCTGGGTTATCCGCCAGCAGGATCGGTTATTCCATGGCACCGAATTGTGCGGGCAAACGGCCAGATAGCTTTTCCGCCGGGTTCACAAAAAGCCTGTGAACAGCGCGAAAAACTGCTATTGGAAGGGGTAGAGATAACCGGTAACCGGGTACGTATTAAACAATATGGCTGGCGGCCTGAATTGCACACGTTGCTACACGAGCTGTCATCGTAAAACCGTTGTTTACCGTGAAAAGCCATCAACCTTTTCACTGATTAATGTTAAGTCGTAGGGTGTTATGAACGGAAATTCACTTAAAACCATTACTATAGACCAGCTGGTTCCAGGGATGTTTGTTAGCCAGATTGTGGGACAATCCGGCGGGGTAAAAATTAAGTCAGAAGGTAAGGTTACCTCGCAAAAAGTAGTTGATGTGCTACGCGCGCGCGGGGTTAAAAAACTGGTTATCGATCCTAACCGGGCGTTTACTGTAGCCCCACCTGATACGCCGAACGCTGAAGACCCGGAAGAAGCCAGGGCTGAAAAAAAAGCCAAGGTTCCTTTTTTTCGTGAAATACAACGCGCTGAACAATTACATGCTCAGGGTAAAGAAATTCAGAAGTCGTTACTGGAGTCCGTTCAAAAGGGCTTGCCGTTTGACGACAAAATCCCGCGGGCGTTCTCGCATAAACTGGTGGAGTCTATCGACCGCAACCCAGATGCCTTGTTGTGCCTGACAAAAATTCGTGAAAAGGATGATTACCTACTAGAGCATTCATTAAACGTCGCTATTTTATTGGCCAACTTTGGTCAGTTTGTAGGAATGGATGAGCAGCAGGTAAGTGATTTGGCGTATGCCGGCTTTTTACACGATATGGGTAAAATACGCATCCCGGACAATATTCTCCACAAGCTGGGACGGCTTACCGACCCGGAAATGGCTGTGATGAAACGCCATGTTGAGTTTGGCGTGGATGCATTGCATGCGGCCCGTATCGACAGTGCGTTAATTCGCGTCGTCAGTGAGCACCACGAACGGCTGGATGGCAAAGGCTACCCGGCAGGTATCGGCGGGCAGGATATCTCACAAGAAGGGCGAATGCTGGCTATTGCTGATATGTACGATGCGCTCACGGCAGACCGTTGCTATAAAGCGGGTATGCCCAGCCAAAAAGCCATGAAAATCCTGCTACAGGATGCCCCTGAGCGTTTAGACAGCGGGTTAGTACAGCAATTTATAAAGTGCATGGGGGTTTATCCGGTAGGTAGCCTTGTCAGACTGTCCACCGATAAACTAGCTATGGTACTGCAACAGAACGACTCTCCCCTTACCCCGGTAGTAAAAGTCTTTTATTCAGTAAAAGGTGGGCATTTCTTGGAGCCCAAAGATATCGATCTAGCCTGCGATAAACGTATAACCATAGAATCGTCTGTCTTAGCCAGTGAATATAAAATTGATTTTAATAGTTTCTTTGAGCGCTCAATTGCTTTGTAAGTGTTGCAAGACCGCAACAAATTGCATTCAAGCGAGGTGTTTAGGCTGGGTTCAGGTTAGGTTGGGTACTCTGTTACTGTATCGCCCAGATGGGTGGAATAGCTTTTGCAGACTTTTCACTTTACGTTTCGAGTGGGCCCGGGGAGTGAATACCCTTTGATCTTGGCCCATTGTATTATTTGACAATATTGAGGATGTTATGAAAAAGACTCTTATCGCCGGCGTTGTTGCCATGGCTGTTTCGGTTGCTGGTTGTGCTAATGATCCGTCTAATACGCAAAAAGGCGCGGCTATTGGTGCAGTGGTAGGTGCATTGCTGGGTAAAGCCACTGGCGATAACGACAAAAGTCGTTATGCCTGGGGCGCGGCAGTAGGTGCTATCGCTGGTGGCGCGATAGGTAACTATATGGATCGCCAGGAAGAAGCATTACGCAAAGAACTGGCGGATACCGGCATTCAGGTGGTGCGTGAAGGTGATAACCTGAAATTAATCATGCCCGGCGATATTACTTTTGCTACCGATAGCGCATCCATCAGTTCTGACTTTAACCCCATCCTGAACGATGTAGCCACGGTGGTGAATGAATACGAAAAGACCGTCTTGCTGATTAAAGGCCATACCGACGATACAGGATCTGAGCAATACAATCAGACCTTATCAGAACGTCGTGCCCAGTCGGTTAAAAATTTGCTGACCACATTTAATGTTAACACTAAGCGTATCTCTACAGTGGGGATGGGGGAGTACCAGCCTAAGGTGCCCAATACCAGCGCGCAGAACCGCCAGATGAACCGCCGGGTAGAGCTGGAAATTCAGCCGCTTACGAAAGACAATACCTGATAACCACTGCCCGTTTGCAGATGTACAAATTACAGCCCTACGGGGCTGTTTTTGGTGGTAAAACGATAGGGTTGATGCAGCGTAAGTTACCGGGGTAGCGGAAAAGTACAACTGTAGTGCAGTGAACGCCTTATCAATTGATAGGCGCTCTGGTAACAGAGTCAAGCGGGGGCTGTTTTTCGATAGCCGGTGACGGGTATTATAAAGTCGCATTCTATGGGGGCGCAGAGTACACTGGGCGGGTCACATCAGTTAATTAGGGTCATCAATGAGATATTGGTTTTTTGCGCTGTATGCGTTGTTACTGAGCGGCTGTGCGACATTGTCGCAACTGTCGGCCTATTCCGTGTCGCAAAGTGAGTTGGAATCACTGTTGGATGAACAGCTTACTAAATTGCAGGATAAAGCCACCGTGGCGGGCATCCCTTTGCTGTTATCCATCGACGATATGAGCGTTGATATAGGTCCTGAAGGCCGCGAAATTATCCAGCTAGGGGCAGCCGCGACCGCAACAGTAAGCGCATTTGGTTTTGAATACCCCGCCAAGGTGAACTTGCAACTCGAAGGCGTACCTTATTATGACAGCGAGAAAAAAGCGGTATTTCTGCGTTCTTTGAAACTACTGGACAGTACTGTGGATGCTGGGGGTTATCGGGGCAACCTTGCGCCGGTAAGTGGCGAGTTTATGTCCCTGCTCAATGGCTATCTGACGACGCATCCGGTGTATGAGCTCGATACCACCAACGCCGCCATCAGTATGCTATCTAATGTTCCGTTGGAGCTAAGCATCCAGCCAGACCGGCTAACCCTGAAGCCGAAATCCTGACCCAACTTATTGCCCCGAAACGCACACGTATATTTATCCGGGGCAATAAGCACGCAGGGCTACGCGGTAGCTTGCCATTGAGACAGCGCCTGAATGTGTTCAGGCCCTATCCCGCAGCACCCACCCACCAGCGAAGCCCCTGTTGCTACCCATTGCTTCACAAACTCCAGATAATCCTCAGGCGAGAGCTCACGCATGGGTTGCGACTGTGAGTTGGCCGCATAGTCGTTGGGAATGGGCCGGAAATTATTCGCATATACCCCCAACGTCAGTTTACGTTGTTCACGGGTAAGTATTGAATACGCTTCTTGTAAAGCATGTGCCATAACTTCGGGAATAGAACAGTTGAGGGCGATGCCGGCAGCATGCCTATCTGCACAAACTAATGCTACGGCCGACGCGACTGACTGCCCGGACCGTAAACGGGCTCCATCATTCAGGTTATCATCCAGCGAAAAAGCATAGTGTACCGGCTTATCTGTAGCGCGCGCTGCTATCTGTACCACTTTTAATTCTTCCAGACTGGCCAGGGTTTCTACGATGAATAGATCACACCATGGGTCTTGGGCGGCAAGCAGCTCCTGATAGATAGTAAGCGCGGCGGGGGCATCAAACAAATCCGGCCGGTAACTGCCCATCGGCGGCGGTAAACAGCCGGCTATTTTAACCGGCGAGGTAGGATACTTTGCAGCCGCCGCCTGGGCTATTTTGGCCGCTTCAGTGGCTAGCTGGGCGCCGCGCTCTGCATACATAGCCTGACCCAAATGAAAGGGCACACAGGCATAACTGTTAACGGTAATAATCTGCGCGCCGGCTTCGATAAACCTGCAATGCGCCTGCTCCACCGCCTCCGGTGCTTCCCATAACGCCTGAGCGCTCCAGTAAGGATGATCAAACGGTGCGCCAGAGCGCTTTAATTCGCGACCCATGCCGCCATCTAGAAGAGTAATCTGGTTCATTATATCTTGGCTGGTTATCTACTGTATCCTAGGTACGCACGGTAGAGCATATAGGTAGCGAAGGAAAATGTTTACACTAAAACATTTATTTATAAGTCATAAAAAAGCCTCGCAAAGGCGAGGCTGGTAAAGCACAGAGAAAGTCAGTTACTCAATATTCTGGATCTGTATAATTTCTTTACCCTATCATTTTGATTATTATTGACATTTTTTTGGATTATTGATTTTTGTAACCATTTTTGACACCAGATAGCAGGGTGTGCCTTACTACTCTTGGCAAAACTTACCTTTAGCCTAACCATTTCCCGGACATTAAATATTTCATCTCGATTGGCAATAAAAAGGAGGTGGCATTAAATTCCAATCCAAGCTGTGCTCGCGATAAGCGTGCTTCTTTTCTGTGACTTCCTCCTTAACTTTTAACTTATTCCCGCCAGAAAAGCCCCAGACGTAAAAGGTAAGCTCTGTGTATACCTCACAGATGTTCGTCACGCTCGGCTTTAGCTTGCTTAAATGCTTGCTCTACGTTTTCTGAAATGATCATCGAAGGCACATCTTCCGGTTGTTTTTTCGTGCAGAAGTTCTTTATCTCATCACGTAAGCGTTTAAACCCGTCTGAAATTTTTGGGTAAGATGCCAGGAAAGCACCGATCCCACCTCCAGCTACTGCCGTGGCCTCCCAGTACTGCAATAAAAATTCATAAACGGTGCTGCCTTCCCGCACTTCCGTTAACGTCCAAAACAAGCCTTTTTCATCATTAACGGATTTTATTACTGGCAGATTATAGTCTTCGAGAATCTGATTTAGTCGCTCGGTAATTGCTAAATACTGGCTCAAAATATCATCACTCACCACACCATGGGCCAGAAGCGAGTGACCTAAATCATAGTGTTTCAACGTTGACAGTTGCTTACTGTACCCTTGTTCAAGAAAAAGATTGAAGGTTACCAATCGGTGGCTTCGAGTACTGCGCTGAACTTCATCACTAAAGAAGATGATGCGGTCACCGACAGAGTGCGAAACAGTTTCCAGTGATGTATCGTCGTAGTCTGGTTGCGGCTCGGAAATGCCGATGAGGCCAGTGTGATTTTCGTAGGTGTCAATCAGCGATTCAAATTTAGCCAACAAACGCTCGAAAACTTTCTTTCGTTCTAGCAGCTTGGGCTTGTAAAGCAATGCGTCAAGAAACTGCTCTCGCAGTGGCGGCTTTGCACTAAAGGCGTATTCGTCTAACAGCCGATAAAACGCGGCTTTATCTAACTTCTCTTCCTGACACAGCTCGTGGATAGCGAAGCGCTTTTGTTGTTGCCAGTAAGCTGCGAAAGTTTGCTCGACACTCTGCTCGGCAGATAAGGTAGGCAGGTAATCATCGATAAAGCGCTCAATCAGATGTCGTTTGCCTCGTAGCTGCACCTCACTGCCCAGCAGCTTCATCACTTCTTCACGACGGGCATAGGTCTCAGTACTTCGTCCATGTGTCGCTTCTGCGTCTTTGATCTCACCAAGCAATCGTAAGATGTAAGCCACATTGATTTCATCGTGCTGAATCAACTCAAGCTCAAAATCAATGGTAGTTAGTTCATCAGGTACACCCTCTTTCGGCTGGCGATGACGATCATAGAGATCCTTATAACTGCCCGCAAAATCGGCAAACGTTTGTGCATTGAGTGCTAAGTCATTCCAGTTGAACTCAGTAAACGACTTAAGTTTGTTCACGTCACGCATCAACTCGCGAAACGCCTTAACGAACGCTAGCTGAGCGTCTTCGCTAATCAACTTACTTACATCATCAGGCGTTGCCACCAGTTTGAGCAATCGGGTGACATTGTCATTAAACGCATTAACGTAGAAGTCATACGGTTCAAGTAAAACGCGATCTTCAGCGTTACTATCGCAGTACATGGTAATGGCTTCATCGACATTCGCCTTCAGATTTCGGAAACATACAATATTGCCCTGTGCTTTTTGATCGCCAAAGGTACGATTGGTGCGGGAGAAGGCTTGAATCAGCCCGTGGTGTTTAAGGTTCTTATCCACATACAGGGTATTCAGCTTTTTGGCATCAAACCCTGTTAAAAACATATTCACCACCAACAAAATGTCGATGCGATCTTTGTCCTCAAAATCATCGCGCTCGCGCTCTTTCATACGTTTAGCGATGTCTTTGTAGTAGGTATAAAATTTAACGCTGTCGCTGATGCTGTGAGCGGTTTTATAACGTGTGTTGTAGTCTTTTACATATTGCTCCAGCTTATCTCTGCTCACTTTGTGCTTGCCGCTGCTGTCGGACACATCAAAGCTGGGCGTGCCTGGATCACCGCTTTGATCGTCTTCTGCCTCGTTATCGGCAAACGAAAAAATAGTGGCTATACGCAAATCATGCTGACCGGCCTGGCGTTTGGCTTCAAAGCTATCGTAATACTTGATCAAGGCTTCTTTACTGCCGACACACATCATTGCGGAGTAGGAGCGGTTATACGTTTTACGATCATGGTTCGCTATGATCCAATCCGTCACTCGTGCAATGCGTTGATCACTTTCCCAGTCACTTTTTCTCAGCTCGCTTTCATCAATAGGATTACCGTATTCATCCTTAAGTCCTGACCAGTATTCGACCGAAAACTTCAACACATTTTCATCATTAATGGCATTAGTAATCAGGTATTTATGCAACGGTTCGCCAAATAACTGTTCAGTGGTTCGGTAGTTATTGTGGTTGCCTTTTTTGATGGGGGTACCCGTAAAACCGAATAGCTGCGCATGGTTGCCAAAAAAGCGTTTGATATTGGCATGTGATTCACCAAACTGGGAGCGATGACACTCATCAAATATCAACACCACGCGTTTACCTTTTAGGTTTTCAAGCGCTTTCTCATGCTTCGTTTTGGTAACGGCTACATTAAGCTTTTGGATGGTGGTGACGATAAGTTTATTCTTGCCTGACAGCTGACTGACCAGCTCTTTAGTACTGTCGGTGCTGTCAACACAACCATCACTAAAGTGGTTAAACTCTTTAGAGGTTTGATAATCCAAGTCGGCGCGATCAACAACGAACAACACTTTGTCTACGTAGCCTTTGCCACCTAGCTCACAAATCAGCTGAGCGGCTTTGAAACTGGTTAAGGTTTTACCTGAACCTGTGGTATGCCAGATATAACCATTGTTTTCATCGCCTTTTTCTGGCGTAAAATGACGCACTTTGGTCATCAGGTTTTCAACGGCATACACCTGATAAGGGCGCATAATCATCAGCAGTTTGTTGGACTGATGTAGTACCAGGTATTTGCTAATCATCTTCGACACATGACACTTTTCTAAGAATGCATCGGCGAACTTGTCTAGTCGTGTAATCAGGGTATTGTCTTCGTCCGCCCAGAAGAAAGTTTGTTTGTAGTCTAATTTACGATTGTTGGCAAAGTACTTGGTGTTTACACCATTTGAAATCACGAAAAGCTGAACGTAATTAAACAGACCGTCTTCCGACCAGAAGCTATCACGCTGGTAGCGGTTGATTTGATTAAAGGCTTCTTTTAGCTCTACACCACGGCGCTTTAACTCGATTTGCACCAACGGAAGACCATTGACCAACAAGGTCACGTCATAGCGATTGGCGCGGCCACTCTCCTGGCGCACCTGGCTGGTCACCTGGTATTGGTTTTGGCACCAGAAATCAGTATTTAAGAATTGTAGATAAATGTCGGGTTGACCGTCCCGATGAATATGGCAGCGTTTGCGTAAGGTTTCTGCCCGCTGAAAAATAGCACCTTTGTTTAAGTGATTAATAACCTGAGCAAACTCGTCATCTGTCAGAGTGACTTTGTTTTGAAGCTCTAGCTGGCGTTTTAAATTGGCTTTCATCTCCTTGCCACTGCGGATAGACACACTTGCATAACCAAGTTGTGTCAAACGCAGAATAAGGTTCTCTTCCATCTGAGCTTCAGATTGTACCTGGGCAGGGTCATCTGCCTCACCATCAAATTCCTGGTTTAGTTGCTCGACTAACCTGGCTTGCTGTGCATTGTAAATTTCAACACCAACCCGGCGGATGTGATCAAGCAATGATGTACTATCAATATGCTGATGCAGGGATACATCAAAGCCGTAAATGAGCTCTAAGTTATCTAATGCCTCCATTACCTGAAAAAGCAGGTTCTTTGGTGCATGGCTAGCGGTGTAAAGCGTGATATCGATATCCGAAGCAGGACGATAATTGCCCATTGCCCGAGAACCATAAAGCACCACAGATGTAATAGCAGGGAAGCTTTTAAACACCGCTACTATCTGGCTCAGCTCATCCTTTTTCAAGCCGTACATCACATCCGTATTTTTCATTTGGTTACTGCTTCTCTTCTAATTGGCGGGTTAAGGCGGTTTTTAATGCTTCGAATGCCAGATAATAATCATCAATAATGGCAGTTAATATTTGTTCGCTGGTTTCACGGTTGTAGGTATGTACCGTTAACTGACGCTTTTTAATCATATCCATCCACACCTCGCCGTTTTCAATTAAACCGCGATTCGCTGCGATACGAAAGGCATCACGGCTGCCTTGAATATCCGCCAACCCTTGATACTGATAAAAGTCTTTAATCGTATTCCACGCCAACTCATAGTTATATTCAAAGGCCTGGATTACGCCTTGCTGCTCCAATTCGTTTAATTCACGCTGTTCCATCACAGCAAATGCCATTTCAAGTTGCTTGAGGGAGCGCTTGAAGTTTTCAAATCGCTGCACCCAGCGAATATCTCGTTTCATGTTGTACTCTCTGGTTTTGCTTCAGCATTTTCATTTTGGAGCTGGTCGCAATAGTCTCTAAACTGGACCTCATAATCCTCGGGGTATTGATTAAAAAGAGCCAGACTATATCTCGCTTTGCCTGGCAAGGGATTACTCCAATCAAGGTCATCATTAAAGTCTCTAAGGAGCTGCTCTTCTTCATCAATGTCTTCTAATTGTTCTGAATCCTTCAGTAAAAATGCCTCATTAACGAGATCAGCAAAACTGTACTCTTCATGCGGCGAGTCGAAATCTGCTATGGACAGAGCTTCTAACAAAAAAATCACGATAACATCCGTTAGAGACACAACTATTTTTTCGAGTTCTATACTACTCTTCACTATCTTAGGCGATGTTTGCCCATGGGATATATCACCTCTAGTATTACGTAGTCGCCCGAGAGACTTACAAAATGCATTACCAACATCCAAGATTATTTCTTTCTCAAGCGTAGCGACATGAGCTGACAAAACGGTTACCGCACTTTTAAATAGAGGCTGAAAATCTTCGCCAGTCTTGCCTTTCATCTTTTGAAACGTGCTGTCTACAGCCTTAAGATCGTGATCTAAAAAGCGCCGCCTCGTCTTAGGGTTTCTCGCATCCATCTGCGTCAGAATCGTTTTACAGACGCCTTCAATAAGAGCCTTACAGGCCTCAATGCTATTATCAGACGTTATTTTTTGCTCAATCACTTCATAATAAATATCGTGATCGTCAAAGTAACCGTAGGACTCAAAGCTGTCTTTATTAGCCTTTAAAAAGACTCTGGTCTTTTCCATAAGAAGTTACAACCTTATACAAACAACTTCTGTAACAGCCCTTTTTTAAAGGCTTCTAACTGCTCAATTTGTTTTCCTACCACTTCAATTTTTTGATCGAATGTGGATAGAAGATCAGCGATTTTTTTTTGCTCTGCATAATCAGGTACAGGCAGGGGCATTGCGAGAAAGTCTTCTGTGATAATGTTCATTCGATCATGCCGTGCACCATAGTTCGCTACCATTTTCATGTAGCGGTGCCACATACTGCTATTGAAGTAAAACTCATAAAAGCGATCATCATCTTGATAAAATCTGAATACACTATATAGAGGAGACATAACCCCCAAGCCTAAGTAGTTTTTCCCTATTGGCCCGACTGGCGCGTGAACAGATATTCTAGGGTTGTAAATATAGTCACCTGACTGAACTATATAATACCCTTCTAGATTATCGGCATTCGCAATATTTTTATCGAAATAATCTTGCTGTCGGACAATTCCACGAGTAGCTGAGTTCGTAAAGACATCTGTAACAGAGCCATCTACATTTTTGTTAGTTTGTCTATACGCTAGGTCTTTTAGTGTTTTTATTTCCCACTTCGGAAACTCACTCCCATCATCCTGTTTAAAACGCAATTTCAGGCTAAAAATCTGTTGCATTAAGCCGCGTTTATAGTCTTCCAAATGTGCTTTTTTCCTGCCTAGCTTGGCAAGCTTAGTATCCACTGAAGAGAGGAAATTCGCGATTTTTTGCTGTTCCTCAAAGTCAGTTGTCAACGTAACATTTACAGCACTTAAAGAATCTTGTCCGACATTAAAGCGCGTACTACCGCCACTTTTAGTGGTTATCTCTTTTCTTAAAGTACTGGTTTTAAGTAACGCGTCAAAGTACAACGGACTAAACTTTACCGTTGGTCGCCCCCTAATAACAAACCCGCCAAAAGTTGCCGTATTATGTTTATCTAGATAAATATTAGATTGACCTGCCTCTTCCCTCGTTTCAGAACTACGTTGAAATAGTATGTCTCCATATTTAACTTCGTTTTTTTCAAACTCTTTGTCAGAAACGCTTACTGAACCAATAATTTTGTCATGGTAAATAGGCTTTTTTGCAATTATGTCCAAGACATTAATAAACTTTCTTCCATGACCATATTGTCCTTTATCTGCATTGATTCCATTTTTGAAACTCATGAAATCACCCAGAGTTTTACTTTCCAATTTTCCGTCGAACTCTGGAAACCGTAACTCCGGTACGCGCTTTTGTTCACTCATACGGGGGCCTCGATACCCAGCTCCTGGCAGTATTGGCGAATCTGTTCATCGATTGGGGCCATTTCCTTCTCAATGGTCTTTAATTCGCTTACGACAGTGCTTAAATTTACAGGCTCTTCTTCTTCAAAAGTGTCCACATAGCGTGGAATATTGAGGTTGTAGTCGTTTTCCGCAATTTCAGCGAGGGGGGCGACTTGGGCATACTTATCAACATTTACACGAGTATGATAAGTATCAATAATTTTTTTGATATGCTCAGTCCTAAGCTCGTTTTGATTTTTGGCCTTCTCAAAATGTTGACTGGCGTCGATAAACAGCACATTGTCTGGATTCTCGCGGCATTTTTTAAAGACCAAAATACACGTTGGAATGCTGGTGCCGTAAAAGATATTCGCGGGCAAGCCAATTACCGCATCAAGCCAATTACATTCTTCAATTAAATAGCGACGTATATGGCCTTCACTCGCACCACGGAAAAGCACTCCGTGAGGTAGTACGACGGCTAAAGTACCATTGTCACTGAGGTGATGCAGCATATGTTGCACAAAGGCAAAGTCCGCTTTTGAGCTGGGTGCCAATTTGCCATAAGGGGCAAAACGGTCATCGGTTTCAAAGTGCTTTTTCGCACTCCATTTCGCAGAAAAGGGCGGATTGGCTACGATAGCATCAAACTTCTTATGGATATGTTGCGGGCTTTCTAGGGTGTCGTCTTGTTTGAGGTCGAAGTTACGGTAACTAACTCCGTGCAAGATCATATTCATACGCGCCAAGTTAAAAGTGGTGCGGTTCATTTCTTGACCGTAAAAATGATTCACGTAGTTCACTTCTTTAGCAACGCGTAGGAGTAAAGACCCTGAACCACAGGTTGGATCATATACAGACTGTAATCGCTGTTTATTACGGGTAACTAGCTTAGCCAAAATCGTCGAAACACTCTGTGGCGTGTAGAACTCACCGGCTTTTTTTCCAGCCCCTGCTGCAAATTGTCCAATCAAATATTCGTAGGCGTCGCCTAGCACGTCATTTGTGCTGTCGGAAAGCTTGAAATCAATGCTGTTCAGGTGAAACATGATCTTAGCGATAAGCGCATTACGCGCATCGGGATCACGTCCAAGGCGAGAGGCGTTTAAGTCCAGCTCTTCGAATAGCTGATCGAAGTCGTCTTCGCTTTCTGTCCCCATGGTGGAGCGTTCAATATTTTTTAATACTTCTTGCAAATCACCTAAAATAAATGCATCGATAACCACATCGTCGTCTTCGCTTTTCTTTGCCTTCTCCGATATGTGAGCACCACGCTCGGCAAGGGTACTAAACAACTCTGAAGGTTTTAGGAAATAACCAAGGCTTTCGGTAATCTCATCTTGTAGCTCGCCAATGACCTCCGCATGCTCTTCGTCCCCTTCATCCAAATGCTCATAGGACGGAAACTCTACTTCCCCCTTCAGAATATCGTTACAAGCTTTGACTAAGCGCTCAGATAAATATTTATAGAAGATAAAACCTAGGCAGTAGTCGCGAAATCCGTCCGCATTCATTTTACCGCGTAACTCATCGGCAATGTTCCACAGCTTTTGCTTCAGCAGGCGTTTATGGTCTTCGGTCATGAGGGTAACATCCTTAAAACAGCGTGACGTATTTAAATCAGTAAGATTGATAACACTACAACTTATCACACTATTGTAAGGAGTTAGAGCGGGTGGAGCTATAGAAAAAATCTATCAGCTGGACTTCCCGGACTTTGCTAGACACTTTTAACAGTTACAATGTAACTTCACAAAGAGGTGTTTATGAGCAAAGGCAAACGGTATACCTACGAGTTTAAAGTCGAAGCAGTGAAGCAAATTACAGAGCGCGGGTATTCTGCCGCTGACGTGGCAGAGCGGCTCGGCATTTCAAGTAATTCGTTGTACAACTGGCAAAAGCAGTTGGATAAAAAATCTGAACCGAAGAAGTCCGCTGATGATTCTGTCCGTATCGCTCAGCTAGAGTCTGAACTCAAGCGGGTGACGGAGGAAAGAGACATTCTAAAAAAGGCCGCTGTAGATTCAAGTGGTCAATGCAACAGTTATACTAAAATACTGATTTGCATGAGGACTTTGGATGAAGCGAATAAAACGTACATTTACTCAAGATGAGCAAACACTTGTTTTCGATTTATGGAAGCAAGGCGCTGGGTTCAGCGATATTGGCCGTATCATTGAGGCAAAGCCGGGATCAGTATTCACAATTTTACGTGAAGATGGTGGCATTAAACCTAGATCAAGGCATCGTAATATTTCCCACTTAACTCTTTCAGAACGCGAGGAAATCCGCGTTTCATTGTCTGCAAAGATGAGCATTAGAGCGATAGCTAAACAACTAGGTCGCTCTCCCTCGACAATATCACGTGAAATCGCCAGAAATAGAGGGCGTAGATATTACAAAGCAGTTGATGCTGATAACCGTGCAAAACGAATGGCTAAGCGGCCAAAGCCTGGTGTCTTAGAACAATACCCTGAGCTGAGAAAGCTGGTTATAGAGAAGCTAGAGTTGAAGTGGTCGCCAGAGCAAATATCTGGTTGGTTAAGTGTCGAGTATTCTCGGCGTAAGAAAATGCAGGTATCACACGAAACCATTTATAAGTCATTATACGTTAGGGCAAGGAATATCATTCATCACTCGTTGACTGAGCATTTACGAAGAAAACGGCCTATGCGACACAGTCGCTTTCATAGCCGTAAAGGTGACAGAGGCTCCATCAATATAGTTAACGGCATTTCAATTCACGAACGCTCTAAACATATCGATAATCGACGTTCCCTCGGCCACTGGGAAGGCGACTTAGTAACCGGCTCTAAAAACACTCATATTGCCACATTGGTAGACCGGAAATCGCGTTTCACAATCATCTTGAAGTTAGCAGGAAAAGACGCTGATTCGGTGAATACGGCATTATTAGCGGTGTTTAAAAAAATGCCTTCTAAATACCGCAAATCGCTTACTTGGGATAGAGGAATGGAACTGGCTAAACATAGCGTTTTAACAGCTGAATTTGGCATGCCAGTTTACTTCTGCGATCCGCAATGTCCATGGCAACGAGGTACGAATGAAAACACTAATAGCCTTATTCGACAATACTTCCCTAAAAAGACGGATCTATCATTGCACTCACAAGAACGACTCAGTGAAGTCGCAACTCAACTAAATGAACGACCAAGAAAAACATTGAAATTTAAAACACCGTCACACATGATTGAAAGGGGTGTTGCGATGTTCACTTGAACTTACAGCAAGGTACTTTGCAAGCCAGCCAGAGTGAAGTACGCCTTTATCCGTGACCATCAGCGAGAATTTTCGGTCGCTGCGATTTCTCGTGTTCTAAAAATCCACCGTAGCGGTTTCTATGCCTGGCTGAAGCAGCCCTTAAGTGCGCGAGAGATTGAAGATGAACGCCTGTTAAAACTGATACGTGAATTCTATATCGCCAGTGGAGCAACATACGGCAGTCCCTGGATCCGTCGTGACTTACTGGAAGCCGGAGAATCATGTAGTGTTCATCGCGTGGCAAAGATAATGCGTAGAAGCGGGCTTCGTGCACAAATTGGTTACCAGCGTCGATACATTAAGAACGGCAAGCCCTCACGTATTGCCGATAATGTTTTGGAACGTGCTTTCGCTCCCGCCAGCCCAAACACAGCCTGGGTCAGCGACATTACGTACGTAAGAACCTACGAAGGTTTTTTGTATCTTGCCACCCTCATCGATCTGTATTCGCGCCGCGTGGTTGGCTGGTCAATGGACAAAAATATTGATAAGCATCTGGTTATCAATGCGCTACTCATGGCGGTTTATCAACGCAGACCGAAACAGCAGGTTCTGGTGCACAGTGACCAGGGAATTCAGTACGGTAGTGCAGATTATCTGGCGTTTATGAAGGAAAACAACCTCGGGCCCTCGATGAGCCGACGCGGTAACTGTCACGATAATGCGGTGGCGGAAAGCTTCTTTGCTACGATTAAGAAACGGGTTACAAAGAAAAAGATATATGCCACCCGTGATGAAGCCAGATCAGAGATATTTAATTTTATCGAGATGTTTTACAATTCCAAAAACGGCATTTTCATACAGACGGTGTCTCACCTGTTCAATTCGAGAATGCTTGGTTTACGAAACAGATAACTGTCTAGTGAAAGCTGGGAAGTCCAGCTCGACCATACTGCCCCATGATCATCTGCCGGCGCTTCGAGTTGTAGGAATATCGAAATACCCAAAAAGGCGTTCCCTCTTTGGTAATACGAATATACAAGCCGCCGTCCACGGCAACCATACATGGCGTACCTTTCGATACTAGCGAGCGAATCTGAGCGTCATTCATTGAGGGGTAATTAGGTGGTTACAGATTGCAGTAAGGCTACCTAATGGAGGTCAGCTATGCAACCAATGATGTAACCAGTTGAGTGTTATTAAACGAGATGCTATGGAAGGTTATGTTATAACATGCTGACATTAAATTCATTTAAAATCAGCATGTTATAAATTTTAGATATTTTTTGAAATTCTATTCAATATTCTGGATCTGCTCGCGCATTTGCTCAATAAGTACTTTGAGCTCAACTGCGGACTGGGTGATGTCAGTACTGATTGACTTAGATCCCAGGGTATTCGCTTCGCGGTTAAATTCCTGCATCATAAAATCCAGGCGGCGGCCACACGCGCCGCCTTTGTTCAGAATGTTGCGGGTTTCACTAACATGGGAGTTGAGCCTGTCCAGCTCTTCGGCCACATCAACTTTTTGCGCCAGCATGATCATTTCCTGTTCAAACCGGCCGGCATCTAACTCTACTTGCGCTTCTTCAAAACGGGTTTTCACCCGATCCCGTTGCCACTGCATAATTTCCGGCATTTTAGTGCTTACGCTAGCGACTTCGTTGGCAATTCCATCCAGACGTTGTTCAATAAGTGATTTAAGCGTACTGCCTTCGGCTGCCCGGGCATCGATAAACTGTGTTAAGGCATCATCAAATGCAGCCATAACATCGCGGTTTATTTCGTCCATGTCGGTTTCTTCGGCGGCGATAACCCCAGGCCAGCGCAATACGTCCAGCGGGTTTACTCCGGTTGACTGACCATGCGATTGGACCCAGTCGGCCGCGTGCAGCACTTGTTTTGCCAGGCTTTCGTTTAGTGTCAGGTTACCGCTGGCAGCATCGCTGGCTGAAAAGCGCAGAGCACATTCAACCTTACCGCGATGTAACTGCTTACGAAATCGTTCACGCAGAACTGGCTCAAGTGAGCGAAATTGTTCGGGCAGACGAAAGTAGTTTTCTAAAAAACGTTGATTGACGGAACGAATCTCCCAGACCGCTGAGCCCCATTCCTTTTTGGTTTCACTGCGTGCGAACGCTGTCATGCTATAGATCATAATGTAATCCGTATCGGGTTGCCGCATCTGTATTGAACCCTGATCATACGTCAATAGTCGCTTTTGTGCCTAGCACTTATAGTAAGCGGCGTTCTTTGATTCATTTTCGGCGCACAAATACGTTATACTTTCGCCTTAAATCTATTATCCCTGCGCGTGCATCAAGCCGCCTTTTAGGAGAACACTATGCGTCCAAGTGGCAGAACAGCCAGTCAAATTCGTCCAGTCACTATTACCCGTAACTTTACCTGCCATGCAGAGGGGTCTGTACTGATTGAGTTTGGTAACACCAAAGTGCTTTGTAATGCTACCGTGGAAGAAGGCGTTCCCCGCTTTATGAAGGGCCAGGGTAAAGGCTGGATCACTGCTGAATACAGCATGTTACCGCGCTCTACTCATACTCGTAGCCAACGCGAAGCGGCGCGTGGCAAGCAAGGTGGCCGCACCTTGGAAATACAACGTTTGATCGCCCGCTCTTTGCGTGCTGCGGTAGACCTTAAACTACTGGGTGAAAACACTCTGACCCTGGATTGCGATGTGATACAGGCTGACGGCGGTACGCGAACTGCTTCAATCACTGGTGCCTGTGTGGCGATGGTCGATGCATTAACGTATATGCGCAATAAAGGCATTATTAAAACCAACCCGCTTAAACATATGATCGCAGCATTGTCTGTAGGAATCTGTGATGGCCAGCCGGTATCTGATTTAGAGTACATCGAAGACTCCAAAGCAGAAACTGACATGAACGTGGTCATGACCGAAACCGGTAAGCTGATCGAAGTGCAGGGCACCGCTGAGGGCGAAGCATTCTCGTTTGAAGAGATGAGTGAAATGCTAGAGCTGGCTAAGCACGGTTTGCGGGAGCTGTTTGATATTCAAAAAGCCGCATTGGCATAAGGAGCGTTTGTGAAGCCTTTTCAACAAGAATTCATTGAGTTTGCGATTGCTCGCGGAGTGCTTAAGTTTGGCGAATTCACCTTAAAGTCGGGTCGCAAAAGCCCGTACTTTTTTAATGCGGGTTTATTTAACCGTGGTGGCGATCTGGCGCGTTTAGGGCGTTATTATGCTGCTGCGCTAGCCGATGCTAACATCAGCTTTGACACTCTTTTTGGACCGGCTTACAAAGGCATCCCCATTGCCACAACTACCGCTGTAGCACTGGCAGACCATCACAATATGGATGTTCCTTATTGCTTTAATCGTAAAGAAGCAAAAACCCATGGCGAAGGGGGCAACCTTGTAGGGAGCCCGCTTGCCGGTAAGGTTATGCTGGTGGATGATGTTATTACCGCCGGTACAGCTATCCGCGAGTCGATGACGCTAATTGAGCAGAATCAGGCTAGCCTGGCAGGAGTATTGATTGCATTGGACCGTCAGGAACGCGGACAGGGTGAATTATCCGCTATACAGGAAGTAGAGCGCGACTTTGCTACGCAGGTGGTGGCCATTGTCAGTCTGTCTGATGTCGTAGACTATTTACAGCAGCAGGGTGATCAACAAGACCGTATTGACACTATCAATGCGTACCGAGCGACCTATGGAATCTAATTGTGAGCGAAACACTGAGCTTTGAGCAGGCTGATTATCAGCTTGATGCAATGGGCTTGCGTTGTCCTGAACCGGTAATGATAATTCGGTTAAAAGTAAGAAAGATGGCTCAAGGCGAAACTATCTATATTACTGCCGATGATCCATCTACCTCGCGGGACATTCCCAGTTTTTGCCGGTTTATGCAGCATACCCTGCTACAGGCGCAAACTGAGCATATGCCATACCAGTATTTGATTAAAAAAGGCGTGTCATAGCACGCCTTTTTATCAGGTTCTGTGATACCAGCTTTCCAGCGCGCAAAATAGCCCGAAAGTAAAGAACCCAGCGCCGACAACAGCCAGGCCGTATTGTCCGTAGGTTTGCTGCATAATTGTTTGCAATGCTTCTTGTAAGCCACCGGCTTGTTGTGGATCGATGGTTAGCGCGGCATGCGTAAAAAAGCTGCCGACTAAAACGTACACTATGCCGCGGGCAAAAAAGCCACAACGTCCTACCAGCCTGGCGATAACGTCTACCCGATAGGACATGGCGTAGCGGTCGAACTTATCCATAAAGTCTGCTTTTATGGCATGTTTAAATTGGATAAACGAGAACGCAATAATCAGGGCTCCGCAAATACCTACCACCCATACCCCCCAGGTTTCCTGCATCAGATTGGAGGACATTTGCTGGCTATTACTGCCTGAGCCGCTACTGCGCACACCTTGAAATACCTTAATAGCCAGATAGGTACCAAAACCATAAATCACGGCAGATACAAAGTAAAAAATACGCATAACGATATCTTTGGCACTGTGGCTATCTAAATTGTCTGCGTTAAAAAAAGCCTGGGTTAAACGCCACAATACATAGCAGGCCATACCAATGATTACCGCGCCTAACAATATTTGGCCAAAGGGCTGCTGCACAATCGATACAAATACCGATTTTTGCGAGGGGGTTTTGGCCTGAAATGTACCAATCGCGGTGCCGATAATCAGCAAGCCCAGCAAACAATACACAACTGTTTTTGCGGCATAGCCGCCAAACGCAAGCGCGGCGCGAAGATGATCAGGCACAGGTTCTCTCTACTATTTTGATTTACCGTGAGAGTATGTACGCAAATACGCGCGCAATGATTACTTTATATAGTAATAAACTTAGGTATTAGTGGTCGCTAAGACAGGGTCAACGGTGGGCGATAAGAGTTTTAAGTAATAATTGTTGCAGCTCAGCTTTGCTTTTAGCGCTGGGGCAGTGAATATCGCTGATATGCAGAGCACCACGTTCGAGCATTTTGCGAAGGGCTGCCACACTGACATCCAACTGAATGTAATGTTCACCGGTGACGGGCTTATCGGACATGAGCGAGCGCCATCACTTTAATGTAGCCCGGCTGCGCCCGGCACCGTATTTGCCGGGGGCTGTTTAGCTAATCCCTGCACCACGGAATGGATGAGGGTAGCCAGCTCTGGCTCGCTGGCATACAGAGGAGTTAATGCCATTAACTGCTGCTGGTTTTGCTCATACAATGCATCTGCGGCTGGTTGGCGGTCTGCCTCTGCATAGCGTGACGCCAAATAAATAGTCAGCGCAGCATAGGCGATAAAATCTTCGGAAATGGTTTGCGCGCTGGTCTGCGGGTTACGTAATGCCACAATAACCGCGTGCGCTGTGTCTAGGGCTTTCTCGGCCTGGATAATCGCCTCTTCAGGCTGGCCCGCCTGTTGATACTGCTGGGCCAGGTTATGTAGCTCAGCGCGTTGCTTACGGGCAATTTCAGGGTTAACCTGCAACCATTGTTTATGTTTTGGATCTAAAGCGGGTGATTTCATCATCTGCACCTCCTGATAATAAAATAATGCAAATGAGAACTATTATCAAATAAAAGTTTCAGGCTAATCACATTTGCTGTACCGGGCTTTGCCTGCTAACCCAGCAGGGTGGTTAAATACCATATCAATAGAATAAGCGCGGTTATTCCGGCTATGGCCCAGCCCTTATACCGCTTTATTAACCGTTCAGCTTTATTGCCTGCTACATAGACCGCCAGCGCCAAACCAAAATAACGCAAGGACCGGGCGATTACTGTGGCAACGACAAACATTACCAATGAAAATTTAGTGGCCCCGGCTGCCAGCATAGCGATTTGAAAGGGAATAGGCGCTACCCCAAGGGTCATTACAAACCAAAACCCCTGGTTTTGCATTTGCTGTTTAACCTGGTCGAATTGTGACTGGCTGGATAGTGTATTAATAACCCAGTCGCCCACTAAATCAAATAGAAAGTAGCCAATACCATAACCTATAATAGCGCCGACCAAACAACCTAGAGTGGCCATAAGTGCTATTAGCCATAGTTTGTCGCGCCGCGCCTGCATCAATGGTACCAGCACGGCTTCAAGGGGAATTGGCACAATGGTGGATTCAAGCAACGATGCTACCGTAATGCCAGAAAGCATATTATCTGACTCAACCAGCTTACGGGTGCTAGTTTTTAGTCTCTTTTGGATCCCCATAAATTCCTACTCATTGTTTGACTACCGCGCCATCCTTCATTACGAAGGTAATGCGATTCATTACGCTGATATCCTCTAACGGGTTTCCTTTTACAGCGACAATATCGGCCAGTTTACCGCTTTCCAGGCTACCCAGTTGATCGTCAATCTTAAGCATTTTAGCTGCATTGAGCATAGCGCTTTGCAATGCTTTGGCTGGTGGCATACCGGCTTCCACCATATAGCCAAACTCCCGGGCATTATCGCCATGGGCTGATACGCCGCTATCGGTGCCAAACGCAATATTAACGCCCGCTTTATAAGCGCGGCCAAAAGTGTCTTGAATTAAGGGGCCAATAGCCGCCGCTTTAGGACGTACCAGCGCTGGAAAGTAACCCTCGATTTTGGCTTTTTCGGCAACAAACTTACCGGCCATAATGGTAGGTACATAATAAGTGCCGTGTTCTTTCATCAGGGCGATAGCCTCTTTGTCCATATAAGTGCCATGCTCAATGGAGATTACACCGGCCCGAATGGCGCGTTTCATGCCTTCTTCACCATGAGCATGCACGGCTACTGTCATACCATAATCATTCGCGGTAGCTACTATGGCACTGACTTCATCTTCCATAAACTGGGGGTTTTGACCGCTTTTTGCCACACTTAATACGCCGCCGGTAGCGGTAATTTTAATGACATCCGCACCATCTTTATAACGTTGACGAACGGCCTCTCTGGCTTGCGCTGTGCCATTAATAACGCCTTGGCGGGGGCCTACATCGGGTTGGATAGTCGTAGCCATGCCATTGGCCGGATCGGCGTGGCCACCGGTAGTCGCGATAGACTTAGCGGCGGTATAAATGCGCGGGCCCGCCGCAACGCCCTTATTGATAGCATTCCGTAACGCAACTGTTTCATTATAACTATCGCCCAGGTTCCGTACTGTAGTGAACCCGGCCAGCAGAGTTTTTTGCGCATAGTTAGCCGCTTGCAGGGCATAGTCGGCTTCATTCAGGGTGTATCGTTCAAGGTAGGTTTGGGGGCCGCCATGCTGTGAAGACAAATGTACGTGCATGTCCATTAGGCCAGGCATAACAGTGCTATCAGACAAGTCAATCAGCGTATCCTGGGCGGAGGCCGCTTTAAACCCTTTGCTGATACTGGCAATTTTGTTGTCTTTTATTACCAGCGTCATTTTAGATTGCAGGGTATCGCCCGTACCAGCGAAAAACTGACCGGCATGAATAACCGTGTCTGCCAGGGTGCTGGTAGACAGCGTCCACAGGCTGGCGGCTAAAATGGCAATTTTTTTCTTCATTATCATGCTCTTTGCTAAACAGATGGGAGCTCTACTGTAGGCCAGTCAAAGTGCAGATGTAAAGGGAATGTGAAGCCGGCGGGTTTTACTGTGCCGGCATTTCGCCAATAATGAAAGGTTCAAACTCGCTGGTAACATACCACTGCCGGATATCACCGCGTACCCGGCTACTGGCCGCTTCCAACATTTGATAATAAACATTCTGGTGCATGCGTGCCCACAGGTTAGTGCGCACACACACATAAGGAATCGCGGTATCATCAGTAGTGCATAACGAGGCGGGAGGTAACCGCAGGCTCAAGGGATGATTAGACGATAGCATAAAGCTATCGTCCACATTGGTGGTTAACCGTATCCCATCTTCCTGCTGTTCCCATTGCGTAACGATAAATGGTACGTCTTCTACCTGAATACCGACCTTTTCAACCGGCGTCACTAAAAAATATTGTTCATCCTGTTTTTTCAGTACGCTGGCAAACAACCTGATGAGCGGCTGGCGGGCGATGGGGCTCCCCTGATAGTGCCAGCTACCGTCAAGTTTTATGGTCAGGTCGAGCTCCCCACAAAACGGCGGATCCCATTTATCAACCGGCGGCAGAGACTGCTCTTTTTCGTCCACTGCCGCATTAATTTGCTGGCTAAATCTACTCAGATCCATTTTCTTGCATCAGCGCTTTAAGTTCGCGAAGTTTAGCTTTAATCCGGCGCATATTGTCAGGGCCAGTACGCAATAGTTGTTTTTGCGGCTCGCTAAGGTTCTCTAACTGGGGATCTGCGTATTTATAGGCCACAGAATCACTGTATACCTCTACCGGCACAGGAACTTCGGGAGTATTCAACAATTGGTCGATGGCATCGCTTACTACCTCATCAAAGGGCTGGTCCGGATCACCAATTTCAGCATACTTTTCCTGAATCTGAGGTTTGTACTGCTTATACATTTCTAATAAAGCCGTGTTTTCCATCGACTCCATCATCTGAACATACGGCGTATAACGCTTATAACTGGCCGCATCTATCCACTCTTTACCCGCCTGGCTATATACTCTGAACGTCTGCTCGGGTGCTTTTAACGGTTGTTCATTGGCCATTTCATCATTAGCCACATTGCTTACCGACACCACAAAACGCTGTAACAGGCCTTCATCAACCAATAAGGTGTTTACATTATCCTGCGGCGAAAGCGAGCTAAGAGACTGGCGAATACCTTCATCACTACTGTCTAGCGGTTCTGGCTCAGCCTGTTCTACCTGGGGGTCCATCGGCTCGATTTCTTTGTCTGGATCTATCTCTACCGGAGCCGGCGCAGGCTCTGGCTCAAAAGTGTCTTCATCTTCCAGGGGCGGCGCCATGGGCTGCTCCTGAGCCGGTTGTTCATCAACCGGGGTCGGTTCGTCTTCGCCAGAGGGCCAGAAGATTACCGCCAGAATCACAATAATAATGATGGCAATTAACACCATATGCGGGGCTATTGTGCGTTTTTCTGAATCTTCACTCATAACTTTTCCACCATGTAATTAAATCCTTAATCCAGCTATACAGGAAAATCATACCCTGTGCGACCCAACCAGCAAAGTAGTTACTTCGCCCACACAAGAAATTTCATACTGATACTTTTTTCCTACACAAAAAGCGCAGAATTTGATCGCTTTTACGCCGGGTTATACGCGTAAATACTTACTGTTGTTACTATACCGGGGTGAGCCTCAAGGGCAAATATTGCGTGAATTTAATGCACGCGGCGCAACCCGGCCCATTCCCTGAGCGTATAATCAAATACAGTCCACCTCACCGCTAGAGCTAACATGCATAAGTTTTTGTACAAAGAAATAGCCGAAACCTCACCGACTATTGATTATTTGGAAGTTCAATCATTTGAAATGAATGTATACCTTATCCAAATCAGTATAGGCGGTACCACCGGTTTTGTATTTGATGATGAAGACCGCCCTATGCGGTTCCATAATGCAGGCCATATCCGGGAAGCGTTTGCTCAGTGCGAGGTTAAACAGTCGGTAATGACCCATGACACCCCTTATGAAGAAATGATTGGTAATCCGCCTAAAGCCGCTACACCGATGGCGTTGCCTTTTTCTATGACCATGCCGTACTGACCGGGTTCAACGAAAAAGTCATATAAGCGGGTGGATGAAGCAGTAGATAGCGTGCGTAAAAGCTACGTCAGTTGAGCAACTATCTGGATCGCCATGCCCAATGCACTACCGATAGCAAATCCGACCCACCCTGACTTATTAAAGTAACGCCATAGGGCTGTACCGAACAAACCACACCACAACATGGCGGTATACAATGACAAAGTCGTAGAGCCGGTGCCGCTATCGGGCAAAAACAGCATGACTATGAAGGTAACCGCCATAGCGCCGGATAAATACACCCATACAATACTTTTGCGGTTTGCTAACGAGGGATCGGTGGAAGTTGAAGACATAAAAAAGCCAGGTTGCCGGTTCAGATTTTCATCATGGGCAATCCTGGCTCAATTCACAACAGGATAATTCTACGACTTTAGTGGTGATGCCCTGCAAACTCGACTTCAAGTAATCTGGCGTTACCTTCAAAGGTCAGTGTCTTCACATCGCCAATCCCTTCTACATTCAATGTGTTCACCTGAGCCGGCCATAAGTCACGCAAGGCGTCATGACGTATCGTTAAGCCAGCAAGTTCGGGGGGCTGCTGGGTTTCCTGGTAAACCCAAAAGAACTTGCCTTCGGTTTCATAACCCACCGTTTTAAGCGCCAGCGAATGCTGTTTTGCGTCAAGCAGGGCAAAGCGCTTGGTTACATAGTCGGCAAACTGCTGCTGGGTAGCGCTATCGTCGAGTATATCTGCCTGCTTATCAAACAGTGCTTTTACCGCATGCTCGGCATCGTGCAGATTAAAGCGATGCATAACCTCTATATTTTCGGTACGGGGGTTAAACAACACAGTGGTGATAGCTGCCTTTATTTGATGCGCCTGGGTAACGGCGCTAAAGCTTAATGATAACCCGAACAGCAGGGCTATCAGGCCCCACTGCCGGTAGATAATGGCAACTTTATTCGTTGTCATCGTCTTCCATATCCTCTGCACTCTTAAGCGTCGTTTTGCTGTCCTGCATCAAATCCATTGATACCCGGCTAGTGCTTTTCTTCGATTTATACGCTTCGATACGTGATGGGATAATACGCCGTGGGTAGGCATTATTTTCCACATCTACATCTGCTGTTTCCCAGCGCGGATCAACGGTTACACTCACCAGTTCCTGATCTTTCTCAGTCACTATCAGCTTCGATACCTGCTTAGGGGTACGCCGCCAGATTTCAGCCGGAATCCGTGTTATCTGCTTGGTCCCATCAGCAAATTCCAGTTCCAGGATAATCGGCATTACCAGCCCGCCTTTGTTGGTAAAGTCCATAACATAATAGTTTTTGTCTTCACGAACGGCGCGCTCAAACGCTTTGCGCTCCCAGGGTTCCAGTTTCTTCAGGAAACTCTGGTATTTATTCCGATCTTTATTGGTTGGGGTGTACTGGTCATTGTCGTCGTAAAAATCTTTGATATCGTCAAAGCGCTCTATCCAAAGCTTACGACCTTCCTGTTGATTGCGCTCCACCGTGAGCGACAACGGTTTTTCCTGTTCAGCTTCACGCTGACGGGTTAAATCGATATCCGGATCCTGGGTATCCAGGCGAAGCTTGTAAACCCGGTCTAACGAAATATCAACATGGTCAGTAGAGTAAAACCAGCCGCGCCAGAACCAGTCCAGGTCTACCCCTGAAGCTTCTTCCATAGTACGGAAAAAATCAGCTGGGGTAGGGCGTTTGAACATCCAACGGCGGGCATACTCTTTAAAAGCAAAGTCGAACAGTTCGCGGCCTAAAATAGTTTCACGCAGGATATTCAGTGCTGCCGCCGGCTTGGTATAAGCGTTCGGCCCTAAATGCAGCACAGAATCGGACTGCGTCATAATTGGCACCTGTGAAGAAGACTTCATATAGCCGGTAATATCACGAGGCTCCACGCCCCAAGGGATATTTGGATCCCATTCACGGCCTGCTATACCATCTAAAAAGCTGTTCAGGCCTTCATCCATCCAGGTCCACTGGCGCTCGTCGGAGTTCACTACCATGGGGAAATAATTATGGCCAATTTCATGAATAACCACGCCAATCAAAAAGCGTTTTTCTGCCAGGGAGTAAGTACGCGAACCGTCATCCTGAAGTTCCGTACGCGGGCCATTGAAGGTAATCATGGGATATTCCATGCCCCCTACCGGGCCGTTCACCGATTGCGCGACAGGATACGGGTAGTTAAAGGTAAAGCGGTTGTATACCTCTAGGGTATGCACGATGCTTTCGGTAGAATATTTCTTCCACAGATCGCCACCTTCCTTTGGATAAAACGACATCGCCATCACATGCGGCGTTTGTTCGCTGTCTTGCTTGATACCTTTTGCATCCCACATGAATTTGCGCGATGAGGCCCAGGCGAAGTCGCGTACATTATCGGCTTTAAACCGCCAGGTTTTGGTTTTAGTGGTACCTTGTTTTTCGTTCTCCAGCGCTTCTTCAGGCGTGACAATAAACACGATACGGTCCGCATCTTTAGCTTCTTCCAAGCGTTTGCGCTGAGTAGAGGTTAATACATTAGACGGATTTTGTAGCGTACCGGTGGAAGACACGATATGGTCGGCTGGCACAGTAATGCTGACATCATAATTACCAAACTCCAGAGTGAACTCACCACGGCCAATAAACTCTTTATTGGTCCAGGCTTCATAGTCGGTATACGCAGCTAGCCGCGGAAACCACTGGGCGAGCAGAAAGATATCGTTGCCGCCTTCACGTGCATCATCGGCAAAATGTTCGTAGCCGGCGCGGGCACTAATGGCATCTTCTTCAACGATATTAAAGGCAAAATCAATATCCAGTTTAGTACTGGTACCAGGCTTCAGTGGCTGGGCTAAATCTACCCGCATCAGGGTACCCTGAACCACGTATTTAAGGCTTTTACCGTTAGCTGCTGCCACGTTATTTATGGCATAACCCAGCTCGGTGTCATCAACAAACTGCTGGCGGCGCAACGCATCCAAACTGAGCTTGGCCGGCGCATCTGCGCTGGCTGCCTGGGTTGCCGGCCCACGATTGCCAATACCGCCGAAGGTAGTGGTCAATGCTGACAACGAGTCGTCCCGGTACTTGTTTTGGTCAAGCTGAATCCACAGGTACCTAAGCGTATCAGGCGAATTATTGTGATACGTAATACTTTCCGAGGCCTGGAGGCGACGTTTATCTTCGTCTAATTTTACTTTAATAACGTAGTCTACTTGCTGCTGCCAATACTGGTGGCCCGGTTCTCCGGCTGCATTGCGGTAGACATTGGGAGTAGGTAAAGTTTCATCCAGCTGTCTGAATTTATCCTGAAAATCGCCTTTTGTTTGTTGTATCGCTGAACTGGCGGCGACGGGTAAATGCATCAACATAGTGAATGCAGAGACCAGCCAGATCAGGCGGTTTTGACGTTTGGTCATGCAGTTTCCTTGCTTATTTGGCCTAATAAAGGTCGAAGCATCTATTCTAGCGGGGTTCAAGGCGCTTTTGCAGGTTTTTAGCGCAATCATGCAAAATTTCACCGCATTTTAAACCAGAAGATAACATCCTGATTACTATAAACTCTTCTGATAAAGCATTTTTATACTTTATAAATTAGCGTATTCTCAACACTACTGAATCCTTGTCTATCCAGATTTTCAACGTGAATACAATATCCTGGCAACGTGCGGTAATTAAAATTGGTAGTGCCCTTATCGCCCCCGATGGTGCGCAGTGCAGTGCCCGTTACCTTTTATCTATTGCGCGCTTTATTACTACCAGCCGCGCGCAAGGCAAACAGGTTATTGTGGTGTCGTCGGGCAGTGTAGCGGCGGGTCGCAGCAAAGTTCCGATAACCCATACTGCTTCTATCGCCGAAAAACAGGCCATGGCGGCGATTGGCCAAATGCAGATGATGGCTAACTGGCAACGCTTTTTCGATTTTCCCTGCGCGCAAATTTTACTTACTGCAGAAGATCTGCGCGACCGTACCCGTTACGTCAACATTCAGAACACGTTAAGAGAGCTGTTAAAACATGGCGCTCTGCCAATCGTGAATGAGAATGATACCGTGGCAGTTAACGAGTTAAAGGTAGGTGACAACGATAATCTGGCCGCGTATACCGCCCTGGTGGCCCAGGCAGACACGCTGATTATTTGCTCAGATATAGACGGTTTGTACACCGCTGATCCCCGCAAAGACCCAACCGCCACATTGATTGAACAGATTGATCAGGTCGATGCGTCGGTGTATGCCCTGGCAGGGGGCGCGGGCAGCGCGCTGGGGACGGGCGGCATGCGCACTAAAATAGAAGCGGCCGAAAAATGTACCCGAAGCGGTATTCAAACATTGATTGTTAATGGACGACGGGGCGAAGTATTCGATGCCTTGGCTGAAGGCCGGGTAGATGGCAGTGTGTTTAATCCTAGCCAGAATGTGGCAAAAGCCCGAACGGCCTGGCTCACGCATACTTTAAAAACCCGCGGCGTCATTGCTATTGACGAGGGCGCGGCGCAAGCTCTGGTGGCGCGGGGGGCCTCGTTACTGCCTTCGGGCGTAGTGGCCGTAACAGGGACCTTCGCCGCTGGTGACGCGGTCGAAATACGGTGCCAGCAACAGCTTATCGCCAAAGGTCTTTCGCTTTATAGTAGTAATGACTTACTTACCATAAAGGGCTTTAAAAGTAAGGATATTGCCGGTACGTTGGGCTACAGTAATGGCGAGATGGTTATCCATCGCGATGACATGGCAATACTGGCTCCCGCAAGCTAGCTTCCCTGCCTGGTTAAAAGGGCAGTGGCTGATTGTAATTACCTAACCCAAAAGGTTTGTTATGACAGATTTTTCACCGTCTTTGGCTGATTATCCCTATCAGGTTACGCTACTTAGCCAACCCCAGGATTGCGACGAACACGGTAACCTCAATAACGTGGTTTTTTATCGGTTTTTTGATACCGCTGTAAAGCAATTTATGGTGCAAGAATGTCAATTGAACCCGTTAAGCGACATCATAGTGCCGTTTATTTCCAGTACCCAGTGCCAGTATATTTGCAGTGCCACTTACCCCGAAACCATGGTAATTGGTATGCGGGTCATAAAAATGGGGCGCAGCGCAGTAACTTACGGGCTATCAGCGTATGCTGGCGAACAACACCGCCGGGTGGCTCACGGGCAGTTTGTACAAGTATTTGTAAAGCGCTCAAGCCAACGAGCCGTGACAATTCCTGATACCTACAAAGCCCTACTGAAACCATTAATGGAAAGTTTTGAATGAACGGCGTGATACTGGATTTTGATACCCTGAAACCCGAAGAGTTGTCTTTAGCTAAGTTACAGGCATTGCCGGTGGCCTGGACCTTTTATCCTGCTACCTCGCCTGATCAAGTGGCCCAGCGAATAGCACAGGCGGATATTGTGTTGTCGAACAAAGTGGAGCTTAATGCCACCAACTTAGCCCATAGTGCGTGCCGTTATATTGGGGTTCTGGCAACCGGCACCAATAATATAGATAGCGCCTACTGTAAAGCGAACGGCATAATGGTCGCCAATGTAGAAGGCTATGGGGTGGGGTCGGTAGTACAGCATGCCCTGATGTTGCTGTTAAACTTAACGACCTCCTTTCGGCAATACGACGCCGACGTTCAAGCGGGAAAATGGGAACAGGCGGCGCATTTTTGTTTAACCGACCATCGGGTGAGCGAACTAGCAGGGAAAAACCTGGTTATTGTGGGGAATGGCCAGTTGGGACAGGCGTTCGGTAAGGTTTGCCAGGCATTGGGTATGCAGGTAACCGCTGCGGCTCGGCCTGGCCGCACTGATGATGGCCGTCCTACCCTGGAAACCCTATTACCCGATGCTGATGTAGTAAGCCTGCACTGTCCGTTGACCCCGGCCACCAAAGGACTGATTAATGCCTCTACCTTAGCCATGATGAAGCCGGGCAGTTTTCTCATCAATACCGCTCGCGGCGCTTTGATAGATGAACCCGCTTTATTAACGGCGTTGCAGCAAAATTGGATAGGCGGAGCGGGGCTGGACGTACTTAGCAGCGAACCCCCACCGCCGTCGCATCCGCTACTGCACACCGGGCTACGCAATCTGATTGTTACCCCCCATGCAGCCTGGTTAGCGGTAGAAGCGCGCCAGCGTCTGTTGGATATCGCTACAGACCACATTGAGGCTTTTTTGGACAGCGCTGCCGCCCTATGAGTCCACAGTTTCTGTTTATCGCCTGCTCGCTTATATGGGGTCAACCTGGATCGGCATAACCTACCAGGTAGGCCAGGTTTCCCCGTTGTTGGCGGTAGGATGGCGTTTTTCGGTGGCGGCCCTGTGCTTAGGGATATGGTGCTGGATACACCGGCTTAATATGCGGTTTGAAGCGGCTGTACACCGACGCATGGCTGTAGTGGGCATATTAATGTATACGCTGGATTATTCGTTGCTATATGCCGCTCAGGAAAACATTATCAGGGGGCTGCTCGCTGTACTGAGTTCGTATATTATTTATCTTAGTGTGGTGTTGCGAAAAACCCTGTTTGGCTATGCCATACGCCGTGAAGTGGTGGTTGGCGCCACATTTGGGCTGGTGGGAATAGGTTGCATATTTGCCCCGGAATTTGCCCATGTCGCCATCGATACGTTGCTACTGTATGGCCTGGGGCTGGCCATGTCGTCGTTTATCTGTGCGGCATTGGGCAGTGTGCTGGCCGAGCAGGTAATGGCCGACAATGTGCCGGTGGTACAAATGAATTTCTTTGCAATGACCTATGGCGTCATCGGCTTGTATGTAACAGCGCTGATCACCGGTCAGTCATTTACTCTGCCGGCCGACGGTTCGTTTTATGTGGCGCTGGTATACCTGGCATTGTTTGGCTCTGTCCTGGCGTTTGGGGCCTATATGAAACTGGTAAAGCAATTAGGCGCCGACAAAGCATCGTATGTCACCCTGGTTTACCCCCTGATTGCACTGCTGTTTTCGACCTTTTTAGAGGGCTATCAATGGACAGCATCAGCGGCTTTCGGGGTGGTCATTGTGCTGCTGGGAAATGCGATTGCTATGGGCCGGATTCGCTTTCCCCGGCGCACTACCCGGCTCGCCGGTTAGCCTGTCGAGAGCTTATTTGAGCTTAGCTATTTTACGATCCAGTTCATAGCGTTGGTCGGTAACGATGGTTTCCAGTGCCGCCACACGCGCGGCTAATTCCTGCACAGTCGCGGGTGAATTTCCTGGCGGGGTAGTACTGGGCTGTCTCGACGCAATCACGCCAGCAAAAGGATTTACCGGCTTACCTTCTAACCAATGCATAAACTGACATTGATAGCGTGCATCTATGTAGTGCACAACTAACAGTCCTACTACAAGTGCGATAAGTGTAATAACAAGTGCGCTATTCATCATGGCGAGTTTTTCCAAAACGGGTGAATGTGATAGCAATAGTCGGCGCTAGCAGCATTTTATTACGCGCACTGTGTAATAAAATGCTGGGTAAAGAGACTGCAATAATTACTCCTCCATCGCGAAGCGATAAAAAGGAATTCGCTTGAGCTCAAACTTTGACGCTATTTTGGCCGAATACGGCCCACTGCTTAGCCGTGTGGCCAGTAGCTATGAAGCTAATCCGGCATTACGCGAAGAACTTACCCAGGACATTGCCCTAGCGGTATGGCAAAGTCTGGCTCGCTTCGCTGGCAGCTGCAGTATTAAAACCTATATTCTAAAAGTGGCGCACAACCGTGCGGTAAGTCACGTGGCTAAGCATGCTAAAGCCCCCGCGCTTGAAAATATTGACCAGCATGATTTCCCCCACCGGGCTGAAGGCTGTATGGCAGACCTATATGAACAGGATCGTAAACGCCAGTACTTATTAGATGCAGTGCGCACTTTACCGCTGCAAAGCCGACAAGTACTCACGCTATCGTTGGAAGGGGTCAGCTATGACGATATTGCACAAATTTGTGGGTTGACCCGCACCCATGTGGGGGTGTTATTAAACCGGGCGAAAACTGCTATTCAAAGGAGTCTGGAGCATGTCTGATCCATTCGCTTCGCTAGATGAGTTGTGGCAAAGCCAGGCCACCGTGCCGGTGAACCCAAACAAAATAAAGCAGCGTATGCGCTGGCTAAAAATAAAGCATTGGTGCTATGTGATGCTTGACTGCCTCGCCCTGCTTCCCATTGCTTATTTTTTATTTTGGGAGCCCGCGGCCTTTACGTTTACGGTCAGGAGCATGCTGGTGGTACTGGGGGTGCTGGCAATCAGCTATACCGTATACCTATCGTGGTTACGCCGGGTATCATTGTTTTGGCAAGCCTGTGATACCACAGATTATCTGATGTTATTGCAGCGCCAACTGGTTAATTCGGTGCGTATTGCCCGGGCCACTAAGCATTCTGCTTGGGTAACCCAGTTATTATTATGTGCCTTTTTTGCTGGCGCCGGCTTAAGCGAGCAAACCATCACTGTAAGCGGTAGTCGTTTGGCGCTTATCCTGGCCGGCACGGGGTTAGCGTTAACCGGATTTTACGCCTGGGCGCAGCATCGCCAGCGCCGGTTTGAGCGCGAACTGCTTCAGCTTAAACGCATGGTCACCCTCCGGTAACGGCGGGCGACTAATCGCTGGGCGGCGAATTCTGTAATGCTTTAGGCTGCTTAGAGTCAGCAGCTTCGCCTAAGAAAAACTGGTAATAAAAATCCAGGGCAAACTCGGTTTGTTCTTCTATCGTAGTTTGAATTGCTTCAATATAAAACTGCGGTAACCATTGATATCGCATCGCCAGATCAGGCGGTGCTGAACGACGCCGAACGGTTTCAGAAGTGCTGTCGGAGTTGCCTAACCCCACATCAAAGTTGTATTGCACGGTAAGCCGGTCGTTTAATCGCCCACTAAGGGATAATTTAGGGTCGTTTCCCGCCGAGCCTGACGTAGTACCGATAGCAAAGTCGTCGATGCCGATGGCTTTACCCAGCTCGCCCTGAATCTTATTGGTGTTGGATAACCCCATCCCCAATAAAATAGCGGCATAGTCGGTGTTGCCGCCTCCGCCTGTAGAGCCACTACCCGTCAGCAAATAACTTAATGCGGTTGCCTGATCCATTGAAGGAGTACTGAATACACTTATATTGGGGCTATCGGCCGGACCGTCTACACGAATACCGGCAATCAGGCCATCGTCGGTTTTATCCGGATCACGAATTGCTTCAACCATAAGTAGGGGTTGGTCAAGGGGGCCATTAAACTGGATTTCGCCGGTTTGGATAATCAGATCCTGACCATACGCCTGAAAGCGCCCTTCGGTAAGTTGCAACGAGCCATATCCTAACGGCGCGGGCTGGGTGGATACCTGTAGCTCTCCTGCCAGATTCGCGGTAAGACCAAAGGCTTCTAACTGTACCTGGCCGGCGCGTGCTTCATCAATGATGACATTAATTTTGGCATTCACCATATCTAAAGGATCTTCACTGGGCGGCTCGCCCCGCAAATGCACATCCTTGGAAGGCGCCACCGCACTTTCCGGCAATTCTTCTATTTTCACTCTGGCCCATGGCACAGCCACCTGCCCGGTCACAATAACCTCACCCGGTTTGACCGAGGCTTTAATATCGGGAGAAACCCGAACCACAATGTCACGTTGCTGAACTTCCAAGCTTTCGCCGGTTAAATTAACTTTTATTTGTGGCGCAGCGGGATCGCTATAATCTACCTGACCGTCCAGGGCGCCCTGACCACCACCTACGGCAAAGGTGCCATCGAATGTTACATCGCTACCATTAAACTGTAGAGTCTGGGTCCAGTCACTAATCCGCGCCGGGGTATCATCAATATCGATGTTGCCATCTGTCAGCGCCAACTCCCCCTGTACTTTCGGAGTAGCCAATGGACCGCTAATAGCTAAATCACCATTTATTTGGCCGGTAAGTTCACGAATAGCTGGCGAGATGGGTTTTAGCGGAGATACCTTGATGCCTTTTACGCGTAAGTTACCGTTCAACTCGGGGTTGGCTGCAAAGGGGCGGGTGGCAATATCTACCTGTAAATCACCCAACTGCTGGCTATGAAAGTCTGCTACGGCGGTTAACTGGCTATCATGTAGCGCGCCTTTGACCATTACCTCATCAATATTGATAGGCACCTGTCCCTCGGTACCCAAACGCCATGTAGCAGGTGTAACGGTTAATGCAAAATCACCTTCAGGCTCGCCGCCTTTGGGCATTTTGCCCTGGCTGTTTATCGAAAGGGTCGCGTCGGCAGGCTGGGGTAACAGATTGCCGGCGGCTTCGCTGGCCCATAGACCGATTGGTAACTGCGTGGCGGACAAATCCCAACGAGCCACGTCGTCCTGATACAGTAAATCCTGTAAACACAAGCTACCTTCATTACGAGACTGCCAACAGTTTTGGGTTACCTTGGTACTAAAGGGGGCTGGACGAACCGCTACAGTAAAAGGCGCTTCTAACGCCCAACGGGTGGCAAAAATTCCCAGCTCACTTTGGCTTATCTGTCCTTTCCAGCGCTCATCTGCCCAACTGCCACTTAAATCCAACAACAGCGAATAATCGGCAGACGAAATACGGGTTTCAAAGTGATGGTTCGACAATGCCCCGGTCAGGTTAATTTCACTATTGATATTACCCTGGGCGGCGGCGCTGGGATTTAACTGTGGCGATACCACAACATCGGTTAACGCGATGGTGCCATTAGCCGCAGGATCCTGCCATTCGCCAGCCACATCAATATCCGCGGTAACCGCGCCGCTTACGGCGGGGTAGAGGGTTTCCAGTGCAGGTAGGTTGAGTTTGACAGTGCCTTTTAAATAACGGTTTTTGAGCATCTGCCCGGCCACATCAGCATAGTTTTCACCTTGCTCCAGGCGTAGTGAACTGACTACGAGTTCATTAGCCTGAGAGTATACCGCCGAACCCGATAGTGAAAACGCAGCGGTATCCTGTTGTCCGTTCAAGGTTAAATTGGAAATGCTGGCTTCAACACCTTTCGGGGTCAACTGCATCAAACTGGTAAATTGGCCGTGCAAACCCGTGGGGCCCTGCGGCGATAGCGATGTGGTGGATATTTCTTTTACGTTAGTCGTACCCGACCAGCTAACCGTATCGTTTAAATAAAGTGTACCTGTGTTACTTATCTCACCATCCAATAATTTGGCATTTAACTGATTCACTGAGATGTTATTTTTGTTCAGCTGAATATCCAGCGTTACCGGCACCTGGCCTATCGAAGGAATGGCCGCCGCGCTGTTGGCTTTTACCTGATAGGCGCCCATCGTTCCTCGGGCTGAAAGCTGGCCTTTAAACAGCTTGCCATCGGGCAGGCCCGGCAATGCCTGTTGTGGCCAGGAAGCGGTTAGCTGTAAAGGCAGCGAATCGTCCAACAGATTGGCGGTTAATTTCAGGCTGGCCTGATACGCGCCAGTGGCATTTATTGAGACGGTCAAATCGTCCAAAGCCCCATCGGCCTGCATGGTTATGCGCTCACTGATACCTTGCTGCACCGTTAGCGCCGCATTGCCGGTAAGCGCCAGCGGATAATTAGCTTTAAGCGTTGCTTCGCTAGTCAGATTGAGCTGCCCCTGAGGGTGTTCTACATGTAATTTCGTAAGCTGCAGGTTGGCTTGTGAAAATTGCAGTTGCTCAAAGGTAATAAGGTTTACTGTTTGGCGCGTATCGCCTTGAGTCAAGGCGATATCGGTAAATGAAAAATCATTAATAACCAAGGCAATTGGCGTGGCTATCTCAGGCAACTGAGGGGCGGTGTAAGACAGCGCATAAGAAGCAGACTGAGCAGGCGCGGTGTTCTGCTTAGCCGGTTCCAGCTCAACCTCAAGGCCGCTAAGCGTTACCTCATTCAGAATGACTTTTTTATCAGCATGTCCGTTTAAGCGAAGCGACTGCAGAGATATTTGCTGGCCAGGCAGGTTTACCTGTGTTTGCTCAATACTAATATCATTTAATTTAACAGCAATAGGCAAAGAAAACGGCTCTTGCGCCGGGGGCGTAGGTTCGTCATCTTCGGTAACGCTTAACTGCGTTAAATGAATACCCTTAGTATGTAACTTATCTACACACACCTTGTTGGCCAGCAAGCAACCTAATACCAGATTAACGGTGGCCTTATCGGTGGTCAGCTGCCAGCTCTCGTTCTGCCAACTCACGCCTTCAACCGTGAAGTCACTTAATACGGTACCGTCGATATTATCAATGCTCAGCCCACTAACGGTATTGTTGGCAATCAGCCGAATCATCGGGGCGCCAAACGGGCTGAGAATAAAAGCCAGTAACACAGTGATAAACAGAATCGGTAGCAGTATCCACCAGGCAATTGTTCTTTTTCTCATAGCTCCGGGCCTAACATAAAGTGGAAACGCCAGGTATTTTCATAGTCTGAATAACCTCTGGCAATGTATAGCCTGACCGGGCCAATAGGGGATAGCCAGTGTACACCGGGGCCAATACCATAGGCCGGGTCTTCTTCAAACTCATTAGTCGCCGTTCCAATATCGGTAAATGCCGCAATGCGCCAATTATCAGCTACCTGGTAGGCATACTCCAGCCCTACTGCAGCTAGATATTTTGCCCCGGCCGCTTCACTTTCGCCGGTAGCCGGGTTAAAAATAGTTCCTTCTGGCGCAATATCGCGATAACCAAAGCCGCGCACGCTTTGGTCTCCGCCAGCATAAAAACGCAGTGAAGCGGGAACTTCAGTAAAGTTGTTGGTTTCTATTGCGCCCGCTTCTGCCCGCACCATAAAGCGATGCTTACCTGATGACCGGATAAGACGAGATTCCATTACTGCTTTGTAGATATCGATATCCGACCCAAAGCCTTCCTGACCAGCCTGAATACCGGCGCGAAAGTATGTGCCATGCGTAATATTCAATGTGTCGTCTTTAACCAGATATTGGATAGCATAGCCAGGCAATACCAACTGAGTGGTTTGGGAAGGAGAGTCTTCGACTGTGTACTGTTCGCGAAGATAAGTAACTGAGTAGTCGCTTTGCCAGGGGGAGTCGTCATCCTGCACTACCCGATGTACCGACAACGAGAGGGTCTCACTTTCTGTATTGGTATTGCTATAGTCTAAAAACTGGTAGCCGGCTTCGTACTTCAGATAGTCATTTTTAATATCCCCGATAGGTACCAGATATTCAGCTGTCAGCGATTGTTCGGGCGCCGAGATAAACAGTTCAGCAGACGCCGAATGGCCGTGGTCATTAATCCAGGGCCGCTGCCATTTAAGCCGTAAACGTGGGCCGGTATCGGTGGCTGCGCCAAGCCCTACATTGAAGTTATCGCGGGATTTGTGGGTAAGGGTGATTTCGATTGGTACCTGTAAATCTTCTGCCTGGCTGACCACCGGGCGCGCGATAACCCGAGAAAAATAACCCGCTTGATTAAGCTGACGATTGAAGTCGGTTAGTTTGGCGGAAGAATACGGTTCGCCTGGGGCAAACGGGCGTAACCGTTCAATGATATCTTTAGCCCGGGTATCGCCTTTGAGCTTAATGTTACCAAATTTATATTGAGGCCCACTTTGGGCAATTAATAATATGTTGGCTTCGCGCTCTTCGCGCACTAAATCCAGCCGGGTGGCTTGCCAGTGAAAATCAAAATAACCATGCGAGAGCGCATAATTGAACATATCCGACTTAAACCTTTCATATACCGGCTGCTGTAACGTGTCGCCTGCCTTTAAGGCAAAGCTGTTAAAGACTTTGCGAAAATTTTCATCATTTCGTCCTGCACCGATGATTTCGCGGGTAACATTGGCAATGTGTAAGGGGGTATCCAGGGAAATCTGCAGGATGACCTCGTCATCATCAATGCTACCCAAAACGGTTTGGCTGTTGTAATAACCAAACGGTTCCACCGCGGTGGCTACGGTTTGCGCAACTTCGTCTTGCCAGAACGGATCGCTTAAAGCCTTTTGGCTTATTTTCAGGCTTTTCAAATGAACACGAATATTATTTTTCAGTTTATCTTGCTCAACCCCTTCAATTTTAAAGGATAATTCCGCATAGACAGGGCTTGCACTGAGCGTGAACAAAGCAAGCAGCAAAAAGAAGACGATTGTATGTAATTCGACCCGACGCATGAAAATGTATGAGATACCCTAAGTTGATAACGCAGCAGTGCGTATAGCGGTAAACTGACTCGTAATGTGCTGTGACCCTAATAAAGTATAGTGGTCAGTAGTGGCAGGTATTAACTGAGTATGACTACGACGTCAGCAATATAAATGAGTTCAGTGAATGTACAGTTAAAAGGCTAAAAGTGTACTGTATTGCGCTTCCTTTTCTCTATTGATTATTACACTGATAACCGCTGAAAAGATTGCGGGCAGTATACAAAATTAATCTAAATTGACGGATTTTAATTTTGTCATGTTTGGGCTAAGTATGCAGTGGTGTTGTTAAGCGATAGTGCCACTTTAGAACGCCGTTGATGCATGCCCGGAGCTATTGATACAGCAAGACTGGAAAATTACCCAACCTTTGCTTACTAAAATATGCTCAATTAACCTTCTGGTACGGTCAATAGCCCTCGTGTAATGATAACCAATATTCTACTATGTTGCTGTATTACGCTGCCCCGATAGAGGTTTAAAATACAGTCATAAGTATAGTTTGAAATATCGACTTAAACCGGTAGTATCAGCTATGGTTAGCTCACTTAAAAGGATAGTGAGTATACGTAATGCTGGCAAAGGTTTTTGCCGGACCAGCATTAAGATATCAAGGATGAAATGATGAAATATTTTCAGTGGTTCCCATTTTTAGTGTGTGTGTTACTCCTGTCGGCCCCCCTGCAGGCAGCGTCCCCGGATTCAGCTTATACCGCCTATAGCGCTTTACCCAAATTCCAGAATGTACAGCTTTCCCCCAATGGGCAAAAAATTGCTTATGTACAAAATACCCAGGTAGATGGCGAATCGACAGCGGTATTGCAGGTTTATGACTTTGAAACAAAAAAGTCGTATTACCTGCTAACGTCCGACAATAAAAAAATTAAAATAAACTGGTACCGCTGGGCCAGTGAAGAATATTTAGCCGTCAGTGCGCGCTATGAAGTGAGACAGCGCACCCAACGATATTACAGTACCCGTATGTATATTATGGATTACCAGAGTACCGGGAAAGAACCTCAGGCGGTGATTAACGTCAGGCGGTTACGCCAGACCAACCGGCTGGACCATAATCCTCAGTTTTTAGATACCGTAGTGGACTGGCTACCGGATGATCCTGAGCATATTCTCATGGCTATCGATATGGACGAGCCGCACTTACCTTCTGTCTATAAAGTCAAGTTAGGCTCTAATCGTCTGCGTCTGGTAGAAAAAGGAAAACGCTTAATTCGAACCTGGATGACCGATCAGCAAGGCAACTTACGGTTGGGCGTTAGCAATAATTATACAACCGGCGAGCGCAATGTCCTGATCAAAAAAGACGATGACTGGGAAAACCTGTTTACCTACAACGCAATGAATGAAAAAGGATATTATCCCCAAGGCTTTGATAAAGACCCAGACATCCTTTATTACAGTGCGTACCAGGGAGATTATCTGGCGCTATTTAAAATGCAGTTGAGTACGGGTGAAAGTGAGCTGGTGTTTAAAGATGACCATTACGATGTCAATGGTAGCCTAATCTACTCCAATAAAACCGGCGAAGCTATCGGCATAAATCATCCGCAAGCCCCTGGCGGAAAGCACTACTGGGATCCACGTTGGGCCACGCTACAGCAAATGCTGGATGAAGCCTTGCCTGAGTTTGATAACTATTTAGTAAGCTTTAATCAGGATGAAACCCGCTATGTTTTATATTCCGAAGCTGATAACAAAGCGCCTTATTATAGCTTGGGAGATACCCAGACCAATAAACTGAATGTATTATTTGGCCAATACCCACACTTACTTGATGTGGATATCCCTGAACATAAGAAGGTGAAGATTACCGCGCGCGACGGGCTTCAAATAGAAGCGTATTTGACATTACCTGTCACCGGTAATGCGCCTTATCCTACTATAGTTCATCCCCACGGCGGCCCAGGGGCTAGAGATTATGCCGGTTTTGATTACTTTACCGCTTATTTCACCAGCCAGGGTTACGCAGTGTTAAGACCTAACTTTCGCGGATCCTCTGGTTATGGGTTTAGCTTTGCCCAGGCACAAATGCAAAGCTGGGGCCTGGAGATGCAGGACGATATCACCGATGCGACGAACTGGCTGGTAAAAGAAGGCATCGCCAAGGCAGACAAGATGTGTATTGTAGGGGCCAGCTATGGAGGCTACGCAGCCATGATGGCCACTGTAAAAACGCCGGACTTATTTCAATGCGCAGTGAGCTTTGCCGGTGTCAGTAACCTTAAAGATCTCGTCCGCTCGCATCGCTGGACGTTAGGAAAGGAATATATAAAAAATCAGCTGGGAGATGACAGTGATGATCTGGAAGCTCGTTCGCCCTATTACTTTGTGAAAAATATCCGCACGCCGCTGTTATTGGTGCATGGTGACGAAGATCGTTCGGTGCCGGTGGCGCAAAGCCGCGATATGGCAGAAGAGCTGGAAGACCATGAAAATAAACATTTCCGTTATGTAGAACTTGATGCGGGCGACCATTATTTATCGATACAGACAAACCGACATCGTTTGTTTGCCGAAATGGACGCATTCCTGAAAACCTATTTGTAGCGTGTTACTCCCCAATGCCCTGCATGGGGCACCGTCAGTCGCTTGCTGAGCGTCTGGCGGCGGGGCCGATACCGCTGGTCGTTTACCCGGTTTTCTATAGGCCCAGCCACAGCTAAGTGAGTAAGCATAAAAAAACCACAGCCTTTCGCAAAACCTTACAGAAATGTGGGGTATTTCGTGTAAAATACCGCCTCCTATTTTCCCCCATCTACATTATTACCTCGCGTTAGCGCATTAAGGACACCATGGCAAACCCGGTTACTAGTGGTACTACGACCAAAGCGACCCCGACTTTAAACCTGTATGAATTTGTAGCGCTGATGGCAATGATGACTTCATTGGTCGCTCTCAGTATCGACTCAATGTTACCGGCGTTGTCGCAAATTGGGCAGGCACTGCAAGCCAAAGATGACCATGAAGCGCATCTTATTGTATCTATCTTTTTTGCGGGTATGGCGTTTGGGCAGTTGTTTTTTGGCCCCTATTCAGATGCGCGAGGCCGCCGCGAAACGATATTGGTTGGGTTATGTGTATTTGGCGTGGGAACACTGGTGTGCATGCAGGCCCAAGACATGAATACTATGCTGGCAGGCAGGCTGATACAGGCGTTTGGGGTGTCGGGGCCGCGAATTGCGGCAATGGCGATCATTCGCGACTTATATGTAGGTGATGCCATGGCCCGAGTTATGTCATTCATTATGATGGTCTTTATACTGGTGCCCATGCTGGCGCCTGTGGTCGGCCAAGCGGTGCTTTATTTCTTCAGTTGGCAGCATATATTTACGTTATTTTTAGTCGTGGCATTTATCGCGGGCAGTTGGTTTTTCAGCCGACAACCTGAAACGTTGCCGGCTACGCGCCGAGCCGCCTTTTCATGGCGACAATTTTGGCGCTCCTCCGGGTTTATTCTTACCCATATGTCGGTAATGGGATATACGCTGGCCATGGGCTGTATTTTTGGCGCTTTCTTAGCGTACTTAAGTGCCTCGCAAACTATTTTTCAAGAGTTCTATCACACCGGCGAATTGTTCCCCTATATTTTTGCTACCCTGGCCTTTTCAATTGGGCTGGCATCATTTTTTAATGGCACTATGGTGGTTAAGCTCGGTATGACACGGCTTATTCGGGTGGCCCTGATTGGGGTGATTGTTTTTGCGCTCGTATTTAACGCTATTTTATGGTTTTACAAGGGGTTACCGCCCCTGGCCGTAACCATTAGCGTAATGTTTTGTGGCTTCTTTTTTGTGGGTATCTTGTTTGGTAATTTAAACGCCATGGCCATGGAGCCATTAGGAGATATGGCAGGATTGGGCGCTGCGATTATCGGGTCTTTATCCAGTATGATTGCCGTGCCCGTGGCCTTGTTTATTGATAGTTTTCTAACCTCCACACTGACCCCAATTGGCATTGGTTTTCTAGTGTTTTTTGTATTAGCGGCGGTGGCGGTTAAAACCGGCGAGCGTTCACGGCAGGCACACGGTGATAGCCTCACTGCAGAAGGCTAGGCTGGCTGAACAGGGGTTGGGTAGAAGTACACTACAATAGCCATCGGGTGCATATTGTGCCCCGTCAGGTAAAGCTGGGTTAGCTCACCCGAAAAACATCGCCGGTGGGGTTATTGGGGGCATAAAAAAGCCCGACCAAAATGGTCGGGCAAAAGGGCTTTGGTTAAGCACCTAACGACAGAAATCGTTACACTCCGATAATGGCTTTCATGTCAGTCATGTAGCCGCGCAGAACTTTGCCTATCTGTTCTACACCTTGGTTTCGGATATCATCATTTACCTCTGCCAGGCGGCGGTTCTCCACCTGGTTTGAGCTATTCTTCAGGCCTTTTCCAATTACCTCGGTAGTCAGCTTTGGCATAAAACTATCCCGTAGCAATGGCACTGCTGCATTAGCGAACAGGTAGTTGCCATATTCTGCGGTATCAGAGATAACCACATTCATTTCATACAACCGTTTACGGGCAATAGTGTTGGAAATCAGCGGGGTCTCGTGTAGCGACTCATAATATGCCGATTCAGGTAGTATGCCGGCCTCTACCATTACGTCAAAAGCAAGCTCGACACCGGCTTTAATCATTGCTACTAACAAAATACCGTGGTCGAAAAATTCCTGTTCATCAATTTCGCCTTCATACACCGGCGCATTTTCAAATGCTGATTCACCGGTTTCTTCACGCCAGCCTAGTAATTCGGCATCGCCGTTGGCCCAGTCGGCCATCATTTTGCGAGAAAACTCACCGCTAATAATATCATCCTGGTGCTTTTCAAAAAGCGGGCGTAATGTTGTTTTAAGCTCTTGCGACAGGTCGTAAGCTTTTAATTTGGCCGGGTTGGATAGCCGGTCCATCATATTGGTCACACCACCAATCTTCAGGGCTTCAGTAACCGTTTGCAAACCGTACTGGATAAGTGCGGCAGCATAACCAGGGTCAATGCCATCGGCGGTCATTTTTTCAAAGCCCAAAATAGCGGCGACTTGCTGCATACCGCACAAGATGGTTTGCTCACCCATCAGGTCCGATTTAACTTCCGCAACAAAAGAGGACTCAAGCACGCCAGCACGGTCACCACCGGTAGCGCTGGCCAGGGCTTTAGCAATCGACCAACCTTCATTTTGGGGATCATTTTCAGGATGAACCGCAATAAGGGTAGGTACCCCAAAGCCGCGTTTGTACTCTTCGCGTACTTCTGTACCAGGGCATTTGGGTGCGCACATTACAACCGTAATATCACTGCGAATCTGCTGGCCTTCTTCCACAATATTGAAACCATGGGAATAACCTAATGCCGCGCCTTTCTTCATCAACGGCATGACCGCTTCGACCACACTGGCGTGTTGTTTATCCGGCGTCAGGTTATAGACTAAATCAGCCTGCGGTATCAGGTCCTGATAAGTTCCCACCGTAAAGCCATTGCTGGTTGCACGCTCATAGGAGTCGCGCTTTTCGTCAATGGCGGCCTGACGTAGCGCATAAGCTACATCCAAGCCTGAATCTCGCATGTTCAGACCTTGATTGAGGCCTTGAGCACCACAACCAACAATGACAATCTTTTTGCCTTTTAGAAATTCACAACCGTCGGCGAATTCACTGCGATTCATGAACCGGCAGCGACCTAACTGGTCAAGCTGCTGACGTAACGAAAGGGTATTGAAATAATTAGCCATAAATATTTCCGAACATCTTCTTTATCTAGTCATTATCAGTGCGTTAGTGCCCTGAAGACCTCGTCTGCGACGACTTGATACGAACAATATAGGAGACTTCTTGTTTTGAAAAATGATATATTTGCAAAATAGTATTTCATAATTTGCAATAACGTGGATTTTCGTAGCCTACAGCTGTTTAATCATCTGGCCAGCAGCCTGCATTTTGGCGAAACCGCCCAGGCAATGTACGTGTCAGCCTCAACTTTAAGCCGGGCCATTCAGCGTCTGGAAGAAGAGTGTGGTTGTGTGCTGTTTTTGCGGGACAACCGCAAAGTGGCCCTCACCCACGCCGGCCATAAAATGCTGGCCTATAGCACGCAGGTGCTCAAAGACTGGCAGATACTTCAAGCCGAATTGCGCCAGGATAGTCAGGCATTACAGGGAGAGCTAAGTCTGTTTTGCTCGGTAACGGCCAGCCAAAGCCATTTGCCCGCCTTACTGCAGCGCTTCAGGGTACAACACCCCGGCGTGGATATTCGGCTTATCACCGGTGATCCGGCGCTGGCAATTGACGCTGTAAAGCAACAAAAATGCGATGTGAGTATTGCTATTCACACTCCCGACTTTCCCACCGATTTATCGTTTTCCCGGCTTGATCGTATCCCTTTGGTATTAATTGCGCCGCGCGACTGGCGGCTAACCCAGTTAAGCCAAATAGATTGGCGAAAACACCAGGTGGTAATGCCAGAACACGGGCCTACCCGTCGTATTGTTTATCATTGGTTCGCTGAGCAAGGCATTCGGCCCAACGTATACGCTTATGTTGGCGGCAACGAGGCGATAGTGAGCATGGTAGCCTTTGATTGCGGTATTGGGTTTGTGCCTAAAATTGTCTTGGCTCACTCGAGTATGGCTGCCAGTGTGACCCAAATTGCGGTAGATGATATCGAGCCCTACGAACTGGGTTTGTGCTGTTTACAGGCCCGCCGCCATGAACCGCTCATCAATGCGTTGATTCAGCTGGAACTTAGCTGAGTAATAATTTTATCTAACGCCCGGTAACCCAGCGCTTCTGCCAGATGCTGCCGGGTCACTACTGCGCTGTTGTCAATATCAGCAATGGTGCGGGCCACTTTTAGAACCCGATGAAAAACCCGCATAGATAACTTCAGGGTATGGCATGCCTGTTGTAAAAATGTCATATCAGCAGCGGAAAGCTGACAAACGCCAGCCAGCTCGTCAGGGTGTAACTGGCTATTCAGTTTTTGTTGGCGCGCCATTTGAGCTTTGCGCGCTAAGGTCACCAGCCTACTTGCCTCAATGGCTGAATCGGGCCCAGTGGACTCAGGCGGTGTCAGCACGTAGCTTGGCAGGCGTGGGACTTCCACCTGAATATCAATACGATCCAAAAAGGGGCCGGAAAGACGGTTGATGTAGCGTAGCGTTTGATCAGCCGAGCTGCGGTTATCGTGTAAGTCACCCGTTGGACTGGGATTCATTGCAGCAATAAGCTGAAACCGGGCGGGGTAGGTGGCCTGGCTATGCGCTCGGCTAATACATATATCACCGGTCTCCAACGGCTCGCGTAATACATCTAATGCGCGCCTGCCGAATTCTGGTAGCTCATCTAAAAATAGTACACCATGGTGGGCAAGCGATATTTCGCCGGGCAAGGGCTGGCTACCCCCGCCGGTCAGGGCCACGGCAGAGCAAGTATGGTGTGGCGCGCGAAAAGGTCGCTTAAATAGATGGGTAAGCCCCAGTGGCTCGCCTTTTACCGAATGAATGGCAGCGACCTCTAATGCTTCATCCACAGACAATGGCGGCAGCAAGTGCAACAAACGGTTCGCCAACAGGCTTTTACCGGTACCAGGCGGTCCAACAAATAAAAGGTTATGACCCGCGGCCGCTGCCAGCAACAAGGTGCGTTTTGCTTGCGATTGGCCGATAATATCATCCCAGCGTGGCGCGGGGCCAGGCGCAAAGAGGCCAGCACTGGCAGTTGCCGAGGGCGCTTTTAAAGCCAGAATACCTGCAAAATGGTTGTAAACCGAGAGCAGATCCGGTGCACCAAAGCCCTTCAGCGTATCGATAAGTTCAGCTTCACTTTGGTTAGGGGCTGGGTAAAACACCCTGCTATTTGCTGCGCGCGCCGCTAACAATGCCGGTACAATACCGCGCACAGCCTTTAACGTACCGTTTAAACCAAGCTCACCAATTAGCTCGGTATTAGCAAGTTGTTGCTCAGGTAATATCTTGCAAGCGATTAAAATACCAATGGCGATAGGTAAGTCGTAACGGCCGCCCTGTTTGGGAATGGTCGCTGGAGCAAGGTTTACCGTGATACGCTTGGCCGGAAACTCGAAACCACTGTTGATCAGTGCGCTGCGCACCCTGTCGCGAGCTTCTTTCACACAGGTTTCTGCCATACCTACCAAATGAAATGCCGGCAAGCCGTTGGCTAGATGGACCTCAACCTGCACCTGTGGTGCATTAACTCCTTCACCCGCCCGAGTGGAAACGACCGCATACCCCATGTTGGCTACCTGCCTATAAAAGTATCAGGTTAGCCCTAATCCCCAGGGTTGCCTACTGGCTCTACGGCCAGACTCAGCCGCCTGGACGCTTGAAGATAGGCACTTCCCAGTTCCAGTGCAATGCCCCCATTCGCAAAAAGATAGTGGTAGCCAGAGAACCCAGTATGCAAAAAATATAAGGAACTGATAAATAAAACAAACCAGCATACATCAGGCCACCGCTAAGGCAGGCGGTGGCGTATAAATCGCCGCGCATTACCATCGGAATTTCGCGACAAATCACATCCCGTATCAGGCCCCCAAAAATACCGGTAGTGGTTCCCAGGGTGATAGCAATGACCATTCCGGTTTCGTTGATTAGAGACTTCTCGATACCAATGATATTAAATAGGCCCAAACCAAAAGCATCTACCACATTGAGGGTATAACTGGGAAATTCCCAACTCGTCCGCTGTAAAATAATGGTAACAATTGACGCTGCATAGGTAATATACAAATAGTCAGCCTGGGCTATCCAGAACACCGGTTGGTCGAGCAGGACATCACGTAATGTTCCGCCGCCCACGGCGGTGATGGAGGCAAGTACCACCACCCCAAAGCCATCGACATCTTTTTCAAATGCCATCAGTGTTCCCGAGACCGAGAAAAAGGCCACACCGATTAAGTTAAGTACATGAAACCATTCGTCAGACACTAGTGACGCCTCATAAGTTGGTTTGATTATTTGTAAAGCCAGCGGAGGAAAGTAAGTGTAAATGTCTTGAATATTACATCTACTTCATGCTATTTATTGCCACTACGCCGCTTGGTGGATCAGCCATTTCACCAATTTTAGGAAATTTTCTGCGGTACATCCGACTATCTTCTTAAAAACTGTCCTGCTAAAGACGGTTCAAATCTGGTTTGTGCAAAGCCTGCACACCTCCTTGTCTGTGCGTGAATTTCAAAACAGAACGTGCATGGTAATACTGCTTAGCTGTAAAAAATGCTGTCCACCTGTCGAATTGTTCAGACAGGCCGGTTGGGCGATTTTGCGACCTGCTGTATGATTTACCTGAACGATTAATTTGCTGCTACTTGCGGCATTGTGGGCGTTATAGCCCGACTGATAAGGAATAAACATGGCAAAGCAACCCGCTGAATACATTTGGTTCAATGGCGAAATTAAACACTGGAAAGAGGCCACCGTGCATGTGATGTCACACGCGATACACTATGGCTCATCGGTGTTTGAAGGTATCCGTGCCTATAAAACGCCAGACCAAGGAACCTGTGTATTTCGTTTGCAGGAACATAACCGTCGGTTATTTGATTCCGCCAAAGTCTACCGTATGACCATCCCTTATACCCTGGATGAGATCAATGAGGCCACCCTCAACATCATTCGTAAAAATGATTTACAAAGTGCCTATATTCGTCCTATCGCATTTTACGGCGATATTGGTATGGGTTTGCAGGTGCCTTTCGGCCAGGAAACCGAAGTGACTATTGCGGCTTTTGAATGGGGCGCTTACTTAGGTGAAGAAGCCTTGAAGAATGGGGTAGATGCGGGGATTTCGTCGTGGAACCGCCTGGCGGCTAACACTATGCCTACAGGTGCTAAAGCGGGCGGTAACTACTTATCTTCTCAGCTTATTTCGATGGAAGCCCGACGCCACGGTTATGGTGAAGGTATCGCCCTTGACCGCAATGGTTATATCAGCGAAGGCGCGGGTGAAAATATCTTTATTGCCCGCGATGGTGTCGTGACCACTACCCCTAAAACTGCCGCCATTTTGCCGGGCATTACCCGCGACACAGTCATGACCTTACTACGCGATATGGGGTATGAAGTACGCGAAGAAAACATAGCCCGCGAAGCGATGTACCTGGCCGATGAAGTGTTTATGTGTGGTACCGCGGCAGAAGTAACGCCCGTGCGCAGTGTAGATGGTATTGCCGTTGGTAATGGGGGCAGAGGCCCGATTACCGCCAAGGTACAGGATAAATTCTTCGGCCTGTTTAACGGCACCACCGAAGATAAATGGAACTGGTTAACCCCGGTTTACAAATAAACCCGCAATTTTTGGAAAGTATTATGCCCAAGTTACGATCAGCAACCACCACTCAAGGCAGAAACATGGCCGGCGCGCGCGCGTTGTGGCGTGCAACCGGAATGAAAGACAGCGACTTCGGCAAGCCTATTGTTGCCGTAGCAAACTCCTTCACCCAGTTCGTACCTGGGCATGTACATCTTAAAGATATGGGGCAATTAGTTGCCCGCAGTGTTGAAGAGGCCGGCGGTGTAGCCAAAGAATTTAATACCATCGCAGTAGACGATGGTATTGCAATGGGTCACAGCGGTATGCTGTATAGCCTGCCCTCGCGTGAGATCATTGCCGACTCAGTAGAATATATGGTTAACGCCCATTGTGCTGATGCCCTGGTGTGTATTTCAAACTGCGACAAAATTACCCCCGGTATGTTGATGGCCGCTATGCGCCTGAACATTCCGGTGGTATTTGTTTCGGGTGGACCGATGGAAGCAGGTAAAACCAAACTATCTGACCAAATTATCAAGCTGGACCTGGTCGACGCCATGGTTGCGGCAGGTGATGATAAAGTTTCTGATGAAGATTCTGGGGAAATTGAGCGTTCCGCTTGCCCTACCTGTGGATCCTGTTCTGGTATGTTCACCGCTAACTCAATGAACTGTTTGACCGAAGCGCTGGGATTGTCGTTACCCGGTAATGGCTCAATGCTGGCAACCCATGCCGACCGTGAAGGTTTATTTAAACGTGCCGGCGAATTAGTGGTTGAGTTATGCCAGCGTTGGTACGGTGATGACGATGACAGTGCTTTGCCACGCAATATTGCAAACTTTAAGGCGTTTGAAAATGCCATGAGTCTGGATATTGCGATGGGTGGGTCTACCAACACTATTTTGCATTTACTGGCCGCTGCCATCGAAGGCGAAGTACCTTTTAGTATGGCTGATATTGACCGGCTATCGCGTCAGGTACCGCACTTATGCAAAGTGGCGCCTTCCACACCCAAATACCATATGGAAGATGTGCACAGGGCAGGCGGCGTACTGGCTATTTTAGGCGAGTTAAACAAAGCTGGGCTGCTGCACAAAGATAATCATCATGTTTTGGGCAGCTCAATAGGCGAAGTTATTCACCAGTGGGATATTACTCGTACCGATAACGATGCCGCGCATCAGTTTTATCGAGCCGGGCCGGCGGGTATTCGTACCACGCAGGCATTTAGCCAAAGTTGCCGTTGGCCGGATGTAGATAATGATCGGGAAAATGGTTGTATCCGCTCTTTAGATCATGCATTTAGTACCGAAGGCGGGCTGGCCGTATTGTATGGCAATCTGGCGGTGGATGGCTGTATTGTAAAAACCGCCGGCGTTGATGCGTCTATTTTAAAATTCACCGGCAACGCCCGTATTTACGAAAGCCAGGATGAAGCGGTCGCCGCTATTTTGGAAGACGACGTAAAAGCCGGTGATGTGGTTATCATTCGTTACGAAGGACCGCGTGGGGGGCCTGGTATGCAGGAAATGCTGTATCCCACCTCTTACTTAAAATCAAAAGGGCTGGGCAAAGCCTGCGCCTTGATAACCGACGGCCGTTTTTCCGGTGGTACTAGTGGGTTGTCTATCGGCCATTGTTCGCCTGAGGCGGCCAGCGGTGGCGGCATTGGCCTGGTGGAGGAGGGTGATAAAATTATCATCGATATTCCTAATCGCAGTATCAATATCGACATCAGTGATGCAGATTTAGCCCATCGTCGTGAGGTCATGGAAGCTAGCGACAAGCCGTGGAAACCGAAAAACCGTCAGCGGCAGGTGTCGTTGTCACTGAAGAATTTTGCTTTGTTGGCCACCAGCGCCGATAAAGGCGCGGTACGTGACCCTGCGAAGCTGGAAGATGTATGAATATCAGCGACCACGATTATTTGAAAAAAATTCTGCTGGCCCCTGTTTACGATGTGGCGGTGGCCAGCGAGTTGGTGCTGATGTCCCGGTTGTCGCAGGAGTTGGGAAACGAGGTTTTTCTCAAACGTGAAGACCAACAGCCGGTGAAGTCCTTCAAACTAAGAGGGGCCTATAATCGGCTAAGCACGCTTACAGACGCCCAACAAGAGGCTGGGGTAATTGCTGCGTCTGCTGGTAATCATGCTCAGGGCTTGGCATATGGAGCCAATGTTAAAGGCATTAAAGCCACTATTGTGATGCCTGAAACAACGCCGGAAATTAAGGTTGATGCAGTGCGTCGGTTTGGCGGGAAGCTGGCCGAAGTGGTGTTGTATGGAACTAATTTTGACCAGGCCAGTACCAAAGCCAAAGCGCTGGCTCAGGAACACGGTTACACGTTTATCCCGCCTTTTGACGATCCGGATGTGATTGCCGGGCAGGGCACGGTGGCCCGGGAACTACTTGAGCAAAACGCTGACCTGGATATTTTATTTGTGGCGGTGGGTGGGGGTGGTTTAGCCGCCGGTATTGCGGTTTACCTTAAACAACTAAAACCCGACATAAAAATTGTGGCAGTGGAATCAGAAGAGTCCGCTTGCTTTATGGCAGCAAAAGCCGCCGGCAAACCCGTTCCCTTGCCCTCGGTGGGTATTTTTGCAGATGGCGTTGCTGTGAAAATCATGGGTGAGGAAACGTTTCGGTTATGCGACCGTCTGATAGATGAAACCGTTACCGTAACCAATGACGAAATTTGTGGCGCAATCAAAGATATTTTTGATGATACCCGGGTTATTGCTGAGCCCGCTGGGGCATTGTCGGTGGCAGCTATCCGTAAGTACATTAAACAGCACAATGTAAAAGGCAAGCAGCTGGGCGGTATTCTGTGCGGCGCGAATATCAATTTTCATACTTTGCGGTATGTGTCTGAACGGTGTGAGCTGGCCGAACAAAAAGAGGCGGTATTTGCCGCCAGGTTACCCGAGCGGCCCGGGGCTTTTAAAGGATTTTGCGAAGCCCTGGGGGGGAAAAACATAACGGAATTTAATTACCGCTATGGCAGTGGTGAGGATGCCCATGTTTTTGTCGGAGTGAAGCTAAAAGGTGGCCAACAGGAATTTGCTTTGTTGCATAATTCACTGGGCGATAAAGGCTACGATTGCTTTAACTTGTCGGACAATGAACTGGCTAAGTTGCACGTTCGGCACATGGTCGGGGGGCGGCCGCCCACGTTGCTCAATGAAACGGTCTTTACCTTTGAGTTTCCCGAACATCCGGGAGCTTTGCTGAAATTTTTAAATACCCTTGGCGAGCGTTGGAATATTACGCTGTTCCATTATCGTAATCATGGTGCCGCCAAAGGCCTGGTTTTGGCTGGGTTTGATATTGAACCGGCCAGCCGCGACGCCTTTAATCAGCACGTAGAGGACCTGGGTTATAGCTGTAAAGATGTCACCAGCGACCCGGCCTACCAGTTTTTCCTGGCAGGCGAGTAACCCAAAGGCGGCTTAATCAGCCGCCTTTTTTAATGCCGCCTCATCAAACACCTGAATTAAATCAAGCCCTGCATCATCTGGGGTAAAGCCGCCAATCACATAGATATTATCGCCCATAGTGGTCGCTTTATTATGGCGTCCGTCTTTTAGCGGCAACTGCGCTTCGCGCCAGGTTTGCGTGGTAAAGTCGAAGACATACGAGGCGGCAAGGTTGGTATAGTGACCAAAGGTAAATAACTGGTCTCGCCATACCGCCGCAGAATGCGCGCTAAGAGGCTGCGGCAGGTCGGGCAGCGTATCCCATACTTGCGTTACCGGATCGTAACGTTCAAAGGCTGTGACCGCGCCCTTACCATCATATCCGCCCACCACATAGATTTTGCCATCATGTTTTACCGCAGCGGTTTCCCGGGCCGTTGGCATCGGGGGCGCGAGCGACCAGGTGTTGGTCGCAACGTCATAAACGGCCATCAGGGATGAACGCTTCATGTCATTCGTTTCCCAGTCGCGATGGCCGCCACCCATAACATAGATTTTGCCATCCAAATACACTGCCGCGTTAACCCGGGTGGGATAGGGCAGCGGTGCTACCTGGGTCACCATTCTGCTTTGCGTATCAAAAACTTCTACCCGGCTTTCGTAATTGAATTCACCGTTTTCGTGAGAAATACCGCCAATAAGGTAGATTTTTCCCTGTTCGTCATACACCGCTGAAAAGTACCGGCGGGGTATAATATGGTCGTCCAGCACCTGAATGTTTTTTGTAGTAGGGTCGATGATTTCCACATCATCTAACCATTCTCCCCCGCGCGAGCCACCAAAAACGTAAATATTTGTGCCATCGTTGGCCACCCCTTCGCCAAAGCGGGCGGTTTCCAGTTTAAACGGCAGGGTAGCACTAAATACTTCTTTGGGCTGCTGAGCACACCCTCCAAGCATCAGTACGCTGCAAATCGCTACTGCTATTAGGCTACTTACACGGTTAACCATCTTTATCCCTTTTGATTTCTTATTAGTATATGGCGGCTGCACGCGGTCGGCCCGGTTGGTGACCGGGCTCAATGCAGCTCTACATTTTCAAGGTGTTGTACTATTTCAGGCCAAACCAAAGCCGTCACATCTTTGCGCAATGCCGCGCTTTCTTCTGAATATTTTAACGAGCCATCGGCAGTAGAGTCCAGCCAGTGATTTTCCCGTAAGGCGGTAATAAAGCTGGATAGTACATTTTTATCGTAAAACTCAGGAGAGCTCATGCCATAGAGTGTCGATAAACGTTCCGCTACTTTACGGCTGGTTCGTTCTAACTGTCCACGGCTGATAACCCGCTCTTTTTCAATAATGGTTAACACCACCGCGTAGCGTTGAAAAGTTTCCTGCATACAACGGCTTAACAGCCATGCGCTGTGGAAAGTTTTATCATTTGGTTCGGGCGGTAAAATACACTCCCCCTGCTGGCGCAACAAACCTTGCTCCAGCATTTGGCTGATTAGACGGTCGGTATAGGCCAGTGCCTCATCCTGGGTAAGGTGAATGAACAACTCGCGCTGTAATAGCGGATATAGCGCTGCCACCAAACGTAAAACATAGTCGCGGCGACAGGCTTTGTGGCCAAACACCGCTGCCATCGCAATACCCGGCAAGGCGAATAAATGCAGTATATTGTTGCGGTAGTACGTCAGATATACCGCAGAGTCCTTCTGCGGTTGAATCAGCTTACCATAACCATCGTTGGTCACCGCAAAACGGTTTAGCTTCAGTACATGGGCCAGCATTTGGTCCGGGGTATCTTCAGGAATGGTAAAATCGGCCGAAAATGGCGCCTGCCGCAACAGCGTTAGAAAGTTATCCAGCGCATGGCATAGTTCATTTTCGCTCATGGTGTTGTTTTTCGATGACAACAAACACAATGCTGATAATGCCATGCCATTAATCGCGGCCGCCCGGTTAATTCGCAGCATCACCTCGTTCGCCAGGTCATTAACCATGGGTGTCAGCCAGGCGGGTTTTTTGTCTGGATCTTTGGGCAGTTTTTCCCGCCACTGGGGAATTTGCTTTTCCAAATACTGGTTTAGTTGAATGGGCTCGCCAAAGTTAACGTACCCATAGCCATAATTTTTAAGTTTACGAATTGCCGAGAAGACCTGCCAGGTAGACTCTTTTTTCTTTGAGCTGCCTTTAAGCTCGTTCAGGTAGCTTTTTACTTCCATCACGTTTTCGTAACCGATATACACCGGCACAATACTGACCGGACGATTCACGCCTTTTACCAAGGCTTGCATGGTCATCGCAAGCATGCCGGTTTTAGGCGGGATCAAACGGCCGGTGCGGCTTCGGCCACCTTCAGGGTAGTACTTAACTGAATAGCCTTTGTTAAACAGCAGCTCAAGATATTCGCGAAATACAGCGGTATACAATTTATTGCCAGCGAAGCTACGGCGTAAGAAAAACGCGCCGCCCCGGCGAAAAATTTTCCCTACTGGCCAGAAATTAAGATTAATCCCCGCTGCAATGTGTGGCGTGACCATGCCCTCATGATAAATCACATAGGTTAACAGCAAATAATCCATGTGACTGCGGTGGCAAGGTACGTAAATTATTTCATGGCCGTTGCGGGCCAGTTCACGAATCCGGTCACTATGCGCTACCCCGATACCGTTATAAATTTTGTTCCAGATACGGGTAAGCAGCCTGTCGCCAAAACGTACCAACCCTTCACGGTAATCGGCGGCAATTTCATTGATGTATTTTAGAGCATCCTGGCGCGCTTTATCGGGTGAGCTTTTTTTACTGCCCCCTTGTTCACTGATAGCCCGCTTGACTGCGGTGGAACCAAGTACGGCGTTGTGTAACTCCTGCCGTTCAAGCAACGTCGGGCCGGTAAGGCTTTGTCTTTTTCGATGGAAGTGGGTACTGGCTAAACGTACCAGTTTATGGGCAATAAGTTCATCACTACCATGTTGAGTAGACATGGCATTGGATGACACAGCCTTACTAAAGCTGATGAAGTTATCGCGGCCCAAGAACATGACGATAAATAATTTACGTAGCCAGGACGGCGCTGCGACATCTGCAATCAGATCGCTCAAGCCAGGTGTTCCTTTACCCGGCGCCCGGCCCCAGGAAATGAATACCGGTACTACCTGCACATCTAACTGAGGGTTATCGCGATGTAAGTGGAACAGGTCGGTGAATACCGCTTCAATGTCTGTTTTCATTTCGCCGCGCATGATAACCCGCTGTGTTTTACGCAAAAACAAGCAGGTTGGATAGTGATGTCCCCCCAGCGAAATTTGCTCTGTCGGGCTGGGTAGGTCCATACGTAGTGTGGCCATACGTAAAGCCAGCTGGTCGGTAACAGAATTGCTGGGGAGCAAATAAATAATGGGCTTGGCGCGGTCTATGCCTAGCTCTGATTCCACATTTGACGGAATAGTATGCGGTTTTACCAGCCATTTAACCGGATAGTGAAACACCGATAGAAGCGTTCTGCGCATCCACGACATGTAAGAAATCCTGTGTAATAAAAACCGGCGCAGTGTATCACATGTATTGGCTAAATTTTAAAGTCGGGCGGGGTAGAGGCAAAGCCGAACGCCGTTCAGCCACGGCGCTCGCGCCACCTGACGACCTGCGCTCCCACTCCAGCCAGTACCATGGTAGCGAACGCGCCCCATACCCAATCTACCAGCGTCATCGTTAATGGCCACCCTGCGATAATTGAATAGGCAGTCAAATTGTAGGTGCCATAGGCGGTGGCACCTAGCATAAAGCCGTTAGCTGCGGCGGCCCCGACTGGCCGGCCCCGCGCTGGCCGCACCGCCAATACCACCACCGCTAAACAATACAACACGTAGAATACTATCCAGGGCCAGCTGACAAACTGTGCGCGTAACAAACCACTGAAATAGTCTACGTACAAAGGCATAGCAATAACGCCCAGCCAGATACCATCGAGTAAACCAAACGCGATGAGTATGGCAAGGTAAGCCAGAGCAAAGGACGTCATTGTGTTTTTCATAGTGTTGGTAACGGGTTTGTCAGCCCTTTGGTTCAGTTTGCAATATGTGAATACAACAGTAAAAGATTTCTTCTGGGGGCCGTGCAAGGCTTTTCATAGGTAATTGCGGCGAGGGCAGGTTAACCGGTACTCGATTCCGCCTACCGAGCCAGCGTAGATGAAGCTGACCGTATAATGAGGCAATTTTATTGTGCCACCGCACTATTGAGCTCCGGCCCACTGATAGCCGGGCGATTGATAGACGGGCGATTGATAGACGGGCCACGGAGGTTCGACAACACGATTGTTTACCGATAGACTATTGTTATGTTATCACATCTCTAAATGTTACTGGTATGTTTAGCCGCAATAAAAGGCAAAGCCCCCGGCCGCTGATAGAAAAGCTGGCACCGAGATAAAGCAGACGGTGCTAGATAAATCGAACAAGAGTAAATAGACATCTTATGAGTAGTTTCGCGCCCCCGATATTATCCTCTGCATATTCTCCTATAGCGGCAAACACAGGCGCCGGCGCGTCCACCATACAGCGCAACCCGCCTACCGGGCGGATTGCTGCTATCGATATTTTACGTGCCTTAGTCATGCTGCTGATGCTGGTCGACCATGTTCGGGAGCGGTTTTTCTATCACCAGCAGGTTACCGATCCTATGGACCTGGACAGCACCAGTCCGGCGCTCTTTTTTACCCGTTTGGCGGCTCATTTTTGTGCGCCGGTGTTTGTTTTTCTAACGGGGGTTTCAGCATGGCTGTACGCCCATCCCGCACACCAGCCTCCCCGATCCGCCTCAGCATTTCTGCTTAAGCGTGGGCTGTTTATTATTGGCATTGAAATAGCCGTTATTAATTGGTTGTGGATGGGCAGTTATGACACGTTATGGTTGCAGGTCATGTGGGCAATAGGGGTTAGCATGTTGCTGTTGGGGATATTATGCCGCTTGCCCTGGCTGATACTGCTGTGCCTTGGTATAACGATTGTCGCGGGCCACAACCTGCTGGATCCGATCTCTTTTACGCCGGGACAAAGAGGTTACACGCTGTGGACTATCTTGCATGACCCAGGGTTTATTTATACCAGTGAAGGCTTTGCTATCAAAGCGTCGTATCCGGTATTGCCCTGGATTGGCGTGATTCTATTGGGATATAGCCTGGGCCGGATGTACGCCCAGACCGTTTCAAGCGCACTACGTCAGCGTGTATTAATCGGCCTTGCGGTAGCGTTATGGCTGCTATTGGGGCTTTTGCGAACACGTCTGGGGTATGGCGAAGCTCTGTCTTTTACGGGGCATGCAGACTGGCTGTATAACGTTATGCAATTTGTAAACTATACCAAATACCCGCCTTCCTTAGACTTTGTCTTGTTTACCCTGGGGGGCGCCTTACTGCTGCTCGGTCTGCTAGAAAATGTCAATAACCGCTTCTCTTGGGGTATAGAGATTTTTGGCGCTGCGCCAATGTTTTTTTATATTCTACATTTGGGCGTATTATTAATGAGTTATCAGCTGGCGTTAGCTGTCTTTGGCGCTAATTACGGGCAGTGGTTTGCCTTCGATCATGTATGGCAAATTTGGCTTTGTGCGGGGCTGATGGGGGCAGGTTTGTATTGGCCAACCCGGGCCTTCTCGCGCTATAAAAGACGAAGTAAGCACGCGCTCATCAAGTATTTTTAAGCGTGAACTGGCCTAAAGCTGGGCAGTAAAAGTAAATGTGGTTTGTTGTTCGTCAGACGCAACGGCAAGCTCGCCCTGATGGGCTGCTGCAATTTGCGAAGCTATAAACAATCCAAGCCCCAGGCCTTTATGGGCGCCCTGCCAAGGGTTTCTCCAGAATGGTTGAAATAACCTGGCCTGGGTTTCTGCCGGGATAGGCTGCCCACCGTTAGCGACTTCAATAAGGAGTTGCCCATTGCGGTTATGAGCGTTGATAACAACAGGCTGGCTGCTGTCGCCATGCACCAGCGCATTTATTAGCAGGTTAGATAACAACTGAGCTAAGCGGCCGGTATCGCAGTAAATTACGCCGGTAACATCAATATTACTAATGAATGTGCGTTTATGATAATTACTTTCCAGCTCAGCCACGGTGTGCTTTAACACCTCGGCCAAATTAGCGCAGGGTACTCTTTTGATGGGGATACCTTTGCCCATTTGCCCGTGCGTGAAATCCATCACATTGTCAGTTAACAAGGAAATACGCTTGGCACTGTTTTCCATTCGCTTTAATACTGAGGCCGCATCTTTAGCCAATGGCATCAGCTTTAAAACATCTACACCCATCATAATAGACGACAGCGGGGTGCGCAGGTCATGGCCTAAAATAGCGATGTATTGTTCTCTGAGCTGCGCCATGGCCTGTTCTTCCTGAAGAGCCTGCTGAGCTTCTGAAAAACGCCTTTCAGCAGATAACTGACGGGAGATAAGCTGGGCAAATGAAGCAATCATACTGCGCGTAGTATCAGTTTTAAGCTTCATGGGAAGAGGATCTAAGCCACACAGTGTCCCAAAAAAGTCGCCCTGAGCGTCATAGATAGGGTACGAAAAGTAGCTTTCAAAGCCGTACATTTTCGGCGTTGGATGATTATGATAAACGTTGTCTTGTTCCACATGATCTATCATAACCTCTTTTTGCGAACTCCTAACCTGCTCGCAAAAAGTTGTGCTTATTTCCAGCGTATCGCCTGGCAATAGATTAAAGTTGGCGTTATCCAGCACAGCGCAGGCTGTCCAGTTATCGGGGCTTACCCGAGCTATACAAACAAAGCGCAAACCGGTTGATTCAGAAATCATGCTCAGGATAGTAGGTACGGCTTCAATAGATTGTATGGCATGAATATCTTGCTGCACTGATGGACGCATTATTATGGGTTACCCGCCTTTTTCTCTCACTACCAAATCGCACTGTGAAATAGAGTGCCTGGTCAACTAATACTGATAGACTACATGCATACCATGGCGCTACAAAATACTCAATCAACACAGCCTACTATAAGCGGTTAATCGGGGCCAGTAACAGCCTTTTTTGACGTTTTTATAGTGCTAGGTGCGATCAAATCGTACAGATTTACAGCCGCCAGCGCGTGCTGTGTAGTTCCCTGTAGTATAGCAACATGCGCATTAATATTGGTGACTTTAAAGGTGAATTGCGGTAAAGGTCGGGTCAGTGTTAAGCCGGTTGACGCCGTGCGCTTGAGCGTTTGGTATTTGACCAGCGTAAATTCATCGCCCACTTGTACGCCTTCTTTCTCCCCCATGCCTATCACGACCCCGTCGGGCACGTGATCGATAACCTGGGTGACCGTTTTTTCACATGCAATGGCATGGCTTATATCGGATACGGCAGAATTAACGGTATTCAGAGCGACTCTGCCAAAGTCGCTGCGCCAGAATAAACTGTTACTGGTATCTACCGCATTAGCCGGACTAAAGGTCCAGTCTGCTTCGCTATAATAGCTTTCCTGCAGCAACACACTTTGCCGAAAGGCGTCGATAACATAGATATCCAAAGTGAAATTACGCCGAAGTGCAGTGTTATTCCGGGTCTTACTGGTATTAACCTGTTCAAATAAACTGATATCGCGAATTTGACCGAAAATAATAAATTGTTTTCCAAGCTCTCTGGCCAATAGTGCGGCTTTTTCATTCAGCTGCAGGGGGAGGAACGTGACCGGGCGAGTTTGTTGCATAAAGGCTTTATTGTATAAAAGCACATCCAGCGAGCCGGGCTGGCGCTGCAGTTGCTGCGCAAACCGTTGGCTAATCTTTGCACCAAAATCGTAAATATCGCCGTGGGCGGCTTGGCGAGGATTAAGCAATATCAACTGACTTACCACCACAGAACGCGCATATTTATCACTTTCACACTGAAATAGCGGGGTAATATTCGCGCGGATCACCACGGTTAATTGGTTTTCTTCTAGCGTTTCTTGCAAAATCTCGACCCGCTGAATACGGCCGGTAGTATGTACTTCGGCTTTACTGCTAACCAGCAAGCCATCAATAACGACATCCTGCGCGGTGATCAGGCTCCCTGAGGTAAATGATGCATCTGCGATGGCACTTTTGATAGCCATACGGCGCACCTCATCTAAGGGCGCATTGTGGACGGCTAAAGAGGCCTGTCCCTGAATCCATTGCGCGCTTGCGATGGCGCTTACCCCGAACATTAAACAACCTATCAAGCCCCGCCGCAGATTCTTCATTTGCCATTAACCGAAGAATGAAAAAAGTTTACTTAATAAGGTGCGCTGCTGGTTATCTTGAAGCGTGCCTTTACCGGAATACTCAATAAGCGCATTGCCTACCTTTTGAGAGCTTACTGTGTTGTTGAGATCGATATCCTGGGTTCGGATGTCACCGGAAAAACGAATATATTCTTTACCCTGGTTCATCGTTATCCACTTCTCTCCGGCTACCACCAGATTGCGGTTTGGAAGTACCTCAACCACATATACCGTTATTTTTCCTTCCAGAGTGTTCGACTGACTGGTGTTAGCCGAGCTACTAAATTCGCCCTCTTGCCCATGGTCGATATTAAGATCGTCATCGGCAATATGAATGGGCCCAGCATTTACCGTTAATGGCTTTATCTGAAAACTGCTCGCTTTGTCTTCATTGTAGTCTACCGATTTTTTCGAGGAGGTTTGTTCATCTAGTTCAATTAACACCATATCGCCCACGGTGTGATTGTGATGCACTACATACAAACTGCCAGCATGCTGGGGGTTAAATAGCGAACCGGTTGGCACGCTTACTATCTCCACTGGCTGTGTTCGAGGTGGACGAAAGGCCGGGTCGCCATGCTCAGCGGTAGACGAATGGGCGGCTATTTCACGCTGAGTCACATCCGGATTGGTCGGGCTGGAAGCAACAACAGCTTCTTCCTGAGAGGGGGTCTGGCTACAAGCCGCTAATTGTAAAGAAAGGAAAACAAGCAAAAAGTGGCATTCTATTTTCATAGCAAACTCTGTCAGATGTGCTTATTGAAGCACCGTTTTGTGGGTTGTTCATGGAGTAGTGGCCTAAGTCCTTTTAAGCTGAATTGCGAAATTATAGTAACCGAGATTTTTGCCAAATTATTGTTATCTAACAGTGTTTTGCAAAAACTTTACAATCTTGACATATGCCCAATGGGTAGGGTTTTCTATGCTTAATTTTGACCTTTTCGGCCCCCAGACCATGGCGCCCACTACCGCGCCCGATCTATCCGTATCTTCTTCATCAGCCACGTCGGTAGCTGCCGAAGCAGGATTTGCTCAGTTGTTTAATTTACTCAGTAATGGGGCACCACCTAGCGCCAGCGACAGCAGTGATGTCGATAAGCCAGAGGCGCAGACAGCGGGCGAGGGGGCATTAAATGCGCTACAGCAACAATTCATGGACACCATGGGCCTGGGCTCCCTCGGCGAAGATCTGCCCTCTATGGGGGAAGTCGATGCGGGCATTAGCAATCTGCAAAACCGTTTTTTGGCGATACTGCAGCATGACCTTATGCAATCTGCCGCCAGTGCGGCCGTCCAACCGGTGAAGATGGCTGTTCCGGCTAGCGAACCTAACGCCTCCCTTTCCTCAGCGCCCACTACCAGTAGCGGGTTTAATAAAGAAAACGAAGGGACAAATAACCCCGTGGTTGATGCACAGTTGACGCCGGCTACTACCGGATGGCACGCCGTGCTGGATTATGCGTTTGGCCAAAATGGTCCCGATATTAACGACGGGTTCGATGCGCTCAATTTGTTAAATCACATACCGGTGGTGGCAGATATTTATCAGCAATCTTCGGCTACGCAGGTCAGCGTTGTGTCAGATTTAGCCGGCAGTTTTTTATATGGCGGGCCCACCGGGCTTGCCTATAGCGCCCTGGATTTAACGGTTGAAGGCATAACGGGACGTTCTATCACCCAAAATATGTGGCAGCTGGGATACGATCTTCTGTTTAGCGGCAATGCACCGGCGAGCGATGAAGTAAATTCTGCGCTCAGTGGGGCAATAAGTAAGTCTGAGAAGAGCATTAGCAGCCGCGCTTATGCCTTCGCGCGGCGTCAATTTGCCGCTGATTAGCGGCCTTGGCGGAATAATGTTGCCGGCAGCGGGGACCCGCGCACTATCTTAACGTGCAGGGCTGGACTAGAAATTGGCAGGTTTTAGACAATGCGCCGGCAGCGTAAATAGCATAATATTCCCGGGTTGGGCACCGCAGATGCCTACAGCTTTAAAGGTTGCGCTAAGGAAATAAATGATGGTGTTTCAAGAGTCGGTCTGCCATCCGACATTATTTGGGCGGCTATTGGGCCTCAAATCAGTTCGTTTGTATCATGACACTATCGTGATTGGGCAAGGCCGTAATGCTGTTACGCTGACTGCCGATGAATTATCTGCATTGCCGGAATACAAAGAAGGTTGGTTTAGCGCTCGATGGCATATATACAGTCATGCACGCGAACTAACGGTTCGGTTGTTACCCAAAAAAATGCTCGCCAGCTTACATCAGCAAGTAGTAAAAACGCTTATCGAGGCCGCGCCACAACGGATAAAACAAACCCATTTACAGTTTATTACCCAAGCCGGCAGTAGCTATTTACGCGACAGCCACATAGCGCCACTATCTGCCCGGATAGCCCAAATGGTTGCATTATATAGTGAGACATGGCCGGCCGATAAACCCTTAGATGCTGCCTCAATACAAACGCTGCACAAGTTGCAGCAAGTGAACCCGCTGGGCCACTATGCTGAGGCCCTGAGAGCGCGCTATGAAACACTGCAGCTAGAAGCCCAGCGCCATTTTTTAGATAATGTAGAAGCGAACCCACTGACCCTGGCGCAGCGCCAGGCCGTGATACGCAATAACGACCACAATTTAGTACTGGCTGCGGCCGGGACCGGTAAAACATCGGTAATGGTCGGCAAGGCGCTGAGCTTATTGGCAACCGGACAGGCCCACCCGTCGCAAATTTTAATTTTGGCCTACAATAGTGCTGCGGCAGCTGAATTAAAAGCGCGCATCCAGCAACGTGCCACCGATACTGGCGTGCCCTGCGAGGGGCGCCCAGCAGTAATGACATTTCACGCTTTAGGGCGTCATATTCTACACCAAAGTGGTATTACCCCCGCGCTATCGGTCTTTACCCATAACAAACAAGCGTTGGAAGAATGGGCAACAGAATGGCTAAAACAGGACATCGCTCATAGCGACCAACAACTGCATACCTTCATGCAGATGTTGTATCAACCGGTAGACCCTTTTCGGTTCGATAGTCCGGCGCACTATGAAGCTTACCTGCGCGATACAGAATACCGTTCCCTACAGGGCGAGCGGGTTAAGGGCTATCAGGCGCTACTGATTGCCAACTGGCTTTATATGCAGGGTATAGACTATACCTACGCTCCCGGTCCGCCAGCAAATAGCGCGATTGCCCCCGTCGACTTTCAGATTACCGGCACCCAGGTGTACCTGGTACATCATACGCTGGACCGACACCAGCAGCCGCAACCGGGGGTAGAGAAAGCAGCGTACCTCAGGTTGCTAAGTGAAACCCGCAAATGGTATCGGGCGGAGCAGGCGACCCTCATCGAAACCTTCCATTACCAGTGGAGTGAAGGACAATTAACCAGCGTCTTGAAAACCCAGCTCAGCAAAGCCGGAATAAGGCTACAGGCCCGCGATAAGGCCGACATTATTGCCCGGCTTGAAGAGCAAAACGCACTGGAGTTGGCGGCTCAGCGCTTTTTAAGTTGTCTGCAGGCCATTCGGATGGAGCAGCTGGATGAAACAGCTATTGCTACGCGGTTACAGCAACATGGGGTTATTAACGCTGAGCTATATGCCCAGGTATTAGCGCATTTTCATCGAGCCTATCAAAATGAACTTAGCGTCCAGCAAGCCATTGACTTTGATGACATGATAAGTCGGGCCACAACGTGTGTGGAAAATGCCCAGTGGAAGCCCGGTTATCGGCATATTTTGGTTGATGAGTTCCAGGATATTTCAACCTCCCGAATGGCGCTACTGAAAAGTTTACTGGAACAGGGACCGGCCCCGATCTTGACCGCGGTGGGGGACGACTGGCAGGCAATTTATCGTTTTTCCGGCGGTAAGCTTGCCCTGACTACCGAATTCGAGCGCTACGTCGGCAGCCATACTGTAACCCGGTTGGAAAAAACATTTCGCTATAACAGCAGTATAGCGCATACGGCCGGGCAGTTTGTTATGGCAAATCCATACCAATATAAAAAACGCGTAGACGCGCATGAGCAGGTAGATGAAGCGCAAATATACTTACTGGATGATTTGGTCTATGGCCAGCAGGATGCCACCCAGCGGGCTAAACATATTGTGGCTGCTATACGCAAAAAGTCGCCCGGCGATTCTATAGCAATTATGGCGCGTTATCGTTTTTTACTGGAAGATGCACGCACCACTTTACAGCCATTGAGTCAGGACAATTTGTTCTACTGGACCTTTCACGGCGCTAAAGGACTGGAAGCTGACCACTGTATATTGCTGGGCTTTAACCACGGCAAGCTCGGTTTCCCCAGCCAGAACAAAGCCGATATCTTGTTAGAGGCACTGCTACCTGCGCAGGATGAATTTGCCTATGCTGAAGAGCGTCGGCTTTTTTATGTTGCGCTAACCCGGGCGCGGCACAAATGCTACATTATTGCTGATCCGCTGGCGCCGTCTGCATTTATTACTGAGCTTACCGAACCGTCTTATCAGGTCAATATCGCCAGTGACACCTTCACCGAGGCTTTTCGCGCCGTGTATAAGTGCCCGTCCTGCGACAGTGGTTATTACAAAAAGCGCAAAGGTCAGTATGGCGAATATTATCAGTGTAGTGCTCAGCCTGGGTGCAGTAGTAAGCCCCGAATGTGCAAGACTTGCAGTGCGCCTGCCATTAATACCGGTAACGGCTGGCTCTGCCGCAATCCAGCTTGCTGATTGAGCCAGGTAGTTTGATTTAAAAAAACCGGTATTTAATAAACGTCAGCGCTAAACAGGCTTGTGCCAGCGGCCGGTTAGGGCAATAACTAGAAAGACGGCCGTTCGCCACATGCCCCTTGTTGGGTACTGCTAAACCAAGGTTGCCCGGGGCGATGAAGGTCGTTGGTAAGTGCGGCGCGATGATTCACCGTTATAACGGCCGGCTGGCGCGGTTTGTTGTTCTCGTCGAGTAAAAAATACTCCGACACATACTGCTTTAAAAATAACCGATTCTGATAACCTTCGTCGAATAATCTCACCCGGGTTACGGCCTTAAATCGCGCGCTATCAGCGTCAATTTTCAACAACTGTTTAAAAAAATGCCCTCGCGCGCTCTGCGCCTGCGAAAACAAGTTCAGCGTGCGCGCCAGTTGAGTATAACTAAGGGTTTCTTTTTGCAGTAAAAAGTCGTGATAACTGTGTGCCGGGTTCGCGGCCTGGCCCACTGTGTAGACCTGTTCATTTTCCCACGCACTTAGTAACTGCTGGCCTTGCTCAGTGTAGTCAGTCAGGGCGGCGGTATTCATGGTTACTGCATAATCGCTGATGCCGGCTGGCGTTACTTCGAACAGCATGACATCGGGCGTCAGCTTTGTGTGCTGTTCATCACTCAAACCTACCGCTTTACATTGCTCAGAGATAACGTAGTAGTAGCTGCCAGCCTGCATAGCAAAGCTGGCATTGGAGAAGATTGATAACGCCACCGCAATAAACCTGAGTTGAAAATTCATAGTAACTAAGCGAGCCCGCTGGTTGTGAAAAAAATACCACACATGGCTGTGCACGTACGGCGTTTTGAATATAGGGGATATTTCCAATACTCGCATCATAATCGACCCAGGCCAGCGATACTACCTTTGGCCGGGTGATCAAGCGGGGCTACCGGCATTATTACCGGTCACCACGCTGGCCAGTCTATTGCTCGATACAGTTAGATGGTAAGGTACAAGATTAAATTGATTCGGCCCAGCAAGTTCGACATCCCGAGCATGACCACAAAGATAGGCTTTACGAGTTTACCTACCAAAGTGCTTTAGGCATGCTAGTGCTACCTGTTCATAAACCTGTTATTTTCCGCGCGTTAACGCTTGCGAAATGTGGCCAACTGTATATACTCACAGTTAACTGTATGAAAACCCAGGCTGTTTATGCGTCCACTAACCCCCCGACAGACAGAAGTACTTGAGCTTATTAAATCCAATATGCGGGACACGGGTATGCCTCCTACGCGGGCTGAGATCGCCCAGCATCTTGGGTTCAAATCTGCCAATGCAGCTGAAGAACATCTAAAAGCTTTGGCTCGCAAAGGTGTGATTGAAATTTTGCCCGGCACCTCCCGTGGTATCCGCTTAACAACACCGCTTGAAGATGAAGCCGCGAATGAAGAAACGGGTTTGCCTTTGATTGGGCGGGTCGCTGCCGGTGAACCCATCCTGGCGCAGGAGCATATAGAAAGCCACTATCAGGTCGATCCTGCCTTGTTTCGTCCTCACGCCGACTTTTTGTTGCGGGTAGATGGCATGAGTATGAAAGATATTGGTATTTTAGATGGTGACTTATTGGCCGTACACCGTACTACGGATGTGCATAATGGCCAGGTGGTGGTTGCCAGGGTGGAAGATGATGTCACTGTTAAACGCTTCGAAAAGCGCGGTCATGAAGTGTTACTGCATGCAGAAAATGACGAATTTGCACCAATTAAAGTGGATTTGTCGGCCCAGCCTTTTACTATCGAAGGCTTAGCAGTGGGTGTTATTCGTAACGCTGACTGGATGTGATGTAAAAAGCACATTGCCAGCATTCCTGAAGCGAATGTTGGCAATAATTGTTGCCTGCGGTAACTTTTTCATTACCGCTGATGTTGGTAGCTTTACATTGCGTGTATTGACTATTCTTAAAACCTACCCGTTTTACCCCCCCTTCTATTGCTACATATGCCGTAATTAGGCGCGCTTACCGGAAAAAAATGTGTGTAACCACACTGCTTACTCAAATCAGCACGATGACGTTTATCATTTTCTAATAGCGCGCTGGTTTACCGGATGCTCACGGCATGTTCACACAGCCGCGGTGCAGACGCTTTTATTATCCAGGCGGGCATTTTATACCCTTCTACCGCTATACCCCTTTTGCTATCAAGCGTTTACCTTGCGATGAATAGCCCCTGTGCTGATTAGTAATTATCTGCCATTTTGATTTTTTAGTGCTTCGCCTGTAAAGGCGTTATCTTGTCTACGGCTATAGTCTCTGTTGCCACCGTTTTCATCGGCTGTATAGCCTCTCTCCACCCCACCAAATTAGCTGGTTGCTGGCTTTGAAAAGTCTTGCCCTGAATCAGCGACTTGCCAAAAAATTGTATAATTTTTTATCAAAAGACTAGACTCAAGGTTAAAAGTGTTTAATTCTTATACTGTTATTAACATAAGAATAACAATTACATAATACATCTATAACGGAATTAGTCGTAACAACGCGGGTCTATGGTTGGCAGGCAGGCTTCCAGGATTCGTCCATCACGGAGGTGTTGAGTGAAGAAGCTCGCAAATATCGTATTGATGGTTTTGGGGACGCTGGCAACCACCGCTGCATTTTCACATGCATTTGCTGCACAACAGGCTACCGGTGATGCTGCAACACTAAATCTTCGCAAGGGTGTTACTGATATCAGTGGTCAGGTCTATGACCTGCATATGCTGATGTTTACCATATGTGTGGTCATCGCCGTAGTGGTGTTTGGCGCTATGTTTATTTCCATTTATTTGCATCGGCGTTCGCGCGGTGCCACCCCGGCTACCTTTCATGAAAACGTAAAAGTTGAAATTGCCTGGACGGTAGTGCCTTTTCTTATCCTGATATTTATGGCATTTCCCGCTGCCCAAACGCTTATTGCAATGGAAGACACCAGTGAGCCAGATATGACCGTATTGGTCACCGGCTCACAATGGAAGTGGCACTACAAGTATATGGACTCGGATGTTTCGTTCTATTCATTGATGGCAACGCAACGCGAGCAAATCAGTAATCGATACGAAAAGGGCGAGAACTATTTACTGGAGGTCGACCGGCCTTTAGTGATTCCAACGGGGCAGAAAGTACGATTTCTGATCACCTCTGATGATGTCATCCACTCGTGGTGGGTGCCGGATTTTGCCGTTAAGAAAGATGCAAACCCGGGCTTTATTAATGAAGCCTGGACCAAGGTTAATGAGCCAGGGTTATATCGGGGTCAATGTGCTGAGCTATGCGGCAAAGACCACGGGTTTATGCCTATTGTGGTTATTGCAAAAGCGCCGGAAGACTTTGCCGTCTGGATGGGCGAACAAGAAAAAATGCAGCGTGAAGCGAAAGCTGAAGAGCAGCGTTTACTGGCCATGAGTATGAGCATGGAAGAGCTTATGAGTGAGGGTAAGAAAGTATATACCGCCACCTGCGCGGCGTGCCATATGCCAAATGGTGAAGGCTTAAAAGGTGCTTTCCCCGCCCTCAAAGGCAGCAAATTGGCAACTGAAGATATGCAGGGTCATATCGACATTGTGGTTAATGGTAAAACCGGTACCGCCATGCAGGCCTTTGGCAAAATGCTGAGTTTGCGTGAACTGGCTGCAGTGATTACATACGAGCGTAACGCCTGGGGTAACAACACTGAAGAACTGGTTCAGCCCAAAGACGTCAACGCATTCATTCAGGGACAATAGGAGGACATCATGACCAAACCCGCACAAATGACATCCCATGATGCCACACTTGCTGATGACACGGTTTCACACGAGCACCACGAACATCATATTCCTAAAGGCCTGATGCGATGGGTACTTACCACTAATCATAAAGATATAGGCACCTTGTACCTGTGGTTTGCTTTCATTATGTTTTTGGTAGGCGGAGCAATGGCAATGGTTATCCGGGCTGAATTATTTCAGCCGGGGTTACAGATTGTAGAGCCAAATTTCTTTAATCAGATGACGACAGTTCACGGGCTAATCATGGTCTTCGGGGCGGTAATGCCCGCCTTTACCGGCCTGGCCAACTGGCTGATCCCTATGATGATCGGCGCGCCAGATATGGCATTACCCAGAATGAACAACTGGAGTTTTTGGATCCTGCCGTTTGCTTTTGCCATTTTGTTGGGATCGCTATTTATGGAAGGCGGCGGCCCGGCCTTTGGCTGGACATTCTACGCACCATTGTCGACCACCTACAGCAATGACAGCACAGCTTTATTTGTATTTTCAGTCCATATTATGGGGATCTCATCGATAATGGGCGCGATCAATGTGATCGTAACCATATTCAATATGCGGGCTCCAGGCATGACCTGGATGAAAATGCCGTTGTTTGTGTGGACATGGCTGATCACTGCTTTTCTATTGATCGCAGTAATGCCGGTTTTGGCGGGTGCCGTCACCATGGTATTAACCGACAAATTCTTCGGAACCAGCTTTTTTGATGCGGCGGGCGGCGGCGATCCGGTTATGTTCCAGCATATATTCTGGTTTTTCGGGCATCCGGAAGTTTACATTATGATTTTACCGGCATTCGGTATTATCTCGCAGATCATTCCCACCTTTGCCAGGAAGCCCTTGTTTGGCTACGCCTCGATGGTGTACGCCACTGCCTCTATTGCTCTGCTGTCGTTTATTGTATGGGCCCACCATATGTTTACCACAGGCATGCCGGTTTACATGGAAATGTTCTTCATGTTTGCCACCATGCTGATATCCGTGCCCACCGGGGTGAAGGTATTTAACTGGGTAGCCACAATGTGGCGCGGGTCAATGAGCTTTGAAGTGCCTATGCTTTTTGCTCTAGCCTTTATCGTACTATTTACCATTGGGGGGTTATCGGGGTTGATGCTGGCCATTACGCCGGTAGATTTTCAGTATCACGACACCTATTTTGTGGTGGCCCACTTCCATTATGTGCTGGTTACCGGCGCTATTTTCTCGATTATGGCAGCAGTGTATTACTGGCTACCGAAATGGACCGGTCGTATGTTCAATATTACGCTGGCTAAATGGCATTTCTGGTGTTCACTGGTATCGGTAAATGTATTGTTTTTCCCCATGCACTTTGTTGGGCTGGCGGGCATGCCTCGTCGTATCCCGGATTATTCTTTGCAGTTTGCTGACTTTAACCAATGGATCAGTATTGGTGGCTTTGCCTTTGGTTTATCACAGCTTATCTTTTTAACCGTAGTAATCCAGGCGTGCCGCAAGCAGGGTGAGCCTGTGTCTGACCAGGTATGGGATGGTGCGCATGGGCTAGAGTGGGAAATTCCCTCTCCGGCACCCTACCATACCTTCGAAACCCCGCCGGTGGTGAAATAGTATGGCCAGCGGGGTGACTAACAACACAATGGTCATCAGATTGGTGGTAATTGTGTTTGGTATGTTTGGCTTTGGCTTTGCCCTGGTGCCGCTATATGACGTGTTTTGCGATGTCACGGGTATTAATGGCAAGACGGCCAACACAGCGGCCGTGTATCAACCCAGTACCATTGATAAGTCACGCACCATTACCGTGGAATTCCTTACCCGCACCCATACGGGCATGCCATGGGAATTTCAGGCTAAAACGAAGCGTATTAAGGTTCACCCGGGTGAGCTTAACACCGTGCAGTTTTACGTCAGAAACCCCATGCGTACTGACTACGTAGCGCAGGCTATACCCTCTGTATCGCCAGGCCACGCAGCCTTGTATTTAAACAAAACAGAATGTTTTTGTTTTAACCAACAACCGCTGTCAGCCGGCGGGGAAGCTTTGATGCCCATGTCGTTTTACGTTGACCCACAGCTGCCTGAAGACATCACTTTTTTTACCGTGCAATACACTTTGTTTGATGTGACGGCCCGGGCCGCCACCATGGATGTGAATGATAACCCATATCTACAACGGTCCGGCGGTTAGCCGAGATTGCTAAGCGTTTGGCCACAGGAGAAAGTCATGCAACAGCCTTACGAAAAATATTATGTACCCGCGCAAAGCCCCTGGCCCATTGTGGGTGCAGTGGCGTTGTTTCTTATCGCCGTGGGGGCCGGCAATATGGTCATCGATACCACGAAAGAAGCCGATGGCTATGGTTCACTCATCTTAGGCGCGGGCATTGTCGCACTATTGGTCATGCTGGTAGGCTGGTTCAAAAATCAAATAGATGAGTCAATGTCAGGCTTTTACAGTGCTCAGCTAGGGCGTTCATACCGGCAAGGTATGAGTTGGTTTATTTTTTCTGAAGTTATGTTTTTTGGGGCATTCTTTGGCGCACTGTTTTATGCCCGCCTCATTTCAGTCCCCTGGCTAGGCGGAGCTTCGAATAACGAGATGACCAACACGGTGCTATGGCCACAATTTCAGGCTATGTGGCCGCTATTATCTACCCCTAATGGGACTACCACTCAGCAAATGGGGCCCGCTGGCTTACCCACGATTAATACTATTATTCTGCTGATATCCTCGGTTACCTTGCACTTTGCCCACGTCGGGTTAGAACAAAACAAACGCAAGCAACTCACGTGGATGCTGGGTCTGACGATACTACTTGGGTGCACCTTCTTAACCTTGCAGGTTGAAGAATATATCCATGCTTACAAAGAGCTCGGCCTGACGCTGCAATCCGGCATTTATGGCAACACCTTTTTCATGCTAACGGGCTTTCACGGTATGCATGTGACATTGGGTACATTGATTCTAATGGTGCTATTTGGCCGAATTGTGAAAGGTCATTTTACCCCGGATAACCATTTCGCCTTCCAGGCAGGAAGTTGGTATTGGCACTTTGTTGATGTGGTGTGGGTAATGTTGTTTTTGTTTGTCTATATTCTGTAACCGCCACGCTAATAAGGACGGGGGTTAGGATGAATAAGCCCGGTAGCCATCGCGATCAGAATTATCAGCACAATACACACGGAAGTGAGTACCCGGCGGCCGATGTATTTGCTCATGGGCTTATCGGGCGGGGTGTCTTTAAGCATGATACGCATTGCCAGAAACAGGTTTACCACCATGTAAATCAGCAGCCCAACAAGAATAATTTTGATAATCACAGCAACTCCTTAATTAACTCAGGACGGCGGCTGCACATGGGGCGAATACGATTTCTGGTTGCTATAGGTATCGCTATTATAGCCATTGCCGTAATGGTTCGGCTCGGGGTATGGCAACTTGAACGTATGCACGAAAAAGAGCAGCGTTTGGCTAGCATAGCGCAAAAAAAACACCATGGCCCCCTTTCTTTGTCGGCGGTCGCTACGCTGGCTGATGACCCCAGAGATTACCCGGTAGTTGTTAGCGGCTTCCTGCATCACCGGTTGCGCATCTATATCGATAACCAGATTGAAAATGGCCGGGTGGGCTATCAGGTGGTGGCACCGCTAAGCACCGCACAAGGGTTAGTTTTAGTGAACTTTGGTTGGGTACCGGGCACCGCCTCGCGTGCCACATTACCTTCGGTCAATTTACCCGCAGCGCTACAACACGCTACCGGTACCATCGCCATACCATCGGATAACCCGATTATTCGCGAAACGGCGAGGCATATCAGTAATCAGCAGTTACTGCTACAGCAACTGGATATTCCCCGGGTGAGCAAAATCATTAACGAGCCACTGCTACCGTTTGTGGTGCAACTGACCGGGCCGGCGCCGCCTGGGTTCATCCGTAACTGGCAAGCGGTGGTGATGCCGCCGGAAAAACATTTAGGTTATGCAGTTCAATGGTTTGGGCTGGCGGTTGCCGCAACTGTAGTGGCATTCATTGTTTTCTTTGTGCGAGGGAAAGGCTATGTCAGAACGCAAAAAAAATAAGCAAATTACCCTATTAACGGTATTTGCTATTTTCGTTTTACCCGTAGTGCTGGCCAAATTGGCTCTGGACAATCAATGGTTTACCCGAGCGGCCACCAACAAAGGTGAACTACTCCAACCGGTACAGGATTTTTCTGTATATTTGGTGCGTCAGTCTCCTAAGTGGCGTCTGGTTTATCAGCTTCCTGCCCACTGCGATAATACCTGTGAAAATGCCCTCTACAGTATTCAGCAGGTATGGCACGCGTTGGGTAAAGAAGCAGACCGGGCCCAGCCCACTGTCATTTATACCGCTTCAAGTGATGCCAAAGCGATAGCCAGATTAAAGCAACAAAATTCAGTGGAGGTACTTCCCTCGCCCCCAAGGCAGGCCAGCGTGACCGGTAGCCAGATAGATGCGCATCGGCCGGTCGCCTCCTCAGTAACCAGCGCTATTTATCTGGTAGACACAATGAATAATGCCATGCTGCGCTACCCCGTTAGCGATGACCGTCAGCAAGCCATTATGAACAGCAGAGACATTCTGGCTGATGTTCGTAAGCTTCTTAAATTGTCGCGTATAGGCTAACGGGAGCGGTATATGAAAAAACTCATTTTTTGCAGTTTGATGTTGGCAGTAATAGTGATTGTGCTTGGCGCTTATACACGGCTTACCGATGCTGGATTAGGCTGTCCTGACTGGCCAGGGTGTTATGGTGAGCTGTTTGTGCCAGCCTCTACAGATAAAGTGGCCGCGGCCAATGCCGCCTTTCCCGCACGTCCGGTAGAAGCAAGCAAAGCATGGAGCGAGATGATCCATCGTTATTTCGCCGGCACATTAGGCCTGCTGATTTTTTCAATTGCGGCTTGGGCCGCCATCAAACGTGACCCCCGCATGCCCTTGGGGTTGCCCCTATTTTTATGTGTTTTAGTGGTATTTCAGGCTGCCCTGGGAATGTGGACCGTCACCTTGAACTTGTTGCCCGTAGCGGTTATGGGGCATTTGATGGGCGGTTTTGGTGTTTTAGCCTGCCTGTTTGTTATGCACCTGCGGGTAAACCCAATTACCTGCCGAGACCGGCTAAAATCAGCCCGGCGATTATTAGGTTTTGCGTTTGTTGGTATGTTTATTCTGGGGTGTCAGATAGCGCTAGGCGGCTGGACATCGGCTAATTATGCGGCGCTGGCGTGCACCAATTTTCCGGTATGCGAAGGCCAATGGTGGACTCAGATAGACTTACCCGGCGCATATACCGTACCGGTGGCAGCAAATTATGAGTTTGGGGTACATGGCTATTCAGAAAGAATGACGATGCACATTATTCACCGCGCAGGGGCCTTAGTGACCTTCGTATACCTACTTACATTAGGTATATGGTTATTACGCACCGGTTCAAAACTAATGAACACCGCTGGCGCGGCGCTTATTGTCGTGCTTAGTGCCCAGGTATTACTGGGCATCAGCAATGTAGTGATGAGCTTGCCTCTCACGGTGGCGGTAGCGCATAATTTTGTCGCAGCTTGCTTGTTACTGGTGATGGTATGGATAATTTACCAGTTGTCACATCTGGAAGGGGGTACCACATGGCTAAACCGGTCACGCTAACCCATTCTACAGCCCAGCAAAGTGCGGGCCCAGCCTTATGGCGCCAATATTACGAACTGACTAAACCAAAAGTGGTTATGTTGCTATTGCTGACCGCGCTGGTAGGCATGTGTATGGCCACCCCAAACTTGGTAGAGGCACGCATACTTATCGCCGGCCTGTTCGGAATTGGGCTGTTAGCTAGTAGCGCGGCAGTTATCAACCATGTGGTTGACCGCCGTATTGACAGTATGATGGCACGAACCTACAACCGCCCGGTAGCCAAAGGCCGAATTGGCATAACCCAGGCGCTCGGTTTTGCTACCGTGTTGGGCACGCTGGGATATGTGTGCCTTAGCCTTTGGGTAAACCCGTTAACCGCGTTACTTACCTTAGGCTCGCTAGTAGGCTATGCGGGGATCTACACCTTATTTTTAAAGCGTGCTACCCCACAAAATATTGTTATAGGGGGCTTAGCCGGTGCCGCGCCCCCTTTATTGGGCTGGACGGCGGTAACCGGCGCTGTACACCCTCATGCCTTGTTATTGGTGCTGCTGGTTTTTACGTGGACGCCACCACATTTTTGGGCCCTGGCTATCCATCGTCGGCGCGAATATGCCAACGCTAATATTCCTATGTTGCCCGTCACGCACGGGGTGGCGTTTACTAAAACCTGGGTATTGGGATATACCGCACTATTAGCGCTGGTCGGGTTTTTACCTTATCTGGTCGGGATGTCGCATCTTATTTATTTGCTTGGTTCCAGTGTGCTTAATTTGATGTTTATCTGGTATGCCTGGCAGCTTAAATTTTCTAATGATGAACGCTGGGCAATGAAAACATTCCGGTTTTCTATCGTGCATCTCATGGTATTGTTTGTGGTTCTGCTAATTGACCATTATTTGCCTGTTACTCTATGAAACAACATTCTTTAATTGGGCTGGTACTTATTGTCGCCTTTATCGGCGGTATTTGGGCAGCGGTAACGATTGCCCCGCCCGACGTTAACCCCCAGGGACCGGCTACCACGTATTTCCAGACGTACCCTGCACCGCGTGGTTTACCGTCATTTCGTTTAACCGAAGCAGGTGGCGAACCCGTTACCAATGCCACGCTGCGCGATCAATGGACAGTGATTTTTCTGGGCTATACGTATTGTCCTGATGTCTGCCCAACGACTATGGCGGGACTAAACCGTATTTACCCCCAATTGCAGCAAATCCCCACCGAATATCCCATAAAAATAATGTTCTTATCAGTAGACCCTAAACGCGATACCCCCGCACGGCTACGTAGTTACAAACAGTATTTCAATGACGATTTTATTGCTGCTACCGGCGACCATGGGCAACTTTTTGGCTTGGTACGCAGCTTTGGATTGGTCTATGCCATGAGCGAAAGTACTGATCAACCCGATTATCTGGTCGACCATAGCGCGTCTATTGTTGTGGTATCGCCCAAGGCTGAGGTGGTGGGGCGGTTTAAGCCAGATGCTATACCAGGGGCTTTAACGGTGGTCGACCCAGCCCATATCATCGCCGATATGCCGGCTATCGTGGCCGCCCATTAATGCTGAATAAAGCGTTGATTCGGCCTGCCGCGAACGAAGATGCAGACCAGGCAGTTCCGTTACTGCTCAGCGCAGGAGAAGGCTTGCTAGTGGCAATATTTGGCCAAGGCGAAATAGCCCGCACTACGGATTTTTTACGGTATGCATGGCAGCAGGAAGCGGGCCAATATGGCTTTAAAAACCACTGGGTAGCGGAATATAACCATCAAATTGTTGGGCTGATCACCTGCTGGCATAACACACTGCCAGCCGACTTTGACCGTCAAACGTTATTGTCGATTACCCATTTTTTTGGGCTTGAGCAGGCTATGGAGGTGGTATTACAAAGCCAGCAACTCACAGCCAGCCTGCATCCGCCCGCCACCTATGAGTTGGGTATAGGGCATCTGGCGGTTAGCACTCATTTGCAGCGAACGGGGGTGGGTGGTCAATTGTTAACTCACGCTGAAAATATGGCGCATCGGCTAGCAAAAACGGCCTTAGTGCTTGACGTGCATGTTAATAACCACGTGGCGCGGGCATTCTACCGCGCTAAAGGCTTTGTTGAACGTGAGCAGATCGCCTCTTTTGTGCAAATGGGGAAAACCCTCACGCCCCCAGCCAAACCCTAATCGGGATAGTTGCCATTTTTGTCAGCCACGAAAAAGGGTTGGGAATACCAGTAATAACGACCACTGTGCTTAGTTGATGGAGCGGTACAGTTTACTCTGGAGCGTCCGACCGGCAGGGTTTTATCCAGCGTCACGCTTAACTGCTGGTCCTGTACGGTAGTGTTAGCCTGACTACCCTGAAAATAACAGCTAGCCTGACTCAGGCGCACATCTTCACCCTCAATCGTTAATGTTAGTTTGCCAGGGGCCGCAGCACCATTTCGTTGTGGCTCACTACTGGTGGTATGAGTAACTGGCATGGCCAAACTCGCCATCTTGGTTTTCAGGCTCGATAGCGCTGCATATGGGCCGGCCGCCGGGAAACGCGGTAGGGCGGTGATATCACTGTACCATCCCGCTGCCCCAGAATGCTGGCCGAATCCGACATAGCCTGCTTTGCGTAATTGCGCCGACAAGCTCTGGTTATATTCGCCAAAAGGGTACGCCAGATATTTAAGTGACGTACCTGTGTGTTGCTCTATTTGAGCCTCAGCCTGCGTCACATTGTGCCAGACCCGGTCCAGCCACTGCTTTTCAGATTCGCCTTCTGCGCGGTTTAACATATGTAAATGGTTCAGCGTATGATTGGCAAACAACACCCCTTCGCTCTGCATTTTGTCTACCTCTTCCCAGGTGAGCTGATCGCCGCGCTGCCCAATTTCAGCCGGATTAATAAACACGGTATAGGGGAAACGGTATTTTTGTAAAACAGGGTGGCCGTTTTGCAGAATATTTTTATAACCATCGTCAAAGGTAATGGCCAGGGCATTATCCGGTAGCGGCTTTTTATTTTGCAGGGCTGATACGAGTTCGGGTAAGGGAATGACCGTATAGTGCTTATCAATAAACGCCATGTGCTGTTCAAATTGGTCAGGGCTGATGCTGGTACTGGCCGGGGTTTTATCAGACACGTGATGGTACAACAATATAGGCGCGCCGCAATTCGCCGGTATGGTGCACGCCCATGCAGATTGTATACACAGCAACATGCTAACTAACACAGCACACGTCACCGGGGTGGGTAACAGCCGGGTTATTCCCCACTTTCTCATGATAAACTGCACGGCAACTCCTTTAAAACTACATTAAATGTTGTGACAAACACTACTCAAATGAACGGTATTAAAGCGCATCAGCATTTGCTGGCGCTCGCCTTGCCAATGATTCTGGCCAATATTACCACACCACTGCTGGGCTTAGTGGATACTGCGGTGATGGGCCATATGGACTCAGCCGCCATGCTGGCGGGCGCTTCAATAGCCGCGCTGATCCTAACCCAAATATACTGGGTTTGCGGCTTTTTACGTATGTCTACTACCGGGCTCAGTGCGCAAGCCCGAGGTCAGGCGCCTAATTCTTACGAACCTGCCCGCGTATTGTATCAGGCCATGGGCCTGGCGCTACTGCTGGGTGGGGCATTAGTGCTTTTACAGTGGCCCGTGCTGTACGCTGGTTTATCACTGGCTGACCCATCGCCAGAGGTTGCCGGGTACGTAACTGCTTACTTCGACGTTCGGGTGTGGGGCGCTCCCGCCGCGCTATTGAATTTAGTTCTGGTAGGCTGGTTGGTCGGACAACAGCGCACCCGGGCCGTGATGTTTATTCAGATTGCCGGCAATCTTATCAATGGTGTGCTTGATTTATGGTTTGTGCTGGGGCTGGGTATGTCTGTACAGGGGGTTGCCCTGGCCAGTGTTATTGCCGAGGTCTTTATGGCGGGGGCGGGCGTCTTAGTCGCGTTGAAAATAGTTGGTTTTGAACCGGTGCAATGGCACTGGTTCAACGCTGCCGCCCGCCGTATTTTACTAAAACTAAACAGTGATATGTTGCTGCGTAACCTGGCGTTACAGCTATGCCTGGCCTTTTTGACCCTTCAAGGCGCCCGTTACGGAGCAACAGCAGCAGCCATTAATGCAGTACTCATGCAGTTTTTTGTACTAATTGCACTGGGTTTAGATGGTATTGCGTATGCGGTTGAGGCCTTGGTGGGTGAAGCGGCGGGGAACAAAAATCGCGCCGCGGTCATGGCCCATACCCGACGCGGCCTGATTTGGTCCAGCGCCTTTGCTGCGTGTTATGGGCTCATATTTTGGCAAGGCGGGCCTGCTATTATCGGCTTGTTAACCGATTTGCCTGGCCTTTATCAAGCCGCACTCTCTTATTTGCCTTTGATGATCATATTGCCGCTGGTAGGGCACTGGTGCTTTTTATTTGATGGGGTATTTGTGGGGCTTACCCGTTCACAGGCTATGCGCGATACCATGATAATCAGCGCGCTGGGCGTGTTCTTTCCGGTATGGTGGTGGTGCAGAGAGGCGGGGAATCCAGCCCTGTGGTATGCATTGCTGGCGTTTTTACTGGCGCGGGGCATAACGATGGCCGCCGTATTGTGGATCCTCAATCATCGCCGCGCCGTGATCGCCGCGGATTAAGCCCGCGAATACGGTGCCAGAAAATACCCGCATAGCCTGCCATAGCCAGGCTAAACCCTAATAGCAAAATGGTAATACTGGCCCACTTCATTATCGGGTGGAGGTAGCCCCCCAAAATCAGCAGCGCTGCACCTACCATAAACAGCGCCAGGCCCCACTTAAAACGCCGCCAGCTTACCGGCAAAGAAAATCTTGCGGATAGCAGTGGCGGCGTGTTGTCGTCAGACTTATTCACACTATAGCCTGTTAGCTGGCTACATTATGCTTAGTAATAAGAATGTTCCCCAGCTTGGTGCTCAGTGGCATCTTTTACGCCTTTAAGCTCACCAGCAAATTGTTCGATCATCTGCTTCTCGATACCTTCTTTGAGCGTAACGTCGACCATTGAACAACCATTACAACCACCACCAAACTGCAGTACGGCGTAGCCATCTTCAGTGATTTCAGCCAACATAACCTTACCACCATGGCTGGCCAGCTGTGGATTGATTTCCGCCTCAATCATATAGGTTACCCGCTCTACCAACGGTGCATCGTCAGCAACCTTGCGGGCTTTTGCATTCGGTGCTTTCAAAGTCAGCTGAGAGCCCATCTGGTCGGTAACATAATCTATTTCAGCTTCTTCCAGATAGGGGGCGCTTTCTTCATCTACCACAGCACCAAAGCCATTGAATTCAAAACGCATATCGTTATCTTCAACCGCATTAGGCGGGCAGTAGGAGACACCGCATTCAGCTGAAGAGGTTCCTGGGTTTACGACGAATACACGGATATTAGTGCCGGATTCCTGTTTCTCCAGTAATTTTGCAAAATGAGCCTGAGCTTCTTCTGATATAGTGATCATTACTATGTCCTGCGTTGAATCGTATTTGGGCGTTATAATAACAAATTTACCTGAGTAAAACAGTCAAGTATTGATGGCATTTTACTATCGGGTTAATTTAGCTTCACAACGATATATGGAAATTTGATTTATGCGTAAGTGCGTTGCGCTGACCGGCCTTAAAAACTTGCAATCCGTCCCGCTACTCCTTTTGTCACTGTTTATACTTGTCTTAACACCTGACCAAGCGCAGGCTAAATCTACTCTTGAAGGGCGTACCGCCGCTCAGTTTCTACCGGCGGATACTCGTTATAACCCTGCTATCCCGACCCCTGAAGCCTATCTTGGGGCGAATGTTGGCCAGTGGCACGTTCGCCATGACCAGATTGTTGGTTATATGACCTTACTGGCCAGCTTGTCCGATCGGATTAGCCTTACCCAAACCGGTCGTACCCATGAAAACCGACCCTTAATGTTGTTAACCATCACCGCGGCGGCTAATCAACCGAAGCTGGCTACGCTGCGCCAACAACATTTGCAGGCAGTAGCGAGCGGCAGCCCGGAACCGCACGACGCACCTTTGATAATGTACATGGGCTATAGCATTCATGGTAACGAGCCGTCAGGGGCCAATGCGGCGCTGCTGATTGCCTATTATCTGGCGGCAGGCCAAAGCGAGCGTATCGATGCCTTGTTACAGAATAATATTGTGCTGTTAGACCCTGCTTTCAACCCTGATGGGTTATCCCGGTTTGCACAATGGGCAAATATGCATAAAGGGCAAAATCTGGTGGCGGATCCTGCACACCGTGAGCACCGCGAGGGTTGGCCGTCGGGGCGTACTAACCACTACTGGTTTGATTTAAACCGGGACTGGCTGTTACTGGCTCATCCTGAATCACGAGCCCGAATTAATCAGTTTCACCGCTGGCGCCCTCATATCCTGACCGATTTCCATGAAATGGGCCCCGACAGTACCTATTTTTTTCAGCCGGGCGTGCCCAGCCGTAAAAACCCTCATACTCCAAACGGCAATGTTACCCTGACCGAAGCGCTAGCCAAGCATCATATAAAGGCCCTGGATAATGCCGGGCAGCTGTATTTCTCGGAAGAAGGCTTTGACGATTTTTATTACGGCAAAGGGTCGTCTTACCCGGATTCTCTGGGTAGTATTGGAATCTTATTTGAACAAGCCAGTAGCCGTGGTCATCTGCAGGATACCCTTAACGGGCCGTTGGCTTTTAGCGATACAATCGCCAACCAGATCACCACAACCTTAAGTACCTTTGCCGGCGCCCTGGCCAACAAACCGGCGTTACTGACTTACCAAAAAGAGTTTGCCGAGGACACCCGCCAGCTTATTAGTGATGACGACAATTATGGCTATGTTATCGCGCGTGATGCTGATACCGGCCGCTTTAATGCGATGCTAACGTTACTTAAGCAGCACCGTATTGCCTTCCAATGGCTGAACGAGGATATGCGCGTAGATTCCACGAACTACCGTGCTGGGCAAGCGATTTTTATTCCGGCGGATCAGCCTGCTTATCGATTGGTAAATTCCTTGTTTTCTACCCGGCAGTCATTTGCTGACAATACCTTTTACGATGTTTCAAACTGGAACTTGCCGCTGGCCTTCAATCTGGCCTACGGAGTAGTGGAAAAGGGGCAACGCCGCAAAGTGTCAGTAGGCTCGGCCCCGGCCCCGACAACCTTGCCGGAGGTTGCCGACCAGGCTTATGCCTATGCCATTGAATGGCATGACTATTACGCGCCAGCCCTGGTACAACAGTTGTTAGACGAAAAGGTCAGTGTGCGGTCGGCTCCGGCCTCGTTTACGGCAACGTTAAGCCGTGGCGGCTCGCATCGTTTTGCTGCGGGCACCATGATTATACCTACCCCTCTAGCACAACCGGCGCAGCTCACCTCGCTTTTGCGTACGGCGAGCAAAACCCATAATGTGGCGGTGTATTCGCTGGCCAGTGGACATACTTCCGCCGGGCCGGATATCGGCAGCCGGGATATGCTCAATGTCACTCCGCCGAAAGTAATGATTGTGGGGGGGGTAGGCACCCGCGAATACGAAGTGGGCGAGGTGTGGCATTATTTAGATACCCGGGTAGGCCTGGCGGCCTCGATTGTGGAACAACAGCGGCTTGGCGCCACCAAGTTAAGTAACTACACGCATATTATTCTGGCCAGCGGTAATTACAGCGGGCTATCTGAAAATACCCGGATAAAGCTTGAACGGTGGGTGCGAGCAGGCGGCATTTTAGTGGGGATGCGTACGGCATTAAGGTTCTTCGACAAACAGCAGTGGCTTGATATTGATATTGTCAGAAGCGAAGTGATAGATAACGCGTTTTCTAAAAAAGGGCTGACCTTCGCCGACAAATCAGCCCGCTATGCAAAAAAACTAATTGCCGGCGCCGTGTATAACGCGGATGTCGATATTACTCATCCGTTGCTCTACGGCTATGAAGGTAAAACACTAGCGTTATTTAAAACCACCAATATGATTGTCAAAAGTGATAATTCTGTGTTCACTACCCCTGCGGTATACCAGCCACAGCCGTTAGTCGCTGGATTCAGCGCCCGGGAGTTGGTGAAAATGATCAGCGGCAGCGCAGCGATAGTTGCCCAGCCGCTAGGCCAGGGGGTAGTTATCGGGTTTACCGACAATATTCATTTTCGGGGTTATTGGTATGGTACTGACAAATTAATGAGCAACGCGTTATATCATTCGGTACACCTTAAACCTTAGCTTTTTTCCCCGGCGCGGGGGTCACGGCCAGCGCCCACACCTGTATCTGTAAATGGGGGTGGGCGCGGCGCAGTAAATTGGCCAGGGCGTCCGCAGTACAACCGGTGGTCACCACGTCATCTACAATTGCTACCCGGGTAACATTGGGCAACTCACTGATCGAAAAGGCTTGGCGCAGGTTAGTGAAGCGGGCTGAACGGTTGAGCCGATGTTGCGAAAGACCCCGGCGGCGTCGTGCCCACTGACGATATACCGGTATACTCAGTTCGCGGCCCAATACGCTAGCCAGTACCTCGGCCTGGTTAAACTGGCGCTGCCAGTAACCGGTGGTACGCAGTGGCACCGGCAACAGTAATTCTGGCTGCATGGCCGTGGGTAATTGGCTACAGCTCTGGGCCAGCCATTGCCCCAGGATAGTGGCCAAACGCATATCGCCGTTAAACTTAAACCGGCTCACCATCTCATCAAATGGCCAGGCATAATAGCCGCAAGCCAGTAATAGCGAGTAGCCCGTATGCCGAAGGTGGCGCGCGATGGCAGGCCTTAGCAATAAATTTAGCGGCTGGGCATCAGCATAAAAAAACTGGGTATCATTTTTGCACCATTCACAGACTGGACCCAGGCTTGGTTGTTTGCATAACGCACATACGGTTACGGGAGAGACGGCCGATAACCAGCCCTTAATAAAAAATTTCACTGACATCGTAATGACGCTTTTCACCGATACGCTTTGACAAGCTTTATTCAAAGGAATTTGTAGAGTGGTAGAGACTAACAGACCGACCGATTTATACACCCGTACAGATGGCACAGGAATCGACCTGGTATTGCTGCATGGGTGGGGGATGAACAGTGGCGTATTCTCCGAATTTGTACCCTTGCTAAGTAATGATTTCAGAGTAACCACGATCGATTTGCCTGGCTTTGGTGAAAACCACCAGCAAGTGCCAGCCCCCTATACGGTTGCTGCCCTGGCCGACATGATAGGCCAAGTATTACCCCAGCGCTGTATTATCGCGGGCTGGTCATTAGGCGGCCTTGTCGCGCAACAGCTGGCGGTAGATAAGCCTGATCAGATTACCGGTTTAATTACCTTAGCCTCAACCCCGCGGTTTATCGCCGGAGGCGGCTGGCCTGGCATTGCCGCAGACCTGCTGAGCCAATTCGAAGAGGAGTTATGCCGCGACTACCACAAAACCCTGGAGCGTTTTTTAGCGATTCAGGCAATGGGTAGCGAAACCGCCCGGCAGGATATAAAAACCATAAAACGTCAGGTCACTGCGTATCCAAATCCGTCCCAGGTTGCCCTGGCAGCTGCCTTAAAGCTGCTGTCAGAAGAGGACTTACGCACCACTATTGGGCGTATTAGCCAGCCTACGCTACGAGTTTATGGACGGCTAGACAGTTTGGTTCCCACCAGCGCTATAGATATGGTTTGTGCTTTACAGCCTGCATCTGATGCTGTGGTGCTATCCAAGGCAGCCCATGCGCCATTTATTTCACATCCTAACCAGTCTGCAGAGATTATTCGCCAGTTTATCCTGAACCAGCCTGCCTGAGATTGCTAAGCGGATATCTGGCTCCGATAAACTTTTACTTTTGCCCTGTTATGGTCAATAATTAACCATGAGAGGGTAGAGGTGGTTATTGTGAACAGTATTATTGCTAATTCTATGAATGCGGCTATCGTGGGTGCCCGCCAGGGTTTAGATAAAGCGTCGAGTGGCATTACACAGTCGTCGATAAATATTGCCCAGCGTTCAGCCCAAACCACCCTTGAAGAACAAGGGCCGGGCCAGGTTCTGGCTAATGCCTCATTACAGGGTTTAAAAAATGTTCGGGCGGTACTCCCTACCGCAGAGCGCTCTGTGACCGATGACCTGGTTTCACTAAAGTTAAACAGCATCAACGCGCAGGCTTCTGCAAAAGTGGTTGATGTGGCCAATGATACGGTTGGCCGGATAATCGACATATTGGCCTGATACGATGAATATCGTTACGCCTATACCTACTGCGTTTGCTCTACCTACCGCCAATTTCAATACCGAAGCCGCCCGTCGGGATAATCTGCTGCGTGACACTATTCCGGCGGCGACTGAGTCTGAAAAAGGTGCCCAGCAACAAGGGCTAGGCGCAGAGGCTGACCGCGCCAGAACGCCGGGCCAAAAGCCCGCGCCAGTGACTTATGAAAAACCGCAGGCTGGCAATACCAATACCGGGCAAACCGATACCGGGCAGACACAGGCAAATCATCAGGATAACGGCACAGATCAAAGCGCGGGCCGTGAAAATGCTTCTGATCAACAGCAAAAGCAGCAGGCTGAAGAACGGCGAATAGCGCAACTTAAGCAGCGCGATCAGGAAGTAAGAACACACGAACAAGCCCATGCTGCGGTGGGGGGGCAATATGCTTCAGCGCCGCAGTATGAGTATGAAACCGGGCCGGACAATAAACGCTATGTGAGCGACGGAGAGGTGGGGATTGATGTAGCGAAAGCCGCTACAGCGCAGCAAACTATTGAAAAAATGACGCAGGTGCGACGGGCTGCACTGGCGCCAGCTGAACCTTCAGCACAAGATTTAAAAGTAGCTAATGAAGCTGCCAACCAGTTGCAACAAGCGCGTAGCGATGTAGCAAAAGAGCAAGCTCAAACCCCTGCTGCAGCACTGTTTTCGGAAATTGACAGCTTGCTTTCTGGCGAGCCCTCGCGTCGCACAACGGAGCATGCATTAGACCCGGTACAACTAGACCGCTCGGGATACGATGAGGCGGGTATGCAGCAAAAAATGCTGCAAATTCAACTTACCTACCGTAATACCTTTACCTCACGAGACGCCGGCTTCTCGGCCAGCGCCTAACCACCAAATTTAACTACAATATAAATAGCAAATAGCCTGGCGGCTTTTGTTGCTGCTGTGTATCGACCGCTAGTCTACCCAGCGGTCGCCAGCGTTTTACTTATCTTTTGCTTTAGCGAAGGCATCGGCAAAGGCATTGCCCATAGCGCCATTGGCAGGCTGGGACGCACGTTGAGGTTTCCCCCCTGGTTTGTTGCCCGGCTTTGACCCCGGTCTACCGCCCGCATTTGCGCCCTTAGCATTTTTGCCTGCGTGGTTTGTGGCCCGCGCTTGTTTAGGTGCCCCGGGGGTGTCGTCCAGGCGCATAGAAAAAGATATACGCTTACGCGCCACATCAACTTCCATCACTTTGACTTTTACAATATCTCCCGCTTTAACCACTTCCCTGGGATCGGCGATGAACTTGTCGGTTAAGGCTGAGATATGTACCAAGCCATCCTGGTGAACGCCAACATCAACGAACGCGCCAAAATTAGCTACATTACTTACCACGCCTTCCAGAATCATGCCCGGTTGTAAGTCGCTAATGGTGTCGACACCTTCTTTAAAGGTGGCGGTTTTAAACTCGGGGCGGGGATCCCGACCAGGTTTGTCCAGTTCACTGATGATATCGCGTACCGTGGGTAAACCCACTTCGTCACTGGTGAACGTCTCTGGCGATAATTTTTTCAGTAATTCGGTATTGCCGATAAGATCGTTCACCGCCACCTGGGTTTGCGCGACGATAGCATCAACCACACTATAGGATTCAGGGTGAACAGATGATTTATCCAGTGGGTTTATCCCGCTAAAAATACGCAAAAAGCCCGCTGCTTGTTCAAACGCTTTGGGGCCCAGCCGCTCAACCTTTAGCAGGGCTTTACGGTCGTCGAAGGCGCCGTGAGTATCACGAAACTGAACAATATTGTGGGCTAGCGTACGATTAAGACCAGAGACATAGCTAAGCAGGGCCGGTGAGGCTGTATTTAAATCTACCCCTACCGCGTTTACACAGTCTTCGATAACCCGATCCAAAGACTTACCCAGCTGACTCTGACTGACATCATGTTGGTACTGGCCTACACCAATCGCTTTTGGCTCAATTTTAACCAGTTCCGCCAACGGATCCTGCAACCGCCGGGCGATAGATACCGCGCCACGAAGCGATACATCCATACCCGGCAGTTCTTTGGATGCCAGCTCAGAGGCAGAGTACACCGAGGCGCCGGCTTCGCTTACCATAATTTTCTGAGCTTTGACGGTTTCATCTGCTTTGAGCATATCAGCCACCAGCTTGTCGGTTTCCCGCGAACCGGTACCATTGCCAATACTGATAAGTTCTACTTTGTACTGCTTACACAGGTTAGCCAATGTGCGAAGTGACTTATCCCATTGGTTCTGGGGGGCGTGGGGGAAAATAGTGTTCGTCGCCAGTACCTTTCCGGTTTTATCTACAATGGCAATTTTTACGCCGGTACGCATACCCGGGTCCAGGCCCATGGTGGTTTTCGCGCCAGCGGGTGCCGCCATCAATAGGTCGTTCAGGTTCTTGGCAAAAACGCTGATGGCTTCTTCTTCGGCTTGTTCGCGCAAGCTACTGAATAGCTCGGTTTCCATGTGCAAACCAATTTTTATTTTCCAGGTCCACTGCACTACTTGCTGCATAAACGCATCAGCGGGGCGACCCCGATCCATTATGCCGTAATGCTGCGCAATGATATGCTCGCAATGAGAGGGGGCTTGAGGATCTTCGCGTTGCGGATCGGCATTTATCTGGATGCTAAGCACGCCTTCATTGCGCCCCCTGAACATGGCCAGTGCGCGATGCGAAGGTACATTTTTTAGCTTTTCAGAATGGGCAAAGTAATCTTTATACTTTTGCGCTTCTTTTTCCTTGCCCTTGACTACAGTACTATCAATAAATGCATGGTCGTGCAGATATTGTCTTATTTTACCCAATAAGGCGGCATCTTCGGCAAAGCGCTCCATTAAAATGAAACGGGCACCTTCCAAAGCGGCTTTTTCATCGGGCACATTCTGCTCGGTATTGATGTAAGTGGCTGCCAGGCTTTGCGGTTCGGAATCCGCATTGGTAAATAGCGCATCGGCCAACGGTTCAAGGCCGGCTTCAATAGCAATTTGCCCTTTGGTACGCCGACGAGGCTTATACGGCAGGTACAAGTCTTCCAGAGTAGTTTTACTTTCAGCTTGTTCTATCAGGCTTTTTAACTCGCCGGTGAGTTTGCCCTGCTCTTCAATGGATTTCACGATAACGGCTTTGCGGTCGCTAAGTTCACGCAAATACGTAAGCCGCTGTTCCAATGTACGTAACTGAGTATCGTCCAGGCCCTGGGTTGCCTCTTTACGATAACGGGCAATAAAGGGCACGGTAGCACCGCTATCCAGTAACGATACGGCGGCTTCTACCTGAGCCGGTTTAACAGTGAGCTCAGTGGCAATGGTGTTTATGATCATAATGTAAATGCGATGCTCGTTTGGCATGACCAGGGCCGCCATGGGGGCTGCCGGAAATGCGGTTGAAACGTGATAAAATGTGTTAGCCAGTATAGCATTGATGGTGCTGTGAAGAAGGGTGTTTATCTCAGGTGGCGAAGTTTCTATTCGGGCTGCGCAGGAGCGGGAAAATATTGACTTATACAGTCAGTAAATGCGCGGGCAATAGTTTCTATGTTGCCAATACAAGTGTGCCATTGGGCAGGCGGTTGGTGAGCCAGAAAGCCCTCTAATTGCGTAAGATCGTTAATAATCGGGTGGGCAGACAGCGCGCAGGCTACTTCTTTAAGCATTTTAATTTGTGTCGACGCCCGCTGCGCATCACGGCAACGCACCGCTTGGGTTAATCTGACAATTAATATGGGCAAACTGGTAGAAAACCGTGTTACCAGCTTTTCTACCAGTACAGCGTTACCGCCTAGTCGGCGATAAAGCTTAAGGTGCTGCACGTCTTTACAAGTTTTCATGGGTTCCGGCCAATATTAATAAGCGACTATTTTTATGTGGTCACTTTTAGGTTATCGGCAAAATTATACAAATTATAAAAACTAAAATGAAACAAGATAATCACCAATATATAAAATAAGATGCAAGTCTCTTTAAAATATACAAAAATAGTTTAGGCGAGACTGTGGAAATAACCCAGATGTTATAACTAAGTCTATTAACCAAAAGTTTAAAATTAGTGTTATTAATATTCTTTAGTCTAGTCTCTTTGTAGATTTTATTTATTCTTTTAACAACTAACAGGCACTTTTTTATGATTAGTATTTCCCCTTCACTACGGTTAGATGATAGTGAAGTAGAGATGAGCGCCGTGCGCTCTCAGGGCGCGGGCGGGCAAAATGTAAATAAGGTGAATACCGCTATTCATCTGCGATTTAATATCGCGGCTTCATCCTTACCTGAAAATATAAAGCAGCGCTTATTTGATAAAAAAGATAATAGGGTCAGTACCGAAGGGGTATTTATTTTAAAAGCGCAAAATTATCGCACTCAGGAGCAAAACCGGCTTGACGCGGAAAACCGGCTGGCGCAATGGATTGCCAGTGCGTTGGTAGAGAAGAAAAAACGCAAGCCAACCAGAATCAGTAAAGGCGCCAAATTACGCCGTCAAGATGCGAAAAAACAACAGAGCCAACGAAAAGAAATGCGTAAAAAAATTGTCTGACCAGAAATGTTTTATTGTTTGTCGGTAGGGTCATAGTGAATATCGGTTATATACCAGTTAAATACCCCAGCTTCGGTTCGCACGGTGGCTTCATCATCTAAGGCTTTACCTACCAGCGCACGGGCCATGGGCGAGTCGATGGAAATATAGTCATTGCGGCCAAAGATTTCATCATATCCCACCAGGCGCAGGGTCATGCTTTTATCCTGCTCGTTTTCGATGGTAACCCATGCGCCAAAAAACACTTTGCCTTCTTGCTGGGGGTGGTAGTCAACGACTTTAAGATGTTCCAAACATTTTCGAAGATAACGCACCCGCCGGTCTATTTCGCGCAAACGTTTCTTGTTGTACTGATAATCCGCATTTTCGCTACGGTCGCCCAGACTCGCCGCCCAGGTAACCTTCTTAGTGACTTCGGGGCGCTCCTGGCGCCATAAAAAGTCCAGTTCTTCACGTAGTTTAAGGTAGCCCTTTCGGGTAATCAGCGGTGTTTTCACAAACTTTATGACCTGATAGATAGCGTTAATGCGAGAGCTCAATAATAGGGACGCCGGATAGCGTAATCAATGTAACCCGGTTGATTGTTTTTTAAAGTCACAGCGGAACAATAGAACAATTTGCTGGTCTGACTTATAGTTAAGGTTGTGTGTGTATTTCTCTTTTAGATGAGTAGCCCCAAATGGTCAGTGAAAAAATCAGCATCGCCCGATATCAGGATTCCACCCAGGAAGTTCACCAAGATGGCCGTTCAGACAGAAAAAATGGTCTAACTATCATGGGGTTTTTATTATTTTTAACCGGCGCGGTACTGTTTGCCGTGGGGTTGGCGGATTTATTAAGCCATATTGATAACGTGGTTACCGCTGTGTTGTTACTGGGCGGCCTGATTCTATACAAAGCAGGTAGAAAAATATTACAGCATTGTGCCACATTAAAGGTGAGACGGGAGCGTCGCGGCCACATTGCACTGTAACATTTGGTTATTAAACCAGCATTCTTTGTTCCTAAATAGTGTTAGCTTGCGCTGGTAAAGGTGGATTGCTGCGCTATACTGAAATAGTTATTCGAACGGCATACGAAAAGCTCCTATTACTATAGGAACACGCGCTTTAAACCACTGAGCGTTTATGCACGTAAGGATTAGGTCGGCACGGATATGCCGTAACCAAAAAAGCCGACGCTAAACGTCGGCTTTTTTACTGTCTGCGCTAACGAAATTTACTCGCTGGCACTTTCTTCAGCTGGCTCGTCAACCACATCCAGCAATTCAACTTCAAAAATCAACGTTGAATTTGGGGTAATAGCGCCAGTGGCGCGTTCGCCATAAGCTAATTCAGGCGGGATAACGAAACGATACTTGGCGCCTTCTTTCATCAGCTGTACCCCTTCGGTCCAGCCAGGGATAACCCGATTAAGAGGGAAAGTAGCAGGTTCACCACGATCATATGAAGAATCGAATACGGTACCGTCGATCAAGGTGCCGCGGTAATGCACTTTAACCGTGTCTTCTGCCGCCGGCGTATCGCCTTTACCTTCTTCCATCACTTCATACTGAATGCCGGACTCAGTGGTTTGAACGCCTTCTTTTTTAGCGTTCTCAGCCATGTACTCTTGGCCTTGCTTAACATTTTGCTCAGCTTGCTCCTGAGCAGCAACCTGTTGCTTTTCGCGAAGAGCCTGTTCGCCTTCCTGTGCCAGCTGTTGAATTTCTTCTTTGCTGAAAGCGAGTGAGTCGTTAATGCCGTCTTTAAAGCCTTTCTGCAATGCTTCTTTATCTAAAGGAACACCTAGCTCTTCTTGCTGAGTTGCACGGTTATTAACGTACAGACCCATGCTAGCGCCCATTGCGTAGGCATGTTTTTGATCAGCAGACATTTCTTCCTTGGAAGATTTTGCCGCTTCTTCTTTAACGGGTTTTTCGGCGGTATCGGGCTGACATGCAAATAAACCCAAAGCGGCAACTGTCGACAGGGCGACAAGCGACTTGCGCATAACGTTTCTCCATTTATCGTGAATTTTATCTGCGAATCTGTCAGGTTCCATTTGAAACGCTTCAACAGACAACGCTTTAACTTACTGTTGTATACTGTGTAGGCGAGTCCTTGCATTTACAAGGGGGATCGCTATTTATCTTATTTTGCAGGGTATGTAGAGCAACAGCTATACTTTAACAATTAGCAGCACTGCCGATACACTGCATAGCCAGCGTTTACCCAGGAAAGCCACTTTGACATGAAATATGCCTGTTTGTTCCATCGATTGTTATTACTTACTCTGACGCTGGTTATGATGAGTGGTTGTTCAATTCCCCAGACCACCCCAGAACAGCAATGGGAGCATGCTGAAAAAGGCGCTTATGCCGCGGATATTTCGGTTGATGGGCAATATGCGGTGGTTTCCGGGGCCAATAACGGAATCAATGTATGGCACGTAAAAGATAACAAACCGATGTATCACTGGTCACATCAGGGCGAAGGAGCCAATCTGGTGGCCTCTGTGCATATTTCGGCAGATGATAAAGTGGTGGTAACCTCTGATCGTGACGCCTTTGCTTTATGGGATATGACCAATGGTGAACCCATTGGTTTTTGGCGTATTGATGAGTCAAGTATCAGAGCTATTGCGGTTGCCAATGGCGGTAAAGGAGTACTGGTGGGGCGCAGTAATGGTCAGGTTATGTATTTTGAACATGCCACCGGCCGGCGGCTGGAGTTTTTCGGGCACCAGGAAAAAGTTAACAGTGTTGATATTTCGCCCAACGGTAAATATGCACTGACCGGTGGGAATGATTATGTCGCCTACTTGTGGGATACCGACAACGGCCAGATCGTACATACCTTCACCCACCCCAGTCGGGTAACGTTGGTCGCTTTGGATGATAAAGGACGCTATGCATTTACAGCAGACAGTCAGCAAAAATCGCAAATATGGGACCTGCAAACGGGTGCACCGGTGTCCAACTTGCAGTATATTGCGCGCCAGAAGATATTCACCGACGCGGTGTTTTCTGACGATGGTAAATATTTGCTGACCGGCTCGCCCTCCCGCCGAATTTATCTGTGGGATGTGAAAACCGGTGAGCCCCGCGCAGAATGGAAGGTTGCGCCACGAGAAGATGCTTCGCCACCCAGTGCGGTAGTTTATGCAGTGGGCTTTGTGGGCAACAATGAAATATTGTCAGAAAGCAGCAGCGGCTTAGCCGAGCTTTGGAAAATTGATGATGAATGAGCAAACAGCACGACACCACGGATTATTAAAGCAAGCGCTACAGGCAATAGAAGATTTGCAAACCAAAGTGGCTTTTCAGGACCATACTATTGATGAGCTTAACGAAGCATTGACCAGCCAGCAGTATCAGTTAGAAAAAGTTCAGGTACAACTGAAGCATGTATTAAACAAGGTAAAAGCGATGGAGCCGGATAATTTGGCTAAACTATCAGAAGAAACCCCACCGCCACATTATTGATTCTGCTTTACCGGCGTAAAGATTAAAGCCGATCAGTTATTTAGCTGATCGGCCCGGCGGTTTCCGGTGGATTTGTTCGCTAAGCACGCCATCCTGAACTATATTTTTTGCAGACCCTTAAAAAAGACTGCAATCATGGCCAGAAAGTTACGTACCTCACCCGCTGGAATACCTCAACACATTCACCGACTGTCCCGCCCGGCGCTGTCGGCTTTACCCGATGACGAAGACAAAGCCGTTTATCTCAAGGCTCTGGCCAATTACGCAACGCGTTATCAGGTAGCGGTACATGCATGGGGTATGAGTGATAGCCAGTTGCAGTTGCTGGTAACGCCGAAAACTGATGGCGGAATATCAAGTATGCTTCAGGCCACCGGGCGCATTTATGCCCAGCATTACAATCAGAAATACGCCCACAGAGGGGGGATCTGGCAAGACCGCTATAAAGCGTCATTAATTTTGGCAGATGACTACCTGATAGCGGTATACCGTTATATCGACCGTTTGCTGTTTGTTGAAGGTAGCACTATCCCACATGTCGCCGCTAACGCGGCTAATGAACCCATCACCGCAGATACAAAAAAAGCCATAGGCTCCCATTCTTTGCATGCCCAGCCACGAGGCTGGAGTAGCGCTTATGAGAATCAGCATGGTGCATCAACGGCGCTGTTGACCCCACACAGCCGATACATTGCGCTGGGCGATACCCCGCAGGACAGACAGCAAGCCTATCAACAATTGTTTAGCAACGTGCTGCCTGAGGCACAACTTGCTGATATTCGCAAAGCGCTGAAAATGAGCCTGGCATTAGGAGATGAGCATTTTATTAAGCGTTTAGAACAGGTTATAGGCCGGCGGTTATTAGCGGGCAAGCCGGGCCGGCCAAAAAAAGCGCCTCTGCAAAAAAACGCTATCGGACCTGCGGTGTCTCAGGCCGCGAGTGCTTAAGGCCGCTATTGCGGGTAAGGGCTACGCTTAATTCATTGATCAGACCGGCGTGGCGCCGGTGTACATAGTGAAACATGTCGTGTTCCCCGATGACGTAGGTCTGGTGGGGGCGGGTTAGTGCAAACTGATGATTATCAGCAAAAACCAGATGTACAAAATAGGTAATGCGGTGACGGTTAAACAAGGCATTTAAAATACGCGGCGATTCTATGAAACTGTGCTTGTAGGGAAGATTAACGTCTATTAAAAGCTTCATTATTGAAGCGGTCCCCCGATCGAAAAAAACTTTCTTTTCCCGACTTTCTAACACGCTCTGGTCACATGGCAAATGCAAAGGGCAAACCAGTTCTAAACGCAGCGCGCCTAACGATGGGCCAACCCGTAAAATATTCTTATAAGCCTGCGCGGCATTGCTGCGCGCGATTAAATCTGCATCAATAGTGCCCCTTTCCAAGGCGAGCAGGCGGCGGGTCAATGGCATGCTCACATAGCGTACTTCATAACCAATATCTGCGTAGCTTTGCACAATAAGCGGTTGTAAACTTACAGAGCCAGGATGCTCTACATAGCTTATTACCAGTTGCCTGGCATTTAACGGAAGGACCATCAGCCCAAACAGCATTATGATGAATACAATGCGCATGGTGGAACAATACCAAATTGGTAAGCACGTAGCGTAAAGTATGGTCAAGACTTCTACTTTTGGCTAGTAAGACCAGCCAACTTGCAGTGATAAGATAGCCTCTGTTAAAGGCTACCGTCATCAGTTTCTGGTAGACGCTGTTATTGCTTTTCTACCTCATCATTTGCCGCTTCACGGGACTTAGTGGCATCATTCAAATCCACCGACTCTTCTACCGAGCCTTGTAACGCTTCAATAAAGGCATTTTTAATAATAGCGCCTAATGCTGGTAACACCGGCGTTTGCGGATTATCCAGCTGACCCTCGATGGGAATTCGGGTGGCGATTTGATCTTGTGACTGATTTTCAAATAACTCAGCGATGAAGGCGGACGTCGCCTCTACTACGCCTTTAAAAAATCCGTCATTGTCCCGTTTTATATCCCCTTTCCATGAAAATACTTCAACATTATGTAATATAGGTTTTACGTAGCCTTGGACGTAGCCATCATCGCTGGCAATTTCGGCAGCCAGCTCCAGCGTACCGGCTTCAAGATCAAACGGAGCATAAGTATCCAGCAGGTTCTTAAAGTTAACCAAGGCTACATCGTTTGCCTGCACATCAATGTCAAAGGTCGGATTCTTGGTGCTGGGATTTAGTTGAGATTGTACCGACAGGGTGCCTTGTTCCGCGGTTTGGGCAACAAACTTTGCGCGCGCTACCAGGTCCTTGGATAGGTCGCGACTGTTTACCAGGTTATAGGCTTCACCATTTATAGCATGTAAGGCTACATCGATGGGCGGGGCTGCATCGGGATTATAAAAGGCAATTTGACCTTCGATAATAGCGAGCTTATCAATTCGCAAAGGGAACAGCTGATTGGCCAGATTTAGCCAGTTTTCTGATTCACCGGTCTGATCCTGCTGATCATTAGCAGCATCAATAAAATTAATTTCTGGACGCGTTAACGTAACATCTCCTACGCCTCGCCCACGAATCAGGGCGGACCATAGCAAACTGAACTCAACTTTATCGGCTTTAAACAGAGGGCGTTCTACTGAGCCCCCATCCTGCACCAGAATAATTTGTTCCAGACTGTAAGCGCCGCGCCAGAGCATAAGATCCACATCGCCTACCTTGCCATGATAATCACCCGGCTGGCTAAGCGTACGGTTGATATACCACTGCGCTGCATAAGGTAACGCCAGTCGAATCGCTATCACTACCAGTAACAGTACAATAAACCCTTTAATCAGGCGGGACGACCGGGCCATAAATTTACCTCAATTTCATCAGCGTAAGCATGATTTGTTGAAAATTTCATGCCACATAGCCCAGCCTTGCTAGTTAAGATAAAGTACTGTTTTTGATGGGCTATAATTCGCTATTGTAAGCTCTCATGCAGAGCTGCACGGTATGGGCAACGCAGAGTTGCCCATCTCAGGTAAAAATTACTCGGGCTTAAACAAGCCGATGACATCTTCCTGTTCGCGGGTGGTGGCTTTTACCTTGTCATCTGTCTGGGTTTCCTGGTAATCACATTCTACGCATTTCAGTTTTTCCAGATTGTTTTCGAAGTACAGCATAATGGTATCTGTTGCCTTACAGCTGGGGCAGGTAGCACCGGCAATAAAGCGACGACGGTTTTTATTGGTCATAAGGCCTCGTCTGGTAGCAAACATTTCTCGTTTAATTATACCGTACTGCGCCCGCGTTTGCTCAATTGGGTCAGTTAAACCTGCGTTATATTGAAAAATATTAACGGGTATATATTGTGCTAAAACACCTGACCCAATGTATAAAACAAGCGTTAATGGTGTATTTTTGCTACGCTGTTGCGCCGAAATTCCAGCAATGCAAATGGTCCATGATTAAGCTTTCAGATATAACATTGATGCGAGGCAGCAAGGTATTGCTGGCCCAAGCCAACGCCCAGATATTTCCCGGCCATAAAGCGGCCCTGATAGGTAGCAACGGCTGCGGTAAATCCAGCCTGTTCGGGCTACTGCGCAATGAATTGTCACTGGATACCGGCGACTGCCATATGCCAGCTAACTGGCGCGTAGTGAGTGTGGCTCAGGAAACCCCGGCAGTTGATCGCGCCGCAATTGATTATGTTATTGATGGTGACCGTCATCTGCGTGACTTACAGGCCCGCTTAGCGAGCGCTGAAGCGCAGCACGACGGGGTGGCGATAGCGGCTTTACATGGGCAACTTGAGCAAGCCGGGGCGTACGATGTGCAAGCGCGCGCAGCAACTATACTCGCCGGGTTGGGCTTTTCCCACGGCCAGCTTGACGCGCCGGTAACAGATTTTTCGGGTGGCTGGCGAATGCGTTTAAACCTCGCCCAGGCTTTATTATGCCCGTCTGACCTGTTGTTACTTGATGAACCAACTAACCATCTGGACTTAGATGCGGTAATTTGGTTAGAAAAGTGGTTACAGCGCTATAGCGGAACTTTGCTGTTGATATCCCATGACAAAACCTTTATTGATACTACGGTAAGCCAGATAATCAGCGTTGAGAATCAACAGTTGGTCACCTATACCGGTAACTATTCCTCATATGAAGTTCAACGTGCCGAGCGAGCCCGCTTGCAGAACATTGAGTATGGTAAACAACAAGATAAAATCGCCCATCTTGAGTCGTTTATTACGCGCTTTAAAGCAAAAGCGAGTAAAGCAAAACAGGCCCAAAGCCGAATTAAGCAACTGGAAAAAATGGAAACCCTGTTGCCCGCGCATGCGGCCAGCCAGTTTAGCTTCTCCTTTGCGCCGCCTAAAGATTTACCTAACCCTCTGATTGCCATGGAAAAGGTGAAGCTGGGTTACGACAGTACCGTTATTGTTGAACAGGTTAAACTGAACCTGGTGCCCGGTAGCCGAATTGGTTTACTGGGCCGTAATGGGCAGGGTAAATCGACACTTATTAAGCTGCTGGCTGGTGTGCTGTCCCCTATGCAAGGCGATTTCGCTACTGCGCAGGGCCTGAATGTGGGTTACTTTGCCCAGCATCAGCTTGAATATCTGGATCCTCAGGCCTCGGCGCTACTGCATTTGCAGCGTCTGGATAAGCACGCCACCGAGCAACAACTACGTAATTTCTTAGGAGGTTTTGGTTTCAATGGTGACCAGGCATTAGATCCTGTTGCACCGATGTCTGGTGGTGAGAAAGCCCGGCTGGTGCTGGCGCTAATTGTCTATCAAAAGCCTAACTTATTGCTGTTGGATGAACCTACTAACCACCTCGACTTAGAAATGCGCCACGCGTTGAATGTGGCGTTACAAGGGTTCGAGGGAGCCATGGTACTGGTATCGCATGACCGCTTTTTATTATCATCCGTATGTGAAGATTTTTATCTGGTGGATAGTGGCAGGGTGGCCCCGTTCGACGGTGATTTAGATGACTATCGTGATTGGATTTTAGCGCAGCAGAGCCAGCAAAAAGCCCCTGCCCAGGAAAAACCGAAAGAAGACCGTAAGGCCCAAAAGCGTAAAGATGCTGAATTTCGTCAACAGGTTGCTCCACTTAAAAAAGCCTTGGATAAACATGAAAAGACCATGGAACGCGTATCAGAGCAACTGCAAGAAGTTGAACAGGCATTAGCTGACCCTACGGTTTACGAGGACGATAATAAAAAACAGTTGATGACACTACTTGACCAGCAAACCAAGCTAAAACAGCAACTTGAAGAAACCGAGATGGCCTGGCTGGATGCCCAGCAGGCGATTGAAAATGCAAGGCAGGACGATGACTCAGCACAATAATCTTAGCACCGATGCTTTTTGGCACTATTCTACCAGCCTGTACCAACAACCACAGGCGGCCAGCCTGTGCTTAAGGTTGCAAGATACCGCAGGCGTTAATGTGAATATGTTACTTATGCTGTGCTGGTGCCTGCAAGAACAGCAGATAGTCGTGTTAAAACAGTGGCAAACGCTTAAAGCGGCCATTGGTCATAGTGAGCAGCTATTGGTTAAGCACCGGTTACACCGCAAAGCCGCCAAAGCGCCGTCGCATCCGGAACATCATCGCTATGCAGAGCTGAAGCAGCAGGAGCTGGTGCTAGAAGCCCAACAACAGGAAGAACTGGTCACAGTACTCAATAATCTGCTAGTCGAAACCTCGGATATCCGGGGGATTAACGCCAGTGTGGTGGCGTTTATCCATGCTTATCAGTTACGCGACAACGAACAGGCTATTGCCGATATTCGTAGCCTGATTAAACTTGCTTTAGCCGACTAACCCTATGCAGCGAACCAGCGTATCCCACGGGACCATTCAGCAAAGTGAATTTCGCGCACCCTGGTGGGCCAAAAACCGTCATTTACAAACTATCTGGCCGCGGTTTATCCAAAAGCAATTGCCGCTTAACTACCAAATGGAACGAGTCACGTTGCCAGATAGTGATTTTATTGATCTAGCATGGGGGCCGAAGCCAACTAAAACCACCGGCATAGTGGCGATGTTCCATGGTCTTGAGGGCAGTATTCGTTCGCATTATGCCAATGACATGATGGCCGCATTAAGCGGACATGGCTGGCAAGTGGTTATGATGCACTTTCGCTCATGCAGTGGCGAACCCAATCGTTTACCGCGAGCGTACCATTCCGGTGAAACCGAAGACCCCCGATTTTTTCTGGAGCTACTTAGTCAGCGCTTTCCTGGTTTGCCTAAAGTTGCAGTTGGCTTTTCCCTGGGCGCTAATATGCTGTTAAAGCTGCTGGGGGAACATCCCGCACAAAAGTGGTTAGATGGGGCGGTGGCAATTTCTGCACCGTTAAAACTCGGTGAGTGCGCTCGCAGTATCAATCAGGGTTTTTCGCGAGTTTACCAAAAATATCTATTAAACAGCATGAAGCAGACATTAAAACAAAAAATGTCTTACATCGATTATCGTAGCTTGCTGCAGTTGACGCCCCGTGATGTTGATAATATTACTACCTTTCGCCAGTTTGACGATGTGGTAACAGCGCCGTTGCATAACTTTTGTGATGCACAGGATTATTACGAAAAATGTAGCTCGTTTCATTATCTTAGCGCAATTCATTGCCCGACGTTGGTATTACACAGTATTGATGATCCTTTCATGAATCATCTGATTATTCCTCAGGAACACGAACTTGCTAACGCAGTTACCCTTGAATTAAGCGATAAAGGAGGGCACGTAGGCTTTATGCAGGGCAGTTTATTACGGCCCCAGGTTTGGCTTCAAAATAGGGTCAAAGTATTCTTTGAACAATTTTTGCCCTTCGGGCAGTGACTATCGGAATGTGCAAATGATTATACCTATAGCTTCTTTAGAGGCTGACACGCTTCACAGTATTGCCGAGTCTTTTGTGCTACGTGAAGGCACAGATTACGGAGAAATCGAAGCCAGTTTTGAGGAAAAGGTGGCGCAGGTGGTAGCCCAGTTGCATAGCGGGGAAGTCGTACTGGTATTTTCTGAGCTGCATGAAACGGTAGACATACGTCACCGCGATGCGGTAACCAGTGGTGATGAAAGCGGCGAGATAGATTAGGGCTTGGGTAATGGTCGTACTAACACGGTAACCACCCCTTGATCTAATGGGGCAATACGTTTGAAGGCGGCCTGCGATAAATCAATAATTCGCCCGGCGATATAAGGCCCGCGGTCATTTATTCTTACTGTTACACTTTTACCGTTTTGGATGTTGGTGACTTTTACCAGTGTACCAAAGGGTAATTGCGGATGAGCCGCCGTCAATGCTTGTTGCTTAAAGGTTTCGCCGTTAGCCGTCATTTTCTGATCGAAGTGGTCAGCATAAAAGCTGGCTATACCTTGTCCGGTAGGCTGGGAGCTCGGTAACGTCACAGTGGCCCCGGTAGTGGGCGCAGTGGTGCAGCCGCTTAACCACAACGTTATGCCGCCACACAGAGCTAAAAAACGCGTGGCATGCTTCATCGAAGTAAGGCCGACTAACGCCGGCCTCGCTCATGGTTCAATTAAAAGGTGTAGCGCGCAGTGACTTGCGTCAGGTCAGCATCGTCCATTTTTTTGAAGCTAACGCCAGCTGCCCAGCGCGGCGCAAAGTAATAATTAGCGCCTACCTTCATTGTTACATCGCCATCGTATACATCGTAATAGCCAACTTCAGCCATCACTTCTACCTCTTGTAGCACCATAGAACGTACACCGGCATTAACGCTATAGCCGTTCTCATCGCCGCCATCAGTGTCGATACGTTCAAAGTTGGCGCCCACGTAGGCGTCGGTCATTCCATTAAGTACGAACCGGTAACCACCACCTAATGTAGTAGTATTGATATCAAAATCGTCTTCACTCACATTGGTGTATTCTGCATTAAGGAAGATATTGTTTTCTAACAGGTATTTACTGCTGATAGTTAAACCATCGAAATCCTCATAATCGGTGTCATAGTTAGCATAGCCACCTTCAACGTAGCGCCAGTTTGGTGAGTCAGCAAGGGCCTGAAAAGATAACGACCCTACGGCCAAAGCGGAAAGAATAGTAAAAGATTTACGCATAACTGCTCCTTAAACGGTATCGGCAGGATGCCCGATACACTATTGCGTGAAAAAACCTGTTTTATAGTACTACTGAGGATAGAGCAAGGGGCTTGCCAAACTGGCCCCGTATGCCTCAAAAAGCTCGTCATTAAAGTATTTAAGTTTTTGTATTTTAATATGAAAAATAAATATCATCTGCTTGCTTTCTACGCTTACAGCATCGCTTTTCTGGCGAAAAAGTAATCTGCATGATTGTGTAAAACTGTCGCCTTCTGCCAACGTATTTTCACACTTTTACATTAGTCTTCAATTATATAGGCGTTTTAAATCTATTTATTTGACCACAAATTAGCCACAAGCAAATGATTTATATAGCATTTTTATACGCCGGTAAGATTTATCCAGCCTGGTTCAGCTCTTGCAACAATAGCGGGGCCCCTTATTATTGGAGAATTCATATGCAGCGAAGCACTAAATGTATCGGTACCTTACCGCTACCCCCCTTAGCACGGTTTTTTTTATTGTTGAAAAAGCAGCGCGGGGTGTTGAGCTTGGTTGCACTTGGCGCTATGTTCGCGGCGGGAAGCACTGGCGTTCATGCGGAGTCGGTAAACGACGCTAATTTCCCGTCTGCCAAACCTATCTTACAATCAGTGATTGAAGAGGCCAGGGCCTCAGCTGAAGGCGAGTATACGGTGGACGACCACGGGCTTGATGAAAAGCTGAAGAATATGGACTATCAGCCATATCGTTCAATTCGCTTTAAACCAGAGCAAGCCTTATGGCACGGCAAAAACGACTACGAAGTCCAGTTTTTTCACCCAGGTTTTTTATATGATGAGCCGGTTACGGTTACTGTAGTAGAGCGCGATAACAGCCAGCAAAAATTGGCATTTGACCCTGCGATGTTCAGCTATGATCAGCAAGCCGAAAAGTTTGCCGGCTTAACCGATGAAAATAGTGGTTTTGCCGGGTTTCGTATTCATTACCCTATCAAAAACGACCAGTATAAAGATGAATTTGCCGTCTTTCAGGGCGCATCGTATTTTCGCCTGGTAGGGAAAAACCAGGTGTATGGTATCTCAGCGCGTGGTTTAGCTATTGATACCGGGCTCCCGAAAGGAGAAGAATTTCCTAGCTTCACTAAATTCTGGTTAATTAAACCCCAACCGGGTAAGCCGATTACTGTATACGCGAGGCTTGAAAGCCCCTCAGTAGCTGGGGCTTATGCCTTTACTATTCGTCCTGGCAAAGATACCAAAGTGGATGTCAAAGCCTGGTTATTTGCCCGTACCGATGTCACTAAACTGGGTATCGCACCTTTCACCAGTATGTTTCTGTATGGCGAAAATACTGAACAACGTCACGATGACTACCGTCCGGAAGTACACGACAGCGATGGCGTGCTGATGATCAATCAAAATGGCGAACAAATTTGGCGACCGCTGACCAATCCTACCCGTTTGCAAATTACCTCACTAAGCGATCCTGCACCCCAAGGCTTTGGGATGCTGCAGCGCGATGGTAATTTTGAAAATTATCTGGATGCCGAGGCGAATTACCATCAGCGTCCAGGATTATGGGTAACGCCAAAAGCCGGCTTTGAAAAAGGCCGCCTGGAAGTTGTAGAAATTCCAACTGATGCTGAAATCCATGACAACATCGTGGCTTACTGGGTACCGGAAGCACCGCTTAAAGAAGGCCAGAGCCGGTATTTTGCTTATCACATGCGTACGGTAGAACAAGAACCGATGCATTATGATACCGCAGTGGTAAAACGAACTCGCCAGGGGGTTAGCCATCTGCCTGGGTTTGAATCATCTGAAGAACAAATGGTGCGCCGTTTTGTGGTGGATTTCACGTTACCTAGAGGGTTTAATCTGGAAGTTGAGGACATCAATTTAATTCTGGATGTAAACCGCGGGGCGGTAAAGCAAGCCAGAATATTCAAAGTAAACGGTGGCCGGGAGATGCGTGCCACCTTCCTGCTATTGCCCGAAGGTCAGAAGCCGGTGGATATGCGTTTATTCCTGAACCATAACAAGGAAAAAGTTAGCGAGGTGTGGAATTATGTCTATCAGCCACAAACCTAGTACGTCAAAGCACCAGCCGGGGCGGTTATGGGTTCGGGGGCGCGCCTGGCGGGTCGCTTTTATATTGTTATTAACGCTACCTACCGCGGCATTGGCAATATGGGCGTTGTACGAAATATTTCGGCCGAATGCATTAACCTGGCTGGAGATAGGCCAGCTAGCATTAGCCTTACCTCTATTTGTATGGCTATCGATGTCTTTCTGGACAGCCATCATCGGATTTGTGCTGAAACTTGTCCATATCGACCCACTGACGTTGAAAAAGCAACAGGCATCGCCCGCTCAAGATAAGCCCATAAAACACCGTCACGCGATTATAATGCCGGTATATAATGAAGATACCCGGCGTATTATGGTGGGTTTTGAAGCGTGCGTACGTGAAGTGCTGGACACGCCGTTTCATTCGCACTTCGACTTTTACATGCTGTCAGATACCCGTGATGCCGATAAGGCTACCGCTGAGCTTCAGGCCTGGCAGCAGTTAACCCAACGCTTAAGCCGTGCAGCAGGCCAGTTGTTTTACCGTAGACGTGAAAAAAATGTGGGACGCAAAGTTGGCAATATTACGGAGTTTTGTCAGCGCTGGGGTAGTCAGTATGAGTCAATGATTGTGCTGGATGCTGACAGTGTTATGTCAGCGACCCGCATGCTAGATTTGGTGCGCCGTATCGAAATGAACCCTGATGCAGCACTTATTCAAACCATTCCGATGCCCGTGCGCCAGCATTCCTTTTTCGGCCGCTTTGTGCAGTTTGCTGCCCACTTATATAGTCCTATGTTAGCTACCGGTCTGGCCTTTTGGCAAACTGACAGTGCCAATTACTGGGGGCACAATGCGGTTATTCGGGTTGCGCCATTTATGCAGCATTGTGGGTTACCTAAAGTACCTGGCCGGGCCCCGTTTGGAGGCGAGATACTTAGTCACGACTTCGTTGAAGCTGCGCTATTACGCCGAGCCGGATGGCAGTGCTTTCTATTAACGGACACCCATGGCAGCTATGAAGAAGTTCCGGCCAATATGATTGACTACGCGATACGCGACAGACGGTGGGTGCAGGGTAATATTCAACACCTTGGTTTGTTAAGTGTAAAAGGACTTAAAACCACCAACCGTTTACATTTTTTGTTCGGTGCTTTTGCGTATATTTCTTCTATTGTGTTGTTTGCCATGCTGGGGCTGGGAACCGCTGACGCGATTGTCCGAGCCACCACTCAGCCTGATTTTTTCACTTCTCGCTACCAACTTTTCCCGAGCTGGCAAATTGCCAAAGAAAGCATGATGGTGGCCACCTTGTGGGGAACCGTAGCGTTACTGTTCATGCCCAAGCTGCTTGGCCTGGTATTGGCAATGATTCAGCGCCGGCAAGAGTTTGGCGGGGTGGGGCGGTTGTTTATTGGTGGCGTCACCGAGCTTTTCATGGCTGTGCTCATAGCCCCTATGATGATGTTTTATCATAGCTACTTTGTGCTTAGTGTACTGATAGGGCATAAGGTGCGGTGGGAAGCTCAGGAACGTGAAGGCCGGATGGTACCCTGGCGTGATGCGCTGGTGTATACCCGCTGGATGACGCTGCTTGCGTTGGTTTGGGGCGGGGTAACCGCCTGGCTGACACCTACCTTGTTCCTATGGTTGTTACCCGTACTCACTGGCATGCTGATTGGCGCGGCGGTTATTCGGTATAGCAGTAGCGACAAGCTAGGTATGGGGTGTGCAAAAGTCGGTATTTTCGTAATAAATGAAGAGCGCAATGAAGATCCGAGCCTGCAAAAGGTAAGACAGGAAATGGCCGTTTTTAAAATAGATGACGCTCCTGTCAGTGCACCAGCATTGCCAGCTGACAGGTTCCAGGCAATGCCCCTACAAGACTTAAATGCGCCACCTAAACCTATGCGCAACCCGCTACCGTCTGTACGCTGAGGGCGGTTACTTCGCCAAGGGCTCTCACTTGACGCCAAGGGCTCGTGCAGGATATGCATAAAGCTGAGGCTCTTCTAACACGCTATCGCCGGGGTTCCTATCCCCCGGCAGAGGAAGGCACAAATACGCCCGGCGTGGCACCGCCAATAGCATTTTGTATTAGTTTAAGGGAGCTTTAATCAGATTTAGCTATCGTCGCAATTTGCTAAAAAGACTACCTATAAGTGATAATGAGAACTATTCTTGTTTTGTAGACACAGACAGGATTCTTTTATGAGCTTTATTGTAGCCACAGCCCCAGGGCCGTCAAATGCCCTTCGCCGTATGACGCCTAATAAGCGGATGCTGTTACCTGTGGTACTCATGGCATTGTTAATGGTGCCAGGGAGCCGACAGGTGACCTTGCAGGTTTTAAGCGATGCATTCTTCCAGGTAGGTATATTTGTTTACCTTTCTTTAGTCGCCTTCCACGCCGTAGCCAGCCGGGTTAGCGGTGGCCGTATGGCTGAACTTATCGCGCGTTATCCGGCGGTGGAGCTATCGGGCGCCGCTTTATTGGGTGCTTTACCTGGCTGCGGTGGAGCCATCGTTGTGGTCACCCAGTTCGTGCGTGGTAATGCCAGCTTTGGTGCGGTAGTGACAGTATTAACCAGTACCATGGGCGACGCCGCATTTTTGCTACTGGCCAGCGAACCTGTGACGGGCCTGTCCGTTATGGCCATTAGCAGTGTGGTCGGGGTGATCACCGGAGCAGTGGTAAACTATATTCACCAGGACGACAGTGTTATGCGCCAGCCTGCGAAGGCGAGTAATGATAATGTGGCGTGTCAGTGTGAAGGTACGCTTGCATCGCCCTTTGCCAGCCGGTTCGCAAGCTATTTCTTTCTGGTATTGGCCATACCCGCTTTGATCATTGCCTTATTTATGGCGTTTAATGTAGATATTCAAGCGTATTCAGCCGTGCTTAATACCAGTATTGTGTATGGCGGCGCCAGTGCTGCGTTTATTACCATCGTACTGTGGGCCATCAACGGTCAGGCCACAGCGCCATCACAGCCCAATGCGCCAGCAGGGAAACTACAGGTATTATCCGCTAATGCTGCTGCTGATACGCAGTTTGTATTGAGCTGGGTGGTGGTAGCGTTTTTATTATTTGAACTTCCTATGTTCTGGTTTAATGTGGATATGGCCGCAGCGTTTGATGGTATGGGCGTGGTTGCAGTGTTAGGCGCCATTGCCGTAGGTATGCTGCCTGGCTGTGGGCCACAGATTATGGTCACCGGACTGTATTTACAGGGTGCCCTGCCGTTTGCTGCGCTATTAGGTAACGGCTTGGCGAACGATGGCGATGCGTTGTTTCCGGCCATGGCGCTGGCGCCCAAAGCGGCTGCGTACGCCACCCTGTATTCAGCGGTGCCAGCCCTGGTAGTGGGTTTAGGCTGGTTTTATCTGGTGGGGTAGTTCATCGGCCAATCCCCCGGCGTAAGCTGAAAATCTGATTAGCGCGGTGTGTGGCGTAGCTGTTGTAAAATAGTGCAATCTTCAATTTGCTGGTGTGTACAGGATGTTGCGAGCTGGTGGAGGCTGTTCTCCAACAAGGCCAATTCGCGCTGAGTCTGCTGAACCCGGGCCAGCTGTTTAGCAATGATATTATCCACGGCTGCACAAGAGGCTTTGGGATGTTGCTGAACATCAAGTAGCTGTTTAATATCGTCAATACTGATATTTAGCTCTCGACATCGCCGGATAAAAACCAGCCTATCGATATCCTTTGCCTGATAATGCCGGTAGCCGTTGGCGGTTCTAAGCGAGGGTGCAAGCAAGCCTATCTCTTCATAGTAGCGTATGGTTTTTGCCGGTACCTGGGCGGCATCCGCTAACGTGCTTATTCTCATCTTGACCTTCCAGTAACTGTAATCTTTACACTTTAGCTTATCATTGATTGTGGTTACCACGTATTACTAAGCTTACTATGACCCCTTGTGTTCGTTTGACCCTGCTATTCCTATATTCGGTAGCCATATTTTCCGGCTCTGCCACTGCTGTGGCGGCCTCACAGCCCTTCTCTGCGGTCCTTCCCTCCACCCAGCAAGATGAACCTGCGCATGGGGATAATGAAGAGGTTGAGCGGGTACTTGTTCAGGCTACCCGTTCAGGTCGCATTGCCGATGATCAACCTATTCGTGTAGAGGTTGTTAACCGAGAAGAAATCCAGGAAAAGGCCGCTATGCGGCCGGGTAATATCTCTATGCTGGTAGCCGAGACAGGCGGAGTCAGAGTACAAACCACGTCGCCGGCCCTTGGGAGTGCCAATATCCGGTTGCAAGGCATGGATGGTCGGTACACTCAGTTATTGGCGGATGGTTTACCGCTTTACGGTAATCAGGCTGCATCGATTGGTCTATTGCAAATTCCGCCCACGGACTTGGGACAGGTTGAAATTATCAAAGGATCAGCGTCATCACTTTATGGCGGCTCTGCGCTGGGTGGGGTGATTAATTTGGTCTCGCGGCGGCCCGGTGATGAACTAACAGGCGAAGCCCTGTTAAACCTTACCAGCCGGGATGGCCAGGACCTTACCACGTATACCGAAGCGCCCTTAAGCAAAACGGTGAATGGCTCTGTTACGGCGGGGGCGCATTATCAACATGCAACTGATATTGATAATGACGGCTGGATTGATTTGCCCGGTTACGAGCGCTATACCGTACGGCCCCGGCTATTCTGGGAAGGAGAACAAGGCCAGAATCTTTATGCTACGGCGGGCTTTATGACCGAAAACCGGACAGGCGGAACGCTGGCAGCCAATACTGTAGACAATAGCCGGCCCTTTACCCAGAATCAGGATTCTGAGCGTTTAGACGCCGGGCTGGTGTTCGATGCCCCTGCCACTGACACGATCACCTTCCACTCCAGGGCCTCAGCCATGGCGCAGCAACATGATCATCTGTATGGCGCAGATGAAGACCGCGACCAGCACGAAAGTTACCTGATTGAAAGCAGCCTGGCGGGCTATGATAATAAAAGCGACTGGGTGGTGGGTGTCGCTTATCAAGCGGACATTTACCAGTCTGACCGGTATGCCCAGTTTGACTACACTTATGACGTGCCCGGGTTATTTGGCCAGTTGAATTATGCAGTAAATAGTAAACTATCGGCTTCTTACAGCGCCCGCCTGGATAAGCATAGTGAGTATGGAACCCAGTTCAGCCCCCGTATATCTTTACTGTACCGCCCCGGCCAATTCACCGTGCGTGGCTCTTATGGGAAGGGCTATTATGCACCTACGCCATTTGTGGAAGAGATTGAAGCAGCCGGTTTAGCCAGACTGGCAGATATCGGTGAGTTACAGGCAGAACAGGCCGATACTGCCTCCATTGATATCACCTACGCGGTGGGTAATATTGAAACCAGTGTCACTTTATTTGGGTCCAATGTAGAGAACAAGACTCAGCTTGAGGCATTTTCCTCGGCCGGCAGTGATGCGCCCGACCGGGTGAGGTTGGTGAATGCGCCGGGAGAAAGCCAAATCCGCGGGTCTGAGCTCCTGTTCCGCTATTATTGGTACGATGTAAAGCTAACGGCGAGTTATCTTTATCTGGATGCTACCGAGGCGCGTCGCGCGGCTGCTGGCCGTCAAGAGATTGCCTTAACCCCAACGCACTCTGCCGGACTGGTGGCAATGTGGGAACAACACGGTCGTTTCACAGCTGGGTTTGAAGCGTATTACACCGGCTCGCAGCGAGTAAACGATAACCCCTATATTACGCAGACCAATCCTTACTGGCATCTTGGCTTAATGGGCGAGATAACCGCTGGAAATACCAGCTGGTTTATTAACCTGGAAAATTTGCTGGATGTAAAACAAAGCGATGAACATCCGTTACTGTTACCCACTCAAGCGGCAAGCGGACAGTGGACAACCGATATCTGGTCCAGAAACGATGGGTTTATTGTTAACGCCGGAGTACGGGTGACCTTCGCTGGTGGCTGACCGGGTACCCGGCGCGTTTGTAGACGCCGGGTTACAGGGTGGTAGCCTTGCTAGCCTGCTACCAGCAAAACGTACCAGTTGCCCATAAATATAGGTTGGTGCTAGCGCTCCCCAATGGCGGACTCGCTACTGTTGGGTAAAGGTGACACTAAAGGACACAGGTACTGTCATAGTGATGCTGTCTAATCCAGCAATCTTCTGTAATGTATTAAGCCCTTGAGTTAGGCCGAAATCACCTGCTTTTAGCAGGGTAGGCGCTACCGTGGTCACCGTATACTGGCTATCGTTTACACGCGTAGCCTGCACCATAAAGCTGGTAGCCACATTTTCATCATGTAAATCAATGCTGCCTTCGATAGTATAAATTCCGGTATCGCCCGCTTTCATCGCCAGCACATCGGCCGGTAGAGAAGCGGTAAATTTGGCTTCGCCATAAGTGCCGGTCTCAAATAACTTTTCCTGCATACGGGTATCGCGTATTTCGATACCCGTATCCACGGAGGCCAGGGCTACAGTCACCGTTAGCTCACCGCTATCGGTAATGGCGCCGGATAACGAGTCGAACCTATGCACTTCAGTAATCTGTGCATTTTTGGTTGATAGAAAATGCAGTCTGGAGTCATTTTCGTCCAGTTGCCAGGCGGCCAGCGTAGGTAAGCTGGTAAGGGCACTCAGGGCGACAATCGCTGGTTTTAGCATGGGCGTTATTCCTTATGGTATTGGACAATATCCTGCCAGGGTACCCGCTGGTCCCCCATCACAACAAAGTCAGGATTTTCCAACGTTTTGCGCTGGTTATATGTCAATGGTTCAAAATTAGCTGCCAGAATACGGCCACCTGCTTCTTCCACTATGCATTGGGATGCGCCGGTATCCCATTCGCCGGTAATACCGATACGCATAAACACATCGGCTTTGCCCTCAGCGATAAAACAGGATTTCAACGAACAGCTACCCAATGGCAGCGTCTGATAAATTCGTTTGGCATTCATTCGCGAAAGGATTTTGTCGCGCGACTGACGGCGGCTGACAGCAATCATTACCACACTGCGTTTGGGATCTTCCAGCTTACGCACATGAATTTGGCGGGTTTCGTCAGGGCATTCTTTAAAAGCGCCATGATCTTTACTGGCATAATATAAGGTTTGTCCTGGGGGCCAGAAGATTACGCCAATAGTGGGCTCGTTGTTTTCAATGAGCGCAATATTAATAGCAAAGTCGCCGCTGCGAGCGATAAATTCCTGCGTTCCATCAATAGGGTCGATAAGCCAGTAGCGTGGCCACTTCTTACGCTCCGCCAAGCTGGCATGTTTATTCTCTTCCGACAATATTGGAATATTCGGTGTGGCTTCTTCTAACCGCCGGGTAATAATATCGTTCGCTTTATAATCCGCGCTGGTAACCGGCGAGTCATCATCTTTTTGATAGGCACTGAAGTCTCCTGAGTCGTATATTCTTAGAACTTCCCGGCCTGCTTCTACAGCCACCTCTTTCGCTAGTGCTAACAAAGAGGGGAGGGTGTCATCGGGCATGCTTTATTGCTCCTTCAACCATTTCTTTGCCAGAAACAAGGCTGCAATGCAGCGAGCTTCAATAAAGTCATCGCGTTCCAGCAAAGCATCTAGCTCACTTAATTTCCAGGTCACGACCTCAAGTGGTTCGGGTTCATCACCTTCCAAAGATTGTTCATACAAATCCCGCGCCACTACAATACGCATTTCTGAATTAAAAAAGTTCGGTGCCATATTCACTGTGTGAATTTCGCTAAGCTGGCGCGCCCCATAACCGGCTTCTTCTTTTAATTCGCGGTCGGCGGCTTCTACCGGGTTTTCACCAGGATCAATCAAACCCTTAGGAAAGCCCAACTGATAAGTGTGGTTACCAGCAGCATATTCGCGTACCAGAATGATAGTGTCGGCATCCAACAACGGAACGATCATAACCGCGCCACGATTGGTGCCCGCCATTCGCTCGAATTGCCGGGTTGCACCATTAGAAAATTCAAGATCAATTCGTTCTACTTTGAACAGGCGGCTCTGCGCGACAATCTCGCGATGATGGATGCGGGGCAATACTTTAGCAGGGTTTATTTTACTCATGTTTATCGTGGCTATCTTTCGCTATTATATCTATCAAGTCTAAAGCTTAATGTATCATAAGGAAAACCGCTTGCCATTTCTGCCCTGGAACGAAATAGACACAGTCCTGCTAGACATGGACGGCACGCTGCTGGATCTTCACTTTGATACCCATTTTTGGATGGAACATCTGCCACAAAAAGTGGCGCTGCAAAACAAGCAGTCAGTAGAACAGTGTAAAGCCACTATGCGAAAGCATTATGACCAGGTAAGTGGGCAAATTCAGTGGTATTGCCTGGACTATTGGGCCGAACAGCTGCAACTCGATATTATGGCGGCTAAACGAGAAATCGCCCATTTAGTCAGTATGCGCGAGGATACCCTGCCTCTGCTGGATGCTTTAAAACAAAGCGGTCGGCAGGTGGCGCTGGTAACGAATGCACATCCCGATAATCTGGCCTTAAAACTTGAACTAACGCAACTTGATGCGCACATAGATACGTTGATTTCGACCCATGAGTTCGGTGTTACTAAAGAATCTCAGCTACTGTGGCAGCGTTTACAACACAGACTGGGCTTTGATCCTTCGCGTACGCTATTTGTAGACGATAGCCAGGTTATTTTGAAAGCCGCTCAGGATTTTGGCATCAAGCATTTATTGGCAGTGGAAAACCCTGATAGTCAACTGCCTGCTCAGCGCATTGATGCATTTGCAGCTACTTCCGATTACCGTTTACTCTTAGAAGATATTTTACGCGAGCGTAGGGTATGACTCCGCCGCTTATTTGTGTCGTGGGTTCAACGAACCCGGTTAAAGTGAATGCCGCCTCCGCCGCGCTGGAAAAAGTGCTGGGCGCGCCGGTAACCGTCCAGGCGCTGAAGGTGCCCAGCGGTGTACCTGATCAGCCTTTGACCGGCGAACAGACCCGATTAGGTGCGATAAACCGGGTGCAAGCGTGCCTTACAGCAGCCGAAGCAGTAGCGCGGGATAGGAATTGGTTTATAGCCATTGAAGGTGGGGTCGATAATTTCCCTGATGGGCCTGCCACATTTGCCTATACGGCGATTTACCATCAGCAGGTATGGTCGGTATCGCGCAGCGCCAGTATGCCCATTCCCCCTGCGGTCTATCAGGCCCTGCTGAACGGCGAAGAATTGGGCGACGTTATGGATCGTTTGTTTAACACTACGAATGTTAAGCAACAAGGCGGGGCAATTGGCTTGCTTACCCGCCATCAGGCAACCCGCCAAAGTGTTTATGAAACCGCGCTGATATTGGCCCTGGCCCGTTTTACCCATCCCCAGTTGTATACCCAACCCGTGCAATAGTGCTCAGGGGCAATCGTAAGCCGCGAATAATTTCACTAAGTTAGCAAAGGCTAACCCACCGACTTACAGTACAAATAGTATTCAGTTATACGCTCTGGCTATGAAATTCTGCCTGACAGTGTGAAAAATATGGCTGCTCCAAGGCGGCCCATAAAAGCGGCTGTACAGGTAAAATAAGCCTCTTATTCATCTTATGATCAGGGACTTATAAAATACTTGGAGGGACTGGACCTTTAGTTGCAGCAGTCTTGGGTACTTATGTTCCTAACAGGAGGCAACACGATGTCAAATACAGTCGACACGATTAATCCCGCTACTGAAGAGAAACTGCAGTCTTATACATTGCTTAATACCGAAGAAGCAAACCAGGCAGTAGATAATGCGCATGAAGCATTTACTCAGTGGCGAAAAACATCGTTAGCGGAGCGCAGTAAACTACTTAATGCGCTGGCCGACAAAATTGACGAACGCGCCGACGACATTGTAGAACTGATGATAGATGAGATGGGCAAAGTCAAAGCCCAGGGTTATCAGGAAGTTGAACTTTGCGCCAATATCTGTCGTTACAGTGCCGAACAAGGCCCTGAACAGTTAAAAGATGAAGAGCGCGCCTACGAAGGTGGTACGGGTCTCATCTCATATCAGCCTACCGGTGTAATTCTGGGTATTCAACCCTGGAACTTCCCGTTGTATCAGGTTATCCGCTACAGCGTACCGAATATCATGGCCGGCAATACCACGGTATTGAAACATGCTGATAACGTCTTTGGTATGGCCAAACTGATTCAGACCCTATACGAAGAAGCGGGCTTCCCTAAAAATGTCTATCAATCGCTATTAATCAGCGGTGAAACGGCAAGTGAACTGATTCAGCACGATAAAGTGCGTGGTGTCACCTTCACCGGTTCTGACAAAGTAGGCAAAATGGTTGCTGAAAACGCCGGTAGCCAGTCCAAGAAGACAGTACTAGAGCTAGGCAGCAACGATGCCTTTGTGGTACTCGAAGATGCCGATATTGAAGTAGCGGTTAAAGCCTGTGTACAGGGCCGTGTTATTAACAATGGCGAGACCTGTGTATCAGCCAAACGCTTTATTGTGGCAGATAAAGTCTACGATGCGTTTAAAGATGCGTATGTTGCTGAGTTCGAGAAACTCAAAGTAGGCGATCCTCGCGATGAAGACACCGATGTCGGCCCCATTGCACGTAAAGACTTAATTGAGAAACTGCATGACCAGGTGCAAGAGTCGATTAAAAACGGCGCAACATGCATTATGGGCGGTGACATGAGTAGTGACAAAGGGTACTTCTACCCACTTACTATTCTGGAAGATGTAAAGCCAGGTATGCCAGCTTATGATGATGAGCTATTTGGCCCGGTCGCATCGTTGATTCGAGCAAAAGATGATGAAGATGCCATGCGCATTGCTAATGATTCACGTTATGGCCTTGGCGGGGGTATCTTTTCCAAAAATACCCAGCGGGCTATCGAACTGGCACGTGATGAGTTTGATACCGGCATGGTGAATATCAATGGTTATTCGCTAGCGCAGCCCAATTTACCGTTTGGTGGCGTTAAAGAAAGTGGCTATGGCCGTGAACACGGTGGCTTCGGGATTAAAGAGTTTGTAAATATTAAAACTATCTTTATTGCTGACCAGTAGAGCCCGCGGTCATGACTATCTGCAATAATTGTAGTCAGCCGGTTTACATATAGCAGTATAACGAAGTTAAAAAGGCACCATGTGGTGCCTTTTTTTGTGCCTGCATAGGCGTAAATGAGCGAGCTTGGGGCGGTGCTACAGACTAAAGTGGGTATAGCCGTCGGCTTGCGGTTGGCCGAACAGGCGTGCGGCCTGATGAACTTCTTCCGGTAAGGTTTCGGCCGGTTTGAACTGGCCATCAACCGCAAAGCGGTTAAACTCATTACCTACCGTGGCCTGCATGGACAAACCAAGCATATTGGGCTCCTTAACCTGAATAACAAAATCGCCTTGTGCGCAGGATAAGGCCGCCGTGTAGGTGCCGAAGTCTATAGGCCCCTGGGTGCCGGCGACCGCCGCATTTAACCAGCTTCCAGTACCTTTTAACGTTTTACATTGGCCGTCATAATCCAGCGAGTCGATAATTGAACGAAAACGCCCTGAGGCATTAACCGGGAGGGGCAAAGATACCTGAGCCAGCACGCTATCTACCGGTAAGTACAAGGTAAAATCGCTCGCCTGAATACGCTGATAAGAAAACAGCCCGGTGCTTACGGGCCCGGCAAACGAGATAGCCTGTGGGTCGCGGCTATTACCGCCCTTAACAACAAGGCTAAGCCGTCCCATCAGCAGCGCCAGCGGTTTTACCTGCCATTGCAAATTCGCTACCGGCAAACCATTGATATCCACCTGCTGAGCCTTTCCTTGCCACAGAGTACCGGAGATGCCGTATATCGTAATATTGGAGGGAAGCTGCAAACGCCCGATAACCTGATTAGCCGGCAAGTAAATAACCAATAACACAAAAAAAGCCAGAATAGCGCCGACTACCCATGCAACAGTTGATTTCATAATTTCCCTAGTTGTAAGCGACGAATATTGATGGTGCCAGGCGCGTTAGCCTCGGCAATATCGACCTGTAAAATAACTACCCCCATACCTTCCAGCGTGTTTAACCAGGCCAGTACATTGTTGAATGACGCTTGATCTACCCAGACCTGTAGCTCTTCATCTTGTGGCTGCATGCGTGAGACCAAAATACCATACTCACTGGTGGAACGGTTTACCGCCTGTGCCAGGGTGCCTGAGAAACTGTTAGCATTGCTATTCGTACGGCGAAGCTGCTGTGCTTTCAAGGCGTTTTCCTGTACCCAACTCAACAACTTTTGCTGGCTATCCTGACGCGCCTTAGCCGCGTCAATACTATGGTTCAAGGGCGCCCAGATTCCAAAATAAAACACCCCGATAATGATGGCGATGCCCGCCAGCAACACCAGCTTTTGCTCACGTTCGGTCAATGCCTTGTATTTGTCTTTTAACGCTTTCATGACTGACTCCGGATAGTGACATTACCTATTACCATATCGTCACGGTTGTTAATGGCGCCTTGCTCTACGGTAAACCCAGCACTTTGTGCTTCACGGCGAAACTGTTCCAGCGCTTCAAAATTTTTGCCCATGGCCTGAATGCGTAATTCTACCCGGTTCGCGTCAAACCTTAGCGTTTGCGGGCGCACCTGGGTGGCAGCGAACGCAGGGCTTAGCTGGCTTAACATAACCAGCATCGACGCATCGCCACCAGATTGTTTAAGCAGGGCCATTTGTGAGGTGATTTTGCGTCTGACATCGCGATACACCCCTAAATCAGGGAAGCCATTTTTCACCGCAGTATCAATTTGACTGGCAAGGGCACGGTTTTGTTGTTCAACCTGCGACAGCGTCATACCTCGCTCCACCAGCGTCACTGATAACGCCAATGCCGCCAGGCCGGCTACCCACTTCCATTGCTGCCATTGGCCGGTACGCTGGCGTTTAACCTTATACTCACCTTGCAATAAATTCACTTTGCTATGTGCTACATGGGAGGCTAATACTTGCATGGGCAGTTCAAGGGGAGCTTGCTCTACTTGCACATTGACCATGTCAGTGAGGGCGATGTCACTGTAGCTAACCAGCCGCACAGGACTACTTTGCTGGCGCGCCAAGTGAGCGAACGCAGGTAAAATCCAGCTTTGTTCGCCTTGTAAACCTTTCCATTGCTCTTCACGCAGCAGAAGGTCACCGCCGATGGATAGCACCGACCAGCCATCTGCACAGGGCGGAACCGCTAATACATCAGGAATCAGGGTGTCGCAGTACAGGCCTGCCTGCTGCATCCACTGCTGCCAACTATCAAGCTGAGCGCGGCTCACGACTGCCACGGCCTGGCGTTCGCCCAACCGGGGGCCCAGGGCAAAAAATTGCTGGTGGATATCCGAGGCCAGCTCGTCTTCCAGCATATAGGGTATAGCACTCAGCACTTTACGGTTAGCCCGCGCGGGCAAAGTTACCCAGGTAAGCAATATTTCACTGGCCGGGGCCAGCGCAATCACCGGCCGGTCTCCGGCGCGTTCAGTCAGCGTGTCCAGCGCCCCGGCCTCAGGTAATTCACCCGACGCGATAACCTCTTGGCCGCCATCGGTGTATACCAGCCATTGCACGGGATCTTCAAACCGGGCTCCTAAACGTACCAGTAACTGTTCCATTAATTTACTCCTGAGAACTCGCGCCGGATGACGGTTGCCGGACTGTTGGATGACGCTTGCAGTACCGAAGTCATAGTAAAAGTAGCGTTATTGTAGCGAGTCTTGCTATGTAATATAAAATATTCTGTGGTCACACTAAACCATGCTTTTTGCGCGTCCGACAGACCAAGCGCTGCAATAACCGGTTCGTTAATAAAATCATCTACGGCGTCCCAACCATCTTGCGGGCGTGCGCTAATCACGTCTTGCGCCTGGTTTACCGACAGGCCCGTTACCCCAGCCAATACTGCCGCGCGTTCCACCGGCAATGTATTCACATTGATGGTAAGTGAGGCTACCTCAGGGACCACGCATACCAGCGGCAATAAGGCGTTGATCCATTGCGGGCTGACCCCATTTAGCAAGCGTAATTCAGACTGGGAACTCATCAATGTATTGGCGGCCAAATAGGGCGGGTTTTTTGCTTCGTAGGTGCTGTCTTCGGCCCCGTAGGAGCGCATCTGGCTGTCCTCATCTAACCAGTCGGCCAGGCTATCGCGCAGCGTATCGGCATCGTAGCTGGTCAGGCCTATATCGGCTGCCAGCAGCATTTGATGGAAAGCTGTCATGGTCTCAGTGACCTGGCTGGTGCGACTGGCACTGGCGGTTTCCTGCAACGCGTTTAAATTAAAACAACTTTGCATATCTTCCAGCCGGGCCTGAATCACGCCGTTTTCCACCGGGTAGGTGAAGGCTTGCGACCACGGCTGATCCAGCACTATCTTATCACCTGTTTGTTCCATCAAGGTTTGTATGGAGCGCCGCGCCAGTGATTCCGCGCTCATCGCATACCAGTAAGCTTGGTTATTATCTTTTAAATTTACCGTCCGCTGAATTTGTAACTGTAGGCGGGTCCCCATTTCCGTGGCCAGCACGGTTACCAGCGCCACAATCATTAGCACTATTAACAGTGCCACCCCACGCTGGTTAGTGTTGCAGGAGACGCGCCGCAGGGTCACAAGCCATCGCTCCATAAGGTAAATTCACGACGTAACGTACCAAAGTTTTCCGTGTCGATAATAAACGCCACAGCCTTAGGGAGAGCGGCGCCGGTATAGCTTTTGTTCCAGGTCAGCGCGTCGGCCTGGCTGACATCATTGTTGTCGGTCTGGGCGACAAACTCTACCTTGAAGTCATTAACGCCAGTTAATAAAGGACGTACTTTAGGTTCATAGCCGACTATATTGTCGACGTAATTTGAATACACCCGCTCCAGTACATGGTCTTTAAGCCGGTAGGCAACATATTGTTGGGTACTGCGTGCTAACATCATTTGCGGGTTCTGCCAGCCCCCTCTTACAAACGCGATGGCATCAGCATCACTTCCATCCAGCTCGCCGCCGCGCATGACAATGTCGGTTTGATCGCCATTAACGCGTACCGGCCGGGGTATTGCCTGCAAAATATCGCGTTCAATACTTAACATAGTACGCTGTAATTCCTGTAGCCGGGTGAAGCGCTGCTCCGACACTTCGTTGCTGTCAATTACAGCAGTTAACACGCCTGTAGAAGCCAGCCCAATCATGGCAAATATAGCCATCGCAATCAGTATTTCCAGCAGTGTGAAACCCTGGGCTTTAGAGTACTTCATCCACCACCTCCGCTGACTTGGGCAGGCCGGGTAACGTAGTTGATGACCGAGGTGATGCTGTTTTGGTAAGTCTCGTCCAGGCCAACTACCATCTCTACCTGTCGCAGGTTGTCATCGTTGGTTTTGGCTATACGTTGCTGCCAGTACCAGGTACGGTCGGCCATCTCAACGCTGCCTTTTTGGTTGTTTTTCGGCGGCCACTGGCTTGAGAGCTTCAGACGGTTTAACTGATTAGACGCTACCCAGGTAGCAAAGGTGACCTCTTCTATGTCGCCCACCCCCGCCAAATGTTCGGTGGCGGCTTTCATAACGGCAGTGCCTGCCAGGGCGAAAATAAATAACGCCACCATCACCTCTAACAGGGTCATCCCTTGCGTTTTTACCAGGTTGGTCACTGGGGTAACTGCCTTAGGGGACCATCCAGCAGCAATGGCGGCAGGTCTTCATTTTTTAACTGAAAATACACCGGATCATCACCTGCATAGGCGGGTTCAAAATGGAAAGTCAGAACAAATGGCGTAATTTCACCGCTGGACATAATCAGAATTTGCGGCGGCGGTAGCCGTTTGGCTGCGTCTTCACCGATTTCGATATCGCTGTCGTCCAAGGAAAACTGCTCATTAAATACGTCGGGGTCAAACAGCTGTTGATCTTGCTCCCAGGGTAAATCATCCAGGTTCAAGGTCAGAAAAAACGGTTCGGGAAGGGTACGCGGTTGATAGGTTTTTTCGCCTTCAAGCCGCTGCCAGCGGTCCTTATCATCCAGCACCATAAAAAAGTACGTGTTGCTGTCCTGATCTATGCGAATGCCCAGCTGCTGCTGATTCATTACCGCATAGTCAGCCGCCATATCCGTCAATACCTGTAATCTTTTGGCTTCCTGCTCCAGCGTTTCGCCGTAATTAAAACCAAAGCCATTAAACACCACAAAACTGGTTGCCAGGCCCATCATCAATAGTACCAGCATGACCTCCAGTAAGGTAAAACCCTGATTGTTAAACGGCCGACGGACAGACATATAAAACAGCGCACCTAAGCTTGAGTAAGGTTACAGGTACTCATCCAGATTCCAGTTACCGATATCATCATCGGTGCCGGGCTGCTGGTCAGGACCATTAGAAAAAATATCCACCCGACCCATTTCTCCGGGGCTGATCAAGGTATACGGATTGTTCCAGGGATCTTCGGGCAAACGGCGGATAAACCCACCATCGGGATAGTTACGGGGGAGTGGCTCAATGGTAGGTTCGTTCACCAAGGCATCTAAGCCTTGCTCAGTAGTAGGAAACTGGCTGTTTTTCAGTTTGTACATCTCCAGCGCACTTTCCAGCTGCTGGATATCCACCGCGGCTTTTTTAAGCTGTGCATCTTCCTGATTACCCAAAATATTAGGCGCCACAATGGAAGCCATAATACCGATGATAAGTAATACCACCATCACTTCGACCAGGGTAAAACCAGACTGTCTGACAGAAGTCTTCATTATAAATTCACCATTTTGTTAAGTTCTAAGATAGGTTGCAGAATAGCCATTACGATAAATAGCACCACTGCCGCCATAGACACGATAAGTACCGGTTCAAATATTTTAAGCGAGATACTGACCAGTGATTCAAACTCACGGTCCTGATTATCAGCCGCGCGCGCCAACATATTTTGCAGTTCACCAGATTTCTCGCCTGAGGCAATCATGTGCATCATCATGGGGGGAAACATACCGGTATTATCCAGGGCCGCGCGCAAGCTGCTACCTTCTTTAACTTTAATCGCAGCGGCGGTTATCTGAGCTTTCATATAGCGATTTTCCAGCACGTCGGCAGAAATACGCATGGCCTCTAGCAGCGGTACCGCACTGGAAGAAAGAATACTCAACGTACGCGCAAAGCGAGAGGTATTCAAACCTTTAGCGACCTTTCCTACCAGTGGAACATGCAGAAGCCATTGATGGTATTTAAGCCGAAAGGCAGGACGTTGGAGCAAACGTTGCAGCGCTATCACCGCTATCACCAGCACGCCTAACAGATACAGGCCATAGTGTTGCAGCCACTCACTGATACTGATTAACAATTGAGTGATAAACGGCAAATCCTGGCCCATATGGTCGAACTGGCCGACAATCTTGGGCACCACCACCGTTAGCAACAACAACACAATACCGATAGCAAAGAACATCATTATGGAAGGATAAATCAGTGCCTGGGTAATCTGGCTGCGGGTTTGCTGACGGCGCTCGGTGTAATCGGCCAGCCGATTCAACACCGTATCCAAGTGACCCGATTTTTCACCAGCGGCCACCATGGCCCGGTAGAGCTCATCAAAAATACTGGGAAACTCACCCATTGAATCTGCCAGTCCATGGCCCTCGACCACCTTACTGCGTACTGCCATCATCATATTGCGCTGACTGGGCTTGCTGCTTTGCTCGGCAACGGCCAATAAGGCTTCTTCGATGGGCAATGCAGACTCCACCAGGGTGGCCAGTTGGCGGGTAAGCAAAGCCAGTTCCGACGCTGAGATGCGCGGTTTAAATAAAGTAAAACCACTGCGCTGTTGACGGCTTTTTTCCGCTACCTGGTCAACTTCTATCGGTATCAGGCCTTTTTCACGTAGTTGCTGGCGTACCTGCCGGGCGTTATCGCCTTCCAGTACGCCGCTAGTATTACGGCCCCGGGCGTTTACCGCCTTATAAGAAAACGCTGCCATAGTTAATCTTCCCGCGTAACGCGCAGCACTTCTTCTAATGAAGTCATGCCGGCCAGAACCTTACGGCACCCGTCTTCCCGAATACTGGGCGTAGAGGCTCGAATGTAGCGCTCGATAGCCTGCTCCCCTTTGCCTTCATGCATCATATCGCGAATGGTTTCGTTAATGATCAGCAGCTCATGTATACCGGTCCGGCCACGGTAGCCGGTTTGGTTACACGCGGCACACCCGCGCGGGGCATAAATGGCCGGGCGGGATGACATATCAGCCACCCCCAGTACGGTTGCTTCCTGCTCGCTGGTGTGATGGGGCGTTTTGCAGTCGGCACATAATGTACGCACCAGTCGCTGGGATAGCACCGCGAGCAAACTGGAAGACAGCAAAAATGGTTCAATACCCATATCTTCCAGCCGGGTAATAGCCCCGGCAGCGGTATTGGTATGTAAGGTAGACAGCACCAGGTGGCCGGTTAAACTGGCCTGCACGGCTATCTGGGCGGTTTCAATGTCGCGTATTTCGCCTACCATGACCACATCTGGATCCTGCCGTAAAATGGCGCGCAGACCGCGGGCAAAGGTCATATCTACCCGGGGGTTAACCTGGGTCTGGCCAATCCCCTGTAAATCAAATTCAATGGGGTCTTCTACGGTCAGAATATTACGATCTTTACTGTTTATCTCACTTAAACCGGCATACAAAGTGGTACTTTTGCCTGACCCCGTGGGGCCGGTAACCAGAATAATGCCATGGGGTTTGCGAATTAGCGTAGAGAAATGATCGCGATTAGCCTTGGTCATGCCCAAATCTTCCAGGTTCAACCGGGCATTATTTTTATCCAGTAAACGCAGTACCACACGTTCACCGTGGCTAGACGGCATGGTCGACACCCGCACGTCTACCGCGCGGCCAGCAATACGCAGTGTAATACGGCCATCTTGCGGTACCCGCTTCTCGGCGATGTCGAGTTTCGCCATAACTTTGATACGGGAGACCAGCATGGACGACAGTTTGCGGTTGGGACGTAAAATCTCCCGCAATACCCCGTCCACCCGAAAGCGCACTACCAATTGATTTTCAAACGTTTCAATATGGATATCTGAAGCGCCTTCTTTGATGGCTTCACCTAACATAGCATTGATGAGCTTGATAATAGGGGCGTCATCTTCGCTGTCGAGCAAGTCTTCGGTATCGGGTAATTCTTCGGCCAGGGCAAATAAGTCGCTCTCGTTACCCAAATCTTCCATTAGCTGCTTAGCTGCCGAAGAGTCCCGCTGAAAGGCTTTAGTCAGCAACCCCTCAAACTCGTCGTCAGGAATTTCTGTTAACGTAAAAGGTTCGCCAAAAAAGCGTCTGACTTCTGCAAACACACTAAAAGGGGTGCTCGCCGTAAAGTACAGCACGGCAGGTTCACAGTTGGTTTCCAGCAAAACATGGTTCCGTTTGGCAAACCCAAAGCCGAGCTGACGTGGCCCACCATCCAATGTTTCGGAAGTGAGAGCTTCAGCATCGAGGGCTTCTTCCTGAGCCTGTAGAGCGGCATGTTTGAGCTGCTCATCATTACCTGCCATGGTTAGTTATCTTCCTTTTTCTGCTGTTCCAGAATGTAGTCTTCAAACGACGGCGGTAATGCCAGGGAGTCGTCCCACTCTGGCATAGTAGGTTGATCGTCTTCGGTTAAGAACGATGCCCCTTCCTGCTGATGACGAATTTGCTGGGCACGAATATAGTTGTATTTACGATGGCTGATTTCATTCATGGTTACCCCATCGCGAACAATTTTAGGCCGTAAAAAGACCATCAGATTACGTTTGCGTTTGCTGGTGGTAGTGGACTTAAACAAATGTCCCAAAATTGGAATGTCGCCTAGAATCGGCACCTTGGAGATACTTTCCTGCACATCTTCGTCAATCAGGCCGCCCAGTACTATCGTGCCGCCATCATCCACAATAACAGTGGTTTTTATCTGCCGTTTATTAATTGATATATCTACCGAGGTTGCGCCACTTACGCTAGACACTTCCTGCTCAATCGTCAGCTGTACCGCGTCACCCTCATTAATTTGTGGGGTAACTTTAAGTTTTATACCTACTTCCTGCCGATCAACGGTTTGAAACGGATTTGAGTTGTTATCGCCGGTGGTGGTGCCGGTGATAATAGGCACTTCCTGGCCCACAATAAAGAATGCTTCTTCGTTATCCATAGTGGTTAAATGTGGGGTAGCCAATACGTTTGAGTTCGTATCACTACTGACTGCCTGCACCACGGCGCCCCAGCCGTTGTCGATCACCCCGGCTATCAGACCATTGGCGTTGGCCAGCAAACTGGCCAGTGAGGTCAGGTCGCCTTCATCTGTGGTTTCTACCGTCACCACATTGCCATCATCGGTAACATAGGCTTCTGTGTCTGTATCATCTTCCGCCTGTTTTAGCGCAACTCCCAGTGATCCCACCGGAATAACACCATTGTTAAACTGGGTGCCACCACCGCTTTCCGAGATCCACTGCACACCCAGGCTGGTGCCATCGCCTTCAAATACTTCTACGATAATGGCCTCAACCTGTACCTGCGCACGGCGCACATCCAATTGCCGTATAACCTCTTCCAGCGACTGTAACATATCCGGTTCTGCGGTAATGACTACGGCATTAGAGGCTTCGTGAGAATCTATTGACACATCCCGGTTTGACGAAGAACCGGTACGCCGGGCAGAGGTGCCGCCGCTGGTTTCTTCTGCTTTGATGCTGGCAGAAACACCTTGCAGCACTTTCACCAGGTCTTCTGCTTTGGCGTAATTTAAAAAGACTACCCGCGTATTGCCATTGGTTTCGAGTTCCTGGTCCATGCGTTTAATCAGGTTAACAATACGTTTGCGCGCCTTTTCATCGCCGCTGACAATGACTGAATTGGTACGATCGTCTGCTACTGCGCGCGGATCGGATTTCGCGCCGGCGGTGGCTTTGCCTTGTGACTTATTGATGCTATCCACAATGCGCACCATTTCAGAGGCTGATGCGTAACGCAATTTCACAATTTCTACTTCTTCATCGCCCGCCCGGTCTACCCGTTCAATAATTTCAACCAAACGATTAACGACCGCAGCGCGGCCGGTTATCATCATCACGTTGGAAGGGTCGTGACTCACTACGTTGCCGCCGCCAGCCTGGTCATTTAGCTGACGTAAAATGGGCGCCAGTTCACGTACCGGTACGTTATACACAGGGACCACCCGGGTAATCATTTCATCACCATCGCGCAGGGAACCTTCTACCACCGGAATATTGGACGTTTTCGCATCTTTTGAACGCACCACCTTCAATACCCCATTGGGCATTTCGACCACCGCAAAGTCGTATACCTGCAATACATTCAAAAAGAACTGGTAATACTGTTCTTCATCCAGCATATCGTAACTTCGAACACTGATTTTTCCACGCACGTTGGGGTCAACAATAATGGTGCGTTTAAGATTCTTACCAACAACATTGATAAACTCATTAATATCAGTGTCTTTGAAGTTAGGCATGTAGTCTGCAGCAGAGGCTGACAGGCTGATGGCTAACAAAGCTGCGCAGATGGCGGCGGTAAATTTTGACAGCAATGTACGGCTAGCTTGCCTCATAATATTCGTCTTCCTATTCATTTTCTGCGCCAGATTCCGGCATATCGAGATATACCGTCTGATAATCCCCATCCCGGGTCAGTGTCAGTTCTATAGTTTGTGCCGAGCGCAATGCATTCATTGCTTCCATCGACTGTTGGGTGTCGGTTAAGTCCAACCCGTTAATCTGTATAATAACGTCACCTGCCTGAAGCCCCGCTGACTGAAACAGGGCCGGGTTCTTGCCGGGCTTCACCTGATAACCCATCAACTGTCCGTTATCGGTTTTCGGTGTAATGGAAATAAAGTCAGTGAAATCGCCGGGTTGTTCGCGCAGCGCGGACGTGGCTTGCGCTGCTTCGTGGCTCAGTTGCGCTGGCTGACTGGGCCGGGGCGGCGCCGGCCGCCGGTTATTGGTGGTAAGGGTGCGTCCGGCAGCAGGTTGTTCCCGGCGTTGGTTGGCTTCATCATAATCCAGCCCATCCAGCATCAGGGTTTCTTTGCGCACGCCGTTTTTAATAATAACCCGGTCGGCTTGGACCTGATTGAGGGTCGCGTTAGTGCCGTCGATTTTTTCCCCCAGGCCGTACACCAATTGGGTGCCTTTGTGTTCTATAATAGCAGCAGCATCAGCCACAACTGAACTGGCCACCACCCCGGTAAGTATTAAATTAAGCTGGGTTTCGGGCGCATCGGTCACCGTTTCTTCGGGCTGTGCCTCAGGGGCCTGGTTTTCCTGACCAAATAAGTTTAGCTGTTGTATTTTTGCAATATCGACCCCACCTTTGCCAGCTGAACTCAAGGCCTGGGGCGCGGAAGAAGATGGCTGTTCGAGGGTCGCGGCTGGTTCGGGCATAAGCTGCCATACCAACCGTGCCGCAAAAGCCAGCAGATACAGGCTTAATAGCACGACCACTGCTACGCGCAGCGTTTTTTGATGCTGACTCAATGTGGCAGTCAGGGAATGGTAATTGAATTTATCGAATGTCATGCTATCAACGAGGTACTGCTTGTAGTAGTTAAAATAAGGTGAACCGTGCGCTGGCAATTTCATAATAGCCTAGTCAGCAAGGGGGTCACAACACTAAAACGCAAGAGTGACAAAATTATTACATGAGTAATCCAAAGCAACCCCAGGTAAGTGAAAATGTCAGGCTGGACAAGTGGCTATGGGCTGCCCGCTTCTTTAAAACCCGGGCCCTGGCAAGAGACATGGTTCAGTCGGGAAAAGTTCAATATAACGGCCAGCGGGCGAAACCCGGGCGCAGTGTCGAATGTGGCGCCATGCTCAAAATTCCTGCAGGCTACGATACCAGAGAAATTGAAGTGCTGGGGCTTAGCGATAAACGCTTGGGCGCCGCGCTGGCACAGGAACTTTACAAAGAGACCGAGCAAAGCGTGGCTAAACGTGAAGAAAATCAACAAGCCAGGCAACTCAGTTCGTTCTACAGCCCTAAGCCGGATGGCCGTCCGGATAAAAAACAGCGCCGCGAAATTATCAAACTTAAGCATAGCTAAGTGTCACCACAGGATTAATGTAAACCATGACAAATTTTGATCAATTGCACCGTTTTATTTTCAACCAGGCTAATGTACGCGGTGAAATTGCCCGCCTGGATGACAGTCTTCAACATATCGTACATAGCTACGAGTACCCGGTACAGATACAACAACTGCTAAGTGAAATGGCGGCAGCCACATGTTTGCTCGCCGCTATATTAAAGTTCAAAGGCGAAATTGGTTTGCAAATTCAGGGGCAGGGCGCGTTAAAATATGCAGTGGTCAATGCCACTGATGATCATACCTTGCGCGGCGTGGCCCGCTGGGATGAAGATTTACCTAGTTTGCCCGAAAGTTTCGCAGAGTTAATGGAAAAAGGCGTTCTGGTAATTACTATTACGCCGGAAGATGGCGAACGTTACCAAGGGATGGTGGCGCTGGATAAGCCTACCTTAGCAGAATGCATAGAAGGCTATTTTGCGCAGTCAGAGCAGCTGGCGACCAAGGTTATTTTACGCACTGATCTGAGTGAACCAGAACGCGCGAAAGCTGCCGGCGTGTTACTGCAGGTCATGCCAACCAAGGCCAGCAATACTGATGTGGCCCAGGACACCGGGTTTGAGCATTTGTGTAAACTGACGGAAACGCTGTCCAGTGAAGAGCTGTTTAGCCTGCCGGTAGAAGATATTCTATACCGCCTGTATCACCAGGAAGAGGTAGAAATGTTCGAACCGGCAACGATACAGTTTGCCTGCACGTGCTCGCGTACCCGCAGTGCAGAAGCATTACGCAATGTAGATAAAGCAGAGCTATTGCAAATTGTGGAAGAAGAGGGCGCGGTGAAGATGAATTGTCAGTACTGCCATACCGAATATCGCTTTGACAGTATTGATGTGGAAGCTATCCATGCAGGACGCTTTGAAGATACGGCGACCAAAACCCAATAGCCTTTGGGGAAGTCTGATACAAATTTATGAGGATCGGATAAAACCCTCTTTTAGTTGGGCACGTAGTAAACAATGAACAGTGCTGAGTAATTCACTTTACTGATTGTTGTTCAATCCTTCGTAAATCACTTTCTCATGGTGATATTTGCCCGCCTTTAATCAGGCGGGCTTTTTATTGGTAAGCTGTCGAAGGCCCTGGGTTACCGAACAGCTCACTGCGGTAACTAGCCCTTGCTATGCCTATTCGTACGCGCCGCTGCCGTACGTCAGCTCGTAACTGTGGCTGTATATTTCCAGAATATTACCAAACGGGTCTTCCATATAAATCATCCGGTAGGGTTTTTCACCCGGAAAATAATAACGGGGTTCAGGCATACGACGCTTGCCCCCGGCCTGCTCAATTTTTTCTGCCAGACCTTCCACATCAGGATCCTGAACACAAAAATGGAAAATGCCGGTTTTCCAGTATTCAAAGTTATTATCCGGGTTTTGCTGGCCTTTGAACTGGAAAATTTCTACGCCAATCCGGTCGCCCGTAGATAAGTGGGCAATATTAAATTCTTCCCAGCCGGCGCCGAACACATCGGTACACATCTGGCCTATAGCACTATCATCTTCCTTAATAGTGGTCGGTTTCATAATTAGATACCAGCCCAGCACATCGGTATAAAATTTAACGGCGGCTTCCAAATCAGGCACTGAAAGACCGATATGGCTAAACGTTCTTGGATAAGGTGTAGTCATGGTTACCTCGGCTAATGGTTTAATTCGCCGATAAGGTTACGCCGTCTCCGATAAAATGATAAATTATGGTTTATTGTCATTTTGATAATATAGAGTTATGAAACTTAACCCCGTGTGGCTGGAAACTTTTCGTGTACTGGTAGATAGCGGACACTTTACCCGCACCGCAGAAAAACTGTTCATGACCCAGCCTGGCGTAAGTCAGCATATTAAAAAGCTTGAGCAGGCTTGTGGTTATCTGCTGCTAAAGCGTGAAGGTAAGCGCTTTTCGATCACCGCGCAGGGCGAGCAATTGTACGCCTATATCCAACAGGTAAATGAAGCAGAACAGCAACTATTAGCCCAGCTGGGGGCCGATGATCCCTTCACGGGGCCGTGCCGGATAGCTTGCTCGGGTTCCACCGCAATCCGGCTGTATAAGCATTTACTAACTTTACAGGATAAATATCCTGGCCTGATCATGCACTTACAGGCAGCGCCATACCGAAGCATTCTAGCGGCTATCGCCAGTGGCGAAATTGACTTGGGTATTGTTAACGAAAAGCCTGATTCGTTGCACTTTACCGCCCAACCTGTTGGCCGTGAAGCTATTGCCCTGATGGTGCCGGTAAATCGTCCGCAAGGAGCGCAATCCCTTACCGGATATCTCAGTTCGCTGGGCATGATTCGCCACCCCGACAGCGATTATTATACGTCCTTGTACTTAAGCCATAGCGAGTCAACTTTGTTACGTGAAGTGCCCTTTTCGCGAATCCCCACCAAAGGGTTTATTAATCAGATTCACGATATATTGTTACCCGTGTCCAGCGGCTTGGGGTTTACCATTTTACCGCGCAGCGTATTGCAGGACAGCCCTTACCATAAGGCAATATCGGTAATGGGGAATGTGCCGCTCATCAACGAGCCGCTGTATCTGGTGCATCGTAAAAACCGTGAGCTGCCAGCCCGGTTTGAAACAATTATGCCGTTGCTGGCAAAGCATTTAGCATAAAAAAACGCCGTACAGCGACGGCGTTTTTATGCATATCTCAATGGCAGTTAGCGTTCATCTGAAGGCGCGTAACGTTGCAACCAATGAGCGTAAGGGGCGGGCATTACCCATGACGGGTTGTCTTCAGCCAGTGTTTTTGCGGCAAAATAGGTCCAGTGGGGGTTGGTCAGGTGCATCCGACCTACCATCACAATATCCAACTGGCCTTTCTCGATAGTGTCGTTGGCCAACTCCGGCGTATCGACCCCCCAAGCTGTCGCTACCGGTATATTGGCTTCATTGCGCACCCGTTCAGCCACCGGTGCCAGGAAAGCAGGCCCCCACGGAATAGTGGCATCAGGCGTGTTAAAGCCAATGCTCACACTAACAAAGTCGGCACCTTGTGCTTTAAACTGCTTAATTAGTGCAATCGATTCCGCCTGCGTTTGCTCATCATCGCCATCATATTCGATAACGCCAAAGCGAATGGTCAGGGGTAAATGCTGAGGCCAGACTTCACGCACGGCGTCCAGCGTTTCCAGTAAAAACCGGCCCCGGCCAGCGGCATCGCCACCGTATTCATCGGTACGCTTGTTTGCATGTTTGGAAAAAAAGCTCTGGGCCAGATAACCATGGGCAAAATGCAGTTCAAGCCATTCAAAACCGGCTTCCAGGGCACGCTTAGCACCGTTAACAAAGTCTTGTTTTACTCGCTCAATATCCTGCTTCGACATGGCCTCGGGCGTACGCGACAAATGCGCTCCAAAAGCCTCAGCTGATGGACCGATAGGTTGCCAGGCTTTGGGATCTTCAGCCGGTAGATGATCATCACCTTCCCATGGGCGATTTGCACTGGCTTTGCGCCCTGCATGGGCAATTTGAATACCGGCTACAGCGCCTTGATCCTTAATTCGTTTAGCCAGGTTAGCCAAACCTTCGGTATGTTCTTCTTTCCATATTCCCAGGCAGTTCGGGGTGATACGCCCTTCTGGGGATACCGCCGTGGCCTCAACAATGACCAGCCCGGCGCCACCGCGGGCGAAGGAGGCATAGTTGGCCTCGTGCCACTGGTTGGCGAACCCATCCTCAGAGCTGTACTGGCACATTGGCGGTACGGCTATACGGTTTTTTAATGTAACGTCTTTTAATGAAAAAGAATCAAACAATGCTGACATCTAATACAGTTCCTTAACTAGCTGGTGGGCAACATGGGCCGGTAGTTAAGTACTACCGGCCCCTCTACGGCCATGCTGAAAAGCAGGTTGAGCCTTGCGCCCGTGGCGCGTTAGCAATGGCCGCTATACGTTGCAGTGATGGCCGGAGTTACGCGGCCAGCGTTAATATTTCGCGGGCTTTTGCAAGGTCAATATCGCCATGCTCGCCCAATGAAGTCATGCCATTTTTTTCTAAATTGGCCACAATATCGTTGATGTTGCTTTTGTCTATCTGATAGTCAGACAACCGGGTGTTAACCTGCATGGCTTCAAAAAAGTCCTGTACGGCTTTAATCGTCAAATCAATACGTTTGGCATCCTCTCCTTCGGTAATACCAAAGACGCGTTCGCCAAGTTGTAAAATTTTGGCGCTTTTGTGGTCGCGTTGGACAAACATCAGAGATGGTAAAACAATCGCCAGGGTCTGGGCATGGTCAAGGCTATAAAGCGCTGTAAGTTCATGGCCAATCATATGGGTGGCCCAATCCTGTGGCACACCTTTGCCAATTAAGCCGTTTAGCGCCATCGTGGCAGACCACATAATATTCGCCCGCACGTCATAATCTTGGGGCGTTGCCAATGCTTTAGGGCCTTCACTCACCAGGGTTTGTAAAATACCCTCGGCAAAACGGTCCTGCAGCGGGGCATTGACCGGGTATGTCAGGTATTGCTCAATAACATGGACGAACGCATCGACCACCCCGTTAGATACCTGTCGAGCAGGCAACGAGAAAGTATATTGTGGATCCAATACGGCAAATACCGGCTGCACCTTGTCAGAACCAAACGCCCGCTTTTGCGCAGTTTCCTTACGGTTAACTACAGAGTTGCCATTACTTTCAGAACCGGTCGCAGGCAAGGTTAATACTGCGCCTATGGGCAAAGGCTCACCGAACTCGGCGTCTTTCACTAAAATATCCCATGGGTCGCCAGTAAAATTGACCGCTGCAGCAATAAACTTAGCGCCATCAATAACGCTACCGCCGCCTACTGCCAGGATAAAATTCACCTCATTATCGCGTGCTACCTGCACGGCTTTCATCAGTGTTTCGAATTCTGGGTTGGGCTCAACACCAGCAAACTCTGTTACCACAACGCCGTTTAGCACGCCGGTAACATCAGCGTAAATGCCATTATTTTTGATTGAACCACCGCCATACAAAAACATCACTTTGGCATTTTCAGGCAGACGGGCTGCCACTTCCTGAATCTGATCCTTGCCAAATAAAATTTCGGTACGGTTTTTAAAAGTAAAATTCAACATCGCGCTGCTCCTTAATATACGGTTAACGCAGGTTTGCTCAACCACGGCCAGTGAAGAATACCGTAGACATGCGAGCCCTGTGGCAGGGCAGTCCGGTATCAATAAAACACTATGGTGACCAGTCGTTAATATGATGAGTTGTATCCTAAGCGCATTGCCGGGCAGGCAGAAGTCAGATAAGTTAGGCGCAGGCATAAAAAATCTGATGGCTGCTAATTTGTCCCATTTAACTCAGCTTAAAACCTTCGTTGAAGTGTACCGGTGTGGCAATATCACCCGGGCCGCGGCCAACTTACAAATGTCTCAGCCTGCGGTAACTTCGCATATCCAAACCATGGAAACCGTGATCGGCAAAGAATTGTTCATTCGCCAAGCCCGCGGCGTTGAACCCACTTCGGTAGCGCACGACTTGGCGTTACAGGTCTCCTCACACATTGATATACTGGAACAAAAAGTGGCGTCTATCCGAAGCCGGGCGGCCACGGTTTTTGGCACGCTTAATCTGGCGGGGCCGGCTGAATACCTAAGCTTTGTGGCCGGGCCGCAACTGGCCAACTTACTGCAGGCACAAAAGGTCAATCTGGTTATCCATACCGGCAATAAAAACAATACTTACAGCCTGCTGGAGAATGCCACCGCAGAACTGGCTATCACCGCTTCGGCGCCTGACGCCAGCCGCTACGAATGGCAAATTCTGGACCGCGAAACCCTGCTTTTGGTAATGAACCGGGTCGAGGGCCGGGCGCTGGCTGGCCAACCGCTAAGTGCTGAATTACTTAGCCAGTACAAGGTAGTGGCCTATGATGAGCAGTTGCCGCTGATACGGCATTATTTTCATGCAGTATTCAATGCTACCTGTAATTCTCAGGTTACCGCTGTATGTCCGGATATTCGGGCCCTGGCAAGTATTGTACGCTCGGGGATTGGCTATACTGTATTGCCCGATTATCTTTGCAAAGACGCTATCCGGGCTGGGGAGTTAATCGAACTGGGGGAGCCGGGGCCACAAAATAATGTGTATCTGGTGTGGAAAAAGGGGGCGCTTAAGCACCCCCGGGTAGCTTTTGCCAAAGATGTCATTATGGCTTTTGCTAATATTAACTATTTAACCGGCACCAGCTGAGGTTACCGGAATCGCCGCTTTCTGGCGCATTTTGATATGTTGGAGCTTGTCTTGTGCGTTTGCGCACCAGTAGCATTGTGTTTGGGGCGCTTTGACCAGGGCTTTTACAAAACTTTGTTTCGCAGCTTCAAGGTGGCCGGCGGCCAGTTGCGCTTCGCCCAGACTATCCCATAAGTTACCATCTTCGGCAAAGCGCTCAACATTCAGTTTTAACACGCTTATGGCGCGCTCAGTTTTACCGGCATCAAGTAATGTAAGTCCAGCCCGGTTTAATACGTAGCGTTCACTTATTTGCTGACTGAACTTCTCGGCTATGGTCTTTGCTAACGTCGGGGCAGGCCCTTTATAAGCCATAGCAAACGCCAACACCTGGGTTACCGGGCCTGGGGCAAAGGCGGGCGGGTTGAACACATCATCAAACAGCATCAGTTCAATATTTTCGCTTACTGCGGGTGTATCTTTCATCAGCGCATTGGACGCATATAAAATGGCCAGGTCATCGTCCGGTAACCATCTAAAGTCGAAGTAGTAAACCCCATTTGAGCCATTGTGGCCTATCATTTTATTGCCTCGGGGAGAGGAAAAAATACTCCAGCCGTAGCCATAACTCTGGTTACGTTCGGCGTTTTCTACTACATGCCGGGTAGTCAGTAGTTCTACCTGCGCCTCGCTCAGTACTACATGGTTGCGTAGCGCCAGATACCAATTGTACATATCGTCAATTGACGAGATTATCCCGCCGTTGCCTTTTAATGCCCAACTGACCTGCCCATCCGCCTTGTAACGCGACAGTGTGGTGGGGGTCATGACCACCCCGGATTTATAGCCCGCGGCGGTTACACTGGAGGAAGCATCAAAGGCCAGATACCCGGTGTGCATCATCCCAGCCGGCCGAAACAGCAAGGTTTGTAGGACGCGTTCGTAGTCGTCATCGGCCACCAGCTCAATAATTCTGGCCAGCAAGCTATAGCCAACATTAGAGTAATGAAATTGTTCGCCGGGGGCCGCACGCAATGGCGTCGCCATTAGCCGGTTAAAAAAGGCAGTGGTACCAATATGTTCGAAATCGCCCACGCCAAGTCCTGCAGGCAATCCCGACGTATGGGTAAGCAACTGGTGTACGGTGATGCTTTGTTTATCGTGGGGGACTTTCGGGAAAAAGCGCGCTAAGGTGTCATTGACGCTTAGTTTTTGCTGGTCTTGCAGCATGATAATCGCGGCTGCGGTAAACTGCTTAGTAACCGAGCCAATATCAAACAGGGTGGCGGTCGTAATGGGAATATCCGAATTACGCACGGCATTACCATAGCCTTTTTTAAGCACGATATGATTACCGTTGGCCACCATAACCGCACCGGAAAAACCCTGCGTTATGCTACGCCCCAGGTAATTATCGATACGCTCAATAGCCCAGTTTTCACCCTTACGGGGGGCCTGAGCCGCAGCGCTGGAAAGCGCCAGTACCATTAATACTGCTACCCAACCGACCTTATTCATGCCTACTCCTGTTGAAACACGGGCTAGCAAAACCCGCCATAGACCAGCAACGATATCACAGGTTACTGAGGAAGATGCTTACGGCATCGTATTACGTCTATTTTACACCGGTATGGGGCACTATGGCGACAGTTACGCAGGGTAGATAATGATTGCTGGCAGGTAACAGTTGCCGCAACCGTCAAAACTATGCTTAACTCCCAGCCTGAGAACTCTGCTACTTACTATTCAAACAACAACATACCTACAACGAGTTCCTGCCAATCTGTGCACTATCTTTAGCCAAACCAAGGGAGCATCTATGAGCCGCAGGCCAATGACGATTGTGATTTTCAGCGGTTTTTTTCTGCTGGGTATGTTGTTTATTATGTGGGGCATTTTACTGCCTGACATTGCTGCAGATATGGCGATGTCTGAGCTGGTCAGCGGGGCGTTTTTCCTGCTGTTTTCGCTGGGTATGATGCTGGGCGCTATTATTGGCGGGAAGTATGTTAGCCGGTTCGATTTTCTTACTTTGCTTACCTGGCTATGTATCACTGATGCCGTTTTGCTGTTTATTATGGCGTTACTGCAAGACAAGGTCAGCTTGCTTATCGCGGCGTTCGCAGTAGGTATTGTCAGTTCCAGTATTATTACTATTGGGCATACGCTGATCGCCAGGCTCTACGCACAAAAACGTTTCGCCATGATGGGTATCATGGATTTCATGTTTAGCCTGGGCACCTTCGCGGCATCGTTTTATGTCACCCTTATTTACACCGTGGTACATGACTGGCGTTGGCCCATCCGTATAGTCACGGTGTTGTTACTGGTTCTTGCGCTGTATACGCATTTTGCTGCGCGTTCCCAAAAGAAGTTGCTAAAAGATACGCCCAAAGAACCCGTGGTGACCCTGCGCTATGGCGATATTATCCGCCAGCCGGTATTTTTACTGCTGGCGCTGGTCAGTTTTGGGTATGGCGCGCTGGAGTTTGGTAATGCTAACTGGTTTGTTAGTTATGCTCAGCAGGGCGTGGGCTTTAGTGGTGATGACTCACGGTATTTGCTGGCCTTTTTTACCGCCGGCATGGTGATAAGTCGTCTGATTTTTGCCTATTTTCTTCGTTTCTTCAGTATTCACCGGCTGACTGTGATTATGGCAACGCTAAGCCTGGCCGGGGCGCTGGGCATAAAAGTTGCCGATACCTTTATGCTTATTGGTAGTGCGAATTTGTTACTGGGTTTAGGGCTGGGCGGCCTGTTTCCGCTGGTGCTGTCTTCCGCAATGAATATAGCGCCGGAAAAAGGCCCGGTTTTATCCGGTATCACTATTATCGGAAATTCGTTTGGCGTCCAGGTGTCTTCTTTTGCTACCGGCGTATGGGCTAACTTCGCGCCCCTGACCATCGCGTTTTGGGTGATACCAATGGCTGCAGTGTGGATGTGGGGGGCGGCTTGGTTTTATTCACGTCAGCTCAAAACCATCAACTTATCGGCTAGCCAGGACACGGCTTAAGCAGGCAGCCAAAACTCGGCAATCAGGCCTTGTTGAGGGTGGTTGCGCAGCGTAATGTCACCATTGTGGCTATTAACAATACGTCGTGTGATAGCCAGCCCCAACCCCGAGCCGGTACTGCCACGGGCGCTATCGGCCTGGGTAAACGGTAAAAACATGGCATGCAGGGTGTCTTCCGCTATACCACTGCCGAAGTCACGCACTTTACAATACACCCGCTTTTTATTGGCATCGTAAAAACTGGTAACGGTTATTTTATCGCTGCCATAGCGAAATGCGTTTTCAATCAGGTTATCCAGTACCCGTTTAATGGCGGTTCGGCCCAGCATTATCAGCGGCAAGGGGGTTAGTTTAAGCTCAATATGATGACTTTCTTCTATATGCCGGGCCTGGGTAAGTTCGCGGATTAATGCGTTTAAGTCACTAGGCTCTTGCTGGCCGATCGTATCCATTCGAGCATAGTCAATAAACTGGTCGATAATCGCGTTCATATCTTCAATATCATTGACGATACCTTCGCGTATCCAGTCACTTTCTTCTGGCAACATTTCTGTGGCCAGGCGGATGCGCGTCAGCGGCGTGCGTAAGTCGTGGGAGATGCCTGCCGTCATCACCGTGCGATCCTGCTCCAGTTGCGCAATGCCCTGATTCATTCGGTTAAACGCTCGGGTTACTTCAATAATCTCACTGCTGCCCTGCTCGCTCAGCGGGGGGGAATTTGTCCTTTACCAACCTGTAGTGCGGCGCGCTGCAACGCATGCAAGGGCCGGTTCAGCCGGCGTACGAACAGCCATCCACCTAAAACACTTAAAATACCAATAACCATCAAATAAATTGTCAGCGGGGAAACATTTGCTTCAGCCCAGCCAGTTAAGGGAATACTGAGCCAGATATCCGGATGGGTCGATAGCGAGATCCACACCCGATAAGGGCGATTTACGTTTTCATCAGCAGCCGGGGTACTGATTCTTACATCTGTCTTTTGTTGTAGCTGGGCGGAGACCTGATTAGACATAAACCGGTAACTGGTGGCATCAGCCAGCCCCTGGTTCAACGCCTGTTGCTGGGTGAGTATGCCTATGCCTGTGGCCTCGCTGTAAGCCCGCTTCACGGCTTTTGAACTTTGCAGTACATCTTTGGCCAGCATGCTTTGCACCTGGGTGGCCAGTAAGCTGTTTATCTGGGCAGAGGTAGGGCGTATAAAATAATAGGTAACCGATAGATAGGACACCACCTGGTTTATTAGCAGTAAGAGGCCAATCAGCAATACAGTTTGGCCAAATGCACTTTTAGGAAGTAATCGCATGCTTATAGCCGAGCCCCCTCAGGCCTGGGTTTCGCCGTCAGGTACAAAGACGTAGCCTAAACCCCATACGGTTTGAATATAACGCGGGCTGGTAGGGTCTTTTTCTAACATTCGGCGTAACCGCGACACCTGCACATCAATACTGCGTTCCAGAGCACTGTAGTCGCGTCCCCGGGCCAGGTTCATAAGTTTATCCCGCGATAACGGCTCGCGGGGATGCGTAACCAATGATTTAAGTACGGCAAATTCGCCGCTGGTAAGCGATAACGGTTTACCGGCGTCCGACATCTCACGGGTGGCCAGGTTAAGCCGGTAGCTACCAAATTCAACTATTTGCTCTCCCCGGGCCGGGGCCCCCGGAGCATCATTGATTTTGCGGCGTAAAACAGCCTTGGTGCGGGCCAATAACTCGCGAGGGTTAAATGGCTTGGGAAGGTAGTCGTCGGCGCCCATTTCCAACCCGATGATGCGGTCGACCTCATCGCCTTTCGCGGTCAGCATGATGATAGGAAGCTCGTTTTGCGACTGTCGCAGGCGTCGGCAAATAGAGAGCCCATCTTCGCCGGGTAACATCAAGTCCAGCACCATCAGGTGAAAATTTTCACGTTCCAGCAACCGGTCCATTTGTTCGGCGTTGGCAGCACTGCGTACCTGATACCCTTGTTCAACCAGATAGCGTTCGAGCAAGGCCCGCAGCCGCATGTCATCATCAACAACCAGTATTTTCGAGGTTTCCTGACCCATAGTGTGTTACCCGCTTTTTTCTTTCACTATAACCACAAACCAGCGTTGCTCCAATGTTTTAGCGCAACGCTGGGGGATCGGGAGTGTTACAAATGTTGTCAGTCAGTTATAAAGCTAATGGGGAAACTACCAACACCATGCCATAACCTGCCAGGTAGGCCAGTAACAGTAAGGCACTAAACTTACTGTAAGTGGCAAAGGTTAACCCCTTCACTTTACTCATGGTAACGATGCCTGCGGCAGAGCCGATGACCAACAACGAACCGCCCACGCCGACGGCATAGGTCAGGCCCATCCACTGGGTGGTGGTCATGGTAATGTTTGCTTTCAACAGGGCGGCGGTCAGCGGCACGTTGTCAATCATCGACGATAAAATGCCCATTATCAGGTTGGCATAAATAGGATCAAACAGACTGTATATCTGCAGTAGCGCATCCAGCGCTTCAATATGCTGCAACATGCCCACCAGCAGCAGTACGCCTAAGAAGAACAGCAAGGTATCGAATTCAATCAACCGAATGTAATCCAGAATAGGATCGTCGTCCTTTTCCTCACCCATAAACGTGGCGATTAAAAACATCACTGCCATACCAGCTAAAAACGACAGCATAGGAGGGATAGCGAAAAAGACATTACCTAGCAGGGTACACACTATAGTCAGCAGAAATGCCGCCGCAATAACATAGTCCACCGGGTTGGTCTGGTGATGTACTTTGCGAATTTTAACCACCCCTGACAGGCCAAAGCTCAGGCAGGTAGCCAGCAACATCACGGCGACAAAAGAGGGCAGTATAAGCACCAGGAGTTGGGTAATGGTTACTTTACCCTCTAGAAATATCATTAAGGTGGTAACATCGCCAGTGATCAAGGATACCCCGCCTGAATTCACCGCAAAAACCACCAACACCGCAAACCGTAGTGTTTGATTAAGGGGGAGACCTAACGACAGAACTAATGCTACCGACACCAGTGTGGCGGTTATATTGTCGGCCAGGGAGGAAAAGCAGAAGCTGAACAGGGCTGTGGCAAACAGCAACTTTTTCAGGCTGATTTTGCCAGGCATAATCAGATTGAGCATGTTTTCAATCAGACCTTTGCGATTTAAATAGGCCACAAAGGTCATCGCGGCGACCAGGAATAACCACAACGACGAAATTTCTGTGATGTTGTGCTCCAGGCTCTCCTGCACTAACGGCAACTGCGCTGCCGATGCATCAATAAACAGTAAAATCCACGCCAATGTACCAAAAAACAAGGTGGTTTTAGCCTTATTTACGTGTATTACTTCTTCAAATACAACACCCGCCAATGCCAACACGGCAAGGGCAATAAGAACATAATCTAGCATAGGGGGTAACCCGGAAAAAGGAAGGCGGCAATGGTACGCCGAGCAGCGCACAATAGCAGGTATTGTGCGTTGAAATTACAGGTATTTTCGCCGTATTTCCCGGGCTTAAAAGAGGCCTGTGATAAAGGCTAATAGGGTGTGAAAACGGTGTTGTATACGACGCGCAAAGGTTAACCAAAAGGCAACAAAGGCCGTGACTTAATCGGTGCTTATCCAGTCCATCTGATGGCCCGCCCGACGCTTTTTATCCAATATTTCTTCAATCAATGGAGTGAGGATAAGCTCCATGGCCAGGCCCATTTTGCCACCCGGTACCACCAGGGTATTGATACGCGACATAAAAGAGCCATCAATCATCTGCAACAGATAAGGGAAATTCACATTGCGCATTTCACGACGAAAACGCACCACCACAAAACTTTCGTCCTGCGAGGGAATTTCGCGGGCGCTAAACGGGTTAGATGTATCCACCGTAGGGACACGCTGAAAATTGACATGGGTACGCGAAAACTGTGGCGTAATATAATGAAAATAATCATCCAGCCCACGTACAATGCTACTCATTACCGCTTCGCGGGAATGGCCGCGATCAGTGGTGTCGCGCACTATTTTCTGAATCCATTCCAAATTTACTATCGGCACCATGCCTACCAGCAAGTCAACGCACTGGGCAACATCGTTATCTTCGGTTTTCACGCCGCCATGTAAGCCTTCGTAAAAAAGCAGATCTGTATTTTGCGGTAATTCCTGCCAAGGCGTAAAAGTGCCTGGCATCTGGTTAAACGGCACCGCTTCATCGAAGGTATGCAAATACTGTCGGTACTGGCCCTGACCAGTTTGGGCATACTCGGTGAACAATGACTCGAGTAAATCAAAGTCATTCGCTTTGGGGCCAAAATAACTAATATGACGGCCCTGCTCCTGGGCTTTGCGAATTTCTACTTCCATTTCTGGCCGGGTAAACCGGTGGAAGCTGTCACCGCCAACTACCGCTGCATTGACATTCAGGTTTCTGAAAATGTGTCGTATTGCATTGGTGGTGGTGGTCGTGCCGGCACCGGATGAACCCGTGATGGCAATAATAGGATGTTTTACAGACATACGGTTTGTTGTGCTCGAAGCCGGACCCTAGTTATAAGCTGGCTGAGGCGATTAATCAAGAGCCTGCCTAAATAGGGAGTTGAATAAAATAGCTGCTAAAAGGCATGAAAATGCCAGCAAACTGGCCTGTAGATAGCTTTTTAAAGCGATGGCAGAAATATTACTAATATCATATGTAAGGGATAAACTAGCAGAGGAAAGTTGGTTTTCCTCTGCTTCACCCTGCTGGGCACTATGCCTGACTTTCCCGGGCAATCGCGCGATGTGCAATATCTGTTCTGAAGTAAACGTCTTGCCAGTTGATACAGTTAACCAACGCATAGGCGTGTTGTTGTGCTGCAGTGACATTTGGCCCCAATGCGGTAGCACATAACACCCGGCCACCACTGGTCACAATCGCGTCCTGCTGCAGGCTGGTGCCGGCATGAAAAATTTTGCCATCCAGTTTAGCCGCCGCATCCAACCCGCTGATCACGGCGCCCTTCTCGTAGCTTCCCGGATAACCACCGGCCGCTAATACCACACCGACCGCCGCACGCTCATCAAACTCAATTTGCTGGCCGGCCAACTCGCCTTTGCTGGCCGCCAGGCACAGCGCTACCAGATCGGACTGCAAACGCAGCATAATGGGCTGGGTTTCGGGGTCGCCAAAACGGCAATTATATTCAATTACCTTTGGGGTGCCATCCGCCATTATCATCAGGCCAGCGTACAGAAAGCCTTTGTAGGGATAACCCTCCTCAGCCATACCTTGCACGGTAGGTAAAATAACTTCGTCCATTACCCGCTGGTGAATTTGCGGCGTTACCACGGGAGCGGGAGAGTATGCGCCCATTCCACCGGTGTTAGGGCCACTGTCGCCGTTGGCAGCACGCTTGTGATCCTGACTGGTAGCGAAAGGCAGTACATTTTTACCGTCCACCATCACAATAAAAGAAGCTTCTTCACCATCCAGGTACTCTTCAATCACGACCCGACTACCTGCCTCGCCAAAGGCGTTGCCAGCCAGCATGTCGCGAATAGCAGCTTCTGCTTCTGCCAATGTCATGGCCACAATCACGCCTTTACCTGCGGCTAAGCCATCTGCCTTAACCACAATTGGCGCGCCTTTTTCCTGCACATAGGCCAGGGCGGGCTCAATTTCGGTAAAGTTTTGATAGTCCGCGGTAGGAATAGCCTGACGCGCCAGAAAATCCTTAGTGAATGCTTTCGAACCCTCTAGTTGAGCGGCTGCTTGAGACGGCCCGAAAATGGGCTGACCAGCTGCCTCGAAAGCATCGACTACACCTGCTACCAGCGGCGCTTCAGGGCCAACAATAGTCAGTCCCACCTGGTTTTGTTGAGCAAAGTTAAGCAGCCCATCAATATCAGTGGCTGCAATATCGACATTTTGTAAACCGGTTTCGGTTGCGGTGCCAGCATTCCCCGGCGCCACAAATACGGTCTTGACCAAAGTAGACTGGGCGGCTTTCCAGCTTAGCGCATGTTCGCGGCCACCGCCGCCAATAACAAGTACATTCATTCAACGTGTTCCGTTATTTTGGTTTAACAAATTTAAGGGTCATACGGTTACTCTCACCAATGGCCAGATATTTATCCTGGTCCTGATCGTTAAGCCGAAGCGAGGGGGGTAAAGTCCAGACCCCTTTGGGGTGATCAGAGGTATCCAGCGGGTTGGCGTTAATCGCGCTTTCTGCTTCAAGCTTAAAACCAGCCGCTTCAGCCGCTTTCACAACCACCGATTTTTTCATGTAACCGCTTTTTTCCATTTGGCCATCGGCGTAGGATTCAGGAAGTTGGTGTTCTACCAGTCCCAACACCCCGCCAGGCTTCAAGGCTTTAAAAAACGCGTTAAAAGCGTTACTCATACCGTCTTCGCCAGCGTTAAAATACCAGTTATGCACGTTACGAAAGGTCAAGACGACATCAGCACTACCTGGCTTGGCGATATCCAGGGCATCAGTGGGGTCAAAAGCGGTAATTTGAATACCTTTGTAGGGGGCGTGCTCGGCTACTTTTTGCTTAAACTGGCTAAGGGATTCGCGGTAATAATCGCGGGTGTCACTGTCTACATGAAAATGGGCGGCAATCAACTGGCCATCCTTGCCTACTAGCGGTGCCAGAATATCTGTATACCAACCGCCGCCGGGCCATATTTCGACGACTGTATCCGAGGGCTCAACGCCAAAGAATCGTAAGGTTTGTTGCGGATTACGAAATTCATCCCGTAGTTTTGCGTCGGCAGAGCGGTGCTCGCTTTTTACTGCATCACTAATGGGGTCGGCAACGGCGGCCGAAGCTACTGACATTGCCAGCACAGAAGCGGCAACTAAACGCATGGTGTGTTTCATGGTTATTCCTTATCTTATTGTCATGATAAAAAGTAGCCCCCAGATACTGCCCTTTTCTAAGCGCGTGTCCAAGAGTAACCTACCCAGCGTTTGGGTAAAAGCACGTAGTGGGCTTTACCCCACTACGTGTCATCGCACAATAATGATTTAACCATGCAGCTATTTAATGGCGGAAGTGGCGCATACCGGTAAATACCATGGCAATGCCATGTTCATCGGCTGCATCAATCACTTCCTGATCACGCATTGAACCGCCTGGCTGAATAACCGCTTTAATGCCAGCCGCGGCCGCGGCATCAATACCATCCCGGAACGGGAAGAAGGCATCAGATGCCATCACCGAGCCGGCTACCTGCAGATGCTCATCGCTGGCTTTGATGCCCGCAATTTTCGCCGAATATACCCGGCTCATCTGGCCGGCCCCAACGCCTATTGTCATGCCATCTTTGCAGTAAACGATGGCGTTTGATTTAACATACTTGGCTACTTTCCAGCAAAACATCAGATCGCGTAGTTCGTTTTCATCCGGCTGGCGTTTGGTAACCACCTGAAGATCGTCTGTCTCTACCATACCAAAATCGCGTTCCTGAACTAATAACCCGCCATTAACCCGTTTAAGGTCGTAACCTTCGGTAAGCTGTCCGTGCCAGTCGCCACAAGCTAGTAGGCGAACATTTTTCTTCGCTGCCACGATGCTTAGGGCTTCTTCATCTACTGACGGGGCGATAATCACTTCAACGAACTGCTGCTCTACGATGGCCTGGGCAGTCTGCGCATCCAGCGCACGATTGAACGCGATAATGCCACCAAATGCGGACGTCGGGTCTGTTTTAAAGGCCCGGTCATAGGCACTTAAGATATTCTCACCGATCGCCACGCCGCACGGATTAGCATGTTTGACAATAACACAGGCTGGCTCTTCAAACTCTTTCACACATTCTAAGGCGGCGTCAGTATCGGCGATATTATTAAACGACAGTTCCTTACCCTGCAGCTGGGTAGCCGTTGCTACGGACGCTTCAAGAATGTCATTTTCTACGTAAAACGCGGCAGCCTGGTGGCTGTTTTCGCCGTAGCGTAAGTCCTGTTTTTTCGCCATTTGCAAATTGATGGTACGAGGGAATTCACTGTGGTGATGGGTACAGTCATCAGCACATTCCACTGAATCAATCCGTGCACCAAAGTAATTGGCTATCATGCCGTCATATTGCGCGGTATGCTCAAATGCTTTAATCGCCAGGTCAAAACGGGTTTGATAGGTGAGTGAACCAGTGTGTTCGCTCATTTCTTCCAGCACGCGATGGTAGTCGTCAGCGTTAACTACAATGGTAACATCTTTATGGTTTTTGGCGGCAGCACGCATCATTGTGGGCCCGCCAATATCGATATTTTCGATGGCGTCTTCTAATGTGCATGCTTCGTTGGCTACGGTGGCGGCAAACGGATACAAATTAACTACAACCAAATCAATAGGGGCAATCTCATTTTGCGCCATCACACTTTCGTCCTGCCCGCGGCGGCCCAGAATTCCACCATGAATCTTAGGATGTAGCGTTTTAACTCGACCATCCATAATTTCAGGATGTCCGGTATGGTCAGATACTTCGGTGACAGGTAAACCTGCCTGGCTGAGTAGTTTAGCGGTACCGCCAGTAGATAACAGCTCTACGCCACCCTGATGCAGGGCTTCGGCAAATTCAACAATACCGGTTTTATCAGAAACACTTAATAGTGCGCGTTTAATAGGTTTTGGTGTGTGCATAGTGGTGTCTTGCTAATTTGATAGAGTGTGAAACAAAAAGAGCACCGTTAGAAGGTGCTCTTTGGTTGGGCTAAGCCCGTCGAATTTTAGTTCATGCCGTACTGTTTAAGCTTCTTGCGAAGCGTACCGCGGTTAATGCCCATCATGATAGCCGCGCGGGTTTGGTTGCCGCGGGTGTAAGTCATGACTTCTTCCAGCAGCGGTGCTTCGACCTCGGCCAGCACCAGTTCATATAAGTTATCGATGTTCGCGTTGTCGAGTTGCTTCAGGTATTTGTTTACCGCCTGCTTTACAGAATCACGCAGCGGCTTTTGAGCTTGTGTTTGAGAAGGCGTTGTTACTGTCGTAGTAAAGGGTGAAGTCACATTTTGATCGAACATAATACTTTCTTGCTCTATAAGTTAGTCATCACTATGCTGCAGGAGAAATCTGTCGGGTTTCTCGCTTCTGCAGCGATTGAAAATAATCGTCAAGTGCGTTGAGCTGTACATCAGCATGCTCAATACCGTTGAACGTTTTACGAAACTGACGTTCCTTATCATGCTCCGCGAGATACCAGCCCACGTGCTTTCGGGCAATACGTACGCCCATCACATCCCCGTAAAAGGCATGCACGTTCGCAACGTGTTCGTGTAACACCTGATGCTGTTCAGACAATGGGGGTGCTGCCAGGTTCTCGCCGGTTTCAAGGAAATGCAGGATTTGTTTAAAAATCCAGGGATTCCCCTGCGCCCCACGACCTATCATTATCCCATCTGCACCAGTGTACTGCAGCACTTGTTGGGCCTGCAGCGCGGACGTAATATCACCATTTGCGATAACCGGAATAGATACTGCTTCCTTAATCGATTTTATGGTGTCGTACTCTGCTACCCCTTTGTACATACAGGCTCGGGTTCTACCGTGAACAGCCAAAGACTGTATGCCGTTTTGCTCTGCAATGCGTGCAATATCTACACCATTGCGATTATCCGTGTTCCAGCCTGTTCTTATCTTCAGCGTTACCGGCACATCTACTGCATTAACCACTGCCTGAACAATGGATTCAACCAATGCCGGGTATTGCAATAACGCTGACCCAGCCAGCTTTTTATTAACCTTTTTCGCCGGACAACCCATATTAATATCAATAATCTGCGCACCGTTTGATACATTAAACTGCGCAGCTTGAGCCATTAGCGCTGGGTCGGCCCCGGCAATCTGCACCGAGCGAATACCTTCTTCGCCGGTGTGGTCCATGCGGTGCATAGACTTGGCCGTGTTCCACACTTTTGGATTGCTTGATAGCATCTCTGATACCACAAGCCCCGCGCCCATCCGGCGACACATTTGCCTGAACGGGCGGTCAGTGACGCCTGCCATAGGTGCCAACATCAAATTGTTATCCAATTTATACGGACCGATCTGCATGGTTAACAATCCATTAGTTGCGCGGAATTTGAACACTTGGCTAAAACGGGGCGCTAAGTGTACGCATTTTCACAACCCTTGAAAAGGCTAAAATTCACACAAAATTTATCTTTTTGCTATTGACAGTTTTCGTTGGATTTGCGTCACAGGGCTTATTTAATAAGGGATGAGCCTGACTTGCTCAGACTCTGTACAGAAAAAAATATCGGCACACCAGATAATTATGACCGACGTGTGCCAGAGACCCTGGCCCATTCGCCGTCAATTTGCGTTTTATCTAATATAAAGTCGCGGGCGTAAGCCGTTTCTATATTTTGCGCCAGTTCAGCCAAAATACCGGATAAGACTAACCTGCCACCGGGCTTACAAAAGCCGGTAATGACGTCCTGTAATGCTAATAATGGTCCTGACAGGATGTTCGCCATCACGACATCAACCTGAATGTCGGGCTGATACGCCGGTAAATATACCTCCAGGCGCTCGGCCACCTCGTTACGGCGGGCGTTTTCTTCGCTGGCCAGCAATGCCTGGGGATCGATATCTATACCCACCACCCGGCTGGCGCCTAATTTAAGTGCCGCGAGCGCTAAAATGCCTGAACCACAACCAAAGTCGACCACGCTTTTGTCGGCCACCGGCTCACTATCGAGCCAGCGTAAACACATTGCGGTGGTGGGGTGGGTACCGGTACCAAATGCCAATCCCGGATCAAGCATCACATTCACTGCATTCGCATCGGGCACATCGCGCCATGAAGGGCAAATCCACAGGCGGTCACCAAATTGCATAGGGTGGAAGTTGTCCATCCATTCGCGTTCCCAGTCTTTATCTTCTAACGGGTCAAGTTTGTGAAAGAAGTCAGGCCCCAATATTTTTGATTTACTCAACCGCTGGATGACTCCCGTCATGTCCTGGGTCGCTTCAAACAGTCCTACCACCTGGGTGTCTGGCCATAATATTACCTCGCCCGGTTTGGGCTCATATACCGGCGTGTTTTTAGCGTCTAGGAAGGTCACTGCCTGTGCGCCATTTGCGGTAAGCATGGTGCCTACCTGTTGGGCTTGCTCGGCAGATGTGTTTATTCGAAGTTGTAACCAGGCCATGTCTGTCGTTTGTATTGGTGAGTATGTCCCTATGGTATCAGTTTCTTCGGCTTTGCCACCAACCCTCAGGCGTAAAAAATTGATTGGGGAATAGCGAATAGCCGCGCTTTATATTGGTAAAGGCGGCTAAAAGTGCTAATTTTTAGGTATCTGTATGCTGATTGGTTTGGCTTTGTTGAACGCTCGTTGGTTGTGGTGTCTTGTAGGGTGTTGTCTTTGTACGTTGGTTTCGGCCAGAGATATTACTGTGGTTGCCGGGTGGAACAAGCCGCCTTATATTATTACCGAAGGTGCGCAAGGCTTTGAAATGGAGTTAGCGGCGACTATTTTGACACGTATGGGCCACCACATGAAACCGGTGTTTGTGCCTTTTGGTCGTAGCGCCCGCCAGTTAGAAAATGGGGTGGGGGATATGGTGCTGACGGTAAGCGACCAGCATAACGTGGCCCGGCATCTGCTTTCAGATATCTATGTTGAATACCAAAACGCTGCGGTAACCCTGGCCTCTCGGAATTTGGCCATCACTACGTCCGCCGATTTACGCCAGTATACGGTACTTGCGTTTCAAACCGCCCGCGACGTACTGGGCCCCGAATTCAGTCAGGCCATCACCGGTCATCAGGGGTATGTCGAAATCGCTGCGCAGGACCGCCAGGTGAAAATGTTGTTATTAGGCAGCGTGGATGTCGCGGTGATGGATAAGAACATTTTTAGCTGGCTACGGGGGCAGCTGTCACCGCGGTTTCAAAAAGATGTTACATTTCATCCCCTGTTCGAGAAAAGCTATTACCGGGCAGCGATTGTTGATGATGAGCTAAGGCGCGACTTTAATCTGCAGTTGGCCTTGATTAAGCAAGATGGGACTTACCAGGCTTTGCTGGAAAAGTATCGGTTGGCCTACCCGGGGGTACCGGCTGAACGGTAGGCTTTTTGCGATAGCCTTTTTGCTTTAACGGCAGCTTCATGATGTACTGAATTTATTCTGTATTTATCGTCAAGGACGCGTTGATGCATCTTTATAGCGCCACTGCATTATTATTTTTATCGCTACTTCAAGGCTGTAGCAGTTCGGCCCCGGCCACTGGTGGGCAAACCGCTCCCAATCCCTCGCGCTCGTATGATAAGGCTGCTGCCAACTGGTTAGACAAACCAGCCTACCTACAGCGCCAGGCAATCCTTGATCGTACCTTATCGGTAGAAGCCCTCACCCGTGGCTATCTTGAGCGTATTAGCCAACTTGATAGCAATCTGCATAGCATTATTGCGTTAAACCCTGATGCGCTGGAGCAAGCCAGGGCAATGGATCAGGCACTGGCGACACAACATATTTCGCCCGGCCCACTCTATGGTTTACCGGTACTGTTAAAAGACAATATCGAAACCCTGGCGCTACCCACCACCGCCGGCTCACAAGCACTGCGTACCAACGATACCCGCCGCGATGCGCCGCTGGTGGCAAACCTGCGGGCTGCCGGTGCCATCATTTTGGGTAAAACAAACCTGTCAGAGTGGGCTAACTTTCGATCCGAGTCGTCGGTAAGTGGGTGGAGCGGCGTGGGTGGTCTGACTCGCAACCCGTACAATCTGGCCCGCTCCGCGTGTGGGTCGTCTTCTGGTTCCGGCGCCGCAATATCCGCCGATCTGGCTTCTTTGGCCGTGGGCACCGAAACTAACGGCTCTATTATCTGTCCTTCTGCCTTCAATGGTATCGTGGGGTTTAAACCTACGGTGGGCGCTATCTCAAGACGCCATATTGTGCCTATATCAGCAAGTCAGGACACAGCAGGCCCCATGGTAAAGACTGTGACCGATGCCGCCTTGATGGCCAGTATTATGGCCGCCAGGGATAACCAGGATGAGGCTACCCTGGATCCAGCCTGGACTGCCATTGCGCCGTTACCGCCCCAGCCGGCAGGGCTTAAAGGAAAGCGTGTTGGGGTAGTGCGCTTTGCACAAGGTGACGATAATGCCGTCATTACAGCCTATAATGCGGCCCTTCAAACGTTGGAAGAGCAGGGCGCCGAATTAGTCGAATTGACGGCTTTCAAAACACCAGAGACGTTTTGGGAAGATGCCTACTATGTATTACTGGCCGAATTTAAAACCGGCGTGAACGCGTATTTAGCCGATAGCCCGGCGCCTCTTAAAACAACTACCCTGGCACAGCTAATTGCGTTTAACCAAAGTAGTGAACACGAAATGGTGATATTCAATCAGGATATATTTGAGCAAGCCCAGGCTACGGAAGGGGCTACCGGGGATAAGTATCAGCAAGCGTTGGCGCGCATACAACAGGCCAGTCGCCAGCAAGGAATAGATAAACTTATAAAGGACCACCAACTGGACATTCTGGTAGCGCCCACTAATCAGCCTGCTTTTTTAATTGATCTAGTCTATGGCGATCATGCGCCTAATGGCTTTATTGGGATTGGTTATCTGGCTGCCATCGCAGGATACCCCCATCTAACGGTACCTTCAGCGATGCTAAAAGGGATACCGATAGGCTTGAGCTTTATTGGAGCGAAATGGCAGGATAACGAGGTACTCGCAGCGGGGCAGGCTTTCGAGGCCGCGCATGCGCCTATCCCGGCTCCCACGCTGCCCAGCGATGATAGTGCTATACCTGTGTTTCAGCCGGGGTTGACAAGTGCCCCGCCGGGGCTAAACCAGCCCCGTTAATGCCGATGATACCCTGACCTGCTATGTGCTACAACGCGGTTAGCAATAATGGCGTAGCCATAGTGGGAATTTTTCACGATAGTAAGCGAGGGATCGGGAAAGCATAGGCAAAGTAGCGGGTAGCCCTATAATAACGCCGCCACAACCGAAAGATAGGAGGCTGAGAGAAAGCCGTTGCACAAAGGCGCCACCGGGTTCGCGGCGCTGCTTGGCGTGTCTGACTTACCGGTTCAGCCAATCTGGTAGATCGCATCTAGCCTGGCCGTTTAACCCAGGCGCTACACCAGCCATCCGCATTTACCAGTTTGCCAGGGAAGATAGCACAGGGCCGCTGTTGCTTACCGTCTTCACCCTGAATATACATGCAGTTGCCACACTTGGCGCCATCTACGGTGGATTTTGCCGTATAGTTTAATGCTTTAGCGGTAGGATCTTCTGCGCTTAACACATCCTGAGCGTGTGCCCTTAGCGCGGTTCCACCTAGTGTCATGCCTATAAAGGTAGTCCCTGTCATGCGCAGGAAGTCACGACGATTTACAGATTTCATAACAAGCTCCGGTTATATGTAAACGATAATGATTTTTTTTTATACCTGTCTTAAAACACAAAAACCTGCCTAATCAGGCAGGTTTGGGTGCTAAAGCATAACAATGCTATGACTGTAGTTTACCTCTAAATATCCATTTTTGCAGTGTTTTTAACGTTCGCTCAGGTGGATTACCCGCAGGCCCATGGCCCTATTCCGGTTTCGCGTAGGGGTAGCGTCCTATCCGGGATGCGCGATAGTAAGTATCCAGCCCGGCCACACTTGCCACATTGTGCGTCGCTAAGTCTATACGGCCCGACTCATCAATACCCGTAGCATCCAGCCATACCTCTTCAATACTGCCTATTACAAACTGAGTATTGTTAAGCGCAATGGGGGTAATCGATTGGAGTTGCATCGCCAGCTTAATTGGGCTTTGCTGTACAAATGGGGCGGCAAAGGTATCGCTATACCAGGCCGTAAGGCCAGTGGCGTCAAACTCGCTTACCTCGCTTGGGTAGCGGGCCGAAGTTTGGTGCGCCTGTTGCGTCCAATGGGTACTTACATGATTGATGGTATAAACGCCGGTAGCGTTAATATTATCCAGGGTGTCGCGTACTACGGTATGTGGGCGCATAACCATTCCCAGTAAAGGTGGGTTAGCACCTACATGAACCACCGAGCTAACTATGGCTACGTTTTCTTGCTGGCCCCTTTGCGCACAGGTCCCTATCAAATTCGCGCTTTTAAACCCGGATAAGCAATTAATAAAACTGGCGCGAAACCGGTCCGGCATTTGTTCAATAGCATGGCGGCTTATGCAGGATTCAGTCATTCTCCCTATTCACCTCAACCGACAACTCCTCACCCTGACCATGTACCGTCATTTCAATCGGCTGGCAGCACACCTGGCAATCAAGCACTTGCATATGCCCGATATCATTAATTTCATCTATCTCGACAACATTCGGTTCCATGCAATAAGGGCAGCTAAAAGAAGCGGGGGTGGTTAGGCTCATAAATCACCTTACTAAAATTTTATTAAAACAGTGAATATGCTTACGAACCATTATTGGGGTTGGATTGGTACTTATGGTGTTACCTTGAATAACTACGGAAGAGAGCGCGTGAGTAATTCAAACAAGCTTGGCCACTGTCCATTGTGTCATCGTTATACCCGACTGACCTTTCATCATCTGGTACCCAGAAAACTACATCGACGGCGCCATTTTCGTAAAAATCTGAGTTTTGCTGAGCGCAACCGGGGCGTAGCGGTATGCCGTCAGTGCCATGATGCAATTCACCGGTTTTATACTGAAATGGAACTGGCTAAACACTTTACCTCGTTGGCCCGATTGCAGCAGGACGAAAAGCTGGCCCGTCACTTTGAATGGGTAGCTAAACAAGCGGTGCGGGTGTAGTACCTGCATTGATGCAGGAGGTACTTCCGGCCCAGGGCGTGGATGGCGCTACCCCGCCTAGAATGCTTGCGCTATTACTGCCTATTTATAGCCGGCTGGTCCAGGCAGCAACATGAGGTAGCCAAAAATAACGTAATTTGCGCTTCTTACTTAGCGGGATTAGTTTGCCTCTCCGATACCCTTACTGCAGGTTTTAGCGCGGTCAAACGCCTCATCAATAAGTGCCAATTTATTCACAAAACATTGAGCTTTCCCTGTATATGTATACACTGTTTGGTGTGTTGTTGTACGGTGGGTGTCCATGCGAAAAGAGCTTCCAGAAAGATATTATCTTGATCACTTCTTCGAATTTTTAGGTTTTTTTGAAGCCGACAGCAAAGTATTGCTGGACGCCGAAACTTTAGGCTTTATTGAACGCTTCAACGCGCTAGACGAGCCCGCCCAGTGTATTATTGCGCGCGCGGCTAACCGCAAGTATGCGATTATCAATCGCACCCAGTTTAATTATCCGGAAATACCTGAAGCTCAGGCACATATAGACCGGCTCATTTCACAAGGTTGGTTTGGCCCGCTAACGCAGGTATCGGAGCAGGATTTTGCTGGTGTAGTAACTAAAAACGACTTGCTGACTTACCTGGCTCAATATGCCATCCCGGGAAAGTATGCATCGCTGAAAAAAGCCGAGCTGGTTACCCTGCTATTTACGCAAATAGCGCAGCACGGCTGGCCGCAGAATTTGCCGCAAAATGATTATCTGGTAAAACGCTTTGAACCTGCATTACGTTATTTATTATTCTTGTATTTTGGCAATACCCGGGGGCGGTTAAATCAATTCTCAATGCGCGATCTGGGTATTATGCGAACTCGAGCAGATGCTGCGATTACCCAGGCGCGCTTTGCCGAAGCGAACCAGGCTACCGCTGCTTTTTGGTATGCTAGTGCGCTGGATGCACTACCTTATTGTAGTGAAACCGAACTCCTTGCGTATGCTAAGCGGCCGATAGGCGAGTTGTCTGATCCTGTCACCTTGGATTATGCCGAACGGTTTCTACATAAGCTCGGCATGCGACTGCTGCCTATTGCCCGCGCAACCGGGTTAAGCGTATTGGAAGTGGCGCCGGGCGATGCCTCCAAAGAGAAGTGGTTACGCGAATGCTATAAAGGTGAGCAAAAAGAGCTGGTGAAAGCGCATCTTGAAGCGCTGATAGATAATCCGCCTTCAGACACCTTGCTGGCCTTCGCAGAAGACTTTTACGCCCGTAAATACCATAAAAAACGCACCAGTACGGTTACCGATATGCTGCGCAATGCCAGTACAACCTTGCAACTGGATATTAGCCAGAATCAAAGTGTCGAGCAGGGCGTGATTGCTTGGTATAAGCGCCAGGACATGAGTGCCTGGCGGACTGAGAACCGTTTGTGGCGAACGCTTTTTGGCTTAACATTCTGGTCGATACTTTTTGAAAAAGATCAGCTGGTGACAGAGTTTGACCGCCGTCCGAAAAGCCTCAAATTCAATACATTTTATACCAGCTTTAGCGAAGATATTGACGGCTTGTTGGACAGCCTTGAAAGTACGGCACAATGGTTACTGCATTTGACCAAAATGGCCAGTTGTCACTATGGCAAGGTTAATAGTGTATTTATGTGGCGGCGCAACCAGTTGGATACGGTTAAAGTATTGCTTGAACAGGTTCCCCTAACCCAGATCAAAGCCTTGCTGCTGATGATGTGTAAAGATTATGCCAGCCTGTGCGATGGGTTTCCCGATATTATGGTGCAGGACAGCCAGGGCCTGCGGTTTGAAGAGATTAAAGCCCCAGGCGATGTATTGCGACGTAATCAGTTAGTTACTATCCAACGGTTGCAGCAAGCGGGATTTCGCGTGCAAATTACTCAGGTGCAGTGGTTTCACGACCCGCATCAGCCATATGTTGTGGTAGATATAGAAACCACCGGGGGCAACAATGGTTATCATCGTATTACCGAAATCGGTATGGTCAAAATGATTAATGGCGAAATTGTGGATACCTGGCAATCACTCATCAACCCACAGCGCCATATTCCTTCCTCCATCACCCGGCTTACTGGCATTAGCAACCAAATGGTGGCCGATGCGCCCTTATTCAGTGAACTGGCAGAATCAGTAGCGCGTTTCACCGAAGATTGTGTGTTTGTGGCACACAACGTGAATTTTGATTATGGCTTCATTCGGCAGGAATTTGCCCGCCTGGAGCAACCTTTCAGGCGCCCTAAATTGTGTACGGTGGTGCAAATGCGACGAGCATGTCCTGGGCTGCGTTCTTATTCTCTGGCAGCGCTCACAGAACATTTTGATATCAGTATGACTCGGCATCACCGGGCACTATCTGATGCGCAGGCTGCAGCGGCCTTATTAACTATAATTCACGAAAAAACCGCCTCAGAAACGGTAAATTAGGCGGGACATAAACAGGCTGATAATGAGGTTGAAAATGTTGTCGATGGACGACGCGACCCTGTCGCGAATTATTGAAATGGCCTGGGAGGACCGAACGCCTTTTGAAGCCATTGAACGGCGTTTTGGGTTAGCTGAAAAGCAGGTGGTGAGCCTAATGCGAAGGCAATTAAAACGCAAAACGTTTACTAATTGGCGTGCCCGGGTAAGCGGGCGGCGTACCAAGCACCAGGCGCTTCGTCCAGCGGGTATCAGCCGCGGATACTGCCGTTCCCAATATAAGCCGGCAGGGGCCAATAAGTAAGCCGGGTAAAGTTGGTCCTTGTAACCTCTTTATTGATCCAGACGCGCACCGGCCGGGGTAGGTTGGGGCTACTGCTACCCACTGCTGCCCACAGTTGGAGGCGTCACCAGAGCTTATTGCAGCATACTGGTGGGTTAGCCCGGTAAAGGATTCGCTAAGGCTTACGATTAAATTACAAAATCGTAATCTGAGCCTGCTGAACTCGGCGATAAACATCGGCGTATCTACTAATGCACTGTAATAAGTGTGTACGCGTTCTTGCTATTGGCCCACTTAAACGTGGGCCTTTTTTTAATCTAAAAAGACATTAATGCCAATTTGTACCCGGTGCGTTCCATCGACGGTATCATAGCCCAGAAACCAGCTGGTATTCGGCACGCCGCTAAGGGTTCCGAAAAAATCTAATGAGTAGCCATGGCCGGTATCAATGAATTCTTCGGTAAGCGTGCCTCGAGGGCCAAACCCTTCGCTGGTATAAGAATAATAGGTTGCATAACCTAATAAACCGACGCGGGTATCAAGCTCCCCGGTAAACCCGGCAACCATTTTGGTTTGCGAGTCATCTATGCGCTGTACCCACTCTATGGTGCCCGCGTGCTCCTCGCCCAAATCATACTTATATTCTAGACGAATAAAATTGCCACTGAGCATCCGTTCAATACTGGCTTCCATGCTTTGCCCGTCATCCAGGGCAGTCGAATATTCTAACTCGAAGTAATTGAGTTCATCAGGGAAATCCAGGGCATGCGCAGCGTCAAGATTTTCAAGATTACCTACTACCAATTCAAAGGCGCTGTCTTCGTCCTGTTGCACGACTTGGCGAATCCCTTTTATCCAACCGTCCTTTGATAAGCCGGACAGGGAAATGGAGCCTTTATAGGTGGGGAGTACCCCAATCTCGGTTTTGCCTTTGCCATACGATTTACGCAAAAACAGGCGGCGCAGATAGATGGGTTCTGCCGATCCGTCCAGGCTGTTGTGGGTAGAATTAAACCCGCTCCCGGTAGTGATAAGGCCATTGACACTGAGCGAGTCGTCGTCGGTAAGTGTAATTGTAGGGTAATAGCGCAAACGATATTGCCATTTTTCTTCTTTATCGCTACGTCCTTCCATCCGCACTTCAGCATCAACGGTATGATAATAAGGGGCATCATCGGCGATAGCCGGTAACAGCAAATAAGCGGGCATTAGCAAGACCCAAAAACACCAGATAGGTTTGTTCATGAGAAAAATTTAATGAATGTTTTAGCTTATACATGAACAGGTTGCAGGCAGGTTTATATTATGTAAAAAAACCGGTGGCAAATGCCACCGGCCAATAATGGAGATACACTCCACAAGGACTACCTTCAAAAGGGAACACATGTTAAATCCAGGGAGACTCGATTCAACAGGCGTAAGAGTACACCGGTTGCTGATTCAGGGAAATTTATAAAAATGGATTAGTTTAATCGCTTTTTTGAAAAGTAGGGTGGGGCTATCTGACGCTGTACCAGACATAAAAAACGCCTCGTAAAGAGGCGTTATTAAGCAGACTATTTGACCACTTACTCGGGTTTCGCTAAGCCCAGTTTTTTCTCTAGGTAGTGAATATTTGTACCACCTGCAGAGAAGTTTTCGTCGGCCATAATTCTACGCTGTAATGGAATATTGGTTTTGATTCCCTCAACCACCAACTCATCCAATGCATGACGCATTCTGGCAATGGCTTCATCACGGCTTTCGCCATAGGTAATAAGCTTGCCAATCATTGAATCGTAATAGGGGGGAACGGTATAACCTGCATAAATATGCGAATCCCAGCGTACCCCTAAGCCACCTGGCGAATGAAACATATTGATGGTACCAGGGCTGGGAATAAACGATTGCGGATCTTCAGCATTAATACGACATTCAATCGCATGGCCACGAATCTGAATTTGCGACTGATCAATGGACAACGGCTGACCGCCGGCTATACGTAGCTGCTCTTTAATCAAATCAACCCCGGTAATCATTTCAGATACAGGATGCTCTACCTGGATCCGGGTATTCATTTCAATAAAGTAAAATTCACCGTTTTCGTATAAAAACTCAAACGTGCCGGCTCCGCGATAGCTTATTTCAACACACGCACGACGGCAACGGTCGCCAATTTTGTTGCGCATTTGCTCTGAAATACCGGGCGCCGGGGCTTCTTCCACTACTTTTTGATGGCGGCGCTGCATAGAACAGTCACGTTCACCCAGATGGATAGCGTTGCCCTGGCCGTCTGCCAAAATCTGAATTTCCACGTGCCGTGGATTTTCCAGAAATTTCTCCATGTAGACGGTAGAGTTACCAAAAGCCGCACCGGCTTCAGCCTGTGTGGTTTCAATAGCAGAGACCAGTTCAGATTCCTTACGAACGACCCGCATACCCCGGCCACCACCGCCGCCGGCGGCTTTTACAATAATCGGGTAGCCGATACGTTTGGCGATACTTTTGTTTTTCTCAGCATCGTCAGTTAACGGTCCGTCTGACCCGGGCACACAGGGTACGCCCGCTTTTTTCATGGCGTTGATGGCCGACACTTTGTCGCCCATTAAATTAATGGTCTCAGCAGTAGGGCCTACAAATATGAAGCCGCTTTTTTCTACTGCTTCTGCAAACTCTGCGTTCTCTGCTAAAAAGCCATAGCCAGGGTGTATAGCGATTGAATTAGTGACTTCCGCTGCCGCAATAATACGGGGGATATTCAAATAGCTTTCGGTGGCCGATGCATTGCCAATACAAATTGACTCGTCAGCCAGCAATACGTGTTTAAGATTACGATCAGCCGTGGAATGCACCGCTACCGTTTTTATACCGAGTTCTTTGCAGGCGCGTAATATACGCAATGCAATCTCTCCCCGGTTTGCGATAAGTACTTTATCTAGCATAAGCCTCAGCCTGATTATTCGATGATGAACAGAGGTTGGTCGAACTCTACCGGATCTTGGTTATCTACCAGAATCGCCTTCACCACACCCGCTTTGTCAGATTCAATCTGGTTCATCATTTTCATCGCTTCAACAATACACAGGGTATCGCCAACGTTGACGGACTGACCTACTTCTACAAATGACTTGGCCGTAGGAGAAGATGCACGATAGAAAGTGCCTACCATAGGCGACTTAACCTGGTGACCTGTTGGGCCAGCAGGCTCTGCTTCGGCTACCGGCGCCGGGGCATGCGCAACAGGAGCTGGTGGCGGCGCCACACTGTAGTTCATTGGCGCCGCACTAGCGCTAGGCCCACGATGTATACGTACAGACTCTTCGCCTTCGGTAATTTCCAGCTCGGCAATGCCAGATTCTTCTACCAGCTCGATGAGTTTCTTAATTTTTCTAATATCCATTATTCAGTCTCTGCTTATTTGGTCGGATGATTGGATTGATATAGGTTCAATGCAGCAGTCAGGGCAAGTTGGTACCCCAGGGCACCAAGGCCTAAAATAACACCGGCTGCAACATCGCTAAGATAAGAGTGATGCCGGAACGGCTCTCGGGCGTGAACATTAGACAAATGCACTTCTATAAAAGGAATGTTCACACTAAGTAAGGCATCTCGCAGGGCAATACTGGTGTGAGTAAACGCACCAGGATTAATAATAATAGCATCGACATTATCGATGGCGGCATGAATCCGGTCGATAAGCGCATGTTCCGCATTGGACTGAAAATGTTGCAGGCGAGCGCCCGCCTCAGTTGCCAACGCAGACAAATTATCAACAATGGCATCTAATGTAAGATGTCCATAAGTTTGCGGTTCACGTTTACCCAACATATTTAGGTTGGGGCCGTTGAGTAATAAAATTTCCATAAAAATGCTGCTATCTTGCGTATAACTGACCGATTAACCCTAATCTAAGCAAATTTTGGCGCGGGTTGCACGAAAAAAAGCCAGTTTTTGCCCGGTTAAATGACTTAACCGGTGATTATAGCCATACAAGTTTATTTAGCAGCAAAATACTGGTCTAATCAGGTAATATCGAAGCAAGTTTAATAGTGCCGCGAACGGTGTCTTTAGCCAGCTAAGGTTGGGCAAATCGAATTGGCACCGATGTATAGCGGCCTTCTGCCTGAGCGGTATATACAGCAAAATGCAAGTGGGGCAGTGACGTAAAGCCCGTATTGCCGGTCGCCCCGATATGCTGGCCTTTGTTTACGGTTTCCCCTATAGCCACTGTGCTACTGTGTGGTTGCAGGTGGTAGTACTCGCCGGTAGTACCATCGTCGTGCAATATACTGATGTAATTAGCATAAGGCGCATAGCGCCGGTGCGGCCCGCCCTGCGAAAAATGTTGTTGTAAGTCAATCACAACCCCGCTGCGGGCGGCGAACACAAAGGTTCCTGGTGGCGCGGCAAAGTCGAACGCATAACGCGAAGCCCCCTGGTGCGAAAAGCGCCCGTTGACCCCTTGTACAATCGGGTATTGCCCGACCGGTTGTAGCGGCCAGCCGTATATGACCGTGTCGTCATGCTGCGCATGCTGTTTGCCGCCGGTCCATTTTTTGCGCATGTCAGACCAAAACGTCTCTGGTTGCGCCAACTTACCGATAATGTGAGGGGTGGTTGAGGTTAATGCTACGGTATAGGGAGAAGGCGTAATAGCGTCGCTATATACACTTACTACTACCGGATGCGGACGGGTTAAATAAACACGCAAAACCCCGGTTTGAGGGGCCGTACTAACGCAGAACCAGTCATCAAAACAGCCCGTACGGGCATTGCCACTCATCGAGACAACCCATATCGCGCTAAGTAACCACCGCCCTACCATTAGCCCACGCCTACTGAGCCGAAGCGGTTGACCTTGCCGCCCCGTTAAAATAACTATCCACGTGCTGGGCAAAGGCTTCAGCCTGCATAAAACCAGTGACCCGGGCGTTATCCAGTTCCTGACCCTTCGTATCGAAAAACAAAATAGTGGGTAGCCCCAATACGGCAAAGTGTTGCTCAAAAGCAATATCGTCGGGGGTTCTATCGGTAAGGTCAATTTGCATCCATACCGCATCAGACAGCGCCGTAATTACCCGTTCATCGCTAAACGTGTATTTTTCAAACTCTTTACAGGCCACACACCAGTCGGCATATAAATCAAGCATGACGGGCCGGCCCTGGGCGCTGGCTTGAGCCAGCTGGGCCTGAAATTGCGACAAGCTGGCTACTTTAATAAAGGGCGGGTGCGCTACTTGCGTTGATGACTGGGTAGGTAGCAAGGTCTGATAGGCGAGCATAGCACTGCTAAACAAGCCTATAAAAATAACCAGTGCGCGGATGCCTTTAGCAAAGGTGAGGCGGGTAGGTTGATTAAGTAGTGCATAATAAGTAAAGGTACTTAACCCCAGGGCGGCCCACAGCAAATCGGATAGCGGGTGAGTCCAAAGCCGCTCAACAAACACAATGGCTACCGCTAACATCATAAAACCGAATGTGACCTTTACCACATTCATCCAGTTACCGGCTTTGGGCAGTAGTTTGCCACCGGTCATCCCAAATAGAATCAGCGGAATTCCCATCCCCAGGCTTAACACATACAAGGAAATAAACCCGGTTAGCTGATCTCCGGACTGGGCAATATACAACAGGATACCGGTTAACGGCGCCGTAGTGCAGGGCGAAGCTATCAGGCCCGACAGTACGCCCATAACAAAGACCCCGGCAATCGACCCCGCGCGCTGGCGGTTACTTAGCGCATTCATCCGGGTTTGCCAGGATGAGGGAAGTTGAAGCTCATACGAACCAAACATGGCCAATGCCAATACAATAAACAGTGCGATAAAGGTAATTAATATAGCCGGATGCTGGAGGGCGGCCTGAAACTGCATACCCGCAGACGCTACGGCTAAGCCCAATAATGAATACGTCAACGCCATGCCCTGCACATATACGAAGCTTAGCCAGGCCGCCCTTGCCATGCTGTTACGCGAGGCTTGGCCGAGCACAATACCGGATAATATAGGGTACATAGGAAACACACAGGGGGTAAAAGCTAACCCAATACCCAGGGCTAAAAACACCAATAGCGTTAGTGCGATATTTTGCTGGGAATGCAATGCCCCGGTAATATCGGTGAAATAGCTAAAGTCTGATACATCGCGCTTCTCGGGTGCGGTTTGGGTAATATCATAAGTAGGCTGAGCGGCGGTTACAGCGTCCAGGTATATCAGTTTGGTGGCGGGCGGGTAACACAATCCGGCATCCGCACAGCCTTGATAACGCAGCTTCACTATGGCGTTATCCGCGGCCTGTTCTACCGGCACCGTAAAGGAAACGCGCTGGTAGTAAACTTCAGTTTTGCCGAATGTTTCATCTTCTTTAGGCTCACCCTCGGGCAGGGTGTAGGCGCCCAGCCGGGCATCTTTTACCGCTGTTTTAAACTGCTTTCGATAAAGGTAGTATCCCGGGGCGATGGTAAAGGTAACCGTAAGCTGCTGGTCCTGCTGTTGGTAATCAAATACGAATGCTTCGTCGACCGGTAAAAATTCAGGCTCTGCGTTAAATGGCGCGCTTTCAAATGCCTGTCCCAGCCCACCGGCGGGCACCTGGGCTAACACCGGCATTACCGCGCTAACATACAACCCCAGCCATACCCACAGCCAACGTGTAACCTGCATACCCACTTTACTCCTGCTTTTTTTTATTTTATTAGCTGCGTGACTCACGCGTCAGCGTTTCATCCAGCACCCACTTTTCATAACTATCGCTGCCTGCTGCCGGCTCAATAACCAACCACTCCGGCACCTCATAGGGATGCAGCGCGCAAACAGTTTTGTAGGCGCGGCTAACATGTTCCTGAGCGGTTTTTATTAGTAGCTGTGACTCAGTGTCGGTTTCCACCGTGTCTTGCCAGCGATACACTGACATGACTTTGGGGATGATCTTTACACATGCTGCCTGGCGCTTATCAATTAACGCGCGGGCTATATCCGCGGCAACCTGCTCATCAGGTGTGGTAGTCAGGATCAGACTGAGTGACATTGGCTATCTCCTTAGACCTTGCAGATGGTCTTATTCTTTCATGAAACGATATAAGCAGGTTAACAAAACATCGGTGGGGACAGGGAGTTAATCATCGTGAGATCGACAAAATATTGAGATAAAGTGGTTTGCCCCAACTTAAACACCCTAAAGATTATTTTGTGAGGACGTGGTTTGCGTATTTTATTTTTGCTTTTTGCCATTCTACCCATTATTGAAATTGCGCTGCTGGTAAAGGTGGGCGGCATTATTGGTGGTTGGAATACTATCGCTATTGTTATTATAACGGCTTTTGTAGGCTCTTACCTGGTGCGTCGTGAAGGTTTGCATACGTTACAGACCGCCCAGGATAAAATGCAGCGTAACGAATTGCCCGGAAATGAAATTGTTCAGGGCCTGATGCTGGTTATTGCCGGTGTGTTATTGGTTACCCCCGGTTTTGTTACCGATATTCTCGGTATGTTGTTTGTACTGCCTGGCACTCGGCAGTACATTGCCAGCCAGGTGAGTAAACACATGAAAACCCGGGTGGTCAGTTCGGCAGGTTTTGCCGGGCAAGGGCCGTTTGATAGCCAGCAGTCGCCATTTACTGAGGCTCCGAAAGATCAAAACGGCGATGTTATTGAAGGCCAGTACACAGATAAAACTGAGCGCGATGAAGACCATCGTTTGCGCTAAAACCGGCCAAAATAGCTGAGATTTCAAATCAATAAGGTCGGTTACGGGGTAAAAGCAAAAAAATTGTGACTTTTTCATCAAAAGCCCCTTGAGTTTGTATGGCGACTCCCCCATTTATCCTCGCAGTATGAAGTTTGAGGCGGACCCAACATTCGCCTCTTTATAGTAAATGGCGTACATATTCGATGTACGCTTGAAATAACTAACAATCAATAGTTGGAATTTTCAGGAGACTTGAAAATGGCAATTCGTCCTTTACACGACCGCGTTATTATTAAACGTGCAGAGCAAGAATCGAAATCAGCAGGCGGCATCGTTCTGACTGGTTCTGCAGCAGAAAAATCTACACGCGGCGAAGTAATCGCAGTGGGTAACGGTCGCATTCTGGAAAACGGAGACGTACAGGCTCTGGACGTAAAAGTTGGCGACACCGTTATTTTCAACGACGGCTATGGCGTTAAAACTGAGAAGCTGGATGATCAGGAAGTATTAATCCTGAGCGAAAGCGACATCCTGGCAATCGTCGAGTAATTAACCGTTAACCGTATTTAGAGGAATTTGAACATGGCAGCTAAAGAAGTACGTTTTGGAGATGACGCTCGCACTAAGATGCTTAAGGGCGTAAATATCCTGGCAAATGCAGTGAAAGTTACCCTGGGACCAAAAGGTCGCAACGTGGTACTGGACAAGTCTTTCGGTGCACCCACTATTACTAAAGATGGCGTATCTGTAGCCAAAGAAATCGAACTGGAAGACAAGTTCGAAAACATGGGCGCGCAGATGGTTAAAGAAGTAGCGTCTAAAGCGAATGATGAAGCGGGTGACGGTACTACTACCGCAACCGTACTGGCACAAGCAATTGTGACTGAAGGCCTGAAAGCGGTAGCTGCAGGCATGAACCCAATGGACGTTAAACGTGGTATCGACAAAGCGGTTATCGCAGCAGTAGAAGAGCTTAAAGCGCTTTCAACTGACTGTGCCGATAGCAAGTCTATCGCCCAGGTGGGTACGATTTCTGCCAACTCTGATGAAGTTGTCGGCCAAATCATTGCTGAAGCAATGGAAAAGGTAGGCAAAGAAGGCGTTATCACCGTTGAAGAAGGTCAGGCGCTGCAAAACGAGCTAGAAGTAGTTGAAGGTATGCAGTTTGACCGTGGTTACCTGTCGCCTTATTTCATCAACAATCAGGAAAACGGTACCATTGAACTGGATAACCCGTTCATCTTGTTAGTTGACAAGAAAATTTCAAATATCCGTGAATTGCTGCCTACGCTTGAAAGCGTCGCAAAAGCAGGCAAGCCACTGTTGATTATTGCTGAAGATGTGGAAGGCGAAGCGCTGGCCACATTGGTGGTAAACAACATGCGCGGTATCGTTAAAGTTGCTGCGGTTAAAGCACCGGGCTTTGGCGATCGTCGTAAAGCCATGCTACAGGATATTGCTATTTTGACTGGCGGTACGGTTATCTCTGAAGAGATTGGCCTGGAGCTTGAAAAAGTTCAGTTAGAAGACCTGGGTACGGCGAAGCGTATCGTTATCAACAAAGATGAAACTACTGTTGTTGATGGCGCGGGCGAAGAGTCTGCTATCGAAGGCCGTTGCACGCAAATTCGTGGTCAGATTGATGAGTCTTCTTCAGACTACGACAAAGAAAAACTTCAGGAGCGTTTGGCTAAACTTTCTGGCGGTGTAGCCGTGATTAAAGTTGGCGCCGCGACTGAAATGGAAATGAAAGAGAAGAAAGACCGCGTTGAAGATGCCCTGCACGCAACCCGTGCTGCGGTAGAAGAAGGTGTAGTCCCTGGTGGTGGTGTTGCGCTGGTACGTGCGGCTGCTAAAGTGGCGTCTATGCAAGGCGACAACGAAGACCAGACCCACGGTATTAACCTTGCACTACGTGCAATGGAAGCGCCACTGCGTCAAATCGCGACTAACGCAGGTGCTGAAGCGTCTGTTGTGGTTAATGCGATTAAAGGCGGTGAAGGCAACTATGGCTACAATGCCGGTAACGATACCTACGGCGATATGCTGGAAATGGGTATTCTTGATCCAACTAAGGTTACGCGTTCAGCGCTGCAATTCGCAGCCTCTATTGCTAGCCTGATGATCACGACCGAAGCAATGGTAGCGGAAGTACCTAAAGAAGAAGCTGCTGCACCAGATATGGGTGGCATGGGCGGAATGGGCGGTATGGGCGGCATGATGTAATCATCCCCTAAGCTCAACGCTTGGAAAAGGCGCTCTTCGGAGCGCCTTTTTTATGTGTCTGCATTTTCTACGATATGGTGTCTGCTTGCTCCATCGCGCTTTGTTATCTATTCCGCTATAAAATAATGTCTGTAGCGCGCCACCTGAAAGGGTATCGTCAACAAGATATCCTGGCCTGTCTCTACCTTTTCCTTTCTTTGCCCTCCTATCTCTTTTTTTCACCGCTGAAGACAATCCGAGCTGACGGTAAACCGGGTTAAAGAAAAACCGGAATATTTGGCGCAGTATAATAGACTGCTGCGCGCCGATATTGGGCCGAACCTCACAAATCGCTTCCGATAAGCTGGTTATATCCGACGGAGTCTTTAACGTTAATGGATGCCAGTTTATTAAGGGCGGGCCGTGATTAGATTGCCGTAGCCATATGCGCTAAAACCATAAGGGTTGAATAGCCGACAGCAATGCCGGCACGCCCCGGATGCCGACTATTTTTCAGGCGAGTCAACTAATATAAGAGCTAAGCGATAAGCGCTAAACGCCAAGAGCTAACGGTATTTATTATGCTCGCGATATTATCCGGCCCGGCTGCTGGTTTGGTTCATTTGGCTTTATGCTGCGTATCGATGAGTTCACTGCTCAACTCTCAATCCAATACTGTGTTTAGGTAGGCACAATCGAGCATAAACACGCCAAACAGACCATAACCCTAAAGGGGGCTGTAAGAGCGTTATAGGTCATTTGCACCTATTATGATCCTCAGCCCTGAAAGAATACAGCTCACAGCCGGGTATTCACGGTGTATTCATATTGACGCTTTTACTGTATACCCACACTATAATTACGTGTGAACTACACCGGATGACATTCATTTATATTAGGACTGCTATGAAAACACATATCGCTAAGCTTTCGCTGCTCGCCTCATCGGCCATTGCCCTGAGCCTTTTTGGCTGCACCGCGACCACGTCTTCAAAGGCTATTGAAACGCCTACGGTGGCAAGTTACAACACCGATTATCAGGGCGAAAAACAAAAGCTGGTGGTGGGTGAGTTTGTTAATCGGTCGGGGTATCAAAATGGGATTTTTTCTTCCGGGCAGGATCGGCTGGGCAATCAGGCTAAAACAACCCTAATGAGCCACCTGCAACAAACCAACCGCTTCCGGGTGTTGGATCGCGACAACATGACATTGCTAAGCGAAGAAGCGGGCCGGTCGAATACCGAACAACAAGTCACTGGCGCACGCTTTGTGGTAACGGGTGATGTGACTGAATTTGGCCGTAAGGATGTGGGCGACCGGCAATTATTTGGCTTGCTGGGCAAAGGGAAGTCGCAAATCGCTTATGCTAAGGTAACGCTTAATGTGGTAGATGTGAGCACCGCAGAAGTGGTGTACTCCATGTCCGGGGCCGGAGAGTATAGCCTGACAGAGCGTGAGATAGTCGGCTTCGGCAGTACCGCCGGTTATGATGCCACCCTAAACGGTAAAGTGTTGGATTTAGCCATTCGTGAAGTAGTTAATAAGCTGGTTAAGGGAATAGAGTCAGGCGCCTGGCCTACCTGATAAAGGGATGTTGTTATGCACAAGGTAATAATAACCATGGCGCTATGCGCCATGGTTGCAGGATGCACCAGTACACCACCGTTGTATTATTACGGCGATTACAATAAGGCGGTATACAGCTATTTCAAAGGCGCAGAGGTGACCCCGCAGGAACAGATTCAGGCGCTGGAAAGCACTATTCAAAAAGCAGCGGCCAGGCAACAGGCTATTGCACCAGGCGTCCATGCCCAACTTGGTATGTTGTATTTTGAAACCGGCAATGCAGATCGCGGTACCGCTGAACTGATTCAGGAAAAATCCCTGTTCCCTGAATCGGCCCACTACATCGACTTTTTACTCGACAACCGTCAGGGAGATGCACCATGAGTTGGCTGAAATCTTTCTTATTAGTGCTAATGGGTAGTGTGCTTGTTGCCTGTGCCAGTCAGCAACCCACGTATGACGACAGCGCGTTTAAACAAGCCGACCCGGGCTCGATTCTGATCCTGCCTCCGGTCAATAATACCCCGGAAGTAATGGCCCCTTATAGTGTTATGGCCCAGGCCGCCACGCCCATCGCTGAAGCCGGCTTTTATGTATTTCCGGTAGCCTTGGTAAACCAGACCTTTAGAAATAACGGCCTGACGGTGGCGCAAGATATTCAGCAGGTGCCGGTGCCCAAACTGCGGGAAATTTTTGGCGCCGATGCGGCGTTGTACATGACAATTGAGCGTTATGGCACCAGCTATGTGGTGGTCTCCAGCGAAACCCGGGTGACCGTTGCTGCTTCACTGATTGATTTGCGCACCGGTCAGCAACTATGGCAAGGCAAGGCCACCGCTTCATCAGCAGAAAACCAGGCGAACGCAAATAACAATTTGCTGGGAATGCTAATTCAGGCTGCAGTTAGTCAGGTGTTTGAAACTGTCACGGACCGCGGTTTTGACATTACTGCATTGGCCACCAGCCGGTTGTTGTCGGCAAAAAACAAACACGGTCTGCGGTTTGGCCCGCGCTCACCCCATTACCAGCAGGAAGCAGCGCAACACGGGCAATAAACCTTAACAGCTTTGTTGTATGCCGGAATACTCATCATCGTTTAAAACTCGACCATTCATTTAAAAGTGTTGTATTCTTCGCCCGTGATAAATATTTAGTAAAAAAGTATCAGGGATGAAAATGAAGTTAACAAGATATGGTGTGTTAGGCGTTATGGCCGGTACGGTATTGGCGGCCTGTGGTGGCGGTTCCGACAATAGTAGTTCATCGACTCAAAATGGTAGCCAGACAGCCGGCAAAGATGCTTCTCAAATTATCGGTAATGCCTCAGCGCATTCGGTTTCTGAGTTAAATAAGGCTGCCCGTTCCCTGGCCAGCGCAAGTTATACCGGCAGCCAAGAAAAAGCCGAACTGGACTTTCTTCTGGCTCAGCAAGTCACCCGAATGTTGTTGGACGATGACGTCCTGAGGGTGCCCGAAATTGTAACCCATGAATTGAGTCCCGATGCGCGACAGGACGAAAATATTAATGCCACGTTTGATTGTGATGAAGGTGGCAGCGCTAGCTATAGCGGACAATTAAATGAGTCGGGAGAGGCCTCGCTATCGCTCAACTTCGATAACTGTAAAAGTTATTACAACGATAGTGCTCTGACAGGTGTTGCGGCGCTGGTTATTAAGTTAGATGTTCAGCAAAATACCAGTGCGTACACCCTGTATTTCGATAATTTGCGATGGCACGACGGACAGGCTGTTTCGCTTAGTGGGTTGATGGCCTTTAATGAGTCCGCCGATTGGGAGATGCCTTATACCACGCTAAGTCAGCAGTATATAGCGTTGAGCGTAGGCAATGAAACGTATCTGCTGGATGCCGAAACCACGGGCGAAGCCGAGTCAGGTAGCTTACTGGAAAGCATGCAAGGCCGGTTAAGCGTTGCGTCACGTGGGTATATCGACTTTTCCTATGAACCGCAAACTTACACCTACGATTTCAATGGGTCCACCCTGTTCTTCAATGGCAATGAAGCATACGTCAATTTTGAGCAGGACACTGCCGCCTTTGTTATTGATACAGACCAAGACGGTACAACGGATGCAGGTAAAATCCTTAGCCTCGCAGACTTTTTTGCCCCACCCCCCGCAGATGCCAGCTTAAATCCGCTTACTGAAATTTCATCGCAGCCTTATGCAGGAGAACCGTATACTAACGAAAGTTACTATACCGTTTCGACTGATATCGACATTTCGCCAGGCTATTTTTTTGATATTGAAACACCACGATCGCAGCTGGAAATCAGCTACAACTGGTATATCAACGGCATTTTACTCGAGGGTGTGCACGGCAGTACATTGCCAGCCTATAGCGCCGGGGTACATGATGAGGTCACTGTTTCTATGGTGGTTTCAGATGCCACACACAGCTATGAATCCTACCAACAATACATCTGGCTGGAAGATATGCCGGCAGAGTTAACGGTAACCGATATGCCGGCATCAATAGCCGCCGGAGAGACGGTGAGCTTTTCTGTAGTATTGACCGATCCTGATATTGAAAGTGCCGATAATCTGGCTCGGCTAACGAACGCACCCCAAGGTGCCAGCATGAGCGAGGATGGTACCGTTACCTGGCAGGTACCGCAGGATTTATTATTTTCTGAGCAAAACTACTACTTCGGGTTTAGTAACCGGCTCAACCCCAATGAAACCATCGAAAAAACAGTTACTGCAACCGTAAATGCCAGCCAGCCATTGCCACTTTTTCGCTCCGGTATTGAGGTTCCTGCAGCCAACCGCTCACAGTGGGTTGTGGATATAGACGGGGACGGACAGAACGAACTGTTAAGTACCGACAACGACCAGCGCGTATTTTTATTATCGCTGGACAATGGTCAGTACCAACAGAAATGGGCCTATCCATATGTATTGAGTCAGCAAGAAACAATTCAACAGGTTTTACCAATAGGCAGAAATCAGGCAGGGTCAAAGCCAATTCTGGTGGTGACCGATCACGCCCTGTGGCGTATTGACGACCTGGCCCAGCCAGCACGTCAGATTTTCAATACGGATAACTTCTTAAGGTCAGCCTTACTGGCTGACATTGATGGGGATGGTACTGAAGAGCTTATTTATCATGCTGCGGCAGATGCATACAGCGCTACGCTCGCAATCGTAAATGTGGTTGCTTTGGATGACCCGTCCACTGAACTTATGAGCTTTACCGTGGATGAATTCAGCACGTTTGATGTGGGTAATGTAGATACCGATGCAAACCTTGAACTGGTGCTCAATACGGGCAGCGTGTTTGACCTTGTGACGGCAGAAAACGAATGGCAGTTAGGCACGGGTTTTAGCACTCAATATGTCACTACTGGCGATCTTAACGGCGATGGCATTGATGAAATAATCAGCGCCGATAGCTGGGGAGCGATGTATGTGTTTTCCGTTACTGAAAAAACCCAGTTGGATTCACGCGATGCAGAAGATATATGCGACCTGCGGGCATTTAATTTGAACCAGGATGATACCGATGAAATTATTATCAGTGACTGCCAGTGGGGCGAGGTACAGGCATTTACCCTTGATGAAAACAGTGCACTCGCGCAGCTTTGGAGCGTAGACTTACAGGAGCACGGTTCAACGTCGCTGAGCGCCGGGGATATCGACAATGACGGCCATATTGAGGTGCTGTGGGGAAGCGGCGTTAGCAGTAGTGGGCGAGATATTCTGGTAACCGCGGATGTGGTTGGTACCACGGCTACTGTTAAGCCAGAAACCAGCCCGGTACAGTTAGACGCTTTTGCGGCCGCAGGATGGGCAACTACAGGCGCTGATGACGAACAGGGGGTATTTATTGTACCCACTACTGACAGTGGTTATAGCGGGCTTTCCATAGCCCGGCTAAATCAAAACGGCACTGTTAATGTAAATGATAAATTCAGCTCTTTTTGGCAAAGCGGTATGTTTAGTGCCATCACTGACACCGACAACGACGGAATTGATGATATTTTGCTACCCACCACCGGCACATATGATTATGGTCTCGGGGCATTTGCGCTTAGTGATTTGTCATCCCTGTGGACAGTGTATGGCGACTACGATACCAATATTAACCAGATAAAACTGCAAGATATCAATAATGACGGCCACACGGACGTGATGTTCGCCGATGGCGATGTATTAACGGTCATTGATACACAAACGCAGGAACAGCTGACAAGTTACCGCTTTTCACAATCTATAGCCGACTTTGATGTTGCTGATATTGATGGGGTTACCACTGTGCTGGTTACTCTGCGCGAACAAGTTCATATACTTACTTTAAAGGAAACACGCTTTACTGTGGTGGATTCTGTCTCCGATATACTGTGTAACAGAATTTTGTTCTATGGTCAGTCGAATCAGCGAAGCGTGGCCTGTCTCTGGACAGATTATGGGGCATCCCTTAGAACAATGAGGATAGTTGATAACCAGGCCACAGAGTTGGAAACATTTGCTCTTGAACATAATGCAGTTGCTATCGCAGTTGACCCTACCGACCCACAGCGGTTCATTATTGCTGCCAATACCGAAGACGGCTGGTACGATGCTCGCTCTCAGCTGCATAGCCTTACTGCTCAGGGAAAACTGGTTTGGTCAGGCCCTGTCCTTATTGGTAGCGCCAATGTGGCATCGCTGCAGCTACGCGAACAAACCTCAGGCAAGCTCGAGATATTGTATGGTACATCTAAGGGTATGTACTGGATTCACTAATCAGTGTTATTGCACAGTGCGCAAGGCATCAGTATATCGCTGATGCCTTTTTTGGTGCTGCTTCGCTATAATCCGCTACATAACCTTTACACTGAGCATATTATGGCCACTGCAACGGCACTACATATTCTGGTTCAAACGGAACAGGAAGCGTTGAAAATTCTGGAACAACTTAAGAAAGGCAAAGACTTTGGGATGCTGGCAAAGCGCCACTCAATGTGTCCGTCTGCCAAACGCGGTGGCGACCTGGGCGAGTTTCGTCGGGGTCAAATGGTAAAAGCGTTCGATGATGTGGTGTTTAAAAAAGAGCTACTTAAGGTACACGGCCCGGTGAAAACCCGCTTTGGCTATCATCTGATAAAAACACTTTACCGAACGGGTCGTTAAGTGACAGTTTACAGGTAAGGCTGCAAGGGCACATCCCAGGGCGGCGGGTCACCGTAAAACACGCTTAGAAAGTCGATAAATGTACGCAATTTGCTGGCCATCAGCGCGCGATGCGCATATACCGCGTAAAGCGCCATGCCCGGAAGAGGGTCATGACACATGACCGGAACCAGCTTGCCGCTGGTAATCGCTTGACCGATAATAAACGTCGGCTGGATAGCAATACCTGCGCCCGCCACAGCGCACTGCACTAATAAATCGCCGTTATTGCTTACCATGGTGCCGCCTGGCAGTGCATGTGGGGGAGCAGGGGCGTAAGGTGTATTGGTAGCATAGCTATAATACATTACTTTATGTTGTTTAACGGCTTCCCAGCTAGTTGGCGTACCATGCCTTTGTAAATACTCGGGGGCAGCGGCTGCCATCATATGAATGGGAGCGATACGCCGCGCCACCAGTGATGAGCTGGTCAGGTTACCAATACGTAAAGCCACATCAAAGCCTTCCTCAATAATATCTACTTTACGATCGTTAAGCTGGACATCCACGCCCACCTTCGGATAAGCGCGTTGAAATTCAGTGAGCAAAGCACCCATGTGAGACACCGCAAAGAATACAGGCGCGCTTATACGCAAAATGCCGCTCGCCTGCTGCTGAAGACCAGCCAAATCATTTTCCAGATTGCTAAGCTCTTGTAATAACTGTTGCGCCCGGGGGTAGTAATTAAGCCCGGCTTCGGTCAGGTGAACCTTGCGGGTGGTACGATTGAGTAAGCGTACGCCAAGGGCGGTTTCAAGCGCAGAAACATATTTACTCACTAACTGGGCTGATAGGTTGAGCTTAGCTGCAGCGCGCACAAAACTGGTTTCGGTCACTACCGCAACAAATGCCTGCATTTGCGCTAATTTATCCATCTATTATCAACATGCTATTGCTAATTAAACAATGATAGCAGGATTTATCCTTACGGTGGGGTTGGTTAAAGTATCGTCATCATTGATTAACGGGCTCAGCCCACAGCAAGGGTAATACTATGAACACCATTAGCAAAGGTCAGGCAATACTGGCTACCACCGGCTCAGGTCAACTTTTACTGCGCATTCCGGTGGGTATAATCTTCGCAGCCCACGGTGCGCAAAAGTTATTTGGCTGGTTTGGCGGATATGGCTTGGAGGGCACCGCGCAGTGGATGGCTAGCATCGGGTTAGCGCCGGGGTTTTTAATGGCTTTGCTGGCCGCAAGCGCAGAATTTGTGGGGGGAATAGCATTAATTCTGGGCCTGGCAACCCGACCGGCAGCACTTATTACCGGGTTCACTATGGTGGTCGCGATAGGGGCGGTACACCTCGAAAATGGCTTGTTCATGAGCAACAACGGTTATGAATTTGCCCTGGCGTTACTGGCCGCTAGCGCCGCCCTGACTGTGCAGGGGGCGGGCAGCTACTCGGTAGACGCCTATCTGGCTAAGCAACTGGCTAGCGCGGCGCAGCGCAAAACAGCATAAAAAAACGGGTAGCGTTTGCTACCCGTGGTCCGGTTTAACCTAGCGCCCTGACATTATTTACAACCCAGCCATGACTTTATCCGGCGTGATAGGAAAATCTCTTACTCTGACGCCGGTAGCATCAAATACCGCATTGGCGATGGCCGCACCAGAGCCGGTGATACCCAGCTCTCCAATGCCTTTACTGCCAAGTTTGCAGGCCTTGTAGTCAGGCTCCTCAATAATGTCTAGCGAGAGTTCGCCGATATCGCGATTAACGGCAAAGTGATACTCGGCAAAATCACAGTTAACAAAGCTGCCATCACGGGGATCCTGCTGTAAATCTTCGAACAGGGCGTAACTGGTTCCCCACACCATGCCCCCTTTAAGCTGCGAACCTGCGGTTTTGTGATTCAATATCCGCCCGGCCGAAAAGGCGCCGTGCTGACGAATGACCCTGACTTCACCGGTAACGGTGTCAACGCTGACTTCAGCAAAGTGTGCTGCGCAGCTATATTGGGCATACTTGTCATGATCCTCATCGGGTTTCACTTCTCCCTGTGCACTTAAGCTATCCTGCGCCGGTTCGCCGGCGTTGCGCAATAGCTCAGACAGGTTATGGGTTTGCTGGGTATCGCCTTCGCCAAAGCGTACCTGCTCGCCGTCAAACTGCACCAATTCGTTACCTTGAGCCAGACCAGCCAACTCGCTTAACCGGGCAGCCAGAGCTTCACAGGCATTTAATACCGCAGTGCCGGAACTTGACGCCCCGAACGAGCCCCCCGAACCTGATGAGGCGGGAGAATCACTATCGCCAAGATCTATCGTAATACAGTGCGCAGGCACGCCAAAATGCTGCGCCACAATTTGGGTAAGAATAGTATAGGTGCCGGTGCCGATGTCGGTCATATCGGTATGCACCGTGAATTGCCCTTTGGAGTCTACGGTTATCTTGGCCTGGCTGGGTACAATAATATTCATTCGCATCCCCACCGACACACCAAAGCCATTCTTTTTAGTGCCGCTTTGACGATACTGGCGATCTTCCCAGCCAAACGCCTTGGCACCTTCATCTAAACAGCGATCCAGGTTATTAGTGGAAAAGTCAGCGCCAGTCAGAGGATGCACCGGAGCGATGTTATTGCGCCGGAAGGTTACCGGATCCATATTGATAGCCCGACATAGCTCATCCACCGCCGATTCAAAAGCCAATGAGCCAATTGCATCACCCGGCGCCCGCACCGAATCAATCATGGGGGAGTCCACCACCTTAACCCGATGCTGACTGTCGATGGCGTTGGCTTTATAATTAATGCGGGCGGCAACCCCGGTCCCTTCGGCAAAGGCATAATCTTTGGCCATAGGCATGGAGCTATGGTGTTGCACCCCGTGTATGGCGCCGTCATCTGATGCGCTGAGCGCCATCTGTTGATGGCTCATTCCGCGGTGGGGCGCATTGTGAAACACCTGACGACGTGACATCGCTACTTTAACCGGCCGTTGCAACAGTAGACTGCCTATACATGCCAGTATTGCATCATTGTGAAGCCCTAACTTGGAGCCAAACCCGCCACCCACGTAGGGGCTTTTTACGCGAATTTTTTCAGCCGGCAGATTAAACGTAGAAGACAAACAGTCCACCGCGCTGGCCAGCACCTGCACACTGGAGTGAACAGTCAACGTATCGCCATCATAGTAGGCTATGCTGGTATGCGGCTCCATTGCGGCTGATACTTGATTTGGGGTGGTATAGTGTACGTCCAGTCGGGTACCGTTCGCCAATGCGCTATCGATATCGCCGGTTCCGGCATCTGCTTCATAACCGCCATCAATATCTTCGGGCACCACATCGGCTTCTTCCGGGGCCCGCAGTAAGCTGATGGGCCCTGGCTCGATAGTATAGTCAATTAAGCGGGCCGCATAACGGGCTTGCTCTAATGTATCGGCTACCACCAAGGCTATCGGGAACCCGGCATAACGGATGCGTGTATCATTGAGCATGGCTCGGCTTTGACCAAAACGGCCCATATCTTCGGGCTGGCCAAAAGGGGTCTGGTCGGGCGAGTTCTGGTAAGTTATTACCGCTTGCACCCCTTCCTGAGCTTGCGCTTTGCTGGTATCTATTTGGGTTAGGGTACCACTGGCAACTTTTGCCCCTAAAATCCAGCCTACCAACGTGGGGGCATCAAACAGGTTTTCCCCCGCATACCGGGCTTTCCCCTGTACTTTTAAATGGCCGTCTACCCTATTTGCCGGGTCACCAATATTGTAGCTATCAGAATAGGTCTTAGCGGACATGGATAGCTCCTTCATGATCTGGATGTTGTTGTTGATGACTAGCGGCTTGGCCGAGCACATGAACTAAGGTGCGCTTTAACATCGGTATTTTAAAGTCATTCCCGCCAGAGCCTTTCGCTGCGCTTAGCTCTACATCTGCTGCCTGACTAAACAATGCCTCTGTGGCACTTTTACCGCGTAAATAATCTTCGGCAGATTTAGCATGCCAGGGGCGGCTGCCCACTCCGCCAAAAGCCAGATTGATATTTTCGATAATGCCGTCTTTTACGTGCATGGCACACGCTACTGAAACCAGCGCAAAGGCATAAGATGAACGGTCGCGGACTTTCTGGTAAATCTGCGTGCCCCGCGCGGTTTTATTGATACTCACCGCCGTAATCAACTCATCGGCACCCAACTGGGTTTCAATATGTGGCGTATCGCCAGGTAATGTGTATAGCTCCCGCACCGGAATATGGCGCACCTCGCCAGCAGCGTTCATGGTATGCACAGTGGCATCCAGCGCGGTCATAGCGGTGGCCATATCCGAAGGATGTGACGCAATGCAGTGCTCTGAGGTACCCAGCACCGCGTGAATCCGGTTAAAGCCATCCAGTGCGGCACAGCCCGAACCCGGCTCGCGTTTGTTGCAGGCTTTTGTGGTGTCGTAAAAGTAGTAGCACCGGGTTCGCTGCAATAAGTTACCGCCCGTGGTAGCACGATTACGCAGCTGCACGGTAGCGCCCGCCAGCAATGCTTGAGAAAGCAGCGACAACGTGGGCTGCCGGTAGGCAAAGTCGGCTAATTCGGTATTCGTTACCAACGCCCCTATGGTGACTTTGTGGTCCGATTCACTGATTTGATGAGCTTCCTGCCAACTGGATAAGTCCACAATCTGATCAGGCTCTTCTATTTGATGTTTCATCAAGTCCACCAGATTGGTGCCGCCGGCCAAAAACCGTGAATGCTCAAAACTGGCTACTTTGCTGAGGTCTTGTTTATCCTGTAATGAAAATACTGAGAAAGGTTTCATTATGCCTCCTGTTCATCGGTACAGATGCTGACGGCATCGATGATGTGGGGGTATGCACCGCAGCGACACAAATTGCCACTTAAGCGTTCTTTAACGTCTTCTGTTTTTGTGTAATCAGGGTCAAACCACAGAGTACTGGGGCGGTTTTTTTCTAACTCGCTTTTAAGCGCTACCCCAGAACAAATCTGGCCGCTGGTGCAAAAGCCACACTGAAAGGCGTCGTTGTCGATAAAGGCCTGTTGCAGAGGATGTAATTCGTCGTCGCTGGCTAATCCTTCAATGGTCACAATGGATTTTCCCGCCAGTTGGAAGGTCAGCAGCAAGCAGGCATTCATGCGTTCGCCGTCCACCAGTACGGTACATGCGCCGCACTGGCCGTGGTCACAGCCTTTTTTCGCGCCAAACAGCTGTAAGTGCTGGTGCATAAAATCGAGTAAGGTGGTCCGCGGGTCTTGCGGAAGGCCATGAGTCTGGCCATTAATTGTGATACTGGACATGCCTGTTTCCTTTTAGGGGTTGCAGATACTGGCCAGCGTTATGCGAAAAGGCGCGGGCAGTATCAAATACTTAGGTTGCACGGTTTTACACCTAAAGACTGCCCTACGTTTAGGTGTGTCTGTAAAAGCGCAATGTGGTGAGGGGCTTTCACAGGTGGTGTTGTAGCTCATACGCAGGATCGGGCGGTTGGTTTAAAATTGCCTTGGGAAATAAGTAAAAAGCCTGCTGACAGAAATAAAAAAACGCCGGCAGAACGCCGGCGTTTGAGTAGGGTTACCGAGCTAAAAAACTAGTGCCCGGCCGGTGTTTTCTGATTCGCGCGTTTTTGTTTAAACTCGGACTGGCTGGTCCATTGCGGCCATTGCTCTTGCCCCGCCAATGTCTGCATTAGCTCGCCAATCAACGCCAAATCCTGTTTTACGCCGCCCAATGACCAGGACGCAAAATAGTCATCGCCACTTTTATGATAGCGGTTGGCGATAAAATCAGGGTCGGTGTCGCCCAGGCTCATAAACAGATAAGCCGGTACCCCCTCTCTGGCGAGGGCAAAATGGTCAGAGCGGAAAAACAACCCATTCTGCGGACGCGGATCTTGTTTGACTGAACGTCCTTGTGCTTTAGCAATGCTGGCAACGGTGTCTTCAAGTGTGCTCAGCCCCTCGCCGTATTGCAGGGTGTAGTCCACGGCATCGTTGACGTTCATGCCATCAATGTTTAAAAAAGCCACTAGTTGGTCGGCAGGCACTGGCGGGTTTTGGGCAAAATGCTTGGCGCCCAGCAAGCCGGTTTCTTCAGCAGTAAACGCACTGAACACAGTGGTTCGGCGTAACGGTGTTTGTTGCTGTTGGTTAGCAAACTGCTGGGCAAGGGCGAGCACTCCAGCTACCCCCGAAGCATTATCTACGGCCCCGTTTAATACCACTTCTTTACCGTTTTCCAGCGCTTTCCCTAAATGGTCCCAGTGTGCATGCAGTACTACCCATTCGTCGGGTGCTTCACTGCCCGGTAGCAGAGCAGCCACATTGCGCGAGGTTTTCTTCTCAATAGTATTGCGGAGTGTCAGATTGACAGGCTGGTTTAGCGGTATGGCTTTGAAGCCCGGCTTGGCGGCTGCTTTTTTCGCCTTGCGATAATCCATACCGGCGGCAGCGAATATCTGCTCGGCAGCTCGTAAATGAAGCCAACCCATCACCCCTATCTGGTCCTGGTTATTATGTTGGTCAATAAGCGTAAATTTTGTATTTGTGTTGGAGTTTTGAATAACCCCCCAACCATAACCTGCCGGCATGGTTTCATGGACAATAAAAACCGCTTTCGCGCCTTGTCTGGCGGCTTCTTCATACTTATAGGTCCAGCGGCCATAATAGGTCATGGCATTGCCATTAAACAGGGTGTTGTCTTTCGCTGCAAAGCCGGGATCATTTACCAGTACAATAACGGTTTTGCCGGTGACATCGATATTGGCATAATCATTCCAATCGTACTCGGGGGCGTTAATACCGTAGCCGGCAAACACGACCTCATCGTTTTGTAATGCGACGGTTTTAGCTATTTGCTGGGTCCGGGCAGTAAACTCACTGCCGTTGGCAAAAGACAGTTTCCCTATCTGTAGGGTCATCGACTGGTCGGCCGTAATCTGAGCCAGGGGTACAGGCTGTACGTAACTGTCACCGAAAGCAGGCTGCAAACCCATGGATTTAAACCGTTTGGTTAAGTAAGCGATGGTCTTATCTTCGCCAGCCCCTAGCGGAGCCCGGCCTTCAAACGCATCGCTGGCCAGGGTTTTAACATCTTCACGGTATTGGTCAAGGTTGACATCTTGCCCCACCGCAGGGTCGGCCTGCACCTGTGCGCTTAACAAAAGCGCCAAGGTAGTAAAAGTACGTAGTAACATAGTGAAGTCCGTTATTATTGAAATATGCCGCCTAGCCTTGCGCACTTTAGGGGAAGAAATCAACTTTCAATTTTCCCCAAAGCCGCCCAATACTGCTTTTTACAAGATTAATTTTGTGCCATGCGGTTTAAATTAGCCCCCTTGCTAGGTAAGCTGAACACTACTATCTACCACTACCTGTAAAGGAATTGGTCCTGATACAATAAAGTCATAGCGAAGTCATTGTGCATCGCTATAATACGCGCAAATTGTTTATCTATGGCCTGGGCTGTATGCCTGCAGCCGGCCTTAACTACTGGAGTGGCAGCCTTGTCTGAGTGGAGCATCGAAGAAGCTGAAAAGCTATATGGCGTATCGCGTTGGGGAGGAGGGTATTTTGAAATAGGCGAAAATGGCAATGTTCATGTTACGCCCGTGCCTTCCGACAAAAGTATCCGCATTGATTTTCAGGCCCTGATTAATGAAATCCGCGAAGAGGGTGTGCAGTTTCCGGTAGTGGTGCGTTTTCATGATGTGCTGCGTTCGCAAGTTGCCAGCTTAAATACCATTTTCCGTGACACCATTGAAGAAGCTGAATTCAACGGCCAGTATCAGGGGGTTTACCCCATTAAAGTTAACCAGATGCGTGAAGTGGTAGAAGAGATTGTCGATGCAGGCGAACCCTTCAACTATGGTTTGGAAGCTGGCTCGAAGGCGGAGCTCATCACCGCCTTGGCATTAAATACCAATGAAAATTCCCTGACCATTTTAAACGGCTACAAAGACGATGAGTTTATGCGTTTGGCGCTGTTAGGGCGTAAGCTTGGCCGTAAAATGGTAGTGGTGGTGGAAAAATACACCGAACTATTGCTATTGGTGAAGGTAGCGAAAGAACTTAACGTTGACCCGATTATTGGCGTACGCGCTAAAATGACCGTGAAAGGCCGCGGGAAGTGGGAAGGTTCAGGGGGCGAAAGAGCAAAGTTTGGGCTGACTATTGCTGAAATTATCAAAACAGCGCGTTATCTGGAAGAAAACAATATGGGCCACTGCCTGAAGTTGTTGCACTTTCATATTGGCAGCCAGCTTACCGACATTCGGGCGGTGAAAGAGGCGATCAGCGAAGGCGCGCGAATTTACGCTGATCTACATAAAATGGGCTTTGCCCTGGATTATGTTGATGTGGGCGGTGGCTTAGGCATCGATTACGATGGCAGTGCCTCTACCAACGAGTCCTCGCGCAATTACAACATGCAGGAATACGTGGCAGATGTTGTGTATGGCATGAAAGAGGTGTGCGATCTGGAAAAGGTTCCGCACCCTAACCTGGTGAGTGAAAGTGGTCGGGCGATTACCGCTCATCATAGCTGCGTAGTGACAGAAATTGTGGGCGAAATTCGCTCAAATAGTGCAGAAATTGATACCTCCGCTAAAGAAAATGAGCATGTGTTTGTGAAAAACATCCGCGACTTGGAAGACTATTTCGACGAGCAAACCAGCATGCAGGAAGTATACAACGACGCCTCTCAATACAAAGAGCAGGCGTTGGATGCCTTTAAACTTCGGGTACTAAACTTAGAAGAACTGGCCAAAATAGAAACCATTTACTGGCGAATTATGGTCCGCCTGAAACAATGGTGTGACACTCAGGATTATTTTCCCGAGGAGCTACAGGAACTGGACTACAGCTTGTCGTCACAGTATCTGTGTAATTTTTCGGTATTCCAGTCGGCGGCCGATACCTGGGCTATCGATCAGTTGTTACCCGTGGTACCGCTAACCCGGATGAACGAAAAACCCTCGGTGAACTGTACGCTGGTAGATATTACCTGTGATAGTGACGGCAAGATTGATCAGTTTGCAGTGGGCCGGGAAATTACCGATATCCTGCCGATGCATCCATTGAAAAAAGATGAGCACTATCATGTAGGGCTGTTTTTGACCGGAGCGTATCAGGATGTAATGGGCGACATGCACAATCTGTTCGGACGCTTAAACGAGGTACATATTTACAGTCATGACGACGACCCGGAAGACTTCTACATTGAAGAAGTAGTGAAAGGTTCATCGGTACAGGATGTACTGCATATTATGCAATATAATCCCCGGGCTATGGCCTATGATGTGAAAAAGCTGATTGATAAGCAGGTTTCTGCTGGCAACATTATGCCCCGTGAAGGTGTACGCTGGACAGATTTCTATGAAGACTGTTTAAGCGGCTATACCTACCTGAAAACCGGCGGGTAACGACCTCAGGCTGGCGGTTAGTGGCCGTCAGCCTGTTCGTAATAGCGTTTCCAGAACTCTGCAGTAGTCGAATTAATCATATTCGACTCGGCATTCATCAGCATGACATAACCCGCTTTTGTGACCGGATCAAAAGACACATCGGCCCGGTACCCTTTCACCCAACCACCGTGGTAGTTCAAGCGGTGCCCATTAAAATCGTACACCCGCCAGCCTAACCCATAATGGGCATCTTTTAGTAATCCACGCCAGCCACGACGATATACTTCCCGGGTAGTTTTAACCCGTGGTTCGGTTATCTGGCTAACCAGCTCCGGGGGCACTACCGTGGGAAATTCGCCTAATAATGCCTGTAAGTATATGGTCATGTCGGTAATACTGGCGTTCACCCCTGCCGCGGGGGTAAACCGGTAATAATTGCTTTCCACCACACCTTTGCGCCATTTATTCCGGGCGATGGCAATATGCGGCCGGGCCCAGCTGTCAGACGCCATCAAGGCCCCTTTGCCGGCGCTGGCGGTTTTCATGCCCAGTGGGGTAAACAGTTGTTCCTGAATTTGCCGATGATAGGATGTGTTTTGATCTATTAAGTAGTGCTCAATAGCCCCAAACAGTGCGTTTTGATAGGTATAACACTGGCCAGGGGCACAAATAGGCTCCAGCTTCGCCAACTGGGCAAGCACTTTATCTAATGGGTAGTCTGCTTCGATAAGATTATCGTAGGCATTGGGCATAAAACCGCTGGACTGGCCGCTGATATGTTGTAATTCCAACTGATCCATGCCCACCCCTTCAAACGGGATTTGGGGAGCCAGTTCGCTGATGTTCATATCCCAGCGCATAACATCGCTTTGGACCAATTTAGCCAGTAACAAAGCGGTGAAAGACTTAGATACCGAGGCTAATCTGAAAACCGTATCCTGGTTAATCAGATTACCATTGCTGTAGGTGCGGCCATACACATACACCTTTGGCGTTTCGCCTTGCTGATAGTATACAAAGGCATAGCCTGGAATATCATATTTGTACGCCTGACCTTTCACGTAGCGGGCGTAGTCTTCAACCCATTGTTGAGTTTTTGCCTGAGCGGCCCCTCCTATTGTTAGCCAAAGCAATACCATCAGGGTCAACCAGAAACATCGGCAGTGACGCAATTTCAGCAAAAGGGCTCCGAAACAGTTATCGATACGTGGACATATGCCAGCGTAATACTAGTAGTGCGCCGTATTATGCGTATGGGGGGCCATAGAATCAACCAAAGGGTTTTTAAAGGTTACTTCCGATTTCATCGCTTCTAGGTATCCGAAGTGGTTTACACTGTGTAGCAGATGATCCCGAGGTAGTGGTAATGACCAGTAATCACAACCGTTCACATGGCCCCCAAACCCAGGCATTTTACCGCCAGGCCCGGCTGAGCCGCGACCCCAGGTTTGATGGAGTATTTTTTGTGGGGGTCACCAGCACCGGTATTTTTTGTCGGCCAGTATGCCCGGCGCGGTTGCCTGCTGAAAAAAATGTTATTTATTATCAACGTGCCATAGAAGCGCTGGCGGCTGGTTATCGACCCTGTTTACGTTGTAGACCCGATAGCGCGCCGCAGTCTGCCGCCTGGAAAGGCGTAGGTAGCACAGTAGGCAGAGCAGAAAAATTACTGGCTGAGCTACCCGCTATGCCGGTGGCGCACATTGCGCGTCGCTTAGGGGTGTCGCAGCGGTATTTGTGCCAGCTAACTTCCCGCTATCTGGGGTTAGCGCCCAAACAATTACAAATTTTTCATCAGTTACTGTTTGCCAAACGATTGCTTCAGCAGTCAGGGTTGTCTGTGGCTGAGGTCGCGATAGCATGCGGTTTTAACTCATCCCGCCGTTTACAATGTTTAATGCAACAGCACTGGCAACTTACGCCCAGTGCCTTAAGGAGCAACAAAAAAGTGAGCCATGATCCTGCTACCATTCAGCTTTTTCTGGCCTGTCGAGCACCGTACAACTGGCCCCAGGTGCGTGATTTTCTAGCCGGGCACGCGCTGACCTTGGTAGAGCAAGTGAGCGACACCAGTTATGCACTGGCATTTAACTGGGGACAAAGCCCGGGTCATCTCATTGCCACGTTCAATCAAAAGAAGTGTGGTTTTGATGTGGCGTTAAGACTGACCGACCTGACCAGTATTCAGCCAGTCATGGAAAATCTCGCCAGGGTTTTGGATACTCATGCTGATCCATTACTTATTAGTCAGGCCCTGCAAGCTGCGGGTATTGCTCCTCAACAGTTGGTTGAAGGGCTTCGGTTACCAGGCACCTGGTCATATTTTGAAGCCGGATGTCGGGCTGTACTGGGCCAGCAAATTTCAGTCAAAGCAGCCACCAATTATGCCAATCAACTGGTGGCCAAAACCCATACCGAAAATCAATACGGGCCGGTATTCCCCAGCCCCGAAGCGGTTGTGGCCATGCCCCTCGATGCTCTGCGCTTACCTGCTTCGCGCCAACATACTTTACGTGCACTGGCCACGGCGTTTACCGCTAGCGAACCGCCCACTCGTGCGGACTTACTGGCCTTGAAAGGCATTGGGCCCTGGACCTGTGATTACATGGCATTGCGTGGGGCGGGCGACAGTGATATTTATCTGGAGAGCGATTTAATTGTACGTAAAGCGGCTGCGGCGCAACCAATACAAGCCGCCCAGGCTACGCCCTGGCGTACTTATTTAACCCTGCAATTGTGGGATATTGCGGTAAACCAGCAAGCGGAACGCTAATGTATATTCAAACTATGTCTACCCCTTGTGGGCAGTTGGCGGTAACAGCCAATAATACCGGCCTTACTCGGGTGGTATTTGATGACACCGTCAAGCCCACCCAGGCTAATGCGCTAACTCAGCAGGCTATTAGCCAACTGGAGCAATATTTCAGTGGAAGCCGAACCCGCTTCAGCTTGCCTCTGGCCGCAGTGGGGACGGTATTTCAAACACGGGTGTGGCAGGCGCTTAACGACATTGAGTTTGGCCAGACCGCCAGTTACGCTGATATCGCCCGGCGCATCGATAACCCTAAAGCGGTGCGTGCAGTGGGGATGGCCAATGGGCGCAACCCACTTGCTATTGTGGTGCCGTGTCATCGTATTATAGGCAGTAACGGTACGCTTACCGGGTACGCGGGCGGGTTAGCCCGCAAACAGTATTTACTTAATATGGAAGGAGCAGGCAAGCATGCCGCTACGTGAAATTCTGGCGCTACTATTGCTGGCCGCTATCTGGGGCGGGTCGTTTATGTTTATGCGGGTCGCTGCGCCCGAGTTTGGTATTTTTGCGCTGGTGGAAGTTCGCACCGTGCTGGCCACGCTGGTGTTATTACCGGTACTTCTTTTACGCAGGCAACTGGCCGATGTGCGGCGGTTTTTCTGGCCAATTTTTGCTATCGGGGCGATCAACACTGCCATACCTTTTGCGCTATTTAATTTTTCCAGTTTGCATTTAGAGGCGGGCGTCAATGCTATTTTGAATGCTACCGCGCCAATGTTTGGGGCCCTGATTGCGTTTATCTGGTTGCAGGAAAAGCTATCTAAAGTCGCAATTTTGGGGTTACTGCTTGGCTTTGCTGGGGTGGCGGTAATCAGTGAACAGAAGCTGCACGGTGGACAATTAACCCTGGCCCCCATTCTAGCCGCCTGTGGAGCCACGGCCTGTTATGGGTTGGCCGCTTGCATGATGAAGCGTTATTTACAAGGCGTTAAACCGCTGGCGGTGGCGGCGGGCAGCCAGGCTATGGCCTCGGTAATGTTATTACCGCTGGCCCTCGCAACCTGGCCGGCGGTAAACCCATCGACACACGCCTGGCTCAATGCGGTGGCGTTAGCTGTAGCGGGTACTGGTATTGCGTACCTGTTGTATTTTCATCTTATTGCCAGTGTTGGTCCCTCTAAAGCCATCACGGTGGCTTATCTGGTGCCACTATTTGGTATTTTGTGGGGCTTGGTGCTGTTAAATGAAAGCCTGTCAGCACAGGCGCTAGCTGGCGGAGCCTGTATTTTAGTGGGGGTCGCAATGACCACCGGGGTAACCCGCCTGTTTGCCAGGCGGGGCTTTGCTCCGGCCAAGTAGGCTTAGTTGATTAGTTGCATTCTTACCAGGTTGCAGCCGTCGCGGCGGGCCTGGTAAAGCGCATCTTCAGCATAACTGGTTACCTCGTGCATAGGCCGGCTGGTAGCGGTATACGAAAGCCCAAAAGTAGCAGTCAGCTTCAATTGCAGGGCTTTATCAATGGGCGGTAAGTCCTGCATACCTTTTCGCAGTGCTTCAGCAATTTGCTGGGCCTCATGGGGGCCGGTTTCTGGTAGCAATATAATAAATTCTTCGCTACTCCAACGTCCCAACACATCCTTGTTACGTAGCGCCTTTTGTAAATAGGTTACAATATGCTGATGTACTTCATCACCGGTGGCCCGGCCGTAGGTATCATTAATCACCGCAAAGTTGTCAATATCAACCAACACCACGCTCAATGAATGGTAGGCTTTAAGCACGTTATTGTAGTTGTCTTCGACTTGCGCACGGTCAGGTAAGCGTGGGGCGGGTGGTATAACAATATCCCGGTGAATATCCCGTCGAAAATAGGCCAGTAAATGGTTAATCATCATAAACAACGAAAATACCACCACTAACAGGGTTACCACGCTTACAATAAATCCCTGCGAAATATCGGTTTGCCGTTTATCCAGCGGGCTTAGCAAAAATACCGTCCAGTCGAATTGATTCAGGCTAACCTCGGCAATCAGGTATTCCTGTTGATCAATCGTAATCAACCGGTTATTCAGGGCGCGTTCGGCTTTCACATCTTCAGGCAAACTGGCGTACCAGGGCAGCTCGGATAAGTTGGTGAAATCGGAATACTCCGCCATCAAGGTGGCTTCGGACGAGAGCATGATATCGCTTTTATCATCAACAAAAATAAAGTCGTAACCGTATTGCTGCTTGTAGGTATTAAATATTTGCAGGAAACTTTTCAGGCTTTTACCCACGCCAAAAAAACCCAGAAACTCGCCTTCATCGTCAAAAATTTTAATATCGATATAAAAATGCGTATCTTCCCACTTGCCAATGTCGGCCACAGCATTTTCTGGCTGATCGCGGTACTTGAAGTACCAGCTTACTTGCCCTTCAATGAGCGGTATAACGGTGCCATCAGACATGTATTGCATACGATCTTTCTCACTGGCCACAAAAAACACCAGGTTGAATTGCTGCTCCAGACGTTCGAGCATGGCAAAAACATCTTCACTGTCTGGTTTAGGCTGTTCAAGCAAAGTAACCAGTTCCTGCGAACGGCCCAACGCTTCAGAAATATGTAACGGCTTTAATAGCTCCTCTACAATCAACGCGATGGCCGGCGACATAGACTGTTGCTGGGCCCGGCTTTGTTCCGCGACTATCTTCGACACACTAAAGTGCACCAGTGTTACGATGGCGATGACCACCACCAAAAATAATAACAGTATGCTGCGATGTAGTGTTCTGAACGCGGTCACGAAAATGCAAACTCCTTTGCAAGTTATAGATATTTATAAATATTAGAAGTTAAGTATAACTGTTCACACATTGAACGCCTAGAGAGCAAACCGATTAAACAAAATCTGGGTTTTAGCGTATTCAATCGCTGACTATGGCCTACGCCTTGGTTACACTAAGCCTAATATTATTTTTATGCTAATAACAGAATTTAAGGAATTTGCATGGCGTTTTCGGTTGTTGTTCTGGCAGCGGGTAAAGGTACCCGGATGAAATCAGCGTTACCCAAAGTACTGCATAAAGTAGGAGGGGTAGCAATGGTGCAGCGTATCATTAACACCGTAGAGCAAATGCAGGCCAGCGCAGTCCACCTGGTGTACGGCCACGGCGGCGATTTACTCAGGCAGCACGTTTCGGGGAATAACCTGAACTGGTGTTTGCAAGCAGAGCAGCTGGGCACCGGCCACGCTGTGCAACAAGCCGCCGACCATGTAAAAGATGATGAAGATGTACTGATTTTGGTGGGTGACGCGCCGCTTATTCGCCAGCAAACGCTGGAACGATTGGTGAGCGTGAAACAACAGTGCGACCTGGCGTTATTGACTGTTGAATTACCTGACCCCACGGGGATGGGACGTATAGTACGCTCGGCAGACGGCAATATTACCGCTATTGTAGAGCACAAAGATGCGACCGACGAACAGCGGGCTATTAACGAAATTAATACCGGCATGATGATGATGAACGGGGCTGATTTAAAACGGTGGCTTAAAGCCTTGAGTAACGACAACGCGCAAGGCGAATATTATCTGACCGATGTTATCGCAATGGCGGCTGCTCAGGGCAAGGTGATACAGGCTGCACAGCCCGATGAGGTAGTGGAAACCGAAGGTGTGAACAACCGGGTGCATCTGGCCAAGCTGGAACGCGCTTTACAGCGCTGGAATGCTGAAACGCTCATGCATGGTGGTGCCACGCTGGCCGATCCGGCTCGTATTGATGTGCGTGGCAGTGTTACTACCGGCAGTGACGTATTTATTGATGTGAACTGCGTGTTTGAAGGCGAGGTTACGCTAGGTGACAACGTGGTCATTGGGCCTAACTGTGTATTAAAAGACTGTACCGTGGCAGACAACGCAGTGATTGAAGCCAACAGTATGCTTGATCAAGCGCAAGTGGGTGAGGCCTGTACAGTAGGGCCATATGCCCGCTTACGGCCAGGCGCAATCATGCACAAAGCCGCTAAAGTAGGTAATTTTGTTGAAATGAAAAAAGCGGTATTGGGCGAAGGTGCAAAAGCCAACCATCTGACTTATCTGGGCGATGCCGAGGTTGGAGAAGGCGCTAATATTGGGGCCGGTACCATCACTTGTAATTATGACGGCGTGAATAAATCTACCACCCAGATTGGTAAAAATGCGTTTATTGGCAGTAACTCTGCGTTGGTGGCGCCGGTCTCAATTGCTGACAATGCCACGGTGGGTGCCGGGTCAGTTATCACTGCCAATGTGGAAGACGGGGCCTTGGCTATTGCCCGCGGTAAGCAGCGAAATATTGCTAACTGGCCACGCCCTAAAAAGAAAAGCTAGGCGATATTAAGGCCTGGAACGCGCCCGCCGCTATGCGTAGGCGGGCCTATTCTGGCCAGTTTCAGGGTACACGCATCTGCGTTTTTTCCTGCCTTGTAGGGGATAATTCGTCAGCGCAGAACGCCGGATAAAGGGCTACCATATGCCCTTTACTCAGCCCAGCAGCGGTGCACCTAACGGTATTCTTTTATCCACGGGCTCAATAGCCAGGAGGCGTCAAATAAGCCCCCTGACGAACAGCGCCCAAACAGCCACAAGGCCCATTATGATATCTACCCTGCTAGTTGGTTTTGGCTTTTCAGCCCAGACATTTCACCTGCCCTTCATTACTGGTTTAGACGACTACTCCTTGTGTGGTGTGGTGTCGTCTCGGCCAGACGACGTGCATAAGGTACTGCCTGATGTTGCGGTTTATGCCACATTGGAAGAAGCATTAGAACATGCCGCCCCACAGCTGTGTGTTATTACCACCCCTAATCACTTGCACTATGCGCAAGCTGCACAATGTCTTGAATCTGACAGCCATGTCTTGGTGGAAAAGCCTTTCACCCTATCCGCGGCAGATGCCGAAGCGTTATGTGGTTTGGCTACAAGCCGCAATAAAACCTTGCATGTGTACCATAACCGGCGGTACGACGGCGATTTTCTGACATTAAAGGCGCTGGTAGCACAAGACCGGTTTGGCGGTATAAAGCGGATGGTAAGCCGGTTCGACCGGTTTCGCCCGGTGCCGAAAAATCGCTGGCGTGAAAATGCCGGCCCGGGGGCGGGTATATTCTGGGACCTGGGGCCCCATCTGTTAGACCAGTGCGTACAATTGTTTGGTCTACCTGAGGCCGTAAGCGCTACCATCAAAACCTTACGCGACAACGGCCAAAGCGATGACTTTTTTGAAGTGAATTTGCATTACCCGGATACCCTGGTACAGGTAGGAAGCTCGCCCTACCAAGGTGGCGAAACATTGCGTTTTGATGTGCAGGGGCCGGCCGGCAGCTTCCGTAAGTATGGCTTGGATCCGCAGGAGCAACAGCTTAAAAATGGCATGGCAATTACCGATACGCAGTTTGGTATTGAATCAGATGAATCTTTCGGTAAGTTTTGTTTTGAAACTGACGGTGAAGTTATTCCCACCCTCGCCGGTGACTATATTGGGTTTTATCGCCAGTTAGCAGCAAGTATTGGTGAAGGCGCGCCTTCACCCGCTTCAGCTCCCAGTGTTGTCCCCGTTATCCGGCTAATTGAGTGGGCCTTCGAAAGTGCGCTTAACGACGCGCCTGTGCGCATCAAAGACTAGCCAATAGCAGTAAGTTTAATTTGCAAAACGTAACAAATGCATGTTAAATGCGTTTCACGGTGTAATATTAAGTTTCGAAATGCAAAAGCGCAATACGCAGCAGCGTCGCCAGGCCATTGCTGACTGGGTAAATGAACATGGGCATGTACAGGTGGATGACCTGGCGGCCCAATTTTCAACCTCCGAAGTGACGATTCGTAAGGATTTGACCCTTTTAGCCGAGCAGGGTTTGCTGGTTCGTCAATTTGGCGGCGCAGCCCCGTTGCCGGCGGCCGAACCGCCGCCGAAAACGACGCGTACCAGCTTGTCTCGCCAAAAGGCGGCAATAGGCCATTGCGCGGCCAGCCTGTTACATAATAATGCCCGCATCATTATAGACAGTGGCAGTACCACCGCTTCGATTCTACCCCATTTAATCGACTTTTCCCGGCTGGTAGTGATGACCAACTCGCTCAATGTCGCTAATTATCTAACCCAACAGGACAATGAGCCTACGGTATTGATGACGGGCGGTACCTGGGATCCGCAATCGCAGTCATTTCAGGGGCACATGGCAGAAAAAGTCACCCATGCCTACAGTTTTGACTATGCTTTTATAGGCGCGTCGGGCATAGATGTGGCACGGGGAACCACCACCTTTAATGAATTAACCGGACTGACAGAAACAATGGCAAAAGCTGCCCGTGAGGTAGCCGTGGTAGCGGAGTCGAGTAAATTTGACCACCGCATGCCTAACCTGGAATTGCCCTGGCAGTCTATAACTTACCTTATTACCGACAGCGAAATCGCACCGTCGGTAAAACAGGCAATATCAGAACAAGGCGTGAAAGTAATGATAGCCACGCCAAACGGAGAGTGATGTATGTGTGGAATAGTAGGGGCGGTTGCCGAGCGTAACGTAGTCGAAATTTTGCTGGAAGGGTTAAAGCGTCTGGAATACCGGGGCTATGATTCTGCCGGTGTTGCGTTATTGCAAGACGATGGCACGTTAAACCGCATCCGCCGTACCGGTAAGGTACAGGAGTTGGTGGACGCGGTAACCAGTGATAATGCGCTGGGTACCACGGGTATTGCACATACACGCTGGGCCACTCATGGCGGTGTTACCGAGGCTAATGCCCACCCGCATTTTTCAGCTGAACGGGTAGCGGTGGTGCACAACGGTATTATTGAGAACTACCTGGATTTGCGCGACCAGTTGCGGGCTAAAGGCTATACCTTTACCAGTGACACTGATACCGAAACGATTGCCCATACTGTGAATGAAGAGCTTAAAGCGGGTCATCCGCTATTAAAAGCAGTACAAAATTCAGTGAAGCAGTTTCATGGTGCTTACGGTACGGTCATCATGGATAAACAAGATCCAGCCAAAGTAGTGGTGGCCCGTTCAGGCAGCCCGCTGGTTATTGGTCTGGGCTTGGGCGAAAACTTTATTGCTTCTGATCAGATGGCCTTATTACCAGTCACCCGTCGTTTTATCTTTTTAGAAGAAGGTGATGTGGCCGAAATCACGCGTCGCGAAGTCAATATTTTTGATCAAGCAGGACAGCCAGTAGAGCGTGAAATCGTCGAGTCGAATATCGAACACGATGCGGGTGACAAAGCCGGTTACCGCCACTATATGCTCAAAGAAATCCATGAACAGCCTACCGTGGTGCGTAATGCACTAAAAGGACGTTTGGAAGAGCATGGCCTGGCCCCGGATATCTTTGGTGAAGGTGCAGAAAACGTACTGGCAAACGTCAAGCATGTACAGATTATCGCCTGTGGTACCAGCTACCATGCGGGTATGACCGCCCGTTACTGGTTAGAGCAATATGCCAATGTATCGTGTGGTGTGGAAATCGCCTCTGAGTTCCGCTACCGCAAATCAGTGGTGCATGAAAATAGTCTGCTGGTCACTATTTCTCAGTCTGGTGAAACGGCGGATACTTTGGCGGCCCTACGGTTAGCTAAAGAATTAGGTTATATGTCGAGCCTGACTATTTGTAACGTACCTGGCTCGTCGCTGGTGCGCGAGTCGGACCTGGCGTTTATGACCAAAGCTGGCGCGGAAATTGGCGTGGCCTCAACCAAGGCGTTTACCACCCAGCTTACCGCGTTTTTGATGCTGACTCTGGCAATAGGTAAACATAACGGGTTAAGCGAGACCGACAGCAAGCAAATCGTTCAGGCGCTGCATAGCCTACCGGCGAAGCTGGAAGAAACCCTGACCATCAGCGAGGGTATTGAAGATTTAGCTGAAGAATTTGCAGATAAAAACCACAGCCTGTTTTTAGGCCGGGGCGACCAGTACCCTATTGCGATGGAAGGGGCGCTGAAACTGAAAGAAATTTCTTATATTCACGCCGAAGCTTACGCCTCTGGTGAACTAAAGCACGGCCCGCTGGCCTTGATAGACGAAGAGATGCCGGTGATTGTGGTTGCGCCGAATAACGAACTGTTGGAAAAACTGAAGTCCAATGTTGAAGAAGTTCGGGCTCGTGGCGGCATCATGTATGTATTTGCCGATAAAAACGCGCGTTTCTCTAGTGATGAGACGATGCGGGTAATTAATGTGCCGCATTGTGAACCGGCTATTGCCCCAATTATCTATACCTTGCCATTACAGTTGCTGTCCTACTACGTAGCCCTTATCAAGGGTACTGACGTCGACCAGCCGCGTAACCTGGCTAAGTCGGTTACGGTAGAATAACGTTTTATAAGGCATGATAAAAAAGCTGACTTCGGTCAGCTTTTTTTGTACCTGAAACCGGCCCACTAACACCGTTCTTACCGTTATTGCGTATGCGGTATTTTATTTAAAGGGCCTATCGGTATAGGCGATACCACAAGGCCGGGTTTAACCGCTATGTTGGGCCAGCCTTGCTTGCCAGTCGCCCTGATGTTGGCGCTGACAGCTTTCTTCACTATCGAGCCTGACATGGCGGCGAATATCCTTTACCCGAATTCCAGCCTTTAGCAAATGGCCCTGTATCAATTGCCGTAATTTTTTATCAAAGCCGTTTTCTATGGCCTGCTGTACTTCCAGTTCTATATTGAATACGCAGGTTATTACCAGGCTTCCGGGGAAATGATTGTAGCGGACAGTATGCGTGAGCCACTCAAACCCAATATCCCACTGTTTTGCGGTTTCACAGGCGGTGGTAAGAACTTTTACAATATTGTCGTCGCGTTTTTTAATGGTGCTTTTCATTGTTGTTTAACGGTTAGGTTCAAAGCTGCGCGAATAATAACACGATTGACAGCCTGCATTATGCTTGGGTCTTTCCCCCCGTTCTGTTATTGCCGTTTCGCTTACTTACGCTGTTGGGCCAGTACGCTGATTGTGTTTATCCTGGTGTTATACCCTGACTCAGCCTCTGAGTTAGCTTTTGAATTCGCTCCTGAATTAGCTATGCAGAAGAGGCTGGGAAGCCCCCATACTGGCCCGTCACCCCCATCTTATAAGGTAGTGGCGAACGGTTTTAGCTGACGGTTTTTATCGATAAGCAATGGATAGTCAGTACGGCCTTTTACCGGCCAGTTATTGCGCCAGCTCTGAGCATCGTGTACCCCCCAGAAAGTGATTCTGGAAAGGCTGTTCTGGTGACGGCGAAAGACCGCGAACAAATCTTGATAGCGCGCGGCCAGCTGTTGGTTGATAGCCGCAGGTAATGTATCGGGGTAGGGGTTCAGGCTCTCATCCATAGCGACATTCAGGCTCACTTCGGCGCCATCTTCCGGTTCACCGGGGAATGGAATTACCGACACGTCTAGCTCAGTGATCATGACTTTTATACCTAAAGCAGCAAAGGCTTCAATGGAGGCTTCTACCTCTTGCAACGCCGGATGAGTAAGCGAATAGTGGCCTTGCATACCAATGCCATCAATCCGAATGCCCTGGGCTTGGAGTGATTTGATTAGCCTGACAGCGCCGGCCCGTTTGTCGGGTGCAAATAAATTATAATCGTTGTAATAAAGCTCGGCGTCAGGGGCGGCTTGCGCGGCCATTTTAAAGGCTTCAGCAATATAATCGTCGCCCACAATCTGCTGCCATTTGGAAGCGCGTAATGTGCCGTCTTCGTTAAGTGCTTCGTTCACTACGTCCCAGCCTTTAATTGTATTTTTGTAACGCCCGGCAACGGTAGCGATATGGCTCTGCATTCGCTGCAACAAGGTGGTGCGCGATACGGTACTGCCATCGTCATTTTCAAAGATCCAGTCCGGCGCCTGAGAGTGCCAGATCAATGTATGGCCGGTCACTGCCATGCTATGGGTATTAGCAAATTCGATAAGGGCATCGGCAGGTGCGAAATGATAAGTTTCTGGCGCAGGATGAATCGCTTCCCACTTCATCATATTTTCGGGTGTTACTGCATTAAAGTGCTGTTGGAGTAATGCCGCATCCTGCGGCAAGCTGCCGTCTACCTGCTGCTGGTTAACCGCCGCCCCTACCAAAAAGGGGCTTAAGAGTGTTTTTAGCGCAGGCTTGGTCGCAGGTATCTCATTGATAGAATTACAGGCGGTCATTGTTAATAACATAGCGGCGAGAGCAGTCGTAAAGCACATAAAAAAGGGGCGATGCATAAGGCTTTTACAATCCTTTGTCAGTAAGGCAGGGCAACAGCCTACCGCTAAAGCAGCGATGCCCGGATTACGGTTTTTGTAAATCCATATTGCGAAAATTTGTCACCTTTTAGAATGATATTTTGCACTAGCGGGGTAGTTTAAATTTTCATTAAGTTCTCAATAACTTACTATCAGTGTGCCATCAAAAGGTGTGGTGGCTTTTTATAAGTTATGAACAAGGAATGATATGAAAAAGGCAATACTTACTATGTCGCTGGGGCTGTTGTCGTGCAATGTATTGGCAGCAGCGCCCGCGTGGGACTATGCGCAGTTAAGTATCATCAAAGCTGATTATGACAGCGCTGTCGAGCTCAAACCCATCGGCGGTATGGTGTTTGTATCGAATGAGTTAAGCGAACATATGTTTATAGCGGGCTCCTATTCTTATCTGCGCGATGAGGTATACGGCACCGATGTGGAGGTTTCGCAAAGTACGCTTGGTGTGGGTTACAAATACAGTGTGACTGCCAACACCGATGTCTTTTCAGCCATTACGTTTGAATACGGCGACAACACCGTGAAAGCGCCGGGCTACAGCCAGTATGATGATGGCAGTGGCTATGGCGTGATGGCGGGCGTACGTTCTCTTATAACCTCACAGATCGAACTCAAAGCGGCGCTGCGGTTTGTCGATATTGATGGCGAAGACGAAACCAGTCTTGGCCTGGCCGCAGATTATCTGATTACGCCACGGTTTGCGGTAGGCGTTAACTACGATAACGGCAGTGCATTTTCCTTGGTGGGCATAAACCTTCGTTACAACTACTAGTAACCTGCGCCACGCCCAGGCGTGGCAACCCAACCAGCCTCAGCCCTTAGCCCTTAGATAAGTCTGGCCGGGACGCCCGGCCGTATGCTTATACTCGCTGAAACTCAGGCAATACCCAGTTGGCCAGGTCGTCAATTATCACCTCGGTGGGTAATGCGGTATTGACCAGTTGCAACGCTACGTGGTTTACCCCAATACGCCTTAAAGCATCTAACTCCTGAATTAAACCGTTAATGCCGGTCCGTAATACGGGGCCAATACGCTGCGCGGCAGTGTCTTGCTGGTTGCAAAAATCGAGTTGTAAAAAGCATGCATAGGGCTTATTACCAGCCAGACAGCGCCATTTGGCTACCTGTACACTGTGCTGTTCACAACTTGCCGCCGGGGCCAGCCAGCCATCCATATTCGCGCCCTGCCACTCAATATCGTTGCCCTTGATATGCGTACCGTAAACACAGAATGCCTTGGGAGCAGGGATGGCCAGTTTGCCATCCAGCATTCCATCACAATGCTTACGCATTAGCCAATCTACTGCCTGTTGATAAAGCGCCTGCTCGGGGCCTTTAAAAGACGCGCCATAAGGTAGGCTGCCCACCCCCAGTATCAACCTGTGTTGGCTTAGCCGGGCCAGTGTTTGCGCAGATGTTTTCACCAGCATTGGTTGCTTAAGGGGTAACGTTATGCCGCTGGCACCAAGCAGGATGTCGGTGGTAATGCAGGCCAGATAACCCAAATAAGAGAAAGTCTCAAAGATTTGCGCAATGTTCTGGCTGTCCTGGTAGTGAAAGGTGGTATCGGGCATCCATACCGCGCTAAAGCCAAGCCGGTCGGCTTGCTGCACACGTAATTTGTGTTCGTGTATGTTCAACCTGACCTTTTCAGGCGCGCTGGCCTCGCGGTGCTGATCGCCACGCTGGCCTATATTGTCAAACGGTGGATTTAAGGGCAATGCTATGCCGACACTAAATCCCATTTTATATAGCTTTTCAAAAGCCATAGTGTTCCTTCCTTCACGCCAAAGCGTGCGCTGGACCACTTATAATAATTATGTAAGTGAATCAATACGGGGCCAGCTTATGTTGCCGGGTTTGCCCATGAAGTTAATTCACTGTGGTGTACAAAATTGCCGGTTACAAATAGTGTCATAGCCTGCTTCCTGCAAGGTAACCGGTTTATAAGGTAAAGTTTACCCTCGCTAAAGCATATCCATTGCTGGTATGTTTGTTAATACATTTTTTCAAAGTATCTTTGTTAATTTATTATTGATAATGAATATTGATCACTTAAGGTTATTCTTACGTATTGCGGCGCTTCACAATATCAGTCAGGCAGGGGCCGAAATTGGCCTGTCTGCGGCGGTAGCCAGCGCGCATTTAAACAAATTGGAAACCGGTTTGGGTGTTCGGTTATTTCATCGTAGTACCCGAAGTGTCACGCTGAGTGAGGAAGGAGAAGCCTTTTTGCCCCATGCTGAAGAAGTGTTAGCGAGTATTGAAGCCGCGCGGGCTTCGGTAGGATCAGGCAGTATCGAACCGATGGGGACCTTACGCATGACTGCGTCAGCCTCATTTGGGCGACAGCACCTGGTCCCGGCCATTGATGCCTTTATGCAACAATACCCGCAGATAAAAATAGATTTGCGCTTATCCGACACCATTATGGATTTAGTGGAAGGCGGTTTTGATCTGGCTATCCGCAATGCGCCTCTCAAAGACTCCTCATTGGTGGCCCGAAAGTTGGCTCCGGATCTACGTATTGTAACTGCCTCCCCCGGCTATCTTGACCAGCATGGCGAGCCTGCTTGCCCTCAGGATATTGCTCAGCATACATGTATAAGTCTGATGAACATGGATACCTGGACATTCGCCGCCCCCGAAGGTGATTACAGTGTCAAAGTAAATAGCCGCTTTAGTACCGATAATGGGGAAACCATGCGGGATGCCTGCTGTGCGGGGATGGGGCTGGCGATTAACTCTACCTGGAACTGTCACAAACAACTGCAGGATGGCTCCTTGGTACAGGTATTAAAAGATCATCCCCTGCTAATGGATGTGGCCGTATGGGCGGTTTATCCAAGCTCGCGCATGCTGGCCCCGAAAGTTCGGGCGATGATTGACTTTTTACTTAACTGGTTCGGGTCTACCCCTTACTGGGACGCGCCCTTACACAACCCGGAACAGCCCGTTTGAACGGCTAAGCAGCCTGCCCGTTATGCCAGCGTCCGGTTATCTTCAGGGTATCATCCAGGGTTAAAAAATTCCCGATATAGCCCGGCGCCAGCCGGCCGATGTTGGATAAGCCCAAAAACGTGGCCGGCGTGGCTGTAGCCATTTGTAATGCATGCTCGCGGCTTATACCCGCTAACTGATGTGCATTCATCACCGCTTCGTCCATCGTCAGTACCGACCCTGCCAGCGTCCCGTCAGCAAGGTTTAACGTACCGTTTTGCTTAAACACTGTTTCCCCCTGATACATAAAATGATCGGTATCACTGGCCGCCGGGGCCATGGCATCAGTAATGAGCATAATGTGTTGCGGCCCTTTTAAGCGGATAGCCAGGGTGGCGCTGGCAGGGTGCACATGGGCATTGTCGATAATCAGACCACAATAAATATGCTCATTATACAGCGCGCTACCTACCACGCCTGGTTCGCGGCTGGATAACCCAGACATGGCATTGAACAGGTGGGTGGCCCCGGTGGCCCCTGCCGAAAATGCCTCATTGCACTGCTCAAAGCTGGCATTAGTGTGGCCAACACTTACAATAACGTTCTGCCCAACCAGCTCAGCAATCTGGCTTGTAGAAACCTGCTCCGGCGCTACCGTTACCATGACCTGGCCCAGGTCCTTGCGAGTAAACAGAGCCATTTCCGGCGGGCTGATAGCCCGTAAATGCCGAGCGCTGTGCATCCCTTTTTTGGCGCTGCTTAAATGTGGCCCTTCAAAGTGAATACCCACAAAACAGCCTGACTGCTGACGATGGGCCGCCGCTACAGCATCAGCAGCCTGTTGCATTATGGCAATATCGTCGGTGATCACTGTGGGCAGCAAGCTGGTGGTACCATGGGCCAAATGGGCCTTAGCCATTTGGGCCAAACAGGCGGCGGTAGGATTATGGTTAAATTGCTCGCCGCCACCACCGTTTACCTGCACGTCAATGTAGCCGGGGCACACCAGCCCGGTGAGTTGTTCGGCGTTGCCCGCCTGGGCGTTCGCGGTAAGCGTGGAAATATACCCATCATGTACAGTGAAACGTACATCTTGCAAAAGATGTGTGCCGTCAAATAGCGTTGAGCAGAAAAAATCAGACATGCTGTAATTTACCTGGAGTTGGCTCAAAAATATCACCCCGGGCCAGCGCTACCGCGCCTTCTACCGGGGAGCCCAGCGGGGCGGATAATTGGGTGGTCAAGTCGGAAGGCAACCAGGGGAGCCACGGCTTTGCCAGGCCCCCAATTAGACTAAAACGGGCTGGCTTGTGCGTGGCAATCTGCGCTGCCAGTTGACGTAAATAGTCGCCGCCTTCGGCCAGAATATCGCGCGCATTATGATCGCCTAGCTGGGCCTGGGCGAAGACCAGCGGAGCAAATGCGGCGTAGCCTGCTGAGCGTAGGTGTAATGACTGGGCTACCAACTGCGCCGCATCACTGGTGCCGGCTTGTTGGCATATAGCCTGACTTAACCCGCTGGGTGGATGTAGCGCATCTAAAGTTTCAAGCGTGTAACTTAATGCTCGCCAGCCTAGCCAGGCGCCAGATGCTTTGTCGCCCAATGGAAAACCATGGCCGCCGAGTATGCGTGGGCCCTGTGAGGTGGTTACAAACGCTGAACTACCGGTACCAGTAATAATAATGGCTCCCGTGTCGGTACCGTGGGCCCCGGCGCAAGCAATGTGCAAGTCTGTGGTAAAGGTGACATTGCTTACCGGCAAGGTCCATTGGCGGACAATAGCGGCATAAGCCGGCACGCTGATACCCGCTAACCCCAACACCGCTCGGGTTTGCTGTAACATCCGGGGAGGTAAACCGGCTTGTACAGGGAGTGCGTGCATCGCCTGGGTTATCGAGGCTAATGCTTCAGCGGTATCCTGCGCCGGATTGGCCGGGCCGGTAATACACTCGGCCAGCACTTCACCCGCAAGGTTTTCCAACCGGGCATGGCATTTGGTTCCCCCACCATCTATACCCAGTACATATTCGATAGAATTGGCCACAATATCTGCATAATATTAATTAAAATTCGCCGTTAGTGTACCGATAATATGCTCAAAACCCTATAGCAAAAAGGCCGCCTCAGGAGGCGGCACCCGCGTCCGGCATTAATTCGCTGAACAGTTTGTCACGATAGGCAAGATTGTTACGGCTGGCCCGGCCATAACTCAGTAAGTTGCGGTGTGAGGTATAGGTTAAATTCAGCATCACCCTGCGTTCATTACCCCGGGTACGTTTATGAAACACCTCGGTGTTTTCGAAAAAAACGGTCCCCGCCGGGCCGGTGATAGGACAGGCATTATCGGCAAAACGCTGACTGGCTTCCTGATCGCTTATCAGGCCGCGCATAATATCTTTGAAGCCAATGTGCCGATGGCTGCCTTTAATGGCCATATGATGCGACGCTGTAGCGTATACATCGGTCAGATAGACGAAAACATTCATTGATTCCCAACCGGCATAGTCGTAGTGAAAATAGTTTTGGTTGGCAACAGGCAGTGCTTGCTCTGGTTGGGTGACAAATAAAGAGGCTTCCAGCAGGACCGGCTCACACCCCAGATAACGCCGTAACACATTGCAAATAGCGGGATCTTCACTGATGGCCTGAATATGCGGCGAGGCCTGATGTGACTGATGATATTCTTCCGGGGGCAGGGCGTCGGTGAGCTGACGTAATTCTTCAACAAAATTCGCCGGTAGTACACCTGCTGGCGCTACGCCATCTTGTTTCAGCTGCGTGGTAATAGCGCGTTCATCTATTAAAGGAAGAAGACTATTGGCTACGTTTTGCAAAGGCGCAGGGCCCCGCAACCGTTTAATCAGGGCAATAGGGATTACCCGCCAGGGCCCAAAATGAAAAAGCTGGCGCACAATACGCACAGCGTTAGCCAGTTTAGTGCGGTGGGCAAACAGCCGCAGAGTATTTAATAACGGGGAAAGAAGCCGAGCTGGGGATAACGCCGCGTGTGCCATTATCATGTCCTTATGAGTTTAAAAGAACTTCTGAATAAGTTCCGCTTCAGAAGATGTAGACTAAAGTATAATTATTTAGCTAACCTTGCCCATAATTTGTGCGAAAAGCAATTAAAAGACGTGATGTGCTGCAAAATGTAATGATTAAATACGATGCCGTAGTGTCCCCAAGGCCGCTGGCAGTCGTCAATCTGGCAGCAGGCCCACAGGCTTAGTTTTTACTGGGCGAGTACTTTTGTAGCTTACGTTGCAAGGTACGACGGTGCATACCTAACGCTTTGGCGGTGGCCGATACGTTCCCCTGGTGAAGTAACAATACCCGCTGGATATGCTCCCATTGGGCCTGTGCGGGAGTCATGGGGACAGTGGGTAAGGGCACAGAGGGTGCGACATCTTCGGATAACTTACTGTGTAGCTCAGCAAAACCTATGGGTTTGGCAACATAATCTGTGGCGCCTTTTTTTAAAGCGGCCACCGTAGTGGCGATACTGGCGTAGCCTGTCATCATAATCAGCTGGTCAGGGGTAAAATGGGAGTTTAGATCAGCGATATAGTCAATGCCCACTTCCTGGTCAAGCATCATATCGAGCAAGATAGCATTGACCGGCTGAGCAGGCGCTGCCAGGGCAGTACGCGCGCTGGCGAAAGTCCATACCTGCCAGCGTCCGGTAGCAGTGAAGCGGCGCGCCAACACGCAGGCCAAGCGTTCATCATCATCAATAATCAGCAAGGTCTTCATGCCGGTATTTTAGCCGGTAAAGTGATGGTGGTAATGACCGCGCCACTGCGATAATACCAGCGCACTTGTCCGCCGAACTTTTCGATGGTGGCGTTGCTAAGGACGGCGCCAGCGCCACTGCCGGTTTGGCTATTGACCAAACGGTTACCGAGCAGTTGTAACTGACCTTCCGCCACCTGGCTGGATTGATTTTCAATTTCCAGTTGCCAGTAGGCCGGTGTAATCGCCAGGCTTATATTGACAGGATCCGCACACACCTCATCATTGGCTTCGCAGGCATTCAATACAATACTGGTCAGGGCGGGTAACAATGTTCTGTCCGCTATTACTACGCTGGTAGCCGGGGCCTGGGCGGCCGGCCAGTTAATGGCTGATTCGGGCCGTGCCAATGCTAATGTATGGCGCAGCGCTTTGAAGACATCGCTGGCGTAATACTGGTTTAGCCTGGCTTGGCGTACATCGTCGGCGATGGTGCGCCAGTCGTGCAGCATGGTTTCTAAACGCCGAAACTGCTCTTCTATTTCTGTTAAAACAGGATGAGGCGAAGGGTGGTGTATTTCTTCTAACAATAACCTGATAGTTTGGACCGGCGAAGCGGCATCATGGGTGAGCTGCGCCGCAGCGGTACCGATAGCCAATAACTGCTCATCCCTTAATTGCCGTTCGCGTAACGTATGCAAGGCCACCGTCTGACGATTTAGTTGCCACCTGAAGTAGGCCACTACCGCGCTAATCAGGCCACAGGTAAGCACAAAGCCGATGATCATGCTTTGCCCATGCTCGGCCAGGCTGGCATTGTGGGTATGTAACTGTGGCAGGTATAGCTGACTTAGCTGGCCGGCTATACTTCCTGCCAGCACGACTATTGACCAGCCCAACGGCAACCACATCAGCCCCAATACCAAAGGTACCAGCAACACCATACTAAAAGGGTTGCTGGCAGCACCATTTAGCGCAATCACCGCGTTAAGCGTGATGATCTCCAGCAATAATAGCAGGGTGGCCACACTATTGGGCAAACGGCGGGGGCCAAAAATTGCGGTTATTAACAACAATAGCATGGAAAAACGTCACCGTTGGGCATATTGGTCACCATTGTGGCAGTGTACTAGAAGCGGTAAGCCACTCCAATGTTAACTGAGCGTCCGGGGCCCTCAAGCTGTGCATAGCCCTGAGTGGGTTGCTGTAAAAACTCAGCCACGCTTACGCCACCCAGCGGCAAGTCGTAATGCCGGTCAAAAACGTTATCCAGGGCAACTTCTACGGTCCAATCTGCCCACTGTTTGCTGCTGCGCAGATTAAGCAACCAATAGCTGTCGGTGGTATTTTCCAAACGGCGCGGATCGGTGTCGGTTTTGTTGCCCGCCCAGTACCATTCAACAGTAGAGTGCCAGTCGGCATAATGATGCGCCAGTTGCAGCCGGTTTTCTACCGGCAGAATCTGGTACAGACTATCATGAGTGTCATCTCGCTCGCCCTGTTGCCAGTTAAAGGTATGGGATAGCTGCCATTGGCCCCACTGATTGTCTGCTAATAGCCATTGGGTATCGAGGGTAACGCCCATTAACGTGGCATCGATATTGGTAAATTGTAGTTGGTTACGCAGCCCGGAGCGCAACCCACTGCGGTTGAGCTCACCCAATTTAGTGATATCGATATAATCACTAACCTTAGTATACCAGGCAGTGAAGTCTATTTTTTGATGGGTATTTTCGAACTGATAACCGGCAGAGGCGGTATGCGCAGTTTCCGGCGTCAGATCAACATTGCCTACATAACCATTACCATCGCCAAACCAGCCGATCATGGTGCTGGCCATTATTCCGCGGCCCCAGGTGTAGCGTTCGTATAGGCCCGGTGCGCGGTTCTTGCGGGCAAGCCCAAAACTCAGAGTGTGTTGCTTACGTACGGCTCTTTGTGCCAGCAAGGTCACATCCAGCAGGGTATCGTGCTTGTCCCGATCGCTTGCATTAAACTCTGCGGCAGCCTGAGCATCGTTGATGGCCATCTTCATCATGCCACTCATAGTCATTGGCATACTATTATACGGTTGCACTTGGGCTGCCTGGGTTTGCACATACTCTACGCGAGCCCCGACGTTGTACTGCCAACCCGTGGCAGGGCGGTGTTCCCATTGCGCGAATAGCGCGGAGCGGGTGCGCCGACCATCGTTGATATTAATATAATCGTCGGGCCCCATCATCGCGGAACCGGCTACCGCAGGCCAATAATCATTCAGCTTGTTAGCGTAATATTCCTGTCCCAGCACAAGGGTTTGGTCGGGAGTTAACCCAATATCCCAGCCAAGTTTGGCTGTAATATCCTGCGAACGGGTAAGCATGGGCATAGTGCCGGGTTTTTCATCGCTGAAAAATCCCATCTCATGGTCGACATTGCGCACGCTGAGGTGCCCGTTGACCGTGAATGCTTTGAAGCGCTGCTGATATCGGGCCGAAAGGCCGCTGGCGCGGTTATCAACCATGTCCATATACTGCCCGGGAAAACCCTGATAAGGCACCTGCTGATGGGTGAACTTGAGTACCGCCAGGCGCTGTGCATCCTGATAGCCTACGGTAAGATCGTGATTTTCCATTTTGTACAAGGTATCAGGGACTAGCTCATCAGCGCCATTGTCATAGCTGTCTGCGGTAGTAATACTGCCACTATAACCAGTAAACCATTGGTTGTTTGCCAGCCGGGCGTCCAACGCAAAGGTTTGGCTGTTGGGGTTACTGCTATAGTTAAACGCCGCTTTACCTTCACGCCAGCTAAAATCACTTTCTTCTACAAATACCGGCTGCATGGTATCAATGGCGATGACGCCGGCAATATTATCCGCCCCAGCACTGACTGGCGATACTGCCGGGCTGACCACCAACTGGCTCACCGGGGAATTCGCTAAATAAGACAACGGCGGGTTCATTTGGTTACCGCAAGCGGCAGTAATAGGCGCGCCGTCTGCTAAAATCTGAATGCGGTCGCCCATCATGCCATTTAGTACAGGCAGAGCAGATATGCCGCCGCCCGAAGCAAACCGGATTTGTTGTTGCTGTAAGGCAGCGTTTAATTCGCCGGCAGCAGCATTTGAAAACCTGTGACCGGTGATTTCAATGGTTTCCACCGATTCATCTGCGGCCAGGCTGGTAGCAGCATATAGGGTGGTGAAGGCACCGGCGATAAGAGGGAGAGATATTTTCACACGAATTTCCAAGAGATTGATTCGCGTGCATTTTACCTATTGAAATGGCCTGCCAACATGCGACATATTGTCGCAGCGTTGGCAGTATCTGTGGTTAGCTACAGCAGCTGTCCTGCTTCACCTGGCCCTGATGTAACCAGGCCCGGCTTTTTTGCCAGCCGATACGCACCATCAAGGCCCCCAACACTACGGCTGATAAAGCATAAAGCGCTTCAGTAATACCGCCATGACCATGTTCGCCAACGGTGGTCACAATGAATGACTGCCACTGAAAAACGGCCACGGCCCAGTTCAGTAGATAACCTAAACCAATAGCGGCTGAGGTTACACTAAAAACATACAGCATCAGGGAACGCCGGCCGAGCTCTTTTAAAATCATTCCCATAGTGGAGACGTTTGTTGCCGGCCCCGCTAATAAAAATACCAACACCGCGCCAGGCGATAAGCCGGCCGCCAGAAAGCCCACGGCAATCGGCGTGGATGCGGTAGCGCAAATGTACATAGGCACCCCAATAAAAGCCATTACCAGCATCGCCATCAGACCATCACCCCACTGGGTTAAAAAGTCTGTGGGGACCCAGGTTTGGATAGCCGCCGCCAGCGCCAAACCTACCAGCAACCAAACCGCAATATCTTCAAGTAGCTGGCCGGTGGCAAACCGCCACATCGCGGTAATTTTACCTGGTGCACTGGGGGCTGTTGCCGTCGCGCCAGGGTTACTTGCGGCGTTTTTGTCACCACAACAGCTTTGGCTTGGCGCCGGCGTTGGCGCAGCGCTGCTACAGCAGGCCGAAGCTGCGGCTGCAACTGGTTTGCTGCTGGCACAGCAACTGGGTTGCGTTTCCGTTTGCTTAGCCTTAATAGTAGGCGTTGCTGAGCTACCACAAGTATTGGTAGCGCGTGACGCCGCCGCAGCTTTGGACATTCCATCGGGTTCAGCAAACAGTTTCACCATAATCCCGGCATACAGTGCACTAAAGATGGCAGCCACCGGCCGCACAATCGCGTAAAGGGGCCCCAATAACGCATAAGACACCGCTACTGAGTCTACTCCAGTCTCCGGCGTGGAAACTAAGAAAGACACCGTGGCGGGCTTGGATGCGCCACTTCTGCGCAGCCCTACGGCAGCAGGAATAACCCCACAGGAACACAGCGGCAGCGGGGCGCCTATCACGGCCGCTTTCCCGATAGCGGTAATACTGTCGCTACCCATATGGCGCTGCAACATACTTACCGGCACTAACTCGTGCATCACCGCTGCTACCAGTAAGCCCAACAATAACCAGGGCGCTGATTCCATGAACAGGGCAAGAAAATTTTCCAGCAATAGCATAGTCTCATTCATAATAAATCATCCGTCTCCAGCAACTGAAGAATTGAGCATTGGCGCGTACTTTGCGACGTGCCACCGCATGCCTCGTGAAGCCTAACCAGAGAACGCTTAATGCGCTCCAGTTCAGCAATCTTTGCACTTACTGTTTCTATCTTAAATTGGGTGCGTTGTTTCACTTCCTGACACGTATGGTCGTCGGGGTGTAGTTTTAAATCCAGCAATTCACTGATTTCATCCAGGGTAAAGCCCACCTGCTTGGCACGGGAAATAAACAGCAAACGGGTAAGATCATCACTGGAAAACAGCCTGTAGCCAGCTTCAGAACGCATTGATGCACTGACCAAACCTTTACTTTCGTAAAATCGAATTGTATCTACCGACACCCCAGCCTGTTTAGCCAGTTCGCCGATTTTGTGCGTGACTGATGTTTTCATATATCTAGTATAAACCCTGGAGTCTACTCCAGAGTCAAGCATAAACCGACAGCAGTTACAATGAGGCGGGAGCTGATAGGGGCTATAATAGCGCGAGTGGCATTCTGCCCCTATCAGTTTTTATGAATCGTATTTATCTATTTTAATATTTACATGCGATTAAGCAGGCTTAAGCTATTGGTTACCCAAAATAGTAATACTATAAGGTGCCAGTGTGAGCGTACCTTCATCCAACTGTGTTCCTTCCGTAGCTATCCCTTCTTGCCAGGCGAACAGACAGCGCGGATTCTGGGGGAGTCCATGCAGAGCATACTCAGGCAGATGCACGCTGGATAAATTCAGATAAACCCACACTGGTTTATCATTAACCTCATTGGTACGCATGAAGCCGAGTACTTTATTGGCCTGATCTTTATGGACAATCTCAGTAAAGGCTCCGGTAAGGCCAGCGCTTTGATGTTCGGCATTGGTGCGCAATCGAATAAGCTGGTTAAACGCATGCAGGTACTCACCAAATTGTTCGCGGCGGCGCCAGTCGATATCATCGCCATCGGTAAAGTAGCCATGCTGTTTAAATTCCTGCCCCTGGAATAGCATTGGGATGCCGCAACTGGTCAACACAATAGCAGCGCCTAAAATACCTTTGTTCCGGGCAAAATAGTCGGCATCGACGTTGCCCGGGGCTATTTCCTCTACTACCCGGGCCTGGCCGTTGGCCACTTCATCATGGGACTCGGTGTATACCACCCGGGCAAAGGGGCGGCCGCTATAATGATGGTGCAGGGCAGCTTCCAATCCATCTAGATTAATTTCATCATCGTTACTGGTAAGTAACAGCGCCCGTATCGGGTGCACAAAAGCGGCATCCCACTGGGCACTGTAGCCACAGCCCTCGTCTTCCACGTTATTGGTGATAAACTGGTGGCTATGGAGATCTTCGGCGATGGTCAGTTTTTGCGGGTAGCGCGCTTTAATTTCCCCGTTTATCTGTTGAATAAGGCTATACGCCTCCGGTATGTCGTCGCTGCCATCATCGGCGCCCGATACACTGCGCATATAGGGCACCATATCCATTCTCAAACCGTCAGCGCGGTATTCTTCCACCCACATCAATGCGTTATCCAGCAGATACTGGCGAACTTCTTCGCGGCCATAATCGGGACGGGTATCGCCCCATGGCGTGGCGCTGCGATGGTCATTATAAAAATATATGCCGCCTTTATCGTTTTCCTGCCATCCGTCAAATTGCCAAATATCTAAATCGCTTGGCCCAAAATGGTTATAAACAACATCCATAATCACTGACAGGCCGCGCTGGTGCGCTGCATCTATGAAGCGTTTAAGTGCCTGAGGACCACCATAGGCTTGCTCTACGGCAAACGGAAAGGCAGGGTTATAGCCCCAGCTTAAATCACCGGCAAATTCGTTTACCGGCATCAGTTCAATGGTGTTCACGCCCAGCTCGGCTAATTCATCAAGCCGGGTGATAGCATTATCGAAAGTGCCTACTTCCTCATCAACTTTACCAAAGGTACCAATGTGTAATTCATAAATAACCGCCTGATGAATTTCTGTGGGGGTAAAATCATCGCTTTGCCATTGATAATCATCGGCGTAAATAATGCTGTTACCAACGCTATTGGTAAGCTGGCGGGCGCGGGGATCATTTTTTTGCAGTACAGTGCCATCGGCTGTAGTGATAGCAAACTTGTATTCCTGGCCATTTTGCGCCGCCTCGCTGTGGCACCACCATAAGCCGCCCTCGGCACTTTCCATGGGGCAAGCCTGCTCATCCCAGTTGTTAAACTCACCAATCAGGCTGACTGCGCTGGCATTAGGGGCCCAGACGGCAAATTGAAAGCCGCTTTCCATAGGCGTAACGCCCAGCATTCCGTTAAACGATGACATGTTATTACTCTCCACTAAATGCCGACACCCGGCTCAATGGCATGAGCAAGCAGGATGCCATAGTAGTATTGTAAGCAAAATCAATGGTGAGCCAGTAGCGAGGGCGCAAAAAGTGGAAGTAATTACACGCAAGTTACTGTGAGCATGGAGAAATTTACAAAAAGAAAGACAGGCTCGTGAACCTGTCTTTGGCCATCGTTAAGGTTAGCTGAGCGCTTTACCGATTACCGTCTTTTGTTTGTGTTGCTGGCTGTGCGCTAACGCTGTATTTAATTCACTAAAAGGGTACACAGCTGGCATATCAGCGCATAGGCGCTCTTGTACTACTTGGCCTAATAGCGCTTCTCCTTCGCGCATCAACACTTGCCAAGCTGTGGCATCGCCGTATTGATGCAGGGCACCCAGAGCGACTTCGTGATAGGAAATAGTACGCGTAAAAGGCGCATCCACCGGCTGCTCGATACGTCCTAAAATACATACTACATGTCCATTTGCCTGCAGATGTTGCACCAGCTGCGCGGCATTATCCGGGCTCACGGCATCGATAACCGCATGATACGTTTTATCAATATCTTCAGGCTGGCGAAATAATGTGTCTGCGCCCAATTGGGTGGCGCCATCTATAGTCAGACTGGACGATAAAACATCGACACTGAAACCCGCCTGACGCAGCAATTGCACCGTCAGCTTATTCACATAACCCATCCCGGCAACTAATACGCGAGCGTGGGTAGCGTAGGGAATTTTACTGACTGCCTGCCAAGCAGTTAGTAATGGACAAGGCAAGGCTGCCGCCAGATCATAAGGCAGCCCTTGCGGTATACGCATAACCCGATTTTCCTTAACCACTGTATTGGCAGCAAAACTACCCGGGGCGTCCAGTGCGCAGTGATAAGCCACCGGGGTACCCAGCCAGTTATCCGCAACCCCAGCGCCCGTCGCCACTACCACCCCGGCGCCATCTACCCCGGGGGTGTGGCCGTGCGGCCACGCCAGCGGATCACTTTCAATGAATTTCCAGTCTACCGGATTAATACCACTGGTCTGGTTTTCTATCAGCAATTCGTCATCGGCGAGCTCTACAGCACCGCCGCTGCCTAGTACCAGGGGAGTATTAGCGCCCTGAAACTGCCAGGTGGTATAGCGCGTTGGTGTCATATTATTCGTCCCATTGGGGAGCAAAGTCAGGGGTGGCCTGCCGGTCTCCGCAATTTAGTTGGTCAATTGTAGCAATCTCATCTGCTGACAGGGAATGCTGGCAGCCTTTAAGATTATCCTGCAAATTCGTCCGCTTAGTGGAAGACGGGATGGTTGCCATACCATGGGCCAATTGCCATGCGACGACTACCTGCGCCGCACTGGCGCCGGTTTCACTGGCGATATTGCAAATGGTTTTATCTTTTAATACCTTGCCTACTGCAAAAGGCATATACGCGGTAATGTGAATGCCTTCCTGCGCAGCGAACTGGCGGACTTTCTCGTTCGTCAGGTACGGATGAACTTCAATCTGGTTCGTATATATTTCGTCGGCGCCCAAAATCTCGATAGCATCGCGTAAATGAGCAATGGTAAAGTTAGACACCCCAATATTGCGCGTAAGCCCCTGCGCTTTTGCTTTGGCCATTTCGCCCAAATAGGTTTCCATCGGCGTATTGTCAGGCGGCGCCGGCCAATGCACCAGCAACAGGTCAACATACTCCAGCTGAAGCTTTTTCAGGCTTTGTTTTACACTATCCAGCAACGCGCGCTCACTCAGATTGTCGTTCCACACCTTGGTGGTAATGAACAATTCTTCGCGGGCGATACCGCTATCGGCAATAGCCTTGCCCACGGCGTCTTCGTTGTCATAAATTTGTGCGGTATCGATATGCCGATAACCTTCTTCAAGTGCCATTTTTACTGACTCATAAGCCTCATCGCCGGTTAGCCGAAATGTACCCGCGCCAAGTTGCGGCATAGTGCTATGGTTTGTCATAATTCACTCCTGAAGTTAATAGGTACCTGGATAATTCAGGTGGTTATAGTTAGGTGAAAGTACAAGTTCTGTGCGGTGACTGGTCTGTTTTTACCGATCAGCCACCATCCGGCACAGCTCCCAGGTAGTTCAGCCAATTGCCTGAGGACTACGTTGGTCCAGCGCCCCGCAATAGCGCGTCACTGCCAGCGCTAATAGCGCAATGGCTGCGCCAATCCACGCGGTATCCTGAAGTGACATGTGCTCTACAATAAATCCGCCAGTAATGGCCCCAACACTGATGCCAATATTGAAAGCAGCAATATTCAGGCCTGCTGCAACATCCACCGCAGCTGGCGTATATTTGCCTGCCAGCTGTACCACATAGACCTGTAACGCTGGCACATTACCAAACGCAAATGCGCCCCATACCAACACGGTAGCCACGGCGGCTGATTTCATGTTCATCGTAAAGGTAAAAGCCAGCAGCGTAAGCGCCAGCCCGGCGAAAATGAATGTTAATGCTTTAATGGGACCGTACTTATCGGCAAGTTTGCCACCCCCGATATTCCCTATCGCCACCGACACGCCATATACCAGCATAATGAGCGCCGTGGAAGATGAAGCAAAGCCGCTTTGCTGTTCTAAAATAGGCGCCAGGTAGGTGAAGGTAGTGAAGGTACCGCCGTAACCTAATGCCGTCATCAGATAAACCAATAGCAAGCGCGGCTGAACCAACACCTGAAATTGTTCTGCCAAGCCGGCGGGTACGGCTTTTTTGAGGTTGTTAGGAACCAGTAATGCACTGCCAATAAACGCCAGTAACCCAAGGCCGGAAACTACCAGGAAGGTTGCCCGCCAGCCAAAATTTTGTCCAATCCAGGTACCTAAGGGGACCCCGGTAACCAGCGCTACGGTTAGGCCGGTGAACATGATCGCAATAGCACTGGCGGCTTTTTCGCGGGCCACCAGGCCGGTCGCGATGGTTGAACCGATAGAAAAAAACACGCCATGGGCAAGGCCAGTCAGTAACCGGGCTACAATCAGACTGGCATAACCTGGCGCTTGCCAGGCAAGTAGGTTACCTGCCACAAACAGCGCCATCAGCGCTAACAACACATGTTTACGATTCCAGCGTCCAGTCAGCGCAGTTAATACTGGCGCGCCGACGGCCACGCCCACCGCATACAGGCTCACCAGCAGCCCCGCCGAGGGTAAAGACACATTTAAATCGGTAGCAATAGTAGGCACCAGCCCTACAATAACAAACTCGGTGGTACCAATAGCAAAAGCACTTAGCGTAAGCGCGAACAACGCAACAGGCATAACAGATTTCCTCATTAGAATTAATGTGCGCATAATGCCTGCCTGGATAGCGGCTAAAAACAGCAAAGGTGACAAAACACTTTTGTGAAAAATGAAAAGGTGGCGACATGACGGTGTTGGCGAAAACAGAAGATCTGGAAGCCTTTATCATGGTGGTGGACAGTGGCAGCTTTTCTACTGCTGCCACGCTGCTGGACTGGCAAGTGGCCAAAGTATCCAGAGCGGTCAGCCGGTTAGAAAAAAGCCTGAGTTGTAGCTTACTGAACCGGACTACCCGGCGGCTTGAACTGACCGAAGAAGGCTTATTATTTATTACTTACGCCCGGCAGGGGGTAAATATGCTGGCTCAGGGGGAAGAGTCGTTGCGGTTACTCAAGCACCGGCCGGCCGGCCGCCTGCGTATCGACGCCGCCAGCCCGTTTGTTTATCACCAGCTTACCCGCCATATCGGCGACTTTACCCGCGCTTTTCCAGCCATCACTCTTGAGCTGACATCCCATGACAATATTATTGATTTGCTTGAGTTCAAAACGGATATTGCTATTCGAATAGGTGACATGCAGGACTCAAACCTTCACGCCCGGCGGTTAGGTACCAGTTCCTTACATCTGGTCGCGGCACCTGAGTATTTGGCCAGTGCCGGCCCACTCGACACGATCGCTGATCTGGCGGCGCACCGGTTAATTGGTTTTACCGATGCTCCCCGGCTTAATCAGTGGCCATTACAGGAGCCGTTGCCGCTGTCGTTTTCGATTTCCGCCAGCAGCGGTGAAACCGTCCGACAGTTATGTCTTGCCGGGCAAGGGATTGCGCTATTGTCTAATTTTATGTGCCAGGAAGATATTGCTGCTCAACGACTGTGTCGGGTATTGCCCGAAGCGGTCCGCCCGGGCAATCGACGGGAGTCGGTGCACGCGGTGTATTACAAGAATAGCGCAGTATCGTCGCGTATTATGGCTTTTCTGGACTTCATTTCCCCCCGCTTATGTTTGTAACGTTACGCTAGACACTGCGCAATAAAAAAGATATGGTATTCCATATATGTGAAATTTCATATTTGAGGGCGTATGTCTCCTTTAGCGTTTTATAAATGTCTGGCTGATGATACCCGGCTAAAAGTGCTGCTGTTACTGGTGGGCAATGAGGAATTGTGTGTGTGCGATTTAATTGATGCCCTGCAACTCAGCCAGCCGAAAATATCCCGTCATCTGGCCGATTTACGCAAGTGCGACCTGGTGGCCGGAGAACGCCGGGGTAAATGGGTATATTACCGCTTACATCCGGCTTTACCCGGCTGGGCAAAGGATGTGCTAACTACCACAGAACACCACCACCAGGCCTATTTAACGACCGCGCAGCGTAATTTGGCGGAGGCGGCCTGTTCTTCCTGCAACGTAAGAGATGAGCAATGAAAATACTATTTATTTGTACCCACAACCGCTGCCGCAGCATTTTAAGCGAGGCTATCGTAAATCAGCTGGCGGGGCAGGAAATTGAAGCACGCAGCGCCGGTAGCCAGCCTGCCGGCGAAGTACATCCACTGACCTTGCAATACCTGAAGGCAGCTGGCTATGCCACCGACGGGTTAAGCAGCCAGTCATGGGATGACTTTGAGCAATTTGGCCCGGATGTAGTGGTAACCGTCTGTGATTCAGCCGCCGGCGAAGCTTGTCCGGTCTACTTTGGGAAAACATTAAAAGTACACTGGGGCCTGAACGATCCTTCAAAAATCACCGATGAGCAGGCTCAGGCCGACGCATTTGGGCAGGTTATCAGTGAAATTGAAAGCCGCGCGCAAGCCCTGAAGCGGATCGCCGCAGCCAAGCTGGATGGTGATGCCTTGCGGGTGGCGCTGAATAAAATTGGTGCAAATTAGAGGGGCATGTATTAAATGGGCTTTTTTGAACGCTATTTATCCTTATGGGTAGCTCTGTGTATTATTGCTGGTGTAACCGCCGGGAGCTTGGCGCCTGAGGTGTTCACCGCCATCGCATCACTGGAAGTGGCGCATGTAAATCTGGTTGTGGCAGTGCTTATCTGGCTGATGATCTACCCGATGATGATTCAGGTCGACTTTGGCGCGATTAAAGATGTTGGTAAAAAACCTAAAGGTCTGGCTTTAACATTGATCATTAACTGGCTTATCAAACCCTTTACTATGGCTTTATTGGGCTGGTTATTTTTTAAAGGATTTTTTGCAGACTGGGTGGACCCCCAGACTGCCAATGAGTATATCGCCGGTATGATTCTATTGGGCGTTGCCCCTTGTACCGCGATGGTATTTGTATGGAGTCATCTGACCAAAGGTGATGCAAATTATACGCTGGTGCAGGTCTCGGTTAATGACCTCATTATGATCTTTGCCTTTGCCCCCCTGGCCGGGTTACTACTTGGGGTGTCTGATATTACCGTACCGTGGGATACGCTGTTGTTGTCAGTGGTGCTGTATGTGGTATTGCCGCTGGTCGCAGGCGTGATTACCCGTAAAGTGGTGAGTCAGCGTGGCGAAAACGCTCTGCCTACCCTTGTCGACAAGCTGAAACCATTGTCGATGATCGGCTTATTGGCAACCCTGGTATTGTTGTTCAGTTTTCAGGCCACCACTATTTTGGAAAAACCGCAAAGCATTGTGCTTATTGCCATCCCTTTGCTGTTGCAGACCTATGGTATTTTTGCCATTGCGTACTTTTTGGCCAAGCGCATGGGCTTGCCACACAACGTAGCGGCGCCCGCCTGTATGATTGGCACCTCTAACTTTTTTGAGCTGGCGGTAGCGGTAGCAATTTCGTTGTTTGGGCTGCACTCAGGCGCGGCGCTAGCCACCGTTGTGGGTGTGTTGGTTGAAGTGCCGGTAATGTTGTCGCTGGTCTGGTTTGCCAACCGAACCCGGCACTGGTTTGCCTGATTTTAAGTCCGCTTAACGGAATTTTAATTTACCCCGTCGCCAGAACGAAGCGCCCTCATAGGGCGCTTCTGCTTCAACCATGAAGGTCTTATCGGCAATCAGGGTTTCATCCAAACTTAGTGTCATTCGCCATGGTCCGGTTTTTGTTTCAACCGGTGCCCATAGTGTGTCTCCTAAATAAAAGTGCCAGTCGTTTGTACGAACATGTTCGCGTCCCTCAAACGGGGCCATTATCTGGCCGCTGTCATCACAGATATCCGGGTGGTAAATACAGTAGGTGAGGCGGGCGTTTTTAGCTTGTTTAATATTCACAATATAGCCAAACTCAATATCCAGCTCGCCGGGTATTGAGGTGGTGATATGGCGTATTTTGGGTAGCTCACGGGAGCCCGCGTCCCACTGATTATAAATACCATAACTGGTCATGTTTACCAGCGGTTTACGTTTGGCCATATTCCACGCTTCCGAAAAATGCGTAATTGTAGCAGAGCGTTATAGCACCGTCGTGTCTCGTAAGACGGTGCTTAGGTATGTTTAGCGGTTTAACTACACCCTAACTACACCATTGAGCGGTGACTTCAATCACCCGTTTAGCATATTCGCCGGCCGTTGCTAAATCGCCTTTGCCCGGCGCCTCACTGGTGTCAGCATCCGCCGGCGACTGCGCCATTAACCCCACAAAAGCTCCGACATAATTAATATCATCGCGCTGGGCATCTTTGCTATTGGCTGTTTTCATTCCCATATTTGCCCACAACATACCATGCTGTGAAGCGAGCGTGAAAAAGTAGTGCAGGGTAGAGTGTTTATCGCCGTTCATGGAGGCTGAGTTTGTAAACCCGCCGGCGACCTTATTACGCCATTTGTCTTCAGACCAGCGTTTGCTTGAAGCATCAGCAAACTTTTTAAACTGCCACGAGGCCATCCCCATATAGGTGGGCGAGCCAAAAATAATGGCGTCAGCCTCATCGAGTAAAGCCCATTGGCCGTCGGTAATATCGCCATTTTCATCGATTTCTACCAACGCCGCAGTGACCCGTTCATCTTGTTTCAGGCCAAGATGAAATGCTTCAGCTAATTTACGCGTATGGCCGTAGCCACTGTGAAATACCGTTACAATATGCATTTTACTTCCAACATTAATAGCGAAAGCTTATATACGAAACAACCGCGCTTTTAGCGCGAAGCAAGGGCCGTTATTGAGACAAAATATCGCTACACCCTGTACCAAGCACAAAAAAAGCCGTGCTTTAAGCACGGCTTTTTGCAGATCAACAGAACAGCGGGTTACTTCGACTTACCCTGTTTAGCCACTGCCTCTTCCATTTTCTTAATTTCGTCTGGATCGCCCAGATAGCTTTTTGAGACCGGCTGTAGGTTTTCATCCAACTCATATACCAAAGGTACACCAGTAGGTATATTCAGCTCGAGTACTTCTTCTTCGCTCATGCCATCCAGATATTTCACAAGAGCACGTAAACTGTTCCCATGGGCAGCAATAATCACCTGTTTACCATCCTGGATACTGGGGCGAATAACATCATGCCAGTAAGGAAGCACCCGCTCGATGGTTAATTTCAGGCTTTCTGCCTTTGGCAAAATAGACGGGTCGATGTTTCTGTAGCGGCGATCGTGACCAGGAAAATGTTCACTGTCGGTATCAACTGACGGTGGGGGAACATCGAAACTACGACGCCAGATTTTAACCTGTTCTTCGCCATGTTTTTCAGCGGTTTCTGCTTTATCCAGGCCTGTTAGCGCCCCGTAATGACGCTCGTTCAAACGCCAGTGGCGCTCTACCGGCAGGTAATGCTGGCCCATTTCTTCCAATGCAATATTCAGTGTTTTAATGGCGCGCAATAAGACTGAAGTGTACGCCAGATCAAACTCGAACCCAGCATCTTTAAGCAATTTACCAGCGTTAGTGGCCTGAACCACCCCAGCTTCAGTCAAGTCGACGTCGTGCCAGCCGGTGAAACGGTTTTCCAGGTTCCATTGGCTTTCGCCATGGCGGATAAGTACCAGTTTATACATATAAAATTACCTTCAATGCTAGTTACCTGAGAGTGTGAATTGGGAGCTGGCCGCGCTGACCAGCGCACTATTCATTATGTGTCGATATCATCCATTATCAGCGTGCAAAGATCCAGCCGTACCCGCGTTTTCCCTTCTGGTACGGCCAGGGTTTTATTCTGGCACACGTTGTGCAACGCCTTTATGCAATACAAGTTATTCAATACAAAGCGCAGTGCAGATATACAGAGTAAACGCCGGGCGGAACCCACCCCACGGCTTTAACCAACGTTCATCGATTGCCTGACAATGACGGTGACAGTATTTCTAGCAGGGCTACCTGGGCCGGCGACAATACAAAACGGAGTAATTCTTATGTGTTTCAGACTGAATCTTAGCAAATCACAGCAACGGCCTGTTCGGCCAAGTCAGGATGTTCATGAGCATATTAAAGATGCCAGCCCTAAACAATACCGCTACAAAGCTCGCGGGACCCGTACCAAAGCACTGGTGGATAAACCCAAACGTCTTACTCACTAAAGCGACCTTCAATAACCCGGGGTGTACTTGCTATAGTTGGGCAAACTCGTGTTGCAGACATTCCACTGCCGCCAGTGTTTTGCTTGGGGTTACGTCTTGTCGGGGGAACACCGCAAACACACTGTATTGGGGCAGCGCCCATTCCGGTAATATTTGAATTAATTTACCCTGCGCAATAAAGTGCCTGACTTCCGGTTCCGGCAATATGCCGTAGCCAAGCCCATCGACCGTCAATTGAATCAGACCTTGCATGGAATTTACTGTCATCCCCGGCGCGGGTACTACAGCATGTTCCTGGTTCTGCGAAACTGCGGTTTTGGTTTGCATTTGCTCGTGGGCAAGATGCACATATTCTCCCAGCTCAGAAAAATGTCTAACCTGCGCAGCCGGATTGTCGGCCGCGGCACACATTACCCAATTCCAGGTAGCCAAATGAATGCACGTCAGGTTAGTATCCTGAGTTTCGTACAGGCTTAGTGTTAAGTCAGCGCCCGAGGAGATAACATCGTCGGGGTAATCGGTTAAATCAAGCGACACCCTGATTCGTGGAAACTGCGCAGTTAACCGCTTTAGCGGGGCGCTTAGCAGCCCGCCCCCGAACCCGATAGGCGCCGTAATTTTGAGCTCGCCGGAAGGGCTCTCCTGCAACTGTTCAATATGACGGTGTGCCCGTTGTGCTTCGTCCAGCATTTTAACACTACTTTGATAGTAAATACGGCCGGCTTCGGTCAGGCTAAGGTGGCGGGTATTGCGATTAAATAAACTCAATCCAATATCCATTTCGAGTTTACGCAACTGCTGGCTGATAGCTGAAACCGTCATGTGTAATGCTTTCGCAGCCGCACTCATATTGCCTGCATCCGCCACTTTTACAAATACATTCAGTGACCTGAGTAGTTTAATATTCATTTAAAAACATGCTTCCTTACAGCCTTCTGAACCACAACAGCACAATTTCATGTGGATTTTTAATCTCAAATGGAAATAATTCTCATTTTGCTTTATTGTGACCAAAGCAAAGGGTTTTACAGTATGGGGAGCCCCCTGAAGATGTCGATTATATCGCGCTAAAACTCGGTAAATGCGGGATGAAAGTGACAACTATCGGTTTATGGCGCGCTTTGGCAATATGAGTGGCCACGGCGCCCGCCTTAGCCATTTAAGCATACCCTGTTATTGCCCGGTTTGTGCTGCACAACCCCTACGCTTCATCAACCCAGCGTTAAAACGACTATGACCAACAAGAGCAATATAGATTCATGAAATCCTGGATGTCCCGCCACTTCTGGAATATTAAAAACTGGCATTGGATTAGTTCAGCAGTGTGCCTGATAGGTATGTTGTTGTTTGCCATTACCGGTATTACGCTAAACCACGCTACCAGTATCGAAAGCGAAGCAAGTACGCGTGAAATTGAAAGCCAGGTGCCCAGCGCCTTGGTTGCGCGCCTATCTCCTAACACTGCATTACCCCAAGCCTTTTTAGACTGGTATGAGGAAACAACCACTATGACACTTAATGCTGATGTACCTGCTCAGTGGAGCGACAGTGAACTATATGTAGCGCAACCCCGCGCGGGCGGCGATCGCTGGTTCTCGGTTGACCTGAATAACGGCGATTTTTATCAACAAACGACCTCGCGCGGCGTGGTGTCGTATTTGAACGATTTACATAAAGGGCGTAATACCGGAGCCATTTGGAAGTTTTTTATTGATGTATTTGCCGTGGCTTGCATGGTGTTTTCGGTAACCGGACTGTTGTTGCTTAAACGTTATGCTAAAGGCCGCAAGTCTACCTGGCCGTTGGTTATGGCAGGGCTGATAATACCGGTCATCCTATTGATGATCCCCGCCCATGTGCAGGCCGACGAACTTAAAGTCACCCTGCCGCGCATTAACGTGGCTGAATATCATGCGCCGTACGTTGCGGTTTGGCTGGCCGATGAAAACGAACAGCGGGTAAAGGATATTGCGGTGTGGTATGACACTGAGATGGACAACCATAAAGGTGAAAAGTGGCTGAAAGATCTGCGTTTGTGGTGGCGCCGCTCAGGGCGGTCTCTGGCCCTGCCGGTGGATGGCGTAAGTGGAGCCACCCGGCGCCCCGGCACAGCCACTATCGCGCTAGCCGATACACTTAAAACAGTAGCAAAAGGACAGTACACCCTGTATGTCGAGGCGGCCCGTGAGCTGGGTGGGCGGGAAGTTCTGAGCATCCCATTAACCCTACCGGCTACCCAGCCCGTTGCACACAAAGCCAGTGGTAATAATGAACTTACATCAATCGAACTTACTTTGGAGGCAGTACAATGAAAAAAAAGCTAATTTTCGGTCTTAGTGCGCTGGCGTTACTGACCATGAGCCCTGTGTCGCAGGCCCATCGCGCCTGGATCAAACCCACCACTACGGTGGTCTCCGGCCAGGACGAATGGGTAAGCTTTGATGCTGCCATCGCCAATGGTATTTTCACCCCGGACCATGTAGCCATGGGTTTGGATAGTCTTGAGGCTACTTCTCCCTCTGGTAAAGCAGTCAACTTACAACACCAGCAAAAACTGAAGTATCGCAGTGTGTTTGACCTGCAACTTGTCGAAGAGGGAACCTACAAAATTGCTTCTGCATCAGGCACCCTGATGGCCCGCTGGGAAGACGCGCAGGGCGAACGGCATTTCTGGCCTGGACGGGGTAAAACCGGCACAGCTGAACAGTTTGAAAAGCAGGTGCCGAAGCAGGCGAAAAATCTGGAAGTCAGCTATAGCACGCGCCGTATCGAAGTATTTGTTACCGCTGGGCAGCCATCTGACAGCGTTCTGAAAACATCCGGCCAAGGCCTGGAGCTGGTAGCTAAAACCCACCCCAATGATTTGTACACTTCCGAACGTATTGAGTTTGCGTTTACCATTGACGGCGAGCCGGCTAAAGGCGCGCAAATTACGGTGGTTAAAGAGGGCGAAAAATATCGCGATAATGCTAGCAACCTCACTCAGAAAACCGACGAGAAGGGCTATATTTCATTTACGTTAGACGAACCTGGAATGTACTGGCTGGAGGCAGAGTACGCTGATGGTAAAGCCCCTGCGCCGGCTAAAAAACGTCAGGGTATGTATGTGACTACCTTGGAAGTACTGCCACTTTAAGGCCGTAACTTAACGATAAGCGGGGCAATAACCCCTTTAACCAGCGCCACCCTCAGCGAGCGGGTGGCGCTTAGGCGTTTATTGCGCCGCTACGTTGGCCGAGGGAACGGTTTTTGCTGGCTCCGCCGATTTCTCTTTATTGGCTGCCTTTCGAGCTATAGCTTCAAGAAAAGGCGCTTTAAAGCGATCAAAATCTTCAATTTGCGGTAAATGCCCCAACCCTTTCAATTCCACCAGCTGAATATTGCTGTTTCTGGCTTTGGTGGTCTCCCCGAGTTTGTCGTAACGCCCAAGGGTTTTATTCACGTTGTCTTTTAATTGGTCGCGGCCTGGCGCGGTGCGATCCCGGGTGCCTAAAATTAATGTAGTGGGCATGCTCAGGTATTGCATATCTTCCACTACTGGCTGAGTAAAGATCATGTCGTAAGTTAACGCGCTTACTTTTGCCAGAATAGGCCAGTCAGCACCTTGCACCCACCCCATCAGAAATTCTGCATGGCTGGCGAATGTCTGGTTCCATTTTCCGTCGTAATAGTTTTGCTTTTGATAATTAATGATATCGTCTGCCGATTTTTTTAGCTCGCCACGATAGTGGCTATCGACATCTTTGTAATTTTCATAAACCAGGTAGTTTTCCAGCCCGATAGGGTTAACTAAAATCAGTCGCTGAGTGGTTTTTTCAAATAGCAGAGCGAAACGGGTAGCCAGCATCCCGCCCATGGAATGTCCTACCACGACAGTGCGTACGATGCTTAATTTGTCGAGCAAGGCTTTGGTATTGTTGGCGAGCGTAGCAAAGCTATATTGATAATCGGTAGGTTTAGACGATTTTCCAAAGCCAATTTGGTCCGGCATGAGAACCCCATAGCCTTGTTCATGCAACCAGCGTGCGGTGGTCTCCCAATAGGCAGCGTTAAAGTTTTTCCCATGCAATAGCGTAATCACCGGAAAATCTTCTTTGGGAGGCAAATACATGTAAGCCATCTCTAACTCGCTACCCTGCGACTCAAAGACAAATGTACTTACCTTAAATGGATAAGGTACGCCGGTTAGTCGGCCATCATATTGCAACGCAGAATAGTCTGCCGCAGCGGCTGGCGTTGTTTGTTTGGCCGCCAGGTTAGCGCTAACTACCAGCGCCAGGGCCAAAAACCATATCTTCATGTGTTACCTCACCGTATTTTTATTGTTTGCAAGTACGCTTGATAACTGCCGACAGCTCATTTGTTAGCGGGTCTATCCTGCGCCAACCTGCTGTAGGATGCAATCATTCACGCGTATCATTACACATTCTCACCATACGTTTTTATTGCTATGGTAAAGCTTAATTCGCATTATTCGGAACTTGTTTATGGCGCTGCACAAACCGCATTCGTCCCTGGCTTTATTGTTGTATGTGCTGTTAATTTGCTTGCTCAATGGGTGCGCGTCGTTGGATGGCGCGCTAACCGGGCCCCCCGAGGCGGCGCCAGTTGGTTACGGGCCTAAATCATTTAACAGCCCGGGTTTCACGGCCATTGTAGTGGCCTATGAGCCTGAAATGAAAGGGATTCTGGCGCGTATTAAAGAAGACGATGCCGCCCACATTAATCAGGTAGTGCAGTATAAAGGAATACATTATCGCATAGGCACCTATCATGACGAACCGGTGATAATTTTTGCCACCGGTATGAGTATTGCCAATGCGGCGCTGTCGATGCAGATGGCCTTTGATTATTTCCCGGTAAAACAAGTGGTGTATATGGGCATTGCGGGTGCGGTGAACCCACAACTTAACCCGGGTGATGTGGTCGTGCCGGAACGTTGGTATTACCATGATGAAAGTGTCTACGCCAACCCAGTAAATGCTGACAGCAAAACCCAGGGCGAATATATTCTACCGGAATATTACGCGGCCTTTATGCAGGAACAGCCGCAGCGGCGGGCCCAGGATCCTCACCAGCCTCACTATAAGCCATTTGGGTTTATTCATCCCGACGAAGTGTTGATTATTAAACAAGGAATGGACCGCCCGCAAGACACGCCTTATTTTACGGCCACGCCCCGTTTACTCGAAGCAGCCCAGCGGGCTATCGACACACTACCGGCGCAGTATATCGCTTCAGAGTCGGTGGCGAAGCTTAAAGTAGGTGGAAATGGCGTAACCGGTTCGGTATTTATGGATAATCGTCAATACCGTCAGTGGACCCGGGAGGTATTTGATGCCCAGGTCACCGAAATGGAGTCTGCCGCGGTAGGGCAGGTATGTACCATCAATGAGGTAGACTGGGTAATCATTCGCGCGGTAAGCGATCTGGCGGGCGGGCAAGAAGGGGTTAACGTAGAGCATCTTTATGATGAAGCGGGAGCCAGGGTAGGGGCCAATATGCTGTTTGCTTTGCTGGACGAACTGGCCCGGCAATAACGGCAACTGAATCTGTTCGGTAGCGCAATGCGTAGCTACACCATTCATCAACACGCTAAGGTAGATCTTTTATGTCGCAAGACTATCATTATTATGAACCTGCGAGTGGCCACGGGCTGGCCCATGATCCTTTCAATGCTATCATCGCGCCGCGGCCCATAGGGTGGATATCCAGCCAAAGTCGTGAGGGTCAGGTTAACCTGGCGCCGTACAGCTTTTTCAATGCGTTTAATTACACTCCACCCATTATTGGCTTTGCCAGTGTGGGCTATAAAGATACGGTAAAAAATATTGAAGAAACCGGCGAGTTTTGCTGGAACCTGGTGAGCAAGCCGCTGTTGGAAAAAATGAACCAGACCAGCGCGATGGTTGATGCCCAGACAGACGAATTTACGCTAAGTGATTTACCAAAAGGCGCTTCCCGTCAGGTAGCCGTGCCTCATGTGGCCGCCAGCCCAGCGATTATGGAATGCCGCAAAACCCAAATCATCCGGTTGCAGGATAGTCAGGGTAAGCCATGCGATACCTGGATGGTATTGGGCGAAGTGGTAGCGGTTCATTTACATCGCGACACCCTGCGTGATGGTAGTTATCAGACTCTGGCTGGCGAGCCGGTATTGCGGGCAGGCGGGCCGGGCGATTACTTCACCTTAAGTGAAGCGAATAAATTCTTTCTGGCCCGGCCGCAATAAGTTAATTGGCAAGGCCGCCGGCTATCGCGAATGCGCCCCGTAATGAGCGCAGCCCTGCCCCCCTAAAGGCCCGGCTGCGGGCCATTACGCAGTTTGACCGGTTTGTGGATGGTACGCACAATATTTACGGCCCGGGTAGCCAGGCGCACTTCCACCAAAAATAATATTAAGGCACAGATAAGCAATAGCATGGCCAGCACAAATAATAGGATGATGGGGAATTTTAAATCAATCACCAAAAGCGCCCCGGCAAACAACAGGCCGATTACTAAACAAATCATTAATCCTGACGCTACACAAAAGCCGATAGCCCAATTGGCCGCGCGGACCCGGCTCCACAGCAGGATAATTTCCTGTTTTGAGCGTTCGACCAACTGCGGATCAGCAAGGGTTTGAATACGCCGTTCGGCAATTCTCACCCGATCAGAAATGCGGCCCAAACGGCCTGACATTACGCTTAGAAAACCGGCTATACCCGTTAGCAAAAATACTGGCGCAACGGCAAATTCAATAAGCTGCGACAAGCTGGGTATTAATGTATTCACCTATATACTCTCTGGTTAAACGCGGATAACAGTTGGATGCTATGCAAATGCTTCGCCTTTCATGCAAAAAAAGTATGAGTGGCGCTAATGAAGTTACCTACAATACCTCTCTACATTCATAAAATGCTTTGTATATCAAAGGATTAATTTTTTGATGCGAGCCTTAAGATCATTTGGGTAGGGGCGGGCGGCCAGGCGTAAAACAGGTTGCCGATTGGCCGTGGGGTATAACCGCCGCCAACCGGTGTGGCTAATAGCCGTCAGTGACAGCATGCTAAGAAGCGTGCCATTCGATAAAAGGGCGGCTGATGCGACCTGCATAATTGAACACTTGAGCGGAATTGCGCATAGTAATAAGCCTGGCGTGTTAAGATGTTATGCCGTGCCGGTGTCCCAGTCTTCCCAGCCATCAGTATTAACAGCAATCAGGGTTGTGTTGTTCGTATTGATGGCTGGAAAGATTACATTAAGGCACTTGTTATGAAGAAAATTGTCGTGGTTGGCGGCGGGGCCGGTGGGTTGGAACTGGTAACCCGGTTAAGTAAATCCCTTGGGAAATCAGGCTCTGCAGACATTATTTTGGTGGATAAAAGCCGCACCCATGTTTGGAAGCCGTTACTTCACGAAGTGGCTGCAGGGGTTATAGATAAAGGCTCTGATGGCGTTGATTATCGTATGCATGCGGTACGGCATCATTATCAGTTTCAGCTGGGTGAACTAACCGGTATCGATCGCGAGCAAAAACTTATTACACTGGATCCCCTGGTGGATGAAAGTGGCCAGCAAATTCTGCCCCAGCGAAACCTGGAGTATGATTATCTGGTACTGGCAATGGGCAGTGTGTGTAATGACTTTGGCACCCCCGGGGTTCAGGACAACTGTTTTACGCTTGATTCACTGGATCAGGCAGAGCGTTTTCATCGGGCTCTGCTAAACCAACTGTTAAAAATTAACCAGGACTGTGTGGATAAAACCGAACTGCAAATTGGTATTGTAGGGGCGGGCGCCACGGGAACGGAGTTGGCGGCCCAGTTACACCACGTGGCTAATTTGGCACGCGCTTACGGTATGCCTGAAATGTCTGCTGACCGGCTAAAAGTCACTATCATTGAAGCGGGCGAACGAATCTTGCCAGCCTTACCAGAGAAAATCGCGTTATCTGCACGTAAGGCATTAACCAAGCTGGGTATTAAAATTCGCGAGTCCACTAAAGTAGCGAAAGCCACTGAACAGGGCTTTATAACCAGTGAAGATGAATTGATAGCTGCCGATCTTATGGTATGGTCGGCTGGCGTCAAAGCGCCTGATTTTCTGGTGGCAATGGACGTGTTTGAAACTAACCGGGCCAATCAGATTCTGGTTACTCCGCAATTACGCAGTACAGTAGATAACGATATTTTTGTTATTGGCGACTGTTGTGGCTTCAAGCAAAAAGATGGCAGTTGGGTGCCCCCGCGTGCGCAATCAGCTCATCAGATGGCGACTGTTGCCGCCGATAATATTATTGCGCTGTTTAAAGATAAGCCATTAAGTGAATATCAATACAAAGATTACGGGTCGCTGGTGCACTTAAGCAAGTACAGCACCGTTGGCAGCCTTATGGGCGCATTATCTAATAGCAGTATGTTTGTGGAAGGACGCCTGGCTAAACTGGTGTATGTGTCTTTGTATAACAATCATCAGTTTACCGTTCATGGTTGGTTTAAAGGCATCCTAACCCTGTTCAGTCGCAAGGTAAGTAATATTGTGGGGCCCAAATTCAAACTGCATTAACGCTTGTATGGGGCTAACGTGCGCTTAGCTACCTGCCATAGTAAAAACCATTAAAAAGGGCCTGAAGGCCCTTTTTTGCTGTTACTTTTACAGTAAGCGTTAGTTGATATCCGCTTCGCGCAGCATGGCGCCGAATTCACTGACCCAGGCACTGTCCGTCGGTAGGCCTCGCCGGATAAATAGATCGAATCACATTGGTAAGTTGCTGATATTGGCGAGTCATGGCAGCGGCCTGCTCTGAAGTTATTATGGCTCCATTTTCCTTCAGGCGCTGATGTTCCACCAGCGTATAGTAATAGGCGTAAACACTCGTATCGCCGGTTTGTTCATAGGCGTTCACCATATTGGCAATGTTTTTAGCCGAGTCATCAATAAACACAATGGCTTTATAGTGCTGGTCAGCCTGTTTGATAAGCCGTTGTAACATCACGCCTTTATTTTGGCCTGAGGTCATCATAATACCCTTCATGTAGCTGTATTCACGTTCCAGTGTATCGCGTAACAGCAGTGGCTCGTGATGCTTACCGCGTATGGGGTTTTGCGCGAAATCCAGTTGGTAGCGGGCGAGTTCGCGTTCAGTCGCGGCTCTGGTGGCAGGGCCCCGTGCAGTTAATGCTATCACCGGATTGCCCTGCTGTTGCCAACTGGCTAATAAGGCCGGTACTGCAGGTTCGGTCAACTGCATCGGGGCCAGGGCGTACAGCAGGCCAATGGCATCTTCATACAAGCAGTCTACTTGCTGCTGCGGCGTAGGCTGCACATCCAGTTTACCCGTTTGCCACTGATACCAGATATCACTGCCCAAATCGGCGGTCGCAGTGAGCACGGTATTATCAATATCGGTCACTACCAACACATTGGTGGCGCCATACTGGCGGTTTAGTGCTGTAATCTGGTTATCCACCTCCTGTAAGGCGGTGATGTCGAGGGTGTCGATAGTTATTTGGGGAGCGGTAGGAGTTTGGGCGCAGCCCACCAAAAGAAGCCATAATACGCCCGTTACCAACGGGCAAAAAACTGATTTCACAGTAAATTCCATATAATAAAGTAATAAAAACCGTCTAAGCACGCCATAGTAGCTTATCAAAGCCTGGGCAAAAACAATGTATTTTCAGCGTTTATTTTTTACCGCGCAACGCACGGTTTTTAAGTTTATCGGCCGTACTGGAACACATTATTCGGTCAATGGTGGCAAAGCCGCGCCCAGCTGCTCTGGAAGCGCAAGCCGGCGCCCCTATACTAATTATTCACCAGCAAAACAGTATCGTGATAGTTATGGGAAAATGGCTACTGCTATTAAGCGTGTTGATCTTATCGCCCTACCAAGGCGGCGGTAGCAATACGTCTGCAGCACTACATCCCACTCAGGATATTGCCCTTTTGGCGGTAGCGGCGATAGCCCACCAGCCTTATGATAAAGACGTCGATAGCGAAGATGGCGATGACATAGTGCATGTTGTCAGCCTTGCTTACTCGATGTTTGAACAAGCCTACGCCGGGTTCCGGCGTATCAGCAATGTGGTCAGTATTGATCACCGCTCTATCCGTGCCCCGCCCCAGGTAGTTTAAGCGTTCAATTTTTCCCACCGGAAACGGTGCATTTTCTGATCTCTTAAATTAATGCTGAGGAGCTTCCTATGCATACTTTACCCCTGTATAAAACCGAACAAATTGACAAACTCGCCTGGCCCACTGTGCAGCGCCAGATCAGCCTGCATTCGCCGGCCTTATCAATAGTGACAGATTTCACTGAACAGACCCCCCAGGTAATTGATTACGATACCGCAGCGGTTGCGTTGGAAAGTCTGATGAAGCACTCCCACGTGAAGATGAAAATTGTGCTCGATAAACATCAACAGTTTGCCGGTATCGTTACATTGGCAGACTTAACCGAGCAGCGTATTTTGCAGAAGGTCGCATCCGGTATTGAGCGACACGAACTTACTGCGCAGGATTTCATGCAACCGAAAACCGCCTTGCAAAGTTTTGATTATGCCCAGCTGGTGAATGCCAGAGTCGGAGATGTGGTGGAAACCTTAAAAGATAATGGCCAGCACCATTGCCTGGTAACGGACCGTGGCGCACACGAAATACGTGGGGTAATAAGTGTCAGCGATATCGCACGCACCTTACGGTTGCCCCTGGATATTTACGCGCAGCCCTCTTTCAGTGCACTGTCGCGTATTTTGGCTGCCTAATGGCTGCCGAAGCCCCACGCGCTTTGACTTAGCACTGCGCGAAGGGGCTTTCATCTACCGCCACTGGTCGGCCCAGTAGGTGTTTTAACGTATTTTTTACATTTAATGAAATTATGGAACGTTTTTCGCAGTGCTATAGCAGTGATTGATATTGTATCGTCACGCCACATAAAGGAGCATCCCATGACACAATCACATAATCCGCCTGCTGTGGTAATGAAAGCGTTCACCTGGGCTTATGAAGAATTGGGGCTAACCCCGCAAGAAGCTGCGCAAATTCTGGGCATTAGTGAACCTGCGCTAAAGGAAACTGCATTAGTCGGGTTTGAAGCCGACTCACCCGAAAGTGAGGTGCAAGTCGCCTTTATAAAAATGTACCATTTACTGTATGCCATGTCAGATGGGGACACCGACCTCATGCTGGACTGGTTTGCCCACCATAATCCGCATTTGGATGTTACTCCCAAAAACGCGTGTAATAATTTGGCGGGGATATCTTATGTTAGCGATTATCTGCAAAGTACCCATGGCGATAAACCGCTGATGGAGTTGTCGTTTGTAATGCCCCGTAGTACCGAACAAGCAGAGGTAGAAATGGTGGCCCGGTAAGTTGTGGTGCATAGACTGATTGTCCCATCACCCACTAACTCTTTATATTGTAAACGTCATTTAAAATACAGTTGGCAACTATGCCTGGCAGCCTGTCACAAATGGAGCAATGGAATTGCCCCAACTCTTTCCTATACCCGCTATGATTTACTCTGACCCGCTTAATTAAAGGCCTCCGAATAGGTTACTGAACCGCGCGGGCACTGATCATTAAACGCAATAGCCATAAAATACCCCTGCGGAATATCCTGACACGTCAGGGTACTGATATGCTTAAATCCGAAGCGCGTATAATAAGAGGGATCGCCGACCAGTACACAACCGTTAGCACCACTGTCTCTAAGTTGATGTAACGTACTTTCGATAAGCCGGGAACCGCCGCCCTTGCTTTGATAGTCTGGTATAATAGAAACCGGCCCAATGCCGTACCAGTGTTTAGCTCCGCTGGAAAGCCGCACCGGGCTTACCGCGATATGTCCCATCATCTGGCCATCAACCTCGGCCACTCTGGATAAATAAAGTTGCCCGTGTTCACGTAGGGCATCCACAATGTGATGCTCCTTATTATTGCTATGAGAGGCGCTTTTGAAGGCGCGCTTGATAACTTCCCGAATCTCTGAGATATCTTCGGGCTGTTCGGGGCGAATGGTTAAAATCATGATGGTGGTATCTGTATCCTTACGGGTTAATGAAGTACTAGCCAGCCACCGCTACCTGTGGCTGACCGGTATTGTCATAGGGCGTTACCACCAAGGCATCTTGGGGCACCCCCAGGGCTTGTTCAAGCCATTGATGAAGCGGCGAAACATCGCGCTGCATAGCGCCAACCCAGGCGGCTGGCGTGCCTTTAAGACGAGGGATGTGCTGGAGGAGCTGAGGTAACGAAGCATATCTGCCGTTACTCCAGATAATATCCATATTTACCGGCTTGCTCAGCAGGATATTTTCCGCCATGCCGGTATTGTGCAGGGCTACCACACCGCGGGTCGCCGGGTGCAGGGCTTCTAAATGATGCGCAATGGCCGGAATAGCGGCCACTTCCCCGGCCAGCAATACCCAGTCTGTACTGTCTTTTAACGGCGCTGACAGCCATGGGCCTTTCACCTGAATAGCTTCTCCCAAGGCCACGGTATTAGCCCAGCGGCGCGCTGGACCATCGGGCAAATGGCCGCCCAGCATCACGTCAATAGTGATCAACAGCATATCGCGGTCGCAAAACCGTACGGTAAAAGGGCGTTCAAGGACAGTTTGGGTTGAGCTGACAGCGCGTTGTAAAGGGGCACCATCTGTTTCAAATAGCAACCGTATACAGCTTCCCGAACGAAGCTGAGGAAGTTTGCGTATTGCGCTGCCACCTAAGGTAATGCGTCGGACGTGGGCGCCAACCTGCGAGACCTTTTGCACAGTAAGACTAAAGCTCTGTGCTTCAGGGTTGGCAAGGGCAGGGCTGAACATATTTTTAAGTTGTTGCCAGGTAGTCACCGGTGAACGCCTATCCAAGAGTATTGATAGCGTTCTATATGCCAGAATCGAACCAACCTGGCCGATAATTCACCACTCTATGCTGTTTGGCGGCTTTCCCACTCTTGCTGATCGCGCTGCTTATCAACTTTGTGCTGGTCTTCACGGCGACCCTTGCGCCAGTAACTACTGATATAAAGGTATTCGTGATTTATATTCCAGCGTTGGCGAAACAAGGTGCGCAGAGCCCGCATATCAGAAAACTCGCACGCTGCCCACGCGGCCACTATACCCGGCGCTGGGGTTAATTCACTCACGGTGTCGCTTAGTGTCGACACGGCTGCCGTTTCAACATGCCATATCACTTGCATAGCGGGTGGCTTCGTCAGCTCAATTTTATCTTGGTCTTCAGGAACTTTGATTACCGCATAGCCCTGGGTCGTCGCAGGGAGTTGCTCAAGGTGACTGGCTATCGCCGGTAAGGCGGTAATATCGCCCACCATGAGTAACCAGTCGTAACCGGTGGGCAACCCTTTTACCGAGCCCGGCCCGCCCACGGTTATCTTGTCGCCAGGTTTCGCCTGGGGGGCCCAATGCGAAGCAGGCCCTGCAGTGGCATCTGCACCATGCAACGCCATATCAATAGTCAAGGTGCGCTGAGCCTGGTCAACGAACCTTACTGTGTAAGTGCGTAACTGAACTTCCTGCAGTGACTCTGGGATCCAGGTGACGGGCTGGTTATCGAAGGTAAACATCAGCTTTACATACGCACCCGGTGCTACTTCTGGAAAGTCGGCCAGCTCTGGGCCAGCGAGGGTTAGCCGTTGCATTGACGGACTTAACGACAATGTTTGCTGTACTTGCAAGACCAGCGGGCGTTTAGGTTGATTCGCCATGTACATTCCTTAACCACAAATAAGAAATGACATTGTAAATAAGAATCATTATCAAATAAATGTGGAAGAATAGAATGAAAAGCGGGGTTTGACTCGGATTGCGCGAATAAAAAAACCGGAGCAAACGCTCCGGTCAAAGAATTGGAATACACATGGTTACTGAAAACAATGAACTGCATCAGTGGCGTAACTATAGCACCGCGGGTTGGCGCATATAGCCTGTAAAACTATAAAATGGTATATAGGTGCATACCAAAAAATATCATTAATAAATGGTCTTCTGGTTTACCGTAGCAATGGGCGTAAATGTTATAGGTATAACGTTGGCGGCTTGCGTTAAAAAATTCTCATTGCAATTTATTACCAATAAACGATGATGAAAATATTCTTTAAATCAGCTGTTTGCCGATTACACGGTGGGCGGCCTTAGTCACGGTAATGCCGTACTTAGATAAACCAACAGGTAACCGGTAGTCAGGGATTACGCCATGTCACAGCAAAATATAATGACTCTGTTAGAACAGGCAGAAGCAGGATCATCCAGTAGTATTGTTGACCTAGCCATGTTACTGGAAGCAGTCCGCTGCTTTTTAAATATGGATGTGGCCTTTACCTCCCGTTTTACCGATAGCCAGCGGCGGGTGGAATTAGTACAGGCCAGTAGCGCCGTGGCCACGCCTATTCCAGCCGGCAGCGCTGAGCAGCTGGATAATTCCTATTGTTTTAAAATTGCCTGCGGACAGCTGGATAATATCGTGCCTGATACAATGGCACACCCTGTAACCCGCGGTATGCGTGTCACCCGGCAACTGTCTATTGGTGCTTATATTGGGGTGCCGATTACTTTACAAAATGGCGATACTTATGGCGCATTATGCTGTTATGACAACAAACCTAACGCCGCGCTGAGTCGACGGGATGTAGACCTGTTACATAGTATCGCGTCCTATGTGGGGCAGGTTATGGGCCGCACACTGGCGCAACAGCAAAAACAGGATCTTACCCGCGAACAAGTCCGTTATGTGATTGACCAGCATAAAATTGAAGTGGTATTTCAGCCAATCTATGGCAAGCACAGTGCCCGGTATGAATATTACGAGGTGCTTGCCCGGTTTAACACCGACCCCTACCGACCGCCGAATGAATGGCTGCATGATGCCGATACAGTCGGACTGGGCCTGGAAGTTGAATCTGCGATTATCCATCGCGTAGTGGCGCGTCTAAACAGCGCAAAGGCACGCGGGCTTGAGGTAAGAACCTCCATAAATGTTAGTCCGCAGATGGTAGAAAGCGGGCTATTGCCTGAGTTACTGAAAGCGGTAGACAGCCGCCAGGTGAAAATTGAACTGACAGAGCATGTGCGGGTGAAAGACTATCAGCGTTTTCGAACCTTTCTGCGGCCACTGAGCGACCGGGGCTTTAAAATATGCATCGATGATGTGGGGGCTGGCTTTGCCAGCTTAAAGCATATTCTTGAAATAGAGCCTGACGTGATAAAGCTGGATCTGAGTTTGGCCAGCAATATTCATCTGGATAAAAAACGCCAGGCTCTGGTCACCGGCCTGCTGGCCTTTGCGCATAGCTTCAACTGCGAAGTTGTGGCAGAAGGCATTGAAACTCAGGAAGAGTATCAGGCGCTGGAGGCGCTGGGCGTGGCTTATTTTCAGGGCTGGTATTTCTCGCGTCCTGTGCCGTTTGAGCAGCTAGCCGAAAGCCTGGAACAAGCATGCTAAGGGGCGTTATTCGAACGAGGTAGCTCCCTTAATATGGCTTTCACCATTGGCATGATGTTGGGGCGAAGCGGCCGGCAACATTATACCTTGGGAAGAGTGGTTGGAAATTTCTTCGCGTCTTTGACACAATGGGCAAATAAACTACAGCCCACTCACACAAGAGCGCAATATGTACAAACTTCTTTTGTGCATTGTAATCTCACTACTGCTCGGCGGATGCAGCCAGCAGCCCAGTTATGAGTTTATGGTGTCAAATTTTAAAGACAACCGCGCGACCTTCTCTATGATTGCCGCGGTAGCATGCGAGATTGGCCACAATGAGGCGGCAGACGAGTATACGATTCAGCCTGATACGCCCACCTCGCAGGCCCTGATAGATCTTGCTGATACCGTCAGTGTCGATGAAATTACCTATTATGAAGAAAAAGGTAAATGCACGTTAGCGATGCCCGTATTTGAGCATGCTGATGATAAGGTGCATGAGCAGTTTGCCTATCGGTATAATGTGGCTGAGCCCGTAGCCTACCAACCCGCCCAACATACTTACGAACATGCCCTGGAAACAGTTAAAAAGGGCAATCAACAACAGGTAAGTTTCGATATGACGCTTACTCCGCGCTGGTTCTTTTCGTTTTTCTACCAGCAGGCTTAAGTCTCTGCTAAAGCGGTCGCCTTCAGTGTTAAGGTAAAGCCTGCTGTAGTGGGTCTGCTTTCTTCGCTGTAGTTTATCAGGTAGAAGATTGTGTATTAGTAGCGGTAGGTAACCGCCACCATATCGCCAGCGTACTGGCCGCCATCAAAAGTGCAGCCAGTAAGAATGGCAGCCGATGCTCTAAATTATATAGCGCGGCGGAAAGCGGCGGGCCGGTTATGTAGCCCATAGCGGGGGCAGCAGTGAGTAATCCGGTTACCGCAGATTGCCTGTCAGGATGACAACGTGTGGTGGCAACGGCTGCCAACGATGGGTAGGCCGCGCCTAACCCCACTCCCAATAGGGCCATCCCCACCATCAATGTTGCAGTAGACTGCTGTAAATAGAGCAGGGTATAGGCCAGTGCCGTGACGGGTAACGCCAGATAAATTAACGTAGTTTGGGCGAGCCAGCGACGCTGAACGAGCGTAAATTGTATCAGTAAAGAAAAAACCGCAGTCATCATCATAGCTAGCCCACTGGCCCGCGCGGCTGCCACCGCAGTTAACTGCTGTGAGTCCATCAGAAAAAACGCCAAACTTTGCTGCATAATTGCCATACACGCAAACAAACAGATACAGCATGTAATAAGAAGCGCAGTAGAGGCTTTAACCGGCTGCATCAGTACGTTTGCCGAAGCACGGGGGCGGGCCCGATCACCGGCCCCAATATCCGGTAATTTGCAATACACTAAGATTATGGCAGCCAACGTAAATAAGATAACAAAGTAATAGGGAGCCAACAGGCCGGCCGACACTAACAAACCTGCCAATACGGGGCCCAGGATCTGGCCCAGATTATTGCCCGAGGTGACTTTGCTGATGGCCGCTGCACGCTCATCACTGGTACTGATCGCCACTACATAGCCTACTGCTGAAGGAGGCGTGGCAGACATGATAGTAGATTGCAAACAGCGGCTAAGCAGCAGCCCGGCGAACAACGCCTCCACGCTTATCCATTGGCGCAGTGCTATCCACCAGATGGTGGCAAAGATTACGGTCCCGACAGTGTAGCCGGTAAGGCCGGTCAACAGCAGCCTTTTATAGCCAAAGCGTTGGGTATAGCGGCTCCAGATATTGGCAGCGATAGCAAACACCCCAGCTGAAGCTGACATCATTACGGCAACCTGCATTTCGGACAGGCCCGCTAACCGTCCTAAAGAAGGCACCGTGGTCAAAAACACGCTTTGGTCGATAGCGGTAGCAAGTAACGCACAAAAAAGAATCGGGTAGGTCATGGCTCGAACATCGCTATCGCAGATAACCTGAATGGAAGTTGGCAATATTAAACATAGGTAGCAAAAGTATTCGCGGTAAAAATAGCCTGGGTGAACGCGCAGCTTATCACTTTTTAACTATCATTTTTATGAGCCGAAAAAAAAGCTCCCGCCATTTGGCGGGAGAATATCAGAGGTATTGATTGGGTCATAGGGGGACCCGAGGGGAGAATGACTGCCATTCGACAGTCCAACATTTGACATCAGGGACGCCAATTGTCTATTAGTTGACAGCACGGTCTGATAACCCAGTGCCACAACCAGCTGTTCGGTAAACGTCACTACGGGAAACACAAAACCTGGTGACTTTAACACTACCCTTAAACAGTTGTTTTAAATAAAGCCAATATTGTGCCAGTTTCGTAATATTGGTTTAACTTGTTGTTTTTAAATTATATTTACGGGTTTGGGGAAGCTGTCTCTAATTAATTAAGAAGTAGCTGCGTAATTTTTACGCACAAATAGTCTTATATTTCATACACAGGAATAGACGATGGTCTATCTTATTATTTTCATGTTTATAGATTATGGTTAACCGCTAACGCATTGGCTTGGGCCAGTGGGAAGTGTCATTACAGGAAGCAGCATGTTTAACAGCCAACTAAAACAGGAAATCAAGGCGCTTAAGGAAGAGCTACACCATATTAAACAAATCAATAGCAGTCTCGATAATGAAATGCTTTATTGCCGGCTGACCCCGAGCGGAAAAATCGATGCAGTTAACGATAATTTTTGCACCGAATTACACTATGCTTCGCAGGATATTGTCGGACGTAACTTTTTCGATTTTATTCCCGGGGTAGCGACCTCCAGCACGCACTATAAGAAGTTGTGCGATGCGCTCAAATTTGGTCAGCATTATACTGGGGTGGTGCAATTTGAAAAAGGCGATGGCGTAGAAGGATGGCTACGTGCCGTAGTGCAGCCTGTGCAAAGCCTGGAAGGTAAACTGTTGTACTTCACTTTTCATTGTGATGACCTAACCCGCACCATTAGCCAATCTCGTGAACACGAAAATTTAGTAGAAGCATTACAGCGCTCGACTGCTGTCATCGAGTTCAATCCCGATGGCACTATCATTACTGCGAATGCGCCGTTTTTGCAGGGTATGGGATATCAGCTGGAGCACATTCAGGGTAAACATCATCGAATGTTTTGCGATAGCGAAGAAGCTAACTCAGCCGAATACGAACAGTTTTGGCAGCAATTGCGCAATGGCAATTTTAAAGCCGGCCGGTTCAAGCGCATTGACGCTGCCGGGCAAGTGGTTTGGTTAGAGGCCTCCTATAATCCGGTGACCGATTCTTACGGCAGACTCTACAAAGTGGTGAAGTTTGCCACGGTGATCACCGAACAGGTTGAGCGCGAAATTGCGATCTCCAATGCCGCTGAGATTGCTTATACTACCTCCGCAGCCACTGATACTGTGGCCATTCAGGGTAGCGAGGTTATTAATAACCTGGTTTCGGTAATGAACGAACTGTCCGCAAATATGATTGAAGCCAATACCGGCATTGGCGAGCTTGACGAACAGTCTCAGCAAATTGCTACTATTATCAGCAGCATAAGCAGTATTGCCGAACAAACAAATCTATTGGCGCTAAATGCTGCTATCGAAGCGGCGCGAGCGGGCGATCAAGGGCGCGGATTTGCGGTGGTAGCAGATGAAGTGCGGCAACTTGCTTCGCGCACTACTGCAGCCACCGAAGAGATTGTCTCAGTCGTTCAAAAAAATCAGGCGCTCACCGCCGACGCAGTCGCGATTGTTAATCAAGGTAAAACGAAAGCCGATCGCGGCCTTGAGCTGGCGGACGAAGCGGGCAGCGTCATTATTGAAATTCAAAAAGGCGCAAAAGAAGTGGTAGGCGCGGTAGGCCAGTTTACCCAACAACTTAACCAGTAATATAATATCCGACTGGGTAAACGGCTTGTACCCGCCCAAGCCGCTGCCCACTATTTTTAGGTCTTCATTCTAAGCGCTAAGCTCCCGATCGCGCTATTTATCGCAATTTCCCCAACACTAATCTAAGGGCTATTTGATTAGCACGCTAATTATATGCTAACTTAATTAGCACGCTAACTACTTTGGTAAAATACATGCAAACATCATTAGGCTGGTTATTAAACCGTACTGCTTATGGCTGGCGTAATGTGGTGGATCAGTACATGAAAACCTTAGGGCTTACGCAGTCGGGTTGGATGGCCATGCTACATTTAAACCGCAGCGGTGAAGGGTGCTCGCAGAAAGAGCTGGCCCACGAGATTGGGATTGAACAACCTACCTTACAACGCACTATGAATGCGTTGGTTGAGGCCGGCTATATAAGGCGTGAAAAGTGCCCCCACGATGCGCGCCGAAAGACCCTTTGGTTTACTGCACCAGGCAGCCAGCTACTGGCGAAAATGGAGACCCAGGCCAGCGCAGCGCGCGAGGCTATGTTAGCAGGATTGAATGAACAGGAACGCGAGCAGCTGCATGCGCTGCTATCCAGGGTGTTAGACAACGCACACTTGAAACAGGCGGGAAAACGATGACAGCAGATGCAAATTTTAATCGATGGATGAAACGGGCCAGTATACTTTTTGGCTTAATTTTTGGCTATATACTGTTTGCTGATGTCAGTATCCCAATGACGCCCCATGCCAGTGTTCAGCGTCCGGTTATCACGGTTGCGCCCCGGGTTGCCGGCGAAGTGACCCACGTAGCGGTTATCAATAACCAGGCAGTTGCTAAAGGTGACTTACTGTTCACTGTGGATGCCAGTGACTATGAACTTGCTGTGGAAAAGGCCCGTTTAGCGGTACAAGAGGCCTCGCGGGCAAATGATACGTTAAGCGCTGAGTTAGCTCAGGCCGAGGCAGCGATTACCGAAGCGCAAATTAATCAACGCGAAATGCAACGCGAACATCAAAGATTAGTGTCGCTGGCAAAGAAAAACCTGGTCAGTGACCAACAAGTCGACCAAATGGCGACCCGGGTCGAGGCTGCGCAGGCACAATTACAGGCGGCCCGCGAAAGTCGGCACACCGTACAGGTTAAATTGGGTAAAGCAGGTGAAGATAATTTACGTTTGCGAGTGGCGCGTAATCAGCTAAAGCAGGCGGCATTAGCTTTATCACGTACCCAGGTAGTGGCACCGGCCGCCGGTATTGTATCGAATTTACAGTTAACCCGTGGTATTCAGGCGCAGGCTAATCAGCCGTTACTGTCTTTAGTTGCCAGAGATAATGAGCGAATCGCTGCTGATTTTCGGGAGAAAAGCCTGGCTCATATCGGCCAGCACGCGCCTGCTTTAGTGGTGTTTGATGCGCTACCTGGCAGCGTGTTTCATGGCCACCTTGACAGTCGCGACTACGGGGTAGCTCAGGGGCAATTACTGGCCGATGGACAATTAGCACAACCTGATGACTCTGATCGGTGGGTTCGTGATGCGCAGCGGGTCAGAGTGTATGTTAGCGTGGATGAATCTGCGTTACCGGATTCTCTGGTTACCGGTGCGCGGGCCACTGTAATGCTGGAGTCTGGGGAGTCAGGTTGGTACAGCGGTTTAGCCTGGTTACAAATGAAAATTGTTAGCTTACTGCATTATGTGTACTAAGGGCTGGCAAGCGAATGATGTTTATTAAACGCTTATTCAGTTCCAGTAGGGCAGCTGGGGCGCCCAGCACCCCCCTGGCGACGCAAATGAGTGAACAAGAAAGCCGTCGACTGCTGCGTATAGCCTTTGGTTGCTGTATTGGCTTTACCATCAGTAAAGTGATGAACTGGCCCTACGGCGTATTTTTTACGGTATATCCTATTTTATTGCTGGGCATGGTGCCGGTGTTTAATGCTTTGATTGCCTGGCAATTTGTTGGCAGCGTATTGATAAATATTGTTGAAATTTTTGTACTACGCAGCCTGTTTGAGCATTCTGCGCTACTGATGACGTTGGGTGTATTTGCGTTATTTGCTGTGCATTTTCGCTTTATGGCGCGTTCATCACATTTTTTGATGTGGACAATGGGAGTAGTGTCGATATCCGTCATGCTACATTTTTCCAGCTATCCGGGGGCCAGTTTAAGCGATATGGCCATGGCAACCGCACTCGCGACGCTGATCGCGATTATCAGCGCCGCTGTGCTCTACTGGCTTATACCAGATAAAGCCCCGGTTAATTTGCCTACGCCGCCTGCACTCAGCAGCGCGCAGATTAACCATCGTATGCTGATGGGGGCAGTGCTGGCGACCTTATCCTTTGTGGTGTTCCAAATACTCGACTTGCAGGATTCACTGTCGGCCCAGGTAGCCACCGTGCTCGTACTGTTTCCAATGACCTTGCAAGGCACCGTTAGCAGTGCGTTAAATCGTGCAAAAGGCGTTGCTTTGGGATGTGCAATAGGTATTAGCGCCCAGTTTTTACTTTATGACTTGATTCAGTTTTTACCGCTGGTAGTACTGACGTTGTTTGCCACCGTATTAATCACGGCGCGGTTGCATCTGGTAGAAAGGGCCGGCTCGGGGATGGGTTTTGGTGCTTTAACGACTATTGGCATATTATTCGGCCAGTACCTGCAACCAAATGCCGACATTCTTTACTCCAGCATGTACCGGTTAAGCTCGGTCGTGGTTGCCCTGGCAATACTACTTATAGCGGCATTCTGGCTAGACAAGCTACTGGATAAATTCGCTCTTACCCGCAACGTTTAAAGATGGCGGGGCGGGCCGATCAAATCCCACTTGTTGCCATATAAATCGCAAAAAATAGCCACGGTGCCGTACGGTTCGTAACGTGCAGGTTCAATAAAATTCACCCCGTTGGCCAGCCATTTTTCATAGGTAGCATGGAATTCTTCTACCGTAATGATGCCCAGCACGCCGTCGCCGGCCTGCTGGCCTACTAAGCTAGCCTGGGCACGACCGGTTGCCTGTTTTAAAACAATAGAGGCTCCTTCGCCATTGCCTGAAGCCACTTTTACCCATCTTGAGCCATCCGCTTTTGCGAGGTTTTCGACTAACTGAAAGCCCAGTTGATCAACAAAAAAACTGATCGCTTCATCGGTATCGTCAACCAGCAAAATCAATGACTGAAATGACACGCTACTCATTGCGGCTTCTCCTGATAGTACACACGAGGTGCAAAAACACCCGGTTAGTTGGCCAAAGAATAGCTGCTATAAAGTGATGGTGTCTAGTCAAATCAGTGGGTGATACAAACCGTGTACTGATTGCCATCAGTAGGGAAAGACGCGTAGGTTGTGGGGGCACTACGTCTTGTCTTATTGAATGAAATAGCCCGAGCAAGGTAAACAGATGGCACCATTTATGTAAAAAGAGGGAAGGTTGCACGCGCATCTTATCAAAGCTAACGCACGTTGCACCCCAGCAGTAATATTTAGCGTTTATCGGCTTAACCAACGAATTAGCTACGGCCTGCCTTTTTAGTTAAAGAGGGCAGACTACCAACGCCTGCTTTCTGGCGCGAAATTAACCATTTATAAAAATATAGTGAAATAGCGAATTGGTTAAAAATGGGTCTTTCTATCTGTCAGGATATTCCGTATGGTTAGGCTCTTCGTCAATTAACATTGTCCGATTCATGTTATCCAGATTTTGTATATTGCTAGTTGCCTTTTGGTTATCTGCAGGGAGCAGTGCGCCAGTCAATGCTGCTCCGTCACAGTGCCAGGGAGCAAGTCGCGTTTATTGCAATAGTGCTACCTCAGCCGATTTTAGTCAGTTAGAGCGTCTGCAAAAGCGTCTAATCAGTCGTGATGTTCCACGCATAGCGCAAAACCATGTTCGCTGGGTCAGGCAACTAGCCGTGTGTAACAATCATGCCGACCGGGACGCTTGCATTGTTGAAAAGGTAAAGCGTCGCTATAGCTTTTTAAAAGTTCAGCATAAGCTGCAAACGGTATCGCATATTCATCAATTTAACTGTGCCGTGTCCAGCATTACAGTTCGCTGGTACGACACACCTGCCCCCATGGTATGGGTGCAAACAGCCACGAGCTCGCAGCTTATGTTTAATGTTGCGCAAGGCAGTGGCCTGACCTATGAAAATAAGCGCAGCCGTTTGTGGGTACATGGACAAAAAGCGATGATTTGGGTGGCGAACCAAATGCCCCATCAGGAATGTGAGCGTGTCACTTCCTGAACTGTTAAGCGCAGATAATGCTATTGCGCTATATCAGGCAGGTATACTTATTTTAGTGGCGGGCGTCACCGCGTTTATTACGGCTGCGTTCGGGATAGGCGGAGGGGTATTGTTACTGGCAGTCATGGCCTCAGTATTGCCTGCGCCTGCCCTTATCCCAGTGCACGGTCTGGTCCAGTTGGGCGCAAATGTTAACCGGGCCTGGCTTACCCGACAGGCCATTGATAAGGCCATGGTGGGCTGGTTTTGTGTTGGAGGCAGTGTTGGAGCCGGGTTGGCTTCGTTTATCGTGGTACAGTTACCGCTGTCACTTATTCAATTCAGTGTGGCCCTATTCATTCTTGTTTTGGTTTGGGGGCCTTCCCCACGGCCCCGCCAGGTTTCTTCCTTTGGCCGGCTTCTCACCGGTTTTGTTACTACCATTATGACAATGTTTGTAGGGGCTACCGGGCCACTGGTGGCGGCATTTATCCATCGTCATCGCTATACAAAAATTCACCTAACTGCCACGTTAGCCAGTTGTATGTCATTTCAACATGCCTTAAAAGCGCTGGTATTCTCATTTGCCGGTTTTGCATTTTTTGATTGGTTGCCCTTGGTGATAGCGATGGCTCTGGCGGGAATGGTGGGTACCTGGTGTGGCTTACAGGTACTTCAGCGGCTTGGCGCACCAGTTTTTACCCGTGTCTTTACCTTGCTGGTTAGCGTGTTGGCAATCAAATTACTGATTGATGCCAGCATCGCGCTCTTCGCCTAGCTCGTGTAAACCAGTCTGTCTGCGGCGTTAATCTTCAGGCCCACAATAGCTGGGGAAAATAGGCAGTAACGCTTTTTTCATGCGTCCGAATGGTCATCAATGGATAAACTAAAACATGTAAAGTGTATTTACGCTAAGGGGCTGCGTGAAGAAGTTATCGTTAAGTTTTAGGGCAATATACCGATAACAAGATAAGCCGGTATTATGCGGCAGGCCCCGTTGTTTTTGAACGCCAGGGAATTTTTGTACTATTGGTGAATAGTATTTTTTACTTCAAGCCAGTATAACGAAGCGTTTTTACGTTAAATAAGAGGCGGTTATGCTCGTCCTAAAATCCAGATTTACCGATACACAACAGGAACTTTCCCGCCTCAAGGCTGAAAAATCAGCTTTGCAGGATAAGATTCATGCATTAGAAACTGCTCTTGATGACGAACGTCGTCGGGGTGACGAGTTAACTAAGAAAAGCAACTCCGCAATGGGGGCAGAAAGCCTGAGCGCGGCGCTTATCGATTCAATGCGCCAAATTGAAGGTATTCGCGAAGGGGTGCTGCACTCTTATCAGCAAATAGATCAGGAAAGCACCGCACTATCGGATATTAATACGCTGTTCTCCACCAGTGCCTCCTCCTTGCAGGGCATCGGACGGGACATGGAAGCATTAAATGACCGTATGGGCCAAATGAGTGAGCGGATTTCCGGTTTATCTGACACCGCCGATAGCATCAATAAATTTGTATCCACCATCACCAGTATTTCCGATCAGACTAACCTGCTGGCGCTTAATGCGGCAATTGAAGCAGCCCGAGCCGGCGATGCTGGCAGAGGGTTTAGTGTCGTCGCCGATGAAGTTCGGGCTTTGGCTAATGAAACCAACAAGTCGGCCAGTGAAGTAGCCGAATTGGTTAAAGGTATTATTCAGTCAACCAAAGCCGCTGTCGGGGCGGTGTCTCAGTTGCAGGATAACAACACGAATCTGGCTGGTGGTGTGGGCGAGCTAAACCAAAGTTATGATAAAATGGTAAGCTACTGTGAAAGCATGCGGCAAACTATTCATAGCGCCTCTCATCAAACATTTATCCAAACAGTTAAGCTTGATCATGTGGTATGGAAAAGTGAAGTGTATGCAGTGCTAGGCGGCAAAAGTACTAAAACCGCTGCTGATTTTGCTGATCATAGAGCATGCCGATTGGGACAGTGGTACAGCGCCCAGCAATCCACCTCGTTAGGTAAAAGCGAGGCGTTTTCACGCCTGGATCGTCCTCACGCTACCGTTCATCGAACGGGTAAAGAAGCAATTGCGGCAGCAAAAGATGGCAACCCCGCGCTGGCCAGTAAAATGATTAAAGAGATGGAGCAGGCCAGTGAAGAGGTTATGTTGCAGCTAGACAGGCTGTAATTACCGCTAACTGGCAGATTGCCTGAAATTTCACTAAGCTTCTGGTATCTGTGGGCAGCAACCGGGCTGCCCGTTGTATTCGGAGAAACTGCATTAGTGGCGGATGAAGCAGCACTCAATAGCAAAATCAGCGCCCTTGAGCGAAAACTGGCCAGAGAACACGCAGCTCGGCTAAGCGCTGAAGCTATGCTTAATGACTACTCTAAAGATGCCTATTTGGCTAACCAGGCACTACGGCGCGAGCTTAGCGAAGTGCGCAGTGACTACATCGCCTTACTGCACCATTTGGACCATCGCGATATTGAGCTGGGTTATACCCCCTCACCCATAAGTCCGGAAATGGGCCAAAGAATGGCGTTGTTGAGCCAGATGGCGGCAGGCATAGCCCACGAAATCAATAACCCCATGGCGTTTGTAAAAAGCAATGCGCAAATTAGTTTTCAGCTACTGACAGATATGGTGCGCGGCTTTAATGAATTAAAGGCGTTGGCACGGCAGAGCGGTGTTACCGACAAAACTCTTAGCAATCTTGAACAAAGCTACATGGTTCAGGAAATGTCAGCGCTGAACGACGAAATATACACCGCTACGCTGGAAGGTATAGATCGGGTGACTAACATTGTGGCGTCGTTGCGAGCGTATGCTTATCCTGCACCAAATGAAAAGGCCATGGTGGCCCTGGGCAGCGCTATTGAGAATTCGGTTGAGGCGGTCATGCATAAAATTCCGGTAGATGTGCAGGTTTGTATTTTACCTATCTGCGCTAAACTGCATGTCATGGGAAGTGCTGAAAAGCTATTAGTGTTATTCAGTAACCTGCTGCACAACGCGCTTGCTGCGGTAGCCAAGAAAGGCCAGATAACGATTTCCGTTGTAGTGGGTAAAGCGAGTATCGCGGTGACCGTGGCTGACAATGGTATCGGTATGAATGAAGCGCAACTAAAGCTGATTTTCACACCGTTTTATTCTACCCAACCCCCGGGCTCGGGGGCTGGCCTGGGGCTTACGGTAGCGATGGCGATAATGGAAGAACACAATGGTCAGATTACGGTAGAAAGCTGCCCGGGCGAAGGCGCTACGTTCACACTGGTCTTTCCTTTGGCAAACGAGGCATAAGGTGGCGCAAGCCAATTATCTGTTTACTCCCCAAAATGTGTTGCAATAATCGCTGCGGCGAGGGGGCAACGTATATTTTCACTCACTTTATCAGGGCGAACCTGATATCGTTGGGTCGCAAAGCACAATTGTATTCGTGCACTAACATGGAATGTCGGAGAGTTTAGGACATGCGAAACAACCAGCCAGTAACACAACAAATATTTTCATTTCCTGCTGACTATCGGCTTATTTCCTCGACAGATGAACGCGGTGTCATTACTCACTGTAACGACCAGTTTGTCGAAGTGAGTGGTTTTGAGCGTGATGAGATTATTAACAAAAATCATAACCTGGTACGTCATCCAGATATGCCTGAGGCGGTGTTCCGCGAAATGTGGCATACGCTGCAAGCAGGCAATATATGGATGGGCCTGGTCAAAAACCGCCGTAAGAATGGTGACCACTATTGGGTTTCCGCGTTTGTTACCCCGGTATTCGAGCGCCACAATATCGTAGGCTATGAATCGGTCCGGATACCTGCCAGTCAGGAAGAAATAAGCCGTGCTGAGATTGTTTACGCCCGTCTGCGTGCCGGTAAACCGGCCTTGTCGTTGGCCCGCAGAGTAGGCGATTATGCCCGCCAGAGTGCACCTTTTTGGGTAACCGGCGCGGCGGGAGCGAGTATTTCGTTGTTGATGGGGGCGCCCTGGACCGCGCTAAGTATAGCCGTGTCAGCAGGGGTAATGGCGGTGTGGTCGCTACGCCAGCAGCAACAAAGTTGGCACCACCTACTTCAGGTTAGTCCCACCAGTTATAGTGACGCCACTGTGGCTCAGACCTATTTTACCGAAGTAGGTGTACAGGCGCGGGCAAAGCTGGCCTTTAGTTGCGAGGTGGCCCGTTCACGTACCGCACTAACCCGTATCAGTGATGCAGCTGGGAAACTGGATAGTATTGCTGACACCACTCATCAGCAAGCTGATATCACCAGTAGTATTGTTACCCAACAGAATATGGCAACTCAGCAAATTGCTTCGGCCGTCACCCAGATGTCCCAAGCCATTCAGGAAGTGGCCCAGCGGGTGGAAATGAATGCCAGCAGTGCGAAATCAGCTTCGGTGAATGTGGCGCAGGGTAACAACCGCGCCGACGAAGCGTTGCAATCGATTCGCGAGCTAAAAGAGGCGGTCGCGTCAATTTCTCAAACGGTTCAGGAGTTGGCTCAGTCGACAGCTGATATTGGGGAAGCCGCAAGTATAATCTCTTCTATCGCCGAGCAAACCAATTTGCTGGCCTTAAACGCCGCGATAGAAGCTGCCCGAGCGGGGGAGCAGGGACGCGGGTTTGCGGTAGTGGCAGATGAAGTACGCTCTCTGGCCTCTAAGACACGAGAATCCACAGATAAAATTCATCATATCATTCAGATTTTGGCAGAGCGGTCAGAACGGGCGGTACGGGTCTCCAGTGAGGGTCTGGACGCTGCCACCCGTGGCACCCAGATTGTAGAAGAAACCCGGCGTACACTCTCCGACATTAACCAGGCGGTAAGTGGCATAGCCGATCAAACCGTGGAAATGTCCTCGTCAGTAGAAGAACAAAGCAGTGTGGCAGAGCATATCAATCAGCAGATTGTTGAGATTGCCGACAGTGCGAAAGAAACCGAACGGGCGTCGAATGCATCGTTAGACGCTGCGCAGCAATTGCGGCGCACCGTAAATGAAGTGAATTCGGTAATTACCCGGTTTACCCACAAAGCCTGACAGGGCCCAAACGGGTGAAAACCTGTGCAACCGCCCCGCCCCCAAAATAGGGCGGGGCTTTTTATTGCGCTGCAGCCTCCCAGCTGTTTTCTTCTCGGCTTAAAGCCGGTTAGCGGAGAAAGTGAGGGGGCCGGGAAGCGCAACTTAGCTGCTGCCCAGTTGCTCATAACAAACCAGGTGAACACAGTGGAAAGCTGTGGATAGCGCCGCAGCCTCCCGACTGTTTTCTTCTCGGCTTAAAGCCGGTTAGCGGAGAAAGGGAGGGGGCCGGGAAGCGCAACTTAGCTGCTGCCCAGTTGCTCATACCAAACCAGGTGAACACAGTGGAAAGCTGTGGATAGCGCCGCAGCCTCCCGACTGTTTTCTTCTCGGCTTAAAGCCGGTTAGCGGGGAAAGTGAGGGGGCCGGGACGCACAACTTAGCTGCTGTCCAGTCGCTCATACCAAACCAGGTGAACACAGTGGATAGCGCCGCAGCCTCCCAGCTGTTTCAGCCTCGGGCTAAAGTAAAGTCGTTTAGCGCCTGGTGTAGGTCGCGTAGAATAAGTGCTTTTATTGCATGGTTTTTCTATTTAGCGACGCAGGGTAATCCGCGCTATATGAGGGACGGCAACATACCTTTTTTCCGTCCCGCCCAGCCCACATTAACGGGGGCTGGTTGGTGCTTATCAATAGCGAGCGAAGACCGTGACATAAGCTACGTAACCCGACACAATGTTACCAATATTGTTAACGATTGCTTAGGCCCGCATGTAAGGCCTGCCGATAGGCAGCCACGGCTGGAATACAGCTGCATAACCAGGTGGCTAGTAGCACCAGAGCCACAATTACTCCGGTATGAAGCGTAAGTACGCTACCACTGAGGAACAGCCCGAAATTTTCGCTTAAGCTGGAGGCAAATACACTAAATAAAACGCCATCCAGGGTGACTGCAATACCGCATGCAAGTGCACTAACTAACAATGCTTCAAATTGGATTAACCATAGCAGGGTTAACGGCCCTGCGCCCATGGCCCGCAATACTGCAATCTCATGACGCCGCTCTCGCATACTAGCGAGCAACATAGTGACTAAACCTATTAGTGAGGCCACTAATATTAATCCGGAAACGCCTAATAATAGCTTCTCAAGATTACCCATCAGGCTCCATAGCTGCGACAGCGCCATACCAGGCAAAATAGCTAACATGGGAACTTCGCTACGCTGGTTTATTTGATACTGAACCTGCAAAGCTGCAGCCCGACTGGTTAATCCTACCAACGCCGCGGTAACGGATTCCGGTCGCGCAGGAGGGGGCGCAGCGTGTGATGTCGAGGCAGAAGTCACACGTTTGGGATGAGGCGCATTGCCAGTCGCTGTAGTCGCCTTATCAAGATGGTCAGCATTCTGTTCATGTTCATGTTCATGCTCATGCTCATGCTTGTGCTCATGCCCATGTTCTGTGTCTTGCGCGGTGGGGGGGCTGTTTACTATTGGCTTTTTAAGCGAGGGCGTTGAGGCCGGTTGATGAACTGCTTCAATACCTTGCAAGGTAACATGTACGGCTTTATCTACCGGCGTACCGGTAGGAGCAAGAATACCGGAAACGGTGAATGGGTGACCATCGTGTTGATGAAAGCTCACATTTCCCAGGCCGTGGGAGATAACAATATTATCGCCAGGCTGATAGCCCAATTCGCGGGCGGCTTCTGCGCCGACTACCGCAGAATAGGCGGTGGTGAACTGTCCACCTTGAGCGAAGCTCAAAGGTTGTTGCGCCGCATATTGATAATGCTCAAAATAGCGATTGTCCGTGCCGACCACCCGAAAGCCTTTGTGGCTATCACCTAACGCTATGGGAATCACCCATTTTACCAAAGGCTGCGCAGCCAGCTTTTCTACTTGTTCCCATTTAATGCTCTGGGTAGCATTGCCAATACGAAACACCGAGTACAGCAGTAAGTTTAGCTGACCTGTTGGCGCGCCAACAATAAGGTCAACTCCGGATACCGTCCGGGTAAAACTCTGTTTAATTTGCCCACGAATAAACTCCACACCTACCAGTAAACTGACACTGATAACGATGGATAACACGGTAAGCATTACAGAAGTACGGCGGTGTTTTAAACTTTCAAGTGCAATGGTATTTAGCATACTGTTTGCACCGACTGCGCGGTTAATTCTGCCATAGATTGCTGGCGCGTAAAGTACGTTGCTAAGCCTGCATCGTGGCTTACAAAAACCACCGCACTGCTATCTGCAACTTCCAGCAAAAGGCGCATAAAGGCATCTCTTGCGTTGGCATCTAAAGCAGAAGTTGGCTCATCTACAATCAGCAGTTCGGGGGCATTAATCAACGCCCGCGCTATAGCTACCCTTTGCTGCTGACCCACGCTTAACGATCCCGCTTGCCGAGACAATACATTGGCGGGTAGCTCGAGCTTATGCAATAACTCAGTAGCCCTGCGTTGAGTTTGTTGGTTAAGCGTACCGGCAAAATACGCCGCGGTAGCAATATTTTGTTTAACTGATAAGTAATCAATCAGATTGAATTGCTGAAATACCACGCCAATATGGCGGGCGCGAAAGCCGTCTTTGTGCCTTGCCGCTAACGCTGAAAACTCCTTACCCAGCAAACGGATACTGCCACTATCTGGTACCAGGGTTCCGGTCAGCAAATTCAGTAATGTACTTTTCCCTGATCCAGAGGCCCCTTGCACAAAGACATGTTCGCCTTTGTTCACGTGCCAATCGGCTATTGTTAGCGCCGGGGTGCTTGCCCCCGGATAACAAAAGGAAATATTTGTTAATTCAATGGCCCGCGAACACGCAAGGTTTTTGCTGCCAGATAAAGAGATAGCCAGAACAACCACCGACTGTTTACCAATATTATGGCTATTTATAACAAGTCTAGGTAAATAATAGCAATGGCGCCGGCCTGTTATACCGGCAAGCCATAGTATTTAATTGCTGGCCTGCAGCTTTACTACTTCCGCAGAGCTATCCTCAAGTACATTTTCCAGCGAGCCGCCTTTAAGTAGTTTGCTCACCGCATCTTTATTTTTAGCTAAAATAATAGACAGCTCTTCTAATTTATCCTCTTCCAGCTTGACCCCCATAGCACTTAAATAGCCTGCCAGATTATCCGCTGCATCGAGCATTTTATCGTACTGATCGGCGGCTTTTTTATCTGTGGTCACTAGTTTCTCCACTTCTTTATGAGTTACTACATACTGAACGGTGATGGCCATGATTTACTCCACATTTGTAAGTTGACATTCATTGCGCTACACAAAATACTGTATATACAAACAGTATAAATTGCAACCGGTGAAGTGGTGTTATGTTAAAAGTTATTCCAGTCTATGCGCAGGCAGGTATTAATGGATTTGAGTCGCCCGCGGCAGAGTACCGGGAGCTCGCCCTGAACCTGGATGAGTTGCTTATTGAGCATCCCACTGCGACTTTTATCGGTCGAGCCAAGGGCGATTCTATGACCGGCGTAGGGATTTTCGATGGGGATTTACTTATTGTCGATCGGGCAGCATTACCAGGCACCCTGGATGTAGTGGTAGCCAACCTTAATGGTAGTTTTGTCTGTAAATTATATAACCGGGAACGGCAGCAATTACTATCCCCGGGCACAGGTCAACGTGCCTATCAGCTGCATCAGGGAGATGTGTTTGAAGTGGAGGGGATTGTGGTAAGGTCAGTCCGTTTACACCGCTTTGCCCGGCAGCTGTCGCAATGTTTGCGCTGATTGATGCAAACAGTTTCTATGCTTCGGCGGAACAGGTCTTCGACCCTGCGGTCCGGCGCCGCCCACTAGTGGTATTAACGAATAACGATGGCTGTATTTGTGCGCTAAGTGACGAAGCAAAGCAACTGGGCATAAAAAAATTTGGACCTTATTACCAGTCTGAACAAATTCTGCGTCGGCATAACGCCACTATCCGTTCGTCCAACTATGCCCTGTATGACGATCTGTCTAACAAAATGATGCGGGTAATTGGTCGGTTTGGCCCCCGTCAGCATGTTTATTCTATCGATGAATGCTTTTTAGATTTACGCCGATGGCAGCCTACGATGAGTTGGGAAAGGTATGCAAATGCGATTCGAGATACCGTGTTTACCGAGCTACGTTTGCCGGTGAGTATCGGTATAGGCGCTACGCCCACGCTCGCGAAAGCCGCAAGCTTTGCGGCCAAACAACTCGGTAGCAAGTGCGGGATATCGGTACTCAGAGATGCGACAGCTACTGAAGCGGTTTTAAAGCAGCTGGAAGTACAGCAGGTGTGGGGTATAGGTAAACGGCTGGCAGCCCGTTTAAACGCTATGCACATACATAGTGCCTGGGCGCTAAGCCAGGCGAGTGCCCGGCAATTACGGCAGTATTTTTCTGTCGAGGTCGAGCGTACGGTAAGAGAACTTAACGGCGTAGTTTGCCTGGACTGGGATACACTGCCGTTAAATAAACAACAACTTTTCTCCACCCGAGCGTTTGGCGCGCCGGTCACCAGCTTATCAGCGCTTCGACAAGCGTTAGCCTGGCACGGCGAACGGATAGCGTTAAAGTTGCGACAACAAAATTGTGGCGTTAAAACATTGACCGCCTTCGCTCATGCTAACCCGTTTGCGAAGCACGACCCTTTTCACCGCTCCACATTACATACATTTGAGGAGCCCACCAGTGACACGCGTGATATTGTAGGCACATTAACCCAGTTGGCGCCAAAATTGTTCGAAAGCGGTGTGTTATTACATAAGTGCGGGGCCGGCGCGATAGATATTATCGACAGTAAAGTATTGCAAAAAGACCTTTTTGCGCACTCAACCCGCACGCCGGCGCTAATGGCTTGCATGGATGCCATTAACCGTAAATTTGGCACAAATACCCTGGGCATGGCAGCCAAGGGTCAGCACGCACCATGGCATATGAAACGGCAGTTTTTGTCACCACAATACACCACCAATTGGCGTCATATACCAATAATTAACTGTGAGTAGCATTTTATGATGGGGATTAACTTTAGCGAAGTCGATGGTGTGATCTTTGATTTGGACGGCACGCTTGTAGCCTCGAGTCTCGATTTTCGGGCAATTAAAACGCATCTGCAGTGTCCACTAGAACAAGATATTCTTATCCATATTGATAGCCTTACCGATCCGCACCAGCAACAATTGGCCCATCAGTATATTCTGGATCAGGAACTGGCCGATGCCCAACAAGCTCGCTGGCTTAGCCGGGGGCAACAGCTGGTAGCAGAGGCCACCCAACATAATCTGCCCATGGCGATTGTTACGCGAAACAGTATCGCTGCAACCCAGCTTAAAATAAGCAATAACCAAATACCTATTTCGTTGGTAATTACACGTGAAGACGCTCCCCCAAAGCCAGATCCTACGGCTTTATTAAGCGTAGCCAACCAATGGCAGATACCCGCTTCACGCTGTCTTTATGTAGGTGATTTTATTTATGACCAACAGGCCGCTCAAAGAGCGGGTATGCAATTTCTGATGGTGTAAGCATATCTGGGGGCCCTTTTGGGGGTCTAAAAGGATCTATTTCTTGTAAGTTTTTACCGTAAGATAACGTTGTCCCTCCACTAATCATTTTAATTTCATCCTCTGTTAACTCTTTTATAGGTTTTATACTAAAGTTCATTGGTTTCTCCTTCATAACTGAAATATTCTTACACTATGGCCGCAAAGAAATCGATAGTTAGCTTGTCGTATAATTTTATAAGTAGCTATCAATTTGGAGACATGGAGCGTCATATTGGGTAAATTTTTTATTTCAGTCCTAATTTTAATATTGTTTAGTATTTCCTTATGTGTTCGGGCAAAAGTTACAATGCCTCTGCAAAGTTCCAAAACTTTCGGGGAATTTAATACAGGCGTTATATCTAGCGTTCATGTTAACGAGCAAGGAGTGTGGTTGGGGAGTGAGAATGGTTTCTTCGGGAAGATTGGACACGAGCTAATAAAGATTGATAAGTCTAATTCAATATTAGAAAGCAGCTATATATCTAATGTTATTCAATACTCTGAAGAACTCGTCGCATTTGTAGCGTATGGGGACGGCGTCTATTTGTATAACCCCTTTTCCAAATTTCTTAAGAAAATGGAGATTGACGATAAAATTGTTGGCAGTGATATTTGGAATCTTTCTGTTTCTGAGAGAATAATTATTATCCAGCTATCCTCATCTGTTTTTGTTTATGATAGAAGTACCCCAGAAAATTCCTATTTTTTGTCCAACTTCACTAATCAAGATAACTCTAATATAGCTAACGTATTGTATACAGAAGAGAAAAATACAATTTGGTGGCTGGATCAGAAGAAGGGCTTGTACTCACTAGACCATAATAGCAAAGATGTCACTTCTTATATGCCAAAGCCACTACTGGATAAGGTCGAAGAATTTACCAGTTTTATTTTAGTTGAGGATATTGCCTACATAGCCTCGGATAAGGGTGTTCACATACTGAACATACATAGTGGTGACTATAAACATATTACAGAACGTGAAAAGGTAAAAAACTCCGCATCTGATATCTATCCTGCTAGAAAAGTTTTTTTAACTCCCGATAATGAAATCTTGGTGGCAGCAGAACGCCTCTATAAAGTTGATACAGAGAAGGGGAAATTGGTGGCGCCCCCTATCTTTAGTCCAGTTTTTTCCTCAGGTATTATAGAAATTGTACTAGACCTTAAATTTGATACCCATGGAAATATGTACGGGAGTGATTCGCAAAGAGGTTTATTTACTCTCGCGAGTAACTCAGACGCCACTAGTTTTATAAATATAAATAGAAGCTTAGATAAATCGGTGGTATTTGATGTTCACTTTCTAAATGAAGATTTCTTCTTATATACATCACCTTCTCAGGTTTCATTTCACTCTATCAGTGAAAATAAAACTATAGACATACAGGTCGATTCTAATGGAACATTATTTTTTTTAGAGAGTACACCAGGCGAAGTTAAGCTAGTTGATGAAAATTCTAAAGTTTTCGTAATTGATACGAATAACAATACCGTTTTGAAATCTTACCCGTTACTCAAGTTTGGATCGGACAATGTGCGTGTTATAGATACCTCTATTAGCACAGAAGGAAGTTATGTAACTCTGGTAACTTCTCAAGGTAGGTACATTTTGTATTTTAACAATAATTATTATGCGAAATTAGCCATATCGTCAAAAGCTGGAGCATTATCCAGATACGCTAAATCAGGCACCTTTTTAGGAGACTACGGGAATGGGGTGTTTTCTATTAGGTATGGTAATTCGCGCTTTAAAGTAACTAAAAAGGCAAATAGTTTTGTTTGGGGTAGTGCGTGTATCTACGAAGATAGTGCGTCACGGCTATGGCTTTGCGAGTCCGGCGAAGGTCTAAAATATGTGGATGCCAAGGGTAAACAAAATGAAGTGAGCTTTTTCAAAAGTGCCTATATTCGAGGTATTAGTGAAATCAGAGAGGGCAAATTTATTGTAGCGACTAACGAGGGGCTATACTTTCTCGATATTAATGCAAAGTATACCGTAGAGTTGGGTAATAATTTTGGTATAAGTGACGTAGATTTCGAATACGATTCTGTTCATAGTTCGAAAGGCCATACCATCGTCATAGGAGATAATTTTAGCTACTTGTTAAATCATGACAAGTTGCTAACCAATGTAAAAAAATGGCAAGCACAGCGGCATATAGTTCATATACTCGGCATCCAAAGTTTCTCATCTGTCTCGGAAAAGTTCGAAAACATCCCGATTAGTAAAAATTCGCCCCGGTTAGCCTCTGTTGAAATTGCGCATGGCCATGTAATGACCGAAGTTAATCTCGCAATTTCGAACCTAATAGACTATCCCTATTTGCGTATAGAATATCGAATGACAGAACTATCTACAACTTGGCGAGTATTAGAATCTTCAAGCTCTAATCTTATTTTCTCATCCTTGGCTCATGGGAATTATCTTTTCGAGACAAGAGTAAAATCCGACGCCAGCTCTCAGCCTGTTACCAGCCTGAAAATAAAGGTGTTGCCCCCTTGGTGGTTAAGCCCGGCAGCTTACGCCTTCTATACTCTGGTGGTCGGTGTCTTGGCGGGTTACCTCATTATATGGGCCTACCGCCAGTACTCTAAACAGGGCCAGGCCTTAAAGGGGCAGGTAAAGGAAAAGCAAACGGCACTAGAGTCTACTAATGTGTATATTCGGGCCATGCTGGAACGCAAGCAACAGCTATTTGTGAACGTCTCCCACGAATTACAAACCCCGCTAACCCTCATCACTGGTCCCATTCAACAGATTATCGCTAACCCTGACGATGCGGATAATTCCCGCCGGCTTCAGACAATTAATACTAATGCGCAACGTTTGCATGCCCTGGTAAACCAGATACTCGAAATAGAGCGGTTAGAAACCCTTAAAGATCGGCCTCGACAAGCGTATCAGCTTGCCTCATTTCTCCCTTCTTTTATAGCCAACCTGGCATCTTTGGCTGAGCTTCACGAGCAGTCATTAGTTAGTCGGATTCGCGCGAAGGGTACAATTAACCTGGTGAGCGATTCACTGGAGAAGATTTTGTTCAACCTGGTATCAAACGCTGTGAAATACTCACCGCCCGGCGCCGCGATTGAAGTGGATATTCGTTGTCGCGACTTACAGTTGGTTATTGTAGTAACCGATAGCGGTCCAGGTATGACCGAACAAGAAGCGGCATTGATATTTGAACGTTTTTCGCGGTTACCAGATGCAGAAACTACGCACGGCTGGGGAATTGGACTGGCGTTAGTTAAAGAGTTAGTCAATGCCAATACTGGGTGGATCGGCATCGATACCGCACCAGGTAAAGGCGCCCGCTTTAGTGTGTATTTACCCTTGTTGGTGCTGGACGAAAAAGCAGGTTTACGCGTAACGCCCCCCGACCCGATAGACACGCCGCCCAGCGTGTTACAACAAGCAAATGATACCCAACAGCCGGTGGTATTAGTTGTGGATGACAATGAACCCTTACGCGACTATCTCACCGATATCCTGACAACGGAGTATTGTTGTCTGGAAGCGGGGGACGCGAAAAGTGCACTGGACCTGATGCATACGATTCAGCCGGCCTTGGTCATTTGTGATTATCGGATGCCTGAAACCAGTGGGGTGGAATTACGTCGACAAATGTTGCAGTCTCCTACGCTGGGTGCCATTCCATTTATATTAATGGCTGCGGTAAATGATGATGTTCCGCCCACACTAAGCCGTGATGCAAATATTGACATGCTAGTCGCCAAACCCCTTAATATTACTCAGTTACAGCATGCGCTAAGCAGCTTGCTCAGCCTGCAACAGCGATATCAATCTCATCCGGCAACGCCCGTGCTGCCCAGCGCACCATTTTCAGTGCCTAATTTTGCCAATGCCCGGGAGCAGGCTTTTTACACACGCTTTTTAACATTACTGGCAGACCATTTTCAAGATGAAGACTTTGGCCGCGCCCTGGCCTCATCAAAGATGGCAATAAGTGAGAGACAACTATCGCGAAAACTCAATACGCTATTCGGTTTGAATTTTACTGATGTACTGCGGACGTATCGCTTGCACCAGGCCAAAACGATGTTGCAACAGGGAAGGCAGGTTACGCAAGTCGCCTATGATGTAGGCTTTGGTACCCCATCTTATTTTAGCAGTTGTTTTAAAGCCGAAATTAACGAAACGCCACGCCAGTATCAAGAACGTCATCAGCAGGTATACGCTGGGTCGGTTTAATCCTGCCTTCTTCAGTGCAATAGCGTTGGCCAGCGAATAGGGCCTGGTTGTATCACACGCTAGGGGCAGCGAAGCTAACCCTGTTCGTCGAGCAAATTACCGCTACGCTCTGTGGCGGTGCGCGTAGCTTTGAGCCGCTGTGCTTTGGCCTCCACCTCACGCTGCAATACCTGTTGTACTTTGTCTAACTGAGAGAACAGGGTAGGGGAAGGCATATGGCCTTTATCCCGACATTCTCGCAAAATCATCAACTGAATAAACAGTGCTTCTTCACGCAGCATACTTATGACTGCTTCAACAGGTTCGGTTTGGTGAATAGCCGATAAGGCTGCGGCATCCTGGCGGTGGCTTTCTTCCAACGCCGGTTGCCATTGGACCGAAGCAGAGTTGCTGCTAGGGTCAGTATGCCTGGTAACGCCTGAAACCGGGGCCACGGTGGCGGAAGAAAGGGCAGAGGAGTGGGCGTCTTCGGTGGTAGGTGCAGTAGCGTTAAACTCAGCATATGGCTTGCCGCGGCGCTGCTGCAATCTCTTTTTCAGGGCGGTAGCGAATGCTGCGGCCGTATAGCTCCCGGTATTCGTTGATTCAGCATCGATAGCGTGCGGCGGTGCTGTCTGATACGGCTGTCTAGTCACAGAACGCGCTGAATATGTAGCCTGCATGAGACGTGTCGCAAGCGTTGGGAGCTGGTTTAAAGTCATCATCAGTTCACAGTGGCCTAAGCGCACTATGCCTCAAGGTTCGTTGGTAAAAGCTATGCTTTTGCGGCATTTCAACTTGCACATAGCGTTATTTAAGCTATTGCATAGTCAGTGCCATACCTGAATAAAACATAAACGGGGTCAAACTATTCAGTAATTGCTTTTAGTGGCGGTGGGTTAGTCAAAAGTGATAGGCTAAATAAAACATCTGCATAACATTCACGCTGGGGACAATTGGCGGGTTTATATGCAAAGTGTGTAATGTTTACCTACCGCTACAGGTATCGGGCAAGCTTACATTTCACGCCCCAAAAGGAACTTCGAATGAAACGAATAGCATTAGCAATGACCCTGTTATCCGGGGTTGCCGCCTCGGTTCAGGCAGCATCCGAACAATCTGTTATCTACACCGATACCGCAGTGGTAGTAGACGGCGTAGCAAATGATGCCATCTGGAAAAAAGCGCAATGGCATGCATTGGATCACGATATGGTTGGCGCTGTCCCTGAAGCAAGTGACTTTACCGGGCGTTATAAGCTGGCGTGGGACGAGGCCCAGTTGTACTTACTGGTAGAGATTACCGATGATGTGCTTATCGATACGCATCCCAACCCCAAGGAAGCGTATTGGGATGATGATTGTCTGGAAATCTTTTTGGATGAAGATGCCTCAGGCGGCGACCATCTGCATAGTTACAACGCCTTTGCCTACCATATTGCGTTAGACGGCAATGTGGCTGATTTCGGTAATGGTAAAGACAATAATAGTGTTGTATTGCTAAACGATCACCTCGACAGTGCTTGGCAGCGCCAACCGCAAAAGCCGCATAATGTAATATGGGAAGTGGCGGTACGTATTTACCCCGACACCTATAATACGGCGAGCCCTGGTGAACCGGTCGCATTAAGCGCAGATAAGATCATGGGCTTTATGCTGGCCTATTGCGATAATGACGGAAGCGAAACCCGCGAACATTTTATGGGCTCCCACGATATAAAACCCGTTAACGGCGACAAGAATCGCGGATACATCGATGCGTCGGTATTTGGCAAATTAAAATTGGTTAAATAAATACCAGCTGCGTCAGCGCACACTGGCGACAGGCCAGTGTGCGCTCAATCATACGGCGGGAGTATAGCGGATCAAGCTCGGCTTACCCTGCTTCAGCGCGATGACTCTAAAATGCCCGGCGGGCAGAGAGATATCACTCCCCCCAGAGTTTACCAACGCCTTCTCAAGCATAGCTGAAAGCGTAGTGTCGTCTAGCGGCTCTACGGCAATATCATAGAATTGCTTGAGCATGCTTAGTGTTACTTCGCCTTCAAAGGTGGCAGATACCTTGTCTGGTTTTTTGCTTCCCGGACCTTTATTGCTAGAAAAAAGCATATCAACATAGCCACGTAAATCGGGTTGTAAGGTTACAAAAACATAATCGCCAGCGGTAAGTACCGGCTTGGTGTGAGGCGACAACACCTTATTGTTTCTTACCAGCATCGCCACGTCTACGCCCCTGGGCAGGGGTAATGTGGATAGCCGCTGGCCCACCACTTTACATGTTTCACCCAGCTTTATCTCTATCAGATCCGCATCAACATCGCCTAACGAAGGGATCTCAAGTTTTTTAGCTGTACTGGGCACAGGGGGCTCTATCAGGCCCAGTTTGCGGGCTACCCAAGGTAACGAAGAGCCTTGTAATGTTGCTGAAATCAGCACCACGAAGAACACTACATTAAATACCAGCCCGGCCTCGTCAATACCGTAGAGCAGCGGGAAAATTGCCAGAATGATTGGCACAGATCCGCGTAAGCCAACCCAGGAAACCATGGCAATTTCGCGCTTTTTAAAGCGGGTCAGCGCTAATACCGGCACCACCGCCAAAGGGCGGGCAACAAAAACCAGGATAATGGCAATCATCAAGCCCTCGCCCCATACGTCTAGTAACGAGGGTGGGTTAACTAATAATCCCAGCATAACAAACATAGCAATTTGACTTAACCAAGCCAGCCCATCTAAAAACAAAAACGTGGCGTGCTGGTACACAAAGCGGCTATTGCCAATAATGACCCCGGCTATAAATGTGGCTAAAAATCCACTTCCTCCGAGGGACGCGGCTACCCCAAATGCCATGGCGCCGCACACTGCCACTAACACCGGATACAAACCAGCAGCGATAAGTTTCAGGCGGTTGATTAACTTAACAGCCAGCCACCCGATAGAAAGTCCCGCCACCGCGCCAATACCCATTTGTTTAATAAACAGTACCAGCATTCCCCAGCCAGGCTCCATTTGTTGGGTAATCAGGCCTAACAACCCGACGGTCAAAAATATTGCCATGGGGTCGTTCGATGCGCTTTCTATTTCCAGGGTCGACTTTAAGCGTGGATTAATATTAATGCCGGCACTTCGCAATATAGAAAATACCGCGGCTGCATCGGTAGAGCCTACGATGGCGCCCAGTAGCAAGCCAACTAAAGGCGGAATACCCAGTATAGTGGCTGCCGCCAACCCGGTAATGCCAGCAGTTATCGCAACCCCCAGGGTGGCTAACAGCGACGCAGGTTTCCATACCAACTTAATCGCACTTAGAGAGGTTTGTAGTCCGCCATCAAATAGGATGACAGCGAGCGCCAGGGTGCCAAGAGCGTGGGCGGCATGGGCGTCGTCAAACGCGATACCGCCGATGCCGGCTTCACCGGCCAGCATCCCCACCAGTAAAAACAGGACCAGCATGGGCAAGCCCAAGCGGGGCGACAGTTTGCTCGACAATATGCCGATAAACAGCAACAAGGCAGCAATTAAAATCTCGTAATCTACAGCAAACATATTCGCTTTCCTGTCTGAACAGCCAGTTCATACCTGAACTACTACTAAAAGATCAGGCCGCCCGTTGGCAGCCCCCTAAGGTATATCCGCCAGCATCTCCTTCATCTGCGCTGCGCTGGGGCGTAATTGTGCTAAACCTTTTTGCTGTCGGCGGTCGGCAAGAAAATAAAACAAAGACACCGCAACAAATAAGGTTGAACTGGTTCCTACCACTATGCCGAAAATCATCGGCCAGGCAAAGCTTGCCACTGTTTGTCCTCCCGCCAGTGCCATGGGTAATAACGCAATTAACGTGGTAACGGAGGTCATGATAGTGCGGCCTAGCGTGGCACTAATGCTGCTATTAATAACCTTGGGTAAAGACCACTGCGGCTGGTGACGTAAGGTCTCGCGGATCCGGTCAAACACCACTACCTTATCATTAATCGAATATCCAATGAGAGCCAGTAGGGCAGCGACAGCCGTTAAGTTAAATTCCAGGCCGGTGAGCGCAAAAAAGCCAATTGTTTTGGTTATATCCAAGGCGATGGTAGCGGTGGCGGCTAGCGCAAAATGGCTTTCAAAACGTAGCCATAAGTAGCCCACAACCCCCATTCCTGCCAACAACACTGCTAAAATAGAGACATCGGTAAAGCCGCTGCTAACCTTGGGCCCAACCATGTCTACGCGGACAATACTGGCATCACTATCAGTCCCCGCCAGACTTTGCCTTAACACACTGAGTGCCTCCGGCTTGTCAACCGAGCTGGTCGCCTGGGGCGCCACAGGCAATTTGACCAGATACTCGCCAGCTTGTTCAAACTCCTGAATGGTTGCCTGGTTTAATCCATGCTCACTTAAAGTATTGCGTAGGGTGTCTACACTTAATGTCGCAGAGTGCACCTCTACCAGGGTTCCGCCGGTAAAATCAACCCCATAATTTAGCCCCGGCGATACAAATAAGGCCACTGAACCCAATGACAGAATCAATGATGCTGTCAGGCCGATTACCCGGCCTTTAATGTAATTGGTAGACGATTGGCCAATACGCTGCATCAGTTGCTGCATCGCCAAATTGAGTTTGGCCCGCGGTGTCCGGCGTATTTGCCACTCCATCAATCCGCGGGTTAGCGTGACAGCGGTAAACATTGAAGTCAGCAGGCCGATGCCAATGGTCACAGCAAAGCCTTTGACCGGGCCGCTGCCAAACATAAACAACAGACTGACTGCTATTAGTGTGGTGAAATTAGCATCCAGTATAGTGGTCCAGGCGCTGGTAAAACCATTTTTAATCGCCACCGCTGCGCCGGCGCCTCGCATTGTTTGCTCGCGGATACGCTCATTAATGAGAATATTGGCATCTACCGCCATCCCCAGCGTTAGAATAATGCCGGCGAAGCCCGGCAGCGTAAGCGTGGCACCAAACAAACTTAACAGCCCGAGTAACAGCAGCATGTTCACTACCAGGCTAATGCCCGCCGTCACCCCCCAGCGCCGATACAGCGCTACCATTGTTATTAAAACCAGCACCGCCCCCGCCAGGCTTGAGGCGATTCCCAGCTTAATGGCGTCACTTCCTACATCGGGGCCCACCGTGCGCTCTTCAATTACCTGTAAAGGCACCGGTAGGGCGCCAGCGCGTAACATCAATGCCAGGTTTGTGGCTTCTTTAACCCTTGAGTTCAATTGGTGAGTGCAACGCTATCCTTATTAAAGGAGGAATGTTGCCATGAAACAAAGAAAACGTATCTATTACTCACCAGAACAGAAAGCACTTATTTGGGACAGGTATAAGCGAGGTGATTCGCTGCATGATATCGCTAGAATGTTTGACCGCTTTCACTCTTCTATTATGCCAACCATTTATCAAACTGGTGGGTATCGGCCACCAGAACGAAAAAGACATCTACAGTCTCTTTCGCTTGATGAAAGAGAAGAAATATCACGATGCTTAGTCGGTAAACAATCCATTCGAGAAATTGCCAGACGTTTGTCTAGAGCGCCATCTACAATTAGCCGTGAAGTAAAAAGAAATGGTGGGCTGAAGCACTACCGTGCCGTAAGAGCTGAACAACGAGCATGGGACGAAGCATTGAGACCTAAGCCATGTAAGTTAATTGACTCTCCAGATTTATGTAAGCTGATAGCCGTTAAGCTTAAAAGGGCATGGTCACCACAACAAATTGCAGGTTGGTTAAAGCGACAATACCCCAATAATCAGGAAATGTACGTGTCTCACGAAACCATCTATAAAACACTCTTCATTCAGACGCGAAGCGCTCTAAAGAAAGAACTGCAAAAGTGTTTGCGGTCAAAAAGAGTGGTTCGCAAGTCGCGTCAATCTTCACTGAAAAGGTTAGGTCTAGGAAAAATTCCTGACGCCGTTTCTATTAGTGAGCGACCTGCATCAGTTGAAGATAGAGCGATACCTGGTCACTGGGAAGGCGACCTTATATGTGGTTCTAACAACAGTTACATAGCGACACTAGTAGAGAGGCACTCTCGATTCGTAATGCTGGCAAAAGTGGATGATAGTAAAACGTCGACCGTGATTGCTGCACTTATTAAGCACGCTCAAAAGCTACCTAAGGAACTATATAAATCTCTAACTTGGGACAGGGGGAGAGAAATTAAAGACCACAAACAGTTCACTCTAGCCACTGATATAAAAGTCTATCTTTGTGATCCTTACTCACCGTGGCAACGTGGTTCCAATGAAAACACCAATCGATTACTACGGCAGTATTTTCCAAAAAGTACCGACTTATCAGTACACAGCCAACAAAAACTTAGCAGCGTAGCGAGACAACTTAACGAAAGACCAAGAAAAACGTTAGACTATGAAACACCAGCACAGAAATTTAACCGATGTGTTGCGCCCATCGATTGAACTCAAGCCGTAAAATTGCCGGTAATCTGGCCGCTTCCTGCAGTGATCGCGCTTTGTATCACCGGGGCGGTGATAATCTGGTTATCCAGCACAATTGCCAGCCTGTCCCCGATATGTTTACTGGTCATCTGCCCGAACTGGCGTGCGCCCGTATTATCGAGTGAGAAACTCACTACGGGCACGGTGGTTTGCGGGTCGAAGGCCAGTCGGGCATCAGTAATATGTTCGCCAGCCAAAGCCGGGTTGGGAGTGAGGGATAACACGCCCTGACCATCACTTTGCGGAAGCTGGATAGAGGTCGTAGTAGCGTTAGACACCCAATAAAAGTCCATCTTAGCGGTGGTGCCCAACAGATTACGAATGTGGGTGGGGTCACTGACCCCTGGCATTTGCACCAGGATACCATCGCCCTGCCGGGTAACTGTAGGCTCAGTTAAACCCGTTTCGTTCAGGCGCCGCCTGACAACTTCAAGGGCTTGCTCAAGCGCATTATCAAGCAATAGCTTTTGGCCTGCAGGCAAGAGCGTAAAGTTGATAGTCAGCTGGTCCTGGGATGATTGGAAAATTGTGTGGTTATCGGGGCCGCTGAGCATCGGATAAGCTAGCTTAATCACTTGTTCTGCATCGGCTTGTGATGTTACGCGTAGACTAAGCTGGGTTTCACTTTGCGTAAGTCCGGTGTAGCGAAGATGGTTGTCCCGCAGCGTGTTTTGCAGGCCCTGACTCAGGTTGGTAACGGCTTTGCGGTAAACGGTAGAAGCATCAGCGTCGAACAGCAAATGCGAGCCGCCCTGTAAATCCAGCCCCAGCGCTAACTGTTGGCCGGTGTACCAGCCGGGAAGGTGGCGCTGTGCACTAAGGGGCAGTAAATTAGGCATAGCCGCAGCCAAACCCAGTAAAATAACCAGCGCATAAATAATGCCCCGGCAAGAAAATCTAACCATGAGAGTGTCCTGTTTGTGTTATAGCAAAAGTGTGCGCATACGCGCGGATAGAGCGCTACAACAAAACAGGCGGGGCCCGGCTGTGATACCAGTGGGAGTAGTGAGAGTGATAAGCCGTAAGCTGATACGGCAGCGCCGGCGTGGCGGCGGGGGGAGACGCCAATAACCAAGTACAGACCGCTACTGCTAGATAGGGCAGGTCATCATCAAGCAAGTCCTGAGGGCTCGCCTTAACCATTGCCACCGCAGGCCCGGCACGGCCCACCGACATAGTGATAGTGTCATTAAATGACTCGTAGGCTGGTACTGCGCTGGTGGCTGCGGCTGGTGCACTGCTAACCATTGCCAGTACGCAAGCGCACAGCAGCCACAGCGTGGCGGCATAGCGAGAGACAAAGGTAGGGTTAGCAGCTAATGACATGAGTAATATGCACAGTACCGAATAGCATCATTATGGTGCTGAACCGTACAATACCAAGGTACGGTATTGCACAAAGCGACAAATAGGCTTATTTGCCGCATGTTTGTCTGCGTACCAGAGCTTATTCTGCGCCACCGATAATTTGCACCTGAGCTAAATCAGTATCTCCTTTGAGCGCTTTGGCAATGGCATCCTGCACCAGGGTCCGCATACCATCCTGCATAGCCTGGGCCTTCATTTGCGCCACGCTGCCTTCTTTATATACCAGTGAACGTAGTTCAGGTGTCATCCCCAATAATTCGTGAACCCCGGTACGGCCGCGATAACCCGTATCGCCACACTCTTCACAGCCTTTGCCACGATACAGCGTCACCGGCGTGGCTAAATTAAGCTCCTGCAGATAAGCCTCGCCGTATTGCCGGCGAATAAAGCCGATATCATCCTCGCTGGCCGGGTAGCTTTCCTTACATTTGGGGCACAATGTGCGAATAAGTCGTTGGGCGAGGATGCCAACACAGGCATCAGAAAAGTTGACCGGGTCGAGGCCTAAATCCAGTAACCGGGTTATCGTTTCCGGCGCGGAGTTAGTGTGCAGCGTAGATAACACCAAATGGCCGGTTAGCGAAGCTTCTATCCCGGCGTGGGCGGTTTCTTTGTCACGCATCTCACCAATCAGGATAATATCCGGGTCAGCGCGCAAGAAGGCGCGAAGTGCATTGGCAAAGGTAAAGCCGATTTTTGGGCTAACCTGCACCTGCTGCAAACCCGCCTGGGTAATTTCCACCGGGTCTTCGGCTGTCCATATTTTCTTTTCCGGGGTATTCAGATAGCCCAGAATCGCATGCAGCGTAGTGGTTTTACCTGAACCGGTGGGGCCTACCACCAATAGGATGCCGTGGGGTTTTTTGATCATGCTTTGCAGCCGCTGCATATTGGCGTCAGCTAAATTCATCTTGCCTATGGGCATCGCACCACCGGCAGCCAGAATCCGCATTACCACGCCTTCACCGGCGACAGTGGGGATACTGGCCACCCGCACTTCTACTAGCTGCCCGCTCATTTTAAACGCCAGCTTGCCGTCCTGTGGCACGCGTTTTTCTGCAATGTTCAGGTTAGCCATGATCTTAATACGGGCGATAACCGCACTATGGTGCGAATTGGGCACCTGGCTCATATCACGACACACCCCGTCAATACGCATACGTACGCGGGTAGGGCCGTTTTTTTCAGGGTCGATATGAATATCCGAGGCATTTAGCCGTTTCGCATCATGCAATATGCGGCTTACTAAACGCACCACCGCCGGCGCATCATCGGACAGCTCGTCGATGTGTTCATCATGGTCTTCTGCCGATGTGCCTATTTCATCCAGAATTTCGCTCATTTCGCCCGGCGTTGACCCGCCACCGCCTTCGCCCAAATATTGCAGAACATGATTGGGCAGGCCTACCGCAATATCATACACATCAATACCCATGGCGCTCTCAATCTCCATGAGCAGTGCAGCATTGTTAGGCTCAGCCATTAAAACGATAGGGTTGTCACGGACATCTGCGATAACCGCAACAAAATTACGCTTTAAGTAGGAAAGGTTAAGCTTACTGTCGGTCTGATATAAATGGTATTTGTCTGGTTGATAGGTAAAAAACGGCACCTGATAGTGGGTGGATAGAGAATTACCGATTTGCGCTTCGGTAAGCCGGTATTCACTCATTAACCGCTGAACCGCCTGCCGGTGGTCCTGTGAGGTTTTTAAGATTTCACTTAAGGCCTTATCATTAATCAGGCCTTGGTGTAACAAGGAATCAAACGGGTTAGCCGTACCACCCAGTTCATAACGAAACTTATTACCGAGAATTTCGGCCACCTGTTGGGCCAGTTTCAGGTCGGCACCATCAAAACTGCCGGTTTTTTTGTTAATAATTTGCATGACACCAAGCAAAACACCGGCGTTAAGAATAGGTATGCACAGAATATTTTCAGTTTTAAAGGCACTGGTTTTGTCGAACTTATCGGCAAATCGCAAGCGTGGGTGAATACTTTGCAACTCGTCGGTATTGTAGGGATCTGCAATAACGGCGGGTAATTGCGCAAGCGCGACGTATCCGGCAATAGAAAGCGGACTGATAGGAACTTTAATTTCAGTGGTCTCTTTACCAGTTTTAAACCGGGCGACCAAGTCCTGATGCTGTCGTCGGCGCTGAAAGATACTCATACGCGAAGCGCTGAATAAGCCTAGCAGGATGGTTTCAAGTTCGGAGTAGGCAGCCAGTAAACTGGAATGACTGCTTAAAATGACGTTTATTTTATCGAGTGTTTGTTGATGAGCGTTGGTGGTAAGCATTCTTCACTTCTTATTCTTGTATTCCCTGAACCGACTTTCTCCCCCGGCCAAAGTAAAACTGTGCATAGTGGGGCCGGGCGCCTACACGCATACCGCGTTGTGCATTTATCCTACAGCCACGGTGCTAAAACAGTCTACCACTTTTATTGCCGCGCGCAGGTCCGTTGGAAGACTTTATCGCGACAGCCGATGTGAACGGCTAATTTAACGTACGCAAAATAGGGGTTCAACATTGCTACGGCAGGACGATAAATTCCCTTCCTTATATAGAGGTTAACGAAGGCGTTTGCGTTATTTGCTGCTCTGTACAAATAAACTGCAAAAGGGCTTGCAATCCCCATCCTCATGCGTATAATTCGCGCCCACTGCCTAGAGATAGGCATAATAAATTTTAGCCGCAACCACACTGCTTTTAGGGTGGATGCCGAAGTGATAGACAAGATCCAGCTGGATTCAAACCTGTTACCGGCGAGCTAGAAAAAAGAACAGGGTTCCGATTTGGAACCACCGGTTTACGCACATCTTTTCTTCCCACAAATAAAAAGGGAGAGAAAAGATGAATTTTTTTGTTCTTTCGATTGGAGCTTAATCGATGCCAAATCAAAGAATTCGTATTCGTTTGAAAGCGTTTGATCACAAGTTGATCGATCAGTCTACGGCTGAAATCGTTGAAACGGCGAAACGTACTGGTGCTCAGGTCAGCGGTCCAATTCCCCTGCCTACTCGCAAAGAACGCTATACGGTATTGACATCTCCTCACGTGAATAAAGACGCACGTGATCAATATGAGATTCGTACTCACAAGCGTTTGGTAGACATCATTGAACCAACTGATAAAACAGTTGACGCTTTGATGCGTTTGGACTTGGCTGCCGGCGTTGATGTTCAAATCAGCCTGGGCTAACAAGAGAGGGTTATAACAATGGCGATTGGTCTAGTCGGTCGTAAAGTGGGTATGACTCGCATCTTCACAGAAGATGGCACATCTATCCCTGTGACTGTTATTGAAGCGACCCCGAACCGTGTTACTCAGTTACGCACTGAAGAAACAGACGGTTATCGCGCTCTTCAGGTTACTGCTGGAACTAAGAAAGCGAACCGCGTCAACAAAGCTGCTGCAGGTCATTTTGCAAAAGCGGGTGTTGAAGCAGGTCGTTCTCTGGTGGAATTCCGCCTGGAAGACAACGAAGGTGGCGAGATTGAAGTAGGCAGTGAAATCACTGTTGAAATCTTTAACGACACCAAAAAGATTGATGTGACTGGCACATCTAAAGGTAAAGGTTTCGCGGGTGCAATTAAGCGTTGGAATTTCACCGCGCAACGTGCAACTCACGGTAACTCTTTGTCTCACCGTGCACCTGGTTCGATTGGTCAAAACCAATCACCTGGTAAAGTTTTCAAAGGTAAGAAAATGGCTGGTCAGCTTGGTAACAAGCAAGTGACTACCCAATCTTTGGAAGTTGTACGTGTAGACGTAGAAAACAACCTTATCCTGGTTAAAGGTGCCGTACCTGGCGCAACGGGCGGCGATGTTATCGTCAAGCCTGCTGTTAAAGCGTAACGTCTGGGGAGTGAACTGATGGAATTAACATTGAAAGACGCGCAAAGCGCTCTTGAAGTATCCGAAGCGACCTTTGGACGTGAATTCAACGAAGCCCTGGTACACCAGGTCGTTGTTGCTTATGGTGCTGGTGCTCGTCAGGGTACAAAAGCGCAAAAGACACGTGCTGAAGTTCGCGGTGGTGGTAAGAAGCCATGGCGTCAAAAAGGCACTGGCCGTGCCCGTGCTGGTACAATCCGCAGCCCAATTTGGGTTGGTGGTGGCCGTGCATTTGCTGCCAAGCCTCGTGATCACGAGCAAAAAGTTAACAAGAAAATGTACCGTGGTGCGATCAAAAGCATCCTATCTGAACTGATTCGTCAGGATCGTCTGATAGTGGTAGAAAAGTTCGGTGTTGATACACCTAAAACTAAAGCCCTTGTTGGCAAGCTAAACGAACTGGAACTGAATGATGTTCTAATTGTAACGTCAGAAGTAGAAGAAAATCTATTTTTGGCAGCACGTAACCTGTACAAGGTTGACGTTCGTGACGTAGCTGGTATCGACCCGGTAAGCCTGATTGCATTTGAAAAAGTGCTCATCACTGCTGATGCAGTGAAACAGCTTGAGGAGGCGTTAGCATGAACGAAGAACGTCTACTGAAGGTGCTGGTAGCACCTCACGTTTCGGAAAAATCGACTCTGGCTGCTGAAACAGGCAACACAGTTGTATTTAAGGTAGCGAAAGACGCGACTAAAGCGGAAGTTAAAGCAGCCGTTGAAAAGCTGTTTGAAGTTGAAGTTGAAGGTGTTCGCACTGTGAACGTTAAGGGTAAATCCAAGCGTCACGGTATGTCTTTCGGTAAACGCAGCGACTGGAAAAAAGCGTACGTATCGCTTAAAGAAGGTCAGGACATCGACTTTGTCGGTGGCGCTGAGTAAGAAGGGGATTAGAAATGCCATTAATGAAAGCTAAGCCAACTTCTGCCGGTCGTCGTCACGTAGTTCAGGTTGTTAACCATGATCTACATAAAGGCGCGCCTTACGCACCTTTGCTGGAAAAGAACAGCAAATCTGGCGGTCGTAACAACAATGGTCGTATTACAGTACGTCACGTTGGTGGTGGTCATAAGCATCACTACCGCCTGATTGACTTTAAACGCAACAAAGACGGTATCGTCGGTAAAGTTGAGCGTTTAGAATATGATCCAAACCGTTCTGCTAACATTGCATTAGTATTGTATGCAGACGGTGAGCGTCGTTACATCCTGGCACCTAAAGGTATTAAATCTGGCGACGAGATTCAGTCTGGTACCCAGTCACCTATTAAAGCTGGTAACACATTGCCAATGCGCAATATTCCAGTAGGTTCGGTTGTACACGCTATCGAAATGAAGCCTGGTAAGGGTGCACAAATTGCACGTTCTGCTGGCGCTTACGCTCAGATCCTGGCGCGTGACGGAAACTACGTTACATTACGTCTGCGTTCTGGCGAAATGCGTAAAGTATTATCTGATTGCCGCGCCACCATTGGTGAAGTGGGCAATGCAGAGCATATGCTACGTTCACTGGGTAAAGCAGGCGCAAGCCGCTGGCGTGGTGTTCGTCCTACCGTTCGTGGTGTTGCCATGAACCCGGTTGATCACCCACACGGTGGTGGTGAAGGACGTACATCGGGTGGCCGTCACCCAGTTTCACCTTGGGGTACTCCTACTAAAGGTAAGAAGACCCGAAGCAACAAGCGTACTGATAAACTTATCGTACGTCGTCGTAACAAATAAAGCGAGGATTCACCATGCCACGTTCTCTCAAGAAAGGTCCATTTATCGACCTTCACTTGCTGAAGAAGGTAGAGGCTGCAGTGGAAAAGAACGAGCGTAAACCAATTAAAACTTGGTCACGCCGTTCTATGATCATCCCAGATATGATTGGGTTGACCATTGCGGTCCATAACGGTCGCCAGCACGTTCCAGTCATCATCAGCGATGAAATGGTCGGCCATAAGTTGGGCGAATTTGCGCCAACGCGTACTTACCGCGGCCATGTCGCGGATAAGAAAAGCAAACGTTAAGGGGTAGGAAGATGGAAGCATTAGCTAAACACCGTTTTGCCCGCACGTCTGCTCAAAAAGCACGCTTGGTTGCGGATCAGGTTCGCGGGATGCACGTCGAAAAAGCACTAGAGCTTTTAGCGTACAGCCCTAAGAAAAGCGCTGCGCTTGTCAAGAAAGTACTGGAGTCTGCTATTGCTAACGCAGAGCACAACGACGGTGCTGACATTGATGAACTGCGCGTTGCAAAGATTTTTGTTGACGAAGGTCCAACAATGAAACGTATCAAGCCACGTGCCAAAGGCCGTGCTGACCGTATCTTTAAACGCAGCAGTCACATCACTGTGGTTGTAGCGGATAACTAGGAGTAGATTATGGGACAGAAGGTACATCCTACAGGTATACGCCTGGGTATCAGCAAACCATGGACTTCTACCTGGTACGCTAATACCGCAGATTATGCAGATAACCTGTACAACGATCATTTGGTACGTCAGTACCTGACTAAGAAACTGAAAAACGCTTCACTGTCAAAAATCGTTATCGAGCGTCCAGCTAAGAGTATCCGTGTGACTATTCATACGGCTCGTCCTGGTGTTGTAATCGGTAAGAAAGGTGAAGACGTAGAAAAGCTGCGTAACCATGTATCTAAGCTAGCCGGCGTGCCTGCTCAGATTAACATTGCAGAAGTACGTAAGCCTGAGCTGGATGGTCAGTTAGTAGCTGATAGCATCTCAAGCCAGCTTGAGCGCCGTGTTATGTTCCGTCGTGCTATGAAGCGTGCGGTTCAAAATGCAATGCGTCTTGGCGCCAAAGGTATCAAAGTAGAAGTAAGTGGTCGTTTGGGCGGAGCAGAAATTGCACGTACCGAATGGTACCGCGAAGGTCGCGTTCCTCTGCACACATTCCGTGCGGATATCGATTACGCGACATCTGAAGCGTCTACTACCTACGGTATCATCGGCGTTAAAGTATGGATCTTCAAAGGTGAGGTTCTGGGCGGTCTGCCTACAAACCAAGAGCAGCCTCCTGCTCAACCTAAGAAGAAAGGCCGCAGCGCTAAGCGAGAGGGCTAATCATGTTACAACCTAAGCGTACGAAATTTCGTAAACAGCATAAAGGTCGTAACCGTGGTCTTGCTGTTGCTGGTAGCAAAGTAAGCTTCGGTACCTATGGCCTGAAAGCAGTTGGTCGTGGTCGTATGACTGCGCGCCAAATCGAAGCAGCGCGTCGTGCTATGACTCGTCACGTTAAGCGTCAAGGTAAAATCTGGATTCGGGTTTTCCCTGACAAGCCAATTACTGAGAAGCCTCTTGAGGTTCGTCAAGGTAAAGGTAAAGGTAACGTTGAGTACTGGGTATGCCAAATTCAACCTGGCCGTGTACTGTATGAGATGGAAGGTGTTCCTGAGTCTCTGGCACGCGAAGCGTTTGAACTGGCAGCGGCTAAACTGCCATTTAAAACAACCTTTGTAACTCGGACGGTGATGTAATGAAAGCGACTGAACTGAAAGACAAAAGCGTAGAAGAGCTGAATGCAGAGTTATTAAACCTGCTACGCGAACAGTTCAATCTGCGCATGCAGCACTCGACCGGTCAGCTTGAAAAATCTGATCAGTTGAAAAAAGTGCGTCGTAACATCGCGCGTGTTAAAACCATTCTGACTCAAAAGGCTGATGCGTAATGACTGAGCAAAATATTCGTACAGTACAAGGTCGTGTGGTCAGCAACAAGATGGATAAAACTATCACTGTTGTGGTTGAGCGTTTTGTTAAACATCCTATTTATGGGAAGTTCATGAAGCGTTCTACTAAGTTGCACGCTCACGACGAAGACAATGTATGTAACCAAGGCGATCTTGTGACTATTCGCGAGTGTCGTCCTCTGTCTAAGAATAAATCTTGGGCACTGGTTAATGTTGTAGAAAAAGCCGGCGTTTAATCGCAGACTTTTTCTTAAAAAGGCCGCTCTTATGAGCGGCTTTTTTGTATCTGCTATGACTCTCCACCCATCCCGCTAAAATTCTGTAAACCCGTAAAAATAAACCATAATGTTAATGAATAGTTAAGTTGATAGGCTGTAATCTGTCTTTTCTACGGTAGATTACATCATGCGTTTTGCCCCTATTGCTGGCTCTATTGCCTGCCTCATTGCCACCGGAGTTATGTCTTCTGCGGCACAATGCGAACCCGCCCCTTTAGTCCTAAACGACGCTGAGTATTTTGAGCAGCCAGGCTTTAACGTGGTGGTTTTCAGTAATTGGTACAATGGCCTGTTTGGTGATTCAAAGATCAGTGGTGTTGAGCTGATACACCATGGCGAGCGTATGGCGACCAATGGAGATATCCGGCTTAACGCGACGCCCGAGCAATGGGACCTGATTCCCGAGTTTGTCAGCCGTCACGTAGATCCCGCTGACAATAGTATTCAAGCTACCCTGCGTTACCCGGACCATGACTTCACTTACACCATTGTAGCCAAACCCCAGGGCGGTAAAATTAAGATCAGTGTGGTACTTCCTGCCCCGCTGCCCCCAGCCCTGGCTGGCAAGGCGGGGTTTAATCTGGAATTTTTACCTGCCACCTATTTTGAGACCAGCTATTTGGCCGATGGCAAACCCGGTACCTTCCCGCTTTATCCCACGGGTATTAAAGAAATCAATGGCCAGAGCGCGCCCCAGCCATTAGCAGAGGCAGCCACACTTACGTTGGCGCCCGAAGATGACAACCGGCGTATTACCGTAACCAGTAACGCTGGCAAACTACGTTTGTACGATGGTCGCAGTAAGGCACAAAACGGCTGGTTTGTGCTCCGCCAAATATTGCCCGAAGATAAATCGGGTACCGTACTGGAATGGAACCTGGAAGCGTCTACCACAGCGAACTGGCAGCGTGCGCCCGTGATCGGACATTCGCAAGTAGGGTATTTACCCTCACAGCTGAAACGGGCGGTCATTGAACTGGATAAGCAAGCCTCGCTAAAACAGCCTGCAACGCTTATAAAGATAGCCCAGGATGGCAGTCGAGATGAAGTCTTAAGCCAAGTGCCCACAGCATGGGGCGACTATACCCGCTATCAATACGCCGTGTTTGATTTTACAAAAATAACAACGCCCGGTTTGTACCAGTTAAGCTATGGAGAGACTGTTACCGCGCCTTTCGTTATTGGTGAAGATGTCTACGCCTCGGCATGGCACGCCACCCTTGACCATTATTTCCCGGTGCAAATGGACCATGTGCTGGTAAACGAGGCTTACCGGGTTTGGCATGGGGCATCACATTTAGACGATGCTTTGCAGGCCCCGGTGAATCATCAGCATTTCGACCTGTATGCCCAGGGGCCGACTACGGACACCGCGTTTGAGCCAGGCGAGCACATACCCGGCTTAAATGTAGGGGGCTGGTATGACGCTGGCGATTACGATATCCGCACGCAAACGCAGTACGCTACAGTACGCGATTTAGTCAATACATGGGAAGAATTCAACATTAAGCGGGATACTACCCTGGTAGACTACGACGCCAAATTCGTAGATTTGCACGTAGCAGACGGTAAGCCAGATGTGCTGCAGCAAATAGAGCATGGGACATTAGCGTTGGTGGCACAGTACGAAGCAGTAGGGCATGCCATTCCCGGTATTATAGTACCTGATATCAGCCAGTATACACACCTGGGTGATGGTATTACGATGACCGATAACCTCATATACGACCCGAGCCTGGATAAGCACGAGGCCAACGGCTTGCGCAGCGGCAAGTTCGATGACCGCTGGGCATTTACCAGTAAGTCTACACCGCTTAATTATGGTGCTATGGCAGCGTTGGCTGCAGCCAGCCGGGCATTAGCTGAGCATGCCCCGGCCCTGGCAGATAATGCATTGACTATCGCCAAAAACGCTTGGCACACTGAAGCCAACCAGCAGCCGGATTTGTTCCACCACGGCAACACGACCGGCGGCGGGCTGGAGGAAGAAAAATTCAAAGCCGCGGTTGAGCTATTGATTACTACCGGCGAAGCCCAGTACGCCGATGCCATCACGGCTCTACTACCGGCGCTTAGGCAGGCGTTTGGCGACTATGCAGTAGATGCCTTACGGGTCGTTGATTATATGGGTAAATCCTACAAACAGACCATCCAACAAGTTGCTGAGCGTTATCAAACCCAGCAACAACAGAAAACCTCAGGGAACCCCTATCAGGTTGAAATCACCGAAGGAGGCTGGGCGGGCAACGGCACTATTTTACAAAGTGCCATCATTGACTATTACCTGCATAAGGTCTTTCCGCAACAATTTGACGGGCAAGGGGTCTATCGCGCCCTGGATTACCTATATGGCACCCATCCGGATTCCGATATTTCGTTTGTTTCCGGCGTAGGCACTCAGTCGAAAAAGGTCGCCTATGGTATGAACCGGGCTGACTATTCATTTATTGCCGGGGCAATTGTACCGGGTGTCCTGATATTAAAACCAGATTTACCTGAAAACAAAGAAAACTGGCCCTTTATGTGGGGGCAGAACGAATATGTTATCAATGTGGGCGCGAGCTATTTGTTCACCGTTAATGCAGCGCGTCATATGGCTGCGCAAAAGCAATAGCCGCGTGAAGGGATAGTTTGGCGCATTACCCTTTGTTGCTGTTAACCAATAAACGTTGGTACAGCTGAACGTATTGGCGGGCCATCGCAGGCACACCAAAGTTGCGTAGAACATGGTTGGCAGCCCCTGTTGCCAACCGTGCAGCCAGGGCCGGAGAGTCGAGTAACCGGATTATTGCCTGGCTTAGCTTGGCGGGATTTTGAGGCGGAACTAACAAGCCGGTTTGGCCGTGTTTAATAATTTCGCTGATGCCCCCCACCCGACAACTGACAATCGGCCTCTCACATACCGCAGCCTGTAATAAAATGACCCCTAAACCTTCAGCGCAAGCGGGGTGGGCGACCATATCCACACATGGCAGAATACGTGCTACCTCCCGCGTGAAACCACACAGCTTCACGTGTTGTGTAAGGCCGCATTGAGTAATCAGTTGCTGATACTCGTGATACATTTTGCCTTTGCCAAATAACAGGCAAACGGCTTGCGGATAGCGCACGATTACCGCACGCATAGCGCGAATTAATGTGGCTTGTCCTTTACGTTCTATAAGTTGGGCAAAACTGGCAATTACCAGAGAACCGGGCGGGATATCATAGGTGCGGCATAGCCAGTCCTGGTCTTTAGTGTAACGAAACTCATCAGGATCGATAGCAGAATGAATGACCGGCGTTAGTTGCCCTACTTGGCAATAAGGTGCAATTACCTGCTGGACTCCCTCAGAGATACTTACCACTGCATCATATAGCGGGTATTTACGCTGCCCCAACCAACTTTCCGGGTTATCTACCCGGCGGGTCACCAGGGCGCTTAACCGCGATAACCGGGCGCTAACCGGCCCCCACCAGTCAGCGCCGCGCCGGCTATGGACATGCACGAGGTCTATATTGTGATAGCGATAAAGTGAGCACAGCCGCCCCACTAAGCGTATATCCGGATCGCCCAGGTAGCCTACCGTGATCACACTGACGCCGGGCAAGGGCAATTTGCTTATTTCGCTACCAGTGGCGCATACCAGCACATTGTGTACGCCCAGTGCAGGTAATTCACGTAGCAGATAAGCGACCTGTCTGGCTCCGCCGTATAACTGCCGGCCCATTTCGATATGCAGTACGCGCACTACTTTAGTACCTGCTGCAATGTATGCCACACCCGGGGGGCGGTAATATTCACCAGACAGTCATACCTGGCCTGGCAAGTGGGTCGGCGTTTACATGGGGCGCAGGGTAAATCAAGATAAACTACCCGAGTAGTGGAAGATGGCGTACGCAAATAAGGGCAGGTTGAACCAAACAGCGCGACCGCCGGCGTGGACAATACGGTAGCTGCATGGGTCATACCGGTGTCCACTCCCACCAACGCCTGAGCCCGGGCTATGCACGCCAGCGACTCGGCCAGGCTTAATGCGCCGGCTAGCTGATAGATACCGGTAGCGACGGCAAGTTGCTCTGCTGTTGCAGCATCACCCGGCCCGCCCAAAATAACCAGCGCACCGCGGTATTGTGCTCGCAAGAGTACGATGAGCTGTTGCCAGCGCTCCAGCGGCCAGTGTTTTTGGGCTCGGGTGGTGAAGGGGCATAGGACGACAAAGTGCTGCGGTATCTGCTTTTGTCGCAACACCTTGTATAGGCGCTGCGAAGTGGCCGCGTCTATCGTAAGATGCGGATGGTAATAGTCACTGCCCATATGCTGGGCTAGCGCCTTGTATTCAGAACCAAAATCATCAGATACCGGCTTGCTGATAGCCTCGGTAAGTAACCGGTGACTATGTTCCTTACTGACAAATCCAATTCGGCAACGGGCGCCTGATAAGCGTGTTATCAGGGCGCTTTTAATCAACCCCTGCGCTTCAATAGCAATATCGAAGTGCTCGTTACGCAGCTGCTTAACAAAGGCCGTTACAGCGCGATACAGCGCAGTATACTGTCGGCTGCGGTGCAATTGTTGCCAGTGGTTTTTAGGCCAGGCAATGACATGATCCACACCAGGGTCATGCTTTACTAACTCAACGTAGGGGGACTCAACCAACCAGCAAACGCGCGCGCCAGGATAGGCTGCTTTTATACTGGACGGCAGCCCCGATGCCATTACAATATCGCCAATAGCACTAAGCCTGATCAATAAAATATGGGGTCTTTGCATGGCCTCGGCTATAGCAAGCAACAATACAATCAGGATGTTAGTAAAACAATCAAACACGACAGTTTAATGACTGCGGCTGACGAATGTGGTAATCGCAGCTGGCACTTAATTCGCTCACATTTATTTGGGAACGCTGTGAAATCACCCATACCTAGTTATCGTTCGACCATGGCGCAAACGCTGTTTCGCTGGTTTTACTCATTCGTATTGGTATTGGTTATCCCCTTTGCCTTTATTAACCTGGTGCGTAGGGGTGTATTGCGTACCCGGGACTATAATCGGCGTCGGTTCGAACGGTTTGGGTTTGTTGCGCCTCCGCCGGCCACCGGGGGGTACTTGTTTCACTGCGTATCGGTAGGGGAAGTGGTGGCGGCATCGTGCCTTATTAAAAAGATAATGCAGCAAGAGCCAAATACGCAGATTACGGTGACCACGACTACACCCACAGGCTCGGCCAGGGTGCGGGCTATCTTTGGTAACCAGGTCCATCACTTCTATCTTCCCTATGATTTGCATATGGCCATGGCCGGTATGCTGCGCCGGGTGAAGCCGAAAGCGGTACTTATTACCGAAGTGGAACTATGGCCAAACCTTATTCATGTTTGCTGGCGCAAATGCATCCCTGTCATGGTTATTAACGCCCGTATGACTGACCGTTCTGCCCGCCGCTATAAAAAAGTGGGAATTTTATTTGAGCCTATGTTGGGCAAGCTTTCGCACGTCTGCGCACAAGGCCAGCGAGACTACGACAATTATCGCTTTTTAGGTATGCCGCCAGACCGGTTGTCTCTTACTAATAACATTAAGTTCGATCAGGCAGCGAATGCTAAGCCAGCCGCTATGCCCTTTATGCATCTGAATAACGCGCGCCCAGTACTGGTAGCTGGAAGTACCCATGATCCCGAAGAGAAGGTCCTGCTCAGCGTATTAAACAGGCTGCTGCCAGAGTTTCCAGATGTATTACTTATTCTTGTGCCGCGACACCCAGAGCGGTTTGCAGCGGTTGAAAAGATGTTGGCTGAAGCAGGCGTACATTATGTATGCAGCGAGGCTGCCGGGCAGGTACCGGCGCACTGCCAAGTGGTGCTGTTAAACGAAATGGGCCGATTGAACGAAGCTTATCAGGTTGCCAATATAGCTTTTGTCGGCGGGTCGCTGGCCGATCGGGGTGGGCATAATGCCCTGGAGCCGGCAGCGGTGGCGGTGCCGGTTATTATGGGGCCACATACTTATAACAATCCGGTAATTTGCGCTTACCTTGAACAATGTGGCGCATTAACGCTGGTAAATTCAGATGAAGATATGGCAACGCTATGCAGAACATGGCTCACTGACCCTGAGGTGGCCAAAAAAGCCGGGCTCGCAGGACGGCAGGTATTGGAAGATAACCGCGGGGCATTACAAAAAACCTGGAATGAAATACAACGAATTTGTCGCTAAGACTTCTACAAATTAGTTAATAATGAAATACTTGTACAAAAAAAGAACCCCGCTTTGGTGCGCACGATGGGATTGTTGCACTATAACAGCGAGGCTAACTCACTGAAGGATAATCAAAAATATCACCCTTTTTTACTAAGATTTTGATTCTAAAGTATAAATTAATTTTGGCCCATCCTTTGCTATTATTAATCCGACGGCGTAACCAGGGTAAAAATACTAACAATTCTGCTGCCACATCACAGCGCCCGGTTGCACGTTTATTCCAGGGAGATGCCCCCTGCCGCTATTGGCAGGGGGCAATCTTTGTTAGCCACTGAAGCGGTTTACTATACCGGTTCATCCTCCGGCCGCACCATACTAACCAATCGCCAGCCCGCTTCAATTTTCAAGTCTTTTCCAAACAATACCACATGGGTTCTGTTCGACTTATCTATAGCAATAAGCGGCGTGACACGTCCTCCATAGGTTTCCAGGTAATCTTCATAACTGAACTCTTCAGTAATTCGCGTGGTTTTTACAGTCGCGCCGTGCGAAACCGATGATGCCAGGTAACCATAGGTAACACCTTCATCAAATAATGCCATACGCTTAGCGTAGTGTTTGCCAACTTGATGGCTGGGGCGTGTAGCTTGTTCATTGTTCGTTAGGCCCCATACCTTGTCTTTACCCATTGTGTATTCAAAATGGTAAGAAATTAATGGGTTCAGTTGCTTATAAGGCGACATAATCAGGACCGTACCGATACGGCTCATTTCCATGTGGCGGGCAGCATGATCCGAAGCAGGATTGCCGAAATACGCGGGCGTTTCCTGCATTCTGGTTTCTTTGATTGCATCCCAGTTGGTATCTGCAATAACCACCGGAATTTTCTGGTTTTGCATTTCTTTAGCCAGCATCCGGTTAAATTTGCTGCCACCAAAAATTAAGAAGCCATTGGGAGGCGGCGCGCGCATTTTAAGTAACTGCGCAACGGGTTTAGCGGTAAGGCTTTGCAATACAACCGTGGTAATAATCACCAAAAAGACGATGGGAACCACTATGCCTGCGCCCTCGTAGCCTATTTCCTCCAGTTTTAATGAAAACAGTGCCGAAACCGCTGCTGCCACAATACCGCGTGGAGCAATCCAGCTGATTAACGCCAGCTCGCGCCAATTGAGGCCGGTTCCGATAGACGATATGGCGACCGACAATGGCCGTGCCACAAACATGATAGCCACCAGTACGATTAAAGCACCTGCGCCCAAATTGGTTACCGCATCAAGCTGTAAACGGGACGCCAGCAAAATAAACAGGCCAGAGATCAGTAATACGCTGAGGGTTTCTTTGAACTCAAGGATATCTTCCACATCTACATTTTTCATGTTGGCCAGCACCATACCTAATATGGTGACCGCTAATAGCCCCGATTCATGCGCCACATAGTTAGACGCTGCAAATACTCCCAGCATCAGCGTAAGTACTGCGGTGTTTTGCAAATAATGAGGGATCCAGCTTTTGCGCAAACATATCCCCAGCAGGTAACCTCCGGCCAGCCCAAGGCAAATACCCATACCGATGGTCTTACCAAAAGTGATCATAGTATGCGTAATAGCTTCCGCCTGAGAGGCAACAATATATTCGTATACCAATACCGCCAATAATGCGCCGATGGGGTCAATGACAATACCCTCCCAGCGCAGAATATTGGCTACATTCGTTTGCGGCCGGACGGTACGAATCATTGGCACAATAACGGTAGGGCCGGTGACTGTGACAATGGCGCCGAACAAAAAGGCTAATTGCCACGGAAAATCCATGGCATAGCGTGCGGCTATAGTGGCCACCGCCCAGGTAACGACCACGCCTATACTACACAGATTACGCACCATATTGCCGTGCCCCCGGATATCGCTAAACTTTAGCGTCAGGGAGCCTTCAAACAGAATAATGGCTACAGACAGCGATACCACTGGAAACAGTAGGTCGCCGAATAGGTCGTCGGCATTCAGTACGCCCAGCACAGGGCCTACGATAATACCGACAATCAGCAGCGGTAAAATAGCCGGTAAGCGAATTTTATACGCCAGATACTGACAAGCAATAGACAACAGGCCTACGCTTACCAGGCTTAATAGGGGATCGGACAAGGCACACATTCCTTCATATAGAAAGCCGTCCGTTAGGTGAAGTGTTACTACGGCTTGTAAATTAAATAAACTGTCTGTTTGTACTGTTTAAACTATCAGACGGATGACATATTGACCTTACGGCGTTAAACCGTGAACATCAATGTTTGTAGTAAGCGGGCTGCTAACGCCTGCTTTTCCTCATACTATGTGGCACTTTCATAAAGACCAACGCAAATAAACACTGTTAATACATAATAGGCGATAGATTCATGTACGAACCACAAAAACAACAAGGTATGCACTTCACTTTAATAATAGCCTTGTTTGCCGTGTCATTGTTGCCTGCATGCAGTGCATCGGATGAGTTACCCAGGCTAAAGACCGAAGTATTGGCCAGCCATAAACTGGATAATATGCTCAACGAAACATCGGGATTGGTTTGCACAGCACAGACAGCTGTAACGACCAACGATTCTGGCAATGATGCGGTATTATTTGAAGTGAATGACAGCGGCGATATTGTCCGGCAGCATGCGCTGGATTTTGCCAACAAAGATTTTGAAGCGGTTACCGCCGATGATGATTATTTTTATATTGGTGATGTGGGCAACAATAAAGGACATCGGCCCTATGTGTCTATCCGTAAAGTCGACCGTAAAACCTTCCAGAAGGTGAAAACCCTGCGTCTGACCTACACCGATAATAGCCCCAAGACGAATATTCCGTATGCTCACGACTATGACGCCGAGTCGTTGGTTAACCGAACCGACCATCTTATTTTGTTCTCCAAAAGCTGGGCTAGTCAACAGGCGCGGGTATACCGCATAGAAAAAGATGCTAAAGACCAAACTCTTACCGCCATAGGCACCGTGAAAGGGCTACCAGGGGTGGTAACCGGCGCGGACTGGGACGCGGCGAACCATCGTTATGTGTTAGTGGGCTACAAGAGTAGCGCCATCGGCCTGTTTAAACCGTTTATTGCCACAGTATCGCCTGACTGGCACGTGCAGGGAATGGCGATGTTAGAGGGCTTTGGGCAGGTGGAAGGTATCTGTGTACGCAATGCCTCTGAGGTGCTGATTACCCAAGAAAGCTCACCGCTCAATACTGCGCGTATAGCGCGGCTAGCGATAGAGTAATTAACGCCCGGCTACGTCTGGCAGCTAGTCTGAGCGGGGGCACTGTCTTTGATTGGGCCCTCGGAATTTTTTACTGGCCAAAATCGGAAAAGGGGGCAAAGAGGGCTAAGATACCATGGAGGTCTTCGTTAATCTGTGTTCCCTCATACCCCTTGCTGTAAAAAAAGCTGACAACAGCATGCTACGCTCAACTAGTTAATAAATAGCATGTTTTTTATTTATACACTAGGCCGCTGGGCATTGCGTATATTACCGCCTCTACTACTTCGCCCTTTAATGCGGGCAATGGTTGAATAAATTGTCCAAAACTGCCCTTAATTAAAACGCTAACGAGTTCTGCCGCGCCGGTTTATCGTAAATAGGGCCTACCTACTTTTGTATATAATGCTATTTATATAAAACCATCTCTCGTCTAATTAGATAGTGTTAAATAAAATTAACATTATATTTATTGCTGTCTTTGTTTTATGACCACCTTTTTTACAATGTATTTATAGGTAACTGTAAATATATGTATTAGAAAAGATTTATATTGGGCATTCTTATTGCAATCTATCTATGTTGCTAGCAGTCGCGCAACCAACACCTTTTTATTTAAATTGGATGGATACTTTATGAAACTGGTTAATATAAAAAAGACTGTAGTAAATATAGGGGGGAGTTTTATTCTACTTCTTTCCCTATTTGGCGTGGTAACCACTGCTCAAGCAGCAGTAATTAAAACTGATATTGTGATGATAGTCGATGAGTCTGGGTCGATGGGAAGCGTGCAGACAAATCTGAGAAATAATATAGGCTTATTTGCCTCCATTCTGACCGCTGGTGGTGTAGATGCCAATTTCGCTTTGGTTGGCTATGGCAATAGCGCTGTTGTGCCCCGGGTGTTAACAGACTTTACCAGCGCTTCAGACTTCGCTGTCGCAGCGGGAAATTTGGTCGCAAGTGGCGGTACAGAACCTGCTTTTGATGCCTCAGGATTTGCGCTAAATCAGCCGTTGGTAAATTACGGCGCTATCGCTGTGGAAGCAAATTTATCGTTTCGAACAGATGCAGTATCAAATCTTATCCTGTTCACTGACGAAGACTCAAACGGCGACCGCGATTTTGATGCCAGCGGGGTCGACTCGCTATTAAAACAGGCGAATGCGTTATTTAATGTAGTATTGGATTTTGCCTATCCAGAACTGGTAGATTTAGCCGTGAATAATGGTGGGCAGATGTTTGATTTGAGTTTAATGAATTCTACCGATCAAACGGTGGTGGAGCAGTTTGTTACCGATTTTGCCAATGAGAAGTTACAGGAAACATTAGATTTCTGTGCGACCAACCCCAATGACCCGGCATGTCAGAATGTATCGGTACCAGAGCCAGCAGTGGTGATTTTATTTGGTGCGGGGATATTGTTATTAATGCGAGTACGTAGACACTAATAAACAAGGGGCGGCACCTTATTATAAAGGTGCCGCTGCTTTTATTACTTGGCGTTATCTGGAAGCGGGAAACCACGGTCACGCATCAGCGCATCAACCTTAGCATCACGTCCTCTAAACTCCCGATAGGCCTGGGCTGGCTCCATGGCATTTCTCACCGAAAATAAGTATTTAACCAACTTGTCGGCCATCGCTTTATCATAAAATCCGCCAGGCGCTTCAGCAAACGCTTCAGCCGCATCAGCGGTAAGCACTTCTGCCCACATGTATCCATAATAAGCGGCCGCATAACCTTCTCCGGAAAATACATGGCCAAACTGGGTGCTACGGTGGCGCATTACCAGCTCTTCGGGCATAGCCAGTTTTTGTAGTTCGTTTTTCTCAAAAGCATCAGGTTCTATATCTGCTGGATCCGTAGTGTGGTATTTAAGATCCATAATGGCTGATGCCATATATTCGGTCGTTTTAAAACCTTCGTTAAACGTAGCGGCACGCTTAATTTTTGCTACCAGTTCAGCCGGTATGGTTTCGCCGGTTTTGTAATGTACCAAATATTTATTTATGACCTCATCAGTCGTTAGCCAACGTTCCAGTAATTGCGACTGAAACTCGGTGTAATCGCGCACGCCCGAATGAGAGGTAGGGTATTCCACATCGGCAGACAAGAAGTGCAAGGCATGGCCAAATTCATGAAAATAGGTTTCGGCGTCGTCCCATGAGATCAAGGTAGGTTCGCCTTCAGCACCTTTTACAAAATTTGAATTATTCGAGGCCAGCACGGTTTGCTTACCATCAAAGGTGGTGGAGCTGCGATAAGTAGTAGCCCAGGCACCAGAGCGTTTGCCCTGACGCGCAAAGGGGTCCAGGTACCACAGTCCAATGTGTTCGCCGCTGGTTTTATCGGTGACTTCCCATACTTTCACATCAGGGTGAAAGACCGGTACTTTACCTTCTTCAAGCGGGGTAAAAGCAAAATTAAACAAGCGCCCCGCTACGTAGAACATAGCCTCGCGCAATTTGCCCAGCTGCAAATACTGTTTAACTTCATTTGAGTCCAGGTCGTACTTAGCCTGACGTACTTTTTCTGCATAGAAACGGTAGTCCCACGGCTTGATAGTAATATTGGCACCTTCTGCATCAGCAATAGCTTGCATGTCGGCTACTTCTTCTTCTACCCGGGCGATAGCCGCGGGCCAGACCTTAAGCATCAGATCCATCGCATTATCCGGCGATTTGGCCATACGGTCTTCTAAACGCCACTGAGCATAGTTGTCGTAGCCCATAAGTGCCACGCGCTCGTCACGCAGCGTAAGAATCTGTTTAATAATGGCGTTGTTGTCTTGCGCATCACCGTTATCGCCCCGGTTGTAATAGGTGCGCCAAACCTGCTCACGTAGCGCCCGATTAGTTGAATAAGTTAAAAAGGGGTCCATGGATGAACGGGTGTTGGTAATGGCATAACGCCCGGCTTTATCGCGCTCTTTGGCGGCAGATGCAGCCGCTCGGATAAATGAGTCGGGCAGGCCGTCTAGCTCATCTTCGCTGATATACGTAACGTAATTTTCTTCATCGGCCAGTACGTTTGTAGAAAACTGGGTGTAAAGCTTCGCCAGTTCATTATTGATTTGCGCATAGCGGGCTTTGGCATCACCGGTCAATGTTGCGCCGTTGTGGGCAAAGTTGTTATAGATTAACCAGGTGATACGCTGCTCTTCGGCCGTACGCTGGTTAAGCTCGTCACTTTCGTAAACCGTTTTTACCCGGTCGAACAGTGCTGAATTCTGGATAATTTTGGTGGAAAATGCTGACAGCTTTGGCGACATCTCCGCTTGAATCTCGCGGAATTCCGGGCTGGATTTGTTTGAACTCCAAATTCCGTAATAGGTGAACACCCTATCCAAGGCTTTGCCAGCACGCTCCATAGCTACAATGGTGTTATCGAAGGTAGGCGGCTCAGGATTGTTAGCTATTGCCTCTATTTCAGCCAGCTGTAGCGCCATACCTTGCTCAAGAGCTGGCTTTAAGTCTTCCAGTTTCATTTGATCGAACACGGGCACGCCATCAAACGGCCCTTGATATGGCATTAACAGTGGATTATCCAGGTGTTGTTGCTGGGCTGATGCGCTTGCGGCTGGCAGCGTTTGGGTTGGCTGAGACGCAGGCTGAGTGGCGCAGGCGCTTAGGCCAAGTACCACTGCTGCGGCCGTTATTGAATGAGTAAATCGCATTAAAATAAGTCCTGTCGTTCGTTATAATTTTGTTAGCGCTAGCCATACTAGTGGATAGTACCAATAAGTAAATCTCACTGGACAATTTCAGGGCCAATTCTGCTGTAAAAAAACGCGAAAAATCGACGCTTTGTCGCACCGCCAATAGCATCACAAAATGATAACAAAAAAGTGCTTGAGCCTATGCCTGACGTGGGTTTACACTCCGCTCGAATTTTAGGCTAATGGTTAATTTGCAGGTGGCGCGACAATGCTGACAGAGGTGTTAATGCATGGTTTGCCGGTGGCGATGGCGGTGCTATCTTTCTGGTCAAACACTGAACGAAAAGTTTTATTCCTGAATCTGGGATTGTGTATCACAATATCCGCCTCACTTGCTTTGCAAGAAGCCTGGGCGGGGGTGCTGGTAATGGTGGTTGCCGGCATGAGCACCAGTTATCGTTTACTCACCAATAAATTGGTGGATCAACGCTTAATCGGGGTGCTTATTGTATTGATGTCCTCGCTGATTGGTTATTTAAATACGGTAACGGGTAAAACCGGCTGGCTGGAAATTATGCCGTTGGTAACATTTATTCTTTACCGCTTTGGAGAACTCCACTGCCGCGAGGCGGGACTGCGTATCTGTATGGTAGTGGGATCACTGATATTTGCTACTTATGCGGTGATCAATCAAAGTTGGGGGGTAGCGGCTACTGAAAGTCTGTTCGCGGTATCCAATAGTCGGTTCCTAATGCAACTACAGCGGCGCAGCAGACGCGCTGCCATTTAAACAGCAGCACGTACTTTAGGGGCTTAGGCAAATACCACGGTTTTGTTACGGTGTATGATTACCCGGTCTTCCAGGTGATACCGCACGCCGTGGGCCAGTGCGGTAACTTCGCAATCTTTGCCCTTACGTACCATATCCAACGCAGTGTCACTGTGACTTATGCGCTTGACAGCCTGTTCAATAATAGGCCCTTCATCGAGGTCGCTGGTAACATAGTGGCAAGTTGCACCAATTAGCTTAACGCCGCGGTCATAGGCCTGCTGGTAGGGACGGGCGCCGGCAAACGACGGCAAAAAGCTATGATGGATATTAATGACCCGGCCGGACAACTTACGGCACAGATTATCCGGCAAAATTTGCATAAACCTGGCTAATACGGTGACGTCTATAGCGTATTGCTCTAACAGCGTTTCAATTTGTGCAAATGCTTGTTCTTTACCCAGTGTTTTAAAATCTATCCAATGAAAAGGGACTTTATACCAGTCTGCAAACTCTTTTAGGTGCGGATGGTTTGATATAATGCATGGGATATCACAATGTAATTCTGCAGTATGCCAACGATGTAATATATCTACCAAGCAATGCGAGTCCAGGCTACCTAATAAGGCGACACGTTGTTTTTTACCTGAATCAGTAAGCTTCCATTGCATTTGATATTCATTTGCTAAGGGCGTAAACGCGGCTATAAAACTGGCATAATCCAGGTTTAATTCATCAGCGCTAATTTCGTGGCGCATAAAAAAGCGCCCGGTTTGTTGATCGGTATGGTGGTTCGCCTCTACGATAGTGGCTTTATGGTCTGCCAAGAACTGGGAGACGCTGGCCACCAGGCCAATTTGGTCGGGGCAGTCAATTACAAGTCTGAATGTCTGTTGCATGTGGTATCTATACTCCTCTACGTGACACCTTTTTACCCACGCTAACCCTTAATGTAAAGCGCCAATAACCGATAACTTATGCCAGTCCGCGACGTAACCTCTCGCGTACTGACAGGTTCGGGATCAGCGGCCAGCTATGACGTATCGGATAACTTACCCCATGGGGGCTGCTAACCGATTCAAACAAATGAAATTTGTCAAAGTTACAGGCTATTTGCGGCGGGTATAAAGGGGGTGGCAAGGCAGCACTGGCTTTACGTAACATGGTGACGTGGGGACGGTATTCGCGTCGCTCTATGGCAATACCGGACTGCCGAGCGGCTTTGGTAACCTGGCGTACTAGTTCGTAGAGCTCATCGGGCACATTATGGGGGGCGCAAAACAAAATTTTTGGCCCTTGCCACACCCCGGTTGTGTCCAACGTTAAGGAGATCGGCGGCTGTCTAACCTCATCCAATCTTGCCATCACTTCTTCGTGCTGGCGCATATCAAGCTGACCTAAAAACGCCAGGGTTAAATGAAAATTTGCCGGGGCCACCGCCGCTGGTGGCGCTGCACTGCTAACTTTATGGCGGCTTCCTTTAGCGGGGGCTGGCGTCCGGCTGGGGAGATCTGGCAAAGCTTTGTTGCGCCATTGCTCAAGCGCAAGTTTGTTGCTTACGGATAGGTCCAATCCTATAAAACAGCGCATTTTCATGGTGTATCTCCCTCTTTTAACCCTAACTTGGCAGATTAATATGCATTTAACTGCTGTCTACGTAAAATAGAGCCACTTTGATTGTCATGTTAGCTGTTAACACGTTTTATGAAAGAGACTTCATTCGATTTTCCCGCGCAGGCTATCGTTGCGCCCTTATGTCAGGCGCTGGCACAAACCGACGCGATTGTAGCGGCGCCCCCGGGCGCTGGGAAGTCTACGGTATTGCCCCTGGCTTTGTTAAGCCACTTTCCCGATAAGCGCATTGTACTGATGCAGCCGCGGCGAGTGGTAGTAAGAAACTTAGCGCTCTTTTTAGCTTCACAACTCGGTGAAGAGGTAGGGCAGAAAGTGGGGTATCGCATTCGAGGGGAGAACCGGGTTAGCGAGCACACCCGATTGGAAATTATCACCGAGGGCATATTGAGCCGGCGGATTGAACATGATCCGGAGCTAAGCGGTGTGGATATTGTTATATTCGACGAATTTCATGAGCGAAGTATTCACAGCGACTATGGCTTGGCGCTAGCTTTAGAGGTGCAACAAGGGCTACGGGACGATTTACGCCTGGTCGTGATGTCGGCCACCCTGGATACACAGGCCGTAGCCAGGCTATTGCCCGCTGCCAGGGTGCTTTCCAGCGAAGGGAAAATGTACCCGGTAGAAGAAGTCTACACAGGGCAGGTAGCCCCCCGCATGCTGCACCAAAAAGTAGCCGACTATACAGCGTTGGCCTGTACTAACCACAGCGGCGATGTCTTAGTTTTTTTGCCCGGCGCCGGGGCAATTAATAAGGTGACCCAGTTACTGACCGCCAAACGCTTGCCCGGGGTAGTGATTCATTCACTGTATGGCGCGCTAGATAAAGCCACTCAGCAACTTGCATTGGACAAAGATCCCCAGGGCAGACAAAAAATCATTCTGGCCACCAATATTGCCGAAACTTCTTTAACCATAGCGAATATTGCAGTGGTGGTAGACAGTGGTCTGGAAAATATCGCCCAATTCCATCCCGCTAGCGGCTTAACCCAGCTGCAAACCCAAATGATTTCCCAGGCCAGCGCGACACAGCGGAAAGGCCGTGCGGGGCGGCTCGGCCCGGGAATCTGTTATCGTCTTTGGGCCAAAGAGCAGCAAGACCGTCTGGCCCGTTACAGTACGCCGCAAATACTGCGAGAAGATAGCAGCATGCTTTACCTCAGCGCTCTGGGCTGGGGCACGACCGTAGGTCAGCTAGCATTGCTGGATAAGCCCGGTAGTGCACAACTTAGTGCGGCACGTTCTTTATTATTGCGAATAGGTGCCATAGATAACCAGCAGCGAATTACCCCTTATGGCCGTAAACTCGTCAATCTGCCGTGCCACCCCCGGTTGGCGCATATGCTGCTACAGGCACAGCAATATCCTGGTGCCGCAGCGGCTTCACTGTTGCATGCCGGAGTATGGATAGCCGCCCTTAGCGAAGACACCACCGGCCAGACCGATGGGCTGACAGCCCATGATGTACTGAGTAATCTGCAGGGCCATTTGCGAAGCCGTTTACAGCAGCAGGCAAAACGCTATTGGGGGGTATTGCGCCAATCTGGTGAGCTGTGCGCTCCGGCCGAACTAGCGCCTGATGATATCGCGGCAGTTATTGCCCTGGCCTATGACGACTTAATTGCCTACCGCACCGGCGAGGGTCAGTGGAAAATGGCTAATGGAAAAGGCGCAGATATGCCGGGGTCGACTTATCTGGGCCCCTGGCTGACGGTATTAAAAGGCCAGCAAATCGACAACCAGGTTTATATAAGATTGGCGCAGCCAGTGAATGTCGAAACGCTAAAACAGCTGTTCCCACACTATTTTAGTACCACTACAGAGGTCAACTATCATACCGGTGAGCAGCGGATGCAGGCGCGCAAGGTGTCACGCTTTCAACAGATAAGCTTATTGAGTGAACCTGTAGGTAGCATGTCAGCGGAACAAATAGGCAAGGCTTGGTATGACTATCTGTTAACGTTGAACCCCACAGACTGGCCGTTAGATGACACCGCTAAGCAATGGCTCCATCGCCTGCAACTGGCTGCTACACTGAACCTGCCGCAACCGCAGGCATTCGACACTCCGCCGCCCTGGCCAGCCCAGGGCAATCCCCTGACTATTATTTCTGCACAACAACTGGTGGCTAAACTGGGCCGCTGTAAGAAACGCAGTGAGTTAGCTAAACTGCCGTGGGTTAATATGCTCCATCAGGCACTGCCCTGGTCTCAGCAGCATGCGCTGGATACCTATTTGCCGACCAGTATCATGGTGCCGTCGGGGTTTGATCGGCCATTAGTATACCAGCCGGACGGCCAGGTCATCCTGGCGGTAAAAATGCAGGAAATGTTTGGTAGCACCGACCCATTGTTCGTGGGTCAGGGGCGTCAGCCGGTTACTCTGTCACTGTTGTCGCCGGCGGGCAGACCATTACAGATGACGGCGGATCTGGGACAGTTCTGGCAAGGTAGTTATCAGCAAATTAAAAAAGAAATGAAAGGCCGTTACCCAAAACATCCATGGCCTGATGATCCGACCAGTGCCCCGGCTACAACCCGCACCAAACGTGCAATGCGTTGATAATTATCGCATTTAACAATTGCTTAATTTTAAAAATACAGCTGATTAATAAATGCACTAATAATGTGTGATTTTTGCGCTGTTCAGCGCTGCCTTTGTGTGCCTATACTGGCGTTGTTGTACAAATCTATAACCACAACAAGGAGGGGCTCAATGAGCAGAGTCGCATTAGTTACAGGCGGAACCCGGGGTATTGGTGAAGCTATTTGTACAGCATTACACGATGCTGGGTATAAAGTGATTGCCAATTACTGTGGTAACGATGAGGCAGCGCAAGCGTTTACTAAAAAGACGTCAATTCCGTCTTTAAAGTTTGATGTATCAGATCATGAAGCGACACAAGAGGCCATCAATCATATTGAAAGTGATTATGGACCTATAGATATACTGGTAAATAATGCCGGTATTACCCGTGATGGAACCATGCACAGAATGGATTTTGAGCAGTGGAATGCCGTTATACAAACCAATCTGGGCTCATGTTTCAATACGTCTCGCTGTGTTATTGAAGGTATGCGTAGCCGTGGTTTTGGGCGGATTGTCAACGTAGGTTCAATTAACGGACAGGCAGGGCAGTATGGTCAGGTAAACTATGCTGCAGCAAAATCTGGTATTCATGGCTTTACTAAAGCATTAGCGCAAGAAGGGGCGGGCAAGGGAATTACCGTTAACGCCATTGCGCCAGGCTATGTAGATACTGAAATGGTCAGAGCGGTACCTGAAGAAGTGCTACAGAAAATCATTGCCCGAATTCCGGTCGGCCGACTGGGCAAGCCCGAAGACATTGCCCGTACGGTTTTGTTTTTAGTCGACGATAACGCCGCCTTTATTACCGGTTCTACTTTATCAGTTAACGGCGGTCAGCATATGTACTGATCCGCCATCAGGTTAACCATTCACCGCAGGCGAAATTAACTCTTTTCCCCTGCGGTAAGCTCGACCCCCAGTTTACGCATTACATCCTCGCCAGGAAATCCATCTGCTATTAACTCATTGGCTAACTGAAATTCACGAATACCAGCCCGGGTTGCAGGCCCTAAAATACCGTCGGGTTTACCTACATCAAAACCTTCTTGGTTGAGGGTCTTTTGTAAGTCGATGATGTTGTCCCGACTATAGGCGGGGAGGTCAGGCAACGAAGCGACCAAACCTTTTGCCCCAGCTAATTGATTCGCCAGCTCACCTACTGCGATGGCGTAAAATTCAGAATTGTTCCAGCGCATAATCACCCGAAAATTGTGATAGGCAAGAAAAGCCGGTCCTTTGTGCCCAGCGGGTACTACCACATACGCTGTCAAATCGCTGTCGGGTAACGGGTTACCATTTGCCTGAGTCAGGCCCAGTTGTTGCCATTGTGTCAGGCTTTGGCGGTTTTGATAGCCGGTTTGGCGGTAGTCAAAACCCTTGGGCAGCTGAATTTCACGGCCCCATCGAAAACCCGGCTCCCAGCCTAAATTATCGAGAAAATTAGCGGCCGACGTTAGTGCGTCAGGTTCGCTTTCCCATAAATTTGCCAAGCCGTCGCCATCACCATCAACGGCATAGCGATAATACGCCGTGGGCATAAATTGGGTGTGGCCCATCGCACCCGCCCAGGATCCCACCATTGCTTCCGGGCTAAGTTGTTCTCGTTGCATAAGTTTCAGAGCGGTCATGAGTTCGCCAGTAAAATAATCGCTACGGCGCTGGTCACAGGCCAGCGTAGCCAACGAACTCAGCACCGGCATGGTGCCTTTATAGGAACCAAAATTGGTTTCAAGGCCCCAAAACGCCACCAAATAATGCGGCGGGATACCATATTTTGCTTCCAGTTCATTCAACAAGGAGGCGTGCTGTTGCAGCATTTCGCGGCCCTTATCAATACGCCATGAGGTGACTCTTTTGCTGTAATAAGAAGGGAAGGTGGTAACAAATTCGGGCTGGCTGCGGTCAAGCTCAATAACCCGGGGAACAAACGACACGCTGGCAAACGCCTTGTTTACGACTGCTTCGTCCACGCCTGCAGCTATCGCCTGAGTGGAAAGCCTGTCTTTACATTGAGCAAAGTCTTCGGCCGCCTGAGCGCTGGCGCCGAGAAAAAAAGTGGCGACGGCCAGGCCAGATATAACATTACAAAAACGCTTCATACAAATACCTCAATATGGCAAGGTCCTCATGCTATCGCAAAGGGCCATATTGAGGCGAATTAATTATCGGTGGTCAGACATATTTATGGATAAAGTCGGTAACCAGTGGGCGGACGAATTTACGAAATTTAGACCCACTGAAAATTCCGTAGTGCCCTGCGCCCTGTTGTATATAATGTTTGCGCTTAGAATGCGGGATACTTTTACAAATGGTCTGGGCGGCTTCGGTCTGACCCAGGCCACATATATCATCGTCGGCTCCCTCTACAGTTAGCAACGGGGTATCGACGATCGCTTCAAAGTTAACAGGTTCACCTTTATAAGTAATTGCGCCGTTGGCCAGTTCGTTGTTTTTAAATACTCTTTCGATAGTTTCTAAATAAAACTCAGCCGGGATATCCAGTACCGCCATATACTCATCGTAAAAGGCGCGAAAGCGGTCGGCGTCTTCTTCTTCGCCATACACCAGGTTTTGAAAAAAGTTGGCGTATTTCTTCATATGCCCCTGATGATTCATACTAATAAAGCCACCGAGCTGCATAAAGCCAGGATAAACTTGTCGGCCTTCGCCAGGATAGCCGTACGGTACGGTCATTATCGCCACATTGCGAAACCAGGCCATCGAGTGCTGACTCGAAAATTCGTTAACCCGGGTAGGATTTTTACTGGTATCTAAAGGGCCCGCCATTAAGGTCAGGGTTTTTGGTACCGCGTCACTTTTGCGTTCCGCCATCACCGCTGTGGCAATAAGGGCTTGTACAGTAGGCTGACAAATAGCGATTAAATGGGTATCGGGGCCTAGATATTCCAAAAACTCTATGAGGTATTCTACGTAGCAGTCAAAGGTAAACGGCCCTTCTTCCAAGGGCACTTCTTTTGCGTCAGCCCAATCGGTAACATACACCTCGTGGTCCGGCAACAAGGCTTCAACCGTGCCTTTCAATAGGGTGGCAAAATGGCCTGACAACGGCGCGACCAAAAGTACCTTATGGGTATCTTTTATCCCCTGACGGTTAAAGTGAATCAGGTCGCAAAATGGTTTGCTTAGGGTTATTTCTTCACACACCCGATGACGCTTACCTTGAATATGAAATTCATCAATATTGAAACCTAACTTTTCGTAACGTTGGGTTAATCGCATAGCGGTTTCAAGGGAGGCTTTGGTTATTCTGCCAGGTAACGTGTGTGAATATAAGTTGGCCGGATGGTTCGCCACAGCATTTAGTAAACTGAAGCCCTCATGCATGACATGAGCGGTGCGGGTAAGATAATCATAAGCCTGGTAGTTCATATCGTCTCTCCACAAACATAGGCAACAGAAATGTCATCTCACAACAAGCGAGTGAGAGCGTATGGAAAGCTGCCGGCGTGCGCCGGCAGGCCCACTATACCTGGGTCGCAGAAGTGAATTTCGTACCCATATCTTCACTCATGCCTTTAACCATTTCACCGGCTTTCTGCTGCGCTTCACTCACAATCGAATAAGATGTTTTCGCCGTCTCTGTCATCTTTTCCTGAACAGATTCCATATAGGCCTTTTGGGTTTCAGCCATTGCCATCATATCTTTTTGCTGGCTCAGCTGTTCCATATAAGACATACCGTCTGTCAGAAGCGATGAATAAAGCTCACTCTGTTTTTCGGCCAGGCTTTGCATGGTATTCATGTTAAGGGCAGCCAGATCGGTCATTGGCTTCATGGCATTTTTCATTTGTTCATTTAATTGTTCAAACATGGCGTTTCTCCGTTGGGGCGATATTAATTAGTCGATTTAGGTGCCGCAGCTTTAGGCGATGTACGGCGGCTGCGGGGCGCTTTCTTTGGCGCAGCCGGGGCGGCGTCAATAGCCTGTTTCACCGCCTCAGCGGTTTTATCCGTAGCTTGTTCTACTGCGCTTGCTGCTTCAGCTGTATTTTGTTCTACCGCAGAAGTAGTTTGTTCAGCGATGTCTTCACTCGCACTGGCCGCGCTTTGCGCCGTGCTATCGGCGTTTTCCTGTACGTCCTTTACGATGTCCTTTTGCACCTGGGCTGCTGCATCTGCGGTCTCGGCAACATTATTTTTAGCCTGCTGGGTAGATTGCTGCATAGTGTCTTCAGTTTGCGCTTGCGCCTGTTGCATCGAGCTGGATACCACGCTGGTCATTTGTTCGCGCATATCGGTCAGCGTGGTGTAGGTATCCTTGGATGCTGCAGTCAAACGTTCACGCAAAGCACTGGCATATTCGGTATTGGCCGATAGAAAGGTTTTCAATTCTGGCTGAACCGAAATGGTTTCCATGTACTTCACACCGTCAGACAACATGCCCGTAAATAACTGCGTTTGTTGCTGAGCCAGACTTTCAAAGGTCTTTGCATTCAGTTCAAGCAAGGTATGCACAGGTTGTGCGCTGGTTTTCAGTTGGTCTGAAAATTTACCGAACATGGTTTTCTCCCTTATGTTTACTTTCGTAAAGCCAGAATGCTGCGCTGCAGCAAAGTTGTCTAAATAGTAGACAGTGAGAAGCGCAAAGTCAACTGCATATGCTGCGCTGCAGCATGGTTTCTTATATCAATATTTTATATCGATAGCGGTTTAAATGCTGCAATGCAGCATAAAGAGGTTATCCAAGTTAGAAAAACGCTAAAAAGTAAGGTAAGGCAAGTGAACAGCGTATATAAGACGGGGTAAAAAGGAGAGTGGGGGCCGGTTTTTTGGCGCAGAGGTTCGCCAGTTATTTACGCGGCTTTTTAGTGGTATTCCACATCTCCATGTTTTGCTCAATGACTTTATTAAATACATTGAAAGGGTTGGCATCAAGCATATTTTTCATTACACCCTGCATTTGATCGTGCTGCTCGATAAAATGCAGCAGACTCTGCTCCAAGTACTGACGGACATAATCTTCCATATCTGTGTCGTAATAACGGATTAACTGTTTAAGCAAAGAGTTGGTTAACAAAGACTGACTGTCGTTGGATTCAGACTCACTAATTATTTGTAGGAGTAATGATTTAGTAATATCGTCTTCTGTTTTGGAGTCGACCACCATAAAATCCTGGTGTTCTGCAATCAAGGTTTTGATGTACTCCAAATTCACGTATTGGCTGCGGGACGTATCGTACAGCCTGCGGTTAGGGTATTTTTTAATAATAATCATAAGGCAGTCTGGTAGCGAAAACGATACTCTCAGAGTAGCGTAATCTCAGTACCTTCAGCAAGCCCTCAACCATGCGAAAGCAAGCAAAGATTGCAGACTGCGCCATTTTTACTTACCTGGGGTGTGAGATAAACAGACACTTTTCATTGTGGCCTGTGCATGTTAGCGTGCTGTTGTGAGCTAACACTATGATTTACATAGTTTATACGAAACTGGTATGGAATTGGCTTCTGTACTGTGGCACGCCCTTTTATACAAGGGCAATTCAAAAACTGACCTGGAGTCAACGTATGAACAAATTTATTAAGACTATTGCCGCTGGTGCGGTTATCGCAAGTGTTTCTTCTTTTGCTGTTAATGCGCAAGAAGAATCCACGCAACCAGCTCAGCAAGAAGCACAGCAGCAGGCTGCCAATTTTGATGACACCACTTTGCTGAAATTCACCATGGCAATGGAAGCGGTCAGTGATGTAGCCAACAAATTTGATTCGCAGTTCAAAAATGTTGAAAGCCCTGAAAAAGCTCAGGAAATCCAAAAGAAAGCACAAACTGAAATGGTTGAGCAGATTGAAAAAACCGGCCTGTCAGTAGAGACATACACAACGATTGCACAACAGGTCCAGACTGACCAGAAATTACGCGAGCGGGTACTAACTATTGCCCGTGAAAACCAGCAGGAAAATAGCTAAACCTGTGAGGTTTACGCAGCCGGTTATTGCCAGCGCGTAATGGGGACTAGTTTTCCTCTTTAAGCTCTTCCTGCGCCCGCCTTATTAAGGTGGGCGCAGTCGTTTTTAATGGTTAATATACTGCGACCGGGAAACAGACAAGCCTCCCCTATATGGCCACCTCAGCTTGCACATCTCACCGAACCATTCGCCGACCCTATGAGCGTGTGTTCGCCTTGGCAATCACCCTGCATAAGTAAACTGAGTCAGGTCAACCACACCGCCATGCCGGCCAGAGCATAAAAACTGTATGCGTCGCCGCGCGCGGGATGGGGAACCTACCTTAGAGAGTTTTTCTCACATAGCTGCCGGGCGCCTCTTCGCGAGCCGGAAATTCCACATGTTCGCCCGGCATAATGGCCTGAACTTTGGTTTTATCCTGCGCGGTAAGCCACTGGCGCCAATCTGGCCACCAGGAGCCTTCATGCTGCTCGGCTTGCTCAAACCATTGGTGTGCATCACCTTCTAGTGATGGGTTGATCCAATGGGGATACTTGCCACTGTTGTCGGGGTTAATTACTCCGGCAAGATGGCCAGAGCCTGCTAAAACAAAGCGGGTCTCGCCGCTTACGAGCCGGGTGCCTGCGTAAGCGCCTTGCCACAACACGATATGGTCGGCCAGGGTAGCCAAAAAGTACACTGGCATATCGATATTAGCTAAATCGATAGCAATGCCATCAATAGTCAGGCCACCCGGTTCTTTCAGTTTGTTTTTCCAATACGTATGGCGCACATACTGTTTAAAACAGGCAGCGGTTATATTGGTCGCGTCACTATTCCAATAAAGAATATCAAAAGGCGCCGGGTCTTTGCCCTTAAGATAATTGTTGATGAAGTAAGACCAGAATAAATTGTTCTCCCGCAGTAATGAAAAGCTCAGGCCTAAAATTCGACCATCATAAATGCCTTTTATATCGGCATTGTTTTCCATTATGGCGATACTGTCATCATTGACGTAATTACCTATCTCTCCTTGTATGGTAAAGTCGAGCAGGGTAGTCAGCAGGGTTAACGAACCGATGCGTTCGTCGTGTTTAGCCCGCAAATAGGCCGCAGTTACGCTCAATAGCGTACCCCCTACGCAGAAGCCGGTCATATTCACTTTGCTCTGCCCGGTAACCCGACACACCACATCCAACGCGGCTATAGGCCCCTGGTGCATATAACTGGCAAAATCGTGCTCGGCTAAACTGGCATCGGGGTTTACCCACGAAATCATAAATACCGCGAACCCCTTATCCAGCAATCCTTTCACCATAGATTTACGTTCGTTTAAATCAAGAATATAAAACTTATTAATGAACGGCGGTACAAATAATATCGGCCGTGCATATTGTTTCGGTGTTGCCGGTGTGTAGTGGATAAGCTGCATTAGCGGGTTTTCGTAAATGATTTTACCCGGCGTGGTTGCCAGGTTGTCACCCACGCTAAACGCATCGGTGGCGGTCTGGGTAATTTTAAATGCTTCAAGCGGACTATGTTCCAGGTCCCGCAAAAAGTTCTTTATACCCTGCACCATGCTTTGCCCTTTGGTTTTGAGCAGCTCTTCGCATACCTCCGGATTACACATTAAATAATTGGTGGGCGCCATGGAGTTCATATACTGTCGTGTATAAAAGCGCACCTGCTCGGCACATTTTGGGTCTTTAAAATGCATGGCTTCTACTACGCCCTGCATCATTTGAGTATTTATCAGGTATGACTGTTTTAAAAAGCTGAAGACCGGGTTATCTTGCCAATCGTTGTGAGCAAAGCGTTTGTCATCCTGACTCTCGCTGATCACCGGCTCGACTTTCTCCCCCATCATCACTTTACCCATTTGCTGCCATAGCTGGCTTTGTTGCTGCATAAAGGTGAGCTGGTGTTGCATCAAACTGGCTGAATCGACTTCGACATCTTCTTTGAGTAAGGAAAATAATTTTTCCTGGTCAAACATGGGCTGCCCATCGTGACTCTGCGTACGCTGGCTAAGTACTTGCTGCACCATGGCATTAAATTGTCCGGCATACTGATTTAACAGCGCCATCACTTCACTGTAATCATGTTGTTGCACACCGCCTCCTTATGATGTCTTGGCAGTACCCTGAGACGCCATCTGCTCAAACATTTTCTGGTAAAAACTAAAGGCTTGCTGACTCCCCTGAAGATAAGGTTTAAGCATAGACATCAGCGCTTCCTGATTGCCACTCTTGAGCTGGTCTACCAACAGGTTAAGGGTGGACTCATGCAGCTTGCTTAAATCAGGCCAGCCGCATAATTCGCGTGCTTCCTGAGGGGATAGTTCCATATCGATGGAAATTTTCATAGTTCGTTCCTTACAAATAAATCCCACTGGATCAGATGGTTAACCAGGCCTTATGAGGTATACTGATTCACCGGCTGTAAACTGAACGCTGTCACACTGGAAATTGCTTAATGAAACCCGCAGAATTCCTCCCAGTGTTCCTCCATCATGGCATGATAAGTGGCTAAAAAACAAACTAAAGCGAAAAAAAATCGCCGTAGCTTTACCGGCTTACTGATTAAACTTTGCATTGTGGCAATGGTTATAGTGGCCGGCTATATGATTTACCTGGACGCGCAGATAAAGCACACTTTCACCGGCAACAAGTGGGAAGTGCCAGCCCAAATCTATGCCCGCCCGTTGGTGCTTAGCAAAACCCTGGAAATAACGCCCACCGAGGTATTGGAAGAATTATCACTACTGGGCTACCGCAAAGTCACCAATCCTGATAGTAGCGGGGAATATGCGTACTGGAACCGTAAGCTCATTATGGTACGGCGTGCCTTTCAGTTTGCCGATGGTTATGAGTCTATGCGTAAACTCACTATTACCTGGCAGGGTAATCGGATTGAATCTATAACCGACCATACTGCAGGGCAAACCGTGGGAACGGTGCGTCTGGAGCCCTGGCTAGTGACCCGGCTGGTAAGCAGCGCGCGCGAAGATCGCATGCTGGTAACCCTTGATACTGTCCCTGATATGCTGCCAAAAACCCTGACGCTGGTAGAGGATCGGGATTTTTACGATCATCACGGCGTAGCACCGTTATCTATTGTACGTGCCCTAATCGCTAATTTACGGGCGGGGAAAACGGTGCAAGGCGGCAGCACACTGACTCAGCAGTTGGTTAAAAACCTCTACCTTAGCCGTGAAAAATCCATTATTCGCAAAGCCAAAGAAGCTCTGATGGCGATTATCATTGATGCCCGCTATAGCAAATCAGAAATTTTACAGGCCTACATGAATGAGGTATTCCTGGCGCAAAATGGCGATATGGCCGTTCATGGCTTCGGGCTGGCCAGTTATTACTTTTTTGACCGCCCGGCCACCGAGCTTAATGTACCGGAAATTGCGACACTGGTAGCGATGATTAAAGGGCCTTCTTTTTATAATCCGCGACGCCATCCAGAGCGGGTATTGGAACGGCGTAATTTAATTTTACGTTTATTGTTTGAGGCGAATGAAATAACCGCCAAGCAATATGAGTCGTATTTGAACGCACCAATGGGCCTTGCCAGTGGTGCAAGCCTGGCAAGCGGTAAGCATCCCGCGTTTATGCAAAAAGTAAGGCAGGAATTAAAGGAAATTCTGGCTGATCCGAGCTTACGCGACTCTGGCGTTAAGGTCTTTACCACGTTAGATATTTATGCTCAGCGCCGGGCTGAGAAGGCTTTGTCGTCAACTTTAGACGGCTTGCAAAAAGATCGTAAAGCGAAGCTGGAAGGTGCGATGGTGGTGACCCATATCGATACCGGCGAAGTACGGGCTATTGTAGGCTCCCGGCAAGCGGACTATAACGGTTTTAATCGCGCGCTGGATGCTAAGCGTCAAGTTGGTTCACTGATTAAGCCAGCGGTGTTTTTAACGGCGTTGGAAGATCCTACCGAATTCAATTTAGCCACCCCCTTGCAGGATAAGCCCATCACTTTGAAAAGCAAAGATGGCAAGCTATGGTCGCCGCGTAACTACGATAAAGCATTTCGCGGAGAAGTACCGCTGGTCACGGCCCTGATAGAATCCCTCAATGTACCTACCGTGAATCTGGGGATGGAAGTGGGCTTGGATAAGGTTATTGAAACCGTGCGTCGCCTGGGTGTAAATAGCTGGATAAGAGAAGTTCCTGCGTTAACATTAGGTTCTATGAGTATGGCACCGATTCAAACCAATCAGATGTACCAGACTATTTCTAATAATGGCCGGTATATTCCGTTGCATACGGTATCGGCGGTGGTTTCGGCTAATGACAAGCTGTTGTGGAAACATGCTGAGTTTTATTCCCAGCGCGCGGATGAAGCCGCTACTTATTTACTGAATTACGGGCTATTTAAAGTAACTCGCGAGGGCACGGCAAAGCGGCTCGGGGGGCAGTTTCCCAATATCAATATGGCGGGTAAAACGGGCACCACGGATGATTACCGGGATAGCTGGTTTACCGGATTTGACCGCAATAATGTGTCTACCATTTGGGTGGGGAATGATGATAACGAGCCGGTAAACTTGACCGGCGCTGGGGGTGCGCTACCGGTGTTTATTAATTATCAAAAATTGCAGTCTCCAAAATCACTATCCCGACGTTTCCCGGACGGGCTGGGCATTGCACATTTTAATAAAAACACCGGTAAAGTTACCGTGGCCGGGTGTCCTGATTCTTTAAGCGTGCCGGCTATCTTAGAGGTGCTGCCGCCGCCGCGTACGGGTTGTCGCGGAGAAACCATTGAGCCACCTAAAAGCGATAAACAGGACGATAAGAGCTGGTGGGACCGCTGGTTCGACTAAAAAAAATCTTACACCTGATAAGCCGCTAAGCCTGACCCCAGCACGTCATCGCCGGGCTAAACCTGCTGCGCTTATCAGGCGTAAGCCTAAGTCCAACGGGAGCGGAACAAACAGTGGGGGGGGGAATTATCGCCGCCCCATAACCCGGTACACACTACTAATAATGATGGCGCTGGCGACAAATGCTGCCAACGGCGCCATAGATGCAATAAAAACAGCAGTATAACTAATCATAATGGCCTCACAAACCCTGTGCTGGCGTAATTGCCAACGTATTCCTTCTCGTGTTTCAACATACTGTTTGAAACACCGCTCAATCATAATCAGGTGAGTGCACTGCCTACTTCCGTACACTCGCGCTGTACAGCACGGCTATTGCCACACAGCATAGGTATTTCATACTAAGTCGCATTATATTTAGCGATAGTTGTGCCACCTCGGCTAATATTTTTAAACCTTTGATATATATGAGGATTATTTTTTTAGGGGAAGGAGTCTGTACCGTTGCTGTTAGTGTTACGCTATATTTTAGTGGTTTAACCAACTAGCCGGTGGTCAAAATGACCACCGGTAAAGTTTATTGATAATTAGCCGATGTTCATGCGTTTATTCGCCACCGCGTAGCTTAGCAATGACGGTCATTACAGCAACGACCAGCGCACCTGCAACAAACCCGGCCACACCGTCTACGGCAATACTAACTAACAAGGGCATCGCCTGAATGCTGTGTATAATTTGTTCCGCGAGATGATGAATAAAGGGCACATTGTGCGTCAGGATACCGCCACCAACCAAAAACATGGCTACCGTGCCGATAAGCGCCAGTGCTTTCATCAAAATAGGAGCCGCAATAAGTAAGCCGCGCCCACTCATGCGCTGCATGCTATTGAAATTGCCCGTTAGTGATTTTTTCAGCAGGTAAAGTCCAAGATCATCCATTTTTACGATAGCGGCCACCAGCCCATAAACGCCCACCGTAATGGCTACACTTAGCGCGCAAAGCACGCCAACCTGGGTCACAAAGTCCGCGCCCTGAATACTGCCTAAGGCAATGACAATGATTTCGGCAGATAAAATAAAATCGGTACGTATCGCTCCTTTTATCTTCTCTTTTTCCATCGCTACCAGGTCTACATTTTTATCACTAAGTTGCTTGATGCGGGCTTCTCGCTCGGCCTCCGTATCTTTGGGAAACAGGCGATGAAAGACCTTTTCGGCACCCTCATAGCACAAATACAGGCCGCCAATTACCAAAAAGACCGTAATAAGCACCGGTAACAAAGCGCTGATCAGTAGCGCTGCTGGTACCAGTATAACCTTATTGAGCAATGACCCTTTGGCCACTGCCCATACCACCGGCAGTTCGCGCTCAGCGCGCACTCCCTGAACCTGATCAGCATTGAGCGCGAGATCATCGCCCAATACGCCTGCCGTTTTTTTTGCGGCGACTTTCGACATCACCGAAATATCATCCAGCAATGTTGCGATGTCATCGATTAAGGCAAGTAAATTGGCTGCGGCCACACACATTCCCCTTGGCTAAGTAGTTGATAGGACGTTTTGATTGTTGTTATACGCAGTTTGCAGTGAACAAGTACGAATTGCGATAAATAAAAATGGAATCAATTCTTTGCTGGGGGCTGCGCTGGCTGAGTCGAGTGGTCAGCAACCCGTTTATTGATATAGTCGTCGGCATATGAAGATGGTTCACTGCAGTCTAGTCGGCCCCCGGTAAATGTACTAAGTACAGTAAGGGTCTTATTAAGTGCAGTTGTACAGTTAACCCGTACTTTAGGAGCACGGGTTAGCGGCGCTTGCGGCCGGCCCTTTCTATTGTCTTTAAGGGGCACGGTATGGTGCGAGCGGGCAAAGTCGCGCGCGGCTGAACGGCCCAGTTCGCGATCTTTAGCCTGGGCTTCTTGTTGTAGGAATTGGTGCATATGGTTTTTATAGCCAGATGGGGCGGGTTCGCCAGAAGATGCTGCAGAGGTATTTATGTTTGACGGTGATGCGGTGGCGGGGGGCTGAACCTTGTCAGGCGATGGTAGTTTTGCCGCACCTGACGCAGGCAGTGGTGACGTATTGGTTGTGATGGCCTGTACACCGGGGCCGGCGGCATCAAGGGTGGGGGCGGGTAAAGGTGTTTGGGTGGGCGCCGGGCGAGGCTCACGGGGCACCCTGGACGAGGGAAACAAACGAGCTTTAAGCACCCCTGGCGACGGCTGCTGCGAAGATGGCAAAGGTAGCGTCGGGGGGACGCCCCGAAAAATCACGACTGCTGCAATAATCCCGTGCACCAATACCGAGCCGCCCCAGCTGGTCCAGCGCCGATAGCGAAGCGCTGGAATAGGGTGGTGGTGCGAGGGCTGTCGATGGCCCAGCTTCGGTGCATAAAAAGACGCTTCCGTAGTCATTTATCTTCCTTTTTCTCCAAAACAACCGATTTTATGATGTGGAACGAGGCTATTGCCGTTTTTTTGCACACTTATAATGCAATCTTACTGGGGCGCACCACATTGGTGCGACTTTGTCATAATTTTGTTGCATTGAAATCCATAGGTTGTTGATATTAAATGGTAAAAATTTATGGCGCATGTTTTGAATTACTGCTCCTAAGACACGCAATGTGCCGCATAAACATAACCAACTACCATTTGGAGCAACACATGAAACTAGTCACAGCGATCATCAAGCCGTTTAAGCTAGATGATGTTCGCGAAGCCATTTCAGAAATCGGTATTGACGGTTTGACCGTGACCGAAGTGAAAGGTTTCGGGCGTCAGAAAGGACATACAGAACTTTACCGCGGAGCCGAGTATCAGGTTGATTTTTTGCCTAAGGTAAAATTGGAAATTGCCGTACTAGATGATCAGGTAGACCGTTTGGTAGAAGCCATAGTGGGCGCGGCTAAAACCGGCAAAATTGGCGATGGTAAAGTGTTTGTCTATAACCTTGAACAGGCTGTCCGGATTCGTACCGGTGAAGCTGATGCAGATGCGTTGTAAGCCAATAAAAAAATTGCGGAGAGAACCACAATGGAAATAACCTTTGAACTAGGGTATGCACTTGATACCTTTTACTTTTTGATTTGCGGCGCGCTGGTAATGTGGATGGCGGCAGGGTTCGCCATGCTGGAAGCCGGCCTGGTCAGAGCCAAAAATACCACCGAAATTTTAACTAAAAATATCTCTTTGTTTGCTATTGCCTGCACCATGTATATGGTGTGCGGGTATAGCATTATGTACGGCGGAGCCGATTTTAGCTGGTTCTTAAGCGGTATTATGGGGGATGGCGCCACCGGCATTACTGACGAACCGGCTACCTATGCTCCATCAGCAGATTTCTTCTTCCAGGTGGTATTTGTTGCTACGGCTATGTCGATTGTATCAGGCGCAGTGGCTGAACGGATGAAGCTATGGGCTTTTTTAGCCTTCGCTGTAGTCATGACAGGTTTTATTTATCCGATGGAAGGCGCCTGGACATGGGGCGGTGAAGCGGTATTTGGAATGTATGTACTGGGTGATAATGGTTTTTCTGATTTTGCGGGTTCAGGTATTGTCCATATGGCAGGGGCCTCTGCCGCATTGGCTGGCGTACTGATACTGGGAGCACGTAAAGGTAAATATACCGCAGATGGCAAAATTAATGCGATTCCGGGTGCCAACCTGCCGATGGCGACACTAGGTACATTTATTCTTTGGATGGGCTGGTTTGGCTTTAACGGTGGTTCCGTATTGGCGACTGCAACAGTGGAAAGTGCCAACTCAGTGGCGGTGGTTTTCATGAATACTAATGCAGCTGCCGCAGGCGGTACTATCGCCGCCCTGTTGCTGGCCCGTCTAATGTTTGGCAAAGCCGATTTAACCATGGCCCTTAATGGCGCGTTAGCCGGCCTGGTAGCCATTACGGCAGAGCCGTCTACACCTACACCTCTACAAGCTACATTATTTGGTGCCGCAGGCGGTTTACTAGTGGTATTTAGTATCGTCGCTTTAGACAAACTAAAAATTGACGATCCGGTAGGGGCTATCTCGGTCCACGGAACAGTAGGTTTGCTGGGTCTGCTATTAGTGCCCCTCACCAATGAAGGCTCTTCGTTTGGCGGTCAATTGTTAGGCGCAGTGACTATCTTTGTCTGGGTCTTCGTTGTTAGCCTGATAGTGTGGCTTATCATCAAAGCGATTATGGGCATCCGGGTTACCGAAGAAGAAGAATTTGATGGCGTGGACGTCAGTGAATGCGGTCTTGAAGCCTATCCTGATTTTACCGGAAGCCGTAAATAGGCGGCAGTTTACCTAAGTCTCGATTGAACACGCGATTACAATAATAATAACGTTCAACTCACCACTGTTAAGCCCTGGTCGATGACCGGGGCTTTTTTATGGATTTATTTTTGGTCGCTTACCTGTACAGGATGGCGTTTTCCTATTACATCTATAGTGAGAACCTATTAGGCGCGGTTCTTATTCATACCGTATTAGTATTACCATAAATAAAAAAGTTGAAGTGAAATGACTAAATCTACATTGACCACCAGTGCTGGCGCACCGGTAGAATCCAACAACACGACCAAAACCGCAGGCCCCCGCGGTCCCGCTTTGCTGGAAGATTATCAACTTATTGAAAAGCTAGCGCACCAAAACCGTGAGCGTATTCCAGAGCGCCCGGTCCACGCAAAAGGGTGGGGTTTACAGGGTAAGTTTACGGTAACGCATGATATCACCCGTTATACTTGTGCTGATGTATTCAGCCAGAATGGTAAGCAAACCGAAGTTTTAAGCCGCTGGTCTACGGTGGCAGGTGAACTGGGAGCAGCTGATGCTGAACGCGATGTGCGAGGCTTCAGCCTGAAGTTTTATACAGAGCAAGGCAATTGGGACATGGTGGGAAACAATACCCCGGTATTCTTTGTGCGCGACCCGTATAAATTCCCTGATTTTATTCGTACACAGAAACGTCACCCGCAATCTAATTTACGTAGCCCCGAAGCCATGTTCGACTTTTGGGCATCGCAGCCTGAATCCGTCCATCAGGTGACTATTTTAATGTCAGACCGAGGCATTCCCACCTCGCCTATGCACATGAATGGTTATGGCAGCCATACATACAGTTTATACAATGCACAAGGCGAGCGTTTTTGGGTGAAGTTTCATTTTAAAACGCAACAGGGTCACCAACATCATACTAATCGCGAAGCTGAAGATGTTATAGGGCGCACCCGCGAGTCCTATCAGGAAGAATTACTAAAAGCGGTAAGCGCCGGTAACTTCCCGAAATGGACCATGTACATTCAGGTGATGCCTGAAGAGGAAGCCGGACAACAGGAATACAACCCGTTTGATTTAACCAAAGTATGGCCTCATGGCGACTATCCTTTGATTGAAGTAGGCGAGCTGGAAATGAACCAAATACCACAAAATTATTTTCAGATGGTAGAAAATGCAGCATTTTCGCCTTCTAACAAGGTGCCAGGTATAGCCTACAGTCCCGATAAAATGCTGCAGGCCAGAGTCTTTGCTTATGCTGATGCTCATCGTTACCGGTTAGGAACGCATTATGAAGCCCTGCCGGCTAATGCCCCCAAAAATACGTCAGTGCGGCATTATCATAAAGACGGCGCCATGCGCTTCTTTACTAACGACTTTGGTAACCCGGATGCCTACTATGAACCAAACCAGTATGAAGGCCCGGCGGCTAAACCTGAGCATCCTGAGCCACCGCTGCGTATAGAGGGCGATGCCGGCCGATATGATGTGGAAGAAGCTGATGTTGATTATAAGCAGCCGCGCGCACTTTACGACAGCTTTGACGCGGGCCAAAAACAGCGTTTACACAGTAATATGGCAGAAGCCGTAGGCGGATGCAGTGAGGGAGTTAAGGCCCGCTGGTACGCGGTACTGGAAAAAGTATCGGCAGAATATGCCGAGGGCGTTAAACAGGCGGTCAATAAACGTTGATTGAATGATCGCCACAAAGCTGGCGAATATAAGCGGCGCACTGGGTTCAGTTGCGCCGTTTTCTTTTCGGTTTGGGGCGGGCCTACCTTCATTAGCTGATAACCAACTGACTGGGCTAGGCTGATGGGCCAGCTCGCCCAGAGCGCCAACCCAGGCCTGCGGCGTAAACTGCTAGCCGTATGCGGTTAATACGGCCGGGTAGTCATGTGCGCCGCTATTTCCTCTTTGGTGGGTAGCCGCCGAACCTTTAGCCCTTCGGTATGAAAGTCCTCGTTTACCAATCCTTCCCGGGCAAATTCTTCCAACCAGTTTTGAATCGGATAAAAACCCCACTTTTGCCGATATAGCGAGGCATTATTAACAATATCAAACAGATGATTAATAGGCGGATCGACCCTGGGGTGAAACTGATGCAATACCTTGTCTGCAATGACATAAAGTGACATTCCGGCCTGTTCGCAGCGGGTAGCAAAATCGACATCGCCTACGCCAAACCCTACATAGTTTTCGTCAAAGCCATCTATGCTATTGTAATCTTGGCGAGTTATGGCAAAAAGCATGGTATGAAACTGCTCAAAACCGGTGTCCTGGCCAATCAAATGACGTCCGCTATTAGGATGTGTAATGGCCTGATTAAGTAATGAGGGGTAATTTATTTTTTCTGGTACATTGAATAAATAACGCATTTGAGCGGTGACAACCCGTTGGCGCTGTAGTTTGTCGCTAATATGGCCAAATAGCCCGGCAGGACAAATACAATCTACGTCCATGTATACGATATTATCGCTGCGGCATGCCTGGAAACCTTTATTGCGAGCTTTGGGGATGGGCAAATTGTCATGTGCCACAAACTTATGCACGATGTCGAATTTGCTGCTGGTAATCAGCGATTCGGAACAGGGTGGGGCCATCCATACCACTACAAGCTCTAAGGGCAGCGGGGCGGCCTGTTCAATACTACGTATCAGGTTGGTTAGCTGGCGTACCCGACTTTTAACTATTGTCACAATGCTTAACGGCGGATTCATTATCACTCCCTCCCTGTTATTTCAGGTCTGCAGCAGTATGCTGTGGTGGCTAAGTGCACAGTGTCGGTGTAATAGGCCACTATCGGCCTGTGGGTAACAAAATAAGACCTGCATACTGTAGAATAAGTTGGTCATCTGCCTGACGCTGTTATGATAAGTCACCTAACAGATCCAGGGTTATCACAATACTATTAGACATAGTCACCCTACAGATAAGCGTAATTCGTGCCATAGTATGAAGCCAGACAGGCAGCCGGGTAGCGCCATAACTGGCTGTTTAAAAATGATAAAATGCACTGCGCTGGTGCGTATTGCGACGAAATCATGCGAAGGTATGAGACATGAACTTTTGTTAATTAACAAAAAAATTACAGTTTCAGGGTAATTATTACAGTGGCATTGCGCGCGCCTTAGACGCGGGTAAATAGCCCACTAATACCCAAAAAAAATGCACCATAAATACCGCCAATACATAGCTCAGGGAGACGACGATGCGATGGTTTTTATTTTTAAGTACCTTGGTGGCTCTTCACGTACAGGCTTACGACCGCGTAACGGGGGAAGCTTTCGCCAGTCGATCTGAAGTCATCGCCCAGCAAGGCATGGCTGCCACCAGTCAACCCCTTGCTACCCAGGTCGCGCTGGATATTCTCAAAGCGGGTGGCAATGCTATTGATGCCGCCATTGCAGCCAATGCTATGCTGGGGTTGGTGGAGCCCACAGGGGCGGGTATCGGCGGGGATTTGTTCGCCATAGTGTGGGATGCCAAGACTCAAAAACTCTACGGGCTCAATGCCTCAGGGCGATCCCCTTTAGCGCTGGAAAAAGCGGAGTTTGCTCGCCAGGGGCTGACCAAAATACCTGCCTTTGGGCCATTACCGGTTTCAGTACCAGGGGCGGTAGATGGTTGGTTTACTTTACATGAAAAGTTCGGCCACCTGCCCATGCAAAATATACTTACACCGGCGATAAACTATGCCCGAAAAGGCTTTCCGGTCACCGAACTTATCGCTTATTACTGGGAAATGAATAACCAGCGAATAGGCCATTACCCTGGCTTTAGTGAAACCTTTTTACTTAACGGCAAAGCGCCGCAAAAAGGCGATATATTTCGTAACCCCCATTTGGCCTCTACCTACGAAAAACTTGCCACTGGCGGCGCGAAGGCGTTCTACCAGGGGGATATCGCACATACAATAGCGGCTTATATGAAGGAGCAGGGAGGCTTTTTAAGTTATGCCGACCTCGCCGCTCATACATCAACCTGGGTAACGCCTGTATCCACCAATTATCGGGGCTATGATGTGTGGGAGCTGCCTCCCAACGGCCAGGGCATCGCGGCGCTGCAAATTCTCAATATGATGGAGCATTTTGATGTTGCGGGGATGGGGTTTGGTTCCGCTCAATATATTCACACCTTTGTTGAGGCGAAAAAACTGGCCTTTGCGGATCGCGCCCGCTTTTATGCTGACCCGGCCTTTAACGATATACCGGTGGCCCAACTAATAGCCAAGCCCTATGCCCAACAACGCGCTGCGCTTATTGACCATAAACAAGCCGCCCAGCGGGTTGACGCAGGACTTAACGAGGGCGATACGGTTTATCTGACGGTGGCAGATAGCCAAGGCAACATGGTGTCTTTGATTCAAAGTAACTATCGCGGCATGGGGTCGGGTATGACGCCACCCGGATTGGGGTTTGTACTGCAAAATCGCGGTGAATTATTCACTCTGCAAGCCGGCCATTTTAATGAATACGCGCCGGGTAAACGGCCTTTCCATACGATTATTCCAGCGTTCATCACGCGCAACGGCCAGCCGTGGGTCAGCTTTGGTGTAATGGGCGGGGCCACCCAGCCGCAAATGCACGCGCAAATTGTAATGAACCTGATTGATTTTGATATGAACCTGCAGGAAGCCGGTGATGCGCCCAGAATGTTGCACAGTGGCTCGTCCAGCCCAATCGGCGAGATGATGACACAGGGCGGCCAGGTGCATCTGGAACAGGGGGTAACCATGCAGGTTCAGCGCGACCTGATGGAACGGGGACATACATTGCAGCCGGCGGTAGGGATTTATGGCGGCTATCAAGCCATTATGTATGATGCCCAACGTAAGGTGTATATTGGCGCTTCAGAAAGCCGAAAAGATGGACAAGCTGCGGGCTATTAGCCACACTTGGATGCAAAATAATAACAACCAACGTAGAACCGTGGGATAAGGAACCTTTTTAGGCATGACGCAACCGCAAAAAGGCATATGCGCAGAACCAAACTTGCACGCTCATTATCTGTTGCTGAATGTCATTGACGACGACGCACAGACTATCCGGGCAACCTTACCTCGGTTACTCGATTTATTCGAGTTTTACGAAAACGAACATTACGAAGCGATGGTCACCGGTGTTGTTGCTATCGGTGCGTCGTTTTGGGACGAACTATATGACCAGGGTAAGCCTGGCGAACTCCACCCGTTTCCAGCTATGCAATGTGAAGATCGCAGTGCGCCGGACACCGGCTGTGATTTGTTTATTCAGGTCCGTGCTGACCGGCTGGATATTTGCCATGCGATGGCTTGCGATATTATGGAATTGTTGCACTTACATGTTGAGCTGGTGGAGCAGGTTCAAGGTTTTCGTTATTTAGACGGTCGTGACCTGAATGGCTTTGTATATGCCTCAGATAACCCCAGAGGCATGACCCGGCGTCAGGTGGCTATTGTAGATGCACAACTAGAGCCGGATTTTGCTGGCGGTAGCTACGTGCATGTGCAGCGGTATCAGCATGATTTGCGTCGCTGGCGGGCACTGTCTGAACGCCAGCAGGAACAGGTTATGGGAAAAACCCGTGAACATGACCGGGTGAGTGTGGAACAATCTGCGTCATCTCATAGCCTTCGGGGTGCTGCGGTATTGCCAGGCGCCTCCACGCCCGGATTACTGAAGCAGGGAATGCCCTATGGCGACCTGCTGGTGCAGGGGCTGTTCTTTATCAGCTGTTCGGCTTCGGCTCAGGCTTTTGAAACTATGCTGCATAGCCAGATTGTGGGGAATAGCGAAGGCGATTATGACCGCTGGCTTGATTTTACCAGCGCGCAATCCGGCGGGGCTTATTTTGCGCCAGCAGTTACCTTTATTCGCCAACAGGCAAGCCGCTAGCGTTAACTAAGAGCACCGGTTTCCATCGCACCATCCCACTTCTCGTCCAGGGTACGCTGACGCAGTTGTTCTATCACTGCAATATGATGCCGGGCCAGCGAATCCTGCGGATATTTACCTACCGCTTTATAAAAATGCAGTAACGCGCCGTCCCAGTCACGTTTAATGCGGCAGGCCAGCCCCGCCGCGATATGAGTTTGTACGGAAAAGCGTCGTTTTTGCTCGTCTTCACTCAGGTGATCAAGGACTTCGTAAATTTCGATGGGGGCTTGGCGACCTTTAACTCTGACCCAGTCCAATAAGCGGGTTTTCACCGCATACCCGCTGCCCAAGGTTTCCAGCATGGTAGCACTGACGATGATATCTGCGTTAAAGCGGGGAGTCAGCGACTCCAGCCGGTAAGCAATGTTTACGCTATCGCCGATAACGGTGGTATCCATACGATCCTCGCAGCCCACCGTACCCAGTATTACCGGTCCATAATGTAAGCCTATACCAACGCCTAAAGGCTCGTACTGCGATTTTTTGCGATCAGCGTTATACATAGACAGCGCAATGCGTAAATCCAGGGCGGCTTGCAAGGCATCAGCCGCTTTTTGCTGCGGTGTCCCACCGGGATGATCGAATAATGCCATAATAGCATCACCAATAAATTTATCTATGAACCCGCGGTTCTGATGAATAGGTTCATTCATACGGCAGAAGTATGAGTTCAGAAATTGCATGAGTTGCTGTGGCCGCATATGTTCAGAAAGGCCGGTGAACCCTCTGATATCACAAAACAAAATAGCCACTTCATCTTCATCAGCGTGGCCCAGTTTTAGCTCCATTCCCCCATGCTTGGACAAATGGTCGACAAACTGCCGGGGGATAAATTTTTGGATCGTGCGGGTAAGCCGAAGCGCTTCATCGGCCCGGTGGCGAAACATCCGTTCTTTATCTTCCTCGGAAGTCGCCAGCGGGGCTTCATGATGACTGAATACCTGGTCAGTGGCGCAGGCCAGTTCGCGCTTTTTACGCTGCAGTAAGACCGTGACAATGACGCCATAGATACTGATAACGGCTGTTAAACACAGTAGCAATAACGTCAATTCAGTCACATTTAATTCTCTACTTCCGACAAATTATAATTCGCCCAGTACATGGTCTGCGGCAGCGAGTGTAGCCTCAATAATCGCCTCATCATGGGCTTTGGAGACAAAGCCAGCTTCGTAGGACGCTGGTGCTAAATAAACACCCTGGTCCAACATACCATGATAGAAGCGCTTGAACTGTTCTGTATTACAGTTGATAGCTTGCTGATAATTCGTCACTTTATCAACATCTGTGAAGAAAAGTCCAAACATACTGCCGGCGACATTCGTCGTCATGGGTACACCGTGTTTGTCCGCAAGCGCCTGCATGCCGTCTACCAGCTTTTGTGTATTAGCAAAAATACTGTCGTAAAGACTGGCATCTTCAAGTTGCTCCAATGCAGCTAAACCAGCCGCCATCGCTACCGGGTTACCCGACAGCGTGCCCGCCTGATATACCGGTCCGGTAGGAGAGACATAACTAATAATCTCTTTTTTGCCGCCAAACGCGCCTACTGGCATGCCGCCGCCAATAACTTTGCCCAGACAGGTCATATCCGGCACGATATTATACCGCGCTTGCGCGCCGCCCCGGGCTACCCGAAAACCGGTCATGACTTCGTCAAAAATAAGCAGGGTGCCATGCTTATCACAAATCTCCCGCAATCCTTCTAAAAAGCCCGGAACGGGCGGAATGCAGTTCATGTTGCCGGCAACCGGTTCAACGATAATACAGGCGATGTCATCACCGTGTTCGGCAAATACCTCGGCCACGCTATCGAGGTTATTGAACTCAACCGTGATAGTGTGTTTCGCCACATCGGCAGGTACGCCAGGCGAGCTCGGCACACCAAAGGTCAGCGCGCCGGACCCCGCTTTTACCAATAGGGCATCAGCATGACCGTGGTAGCAACCTTCGAATTTAACGATTTTATTACGGTTAGTATAGCCGCGGGCAATCCGAATAGCTGACATAGTGGCTTCGGTACCTGAATTTACCATGCGCACCATCTCCATTGACGGCACTAACTGGTTAATTTTTTCGGCCATGAAAATTTCGGCTTCGGTGGGCGCGCCAAAACTAAGTCCGCTGCCCGCCGCTTCGATGACCGCATTGCGAATACGCTCATTATTATGGCCCAGTACCATTGGCCCCCACGACTGTACGTAATCAATATAACGCTTCCCATCGGCATCCCACATATAGGGTCCATCGGCTTTAGTAATAAAGCGTGGTGTACCGCCTACGGCTTTAAACGCACGCACTGGAGAGTTAACGCCGCCCGGAATTGTTTTTTGGGCGCGGGTAAATAAAGCTTCAGATTTTTGCATAGTTAGTCGCTACTCTTGTTGCTGTGCCAAATGACATCTCGTTCGTACTTGGTTACCAGGTTTTCAACGCCCAGCGTTAATGCAAACAGGGCCATTCTCACCAGTACGCCATTGTCGGTCTGTCTGAATATGGCAAGGTTCGGGTTTAAGTTCAAATCGTTATCCAGTTCATTGGCCTCGGCGCGAGAGTCGCGTGGCAGCGGATGCATAATGACCGTTCTTGACTGGAAGTGACGGGTATAAATAGACTGGTTCAGGCGAAATTTACCGCGATATCGATTGGCTTCTTCCTGAGAGGGGAAGCGCTCCTCCTGTATCCGGGTTTGATAGCAAATATCCACATCCAGGTTACCTTCAAGCTGTTCAGTAACGGTGAGCTGATGGCCGGCGTTCTCGATAGCCTCAATAATGGGTTGAGGCATTGCCAGCTCTTTAGGCGAAACCAGGGTAAACCGCACATTTTTATACAGGCATAACAGGCGAGATAGTGAATGTACCGTACGCCCATAGCGCAGGTCGCCTATCATCGCAATGTGCAGGCCATCAATGCCTTTACCCTGATACTCTACTTCGCGTTTAATGGTGAATAAATCCAGCAGCGCCTGAGTAGGGTGTTCATTGGCACCATCGCCCCCGTTAATAACGGGCACGCGACTGCCTTCGGCAAATTCCGCCACCGAGCCGGCCGCCGGATGCCGCATAGCAATAATATCAGAGTAGCCACTGAGCACGCGGGCAGTATCATACAGGGACTCACCTTTGGCCAGGGCTGAACTGGACATGCCGGTGGTTTCCCGGACTTCTCCGCCCAGCAAATTAAACGCGGTGCCAAAACTCACCCGGGTGCGGGTGCTCGGTTCAAAGAACAAATTTCCCAAAATCGCACCATCTAGCACCGTTGTACGCTTCTGGCGCCGGGCATAAGGCTGCATTGTATGGGCAACATCAAAGACTTTTTCAATTGCATCGCGATTGAACTGGTTAACCGTAAGTATATGATTGCCGGTAAACTCTGACATGCTGCTTTCACCTGTGAATATAGACAACCTAGTCTAGCAAAAAGCGATGCCAGTGTAGAGTAGGCTGGACTGAACATTTTGTTGTGTTAACTATCTAGCACTCAATACATAATCCCAAATCCGGAGTATGGTCGTATTAATTCGGGCATGGTGTAAACTACCATTCAAATTAACCAATCCCAATCACTCTTACGGATGCGAAACAAACGCTCGCAACACAATAAAGGACGTGCCTGGTGGCACACCGATTGTGTAAAATGCCGTCGAATTCGCCTGTACATAATATGGGCTGTGCTAATGCTGGTGGTATATTTTTATGTCTTCAAATAATGCTGCGCCAATTTTTATCAAGGCAACATCCAAACGTAATGGTTTTACCACCTTATTGTTGGGCGTGGCCGGCTTGCTGATTTCCACGCTATGGCTGTCTTTCGCCCCTGACTGGTTGTTCCTGGCCGGAATCTTTCTCACCAGCGCTTCACTGGTCACGATGCTGGTAGGCTGGTTTAAGTTACGTGAGCCCGATCATAGTATCGAAATTTCTCCGAGCCGTATTTTGTATCATCACCGACGGGGTAACTGGGAAATTTACTGGGACAATATTCAGCGTATTGATTGCCCCCGGATACAACAAGGTATGGAACAGGTGGAGTTGGAAGCTGTGGGATTTCGATTAAAAAGCTACGCGCCCTTTATGCATCGGGTGTCGCCGCGTTTAGCTACCCATCTATTGATGGAACAGCGTCCTTTGTTAATTCACAGCCACGATAAAAATTGTGCTACTGGCGACTGTTTTAATCAGGAGATGTTCGATGACAAACAGTACGTATTGGAAGATGGCAAAACACTAACCGGCGTAAAAGCCATGTTGGCCAACCGCATGTCGCATTTACGTCAGCGGTTGGGCTACGACATCTATATTTCAGCAGCCGATTTAGACCGTTCGCCGATGGAGTTTGTGCACTTTATGCGCCAGTGCCAGCAAACCCGACCTACAGAAACCCAGGTTGTGGTGGAGTAATTAACTTTTTGCTGGCGCTGGCGTAGCGCTAAGCAGATCTGCCGCTTTGCGCTGAACCTGATTCGCTTCTTCGATAAAGACCGTCATAAGTTCGGCCACCAGCATATATTGTTTGCGTTTAAGGGCGCCTTCCAGCTCATCGGCCAGGCTTTGCAAGCGCGGTACGCCGGTATAGCAGCTCGCCCCGTGTAGCCGATGTACCTGATTGAGGAGTTCACTGTAATGGCGCGCATGCCAGGCCGTTTCTATCTGATGCACTGCCTCCGGCAGCAGACGAATAAAATCAGCCAGCAGTTCTCGGGCAGTCTCATCGTTATGATTGGTGCGCGCGATAGCCAATTCCCAGTCCAGCGTGTCTGCTTGTTGGGGAGCGGGAGTGTGGGTTTCACACCAGCGGCGGATAAGATCCAGTAAGGTACTGACTTCGATAGGTTTGGGCAGGTAGTCATCCATACCCGAGGCCAACAACCGTTCTTGCTCTTCTTTGAAGGCATGCGCGGTAACCGCAATAATCGGGGTACCGAGGTTCAGCGGCGTTTTGCGAATAGCCCGCGAGGCCTGCAATCCATCCATGCCTGGCATTTGCACGTCCATCAAAATTAAATCGTACTCGGTTACCTGGCAACGATTTACCGCGTCCTGCCCACTCATCGACACTGTCAGCTCAATTGAGCTGCCCGCCAGCCAGGTAGATAGTAACTTCAGGTTCATTTCCATATCATCCACCGCCAGAATGCGAATACTTGGCAGGCTGTTTAGCTTATGTTGCATCGGGTTTTTGTGCAGGTTAGTTTTATGATGCTGTAAATCTTCAAGCTTTGATAATGTAATTGGCATGCGCACCTGAGAATGGAAGTGCGGCGTCAGACTGGGATATTGGTTAAATGGCTCTGGCCCTGAATACCATAAAATACGCTTTTTAGCCGCAAATTGAATGACTTCACTGAGCATGGCATCGCGGCTGGCCAACATACTGCCGGGGACGGTGGCAAACAGATAATCAGGGTTATCGGTCAGTGTTTTCAAAAAGGGCAGAGACTCTACACTGGTTACCTTTGCTCCCATACATTTTAGCATGCGGGCACTGGCCTGACGGGTTTGCGGCACCGGGTCAAATATTACTACGCGCTTATCTTGCCAGTCGCCACCCGGCTCCATCGCGTATTTTTGGCTTAGCTGATTAGTGCGCAGGGTAATGGTAAAAGTACTGCCAAGGCCTGGATCGCTGCGCAATTCAATCGTACCGCGCATTAACCGAACCAGTTCGCGGCAGATAACCAGCCCTAAGCCGGTGCCCTGATAGCTGCGATTAAGTGCATCATCCACCTGCGAAAAAGCGCTGAACAATTTTTTCAGGTCGTGCCGGCTTATTCCAATGCCGGTATCTTCAATAGTGAAGACAATTTCATGGATCCCGTGGGCCAGGGCTTTACCTTGCACACCCAGTTTAATGGTGCCGCTGGAGGTAAATTTTAGGGCATTGCTAAGCAGATTATTAAGAATTTGCTTAATGCGGAACAAATCGCCAATCAGCTTTTCGGGTAACGGCGCCAGGTCAAACACAAATTCCAGGCGCTTGGTATGCGCTGACTTGGACATAATAGTGACCATTTCTTCTAGCAGCTGGTTAGGATAGAAAGGCTGATTATTAATTTGCAGTTTGCCGGCTTCAATTTTGGAAAAATCCAATACATCGTTAACAATGCTTAGCAGATTGTCAGCTGCGGTATTGATTATTCTTACCTGTTCTTGCTGGTCTGCCGGCAACGACACATTTCCCAGCTCGCGGCTAAAGCCTAAAATTGCATTTAGCGGGGTGCGGATTTCATGGCTCATGTTGGCCAAAAACTGTGACTTTACGTTACTGGCTTTAATGGCATCTTTACGGGCGATATCCAGCCGCGCATTTTGCTCTTCTATCAACTCCATATTATTGCGTAAATCGTCAGTGGCCTGTTCTACCTCTGCTTCCAGCTGACTACGGCTCTTTTCCATCAGAGCAAGCGAGAATAAGGCGGCTTCCAAAAAGACACCGACCTGAAAACAATAGGTGGTGAACTGATTGGAAGGTAACAGACCCGTCAGGCTTAAAATGCCAATAAGCGCTCCAATCGATAACATTGACCAGGCAAAGATAAAATACCTGGCGGGCTGAAAGCGATTAAAAAAGGCCTCAAAACCTGCATAAATATAGCTACATATAGAGGCTATACCTACACCATAAACTAAATTGTGTTTCCAGATGGTGGGCACCAGATTACCCACACAAACGATAGCCAGCACTGCCTGGACTATCATCAGAGTCACCACTACCGGGTGGGCCGTTTTGGCATGTTCGGCGGTTTCCAGAAAAAACATCGTAAACAGCCCGGAGCTAATGCCAATGATGACAAATATCAGCTCGGTATGCTCCGCCAGCCACGCTGGCAGAGCCCCAGAGGCAAAAACCTGCATATGGCCGCCCCACACGAACTGCCATAAAATCACCGCCATAATATAGCCTACATAGGCAATCAGGCTGGTTTCGCGCACCGACAGAAAAATTACCAGGTTATAAATTGCCAGAATACATAAGCCACCATAAAACAGGCCCCACAGGGTACTGTCTAACTGTGAGCCAAGGCTGTGTACCGGTTCGGGCGATACGCTTAATGGTACAATCAAGCTGGAGGAATGGCTTTGGATGCGAATGTATAGTTCCAGTGGGGTCGCCACCGGCAGATCTGCGCGCAAGGTAGGAATTCGGAATATTTGTTCTGACTGTAGCTTGCCCTGATGACTTTGCAAAATTACCGCGCCATCAGCTACCAGGTAGAAGTCGACCTTATCCAGCTGGCTAAAATCAATGGTGAAAACCCAGCTGTTAAGGTTACTGACATTGCTGATTTTGTTGGTTAACCATAGGCCGTTATCACGAAACCCAAAATTGGGATTATCTTCGGTATACCACTGAAAATCCTGCCGTCGGTTAAGTATATCGCTAATGGTCAGCTGTTCGTCTGCTTCATAAAAAAGCGCAAAGTTAGACGACAAGTCCACTTTTGCATCTTCATCAAATAACTGAATAGTGGATTGTGCATAGCAATCACTGGCCCACAGCATCAGTGCTGAAATGAGTGTTATCCAAAACAAAGGTACTACGCGCATGTTCGCCGATTTAACAAATCTGTAAAGCTGCCTATTAAAACACCACTTTAGGGTACATTACAAAACATCTGCCACAGTATGCGGTTTTTTTTATGTAACGGGTTACGTTACCGCCAAACATGCTGCTTATTGCGTTGTATACCGCTTTGCCCCAAAATGGCCTGCATATGCAGTGATAAGCCAACAAAAACGAAAACTCCATGAGCGATGAAATCACAATTAGTCAGGATGGGGTAGAACAGCTGCCACTAAGCCGTTTTACCGAAGATGCCTATCTCAATTATTCCATGTACGTGATCATGGACCGTGCCTTACCTAATATTGCCGACGGTCTTAAGCCAGTACAGCGGCGAATTATCTATGCAATGTCTGACTTAGGCCTGTCGGCAACCGCGAAATATAAAAAGTCTGCCCGTACGGTGGGCGATGTATTGGGTAAGTTCCACCCACATGGCGATTCGGCCTGCTATGAAGCAATGGTGTTAATGGCCCAGCCATTTTCATACCGCTACCCTTTGGTAGATGGCCAGGGAAATTGGGGCGCACCGGACGATCCTAAGTCGTTCGCGGCTATGCGATATACCGAAGCCAGACTGTCGCGCTTTTCTGAATTACTGCTAAGCGAATTAGGCCAGGGCACCGTAGAGTGGATGCCCAATTTTGATGGCACGTTAAACGAACCCAAAGTACTACCAGCCCGGCTACCCCATATCCTGTTAAATGGGGTCAGCGGCATTGCGGTGGGCATGGCAACCGATATTCCCCCTCACAATTTGCGTGAGGTAGCCAACGCCTGCGCTCATTTATTGGACAACAGTAAAGCGTCACTGGCTGATTTACTTGCTATTGTTCAAGGCCCGGACTATCCCACGGATGCTGAAATTATCACCCCCAGGGCGGATATTACCAAACTCTATGAAACCGGGCGGGGGTCAGTAAAAATGCGCGCGGTGTACCATGAAGATAGCGGGGACGTGATTATCACAGCGCTACCGCATCAAGCGTCAGGGGCCAAAATTTTAGAGCAAATTGCCGGGCAGATGCAGGCTAAAAAGCTTCCCATGGTAAGTGATTTACGCGATGAGTCTGACCACGAAAACCCTACCAGATTGGTGATTACCCCGCGCTCCAACCGGGTTGACACACTTCAGCTTATGCAGCATTTATTTGCTACCACTGATTTGGAAAAAAGCTACCGGGTAAACCTCAATATGATTGGCCTGGATGGCCGCCCGCAAGTTAAAGATTTACAGACTATTTTAACCGAATGGCTGGAGTCGCGTAAAAACACCGTCACCCGGCGTTTGCAGTACCGTTTGGATAAGGTACTGGCGAGGCTGCATATTTTAGAAGGTTTGCTCATTGCGTTTCTGAATATCGATGAAGTCATCGAGATTATTCGAACCTATGATTCTCCGAAGCCCGAATTAATGCAGCGGTTTTCGTTATCAGATAAGCAGGCGGAAGCTATTTTAGAGCTTAAGCTGCGTCACTTAGCCAAGTTGGAAGAAGTAAAAATTCGCGGGGAGCAGGAAGACCTGGCTCAGGAACGCGATAAACTGCAATTGTTACTGGGGTCAGACCGGCGCTTAAAAACGTTGATTAAAAAAGAAATTCTGGCCGATGCTGAAAAATACGGTGACGATCGCCGTTCACCGCTGGTGGAGCGTGTTGAAGCTAAAGCGTTATCGGAAAAAGAGCTGATACCCAGTGAGCCGGTAACGGTAGTGCTGTCTGAAAAAGGCTGGGCGCGTTGTGCTAAAGGCCACGACATTGACGTGGAAGGACTGAGCTATAAGGCCGGAGACGCCTATTTAGCCAGCGCCTCCGGGCGTAGTAACCAGCCCGCGGTCTTTTTAGACTCATCCGGACGAACCTTTGCCTGTGACGCGCATTCGCTGCCTTCGGCACGTAGCCAGGGCGAACCCCTTACCGGCCGTTTCAATCTGGTTGGAGGAGAGCAGTTTATTCAGGTGTTGATGGCGCCAGAAGAACAGAAGTTTTTGATCAGCAGTGACGCCGGTTACGGCTTTGTCGGCACCTTTGCCGATATGATCAGTAAAAATAAAGCAGGCAAGGCCTATTTGAGCTTACCGCAAGCGGCCCGCTTAATTCCCCCGGCGCGGGTGAGTCAGTTGGATTCTGACTTATGTCTGGCGATATCCAATGAAGGCCGAATGCTGATTTTTCCGCTTAAAGACTTACCCAGTCTGGGCAAAGGTAAAGGCAATAAGATTATCAATATTCCCTCAGCCAAAGCGAAAAGTCGGGAAGAATTTGTGAGTGTGGTCGCGGTTGTGCCACGTGAGGCTTCGGTTAAGGTGCATGCGGGCAAGCGGAACATGACATTGTCACCTGCCGATTTAGAACATTACTATGGCGAGCGCGGCCGCCGCGGCAATAAGCTGCCGCGCGGTTTGCAACGGGTTGATGAGATAGAAGTACTTGGCGCGCGTAAACCGGTGGAACCGGAATAATCGTTAGCACAGTATATAAGGGGCCCCTTTTTTAATACATTTTCCCTAATGCACCTTGTGGCTGGGTAACGCTGAACTACACTTTACCTTAAGGTTACTTAAGGATATCAACGTGCTGGGAATTGTTTTTACCTCGTTAGTTGAAATGCTCGAAGAGAATGTCTCACCAGAGTTTGCCGACGAAGTGCTTACCGAAGCCAACCTGGAAAATGATGGTGCGTTTACCGCAGTTGGCTATTATCCATTTTATGAAATGGAAAAGTTACTTGGCGTACTGGTAGCAAAAACGCAGCAACCTGCTGAAGTCTTATTGCACGATTTCGGCTATTTTTTATTTGGTCGGTTGGCGCAAACCCATGGGCAGATGATGGCGGGAAAGCAAGGCTTACTGGATGCCCTGGAAATCCTGGATGATGATATTCATGTGCAGGTGAGGAAACTTTATCCGGATGCGGACCTGCCTATCTTTACCGTGTTATCGCGCACTGATGATGCCATGCTGCTGCGTTATTATTCTACCCGGGAACTATACTCGCTGGCAGAAGGACTGATGGATGGCGCCGCCGCTCATTTTGGCGATCGGCTTACCCGCAAAACCGTCAAAACCCAGGCCCCGCATACCTATGAATTCAGCCTGAAAGTGGGGTAATTGTGACTGCACCTAGCCTGGCTTCTCCCTCATCTGCTATGGACCGACGAATTTCCCGCGAACGGCAAGCCCGGCAAAATGCTGAGCAATTGCTGATTGAAAAAAGCGCTGAACTGTACGACTCCCTACAGCAGGCAAAAAGTGCCGAGAAAAACTGCGGCTGGCCTTGTGGGCGTGCCAGGAATCGTTTTGGGAATGGCATGCGCATAACGATGAATACTATATGCGCGCGTTTAAACTCGATTGGGCCGATGAGCACCAGTGGCGAGGCTCGCCTATTTCGCTGCTTAAATTTATTCACCCAGACGATATAGGTAACCTGGAATTCAACTGGATGCTGGCAGTGCACGGCGGCCAGCAAACCCTGGAGGTTTGCTTTCGGTTCAGGCGCCACGCCCGTTACGTCTGGGTACGGTTACGTGGTCGGGTATTGCATCGCGATGCGCAGCAAAGTGCGCTACACATTGTGGGTACTATTCGGGATATTACCCGCGAACGCCATGCCGAACACTCTTTTCACCTGATGGCTTCAGCCTTTTCAAGCTCTAAAGATCCTATGCTGGTTCTGACCCGGCAACTTAAGATAAGCGAGTGCAATGAAGCGTTTCTGAAAATGGTGGGCGCCCGGCAAAAACAACAATGTCTGGGCCGTTCATTACACGCATACCTGGTCAATAAATCGGCCCTGCCCGATACTCTCGAAGATCAGCAGCAATTTAGTCAGGAAACAGACATTATCGCGGGTAAACACACCTCAATACCGGCGGAGCTGACGCTGGCGGTATTTGAGCATCAGGAACATGGGGGCGCCTATGTTATTGCTACTCTTCGAGATATTAGCGAACGTAAGGCCAATGAAGCCAGACTGCAATAAATGGCGATGCACGATGAGCTTACCGGGCTAACCAACCGGGCAGGGCTACATGATGAAGTCTGCGAGCTGATAGAGGTAAACGGTCAGTTCAGTATTATGTTTATTGATTTAGATGGCTTTAAGCTGATTAACGATACAGCCGGGCACGACTGTGGCGATAATGCATTGAAAAGTGTGGCAGCTAAACTAACGCTGCGGTTTGGTACCCAAGGCATCGTTACCCGCTGGGGCGGGGATGAGTTTGTAGTCATTTTACCCAACGCGTATCACGAGATGCTGCTGGAATGTGGCAATGAGCTTATTAGCGATATCGAAGCTGACAAAATTGTTTGTGGCGATATTGAGCTGACTCTTTCCGCGAGTATTGGCATTGCTGAATATCCCATGCACGGCGACACGGTGGAGTCGTTGTTACAAAATGCTGATGCGGCAATGTATCAGGCTAAATTGTTAGGCAAAGGACGTGTATTTTTATATGAAGCAGGCTTGCTGGAAAGTATGCAGCAGCAGGTTACTATGCTTTCTGAATTACGCCGGGCAGTAAACGACCGTGCGCTGGAATTTTATTTACAAGGGAAATACAACGCACACAGCAACTTGTGTGGTGCTGAACTGCTATGCCGCTGGCGCTCTGCACTGCATGGCAATGACCCCCTGATGTGTTCATCCCGTTAGCCGAAGAACATGGTCTAGACACTGTCATTGGCTGGCTTGCACTGGAAGCTGCGTGCGAGTACCTGGTTATGATGGAAGTAGAAGCAGGGCAAGTGCCGCTATCTATTAACGTATCTGCCAATCAACTGCTGAGTGAGAATTTTGCTGACCAGGCGCTGGCTATTTGTGAGGAACATAAAATTAGCCCGCAGTGGATTGAAATAGAGATTACCGAAAGGATTTTTATTTGCGATGAAGCGGGGGCTATTAACGCCCTCAATCGGTTGCAGCACAATGGGTTTAAAATTGCATTGGATGATTTTGGCGCCGGTTTTTCAGCCCTTAGCTATTTGCGCAGTTTTGCCTTCGAGGTGGTGAAGCTCGATAAAAGCCTTATTATGAATATCCACAAAGATGCCAAAGCCTTATCCCTGGTACAGGGTATTATCGCAATGCTCCAGGGTCTGGGCCTGGAAATTGTTGCCGAAGGTGTTGAGCAGATTGAATATGTGGCCTTATTGCACAGCGCGAAGGTGCAGCAGATGCAAGGCTACTTTTTTGATAAACCGGCGCCGTACGACCAGTTTCTAGCCCGTCACGCCCGGCGCAACGAGCCAACCTAACAGTGCGTTTTTTCGATAAAGCCCGACTAACGCAGGGTTACTTCTGCGTTGCAATAGAGCCTTAGATGGCGAAGCCTGCTAAGAATTGCACGGGCCACTATGCCCATCCCGTGTTGTCGCCCGCTTCATGCTTCTTGTATTTTCATTGCACCGGTGTTTCTGTACAAATCACGCGGCATTGGCTAGCAAGGGATGGCTGGTGACACATTCTGCGTCATCCACAAGGGGCGGCGAGCCTTTTGATAAACTTATTGCAGTACAACACGGGCGGGGTAGCAAATGATCGATAGCCGCAATGCCCGTTCCCGCATCCATAAAACCGCTAACATAGCGACGTCCAGCAGCAGTGCCGCAGGCCAGGCTCTACAGCTGCCTATACCCGGTATTCGCCGAGAGTTCTGCCCCGCGATAACCTAATGGCAGACATTGGGTTATCCCTGGCCGTATTGGAGCTTGGCCCTCTGGTCTGGGCGATTAGCGTAAACCCCCTACTAAATTGGCTTACGTTATCAGCCGCGGCTGAAAAAATTCTAACCGGTATTGATGTGCGCTTGACCAAGGCTGCAGCCCAAAGGCGGGCGCCTATTTTACTCCCTTTATACAGTTACAGAATGCGATCAGGTCTTATCTTTAATAGCAAATAGACTACCGAAGATAATATTGTCACCCAGAGAATATAATGTTCACAAGGTAAACCGCGACCGCAGTTTTAACAATTATTTATTTTTTGGGCAATTGCTCTATTTAAAGGGAAGATGTAAATACACAATATTATCAGGGTCTATATTTTACGTTACATTAACATTAGCATGGTGGTCTTTTCCGGAAATTAGTAACTATTGGTAAACAAATCAACATATAAGCCTTACTGGATAGGGAAGGCATAGAATGGACAATAAATAACCAACAAAAATATTTAACGTAAAAATAACGCAATGTCTGTTAACAGCGTTTACATTACGTTGGCTTTATGCAAGGATCCGGCGTGAGAATAAATTCAATTGTAAGGCAAATGCTCATTTTTAACTGCATCCTGACAATTGACTTACCGCACGATGACCGGGCAACAGCGAAATACGTACCTATCAGTACACCCGAGAGCGTGCGATCAACCTACAAGTGAGAACACCATGAAGTCGACCTCTAGCGATATTTAAACAACATTAGTGAAGAGCAACTGCCTGTTGCTAAGCATCAGCTAAAAAACTGGAAGCATTTTCTGGGCATTTATACCGGTGAACATGTTGCCGCCACCGAATTTGTATTCGGCGCTACTTTCGTTGCACTGGGTGCAACAATGACCGATATTTTGTTAGGTCTGCTGATTGGTAATTTACTTGCGGTGTTAAGCTGGACGTTTATTACGACGCCTATCGCAGTAGATACCCGCATGAGCCTGTACACCTATCTGCAAAAGATCGCAGGCGATTCAATGACCCGGCTGTACAACTGGGCCAACGTCATTATATTCACCGTTATTTCAGCGGCGATGATTACGGTATCAGCCACAGCGGTGCGGTTTGCCTTGGGCATTCCCGCCCAGCTTAATTGGTATCCCACCAATATGGCGTTTGTTTTTGTGGTCATGGCGGTAGGTATCATCGTGGTACTGGTTGCTATGTACGGCTTTAATGCAGTGTCTGACTTTTCCCGAATCTGCGCGCCATGGCTATTTACCATGTTTCTAAGTGGGCCACTGGTGCTGATGCCCGTGTTGGCGGATGCGGTAATTGGCCAAACGACCTTATCGGGCTGGGCTGATTTTATGCAGATTGGTAGTGCCTCAGTATGGACCGGCCTGACCGCTAGCGGGGAACCAGGAATTGGTCTGATTGAAGTTATCGGCTTTTCCTGGGCGGCAAATACCATTACGCACTTTGGTTTGATTGACATGGCTATGCTGCGATATGCCAAACGTAAGGCATACGGTTTAACCACCTCCGCAGGGATGTTATTTGGCCATTATATTGCCTGGATCTCGGCCGGTATTATGGGCGCAGGAACCGCAATTATCGTGCAAAAATCGATTGTTCAGCTTGATCCCGGCGATGTGGCCTACCATGCGTTAGGATTATCAGGCCTGGTGATTGTCATTGTGGCGGGCTGGACCACCGCCAATGCTAACCTCTACCGGGCTGGCCTTGCTGCACAGGCTGTGTTCCCTAAAAGCTCGCGTAACCGTACCACCTTTATCGTGGGTTTAATTACCGTTGCTATCGCGTGTTTCCCGTTCGTATTTACCAAACTGCTACCGCTGTTAACCTATGCCGGCCTGCTGGTTGTGCCGGTTGGCGGAATTGTCTTTGCTGAGCATGTCATCTTTCCCAAAATTGGCTTTAGTCGCTACTGGGCTCACTATCGCCAACTTAGCCACAGTACGCCTGCGGTGGCCAGTTGGGGTCTGGGTTTAGTCTTTGGCTTTGGGCTTAATGCTTTAGATGTGATGTCTTTTTACTATCTGTTTATACCAACCTGGATTTTTACCATAGTGGTATATACGGTGCTTGCGGCACGCTATGGCGCGAACCAGCAGTACCCGGAACAACAAGCGCAGATGGAAACTTTTTATGCGCGCGTTGAAGTACACCAACAAGAACAGGCCGCCCAGGCGCCCGTTTCGGTTGAAGATAAAACCACAGCCTCACGTCTGCTTCACATTATTTCAGTGAGCAGCCTGTTAATTACCCTTGCGCTGGCGCTACAAACCTTCTTGTTTAGCGCTGGCATGCCAGAATATGAAAGTCATCGGGATATGTTCTTCAATATCGCGTTTGCTTGTACGCTGGTGTATTTTTCTACTGCTTACTGGGCGATGCGTCGCCAGAAAGCTTTGACTCAATAAGAGGTTGTTATGCAAACTTCATCGGCTATTACGCTGAATCGTCAAAATTTATCGCAACTGGCTAACCATGTTCAGGTACCCGATTACCGTGTAGAAGATGTTAAAACCGGTATTGTTCATATAGGTGTTGGTGGCTTTCACCGGGCCCATCAGGCTATGTATACAGATGCATTGATGAGCCAGACTGGCGAACTGGACTGGGGAATTTGTGGCATTGGCTTGCGTGAAGGCGACCGTAAAATGCAGCAGATCCTGGCAGCCCAGGATTATCTTTACACGCTGGTAGAAAAGCATGCCGGCGGCGAGCGTAAAGCTCGGGTTATTGGCGCCATTACTGATTTTCTGATTGCCACCGATAGCCCGGCGGCGATCATTGAGAAAATGGCAGAGCCTACGGTAAAGCTGGTTTCCCTGACTATCACCGAAGGCGGCTATAATCTGGATTCAGCCACGGGTGAATTCATGGCGGATAATGCAGATGTACAATACGATCTGCAAAACCCCCAAACACCGAAACTGGTGTTTGGCTATCTGTTAGCCGCGTTGAAACTACGTAAGCAGCGGGGGATCGCCCCTTTCACGCTAATGTCCTGCGATAATATCCAGCATAACGGCGATGTGCTTAAAAAAATGCTGCTGGCATACATTGAACTGGCTGACGGCGAATTTGCCAGCTGGGTGAATGAACATGTCATGTTCCCTAACTCAATGGTAGACAGAATCACCCCTTCTACCACCCAGGAAGATATCGATCAGCTTGCAGAGCAGCACGTTATTGATGGTTGGCCGGTAGTATGTGAACCGTTTACTCAATGGATTATTGAGGACGCATTTTGCAATGAGCGTCCAGCCTGGGAAGCGGTTGGGGCACAATTTGTACCAGCGGTATCACCTTACGAAAAGCTTAAATTACGTATGCTGAATGCCGGACATTCCGTATTAGGGCTATGTGGTTCGCTGGCCGATACCAATACTATTCATGAAAGTATGCAGGTAGATGCGCTTAAAACCCTGCTATCTAACTTTATGAGCCAGGAAGTGATGCCTACGCTAGATCCTGTAGAAGGCATTGACGTAGAGCAATACAAGCAAACCTTATTGGAACGCTTTGCTAACCCTAATATCAAAGATTCACTGGCGCGTATTTGTTTGCAAAGCTCGGCAAAAATTCCGGTGTTTTTATTGCCTACCGTGCAGGATAATCTGCGGCAGCAGGGTCAAGTTAAAATCAGTGCGTTAGTGCTGGCGTGCTGGTGTTATTACAGTGACAAGCAGCAGTCGCAACAAGGTACTGCGCTGGATATTCAGGATGATATGGCCGAACGGCTACATCAGGCAGCGGCGCAAACCAGTGAGAATCCGCTGGCATTTTTACAACTTGAAGCAGTCTTTGGTCAATTGGCCAGCCAACCTGACTTTACCCAATTGTATACTGATTTTGTAAAGCGGCTTTATGCCGGTGAGGATGTGCTTAAGATGGCTACAACCATCTAAGGTCTAGCTAGCATTAACAAACCGCAAAAAGCCGCCTTTTCAAGGCGGCTTTTTATTACCTGATACCCGCTGTACGTAAAATAACCACACCAAGCGATAAAGATTAACCTTTTGATAATACTAAGGTAGATGGTCTTTAGGGTATTGTTTCAACCCCATTTGATTGATTAATCATACGAAACACCCGCTTTGCTCTGCGTACAATATGCGCCCTGGAAATCTACGCGCTGCATAAGGGACACAAGGGTTGTTATGCTTAGAAACTTTTCTATCGGTGGCCGTTCTGCCACCGCTTTTGGCTTAATCGGATTATTCGTTCTACTGGTTGGCGGGGTAGGCATTTATAGTCTGGATGCCCTCGCCTCACGGTTCAATTTAATCGTCGATCATCGTTCGCCGGCACTTGTCACTATCAAACAAATAGAATCGCAGTTTTTTAAATTAAGACTGGAAAACGCCAATATTTTACAGGCCACGCCGATTGAGCGGGGCGACTATGAAAGCAAATATAACGCAGCGAAAAAAATGCTGGATAACGCCTTGCAGGCCATGCATAGCTTGGCTAAGGCAGCGGATGCCCAACAGTTAATAGCGGATATCGATACAGATATAAGGCAGTTTTATATATTGCAGAACAAACAGATGGACTTGCTTAACAGCGGTCAGGTGCAAGCTGCTATGGCGATGCAAAATGCGCAAATGAAAACCATCAGAGAGCGTACGGCTGGCTTTATCGATAAATTGGAAGTGTTTCAGGTACAGCGGATAAAGGACAGTCAAAAAGAAGCCGACCAGATGATTAACCGCACAATGTGGTTTATTTCACTGATTATTGTACTGGCATTTGCTTGTGTGGTGGTGTTTGCCATTGTTCTTACCCGCGCGTTGGTCAAACCTATGAAAGTGGCAGTAGATGTTGCCGAAGGTATCGCCAGAGGCGAGCTTAATCAGGTTATTGTGGATAACGGTAAGGATGAAACAGCGGTTATGCTGAACGCCCTGGCGAGCATGCAAACGATGCTTCACCACACGATTTCGCAAATTCAGTATTCGGCCAGTGAGCTTACCGGCACCGCAGACCAGCTCTCTTCTGTGACCGCCCAATCAAACCACGGGATGGCCCAACAAAATGAGCAGCTGGAACAGTCGTCCTCGGCTGTCACACAGCTTTCGGCCTCGATTGAAGAGGTGGCGCGTAATGCGAATGCCACTTCGTTGGAAGCGCGTGAGGTTAGCCAAATCGCGGCTGACGGTAAACAAAAAGTCGACCTAAACCTGACGATGGTTAAAGGCCTGTTGGGTAATCTAGATAGTTCGGTGAAAGGGCTTAATACATTGACCGGCGATATCAGTAATATCGGGACGGTACTTGATGTAATACGCGCGATTGCCGAGCAAACTAATCTGCTGGCGCTGAATGCTGCCATAGAAGCCGCCCGCGCAGGTGAGTCAGGCCGAGGTTTTGCAGTTGTAGCTGATGAAGTAAGGGCGCTGGCCCATCGCACGCAGGAGTCTACCGAGGAAATTGAGCAAATGATTAAAAGCCTGCAAGCGGGAAGTCATAATACGGTTACGGCTATTAATAGCAGCTACGAAGCTGCGCAAAAAGCGCAAACAGTGGCCCAGGAGTCGGGTGAAGTACTATCTCATATTACGTCCTCTATCGAACGTATGAACGAACAAACCCTGGCAGTGGCCAGCACCACCGAAGAACAGGCCCATGTATCTAAAGAAGTCGACAGTAGCATTTTGCGTATTAAAGACTTATCAAACGAGATGTCGGCAGGGGTTAATCAGACCGAAGCATCCAGTATGCAGTTAGCCAAACTGGCGGATAATCTAAACCGCCTAACCCGCGAATTTAAGGTGTGAAACATACGCTGTGGCCAGGTCTTACAATAACGGTAGCATGGCAAGCCCAGCTCAGCCACACGACTTGTGGGGCATTACGGCATCATGCAGCACGCCCCCTTTGCCTATACAGCTATAGTAGATGGACGTGATGCTATGACAGCAAAGCGTAACCTGGCCGCAACCTAAACATTGACCAGCACATATAAAACAACCCACGGCCTGGGGCAGACCATGGGTTGTTTGTTGGCGCGCTATCGGGGCGCCTAGCAACGGTACTCAGTAAGGGTTACTTACTGTTGGTACTTTCAAATATTTTATCAGCTGAAGCGGCTACAAAACCCTGATAGTACTTGCCGTCAGGCATTTTGTAGCGCTGCGCAAACTCATAAAAACAACTTGGAATAAGCTTCGACTCCGTCTCGAATTTTACATAGGCATGATCGGCCATTGTCGAGGACTGAGCTAAAAACACGTCCGGCGAACCCTTGATTTCGCCACCCGCGGTATTCAACGTAAAGCCAGCATCTTTAAGCATCTGGTTTACATCGGTTAGCTCCTTGGTTTTGTTCAAAAAGTTCACACTTACCGTGAAATGATTCGCGCGAAAACCCCACGCTGCTAGCCAGGCCGCGTACTCAGACTCTTCAAGCAAAGTTTCATAGTCAGCTTTAGTGAGCGACCAGTGTTGACCAGAATACAGAAAGTTGTCATTTTCAACAGCATTGCTATCCATTTGATCAACCAGCTTATGAATAATTTGCTGCACCGGCTGCGACATCTGCTCTACCCGTAGTTCGCTGATAAACACTTTGGGCTTGGTTTCATCAGGGTGCTCGAAGTGTCTGGCGTCCAGTTTTTTCGCTTCAAAATCGTAACTGCCCTGTTCGGTATAGCCCATCGCCACAAAATGCGCGGCCAGTTTATCCAGCGAGGTTTTCGGCAAGTTAAATGTGCGAAAGGCAACGTGATCATTCACGATGTCGCTGCCGTTTTCACTGTCGGCCAGAAGCTCATGAATTTTGTACGCCGAGGGCGTAATATTCACATAATCTTCCCACAGGTTTTCAAAAAAAGTATCTACATTACTGTGCATGTCAGGTTTCCTTATTCCATACTCAGGCCAGGGCTCAATGTACCTGGCAAGGTGACCCGTTCCAGTTCTACCGAGGCCACCGGATAGGCGCAGTAATCAGCTGCATAATAAGCACTGGCGCGGTGGTTACCGCTTTCGCCTATACCACCAAAGGGGGCGGCACTGCTGGCGCCGGTTATCGGCCGGTTCCAGTTAACAATACCGGCGCGGATGCGCGCGAAGAAATAATCCCAGTCTTGCTGGCTGTCGCTCAACAAGCCGGCAGACAAACCAAAGCTGGTATTATTAGCTTGCGCAATCGCTTGGTCAAAGTCGGTATAGCGGATAATTTTAACCAGCGGCCCGAAATGTTCTTCATCGGGCATGGTATCGGCGATCGCGGTAACATCAATGATGCCGGGTGTGGCAAAGCCTTTGTCAGTATCCGGCTGAGTTAGCCGCAAGAGTACCTCGCCCCCTAGCTGCTCCAGTTGCTGCTGAGCATCTACCATTAACTTGGCGGCACGCGCTGAAATCATTGCCCCCATAAAGGGTTGCTCAGCGGCATCATAATTATCAACTTTGATATTCGCTGTGACTTCAAGCAGGCGCTGCACGATAATATCGCCTTGAGCATTGGCGGGGATAAACACTCGGCGGGCGCAAGTACAGCGCTGGCCTGAGGTAATAAAGGCTGATTGCACAATATCATGTACCGCTGCATCGGTATTTTGAACCTCGCGCACGATCAGTGGGTTATTGCCCCCCATCTCCAGCGCCAGAATCTTACCTGGGTTCCCTGCATATTGTTCGTGTAGCAACTTGCCGGTTCGTGAGCTTCCGGTAAAGAACAAACCATCAATATTAGGGTGGGCGGCCAGGGCTTTCCCGGTTTCCACTTCACCTTGTACCAGGTTCAGGACCCCCGCAGGCAACCCGGCTTTTTCCCATAATTTTACGGTTTCTTGCGCCACCATAGGTGTTAAATCGCTCGGCTTAAAGATAACCGTATTCCCGGCAATAAGGGCGGGTACTATGTGACCATTAGGCAAATGGCCGGGAAAGTTGTAAGGACCAAATACCGCCACGACGCCATGAGGTTTATGACGAATAATGGCTTTTCCCACTGGCATTGGGTTTTCTACCGTGCCGGTACGCTCGTGATAAGCACGCTCTGAAATAGCAATTTTGCCAATCATTGCCCCCACTTCAGTGGCGGTTTCCCATTCAGGTTTGCCCGTTTCCCGGGCCATAACGCTGGCTAATGCTGTTTTATTTTCTTCCAGTTGCTGGCCGAATGCCTTAATCAGGGTCAGACGTTCGTCTACGGTTTTTTGAGCCCAGGCTATACTGGCCTGACGGGCGGCCTTCACGGCAGCATCTACTTGCTCGGCAGACGCTGCGTGGGCATCCCATATAACATCATTTTTAGCCGGATCGATAGAACGGATAGCATGGCCCTGGCCGGCGACCCATTCCCCATTGATATAATGTGTTGTTTGCATAATGTGTCCTGTCGTTAGTCTCTGAAATTCACCGGGGCAAAACGGATAGAGTCCCCGGCCGAGATGTTCAGTGCCGCAGCGGCCTGACGCGATATAACAGCGACTTGTTGTTCTTCGCTGACGGTCATCTCAGTGGCCACCGCCCGAAAGTCCTCTACCGAAGTATTGATAATATAGTGACTGCGCCCTTGCGCTGCGCTTTGGTCATCAATAACGATGGGCAGTTTGCAACTGGCTTGGGCGGTGCGGATATGGCTAAGGTTAGCTTCAACCGTAGGGCCGGCATCAAAAATATCCACATAACCACGGCAGCTAAACCCTTCTTCCTGCAATAGTTGCAGGGCAGGGCGGGTCTTGGTATGCACCTGACCTATAACGGCTTGTGCTTCTTTGCTTAGCAGGTTCACATAAATCGGGTACTTTGGCATAAGTTCCGCAATAAAGACTTTATTACCAATGCCCGTCAGATAATCAGCGGTGGGAAAGTCCATTGAGAAAAAATGATCTTCCAACCATTCCCAAAACGGCGAACGGCCATCTTCATCACTTACCCCACGCATTTCAGCGATAATGGTTTCAGAAAACCGCTCGCGGTGTTCCATCATGAACAGGAAGCGCACTTTTGACAAAAACCGGCCATTGATACCGCCACGCGCCTGCTCACGTAAGAACAGCGAGCAGATTTCGGTAACTCCGGTGTAGTCATTACAAAAGGTCAGGATATCTACCGTATTGTGAATTTTGAGCTCGCGGGAAGCATGCACGACCTTACCCATGTGATAGTGGTAAAAAGCATCGTCCACCCCCACTGCGGCTTCAATACCGGTAGTGCCGACTACCTCCCCGGTTTGGGTATTTTCCATTACAAACAGATAAGACTCGTTACCTGGTTTGGTAGCATGGCTGTGAAACCCCTGTTCTGCGCGTTGAATCTTCTTTTTCAACAACCCTTCGTTAACGGGCAGCGAGGTGAAACCAATGCCTGATTCCACCGCAATGTCGTACAAAGAGGCATAGTCACTTTGCCTGATAGGGCGAATAATATTCATACTTGGCTACCTGTTAACCGGCATTTACTGTGCGCTAGCAACAGCGGCCACGGCGCGTTCAAAGCGGGCCAGACCTTCTTTAATGTCGGCGTCCGGAATGATTAACGATGGGGCAAACCGAATAACATTCGTACCGGCAACCAGACACATCAGGTTTTCGTTGGCAGCGGCCACCAGAAAATCGCGGGCGCGCCCTTCGTAATCGCTGTTTAGCGCACAGCCTAACAGCATGCCTTTACCACGAATCTCACTGAACACCTGATACTTTTCATTTATCTGACCCAGTATTTCACGAAACAAAGCTTCTTTGGTTTCGACGCCGTTTAGCACCTCGGGGGTATTCACAATATCCAGCGCACGCTCCGCCACCGCACAGGCCAGCGGGTTGCCCCCGTAGGTGCTACCGTGAGTGCCTGGCTTCAGGTGCTCGGCAATCTCGGTGGTCGTCAGCATGGCGCCAATGGGAAACCCGCCGCCTAATGATTTTGCAGTGGTCAGAATATCTGGTGTGACGCCCAGTCCCATATACGCATACAGGTGGCCGGTACGGCCTACGCCTGACTGAACTTCGTCAAAGATAAGCAGAGCATTATGTTTATCACATAATGCACGGACACCTTTCACAAAGTCCGCTTCGGGTGAAATAATGCCGCCTTCACCCTGTAATGGTTCCATCATGACCGCACAGGTGTTATCGCTGATCAGCTTTTCAAAGGCTGCCAAATCATTATAGTCACAGTGATCTACGGCGCCTGGCTTAGGGCCGAAACCGTCTGAATACGCGGTTTGCCCGCCCACGGTTACCGTGAAAAAGGTACGTCCGTGGAAGCCTTTGTTAAAGGCAATAATCTGGTTTTTATCTTCGTTAAATTTTTCCAGAGCAAAACGCCGCGCCAGTTTTAAAGCCGCTTCATTAGCCTCGGCACCGGAGTTAGCAAAATACGCTTTGTCGGCAAAGGTAGCGTCGGTCAGCTTTTTAGCTAACCGCAAGGCCGGTTCATTGGTGAACACATTGCTCAGGTGCCAAAGCTTGCTACCTTGTTCCTGTAAGGCGCTTACCAGCTCAGGGTGACAATGGCCCAGTACATTCACCGCTATACCGCCGGCAAAGTCGATGTACTCAGCGCCGTCCTGATCCCATACACGCGAACCCTCACCGCGTACCGGCACCATGCCTGCGGGGTTGTAGTTAGGAACCATTACTTCATCAAACGTTGCACGAGTTACATTCATAGGTTGTTACCTCTGTAGCTGGCATCCCGCGGATAAAGATCCGGTGTAGGACGCAAAAAAGAAAAGGAATTATTTGTTTAGTATGCCAGCAATTAGGCGGTTTGTCTTGTGGTAGAAAAGTCTGAACCCCTTGATTTTCAAGGGGTGTGGCTTGTTTTGCAGGAAAAGTGAATAACTATTTAGTGAAGGTTGCTTAACATTGTTGTTACGTTGCAGGCGCTAACTATACGCTGTCATGGCAGCCGGCTGGTAAGCTGCATCAGGCGGGTTTAGCTGCATTTTTATGTACAAAATTATTAACTGATATGCGCCTCTACCGTCAGCGGTAAGGTGAAAATGTCAGCAGATTTAAGCAGTTCCAGTGCGCCGGGCAAAAATCGCTGAGCTCTGAGACGCGGTTTTATTTCAGCTGCCTCGGCTGCCCGCGCCTGATGCAACATTTTGATTTGTGTATAGCAACGCGCGGCCTGGAGCAGCCTGGATAAGGGCTGATAGGGGCCTGCTGGCGATGCTGAGGGAGTATTTAAAGCCTGGAGGGCAGGCGTAACGGGCAACCGCTGAAAATCCATATGGGCAAACAAGTTAGCACTAAGCGCATCACTGAATTCATGCTGCATGGCAATCAGATAATTGGCAGATGGGGTGATTTTTAGCAACGCACTATGTACATCTCGTTGGCCCAAACGTTGGGCTTCTTCCAGTTTATGCCGGTGCATGTAATCAAAGGTCTTAAAATAGGCTTTGGTAACACAGCAGCGGCCCAGGTTAGCCAGCATGCCGGCAATATACGCAGCAAAGGGCTGACACTGGTACTGACTGGCCAATAAGCGGGCGGTTATGCCCGTGCCGGTAGCGTATTGGGTAAGTTTGACTTTGATCGCAGGGAACGGGTCTGTAATTTGCGGCATAGCACGCTTTAACAGCAAAGACGGTAACAATATGCGCAGATTTTCAATGCCTATAAAGCTCAGCGCGGTACGCAGACTTTCCACCACAATAACCCGTCCCCGGGCATCTTTTTTGCGAAAACGCGGGCTATTTACAATGTGCATAAGCTCATCGTATAGCCACGGCATTGAAGCCACACAGGGCTCAAGCCGAGACACCGAGGCGGCCCTTGTCGACAAGATATCCAGCATCACCGGCACCTGGTGGTTAAAGTTTAGCGTGCTACTAAACAAGGCTGCGCAGTCACTAATCTGCTCCTGCATATCTTGTAAAATGAGCTCATGCAATTCGTAGCTTATATAATCAACAAAAGAGGCTTCTGCCTGGGCTGCGAGTCGCTTGTTTTTAATCGCCACTTTTTCAACCTGCAATAAACGGCGGCGGGCGAAGTTTTGCTCTGACTCTTCGTAGCTTACCTCGCCTGGGCTACGGCGCCCCAACATAGTAGCCACCCGGAGTGGGCTGATCAGAAGATTATCAAAACGCTCATCAAGTGTTGGCGGGGTCGTGGTTTGTTCCATAGGCGCGGTAATTCCGACTGTGTTGTGAGTGCTTTGGTCCGTACAGTCGACGGCGTACGCTGCGGGCATAACTGGCTTACCTGAGGATAACTAACAATATAGCCTGTATCGGCCATTTTGCCGATAGATTAAGGGCCTATTGAGGGTTAATTAGCAATCGATTGGTACCAGCGCTCTGACAACGTAATAAAATTATTCAGCATGGCGTGACCATGTTCGGTAAGCAATGACTCGGGGTGAAACTGAATGCCCCAGACCGGTAACGTCCGGTGCGACATAGCCATGATCTCTTGATAACCATCTTGTTCGGCATACCAGGCGTCGACTTGGAGCGTTGCTGGCAGAGTGTCAGGGGCCACTACCAAAGAATGATAGCGGGTAGCATTGAATGGGCTGGGAATATTGTAAAACAAACCCGTAGACCGATGATTTACCACTGATACCTTGCCATGCAGAATGTGTTTGGCGCCCGTAATGCGCCCGCCAAACACCTGGCCAATCGCCTGGTGTCCCAGGCACACTCCTAATAAAGGGATGCGCCCTGCCAAATGACGAATGGCTGCCAGACTGATGCCCGCTTCATCGGGCGTGCACGGGCCAGGCGATATCACCACCTGGCGCGGCGCTATGGCCTCGATATCGGCTAGCGAAAGTTGATTATTCCTCACCACTTCAACATGTTGGCCCAACTCGGTAAAGTAACGGGCCAGGTTGTGGGTGAAAGAATCAAAGTTATCTATGAGTAACAGCACTCGCGTTATGGCCTGGGGATAAAGCCTACGGCGTCATACACTGCTGTTAGGGTTTGCCTGGCGCGCTGCGATGCTTTTTCAGCACCTTGCTGCATTACCTCGTCAAGGTAGGCCCTATCGTTGCGAATAGCGGTAAATTTTTCCTGGATAGGTTCGACTAAAGCGACGACCGCCTCTGCCACATCCCCTTTTAAATGGCCATACATTTTATCTTCGTACTCGGGGACCAAAGCGTCTACCGATTTGCCGGTAGCCAACGACAGTAGCGTCAGCAAGTTTGAAACGCCGGGTTTTTCCTGCGGGTTGAAGTAAATGCGAGCCTGCTCGTCAGAATCGGTCACCGCGCGCTTAATCTTTTTCGTCAGCTTTTTAGGATCTTCCAGCAAGCCAATAAAGTTATTAGGGTTGGTATCCGATTTTGACATTTTACGCTCAGGCTCCTGCAGGCTCATGATACGAGCGCCAAATTCAGGAATATAGGGGTCGGGTAAGCGAAATACATCGTTGTACAAATTGTTAAAGCGAGTGGCAATGTCTCGGGTTAGCTCCAGATGCTGTTTTTGGTCTTCCCCTACCGGGACTTTGTCTGCCTGATAAAGCAAAATATCTGCGGCTTGTAGAACGGGGTAGGCATATAGCCCCACATTGATATTGTTTTCGTTCTTCACCGACTTATCTTTAAACTGGGTCATGCGGTTCAGCTCGCCCATTTGGGCATAACAGTTAAGTACCCATGAAAGCTGAGCATGTTCAGGCACATGAGACTGTACAAACAGCGTACTTTTCTTCGGATCAATACCACAGGCCAAATACAGCGCCAGACCGTCTAAGCACGCATCATACAGTTTTTGCGGTTCCTGGCGTACGGTAATAGCGTGCAGGTCAACCAGCATATACAGACAATCATAATCATCCTGCATAGACACCCACTGCTTTAGTGCGCCCATATAATTACCGATGGTTAATTGCCCCGACGGCTGACAGCCACTTAATACAATAGGTTTGTTACTCATGATGCTTACTTCAATCCTTACACTTCAATAATATGGCTAACAAGCCGCCTGACGGAGCTCTTCACGCATGTCGTTTATTACTTGCTGATAATCCGGTGCATTAAAAATGGCCGATCCTGCCACAAACATATCTGCCCCAGCTTCAGCTACGGCACGAATGTTATCCACTTTTACGCCACCGTCAATTTCAATTCGGATATTTTTACCACTGTCGGTCACCCGTTGTTTAACCTGGCGAAGTTTATCATAGGTCGAGGGCAGAAACTGCTGGCCTCCGAAACCCGGATTAACCGACATAATCAGGATATGATGCAGTTTATCCATAACATGATCTAAATAATGAAGCGGGGTAGCAGGGTTGAACACCAGCCCTGGCTTACAGCCAGCATCAATAATGAGTTGTAACGAGCGGTCTACGTGTTCAGAGGCTTCGGGGTGAAAACTGATATAACTGGCACCGGCCTCGGCAAACTGGGTAATCATTTCATCCACCGGTTTAACCATTAAATGTACGTCGATAGGCGCGGTAACCCCATAGTCGCGCAGGGCTTTACACACCATTGGGCCAATGGTCAGGTTAGGCACATAGTGATTATCCATGACATCAAAATGCACGATATCTGCTCCGGCGCTAAGTACGGCATCAACCTCTTCTCCTAGCCGGGCAAAATTAGCAGATAAAATAGAGGGCGCGATCAAAAACGATGACATAGAGCATTCCTAAGATAAGGGTGAAGAACAAAGCACGATCAGCGCAATTGCGCAAAGCTTGGGCTTTCTATTAGGTATAGCTGCGTTTTAGCATACCTTCATGCATGGATAAATGGCCATTACAAAAAAATCAGCCATAAGCATGTGCCCAGTAGATACCTGACTTGGTGCGGACCGGTTCAAAAACGGGATTTGCCTGCACCCTATTAGTGATATTGCTCAAAAATGGTGCAATTAAATGCACCATTCCTACCTGCCACTTCTTCAAATGCAAAATAATTCAGCATTTTAATTCATTAAAAACAGATGCTTATTCATTTAATTTCGACATTTTTACGCATTGCCGTAAGCGGGCATCAGTTTTGCGTTGTCTTTGGCGGAAAAAATAATAAAGACAGAAAGCCACAAATCACTGAGCGTACTGAGAAAAATTTACGGAGAACACACATGAAAAAATTGAAGCTGTCTGCCCTTGCCTTAGCCATTGCGACCTCAAGCCTGTTGGTAGGCCCAGCCTTTGCCGACGACTTATCTGCCAATGTCAGCGCTACAAGTAACTATATCTGGCGGGGTTTAACGCAAACGACTAACGAAGCAGCTGTGCAAGGTGGCATTGATTATTCGCACGATAGCGGTTTTTATGTGGGCACCTGGGCATCTAATGTTCAGTACGCCGCAGATGATGTGTACTCGTACGAGCATGATTTGTATTTCGGTTTTAGCGGAGAAGCTGAAGGTTTTAGCTACGATGTAGGTTATCTGTATTACAACTATGACGCCGACGCGGAGTTTGATTTTGCTGAAATCTTCGGCAGTATTGGCTACCAGGACTTTAGCGCTACGCTTTATTTACTGGCCCATACTGAAGCAGATGAAGCCGATGGACAGGATTTTGGTTTTGGCAAGGCGTCGTATATTTCGTTGGATTACGCTACTGAAGTATTAAATGGAACGGAGTTGGGTTTGCATATTGGTCACCATCAGGGCGACTTTGCCGAGGCATTTAACGGTTTAACCGAAAGTTACAATGACTGGGCAGTCTCAATTGCCAAAGACGGCTTTACCTTTGCTGTTACCGGCACTGATATGGACTCAGATGAGCCAGCAGCGGGTACGGCGTATACCAATGATGACATCAAATTTTCGGTATCTTACGGTATAGATTTCCAGCTATAACGCGTCGATAAAGAAGAAGGCCAGGGCACCATGCTGCACTGGCCTTTTTTGTGCTTTTCCGGCTACTGTTTTGACGCGTAACGCGTGATTGCAAAACGTTTTGTGGTTTCTTAGATGCAGGCTCAGCTTGTTATAAGAGCAGAACCTGATAATCCATAACTCGCACCATGCTGCGTAGGTTATGGGCCTGCAGTAACCGTTTCATGCGCTAATTACCCTATGGCTTTAGCGCGCAGCCTGGCTAGGGCATTTGGTTCGGGCTATCAGCAGGGACGGGGCGCTGGGTTAGCGCTAACACGGGTAATAAAAACCTGTGTCCATGCACGAGCGTGGGTTCGTGCTTTGCAGTATAAAAGGACATATACTGGCCAAAACAAGCGCAACAAAGCCTTGTGATTAAGCGCCAGGAGATTATAATGAGCTTAAATAATGTACGATAATGTCAGGCTCATGGTGACCAAAGCTCGCACTAAATCAATAATGGCCGTTGCTGCTACCACTGGTGCGGTATGGATGTTTAGCGCATTTATGCTACCCGCCAATAACCACGCCTGTCTTGAAAATATGCACCTCGAACTACCGGCTGCTAAGGTAGCAGAGGCTTCGCCCGATTGTCTTGATACCCCCTCCATCAGCTGGCAGCAATGGGTCCAGGGTCAGTCTCGGTCTTATCAATTTCACTTTCTGGATTTACTTGAGCTGCTTGACGGTGGCCATAGTGATAACCGCTTTTCCTCTGGCCCTTCCCGTTAGTCATGGCTTCCACTAAAGCAGGCTTTTTCACGGTTGTATTAAGTGTATTGGCCAGTGCCTTTGGCGTGCAGAGTCACCATAATTACCAACGAGACTTTTCCAACACGAGTATTGTGCCTTATGTGATTACCGGCATTGTATTTGTTATTTTGCTGATTGTCGGTTTGTTAGCGCTGGTAAGGTATATCACTGCTTAACGGCGCGAGCGCGGCAACTCATGAGGCGCAAAATACGCCAGTATTTCTGCTACCGGTTTACGCATATTTCCCTTTTGACTAATTGAACGCTTTACCGTTAACGGGGTAAATGCCGCGTTACTGTATAGTTGTCGAATTATCGGTAGGTCGTGATTGGAGATAAGCACGGGAATACCACGAGTTTTTGAGGTTTGCGCAGCCAATCGGGCAAGAGTGCTCTGAGCATCCATCCCAAAACTACGGGCCGAATAACTTGTGAATGCAGCGGTTTTGCTAATGGGAGCATAAGGAGGGTCACAGTAAATTACATTACCCTTACGCGCTCGGCTAAACACTTTTTCAAAAGATAAGCAGGTAAATGTTGCGCGTTGGGCTTTTTCGGCAAAATAGTGCATTTCAGCCGCCGGGAAGTATGGCTTTTTATAGCGGCCGAAGGGGACGTTGAACCTGCCCCCCAAACTATAGCGACACAAGCCGTTGTAACCATGGCGGTTAAGGTAAACAAATAAGATAGCCCGGTAATACTCATCGCTGGTGCGGTTAAATTCATCGCGTAAGGCGTAGTAATTCGCCTCCTGATTAAATTCGGGCGTGAAAAAACGACTGGTGTCGTGAATTACGGCCTCAGGTTGCGCTTTGAGCAAATTGTAAAGATTAATTAAATCCGGATTAATATCGTTGAGCAGGTAATGTTTGAAATCGGAGTTCAAAAACACAGAGCCTGCACCGACAAACGGCTCAATAAGCTTGTTGGCCTGTGGTAACTTTGCGTTAATGTGCTCTACCAGACTGTACTTACCCCCGGCCCACTTCAGGAAAGCCCGGTTTTTCTTTTGCATCATGGTGATTGAATAATACCTACACGCAGTCTAAGCCGCTGTTTACGTGCCGCCAGTAGCTAAATGTACTGATGTTATCGGAAAAACTGATGTTATCAGCAAAAAGGTGCAGCGCTTAAAAAGAGTCAGACAAAGCAGACCAACACAATACCTACCCGGTGATTGTATCCGGCATCAACGATCGCGACAACAGCAAAAGCCTTTTGAGAAGGATTACTTATCTCACAAGTAAGGATTTTGGTTATTCCCTCGCAATTTAATCGCTAAAAAGAAAGGTGGCTAGCCGGCTTTAATAGATTTAACCGCAGTGCCGCTGCGCAAATAACGGGCATTAGCACTAATTTTTTGTTCAAGCTCATCACGATGGCTATGCCAACTTTGCGGGGGACGCTGAACGCAGTTTCGGCCGCTCTCTTTGGCGTGATAAAGCGCACTGTCTGCTGTTCTCAATAATTCAGTTGCATCGCTGGCGGCATTGGGGATGAGGGTGGCAACACCGAAGCTGGCGGTAACCGATAATATTTTGCCGTTATCCATCACAATAGGCGAGTAGGCAATTGTTTTACGCACATGCTCGGCAAGGTCTGCGGCATCTTCTTCGTGGGTGTTAGGCAACAAAATAGCAAATTCTTCGCCGCCATATCGCGCGGCCAAGTCAGTATGCCGTAATATATTGCGCTGCAGACAACTTGCTACGTGCTTGAGGCACAAATCACCCACCAGGTGACCATGATTATCATTAAATTTTTTGAACCGGTCGACATCTGCCAATATCAGACTGATAGGTGTACGCTCACGCATTGCCCGCTGAATTTCGGCTTTTAAGCGTTCATCTAATTCCCGCCGGTTGGCCAGGCCGGATAACTCGTCCATTGTGGCCATGCGTTTTAAAGTACTGTTCTGCTCAACGACTTTATATTGCAGCTTAATGTTTTCAATAAGCAGAGACACCACCACGGCAGCCGAGGAAATAATGTTTAACACACGGGCTGCGTACCAGCCATAACTAAACCGTGAACCTGAATAAATGACCACTACGCTTTCGCACAACATTGCCAGCATGGCGACGGCAAGCCAGGAATAAATCACATTTTCAAATTTGCCTTTCACCACCACGATAGTTAACGCCAGTGCACAACTAAACATTACCAGTGGTCCGTAGACTAAGGACAGACTATCGGAAAAGTCGCGGCTTGGAGAGATAAGGGTGGGTAAAGCAAACCAGGACAAGAGTGTGGCCAATAACAGTAAGGTGGCTACCGCTATCTGGGTTCCGAACAAACCTGCTGCCCACAGCCATACTCTGCGCACCTTCAATGAATAATCGCCGTTAACCAGCATCGCGGCAGCAACGAGTACCGGAAAACCGATGTGCCACGCAATCCACAACCAGGCTGCATCTCCGTTTGATGCGGTGACCAACGAAAATTGGCCCAAACTATCGGTAAGTAAAAATATTTGAAACGGCGCTAATAGTGCCACCCACAAATAGGCCATGCTTAGTAGTGCAAAGGTAAGTAGTTTGGTTTGCCGATAATGAGCAAACAGCAGAATGGCGGAGATAAGTTCGAATATGAATACCGAGGTACCATAAACTCCTAAGAACCCATAAGAGGGGATGCTAGGCGTCTGCGCGATCTGCAGCACCCAAATTGAGCCCGCCAGAATGCTCAGCGACAAGACAGCAAGAATGCCGTATTGCAACCTGTGCGGTGCAGAACTTAATAATGAGTACTTTTGCATGGTAATAAATTGGGCGTTCCCTAGCCGACAACTAATGCATTATTTTGGCTATAAGCACCAGGCGGACTATAGAATACTGCTCATCCGTTTTTATTAATATTGGAATGTATACCGAAGACGTTGTGAAATTGATCAGACTAAATGCATTAAATTGCTGCTAAATGCGGGATACTGGCGCACAACGTCGCAGATATGCAGTAGATTCATCTATATAAGAAAATACACATTCTATTTATATAATAAAAAAGCCTTATTTAGCAAGGCATTACTATTATTGGGCGGATATTTCGGCCAATATCTGAGCCCCCGATTTTACAAAGGCTTCGTTTTTGCGCGGAAAGTCAGGTAATAGCGGGATTGCTCTGCGCGCTTCTGCCACCGATGCAAAGGGCTGTTTAAATAACAGTACATACCATGGGCCACCGTATCGTTGGGTACGGTAAATCCATACTTGCTCTCCCAGGCGGTAATCGCTTACAAACTGACGCAGCAGAGTCGCGTCCTTCAGCCCGGCTAGTTGTACTACATAGTCTTCGGCCGTCACCGCCTGTAACAGGCGTGCATTGTCTACCTGTGGTTCTGTCGCCATTGGCTGGACCGGTGCGGTGTTGGGACCGGGCGGGTTCTGCGGTAGGGGGGCAGCTGCTGCAATCTGTGCGCTGAGCTGTTGAGCCTGCTTCACCAACGCAGCCGGCAACACCTGCGCTGAGCGGGTGGCTGGCGTTTGATTCGGGGCGGCGGCCGTGTCCATTTCGTTCCCGGTTTGGTTATGCTGAGCCTCTTTGGGCCGCTTATCCCAGGCATCCATTTGTGCTGCCCAGGATGATACCCGGGCATTGTTGCTTAGCGGCGTATCCTGGCTAACGGAGGCTGGCCGGGTTGGCTGCGTATCACCGGCAATGCTATCCGAGGCATCGCTGTTATCAGCCGTTATCGCCGGTTGGTCGGCTTGCGCCGTTGATGTTGGGAAGCTATCTAGTTGGGCCGCGGCGCTATTCGTTTCAGCCGCGGCGCTATCCGTTCCAGCCGCAGCGCTCTCGGTAAGTTCGCTAAACGCTGAGCCGGGCAGCGCCAAGGGCTCCTCTACCTGAGGTGGTTGACTGTCCAGCGGTTGAAACAGCGCACTGATATCGCTGCCGTATTGCCAAGCCACCAGGGCAGTAAAACTGACCAAAAATACTAACGTAGCGCTAACCCAAAACCATGGAGATGCTAATCGATTAGTCTTTACTGGGTTATCCAGTTGCTGACGCTTTAACAAATGTTCGTGGAAGGCTTCGCGGCGTTTAACGATCATTCTATCCAGATCCGTGCCGCCTTGTTCGGCCATCACCGACTGACTGCTAATAAGCAGAGGTGTATCTGAATTTTTGGCCGGTAACCACTGTTTAGCGTTTTCAGCCCAGGCGCTTTGGCCGAATAGCAACACATTCAAATGTTGCTTATTACTGGCAAAACGGCTTTGCAGCACTAAATCCCACAATTCCTGCAACAGTGCATCGGGAAGGTGTTCAGCTTGGGTAATGGTGATAAGAATAGGACCATTATGGGTATTAAGCTCTGCCAATAGCTCATTTAGCGGCCTGACATAGCTGCCGACAAGCTGCCCTAATAGCTGGCGACAAAGCTGGCGGCGGTAGTCGCTTAATTCCAGCGCAGGTTGCGCGGTAAGATAGGCAATGTCCGTTTCATCGTGCTGGTTGAAAACAAATGCTTCAAGGGTTTTTTGTTGCTGGGCAATAGAATCCCCGCTGACAAAAATCAGCTGTGAGGAAAAATTCACCAGATATTCTAATCGTTCATGCAATTGCGAGTGCATGCGCGTTCCCTTCAATACCCTGCCAGCAACGATAACATTACCAGGCAGGGAAAATACGTCTGTTAGCCCACTATAGCACGCAGAATATCGTCACTGACATCCTTTGTAATTACCGCTTTTCCTATCCCCTGGGGCAATACAAAGCGGATGTTGCCCGCCTCCACTTTTTTGTCTCTGCGCATATGTTGCATATACGCATCAAATGACATAGTAACGGGGCCGTCTACCGGTAGCTCAAACGCTTTGATTAAAGCAGTAACCTGCTCGACTTGTTGCTGGGTCTGCCAGCTAAGCGCAGCGGCAGCCTGACATGCCATTACCATTCCCGCAGCAACTGCTTCACCGTGTAACCAGTTGCCATAACCTTGCTCCGCTTCAATAGCATGGCCAAAAGTATGGCCCAGGTTAAGAATTGCACGTAAGCCACCTTCGCGTTCATCCTGGGCAACGACCTCAGCTTTTATTTCACAGCAGCGTTGAATGGCATAGGCCAGCGTGGCGGTATCAAGTGCGCGTAAGGACGCTGTATTGCGCTCAAGCCAGGCAAAAAAGTCAGCATCGTAAATAATGCCATACTTAATAACCTCAGCCATGCCCGCGGCAAATTCGCGTGCGGGAAGGGTTTGCAGGGTAGTTAAATCGATGGCCACCAGAATTGGCTGGTAAAATGCGCCGATCATGTTTTTACCCAACGGATGATTCACCGCTGTTTTGCCGCCCACAGAAGAGTCAACCTGAGCGAGCAGGGTAGTGGGGACCTGTATAAACGGCACGCCGCGCTGATAAGTGGCTGCCACAAAGCCACATAAGTCGCCTATTACGCCGCCCCCTAGGGCAATTAAGGTGGTGTCGCGGGCTGCGTTCATTTCCAGCAGACGGGTCATCACATGACCAAATTGCTCCAGCGATTTGTATTGTTCGCCATCGGGCAGAATAATCGTTTCTACCTGTTTATCACCACAGGCAGCGATTACCTTATCCAGGTAACGCGGCGCTACGGTTTCATTGGTAACCACCACCGCCAGCGGCCCTTTTATATAGGGCACAAAAAAGCCAGCCTGCGATAGCAGACCGGCTTCTATTTGGATGGGATAGCTACGCTCGTTAAGATCCACTTGCAGCGTCGACATGAGCGTATCTCCTGTTTATCTAGAACTGACCAATTTTGCTGATAATCTGGTTTGCTACTGCACGGGCAGACTGGTCATCGGTATCAATTACATAGTCAGCCACTTCTTCATACAGTGGGTTGCGAGTATCAGCCAGCTCACGCAGTACAGCTTCGGGCTCGCCATTTTGTAGCAATGGACGACGCTTGTCCCGTTGTGTACGAGCCACTTGTTTGTCGATTGTGGTCTGCAGGTAAACAACAATTCCGCGCGCAGATAGGCGGTTACGAACAGCTTTGTTCATAACAGAACCACCGCCGGTGGCCAGCACAATACCTTGCTTATCGGTCAGATCATTAATGACATGCTCTTCGCGCTTACGGAAGCCTTCTTCACCTTCTAAGTCGAAAATCCACGTGATGTCAGCACCGGTGCGGCGCTCGATCTCCTGATCGGAGTCAAAAAAATCCAGGTGAAGTTCGTCTGCCAGGTGTCTGCCAATGGTACTTTTGCCTGCGCCCATCGGGCCAACCAAAAAGATATTACGTTTTTCAGCCATATTTGCTTATATCACAACTTTCATTATGTTGAGGGTAGTGCGTCTGTCTAGCCTTCTTTGCCCACCCATTTACGCGTGCTTATAGACTTGCTTTATAAGCACCACTCCTAAAACCTCGCTAAATTTTCGAGAGCGGGATTATCTCAGTTTCATCCATGACGATGCAAGTTTTGTTGCAGTTTTAATCGCCAGCTTTGTAACTATTTGAATTTAAAGCAAGTTACAAATTAAAAAGGCACCCTCAAGGTGCCTTTTGAGGAAAAAACTGCCGCTAGAGACTTTCTGTCACAATTTTTGGTGTCACAAAGATGAGCAATTCACGCTTCTCATATTCCGTCGAGGTCTTTTTAAATAATCGTCCAATAAAGGGTAAATCCCCGAATAATGGCACTTTTGATGTATCATCAGTGTTCAACTGTTGGAAAATTCCGCCCAACACAACAGTTTCGCCGTTCTCTACCAAAACCTGCGTTTTTATTTCCTGCGTATCTATCGCCACCGCCGGTCCGGTAGATGTATCTACTGTTTCACCGCGGGTATCCTGGGTAACCACTAAATCTAAAATTACCCGGTTATCTGGTGTAATATGGGGCGTTACTTTCAAACTCAGTACGGCTTTTTTAAACTCGACTGAGGTTGCGCCCGATGAGGTCGCCTGAACATAGGGTATTTCTGTACCCTGCTCAATATAAGCTTCCTGCTGGTTAGCCACGGTAATCCGCGGGCTGGCAATAATTTCGCCTTTGTTTTCCGACTCCAGAGCCGACAATTCTAAATCAAGAATAGTCCCATCGAGCAAGCTTGCCACCTGAAACCCTATTCTACCGGCCGGACTGGATACCGGCAACGATACGTTCATGCGGCTATCAACCGAAGGCACAATACCTGAGGCAGCCACATCTGCTGCATCAGATGAACCTGATACGGTCAAATCGCCGTCCCGATCAGTTACGCCCCACCGTACCCCTAGCTCTTCGCCCACACTGTCTCGTACGGTCACCATGCGCGATTCAATTAATACCTGTTTAACCGGAATGTCTAAGACCTGTATTGTACTGCGCGCCTCGTCGATAGAGGCCTGAGTGTCACGTAACAGCAAAGTGTTAGTTCGTTCATCTACACTGACCGAACCGCGATCACTAAGAATACCACCTTCCTGTGATTTCAAAATAAATGCCATGGCTTCGGCTTTGGCATAGTTTACCGTAATATTCGCGGTTCGCAGGGGGGCTAAGTCCTGCACCTGTTTTTGCGACTGTAGCAGCTGAGTTTCCCGGGCGGTAAGCTCTTCGGCAGGGGCAACAAGTAAAATATTACCTTCCAGACGTTTATCAAAACCTTTAATTTTTAAAATCATTTCCAGGGCTTGATCCCACGGTACCCCAGCAAGCTGAATAGTTACGTTGCCCGTTACTGTATCCGTGGTTACCAAATTAAAGTCATTCACCTGAGCGATAATCTGGAGAACCTGGCGCACGGGGACGTCTTGAAAATCCAGCGAGATAGGTTTGCCGGTGTACTTAGTCTGGGTATTAAGCTCTTCTTGTTCTTCACGCGTCATAGGCTCAATTTCTACCCGTAAGCCGCCGTCAGTCATTTGGTGACGGGCAAACACCGGGTCAATATAGTCGATAACCAGCCGCGCAGCGTTATCGTCCTGGAAACTCTCAATCTGCGTGACCGGCGTGCCAAACTGACTGACATCCAGTGCCACAAACTGTTCTTCATCCAGCTTTACCCCGGGTAACGTAATTGTCAGCTGGCCTTGGGCTTCCACCAATTGTGGCTTAACCTGGCTGTTTTCAAAACTGATAAGCGTTACCGCAACATTTTTGTTGTTGCGGGTAAAATCTATGTTGGTCAGAACATTGTTAAAACCCTGACTGGTTTGGGCATACGGGTCCAGCAAAACAGGGTCCTGTTGGGCGTAGACCGCAGAAATACTTTGCGCCAATAAGCCGCAAGCCAGCACGCAGCTTCCTAGCTGCTTAAATAACCTGGCTCCTGCAAAAGAGGTCTTCATAGTGTATCGCTCAGACATTATTATTTTCTCCTGGTGACGACGCCAGGGTCAGCGTGGTTTCTTCACGCTGCCAACATCCTGCGCCGTCGGGAAGCAACTGCTCAATCTTGACCGTTTCGCGGCCAATTGTTGTGATTTTTCCGTAAAACAGGCCAATCCTGCTGCCTTTTCGGGCTTTTAGCAAGCTTCCATCTGTGGCCTTAAATAACACCCAGTGGGTGCCGCGGCTTTTAAAGCTACCGGTGTATGACAGGGCATCTAAACCAAACTGCTCCAGTGCTTCTTTCTTTCGATCATAGTCTGGCTGTAGGCAGTTGCTTTGGGTTTTTGTCATCATAGGTTCAGAACGGTCGGTGGGCCGCACAAACGGGCTGCGACGTTCATCTCCGGTATACTTAAAGGCCGGCTGCGATGAAAACTCCGGATAGGGCTCTACCTGAATTCGGGTATTTTGTTTAACTTCAGCTGTATAGCGGGTTAAGTCATCTAATTGCGGAGCACACGCGCTAAGCAGGCTAACCGATACCAGGCAAGCAAACAGTTTACTGCGCATCTTTGGCCTCCTGTTGGTCAGTCGTCAACGCGGTGCGATAAGTTCTGGCCTGCAATCTTAAATGCAACCTTTTGTCATCCTGCTCTATGGTGAAGTCGTGCAAAGTAACAATGCGCGGCAGGTCCGCCACTTTTGATACAAAGTGACCAAAATTGTGGTATCCGCCACTGACTTCCATTTCAATAGGTAACTCGGTGTAAAATTCTTTGGGTACTTCTTTTTGCCAGTTCAGCAATTTAAAGGTGAGTCCTGAGGAGGTACCAACATAAGTAATATCGTCCAGCAGACCTGGTGTTTCATTGCTGGTAGGCAACGAGCGCAACATAGAAGAGAAGTCTTTTTTAATCTTTTCAAGTTGCTCTTTATAAGCTTCCAGGTTTACCGCAATACGGTACTTAGCTTCAAACTGTAGCTTAAGTTCGGCTTCTTTGCGTTCAGCAGCATCTAATACCGGCAGTTTAGGTTTAACTACAAACCAGTAACTCAGGCCGGCAATTAATATGGCCACAAAGCATGCCACCACAATTTTGACTTCTTTAGGCCATACCGCTACCTGTTCAAAGTCCAGCTCGTTTAATTCTTTGAGTTTAGCTACATCAAACTTCATGCTTTCCCCTTCTGCGCAGTATCCTGTGCGGTCACTGGCGCTACATCCGGGCTGATATGAAAGGTTAGCTTGAAGCCGCTCATGGCGTCAGCTGCGGTGGTATCTGCCACAATTGATGACAGGTCACCGGCAGAAAACACCTCGGAGGTTTCCAGCCGACGCATAAAATCTGACAACCGGTTATTGGAATCGCTAATGCCTTCGATGGTAATCAGGTTGCCGGTACGATTCAGCGTTTTAAATGAGACGCCGGCAGGAACGATACGAGCCAGTTCATCGAACACCTTAGGGGCCACATTCCTGCTGATTTGCAATTGGCCAATTAGCGCCATGCGCTGCTCAATGGCGTTTTTACTTTCTTTAATTTTCTGAATCTGGGCTATCTGCGCATCCAGCAGGCCAATTTCCTGTTGCAGGTAACTGTTGCGCCGGTTCTGGTTTTCGGTTTGCTGGTCGATGGCTTGACCAATCAGCCAAAAAATCAGGCCTACAATTAGCGCAACCAGGCCCAGGGTCCCAATATAATGCTGCTTTTGCTGCTGACGCAGCTGTTCGCGCCAGGGCAGTAAATTTATATGTGCCATGAATCAAAACTCCGGCTGGCAAGCCCGGCAGCAATGGCTAGCTGCGCGGATACCTGGGCCAAACGTTGGGTATCCAGTTTGTCACTGACCACCATCTCGGCAAACGGATTAAATATTTCAATATCAATGCCCAGGTCTAGCTGTAACGCTTCAGTTAGCGGCGGTAATGTGGCGCCCCCGCCGGCCAGTAATAGCTTCGTCGGGCGCTGCGCGTGGGTGGTACTGACATACATTTGCAGGGCGCGGTTAATTTGCTGAACCAGGTTAGCGGTAAATACCGGCAGGGTTTCGTGTTGCCAGCCGGCGGGTAAGGTTCCACTTAATAACTGGCGCTCCGCTTCATCGCGTTCAATCATCTGGATAACCGAGATATCCTGGACCAGCATACCCATGCCGAAGTTATGCTCTTTGGAATAGACAATCTGTTGATTTTCCCACACGCACACTTGCAGTAGAGATGCGCCGATATTGATACAACAAACACGTTCATCGGGCGGGCAAGGATAAAAACACGCTAGGGCATTGCCTAGTGCATTGCCTTCAATATCTACGACCTTTGGTTCCAGCGGCACTTCACGTACCAGCGTAATTCGGCTATCGACCAAATCTTTATGGGCAGCAGAGAGCAGCACATCGACTTTGCCAGAGTGAGTTTTGCTAGCGCCTAATTCTTCAAAGTCCAGATAGACTTCTTCGAGTGGATAGGGGATTAAGCTGTCGGCTTCAATTTCAATCTGGCCTTCCAGTTCAAAATCGGTTTGATCCGGTTCCATATGAACCACTTTGCTAATCACCGACGTACCGGACACCGCAATAGCGGCCAGCTTGGTTTTCGCTTTCAAGGTATTCTGGACTTTCTTCAATGCAAGGCTAACGGCTTCGTAGTCACGAATTTCCCGTTCATTGAAAGCGACCTTGTTAATCGACTCGCATGCAAATCCCTGCAACGTGTAAGTATCGCCTGTTTTTTCTATAAGTACCGCTTTGATTTGACGGGTGCCTATATCAAGGCCCACAATAAGCGGCAGCTTTTTCTTTAACAACGATTTCATTGGATCCAACCAGTGATAAAAAATTTTTTTAGCTCTAAATTAGTATGATACGCACTTTTTTTGAACTCTAGGGTTCTAATAAAAGCACGTATGTATAGAATATAAATCAAATAGGCGAACTTGCCTCGGTATTAAAGTCTTCGTGAAGTTATTAAAAACCTTTTTTATACTTGTCATTATTGGTGCCCTGGTCGGTTCTGCCGCGCTGGTTGGTATTTATTTTTATATCAAACCTGATTTGCCTAGTGTTACTGTCTTGAAGGACGTAAGACTGCAAACGCCTATGCGTATTTATACGCAGGATGGTAGTTTGATCTCCCAGTATGGAGTTAAACGGCGGATTCCGGTAAAACTTGAGGATGTTCCGCAACAAATGATCGATGCGGTGCTCGCCACTGAAGATAGCCGCTTCTATGATCACTATGGTATAGACCCTATCGGCATGACCCGGGCGGTAGTGAATTTGATTCTGACCGGTGAAAAACAGCAAGGTGCCAGCACCTTGACTATGCAGTTAGCCAGGGGCTTCTTTTTAACCCGCGAAAAAACCTACATCCGCAAGGTCAAAGAAATTTTTATCGCCTTTCATATGGAACAGGTGCTCAGCAAGCGTGAAATTCTTGAGCTGTATCTGAATCGTGTGGAATTAGGGCATCGCGCATTTGGCTTCGGCGCCGCCGCACAAGTTTATTACGGTAAAACCTTGGCAGAGCTGAACCTGGCGCAAATGGCCACACTGGCAGGCCTACCCAAGGCGCCGTCGGTACTCAATCCTATTAGCGGGCCCCAGCGTTCCATCGAGCGGCGCCGAGTAGTCTTATTGCGAATGCTCGATGAGCAGTTAATCAGCGAAGCGCAATTTCGCGCGGCAGCGGCCGAACCGGTAACCGCCCGCAAACACGGCGCAGAGATAGAAACGCATGCTCCCTACCTGGCTGACCTTATTTATTCTGAAATGGTCGAGATGTATGGCAAGGAAGAAGCAGAAACTGGCGGTTATCAGGTGTATGCCAGCGCGCCGGCGGATTTGCAGCTAGCGGCGCGGCAGGCGGTGGTAGCGAATTTACACGACTATGATGAACGCCATGGATTCCGTGGCCCGATGGGCTATTTGTGGGCGGCGCCGGAAGACTTTAAAAATACCTCTGGCTTTGTTATTGAACCTCGCCCGGAACGTGCGGACTGGACTAAACCTGAACTACTCGAGGCCCTGGCAAACGTTGCCCGCATAGCACCGTTGGTGCCGGCGGTAGTCACCCAGGTAGGTGAACAACAGGCCAAAGTGATGGATGTAGATGGAAATACCCACACTCTTGATTGGGCCAACCTGGATTGGGCCCGTCCTTACATAACCGACTCCCGGCAAGGCAATGATCCCAAACTGGCAAGTGATATTTTAGCGCCTGGGGCAGTAATTTACATTCGCCAGCAAGACGACCAATGGCGGCTTGCCCAAATGCCCCAGGCCAGTGGCGCGTTGATTGCGATTAACCCTCACAATGGCGCAGTACAGGCAGTGGTAGGAGGCTATAGTTTTTATCAAAGCCAATTTAACCGTGCCACTCAAGCCAAACGCCAGGTGGGCTCGAATATTAAGCCGTTTATTTATTCCGCAGCGTTAGATAGCGGATATACGGTAGCGTCAATTATTAATGACGCGCCAATTAACCAGTGGAATAAAGCCACCGGGGTGGCTTGGCGGCCGAAAAATTCACCGGCTGAATATGATGGCCCTATTCGTATGCGCGTAGCCTTAGGTAAATCGAAAAACGTGGTATCGGTCAGATTGTTGCGTGGCGTGGGATTAAATAAAACGGCCACTTATCTGGAACGTTTCGGCTTCGAACGCGAAGATATACCACGGGATGAAACATTGGCACTGGGCTCTGGCTCGCACACGCCACTTGAAGTAGTACGTGGAATGGCGACTATCGCCAATGGCGGCTTTCTAATTAAACCTTACTTTATAGACCGGGTATTGAACGAACAAGGCGAAACCCTGTGGCAGGCAGAGCCAGTATGGGCCTGCGATCCTTGTGATGATGCCGAAGCACCGGTGCTCGACACGGCTAAGCAGTCCGACAAAGAAGCGCGCTTAGCCAAAGTACTGGGGGTTAATGTTAATACCCGCGCTCAAAGTACTAATAATCCGCCCGCTTTCAAGCGCTCAGCGCCTCAGGTTATCACCCCCCAGAATGCCTTCCTGGTTGCCGATATGATGCATACCGGGGTTCAGGCAAATGGTAACTGGAGTAAAAAGACCTATTGGATGGGCACCGGCTGGCGAGCCAAAAATATACTACAGCGCAATGATTTGGCAGGTAAAACCGGGACGACTAACGACTCAAGGGATGCCTGGTTCTCAGGCTTTCAAAAAGATTTAGTGGTCACAGCGTGGGTCGGTTTTGATGATATGAACCGCAACCTTGGCCGGGCGACCCGAAACCAGAATCTGATTAATCGCAACCCCGAGCGGTTTAACTGGATGGGCAATGCGATGATCGGTAGCGAAAGCGGCTCTCATGCTGCCCAGCCGGCATGGATACGGTTTATGCAGCAGGCTCTGGAAGGCGTGCCGGAAGCCCGGGTACCTACCCCGCCGGATATGGTCCGGGTGCGCATTGATCGTACCAGTGGAAAGTTGACCCGGCGTACAGACCATACGACACTATTCGAGTATTTCGTAAAGGGCACAGAGCCCACCGTCTATGTTTTAGACGATCAGATAAACGATCCCGCTCAGGAGGACACCAAGCGTACGCCTGAGCCAGAGGAAATTTTTTAACTTGCTGCGTACCCGAGCAGGCTGCGGGCATGATGTTGCCCGCACATAAATAATATTCGGAAAAAATAAGAATGTCTCAAGACGAAAACCGATACCTATATATTCCTCATTCCGGTCCTTCCCTGCTGGAAACGCCACTGCTTAACAAAGGGAGCTCTTTCACTGCCAGAGAGCGCGCCTCATTTAACTTGACCGGCTTGTTACCGCCGCGCTTTGAAACCATTGAAGAGCAAGTGGAACGAGCGTATATGCAATACAGTTCCTTTGACGATCCGCTCAATAAACACATTTATTTGCGAGCGATTCAGGATAATAACGAAACCCTGTTTTATCGTTTGGTACAACGGCATATCGAAGAAATGATGCCGATTATCTATACTCCTACTGTGGGAGATGCCTGTGAACAGTTTTCGGATATTTATCGTAGCTCGCGCGGTCTGTTTGTATCCTGGGAAGAGCGGCATCAACTCGACGACATAGTACGCAACGCTACTAAGCGTAAAGTTAAAGTGATTGTGGTAACCGACGGTGAGCGGATACTCGGCCTGGGCGACCAGGGTATTGGCGGCATGGGAATTCCTATTGGTAAACTTTCGCTATATACCGCGTGCGGCGGTATTAGCCCGGCATATACGCTGCCGGTTATGCTGGATGTTGGTACTAACAATGAAAAGCTGTTGAATGACCCTATGTATATGGGGGCCCGCCATCCCCGTATTGGCCAGCAGGATTATGATGAATTCATTGATATGTTCATCAAGGCCGTGAAACGTCGCTGGCCCGAAGTGATGATTCAGTTTGAAGATTTTGCACAACCTAATGCGATGCCGATTCTCGGCCGTTACCGCGATAAAATTTGTTGTTTTAATGACGATATCCAGGGCACCGCAGCTGTTACGCTAGGCACCATTTTAGCTGCCTGCCGCATGAAAAATCAGCATTTGTCGGCGATGAAAGTTGTATTTGTAGGGGCGGGTTCTGCAGGCTGTGGCATTGCCGAGATGCTTATTCAGCAGATGTGTAAAGAAGGCTTGAGCGATGCCCAGGCACGCCGTCAGGTATTTATGGTCGATCGGTTTGGTTTGGTGACGGATGGCATGGCGAACCTGCGCGACTTCCAGCAGCGTTTAGCTGCCCGGATAGAGGACGTGGCGCACTGGACCTTCAGCGGGGAGTACGCATCGTTACTTGATGTGGTTAACTGCGCGCAACCGGATATATTGATTGGGGTATCTGGGCAGCCCGGTTTGTTTACCGAGCAGGTTATTCGGGCGATGAAAGCAAACTGCGAACTGCCGATTATTTTCCCGTTAAGTAACCCGTCGCGGCAAGTAGAAGCTCGACCAGAACAGGTCATTGAGTGGACTGATGGCGATGTCGTTATTGCCACTGGCAGCCCGTTCAGACCAGTAGAATATAAAGGGAAGACCTATCCCATTGCGCAATGTAATAACAGCTATATATTCCCTGGCATCGGCTTAGGCGTAATTGCCGGGAAGGCACGCCTAATCAGTGACGAAATGCTTATGGCTGCCAGTAATGCGCTGGCCTCGGCTTCTCCTCTGGCAAATACCGGAACGGGCGAACTACTGCCGCCGTTAACGCAAATTGCCGATCTCAGCCGCCAAATTGCTTATGCTGTGGCACGAGTGGCAATGGAACAGGATTTAGCCCTGGAAATGACCGAAGAGGCATTGCAGGAAAGCATCAACCGGCATTTCTGGCGACCGGAATACCGGCCTTACAAACGGGTCAGTATATAGTCATCATGCACGCGGGCCTACAGGCCCGTTTTTTTTTGACCCAGACCCTGCGTTAGCCAGGGACTGGGAAGAAAGCCGGGAATGATAAGGTCAATTCCAGGCTCGCGGCTCCCTACCGTGGTTTTAGCGTACAACTTTACCCACCTGCGGCACCATGTTCATAAATTCGCGTGCTGAAATGCCTGCGCTTAAACCTTCCTACCTAGCCTGGAATTACATTGACCCCAATTTTATGCAGGGAAATAGAAAGCGTCTGTAAATTGCTACAAAAATAGTAAATCATCAACAATTGCTCGAAAGTTAGACTTTTTATCCCCGGTAAATAAGAATATTTCGTTATCTATATGATTTTACGGCTTATATTAAAAAATACATTGTTAACAAAATGTTTCTTTAAATGTGCTTAATTACGCTATATAGCCTTTTATCAATAACTTATGTTGTTAAAATATGCAGGAGCGCGCAATAAATGCTCTAGTCCCACATTTATAAATATAAATATATTACTTTCTTACATGCATGTGTTGCAGGACTGCAACAATTCTTCACGGTAGCGCGCGGTACAATTATCAATTTTTATCTTAAAGCTTTGTTTTATTTGACTAAAACATTATTGGCATAAAGTTTGATAACACTTGGTGTACAGCATCTTCGGGTATCGTCATTTTTCCTGTAACCCAGTGCATTCAAATTTCGTTGGTAACGCTGACAGGCTATCTTCAGCCATAGGATGAGCGTTACCGATAATATCGCTTTGCGAGCAATGGAAGGCTCGCCTTTTCTTCCCAAAAGCACCTCTTTGAGGTGCTTTTTTATTGTTTTAAACCAACCCAAAATGCCTGTGCAACGTAATGATCGCTGTTATTCTACAGCCAACCGGAGTTTGCATGAGCAATCAAGACGACTATACCGTACCGAAAGTGTGGAAATGGGAAAAAGAAGACGGCAGCAAGTTTTCTAAAACTAACCGACCGGTGTCGGGAGCAACCCACGATAAAAACCTTCCGGTGGGCCAGCATGGCTTACAGCTTTATTCTATGGCAACCCCGAATGGCCAAAAAGTCACTATCATGCTTGAAGAGCTGTTAGCGGCGGGAATTAAAGAGGCCGAATATGACGCCTGGCCAATTGCTATCGGTGATGGCGATCAGTTCTCTTCTGGCTTTGTGGCCGTTAATCCTAACTCTAAAATCCCTGCCATGACTGACAATAGTGTGAGCCCGGCGCTACGGTTATTTGAATCAGGCGCTATTATGCAGTACCTGGCGGAAAAATTTGATGTCTTTATCCCCACCGAGCCAACGGCCCGGGCGCAATGCCGTAACTGGTTGTTCTGGCAGGTAGGGTCTGCGCCTTATCTGGGAGGCGGATTTGGCCATTTTTATGCGTATGCGCCGTATAGTATGCAATATCCTATCGATCGCTTTACCATGGAAATCAAGCGTCAGCTGGATGTATTGGATAAGCACCTGGCCGATAATACTTATATGGCTGGTGACGAATACTCTATTGCTGATATGGCAATTTGGCCCTGGTATGGCAACCTGGTATTAGGCAACCTATATGACGCGGCTGAGTTCTTGCAGGTGCACGAATATACGCATGTAGTGCGCTGGGCCAAGGCTATCGGTGAGCGTGAAGCAGTGAAACGTGGTGTGGTGGTAAACCGCTTCTGGGGCGATGGTGCAACACTGGCTGAGCGCCATAGCGCCGCAGATATTGACGCCGCGTTACAATAAAACTCTCTGTTAAGCCCTTAGCGCTGCCCTGTTTATACTGGGCAGCGAGGTACATCCAGGCTGTTACCTATGGTAACAGCCTTTTTTATTGGGCCATAACCATAAGCCTCACCTACTGACGGCAGTTTACCCCACACTGGTCGGTATAATTCAGAGTAAATCGAGCTAAGATTTTGCTTGCAACCGGGTTCGATTAAGCTAATCTTCGGCGGCTTGTACATTATCCCGAACAAAAGGCAGTAGCTAACCATGGATAAGCCTGTTACCCCCAATCCATGGGGGCTAACCCCCATATTGATGTTTGTCTTACTGGTTTTAACAACCGGTATTCTTACTAACGATATTACGGCCATGCCGGTGCTCACCGGGTTTATGATAGCGGCTGGGTTTGGCCTGTTATTGAATCCACCACACCAACGCCTGACGGTGGGCCAAAAGGTCCAAATATTCTGCGAAGGTGGCGGTAATAAAAATATTATTTTATTGGTAATGATATTTTTAATGGCGGGAGCATTTTACGCCCTTACTATCGATATAGGGGCTAGAGACGCCACGGTGAATTTAGCGTTAAACCTGGTGCCTCAGGCATGGATACTCCCCAGTTTATTTGTTATTTGCTGCTTCATTTCGTTTTCGATGGGTACGTCAATGGGCACTATTACTGCGCTTTCGCCTATTGGGATAGGGGTGGCAGAAAGCTTAGGGTTGTCCGTTCCTATGGTGCTGGGAATTGTGGTTAGTGGCGCGATGTTTGGCGATAATTTGTCGTTTGTATCAGATACAACTATCGCTGCCACCCGTAGCCAGGGGGTTAAGTTAACCGACAAGTTTAAAGCTAACATATTGGTCGTACTGCCTGCGGCGATTATCACCGTTTTACTTTTACTTAATGTTGATGCCGGCGCCGCCGAACACCTCGCACAGCGAGAGGTTGAGCTGCTTAATGTGCTGCCCTTTTTGATTATTATTGGCTGCGCCCTGGCAGGTATGAATGTCATTGTGGTATTGGCCATGGGTATCATTAGTGCGGCGCTGACCGGTCTATTTAACGGCGCTTTTACCCCGCTGCAAATGTTGCAAAGTATCCAAAAGGGCATGAGTTGGATGCAGGATTTAGCGCTGATTGCAGTGACCATTGGTGGTATTGTGGGGCTGATGACAGCCTATGGCGGCATAGCCTGGCTGATGCGCGCCCTTACAAAGCGGGTGAAGTCGCAACGGGGCGCCGAGCTTAGCATTGCATCGTTAGTCAGCTTTTTAGATCTGACTACAGCCAACAATACGATAGCCATTGTTACCGCCGGTCCTATCGCCAAAGAACTGGGGCAGCAATATCGCGCTGACCCTCGTCGGCTGGCCAGTTTGCTAGATATCTTTTCATGTAGTTTTCAGGGAATGGTGCCTTACGGCGCTCAGTTGCTTAGCGCCGCTGCCATTGCCGGTATTTCGCCGCTGGCCATTACACCCTATTGTTGGTATCCCATGCTGATACTAGGGTGCGGGCTATTATCCATTGCCTTTGGCTGGCCCCGGTTTTCGCAGCCGGTAAAAGATGCGCTGTAAATGAGCTACCCTGCGCCCAGGTGCACATTCGGACGTTCGCTCATAAGGTTGGGGCCTAGCCCCACCACATAGTGGCTATACCCATCGCCACAAACAGCCCCGCTGCTATCAGTTGTACCCATTTCACAGGTAGCCTACACAAGAGTTTTTCGCCCAGATAGATCACCGGTACATTAGCCAATAGCATGCCCACGGTGGTTCCCACTGTGACCCACAATACCGAATGGTATTCGGCTCCCAACAACACGGTAGCCACTTGTGTTTTATCGCCTATCTCGGCCAGCGAAAATAAGATAAATGTTGCACAAAACGCACCGAAGTGGTCGAACCGACCGGTGGCTGCTTCATCCTTATCCGGTACCAGTAGCCATAAACCCACCACAACAAAACTAATACCAACAACATAGTTGGCAATAGAGGTAGGAATTAAGGCGCCTAAATAACTACCTAACCAGGCTGATATGCCATGGTTGAGCACCGTTGCAGCAGCGATACCGCTAATAAGAGCCTTACGGGAGAGAAAACGGCTGGCAAGCAGCAACGTTAGCAGCTGGGTTTTGTCGCCTATTTCGGCTAAAGCGACGGTGACAGTAGAGGTAAACAACGCTTCCATGATAAGGATTCTTGACGGGAGAGTTAAACCAAAGGTAGCCAGTCACCCTCCCGTCTTAGGAGTGCTGGCATACCTCAGGTCTTGCCGCTGAACTTACGTCAGAAACTCACCACGCGCTTTTTTTGCGCAACTATGTTGATGAGCTTTCGGTACCAATGCATAGAAGCATCGATACCGCCGGCTACTCCCCTGAAGAAGCAACGCTAGTATATAGGAACTTTTGTAGCCGTACAATTTTGCTGGCTAAACAGTGGTTATTCACAGCGTAAATACTGTTTGGGTTTAGACCAAAAAAGGCGACGGATGTAGGTGCTCATCGAAAAAGTTGGTGATAAGCGGCCACAATCGCTCGGCATGGCGCGAGAAAAAGCGCATATGGCCAATACCATCCAAGCCAAATGCTGAAGGGTAGAGCACACAACTACGCGACTTACTGCCACCATAGACTTCAATCATTTCCTGCAGATTTTTTTCATTGGCAATATTGTCATCGCTGGCAATAATCCACTTCGAAGGAATTTTCAAAGAATCATAGTTGTGATCACGGATATCCCGGCCGAATTCGGTTTTTACATAACCGGAACCATTGCACCAGTCTCGCCATTGCCGGGCGACGCCTTTAGGTAAGGGTTCACCCATTCCCACCCAATGAGATTTGGTATGGCCGAACAATAAGTTGGACACCGGAATAAATACATTCATAAAGAAATGCGCTTTCAACCGATAAGAACGGCGCATATTGCGTAGCGAACCGGATGAGCTGCCAAAGTTAATAAAAGCAGCCAGTTTGTGGGCATTTGGCATTAAGCCTACCAGTTGCCCACCGGCACTATGCCCCACCAGGAAGTAAGGCTGGTCGGGAAAAAAATCCCCAAGCGCATCTAAGGCGGCAGGCATATCCAGTTGGCCCCAGCTCACCAGGCTGGCATCACACCGGCGCAGTGAGGTAGACAGTGAATCACCAATACCTCGGTTATCAAAAGTTAAAACACCGAACCCCTGACTGGTTAAAAAAGTGGCGAAATGTGCATAGAATTGCCGCTTTATACCTGTCGCAGGGGCGATTAAAACCGCTCCCTTTAGGGGAGTAGTAGGCCGGAACAGGGTCGCGGATAGTTGGTAGCCATCTTCACAAGTGAGCGTGACGGGCTCTTGCATATACATTCCTCACAAATACATCGCTCCAGTAAAAGCTATCTGTAGTCAATTATCAAGCAAATTGGTTCATTGTAGACAGCAGATTTGGATCAGAATTCCTGATTTAAACGCCCGGACAGAAGAAAAAAACTAAGTGTTTCTTGGAGCAGGATTTTTTATTTTCCCAGGCGACTGCGCTGGGGACAATTCCCTCCACAATGACCCTAATGCACGGCTGTGGCAAGCTATTGTAACGGATTTCTTTGGTAATTAAGCCCCCTGTTGTCCATGTTATTGATAAGCAAAAGGACATAGCTGCGCAATAGACTTCCACTGCCATATCATCAGTAAGTAATAAAACAACAGGTATAGAAAGAGGGTAGGGCTCAGGCGGAAGAGCCAGGCAAAACTTATGCGCGCATATTTTTCTTCACAGCAGTATTGCAGGAAGCGTGCCTGACCGCTATACCCTACTGGCAGTTACCTGCGCATCAATCAACAAGGGGGATGATACCCGTTGTATGCTAAAGGCGCATACCGTGGGGCGGTGCCCGGCCCCGTAACCCCTCTCAATTTTGCAGGTCGACAATGCGTATAGCCCCCCATAAGTGAGGGCGAAGAGCCACTTGATCTTAAGTGGCGTGCCATACTTAAGCCTAAAGCCTTAAGCCTTAGGTCTTAGGCGCTAGGTGCACAGAGGGAGCTGAGCAAGCTTATTGAAAGGCCCCATCCAGATAGTGAAAAGGCGGTTAACAATGCTGCTGATATACGCAGGCGCAATTACGTATTACACGCCGGGGATATCGGCTTGACACTTATCCCACTGGCGCTCTTTGAGCAAACTCAGCAACGTCTGGTTAAAGAACCGGGCGTATACCCTGGCCACGGCGGCGTACTTATCATAGGCGTACGAGCCAGGGGTATAGGTATCATTAGATAATTGCTGGGTACCAAAGCGGGTCACCAGACAGGCGGGGACTTCTGGGGTGCTGATATTATTGCCATCTTGCACAACATAGAAGCGAAAATCCCGTTTGCCGAAGGCTTCATTAGCATAATACTCCGGCATACCGGATAGCAGCTTATTCATTTTTTTGTCGTTAGGCTGTTTAACATAACTACAACCGGATACAGCCATCAGTACCAGTAAAACGCACAGAACAGAAACGTGAAGTATTTTCATAAAATAAGCGCCCGAAGTATGAATTCGGGCGCATTATAGCCTGTTTGGGGGAAGGCTTGCTATGCAGAATATCTAGCGTAATTGCAGCGTAAAGACTTTGGAGCTGCGCTGGAAGTTATACAGCTCTTTTTTCGCCGCTGGCAATGCGCCCAGGTCGGCCGGTAAAAACCCGTGTTCTAAAAACCAGTGGGCGGTAAGCGTAGTTAATACAAACAGCGTATCGATATTATTTTCCAGCGCCCGGGCTTTCACTTCTTCCAAAATTCGTTCGCCACGGTTTTTGCCGCGATAATCTGCATGGGTGGCCACACACGCCAGCTCTGCGCAATTATCTTCCGGGTACAAAAATACAGCAGCACAGGCGATAATCATGCCGTCACGCACAATCACAATAAATTGGTTTATTTCATTTTCCAGACGTTCGCGGGAGCGCTTTACCAATGCACCGCTTTCTTCCAGCGGCTTAATAAGCTTTAAGATGCCACCTACGTCTTCAATAGTTGCCCCGCGCAGCTGCTCATAGTGATGTTCCAATACCAGCGAGCCGGTACCATCGCGGGTAAATAGCTCTTGTAACAAGGCCCCATCTTTTTCGTAGCTTATGCAATGGGCGCGGGAAATACCGGCCGCTACGCTGGTGGTAAGGGCGCTTAATACGGAGTGCTCGGTAGTAATTTCACCCCCTAACATCATCGCCTCAAGCGCAGGACGCTCGATAGTACGAAGCAACTTACCGTCTTGATGGAAGACCCCTTCATAGTTAGAAAACACCATGATTTTGTCAGCTTTAAGGGCGATCGCAGCTTGCGTGGCCACATCCTCGTGAGAGAGATTGAAGACCTCGCCAGTAGAGGAGTATCCCATGGGGGAGAGCAGTACAATAGACCCATCGTTGAGATGATCGTTAATACCGGTGGTATCAATCCGTCGCACAACGCCCGTATTCTCAAAGTCTACCCCTCCGCGCACCCCCATAGGCTTAGCCACTACCAGGTTGCCCGAACATACCCGAATCTGTGCTCCGTGCATGGGCGAGTTAGCTAACCCCATGGTCAGCAGCGCTTCAATTTGCGAGCGTACCGACCCTGCGGCATCTTTCACACATTCCAGGGTTTGTTTGTCGGTAATCCTGACCCCATCGGCAAACTTACTTTCAATATTGCGTAAGGTAACCCGCTGATCGATTTGCGGCCGCGCGCCGTGAACCAGCACCAGCCGTACACCCAAACTTGAAAGCAGGGCAATGTCGTGAATAATATTGGGAAAATTTTCATGCTCGATGGCTTCCCCACCAAACATCAGGACAAAGGTTTTTCCCCGATGTGCATTGATGTATGGCAGCGAGCTGCGAAACAGTTTTATGCCGTCTTGTTGGTGCAGCACCATATCCGTTATAGCCCCTGTTTATCCAGGTTTTCCAGTTCCTGATATAACGCCTGGATTACTGTTTTTGCACTGGTGCCCCCTAAAATATTGCGTTTATTAACGCCATATTCGAGTTGTAGAACCGGATAAACATCGTCGTCAAATTTGTCGCAAATAGCCTGTAAGTCAGCCAATGGCATATCTTCAATCGGGCAACTTTGCTCTAACGCGGCCAGTACCACCTTGCCGGCGATATCATGTCCGGTTCTAAATGGAATACCTTTTTCCACCAGGTAATCGGCCAACTCTGTGGCATTGGCATAACCTTGTGCTGCCGCTTCCCGACAACGTGTTTCGTTCAGGCTTAGAGAGTCAAGTACCTCGGTAGCAATGCATAAACAGCAATGCCACTGATTAACCGTATCGATAGCCCCTTCTTTGTCTTCCTGCATATCTTTATTATATGCCAGCGGTAAACCTTTCATGGTTACCAGCAGGGCCTGCAACGCGCCAAATACCCGACCGCATTTACCCCGCATCAGCTCCAATGCATCAGGATTTTTCTTTTGCGGCATCAGTGAAGAGCCTGAGGTAACGGTATCACCGAGTTGCAAAAAGCCTGCTTCACCAGAATTGTAGAAAATTAAATCTTCAGCCATCCGTGAAATATGCATCATGCTGGTACTGGCGGTAAACAATAGTTCCAGAACAAAATCACGGTCAGAAACGGCATCCAGACTATTCAGGCACGGGCTATCAAAACCCAGTTGCTGGGCGATATCATCACGGTCCACCGGGTAGGTGGTACCAGCTAATGCGCCACTTCCCAGCGGACACTGATTAAGTCGCTTCTGCAAATCTTCCAGCCGGCTGATATCACGTTTAAACATTTCCACATAGGCCAGGCACCAATGCGCAAACATGATGGGCTGGGCTCGTTGCAAATGAGTGTAGCCAGGTATTATTGCTTCTTGATGGCGATTAGCCGTGTTGAGTAACGCCCGAATTAACTGGTATAGATCCTGTTTGAGCGAGTCGGTGTGCTCACGCACCCACAAACGAAAATCCGTGGCAACCTGGTCATTCCGGCTGCGTCCGGTATGCAGTTTGCGCCCTACATCACCTAGTTCATCTATCAGCGCTGCTTCAACAAAACTGTGAATATCTTCTTCGGTGCTAGCCGCAAAATCCAGTTCACCAGCTTCCGCCTGGCGTTGCAGACGCGTCAGGGCGTCTTCAAGCTGTTGTTGTTCCTGTTCGCTCAATACGCCGGCTTTATGCAGAGCACGAGACCACACAATTGAACCTTGCATGTCTTGCGCTGCCATTACCTGGTCAAATGGCAGTGAATCATTCACCTGCCGAAACATACTGCTACTACCGGCAGAAAACCGGCCTCCCCATAAAGCCATGCGTATGCTCCTTATCTATGCTGATTTTTTAGCGCTTCAATCCGACTGGACAAGCTGAATAACCGGATAAATCCTTCGGCATGCTTCTGGTCGTAAACATCATCAGCACCAAAGGTAGCGAAGTCTTCAGAATACAGGCTATTTGGCGAACGACGCTGCGTGACCGTGGCCTGACCTTTATACAGCTTAACCACAATGTCACCGGTAACCTTTTGGGCAAAGGACGCTGCGCCCGCTAACAGGGCGTCATTGATGGCGGTAAACCAACGACCATCGTACATAACGTGAGAAAATTCCAGGCCGATTTGTTCGCGATATTTAATGGCCGCTTTATCTAATACCATGGTTTCCAGGGCTTTGTACGCTTTCATCAAAACGGTGCCGCCCGGGGTTTCATAACATCCTCGTGATTTCATGCCTACCAACCGGTTTTCGACAATATCAATACGGCCAACCCCATGGGCCGCAGCCAGGGTATTAAGTTTAACCAGTGCCTGATACGGCGATAACGCTTCATCATTGACGTGAGTCAGTTTGCCTTCATTGAATGACAGGGTAATACGTTCTGGCGTATCCGGGGCTTCTTCAGGGTCTACCGTCATGGTCCATACCTGCTTGGTAGGCTCTTGCCATGGATCTTCCAGCTCGCCCCCTTCATGGGAAATATGCCAGGCATTCGCATCGCGACTGTAAATTTTGGTCGCTGACGCGGTTGTTTTAATATCCCGCTCGGCAAGGTAGGCCAGCAAATCTTCGCGCGATACCATATCCCATTCACGCCATGGAGCAATAACCGTCAGGTCAGGCGCTAAAGCTGCAAACGTACTTTCGAACCGCACCTGATCGTTGCCTTTACCGGTACAGCCGTGGCACAGCGCATCAGCGCCGACTTTACGGGCAATCTCAACTTGTGCTTTAGCTATAACCGGTCGGGCCATAGATGTGCCAAGCAAATATTCACCTTCGTAAATTGCGCCGGTGGTGACGGTGGGGAAGATGTATTCACTAACAAATTCTTCTTTAAGATCGACGATATAGCACTCGCTGGCGCCGGAAGCGATGGCTTTATCGTGTAGACCCTCGAGTTCCTCGTCGCCCTGACCTACATCGGCGGCAAAGGCTACCACTTCACAACCATAATTTTCTTTTAACCACGGGATAATCGCGGAGGTATCCAAACCACCAGAGTAAGCCAGTACAATTTTTTTCACTTGTTGCATTATCATATTCCTCGTTATGCGCCCAATAGGTGAGTAAGGATGGCATTTTGGCCGTGCATTCTGTTTTCTGCTTCCAGCATCAGTAGCGACTTACTGCTGTCAATCAGCGAACCGGTAATTTCCAGGTCGCGGTGCGCTGGCTGACAGTGCAGCACATACTTTGCCCCGGTGATTGCCATCATGTCTTCATTTACCTGATAAGGCATAAATTTTTCTTTAATAGTGGTTAACGGGGTGTCATCACCCATCGACAACCAGGTATCGGTATATAAGGCGTCTGCCCCGGCAGCGTCGCTTATTTGAGTGGTTTGTACAATACTGGCGCCAGTGGCCTGACCAATGGTTGTGGCCTTGGCCACAATCGCTGGGTCAGCTTCATGGCCCGGCGGGGTGACCACCACCTGATTACAGCCCAGCAATGCGCCTGCCAGCAGCAATGAGTGAGTAACATTATTGCCATCGCCCACGTAGGCAAGGGTCAACCCCTTAACCTGGCCAAAGGTTTCATACAAAGTTAAATAGTCAGCGAGAGCCTGGCAGGGATGGTATTTGTCGCATAGCGCATTGACTACCGGTACTTTGGCGGCGCTGGCGAACTGCTCAAGGGTTTGATGCGAAAAAACCCGGGCCACGATCGCATCAGCCCAGCAGGCTAGATTCGCTGCCATATCCACGGCATCTTCACGGCCGGCTAATTTGCCTGCCTGGCAATCCAGGTACACCATATGGCCGCCCAGTTTGTTAATCCCAATATCAAAGCTGACCCGGGTACGCAGTGAGGGTTTTTCAAAGACTGCCGCCACCGACTTGCCTGCCAGCACATTGGCATAGGCCGCAGGGGACTGTTTCATCGTCAGCGCCAGTTCAAGTAAAGAATGCAGGGCATCCGGGGTCCAGTCTGAAAACGTCAGCAAATCCTGTTTCATGGTTTATTCTCCTGCCCCGGTGGGCGTGTTGTTTATTCTGGTGCCGGTGGTGTTGGCCAGTATTTCTTCTAGCGGCGAGGCCCAGCTGGCGATAGTGACCGGCCTGCGCAGCGTTTTTGCTGCCAGCAATGCAGCATCGGTCTTTACTTTCATGCCTTCGGTAATAATACCTTCATGAACCATCACCGCAATTTGCGCCAGGTCGAGTTCGCTCACCAGCGTTTTGTTTGCATCTAATACCCCGGGGACATTGGATAACAATAACAATTGCGCACCTAACAGTTCAGCAACTACCGTCGCCGCCTGGTCGGCATTTATATTCAACAAGCGGCCGTCGTCCGAACAGCCAATAGAGCTGATAACAGGCAAAAAGCCTTGTTCAAGCATACTGTGTAATAGGCGGTTATTGCCCGCGGTAGGGGTGCCCACTGCACCATATTTATCTGCCAGCGCGGTACACTGCACCATGTTGCCATCCAACAATGATAGCCCAACTGGCGTCAGCCCGGCCTTGATAGCCAGCGCACACAACCCTTTATTGGCGCTACCCGCCAGGGTGCCGCTAATGTACGGCATATGTTCGTCAGGGGTAACCCGTAGGCCATCTATTTTATGGCTGGTTAACCCTAGGCTAGCCATCAATGTTTCTACCAAGGGGCCGCCGCCATGCACCATCACCACGGGGCGTTGTTTGGCGATGGTGGCGATATTAGTAAGCAGGGCAAGGCCAGCTTCGGCATCTTCTAGTAGGGCACCGCCTACTTTGATAACAATGGGTTGGGGTGTCATTCTGCTAATAATCCTTTAGTGACCGGCAACCCACTGACCAGATTGGCGCATTGAATTGCCTGAGAGGCTGCGCCTTTCATTACGTTATCAATCGCCGCAGTGATTACTGCATAACCACTTTTTTCATCCAGCTTCCAATGCAGATCTACAAACGGTGTATTAACAACATCATCCAACCGTGGAAAACTCTCACGCAACCTGACTATGGGATGATCAGCATAGGCCTGGTGATAGGCCTGATTTAGCTGTTCGGCCGTACAACCCGCTACCGTTTTAACGGTGACTGTGGCCAGAATTCCCCGCTTAAAATTACCTAAGTGAGGCGTAAAGATAACCGGCGTGCCTAAATATGCTTCAATCTCGGGTGTGTGCCGGTGCCCTAGCACGCCGTAAGCCTGCAGACTGACTTCACAAAAGCTATTGGCCAGGCTGGCTTTACGGCCTGCCCCCGTTACCCCGGATACTGCATTGATCACAGGGCGCACGGCTGAATCTAATAATTGAGCATTAAATAAAGGCTTAAGCGCGCTTAACGAGGCGGTAGGGTAACAGCCCGGCACGGCAATAATGCGGCTTTGCGCAATCGCCTGGGGGTACCACTCTGCTAACCCGTAAACTGCGTTACCAAGAGCGTCGGTCGAGGTATGTTCGAAGCCATAGAACTGGCTGAACACAGCAGTATCTTTTAGCCGAAATGCGCCAGATAAATCCAGGATTTTCGCCCGGCCGCTGGTCAACGTTGCCATCCAGTCATGACTGGCTTCATGGGGCGTAGCCAAAAACACCAGGTCCATGTTTGCGGCAAGTTCGGCTAAAGCTTCGTCGCTGATGGGTTCTAGCCGAACCTGCGATAAGTGCGCAAGGTTGCCATGAATAGCCGATAAGGGTTTAGCAGCATCAGCGCTATTGGCTGAGACAAAGGTTCTTGCTAGCGTCATATCGGGGTGGCGAGCGACTAAATCAACAAGTTGTGCGCCGGTGTAACCACTGGCACCAATAATAGAGACATTCAACATAATTTAATTGCGTACTGAAGATTGAGAAGAAAAAAACACTTTTTACCTTTGACGCTTGATTACAGTAAGCCGTAGTCAAAAAAACCGGGCAAAGGTAAAAAGTGTGCTACTGAACAGGCAAGATACTAAGCAACTTTCGTCGCTCAAAGCCTTGCCATGCGTAGCTAGCCAGGGGAGAACTAAACTGTGTAGCAGGCTCACGGGTTAAGCGAAAACCGCTGGTTGGTAGTACCATGGGAATATCCTGTCTCCTCTTATGTTGGTCTGGGTCTCGCAAGCGTAACGTTTACCCTGCGGATCGAGCCAAAACCACCAAAGATGTTTAAACCGAGGTCTATCTTACATGTATAGAATAATTATGCAAATAAGTTGTATAATTATCTCATCGGATGTGTGGGTCGTTCATCGCATAAGCAGCGTGGTTAGCAGTGCTCGATCATGCCGTGTATACATGACACTATATTGACAAGCCTGCGCTAAATAACCAACAATCGGCGCTAGTCTGAGGTAGGTGCCTGCGGTTAACCCAGCTGGTGCTGTCGGGCAGGGTGGATATCAAGGTAGCTTTAAGGAACATAACAATGAGTAAAAGTACCATTGCGCTGGTGGCTCACGACCACAAAAAAGCAGAGCTATTAGCGTGGGTTCAGCAACATATGCCAATAATGCAGCGCTGCCACATTGTGGCCACAGGCACGACGGGAGGGATGATAGCCCAGGAAACGGGGTTGCAGGTAACACGCTTTAAAAGCGGCCCATTGGGCGGCGACCAGCAAATTGGTGCGCTGATAGCTGAAGGCACCCTGGATGCATTGTTCTTTTTCTGGGATCCATTAAATCCGGCGCCCCATGATCCGGATGTAAAAGCTTTGCTGCGTTTATGCTCAGTGTGGAATGTGCCTGTTGCGTGTAATAGCGCTACAGCGGATTTAGTGGTTACTTCACCACGTTTTTTATCAGTGGATTACCAAATTAAAAAACCAGAGTATTAAAAACGCCTGCCATAGAAGGACCTTATCGGAACTCAGGCAGGCGTCGTTGAGGTTCACCGTTGAAGGATATTATCCGCGGCGGTGTTTAGGACCACGACGATGTTCGTCATGAATCTCTTTTAGCTCGGTCAGTTGCTCATCACTTAAGATAGACTCCATCGCCTCCTGCTGTTGCAGACGGGCTGTCTTACTGTCTATCAACGCTGCTTTAAACTGTTGTGAAAGGGCCAGCCAGGCTGCTTCATCAAAAGTTTCTGCCTGAATTATTGTGCGTTCCTGTTCACGCAGTTGCTGCATTTTTGCGTGGCTTTGCTGGCGCTGTTCACGGCCTTGTTCCAGGGTAGCCTGAACCGCACTTAATTGATCATCGCTTAAATCAAGCTCGTCAAATGCCGGCGGTAATTTGCCAGCATCCGGCCGCTTACGTTTATCAGCATGATTACTACGCTTCTGTGCTTTTTCTGCCTTCTTCGCTGCCAGCGCTTCTTGTTGGGTTTCGGTAAGTACCTGATAAATAGCATGCTTGGCTTTAGCCCGAGCTAACTGATTAGCTTGGACAGCTTCAAAGCGCGCTTCAATAGCTGCGGCTAGCTCTGCTTCGGTCAGGTTGGCCGGGGGACGTTCACCTGGTGTATGTTCCGGGCGGTTAGCTTTCATATCAGCCCGTAATGTTTTAACAATAAGCCGGATATCTGCTTTTTGGGTTTTTTCCAAATCCAGACTACGCAATTCTTTCATCATATGGCGGATGCCATCACGCTTAGCATCAGCTTTTTCCCTATGATCAGGTTTAGCTACAATGGCGCCAGACACTAACAGGGCACCGATTAGCGTTGTTACGATACGTTTTTTCATAAGAACCTCCATTGCTTTGACGGTAGGAAGTGTAGCCTGATGCAATGCAAAGGTGGGTATGAAAAGTGTAAAGCTTCTGTAAATCCGGCTAGCTGGCTTATTGCCCTAGCCCGGAAGTCGGGTAAGCTATAAATGAATTGAGCTTATTTTAAAACGGTGGAGGTATCAGTGAATAGCGCTGAATCACGGCAGGCGGCCAGGCATTCTATCCTTATTATCGATGATGATAATGAACTTACCGATATGCTGCAAAGCTATTTGCAAACATGTGGCTATAAAGTCACGGTAGCCAACGACGGCCTCAAAGGGCTTGAGGTGGCTACTGGCGGTGAAGCATTTGACCTCATATTGCTGGATGTAATGATGCCCCAAATGGATGGCTTTGATGTGCTTAAAAAGTTACGTATGAGCCATCTTACCCCCGTGTTGATGCTAACGGCCCGCGGCGATGATTACGATCGAATTTTAGGGTTGGAATTAGGCGCGGATGACTATTTACCCAAACCGTTTAATCATCGGGAACTGGCCGCCCGCATCAAAGCTATACTGCGCCGTCTTGAGCTCACCACCAATTCCCGCCAACAGCAGGACGTACGGGTTAATCATATTGTGTTGTCGGTAGCCCGGCAGCTGGTGCACTGTCATGATAGTGCGCTAAACCTTACAGGAACAGAATTTGCCATTTTGCACTTGTTGATGTTGAACGCCGGCCAGCTGGTAACCAAAGATGATATTTCAGAAAAGGTGTTGGGCAAGAAGTTAATGGCGTACGATCGCAGTATTGATATGCACGTGAGCAACTTACGCAAAAAAATGGCGGCAGTGACCAGCGACGATAAAATTAAAACAATCCGCGGCGCGGGTTATTTATTGAAAACAGGCTAAGCCATGAATATCCGTATGCTTAACCCCGCACGGCGCCTGGTTGGCCGGCTATTTTTATGGTTTTGGCTAACAACGCTTCTGACTGCCGGGTGTGCGGTATGGATAAGTAAGCTGGTGGAGGATGACATCGACATTGCCGCGGTGCCGCTGCGCCATGTTAAAACCCTGCATCAATTGGCGAATCGACTGGAAAATCAGCCTCTTCCCACATTACAGACGTCGCTCAACCGAGTGAGCCGACGTTTGCCGTTCAGGTTAGTGGCGGTGGCGATAGACTCAGGTGCCACGGTGCGCAGCGACGGCCCCCCACTGCGCCCACGCACCGAACAGCGGTTGCGCGATTTAATTGCCCAACGCACCCCCATCATGCTTAAGCAGCGCGACTTTTCTTTAATAGGGCCGCAGCCTTTTGTATTTCAGTCGCAACGTTATGCATTATTTTTAGCCGAGCGAGGGGCCCCGATGGACCCGCGTGAGTGGCTGATAGGCCTGCTTGGAGTGGGCGTTGTGGTGAGTATGTTACTGTCTTACTGGTTTGCCCGTTCTTTGGTCAAACCTATACAACAGCTGCGTTCGGCTAGCAAAAAGCTGGCCGACGGCGACTGGCAGGCGCGGGCCCAGGCGCCGGCTAACCGGCAAGACGAACTCGGGGCCCTGGCCCGGGACTTTAATAGTATGGCTAGCCAGTTAGAGAATCTATGGCGTGGCCAACAACGGTTGCTGGGCGATATTTCACACGAATTACGGTCGCCGCTCACTCGTTTACAGATGGCACTGGGATTGGCACATCAGCAAAATATTGATGCGCCCACGTTGCAACGAATTGAACGGGAAGCGGTGCGAATGGAAACCCTGATTAATCAATTACTGGCCTTAACCCGCGCGGAGGCCGCGCCGCCACGTATGGAAACGATTAATATCGATAGTCTATTACGAGACCTATGCCAGGATGCCCAGTTTGAAGCCAGCAATAACGACAAGGTTTTTGCTTGTACTGATTTACCCGCTACGGCGGTACAGGCTAATCGGCCCTTATTGTGCAGCGCAGTAGAAAATGTGATTCGAAATGCCATACGTTATGCCCGCACCCGGGTAACGCTGACCGTGGAATGCCAAGCGTCGCACTGGCAAATTATTATTGAAGATGACGGCCCCGGCCTACCCGTAACAGAACGAGAAGCGATTTTTTCGCCGTTCTATCGGGCGTCATTGGCGCGCGACCGTGATTCCGGTGGCGTAGGGTTGGGATTGGCAATTGCAAAAGCGGCGGTCACAGCGCATCATGGGATAATTCGTGCTCACCAGGCGCAGGCCGGCGGCCTGCAGGTGATAATCCATTTGCCTTTTAGCAGTTAAACAGCGTTATCTATGCCAGTGTCCTTATTCAGCGAATCCGAACTTAGCGCTGCCAGCGTATCCCATATAGAGCCGTTCTGGCAAAGTGCAGTGAAAACCGGAAGTTTTCAAGGTAAACACGATGTCCCGGTCAGTTATGCATGGTGTTGCCCGCCCCAGGCGCGGCAGTCTGTCTTAATTAGTTCCGGCCGGATCGAATCGTTACTTAAGTACAAAGAAGTCATTTATGATTTGTATCACCATGGCTATGCGGTATTTATATTAGATCACCGGGGGCAGGGCCTATCGGGCCGCATGACCGACAACCCTCATCATGGTTATGTAGCTAATTTCACTGATTATGTTGATGATCTGCTAACCTTTCACCGGCAGGTGATAACGCCCCACCAGCGCGGTGCTTTATCCTTATTATGCCACTCAATGGGCGGTGCTATCGGGGCGCTGACCATACTGCGGGAACCCGGATTATTTGAGCGTGCCGTGTTTTGTTCGCCGATGTTCGGAATCAGGCCTGCATTACCTGAGCCGGTAGCGAAAGGGTTACTTTGGTTAGGCCAGCGTAAAGCAATAAAAGCAGGGGTAATCGCTGATTACTTTTTTGGTCAGACTGATTACCAGGCGGTGCCGTTTGGCCTCAATAAACTTACCCATAGCGACGTACGCTATCAACTTTTTCGCTCGTTGTACGAGGCTGAGCCGGCTATCCAGCTGGGCGGCGTAACCACGGCGTGGCTGGCAGCGGCGCGCCAGGCCATGGCTGAAATTACGCAGCAAGCCCCCCGGTTAACGCTACCTTGTCTGCTATTTTCCGCCGGGGCCGATAAGGTGGTGGATAATCGCGTTCAGCGGGCTGTGGCGCGGGCGATGCCCCATTGCCAGTGGGTGGAAATTAGCGGCGCGCGTCATGAATTACTGATTGAAGCAGACCGCTACCGGGTACCAGTAATGAAGCAACTGTTAGCCTTTTTGGATAAGTCTTAGCCACTGTCTTGCCAGCGCCAGAGATTGGTCCTATGCTGTGCCGCATTCCTTCGCTTACTATTTAGCCATCATGATAGATATTGTGTTATACCAGCCTGAAATACCTCCCAATACCGGTAACATCATCCGCTTATGCGCCAACAGCGGGTTTGCGTTGCATCTTATAGAGCCCCTTGGCTTTGACTGGGATGATAAAAGAGTACGCCGGGCCGGCCTTGACTATCATGAATTTGCCCACGTAAAACGGCATGCAGACTTACCTGCATATATTGCAAGTGAGCAGCCAAAACGGCTTTTAGCCTGCACTACAAAAGGGTCTTCGTTTCACAGCGATGTAAAATACTGTCAGGGCGATGCGCTTATCTTTGGCCCGGAAACCCGCGGGTTGCCTGATGACTTTATTCAGTCACTGCCGCCAGGACAGCGGGTCCGCATCCCCATGCTGGAGAACAGCCGCAGTATGAATTTATCCAATGCAGTAGCGGTGTTTGTTTACGAAAGCTGGCGTCAGTTTGGTTATCCGGGGGCGCGCTGATCCAGGTTAGCCAAGAAGAGAAGTTTGCTAGTCCTCAGTTGTAAATAGTAATTATTATTATTTACATCTAGCACTTTAGTCAGTAAAGTAAGTGGCGTCTTAATTCACAAATTTTGTATACATACCTATGAAAACGCTGCCTTTATTGTCTGCTTCTGTCTTTGCTTTGCTGTCTTTTAATACCAGCGCCCAGTCATCGCTGGCCCCTGCTACGAGCGACGAGGAACTTGAAAAAATTGAAGTGACCGGCACGCGCAGTGCTTTTGGCGCAACGAAAACCAATGTGCCGATTGTAGAGTTGGCTCGCTCGGTATCCATAGAGACGCTCTCTGATCTGAAAGACAAAGGTGCATTTAATTTATCGCAAACAGTAACCTACATGGCCGGGGTGGCCGGCGAGACCTATGGTTTCGCTACCCGCGGCGATGCGATCAGCAGCCGTGGACTTTCAATACCCCGCTACCGGGACTCGATTCAGGAGCTTTTTGGCAGCTATAATTCTACCCGGGCTGAGGTTTATACGCTGGAACAGGTGGAGTTACTAAAAGGACCTGCTTCAGTACTTTACGGCCAGGGCTCGCCGGGGGGCTGGTAAATTATGTTTCTAAAACCCCAGGGGTAAATAATGTCAATGAGCTGGTATTGGAATATGGCAGCTTTAATAAGAAACAAGTAAATGTGGATGTAGGCAGCCGCCTGACCGAAGATGAAAAATGGCTGGGTCGGGTGGTCGGTATCTATCGGGATGCCGACACGCAGGTAGACTACGTTAATGATGATACCCGGTTACTGATGCCATCAGTCAGTTACTCTCCCAGCGATGCCACCCGCTTGACGGTTATCGGCTTATTTCAAGATACTAACAGTGATACTGCCGCCCAGTTTGTGCCGATTGAGGGTACTCTTGAGCCACTGGCAGATGGCAGCTATTTGCCCGATCAAGATGTATATGCTGGCGAACCAGGCTTCAATAAATACGATACAAAATCCAGCCAACTGACGGTGCTCGGTGAGCATGCCTTTAATGATACCACTGAGCTTACTTTCACCGCCTTGTGGCGTGATGGGGAAGCCGATTATCACCAAGCCTGGCCTTTGTTTACCGGCACAACACGTTATATTAACGCGTTTTTGGGCGCCCCCGTGGTGGGCACTGAGACTACTGTAGCCCGTACCTTTTATACCGCAGACAATACCTTTAAACAGCAGGCGGTGGATATTCGTTTGAGTAAAACCTTTGATACGGGTGCGTTTGAGCATGTGATTTTGGCGGGGGTACAGTATCAGGATGTGGAAACAGACAATAATTTCTCGTATTACACCGATGGGGGTGTAAGTGCCGGTGACTTTCGTTATGTACTGGATTTAGCTAACCCGGTTTACACCGGCGCACCGGACCAAGCGGTATTTGATGCACTTTACACCGATGGCCCCTTGCAAACAGTGAAGGACGTTGGCTTATATCTGTCTGATCAGATTGCCTATGACAACTGGCGGATAACCCTGGGTGTGCGCCAAGACAGTGTCGACAATGATAATGGCAGTGTTAGCCAGGATGATTCCCAAACCTCTTATTCAGCCGGCGTGCTATACAAGTTTGCCAATGGTTTATCGCCTTACGTCAGTTATGCTGAGTCGTTTGAAACTGTCGTTGGCCTTGATATGCTGGGGAACCAATTAGAACCGGAAACCGGACGCCAGTATGAAGCCGGCATTAAGTATGCCTTTAACGCTATTCCAGGCTTTGTCACACTGGCTTGGTATGACATTGAAATAGCCAATTTGCCGAATCCGAATGCGTTGCCTGTCACCGCGTCTCAGCAGCAAGGTATTGCCACCATTAATGGGGTCGAGTTGGAAAGCCGTATCGTGCTAGGAGAGTTTACCGCAGAGCTTAATGCCTCGGTGATGGACGCCCAGGATCCAAATGGCTTTGAATTACCCGGCCAGCCTGATAGTAATGCCTCATTGTGGTTAACCTGGGAGCCCTCGTTTGGCGATGGCTTACGGATGGGTGCTGGTCTGCGGTATGTCGGGCAAAGCGTAGCGGAAAATACGGCGGTACGTTATGCCACCCCGGATTACACCCTGGCCGATCTGATGCTTGAAAAGCCGCTGTCAGATAATCTTATTGCTCGGCTGAATGTACGCAATCTGACGGATAAGGAATACCTGACTTCCTGTTTAACCCGAGGCGATTGTTTTCCGGGTGTCAGACGAAATATTAATGCGTCACTAACCTATCAGTTTTAACCGGAGACACTGTTCGTGGCTTATACACTGAGTTTTATACTGGGCATGCTGGCTATAGCCGTTACCTATTATAGCTGGCAGCGTAGTACCCCCTCACTGGGTTGGGCCGCGTTGGCGGTATTTATTACCAGTGTGATCAGCTTTAGCATAGCAGCAGGCTGGGAATACGGCGTGGTCTACGGGTTGCTATTACCAGGCGTTTTGGTGTGGGTAGCGATAGCCCGGGAACAAACTATACGGCCTTTAAAATTGACCCAGGCTCCGGTGCGTACCATCAGTACCTCGGGTTATAAAATGGCTGGTCATCTGGCCCATGCGCTGGTGGTGTTGGTAGGGCAGTTGTTGCTCAGCACTGTGATAAGTGTAGCCCTAAGCCGTTTTTTACCGATTGAGCAAACTGGCCAATTGGCAGTGTGTATAATTATTCAGCCGTTACTTTGGGCTATGCTGGCTTATCACTATTTAGGCAGCCCCGCCAAACGCAAGGCGGTAATGTATCACAGCGTCGCGGCGGCGCTGTTTGGGATTACTTTGGTATTATAATGTTATGAAGCTATTCACCCGACAACCCGCACTTAATGCCCATAGCTGGCTTGGTGTATTTCTTGGTGTTTTCCTGTATTTGCTCTGTTTATCGGGCACCCTGGTTGTGTTCAATCAGGAATTTGAACGCTGGGAACAGCCAAATATAGAAGAGTTTGAGCGTGTTTCGCCCGAGGCGATAGACACTGCAATGGCTCGCTTTTTGGCTAAGCATCCCGAAGAAACCGAGCATTACCACGTCGTGCTCCCGGGGTCAGGCATTCCGCGACTGGTGGTAGAAAATGACCACAATGCCTGGTTTGCTGACGCTCAGGGTAACCTGCTTGAACAAGAGCGTTTTCCCTGGTCCAAAATGTTAGTGAAATTGCATTATTATCTGCATTTGCCGATGACGTGGGGGCTGATTTTTGTCAGTGCGATGGGGGCGGTGATATGTGCATTGGTGGTAAGTGGCATATTTGCGCATAAGCGCCTGGTGAAAGATGCATTTAAACTTCGACGTGGCGGCACCGTACAGCCCGGCCGTATTGATTTACACAACCGCTTTGGCATATGGGCGGCACCTTTTCATTTAATTATTGGGATTACCGGAACCTATTTCGGTATCGCAGGCGTTATTCTTACCCTTGTCGCGCAAATAGACTATAACGGTGACCGGCAGGCGGTAATGGATAAAGTCTTCACCCCAGAACCCCAACTAGAGCAAACCGTCAGCACGCCCCAAATTGGTACGGCGCTGGCCAACTTTGAGCAAATGAATACTGGTCATGTACCATTATTTATTACGGTTCACGATGTGGGCACGCCCGCTCAGTTTATCGAGTTATACGGGCAAATGCCGGGTAAAATGGCGTATTCTGAAAATTATCGTTTTGACAGTAGCGGGGCTTTTTTAGCCACCGCTGGGTATGCCGATGGTTACTGGGGTAAACAACTAATTTATTCCATGTATCGTTTACATTTTGGCGACTTTGCCGGCTTACCAGTAAAAATTCTGTATTTTGTATTGGGTATTATGCTCACGGCGCTATGTGTAACGGGTGTCGATATTTGGCTGGCAAAACAGGCTAACCCACCCCGGCTTCGTCGCTGTTGGGCTGCGGTGGTATGGGGTAGCATAAGTGCTATTGCACTAAGCGCCTTAGCTTCTTTGTGGTCCGATGTATCTATGTATTATAGCTTCTGGTGGTTAATGGTGGCAGAGGTCGCGGCCAGTATTGTAACGCCCTATCTGCAACCCGCCCGCTGGCAGCTTATCAGTGGCTTTAGCAGTTTGCTATTGGTCGTCGCACACCTTATGGCTTTTACAGGTAGTGCGTTAAACGGTGCTGCACTGGCGATCAATATGTTACTCGTAGCCTATGCACTGTGGACGTTCTGGCGCTTTTATCAGCATCAAAAAGTGCCTGAATTCGCGGCCCCCGCCGCGGCGCGTGCTGGTTCTCCGGCCGCACCTCGCCACTGTGACGCGGTAGTGAGCCAGAACGCTTCTCAAGCGCAGGATTAAACATTGCAGCAATGGGGTGCGCGGCAACGGTTGCGCCTCGTAGTGGGATGGGCCGGTAGATAAGGTCCAACCTGTCTATTTAGAACTTATGTCACCTACTTACCCGCTACGGCTTTGCGCCGCACTCGTCCGGGGTGGGGCGTAACAGCAAAAAATGAAAAGACTCATCTTGGCCGGGCAGCGTCTATACTGTCCGGTTTTTTTTTGGCTTAAAATATAACTTATATAGCTATCGGCTGAGCGAGGAAAGGGCTAAACGGGTAAAGTACAGGCAGACGGAGGTACATTCCCGTTATCAAATATGTTTATTTATCGAGGGTGTCTATAATATTACTTGATAAATAACAGGCCGACACCGAGCTCGCGACATCGCGGCATAACCATACCCTAAGACGGCTTTGTCCCGGGCGTATGAACAGTAGGGTACTCGCCCCGCGGGGCAACCCAATGGTATCTGTTGCTTTCTCAATATCGCAATATTTCGTTGGCCCCAGCGCCGTTTGTTTCTGGGAAAAAAGCGTAAGCAAGGCTATAGCAGGTAGCGTCGCGTAAACGCGTACCATTCAGGTAGTGAAAGGCTCTGCGCTGCGCAATACACAACAAAGTAGCGTAAGAGGGGATAACAAATCAGACCCAGAATGGTTAGTGCGGCTTATGGCGACTATTTACGAAAAATAACAATTTGCACGAGAGCATCGAGGCACAAACAAAAACGCCAGTCAGAAGCTGACTGGCGTTTTAGCTATGCTAAAGCTGACACTGGGCCAGCTTTAGGTTAAAGCGTGACTTACGCTTTACGACGGCTGCTAGCACCAAGGCCAAGCAGGCCAAGCGCCAATACCGCCAGAGTAGATGGCTCTGGTACTTCGTAGAACTGGGCGCTTACGTCACCAGTGATAGACTGGCTACCAGCTGGGTTGAACGAATCAAAGTCACCATTTACGTTAACTTTCATTGAGAAAGGCTGTGGAGATACGAAATACTGGTCACCTTCAGCAGTCAGTTCAAAGTTGAAGAAGTCAAAGTTGAATGAAGTAGTCGTTACGCCATTCGCAGTTACTGAAGAACCCAGGTTTGCACCCAGTGAGCTTGAGCTACCTAATAGGTAGTCATCACCAGTGTTAGACAAAGACAGGTCAGCAAAATCAGATACGGCTGTATCGTTAGAAGGGTCCATGAAGAACTGGAAACCACCTTCGGTACCTTCAAAAGTAAAGCCATTCGCATTTGGCGTTACAGAACCTTCAGCAGAAAACGTTGCATAAAGAGTATAGAAAGAGTTAAGGCCAGAACCTTTAACTACACGGCCGTTGTTATAGAACAAACCGAAAGTTGCGAATGCGTCAGCTTCAAAGTTGCCAGCGCCGTCAAAAGTCAGATTCTCAACATAACCACCGTTGATTTTGTTCGCATCGATAGACGCGCCACCAGCAGCTACACTGCTTTCATCTACAGTGAATTCTACAAAGTCAGCATAGCTAGAAAAAGACGCTGCGATACCAGCAGTCAGAGCTAAAGATTTTACTAAAGTTTTGATTTTCATAAGTCTTCCATATTCCAAATTAAGTTGGCCCACATCAGCCACGCTAAGACTATTGCAGCTATGGTGCCAAGTTGGCAAGTTACTGAATAACAAGGAAAAAGGATAATTATGTACTACTAATTTAGCATCACTGTAAAAATTCCTGACTACATTTAATGGAAAAGTACCAAAATAAATACAACTTTAGGATGAATATGCTTATTGGCGTGGCTGTCTCTTGTTTACTAAGGTATTGGTTTTAAAGGGTTAATTGCAATATCCCCCGGGCTCTTGTAACTCGCAAATTCGCATTGTTTAAAAGTATGACACCGAATACCAGAATAACCGACCAAGCCCGCGCCAGCACGGGCTTTTCAGCAATGGCCAGACGCGAAAAAGATAATAAATGCGTTTGCCTAATCCCCCCATAAACAAGAATATAGGGGAAAACTAATGGTTACAGCTGCAATATAGTTGATTCTTCGCCTATTAATAGAAGCGGCGTAAATAGCAAAGCCCACCCTGAATAACGAGAAAATCCGGTTATTTTGATTATCGGTAAGCATACCAATGGCAGGGTTTATATAAACCAGACCGTATGCTGACCTGAATTGGGAGCAGCCAACTGATAAGCTTTAGGTAATAACAAACCAAGCCGGGTAAACAATTAAAGGCATATCCCTATAGATGCAAAAAAGCCGTGCATTAAAACACGGCTTTTTATCTGCTTTACCACGCCAGGCTATACACTAAAGTGTTTGCTTCAGGTTTCGCTTTTAAGGGTGCGGCCTAATAAAGCCATTGCTGCTTCGCGCGGTGGCTTATCCTGATAAAGCACAGCATAAATTTGCTCACAAATAGGCATTTCCACCCCGACCCGGGCAGCCAGCGTGTGAACTTCTTCGGTATTGCGGTAACCTTCTACCACCTGGCCGATATCATCCATAGCGCGTTTAACATCTTTACCTTCACCCAAAGCCAACCCAAAGCGGCGGTTTCGCGACTGGTTATCAGTACAGGTGAGCACTAAATCGCCCAGCCCAGCCATACCCATAAAGGTTTCCGGCTGCGCGCCAAGCTTTACCCCAAGTCGGGTGAGTTCTGCCAAACCTCGGGTAATAAGTGCGGTACGCGCATTTGCGCCGAACCCAAGGCCATCTGCCAGCCCTGCGCCAATAGCGATGACGTTTTTAACCGCACCGCCTAATTGCACTCCAATAAAGTCCGGATTTTTATATACCCGAAATGTTTTACTGCAGTGTAACTTGGCCGCAAACTCGTCAATAAGCGCTTCGTCTTCCGACGAGAGAGAAATAGCGGTAGGCAAACCGGCAACCATCTCCCGGGCGAAAGTAGGCCCCGACAGCACTGCTAATGGATAGCGGTCACCCAATACATCCAGCGCTACTTCGCGTAATAAGCGGCCCGTACCTGGTTCTAACCCTTTCGTGGCCCAGATAATTCGATGGGCAGGCGTGAGCAAGGGTTTGAGGGCTTCCAGCATGGCTTTAAAGGCATGGCTGGGCACCACCACCAAAATATCGTTACTGGCGGCGATAGCGTTGGCTAAATCGGGTTGGATGATTAATGCTTCGGGAAAGGTGGCGCCGGGTAAGTAGCGCGCGTTTTCCCGTTGCTCATCAAGTTCTGCCATATGGGCTTTGTCGCGGCCCCACAACAGGGTGGGGTGACCGTTTCGGGCCAGACAAAAAGCAAGGGCGGTGCCGTACGACCCCGCCCCTAATACGGTAATAGAATCCGTGGTTTGCATAATATTAAATTAAGCGTCCAGGTTTTGCGGCTGTCCATCCTGTTCTTGTTGCGCGCGACGTTGCATATAAGCAGCGAAGATAGCATCAAAATTAACCGGCGCCAGATTCAGCGGTGGGAACGTACCACGGTTAACCAAGTTTGAAATAGTCTCGCGAGCATAAGGAAACAACACATTGGGGCAAAAAGAACCTAACATATGCGCTTTGTTTTGGTCCGGCATTTCACCCAGGGCAAAAATTCCCGCTTGCTGAACTTCACACAAAAAGGCCGTTTCTTCACCCATAGTAGCCGTTACCGTCACTGACAGCACTACTTCGAAGACATTTTCATCAATTTGCGCTGTCTTAGTGTCAAGATCCAGCTTGATTTCCGGTTTCCAGTCTTTCGTAAAAATTGCTGGCGCGTTAGGGGATTCAAAAGAAATATCCTTAGTGTAAATACGTTGGATATTAAATTGTGCGCCCTGTTGTTCAGGGGCGGCGCCATTCGCCTGATTTTCTTCAGCCATGCTACTTCCTAGTTCTCGTTATTAATACTAGCCGCGGTTATCCGGCCAGCATGGGATCAAGTTTATTCTGGGCATCCAATGCAAACATATCATCACAGCCACCAATATGCTGGTCATTAATGAAAATTTGAGGAACCGTATACCCACCATTTGCGCGGGAAATCATTTCATCACGTAACTCAGGGCGTACATCAATACCATATTCAATAAAATCTACGCCTTTTTCAGCTAACAACGCTTTTGCACGATGGCAAAATGGGCAATAGCCTTTGCTGTATACTTCTACCTTGCTCATAGTCAACCTTATTTCGCGACGGGCAGATTGGCGCTTTGCCAGGCATTCATTCCGCCTTTCAACATTTTCACATCACTAAAGCCAGCTTTGGCCATAGCCGATGCAACCGAACGAGCGCTAGTTCCCATTGCGCATACTACGATAATGGGTTTGTCCTTTTGATTTTCAAGTTTTTTGAAATCACGGCTCTTCAGTTCTTCAGGCTTGATCTGGCGAGCCCCCAGAATATGTCCAGCTTTAAACTCTTTGGGGGTACGGGCATCCAATACAACCGCATCTTGCTTGTTCATTAGCAACGTGAGCTCGTGAGTATTCACTTCTTTAACAGACGATGTCAGCCCACTGACAAAGCTATATACCAGCAGCGCCACCAGGGCTACCCAAATGCCGGCCAAAATAATGTTATTACTTGCAAATTCGATCAGCTGATCCATTACTTCTAACCTTACAGATCACAAAAAAAGAGAGCAAAGTATATAGAAAATCTGCTAAGAAACCAGCACCGCCCCCCGATTGGTGGCGTTTGACTATACATTTTACTTTGTTAGTCAGACCGACGCCTCAGGGGTGGTTCGCTGGCATTCATTATGCACTAAGCCATCGCGGCTATCAGGTAGACAACAGGCCTGCGCACGGTGGGCCTATCTGTACTGATTATCAGCAGGTACTTGCTGGGTCGGCCAAAACCTGATGAAATGTCAGGATAATCCCCTGATTAACGTAGATTCATGACCCTCAGGCCAACGCGTTGGTGCCTATGCTTGCTGTTTTTTAGTTTAGTGACCTGTATTGGGGGACCTGTGCAGGCGCAAGACGATCAACAAGCAAAACTTGAAGCATTACGCGAGCAACTTAAATCTCGACAACAGACTTTGCAAGCCAACCAGGCTGACGCTGAAGATTTACAAGCGTTCCTGGCGGAGTCAGAGGTAGAAATAGGCCGCGTAGCCACCGCGCTCAATCAAACCCAACAAGCTTTAGACGCTAATCGGGATGAGCAGCAAAAGCTGCAAGCTGAGCAACAAACCTTACAACAGGCAATATTGGCTCAGCAGTCAATGCTGGCAAGTCAGTTACGTAGCGCATTTATGGCGGGTCATTACGATTACGCCAAAATGATTTTTTATCAACAAGAAGCAAAATCGTTTGAGCGGGTGCTGACTTATTACAAATATGTCAGCCAGGCTCGCCAGCGCGAAATTGTCAAATTCAAGCGTAATGTGGCACGGCTGAAAACCGTTAACGCAGCGCTCGAAGATAAAGCCAGCGAACTAATCCAACTGGCCAGCCAACAAGAAGATCAGCGCGCAGAATTGCTAACGCGTCAGCAGGACCGTAAACAAACATTAGCCAAGCTCAACCAAAAAATAGCCAGCGATGCGGCGAAGGTAAAAGAGCTGGCAGCCAACGAGCAAGCATTGATCGCTGCCATAGAAGAGGCGCGCCGGGCCGCCGAGCGCGCCAATACGAAGCTGGCTGGCCTGGCTCCGCTAAAAGGGAAGCTGGGAGCGCCAGCGGCCGGCACGGTGCGGCGCTTATTTGGTACCCGCCGCCAAGGGCAGGTGCGCTGGAAAGGTATTGTTATCGAAGCTTCTGAAGGCAGCGCGGTTAGCGCTATATCTCATGGCCGGGTGTTGTATGCCGACTGGCTCAAAGGGTTTGGCCTGGTCGCGATAGTGGATCATGGCCAGGGGTTTATGAGTGTGTATGGCCATAATCAAGCGTTGTTAAAACAGGCGGGCGACAAAGTCGCCAGCGGCGATACCATTGCATTGGTGGGGCAAAGCGGGGGGCAAAGCAATCCCAATTTGTATTTTGAGATAAGACACAAAGGTAAAGCGTTGAACCCGACAGCCTGGCTGAAGCTATAAGCCAGGGAAATGCCATATAATAAATCGGCAAACGCTGTTAAGCTGCCACCACGCTAGCCTAGCCAGACTAGGCCAGTATGGCGCTGGAGCGAACACTCGCTAAGATGAGTAAATAATTAGCTTATAATAAAAGAATAATAAAGACGTGCGCTTACCAACAATAACTGCTTTTTCAGCTTTTCGACACTATGGCCTGTGGTGCTTGCTTTTGCTCAGTACCAGCGGGGTAGCCGCAAATCAGGCGGAACCTTCTTATACCCGCCAGCCGGTAGCTAAAGTGGTACTTATTCTGGATGATATTGGATATCGATATACTGATCGTCAGGCACTGGCATTGCCTTCTCAGGTCACGTTTTCCGTATTACCCGGCGCCCCGTTGGCACAGGAACTTGCTCACAAGGCGCAACAGCAGGGTCGCGATATCATGGTGCATATGCCCATGGAGTCGCAGGCCGATAAGCAGCTGGGTCCAGTAGCTCTGACCAGCAGTATGTATCCTGAGGTGATCTCGCGTACCACCTTAGCTGCGTTGGATAGCTTACCCATGGCCATTGGCGTGAATAACCATATGGGCAGTCGTTTAACAGAGCAGTCTTTACCCATGCAGGCATTAATGCAAGCTATCAAAGACCGTGGTTTGTTTTTTATCGATAGCCGCACCACTGCCAGTACGGTGGCTGAAACCGTGGCCCGCAATATGGGCGTGCCTACCGACCGGCGGCAGGTGTTTATTGACCATCAGCATTCACCCGCCTTTATGCAGGCGCAGTTTGCCCGGCTGATTAAGCTGGCCCGGCAACAGGGCTCGGCCATTGGTATTGCTCACCCTCATCCACAGACATTAGCATTTTTACAAAAAATAATTCCCACCCTGGCTGGCTCACAGGTAAAACTCGTTCCGGTAAGCGAACTCATGGCGGCACCACAGAATTCGCCGCCGGTAGAGCAAATTGCCAGTAATGTGACAGCAGCCCTACCTTAACAACATTAAATTTTATACTTGGTATTTTGCAAAAGGCCCTTAATGTTATATTATAACGTCATTGGCTTAACAAGGGTGTCCGAAAATTTATGTCACTACCGGCAGACAATCCAACCAAACTAGACAAAATAGGCATCTGGATTTCCAGTCTTTGTGCTTTTCATTGTCTGGCGCTGCCTGTTGCTATCCCATTGTTGCCGCTTATCTCCAGCACATTCTTTGCTCAGTTGTGGTTTGAGCGAATGATTTTGACTATTTCTATGCTGATAGGTGCTGTGGCGTTGCTTAGCGGTGCCTTGCGTTATCATAATCGGTATTACCCAATCGCTATGCTGGCTATTGGCGGGGTTATCTACTGGCACAAAAATATTCTTGGTGAGCAGTACGAGCCTTTTACCATTGCTACTGGTGCTTTGTTGATTGTGGCAGCCCACTATATCAATATGCGTTTGTGTCGTCGTTTTAAGCGTGCCGTCTCGCGCCAGCCTATCGGTAAACCTGTCGAGACGGGTAGCAGCTAATTTTAACGCTGGACTAATACGTTAAAGCAGGGCGGATGAACCACTAAGCCCCGCTTTAACGGATTATATTTTGCCATACTCCTGCGATAGCACCCTGTATTGCCCCCATAATAAACCGTAACTAACAAAGTCGTTGGCTAGCAATGCAGCGAGGGGTATCGGCTAATCCTGGCTCCGCCTGAGATACTAATGCAGCGTTAATACATTATTTGCCCCCGTGCCCCACGACCATCTTACTATCCGCTTGGTAACAGCTCCGCTCTCGGCCTATGCCTTATAAGCCCACAAGCAGTCAAAGGGACTGCCACGCTCATATAATGTATAGACGCCATTTACCCCTGATGTATCTATTGCCATACTTCAATTCACAGCCCGTTATCAGACCGCCCGCTTAATTTCAGCGCAATAGCTTAAATGAAAAGCGCTTTCCAGTTGGATTAATCGAGGCAAAATGACACAACCGTTGAAGTCTGCAGATGAAATAAGCGGGTGTTACACAACGAAGCGGACGGTTAAATTTGCGCATGATGGAAATGGGCATACCACGCTTCGTGCACCGGGTAGCGAAGCGAGCCTCGGCAATGTTATAAGCCGGCACGGTGGCCTACCGGAATAGCATTATTCAGTGGGATGAATAACGCATGCTGTAAAGGCCGTTATTTACCGTCACCGGGTATGCCCTCGCGTGAACGGGCCGGGTGGATATTAACCGACCACGGGGATAGATTTAGCACAAGCTTTCAAGGTATTGTGTGGTTTATAGGGGCGCTTTATGAGGTGAAATTTAGCGCTCTGGTTTTGGTGCATTTGTTTTTAGCACCGTTAATAGCCACTAGATTAGTCAATACGTTCGCAGCTACCTTGCCTCATGCATTAAGCCTGACACGCGTTGGGGTTATGAAAGGTACCCCGCATCCGTTAGTGTTTGCCGGGCTATGGCGGGTACGTTAGTGAATATTCCATCCACCCCCATAGCCGCCAGGCGCTGCATATCAGCCGGCAAATCCACGGTGTACACCAATACTTTAAGGCCTGCCTGATGGGCATGTTTAACGTAGCGCTCGTCAACTACATCCAGCGCAAAATGGACCGAATAGGCATTCATAGCCATTGCTGACTTTAGCCCTGTTTCAGCCGAGGTAGCCGTCAATGCGCCTAAGCATAAGTCTGGCCGCCGTTGTGCTATTTGCTGTAACCAGCCATGGGTAAACGACGATATAAGTAAGCGGGCAGGGTTCATCTGGCTAAGCTGTAATGCGCGATCAAGTTTGCAAAGCCAACTGTCTACACTGGCTAACTGCTTAATTTCGATATTACACAGCGCGGTATTATCACAACAGCCTAGCACTTCATTTAGCAAAGGAATTTGCTGGCGCTCCCCGGCATCCAACTGCCGTAGCTGGGCCAGGCTATGATCCAGTACTTCCCCCTGGCCATTTGTGGTGCGGGTGAGGGTTTTATCGTGAAAAACAATAATATCTTCGGCTAGTTCGTAGGTATCGAATTCTATGCCATCCGCACCCTGAGCAAACGCCAACTTAAAGGCGCTAAGCGTATTTTCGGGTGCATCGCGACTGGCACCGCGGTGCCCCAAAATCCACATTAGTTGGTTGCCTTTTGCTGTTTGTGCGTTTTAATGGTTTCATAAACAGAGGCCGAGGTTACCAAAAGGCCCCCTACAAAGGTTTGCCAGGTAGGGTTTTCGCCCAGCAAAAATATCGCCAACAACACCCCGTAAAAGGGTTGCATACAGGCAATAAGGGCAAAGGTTTTCGCTTTTAAATGAGCCAGAGAGGCCGCAATAAGGGCATGTGGCAGGGCGGTGAATACAGTGCCTAACGCCAATAATAACAACCAGTTCTGGCTACTGGCATTTAGCAGCGTGCTGCTGGTCATAGGCAGTAAGCACAGACACACCACCAGAATTTGCCATGCCATGGCTTTGGCCCCGGAATACTGTGAAAAGTAATGACGATGGGCAAGGTTTCTGACGGCATACAAAATAGCCGAACCTACGCCTATTATAACCCCCAGCGTCACATCATTTTCCAGCGAGCCTTCTGGCACAATCAGCGCAATACCTGCAAAGACCACGAGGGCACTAAAGATATCCTGCCATTGTAACGCAGAGCGTTCAAATAAGGGCTCGATAAGGACGGTGATAACGGGAAAGGTAAATAAAGCTATCATTCCCACCGACACGCTGGCGTATTGCATAGCTGCAAAATACGTTATCCAGTGTAAGGCCATTATAGCGCCCAGCCCAATAGCGACGATATAGTCTTTTTTATTGTGCAGGGTAAAAGAGGTCTTCGTCAGCTTTAAGAAAATGAATAGCGCGGCGCAGGCAAATAGCGATCGGCCCAGGGTAATATCCTGCGCCGACAAAGAAATAATTTGCGAAAACAGCGCCGTCCCACCCAGCAAAATAACGGTAATGTGCAGGGTGGCGAGGCTTCGTTTAACCGGGTCCATCAAACCGGCGCTGCGGTCCGGTTCGCTGCTGCGAATGGCTGTCCCAAGCGAGTCACCTGAAGCGGCGCCATGTCAGTAAAGTTGACGGCATCGGGCTCAAAACACATCACAATGGTAGACCCCAGTTTAAAGCGGCCCATTTCCTCGCCCCGGCCAATTTTTACGCTGGATTCGGCATCTTTTTCGTAACTCCAGTGCTGCACATTACGACCGGCTGGAGGAGTCACAGTGCCCGCCCAGATAGTTTCGATACTGGCAACAATGGTTGCGCCTACCAGTACCATGGCCATTTTGCCCACCGGCGTATCAAAAAACGCCACCACACGTTCATTACGGGCAAACAATCCCGGTATGTTCTCAGCCGTCAACGGGTTAACGGAAAATAAATCACCAGGAACATACACCATGTCGGTAAGGGTACCGTCAATTGGCATATGGATTCGATGATAGTCGCGCGGCGCCAGATATACAGTGGCAAACTGGCCGTTTTTAAAAGGCTTGGCCATTGCCGGATTGCCACCTAGCAGGGTAGTAAGACTGTAGTCATGCCCTTTGGCCTGAAAAACGCTATCGTCGTGAATAGCGCCAAATTGGCTGACCGCGCCGTCTACCGCATGTACCAAGGTATGCTCGTCGCCCACTATAGGACGGGCATCATCTTTTAATGGCCGGGTGAAGAATTCATTAAAACTTTTATAATGACCAGGGTCTGGATACAGCGCTTCACTCATATCCACATTATATTTTTTGATAAACAGTTTAATAAGCAGGGTGGTAAGGCCACCCGCCTGGGCCGCGGCAAGTTTACCTACCAGACGTGATAGCAAATGCTTGGGTAACAGATATTGCAGGTTAACTTTCAACCAATCCAGCACAGCGTTTCTCCTTTATTAAGACAGCGTAATTGTACCTTATCTTACGTGTTTAAAAAGGAATTTACGGTTATGAGAGCTTGCTAACCGGTATAACGCCAGCGCTGGCTGGCTGTTTTGATGTTTACATCGGGCCGGAATGGCTAGGCCGGCTCTCAAGCATAGAGGCCAGAATTTTGTGATAGCTGGCAAAGCGCACCGGGTCAATGTCACCGGCGTCCACCGCTTTACGTATAATACAGCCTGGATCATTAAGGTGTTTGCAGTCGCGGAATTTACAGCCGCCTAGGAAATCTCTGAATTCAATAAAGCCCCAGGTGACCCGCTCTACCGGCAAATGCCATAAACCAAACTCACGTACCCCCGGCGAATCGATAAGGTCGCCCCCAGCGGGCAAATGCAATAGCTTGGCAGCGGTTGTCGTATGCTGGCCAAGGCCAGAATTATCCGATACTTCCCCTACGATTTCTTGCGCTTCGGGTAAAATCTGATTGATCAGGCTGGATTTGCCCACACCGGATTGCCCTACAAAGATACTCACCTTATCGTTTAATAAGGCTTTGATATCAGCTATGCCTTCTTGTGTCTTACAACTTGAGTAAAACACTTTGTAGCCAAGGTTACGGTAAGTTGTCAGTTGCTGTTCTGTATCGCTGCGCTCCTGGGGCGATAACAGCTCAATTTTATTCAGAACAATAACCGGCGTGATACCGATATCTTCACAAGCAATGAGGTATCGGTCGATAATATTCACCGATAAACTGGGCAAAATTGCACTGACGATAATAATTTGGTCAATATTCGCGGCGATAGGTTTTACCCCATCATAAAAGTCAGGGCGAGTCAGTACGGAGTGCCGATCTTCAACAACTTCAATAACCCCGCTAACGCCTTCATCCGCTGTGCCGGCCTGAAATAATACATTGTCGCCACACACCACAGAGCCCACGGTACGCCGAATATGGCACCGGGAAATAACGCCCTCACTATCCTCGACATCTGCATGTTTACCAAAACGGCCGACCACACGACCGGCAGCAAGGTTGTCAGAATCAGTGCCCTCGGTTTCAGGTAATTGAGTATCTTCTATACGGCGCTTGCGGTTAGCCGCTACCCGACGATTTTGTCGATGGGTCAGTTTAGGTTTTTTCGCCACGATTCCATGATAAGTTAGCGTATACTGATGCAATAATAACGTTTGTGTGGCCTGTGCGCCATGCCAATCAAGAAGGATCCGCTTAAATGAGCAAACATGATATGAATCTGGTGTGGATTGACATGGAAATGACCGGCCTTGATCCGGAAACCTGTAAGGTGCTTGAAATCGCCACTATTGTAACTGACGCGCAACTAAATGTGCTGGCCGAGGGGCCGGTTATTGCCGTGCATCAGCCAGATAGCCTGCTCGACACCATGGATGAGTGGTGTACCCGGGTTCATGGCGAAAGCGGGCTTACCGCGCGTTGCCGTGCCAGTACGGTTACCGAAGCCCAGGCGGCAGCGCAGACGATAGCTTTTTTGAGCGATTATGTTGACGCAGGAAAATCGCCTTTGTGCGGTAACACGATAGGGCAGGACCGCCGGTTTATGGTGAAATACATGCCAGAATTGGAAGCGTATTTTCATTATCGCAATATCGATGTTAGTACCATCAAGGAATTGGCCCGTCGCTGGAAACCTGAAATTTTAGAGGGGTTCACTAAAAAAGGCGTGCATTTGGCGTTAGATGATATTCGTGAATCTATCGAAGAAATGAAGTATTACCGCCAATACGTGTTCAGTATTTAGGCATTTAGGCGTTAATTTAATAAAAAGTTCAATTTAGGTGTTGCGCATTGCCACAGTTTTTGTAAAATGCGCTCCACTTTTACGGAAGCCAAATTCTGTAAAAGCATTTTTGAAAATAATATGCATAGCAAGCTCAGGTGGTATAGCTTGTTACCTCGTCACTTATGATTGTCGTTATTGGCAAGGTGACAAAAAAAGGTAATACTACTACTTAGATGTAACAGCATACTGATACGCGGGAATAGCTCAGTTGGTAGAGCACAACCTTGCCAAGGTTGGGGTCGCGAGTTCGAATCTCGTTTCCCGCTCCAATTTTCAAAAATACCTTTCTTTTATGCGGGAATAGCTCAGTTGGTAGAGCACAACCTTGCCAAGGTTGGGGTCGCGAGTTCGAATCTCGTTTCCCGCTCCAAATTTTCAATGCCAAGGTTGCGGTCGCGACAACGTGGTTGCCAGTTACGCATCTGTTTCCCGCACCAGGTTTCAAAAATACATTTGATTTGCCCGGCATAGCTCAGTGGCTAAAGCGCATTACCTTATTGCAGCCTCCGTTGATAATCACTATCTGGTAGTGATGCAATGGCCAAGGTTGGGTCGCGACAACGTGGTTGCCAGTTACGCATCTGTTTCCCGCCCAATTTTCAAAAATACCTTTCTTTTATGCGGGAATAGCTCAGTTGGTAGAGCACATTATCTCGTCACGATAGTGATTGCCAAGGTTGCGGTCGCGACAACGTGGTCACCAGTTACGCATCTGTTTCCCGCTCCAGGTTTCAAAAATACATTGGATTTGCCCGGCATAGCTCAGTGGCTAAAGCGTATACCTTATTGCAGATTGCCAAGGTTGCGGTCGCGACAACGTGGTGGCCAGTTACACATCTGTTTCCCGCCCAATTTTCAAAAATACCTTTCTTTTATGCGGGAATAGCTTAGTTGGTAGAGCACATTATCTCGTCACGATAGTGATTGCCAAGGTTGCGGTCGCGACAACGTGGTCACCAGTTACGCATCTGTTTCCCGCCCCAATTTTCAAAAATATCTTTCTTTTATGCGGCAATAGCTCAGTGGCTAAAGCGCATTACCTTATTGCAGCTTCCGTGGATAATCACTATCTGGTGGTGATGCAATGGCCAAGGTTGGGGTCGCGACAACGTTGTGGCCAGTGACGCCTCTCGCTTCCCGCCCAATTTTCAAAAATACCTTTCTTTTATGCGGGAATAGCTCAGTTGGTAGAGCACATTATCTCGTCACGATAGTGATTGCCAAGGTTGCGGTCGCGACAACGTGGTCACCAGTTACGCATCTGTTTCCCGCTCCAGGTTTCAAAAATACATTGGATTTGCCCGGCATAGCTCAGTGGCTAAAGCGTATACCTTATTGCAGATTGCCAAGGTTGCGGTCGCGACAACGTGGTGGCCAGTTACACATCTGTTTCCCGCCCAATTTTCAAAAATACCTTTGATTTGCCCGGCATAGCTCAGTGGCTAAAGCGCATACCTTATTGCAGAATGATTGCTAAGGTTGCGGTCGCGACAACGTGGTTGCCAGTTACGCATCTGTTTCCCGCCCCAATTTTCAAAAATATCTTTCTTTTATGCGGCAATAGCTCAGTGGCTAAAGCGCATTACCTTATTGCAGCTTCCGTGGATAATCACTATCTGGTGGTGATGCAATGGCCAAGGTTGGGGTCGCGACAACGTTGTGGCCAGTGACGCCTCTCGCTTCCCGCGGCGGGTTTTTGGTATTCAGGTTATCGCTGATTAATTTTTGCTATACGAAAAACCGCTAGGGCGAAAACGAACCTACCTCTGCCGCCTTCAACCCACTTTTCATTACCAATCAAACATTTGCCTACCCACATGAATGTAGGCATGCCACCACCGATAGTTCGAGCTTCATCTTCGGCGGTAGCGTCAGCTGTATTAACGTAATACAAGATAAAATGCGATTTTCCTAGGGATACCAGAAAAATTGTATGTCCATCATAATTAACCTGCAATTTAGAAGGGATAATGGGCCTTCATCTTCATAAAAAACAGCTTTACGCTGAGAAATTATCTGATCGCCATATTTTTGTTGTTAAATTGTTAATAAATAGCGGTGTTTGACGAAGATAATTGAAAAGTAGCTCAAAACATAACCATTCACTATTCTTGATGCTCAGCTATGAAGGTGAATATCTATAAACCCTGCTTATGCTGACAATTACTATTCTTGTTACCCATTTTTCAATATATAACAATATCAAAGCCTTATGGAGAGAGGGGGCGATAAGATACAGGTGGAGCTTTGGGGTTATTAGTGGTTGAATACAATTATCCTATAAATGAATTTCTATTCATATTTTGCTGTCGTTCTGATGTGACTTTGCGTAAAATATACTTATAAAGCAGACAAACGCTGCTGATAGATAAGAATTGGCCATAGCGGCCGTAAATATGAATTTTAGGTTGGAGAAACACATGAAGTCAGCAGCAAACATCTTGTTTGCCCGCACACTTGTTGCAGGCGCTGTCATCGCTGCATTTAATCCTGTTATGGCAGTTGGGCAGGAAACTAGCGTTGCTGATAAGGAAATCGAAAAAATAGAAGTGACGGCTACCCGCCGCAGCGGTTCTTTACAAGAAGTACCGCTTAACATTTCTGCTCTTACATCGGATGTAATGGCCCAGCAAAATATAGAAAACCTGGATGATGTGGCGCGCTGGGTACCTGGCTTAACGGTGACCGATCAAGGCGGACGTTCCAGCTCTCCGATTATTGTGCGTGGTCTTAACACCAATTCTTCAGGGCCCGATTCGGACGGCGGTACGGTTGCTACCTATTTCGGGGAAATCCCGTTATTCGTCAACATGCGCCTTATTGATGTAGAGCGGGTCGAGGTGTTGATTGGTCCTCAGGGTACGTTGTACGGAGCGGGTACTCTAGGCGGAGCTATCCGCTATATCCCTAAGGCGGTAGATCTTGATTTTACCTCAGGGGAAATTTTTGGCGATGTTTTTGCGCTCAGTGAAAGCGACAGTGCGGGTAAGGAAGGCGGCTTTGTGTTCAACGCCCCGATAATCAACGGTGAATTAGGTGTGCGGGCTTCACTGAATTATTTTAGTAACCCCGGCTTTATTGATTATAACTATGTAGTACAAGAAGGTGGCACATCACTCTCTGACCCCGATTTTAGCGACCCTCAGGCTACTTCGCAAAACCTGCGCCAAGTCAGTGATGCAAACGGAGAAGATACGCTAACAGCACGTATCGCGCTGCGCTGGACCCCCTCCGACTGGGTTGATGGAACCCTATCTTATTTTTATCAGAAGCAAGATGTGGAAGGACGTTCAATTACCCAGCACAATGCCTTATCAGCACAAAACCCCCTGGCTGAGGTAATCGGGCCTTACGAATCAGCGTATCGTTATGAAGAGCCGCGCGACAAAGAAGACAGCTTGTTAAGCCTTGAGTTAAAAGCCGACTTGGGCTTTGCTGAATTGGTCTCGGCAACCGGCTATGCTGAATTCGATGCCAGTGGTCAACGTGACCAAACCGATTTACTTATTCGTTTAGACTACAGTTACGAAGAGTTTCCGGCGTTTTCTGCTTACACGGAGGAGCTGGACAATGAAACGAATTTCACCCAGGAGCTACGCCTGGTTTCCCAGAATACCGGGCCATTGAGCTGGATTGCCGGGTTCTATTACAATAAGTCACAGTATGCCGGCAGCAGTAAAGAGTACACGCCAGGTTTTGATGATTACGCCTTAAGCGTGTGGGAAGTACCAGGTAATGCCCGAGCTGATGATCTGGAATATTATTCTGCAGAAGATACCGACATTACTGAGTCGGCGTTGTTTGGCGAGCTGACCTATGCGGTGACTGAACAGCTTGATATTACGGTAGGGCTACGTGCGTACGAATATGATGTTAGCTCGCTCTCAGCGGTAGATTTGCCGCTATATAATAGTTTGTATGAAGGCCGGCCCGGTGACGAGGTGGTGTTGGATTACGGCCACGAAGAGGCAGAAGACAGCGGAACGCTATTTAAAATCAATGCTAGCTACCGGTTTAGTGGCGATACCATGGGATACGCTACCGTCAGTGAGGGCTTCAGAATCGGCGGGGCCAATGGTCTAGCAGCGTGCCCGGACAATATTAATGAGGTTAACAACCAGATTATCTGTGCCGTGCCCAGTGAGCAGGTATTTGATGCTGATACTACCACCAACTATGAACTCGGCGTCAAAACCAGTTATCTGCGCAACCGAGTGCAACTGAATGCAGCCTTGTTCAATGTTGACTGGGATAACGCACAAGTGGGTGGGGCCACCATTAATGGTCAACAACCCATAACCACCAACGCCCAGGGGGCCAACGCCCGCGGCGTGGAATTATCGCTGCGCACCCTGGTTAGCGATGAACTGACTATGTATGCCACCTATGCTAACACCCGGGCAGAGTTAACCGCCGACGCGCCCTTTTTGTTCGGCGTGTTTGATGAAGCGGGGACGCCCTTGCAGAACTATTATGATGGTAAAGATGGCGACCGACTACCAGGCTCTGCCGAACATCAATTCTCATTTGGAATGACTTACAGTCAGGAAATATTGGCCGATAAAATGCTCGACGTAAGTTATGGTCTGACAGCACAAAGTGATGTGTTCTCTACCGTGGGCTTAAGGCAAAACGGAGAAGCATTGCCTGGTTATGCGGTAAGTAACCTGACCGCCAGAGTGTCTGACACCGCCTGGAGTGTGACCTTTTACGTAGATAACCTGTTTGATAAGTATGCATACACATCTACGCGTCGGGATCGGGGTGATATGGGCGATCCGACCTTTGCCGAAATGTTGCCTAACGGAACTGATATTTTACGTAATTATGGGCACTATGTGCTGACCCCGCGGCGTATTGGGGTGAAATTTGATTATCGCTTTGAGTTGTAATAGCGTGAAGTAACGCCTAACAGCAAACAAAGGCACCGCTATCGGGTGCCTTTTTTGTTATAGCCAAACAGTTTATATGACGACATTACAAACATTGTTTAAGCAGGCCATAGAAGCGATAAACCAGCGTAACTATGTGGAAGCACACCAGCATTTGGTAACGGTTATCCGCCAGTATGGTGAGCAGTCGCGCGCCTATTTTTTGCTGGGCATAGTGCATATCGAACTGGCCCAGATCAATAAAGCCATCACGTTACTGCACAAAGCGCTAGGCCTTGAAACTAACCCACGTATCAACGTATACCTGACTAAATGCTATGCGCTACAGGGTAATATGAATGAGGCCCTGCATTATGCTGCGCAAGCGCCGGTAAGCGAGCTTAACGCGCCGCTGGATTTAGATACTATGGGTGTAGCATTAAGTCGGGTAGGCCTGCATGACCAGGCGCTGGCTTATTTTGCAAGGGCACTTGAGCTTGATTCCCGCCAGCCCCAATTTTATTATAATTATGGGGTTTCAGCGAAGTTTGCTGGCCAGTTTGCGCGCGCCCGGCAGGCTTTTACGCAAGCCATCGAGTTGAACCCGGATTTTTATCAGGCACACTTCGCGTTGACTGATTTGGGCCGGCCAGTGACCAAGACCAATAATATTTCGCGGCTGTTGCAGGTAAAGGCGCGCCTGCAGACTAAAGGACACCCGCCAGATCCCGACGCCGCCTTGCATATTGGACATGCGCTAAGCAAAGAATACGAGGCACAGGGTGAGTTTAATAAAGCGTTTACTGCCTTAGCGCAGGCAAAGCAGGTAAAAAAAGACCAGTTAGCTGACACCCATACAACGTTTGATGCCCTGTTTACCCATTTGCGGCAGATGCCACCTGAGGTGCTGCAAACAACCTCTTCACATGCCTCCCAGCCACTATTTGTCATGGGTATGCCGCGCTCCGGAACAACGCTGGTAGAGCGTATTTTAAGTCACCATAGTAAGGTGGTGTCGGGGGGCGAATTGCAGGATTTTGGTGTGGCGGTCAAACAACTGACGGCAACGCCATCGGCGCAGGTGCTTGATTTGGCTACATTAGAACAAGCCAGCCAGATAGATCCGGATGTACTGGGTGCGCAATATTTAGCCCGCACGCAATTTTTAATGCAGCCCGGTGCCTACCATCTGGTAGACAAATTACCGTTTAACTTTTTCTACCTGCCGCATATTCTCCGGGCCCTGCCTCAGGCGAAAATTGTATGTTTACTCCGGGACCCATTAGATACCTGCATAGGCAACTACCGGCAACTCTTCTCCATACATAGCCCATACTATGCCTACGCTTACGACTTATTGGCTATTGGCCGGGTATACCAGCAGTTTTATGACCTGGTACATCATTGGCAGCGTCTGGCCCCATCCTCGATACGACTACAATCGTACGAAAAACTGGTCACTCAGCCGATGGAAGAGTCGCGCGCCTTACTGGACTTCTGCGGACTGGCGTGGGAACCCCAGTGTGTACAGGTAGAACGTAACCTGGCTCCGGTATCCACTGCCAGTAAAGTACAGGTGCGCGAAGCCATTAATACTCGCTCAATAGGCCGTTGGAAACACTATGCGGCGCATTTAAACGAACTTAAAGTTCAATTGGGTATTGCACGGTAATAGCGGTAAAACAAGCTGGCGGCTCCAGGTTGGCCGGGTAAAGTAGGACGCGGAATGGATGCTTTGACCTGGCAGGATAGTGTTAAGCAAACAGATAAAACACCGGCAACATTGCAATTTATACGGGCCCGCTATAATCTTACTGGTCTTACCAGATAATAAGAAGACCGTTTATGTCCAGTACCAACCCGTTACGCCGTTATGCGATGAAAGTTAATCGTTACCCCGACTGGTTATCCCGCAAGTTGCTTACCTGGATGTTCCGGTTTAAAGTTAAATTAACCCGCACGGTGAGCTTGGATATTTTACATACGGATCTGACTAGCGTTACATTCAGGCAAAAAAATTACAAAAAAGTGCAGAATCATATAGGTAGCGTACACGCTGCCGGTATGGCGTTATTAGCTGAATCGGCCACCGGGTTTATTGTCGGGGTAAATTTGCCGGGTGATAAACTGCCTCTGATCAAGTCAATGAAGCTTAATTACGTTAAACGGGCTACCGGAGATATGCAGGCGGTAGCTTCACTCACTGAGCAGCAAATTGCGCAAATGCAGCAACAAGATAAAGGTGAGGTGCTGGTAAAAGTTATCGTCACTGATGCACATAATATTGAACCGGTGGTGTGTGAAATGCTGTGGGCCTGGGTGCCGAAAAAGCGCCGTTAACCAGGATCCTCCGGTGATGCTCGATGGCCTGGCAAAGTGTGTGCTGATAGCTGCGTTTGCGGTTTTGTTGGCGACAGTCTGTACCGGCCATCGTGAATAAAAAAGCGTACTTTCCTGTTTTTCATTGACAGCAGCCTTAAACCCAACTAAAAACGATGTAGCAAAAGCGGTAATTCTGTTACTACCTGGACAAGGAGAACAGGGTAGCTAACCGGCTCACCACCGGCATCGGCTATGGTGCCACCAATCGTAAACGAACAGGGTTTGATGATGGCAAAGTTAACGCGCGACTCTCTTACCAAACGTCCTTTTACTGACAAACGACACTACCCCTATGGTTTTTCCCGCTCCGGCGACTTTTCCATCGCTGAAAGTAAACTGCTCATGCAATACGGTTCGCTTATTGCGGCGCTGGTAGACGGTGAACTGCTGCCCGAAACAGAAGCCGAACAGCGTTTCGTGGATGTGGCTTTGGGCCGGATGAACCCAGCCAATGCGACAGAAAAAGTATGGTTAAAGTATCAAAACCGGATCAACCGGCCACGAACGGCCAGTATTTATGGTTCACGCAAAGCCACCGACTCCGATGATGCAAGTGAAGCCGATGGCGTGGAGGACAGTGGGCTACAAATCCAAATCGATGATGAGTAAATGTAAATTTACTGTAAACGCCTATCCCAAATTTGCTGAATAAATACGCAGAGACGAGATATTTATCCTAATTATTTTAAATATGGGGATATATATCTCACTTTTGTTGTTTTTATTGTTTTAACTTCCTAATAGCTTCGTTATAGTCCGGCTATACAAAGACTGACGATTTCCAACCAAACTTTCAGGAGAGACGACTGTGAAAATGATGTCGGGCGCCGCCATGGTGGTGGAAGCGCTAAAAGATGTAGGAGTTAAGCATGTGTTCGGTTACCCCGGTGGTGCCGTTCTCGATATTTATGATGCGCTGTTTGCGCAGGATGATGTCGAACATGTACTCGTACGTCACGAACAGGCGGCTGCTCATATGGCCGACGGTTACGCACGCGCAACTGGCAAAACCGGCACAGTACTCGTCACTTCAGGTCCAGGGGCAACTAATACCATTACCGGCATTGCCACTGCCTATATGGACTCAATTCCGATGGTCATTTTGTCCGGTCAGGTGCCCTCGATGCACATTGGCGAAGATGCGTTTCAGGAAACGGATATGGTGGGTTGTTCACGGCCTATCGTAAAGCACAGTTTTTTAGTTAAGCGCGCTGTCGATATTCCTGAGGCCATTGCCAAAGCCTATTACATTGCCAATACTGGCCGGCCCGGCCCCGTGGTTGTTGATTTGCCAAAAGACTTAGTCAATGTGCAAGAGGAACATCCTTATCATTTTCCAGCCGATGTTACGATGCGCTCGTACAATCCCACGGAAAAAGGCCACCCGCGGCAGGTTAAAAAGGCAGTTAAATCCCTTATAAAGGCGAAACGCCCGGTGCTGTATGTTGGCGGCGGAGCGATTGCCAGCGAGGCTTCGGCTCGGGTTATTCAACTGGCAGAACAACTGCACGCTCCGGTCACCTGCACCTTGATGGGGTTAGGCGCATTTCCTGGCACCCATGAACAGTTTTTGGGGATGCTGGGTATGCATGGCACACTTGAAGCTAATAAAGCCATGCACAATGCCGATTGCATTTTGGCCCTGGGCGCACGGTTTGATGACCGGGTTACCAATAATGTGGCTAAATTCTGTCCGCATGCTGATATTATTCATGTTGATATTGACCCGGCTTCTATCTCCAAAACCGTCAATGCACATATTCCGGTGGTGGGTTCGGTAGATACAGTATTAGAACAAATTCTTGAACAGTTAGCGGATAAAGAGCTGGCCGATCAGCAACACAAATTAAGTGAGTGGTGGGAGCAGATAGCGCAGTGGCGCACACGCCAATGTCTGAATTATGAAGACTCAGCTTCTGTGATAAAACCGCAAAAGGTCATCCAGGCGCTGTATAAGCATACCAATGGCGATGCTTACGTTAGTTCGGATGTAGGCCAGCACCAGATGTTTGCGGCGCTGTATTATCCGTTTAAAAATCCTCGTCAATGGATTAATTCCGGTGGTTTAGGCACCATGGGCTTTGGCCTGCCAGCCGCTATGGGGGTGCAATTTGCCCATCGTGATGCTGTATCCGTGGTGGTCACCGGCGATGGTAGTATTCAAATGAATATCCAGGAGCTTTCCACCTGTCTGCAATATAATTTGCCCGTCAAAATCATCTCTCTTAATAACCGTGCCTTAGGCATGGTAAGACAATGGCAGGATATGATTTACAAAGGGCGGCATTCCCATTCTTATATGGACTCAATGCCCGACTTCGTTAAGTTAGCCGAAGCGTACGGCCATGTCGGTATTCGGGTAGACAAACTGGAAGACCTAGATGCCGCTATGGAGAAATGTTTCAGTTACACCGACCGGCTGGTGTTTATGGACATTCAAGTAGATCAAAACGAACACGTATATCCAATGCAGATAAAATTTGGCGCAATGGATGATATGCGTTTAAGCAAAACGGAGCGCACCTAATGAAAAGAATTATTTCAGTATTAATGGAAAATGCCCCGGGTGCTTTATCACGTATCGTGGGTGTATTTTCCCAGCGTGGCTACAATGTTGATTCTTTATGTGTAGCCCCTACCGATGATCCGAGCTTGTCACGACTGACCATTACCACCCATGGCGATGACAAAGTGATTGAGCAAATCACCAAACAGGTGAATAAGCTTATTGACGTACTAAAAGTCGTGGATTTAACCGATGGTACGCATATTGAGCGAGAGCTGATGTTGGTAAAAGTGGCCACGCGCACGGAAGGTATGCGAGCGGAAGTAAAGCGTAATGCCGATATTTTTCGGGCCCGTATTGTCGATGTAAACGCCACTAATTATACCATTGAGATAACCGGTACCACCGATAAGCTGGATGCATTTTCTACTACCATGAACCAGTGTGCAGAGATTATTGAATCTTCGCGTACGGGGGTATGTGGCCTGGCGCGGGGTGAGCGAGCTCTACGCCCTTAATGGTGAATAGATAGACACTACGTCCCGCCGCGGCGGGATAGGCAAAAGCCGGATGCTGTAACCAGCGCTGGCTTTTTTTTTTACTATAAAGCCCAGGATACGGCTAGCTGTTACTGCCATAATAAACCTCTACTCGCATGGCAACCCCATAAGAGGGCTTAAAATCCTCATCGCGTAGGAATATTAAAAATGGCTCTACCTCGAAGAACAACCATTCGCGGGTAGGATTGCTACGCCATTTGCTGCTTATATAGACCTCGTTTAGTCGATAATCCGGCTGCGAACCCCCCTCCGTAAACAGGGTGTAGATCATTGCTGCATGTTGATTTAAGGGTTGTAAGTACTGCCCTTCGTGGCGCCAAATCCAGTCTTCAGAGCGATCGCGGTAGTAAAAGCGGTGGTTAAATCTAAACACATGATCGCGCTGGGTAATGTATTGCACAGTAGCGCCAACTTCGGCACCTGCGCGATCCCGGGTGTAATAATAGGCCTCGGCATCATAAAATAATGCCAGTTGACTGGAGTAAGCTGCCATATCAGCAAACCGTGATTTGACATATATCTGCCCCCGCCGACCGGTACCAATGCGATAAGATACTTTAGCATCTTCGCTGGACCGATATCGTAGGGCGATGGTGGTATTGTCGCGCCGTCTTTCGATAGGTTGGCGGGCTGCTTTTATTGACGCACTTTCATCATAGTCTTCGTCATCGCTCAGTAGTAAATCGACTCTGTCTTTCAAGGCCGGTAATTTGACCCGGATATTAAACCGCAAATCAACTTCACTGATATCCCGTGTACGGGGCTCCCAACCCAGGCTTAAACGGCCTTGCGCGCGGGCATCCTCAAACCTGCTGGACCCTTTCATTGCAAAATAACTATCAAGTTGCTGCGCCGTATAGTTCATTGACTGGGTCAGGTTGTGTTGCCACTCATCCATCCATGAGCCATCGGACTGCTCATCAACGTAGGCGGGCATAGCGGATACGTTGACTGCGTCAGCGCTGGCCCCCGACGGCAGCGGCGCTGCGGTATTCGGCATTACCAATAATGTGCAGAAAACCAATGAAATACATGCCATACCTTGCTTATCTATTGTTCCTTTTTGTTCAGCATTCAATGTTCGCGGACATAAGTCAATGAGTACTTATAAGCCACTACAGATAATATCGATCTGTTACTTGTGAACCTTCGTGCTGGTCATCCGTCTATATTGTAAATATAGTTTACAATATGTTGGTGAAAGGTTGGTCGCGCAATGGCATACTGTGATGACAAACCAAAAGGAGAGTTTTATGGGCGGTATTAGTATTTGGCAGTTGCTGATAGTGTTAGCAATCGTCGTACTTTTGTTTGGTACAAAACGACTTAAAAGCATTGGTACTGATGTAGGCGGTGCTATTAAAGGGTTTAAAAAGGCCGTATCTGATGAAGAAAAAGCAGATGCAGATTTTGAACAGAACCAGCAGGTCGAAAAAAAAGACCAGGCTGAGCCTGTTCAAACCAATACCCAGAGTAATGTAAAAGATAAATCCTGATGTTTGATATCGGCTTTTGGGAATTGCTGGTTATTGGTGTACTGGCATTGCTTGTACTGGGGCCTGAGCGTCTGCCAGGTGCCATCCGATCTACCATTAACTCGGTGCGCAGTGTGCGTAATGCCGCGACCGGCTTTAAGCAGGAGGTCGAGCACCAACTGCGCGTGCATGAACTTCACGAAAACCTGAAAAAAGCCGAACAGCAGGGCCTTAAAGATATGTCACCAGACTTGCAAAAAAGCGTGGACGAATTGAAAGACGCTGCTAAGTCTGTGCAGGAACCCTATAAGAAAAATCAATGACAGACGCCTCTAGCCTGATTTCGCATTTAGTTGAGTTGCGAAATCGTATTCTTCGCGCGTTACTTAGCGTGCTTGTTGTTTTTCTTTGTCTGGTTTATTTCGCTGAAGATTTATACCACTATTTGGCAAAGCCGCTGTTGGACGTGTTACCAGAAAATTCGTCGATGATTGCTACTGATGTAGCCTCGCCTTTCTTCGCGCCCTTCAAACTAACCTTGGTGCTATCTTTCTTTCTGGCCATTCCTTACGTGCTATATCAGGTTTGGGCCTTTGTAGCGCCCGGGTTATACAAAAATGAAAAGAAACTGGTAGTGCCGCTGCTGGTATCAAGTACCTTACTATTTTACGCGGGTATGGCGTTTGCGTACTTTGTAGTGTTTCCGTTAGCGTTCGCATTTTTTACCAGCGTGGCCCCTAGTGGGGTAACGGTAAGTACCGATATTACCAGTTACCTGGATTTCGTATTGAAGCTGTTTTTTGCGTTTGGCGTCTCTTTTGAAATTCCCATCGCCATTATTCTACTATGCTGGACGGGCGTAACCGACGCCCAGACGTTACGCTCCAAACGCCCCTTCGTCATTGTGGGTGCATTTGTAGTTGGCATGTTACTTACCCCCCCTGATGTGATTTCACAAACATTGTTGGCTTTACCTATGTGGGTACTGTTTGAGATAGGGGTCATTGTGGGCGGTATCTATGCACGCAAAAAAGATCCGGAAGACGAACCAGAAAACGAAATGAGCGACCCTTCAAAATAAGCTCTAAGGGAATAAAGATGAAGCAACGTTTATCCTGCGTAGTTGCCTTTACCGGGCTACTATCAACGGGTGTTTATGCCCAGAACATAACACATGCTGAGCTGACAAAATGCGCATCCATTGAACAGAATGACACGCGGTTGGCATGTTTTGATCGCTTAATGCATACCGAACAAGCCCAAGCCGCTTCGCCTAGACCGCCTGCTCCCCCCCAGGCGGCTCCACAGCCTCCTATTGAATCTACCGCCAAGGCAGGGGCCGTTGCAGCCTCACAAACCCCCACCGCGCCAGTGCGTAAGTCTGAGCCCGTGGCAGAATTTGGAATGGAAGCGCAGCGCCAAAGAGAGCAGGCAGTTGATGAAATATCAGCTACTATTACTCAAGTAGCCAAAGATCCGCGGGGCAAATATATTATTACTTTAGACAATGACATGGTATGGAAACAGCAAGATACAGACTATTTCCGGCCGAAAAAAGGCGACCTGGCGACGGTAGAACGTGGCGCGTTAGGTGTTTTTTACTTTGCTGTAGAAAGTGGTAATCGCCGCATCAAAGTTAAGCGCCTTAAATAAATGCAGTGGTTCGATGCTGGGGTAAACCTGTTGGATGCCCGTTTTGATGTTGATGAGGTTATCCGCCGGGCGTTAGACGCGGGGGTGGAACGTATCTGCGCTATTACCACCACGCCCCAGGAATGGCAGCGGGCGCAGGCGCTCTATACACGTTACCCGCAGCAGCTATGCTACACGGTTGGCGTACATCCGCATTATGCTAAAGACGTAACGACCGATGATTTGCAACAGCTTGAGGTCATGGCACAGCAACCCGGCGTAGTGGCGATTGGCGAATGCGGATTAGATTTTAACCGTAACTTTTCCCCTCCAGACACCCAGTTAGTGGTTTTTGAAGCTCAGCTAAAGATTGCGTCTAAACTCAACAAAACCGTTTATCTGCACGAGCGCGATGCGTTTACAGCACAACTTGCACTATTAAAGCAGTACCCACCAGTAGCCGGTATAGCCCATTGTTTTACCGGTACTGAACAGCAAATGCACGATTACCTCGCTGTGGGTTTGTATATTGGTATTACAGGCTGGCTATGTGACGACAAGCGCGGTGAATCGTTACAGCAGGCAGTATGTAGTTTACCGTTAGAGCGTCTGATTTTAGAAACGGATGCGCCATACCTGTTTCCCAAAAATCAACGCCCGCGCCTGAAGAACAATGAACCGGCCATGTTACCCGCCATCGGGCGCCGTTTAAGTGAGTTACTAGGTGTTCCTGAGCAGCGTATCAGCGAAACCAGTTTTGCCAATACAATGCAGTTATTCAGGGTGAAGTAGAGGTGTAATCTATGCAGCTTAGCTCGCAACTGCAACGAAATTACGATGGTTGGTTGCTTTTCATCAGCGCGTTAATCACTGCATTTTTATTTTTCTTATACAGCACCCTTACCACCTATCAAAATGATGCCCAAAGCCAGTTCGCGATAGATTACTGGGAACAAGACAGTTCGCCGGTGAACGTAACTGATATTCATCGCGCCAAGGTGCCCTGGCAGGCGGTACAAACGCCGATTAATTTAGGTATGCAAAGCCAGCCATACTGGTTTCGGCTGGCGTTACCACCCACCCCCCGTCGGCAGGGGACATTTCTGCTTGATGTAAATTATCCTTTATTGGATAGCCTGGATATTTATTTTTACGATCCTGCCGGCGACCAACTGATATTGCATGCTATCGGCGGCGATAGCCGGGCGTATTCGCAACGGGATATTCCGCTTCCTTCATTGGTTTATCAGGTTCCAGCGAGCAAACAAGGCTTAGTGGTGTACATGAAAGTGCAGACCAGCGGTGCTTTAAAATTGCCGGTCAGGTTGTGGCTTGAGAAGGACTTTCTGGCTTTTAATGCCACCGATAACCTGATGCTGGGATTATTTTTGGGCGTATTATTTGCTATCGGCTTAAGCAATTTATTTTTGTTTATCACCACCCGCTCGGCCACCTTTTTTACTTATTCAGGCTACGTCTTCTCACTTGCCATGACGATTACAGCAATGCATGGTTTAGGTTATGCCTATTTATGGTCAGACCAAACCGGCTTTCAAAGCCGATCGCTGGCGTTATTTGCCAATGCGACGTTGATGTTTGCCATGCAGTTTTCCAACCGAATTTTGAATGTGCGCTATTACAGCACGCGCATCAGCCAGAGCCTGAACGGGTTATCTGCTATTTTCCTGGTTAATGTCCTTATTAGTTTCTTCCTGCCGTACGCATTCCTCATTCGTATGTTTTTGTTCCTGTTAAGTTTTACCGTTATTTTTGCCTTGTTGGTAGGCATTTGGATTGCCATAAAAGGCTCTACGGTAGCCCGTTATTATTCGTTCGCCTGGTTTGTGTTATTGGTCAGCGCATTTACCGCAGCCATGGATAACCTGGGCATCATTACCTCGCCGGTTCCGGCTAATTATTTATTGATGTTAGGCGCAGGGGTCGAGACCTTGTTACTGGCGCTGGTGCTGGCGATAGATTACAGCCACAATCGCGAAACCATGTTTCATATTAAAGAGCGTACCTTGGTGCAAGAGCAGGACATCCTTAAGGCCCGCGAAGAGTTACTTGATGTGCAACAAAAATATCAGGATGATTTGCACTACCAGGTGCAGGAGCGCACGCTAGAGCTCGAGATAGCCTTGCGCGAGTTATCTGACGCTAACCAGGAGTTAGCCAACCTCAATACCATTGATGCCTTGACCGGTATCCGAAATCGGCGGCATTTTGATAAGCGTTTACTGGCTGAAGGCCGGCGTAGTCGCCGCGAACAGACGCCACTGTCGCTAGCGGTGATCGATATTGACCACTTTAAAAATATTAATGACCAATACGGCCATAGTACCGGCGATGTGTGCATTACGCACTTAGCGTTGCTGTTACAAGGAATGCTGAAACGGCCAACCGACGATGTATGCCGCTATGGCGGTGAAGAATTTGTGGTGCTATTACCCAATACCGATTTAGCCGGGGCGCAGCAGGTTATCGAGGCGATGCGCGCCCAGGTTGAAAAAGAAGTACTTGAGATTGATGGTCATAGCCTCAATATGACAGTAAGTGCCGGGGTGGCTACCGCTGTTATCGCCTTTGAAGAACACGAGCTGGCGCTATTTAAGTTTGCCGATGCCCTTTTATATCAAGCCAAAGCGGCAGGTCGGAACCGTATAAAGACCGACTATTTTACAGGACAGAATTCATGATACATTCTTCTTTTCCGGCGCGCCGAATGCGCCGTCTTCGCGCCCATGATGCCGTACGTTCATTGGTTTCAGAGCATCACCTTGCAGCCCGCGATCTTATTTATCCTATATTTATTTTACCTGGTACAGGACAGCGTGAAGCTGTGCCGTCTATGCCTGGGGTAGAGCGCCGTAGCCTGGATATCTGGTTACAGGAGATAGAGACGCTACTGGCTTTAGGCATTACTATTATCGCGCCTTTTCCGGTTACCCCGGCAGAGCTTAAAACCGACTGTGCCAGTGAGGCGTTTAACCCCCAAGGGTTGATACAAACTGCGGTGCGTGAAATTAAACAGCGTTTCCCACAAATGGTTATCATGACCGATGTAGCGCTTGACCCGTTTACCTCCCATGGACAAGACGGCCTGATTAACCATGCTGGCTATGTAATGAATGATGAGTCGGTAGCCGTGTTACAAAAACAGGCATTGTCCCATGCCCAAGCGGGCGCCGATATCGTGGCCCCGTCGGATATGATGGATGGCAGAGTAGGGGCTATCCGTGAGGTATTGGAAGCGCAAGGGTTCACTAATACCTGTATTATGGCGTATTCGGCAAAGTACGCTTCGGCTTATTACGGGCCGTTCCGGGACGCGGTAGGCTCGGCAGGTAATATTAAAGGTGGTAATAAAAAAACCTATCAAATGGATCCTGCCAACAGTAATGAAGCCATCCACGAAATCGCGATGGATATTGACGAGGGGGCGGATATGGTTATGGTTAAACCCGGCATGCCCTATCTGGATATTGTACGACGTTGTAAGCAAGAGCTTAATGTGCCTACCTTCGCCTACCAAGTAAGTGGCGAGTATGCTATGCACCAGGCGGCTTTTGCGAATGGCTGGCTTAATGAAGAGGCTGTGATTTTGGAGTCATTACTGGCTTTTAAACGCGCAGGAGCGGACGGCATATTGACCTATTTCGCGCCCCAGGCAGCACGCTTGCTACAACAGCTTGGGTAGCGTTATACGCTGGCCTGATAGCAAAATGCCGCGATAATCGCGGCATTTTTAATAGTGCAGGTTATTGGCAGTTTAACCGCCATCCAGCCCGATGCTGTAGCCAACTTTCATTCGCCAGCTCTGCATTAATCAGCGGGTGGCCAATAAGCCAGCCTGGCGGTAACTGAATATCCCAGTTATCACCATTCACGGTAAGCTCTACCTCTGGAATATGCTTGTTTTGACGACGTAGGCACAATACGGTGGCAATACGTAAAATACGCAGTAGCGCTAACAACATAGGGCGAACATCGTCGTGGTAATTGTTAAACACCGCAGGTTCTATTTTCAAACGATGGGACAATACCAGGTCGCGTATCGCCTCGCGCTGCAAGCGGGTGTAACCGGGTAAATCAATATGCGAAAGAATATAGGCACCATGTTCATGGTGTTTTTTGTATTCGATATGCAAACCAATTTCATGCAGGGTCGCGGCGGCGCCCAATACAGCTTCCGTATCTAAATGGCAAATAGCGGCCTGGGCGCATAGTTGATGGCACAAATTAAGCGCCAATCCTCGCACTGCATCGGCATGCGACTTTTCGATATGATAACGGCGCATGGCCTGATTTAGGGTTTGACTGCGCCGGTCATTTTCCTGCAGGTTATCTAGCATTCCGTAAATCAGACCTTCGCGCAAAGCGCCGCCCGAAATATTCATTGCCTGGATATTCAACCGTTCAAACAAACAGATAAGAATCGCCAGGCCGCTGGGGAAAATAGCTTTACGGCCATCTTCCAGGCCTTTTATATCGAGGTTTTCGATACTGCCGCAGGCAATACATTGTTGTTTGAGATCGTACAGATAGTGCAGTTTTATAGCGTCACTGATGTCTTGAGCCACCAGAATTTCGGTAATCGCCTGTGGCGTACCGGAAGCCCCCAGACAATTATGCCAGTCAAAACATAAAAATGCGTCTGCTACCTCGTCAATCAGCCGGTTAACCTGTTCGCTGGCCTGGGCAAAATTATCTTCACTGATAATGCCGCCCTTGAAATAGCGCTCCATAAAGGTAACGCAGCCCATATCCAGACTTTTCAGATGGATAGGCTGCATATCATTACCGAGGATAATTTCCGTACTGGCGCCACCGATATCAATCACCAGCGAATTGCCCTGATTGGCAGACGTATAAGCCACGCCCAGGTAAATTTGCCGGGCCTCTTCTTCGCCGCTGATAACATTTAATTTGTGATTTAAAATGGTTTCAGCTTTGCGAATGAAGGTTTCGGCATTGACGGCCATGCGTAAGGTCGCAGTTGCCACCACCCGAATATTTGACGCTGGGATATCCTGCAGCCGTTCAGCAAACGTTTGCAAGCATTGCCAGCCACGTTCCATGCTAATTTCATCCAACTCAAGATTTTCATTCAGGCCGGCAGCCAAACGTACTTTTTGCTTTACCTTACCTATAATCTGCACGTTGCCGTTCACAACGTGCACAATGACCATATGAAAACTATTTGAACCCAGATCTACGGCGGCGTAATGCTCACTATGTACAAGGGTATCGTGTCGGATTTCTGGCTGCATAGATTAACTTTTCTTAGCTGATGTCGGTTTACCTCGTCCTCGCCCACGTCGGTTTGAATTACGGGCGTTTGGCGTGCGCTTGCGAGGGCGGGCTTTGGGCGCCGTTACATCGTCAAGCAAAGCATTCCGATCATAATCTGTTACCGGGATAGTATGCTGAATATACTGCTCAATGGCAGGCAAGTTAAGTGCATACTTCTCACAGGCAAAACTGATGGCGATACCACTTTTGCCGGCGCGGCCGGTTCGGCCAATCCGATGTACGTAGTCTTCGGCATCATCAGGTAAATCATAGTTGAAAACATGGGTTACTGCATCAATATGCAATCCGCGAGCGGCCACATCGGTGGCTACCAGAATATCCAAACGACCTTTGGTAAAGTCATCTAAGATACTCATGCGCTTTTTCTGCGGTACATCGCCGCTTAATAAACCCACCCGGTGACCATCGTTTTCCAGCCAGTCATTTACCTTTTCACAGGTATGCTTGGTATTGGCAAAGACAATCGCCCGCTCTGGCCACTCTTCTTCCATTAGGGTAAGCAACAAACGCATTTTATCTTCATCAGAAGGATAAAACAGTTCTTCAGAAACCCGTTTAGCGGTTTTGGTTTCTGGCTCAACCTGCACATGGGTAGGGTTATTCATATGCTCATAAGCCAGTTCCTGCACGCGATAACTCAACGTGGCAGAAAACAGCATGCTGAGGCGTTCTGAGGCCGGCGGCATACGCTTAAACAGATAGCGGATATCTTTAATAAAGCCCAAATCGAACATGCGATCGGCTTCATCAAGTACGGCAACCTGAATATTGTTCAGTGAGAAGATATTTTGTTTGTAGTAATCAAGAATACGACCGGTGGTCCCGATCATGATATCTACACCTTCTTCTAGCACTTCGCGTTGACTTTGATATCCTTCACCCCCATATATCAAACCAAGCGATAAACCGGAGTGTTCGCTGAGAGGTTTGGCATCGTTATAGATCTGAACCGCGAGTTCGCGGGTAGGAGCCATAATGATTGCTCTTGGGCCTTTTGATGTAGTGGTGTTTTCCTGAGTATTGGAAAGCAGGTAATGAAATGTTGCCACCAAAAACGCAATAGTTTTACCTGTACCTGTTTGGGCTTGCCCGGCAATATCCAGTCCTTCAAGTAAGGGGGGTAATGCCAGAGCCTGAATCGGTGTACAATGGGTAAAATTAGCTGCTTTAAGTGCATCAAGCACTTTTGGATTGATAGGCAGATCGGAAAAATTTGTTTCGGTTAAATGAGTTGTTTGCATAGCTTATAGCTTATCGGTGCTTGCATTAAAAAAGACAGTTTCTTATAACACTTATGGTGTGGCTGAACAAATCAGCGACAGTCCAAACAATGGAGAACAGAATGAGCGACAAAATTATCCAGTTAACTGACGACAAATTTGAAGCAGATGTAATCAATGCTGAAGGTCCTGTGCTGGTTGACTTCTGGGCTGAGTGGTGCGGCCCTTGTAAAATGATCGCACCTATCTTGGAAGAAGTTGCTTCCGAGTTTGAAGGCAAGTTAACAGTTGGTAAGTTGAATGTCGATGAAAATAATGAAACACCGCCTAAATACGGCATTCGGGGCATTCCTACTCTGTTACTTTTCAAAGGCGGCAATGTAGCGGCCACTAAAGTGGGTGCGTTATCTAAAACTCAGCTAAATGAGTTCCTAAACGAAAACCTGTGATTCCACGGGTTTGTTTATGCGCTAAACCGGTGCCCTGCGCACCGGTTTTTTAATTAATTTAAAGTTTTTTTTAAAATAGTCATCTAAATGCTGCAATATGCAGTATCATATCGGCGAATAAAATATTAAGTCCTACGTCCTTTGTTCTATAAACGCGAAGTTTTTTAACAATTAAAGGTCAATTTACTGGACGTTATGAATTTTAGGTGCTAACGTTCAAATAGCTCATATCTGAGCAGCGTTCTGCTTACCCATATCCGGGCGTACATAACCTTTTCTATATAACGAGTTAGTGACGTAGAAGTCCTGAAGCAAAGTCCAAGCACACAAGCACAAAGACCCACCAGTATGAATTTAACTGAATTGAAGAACAAACCAATCAATGAATTGGTTGCCCTGGCCGAAGAAATGGGCCTGGAAAATATGGCGCGAGCCAGAAAGCAAGACATCATCTTTTCTATCCTAAAGACCCACGCAAAAAGTGGTGAAGATATATTCGGCGACGGTGTTCTGGAGATTCTTCAGGATGGCTTTGGCTTTTTACGCTCGGCCGACTCGTCTTATTTAGCCGGACCAGATGATATCTATGTATCTCCTAGCCAGATTCGACGTTTTAATCTGCGCACCGGCGATACGATTGCCGGGAAAATAAGGCCACCTAAAGATAGTGAGCGTTATTTTGCCCTGCTAAAAATCCGCGAAGTTAACTTCGACAAGCCTGAAAACTCCCGTAATAAAATCCTGTTTGAAAACCTCACTCCACTGCATGCTGCTACTCGTATGCGGATGGAACGTGGTAATGGGTCAACGGAAGATATCACCGCACGGGTACTGGATTTGGCGTCGCCAATCGGTAAAGGCCAACGTGGTCTAATCGTAGCACCGCCAAAAGCTGGTAAAACCCTACTGCTGCAAAATATTGCACAGTCGATTGCGGCCAATCAGCCAGAATGCGAATTAATGGTTCTACTGATTGACGAGCGTCCTGAAGAAGTTACCGAGATGCATCGCTTGGTTCAAGGTGAAGTGGTTGCTTCGACCTTTGACGAACCTGCTAGCCGCCATGTGCAAGTAGCCGAAATGGTTATCGAGAAAGCCAAACGGCTGGTTGAGCACAAAAAAGATGTGATCATCCTGCTTGATTCTATTACCCGTCTGGCACGTGCCTATAACACCATTATCCCTTCCTCTGGAAAGGTACTTACCGGTGGTGTCGATGCAAATGCACTGCACAAGCCTAAGCGCTTTTTTGGGGCTGCACGGAATGTGGAAGAAGGTGGTAGTTTAACCATTATCGCTACCGCCCTGGTCGATACCGGCTCTAAAATGGATGAAGTTATCTATGAAGAGTTTAAAGGTACCGGTAACATGGAGCTTCACCTGCATCGTAAGATTGCAGAGAGACGTGTATTCCCAGCGATTGATTTTAATCGCTCAGGTACCCGCCGTGAAGAGCTGCTGACCAGCCAGGAAGAACTGCAAAAAATGTGGATCCTGCGTAAAATTGTTCATGAAATGTCGGAAGTGGACGCCATTGAGTTCTTGATCAATAAGCTCTCTATGACCAAAACCAATGATGAGTTTTTTGATTCGATGAAACGGCAGCGAAGCTAACCGCAGGTTGAATGTCATATCTAAGGCGCGTTTATAACGCGCCTTTTTTTATGCCTGTTATTGGGCAAAGGTTAGTGCAAGGTGCCGAATTATATTTTCTTGGGCCGTAGCGAATAGTACTGTTAGTACAACGATTTATTCGCTACTGTAAAAAAAAACACACAGGGAACAATAATGAAACGCACAGCACTGGGTATAGCGTGTTTGCTAACCACCACATTTGCGCATGCCGCACAGGATATCAATACACTCATCGACAAGGTTGAGCCGCAGGTTATCGACTGGCGTCATCATTTTCATGAGTTCCCGGAACTATCCAACCGTGAGTTTGAAACCGCTAAATACATCACATCATTTTTGCAAACACTTGACGTGGAAATTACCACCGGGGTAGCTAAAACCGGTGTGGTGGCGGTGCTTGATAGCGGTAAGCCAGGCCCGGTAATAGCGCTGCGTGCTGATATGGATGGCTTACCCGTACCAGAGCAAAACGAACTTGCCTATAAATCAACCCAAACAGCACAATACAACGGCAATACCGTCCCGGTAATGCATGCCTGTGGCCACGATACCCATATGGCAATGTTAATGGGCACCGCCAAAGTATTGAGCCAAATGAAAGATCAACTGCATGGAAAAGTGAAGTTTATCTTTCAGCCCGCTGAAGAAGGGGCGCCGCCGGGAGAAAAAGGTGGGGCTGAAATCATGGTCAAAGAGGGGGTGCTGAAAAACCCCGATGTGGATGTTATTTTTGGCCTCCACATCAATGCTAATACTGATATAGGTAAGGTGCGTTACACTCCTAAAGGCAGCATGGCAGCAGTTGATCCCTTTAAAATAGTCATTAAAGGTAAGCAAGCCCATGGCGCATACCCCTGGAAAAGTGTGGACCCCATTGTCACCGCCGCGCAAATGGTAATGTCATTACAGACCATTGTCAGCCGGGAGCTAAAATTAATTGATGCAGCTGCCGTGGTTTCTGTAGGGTCAATCCATGGCGGTAACCGCTCTAATATCATTCCTAATGAAGTGGAGCTCATCGGTACTATACGCACGTTGGATAAAGACGCCCGAGAGCATGTGTATGAAGCGATGCAACGGAAAGTTAAGGGTATTGCGATGAGTATGGGCGCGCAGGCTGAGCTTACCTTACCGCTGGACTATAGCTACCCGATTACCTATAACGATCCTCAGTTAACGGCCCAAATGCTGCCCACACTTAATCGTACGGCGGGCAAAGACAACGTACTGTTGTCTAATCCGGTAACCGGCGCCGAGGATTTCTCGTTTTATCAGGAGCAGGTTCCCGGGTTGTTTTTATGGTTAGGCGGCAAGCCGCTGGATGTTTCTGAAAAAGACTCGCCAGCCCACCACACGCCGGAATTCTTTGTCGACGATAAAGGGATGAAACTGGGCGTGGAATTGCTGACCAATATGACGCTTGACTATATGAACAGCGCTAAACGCTAAACCTTCAGGGCCGCGGCGAGAAATCTCGCCGCGTAGGATAGATAATGATCGGTTTGTCGTTACCGGGGCAGGGCGTGTGCTAAGCGGTAAAGGGGCATTTCACTTCGTTTAGCCCCGAAATTGCGGTTTATACTGCCCTTTAGGCGGGCGTTTTGTTTAATAGTGACTGGGCAAAAGCCGTGGCGGCCAGACTTAACGGACGGTTTTTTCGCGTGACGACATGCCACGAACTACTTAACGGGAATCCATCTACCCGCAGTATCTTAATATCGTTGCTACTGACTTGTGCCAGCGTGTGTTCTGATAAAATAGCCAGGCCTAGCCCGGATGCCACCGACAGCCGTATCGCTTCATTGCTCTCAATAATCATAGGATCACGAAAGGTGAACCCAGCCCGAGTGCAGAATTCATCTACAGCTTTACGCGTACCGCTACCGTGTTCCCGTAATAGAAATTTCTCATTCACCAGATCATGTAATGTACACCGGTCCGGACCGGTATAGTCGCCCGGAGCGATTACCACCAGATTATTATCTAAAAACGGCTCTGCCTGCACTATCGGGTCTTCCGGTGGCTGACTAAAAATATAAATATCGTCCCGGTTCTGTTTTAAACGCTGGGCAATTTGCTCGCGGTTACCCACCGTAAAATGCACATCGATGTTAGGATGGGCTTTACAGAATGCACTCAATAAAGGCGGAGCTATGTACTTTGCCGTGGTGACAGCCGCCAGTTTTAACGAACCGGTTTCCATTCCCTGTAGCGCCTGAATCTGGCTACGTAATGTGGCTTGAGACGACAAAACTTCCTGGGCACAGCGGTACACTGCTTCCCCCGCTTCGGTCATATGCACTTTACCGTTAAAATGCTCTAGCAGGGGCAAGCCCACAATGGTTGATAACTTTTTAAGCTGAAGCGATACCGTTGGCTGAGATAAGGCCAGTGCATTGGACGCAGCGGTTACCGAGCCGCCATCTACCACTTCCTGAAACACTTCGAGTAAGCGAAAGGTCAAACTATTCATAATATTCGCCGCACATTGCCTTATGTAAATTAAACTGTCCTAAGAATAGATTTGTATCTAGAAAATGCGGTTATGGTTCAGTTGGCGCACAGTCATTTTGTAGGCTTTGAGGACTTTTTACGCTACAATCTGGCGCCTTTAATGGCACTGGCACTATGCCAGTGCACTAATATTCCCTCGTTTACCTCCATTAAAGGAAGCATTTGATGGCTAAAGTCGCGATAGTTATGGGCTCCACCTCGGATTGGCCTACCATGCAGCAAGCAGCACTGATGCTTAAAGAGTTTGGTGTTGAGTATGACGCCAGCGTAGTTTCCGCTCACCGTACGCCCAACCTGTTGGTCGAATTTGCTGAGCAAGCTGAAGCACAAGGTTTCAGTTGTATTATCGCGGGGGCAGGGGGCGCTGCGCACTTGCCTGGCATGCTTGCCGCCCACACTCATTTGCCGGTATTCGGTTGCCCGGTTAAATCCAAAGCATTGAATGGGTTAGACTCCTTACTGTCTATTGTACAGATGCCCAAAGGGGTGGCCGTAGGCACCCTGGCTATTGGCGAGGCAGGCGCTGCTAATGCTGGGCTGTTGGCAGCTCAGGTGGTAGCACTCCAGGATCCCAACGTGCGTCAGGCAATTATTGCGTTCAGACAGCAGCAAACCGACAAAGTTATGGCGAACAGCAAGCTGGAGCTTGAGTAATGAGAGTACTGGTGTATGGCGCCGGACAACTGGCGCAGATGATGTATCTGGCTGGTGCACCGTTAGGAATAGAAGTTGAAGCGGTAGACGTAAACACCGAGACTTTAGTTCATCCGGTCAGCAAGCTACCCTTAGAGGCGACATTAGCCCAGGCTATCGAAGCGGCAGATGCCCTGACAGTAGAGTTTGAGCATGTGCCTGAACACCTGTTGGAACAGGCTGAAAAAAGCGGCAAGCTAATGCCTTCAATGGAAGCTATTTTAGTCGGCGCAGACCGGGTTCGCGAAAAAGCCTTGCTAGATAACTTGCAGGTGGCAAATTGCCCCCACCGTATCGTTACCCAGCTGGATGAGCTGGATCGGTGCCTGCAGGAACTGGGCGATAAACTTATTATCAAAGCTAGCCGGGATGGTTACGATGGATATGGGCAATGGCGTTTAACCGAGGCCGCCCAATTAGAGGATATTAAAGCCTCTCTTAGTGGCCTGAATCTGCAACAGGTTCCGCTAATCGTAGAGCAGATGTTGTCGTTTGACCGTGAGTTGTCGTTAATCGGTGTACGCAGCAAAAGCGGTGAAATCAAAGTCTATCCGCTGACCGAAAATTTACATTATCAAGGGCAGCTACACGTATCGGTGGCGCCAGCCCCCGGTGTAACCCAGGCTATCTGGCAACAGGCGCAGGAAATTTTCACCCGACTGGCGCAGGGCATGCAATATACCGGCGTATTGGCCGTAGAGATGTTTCAGTGTGGCGATACCTTATTAGTAAATGAGTTAGCACCCAGAGTGCATAACTCCGGACACTGGACCAACAGCGGCAGTGATACCAGCCAGTTTGAAAATCATTTACGGGCAATTGTTGGCTTACCGCTTGGTGATACCCAAGCGCGCACGCCTGCGGCAATGGTCAATATTATCGGGTGTGGCGCGTTCTCGCGCGATTTGCTTAGTATCCCTGGCTGCCATTTACATTGGTATGGCAAAACAGTGCGGGAAAAACGTAAGATGGGCCACATTAACTTAACTGCCGATAACTATCAGCAGTTAGGCAATAAAATGGCACAGTTGGCAGGCTACGTGCCAAGCGAAGCCTTTCCGATGTTGCCTGACGAAGCAGAAAAACTCAGTAAACTCACAGAAAAGCCATAAAGCCCCTTGACAATATTGTGGCTAAGATTAGAATACGCTCCGCTTGCTTAGGCACACCTTTGCAAGCGTGTAGTACCCAGTGTGCCGACTTAGCTCAGTTGGTAGAGCAACTGACTTGTAATCAGTAGGTCGCCAGTTCGATTCCGGCAGTCGGCACCATTTTTTCTCCCGCTTCCCCACAAAAATACGACTTTTACAGTTTATTTGCTTCATCTGCTAACTTCAGTAATATAAACCAAACTCTTCGGCTAAAGTTGCGTTATGCCTGTGATATTTCGTGTGGTTATGCTGTGTATGCTGCTTTTGGGCAGTTGTGCTCAGGCTGCGTCGGATATTATCGTAGATAACCCTTATTTTGCAGCTGGCTTCGCGATGTCCAGTACCGCAGCAGGCTACATGACACTTTCCAACCACTCTGATAAACCGGTGACGCTAGTTCGCATTACTGTGAATAACCATGTGGCCAGTAAGGCTACGTTGCATACCAGCGTAATGGAAAATGGTATGGCAAAAATGCGCGCCCTGGCAGACGGAGTGACTCTCGCTGCGGGCGAACAGGTTAGGTTTTCGCCAGGCGGTAAGCATATTATGCTACATGGATTACAAAAGGCCTTAACCGTAGGGACAGTGGTTCCGGTAACGTTTTACTTTAGCGACATCAATACGCAACAAATAAACTTTACGGTTAAGCAACTTGATAATGGGGCGGGGCGTCACCATCATCATTAATTAACCGGGCTGACAGCAAAGAGGGCGGAAGTAATCCAAATCGCGCTCAGTTCAGTATCTAAAAGTAAGATGATAAACTCTATTATTTATCGCAAAAACTGATAAAGGAGCAAACGATGAGCAAGATTGATATCGGTATTTCAGAGAACGATCGTAATACGGTAGCTGAAGGTTTGAAAAGCCTGTTGGCAGATTCTTATACACTGTATCTACAAACTCACAACTTCCATTGGAACGTAACGGGCCCACAGTTTCGTGAATTACATCTGATGTTTGAAGAACATTATGTTGAACTGGCTGAAGCGGTTGATGATATCGCAGAGCGTATCCGTACTTTGGATGTTGTTGCACCCGGTACTTACAAGGCGTTAGCAGAACTAAGCTCTATTGAAGAAGTAGAAGGTGTACCAGAGGCAACCGAAATGGTGCGCTTACTTACGCATGGCCATGAGCAAGTAGTTAAAACATGCCGCGACGCCTTGAAAAAAGCGCAAGAGGCAGATGATGAGTCCTCTACAGCCCTGATTTCTGACCGTATGCGAGTCCATGAAAAAACAGCGTGGATGCTACGCGCAACATTACCAAGATAAGGTAATCAATTAACCTCATGAACAAACCTACTGGAATGTTGAAAAAGCGCCTGGCGGCTTTGCTGCCTGGCGCTTTTGTGTTTTTTGGCGCCCATGCGGCACAAACGAATGATTTACAGGTTACAGAGTTAGCTAGCGGGCTCAAAAACCCGTGGGGCATGGTATTTTTGCCCGAAGGCGATGTACTGGTGACCGAGCGAGCCGGGGCCATTCGGCGTTTTTCGTTTAATGATGGGCTAAGTGAACCCTTAACCAATGTACCTAAGGTTGACGCGGTCAACCAGGGTGGAATGCTGGATATCGCAATTGATCCGGATTACACCACGAATAACACTATTTATTTTTGTTATTCCAAAGCCGGTGATGGTGGCCGCAGTAGCGCGGTGGCAAAGGCCAAATTAAATGGGCAGGCCTTGTCGGATGTAAGCACAATATTTGTAGCCAATCCATTAGTAGATAATGGTTTTCATTTTGGGTGCAGGCTAGCGTTTGATGCAGATAAGCATTTATACATTACGCTGGGCGATCGGTATAAATACATGGACGAAGCGCAAAATACCGACAACCATCTGGGGAAAATAGTACGCATTAACACCGATGGTAGCGTGCCCGCCACTAATCCGTTCGCCAAAGGTAAAGCCCCCGAAGTATTTACTTATGGCCATCGCAATGTACAGGGACTGACCATTCATCCGCAAAGTGGCGCGGTATGGTCGATGGAGCACGGCCCTAAAGGTGGCGATGAGATCAATGTGTTAGAAAACGGCAGTAATTATGGCTGGCCGGTGATTACCTACGGTATTGATTACAGCGGTGAAATCATTTCTGACAAAACCGAGCAGGAAGGTATGGAGCAGCCCTGGTTGTATTGGGATCCCTCTATAGCCCCAAGCGGTATGGCATTTTACACGGGGACGGCCTTTAAAGACTGGGAAGGTGACTTATTAGTAGGCTCACTGAAGTTTACCCATTTACGACGGATAGAAATTGATAATGGTAAGCCCGGTAAACAACATGAGTACTTACGCGACCAGGCCGCTAGGATCCGTGATGTAGAAGTAGGACCGGATGGTCTTATCTATCTGTTAACGGATGCACCGGATGGTAAGCTACTGCAGTTATCGCCGCCAAAGTAACATTTTGTTATATAGAAAATTTGTTATATAGAAAACCAGTGCATGCACTGGTTTTTTTTGCTCTTTAGCCGGTACGATTTCTGATCTACATCGTACCTTTGTCATGTAGAAATTAGTCCAAAGTTTATGTGTTTTAACTGCGCTCTGCGCCTTGCATCCCCACCGGGTTAGGTTTTCTTAAGGTTCTCAGTGGGCGCGCACAAGACACTCACCAAGTAAGGATAAGGTCATATGGGCAAAATATTAACAGGGTTATCGGCTACACTACTGGCGTTAAGTACGCAATATGCTGTGGCAGACAGCATTAAAGTAGATATGAAAAATGTAAAGAGCAACGAATCTGCAGGCTCAGTACTGATTGAAGAACACGAAGATGGTCTGGTTTTCAAACCTTCCGTTGATGGTTTGACCCCAGGCGGGCATGGTTTTCATGTACATGAAAACGGCTCATGTGATAGCGCCATGAAAGACGGCGAGAAAGTGCCAGCAGGCGCTGCAGGCAGCCATTTAGATCCAGACAAAACCGGATCCCACGGCTACCCGTGGGATGGCCAGAATCATATTGGCGATCTGCCCTTATTATATGTCAGCGAAGATGGTCAGGCGACACACCCGGTATTGGCAACACGCTTAGCACTGGAAGACGTAGAAGGCAAAGCCTTAATGGTTCATGAAGGTGGTGACAATTATTCTGACTCACCGGAAAAACTTGGTGGCGGCGGCCCCAGAGTGTTATGTGGTGTTATTAAGGCCCAGTAAAAGGGTCTTTGCGTTACCTTAATAATGGCGGCCCTAAGCCGCCATTTTTTGTGGTCATATCCGACGTGGGATAAAGCGACAGAGTGCGGCCTATTGGCGCGGCTTAGCTTTTGCTTTTCCGGGATTTTTGTAGCGCTCAAACCAGGCCAAAATATTCCCGGTTTTTTGAATGAGGCGGGAGGGCCGTGCGGCTATACCGTGGGATGCACCCGGTATCCTTAACATGGCTGACGCCACACCCTGTAATTGCAGGGCCTGGTAAAACTGTTCGGATTCACTAATAGGGGTGCGATAGTCTGCTTCGCCGGTTAACAACAGGGTGGGGGTGGTAACATTTCCCACTAACGACAACGGCGAATGCTGCCATAAATGATCAGCAACTTCCCAGGGCTTTCCCGGCATCCAGTATTGAGAAAAATAAGGGTAAGCATCCGCCGTCAGGGCAAAGCTCAGCCAGTTAATCACCGGCTTGGCCACCACTGCAGCGGCGAACCGATCCGTTTTACCGATAGCCCAGGCCGTGAGTACCCCGCCACCAGAGCCACCGGTAATAAACAGATTTTGTTCATCCACATGGCCGGTTGCCACGCTGGCATCGACGACATCCATAAGGTCCTGATAGTCAGCTGACGGATAATTGTGATGAATAAGATTACCAAATTTGGCCCCATAAGAAGCACTGCCGCGCGGGTTGGCCCACACCACAATATATCCTTGCGCCGCCATAAGCTGTATTTCCAGGGCAAAATGCGGTCCATATGCCGCATGCGGGCCCCCGTGGATTTCCAGAATTAGCGGGAACCTTTGGCCTGTTGCGGCCGCATCAAAGCCGGGCGGGTAGGCAATCCAGGCGTCTATAGCGCGCCCGTCGGTGCTGGAGGTCACATTCAGTGCGACAGTATCGGCCAGCTTCAAATGGCCCAAAGCATCTTCATTTAATTGGGTCAGTGTCCGCTGCTTACCGTTACTATCGTGTAGCGCCAGGTCAGCGGGACGCTGCGCGCTGGCTAAGGTGTAGGCAATATCCCCACGGCTTGATAGGGTAAACTCGCCAGAGGTATAAGGACGGCCTAGCGATTGTCCCCCAACATCGACATCTAATTTGCTTAATTTGCCGTTAATTGAAACCCGTGCCAACCGTTGATGGCCTTTATCCAAATAGCCAAGTACCAGCGAGCGACTATCGGTATCCCACATAAAGTCGCCGAGCGAACGATCAAGCTTTGTGGTTAACCGCGTCAGTTTATTCGAGGTCAAATTAAGCACCACCAAATCACTATTTTGATATGACATACGCTGGTCATTCAGTTGGGTGAATGCCAGATACTGGCCATCAGGGCTGACTTTGGGGCTTCCTTCAGGCCCGGCCATACGAGTAACTTGCTCGGTAGTAGCGGTCGCCACATTAACCCGGTAAAGATCGCTGCGTAACGGGTGTAGCGCATAGTCTTCGGTAGGGTCGGTGGCATAGTAAAGCCATTGGCCGTCAGCAGAATAGCTCAGCTGGCTATCGATGGGATAGGCGCCGAACGTGAGCTGACGAGGGGTGCCCCCAGTTACCGGTAACACATAAATTTGAGCAAAACCAGTTGGCAGGTAACCGGCCCCATCAGCGCGGTATTCGGTGCGTTCAATAAAGTGTGCCTGTTCGGCCCATTTAGCACCATCAGGTTTGTCGGGCATCTGGGAAAATAACGGCGCAGTAGTAACCGGGGTAAAAAGTGTAAAAGCCAGTTGCTTACCGTCAGACGACCAGCTCAGGTGCGAGGGTTTTTGTTGTAGCCGGGTGAGTGGTGTCGTTAGTCCGTTGTCCAGATAATGCAGATAAACCTGCGGCTGCCCGCTGATGTCACTGATATACGCTAGTTTACTGCCATCGGGTGAGAGTACCGGTTGCGTAATGTTGCCGTTATCGGCTAACAGCGGTCGTTGCTCATCGCTGCTAAGATCAATTTGCCATACACTGCTGGTGGACTTATCTTGCATGATATCCATGCTGTGACGGACGTAATACAACGTTTTGCCATCTTGGCTAAAAAACGGCGCACCGGCATATTCAATATTAAATACATCCTGATAACGTAACATCTGCGAGGCGGTAGTCGAGGCATTAAGTTGGGGGCAGCAAAGCCAGACTGCGGCGAAGGCAACTAACCGGGAGGGTAAACGAAAAAGTCCCATATTTTATCCTTTTAAACCGGGGGCGGTGTCATAAGCCTGACCTTTCAGAGAAACTCTACCAATCAGGATGTCTTTAAACATAACCCAGTCTCCCCATAAACTGTAAAGGGGGTATCGAAACGTGGCTGGCCGGTTTTTTTCGAAGAAAAAGTGACCGACCCAGGCGAAGCCGTAACCGATAACCGGCAGCAGCCCCAGCAGTAACGCGTTGCTATACGTAATGGCTAATAGCACCACGACCAACACCAACGATGAACCTGCAAAGTGAAGTTGCCGGCAAGTAGCATGTTGATGCTCACTAAGATAGTAAGGGTAAAAATCTCCGAAGCGGGTGAAACGGACAGGCGAAGCCATAGCGCACTCACAAGGTTGTAAAACAATTGTAAACTGTAAAGTGCTTAGGGGGCGTTTGCAATCTATCGATGGCTTGTTTTTTAACAGCCGCGCCCCATATCATTTGGCAAATACATTCTTACGGGCAAACGAAGATGGACAACTTGGTACAAAACAATGTGGTTGATATTACGCTGGAAAACTTCCAACAAGTAATATTACAGCAGTCTCAGGAAAAACTGGTGATGGTTGACTTCTGGGCTTCCTGGTGTGAACCGTGTAAAGATTTAATGCCAATGCTGGAACGCATTGCGGCTGAATATCAAAACGATATGATACTGGCTCGCGTTGATTGTGAAGAGCAGCAGGATATTGCTGCCCAGTTTGGTATACGTAACCTGCCCACGGTAATGCTTGTGAAGGATGGTCAGCCAGTGGATGGGTTTGCCGGAATGCAAACCGAGAGTCAAATTCGTGAGCTACTCGCCAAGTACTTACCTCAGCCTGGCGATGAAGAACTGCAACAAGCTGCCCAGCTATGTCAGCAAGGCGATTATCAGGCCGCTTTTCCCTTAGCCAAACAAGCGGTAGATTTGGGCCCTGAGAATATTGATGCCCGCTATATATATATCGATTGTCTTATTGAGACCGGTTCGGTAGCCCAAGCCAAGACTGAGCTACAAGGTATCCGGCTGGTGGATCAGGATGCCCGTTATCAAACCCTGGTAGGCAAAGTAGAATTAGCCGAGCAGGCGGCAGAGTCGCCAGAGCTGAAGCAGCTGCAAGAAGCAGTAGCCAGCGACCCAGATAATTTACAACTGAAAGTTGAGCTTGCGGTGCAATTACAACAGGCACATAAAGCAGATGAAGCGCTGGCCCTATTGCACCAGGTACTGCTAACCGATTTAAATTTTGGCGAAGCCAAAAAAACCATGCTGGATATGATTAACGCGTTACCCGATGGCGAACCGTTAAAGTCGCTTTATCGGCGTAAAGTATATAGCTTACTCTATTAGGTGGCTGGCCCGGAGCGTTGACCACGGCCCGGGCCTTGTTGGCTAGGCGCACATACGTAGGCACCCATACGGTCTGCCTAAGCGGGGTTATAAATAGGGGCTATGGATAGGGGCTATAGCCTTCAGACTTCAGCCATTTGAGAGCCTCAAAATAGCTGAAAAAATAATCCCGCTGATAGTCAGCATGCAATGTGTTAGCGAAAGAGTGGGGATGGGTACGCTCGATTTGCGCACGCTTAACCATACCGCTATCAAGTACATAAGCGGCTCTGCATAGCCCTGCCCCAATACAATGACGGATTGATTCTGCCATGAGGTTTTGGCATTCAGGAGTGGTCAATACCCAGCGGCGACCATCTAACAAAGCGCCCCACGGCTGCTGGTCAAACACAGTAATAGTGGCCTGAATATCTTCCACCACCTGCTCTGTGGTCGCCCGGTTCCATGAACCAGTGGCGTACACTTCCAGCATGTTGCCTGACACATCAAGCGCATATTGTCCGTAACTTGGAAATCGCATTCCTTTCGTACCTGGCTTGTTCTATATTTAAGGTATAGCAGAAACTACGGGGAATACCCTAATAGATATCACTGGTCGTAGTTGTTTTATAGTGCTTGTGTACAAGCGACGAGTACGCTAACCAGTACCCTGAATTGTTGAACTCTGCTACATTGCTTTATCCCGTTTCTGTGGCAGGTCGTTATGTATCAACAATTTTACCGGCGCTTTTTAGCCGCCCACCAGGATCAACAGCATTTTGCTTGCCACAGCCACTATTTTTGGCCTGATGTGACCCGTGATGCTATGTTGGAATTCTGGGACGACAGCGCCCGTCTGGCCGATCGCAAGTGGGATTTTTTCTTTACAGAAGTGATTCCCGAAGTACAGCAATATATAAGCAATACGCTTAATACCCGTATGCCAGAGCAAATTGTCTTTGCGCCTAATACACATGAACTTATTGCCAGATTACTTAGCTGTTTGCCGGTATGCTCTAGCGCCCCCGCACCGCCGGCCATACTGACGACCGATAGCGAATTTCACAGCGTGAATAGGCAACTTCGTCGGCTCGAAGAAGCCGGAGTAATAACGTGCGAACGTATCGCTACCCAGCCATTCGATAACTTTGAGCAGCGTTTTATTGACGCGCTTGCCGCGCGCCAGTGGGATATGGTTATCTTCAGCCAGGTATTTTTCAATTCCGGCTATGTGGTGAAGAACCTGCCCCGTATTGTAGAGGCAGTCACCCACAGTGAAACCATCATCGTTATAGATGGGTACCACAGTTTTATGGCGCAACCGATAGATTTGCAGGCTCTGGCACAACGGGTATTTTTTATTGCCGGAGGGTACAAGTATGCCCAGGCAGGCGAAGGCGTATGCTTTGCTCATGTGCCCCCGGACAATGGCTTACGCCCGACATTTACCGGCTGGTTTGCCGAATTTGGTGCGCTGGCGAAAACCCAGCAGGGCGCGGTGGGTTATGCCGGGAATGGTCTGCAGTTTGCTGGCGCTACCATGGATTTTTGTGCGCTGTATCGCCTACGGGCCGTTTACCGGCTCTTGGCAGTACACCGAATAGAAGTAGACGATATTAACCGCCATGTAAAAGCCGTCCAGGAGGCATTTTTACGGCAATTAGATGATACCAATCATACCCTGTTGAACCGCCGTAACCTGGTGGTGAACGCGTTATCGGACTGCGGCCATTTTCTTACCTTTGAATTTAGCGATGCACAAACCACTCAGCAGCTGGCTGAGGCGCTGGAGTCGCAAGGTATACTGACCGATTACCGGGGGGCGAGGTTGCGCTTTGGCTTTGGTATGTATCATGATCCCGGCCAGCTAAACCTACATTTTTTAACCAATATTTGAAGTATAAATAGCTTATGCAACTATTCTTGTTGGCCCTGGCAATAGTGCTGATTATCGAGGGCTTGGGGCCTATGCTCATGCCCCATCGCTGGCGTTTGTTTTTACTCGAAATGAGCCAGCAACCCTCTGAAACGCTGCGTAAAATCGGCGGAATCATGGTCGTTGCTGGCGGCGTAACCCTGTATTGGTTCTGGCCGTGAATAAGCAACAGAGCTTATTCCGGGAGACGGCTCAAAGGCGCCGGCATTCCCCTAATACCGGGGCGCTATTCGATGGCTGTAGCGCAGATGCGTGTAAAAAGAGGTGATCAACGCCGCTGATCTTTGATAGAATCTTCGCCTAATTTTCTTACACATTCGATTCATGGCAAAGAACGTAGTGGTACTTGGCACCCAATGGGGTGACGAGGGTAAAGGTAAAGTAGTAGATCTTCTCACAGACCGGGCAAAATATGTGGTGCGCTATCAAGGTGGACACAATGCCGGGCATACTCTGGTAATTGACGGTGAGAAGACAGTTCTTCACTTAATCCCCTCTGGTATTCTTCGTGAAAACGTAACCTGCATTATTGGTAACGGCGTGGTACTTAGCCCCGAAGCCCTGATGACAGAGATGAAAATGTTGGAAGATCGAGGCGTCCCGGTACGGGAACGCCTTAGAATCAGCGAAGCCTGTCCTTTAATTCTGCCTTATCATATTGCGCTGGATGTGGCGCGTGAAAAGGCCCGTGGCGATAAAGCTATCGGCACCACCGGGCGCGGTATTGGCCCTGCCTACGAAGATAAAGTATCCCGTCGTGGCCTGCGTGTAGGCGACCTTTTCAATGCTGAAGACTTCAAAGTTAAACTTAAAGAAGTTCTGGATATTCATAACTTCACGTTGACCCAGTATTACAAGGTAGAAGCGGTCGATTTTGATGAAGTCTATGCTCAGGCGATGGCAGTGGCAGACATTCTCAAAGCCATGGTGGTGGATGTAACGGATGTATTGGACAAAGCCCACCGCGCTGGCTCTCCAATTATGTTTGAAGGCGCTCAAGGTACGTTGCTGGATATTGACCACGGCACCTATCCTTATGTTACATCGTCTAATACTACCGTTGGTGGGGTGGCCACCGGCGCCGGTTTTGGTCCGCTGAAACTCGATTATGTTTTGGGTATTGTAAAAGCCTACACCACACGCGTGGGCTCTGGTCCATTTCCTACTGAGCTGGCCTGTGATGTGGGCCAGCATCTGGGCGAAAAAGGCCACGAATTTGGCGCTACCACCGGCCGTAAACGTCGCACGGGATGGTTTGATGCCGTGGCCATGAAACGTGCAGTACAAATCAACTCCATTACCGGTTTTTGTTTAACTAAGCTGGATGTACTGGATGGGTTGGAGTCATTACAGATTTGTATTGGCTATGAAGACGCCCAGGGTAACGTAAAAGATGTTCCTCCCATGGCTGCTGACGGTTACGACAAAATCAAACCGGTCTATGAAGAAATGCCTGGTTGGTCGCAAACGACGTTTGGGGTGCAATCTTTTGCCGACCTTCCGCAGGAAGCGAAAAACTACATCAATCGTCTGGAAACGATTACCGGCGTGCCAGTAGACATTATCTCTACTGGCCCGGATCGCAACGAAACGATCGTTTTACGCAATCCTTACGACGCCTGATCACACTTTATCCAATAAGTTATCCACAGCCTGCTTCGTGCAGGCTGTGTTGTTTCAGGCACAATATTCCGGCTTCTCTTGTTATCCTCTTTTCAGCATAAAACGCTCTGATATACTGCTTCAAATTCATTAGATTATGATTTGGCAATGTATAGCGCCCCTGACCACACCGCACCATTAGACGCTGCTGAAAATGCGTTGATAAATGACAGCTACCAGCAACTTAAACAAAGCGCAAACAGTGGGCGAACGCATCCATTGCAGTGGCGGACTGGTCAGTTAGAGGCGTTAAAAGCATTACTTGAACAGCATCAGGATGCCCTGATCCAAGCGCTACATGAGGACTTAGGGAAATCAGTAGCAGAAGCCTGGACCTCTGAAATAGGCTTTTTATTAAGTGATATTAAACATACGCTGAAGCACCTGAAACGCTGGAGTAAACCTAGAAAGGTGCGCACCCCATTAATTGCCCAGCCAGGTACCAGCTATATTTTACCTGAGCCACTGGGCGTAGTGCTTGTCATCGGTGCCTGGAATTATCCCTTACAACTCACGCTGGCGCCGTGCATCGCAGCACTTGCGGCAGGCAACTGTGTTTTACTTAAGCCCTCAGAGCTTGCCCCGGCTACCTCTGCACTGATCAAAAAACTTATCCCCAGGTACCTTGACCCCAGTGCGATCGCGGTGATCGAAGGCGGCGAAGCGCCGACTACCGCATTGCTTCGCTGCCACTGGGATCATATTTTTTATACCGGTGGTGAAGCGGTTGCTAAAATTGTCATGCGGGCAGCCAGTGAATACCTAACCCCGGTTACCTTAGAGTTAGGCGGCAAAAGCCCTTGTTTAGTAGAGCGTTCTGCAGATATTGAGGTAACCGCCCGGCGTATTGTTTGGGGTAAATGGATGAACGCAGGTCAAACCTGCATAGCGCCTGATTACATTATCGTGGAAGAATGTATCAAAGAAGCATTGCTCAACGCATTAAAAAGAGCGTTAGTAGAACAATACGGTAAACAACCTCTTCGTAGTAACGACTATGGCACTATTATAAATGCTTCGCATTTGGCCAGAGTACGCAGCTATCTTGGTGATCATACGATTTATCACGGTGGCGTAATTGACGAACAGCGGCATAAAATGGCGCCGACTATTGTGCTGGATCCCAATCTGGATAGTGCGTTGATGCAAAACGAAATATTTGGGCCGATACTGCCCGTTATCACGACCACCCAGATATCCGAAAGCCTGGCATTCGTGCGCGATCGCCCTAAGCCTCTGGCCCTGTATTTGTTTACCAACGATGCGACGTTAACCCACCGGGTCATTAACACCATGAGTGCCGGAAGTGTCTGTGTGAACGATGTGATGCTATTTATGGCCAATCCTGCGTTACCGTTTGGCGGGGTAGGTAGTAGTGGTATGGGCCAGTACCATGGAAGTGCCGGGTTTGACCGGTTAAGTCATTTAAAATCGGTGATGGTAAGAAAATTCTGGCTGGACGTGGCGTTACGTTATGCGCCATTTTCGGCGCGCAAGCTGGCTATGCTAAAAAAATTACTTTAGGAGCAAATTTATGCCACAACCTTTTCATTTAGCGATACCTGTTGATGATCTTGATGCAGCAGCGGACTTTTATGGCACGCTTTTAGGGTGCCAGCGCGGCCGCAGTGATGTGCAGTGGATTGACTGGGATTTTTATGGACACCAGTTAGTTACCCATAAAGTAGCAAAAATGCCGACGTCAGCGGTGCCCAACGAGGTGGATAATCATGCTGTGCCGGTACCCCATTTTGGTGTGGTACTGACAATGGAACAATGGCAAAAATTGGCTGACACTTTAAAAGCCGCGCAAGTTGAATTTGTTATTGCGCCTTATATACGTTTTAAAGGTCAGCCAGGTGAGCAGGCTACGATGTTTTTTAAAGACCCAGCGGGCAATGCTTTGGAATTTAAAGCCTTCGCTGATATACAGCAGTTATTTGCCCGCTAGCGCGGGCATGCCATTCGCTAGTGTTCCAGCGCCGGTTTAACCAGGCTTTTGCCCCGGCCGCTTTGTTCAGACGCCGCGTCAAGCCCGTCCATAGTACGTTTAATTAACTGAACATCACCAAAATGACGCTCATCCAGCGTATAGCCAAGTGCCTCAAGCGACTGTTTGACCTCGTCAGTTAGTCCTTCGTGCACTCGAATAGTATCTTTGGGCCACAGCTGATGATGAAACCGGGGTGCGTTGGTAGCGCGTTCGGCGTTCATATCAAAATGCAGGGCATTCAGCAAAGACTGAGTGACGGACGAGATAATAGTAGTGCCACCCGGAGAGCCGGTCACCAGCACAACATGTTGTTGGTTATCCAGCACCACTGTAGGGGTCATAGACGACAGCATGCGTTTGTAAGGTTGGATTTCATTCGCTTTCCCACCTATTGCGCCAAAGAAATTAGGGACGCCGGCTTTTGCACTAAAATCGTCCATTTCATCGTTAAGCAGGAAGCCTGCGCCATCTACTACCACACCATTGCCAAAGCCCAGGTTCAAGGTAGTAGTAATGGCGACAGCATTACCCCACTGGTCAACAATACTGAAGTGGGTGGTTTGCTCACTTTCATACAAGCCAGGCTGTATATCTTCACTAACTGATATCGCCTCAACATTCACCTGGTTGGCACGTTCAACGATATAGTCATCAGCCGTTAGCGCCTTTACCGGCACCTCAATAAAATCCGGATCGCCCAGATATTGCGCGCGATCGGCAAATACGCGTTTACCAATTTCTGACATCAAATGGATATAGCGCGCGGAATTATGCGCAGCGGGCGCCTGCCCCTTTTCCAATTGCTCCAACATACCGATCCATTGCGCTACCGCGATACCACCAGAGCTGGGGGGCGGCGCAGTAACCAGGGTGTAATCCTGCCACTTAAAGAGGATGGGATCGCGCCAGATAGCTTGATACCGATTAAGATCATCCTGGGTAATCAACCCCTGGTTAGCTTGCATATAGTCGGTAAGCAATTGCGCCGTCTGGCCAGCGTAAAAGCCCGCTTTACCTTGGTCGCGAATACGTATTAAGGTGGCTGCCAGTTCAGGTTGCTTAAACACCTTGCCCGCTTTAGCATGACCAAAATAGCGGGAAAAATTCGCGTTAACGCCTTTTGCCTCGCTACGTTCGATATACTTTTCGATACCCACGGCTAATTGTTTAGGTACGACGAACCCATTCTGCGCTAAATCTATGGCCGGTTGCACCAGCCTTGCCCAGGGTAAACTACCGTATTTTTGATGAGCGGCCCACATGCCAGCCACCGACCCAGGCACGCCTGACGCCCGCACTCCATACAATGAGTCCAACGGTTTGACCTTTCCCTGCGCATCTAAATACATGTCCCGATGGGCTTTCCCCGGTGCCATTTCACGAAAATCCAGAAACGCCGGTTCATCCTCATACACCAGGGTCATAAAGCCGCCGCCGCCGATATTGCCGGCTTCCGGCAGGGTCACCGCCAGCACAAACTGGGTAGCGATAGCCGCATCAATGGCGTTACCTTGTTCGTTAAGCACCGCCATAGCGGCATCGGCGCTAAACGTATCCGGTGTGGCTACAGCGTGTTGGGGTGGGGGGGTAACCGTACTGGAATCGGGTAAATGACCGCTACAGCCGGTAATAAAAACAAACAGACTTAACCATAATAAGTGGCGCATTGTGTTATCCAATCATGAGTATACTGGCGATGACATAGGCAACGAGGGTCAGCCCCCCGGCTACCAATGCGTAAGGAAGCTGTGTGCGAACATGGGTTAACAGATCGCAGCCGGCAGCAATAGAGGATACCGCAGAAGTATCTGATATTGGCGAACAGTGATCGCCAAAGATGCCGCCACCCAATATAGCTGCGATGACCAACGAGGGCGGCAAACCTAAGGATTGGATGAGCGGTACTCCTATGGGGATCAGAATGGCGAAAGTTCCCCATGACGTGCCGGTGGTAAACGACATAACGGCGCCGGCTAAAAAAAGCATAGGGACGACCAGTACCAAAGGCAGGTACTCACCCACAATCCCAGAAACAAATATTCCGGTACCCAATACTTTAAGGCTACTGCCTAAGGTGAGCGACAGCAGCACAATGGTTACCAGCGGCAGCAACTCGCCCATTCCTTTAAATCCAATTTCCACGGCTTGCTGGTGGCTAAAACGCTGGTAGGTAATCAGCAATAAATAGGCGACGGCGGTGGCCAGAACGGTAGCATATAACACCGATTTACTTCCGCTACCCTGCGCCAATTCCCCGTTGCCGGTCCAGATCATGAAGCCCACCATACTTACCACCATGGTTACTAGGGGCACTATCATAAACCGGGCCTTGGTAGCCGGCGTGGTTTCCACCGGGGTCTGCAGATGCTGTTGTTTTTCATCTTCAACCGCCATGGGCCCATGAACTTTATCTTTAGCAATGGTGTAAACTACCATCGCCAAGGTGATCAACGCATAGAAGTTCAGGGGGACAGAACCCCATAAGATACTTACCGAAGAGGCCGGCAATTCGTAAGTATCGAGCATGCCTAAAACAAACGCGCCCCACCCATTTAGCAGAATCAGAATACATACCGGGGCACTGGTACTGTCTATGATATAGGCCAGTCTGGCCCGACTCATTTTGAATTTATCAAATAGCCCCCGGGCGAATATGCCTGCGGTCAGTACACTTAAATTAGACTCAATAAAAACCGCAATACCGGTAAGCATAGTCAGGCTTCCCACCTGCCGACGGCTTTTCGCTACGCCTTTGCCAATCAACCAGTTTACTGTGGCGGTCACCCCACCAGAATCACGAATATAAGCCAGCAGAGCCCCAACCAGGACCGAGAACAGCAATATACGGGTGTTGCCCGGGCTGGCAGCTACTTCAATAACTCGCTCCATTGAGGTAATGGGGGCCATGATAATACTGCTTTGTGCTGCCTGAACCAGAATGAGCGCCTCGGCACTTAATACAGCCAGCAGCAGCGCCATGATGACTTCCCGTTTCCAGAAAACAACAACAATAGCGACCAGTGGGGGGATGATTGACACCCAGTCCATATATTTTCCTACAATGTTCTTGGTATGGTTTGGCAACATTCGCCGCCATTCAGCGGAAGCCTTTCGTTGCCTTTAGGGGATAGCGCGGGGACTGGGCCCAGCATGAATAAACGCAAACCTTTACCCACGGCATTTTATTACAGGCGGTTAGCCTACCCAGAATTACCTTTTAAAGATACCCTTTTGCCTGAGCCAACAGTATTTGACGATTAACCGAGGCCAATCAGTTATTCAATAAGGCTAAGTACACGTGTTGTAAGGTGGTTATACTGCTTTGGGCCAATAGTGGTTTGCCCGCCGCGGTGGCCACAGCGCAATCTTTCTGCGTGACGGTGATTGCCAGATAAAGCGCCGGGTCAATGACCAGCAATTCACAAGGCAAGGCTAGTCCCACCGCCTGGGGTGAAGCCAGGGCAGGTAGCCAGCTTTGCTCGCCTGGTGCGCTCCACCCATAGCCTTTTTGTGGTCTCAGGCTCGCCGCAAAGCTTTGCCATTCGCGTATTGAAAACCGGTGATTATCGCCATACCCCCCAGCGTTTAGCAAACGTTGTATGAGCTGCTCAGTTTCTGCTACTGGCGCCTTAGCGGGTAACTCTGATTGGGGGATAGCGGCGCTATCAAGGGGCTTCCTGGCTTCTTGTTCGCTCATTGGTTGCGTCGGCGCCGCGAAGAAAGCCGGATAATCAGTATTGGACACAGTTACTTTTAGCAGGCTATTGAGAAGCGCACTCGCCGCCGCCCACTGCTGAGCATTTGCCGGCGGCAATCCCGATGAAGCGCGTAAGGAGCCGGTTAATTCCGCTGGCTGTATGTGGCGCCAGTAAGCAGGCTTGGCAAATGGGTCATAATAGGCGCTTTCATGGTTAACCGGAGTGTTTTTAGCGCCAGCCCCGCGATAGCGGCACACCAGCGAGAGAATATCCTTTACCCGGCACCGTTCACGCCCGGCTCCGGAAAAATAAGGGACATAGTGAATGACGGGATACTCCAATTGAAGCTTTTGTTGATAATGCGCGGCCAAAAGCTGACTTAACTGAGTTACCGCCTGGCCGACGCCGGGACCGGCGGGGCCGGTTTGGTATAATAATTTACCCTGCTCAATCACCGTTACTGCAAGCGAGTCGGGCGGTTGCCATGTTGAAAGCCGGGCGTCTGGCGATACGGGGCTTAGTAGTTGCGGATAATCTATGGCCACCTGGAGTGTGGCATCACGGTGGTCGAGCCCTGTTATCTGCAAGCTATTCAACCCTGAACGGGTGAGTTTGCTCAGGTTGTAAGCATACTTTTGGCCAGCTTTAACAGGCCTGTCGATAGCGAGGTTTTTGCCATTTATCCGGATATTTAGCGCCAGGTTCGCGGTGCTGCGCAGGGTCAGATTGCCCTGACCTTGTAGGGTAGCAAACCCCAATGCTGCATCTTTACTTAAGGCGGCGTGTAATAAAGGACCGGCAGGTTTTTCGGTAGGGCGCTCAGCGGCACGATAGACCGTCATGATCTGACTGTGCTGCTGGGTAAAATACTTTTGTAGTAGTGCCATCACTGCCGCACTGGTGGGCGGATCGGGCTCGCCGGTGACCTGCCAGGGCACAAAATGCATTTGAAAAGCCGCCAGGGCATGGCGTGTTTGCAGGTCGAGGATTCCGGTCAGCGTCACCCCGTAGCCGTAATCAAAAAGCGCCTGTTGCAGCAATGCTATAGATAGGGGCCGCTGGGAAAATAATTGCCAATGGTGATACAGCGCTTCATCATCATACCAGGCGCCAATTCCTGCGTGGTATAGCTGTTGCCAGGGAAACCGTGGACCGGGGTCCATTTTGCGCGCAAAAGCGATATCGGCATGGCCCACAATCGAGGTCGGTGAAATATCAGGATAGCGCTGCTGTATGGCGGTTAGCAACTCCACCAGCGCTTCAATCTGATCGGGGTCATAGTCAGGGAACTGACACAGCCGTGCGCTAGCGGCGGCGGCCTGTGCCTGCGCCAGGCTTAAGCGATCGCAACGGGGCTGATAGACCAGCTCGATACCAATAGAGGTATCGTTGAGTCTGTCGCGCTGCTGCCAGTAGCTGATACCGGCATGCCAGGCGCGGTCATGCTCGTCTACCATTTGGACCGTAGTTGCCGTAGCAAATGGGCTACTGGCATCGGCCTGCTGACTGATCAGGTAATGGGCACTTACGCCGCCTGGTGCGCTAAGCGCATGCACCGATTCGGCGTAATCGACCGTGGTAAAATGTATCACCACAGACTTTACCCGCTGGCCTTTGTTGGCCGAAGGGAGATGAGCAATAGGAGTATGGCTGCAAGCAGCCAACAGCGTTATCAGCGCTAACAGCGCAATAAGGTTACCGCGCATAAACAGACATTATAAAAAAGACACTGCTTGTACTGTACGCAACTGTCGTTAACTTTCGCAAGCCGTTGTTTTGATTTATTGCAGGGGTGCAGTAGCATACGTGCACTGTTTGTTTTGGTGTGTGCCTTGCTATGAAGTATTTTGCCGGATTTTTGCTGTTGTTGATAGGCTGTGGTGCAGCAAACGCCGCCCGTTCGTTATCTGATAGCGAGATGCTCGGGCAAAAAATGATACTGGATTTTCGCTATTTCTGTGCGGACAATACGCCGGCTGCCACGTGTCGTCAGCCTGTCACTGAGTTAACCCCGGCACTGGCTGACATACTTACCTCCGGCGCCATCGGTGGCGTAATCTTGTTTAGCGAAAATATTCGCTCTGTAGCCCAGGTGGTCAAATTCAATTATCAGCTGCAAAAACTTATGCACGATAATAATCTGCCACCTCTGTTTATTGCTATTGATCAGGAAGGTGGACGGGTTGCACGTATCCCAGATGCTATGGCTACCCGATACGTAGGCAATATGGCAATTGGAGCCAGTTATGCTGCTTATGATACCGAGTTTGCTACGCAGGTGGCGAATGGGTTGGCTAACTCACTTAGATTATTAGGATTTAACGTTAATTTTGCACCTTCGATTGACGTGAATAGTAATCCGCATAATCCTGTAATTAATGTGCGAAGCTATGGAGAGTCACCTACTTTGGTGGCCGAGCTGGGCATAGCAACCATTGCCGCGCTACAAAAGCAGCAGATTGTCAGCGCGGTTAAACACTTTCCTGGTCACGGCGATACCAGTGTCGACAGCCATACCGGGTTGCCCAAAGTTGAGCATAGTTTAGCCCACATAAAGCGCGCTGATTTGCTGCCGTTTGTACGGGCCATTAAAAGCGCGACGCCCCCTCAAATGATCATGAGTGCACATATTCAGTATCCTGCGCTAGATGATACAAAAGTCACCTCCCGGACGGGTGAAGAAATAGCGTTGCCGGCGACCCTATCGAAAAAAATTCTTACCGGTTTATTGCGTAACCAACTGGGCTATACGGGGTTAATTGTGACAGATGCACTTGATATGGCAGGTATCGCGCAATATTTTACGCCTAGCCAGGCGCTGGTGCAGACATTTTCGGCGGGCGCCGATATTGCCTTGATGCCATTTTCTATTCGTAATCCAGACGACATCCATCGGTTTAATCAGATAAGACAACATGTGCTTGGCGCATTAGCTTCCGGCGCATTATCACATACCGAATTCACTGCTTCAGCCGCACGCATCCTTGCGCTGAAGGAAGGCCATGCCGCCGGGCAGTTTTTACAGCAATCACTGCTGGTGCGCCAGGCAAGGGCTACGGCGGCCTTGCCTTCGGCCGCCCAGCAGGCCACCGAACTGGCATTAGCCCAAGCAGCACTGACCCAGCTATTCAATACCAAAGTGCTGCCATTGGATATCAGCCAGCGTATAGCCGCCATCATGCCAGATACGGCTCGCTGTCATGCTTTTACCGCAGCGCTGACTGGGATCAGTCCGGCAATCAAAGTGCAGTGTTATACCTCATTGCTCGCAAGTGATATGCGGCAGACGGCTGGCTGGCAATCAGCTGACATAGTGGTGTTAGCTGACATTACACCGGTTCATAGCGTGGCCGAAACCGGCGGCCTGGACAACCCTGCTACACTCGCCGGGCGAATCTCAGCTAATGCCCGGCAGCAGTGGCAATATGCCCTGTTGAAACAGGCAAAGACAGCGGGCAAGAAGACGGTGTTTGTAAGTATGCGGGCGCCTTACCAAATACGCCACTATGAGGCGGTCAGCGATGCCGCCCTGGCTACTTTTGGCTACAATGTACAGACCTTGCCCCATAAGGACGCGCAGCGCACTACGGCCCGGGGGGCGGTGTTTGAAGCATTGGCGCAGGGCCTGTACGGTAAAATACCATTAACCGGGCGCTCACCGGTCACTATACCGTTGCGTCAGCATTAGTCTTTAAGGGTTCAAACCCGGGCGCCAATAATGGCAATCTCCGGCTTACCATTACGTGCCAGAATTAAGGCTGCCGTATCTCCTTTAAACGGATAGAGTTGGGGTGAATTTTGAACTTTCAATCCAATTTTGCGAGCTTCTTGGGTTAGTGAGTCTTCACACTGAGAAATATGGTTATAGCCTGCTTTTAGCCAGTTCAGGGCTATTTCTTCGGTCAGTTTCGTGCCTGGGGCGACACGGACACCTTTAGCCGGTAACAAGGTCAGCCCATCACAGTCTATTTCAATAAAGCCCTGCTGAGGCTGAAGATCGCCTATTGCCGTGATAAGCGCATAAGGGGCCTCAGCGCTATGATTGATGGCGATATCGGTAAAAAAGCGTTGTTGTTCACGTTGCTGGCAAACATGACGTAAAACAATGTCACAATAGCCGTCCTCTTTATTTTCAGGAATCGCCAGATAGTCTGTTAACGCAAAATCATCCAGCGTATTGTGCAGTAAATGAGTTAGCGCCAATTGCAAAGCGACCACGTTAAGACTGCGAGCCTGCTGACGGTTGGGGTCATTCAAACAGGCACCACTTTCTATTAATATAGTGCTGCAATGGGCTGCAATATTATCGCCAAAACAGCGTGGGGAATAACCTTCAATATAACGCGCCAGGCCCACCTCGCTAACCGCCCGAAGTCCCTGATACATGGCTGCAATTAGCTGCATGGCCCGTTTTCGTCGCGTATCTATGGTTTCAGGCGCGTCAAAAGGCGGCGCCAAAAAGGCTAAGGTCGACGGTTTTGCTCCGGCTGGCCCTGCCGCATAGTAGGGATTCTGGTCATGCAGATTAAATGCTACCAGCGGTTTTAACTGCTCAACCTGGCGCATCAACAGAGCCCCTTCGGGCGATTGCAATACGCTGGCATCCCGGTTTATATCAATACCCTGGGCATTTTCGCGCCGTTGGAGTCTGGCGCCATCCGGGTTCAGCATCACAATTATATGGATAGTGCATTGATGCTGCCACGCTTCAGCAGGGCTAAATTCAGGCTGGTCAACTAACAGGCTGAGCCAGTCCAGTACAGCGGCGGTAGCGGTAGGCTCATCGCCGTGCATTTGTGTCCAGCCTAAGACCACCAGGGGGCCATGCCCCACACTTAAGCGGTAAATAGGGGTACCATTAAATGAATGGCCAACAAGCTGTGAACTAACCTCTGGGTGGTGGGCTAATTGATGCATTATTGGCGCAATGTCGTCAAAGCATAGATGGGGCTTATTCAAGCCGGGCAGGCATTGATGCTGCGCCAGTTGGGCTAGATGCGCTATCAGACTATGGTGCATAAACGGCCCCTGAGAAATTTGAAGGTAAAGACTCACTAACCTTATCGAGTAAATAGGCAATGTGTTGATAGTGAATGCCGGCGGCTTTAGTCAGGCCTATTTCACAGGTTCGGCTATTGCTAAAGCCCCACTGCGTGCGGGGCGGAATTTGGCCGGCTAGCGAGGCCAGTGCACTTTCATTTAGCTGCGGGCAGGTAAAGCCTTTGTCACCGGCAAACCCACAGCAACTAATATCCTGAGCTTCAGTAACCTCTACCGATAGCCGTTTGGCCAGCGTACGCAAAGACTTTCCGCCATCCAGCTGCTGGCTGCTACAGGATACATGCAACATCAATGGTTCGGGGTGTGGGCTGATCTCGAGACGGGGTACCACTGTGGTTAACAGAAACTCGGCAAGTTCAACAATATTAAGCCCCTGTTGGGTATGCAGATTAAGTGCGCAGGGGCTGGCGTCGGTGATCACCGGCCACCTACCTTGTTCCGTATAACTGGCAAGCAAACTGCTCATGGCCGCTTCGTGGTGGCAAGCTGCTGCTATATTGCCTTTACTACGCCATGGCTGGCCACAACAGTAACGGGAATATTTTGCAGGAATAATAACTTCAATTCCCGCTTTGTTGAGCAGCCTGACGACCACATCGGGTAGTGGATCGTACCCGGGCGGGGCAGCAAATAGGCGGTTGGGGCAGCCGGGTACATAAACCACCTTGTCTTTATAGCCAGCGGACGTGGGCAGCACTGTCGTAGCCCCAGCCGGTACATAGCGGTGGTAAACCGGTAGGGCGCGGCTTATTTCATGGGCCCGTTGGCTTGCCGTTTCCAGTATTGATACCGGGATAGTTTTGGCTAGCCAGGAAACGGTGGATAAAGCACTGCGGGAGGCCCGATGGGTCAGAGCAAGATGATTAGCCATAAAACTTGCTGCGTCCGGGGTATGGAGCGCACGACGCTGTTTTATCCAGGCTCCGGTATCTATACCGACGGGGCAGCTGGTGGCACACATTCCGGTAGCTGCACAAGTGGTATCGGCCAAATAGCCAAAGGCCTTTTCTACCTCGGCGCGGGCGGCCACCGGCAGCAGGCTGGCGCGGCGCATAAGCGCGATACGCTGACGTGGTGTCAGGGTGAGATTACGTGATGGGCACTGCGGTTCACAAAAACCACATTCAATACACTTATCTACAATAGGATCGACAGCGGGAAGCTGTTTTAAATGCTGCAAATGAGCGTGTTTGTTGGGATTAATAATAACCCCCGGGTTTAGAATACCGGCCGGATCAATTAGATGCTTAATTTGCTGCATGACCTGTACCGCCGCACTGCCCCATTGCTGAGTTAGAAAGGGGGCCATATTACGGCCGGTACCATGTTCGGCTTTAAGCGTGCCCGCAAACTGCTCGACTACCAGTGTGCTCACTTCCTGCATAAAAGCCTGGTATCGGGCAATATCCTCTGCAGTCTCGAACTTTTGGGTAAAAACGAAGTGCACATTTCCGTCCAGCGCATGGCCAAACACAATTGCTTCATCATACCCATGGCGGGTAAACAAGGTATCGAGCGCCCCTAGCCCTGCTGCCAGGTCGGCCAAGCCGAAGGCTATATCTTCAATAATGACTGTGCTGCCACTCTCTCGTATAGCGCCTACCGCAGGAAACAGGCCTTTTCTAATTTGCCATAAACGTTCAATTTCTTCACTGACCTGGGTGAAGGGGCACATTACCTGTACCCTGGCCGACTGCTCTAGCGCGGCCATTATGCTGGCTAAGCGGGTCGCCAAAGCCGGGGCGTTGTTATCGGTAACATCAATGAGCAGGGCCACGGCGGTATCGGCCACGGGGGCGGTAGAATATGTATTCAGCATATCGGCTACACGGCGTAACGCCCGGGCGTCCATCAATTCGACGGCGGCAGCGCCAAGTTGCTTTAAGCTCGCAATACAGGCACATGCGGCACTGGCGTTTTCAAATAAAAACAAGCCGGTAGCGCGCAAGGGCGCAACTTTGACGGTATGCAGGGTTAGTTCCCCGATAAATCCCAATGTGCCTTCAGAGCCAATCATCAGGTGAGTTAAGATAGCCAATGGATCTGTGTAATCCAGCAGTGCATTTAACCCATAACCCATGGTGTTCTTAAGTCGGTATTGATGCCGTATACGCTGGCTTAGAATAGTATCAGCGCGCACCCTGTCCCGCAGGCTCGCCAACCCGTCAAGGAGTGCTTTGTGAGTTTGCCGAAACTGCGATACAGATTGTTCATCGTGCGTATTGAGCATACTGCCATCAGCCAATACCAGGGTCATATCAGCTAAGGTGTGATAACTGTTGTGAACAATGCCGCAGCACATACCCGATGCGTTGTTAGCGGCAATACCCCCAATTTTACAGGTATTGATAGAAGCCGGATCAGGACCGATTTTATAGCCCAAAGGTGCCAGGGCAGCGTTCGCTTTAGCCCCGATTAAACCGGGCTGCATCCTGATGCGGGCACCTTGCTCCAATACCTCTGCCTGCTGCCATTTGGTGCTGAGCGTAAGCAGTACACTGTCGCTGATCGCCTGGCCGGATAAACTGGTACCTGCCGCGCGAAAGGTGAGGGGAATAGACCATTGGGTCGCTAATCGCAGAACCTGGCGCACCTCGGCCAGGTTGTCCAACTGCAGCACGAGTTGCGGTATCAGCGTATAGAAACTGGCATCGGTACTATAGGCAAGGCGGCGGGGCAAATCGCTGATACACTGTTCAGGACGCAACACCTCGCCTATGGCGGTGGTGAATCCGTGCCAGTGGCGAGCATCCATGGCAGTCTTCTCAGGCATACCCATCCTTAACAACATAACGGAACGTTCATTTAAGAAGATTTAGCCTTGCTGATCAACTGCTTTTCTGCAAACCGGTGTTATCTTCAATGCCTTATGGGTATAGCAAATACGGCTCACGGGCCTTACGAAAGTGTTCAAGGTCAGTTTGCCATGTTGCTCGAATCGCGTTTATGCTTTGTCCTTGTTCAATTGCTTTACGTAATTTGTCGGTACCCGCTAATTTGTCCATAAATGCCGGGGCAGTAAAAAAGGTCTCATTTGCCTGCATGAATTGCTGGTAAGTTTCTATAAATAAAGATAAATCCAGGCCTTGCATGGTGCTATGACGCAAGTCTTTATACCACACCTGTTGCCCTGCCAATTTAGGCGCCGCGGCCTGGGGCCGCGAGGTTGGCGTGAGCGTCAGCGAACCCAGCCTAACCTTTGAGTGCCCAGCCACTTGAAAGGGCAGGTCGGTGCCTCGGCCAATGCTAACGCTGGTAGCCTCAAAAAAGCATAGCGAAGGGTAAAGCCGTATCGCGGTGGCGTTAGGCAAATTAGGGCTGGGCGCATAAGGTAACGCATAGGGCATATCACGCTGGTAATCTGTTATATCGATAATTGTCAGCGCCAGAGACTGAGCCTGCTCAATCCAGTTTTCGCCCTGTATCATCAAGGCTAACTCGCCCACCGTCATGCCGTGTAATACAGGCAACGGATCCACGCCCACGAAAGAGCTGAACGCTGCCTCGCGCACCGGACCGTCTACAAAGCGGCCATTAGGATTTGGTCGATCCAGTACAATAACCGGTATCGCCTGTTGTGCTGCCGCCTCCAACACATAGTGTAAGGTACTGATGTAGGTGTAAAACCGCGCGCCCACATCCTGAATGTCAAACACTATTACATCAACCCCACGCAACATCCTGGCTGTGGGTTTTTTTGTAGCGCCGTACAACGAGGTAATGGGCAGACCGGTTTTTGCGTCGGTGTTATCAGCAATATGCTCGCCCGCTCCCTGCTGGCCGCGAAAGCCATGTTCAGGCGCCATCACATTCACGACGTTAATCTGCTGTTGTAGCAAATAATCGACCAGATGTGTCTGCTGCACCCGTGAGGTTTGGTTGACCACCAGTGCCACATTTTTATTTTTAAGTAACGGTAAATAGCGCGCAGGTTGCTCTGCCCCAACGGTTAGCGCACTTGCCGGGCTTGCTACCAGGCATAACCAAAGGGTGGTAAATACTAGTCGCAACATTAGCGGCCTGCCGCTAAGGCGTTACGCAAATAACCCTGCTGTTGATTTAGCAAGGCGCTGGCGTGCTCGGCACTAGCCCCACTGAGAATCATTAAAATAGCGACTTTAGCCTGTTGGCCCGCCTCCTGTAACGCTGTCTTCGCAGTAGCTTCATCACACTCGGTTGCCTGCATTACAATTCTTACCGCACGCGCGCGCAGTTTATGATTAGAGGCATTCACATCAACCATCAAGTTAGAATAGCTTTTACCCAGCTTTACCATGCTGGCTGTCGATAATGTATTGAGTACCAGTTTTTGCGCAGTACCGGACTTCATTCTGGTGGAACCAGTAAGAGCTTCGGGCCCTACCTGGGGACAGATTGCTACATCAGCTTGCTGCAAAATACGGGTGCCAGGGGAGCAGGCGATAGCTATAGTGGCGCAACCGGTGGCCTGCGCATAAGCCAGAGCCCCGCCCACATAAGGCGTGCGGCCGCTGGCCGACAGGCCTACCACTACATCATTTGATTGGAGGGATAGCGCCTGTAAGTCCTGGGCACCTTGCGGCTCATTGTCTTCAGCGCCTTCTACGGCGTGTTCGATAGCACGCTGGCCGCCGGCAATTACCCCCACTACGAGCGTGTCGGGCACGCTAAAAGTTGGGCGACATTCTACCGCATCCAGTATCCCTAGCCGGCCGCTGGTGCCCGCGCCAACATAAATCAACCGCCCTTTGCGGCGCAATCGTTCTACAATAATATCTACCGCACGGGCAATGGCAGGTAATTGCGTAGCGACGGCCGGCGCGACCTTTTGATCTTCGGCATTTATCGCACTGACAATCTCCAGCGTGCTACCGGCGTCCAGGTTCATAGTGTCCGGGTTACGACCCTCTGACATCAGTTGGGTTAACTGCTGCATGATGTCATTATGCTGAAGGTTCATAAGTGTTATTCCTGATAATTGAGTGAGGGGGGCCCAGCGCACATACCGCCATCGCCACGGCAGTACCAATAAGTAATAGCCAGGTAAAACCCAGTGATACCTGCCATGGGGCGGGTAACCACCAGGTTTGTACGTAAGGTTGTAATAGCAGTGGCGCAATAAAACCACTGATCAGGGCCGCCAGCACACTGTGTTGATTACCGCGCCGACTGAACAGCGTGACAAAGTAAACCCCCAGTAAACCACTATAGGAAAACACCATTACGCCAAGGGCGAACTGGAGTAAGGGGGTTTGTGTGTATTGCTGCCAATAAAAACATAAGGCAGCAAGGATACTTAGTCCAAACGCCACCAACGCCATGGCGACCCTGGCAGCCAGAACAAAATGGGTATCGTCATCCTGTTTAAGCCGGCGCATCCGGTATGGCCGGTAAATATCCTGCACTACTACACTGGCCATAGAATTTAAGCCCGAATTCAGGGTAGACAAGGCGGCGGCAATAATTCCTACGGTGACCAGTCCTTTAAGCCCGGGGGCTAATCCGTTAAGCACATAGTGCATAAATACAGTTTCAGTTTTGCCATCGAACAGCGCAAGTTTGTCATGCATTAAATCAGGACGTTGATAGACGATAAAAAGCAGCATGCCGGCCAATATAAATAGCGCAATGACCGGAATACCCACTACTGTAGACAACAGCATAGCATGCGTGGCTTTACGCTTATTATGACAGGTCAGTAAGCGCTGTGTCATGTCCTGATCAAGGCCGAAGGCGGCCACATTTAATAGTACAAAGCCGGTTAGGACTGAGCCCATTGAGAACACGCCCGATGGGCTAAAATCCCATGACCAGTTTAGAAGCCGTAATTTTGAGGTGGCGTCCGGCGTGGGCTGTTGTAGGGCTTGCAAAATATGGCTAAGGTCAGCGGGAATAAATTGCATTAACGATATCACCAGGGCCAGCGCCGCGCTGATGTATAGGCCGGCCTGAATCACATCCGTATAAATAACCGTACGGATGCCCCCAGCAAGGGTATAGAGCAGGCCCACTACCGCCAGCAGGGCAATCGAGGTAAGCACACTCGGCGGCGCAATATTACCGTATAACAGCATAGCGATAGCCAGGGCGGCCATATATAAGCGGGCGCCGCTGGCAAACAATCGGCCAAAGAGATAAAACAGCGCGGCGTGTCGCTTGCTGTTGTCGCCAAAGCGTACTGCCAATAATTCGTAAACGGTAAACACCCGGTGTTGGTAGTACCGGGGCAGTAAGAAGATGGCGACTAACAAGGCGCCTATAATCGCTGCCAGACTGGTCGACAAATAGGTTAAATCGCCCCGGTATCCTTGATCCGGACCGCCCAGAAAAGTAGCGGCAGACTGGGAGGTAGCCAACACTGAAATGGCCACCGCCCAAACCGGCATTTGCTGGCTACCCAAAAAAAACGACTGAGTGGATTGAGTGCGCCGGTTTAAGGCGGCACCGGTGACCACTATAATAGCAGCATACCCGCCCAGCACGGCGATATCAGCCAAGGCAAAGTGAGCAAACATAGTATTCAGTCAGTAGCGGCATTTGTCAGTCAGCTTAGATTATTCGAGGTCTAAAGTATACCGGCGGTGCGGGCGCGAAATCATGTTAATATGCGGCTACTTAGCGAGTGAATGTTTGGGAATTTGAGGCCATTGAGCAGACAGACACAGGCAATAATCCATGCCGATGCAATACTGAATAATTACACCGCCTTGACCCGGCTGGCACCGGGGAGTCAGGCGATGGCGGTCATCAAAGCCGATGCGTATGGTCATGGCGCGGTAAACATTGCGCGGATTTTACGAGGCCATGTGCAGGCCTTTGCGGTGGCCATTACTGAAGAAGCAATAAAGCTGCGTGAAAACGGGGTCAAAGAGCCGATTGTGGTGTTGGAAGGCCCCCACCAGAAAAAAGATTGCATACTGGCGAGCCAGCACAACCTGACCTTAGTGCTGCATGACGAAAGCCAGTTGCGCTGGGTGGATGAATTACAGCTGCGTATTGCTATATGGCTCAAAGTAGACACCGGTATGCATCGCCTTGGCTTGCCACCGGCGCAATTAGTTTCATTGGTCAATACTTATCAGCATTTATTAAATGAACAAAGTGTGCTGGTTTCACACCTGGCATGCGCTGATGAACCTGATGTGGCGTTAAATACCCAGCAACTGGCTCGCCTTTCTCAATTGGCAAAAGCCGTTAATATGCCTGTGTCGGTGGCCAATTCACCTGCCACCCTCAGCCTGTCCGGTAGCCATGGCGCGTGGAATCGGTTGGGCCTCGCGCTATATGGTGCTAATCCGTTGCATCCGGCCCCCAGCCGACTCACATTACAACCGGCTATGACATTGCGGGCCAGTGTTATTGCTCTGCGCCAAGTTCGTGCGGGTGAAGGGGTAGGGTATGGCCAGGTCTGGCAGGCGCCGCGAGATAGCCTGATTGCTACCGTCGGAATTGGTTATGCTGATGGATATCCCCGGCATTGCCCTAATGGTACGCCGGTACTGGTACGTGGCGCGCGTGCGGCATTGGTAGGGCGAGTGTCCATGGATATGCTCAGCATTGATGTAACAGATATTCCTGCGGTAGCGCTGGGCGACACCGTCGAATTATGGGGGGAGCAACTATCGGTTGATGAAGTAGCCAGCTGTGCGCAGACGGTAGCCTATGAGCTGGTAACCCGGGTATCGCCACGCGTACCCAGGGTGGTTCGGTATCAGTAGATAAGTGAACCGAAGCCCGTAGAATGGTGTTATAAAGAACTATCTGTTGTAGTAATTGAGTACTAATGCAAGCCAGCGATGTCATTTTAATGGGCTTTACGGCCAGTTTTTGCGCCAGCCTGGGCACCGCTGTCGGCAGCCTGGGTGTTTTTGCTATTCGCAAATTGTCCCGGCGGATGGAAGATGGCTTACTTAGCCTCGCCGCCGGTATTATGCTTGCGGCGACCTTTTTCTCGCTGCTGTTACCTGCTTTAGAGCACGCCAGTAGCAATTATCACTCCGATATCTTAGGTGGCGCTGCAGTAGGGGCTGGCACCTTGTTGGGGGCCTTTACCTTATTCGCGATTCACCAGTATGTGCCGCATGAACATTTCACTGCTGGTCGCGAAGGCGGCAACCATTATAAACTTGGCCGAATCTGGCTGTTTGTTACCGCCATTACCTTGCATAATGTTCCCGAAGGCCTCGCCGTGGGGGTTGGGTTTGCCGGTGGTGAGCTTGAAAACGGTATAACGCTGGCGGTAGGTATAGGTTTACAGAACATTCCCGAAGGGCTGGCCGTTTCCGTGGCGTTGCTGTCAGTGGGCTATAGCACCGGCAGATCGGCGCTTATCGGAATATTATCCGGATTAGTTGAGCCGGTGGGCGGTTTAATTGGTGCGGTGGCCGTTTCTAGTGCCGCTACTGTTATGCCATGGGCTCTGGCTTTTGCCGCCGGCGCCATGCTGTTTATTATCAGCGACGAAATTATCCCTGAAACTCACAACAACGGTAACCAGAATTTAGCGACCTTTACATTGCTGATTGGTTTTGTGGTAATGATGCTGTTGGATACCAGCTTGTAACCGCTACTGCGCTCATCAGCGGTATTATTACGCCAGACGGCGGCTGTGGCCAATTGTGTGTGGCTGGCGTCAGCGTATAGTGATGATCAATGCCCCCAACCCGTGGATACATCCTGAAGTATAGAATTTTTCTAATGTATATTAACCGGTTAGCTGCAAGATATAGCCTAAAGGATTAAGGTAAGGAAAAGTCGGAGCGGTTATAGTGACCACTGTTGCGCAACACTTCGGACGCCTTTTTGTTGTAAGGATGCAGTCAATAACACAAGAGAGGTTTTTTCTATGCGTACTTCTTATTCACGCCCTCGGGTAAACAGAGGTATGTTTTCAAAACCCGTTCCGAAAAAAGCCACGAAGTAAGACCTTATTCCAACCCGGCCTGGCGCCGGGTTTTCTTTTTAGCACGCTATTGTGCTTTGCCAAAAGCCAGGGGTAACCCGCAAATTTTTAAATCCTTCGCGTGGCGATATGCTACCTGCGTTTAACTATTTTGCGGTTGCAGATTATCGTCAAGATTGGTTTCAGCGGCTTCCTGAACTGTTTTTTTGGGCGGCGTGGCATAGCGTTCTGGCCGGTGGTTAAGTGAAATAACCATATTCAGACAGAAGGCAGCAAGCACGGATATTAATACCAGAGGCCAGGCTATGAACGCTAACGCCCCGGCTAAAATAGCGACGTCCACGCACAGCTGAAATATACCTGCCCGTAGACCATATTTAGCCTGAAGATAAAAGGCGAGTATACCGACCCCACCGAGGCTTGAGCTGTGTCTGAACATTATCAGCATACCTACACCGATCAAAATACCGCCAAATACTGCGCTGAACACAGGATTCGCGTGGGAAATATCCACAAACGCGGGTATCTGGTCTGATAACACAGAAACGGTAGTGACCGATATAAAAGTATTTAAAGTAAAACGCTTACTTATCTGCGTCCAGGCCAGTGCGTAAAATGGGATATTAATCAAAAAGAACATTTGTCCAAAATCCAAAGGCAATGCGTAGGTGCTAAGCAACGCCAACCCGGCGGCCCCGCCTACCATTAAATCCTGTGACTGAAATAAATACACCCCGAATGCCACAAACAGGCCGGCACTTAACAAAGCAAATAAATCTTCTATGAAACCATGGTTTGTTTTCGCCATAAAATAACCCCCTTGCGTTGGATGATTGCCAGCATATGCTGAGACGGCGCAATTATACGTAGCTAACTTAGGGAAAGTAGTCGGCAGGCCAATGTTCAAATTGGTGCAACCCGCTAATGCGGTGCTTAAGCTTTACGAGTTATTTATAGAATGTAAACAAAGTGGGAGTTATGTGTAAAATCAGGCGGGGCAAGCACAAAAAACCGGCCGTTAAGCCGGGTTTTTAGGGTCAGGCGGGGCTGTTAATAAACTCTGCCTTAGGAAATAATAGTTTTGCATAGCTGGCGTTGGAGCCTAAGTATTGGTCTGACAACCATATATCAACCGTATCATTGTTGTCGGTAAATAAGGTAAGGCACTCCTGGGTTACCTGAATGCGGCTAATATGCTGCTTAGAGACAAACGTAGTAAAGCCGGCAAATAGCCTCGACAGACTGTTATGACGTACACCTACTATGCCATCAAATTCCGCCAGAACATAGGCGGGGCGATTTAATCGATTAGAGCTCATAGCCCATAAATTAACGATAACGTATAAACCAAATATGCTACCGCTAATTAAAAGATAGACAGACATACGCTTGCCCCTCTTCTGCACAAGTGAAAACCACGCTGCGGGTACTATTATTGCCTTTATAACCTGTCTGCGCAGACGCAACATCATCATTGCGTGTTAACAAATTATATACAAATAAACCGCAGATTCCTATATATCAGTAAATGAATTTTAGTAAAAAGTTCATTTATTCGTCACATATACGCCTAAAGTCTATATAGATAGGCGTCCAAGAGCGGGTAAACCAAGGTGTTCTAGTGTACCCAACACCCAATGTTATTTTTACACAGTTGCAACATTATGAGAAATATCAGTGGAGTACCTGAAATGTTGCCACTGGCAATCTCATCCGTACAAATGCTTCTACAGCCGGGCAATAAACCGAAGAAAAAGTGACCCGCGGTAAACTACCACCAGCGTTTTGCACAGGAATTTGCAGCCAGGCTGTATCCTCACAGCGCCCCATTACTATCTCTGGTATGTTTTCAACAGGGAAGCGATAGTCGCCTATTATCAAATCGTCACCGTCAATAAATAAATTGTCCCACGGGCTTAGCAGGCGCGGCACCGTGGGTTTATCTATCACCCGACTAAGCGCAATTGCTGCTACCGCCGGTATCAAGGCGACCCAAATAAACAATGTTGACTGCATAATCCACCCCATAACAACGATAAGGGAGCACGGCCCAAGAGCGAGCAACAATAAACGCGATTGCTTAGCCCGGGGGCCACTGATCACAACACTTCTATTGATATCCATTCCCAGACGTCCTGTTCTGTCTACACCCAATAGTGCTGTTGACCTTTTATAGCCTTAGCCGGTGTAACGATCCTGATAGTCACAAAGGTAGCCTAATAACCGGAAACGGAAAACTGAACTTTAGGTGAATAGGTAGGTTAAGAAGACAGGCACGGGACCGCGATTATTTGTGTTTCTGACGGCGGTGCAGCTCATATAATTTGGCTTCCTTCAAAAACGCATACATGGCGTCAATAGTCGCGTGTACCAACCCACGGGCCCCAGATAAGAACTGTTTGCGTAATACGTACTCTTTAAAAAACATTAATGGAAATACCAACATTAGCTTGGCCAAAGAATAAGGCTTTTGTCGGTTAAACTTTTCCTGGGCGCTTAAAGAAGAATATCGATTTTGCTTTTCCATATAGGTGGCCACATCGTCATAGCCATAATGAATTATGGTGCCGGGGACTTTTTGTGTAGGGCCGTCCACCGTAACATTTTCGTGAACCAGCCGATCTTGCGGGTAGCGGGTTTTATCCTGTTTAAATACTCTGACGATAGACCGTTTATGCGAGGACCGATGCATAGGTTGGCCCATAAAAAAGTCTTCAAAATATACCCGTAAACCGTTAGCCTCATTGGCATCCACCTGCTGTTGAATGCTTTTGGCGACGGCTTCAGGTACTACTTCATCGCCATCAATATTAAAACACCAATTATGCGTACAGGCTTGCATAGCAAATGCTTTTTGCCGGGCAAACCCAAGCCAAGGCTGGTGTATAACTTTGGCCCCGAATTCTTGCGCTATTGCGGTGGTACGATCTTGCGAGCCCGAATCCACCACGATAATTTCGGCGAACATGCTCACTGACCGCAATACTGCGGGTAAGGTTTCCTGCTCATTGCAGGTGATCAAAAACACACTGATGGGGGTGCTCATGATGAGGTCTCTCTGGACGGCGTATTATCGGCATCCTGTTGCATTTGCAAGGCGGCCAGGGCAGCGTATTTGTGAAACGCGTATTGACCTAACACCATTGCCATAAAAAAGCCCTGTTTACCGTCTAAAAAGCCGCCACGCAGTACATATTGCTGCAAAAAGTCCGTTACAAAGCGTAAAGCAGCATAAGGAAGTGAGCCGGTTTTGCCTCTGGCGTGCTTTTCTTGTGCCAGAATACACGCATATTTAAGGTGTTTTTCCTGCAAATGCTGATACGTTCGCCAACTGTAATGTTTGAGCGGATGCCGTAACGTGCGCGCCTTTGGATTGGCTATTTGTAATACTTCATGAACCTGCGAATTTTTGAATTGCGCGCCATCTTTATTCAGGAATAATTTACCTTGCGCAGTAGAGTAACGGCCGTGGTTTAGTGGCTTACCAAACAAATAGGTCTGCCAGGGTAAACGCAGAATATTGGCGTCTAAATCTGGTTCGCTTAAAACCGTATCAATCTCTGCTTTCAGATCGTCGGTAATATTTTCGTCGGCATCCAGGTTAAGTACCCATTCGTGCTGACATTTAGCCAGCGCCCGATTACGCTGCGGCCCATAGCCCGGCCAGTCCGTAATATACACTTCATCGGTGTATTGTCGGCATAACTGAGCTGTATTATCAGTGCTGCCAGAGTCCAGAATAATTAGCTGGTCGACCCAGCCAGCCAGTCCCTGCAGACAAGCCTCGATACGATCCGCTTCATTGCGAACAATCAAAAAACAGGATATGGGGCGTCTTTTCATTTTGCTTTTATGCCAACAAGGATGTAGCGCCATCAGCCGTATGGCTGGCGTGGCGCAAGCAATCACGTTATACGGTAAGGCGGTAGTTTGGCACAGCCTTATAAGGGGAATCAATCTACCGGGTGAAATACCCTGTTGGTTATCCTATCGCCCTGGTCCCATCGGGCCCGTTATATTGGCGTTAAGCTAACGCCGGTAGGGTAACAAGGCCTGGCGCTGGGTATGATCCAACACCTGAGGCTCCACGATGGGTTGACCAGCATCGTTAAAAAACGGCGATTGTTGATGGTGTTTTGAAAAGCGACCTTTCACGGCTAACTTAGTAAACCGCCAGACGGTACCCGGTAGACCCTTGGGGGTGGGCTTAGGACTGCCCTGCGCTGAGTCGGTATGTACCACGGCCATTTTACCGGGAAAATCGTTTGGTATGGCAGCAGTATTCAGGATGTTATCAACCAGACCTACAAAGGCTACCGTGGGGGTAGACAATGTATTCCCCACCGGGGTGTTACAGCAGCTCGCATACCAGCGTATCAAACCATTAGGACTTAAGCGGATTGAGGCCAGTTGCTGCTGCCCCTGAGTAAATACCACTCGATGCGGCGAAAGCTGCACTAAATGCGTTCCGCCTTGGACATTAAGTACCGTATCTTGCCGGTTGAGATAATAAGCAAATGCCTGACAGTCTTTGCAGTAGCATAATACCCGGCTACAGGTCCCACCAGGGACGACGTAGCCTTGCAAATGGCCACATTCGCAGGTCATAGGGTGGTTCATGGTGTTCCTTGCTGTTGTTTTGTAAGTCGAAAGTAACCCGCGAGCGCGGCCGTTTCAGCGCATATCTGTAGCCGGTTCCCACAGTTCAATAGGGTTGCCTTCAGGGTCTGTTAAGCGAGCAAACCGGCCGTTGGGATAGGTTTGCTCATCTACAGTGACCTCAATACCCGCGTTTCTTAACTGTTGTACCATCGCGTTGAGATCGTCTACCCGGAAATTAATCATCCAGACTTTATCGGGGTTGCCAAAATAGTCACTGGTTTGTTCAAACGGAGCAAACACGGTGGTGCCGGCTTGTTGCTGCCATCCGGGGTCATCGTAGTTGTCAGGCACGGTACTAATACCCAAATGTGTGTGATACCACGTAGCCAGTTCACGGGGCGTTTCTGAACGAAAGAACAGTCCGCCAATACCAGTAACTTTTTGCATAATATATTACCTCATTAAAGCGTTATACCCTGCGCCCGAGCGGCGTCGTGCATACTGATATAGCCGGGTTGCGCGGCAACCAGGGACAACCAGCGGCCCAGCGCCGGGTAGCCGGACAAGGCAAAACCACCCTCGTGTGCCACATGGGTGTAAGCGTAAAGCGCAATATCTGCTGTGGTAAATACTGCGCCGGTTAAAAATGGGGTCATAGATAGTTGCTGATCCATATAACCTAACGCGCGGTGCCCGCCGGCTTGTTTCGCGGCAAATTCCTGCTGACGATCGGTAGGACAACCCAGGTATTTATTAATAAACCGGGCAACGGCTATGTAAGGTTCGTGGCTGTACTGCTCAAAAAACTGCCATTGTTGGATTTTGGCGTAGCTAAATGCGTTCTGCCCTACCAGCGGCGTGCCAGCGGCCAGATAATTGATTATTGCATTTGATTCGCTTAGAAACTCACCTGAGGGTGTTTCAAGCAACGGAATTTTACCCAAGGGATGGCGCTTTAAAAAGGCGCTGTTGGTTGTCTCGCCCGCCATAATATCAATGTGAATCCAGTCGTGCGAAATCCCCAGCATGGCCAATACCAGTTTAACTTTGTAGCAATTACCCGAAACAATGTCGCCGTAAACCTTCATTGTTTGGCCCCACCAGGCAGGATTCAATACATCACCATAGCGCAAACCTGAGGGTTTTGAAACCTTCAGCAAAAGGGTATCAAAGCGCTCCCTGCCAGTACCCCACATCTTGCCATTGATTGAACTTGAACCCGACTTGGGCAAAATGCGCTACCTTGTGCATAGCAAATTTTTCGTGCAGGGCTACACTGGCCTCATTAGGTAGCGTAATGACCGCAATGACGGTTCGTACAGGGGTTGCTCTGAGGGCTTCAAAAAGTGCTGAATACAACGCTGTTCCGTTTCCTGTCCGGTAGTATTGAGGGTGCAGGTAAACCGTTATTTCACTGGTAAAACGGTACGCTGAACGGGCTTTCCACACGCCGGCATACGCATAACCGGTGATCACCCCCTGGCTTACTGCTACCAGCCAGGGATAGCCATTGGCCGAACAGGTAGCTATACGCTGGGCCATATCTTCGGTAGTAACAGGTTGCTCTTCAAAGGTGGCCAATGAAGTTTGAATATAGTGGTTGTATATGGCGGTTATTGCCGCTGTATCTTCGGGAGTGACGGCCCGCACCGTGGTATGTTTGCTCATTAATCTTGGTGTATCAGGTTGATGGTTGACTGAAGGCGAAACGGTCGCATTCAGTGACAATGGTAATGGGGGGAATATTGTTCAACTGATGTGTAGTTGGCACAACCCCCATACTGTTTAGCTCAATCGGTTATATTGATAGTGTTGGCCGGGACGCCTGCCAGTTGAACCCAAGTCCCCAGTCCTGTCGCCAGCATAGTATTTCGGTCAGTTTATCCCCGGCAGGCCTGATAAGCCGCTAAGGAAGGCGCGGCGCAATCCATTGTTTTAATATAGGCGGCGCGCTCTTGCCACATTACGCTCATATCGTATAAACAAAAGGAGAAACGGCTGGCATCAATAACCCAGTCGGCGCCGGTATGCACGGCGACCTGAGTAAATAGCTCATTATCGTTACCCCACCATGCTAATACTAAATAATCTGCCCCCTCGCCAGCATGTAAAATAGCGAACGCCGCGGTGCTAAGCCAATTACCCTACACTGCCTGCTTCATCGTAGCTAATTGCGGATAAAACCGGTCCACATTGACACTACGGTGTTGTGAAGCAATCGCATAAAGCTTTACGCCGTCGCTATCTCGCCACGACGGATGTGAGGTCACCGTTCTTGGTTGATACATCTAAACCTCCTTGCCGCTATCGGGGCACTACGTACACCTTGCCCGGCTCTGTTTAGCCGCGCTACCAGGGGCTTTTTTATCGATTGGCGTTCAGCCACCTTGCCTCTCCCTGTGCTTCTGGCTATTTGTAACGGGCACTATCGGCCCCCTTGTGGCCCCTTTATACGGATGGGTGGGCTTGGATATAACGCATAGGCCAGCACCAGGCACTGCTGTTCATCAAAGTGTGCCAGCCCTAAAAGTAGCCGTAAAGATTGCTTTAACCCTACCGCGGTCCTCTACTGTTGGGCCGCGATGCCAGAGCATAATTTGCGCCTAACGCGGGTAGTAAAGCATGGTGACAACCGCGGGCTCAAAGAGTGCGTTGCCAATGGTTACTTCCCTGTCTATTTTTGCCTTAGTCATGGTCAGAAAGCAAGTCTGAGTGCAAGCGTAATGAGTGGTTGCTGGTTAATGATTATACGCCTGCGATAGGCTTTTGCTGAAGGTAATTGAACCGCAGGGCAGTAAGTGTAATGCTTAGCGGTCTTTATATAAATAAACAGCAGCTGGAAAAGGAATCGGTGGTGGAAAAAGCAGTAGGTGGTTCGGCCACAACGCTTCGCAGTATTATACGTTTGCTTGGCCCCGGCGTACTCATGGCCACCGCTGCCATTGGCGGTAGCCATCTGGTAGCTTCTACCCAGGCGGGGGCAAACTATGGCTGGCAACTGGCGTTACTGGTGCTACTGGTTAACTTGCTTAAATACCCATTTTTCAGAGCGGGGGTAAGCTATACCATCAGTACCGGGCAAACCTTGCAAACCGGCTATCGCGATATGGGTAAAGGCTATTTGGGTGTAGCACTAGGGCTAAATTGTATTTCGGCGGTAGTTAATGCGGCAGCTTTGCTGATGTTTGCAGCTAGTTTGCTGGGTTACTTTATGCCAGTGGCATTGCCGATGGCGGCGCTAGCGGGCATTGTACTGGCGGCTATTCTGTTTATTTTGTTAGCGGGTCATTTTGCTGCGCTGGATAATGTGGCCAAAGTGATTATGGTGCTGTTGGTGGTCGCCACCGTCACGGCTACCCTGGTGGCAATCAGTAATGGGCCGGTGGCGCCGGATGATTATGTGTCACCTTCGCCATGGACAATGGCCAGTATCGGTTTTTTGGTGGTTATAATGGGATGGATGCCGGCGCCTATTGAAATTTCAGCAATTACTTCACTGTGGTTAAAACGCCAATGTAAGGATACCGCAGTTACGCCGCGCTCGGCGCTGTTTGACTTCAACCTGGGGTATTTCACCACCATGCTTTTGGCGCTGGTATTTTTGGCGCTGGGCGCACTGGTATTGCACGGTAGCGGGCAAAACCTAGCCAGTGGCAGTATCGGTTTTGCTCAGCAGTTGGTTGATTTATACGCCAATACGATAGGCGAGTGGTCGCGCTGGCTTATCGCACTCATTGCATTTTTATGTATTTTTGGTTCAGCACTTACCGTTTACGATGGCTATTCCAGAGCCGTAGCTGAAGCTATTATGTTGTTCAAAGGCTCAGCCGCGGCATCTTCGGCGGTGTTTACGAAAACCCTGATTGGCGTGGCAGTAATAAGCTTTAGCATCGTGTTGTTTTTTAAATCGGCACTACTGGCCATGTTAAGCTTCGCTATGACTCTGGCCTTCGTTACTACCCCCATGTTCGCCTGGTTAAACCATCGGTTAGTTCGGCGCGCCCCCTTAGCCGATGAACTGAAATCTGGCCCATTGCTCACCCTATTTAGCTATCTTGGGCTAATCTATTTATTTGGTTTTTTGCTATTATTTTTGTGGTGGAAATGGGTTTGGTGAATGCAATCAATAGGGCGCGTTTAGCAGATAAACAACGCCCACAGCACGGGGCGTTTCATTCGTTCACGTTTTTGGGGTTATCGCCATAGACATTCCTGCCGGGCGTGCTGTCTAACAGAGTGAACACGAAAAGAATCAGCGCGCCGAGCAGGGGTATCATGACAATAAACCACCACCAGCCACTACGGTCGGTATCGTGTAACCTGCGCACGGTGACAGCTAAAAACGGAATAAAAATGGCAAGATTATAAAGGCCACTTAAAAAAGGATCGACGCCAAGCACCCTTTCAAATAATGTCAGCACAAAGCCGATAATCAGATTAAATAAGAAAAACATCCAGTACTCTTCGCGCCGGGCCCGCCCGGTAAATACTGCATAGTGTTTAAGTACTTTAATATACCAGTGCATGGCATCTCCCTGATGAGGTTGGTATAACCATAAATGGCGTAATGCCTTTTATGTGAGTTTCTTTAACAGCATACAAAATACCTGATAAGCGTTAAAGAGGGATATACTTCCCTTGGCTACAATAGTAAATCAGGGCCAATCGGGTAGTAACGGCTAGCGGCCTGTTGCAAACTGGCGGCAGTAAGCTCTGGTACGCCATAAACGGCCACATCGACGCCATATTTTTGCTGGACCCGATCGACCAGAATGTCAAAGTCGCCATCACCAGATACCAATACCACCAAGTCGCTTTGTGCTGCGTACTCCATAATATCTACCGTAATACCGACGTCCCAGTCCCCTTTAGCAGAGCCGTCTGCCCGTTGGATAAATGGTTTTAATTTCACTTCGAAACCAATGGCCCGCAGAATATTCTGAAACTGCATTTGCTTTTCATCGCCGCGGTCAATGGCATAGGCGAAAGCGTGAGTAATATCGCCGTATTCGCTTACCTCAGCCCAAAACCGATTATAGTCGAAGTTTTTACGATAACTGCTGCGGGTGGTGTAATACACATTTTGCACATCAACAAACAGGCTGACTTTTTTCATGGAGTTCTCGTTATAAATAAATAGGAGCGCTAATGCCTGCTGTAGCAAAAGACCCATTCCGGGCAGGGGGCACGCTAATGGTTAGGGTGCTAGATAATAATTTGTCCGTGCAGATACTGGACCGCTTTGCCACTGATGTAAACACGCGTCTCTGTTACCCGGCAATAAAGCATGCCACCTCGTAAAGATGCTTGGTAAGCCGTTAGCTCCGATTGACCCAGCCGCTGGGCCCAATACGGCGCTAATCCTGTATGTATAGAGCCGGTTACCGGATCTTCTTCAGTCCCGTTCGCGGGCCAGAAATAGCGGGATACAAAATCGGTGGTATCGCCCGGTGCAGTGATTACTACGTCGTAAGGGGCTAGCTGTTTGATTTGATTAATATCTTGCGTAACCTCCAGAATTTCCTGTGCGCTGGAATACACCGCTATATAAGCCTGAGCATTTTGCAATACCGTTTGAGGGGGTAAAGATAACCCGCGCATCAGCGCAGCGGGTACCCGCTCGGGCACCACAGGATCGCGCCGTGGAAAATCCATTTCAATGGTACCGTCGCCGCTGTATTGAAGATGCAAGCTGCCGACTGCGCGGGCATGCATCGTCAGGGTGCTAGGGCACACTGCGCTATGGCTATCAAGCGCATTTGCCGGTGGGCGGCGGTTGAACAACACAAACGCGGCAGCTAAGGTAGCATGCCCGCAAAAATCTATTTCTGTGATAGGTGAAAACCAACGAATTGCATATTGTGTGGTTGATGGGAGGCCAGCTTCAGGCTGGTCAAGGGGGACCACAAAGGCAGTTTCTGAAAGATTATTTTGCGCAGCTATACGCTGCATTAGGGGGTCGGCCAGCCAGTCATCGGTTATTACCACTGCTGCTGGATTGCCGCCGAACTGGGTTTCGGTAAACGCGTTTATCACATCAATAGTTAGCTTCATGGCAGATTTTGTTCCATAGCAGGTGCGGTAAGCAAAATTCCGCCTTTTTTGTACGCTAATTTGCGGTACTTGTCATCTAGCCTGGGGCAAAGGTGAAAGCAGTGCCAGAGTAGCCTATTGATGGGGCTGGGTAAAAGAGATAGCAAACAAAGTGGCCGCGGTAAGGGTAGTGGGCCACCATAAAGCGACCAAGGTGCCCACAGCAATAGCACAACACGGGGTAAGCCGGTACGCCCCTGTACTGAGACCCTGTATCAACCGCGCTTGACACTATGCCTGTGCAAGCCAGTACTCGCTCAAAGCCGTTTTCATGGTTCAGGGCAGTGTTCTTTACGCTAGTCTTCGCTCAAGGCTGTAACTCACTGAGGGTAAGCGTTCGTTGGGTGACCATATCACCGTTCACGTCTTTAAGGCCCAAAGAGATTGCCGGGTCAGGTTGTTGCCAATCAATGGTAATGAACCCATAGTTCACCTCATGCGTGGCATCGCTTACCCTGTGCCGGTTGGGACTTATATGTTTCCATTCTTCGGTCAGCCCGGAGCTGGTGACCTCCCACAACGGATAGGGTAAGGTGGTGTCGCTCGCTCTGGCCACCCGGGATACTTCGCCCCAATGGGTATCGCCGCTTACTATCACGACCCCGGTTATATTATGTTGCGCGATAAACTGTAATAACCGCTGGCGATCGTAGGGAAAGTTAGCCCAGGCTTCCCAGCCGGTAAACTCAGGTAATAATTGCAGACTGGAAGCAATGATTTTTATTTTGGCGGGTTTTTTCAATTCAGTTTCCAGCCATTGCCACTGCGCTTCGCCCAGCATACTGGCCGTAGGATCCTGGTGTACCGCGTAAGGGCCCTGATTAGCCGGCTTACGTTGTTGTAAATACTCAGCACGCGATACCTGGTTAATTGGCGGACGGTTCCAGCGTAAATCAGGCATGATGATATTGACCGAATGGGCATCGTCTCCAAAGCGACGGGCTGTATAAATACCGTCCTGGCGATGGCGGCGGGGCGCGTCGGCTGCCACATTAAAAAAATCGAGCATCAGCTGCCGTGACGCTTCTTTTTGGGGATATTCCCGCCCGCCATCATTGACCCCAAAATCATGATCGTCCCAGATGGCCATAATCTGATGGTTATCCAGCAGAGTCTGGAATCCGGGTTGCGCTTTTAGCTGCTGATATTTTGTATTGAGGACATGCATATCTTCGGTATCGCCGTAAATATTGTCGCCTAAAAATAAAAATACATCAGCTTGCTCGGCATTTATGGCCTTCAGGATAGGCATGGTTTTAGCCTGATGACTGCACGAGCCAAACAGAATCTTGCCCGGTGCCAGGGCGCTTTTTGGGGGTGGGGCAGCGTTGGTCTGAGCAGCGCTTATGGGGCTAAATAAAAGCGTCCCGGTAACTAACAGCCACAGTAAAGCATGGTTCATTGGGTTGGTTCCTGTAATGTGGTGGCCAGCACAGATTGCATAGGCGGGGCGATATCTGAATGATATTCACTGGGCTGTTGGCCTAACAGTTGTAAAACAGTGGCGGCTACCTGGGCCAGTGTGGCGGGTTTGCCTGGGCCCTTGACCACCCCGCCAGAAGCAATGTCTTTGCCTATTGCGGCCAGCCAAATATACTGGCTGCCGGTAATTCCCTGGGGCGCGCTGGGCAGCAATTCAGGGGCCTGTTTGGCAATGGCCTGGCGCGAGCTATGGTGCTGCCAGTCTTCCAGCGTAGCACCTCGCCCATGATCAGTTGTGACCAGCAAGGCGGTTTGGTTGTGATACCCGGGCAGGCTTTGAATGCTTTGCCATAAGGCCTTGAGCAGCGCATCACTGCGATGGATTGAACGTATATACTGCTCATAATTACCGTCATGGGCAAAGTCATCACTTTCCCCTAAGCCAATGTATAACAGCCTGGGTTGGTTGGTGCGTAAATATTGCAGTGCATAATGATAGGTAAAGGCATCGAGCCTGACATGTTCCCAAGGGCTGGGTATTTGCTGTTGCAATGTATTGAGTAGGGCTTCTGCGGGGGTGTCCAGAGAACCCGGCGTAAACCCGGCATTAATATGTAACCCACTGCGCGCCCGGTTAAATATGGCCGGAAATACGTCCCAGCTGGCGAATACCCCAAACGGTTGAGCAAAACCCGGGCGTTGCTGCAGCCATTCGAAAAAACTGATGTTCGGGTTAGCCCGCGGCGTATTACTGTCTATGCGATTGTCTGCCCGTCCGGTAATCAGTTCATTGTATCCGGGGTAGGAAATATACCAGTTGTTGCTTACCTGCATTGTAGAGCCAACATCCTGATTACCAAGCAGCACGCCTTCGGTAGCCATAGTCTGCCAAACAAAGGGCATAAGTTTACGGGCTTTTTGCTGGTTGTCTGGCGCGTCGAAGTCGGCCAGTAGTTGAGCTTTATTCGTAACGTTATCGGAGGATATCAAGCGGGTATCAAGGCCGCGGTATACCTCTTGCCACCGCACCCCGTCCAGCGTCACTACAATCACATTCTGCGCGCTATAGGCAGCGTGCGGGGCCAATAACATCAGGCATAAGATAAATCGGCGCATTGCTTTTTCTCCTTTTAGGGAAACAATAGCGGCACCAAGACAATGACTGCTGGTCCTGGTGCCGCCAACATTCAAAAAGCTAAAACGCTAATTTAAGGTTAACCGCAGCGGTACGTGGCGCACCAATCCAGCCGGCCTGACCAGAGATACCGCCAATGTAGCTTTCATCAGTGATATTATTAACGGTGACGCGTAGGTCCATCTGCTGTATGCCTTCTACCGGGGCGCTCAACGACACACCGGCATAAAAGTCATAGGTAGTGTAATCATCTACCCGCTGGGTGTTCAGAGCATCCATATAGCGCTCACCCACATACTTACCGGACAGTCCGGCAAAGTAGTTTTCTTTGGCCCAGTCCACGCTCACGACTAACAGGTCTTCGGCAGAACCGTATACCGTGTTGCCACTGGGAAAGTCACTCAGCTCGCCAGTATAGGTAGAGTCGTTGTTGGTATAAGAAGCGTACACCGACCATTGATTAGAAACATACCAGGTAGCTGACGCTTCAATACCGCTGGATTCAATGCCACCTACATTGACAAACTGCCCACTGGTGCCAATGAGAAAATCAATACCATCTGGCGAATCAGGCGCAATAAAGGTAAGTCGGTTATCAAAGGTAATATCGTAGTAAGTCAGACTGGCAGAGAATCTGTCAGTATCATAGCGAAGCCCCAGATCTATATTTTCTGCGGTTTCCGGTTCAATACTTTCAAGGGCAGATGCATCACGCTCTAACACAGTGTCTTTGATGGCCGCAAAGTTTTCTGCATAACCGGCAAACACTTCCAGGGATGCCCCTACCGGCACCACAATACCGGCACTAAGCAGGGTATCGGAATCAGAGTCCACACTAATGTTATTACGCTCGCCAAAGACATCCTGCGCCTCCAGGTCAACCAGGAACTTTTTTGCACCTAAGCGTAGGCGAGCAACCTCAAAATCGATTTCATCTTCCAGATAAAACATAGTGGTATCCACGAAGAATTCCCGGCTGTACTGTACCCAATAAGGTGTGTTGTCGAAGTTTGCCGATACTCGTGGATCTATTTGACGATGCCAGTCCCGCCATTCTTCACGCTCGTAATCTTCATACCAAAAGCCGCCACGCAAGGTATTATTAAATTCGCCAATTTGGGCATACCAGGTGAAGTCAGCGTTGAGGCCGACCCGATCTTTTCCATAGTGGGTGTGCCGGTACGAAGCTACCGGTACTGCACCCGCCGCGTAGCATGCCGGATCGTATTCGGCGCCTGCGCCGCCATAAGGGAAAGTTAAGCTGGAAGCGCAGCCAGCGTTGGGTGATAGTGTATTGCCCGTGCTATCCACATAATACAACCTACCAAGCGCTTCCCCGCCATAATAGGTGGTACCTGACACTAACTCACTATTGGCAGACATACCGTCATCGTTAACATCTACCACATAGGGTGGCACCCAGTCGCCGTGACCTTCATTGTGGTGGTAATAGGCATTGGCCGTTACTTCCAGGCTGTCTACGGCATAATCACCCTGCAGGTAAGTAAATACGTTTTCGCGATGGGTTTGCCAACCATTCCGATAAACCTGATTAATATAAGGCACGTCAGTAACCTGCCCAATTAACCGGTCCCAGCTAGGATCCTCAGCGAACTGCTCCAAACTAATTCGCTGATAATTGGCTTCTATTGCATCATCATAAGAAGCATAAGCTGTTACGTCCACCGCACCCAGTTTACTGATAATTTTGCCCGCTAGATGATCGTGCTCGTTATCGGCTACTTGCTGAATCCAGTCAGAATTGGCTGAACTTGAAAGGCTTATCCAGGCATAGGTGTTTTTGGCTATTTCACCGGTTTCAAAGCGTGCAAAATATTTCTGCGCATCAAAGTCACCACCGGTCAGGCTAACGGTTAAACGCTGTTCGGTGCCCGGATCCATGGTGGTGAAGTTCAGCGTTCCGCCTAAAGCCTCATTGGAGCGAGAGGCCACATCCGCCGTCCCCTGCGAAACTTCTACGGTGCCGAGGTTTTCGGTGTCAATATAGCGGTTGGCTTTCGAGCCGCCCCCATAGTTTGAATTACCATTGGCAATACCATCAATAGTGATACCTATCTGTTGCTCATCCAAACTAAGCTGAAAACCCCGGATAGACACTGTGGTCGACCAATCGTCTGAGCCAAACGTATCGCCTTCGTTTATCAATACGCCCGGCAAATTGTCAATCACGGCCAGCGCGCTGGTCATTGCACTTTGCTGATTAATCATTTCACTGCTTACTGCGTTATTAGCATACGAGACGCTTCGGCCAACTACAGTGACTTCTTCAATAACATCATTGGCTGGCGCCGGCTGTGCTACTGCCATTGCCTGATTACTAAGGGCGAGCAGAATCGCACCCGATAGGATGTTCCGTTGTGTTTGAAGCTTCATGTGTGTTTCCCGGTTTTAAAATTATAATGATTAAAGCGCGGGGAAGTATGCAGTCGTTATATGACGCAGGGTTGGACAATTATTGAAGGTTTAGTGAAAAAATTATTGCAGGAAGATGGCGGTTTGGTGACGACTGTGCCAAGCGGCCCCTCTCTCGGCTAGCCGGCTTAATACACAGCGCATCGACTCTGCTTACACAGCCGCTGTCGTGTTGGGCCGGCCAGCAAGGACAAGGCACGCCCAGCAATGGCAAAGCAGTGGTTAGACGTAAGTGATAAGCACAAAAAACACACCTATTATAACCAGTAAGCCGGTTATTCCACAGACCACGCCCTGGGGACGACGCTGGTGCGGCACGGCTGATGGAGACGGGTAGCGACCCAGCGTAACAAGTTTACACACCGGCAAACCTACCCGGTAACAGACATGCCAAAAGATAAAATCTAACAGTAATATGCCGAACCCTTTAAATACGCCGCTAATTACTTCTTCCATGTTGAATTCCTTATAGGTAGGTCAATCAATTTACCGGCAGGTGTAATGCTACACAGGGGAAAACTATAGCAACCGGTTTGGTTAAAACAATACGTCCTGCGCAAATAGATGTAACAAACTATGTGACCTATAAGCCAGCCAAAAGCGCGTCGAAGCGGTAAATGGACGATATTCAGGTTAATGCAAACCCGCACCTTACCCCACCTATAACGGGCCGGGGTCACGCTTTTTGGGGTCAGCGTATAGTGCCCGCAATAGCTTGAAAATGAGTCAGTTTGATGTCGGCCTTTTCAAGAATATGCTGCAGATTAGCCAATAAAGCCAAAGCGCCGACGCCATAATAAACCCTCACTTTTGTCTACTGACGGCGTTTTTATGGCTTACGAAAATACCATGACTACCATCGATATATGGGTGAACAAAACCGATATAAGCCAAGCCAGGATTGTGCAAAAGACAATGAATAAAGATAGGCAGGAAGATGGCGAGGCGATGTTACAGGTCAATCGATTTAGTTTTCGGCGAATAATATCAGTTGTGCATTGACCGGAGAAAAATGGGTTACTGGTGGTTTTTCCAGGGGGTAATGGGTAGGGCATTATACTCGTGTAGGGCATGATACCCGTGTAGGGCATGGCCACGGTAAGCGCTTCGCATCATCCTCAGCTAAAGGCTGGCGAGCAAAGACTGGCTATTTGCCAATGGCCAGTCATTTACCCATTGCGGTGGGCAAAGCCAGCCACTGCAGCGTGATAGACCAGCTTCCCCCACGCAAAAGCAATTCTTCGATTTATGATAATTAGCTGCGCTGCGCGAGCAATGCAGTATTTAGTGAAGCCACCCAGCACTGGCTACTGAATTTTCGCCATTCTTTATAACATCTTTTGTATTGGATGAGTTTGTGCGAGACATCTTTACGACCAGGTACGTACTATTGTGTTAACCAGTGCCTTCAGTAAAACGGCGTATGATCGTGCGCATTTGCTTATGTAGCAAAAACGAGCCCGCGCCGTGCCATATCGCGTAATAGGACTAACTAGCTCGGCTAACCAAGCTTTTGCGAAGCGCTGGTGTGCTAAGACAAGGTTGTCGAATACACTGGTCTTGCCAGCCAGCCAGCCAGCCAGCCTGCCTACCGATGGTGAAACCTGGGTACTGGCTTTTGCCGGTAATAAAATAGCTGCTGCTTGATTTGCAGACGCTGTTAAAAAATAGTCTGACTCGTGAACTCTTCACTGGCGCCGCGGACATTAAATCTCAGGAGAATAAGCCCAAAGGAAAACTACAGGGTGAATTATTTTTTGTGCCGCACCGGGTTGGAAAACGCACCAAAAAGTAAGGTAAAGAAGCATTTGATAGCCGGTATGCACAAGCCTGGGAGGGTTTTATTAAGCATATTGAGCGCCACATTACAGTGGATGAATATAATAGGACCGAGGCCATCGTTTCTTTGTATCAGCAAGGGCTGGCTAACCAGCTAAGCCATACTGAAATCAATGTACTGTCATTTTAGTACCCTTAACAGGCTACACGGTGGTGGGCCACTTTAAGATAATGGGCCATAAGTGTTAGGCACGCATTGTCTTAGCCGAGCATCAAGCGGCGCTAACGGTGTTGTGAGGTAAACGGATACAGGAGTAATGGGCGAAGTAGTTTAAAACCTATTAGCCCGGTTAGCCCTAACATAGCTGTGCCAATCAGTGGGATGACCGCGCCAAAACCTATTGTGGATACCAGGTAATAACCTAATAAATAAGCAGGGCGGTACGTGGGTAAAAGCATGCCTAGCAGCAACATTACAGGCAGGGAAAACATTGATACCAACCCGGCGTAGCCACCGAAAAACGCGAGGGACACTATCGCAGCGCCGGTGCCGGCCATCACCAGTGCTCGCCACACTGCACCTGGATAGGTCTTGTGCGCAGGGCTATATTGCTGGTTGATCCACAGCGTCATGCTAAGCGTTACCAAGGGAATAAGTATCAGCCCCCAACTATTAGAAAAATACGGTAGCGCCTTATTGTTAAACAAGTAATGCCCTTCAATGCCAGTGGTAAAATACTGATATAACAGGTAAAGAATAATATAGAGCGAGCTTAATAAGGTAAGCAGAATGTATGAGCGCATAGCGTTTTTGCCGATATTTGCAACCACTTTACTGGTCATAGTACATACAAAAAAAGGCAGTGCCAGCGTGTAAATGTAAAAGGATATATCGTTGTCTCGTTTTGCTCGCAGATTATCACCAAAACCCAACCGTGGTTATTCGATTTGGATGACAATAGGGTGGGGCACCAAATTATTCATTTCGCTAATTCGTTGAGGCTACACCACCACCTAAACTTAACTGCATGCAATAAGCTACCCTCGCAGTGATATAGGCACTGAGGCCGGGTTGCTCAGGCAGCCCGGCCCCACCAAGGGCCCCGGCTAACGGGTTTTTAGTTTCGCCAGTACTGCGTTTAGTGTGTTTATCGCGTTATAGATATCTTGCGAGCTTTGCGCTGAGGCCTGCGAGTTTTGCGACACTTCTTCGGTAGCATTGCCAATAATCACCATGTTACGGTTTAACTCCTCGCTCACCTGGCTTTGCTCTTCAGCAGCAGCGGCCATCTGCGTCATCCGTTGGCTTATTTCATCAATTTGGGTCACGGTTGTTTGCATTTTTTCCAATGCAGATTGCGAGCTAAGCGAGGCCGCTTCGGCCTTGTCGTTGCCGTTTTTGATAATACTGACGGTGTTCTCAACTTCGCTTTGCAAGGCGGTGATCACGCGGCCAATCTCGCCTACAGAATCAGCCGTTTTTGATGCCAGCGAACGCACCTCGTCCGCTACTACGCTAAACCCTCGGCCGTTTTCACCGGCCCGCGCGGCTTCTATTGCCGCATTCAGTGCTAACAGGTTGGTTTGGTCAGCGATAGCATCAATCACATCAAGAATTTTTTTAATGTCAGCGCTACGTTCGGATACCGCCGAGACTGCGCCAGAAGCAGTGCGCATTTCAGCTGATAACGCTGTCACAGTGGTTGCCGCCTCAGAAATTTCCTGTTCTGTATGGCGTACTGACTGATTGGCATTGTCTGCATTGTCGGCCGCATTAGCCGCCGTGCGCGCAACTTCCTGGGCGGTTTGCGACATCTCGGTAATAGCGGTTACCACACTGTCTATTTCCGCCTGCTGCACCTGAATTTGCTTATTAGTACTGGTAGCGTGGTGCTGGGTTTGTTCACTTAAGCCAATAACCTGGGTGCAAGATGTCTTAGCCTGTTCCAGTAACTCACGGACTTTTTCTTTAAAGTGGTTAAACGCCTGGCTTAGCTGAATGAGTTCGGCGTGAGAATCTATCTGAATATTCTGGGTTAAATCACCACCTTGACCCGCTAATTGTTCCATCCGGTCGGCCACCTGTTTAACTGGCAGAATAATACTCCGGGTAAACAAATAAATAAGGGTTAGCGCAATAAGTGTTGAGCACAGCGCGACCAGGAATTGCGTGGTAAGGAGCGAGGTGATAGCTGCGGCTATCATCTGTTCAATCGTCTGCACTGGTGCTAGCGCTGCGTTTACATCTACGCCCACTACCATGTGCCATTGTACGCCCGGTAATGGAAGAGCAATTGGACGGGTAACATATAGCATATCTTCAATAAGCACAGAGGCACTGGTCTCTGCTGCGGTTAAGATATCCTGACTTTGGGTGCCCGTAGAAAATATTTCTTTAAAGGGGCGCGCAAGCTTATCAGCCGCACTGGTTGCCGCCACTACCAGACCATTCTGGCTCACCACATAAACATTGGCCTGGCCGCCATATAATGACGCCTTAAGCACCTTTGCCTGCTCTTGTAATATGGGCAGATTAAGGTCAGTGCCGACGACCCCGCGAAATTGGCCATTGGCAATAACCGGCACCGTAAGGCTGGTCATAAGCTCTTCATAACCAGGTCGTATTTCAAACTGGTAGGGATTGGAAATACACGGTTTCATTTTTTCTTTATTACATAAATACCACTGTGACGCACGAAACCCGAATTCATCTAACGTGGTGTCATGCTTGGCGCTGGCATCATCAATGGGCACCTGCTGAATGCTGCCATCAGGATTACGTATAAAATACACTTCCAGGCTACCGGTCCCTGGCACCGAATGACTCGCGCCATTGCGGTAGTCGTTTGCCCGGTTATCAAAAAGGTTTGTTTCGAATTGAGCATACATGCTGGAAGTCACCCCGGTCTTCAACAAACTTCCCACTATGCGTTGGGTTTGTTCGCGGGTTAGTGAGTGGGTGTCAGCCGCTTCAATACTGGCAGATAGCTGTGTAGCCAGCGTATTAGGTATTTGATGGGCTGTACTAATAAGTGACTGTGTTTGGGCAGCATATTGAGCGGCTTTAGCGGACACCGTAGCCTCGATTTGCGACTGGACCTCGCTGCTTACATGGCGGGTGATTTTGTCTTCGGCATTATTAAGTAAAAAATAACTGACAAAAATAAATACGGTTGCCAGTAAAATAAATAATATCCCTACAACCGACATAAGCTTGAAGGTAAGTGATAGGTTTTTTTTCATTGATTGTATAGCCATGATAGTAAACAAAAATAAGGTGTTTAGCGTAAGCCGCGATAAACCGAGGTGGCCGCACTGCATTGAGAGTATAGGCAATAACTCAACAATCAGGAGGTTTAATGAGATTGCGCCTGCGTATCGGCTGCGCGCAAGGATACTTTACAACGAATGAAAGAAAACTCGGCATGGGGGGGAAACGAGCGTAAAGCGTACCTGAGGTAGCGTTTACTGACTATGTACCAGGCGGATATCGCCGCCGGTAGCGTTACACAGTGGTTAAAGAGAACGGCTCAACGGCCGCCGGCAATATCGATAAACGAGCCTGTAACATAGGACGCCTCCTGTGACAGTAACCAGTAGATAGCCTGGGCAACTTCTTCAGCAGTACCGCCTCGCTTTAAAGGGATACTTGGTGCCAGTCGGCTGACCCGTTCAGGTTCGCCCCCGTCACGGTGCATATCGGTATGTATAAAACCAGGGCGTACGGCGTTCACTCTGATATTGCGCGCCGCCAGTTCCACCGATAAGCCTTTGGTTAAACTATCAATGGCGCCTTTGGCGGCGGCATAATCAATGTATTCTAATGGCGCGCCGGTTCTGGCCGCGGCGGAAGAAACATTTACAATTGCTGCGCCTTTGGCGGCCTGCCGTATAAAAGCCCTGCAACATAAAAACGTTCCCATTACATTGCCTAACAAAATATTTTGAAAGCGGTCGGAATCGATATTTTCCAGGCGCGTCTGCCGCTGTAATACGCCTGCGTTATTGACCAGATGGGTAACCTCACCGAAGGTATTTCGGGTTTCTTCAAACAGCGCTGCAACCTGATTTTCGTCGGTAACATCAGCCTGGTAACTGATCGCCTGGCCACCATGCTGGCGGATACTGGCCACCACATTGTGGGCCGCCTCGTGATTAGATCGGTAATTCACGCACACCGCAAATTGCTGGCGGGCAAGCAGCTGCGCGGTGGCCGCGCCAATACCGCGGGAGGCTCCGGTCACAATGGCTACCTGGCGGATGGGTGAAGCAGACGAAGTATACATGTTTGCTATTATCGTCGAATGCTATTGTGAAAAGTAATCATTGATAGGTTTAGCCTTAAGGCGCATTACGCTGCGACGGCGTCGAATTGAAAGTCTTGATTTGGGCGTGAGGATCGACCTCTTGCCGATGGTTAAGTGTAGCCTGGGCCCACCATATTAATTGGCAGAAGGTACGGCCCATGTAATTAAACCACCGGTCACTGTCTTCATTGGTCTCGACCGCGCCAGCTTCGTTGAAAACCTGTTCAGCATTAGGAATATGCACCATTGCCGACACAGGTAAACAGCCTAACTCTGATAAAAAGGTGCGCATTCCCACTGCTGCGCGCATACCGCCCCACTGGCCCGCCGAATAGGTTACGATGGCGCTGGGTTTGTAAGAATATAATGAGCTGCCAAAGTGATTAAGCAAATGTGCTAGTGCCGGGCTCATTGAATGGTTGTATTCGGGGCTCACCATAATATAACCATCAGCTTGTTCGATTTTATCAGCCAATTCACTTAACGCTGGGGGAACGTTGCTTTTTGCATAGGCAAAATGAGGTTTGAATACGGGCTCGGGTGGGTAATCTAACGCATCGATTAATTCAAATTCATGTTCACTATAGCGGCTTTGTAAACAATCAAGGCTCGCTCGGGCCACGCGTAAACCCAATCGGGCCGGCCGGGGCGGTGTACTGTCGCGAATGGTGCCCAAAAAAACCAAAAATTTCATGACATATCCCATGACAATTGATAACAATCCACCCGGCAATAGCCTGGTAACGCAGTGAAAAAACTGCCTTACCGTTGCCGGGCAGGTTTAACATTACTGGCATGCTAGCATAGCCTGTGAGTATTAAAACTGGCTATTTACGTTAGGGCATACGCTTGTACTACCTGTCTGACAGGACGCTAACCAGGTGCAGCGAGCGCATTCTATCTATCGCATAACGGTCATTCAGCACCGCTAAACTGCGCGAAAAATGCCGCCACAGTATCGACCTCTGCTATCTGTAATATCCAGATGACTTCAGCTAAATCAGAAAAATCTGCGCCACCGTTGGCAATAGTTTGATTTAAATAACGCTCGTTTTTACCGTTATATTGCCGACTGAGTTGGTTTGCCAGTTGCCAGGTTTGGCGACTAAGCTGGCCCGGTTGTTCGAGCTTATTGACGGCAAATGTCGGATCATTGAAGCCCGGCGTGCCGTTATCAGCAGCGTTGCCATCGGGTATTTTAATATAAGTCGCATGTTGTTTTACCAATGCCAGTGCTTCTTGACTGGTTTCGTCTTCATTCCACTGGCTATGCTGCACAATCACTATTTGGGATTTCCCGAGCGCCCCATACCGGGTGCGGTAGGAAGATATTAACGCTGCGCTAATATCGCTTTGGCCTGCTTCAGCAATCCAAATACGCCCTTGGTTAGACAACGTTTTGTGCATTGCAGTAAGTACGGTAGCAAATGCTTTATCGCGATTACCGTGTATATCTACCCAATGGCTGCCAAACGTGTGCCTGAACAGAGCCTTGGCCGGGACAAACAGGCCCGCCTGAAGCCCATAGGTGCCGTGCAGCGCAATATAATGGTGCGGGCGATATTTTTCGTTATTAAGAATTAAATCCAGCGCCGCAACGGTATGCAGATCGTCAACATCGGTTTTAAGGTCAAAATTAAACAATAGTAAGTCATGTTGGTTATCAAAGGCGGCAGGTGGGTTGGGTATGGTTGATGAAGCCCAGCTTACCTGGGTGAAAAAAAGTAATGTAAACCAGATAATAGGATGTGGTCTTGGCATGGGTCGGTCAACGGTATACGCACAGATGGTTACCAGTAAAGCTATCATAGACCGGAGCCGTCATTGTTGTTTTCGAGTATTGGTATTGCGTTATTTAACCGCAGCGGCAAAGAAAAAAAGGAGCCCGAAGGCTCCTTTCTACGCGACCTGCCGAAAACAGGTGTTTATACGCGTTCGAAGATAGTAGCGATACCTTGTCCCAGGCCAATACACATAGTGGCCAGACCAACAGACTTATCGTTCGCTTCCATCAAATTAAGTAAGGTGGTGCTGATTCGCGCCCCAGAACATCCTAATGGATGGCCAAGCGCGATAGCCCCACCATTCAGGTTGACCTTTTCATCATAGTTGTCCAGCCAGCCTAACTGCTTGATGCAGGAAAGCGCTTGGGCCGAAAATGCCTCATTAAATTCAGCTAACTGAATATCATCCATGGTCATGCCCGCGCGTTTTAGGGCTTTTTGCGTAGCAGGCACCGGACCAAAGCCCATAATAGCTGCGTCGCAACCTGCCACTGCCATCGCGCGAATTTTTGCCCGTGGTTTTAAGCCCAGGGCTTTAGCACGATCTGCTGACATCAATAACATTGCAGAAGCACCATCTGAGATGGCCGAGGAGGTGCCGGCGGTTACCGTCCCATTCACCGGGTCGAACACCGGGCGTAAGCCCGCTAGCGTGTCCACTGTCGTGTCGGGTCGAATAACTTCATCATAATCAATCATTCTTAGCACGCCATCTTGATCATGCGCTTCGATAGGCGCAATTTCATTGGCCCAACGGCCTTCTTCATGGGCTTTCGCAGCGCGCTGATGCGAACGAGCCCCAAAGGCATCCTGCATGTCTCGGGTAATACCATTTTGACGGCCCAGTAGTTCGGCCGTCATACCCATATTACCGGAAGCTTTAGCCGTATACTTTGCCAGCCCTGGATGAAAATCAAGGTTGTAATTCATTGGCACATGGCCCATGTGTTCAACCCCACCAATCATAAATACCTCACCGTTGCCGGTCATAATACCTTTCGCCGCATCATGCAACGCCTGCATAGATGAACCACACAAGCGATTGACGGTGACCGCACCGGTACTTCGGGGGATCTTCGTCAGTAACTGAGCATTACGGGCAATGTTAAATCCCTGCTCTTTGGTTTGCTGCACGCATCCCCAAATAATGTCTTCTATTTCAGCCGGATTAACCCCAGGGTTACGTTCAAGTAACTGGGTCATCAGATGTGCCGATAATGTTTCAGCACGAACATTTCTAAAAATACCACCCTTGGAGCGTCCCATGGGGGTACGGATACAATCTATAACTACCACATCTTTCATGTTCAATCTCCTGGGGTTAAGCGAAGTAGGATTTACCATCAGCGGCCATCTGGCGCGTACCTTCGGTTACTTCGTAAAGTGGACCTAAGTGCGCATACTTGTCGGCAAGTTCAACAAACTTGTCGACCCCCATTGTTTCAATCCAGCGGAAAACACCGCCCCGGAATGGTGGGAAACCTATGCCGTAAAGCAGTGCCATATCGGCTTCAGCGGCACTTCCAACAATCCCTTCTTCCAGGCAGCGTATAGTTTCGTTGGCCATTGGAATCATCAGCCGGGCAATCACATCATCGTTGTCAAACTCAGCAGTATCAGCGGCTTGTGCATTAATCAACTCATAGGCCCGATCAGCCGCTTGTTTAGTGGGGCGGCCGCGTTTATCGGTACCGTACTCATAAAAACCTTTGCCATTTTTCTGCCCGTAACGTTTATCGTTATACATCAGAGTGACAGGGTCGTTAGTGAGCTTACTCATGCGTTCAGGAAACCCTTCGGCCATAACGCCGGACGCATGGTTAGCGGTATCCATACCTACGACATCCAGCAGGTAAGCGGGGCCCATCGGCCAACCAAACACTTTTTCCATAACCTTATCGACTTGCGCAAAATCGGCACCATCGAGTACCAGTTTACTGAAACCGGCAAAATACGGGAACAATACCCGATTTACCAAAAAGCCAGGGCAATCGTTTACCACAATAGGGGTTTTGCCCATTTTGAGCGTTGCTGCGACGACCGCGTTTACCGTGTCGTCTGTGGTATCTTTACCGCGAATAATTTCCACCAACGGCATACGGTGCACCGGATTAAAAAAGTGCATACCACAGAACCGGCCAGGTTTATCCAGATTGGCAGCCAGCTTATCAATTGAAATTGTGGAAGTATTGGAGCAGATAATGGCATCTTCGCTGACAGTCTGTTCGACTTCTTTGAGCACCGAGCCTTTGACCTTCGGGTTTTCCACCACCGCTTCAATAACCAGGTCCGCTTCTTTCAACGTGCTGTACTCAAGGGTGGGCGTAATGGCGTTAAGGGTAGTGGCCATTTGTGCCGGGTCCACTTTCCCTTTTTGGATGCCTTTACTGAGGATTTTTGCTGCTTCTTTAAGGCCTAAATCCAGCGCTTCCCGATTGATGTCTTTCATTACCACCGGCGTCCCTTTGACAGCACTTTGGTAAGCAATACCGCCACCCATAATGCCGGCCCCTAGAACGGCAGTAAGCTGCTGTTCTTTGGTCGAGGCCTTCGCCATTTTTTTGCCTTTACTTTTCACTAGCTGGTCAGCCAGGAATATACCTATCTGAGCTTGAGCAGCGTCGGTTTTGGCTAACGTAGTGAAGCCTTCATTTTCCAGCTTAAGCGCACCTTCTCGGTCCATTGATGCAGCATTTTTAACGGTCTCTACCATTAAATGGGGGGCTGGGTAATGCTTGCCTGCCATGGCTGCTACCATTGCAGCGGCCGTAGAAAAGCTCATCATGCCTTCATTTTTGCTCAACGTCAGCGGGGCTTTTTTCTGCGCGCGGCGAGCCTGCCAGTTAAATGTTTCAGCAGCGGCATCTTTAACCATACTTAACGCGGCTTCCACCAGTTTCTCTGGCGCTACCACGGCATCCACAGCGCCCTCAGCCATTGCCTTATCAGCTTTGCGGTCTTTCCCTGTGGTCATCCACTCCAGTGCATTATCGGCGCCGATAAGGCGTGGCAAACGCACGGTTCCGCCAAAGCCCGGCATCAGGCCTAGTTTGACCTCGGGTAAGCCGATGGCCGCCGTGGTATCGGCTACACGCATATCACAGGCCAGCGCCATTTCGCAGCCGCCGCCTAAGGCGAACCCATTTACTGCAGCAATGGTAGGGAAGGGCAGGTCTTCAAAGCGGTCAAATACTTGGGATGTTTTTGCCACCCAGGTATTAATTTCTGCTTTGGATAAACTGAACATCGCCGTGAACTCGGTAATATCAGCCCCTACAATGAAAGCTGATTTAGCACTGTGTACTATCAGGCCTTTTACATCATCGCGCTGGCTCAGCGCGGCGGTAGCTTCATCCAGTTCATTTACAGTCTGACGGTCGAATTTATTAACTGAACCCTGGGCATTAAATACCAGTTCAGCAAAACCATCGTCCAGCAGTGACACTGCCAGACTTTTGCCTTCATATATCATTCTATTCTCCTTCGGCGATGGCCGGATTGTTAATGTGGCCGCAATGGAACCCTCAAAATGGATCCGCTGTCGTACATTAACGCGTTAGGGTGCGTTGATTTTTGACAAACCAAAAGAAAAATTCAACAAAAATTCAAACGACTGTTTCAATTTAGTTTACAGGTGGTGGTGGCAGATTGACAATTCAAGCTCGAAATTTTGATTATCAAGCGTATAATCGGTGGCGAAAAGTCGTGCAAACCTGCGACAAATGGCGTTCTTACGCAGTACTCACATAATCTTCAAGATATCTGTTCATTCAAATCTGGCCGCACTATTTTCTTTGTCTATACTTAATCATAACAGGCTGCCGATTTCCCCGATGCAAGGGTTGCATCCAATGAAGTGCAGATGTGTTGTAGAGGTTTAAATGGGATGGCAGTAATGCAGTATCGCAAGCAAGTATTTTGGGCAAACCTGGTGTTATTTAACGTGTTATTACTAGGTATAGTAAGCACTCCCCGGGCGCTGGCACAGCTACTGCCCGACGCCGGTGAGGTAGCCATGCGAGCGCAGTTTGAGCGGGTGGAAAACGCTTTGCGCACGACTTCACGTACCAAGCTTGACACTCTTGATGATGATATTGCCGCCTTAAAGTCCTACCCCTTATATCCCTATCTGGTACGCCAACGGCTTTATCGCCAAATGGATATAACCCACCGGCCGCAAATAGAAACATTTTTAGCGACGTATAATGGTCAGCCGGTCAGTTATGGAATGCGCGGCTCCTGGTTACGTTATTTATCTGAGCGCAACGATAAGTCAGCATTCTTGGCTAACTACCGGGAGGGGCTTGGGGCGACGATAACCTGTCAGTATTTACGCTATCAGCTGCAGGGGGCAGCCAATCCCAAATATTGGCTTAATAAAGTCAAACCTATCTGGCTTAGCGGGCAATCACAGCCGAACGAGTGTGACCCTATATTTCGTCAGTGGCAACAAGCCGGGATGCTTACGGAGGAACTGATTCTTGGCCGTATACGTAAAGCCGCGGACAGCGGGAATCCTCGTCTGGTCCCTTATCTCAAAGGGAAATTACCCGCAGACGCCCAATATCTGGCTGACCTATGGTTGGCGGTACGAAATGATCCGGCGTATATACTGAATTTTCGTCAGTTTCCGTTATCGCATGTGGATGAGGAAGCGCGCATGCTGGCGTTTGGTTTAGAAAAACTGGCCTGGCAGGATGCTGACAAAGCGGTAAGAGCCTATCATCATTGGGTGGGGAAAAAGTTATTTAGCACTGACAACCTTCACGCAATTCATCGGGCCATTGCGTTAAGCAAAGCGATTGATCATCAATCTGATGCGTTATCCTGGTTGGAAAAAGCCGATGTCGATGGCGCTGAAGATGATGTCAAACGCTGGCATATGGCGTTTTTGCTTCGAGAGCAGCACTGGGAACGGGTGCTAAAGCTCATAGAACAAGCTCCCCCACGCCAGCAAAAAAACGACAACTATTTATATTGGCGGGCCCGTAGCCTGGCGGCTTTGGGGCGCGCGGAACAAGCTGAACAGGTATTTTCTCAACTCGCGGGGCAGCGACATTACTATGGCTTTATGGCCAGCGCCCGGGTGGGTGCTAAACCAGCTTTGATGCATCAACCGGTAGAACGTGTTCAGCAACAGCTTACCGCTGTGGCTGAATTACCCGCTGCGCAACGCGCTTACGAGTTTTTGCAGTTAGGGCGCCAATTTGAGGCGCGGCGGGAATGGCATTATTTGCTTACTCATATTGACAGTGACAAGCTCACCGCGGCAGCGCTGGTGGCCAGTGAATGGGGTTGGTATGATCAATCTATCATCAGCTTTACCCGCAGTGGTTATCTGGATGATGTCGAGAAGCGCTTCCCCTTAGCCTATGCCTCGCAATTTGATGCGGCCAGTAAAACCTATGATGTACATCCTGCTTTCGCCATGGCCATAGCACGCCGTGAAAGCTCGTTTATGGCTGATGCCGTCTCGCCCGCAGGGGCCACAGGTTTAATGCAACTGATGCCCGGTACAGCCCAGTATCTGGCAAAGAAAAACCTCAATCGTTCGGTATTGTTTGAGCCGGAAAGAAACCTGCAGTTTGGGGTACAGTATTTACGTTATCTGGGCGACAAACTGGCCAATAATCCGGTATTGGTATCAGCTTCCTATAATGCCGGATGGCGCAAAGTGTTAGAATGGTTACCCCAGTCAAATGATATCGCTACCGATATCTGGATTGAAAACATTCCCTACAAGGAAACCCGGCGATACGTGAAAGCAGTGATGGCTTACCGCTATATTTATGAGTATCAGTTAGGCACGCCAAGCGAGCTGTTTCAACAACTGGCAACCGATGCTATACCGGCGTCCAGTCAGTTGGATGAAAGCGGACGGCAGCTTCAGCTAGCGCCAGACTGAGCCAGCCGGCTGGGTTCGTCGGGCAGAAAAAGCGAAAATGTGGTGCCCTGATTCATACGGCTGACGACCTGAATGTCTCCGCCCATTGATTTCATAATGGCTAACGAGATATACAGGCCAAGGCCGGTGCCCTGGCCCACCGGTTTGGTGGTAAAAAAGGGCTGAAATATTTTGTCTACGGCGTGTTGGCTGATGCCGCATCCATTGTCGGCCACCGTAATCACCACCCATTTACGACCGTCTGCGTCAATATGGCAATCGGTAGACAGATTAATTTCGCCGTGGCTATGAATAGCCTGGCCAGCATTTACCAGTAAGTTAATCAAAACCTGGCTTAGTTTTCGCGAACTGCCTAGCACTGTTGGCACCTCGTTAAGTGATACATTCACCTTCACATGATGCTTAAGTTCAGGGTTCACTAAGGGCAAGGTATCGTTGATGGTCTGGTTTACACAAAACGGGTCGTTGGTTTTCGGGTCGGCCCGGGTGAAGCTTTTCAGACTGGTGGTAATATCCGCTACCCGCTGTAATCCTTCATCAGATTCATTGCATATGTCTTCAATGTCGGTAATCAAACCGGCAATCTGTTCGGTTTCATAACATTGCTGACAAGCTGCCAACCCGCGTAAACGTTCCGCATCATTACTGGCGGCAAATAGCCCTTCCAATTGATGAAAAAAGCCCGCCAGCGTAGGGACAGACTGTTTCAGATATTCTATGTTGCTACTGATAAACCCTACCGGGTTATTGATTTCATGGGCTACGCCGGCCGCTAATAATCCTACCGATGCCATCTTCTCTGAATCAATAAGTGACTGTTCGACGCGGGCTTTGTCGCGCTTAAGTTGAGCCGACTCTAAGGCTTGCAGCCGAGCATTTACGCTAAGTAAGGTTTGCTCGGTAAATTCACGATAGCGGGTTGCAATCTGTATATGTTGCTGGGTATAAAAACCCAACTGCTGATGCGCAAACACAATAATCGCCATATCATTTTTGAATAAAAACGGGCTGAATAGCAGGCTTTTTATCTGACAGGCATCAGGTAACGGCACACTACACCACTGGGGGTGCAATGGTGCGTTATACATAGCAATGGTCTTGCCCCCGATAACCTTACGTAACATGTCACCCACCGCCCAGCGTGTGCCTACGATATCTTGTCGGGTAGATGAACTGCACAGCATAAAGCCTGGTTCAGACTGTTCCAGAATTAAACAGATATTATAGGGGACGATGTCGTGAAAATTACTGAACATCCGCTGATATAAATCATCCGGAGAGTCGGCATCTAATACGGCTCTTACCCCCCGTAACATCAGTTCAGACTGATAACGGGCGGCTTCAGCCTGCTCTTTTAGCCGGTATACCAGATTCAAATTTTCTAACGCATCTTCGTAACGATCTTTCATTTGGCAAACGCTACGGCTGAAATCATTAAGTTTCCATGGCGGTTGTGGCCGTCCAGAAAACGCCCCTGTTCACCAAATGTGTATATACCGGCAATAGGCAGGGCCGGGAACCGCGCACGAACCCGCGCTAACATCGCGGGTAACTGTTCGGCCACAGTGAACATGCAACCTGCACAATACACCAGCAAAACGCCCGCAGGCTCGCTTTGGTCAGGTAATAGCGCAATTGCATTAGCGATAACTTTTTCGGCTCGCTCTATCAGGCTTTCTACGCTGCCTTGCATCACCACTAAATTGGTATCAACCTCGACTTGGGAAAATAACGAAAGGCCGCCTTGAGCGGTAACCGCATCAGGGTGACTCAGTAGATATTCTGGTAACCCGGCTGGCGAAGGAATTACCCGCCCTAATGGCTGCAAAGTGGTTAACGCCAGAATAGAGCCGCCGGCCAGCATACTGCCGATACTGTTTTGGGTTAGGCCGTTGTAAACCTTGGCGGCGGGCGCGTTATTAAGGTGGGTAATATTACGTGCTTGTACTGCTGTAACTTTGCAGGCCTGTGAACCTGGGCTGTAGCCTGAACTATAACTGGCCCCAGGGGCCTGGGAAGGATACAGCGCTGCAATGGTCACATAGTCGCAGCCGCCTTGGTGAGCATCTCCGCCAAACCAATCGCCATTGATGTCATTGTCTGCGATAGTGCCACCAAAAACCGGTATATGTTCGCCCACAATGTCCGCAATGCCAGCCAGTAAGGCCTCTTCACAACCGGACGGCATGGCGCACCACAGCATTGCCGGGGCTTCATACGGCACCTGGCTATTTTCAAGTGCCGCCAGGGTCGCTTGTCGGGCGGCTTCTTGCGCAGACATATCGGTCACTGAAACACTGCCGGTACCATAGTGTCCTTGCTCGTCGTACACCGCAAAGACGGTCAGGTCAGCAGCGGCATTGGCGCTATCGGGGGTATTGGCAAAGGCACCGTGGCTGGACGATGCCATCAGTATCACCGTCTTCAGGCGCGTGTTGATAATGTGCCGAATAAGCTCGGCGTTATGGTTGGCGTTAAAAAATACAAACAGTATAGAAGGGGTGCGTTGCTCAGGTAATTGTCTGAGCACATTAGCTACCAGCATATCAGTACTGTCGTTTTGCGCCCACGCGACTTCTATGTCCATAACTACCTCTGTTTGTTGCTTATTATACGGAACAACTTCGTGGTCGAACGATTGTATAACTATAGACCAGATGCCGTTTTACGCTATTGATCGGCCAGTTTTCTATACTATTCTGGTTGCCCGTAACGGCATCAGACGTTTATAAATTGTGCAGCTTCAGTATAAAATTAGCGCATAAATTGTATTTGCTCTCATAAATTTGCTTATTTACTGTCTGATACTTGCCATTCCCCTGCAAACCAGCAAGGCTAAGGCGTGATAAAATAGATGTGGCGTGCAGCGCACCACCGCCAGCAAACCGCGGCTCGCTCTGCGTCGTAAGAAGCATCAGATGATAAGATAGCGGTAACTCCGCCTAACGATAAAAAGAGGTACTATGACTACGCATCACGAAGCCTACAAAGAACATATCGCCACTTTGCAGGCGCGCACTAAAGAAGCGTTGCAGCGCGAAGGACTGGATGGTCTGGTTATTCATTCAGGGCAAAGTAAACGCCTGTTTTTAGATGACAACCATTACCCTTTTAAGGTGAATCCGCAGTTTAAAGCCTGGCTTCCGGTCATAGATAACCCTAACTGCTGGCTGGTGGTTAATGGGCAGGACAAACCTAAACTCATCTTTTACCGTCCGGTGGATTTTTGGCACAAAGTCCCTCCTGAGCCGAGTGCTTTCTGGGCTGAGCATTTTGATATTGTTTTGCTAAAACAAGCCGATGCAGTAGAAAAACATTTGCCTTATGACAAACCTCGGTTCGCTTATATTGGTGAATACATTGAGGTTGCCCGCGCGTTAGGCTTTAATAATGTCAATCCGGACCGGGTACTGCACTATCTGCACTACCAGCGCGCTTACAAAACTGACTATGAACTTGAATGTATGCGTGAGGCGAATAAGCTTGCTGTGGCAGGCCACCGCGCCGCTGCTCAGGCCTTTCATGACGGCAAGAGTGAGTTTGACATCAACCAGGCTTATGCGCTTGCCAGCCGTCAGGGCGATAACGATGTGCCCTATACCAGCATTGTGGCGCTGAATGAGCATACGGCGATATTGCACTATATGCAGTGCGATACGGTAGCACCCGCTTATAACCGTTCCTTTTTAATTGATGCCGGGGCGACTTATCACGGTTATGCCGCCGATATTACCCGTACCTACAGTCGCGAAGACGACCGCTTTGCTGAACTTATCCAACGTATGGATAAAGTTACAACAACCTTGTGCGACACCCTCAAGCCGAATGTAGCCTATACCGATATTCATTTGCTGGCCCATGATGGGGTTGCGCAGATACTGCACGACATGGGGATTGTTAATCTGCAACCGCAGGATATGGTAGAGCAGGGCATTACCCGCACATTCTTCCCGCATGGTATTGGCCACTTCCTGGGTTTACAGGTCCACGATGTAGGCGGGCTGGTGAACGATGACCGTGGAACGCCTAAACCATCGCCTGAAGATCATCCGTTTTTACGGTGTACCCGCATGGTGGAACCCCGCCAGGTATTTACTATCGAGCCAGGTTTGTATTTTATTGATTCGTTACTGGCCGATCTTAAAACCTCAGCCGCCTCTAAATACATTAACTGGGACAAAGTCGATCTGTTCCGTCCTTACGGCGGTATCCGCATAGAAGATAATATTATTGTGCACCGGGATCGCAATGAAAACATGACACGCGATCTCGGACTGAAATAAGCCTGAAAGCGAGTGTGTTATGACAGAACCCGGGGTAATGTATTTAGTTGCCATCGCACTGATAGCCGGCATGGCGATGCCGGCAGGGGCGTTATTAGCGAAAATTGATAATCTCCAACCCCAATGGTTGGAACAGGAAATCAGGCACGGCGTCATGGCCTTAGGGGCGGGGGCCCTGATATCGGCCGTTGCGTTGGTGCTGGTACCCGAAGGTAGTTCGCATCATTCCCCCCTAACCGGCGGCCTGTGTTTACTTGCCGGGGCATTGGCATTTATGGCGCTAGACCGTTACCTGGCCGCCCATGAAACCCCGGCCAGCCAATTAGCTGCCATGCTAAGTGATTTTATTCCCGAGTCAATTGCCTTAGGCACAGCCGCCGCCTTGGGTGGCAGCACGTTGCTGATAGGTGTACTTATTACGGTACAGAATTTACCGGAAGGGTTTAACGCTTATCGGGAAATGCAGTCCGCAGAAGGCCATCGACGGCCCTCTAAGTTAGTTCTGAAATTTGCCGGCATGGCGCTGCTTGGGCCGATAATGGCATTGGTAGGCTATTATGTGCTGGCAGCTTATCCTCTGCTTATTGGAGGGATTATGCTATTTGCCGCAGGTGGCATACTCTATTCAGTATTTCAGGATATTGCGCCCCAAGTCCGAATGGAAAATACCTGGTTGCCGCCATTTGGTGCGGTATTGGGCTTTTTAATTGGTATGATCGGTTACATGCTGGAAGGCGGGGGATAAAAGCCACCCTGACAGTGAAGTCTTTGGCATTGCCCGGCCCGTTGAACGGGCCGGGCGCACCATGCTTAATTCGGGATGATGATAGCTAGCTATTATTTGGTGCGGGCAACTGACATATGGGCCAGGGCAATCAACGCATCTTTGTACGGCGAGTCAGGCACAATGCTTAGGCTATCAATGGCCTGGGCTACTTCTTTATCTGCACACTGACGTGTGTAATCAAGCGCACCAGTCTTATCCATAATACCCTGAATACGGGATAAATGTTCCAAACCGTTAGCCTGCTCAATGGCTTCCTTGATAAGGGCGCTGTCATCATCATTGCTGGCTTTCCACATAGCATACAACAATGGCAATGTAGGTTTACCTTCGGCCAGATCATCACCTACATTTTTGCCCATTTCTGCGGCATCTGCAGCATAGTCGAGGATATCATCCGCTAACTGGAAAGCGGTTCCTAAATGTTTACCGTAATTTTGCATTGCCTGTTCCAATTCGGCGGGCTGGTCGGTCAGGACCGCCGCTAACTGGGTAGCCGCCTCAAACAAACGTGCAGTTTTACCGTAAATTACATCGAAGTAGCGTTTTTCAGTGGTTTGTGGGTCGTTACAGTTCATTAGCTGTAACACTTCGCCTTCAGCAATCTGGTTGGTCGCTTCGGATAAAATTTCCATTACCCGCATGCGTTTTAAATTCACCATCATCTGAAATGAGCGGGTATACAGAAAATCGCCCACTAACACACTGGCCTGGTTACCAAAGATAGCATTGGCAGTTTCACGGCCCCGGCGTAAGGTTGACTCATCTACCACATCGTCATGTAGCAACGTAGCGGTATGAATAAACTCTATAATTGCCGCCAGTGTATGGTGATCATTATTATCGATATTCATCGCGCGGGAGGCCAGTACACTCAAAAGTGGACGTAGCCGTTTACCGCCGCTGTTCACAATGTAAAAACCGAGCTGGTTGATCAGTGAAACATCAGAATCGACTTGTTGTTGTATCAGTTGGTTTACCGCCTTCATATCATCGGCGGTGAGCTCCCGAATTTGCTCTAAGTCCATATGCATCGGCAAAAATAAAACACAGGTACAGTGGGTTTGCAGCCGATTGTACCTGAATGTTCGCGCTACGCCACCTGATTGTCGGAAAAAGCGGGCAGTTAACCGCGTAAACGCTGTAAAAGGCATAAATAGCGTTTTTGTAGGTATTACCGTAGATTGCTTGTGAAAAGGCAATTTTGAGCGGTTTTTCACTAGATCGCAGGGCGAAATTACCGCGGTCACAGCGCGATCCGGGCGTGTGGCAAAGGGCAAATAAATAAAAAAGTATACGCTAGGCATAAGATTTCGCTGACAATTCGCTGTACACTGTGGTAAATTTATGCACCTAATTTCGCGAGTCTGTACAGCGATTGCGCCCCCGTGTGAAAAATAATCAAATTTTATGCGTTACGGGGTTGTGAATTGCGGATGTTTCACGTACAATTCGCGCCCTGTTTTTTGAATTGAAGCGTCTAGAGACGCAGAGCGGAGTAGAATATGTACGCGGTTTTCCAAAGTGGCGGTAAACAGCACCGTGTGGCTGAAGGCCAGACCGTTCGTCTAGAGAAGATCGAAGTCGCGCCAGGCGAGACTGTTGAATTCGATAACGTATTAATGGTTAGCAATGGTGACGACGTTAAGATTGGCACCCCTTTAGTATCTGGTGGTAAAATTACTGCTGAAGTTGTGACGCATGGTCGTGGCGAAAAGATTAAAATCGTCAAGTTCCGTCGTCGTAAGCATTCCCGCAAGCAAGCGGGTCACCGTCAGTGGTTCACGGAAGTGAAAATCACTGGTATTAACGCATAATAGGAGCACGAACACATGGCACACAAAAAAGCTGGTGGTAGTACCAAAAACGGTCGTGATTCAGAAAGTAAACGCCTTGGTGTTAAACGCTTTGGCGGTGAATCTGTTCTTGCTGGTAACATCATCGTAAGACAACGTGGAACACGTTTCCACGCTGGCAACAATATGGGTATCGGTAAAGACCACACGTTGTTCGCATTAAAAGACGGTAAGGTCCAATTCGAAGTAAAAGGCCCTAACAACCGTAAGTTTGTGAGCATCGTTGCTGAGTAAGCACGAACGCACATGCCTTTAAGGCTTAAAAAACCCCGCGTCAGCGGGGTTTTTTGTTTCTGGCGCCCCCAGATTAACGACATTGACTGGTTAGCTGGTCAGTGCGCTACCGTCTAAGATCCTTTAGCAATTAGTGAGAAAGGATATGGCTTTTCTGCCGCCGAATCGTGATGCGGGTCTTTTAATAGTGTAAACTGCAGGTATTACAGCAGGCAGACGTTGTCATCCTGCCTATTCAGTGCAAACTGGTTAAATCCGGAGTTATAAATGAAATTTGTTGATGAAGCTGAAGTTCGTGTTGAAGCCGGCGATGGTGGCAACGGCACAATTGGCTTTCGACGGGAAAAGTATGTTCCTAAAGGCGGCCCGGATGGCGGTGATGGGGGCGATGGCGGTAGTGTCTATCTTGAAGCTGACGAAAACCTGAACACGCTGATTGATTATCGTTTTGAACGTTTTCACCGTGCCGAACGTGGCCAGAATGGCCAGGGAAGCGATTGTACTGGCCGTGGCGGGGAAGATCTTTCCATGAAGGTGCCTGTAGGTACCCGCGCCACGGATATCGAAACAGGCGAAGTGCTGGGCGACTTAACCCGTCATGGTCAAAAGTTAAAAGTAGCCCAAGGTGGGTTCCACGGTTTGGGAAATGCGCGTTTTAAAAGCAGCACGAACCGCGCGCCACGGCAAAAAACCAATGGTACACCCGGCGAAATTCGGAATCTTAAACTGGAACTGATGCTACTTGCCGATGTGGGTTTGCTTGGAATGCCGAACGCGGGTAAATCAACCTTTATTCGTTCAGTTTCTGCGGCAAAACCTAAAGTGGCTGATTATCCGTTTACTACCCTGGTGCCTAATTTGGGCGTAGTCAGACAGGATGCACAACGTAGTTTTGTTATTGCTGATATTCCCGGGCTAATTGAAGGCGCAGCCGATGGCGCTGGCTTAGGTATTCGATTCTTAAAACATCTGGAACGTTGCCGGGTATTGTTGCATATGGTGGATTTATTGCCTACTGATCTTAGCGATCCTGCACACAATGCAAAAGCAATTATTCAGGAGCTGGAGAAATACAGCCCAAAACTGGCGGACAAACCACGTTGGCTGGTATTTAATAAAGCGGACTTGCTACTTGAAGATGAAGTCGAAGAAGTTGCCGAACGGGTGATCAGTGAGCTGAACTGGGAAGGCCCGGTATACAAAATTTCTGCCTTTCAGAAAATGCATACTGACAGCTTATGCCGTGACGTTATGGACTTTATCGAAACCCTTCCAGCCCCAGAAGAGCAGGACATCGAAGAAGAAGAAGTGGCGTTTAAGTGGGACTCATACCACAAGAGTACATTGGCTCAGGAAAGCGAGCTAAGTGACGACTTAGACGACGATGATTGGGACGAAGATGACTACGATGTTGATGTGGAATACCGTAAGTAAAGGGTTGCAGGCGTAATGAAAATAGCGATGATTGCTGCGATGGCGGACCATAGGGTGATTGGCGCTAACAATACTATGCCGTGGCATTTGCCTGCAGACTTACGTCATTTTAAGCAGTTAACCTTGGGTAAGCCGGTTATTATGGGGCGTAAAACCTATGAGTCTATAGGCAAAGCGCTACCTGGCCGGCCGAACATTGTTATAAGTAGTCAGCGTGATTATCGTCTGGCAGATGCTACAACCGTAGAGAGTATTGATGCTGCGTTAACCGCTGCCACTGCCTTAGTGGGTGAAAACGATGAAGTGATGGTTATAGGTGGCGGTAAAGTGTATAGCGCTTTGCTGAGCCAGGCCGATATTTTATATCTGACTTTTATCCATACTGACGTCGCTGGCGATACACAATTTCCTGATTATCGCGAAGCTGGGCACTGGCTTGAAATTTCCCGGCAATGCCATACAGCTGACGAGAAGAACCCCTACGCTTACGACTTTGTAACGCTTAAGCGTCATACCGGCTAGTTCACAATAACAAAAAACCCGCAAGCTGCGGGTTTTTTTATACGTCAGATAATATACCTAAAAGAGATGATGTGCTCATTAAAGACGGCGTATCAATAACGTTTACTCACCCATATGATCGAACATATTTTCTAATGATAAGCCCTGATGGCTTAACATATCACGTAGTCTGCGCAATGCTTCTACCTGAATTTGGCGAACCCGCTCGCGGGTTAAACCAATCTCAGCACCTACATCTTCCAGCGTACTAGGCTCGTAGCCTAATAAACCAAAGCGGCGCGCCAGAACTTCACGTTGTTTCGGGTTAAGTTCTTCAAGCCATTTAACGATGTTTGATTTAATATCATCATCTTGAAGATTTTCTTCAGGACCATAGTCATTATGGTCTGTCAAAATATCCAATAAGGCTTTGTCGTTCTCCCCACCAATGGGGGTATCCACTGAAGTAATACGCTCGTTCAAACGAAGCATCTTAGTGACATCTTCTACAGGCTTATCTAACGCAAATGCAATTTCTTCTGCGGTAGGCTCGTGATCAAGTTTCTGCGACAACTCACGGGCTGCACGTAAATACACATTTAATTCTTTAACAACATGGATAGGTAAGCGAATGGTGCGGGTCTGGTTCATGATCGCCCGTTCTATGGTCTGGCGAATCCACCAGGTGGCATAGGTCGAGAATCTGAAACCACGTTCAGGGTCGAACTTTTCTACCGCGCGAATCAAGCCTAAGTTGCCTTCTTCAATCAAGTCTAGCAAGGCCAGGCCACGATTATTATAACGGCGGGCTATCTTCACAACCAGACGAAGATTGCTTACGATCATACGCTTACGGGATGCTTCACACCCTTTTAGTGCACGGCGTGCAAAATACACTTCTTCTTCTGCGGTTAGCAGAGGGGAGAAACCAATTTCGCCTAAATACAGCTGGGTCGCATCAAGGTTTTTGTGGGTTTCTTCATGAACGGCGAAAACATCATTATCGTCGTTCGATTCCTCGTTTAAGGTTTCTTCAGTTTTCATATCGATAGTATCGATATTGTCCATTTCATCGCGAGACTTTAACTCAATAACTGCGGTTTTAGTTTGTCCCATAGCGGTATCTCCTGCTTTACATGGTTACCTTAAGACGTTCTCCTTGGAATATAATTATTATTTATTGTTATTATTGGCGTTTCGGTAGGTAACGAAGAGGATCTAACGATTTTCCCCGGTACCGCACTTCAAAATGAAGCTTTACGAAATCCGTGCCACTTTTCCCCATGCGAGCAATTTGCTGACCTGCATCAACCCATTGCTGCTCGCTAACCGCTATCGAATCATTATGAGCATACGCGCTTAAAAAACTGTCAGTATGCTTAATGATTATTAAGTTACCGTAGCCCCGTAAACCGTTGCCTGCGTACACTACTTTTCCCGCCGCTGATGCAAGAATTGGAGTGCCAATAGCAGCACTTATCTCAATGCCTTTCTGGCCTGTTTCACTGCGATTAAACGTCCCGGTTAATTTTCCTTTCGCGGGCCATACCCAGGTAGTAACCTGAGCTGGGAACCGTTTTTTCGTCACATTTTTGACGCTCTGCGGCGGCTTCTTGACGCTATTAACCGGTTGGTTGTTAACATTATTTTCACTCTTACGATACGCCTGCTCTTTAGGCTGGTCAACACGCCTTTTGGCTAATATTTGTGTGGTTTGACCAGCTTCCACAGATTGATCCGAATCTTCTTTTACTGCGTTGCGAGCCGCTTTCGCAGGCTGTAATCGTAGCGCTTGACCCGGATAAATACTGTACGGCACCGTAAGGTTGTTATACCTGGCGATATCCCGATAATCCTTATTGGCGTACCAGGCTATGGCGAATAATGTGTCACCTTTACGTACAGTGTAGGTATCGGCTCGGTAGTGAAAGTCTTTAACTTCAGGCTGGCTGTCAAGCACTACCAAGGGGGCAGGTTTGTGCTCAGAAGCGCAGCCCAGGGCGAGCTGCGCGGTCATAGCAGTGAGCAGATACCACTTTATTCTGCTCGTCATGCTCGCTATCCTTTTATGATAAAATAAGCCAGTATCGCCAGTGCGATCACCGCCCAGCCCAGCACTTCAACATATTGGCGAAGTTTGGCTTCCATGGGGGCACCGCCCCAGCGCATGAGCCCGGCGACCAAGAAAAAACGCGCGCCGCGACCTATAGCAGAAGCAATAATAAAGGGGATAAATGCCATCTGCAGAACACCTGCACTAATGGTAAACACTTTATAGGGGATCGGTGAAAAGCCCGCCAAAAATACTATCCATACGCCATAATCTTCAAACCAGCCCATGGCTATCTCTAGCTTGTGTTCGTAGCCGGCAGAGATAATCAGCGGTTGCAACCAGGCTTCAAACGCAAAATAGCCCAATAGATAGCCCGCGACCCCGCCAAGTACAGACGTAAGGGTGGTAAGTAAAGCAAAGTACCAGGCTCGATGAGGCTGGGAAAGCGACATGGGGGCTAGCATCACATCTGGCGGAATCGGAAAGAACATTGATTCGGCAAAACTAAGCCCACCTAAATAGCGGCTGGCGTGGCGGTGGCGTGACCACCGGATTGCCATGTCGTAACATGGCTGAAAAATTTTCACTGAAGATCTCCTGCGATCAACGGAACAAATCTCACCGCTTCTACTGTCTCGGTGTGCAATTGTCCGTCAATACGGTCTATACAAAGAAGCTGTTGTTGCTCATTACCGACAGGAATAACCAGCCTGCCGCCTTCAATAATTTGCGCAAGCAAATCATCAGGAATACGGCTAGCCGCTGCGGTAACAATGATGGCATCGAATGGGCCCTTAGATGCCCAGCCTTTCCAACCGTCGCCATGTTTCATGGCAATATTGTGAAGATCCAGCTGATTCATTCGGCGTTTTGCCTGAAATTGCAGGCTTTTAATACGTTCGACGCTGTAAACGTCATTAAATAACTGTGCCAGGATGGCAGTTTGGTAACCAGAGCCGGTCCCTATTTCTAGTACCTTCCTTGGTTGATTTGTCGCGTTTAGCAACAATTCAGTCATTTTGGCAACAATATAGGGTTGCGAGATAGTTTGGCCCTGCCCAATCGGTAAGGCCGTATTCTGATACGCTTTATGGCGTAAGGCATCGGGCAAAAATAACTCGCGCGGGGTGGCTGCCACCGCGTTCAATACCTGCTGATTCCTCACCCCTTCCTGGTAGAGCAGTTCAGCGAGAGTTTCCCCTTTTCTCGATGATCTCATGTGTGTCTAAATTTCCTAAAAGAAAAGCACTGTTATTATTATCGATTTAGCCAGTCCTGCATCTCATCAAGACTACGGTGCGCGGTCATATCCACATCCAGCGGGGTAACCGAGCAATATCCCTGGCTAATAGCATGAAAATCTGTTCCTTCTGACGCATCTTGTTCCGCGCCGGCCGGGCCGTACCAAAAGATAGTGCGGCCAAACGGGTCCTGGCTCTGTTGCATGCCTTCAGCCCGGTGTCGCCGACCCTGACGGGTCACTTTAATCCCAGCTAATGCTTCATAAGGAACATCAGGTACATTAACGTTCAGTATCTGATTGGCAGGCAAAGGATGCAATTGCAATTTTGCAATGATATCCAGTACCACTTTGGCTGCTGTTTCAAAATGTTCACCATCGTGGCTGGCTAATGACACGGCGATGGCAGGTAAGCCCATATAGCGTCCTTCCGTTGCTGCGGCCACGGTGCCCGAGTAAATCACATCATCGCCCAGATTGGCGCCATGATTAATACCCGATACCACTAAATCAGGCTCTTGCTGCATAAAACGGTTCACCCCAAGGTGGACGCAATCAGATGGTGTACCATTTACTGAATAAAAGCCATTGTCCAATTGTTGTATACGCAAAGGCTGATGCAATGACAGAGCATTACTGGCCCCGCTACAATTTCGGTCCGGGGCGATAACCGTTACTTCATGTTCCTGGGCTAAGGCCTGATGTAAAACCTGAATGCCTTTGGCAAAGACACTATCATCATTACTTAAAAGAATTCTCATGCTTGACTCCACTGGTCCATCATTGCCTGCTGGGGCATTTGTTATGTATTGTTTTGCGGCTCGCGCGCATTAATACATTCGCGTAATACGGAGGTGGCAAAACAGCCACTGGGCAGCGAAAAGCAAAGCGTTAATGTATCACCTTGCTGATCCCATTCAAGATTTTGCGGCCATATTTTTATGGCTCGGCGTTCTTGGCGCAAGCCGGCATCGGCTAAAAATGTTGCTGCTGCGGTATACTGCTCGGCTACCTGGCGCTCCATGGCAGCGACCTCGCCGGTGCTAGGCAAAGGTCCTTTCCCCCACAAGGGGGCTGAGGGCGCGAGGTCTTTCTCGATATAACGTTGCTGTACGCTGGGGTCGCTGCCATCATTAATAAAGAAACTATTGGAGCCTGATAGCATCAGCGCGTCGCCTTCTAACACAGCATCAAACCTGGCAGCTTCTATACGCGCTGAAAGGTTGCAATTGAATATGTAACTACGCAGTGCCGATACCGCCATTGACCGTTTGTTACGGTTACGAATGGTTTCCCCCTCTACCATCCGCTGAGCCAATTGCAGGTTACCGCCTTCCATGCGTTCACCCTCAGAGTTTTGCCGTACGACGCCAAACCGCTGTTCGCCGTAATAGTTAGGCACGCCTTGTTGCGCCGCCTGTTCAAACCGTTTGATGGCCTGCTCTGGAGCGCTCACCTCACGTAACACAATAGTAAACCGGTTACCTTTAAGCTGGCCGGTTTTAAGCTTTTTATTATGTCGGGTTTGGCTAAGTATGTTTACCCCGGGCAAATTTAAACCGCTAAAATCAAAATCAGCCTGGCCGGGCGCATGTAAACCAAACCACTGGCGCGTCAAAGCAAACTTGTCTTTGCGGCCGGCATACGTCACATTACGCAGCGCCAAGCCGGTAAACTTGGCCAGTGCCTCGGCAACAAATGCCGTATTGTTGTTTATTTTTTCAACCAGAATGAACTGATGTTCACCTTCGCCGGTGAGCGGGTAGCCCAAATCTTCAATGACCACAAAGTCTTCAGCATGTTGTTTGAAAATGCCATGAGTTTGCGGCTTACCGTTAAGATAATGCCAGTTCGCTGTGGTCATTGTCATGGGTGAACGGCTTCCAGCAATACTACAGCGTGGGCGGCAATACCTTCTTTACGACCGGTATAGCCAAGTTTTTCGGTGGTTGTAGCTTTGACATTGATGGCCTGCAACGCCACATTACAGTCGGTGGCGATAATCTCACGCATAGCGGTGATATGCGGCGCCATTTTAGGTGCCTGGGCCACAATAGTGGTATCTGCATTAACCAATTGCCAGCCCTGTTGTTTGACAATAGCCACCACATGCCGGAGCAATTGACGGCTATCCGCACCAGCATAGGTGTCGTCAGTGTCGGGAAAATGCTTGCCGATATCGCCTAAGGCGGCGGCGCCTAACAAGGCATCGCATAACGCGTGTAATAATACATCGCCATCAGAATGAGCCAGTAAGCCCTGTGCATAATCTATGTTAACACCACCGACGGTGATGGGGCCTTCGCCACCAAATTTATGCACATCAAAACCGTGTCCAATTCGCATAGGTTACCTTTCAATTGTGTTCTTGCAGCGCCGATAAGTAAAACTGTGCCAAAGGCATATCAGCGGGGCGGGTAATTTTAATATTGGCCGGGTTCCCATCTACCAATGCTACACAGTAGCCCGCGGCTTCCATAGCCGACGCTTCATCAGTTATTGGCAGTCCCTGGGCCAGCCCCTGGGCCAGCGCCTGCGTTAACTGGTCTGCCCGAAATAACTGCGGGGTTAGCGCATGCCAAAGGTTCTCGCGGCACTCAGTATGCGCTATTTCAGGTGATTGGCTAGCCCCGGGCCGGGCTCGTTTCATTGTATCACGAACCGGTGTGGCTAATATGCCTCCGGCTACCTCTTGCTGGGTGCAAACGCCCACCAGTTTATCGATGTCTGCATGACTTAAACAGGGGCGGGCAGCATCATGCACCAGGGCCCAGCAATCAGCGGGCAACGTGGCCACTGCGCGAAGTACCGAATCGGCGCGCTCCTGACCGCCCGCTATGCGGGTGAGCCAGGAAGCAGAGGCCACCGGTAGCTCAGCAAAAAATGGGTCTTCCGGACTGATTGCCACCACTACATGTGCTATCGCCGGATGGCTATGCAGGGCTTGTAAGGTATGTTCCAGAATGGTTTTGCCATTAATCAGCAAGTATTGTTTGGGGCGGTCTGCCTGCATGCGGCTGCCAATGCCTGCCGCGGGCACCACGGCGATAATAGTAGGTTGTGGTTTCATATTACTGCTGGTCAGCGGGCAAAATTCGATAAAAAGTTTCGCCTCGTTTAATCAAGCCCAGTTCATTACGGGCACGTTCCTCGATAGCTTCAAGGCCAATTTTAAGATCGCTTATATCGGCCTCAAGCAGGGCATTACGCTGAGCCAGATTGGCATTTTGCAATGACTGGCGATGCACTTCTTCTTTCAGTGCGATGTAATCTGGAATGCTGTTTTTACCAAACCACAAGCGATATTGAAGTAAACCCAGCAGAACCAGCAACAAAATTGGAATACATTTGTCTTTCAACACAGCTGTCACCTGCTCTTATGAACGCGCCATATTATGCCGTCTGGCGTCGTTGTTTCATAGGTAAAAAGCACCACTTTCCTAATTTACCTTTAAGGTTTTTAAGCAGATTTTCTTTTTTTCTTTAACCGTCGCGCCCAGCTTGGTTTGCTGTAACGGTACTGGCCTATGGCGAAAGCATACGCAAAACCGCCAATATTCTCCAACATGCCGAAGGCTTTGGTAGGGTTTACTGCCAATAGGGACTTTCGCGTGTTATTTGCTAACCGCACTTTGGTAAGCCTTACTATAAGCAAGCGCAAGGTGCACATAAGGTGCACCTGTAGCAGTGGCCTCTAACCCGGCTTATTGCCACGGACAGTGGGCCTACATTACACGCCAACGGCTTTGCATTCCACGCCCTGGCCAGGGGCCAGGGGGATTACAGTTAGTCGGGTAACGTGTGTGGTTATTCCAGCTTAAAGCGCTGTACAATAAGCTGCATCGCTTGCGCGCTGTCCTGCAGATTCTCACTGGCATCGGCAAGCTGCACGGCAACTGCCTGACCCTGATTTGCTGCGCCGGATAAATCATTCACCCGCAGGTTTATTTCCTGCGCTGCTTCGGCTTGTTGTCCGGTTGCGGTGGCTATCTGACTGCTCATTGCAGAAATATCACTGATAAGCTGATCCAGGCTAGCCAGGGTTTCATTGGTCCGGGCAGCGTTTTCTTCGGTATTGTGAACCGCTTTGTGGCTAACATCTACCGCATCAACAGCAGTTTTTGCGCCCTGCTGAAGTTGCTGAATCATCCCTTGAATTTCATCAGTACTTTGCGCCGTACGACTGGCCAAGGTACGTACTTCATCGGCTACCACAGCAAAGCCTCGACCTTGCTCACCGGCTCTGGCCGCTTCAATAGCCGCATTTAACGCCAATAGGTTGGTCTGTTCAGAAATACCACGTATGACGTCCAGTACCGTGCCGATTTTCTCACTTTGCTCGGCCAGCTGCGCCACTACATCGCTGACTTGCTGGATATTACTACTAAGGGCGCGTATTTCCATTACTGTTTGATTAACCGCATGATTACCCTCACTCACGTTTTGGCGAACACTGATAGCCGCTTGATCCGCACTGTTTGCCGCATCTGTCACATCGCGAATCTGAGTGGTCATTTGTTCCATGGCCGTGGCCACTTGCATGGTGCTGTCCGATTGGCCGGTGGCCTGATCGGAGCTGTCTTTGCTGGTTATCGCCAGACGCTGCGCACTATCAGATATCTGGGTCACACGGTTTTTCACATCCAATAATGAGTCGCGCATTTTCTGGGTAAACTCATTGAAATAAATAGCCAGCTTGGTGACCTCGTCTTTGCCCTGCACGGGCAACGTTCGGGTAAGATCACCTTCCCCTTTGGCTATATCCTGCATGCGATCTGTGGCCTCTACCAGTGGCACAATAATACTGCGGCCAATCAGCAAACACACCCCACATATCAACGCAATACTCACCAGCCCCAGGCCAATGAAGATATTTCTGATATGGGCAAAGTCCTCGTCCAGCCGGGTCAGGTAAATACCTGAGCCGACCGTCCATTGCCAGGGCGCAAACCGTTTTACAAAAGATATTTTAGCAACCGGTTCGTCCATGCCGGGCAGGGGCCAGACGTAGGGTACAAAGCCTTCGCCGCTGCGTTGGGTGATGGCTGCCATTTCGGCAAACAAATGCGTACCATTGGCATCGGCAAACCCGCTTAAATCCTGCCCATTCAGATCAGGTTTAAAGGGATGCATAATCATTTTGGGTTGGTCGTCCTGTACCCAAAAGTAATTGTCGGTGTCATAGCGCATACTTTCAATGGCGGCTAAGGCCAGTGCTTTTGCTTCGATTTCGCTCATCTCGTTTTGCTGGGCAGCGTTGTAAAATGCTGATAGTGTAGTCGTCGCCGCTTCTACTAAATGCCGGGTCTCTTCATAGGCGCTATCTTTTTGCGCCTGATAATGTTGTTGTAATATGACCACAGTCATTATGATAAACAACACACTCACCAATCCAATCATCATACCGAGACGTTGAATAACATTAAAATTTCTTAACCAGCCCATTAAACATCCTCTTCAGGTCTTTTTCTATTAGTGTAGCTGGCGAACAGGTGTTTGCCTTAACAAATAATTACCTTTTATTTACATTATGTTGTAGGTCTTTGAAGCCGCGTGATAAGTACGCTGGAAAGCCCTTAATGATGTGCTAGTATCCGCGGTTTATTAGGCGGTAGGCTGATCTCTTAACAACGCTGCAGAGTTAAAAGCCCATAGGCAGTGGAAACCTGATTTCCAGACACTGTGGCTTGACGTGCAATTGCACTTGCAATGCGGGGACAACAGCGCGACTGTGTGCGTGAATTTACCCTACACCATTTTTGAACAGCTATTTTTAAAAGGCGAGTAATGCTTACTAACCAAGACCTCAATACTTTAACCTCGATTCGACAGCGAATTCGCGATCACTACCGCATCGATGAGTCTGTCGCCATTGACCAGATCCTGCCCATTGCGGAAGTTAATCCTCGCGCCCGCAGCCGGGCCTGGGAACGTGCCCGTAAAATGGTACTGAAAATTCGCCGCGAACAAGAAGGCCATGGTGGTGTCGATGCACTGCTAAATGAATATTCGTTGTCGACCTCCGAAGGGGTAGTACTGATGTGCTTGGCAGAAGCTTTATTGCGGGTGCCAGACGAAGAAACCCAGGATGTACTGATTCGCGACAAACTATCGCAAGGGCAGTGGACACCGCATTTGGGCAATTCCGAATCGCTGTTTGTCAACGCTTCTGCCTGGGGTCTGTTGCTAACAGGCAGCATGGTTAACTATGCCGACAAGCGTAAAAGCGAACAGTTCGGACTGTTAAAACGTACACTAGGCCGCCTGGGCGAGCCGGTCATCCGCCGCTCAATGAATATTGCCATGCGGGTCATGGGTCGTCAGTTTGTAATGGGCGAAACCATTGAAGATGCGGTTAACCGGGCGCGCGAGAAAGAAAAGAAAGGGTACGTTTACTCTTACGATATGTTAGGCGAAGCGGCGCGGACGATGACCGATGCGAATCGCTTCTTCGAGTCGTATGCCAAAGCCATTAAAGTTATTGGAAAAGCCGCTGATGGCCGCGGACCTAAGCGTTCGCCGGGTATATCGGTTAAGCTGTCGGCCTTGCATCCGCGCTTTGAATTCCTGCAGTACGACCGGGTTATGGCTGAAATTCCGCCGAAGCTGAAAGCGCTTTGCCTAATGGCCAAAGAATACGATATCGGTCTGACCGTAGATGCAGAAGAAGCCGATCGACTGGACTTATCTCTCGACATTATTGAAGCGGTATTCCGCGATGCCGATTTAGAGGGCTGGACGGGCTTTGGTATCGCGGTACAGGCTTACCAAAAACGCGGCCTGCACGTGATTGACTGGATTCGTAAATTAACCGAAGACACTGGCCGCAATATGATGGTTCGGTTAGTTAAAGGCGCTTATTGGGATACCGAAATTAAACTTACCCAACAGGCTGGCCTGGAAACGTTCCCGGTGTTTACCCGTAAGTCATCTACCGATGTGTCCTACCATGCGTGTGCCAACCGCCTGCTAGACTATCGTGACACTATTTATCCGCAATTTGCTACTCATAATGCTTACTCAGCCTCGGTTATTCTGGAACTGGCGGGTGACGACAAAGACGGTTTTGAATTCCAGTGCTTGCATGGCATGGGCGATACCTTGTATGACCAGGTAGTGACCGAAGATAAAATTCAGTGCCGGGTGTATGCACCGGTGGGCGAACATGAAGAATTGTTGGCCTATTTGGTACGTCGTCTGCTTGAAAACGGCGCTAACTCTTCATTTGTTAATGCTATTGTGGATGATGAAAAACCGGTTGAGTCGTTACTTGAAGACCCGGTTGAGAAAACCCAGCGGCTGAAAAACCGTTATAACAAATTGATTAAAACCCCACGGGGCCTGTATGCCCCCGAGCGTGATAATTCGCGCGGGCTGGACCTAACCGACCATATTGCAGTCAATGCTCTGCAGCACGAATTGGAGCGTTGGAATACGGTCTATAAGATTGCTGAGTCCGACATACCGGAAAATGGCACAGCGGTGCGTAACCCGGCCGATCACAACGATATTGTGGGGTATCACGTTTACGCCACTAAAGAAGACATGCTCGCCGCTTTGGATAAAACGGCAGATGCTTTCGTACCCTGGTCGAAGCGCTCAGTGGAAGATCGCGCCGATATTTTAGAGCGCTCTGCCAATGCCCTTGAGCGACATATGGGTGAGCTTATTGCCATCTGTATCCGGGAAGCCGGTAAAGTTGCCCAGGATAGCATTGATGAAGTACGTGAAGCGGTTGATTTCTTGCGCTACTACGCTGCGCGAGCCAAAGAGTTAGAAGAAGATCAACGGTTGGTGCCGCGGGGCACAGTATTGTGTATTTCTCCGTGGAACTTCCCTCTTGCTATCTTTACGGGGCAGGTGGCAGCGGCATTGGTTACCGGTAATACGGTTATTGCCAAACCCGCAGAACAAACCAGTATTATCGCCAGACGTTGTATTGAAATAATGCACTCTGTAGGTTTGCCTGAAGATGCGTTGCAACTACTTATTTGTCCGGGTAAAGAAGTGGGTGAAACCCTGTTGCCTGATGAGCGCATTAAAGCGGTGATGTTCACCGGCTCTACTCAAACCGGTACACTTATATCGCAGACCCTAGCGGCCCGCGGTGGTGAGCAGGTCCCATTGATAGCCGAAACCGGTGGGCAAAACTGCATGATAGTAGATTCTACTGCGCTACCAGAGCAAGTTATTGACGATGTCGTATTTTCTGGTTTCCAAAGCGCCGGACAACGCTGCTCAGCATTACGCGTGTTGTTTGTTCAGGAAGATATTGCCGACAATCTGACAGAAATGTTGATAGGGGCGATGAAAGAGCTGCAAATCGGCAACCCCATGTATCTAAAAACTGATATTGGGCCGGTGATTGATGGCAAAGCGCTGAAAAGCCTGACTGAACACCGTGAATATATGGAAGGCAAGGGCAAATTACTGCATGCCTGTCCTTTACCAGAAGGTACCGATAACGCGACCTTCTTCCCGCCCACTTTATATGAAATTGACAACATCAACGTGTTGGAAAAAGAAGTATTTGGGCCGGTTATCCATATCGTTCGCTTTAAAGGCAAAGATATTGAAAAGGTAGTTGAGCAAATCAACAGTACAGGCTACGGCCTTACTATGGGTATTCATTCTCGTATTGAAGACCGTGCCTATGAACTGGCAGCGTTGAGCCGTGCCGGTAACGTTTATATCAACCGTAATATGATTGGTGCCATTGTAGGCGTACAACCCTTTGGCGGACGTGGGCTTTCAGGAACCGGCCCGAAAGCAGGTGGCCCCAATTATCTGCCACGGTTGATGATGGAACGGGCCACGCCTAAACCATCACAGGTAAAAGATCTTGAGCATCTGGATGAAGCGTTGTCGGGAGACAAAAGCGAAGAGGAAGCCGCCGCGCGTCTTATGGACAACGGCCTGGCGGTGGAATCTACCTGGCGGCACACTGCATTAAACGACAGATTATCCATGGTCCGTCAGTTACTGGCGAAAATTGCCAAGGTAGATATTGTTGAGGAATTGGCAGACGATCTTAACCGTACATTGGCGACGTCTCGTCAGCAATTAACTGAGATTGAACGCCGCCTGAAAAACCCGATTACCTTGCCTGGGCCAACGGGTGAGTCGAATAAACTGTACCGTGAACCGCGTGGTATTCTGGTCTGTTTCGCCGATAAAGGGGTCAGCTTTGAATACTGGACACTGTCTGTGGTAACCGCCTTGGCTACCGGCAACGTAGTCGTTTCAGTGGTGTCTGACTTGTTTTATGAAGAGGCGCTGGAGTTTCAGGAAAAATTCAATGCTACAGGTGCGCCTAAAGGGGTGTTCCAGGTAGCGCGGTTGAAGCATCTTGATGCGTTGCTTAAAGATGAAGACCTGGCCGGCGTAGTGGTTGACTCACATACCGAGCGTACTGCGCAGATTTCGGCGATGCTAGCCTCGCGCGATGGCGGTGCTATTCTCCCGGTAATTACCGCAGAATATAATGATAACCTTATTCAGCGTGTCATGACCGAGAAGACGGTGAGTATTGATACTACAGCGTCAGGGGGTAACACCTCGTTAATGACGTTGGTTGAAGACGAAGAGTAAAGCGTAGCCTATAAAAAGCCCCTGTTCACATGGCTGTGACAGGGGCTTTTTTATGGTAAACAAATACTGGCTTGTTGCTATTTCGCTACAGCTTTACCGTCAATAGGTAACCTATGGACGGTAAAGTGCGAAGCAGGGCTGGTTAAACCCACTCACTATTACGGCCACGTTTCTTCGGCAGATAAGTCAAAATCACCCCCAATAGAATGCCGGCGCCGGCAACCATACCGCCACGGGTAAACCATTTAATCATCTCGTCTTTTTCCTGATTATCAAGCTGGGTAGATAATTTCTTAATCTCACGGCTTTGTTCATCAGTTTGACTGGATAAAGTTGATAGTTCCTGTCTGGCTTCGCTTAGCTGACGTTTCAGGCGGCCATTTTCAGATTGCAGCCCCTGTTGACTTGCTTGGCTATCTGCCAGCTTCTGGCTGATGATCGGTAGCTGCTCGGCCCGTGACATCTGATCACTGACATATTTTGACTCCACCCAGCCAGTACGATCTTCAACATGATCGCGAATCTGCATGAACTCAGCATCGCGGTCATTTTTGAGTATAGTAATGGGCGTGCCGGCTTCAATACTGCCCAATATACGATAATTACGGCCCGGACCTGTATGTATGAACACGAACAAATCGTCCCGAATATAATGGGATGAGGAAGGCTCCAGATCCGGAGTATCCTGCAGGCCAAACGCCTGAAAAGAAAACGCAATCATCATGACCGTAAGCCATTTTCGTAACATAAGGTATCCGTTAATTTGTTAAACCAGCAAAAGATGTTAGAGACTGTGAATACTAAAGGCAAGCTTCGTGCCGTATACATGTCTGAGGTATCCGGCGTTTCATCCTGAGCTGTCTTAAGTTTGTACACATTTTAGCAAGTAACCACACCCGCCCATTGCCAATTCCACCCGGCAGGGGTAAGGTGTCGAACATCATTGATTACTACACCTGCTCAACTCTTCCATGGCAGAAATTGAATTAAAGTTTGTCACACCGCGCCACACAGTAAACGAATTTTCCGCAAAAGTAATACCTGCCCTGACTCAGTTAGGGATGACAGTATCACCGGCAAAACGGATGCAACTACAAAACGATTACTATGATACGCCGGAGCACGATTTTCAGAAACATAAAATTGGCTTTCGGGTCCGCGGTAATGACGGTGTGTTTGAACAAACCCTGAAAACCCAGGGGAAAGTTAGCGGTGGTTTACACGAACGGGCCGAGCATAATATCGCTTTGGAACAGGCCACCCCTGATCTTCGAATGTTTGACAAGCAGGTATGGCCTAATAGCCTGGACCCCGCGCGACTCAATGCGCGATTGCAGCGCCAGTTTTCTACCAACTTCACTCGTATTGCTTATGATGTCGCGATGGATGACACGGTTATCGAAGTGGTGCTGGATGAAGGAGAGGCGACCACCGGGAAAGCCCAGTCGCCGATCAATGAGATAGAACTTGAGATTAAACGCGGCGACGTTAGCGTATTGTTTGATATTGCCGGGGTCATTAACAGTATTTTGCCGGTAACGGTCTGTGATGTGTCTAAGGCGGCCCAGGGGTATCAGTTATTAAATGGCATAACGGCTACGGTCAAACCATTGCCTGATTTTCTCCCTTTACCGGCGCAGGTGTCTACCGAACAGGCGTTTACAGCTGCTGCCCAGCAGGCGCTGCAACATTGGCAACATCATGAGTACCTGTATATGCAAACCGGCTCGGTGAAGATGCTCGCTGAAGTCGCCAGAAGTATTCGCTTATTGTTGCAATGTGTATCGCTTTACTTGCCGGTACTGCAGTGTAGCCAGCTACTTGAATTACATAGTGCGCTGATGAAATACGCCCCCCAGTGGTTATGGCAGGACGACTTACAAGCCTTACGTTACCTGGTGTCGCGTAAAAGTTTGTTTCACAAATGCTTGAACCGTTATCCGTCGTTGCAGAGCTATCTGCAAGGGCGCAAAGCCGGCCTTATTCATGCACATGATCCACAAGGTTTGTTCTTTGCCACTGAATCGACCGAGATTAAGTTAAGTGTGACGCGGCTATTAAATGAACTACCCTGGCGGGAAGAAGCAAATAGCTATAGGATGCCTGCCATTGACCATGCTCGTGGCTGGTTGTCGCAAGGCTGGCAAACAGTGCAACAAAGTTTACCGTCGAGCCGCACCATGGCCACTGCAAATTATATTGCGATAGAAATTGTCTTACGCCAGACCTTGTGGAACGGCTTCCTGCTGGCGGATTTGTTCAGTGGTGAAAAGGCCGCATTCAGGGCCCCGTGGCTTGACATTTTGACTGGTATAGAAGAACTTAAAGCCCTGATGTTGCTGGAAAAGATTATCCAGGAAACGGACTCGGAAGATACGCAGGAGCTGCATGAATGGATTGCCCAGAAGACAGCAAGCTTATTGACAGTAATGGAGCGCACCCGCCAGGTGGGTATGCAAGGCGACACATACTGGTAACGCTGGTATCAGTTTACAGATAAAAAGGACGTGGGAATGCCCGAATATACAACCTGGGTACTGTATTGTTTAATGGGACTGGGCCTAGCCTGGCTTGGTGCCGCAGGGTTACTACTGCGTTTACAGGGCTCCATTAAAGGCAGTAAGTGGCTTATTGTATGCTGGGTAGTATGGCCATTATGTTTGCTGGATGAAGCGGCGCTCCTGGCGGGCGGTGAGTGGATCATGCTTTACGGCTGGACAGATTGGGTGCCCGTCCTACTGATGACCCTATTTTACCGCGCACTGAAGCCATCATTGGTGGCGCAAGTCAAACCCAGTAAATGGGCGTTGTGGCTTCCGGTGAGCCTGTGTTTCTTAATGCAACTACCGCTGGCACTGGGCGGCTTAGCAGAAAAACAAGTATTAACCGCTGGCGGCCCCATCGGTCATCCTCTGGACTTTTGGCCAGTCTATTCCATTGCCATGTTGGTATGTTTCGGCGTACTGGTGCTTAGCCTGCTGATTACCGAAACCGTGCAAAAATATCATAAACACCTGCCTGAGCAGGTCGCTAACCCACAACAGTACCGGCTGCGTTATATTGTTATTGCGATGTCTGCTATTGCCGGCATCTCCGTTATCCTGACACTTCTGGTGACCGCAGTTACGTTCGGCTTTTTATCTGTATTGATGTGGCAAAGTGGATTGGATTTGGTGTTAGCGATAGTTATGCTGACCGTTCTGTATCTGCTGTTAATTCCACAGCGTACCGCACCGTCGTTACTGGATTACGAGCAACTGGATGCACCCCATACTGAACAGGCGATGTTACGTGAAACGGTAGATAAAGCTGAGCAGGTGATGCAGGAAAGTCAGGCCTACCGGGAACAGCCTAACCGGCATACGCAGCATATATAATCTGGCCATCGGCTATAGCACGGCCGTCCAGCGGTTGCATATCGTTACTGCGCAAAAGCGTTAAGCAGAATTTGCCGGGTAAATGTTTTGCGTAAATAAAAACCTCTGGGGCGGGTGCGAATGCGTTCCCCTTCTGGCCCCAGGGCATCGGTTAACACACTGCCATTAGCAGCTTTAGGGCGCACGTGAAGTGCCTGTCCCTGGCGAGCAGTAATTTGCTCTACCTGTCCGAGCACAATCATTTCGGTTAATTCTTCCCAGTCGGCGCACAGTTGTGCATCCTGTGCTTTGGTGGGCGACCACATAATAGCATTGGCGACTCTGCGTTCGGCGACGGGAATGCGGCGGTCGCCCTCTAATGGCAGCCACAGTACCTGACCCAGTTTATTGCGTACGTTGCTACGCTGCCAGGTAATTCCTGGTGGTGCCATCAAAGGTGCGTAACATACATAGGTAGTTTCCAGCGGTTGCCAGTTCGCATCAATGGGTAATGTTTTTAGCTCAATACCCAAATCAGGAAAATCCTGTTGGGGCTTTGAGCCGGCGCTGGCGCCCAGCCACAATTCCAATAATTGGCCTTGCCAACCTTTATGACGTTGCAGGGTCGCAGGAACCGCAATACCCGCCATGGCCGCCAGCTCACCAAGGCTCAGGCCGGCGATTTGTTGGCAGCGGTCAAGCAGTTGCGCCGCACAGGAGGGTGGGGATGTAGGCGGATGCACAATAAAAACCTATATTTTTGTAGTGACGAAGAAAGATATTTTTACCCGGCGCATAGTACTTTGAATATGGACGAAAGTAAGGCCATATAAGGGATAGCGCGCAGTTCAGCTGACCTGTGATGAGCCCTTGATCGACCTTGCAAAATTGGAAATACCATTAATACTTTGAAAGGGCAACAGTTTATGGTCAAATGCTAGCATAACAAAGGTTATCGTGCCCGGGAGTCTAAGTGATAGATGCCGATGGATTCCGTGCGAATGTGGGCATAGTGATTTGCAACAAAATGGGTCAAGTATTTTGGGCAAGGCGTTATGGTCAACATTCATGGCAGTTTCCACAAGGCGGAATCGATGAAGGGGAAACTGCAGAACAAGCTATGTACAGGGAGTTGCACGAAGAAGTAGGGTTACACCCTAAAGACGTGACAATACTGGGCGTTACCCGTAATTGGTTAAGATATAAATTACCCAAGAGACTAATACGTCAGGGCAGCAATCCCGTTTGTATAGGCCAAAAACAAAAGTGGTTTTTGTTGCAGCTGGACTGCCAGGAAACCGATGTGGATGTGCTGAAAACCGGCCATCCGGAATTTGACGACTGGCGCTGGGTCAGTTACTGGTATCCGGTGCGAAATGTGGTGTCGTTTAAACGTGACGTCTATCGCAAGGTAATGAAAGAGTTTGTGCCTGTGGCTATGCCAGCAACAGGGCGCATACCTTCTGGCCATGTGTCTAAACGTCAGCGCAAACGTCGTCGGGGTTGATGGCAGGAGACCGTCTTAGTGGCTAACCAGGGCAGCATGCTGACAGTGTTAAAGCGGATAGTGCAGGAGATCAGTCAGATCCCTGCACTTGATCAAGCCCTGCTGCGTCTGGCCAGCCGGGTCAAACAGGTTATGTCTGTTGATTCTTGCTCGATTTACCTGGCAGATTACAAAAATCAGGATTTTGTCTTAAAAGCCACCGATGGCCTGCATCCTGATGCTGTTGAACGGGTGCGTATAGGTTTCACCGAAGGGCTTATTGGCCTGGTGGGCCAGCGTGAAGAACCGCTTAATATCGAAGATGCGCACCAACACCCCCGCTTTAAACATTACCCAGAAGTAAAAGAAGAAACCTATAAAGCCTTTCTAGGCACGCCGATTATTCACCAACGTAAAGTGTTGGGTGTTATTACTATGCAGCAGGCCCAAAAACGCTTCTTTAATGAAGAAGAGGAAGCGTTTCTGGTTACGCTGGCGGCGCAACTGGCATTAGAGATTACCAATGCAGATATTCGCGGCGCGCTAAACAATACGAATTCGGTGGATACCGGGCCAGTTCAGAAAAATGTGCGGGGCATCGCCGGCTCCCCGGGGTTGGCTATTGGCCGCGGCTACTCCACCGATTCTACCGTGGATTTACGGCGTCTGGTGGTTAGACGCACTGATGATCAAAGCCGGGAAGTGCAAATTTACCGCAAAGCCGTAGAGATCACCCGTCGCCAGGTAGACGAGCTATCCAAACGCTTGGATGAAGGGATACCCGAAGATGTTAAGGCTATTTTTCAGCTTTATCATCATTTGCTCGACGCCAATAGTTTGGGCCGAGAGGTTGAGGCAAAAATTCAGCAGAACTGGAACGCCGGTTCCTCGCTTAAAATGGTTGTTGAAGACTACGCTGCCCGCTTCCAGAATATGGAAGACCCCTATATGCAGGAACGAGCTATCGATATTATCGACCTGTCTAACCGCATATTGACCAATATTTTGCTCGAAGCACAGGGCGAACATAAGCGCGCTCCTCAAGCGGAACAAGACAGTATTCTGGTGGCCGAAGAAGTATCGGCGACCATGCTGGCCGAATTCCCTCAGCAATTCCTCAAAGGGATTATATCTATCCGCGGGTCAAATAACTCGCACGCTGCCATCCTGGCCCGAGCCATGGGGGTACCTGCGGTGATGGGGTGCCAGAATGTGTCGCCCAGTTTGCTTGAAGGCAAAGAAATTTTGTTGGATGGGTATTCCGGCGAGGTGATCGTTACCCCAGAGCGGCATATTCGTAAAGAATTTATACAATTGGTGGCTGAAGAGTCATTGTTGTCGGAAAAAATCGATGCCGAAGCGGATAAAGCCTGTGAAAGTGAAGATGGCTGTCGGATTATGCTGATGATCAATGCCGGGCTCTCGGTCGAGGTAGAAACCGCTGCCCGCCATCATGGTAATGGTATTGGCCTTTACCGAACTGAAATTCCCTTTATGTTGCGCGAAAGCTTTCCTTCCGAGAAAGAGCAGGCGAAACTTTATCGAGAAGTGTTGTCATGTGTGCCCGAGCAGTTGGTAACCATGCGAACCCTTGATGTGGGCGGCGACAAACCCTTGCCCTATTTTCCTATCAACGAAGAGAACCCTTTTCTGGGGTGGCGGGGCGTTCGGCTAACCCTGGATCATCCTGAGATTTTTTTGGTGCAGATTCGGGCTATGCTCAAGGCCAGCCTTGGGTTGAATAATCTACAGATTCTGTTGCCGATGATTTCCTCCGTCAATGAGGTCCAGGAGGCCAAACGATTAATTGACCAGGCTTTTTATGAAGTTACTGAGGAAATCAGTGCCGGTGCGGTACGCCTACAACGTCCGCGGTTGGGAATTATGCTTGAAGTACCGTCAGTCTTGTATCAGTTACCCCAACTGGCCCGGCATGTAGACTTTTTCTCGGTAGGCAGTAATGATCTTACCCAATACCTGCTGGCGGTAGACCGTAACAATACCCGCGTGGCTGGGCTGTACAACAGTTACCACCCAGCGGTGCTAAGTGCGCTGTACGATATTGTCAAACAAGCTGACGCCAATCAAATTCCGGTCTCGGTGTGTGGCGAAATTGCCGGCGAGCCGGGCGGCGCTATTTTGTTGATGGCCATGGGTTACCGCCGCCTGAGCATGAACGCCCACAACCTACGCAAAATCAACTGGGTTATTCGCAATGTCAATTTGGCCGAAAGCCGAGATCTGTTGGCCTGCGTGTTGACTTCGCATACACATCAGGAAGTGTTTACCCATATCAATCAGTATCTGGAACAAAAAGGGCTTGGCGGGCTGGTCCGCGCCGGTTCATAAACCACACCCTGCTCACCGGTCTTACCTAACGGCTATTTCACAGCCTTGCACTCGCTTGTACAAGATTGTGTGGTAGTCTAGCTGCGCACTGCGCGTAAGTACATGAGGTACAAGGCGAGCGCTCTATTTAACCTTCCTGGAGCACAGTATGGAACCGGTAACTCTGATCTTTGTCAGTTGTCTGGGGCTCGGTATCGTGGTTGGTTTGCTGGCCGGTTTATTGGGAATAGGTGGTGGCCTTATTATTGTTCCGGCTTTATCCTATTTGCTGGTTCATGGTCTCCATTTGGACACTGAACTGGTCATGCCAATGGCGGTTGCCACGTCGCTATCGACCATTATTTTTACGGGTAGCTCGTCTGCATTGGCGCACTACCGGTTAGGAAATATCAACCGTTACCTGGTGTTGTGGTGCGGCGTGGGAATTGCCGTAGGTGCGGTGGTAGGTGCCCAGGTGGCTAGCGGTATCTCGGGCCATACCCTAAAAAATGTTTTTGCGGTGCTGGTGATGCTAATTGCTTTGCAAATGGTGTTTGGGCGTAGTGGCACCTCGTCGCGGCCGGCCAGCAAACCTATTTTGCTGGGTATCGGCACAGGAACCGGCGTGGTAAGCGCCCTCATGGGGATTGGCGGTGGTGCTTTGCTGGTACCTGCGCTGGTCTGGTTTCAGGTCAATATTCGTCAGGCTATAGGCTGTGCTGCCGTTAGTGGCCTGGTGATAGCGTTGTTCGGTACGGCAAGTTTTGTGTTAGCCGGATTACAGGAAACCAGCTTACCACCCGCCGCCATAGGGTATGTGTATTTGCCCGCGACGCTAGGTATTGTAACCACCTCTGTTTTCACCGCTGGTTTTGGTGCCAGACTTGGGCAGAAAATAGATACAGGTATTTTAAAAAAGTTACTGGCCGTACTATTGGTACTGGTGAGTATTCGAATGATTGCAGGAATAGAGTAACCCATGGTGGAAAGTAGTTTTTTAGTATTTCCGAACATAGATCCGATTATCGTTAGTTTGGGGCCATTGCATGTGCGTTGGTATGGGCTGATGTACCTGGTAGGGTTTGTGGCAGCCTATTTATTAGCACACAAACGTCTGGAACAAACCCAATGGAATAAAGACCAGCTGGGCGACTTGTTATTCTGGAGCTTTGTTGGGGTCATTATCGGGGGACGTGTAGGGTATGTATTATTCTATCAATTTGGTCTGTTTTTGGATGACCCTACCTATCTGGTAAAAATATGGACCGGCGGCATGTCTTTTCATGGTGGCCTGCTAGGGGTATTGGCAGCCATGTACTGGCGTGCGAAGAAAATGAACGCCACCTTTTTACAGGTGGGCGATTTTGTTGCGCCCTTGGTTCCCATCGGTCTGGGGGCAGGCCGTATCGGCAACTTTTTGAATGCTGAACTATGGGGCCGCACTACCGATGTACCTTGGGCAATTATCTTTCCTAATGCCGGCAATTTACCCCGTCACCCTTCACAACTGTACGAATTTGCGCTTGAAGGTGTACTGTTGTTTATCATACTCTGGTTGTATTCTGCTAAGCGTCGCCCGGTTGGCGCAGTAAGCGGCCTATTTTTGCTGGGCTATGGTGCGTTCCGCTTCTTTGTTGAATATTTCCGTCAGCCGGATGCTCATATTGGGTTATACAATAGTGGGTTAAGCCAGGGGCAGCTGCTTTGTTTGCCAATGATAGCGTTAGGCATTTGGCTAATTGTCCGGGCTTATCGTACCGCAGCGGCGCCGATGAAGAACATGAAAACAAAAACAAAAAGCAATCAACTATGAAAGAATATTTGCAACTCATGCAGCATGTGCGCGAGCACGGCATCAAAAAAGAAGATCGGACTGGTACCGGTACGTTAAGTGTTTTTGGCTATCAAATGCGGTTTGATCTACAACAGGGGTTTCCCCTTGTTACCACCAAAAAATGCCATCTTAAATCCATTATTCATGAGCTGTTGTGGTTTTTAAAAGGCGAGACGAATACCGCCTATCTTAAACAGCATGGTGTGTCTATCTGGGATGAGTGGGCTACCGATGAAGGTGAGCTGGGCCCGGTCTATGGTGCCCAATGGCGAAGCTGGCCTGCCCCCGACGGGGCCACCATTGACCAAATTAGCCAGGTTGTGGAACAAATCAAAACCAACCCAGACTCGCGGCGCCTGATAGTCAGTGCCTGGAACCCCGCAGTATTGCCGGATAGTAGTATTTCGCCAAAAGCCAACGCAGCGAAAGGCTTGCAGGCGCTACCGCCGTGTCATACGATGTTCCAATTCTATGTGCTGGAAGGCAAACTATCTTGCCAGTTATACCAGCGTAGCGGCGATGTCTTTTTGGGCGTGCCGTTTAATATCGCCAGTTATGCATTGCTGACCATGATGGTTGCGCAGGTATGTGACCTTGAACCCGGTGAATTTATCCACACCCTGGGCGATGCGCACCTGTATGTAAACCATTTAGAGCAGGCCGATACTCAATTATCCCGGGTGCCATTTGCCCGGCCAACTATGCACATCAACCCGCAGGTAAAGGATTTATCTGCATTTTGCTTTGACGATTTTAGCCTGCAAGATTACCAGGCTCATCCGCATATCAAAGCGCCGGTTGCTATTTAAGGAGTTTGCTAGATGACCACGCCCGTGCTTATCTGCGATGATTCCGGTTTTGCCCGCAAGCAGATGGCTCGCGCTATACCCGAAGGTTGGGATGTGGCGTTGTCGTTTGCCAGTAATGGTGAAGAAGCCATTACTGCAATTCGCCAAGGCAAGGCCGATGTGGTGTTTCTGGATTTAAATATGCCGATAATGGACGGCTATCAAACCATGCAGGTCATTCGCGAAGAAGATTTGCCCTGTTTGGTGATAGTGGTTTCCGGCGATGTTCAGGAGCAAGCACGAAAACGTATGATTAGCATGGGGGCGCTGGATTTTATCCGCAAACCTATCGATAACCCCCGCCTGTGTGAATTACTAAGCCAATACGGTATTTATAACGGACAGGCGGCACCTGAACCGGCGTCAAAGCGGCTTTGCGCCAGCGACAGTACCGCTGAAGACAAGCTGGATGCTTATCGCGAACTGGTTAATGTCGCCATGGGCCGGGCGGGCGAAAACCTGGCTAAACTCCTGGGCGAGTTTATTGACTTACCAATCCCCAATGTCAATCTAATCGAAAGCAATGAGCTGCATATGGCCATTGCTGAAATACAGCATAATGAAAGCGTCTCCGCGGTATCTAAAGGGTTTGTGAGTGCCGGTATTAAAGGCGAAGCCCTGGTGATCTTTAACGACACTAATACCCATAATATTATTGAGCTATTGCAATACCGTGGTAAAGCCGATGATATTCAATTACAGCTTGAAGCATTGATGGATGTGTCGAACATTTTGACCGGCGCCTGTTTAAATGCGCTATCCGACCAACTGAATGTGAATTTCAGCCATAGTCAGCCAGAATTATTGGGCCGCCATCGTGGGCTGGATGTGTTGCTTAGCGACAATATCTCGCGCTGGAGTAAGGTGATGGCCGTAGAGATAGCGTATGCTATCAAAAGTCGTGATATCAGTTTTGACTTATTATTGTTGTTTCCCGACGATGCCATGGAAAAGATTTATACCCGGCTGATGTTGTTAGGGCAGGAGGCCATATGACACGCAATTACGCTGCGGCGGTGAACTGGCAGCAGGAATTACTTAGCTCAATAGAGGTGGGTATTGTTGTGCTGGATGAGAATTTCAGAGTTGAAGTCTGGAATCAGTTCATGGAAAACCATTCTGATATTCGTCCGGCGCAAATTTGTGGTCAGTCGTTGTTCCACCATTTTGACGATATTGACGAAAGCTGGCTGCGGGCGAAAGCGGAGCCGGTATTCAATTTACAAACGCCGGTTTTTTTAATTTGGGAACAACGGCCGTATTTATTTCGTTTCGGTTCCAACCGGCCAATTACCTCAGATTCAGCCTGTATGTACCAAAATGTCACTATGTTTCCGTTAACCTGCGATAACGGCCAAACCAAGCAATTATGTATGCTGGTGTACGACGTGACAGATCAAGCTTTGGGTAAACTGCGAGTAGAACGGCTGAACGAAGAACTCGAATACATGAGCCGGGTAGACGGCATGACTGGGTTGTATAACCGACGTTACTGGCAGGAACGGTTTGATAGCATTTTCAAACTTTATAAGCGCCGCGATGCTGAGGTAGCCGCAGTCATGCTGGATATCGACCATTTCAAAAAAATTAACGATACGTACGGTCATCAGGCCGGCGATAAAGTGATTCAGACCCTGGCCGGGCTAATCAACCAATGCATACGTGAAACCGACCTGGCCGGACGCTACGGGGGAGAGGAATTTGCATTGGTACTACCTGATGCCAATGCGCAGCAAGCCCACTTAGTAGCCGAGCGAATTCGGCTGGCTGCCGAAGCGGCCACAGTGCTACACGATGACCAGCCTATACGCTTTACAGTAAGCCTTGGGCTGGCCCCGTTTGACCACGAAGTGACCTCTGCTATGGCGTGGTTGGAGCAAGCAGACATGGCGCTTTACGATGCCAAAGCCAGTGGCCGCAATCTGGCCATTGTGTATAACGAAGAAGACTGAAAACAACAGTTGCGCCAAACGTTATCGGTTTGACCTACTGCGGCGCAGCAGTGTTTTAGCGAATCAGTAATGCCTGCTTCAGCGTATGGCGTAACTCCTGATATGCGACCGGCTTTATCAGATGGTAGCGGATGCCGGCCAAACGGGTAGCTTCACGATCGGCCTCATAAGCATGGGCGGTTACGGCGATCAGAGGTGTGGTAGTTCCGTTCAGCCTGATTTGCTCAGCTACCTGCAGACCGCTTTGATCCGGTAAATTGATATCCAGCAAAATCACATCAAAACGCCGCTTAAGGGTGGCATTGAGTGCTTCTTCTGCGGTAGAGGCCACCCAACACTTATAGCCTAAGTTTTCCACCATGGCTTTTAATATTTCCTGATTGATAGGCTCATCTTCTACCACCAGAATGTCAGCCTCGCGTTGTTCCACCCCTTTAAATGCCGTACTGGAAGCCAGGTGGTGTAACGCATCCACAAACCGGTTTCGGTCTACCGGTTTAACGAAGGTCTGCCATATTTGCAGATTGGAGCCATGCACCAGATTGGCTATGTCTGGGGTGGCGGAAATAAAGATAATGGGCGGCACAGCATCAGCGTACATAGCCTGCAGATTGGTAGATAATTCCATACCCGATAAGCCAGGCATAAAATAGTCCATTACAATGCCATTGTACTGTTTAATATCGCTTTGCCGGGTAAGCAGCTCCGCGCCGGAGCTAAAAGTATCCACGGAAAAACCCTGGGATTTAATCAGGTTGCTCAAGTGTTGACGCGAAATTTCGATATCATCAATGACAGCAAAGTGGCCGGGCTGGCGGGCCACCACACCGGTCTGTTCACTTTCCGCTATTTGCAATCCAAGGGACAGCATAAATGTTGTGCCATTTTTATCGGAACGCACCAGCTCAAGCTTACCGCCATTTGCTTCCAATTGCAGCTTTGCTACGCCAAGTCCCACGCCGGCGCCGGGGCAGTTGTTTTTACGTGCTTGTTCGCCGCGAAAAAAGGAATCAAAGATGAAAGGTTGCTCGCCGGTCGGGATGCCGGGGCCAGTGTCGGTAACGGTGACTGTAATAACATTACGTTCATCTTTTGCGGCCATTGCAAGAGTCACGGTTACCGCGCCACTATGGGTGAACTTAACCGCATTATCTAGTACGTTTTTTATGCTTTTAGAGAGTGCCACAGGCGGGCCAAATACGTACTGAGGAAGTGTTTCACTGCCCTTAATACTTAAGGTCAGGCCTTGTTGTTTACACTGGTAGGAATACACACTGATACATTCATCGATTAGTCGAATCAGATCAAATGGCTGGCCGGCGCGTTCCTGCTGAATTTCGGCGCTTGCCATTGTGTCTACCAGGTTATTGGTCAGGCTCAGTAACTGATGACAAGCTTGCGTGGCTTTTGCCGTAAGTTCTTTTTGTTTATCCAGCATATTAGGCAGTAACTCTAACGCGCCAATCATAGAGGCAATAGGCGTTCTGAACTCATGACTCATGCGGGCTAAAAACAGCTGTTTAGCAATGGCGGCTTCTCTTGCCTCGCGCTTTTGTTGAGCTGCATCATAATGCGCATCAAGGGCAAAGTCATGTTGCTCGAACATCAGCTTTTCAACTGGTCTGAATAATTTAAAAACGGTGATTAACATCGTTATCAGCATGAGTACATACGCTAAAATGGTTAGCCGTTTTTCTTTTTCAAAAGCATTACCTAAGCGGGCTTCAAATAAACTGACTGATTTGTCTAAGCGCCATAACAGCTCGGTTATTTCATCAATTGATAAAGGTGGGTAGCGGGTAATATCTGTTTCAGAGGCCATGCGTAAAGCGCGTTCGGCATACACCCTTACCTGGGTATCTAACGGCTGACGGCCGCCGAAATAATGTTCTTCAATCACCGCCGGCAATATATTTAGTTGGTTATCGCGGGGCTGACGGCCAACCAGAATTTCATGATTATCAGCGAATTCCTGAGCTCGACTGCTAAGTTCAGCTTTTAAAATAGCAACTTTTGCATGATTAGGCTCGTTTAACAATAAGCTCTCTATCAGTGCTATACGTTGCGACAGCATACGCTGTTTACCGGCAATATTGATAATGGCCGGTTGCAGGTCAATAGAGGTAATTTGATAATAGTTGTAGCCGAAAAATACCGTGATAATGATCGCAATAATACCGAAACCAAGCCGGTAGGTGCGGGCGATGGTTTGCTTGAGCTGACTTACCGTTATCATTGTTTTCCTGGCGGGTAAAAATCCTATTTAACAAAGATAGGTAATATTTTGCGGTTTTCCAAATTACATTTTTGCCGCGTTTTTTTCTGCGATAGCAATATCTTGCCGCAGTGTCCGCAAAAAAAGCAGCCCCGGTGTTACCATCACCGCCGTTAAAATAAAGAATAAACTCCAGTTACCATTGAGGCTATCCACTATCCAGCCGCTGCTGGTGGCCAGAGTATTTTTTCCTGCAACACTAAGCGATGCCATCAGCGCATACTGTGACGCCGAAAAGGTGCGATTACACATTAAACTGATAAACGCTACCATAGCCACTGTACTCCATGCTGAGGTAAACCCATCTACGATAATGGTCGCAGCAAATAAGCCTTTGCTGGGCCCCACCTCAGCAATCCAGGCAAACATAAGGTTGCTGGCCGCCATCGCCAGACCCGCGATGAATAACCCGCGATAAATACCGTAGCGAATATTCATCAGGCCACCGATCACCGAAAATATAATGGTAACCCACCAGTTCAGCAGTTTGGAATAATAGCCAATATCAGTATTGCTGAACCCAACTTCTTTATAGAACACAATACTCATACGGCCCAGAAAGGCTTCACCGAGCTTGAACAGGAAAATAAATGCCAAAATTGATAAAGCCAGCCGGACCCCATTGCGGCTGAAAAATTCGCGAAAAGGTTCAATTAAAGCAACCGCTAGCCAGGCGATAAGCCCGGATAACGCGGTGCTGGCGCCTTTAGTGGCTTGTGCGTACCTGGCCTGGGCCTGTTGCACAAGCGCTGCCCGGTCTATGTCAGGCTCTTTTGCCAGCAGCGTGAATACCGCTATGCTGGCCATAATGCCTGCCAGCAATAAATAAATATCAGACCAGCTCCAGCCGGGTAAGTCTGCAATCACAAAGGGGAGGGCGCCAAGCCCGCCGTAACCCGTCCACCACCCAGCAGTCGCCAATGACGATGCTGCTGATAGTTTATCTTTCTCATTATCCGCAATAATATCAATTCGATAGGCGTCTATGGCGATATCCTGGGTGGCCGAGAAAATGGCGATAAGCAGACCCAGTAAAGCCATGGTGTACAGTGCGTTTTGTACATCCAGCGTCGACATGTACATACAGCACCCAGCAATAGCCAGTTGCATAGTAACTATCCAGCCCCGGCGCTGCCCTAACCAGGGTAGCCGAAGACGGTCAAGCAGCGGAGACCACAAAAAGTTAAACGCATAGACGTTAAAAATAATGCCAAACAAGCCAATGCTGGCCCGGGATAATCCTTCGTCAGACAACCACGCTGACATCACCGAGCCTATCATGACAAAAGGGAAACCACTGGAGATACCAAACAGAAAAATACTTAATAACCGACGATCGCGGTAGGCATTAAGAAGTTGCAATAACGACATAGGAGGTCAGCTTAGAACAAATGAGAAGCGCAGGAGGGAAAATATAATGTGTCTCAGGGACGAATACCAATGCAATCTGCCGGACAGGCACCTTTACCTTCCAGATAATTTGCACAACCTTGAAGTTCTTCAATAAGCTCATCATCGTACATCAGCTTTTCAGCATCCCAGAAATGCATTTGATGCAATAAATGCCAGAAGGCGCGCTCTTTACTGGAATAGGGCTGTGACAAATCGTAGTCAACCTGACTCCACTCTTCAAGGATGTCCCAGAAGAAGAGTTCCAGTTCGCTATAGGCAATCTGATTACCCCAAAAACCCCGGAGGTAATAGCATAGCTGCTTCGCTTTGTTATCTATAAAGGCATTTACTTTCACTAAGCCAGAGCCGGTTATGTTGTTATTTTTGTCCAAGTATAGTTTGTTATTTGCCGATTTCATCCTGCTTATTAGTAAAACAAACAGAACGTTGAAATGCCAGTAAAAAAAGTTCTTATTTGCATTTGGCGGAAAACCCGCGGCGCTACGCTGCCTGGTAACCTCGCTACCACCCCAGATAATCCACCCAACCATAGATGGTTTTGCCCACCTGATTAACGAATACTGAGCCCAGTTGGGTATCCAGCGACGAGCCTGCAAAATCGTCACTGATAGCTTGGTGACGGTAGTGTAATTTGAGATTAACAGTAGCCTGGCGTGCCCGTTCCGATGCGGTAAGTGCTGACCATCGGTTACGCAGTCCACCACTGATATCCAATACCGGGGTGGGGCTATCTTTTAGATACTGAGCAATCCGCTGGTTTAATCCCGCCTGAGGCCAAAAAGGCGCAATCGTTACCAATGAATCGGTGGCTGGCAACTTGTTTTGGGCATCCAGTTTTAACACACTTGCGGCGCTCATACCCTGGCTGATAACCAGTCGGTAGCCAGGCTCCCTGTCTACCGCAGCAAACGCTGCATTAAGAATAAGCATTACCTGGGTGTCCCAGTCGGTCGCATCTACCCAGCTATGGCTGCTATCAGTAAAGCGGGTAATCTCAGTGGGCGCGCCGTTTTCTGTATTTTGCGCAACAGTGTTAATTTCAACCGGTGCTATCAACACATGCCAACCCCAGCGACTCATCCGCTGAGATAATTGCCAGGCGCCAGGTAAGGTCAGCCCCTGATAACCGGTTTCCACCAGAATAATGGCTACGCCACGAGGTAAAGTGGTTCGCGAAGAGGTTTGCAGCACAGTGAGCGCATCTTCGCCAGCACTAAGGGCAAGATGCTGCTCGCCAGGATAGCGGGCTTTAAGTTCTTCAGACAGCATCGACGCATGGCCAATACATACCCACATACTAAGCGTTGCGGTAATCAATAAGCGGGGTAAACGCATAACAATCTGCCTGGGTCGTAAATACTACAAAGGGTAGTACGGTATCGGCCAGGCAGACCAAAACTTAATCGTTGATATACTCGGGTAACGCCAGGGCGGGGGGCTGATAATCACTAAAGGGAATGGGCGTCACAAAATGACACCACTGCTGGGTATGCGGATGCCGGATAATCAACGTCTGCGCATGTAACTGTAAACGGGGCGCCATTGCTTTCCCCTCGGCATCGGCGTATAGCCTATCCCCCAATATTGGGTGGCCCAAAGCTAGCATATGCACCCGTAACTGATGCGAACGTCCGGTCACCGGTTTAAGCGCCACCAGAGTTTCGTTATCTTGGCGTTGGATCACAGTATAATAGGTCAGTGACGACTTACCTTTTTGGTGGTCTACCATTTGTTTGGGACGATTTGGCCAGTCACAAATCAGCGGCAAATCGACCATTCCACCAGGTTGAGTCATGCGGCCTTTAACCCGCGCAAAATAACGCTTTTGTGTTTGGCGGGTAGCAAACTGATGTGACAGATAGCGATTACTGTCTTTGCTCATGGCCATTATCATAATACCTGATGTAGCCATATCCAGCCGATGCACCACCGACGCGCTGGGATAAACCCGTTGCACCCGGTTTATCAAAGCATCTTTATGCGCGGCAGCTTTTCCAGGGACACTAAGCAGCCCACTGGGCTTATTAGCCACAATAATAGCCTCATCCTGATATAAAATATCAAGATAAGGCGACATTGGTGGATCGTATACAAACGAAGGATTTGCCATTAAGGGTTGTTCACTACGATTCGCAGTGCATCCAGCTGAACTTCAGCTTGCTCGAATGCTTTGGTCAATTCACTGAGCTGATTGTCAATAAAGCTGATTTCACTGTCACGGATGGCCGGGTTCTGTTTTTGTAATGCCTGCAAACGGCTCATTTCGTCACGTAGGGAGGTCTGCATACTGATCCGCGCTGCCTGCAATAAAGCATCGGCTTTAATCTGAGCAAGCTGGCGGGCGGTCTCAATTTGCTTATTTACCGGATCTTTTAATGCTTGCAGCAATTGCTGGGCGATCTTCTTGTTCGCCCGGCGGGTTTTATCGAAACTGATATCACTGGCTTCACCCTCAGCATCAATGCACAGTTTAATGGGTGTTTGGGGTAAAAAACGGTGCGCCTGTAAATGGGCAGGGGCGTTTACCCCTAGTACAAATAGTGCCTCAAGCCAGTAGGCACCTTTTGGCAGCATCCGATCGCCAATAAAACCTAAGCTGGCCTTACCCACCGTGTCGGTTAAGATAAGATCTACTGCATTATGTACTAGCGGGTGATCCCAGCTAATATAATGTACATGCTCTAAGGTAGTGGCCACACGCCGTCTGAAGGTAATTGTCATACCATCAGGATCAAGCCCTGGCAGGTTGTTTATCATCGACTCGCCGGGGCTGATAATAAAGCAATCATCACCTTTTTCTTCCTGATTGATACCGATTGCATCAAACAGCCATGACATAAATTCTGGAAGATGACTATTCGCATCTTCCGCAATGATGTCATCAAGCAAATCTTCAACTTTACCCTGACCGGAGGCGTTTAATTCCAATAAACGATCGCGGCCCTGGTCGAGTTGTTGTTTAAGTGTGGTGTTAAGCGTTCGGCTTTCAGCGATTAATTCCTCCAGCCCAGCCTCATCTTCGGGCATCTCCAAACAGCTTAACAGTTGGCCTTCAACTTGCTGATATACTGCCGCGCCGGTGGGGCAGGTTTGGTTAAACGCGTTTAGACCCTCGTCATACCAGCGCAACAATACCGCCTGCGCAGAATCTTCCAAATAAGGAATATGAATCTGAATATCTTCAGTTTGGCCAATGCGGTCAAGGCGCCCAATTCGCTGTTCCAGTAAATCAGGTGTCATGGGTAAATCAAATAACACCAGATGATGCGCAAACTGAAAGTTGCGGCCTTCACTGCCTATTTCACTGCACAGTAAGATTTGGGCACCTTCTTCGGCGTCCGCAAAGAAATGGGCGGCTTTGTCGCGCTCCACAATACTCATGCCTTCATGAAATACGCTATGGCGAATACCGGTACGCTGGCGGATGGCCTCGCCCAATTGCTGTGCGGTAATTGCACTGGCACATATAAGCAGAACTTTTTCAGGTTTCACCGTTGGCAGGAACGCCAGCAACCACTCTACTCTGGGATCCAGTTCTGTCCAGATATCGACCAGGGCAGCCTGGCGTTCAGGGTACAAGGCCTGCTGTAAATCGCTTTCCACAGCAAGCGCATCTTCATATACATCGGGCAACGGTTGTGCGTAGGTATTTAGCTCGCGCGCGGGGAAGCCGCTAATCCCGGCCCGACGATTTCTGAATAACAAGCGGCCAGTACCATGGCGGTCAATTAGCCGGTGTAGTAGCGCATCACGTTCGTCCATGTCATTCAGGTTAGTCAGTGCGGCGGTGCTATTGGGGGCTAATTCTTCAAGCCGGGCAAGCTGTGTATCGTCCAGCTCGCCGTCTTCCAATAATGGAGCCACGGCTTCAGCCAGCTCGCTATAATGACTTTCCTCTTCTAAAAATCGCTCATAGCGATGAAAACGGGCGGCATCAAGCAGACGTAATCGGGCAAAGTGACTTTCATGACCCAACTGATCGGGTGTCGCGGTTAACAATAATACGCCCGGCACCTGTTGGGCTAAAGCTTCAATACACTGGTAGCCTGCTGAAGGCGCGTCAGGTGACCAGGCTAAATGATGTGCTTCATCGACTACCAGCATATCCCAGCCCGCAGCCAATGCCTGTTCATGGCGTTTTGTGCTACCGGTTAAAAAGCTTAGGCTACACAGCACCAATTGTTCTTGTTCAAACGGGTTGTCACCGTCTTCATCCATCGCCTGGCAGCGGTCTTCGTCGAACACTGAAAAAGCCAGGTTCACCCGCCGTAGCATCTCTACCAACCATTGGTGTACCAGCGAATCGGGTACGACAATCAGGACACGTTGGGCGCGCGAGGTCTTTAACTGTTGGTGAATAATTAGCGCCGCTTCAATGGTTTTACCTAAACCAACTTCATCGGCCAGTAATACCCGCGGGGCATTTCGGTTCCCCACCTGAGAGGCAATATGCAGCTGATGCGGAATCAACTCTATCCGCGCACCGGCCAGGCCAATTATTGATGAGCGATAGTAATCACTTAAATAAGTAAATGCTCGCAGCCGCAAATCAAACCATTTTGGCTTATCGTGCTGCATACTCATTAAACGTTGTTCTGGCTGATTCAGCCGAATTTGGTGATCAAGCAGGGTTTCAGGTAACTTCGCTGACGCTTGGGTGTCGCGACGGGTACCATAATAAATTATCGCGCCGTGGCTGAGCTCGGTCGACGTTACGGTCATGGTCCAGCCATCCTGGCTTTTAATATCGTCACCTTCGGCGAATGTTAGCCGTGTGAGGGGCGCATCATGCTTTGTATATTTACGGCTATCGCCGGTGGCTGGGAAATAGACCTCTACAGAACGTCCGTCCTGATTAATAATCGCGCCTAACCCTAGCTCTGATTCCGTATTACTTAGCCAACGCTGGCCCACAGCGTATTCGCTTACTGAACTCATGTTTTCTCTGGTCGCTTATAATAAAAGGGCGGTATTGTACTTATCCGATAGCCGCGAATAAAGTTTACTTCATGAAAAAAATTCCGCGCGGTTAAATACACCACAAATTTGGCTAAAGCCTTACCAGGGTACGTCATCCTAAAGCCACAATGTGACAAAAAAATAAATCCACAAAAGGCGTGCGCATCTGCAAAATCTGGATTATGGTGAAAGTGTAAGTCGATACGACACGGAAACTGGGTCGTTACGTTCGGCCCAACAATTTCCTTCTCGCATCGTCTGCTGCACGTCAGTGATTCAGACGGGCATGGTTTTATTTACCGGAGTGAAGGATGCCTAGAAAAAAATCCAACGAAACCAAAATCTACGTCCTCGACACCAACATTCTGCTTCACGAACCTTACGCCTTTCTCTCTTTCAAAGAACATGATGTCGTTGTACCAATGACCGTGCTGGAAGAACTGGATTATATCAAAGACAGTAAAAAAGACGTAGCCCGTGATGCCAGAGTGTCGATTCGTTCGATGGAAGATCTTTTGCATGACGCTACCCCGGAGCAAATGCTGGCGGGAGTCAGTATGGCGGGGCTCGGCGCGGGTAAAGACGCCCCGACCGGCGCATTATCTATATTTGCTGATCTTAACATGATGGAGGCCCAGCAAGTATTCACCAGTAACGAAAATGACAACCGCATTATTAATGTGGCGTTACATCTGCAAAAAACCTATGCACCCCAGCAAATCGTCCTGGTTACCAAAGACCTCAACATGCGGCTAAAAGCCAAAGGGGCCGGCCTTGCCCATGTCGAAGACTACCGTACTGACCAGCTGATTAGCGATATTAAATATCTGTCGCGTGGCTATCATGAGTTCGCGGGTAATTTTTGGGATCAGGTTAAATCTGTGGAGAGTCGCTCGGAAGGGCGCGATACCATTCACACCTTACCGCGTAATGTCTTGCCCGAAGCTTATGTAAACGAGTTTTTGCTGGACGACAGTAAACAGTTCGCCGGCCTGGTTGAGTCGATGGATGATGAACACCTTGAAGTGCTGGATTTGGGCTATGAGCGTTTAATGAGCCGACATGCATGGGGCATATCGCCGAAAAACGTAGGGCAGGCGATGGCCCTGCATGCATTGCTCGATGCGCATATTGACCTGGTTATTCTCACCGGGCCGGCCGGTAGCGGTAAAACCTTACTGGCACTGGCTGCTGCGCTGGAAATGGTGGTCGAAAAAAACATGTACGACAAAATCATTGTAACGCGTAGTACCCCGGATATTGCCGAATCTATTGGTTTTCTGCCCGGTACCGAAGAAGAAAAGATGGCGCCCTGGCTGGCTGCTATTACCGATTCGCTGGAGGTCCTGCACAAACATGATGAGAACGCTAAAAGCTCCATGAATTACATAATGGAGAAAGCCAATATACAGTTTAAGTCGGTGAATTTTATGCGCGGCCGTAGCATTCAAAATTCTATAGTGATTTTGGATGAGTCACAAAACCTCACGGCATCACAGCTTAAAACAATCATAACCCGTTGCGGGGAGGGCACTAAGTTGATTTGCAGTGGTAACCTGGCGCAGATAGACAGTAATTATCTCTCGCCGGTGACGTCTGGCTTAACCTACCTGGTAGAGAAATTTAAAAACTTTTCGGGCAGTGCCACCATTAATCTGGATGGGGTCGTGCGCTCGCGTCTGGCCCAGTTTGCAGAGGAACAAATGTAAGCACGGGGTAGCAGTAGTTTACGTACCTAACAACAACGCCGGGATGGCCCTACAGGCACCCGGCTTTTTATTACCCCACGATAATCGGGTGCCTATAGCCTCCAGTGTATACCTGGAATAGAAAGCGATAGCCGCGTAGTGGGCCTGGGTAAGTAGCCCAAACACGTACTTTTTTCACGTCTTCTCAAAGCCTTAACGTAATTAGCCGGCTAAGGCTGGGCGCCAGCTCTGTGAGCGAAACTGGCTAAGCCGGGGCGAGTGTGGGCTTTAGTCGCGCGTTACTTGCTTTGGGTGAAGATAGTCAGACCACCTATGTATGAAGGCGATGACTACGTACTGGCCCTGTTTCTGACGCTTACCCTGATTCAGAGCCTCTAAACGTCGCGCTCTTCGTGCCGTAGGCTAAAACAGCGCAATCCGCATCGAATGCCGCGCCGCCCGCGTCATTAGGTGAGATCGCATTTACTTATATCGACCTTATTTTGCTGTTGGTTTCAATAGACCTGGTTGGCGAAGCCGCAGCGGATAAGCCAGCATTACAGCGCCTCTACGGTGTAATGTCCGTTAGCTAGGTGGCGGTAAGTCTGTTCAGCGACTTCACCGAAAGGTAGCTGGGCGGGACCGGTGGGTTCAAACAAAATATAGGTATTACCGTCATGATCAATAGTTTGCTCGCCTTTTTTGGGGGTCAGCGCCACGCCTAATAAAGCATGTTGGGGTAACAGAACTAAAATAAGCGGTGTATCGGGTAAAAAAGCGCGGGTAATAGCGGCTGTTAACACAGACTTGCTGTCACAGTCGCCTTGATTGGATGCCAACAAACGCGCGGGCGGGTTAAAGCCCGCCCCGCTGTTTTGCGAGCGATCTTCAAGGGTATCGTAGGGGATTGACTGCACCCAGCTTAACAACAAATCGAAATACCGGCGGGCATCTGAAGTTTGTTCTATTTGCTCGTAAATAGCCTGCGATAGCGGTACCAGCGGCTTAGTATATTCAGCTACATACCGGGCATGGTCAGGTTTAACCGCCGATTCATTAAACACGGTGGTATAACGGGTATAGTAATGTTCTTGTAAAAAAGCGTCGAAGGCGGCTTCTTTGGTTTGCTTTAATGAGGTGCTTAACTGTTGATTAAGCGCCTGACTGGTTGAGCGGACCGCAATCTGAACCCCATCATTTTGCTGGGTGATATTTACACGCGCCTGCTTGGGATCCACCTCTCGGGCAGCCTTTACCAACGCCACATAAATGTAGCGTTGTACTCTAGCCTGGGTGTAGCGAACCGGTTCGCCCGGGGCGCGGGCCAGCGCCTGCGCATCCAAAGTAAAGGTCAACTCTTGCTCTGCTTGCTGGAAATCTTCCCAGCGATACTGATAGGTTAACTGCGCTTCCTCACGCTGGCTGTCAAACATTAACTGGCGGGCCGCTGCACTGGGCAGACCGTTCCACACCACTACACATAACAGGGCCACACATACGCGCATAGTATACTGCCTTTGTCGCTCACTATGTGGGCACTATACTACGGCGAATCGAAAATGTAAGTTGTTTAATTTTTGCCCGGCGTAAACCAGTCCAGTTGTTTATGCAGGGATACCACAGACCCCACAATAATCAGTGTGGGTGGCTTTAACAGCGCCGTTTGCGGATTGTCATTAATATCGGCCAAGGTACCGGTGACGACTTTTTGTTCTGCTAACGTAGCCTGCTGAACCAATGCAATAGGCGTGGTATCTGCCAATCCATGTGCCATCAGCTTCTGACAAATAATAGGTAAACCCGTTAACCCCATATAAAAGACCAGAGTCTGGTTACTGTGCGCCAATGCTGACCAGTTTAAATCGATAGTACCGTCTTTTAGGTGGCCCGTCGCAAACAACACTGATTGGGCATGATCGCGATGGGTTAGGGGGATGCCGGCATAACTGGCCGCGCCACTGGCAGCCGTAATTCCGGGCACTACCTGAAAGTCGATGTCGTGTTCAATGAGGGTTTGGATTTCTTCACCACCACGGCCAAAAATGAACGGATCGCCGCCTTTCAGTCTGACTACCCGGTTACCTTTTTTCGCCTCTGTTACCATCAGCATGTTGATGTCATCCTGAGGCAGAGTATGGTTACTTTTGGCTTTACCCACATACACTTTTTCTGCATCGCGGCGTACCAGTTCCAGGATCTGCGGTGACACTAAACGGTCATACACTACCACGTCGGCTTTTTGCATTAAACGCAGGGCCCGAAAGGTCAGTAAATCTGGATCGCCTGGTCCGGCACCAACCAGATAAACCTGGCCCTGGGGCTGCTGATCATTGGCCGCAGCGTGTAAAGCCTGTTCAAAATAGTGTTCGGCTTTTTGCTGCTGACCTTTTTCTACCAGCTCGGCAATATCGCCATCGAGCACATCTTCCCAAAAGTACCGGCGTGCGGTTACGCCTTTTAATGTTTGCTTTACCGTGTCGCGAAACTTTTCGGAAAAACGGCCTAATGCGCTAATATTCGCCGGAATCACACTTTCCAGCTTTTGCCGTAAATAGCGCAATAGCACCGGCGCCACCCCGCCACTACTTAGCGCAATGGTTATGGGCGAACGGTCTATAATAGAAGGCGTTATAAACTGGCACAATGGCGTATTATCTACCACATTCACCAGAATTTTGCGGGCGCGTGCTACATCATGAATATGGGCGTTTAAGGTCTCATCATCGGTGGCCACAAAGACCATTTCGATATCCGTTAAATCGGTATCAGTAAAGCTGCGGTTTACCAGCGTTACTTGCGGATGATCTGCATAACTTCTTACAGTATTGCATATATCAGGTGCCACCACGGTGACATGGGCGGGGCTTTTAAGCATCAGTTCCAGCTTACGCGCTGCTACTTCACCTGCGCCGACAATCAAACATCGCAAGTTTTGTGCATCAATAAATACTGGAAAATAACGCATCGTTTTACCTAATACCACATACAAGAAAAGCGTCATTCTGACGCTTTTCTTTACTTATGAGAAACAACAAAAACCAACTTTATATTGCTTTTTGTTATATACCTATGCCATTAACGTTTTGGTGGCCCTTTACGCTTGGGTGGGGTATCTGACCACTCGCGCAAGTTAAGGCGCTGGCCGGCTACCCGTGCTTTACGCAGGATATCTTTGGTCGGCTCTGGCATGGCATCTGGCAAGTCAACGGTACTATACGTATCGAAGATTTCAATAGCGCCAATGTTTTTGCTTTTCAGGTTTGCTTCATTGGCAATCGCACCAACGATGTTGCCTGGCTTAGCACCATGCGAGTGTCCTACCTCTATGCGAAAACGTTGCATACCAGCTTCTGGCTTTCCACGGGCTTTGGTAGGCTTACGACGCTCACCACCACGGCCACGTTCGCCGCCACGGTCATTACGCTCATTATAATCACGCGGTGGCTTACTGTTTAGATCAGGACGGTCGCCTTCTTTAAGCAGTAACGGCTCATCACCCTGCGCCAATTTAATTAGCGCAGCAATTAGCCGCTCAGGTGCCGCTTCGGTTTCTTTTTGCAGGGTTTCAACTAATGACATCAGCGATTCAATGCTGTCATCATTACACGCTTCAACAACTGATTGTTTAAAACGCGAAAGCCGGGTTTCGTTCAATTCGCTGATCGAAGGGATCGGCATTTGTTCGATAGCCTGCCGAGTGGTTTTCTCGATGGCGAATAACAAACGCTTTTCACGATGCGAGATAAACAAAATCGCATCACCGGCCCGGCCGGCACGGCCAGTACGGCCTATACGGTGAACGTAAGACTCTGTATCGTAAGGAATGTCATAGTTGATAACATGGCTAACACGCTCAACGTCCAGCCCACGCGCTACAACGTCAGTGGCTACCAGAATATCGATAGCACCCTGTTTCAGCTTCTCTACCGTCCGCTCCCGGGCATTCTGAGGAATGTCACCATTAAGCGGCTCTACATCGTAACCGCGAGCAGAAAGCTTGTCGGCCAGTTCAACTGTGGCTGTTTTAGTACGTACGAAAATAATAACCGCATCAAACGGTTCTACTTCCATAATACGCGTCAGCGCTTCAAGTTTGTGATGCCCTGCAATCTGGCAGTAACGTTGACGAATTGTCGACGCAGTAGAGACTTTAGAGGCAATTTTCACATGCTTAGGATCTTTCAGATAACGCTGAGTGATCTTTTTGATTGGCCCGGGCATGGTGGCAGAAAACAGCGCAGTCTGGCGGGTGGCCGGGGCATTAGACAAAATGGTTTCAACATCATCAATGAAACCCATCCGTAGCATTTCATCGGCTTCATCCAGCACCAAAAAGCGCAGTTCGCTTAGGTTTAGCGTTTTGCGATTAATGTGGTCAATAATTCGGCCTGGGGTACCCACTACTACCTGAACGCCACGTTTTAACTGACGAATCTGATTGTCATAAGACTGTCCACCGTAAACCGGTAGTACTTTAATTTTTTTGGAGAAGCTAGCATAGACCTGAAACGCTTCAGCAACCTGGATCGCCAATTCACGGGTCGGTGCCAGTACCAACAACTGTGGGAGCTTGGCTTCTGGGTCAATATTGGCCAGCATTGGCAGGGCAAACGCGGCGGTTTTTCCTGTTCCGGTCTGGGCTTGGCCAAGCAGGTCATGGCCCTGCATTAGCAATGGAATACTTTCAGCCTGGATCGGCGAGGGTTTCTCATAGCCAACCTTTTCCAGTGCTTGTAAGATGGGTTCTGGAAGGTTGAGGTCTTTAAATGTCAAATCGACAGTAGTGGTCATTCAGGATCCTGATGGGTAAGGCGGGCACAGCTTCGTAAATGCTGGCATGTGTTGCAAAAGCGATATTATAAGGCATTCGCGCTCCAGATACCATTTAATCCGGGCAAGATCGCATCAAAAATGGATGATTTTTTCGTCAGCTGAACTGGATTATTCGACAACGAAAGGTAAACTCCCCGTTGCCAAACAAAAACATAACAAATAAAGCAGGTGTAAGGATGAAGCTAATTTCGGCAGGTAAAAAAATTATCATGCCCATGTGTATCGCATTAGCGGTATCAGGGGCATTGTCAGGCTGTAGCGAAAAATCAATGGATGAGCACCTGACCATGGCACGCGATTATGCGCAGCGTCAGGATACACAAGCGGCAGTAATCGAATACAAAAATGCTATTCGGCAGAACCCCCAAGCGCCAGCACCGCGATTTGAGTTGGGGCGTCTTTATTTAATGAGCAACCAGTTTGAAGCGGCCGAAAAAGAACTCAACCGCGCGATAGAATTAGGCCATCCGGCATCGGCAGTAATTCCGCTGTTATCTCAGGCTTACCAACAAACGGGGGCTGAAAACGCGCTAGTCGAGATGGATTACCAGGTTGCCGGGATGAGCCCGCAAGAGCAGGCTGAAGTTGGCTTTTATAAACTACAAGCGTTAGCCCAGCTGGACAAAAAAACCGAAGCGCAGGCGCTTATAAGTGAATTACGCGAACTTGATAGCGACTCGGTTTATATCGGGCTCAGTGAAGCGTATGCAGACATTTTAAACACCGATTACCCGGCGGCCCTGGAAAAAACCGAACAACTAGCCGAGCAGGCGCCCGACAATAAAGATGTACTGCAACAACTTGGCCGCTTATACGCGTTGACCAAGCAGCCCGCCGAAGCCATTGACGTGTATAAACAATACGTTGAGCTGTATCCGGCCGATATCACTAAACAGTTCGCTTTGATTGGTTTGCTGATTGAAAATCGTCGAACCGAAGAAGCCCAACCATATGTCACGCCGTTATTAAAAAAACACCCCAAAAACGGCCTGCTTAATCAGTATCAAGGCTTGATTGACTCAACCCTGGGGAGGTTTGAAAGCGCTCAGCGGCATTTGGAAAAAGCTATTCAATCTGGACAAAGCGGCCCTGCGGCGCGCCTGGTAGCCGGATTTTCGGCTTACCAACTGCAAGACTTTGCCGCGGCCAGCCAACATTTGTCAATGGTCGCCTCTACGTTACCTGATAACCATCCTGGCCTGCGCATGTTGGCTGACAGCTTATTGCGCCAAGGCGAAAATGAAGAAGCCTCAGATATATTAAACCGGGTCGGGGGCAATACCGAGCAGGACGCCGAATTGTTTTCTAAAGCTGGCTTCCAATTGCTGCGTGAAGGCAATATGGTCGATGCGAAGAAAATGATAGAAAAAAGCGGCGAGCTGAGCACCAGCGCTGCCGATCTCGCGCGGTTGGGTGTATTGCAACTGTCAGTTAACGATATCGAGGGTATTGTTAACTTAGAAACGGCACTGGAAAAAGCCCCGGATAACGTGGCTACGCAAAAAACATTGATGGCCGCTTATGTGAGCACCGGGCAACAGCAAAAAGCCCGCGAGCTTGCTAAGCAATGGCTCGAACAAAGCCCCGATGACGCAGTACCGTATATCTATCTGGCGGAACTGGCCATGAAAGATAACGACATGGCGCAGGCGAAAAAACTGTTGGAGAGTGCTAAAGCACGGGCTCCGCAAAGTCGCGAGCTTACCCTGGCCAGTATCAAGTTCGATATTATTGCCCAGGACTATGGCGCCGCTCAACAGCGGTTAGAAAAGCTGCTAAAGCAGAATCCGGCTGATACCCAGGCATTATCGTTATTGTATTCCCTGGCGCAGGGCGAAAGTGCACAAGCGGTGGAGAAAATACAAAAACGTACCGCGGCGGCATTACAGCAGGCACAGGATAATATGTCACTGCGTATCTTGCTGGCCCGAATGCAATTTGCGCAGCAGCAATACGCCGACGTTCTGACTACCCTGAATTCTATTAAGGCTGATACAGCAGCGCCGGTAACATTCTGGAATTTAAAAGGGCAGGCATTAATTCGAACAAATGATGTGGCTAAAGCCAACACCCATTACAAACAATGGGTAAATTTGTATCCGCTGGATAAAACGGCGGTATTGGGCAAGCTGCTATTAAATGACGCCCAGGGTAAATACAAAGAGGCACTAGTCACGGTCAATCAGTTTTTGGAGAAGCGCCCAGATACGCAAATTCAGGTATTGAAAGCGTATTTTCTTGGTTTGCAGCAAAAGACCAAGGAAGCTCGGCGTTCTTTGCAAGAAGTGCCTGAACAGGTGCTCAGTTTACCCTTCGTAAAAGGGATTACGGCGCGATTAAGCCTGCTTGAAGGAAATAGCGAGGCGGCGCTGGCAGATGCTAAAGTCGCCTATGAACATGCGCAAAACCCCAAAAACACCTTATTGGTGGTTGCCGGGTATGAAAGCAGTGGGCAGCGTCAGCAAGCCTTTGAGTTTTTACAACAGCACTATAATAATTATCCGCAGGATGTGCGCTCCGCCTTGTTGTATGCCGAACGAATGATTAGCCAGAATCCGGCCGAAGCTGCACAAATTTACGCAAAACTGTTGAACGCTATGCCAGAGAACTTCGTAGTACTGAATAATTTAGCGTATTTGTACCTGGAGCAAGGACAGATTGCTGATGCAGAGCCATTGGCCCGGCGTGCAGTGGCGTTACAGCCTAAAAATGCGGAGGCTGTGGATACTTTGGCACAAATACTGAAGCAGCAACAAAAAACCGCTGAGGCGCTCAGTTTTTATGACAAGATTAAGATTGAAAATGTGGGCAGTGACGCGGTCTATCTTAACTACGTTGAGTTACTGATCACAGCACAACAACGCCAGCTAGCCAAGCGTCGCCTGGACTCCCGGCAGTTTTCCCAGCCCGAAGACCAACAGCGCGCCCAGGCTCTACGCGAAACATTGTAAATGCTTTCACCCATGCGGCCGCTGGCCGTACGGGTGAATTATTGAAAGCAAAGATACGCTTATCGCCCATTCTTAGTCGCGTTCGCGTTGTTTAAGCTGGGCTTTCAAAGCTTTTATTTCCTGCATGATTTCGCTCAGGCTGGGCTCATCGCTTTGTTCCTCGGCCTCCATTCGCGCCTTAGCGTTTTCCTGCTCCATCACATTGACCACAATACCAATTACCATATTTAGAAACGCAAAAGCGGTAAAAAAGATAAAGCTAAGATAAAACGCCCAACTCAGCGGGTACACTTCCATGGTTTCATACATTACATCGGTCCAGTCTTCAAAGGTCATAACCCTGAACAACGTCAGTAAAGAGATAGAAATGTCGCCCCATAACACAGGGTTTATTGCTTCAAATAATGTACTGCCAATCGCCGCGTAAATATAAAAAATGATAAACATCAGCAGCATAACGTAGCCTAGCTGGGGCAGAGCTTTGACCAAAGAAACCAGCAATATACGCAGTTCGGGAATAAACGAAACCATCCGTAATACCCGAAACACACGCACCAGTCTGCCTACTACGGCCAACTCAGCATTATCAGCCGGTATCAGTGAAACCACGACAATCAACGAATCAAACCAGTTCCAGAAGCTTTTGAAAAAATGCTTTTTATGTTTTTCGGCCATAAACCGAATGGCGATTTCGGTTAGAAAGAAAAAGCTGATAAACCAGTCTAAGAGTAAGGTGATAGTGCCAAACGGGGCGGGGATATCGTATGTTTTGGCCCCCACCAGCAGCGCCGAAAACACAATAACAATAATAACAAAGGTCTCAAATAGCTTGTTCGCGCGGACAGCCTCGAAACGATCTTGTAGTTCAACAGCTTGCATGAATGTATCTTCAATATCAAAGGGGTTAATTACATTCAGGGTTATTGCAATAAGCGGCGAAATATTAGACTATAGTTCATCTGATTTCGGCGGCTTATCAGGCAATTAGGCCTGGTTTTTATGTAAAGTAAAATTCAAATGGATATGGATCTTATAACGTTGCAGAGCAAATTAAATCAATTTTCTGACCGACTAGAAAATTTTGAGCCATCTGCGACTAACCTCGCAGAATTGCAGCAGCAGGTGAAATTATTGGCTGAGTTGCTAAGCCAGGTAAACCATAAAATCGCCAATTAAATATGCCACAGGCGTAAATTAAGGCATTACAGACAGCAAAAAACCGGAGCAAACGCCCCGGTTTTTTTATACCTACAATTTATTGTGTAGATGTGTTGTTTTCTGAGGCAGGTTGTAGACCGCCATTGATCATTTTAACATCTTCACTGGTCAGCGTACCGGCGGCCTGTTTCAGATTAACCACTGACTGGATAAAGTCATAGCGGGCTACTGAAAGATTGCGGCGGGCATCAAACAGATTACGAGTGCTGTCTAATACGTCTACGATAGTACGTGTACCTACATCAAAGCCAGCTTCTGTGGCTTTCAGTGCACTTTGGGCCGACACTACCGACTGCTCCAGTGCGCGAATTGTTGAAATCGCTGCATTCACATCGTTAAACGAGCTTCTGACCGACTGGACGGTTTGGCGGTAGGTTTGTTCTAAATCCTGACTGGTTGCTATGTACAGGTATTTAGCTTGCTGCGTTTGCGCCGTGACCCGTAACCCCTGGAAAATAGGTACGGTCAGATTGACACCAACACTGTAGCTGTCCAGCCACGGCGTTTCATAATCAATCCGGTCGCTGGAAATATCGTTTTTAGTTCGGTTAGCACCTGCGGACAAGTCCAGCGTAGGGAAGTGTCCGGCACGCGCACTTTGTATATCTTCTTTGGCAATATCCAGCGCCAGGCGGTCTACCAGCAAAGACAAGTTGGCGTCTTCAGCAATTTTTAGCCAGGCTTCAGGGGTTGATGGGCTTGGCATTGAGGCTGAAAATGACTCAGTATTCAGGCTGTAAATACGGTCGTGGTATTTGCCAGTGATCACGCGTAGCGCTTCCAGGGCAAGTTCTACCTGGTTTTCGGCCTGAATTTCCTGCGCCACGGTACTGTCGTAGTTCGCCTGCGCTTCATGCACATCTGTGATTGCGGTCAAACCAACTTCAAAACGCTGCTTAGTTTGTTCCAGCTGGCGATCGATAGCACGTTTTTCGGCGCGCACAAATTCCAGGCTGTCTTTCGCGCGTAATACATCAAAGTAAGCGGTAACAGTACGCACAATCAAATCCTGCATGCTGGCCGCCAGTTGCGCATCACTTTGCTCAGCGACCTTTTCCGCTCGATCTAAGCCTACCCAGTTGGCATGGTCATACAACGACATTGTGGCCGAAATACCATAATCCAGTGTATCCGTATCTGAGTCGATAGTAATCAATGCCAGGTTATCTTCATCGGTCCCGGTAAACTGCGTACTTTCACGACTTGCTGTGGTATACCCCACGGTACCCGAAATTTGTGGCAGCAAATTGGCGCGACTAATTGATATTCCTTCAAAAGAAGCATCGCGTTGGGCTTTCGCACCATTAACAATTGGATCATTAGCCAGTGCTTGCTGATAAACCTGTAATAAGTCATCAGCTAAAGCAGAAGTAGTCACTCCTAAACTTATCACCAGCGACAGAAGTGTTCGTTTCATTAGTCCGCCTTCTATGTATTCTATTTGAGTCTTCAGACTGCTAAAGGTTGTAAAGTGTATGAAAGTCAACTGCAAATCGGTAGTCTATAGTCGTTTCAGCGCGTATTTAACTGTAACAGAATATGTGAATAATATTATGTCAAATAGCGCCAACAATAGACCAGCGATTGCCACCCAATTGCGCTGCCAACCACGTTCGTGTAAATCCACGACTCTTATTTTGCACGTATAATAACCTTTTTACATGCGAGAGTGAATGTAAGTGAGCAATAAAATCCATAGATTTAACTCAAACGACGTCAAAATCGAGAAAACCGAAACCCTCTATGACGGGTTTTTCAAAATGGTCCGGTATGACTTTACCCATAAATTATTTGCCGGGGGCTGGAGCGATACCGTTAAACGGGAAATTTTTGAGCGCGGCCACGCGGTAGCCGTTTTACCGTATGATCCGGTGGCCAAAGAGTTTGTGCTAATTGAGCAAATAAGGATAGGCGCGTTGCCGACCTCGCAAACACCGTGGCTCATTGAAGTGGTTGCTGGTATTATTGATGCCGGTGAAAGCCCTGAAGCGGTGTGTCACCGTGAAGCCCAGGAAGAAGCCGGGATAGCCCTTTCTCATTTGACCAAAGCCTTAAGTTATCTGGCCAGTCCAGGTGGCACCACCGAGCGAATTCACATCTTTGTTGCCAAAACCGACGCGCATCAGGCCAAAGGCATTCATGGCCTTGAAGACGAGGCGGAAGATATTCAGGTACACCGGGTAAAAGAGCAGGATGCCCTTGATTGGCTGGAAAATGGCCACATTGACAATGCAGCGTCGATTATTGCGCTACAATGGTTTTTTATGCACAAACAAACATTGCTGGAGAACTGGCATCACTGTGAGTAGTCAACAACGAAAGTATGTCCCCCACCTGCCCAGTATGCAGGCTACCTGCGAGGTGAATTACTCGCGGTTTTTGCGTGTCCTGCCTGACTGCGACACCCAGGATCTGTGTTTTGAATTTACGGTTGGGGCAAACCTGAGTTATCGCATTACGATTACCGAAGCGGCACGTTATACCACCAGTTTGATGGTAGAGCAGCTCAATGCCCATACACCAGCCTATCTGAAACCATCGATGATAGTACGGTTGTATCATGATGCCCGTATGGCGGAAGTTATTAGCAGCCAGAATACCGGGGCCTTCGCCCCCTCCTATGACTATCCTAATCGCAATATGCGTCAGCGTAATGAAAAGCAAATGGTCAATCAGTTTTTAGGTGAATGGTTACAGTTTTGTCTTAAACATCGGCCCAAAGTGGCCAGCGAGGCCTGATGCGGCTGGTTCAGCTAACCGACTGCCATCTTTTTTCCGAGCCTGACCAAACCGGCTACGCAGGTATCGCCCCGTACGCTGGCTTTAAACGGTGCTTACAGATGGCCGTGGGCAGCAAACCTGATGGCTTGCTAATCACCGGCGATATTAGTGGAGATGATAGCCAGGCCAGCTACCGGCATTTTATTGCATTATTAGCACGCTATGCAGCGCATCTGCCATTCAAAGTCATCGCCGGTAACCATGATAATAACCCGTATTTTAATAGTTTACTGGCGGCGCATACGTTAGGCGCCGGGCAGCCGTGGCTAATTGCCAACTGGGCGCTGCATGGCCTGGATACACGCTTTATGGCGGGGCAGGGGCGGGTTAAGCCACATGAGCTCAATGCGCTGCGACATGCTATGCAGCAGCATCACCACCGGCATCATCTGCTTGCTCTACACCACCATCCGGTGCCCAGCCATAGCTGGATGGATAGGCATTGTTTAACCAATACTGATTACCTGTGGCGGCAGCTTGCCGGACAGCCGGTTCGCTTGATGGTACACGGTCACTTACACCATACGGTAGCTAACCGTCACCAGCAGCTAACAACATTAGGCGCGCCCTCCACCTGTTGGCAATGGGCGTTGCAACCTACTTTTGCGCAAGCCCACCAGGCTGCCGGTATTCGGATACTTGATTTAGCTGCAGATGGAAGCTGGCAAACCCATATCAGGAGAGTAAAATGAGTGACCTGTTGTACCTGCATGGCTTTTTAAGCTCACCCCAGTCAGTTAAAGCGCAAGCTACAGCACAGTGGTTTGCACAACATCGGCCACACATTCGGTTACATATTCCGCAACTGTCGAATTTTCCAGGCAAGGTAAAAGCGCAGTTAGATGACTACCTGGCAGCGCATCCTGAACTGACGGCCCAGGGGCTAAAAGTCATTGGTAGTTCGATGGGCGGGTATCTGGCCAGCTATTTGGTAGAGCAGCACGGTGGCCGGGCGGTTTTAATTAATCCGGCAGTCAGGCCGTACGAGCTATTACTGGGGTATGTTGGCAATCATGTAAATCCTTATACTCAGGAACCTTTTTCTATCGTTAATGAGGATATGGATCGTTTGCAGCAACTTGATACCCCCCTTCTTAAGCACCCGGAAAACTATCTGGTATTACTGCAAACCGGCGACGAAACGCTGGACTATCGGCAGGCGCAGCAGAAATATCAGGCCAGCCAGCTACACATTGAACAAGGCGGCGACCATAGTTTTGTAAACTATTCCAATCAGTTACCAAAGATTGCGCGTTTTTTAGCAGTATAAGACAAAAGTCTAAGCTATTTGCCGGGGGGTGACGCCCCTGATAACCTTAACTGTATGTACAATGGTAAGTAAACGCGCCCGCGCGCGCGTTGCATACCTGGCAGGTGTTGGGAAGAAGCGGATGCGCTACCCACCCTTTGCGTGACGGCCTTAAGAGAAAAAATAACTATGGCAACCCAGTATAATTCAGACGCTATTGAAGTGTTAAATGGCCTTGACCCGGTCAAACGTCGTCCCGGCATGTATACCGACACGGTGCGACCTAACCATTTGGGACAGGAAGTTATCGATAACAGTGTGGATGAAGCACTGGCCGGCCATGCAACCAATATTAAAGTTATTTTGCATGAAGATCAGTCGTTGGAAGTGACGGACGATGGGCGTGGCATGCCGGTCGATATTCACCCTGAAGAAAAAATATCCGGGGTGGAGCTTATTATGTCTAAGCTGCATGCCGGCGGCAAATTTTCGAACCAGAATTATGCGTTTTCCGGTGGTTTGCACGGCGTAGGTATTTCTGTGGTCAATGCATTATCGACCAAGGTTGAAGTGACCATTCGCCGGGACAGTAATGTTTATCAGATTGACTTTGCCAATGGCGATAAAACCGAAGAGCTACGGGTGATTGACTCGTGCGGCAAGCGCAACACCGGGACCCGGGTGCATTTTTGGCCAGATCCTCAGTATTTTGATTCAGCCAAGTTTTCGGCCTCGCGGTTAATTCACAACTTACGTGCAAAGGCCGTGTTATGTCCGGGCCTGCGCATCAAGTTTGATAATAAAGTCTCTAAAGAAACCTACGAATGGCATTTTGAAGATGGCCTGCAGGATTACCTGTATCAGTCGGTAGCGCAGTTTGAAACCTTACCGGCAGAAGAGCCATTTATTGGCAGTTTTAAAGGCAATACAGAAGCGGCAGAGTGGGCTGTTATGTGGCTGCCTCAGGGTGGCGATTTGGTTACGGAAAGCTATGTTAACCTTATCCCCACCGCACAGGGCGGAACCCATGTTAATGGTCTACGCCAGGGGCTACTGGAATCAATGCGCGAATTTTGCGAATTTCGACATTTGTTACCCCGGGGGGTAAAGCTAACGCCGGATGATATCTGGGACCGTTGTGCCTATATTTTGTCGACCAAAATGCAGGACCCCCAGTTTGCTGGCCAGACCAAAGAACGCTTATCGTCGCGTCAGTCATCAGCGTTTGTTTCTGGCGTGGTAAAAGATGCTTTCAGCTTGTGGCTGAACCAGCATACCGAAATAGCTGAAGCACTGGCTGAGATGTGTATTAGCAACGCCCAGCGGCGCTTGCGGCAAAATAAAAAAGTTGCCCGCAAAAAGGTCACCCAGGGGCCGGCATTGCCTGGCAAACTGACCGATTGCTCGTCACAGGATATTAATTATTCAGAACTGTTTCTGGTCGAAGGTGACTCGGCGGGCGGTTCGGCAAAACAAGCTCGCGACCGCGAATTTCAGGCCATTATGCCGCTGCGTGGGAAAATTCTGAACAGCTGGGAAGTTGACCCTTCGCAAGTATTGGCTTCACAGGAAATCCACGACATTTCTGTTGCCTTGGGTATTGATCCGGCGTCAGAAGATTTAAGCGGGTTACGTTACGGCAAAATTTGTATTCTGGCCGATGCTGACTCCGACGGGCTGCACATTGCTACCTTATTGTGTGCGCTGTTTGTGCGCCATTTCACGACGCTGGTAGAAAAAGGGCACGTTTATGTAGCAATGCCCCCTTTGTATCGAATTGATGTGGGTAAGGAAGTATTTTACGCACTGGATGAAAGTGAAAAACAGGGCATTTTGGATCGTATTGAAGCTGAGAAAAAGCGCGGCAAAATCAATGTACAACGCTTTAAAGGGTTAGGCGAGATGAACCCCATCCAATTGCGCGAAACCACCATGGACCCGAATACACGACGCTTGGTTCAGCTTACTGTAGACGATACCTCACATATGCTTGAGCTGATGGATATGTTATTAGCTAAAAAGCGTAGTGGCGATCGTAAAAGCTGGCTGGAAAGCAAAGGGAATATGGCTGAAGTCGTATAAAATCCGCCTTAATATCATCGAAATTGGATTCATTGCAGTAAGAATAATGACTCAGCGGGATAGTAAGTTTGTCTGTCTTTAATGCCAGCTGGGTGACCAAACAGGATACGGGAAACGAATTGAATATGGGAAATACCGCAGCCTCGCAAGCTGACCAAACAAGCAAGATGCCATTTGTTGTTGGCGTAGGATCTTCAGCTGGAGGCATTGAGGCGTTAATTAATCTGGTATCGAACTTACCAGAAAAACTTAACGCCAGCCTGGTTATCGCGCAGCATTTATCGCCTAGTCATAAAAGCCAGATGACAGATATTCTGGCCCGCGAAACCCGCTATGAAGTTCAGGAAATTGAAGACAATGTGGCGCCTAAAAACAATGTTATCTATGTGGGGCCGCCCGGTCACCACGTTATTTACCGGCAAGGGCGCCTTCGGCTGGAAAAAAAGCCTGAAGATGTAACCCCTAAGCCCTCGGTGAACCTGTTGTTTGAATCGCTGGCCGATGAACTGGGCGATCACAGTGTAGGAGTGGTGTTATCCGGTACTGGTAGTGATGGCTCGCGTGGTCTAAGAGCAGTAAAAAGTGCGGGTGGCTATGCTATTGTGCAAAGCCCTGAAACCGCAAAATATGATGGGATGCCGACCGCCTCATTACAATCGGTGGAGGTTGACCGGGTGCTTTCACCGCATGAAATCGGCGCGGAGATTGCTAATTTTTGCAGCAACCTGATCAAAAGTTTTTTTCCGAACTCAGACGAAGAAAAAAACCAGCTGATGACGGAATTGTATGATGTGGTGCGTGATACCACCAAAATTGACTTCAGCTTTTATAAGCAGTCAACGTTATTGCGGCGGGTCAATCGGCGTTTAATAGCCACCAACAATGATAACCTCAAAGACTACTTAGCCCAGTTACACCATGATACTGATGAGGTGCGGTTACTGTCGAAAGAGCTGCTTATTTCGGTTACCAATTTTTTCCGCGATAAAGAAGCCTTCGAGGCTATTCGTAGCTATATCTGCGACATTGTTGAGAATAAAAAAGAAGGTGAAAATATTCGTCTGTGGGTGGCCGGCTGCGCTACGGGTGAAGAGGCCTATTCGCTGGCAATTTTATTCTTGGAGGAAATGCGCCGGCAAAACAAAGAGCTTTCCATCCAGGTATTTGGTACAGATATTGATGACAATGCCTTGGCAGTCGCTCGCAAGGGAAGCTACTCTACACACTCTATCAGTAGTCTGGACTCAGAACTGGTAGAAAAGTATTTTCGGTTTGAAGAAGACTCGTTTTACCCTTCCAAAAAGCTTCGCGACATCATTACCTTTTCGCGCCAGGATATCACCCGCGATCCGCCGTTTCTGCATTTAGATATGATTTCATTTCGTAATGTGATGATTTATTTCAATACGGAGCTGCAGCAGCGCGTATTATCGCTATTTCGTTATTCACTTTTAAATGCCGGTATATTGTTTTTAGGTAAATCTGAGTCTATTGGCCTGAAAGAAGAGTATTTCGTGGCGGTAGACCGTCGAAGCCGGATTTTCAAGGTTAGCCAGAGTTCTAAGCGTCCGGCTGTACCGCGCATGCTCAAAGGGGTGATCACTCCGTCAAAGGCAAAGGATACCCCGAGCAACAGTTATGAGCGCCTATTCAACGAAACAATTATTCGTGAATTCGGCCCCTCGGTGCTGATAAATACGCGCTTCACTATTTTGCACTCTCGCGGTGACCTGCAGCCCTTTGTAAGCTTTCCTTCGGGTACGCCGGATTTGAATCTATCCAAACTGATAGTCTCAGAGTTTTCCGCTGAACTGATTTCAACTTTCAATAAGGCCAAGCGTGACAGTGATGTGGCGATTAGCCGGCCCCGTCAGATTGAAAAAGACAACCGGCGGCACTGGAAAGTGGTGGTGATTCCGCTGGAGCAATTTGAAACGGATCTGTTTATCGTTAATTTCCGGCGCATTGAAGAAGTGCCTGTAGCGAAAAATGACACTACCTATGATACCGAAAACGCGGATGTGGCTGAGCTTATTGCCACCCGAGAACAATTGCAGACATTGACCGAAGAAATGGCGGCCTCAGCCGAAGAAATGCAGGCGCTGAATGAAGAAGTGCAAGCTGCCAACGAAGAGCTTCAGGCCAACAACGAAGAGTTGGAAGCCACCAATGAGGAATTGCAGGCTACCAACGAAGAACTGATTAGCGTTAATGAAGAAAGCATGCGCAAATCGGGCGAGTTATCGGCCATCAATGGTGAGCTGGAAAGTGTCTACAATACATTGGACTTTCCGTTGTTTGTATTTGACGATGAGCTGCTTTTAAGCCGCACTAATGAAGCGGCGAACCGCAAGTACCACCTAAATTCTTTAGCGTATAAAAAACGGGCAAAAGAGCTACACCTGCCCGAGTACTTTATTGATATTGAAAATAAGTTGCGCGCGACTTTGAAAACCAGTCGCAAAATGAACATCATTATTAAACCGACAGAAAAAGAAACACTGAATCTGTTTATAACGCCGCTGATTAATGCCCGGCAAAAAACCACCGGCGCCATCCTGGTGATCATCGATAATTCTGAATTAGTGCGGGCCCATGAAGACGTGGAGAAAAACCAGGACCAGTTGTTATCGATAATGAACAATTCGCTGTCGGTAGTTGCCCTTAAGGATAATTCTGGACGCTACGAGTTTGTTAATGCGCGCTTTGAGGAAATATTTGGCATGACCTCAGAAGAGGTGCTGGGGAAAACAGATAATCATCTGTTTAATAAAAAAATGGCCAAAATGCTGCGGGAAAAAGATTTAGATACCATGCGTTCGCTGGCGCCGGTTCGAACAGTTGATGAGTTTGAGCGGGATGACGGAGCGGTAGTGCTTGAAAGCGTGCGTTTCCCGATTTTTGACACCGATGGAACAGTCAAATCAATCTGTACCCAGGCTAATGATATAACCCGTACGCGCCATGCTAACGAGCAGCTGAAACTGGCAGGCAAATTGTTCGACCGTACCGGCGAAGCCATTTTGGTTGCCGACGAAAACCGTAAAATTATCACTTCCAATCAGGCATTTACCGAGCTTACCGGTTACAGCATTGATAAGCTGATGGGTAAACAAGCCCGTGACTTTGCCGCAGATATATATTCGCCGGCCTTTTTTGAACAAATTGATGAAGCGCTAAACCTGCAAGATTACTGGCAAGGCGAGGTCACCTATCTTGATGCACAAAGCGAAGAGCTAAAGCTGTGGGTTACCATTAATGCGGTAAAAGATACCAATAACAAACATACCAACTTTGTTATGACCTACAGCGACGTAAATGAAATTAAAAATGTGCAGCGCAAAATTGAGTTTTTAGCAACCCATGATGAGCTAACCCGGTTGCCCAATCGCAGTGTGTTGATGGAACGTTTGGGCATGATGCTGACCACCGCCAAACGCCAGGAAAGCATGTGTGCAGTATTGTTTTTCGACTTGGATGACTTTAAGAAAATTAACGATAGCCTGGGGCATAATGTGGGCGATTTGTTGCTTAAGCAGGTATCCCGCCGGTTACAAAAATGTATTCGCGATACCGATATTCTGGCCCGCATGGGGGGCGATGAGTTTGTGGCAATCTTGCAATCCACCAGCGTTAATGAAATTGATGAAGTGGCACAGCGCATTATCAAAGTCATCAACGCGCCTTTTGAAATCAATGAACATACGCTGTTTGCTTCGGCCAGCATTGGTATTTCAGTATACCCAGATGACGGTGCTGATAATTTTGTGCTGCTGAAAAATGCGGATACAGCGATGTACCGGTCTAAAGAGCTGGGCCGCAACCAGTATCAATTCTTCACCGAAGAAATGAAACAGGAGGCGGTGCACAAAATGGAGATTGAAAAGGCCTTGCGCAGCGCACTTACTGAAGGCCACTTTAGTATGAGTTTTCAGCCCCAGGTGGAGATTAATTCAGGGGCTATCGTTGGCCTGGAAGCCCTTTTGCGGTGTGACAGCGAAGCGTTGGAAGGCACGCCGGCGCAAAAATTCATTGAGGTAGCCGAACGCGGCCGGCTGATTGAAGAGATTGGCCTGCATGCGCTTGATTTAGTGTTTCAGCAAATTCATGGCTGGCACACCCGTAATATTGAAGTGCCGAAAGTCGCTATCAATATTTCGGTGAAGCAGTTACAGGATGACAGTTTTGTCACCCATACCGCACATTTGATGAAAAAATATAAGATTAAGCCAAAACAGCTTAAGTTCGAAATTACCGAAAGTGCGCTGGCTGAGCGCATGGATGTGTTAATTGAAGAGCTTAATAAATTGGTGGATATGGGTATTGTGCTTAGCGTTGATGACTTCGGCGTAGGCCAGTCTTCTTTATCGCAGCTACGTAAATTGCCCATACATGAGCTTAAAATAGATAAAAGTTTTATCGCCGGCATGTGTGAGTCTGAGGATGCCCATACTATTACCCTGGCAATTATCCGGATGGCGCATGCGCTGGGCTTGCAGGTTGTCGCCGAAGGGGTGGAAAATGCAGCGCAATTGGAAATACTAAAGAACGAACAATGCCAGATAGTTCAGGGGTTTTATTTATATGAGCCGCAAGGCAGCAATAAAACTGCACAGATGTTATCGTCTGCGCCACAAAACGTGTTAGCGACAGAATAATATCTACCGGAGGACCAATGGATGTAACCGAGCTACTGGCAAATTGCGAAAAAGAAGCGTTACATCTATCGGGACAAATTCAGTCCTTTGGGGCGCTCCTGTTACTGGATGAAGAGTCCCAGACGGTAACCCATGCCAGCGCTAATATTGAAGCGTATGTAGAAAAAGATCTGGAACAGCTGCTAGGGGCTAACTTTGATGTGCTGGAGTGGTTGCGTGAAGATATGCTGGCAAGGCTGCCCCAGGAGCCAGGGCAACGCATCACATTTTATGATTATGTGGTGGGCCCGCACATCTGTCATATCCGGCTGATTCGCGGCGAAGGTGCGGTGGTAGTTGAGCTTGAGCAGGCGACTACACCACAAAGTTTCACCAGTTACCAGGCACTCGAAGCAAAGCTGTATCCGGAGCCTGATGAGCAGTGGCAGGAAACTGACTACTTCGATAACCTGCTGACGACGTTGCATGAAGTACTGCCTTATCGTCGCTTAATGCTGTACCGGTTTGAAAGTGACTGGGTGGGTGAGGTAGTCGCCGAGTCAGTCAGCGACGGTGAACAAGATTACCTGGGCCTGAAATTCCCTGCCTCTGATATTCCAGCCATCGCCCGGCAAATGTATTTTCAAAACCCCTCCCGCATGATTCCTGATGTAACAGCGGCTGCTGTGGATATTGTGGCGCTCAAAGATTCGCCGGTGGCCGATTTGACCTGGTCAGATTTACGCAGTGTGTCGCCCGTGCATTTACAGTATCTGCAAAACATGGACGTAGGGGCATCGTATTCTATCGCCTTGATCATTGGCGGCAAACTATGGGGGATTGTGGCATGTCATCATCCTTGCGCGGTAACCATGGACGTCACCAGCCGGCAAACAGCAGAAAAGCTGGTGAAACAGTTTTGTACGCTATACAACACATACCGTTCCAAAACCCGGTTGGCGTTACTTCGCAATATCGAACAGCGTGTGGATGAAATGGTACGGGTCCTGTCGGGCCAGGACTCGGTCACCAGTTGCCAGTTCCTGGCCGATATTCTGGTTTACGAACTCAGCGCATCGTCTACCGCCTTGTTGCTAAACGGCACCTGGTATCAGTCGGGCAGAACCGTTGATGAGGCAGTACTGAACCAGCTTGACAGGCAGGTAAAAAATGACTTTTCTGATTACATTTTCCAGACCAACAATATTACTCAGGATTATGGTGACGAGTTTGGTCATCCGGCGGTGCGCGGCGTATTAGCTATCAAACCTAACTTTGAAACCGGTTCTTTGCGTTGTTACGCGTTTCGGGTACCCGAAGCCCAATATATACAGTGGGCGGGGAATCCTGAAAAAAGCCAGCAGAAAACGAATGAAAGTGGTGTACTTACCCCGCGTTTATCGTTCGAAAAGTGGACCGAAACCCGCGGAGAGGCCAGCCGGGAATGGACTAAGGAAAATGTGCTGTTAGCGAAAAAAGTACGCGCCGTGATTTTGCGTGAAGCCGGCAGTTTTCTGCTGTCATAAACTTTAGGTGTAGTATTTATTTACTTATAGGGCGAAGTGCCAACACAGACTTGCGGCGCTTAGCCACCCGGCCTTAACCATGCAGCTAAGATGACAACCTCCGTAAAGCGGCTATTTACACTGAAGTTCGAAGCATCGTTAGCCATACCTCACTTAAGTACCGGTAAAGGCCAGGGTAGTGTCACTGCATACCGTATTACGTCCGGTGGCTTTCGCCTGGTATAGCGCTTTGTCGGCTCTATCAAGTACAGCTTCCCAGCTCACATCTTGCGCTGTGGCTGCTGCTATGCCCAGGCTAATCGATACCCAAATGGCTTTATGGTATTGGTAGGGGCTGTGATTAACCGCTTCGCGAATCTTTTCCGCAATAGATGATGCCTGTTCAGGCTCGGTATCCGCCAGCAAGATAGCAAATTCTTCGCCACCCAGTCTGAACAGCCATTTACCCGGCCCATAAGCTTGCCGCGCTTGCACGGTGATATGCTGTAAGACCTTATCTCCAATAACGTGTCCATAGGTGTCGTTAATTTGTTTAAAATGATCCACATCCAGAATCACAATGCATAATGACTGATTTTTGTTACGGCACTCATCAAAAACCTGTGGCGCCATACGCATTAAGGCGCGGCGGTTATACCAGCCGGTCAGGCTATCGGTGAGCGCTGACGTACGTAATGCTTCAGCTTTTTGCCAGGTAATGAGGTAAGCAAAGGCCATAGCGATAGCAATAATATACAGCATTACAAAAAGTGAGCCTGCCGAACGTAAATAGGCGCTGCCCGGCACACTAACCCCGGCCAGGTCGGCTACCATCGCCACTTCACGCAACAACATTTGGGTGAAAAACAGCCCTAGCACCCATAGCAAAGGGGTGTAACCGCCAATGGTGCATTGCCGTCTGGATACCAAAATATATAGCGCTGAAGCCAGACACAACGCCAGGACCATCGCATAAAAAATGATAATTCGCCTATCCAGGCTGGTGGCGATAGCAGGTAAAAAATGCAGGCTGAGACTAAATAGCGCGAGTACTGCTATCCAGTTGTAGGCTGAACGGCCGCCGATATGTTGACGTATACCACTGAAAATAAACCCGTGGCCGGCTAAATACAGCGCATTGGCGATGCCCGGGACAAGCAAAAAAGGCAGCGGCCAGTAAGCATGAACCACCGCCAGCAGCGAAGAAACTGAGAAGCAAAGCATCGCGGCTATCCAGTCGGGTAACGCTGCTTCATCCCGGCTGGTGCCATACAGCCCGGCCATCGCAGCCGCCATCATAATGCTGACCAGCATAGTGCAAATGGTAAGTGTAAAGTTGTCCAAGCTGACCAATCCTGTGCTGTCACATTCCTTAAAAAACAGTGTGTCCCGAGGCCGTGTTTATGCAGTATATGGTGGATGGCACGATGTTACGTGCGCCACTGCCACGCCTTATCAAATAAGCATAGTCAGGCTTTTCAAAAAGTCCGTGCTTACCTGCCACTATTTGCATTAAATTTGTCATAACAAGCACGGATAACGACTAACGGACAGCGAGTTGTCTGGTAAATGCTCAGGTCACCCAGAGCAAAACTCAGCTCGCTTATCGATAAACTCATTGAGATACTGAGGGCGACAAGGCAGGATAAGTCAATAAACTTCATTTATTAGGCGCAGAGGAAAGCAAATGACTCACCGAGCAGGCATTAACCGCAATACTAAGGCGATATTATTCGACCATGACGGCACCTTAATCGACTCCGAAGCGGTGCACTTTGCGTTGTGGCAGCAAGTATTAAACGCCTACGATATAACCCTGGAACGCGAATTTCACGACGAGAAAATGGCCGGTATCCCCGTCAATCAAAACGCCAAAGATGTGATTGCGCATTTCTCGTTAGATGCCGATCCCGCTGAGCTGGCAGACCAAAAGCATGCGCTCACCGCCCAGTACCTGGCCGAACAGGCATTCCCTTTAATGGATGATGCTAAAGCCGCTATTGAGCGCTGTTACGAGGCGGGATTTACCCTGGCGATTGTCACCGGCGGAAGCCGATTGTCGTTGGAGAAAACCCTGACTACGCATGGCTTCAGTGATATGTTCAGCGCTACGGTGGCAGTGGAAGACGTGGCACACAGTAAGCCGGCTCCCGATTGCTATCAAAAGGTGCTGGCTATGTTGGAACTCGACGGCAGCGAAACGGTAGCCGTGGAAGACACTATGTATGGCATGCAGGCTGCTTTAGGTGCTGGTATTGCGTGTATTGCTATCCCCACCGAGAACTCCAGCGATCATGACTTTACCGGGGCGGTGGGGCGTTTTGATAGTCTCACTCAGTGGTTGGATGAAGCCCTGGCCAAACCTTAGGCGGACCTTTATAACCTTAAAGCGAGCGTCCCTATGGCGCTATTGCTGGTAAGGCGCTGAAAAATTGCGTATAGCAGAGGCCATAAATAGCAAAAACGCCGTATAATGAGGCCGTTATCAGGTAGCCTGCGTATCCGGTAACTGTATTGTCTACGAATATCGTTGTATTTGCGGTGCAGTTAACCAAAAATACACTGTTTTTTATTTTTCAGGTGAGTAAAAGATTTGTCTGTATTGCGCAAGTTAGCTGTAGCGGTGGCCGTCCTGGCGGGTGTCGTGGGGGTATTGCTGGTGTTGATGATTGACACATCAGCGTCAGTGAAATCATCTGCCTCTGAACAAATTGGTGATGCCGATACCGTGAATCACCTGCTTAACCAAATCCAAACCAGTATTTCTGATCGGCATAACCAGCACACTATCAAAGTGTCGCAAAAACAGGTTGCCAGCCTGGTTGGTTTTGTCCAGCGGGCCGCCCCGTATATTCGCGGGAATGTAGATATTGCCAGCCAGCACAGCCAACTGCAGGCCAGTATGGCGCTACCGGTGTTTGCCGGGCATCTTTATATTAATGTTGATATGCGCATTTTGCCCGACGATAAATTTACCATCGATTATATTGAAATTGGTAACTTGTATATTCCCGGCGGCCTGGCCGTAGGGCTGGTGGAGCACGCCATCAATATGTGGACCGATAGCGATATTGGCACCCAGGCACGTCAGCAAATTTCCCGGGTAAGTATGCAGCCTGAAGAGGTGGCCGTGACGGTTGAACCTATGGATAGGTTTTTACGTGAATTAAATGAGGTCCGTAGTGGCCTGGGGAATGACAGCGGCGATGAACTGACCGAGTTGACGGGCTACTACCTGCGTTACATCGCCGGTAGGGAGTTAGCGTTAAAGAAAAAGCCCCAGCCATTTCATCTTTACCTGCGGCAAATTATGGCCCGCGCCCGAGAGCAAAGTAATCAGGATAATGTGCTAATGCACAACAAGGCAGCCGTGCTAGCCCTGTCGATCTTTATCGGGCACCACCGTATTGCCAATTTTGTGGGTGATGTGCAACCGGATATTGAACATGCGTTAAAGCCTGCTGCGCCGCCTTTATTACGTGGACGCAACGACTTGGCCAAGCATTTTATTATCTCTGCTGCGTTGAAAATGCTCAGTGAACAGGATGTCACGTTTGCGATAGGTGAATTCAAAGAGTTAATGGACCGGGGAATGGGCGGCAGCGGCTATAGCTTTGTCGATTTAACCGCCGATTTGGCCGGTTTGGAGCTGGCGCGGGTGTTGGGCGACCCGGAAACCGCGCTTGCTACCCAAAATGCGCTGGCCAGCGCCGCCGATGAAGGGGTTTATATGCCAACTATTGAAGGGCTTACCGAGGGGTTAAGCAAACAAGAATTTGATCGCCGCTACGAAAAAGTCGACAGCGAAGCATATTTAAACGAAGTGGCCCGGATTAAGGCACGCTTAAGCCAGATTCCTTTGTATCAACAGGCCACCGAGTAGGGCGGTTTACACCGCCTTTTGAAACTGAGCCAGCGTTTGCAGCGCGGTCTGGATTTTTTCTACCAGCGGTACCAGGGCTGTTTTAAACTGTGCCTCATCAAGGGTTTTAAGCGCTTGCCAGTCTTCAGCAATTTCCTGAACATAAGGGGTGAAGCGCTTAGCTTGGGTGCGAAAGCCACTGTCTGCGGCAAATACCGCAGAAAATTTACCTTGCTGAGCTTGTTGTAAGCCATCTAATTTATTATCTGCATCTACCGCTTTGCGATACAGAGTCTGGATGGTTTCCTGAAGTTGGTCGTGAACCGCTTGCATGGCGCCCCTTCGAAATGTTGTCTAAAGTTTAGCTGGTGCAGGCCGATAGCCTCATGAGGCGGGCAATTTTGCCTGCTTTTTAGCTTTGCTACAAGCAACAAAGGAAACGGGTATGGATATATCAGGAGCGAATAGCTCTGCAACATCCGGTGCCTCGCTTGAGTTGGCAAAAAGTCAGCAAAAACAAGAGGGACAGGCGACGCTTCAGCTGCTGGAATCAGCCGCTGACGTACCAAAAGCCACCTCCGCTAACCCGGCAGTAGGTGCCAACATTAATACCTACGCTTAAGTTACGGTTGTAAATGTAAGTCTATCGGCGTCTTGCCGGGTTGGCCCCCAATCTCTCTGGTGAGCTTGGGTACCAGAAAGCCCGGCAGACGCTTTATCATTTGCGCTACGACCTGCTTACCCGTTTCCTCGCTAACATCAAAATGGGCAGCACCTTCTACTTTGTCCAGTAAAAACAGGTAATAGGGTAAAATGCCGGCATCAAACAATGCTTCGCTTAGTGCAACCTGAGCATCTGCTGTATCGTTAACGCCTTTTAGCAGCACGCCTTGATTCAGCAACATAACTCCCTGTCTCGCCAGTCCTGCCAACCGTTGTTTTAAAGCTTCGCTGATTTCATTTGCATGGTTAATATGTAACACCAGCACGGGTTTTAACCGGCTACTGGTCAGCCAATCAGCCAAAGCCGCGTCTATGCGTTCGGGTAATACCACCGGTAAACGGGTATGAATACGCAAGCGCTTAACGTGGGGTATCTGGGCAATTTGAGCGGTCAACCAGGCCAGAAAGTCATCTTTTGCCATGAGTGGATCACCGCCGGAATAAATTACTTCATTAATCTGCGGGTGGGCCTGAATATACTCAATGTTGTGTTGCCACTGGGCTTTATTAACCGCGTTCTCAGCGTAGGGAAAATGCCGCCGAAAACAATAGCGACAATTAACCGCACAACCAGTACGCACCATCAGTAAAACCCGGCTTTGGTATTTGTGTAGTAGGCCTTTGCCTGCGGTGTCATGCTCTAGGAGGGGATCGGCGCTGTAGCCCGGCACCACCGCAAATTCGTCTGCCAATGGCATAACCTGCCGGAGTAACGGATCGTGCCAGTTGCCTTTTTCCATTAAGGCGGCAAAATGACGCGGCACCCGTAACGGAAATAACTGCCTGGCCTGGCCATGATGCGCCAGCCCAGCCGTGTCTAATTCCAGGTATTCAAGCAACTTTAGCGGGTCCGTAAAACTATAAGCTAACTCTTTTTGCCAGTTATGCTCTACAGTCACTCGATTTTTAGGTATTATTTGCGCCACTTCGTTCTTTACACCTTTTGTTTTAGCAGAGGATTTATGGCTAATTACAGCACTAATGAATTCAAAGCTGGCCTGAAAATTATGCTGGATGGCGAGCCTTGCAATATCATGGAAAATGAATACGTCAAACCGGGTAAAGGCCAGGCGTTTAACCGGGTTAGAATCCGTAAACTTATTTCAGGCAAAGTGCTTGAGAAGACCTTCCGTTCAGGTGAATCTGTGGAAGGTGCTGACGTTATGGATACCGAATTGGCCTACCTATACACCGACGGCGAATTCTATCACTTTATGAATAATGAAACATTCGAACAAATCGCTGCTGACGAAAAAGCGGTGGGTGACAATGTTAAATGGCTGGTGGAAAATGACGTTTGCACCATTACCTTATGGAATGGCTCGCCAATTACCGTCACCCCGCCGAACTTTGTTGAGCTGGAAATTACCGAAACAGACCCAGGCCTCAAAGGGGATACCGCCGGCACCGGGGGCAAGCCGGCTACATTAAGCACTGGCGCGGTAGTAAGAGTTCCTCTGTTTGTACAAACCGGTGAAGTTATTAAGGTGGATACCCGCTCAGGCGAGTACGCCTCTCGGGCACAAAAATAAGTCGCCTGTAAACCAATCCTGTGAGCCGGCCAAACCCAAGGTATAGCCCTGGGCTTACCGGCTTCAGCCAAATATAGATTAAGCGGGGAGCAGCGCGCCACGACGTAGTCTGCTACCCGCTGTGTTGTGTTGTAACCTCCTACCTGCGGTGTGACATTATGCAATGGCAACCCACTACCTCTCATCAGCAGCGTTTGGCCAGAGCGAACTTGCTGCATCAAATTAGGGATTTTTTTTACACCCGCCAAGTGCTTGAAGTTGATACGCCATTATTAAGCCGCGGCACCGTAACCGATGTTCACCTTGCTGCGTTTGCCACCCGTTTTAATCACGACAGTAGCGGCCAGCCCCAAGACTTATACTTGCAAACATCGCCGGAATTTGCCATGAAGCGTTTACTTTGTGCTGGTAGTGGCCCGATCTATCAAATTTGCAAAGCATTTCGTCATGAAGGGGCGGGGCGTTGGCATAATCCAGAATTTACTATGCTTGAATGGTATCGGACCGGGTTTGACCATGTGCAGCTAATGCATGAAGTTGATGCCCTGTTACAGCATACGCTTGATACCGAGCCCGGCGAGTATATTAGCTACCAGCAGGCAATGATCCGATGGGCAGGCCTTGACCCTTTAGCCTGTCACAAGCCAGCCTTGCTTGAGGCACTTACCACACACCATATTGATATTGATGAACCAGATTCACTCACGGTAGATGGCTTGCTGCAATTGGTGTTCTCGTTGGTGGTAGAGTCAAAAATAGGCCAGCAGGTACCTTGTTTTGTTCACGGGTTTCCGGCTAGTCAGGCTGCTTTGGCCCGTTTGAATTTGCAAGACCCCCGCACCGCAGATCGCTTTGAGGTGTATTACCGGGGCGCTGAGCTCGCCAACGGATTTTACGAGTTGAGTGCGCCGCGCGAACAGCGTCAACGCTTTATACAAGATAATGCATTGCGGTTAACAGCAGGTTACCCGGAGATGCCGATAGATGAACACTTTTTGGCAGCTTTAGAAGCGGGGTTGCCAGATTGCGCTGGCGTGGCATTGGGTATAGACCGCCTATTGATGCTTAAAACCGGTGCATCGTGCATCACCGAGGTGCTTAATTTTGGGATAGATCGGGCCTGAGGGCTATTTATCGCCCATCGTGGTTATCAGACAGTTTATTAAAGTATAAAGCAGGCCCCAAAGGCATTTATGCACCACTTCAGGCCTGCTTAGCGAAACTGCACTGGCGGTACTGCTTCATCCAAGTCACTTTCAGTTAAACCCGCTAAATGGCGGCAGTCAAGTTGTTCCCTGCCACGGGCACTGCCTGGCGCGCTAAATACCGCTCAAGGCCCGTCGTGCAGAGAGTCCCCCAGCGACTGCTCAATAATCGCTATACCTTTAGGTTTTCCAACGGTAGCCATTTCTGGCGACTGGCAGCGTATGGCCTTATTCTTGCTCTAATCTCGCTTCGTATGCAGTAAATATGCTTTCAAGCGTAATGAGATTACTGACAAACCTTCGCTGACATCGCCAGCCCGCCGATGAAAAACTAGGTGATACAAAGCCCGCTAATGAAAAGCAGCCCGTAAGCAAGCCCGCCGTTGAATCCGGTGGAAATAACATTGATTGACGACCAGCTGAGCATTTCTACCGATAAGCAACCGTTGACATTTTTATCAATGAACGTGAAAATGTTATAACATAACAATATCAGATACCTTTTAATTAAACATTAGCGGGAAGCACATGTACAGACGTAAGCTTATTGCAGCATCCATCATTGTGGCGTGTTCGCCAGTAGTCCTGGCCAATACCATTACAGGCACAATTACGAACGAAGCAGGTAAGCCAGTCGCTGGCGCAAAAATCAGCGTTGAAGGGTCACGCAAAGTGGTGCTAACCGACGGGGCGGGGCGCTATACACTCAGTGATATCTCCCCGGTCGATGTGCATATACATGTGTCTTCTGCGCAATATTTGCATGGCGATAAAGATTTAGGCGCCATTGAAGGTGACGAAGTGGTGGATTTCACCTTAACCCCATCTTCGGTGGAAAACATTTTGGTCACCGCCACGGCCATGCAATCGTCAGTGCTGGAGTCGGTCACCCCTGTCTCAGTATTGGGCGCAGATGAGCTGCGTAAACGCCAGGCACCCACGCTGGGCGAAACACTCAAATCAACGCCGGGCGTGCACAGTTCTTATTATGGGCCGGTATCTTCCAGTCCGGTTATTCGGGGAAATGATGGCCCGCGGGTGAAAATTGTGCAAAACGGCCTGGATGTTTCAGATGTTTCGCGCATTGGGCCGGACCATAATGTGGCGGCCAATACCACCAGCGCAACCCAGGTTGAAGTATTACGTGGGCCGGCTACCTTGCAGTATGGCAGTGGCGCCATTGGTGGGGTAGTGAACGTGGTAGATAAGCGTATTCCTCAAACTGTACCGGCACAGCTTGAAGGCGAAGCTGAAGCGCGTTACTCCACCGCAGACAATGGAAAATTCGGCAAAATTGACGTGACTGGCGGGCAGGGCAACGTTGCTTATCATTTTGATGGTTTTACCCGCGACACCCAGGATGTGGATATCCCCGGTTATGCCTCTGTCGCGCCGGATGACGATGAGCCGTACGGTACCTTGGAAAATAGCGCAATGGAGACCACAGACTTCACCGGCGGTATCAGCTATGTGCAGGACGAAGGCTATATCGGTTTTGCGGTTGAGCGTCTGGATAACACCTATGGCGTACCTGGTCATAGCCATGCCCACGACGAAGAACATGAAGAGGAACATGAGGAAGACGGCATAGAGCACGATGAAGCCGAGCATGCAGAAGAAGGCACCAGCATTGATGTGGAAATGACCCGTTATCAAATGGCAGGCGAGCTGTATTCGCCGGTTAGCTTTCTCAACAGTATTAAATTTGCCGCAGCGCATACGGACTATACCCATGTTGAGATTGAAGACGGCGCCATTGGTACCCGCTTTAACAATGACAGTACCAACCTTCGTTTAACCGCCAACCATATTAAAATTGATGGCTGGCACGGTATTATCGGCCTCCAGGCCAGTACCAGCGATTATGAAGCTGTGGGTGATGAAGCCTTCTCGCCACCGACCCAGACTGACAACTATGCCCTGTATGTTGTTGAACAAAAAAGCTTCGGCAAGGTTACCGCCGAATTAGGTGGTCGTATCGAACGTACCGAATATGATATTAGTGACACGCAGATTGATTTGCATACCGGTGACCATGAAGAGGAAGAAGAAGGGCATGATGAAAGCCCATTACAATTTTCTTTTGACGATTATAGCTTCACGTCCACCTCGTTATCAGCCGGCGCAAACTGGGAGTACACCCAGGGCCAGTCGGTTGCCTTAACCTTATCCCGCAGTGAGCGGGCGCCCAGCCAACAGGAATTGTTCTCAGGGGGCGCCCATTTGGCCTCACAAACCTATGAATTAGGGTTGGTTTTTGCGCTAGATGAAGACGGCGAGCTAGCCTCTTCGTTGCGTGATGTGACAGAGGAAGTCAGCACCAATGTAGATTTAACCTTTCGTAAGTATACGGGGAATTGGGGCTATACAGCGTCACTGTTCTACAATCAGGCAGACGATTATATCTATCAGACAGATACCGGTCTGACCGCCCTCGAAGCGCATGAAGAAGAGGCGCATGACGATGAAGAAGGGCATGACGAGCATGCAGAAGATGGCTTACCAGTGTTTGCTTTTAATCAGGCCGATGCCGATATTTATGGTATGGAAGCGGAAGTTTATTACGATGTAAACGCTCAATGGCGGGTGGAAGTCTTTGGTGATGTGATTCGTGCGAAGCTGGATAACGAAGACCTGCCGCGGATCCCGCCATTACGGGTAGGTACCCGTGTAAGCTACACCGGTAACCAGTTAAGCGGTGAGGTGGGTATTACCTACAACGACGAACAAGATAAGGTTGCCGCATTTGAAACCATCACCGATAGTTACACAATGCTAAACGCCAACGTGCAATACGAAATCAGCCGCCAAGGTGTGAGCTGGGTATTATTTGCCAACGCCGATAACCTTACCGATGAAGAAGCACGAGTACATACATCATTTTTGAAAGATAAGGCGCCACTGCCTGGGCGTAATTTCACGGTAGGGGTACGGGCGTTATTTTAATGCAACACTGCTAAACCGGCTGGCTCACCACACGCTAACAGGGGGATGAGCCAGCCCGCCATCCTTGCTATACTGACTGGAAAAATGCGCATCCTACAGGAATGAGTTTTGACCTTAAGTCAGTTACAGCAGTGGTTTGATTCGTTCAGTTATAATCATTTAATTCTGGGTTACGGCTCGCTCATCAATCGCGATAGTCGCCAGCGTTTTTCTGACCTTACCCATACCGGCCTGCTCGTTGAAGTCAACGGCTTCGCCCGCGGTTGGATTACCCGCAGCATTCGCGAACAGCAAACCTACGTTGGGGCCTGGCCTGAACATAGTGGTCGGCTGAACGCATTAATGGTGCCCACCGCACTTAGTCCGGCGCTGGCTCGTCGCGAAAAAGACTACCGGTTTGTGCAGGTTCAGCCGCAGTATATTGACGCCGGGCTCGACATCCAGTCCAGCCAATTTCTGCAAGACCGTTTAGCCCACAAACAGGTATGGATCTGCCAGTCGTTGGCCACGCAATTGGCAGACGCCCACTATCCGGTGTCGCAAACTTACATTGATACCTGTCTGGCTGGTTGTTTAGAGCACGGCGGTCAGGCCAGCGCGCAAGCATTTATTCGCAGCACGGCCCACTGGCCTGAACACATTCGCCAGGACCGTAAGCAGCCTGCGTATCCGCGGCCAGGACGGGTCAGTCCCCACCAACAGCGCCAGATCGATGCATTACTATTGCAGGAGCAGGCATGAGCGATTATCAGTTCATTAGTAGCCGCCTGGGGTTGCGTAAAGCGTGTGGGGATGATGCGCCGTGGATATATACTCTTAATAACGATCCCGCATGGCTGCGTTTTATTGGTAATCGCGGCGTTCATAGTATCAACGATGCGAAGAAATATATTGCCCTAAGCCATGAGCATTTCGACCGGTGGGGGTATGGCCTGTGGGTGGTTGAACGGCGCCATGACCGACAACCGCTTGGTATGTGCGGCCTGTTAAACCGGGGCATTTTCGGCTGCCCCGATTTGGGCTTTGCCTTTTTAGCCGAAAGCCGCGGTAAAGGCTATGCCAGTGAGGCCGCGCTGGCAGTGATCAAGCGGGCCAAAAGCTATTACCAGTTTAGTTATTTAAGCGCTATTGTACATCGGCATAATACCCCTTCACGCCAGTTGTTGGAGCGGTTAGGGTATCGCCACCAGGGGCACCTTTTTATGCCGAAACTAACGCGCCAGCAGTTATACTGGCGAACATTATAAAATATCGTGACCGGCTGTTTCGCCTGCCGCCTGCGCCGAAAATGTCAGCCTAAAAACTGCTTAAGTGGCTGGTAGTACTGTGGCTTGTTCCAGCAGAATTGGCTCAATCGGGCTACTGGGCTCTCGAAGGCGTAGCTGATACTCCGTTTCCACTTCCATCATTTTATCGACCACTTCTTCACCTTCTACCACCATTCCAAATACGGCGTAGCCCCACTCTTTACCTGGGTCCAAAGAGGGGTTGTCGTTCACATTGAAGAAAAACTGACGGGTAGCGGAATGAGGCTCATTCTGGCGAGCCATCGCCACGGTATATAATTTGTTTTTCATGCCATTGCCCGACTCATTGAAAATTTCCGGGTAACTGGGTTTTTCCTCAAAGTCTTTGTTGTACCCGCCGCCTTGTACAACGAAACCAGGTACTACCCGGTGAAACAGGGTACCGTCGTAGCCCCGTTTAGAAACATAGCGTAAAAAATTATTGGTGGTAATAGGAGCCCGGCGCCGATCCAGTTCAATAATAATATCGCCCATCGTGGTCACCAGTTTTACTCGGGGATAAAAGTTTTCAGGCTGCACATTTGACCCATCGTCTTTATCTTTAGCCACGACACTGGTGGTGGCCAATACCAGAATAAACAGTAAATACCGAAACATACTTGCTCCCTTGATTAACGCTTAGCTGCACTCAAAATAACGAATTTTCGATTACTTGCAAGTACCTTCACACCCCCAAATAAACGCTTTAACTGTACGTGGTATCCTAGATGCCGGTTTGCCACCACAATAAGATGCCCGCCACGGCGTAAAATGTCACGGCTGTCGTGAAACATTTGCCAGGCGATATGGTCAGTTACCGCATTTTGCTGATGAAACGGCGGATTACACAATACTTTATCCTGACTGGCTTGCTGGCCCTGGGCGAGCAAAGATTCCAGGCAATTACTGGCAATAAACCGACATTGGTTGAGTGCGTCAGGAAAGTTGTCTAGCACATTCTCCCGAGCACTTTGCAACGCCATAAACGATTCATCCACAAAGGTTACCTGAGAGTGGGGGGCCATGGCCAAAGCATTTAAACCCAGTACGCCATTGCCGCAGCCCAAATCAATAACCTGTTCCTGGTTCGTCACATGCATATGTTCAAGCAGCAAACGCGCGCCGATATCCACCGAGCCACGTGAAAAGACATTCGCATGATTGGCTATTTGCAGATCTATACCTGTACTGGCACGTTGGCGCCATACTGTTGGGTAAGGGGAGCTGCCCGCGTTATCCATTACCGTCTGCGCTGGCGTACAAAAAATTAAGCGTGATTTCTTTTGGGCCAGCGAGGTTGTGGTAGGGCCAAGATACTTTTCAAATAATGCCAGGACAGTGCGGGTGACCGCCTTGGTTTTCGCCGCGGCCACCACCTGGGTGGATGGAGTAACACGATGCCGCAGCTGGGCCAGTTGTTCTTCAAGCAGTGCCAGGGTGCGGGGAATTTTAAATATCACCAACCCCGGTGCCTCCGGCAGGCTGGTTAGATCGCCCGACGCGGTTACCGGGGCACAGACCTGCCCAAGGGGGCCGATACTCACTGCAATATTGTTGGCCTCAAGATTAGCCGCCAGCGAACAATGGGCTATCCAGGAATCGCTGTACCAGTAGGGCTGCCGATCAGCAAACCAGGTACCCAGTGCACCGAAATCGTCATTGAATATGCTACACTGGCCCTCAGATAAGACGTGGTTGGGGCTGCTGAGATGATCAATAATCAGCTCGTCTGCACTGTCCCATGCTTGTAACGATTTATGTTGGTGTTTGGCTGGATAGCGAATTAAAGTTAACTGGCGATCCTGATAAGAAAAACAGGTATTCATAACGCATTTATCATCTTTTGAAATTCATTTGTAAGGGGGCGCGTATGCAGTTTGGGTTATTTGATAACGAACACGCCCATGCTGGCGCGCGCGATCTGGCACTGCCCGGGGCTGCGGTCAGTTATCAGCCAGGCTGGTTGTCAGCTGACAATGCTACAGCGATAGCTACCCGTTTAAAGTCACAATTACAGTGGCATCAGGATACCATTAAACTGTTTGGCAAGCTGGTAAAAATTCCTCGTTTACAAGTGTGGTACGGCGATACGAATACAGTGTACAGTTACTCGGGCCTGACTTTATCACCGCATCCCTGGCAACATGATTTAAAGGTTTTACGCGACACGTTACAAGCGCATACCGGGGGACACTTTAACAGTGTATTAGCAAACTGGTATCGAGATGGCAAAGATAGTATGGGGCTACATAGTGATGATGAGCCCGAACTAGGACCTCAGCCACTGATTGCCTCGGTTACATTAGGCCAGCCGCGGCCCTTTGCCTTTGTTAACAAGCAAACTAAAGCCCGCACCACTATTGTACTTGAGCACGGTAGTTTGCTATTGATGCAAGGCGATACACAGCGGTTGTATCAACATGGTATCAATAAAACCACTCGCCAGGTTGGTGAGCGCATTAATCTTACATTCCGCTACGTGTACCCTTATTCAGCGTAGCCTGCAACATGGTTAAATAACGATGACACAAATAAAAGAGTTTATTGAAACAACCCTTAACGAACATCTTGCGCCGGTATACCTGAAGGTATTGGATGAAAGCCATATGCATAACGTACCGCCGGGCGCGCAAAGTCACTTCAACGTTACCGTGGTATCCACGCAATTTGAGTCACAGCGCCTGATTGCCCGTCATCGTACGGTTAATGCCTTGCTTAAAGAGGCCCTTGATGGTCCGGTGCACGCCCTGGCCTTGCATACTTATACACCAACGCAATGGCAGGAACGCGGTGGCGATATTGTAGCCTCACCACAATGTTTGGGTGGGAGTAAAGCGTAATAGAGCAGGCTGGACCCGAGTTACAACAGTGCATTGGCTGACAGCAGACTAAACGCCAGGGCGGTGACCGGTAACGACAACAGGGTAGTCAGGGCGATAATACTGGCGGCCAGACGGGGATCACCGCCTAAGTTACGCGCCATCACATAGCTGGCTGCGGCGGTGGGCGCAATACTCAGTAGCAGCACAATGCCCAGCGCCATACCGGTAAAACCCGCCCAGTATGCCAGCCCTACCAGCACCAGTGGATAAAGCAGGCACTTACTCACTGTGGCAATGCCAATATTCACTTTATCGACGCCAAACGAGCGAAACTGGAGCGATGCGCCGGTACATATAAGCGCCAGCGGCAGGGTGAGTTGAGCGAAGTATCCCCCGGTAGCCTGTAAAAAGTCAGGCAGGGCGATATGAAAATACGAAAATGGCAGGGCGGCCAGAATAGCCAGAATCAGGGGGTTGGTGGTTATGCCCAGAATATGCTGGGTGAGGGAGCGCTGCACATCCTGATAAAAATTAAGCACAAATACTGACAGCACATTATATAAAATCGTCACACAGCCAAGATATACCGAGGCGGCGGCCAATCCTTCGTTACCATAAGTATTGGCGCAATAGGCCAGTCCAATAATGCCCATATTGGCGCGAAAACCGCCTTGCACTACCACTCCCCTGGCATTCTTAGGCGTTACGGTAGCATGGCAAAATGCCATTAACAGGGCAAAATAAAGCAAGGTTCCGCCCAATCCTACCAGTATCAGCTTGCCATTTGCCGCCTGCGCAAAGTCGGCTTCGGCGATGGATAAAAACAATAAAGCGGGCAGGGCCAGGTTGAAGACTAATTTTGAACCTGCCTCGATAAACTGCTCATTTAACAAGCCCCGCCTAAACAGGTAATAGCCCATTAAAAGCAGGATAAGCACTGGGCCAAGTGTATTTGTTATAAATCCGTACATAAAATGCGATATGCCTGCAAAAGGAAAGAAAACGGCTTTGTTGGTTAATCCGCAATGGTATCAGAAACCCACCCTGGCAGCAGCGATAAACTGGCTCAGCGCACGCTCTGAGTGACTGTATATTAACAGCATTTTGCTGAAAATAGGTCATCAGGTAAACTTCCTGTGAGCAACAGGAGTACTGATAACTATTCATTCAGTTTTGTTTCATGCAGCAGGTATTATGCGCCATACATTACAACCCGTAACCTTATCTATCGTCGCTGCTGTGGCATTAGCTGTATTCGCAGGGCTGGCCTGGTGGGTTATCTACACGCCCGTTCCCGGCTTGGACGAAGCGATTATCAAAGGCTTACGCCACGCCAATGATTTAGCCGATCCTATCGGCCCGGGCTGGCTGGAAGAAGGTATGCGCGATATTACCGCGTTGGGAAGTAACTGGGCGCTATTATATTTAAGCGCCATTAGCGCGGCGTGGCTGGCCATTACCGGGCGCGGCAAAATGGCGATACAACTGGGCGTAGGCATTTTGGCAGCATTGGCCGTTACTTTTGCATTAAAACATGGGTTCACCCGGCCCCGGCCAGATCTGGTCGGTCACGGCACACGGGTCTTTACCAGTAGCTTTCCGTCGGCCCATGCCATGATGTCGTTCATTACGTACTTTACTTTGGCGGTGATTATTATCAGGTTAAGTAATAAACCGGATATTCGTGGCCTGGTATTTGGGTTGGCAGCGCTTACTACCCTGCTTATTGGTTTTAGCCGGATATACCTAGGTGTCCACTGGCCGACCGATATATTATCCGGGTGGGCCGCCGGATTGGTATGGGTGGCCGTATGGACACAACTGACCCGGCCGGCAAAGCAGATGCAATAAGCTGAATGACTACGCAGGTGAAGCGGGTGCTGTGGCTTATTCTTTAATACAATGTTCAGCCAGCCATTCTGGCCAGCGGGTTAAATGCACCGCATACCCGCTTAGCCCTAAATACAGCAGACTCAAAAGCAGGCCAGGCAGCACACCCACCGCCAGAATATTAAGCAGGCCAGTTAAAGTAATAAAGCAAAACGCTGCCATTACCGCCTCAGTAGCATTACTTAATGCATGGCGGCGAACCACACATAATGCGGCAAGCAAAGCGCTAACCAAACTATAAAGAAGCCAGAGCATAGCACCCCCAACCAAAGTAAGGGATTACTGTAACCTATCTATTGAATGAAAACAATTCTCATTTGTGTTTGGTTTGGGGGTGGCGTACCGTGCGTAAAAACCAACCTACAAAAATTGAAATTAGAAAACCAAAGAAAGAGACCAGTGCGGTAACTACCAGTAATGAGCCCATAATATCTGCTTCTTCACCGGTTTCTTCGCTAACTAAAAACCCCGATGCCTGAAAAATGAATAAGGCTGCCACAGAAAGCAATAAGATAGTGGCGGTGGAGGTCAGCGTGGCGCGCCAAAATGCATGTGGTGCACTCCAATGTATAACCCCCGCTACTAAAACAGATAGGCCGGTGAGTAAATAAGGTACCAAGTGAAACCCCCTTTTGGTGGCGTAAATTATAGTGATAGTAAATAAACGGTGGGGCCAGACCTATTAAAGACATTGCCCTTTTAGCATATTTGCGAAAACGCTAGTTTGCCCGTGCCGAACAGCCGTTGCAATAACCTCGCCACTGTCGATATAAAATTGTGCTGAAGTCATTCAGCAGGGGGTTAAAATTATGCCTGAACCGTCGCGCTTTTAACATTCTATTAAAGGACTTTAGTTACGCATGGTGATAGAATCGCCGCCCGTTTTTTAACCAACACACCAATTGGAAACACATGTTTGACCTGATCACCAATAAAGACAGCAACGTGAAAAACGACGTACTGTCAGGGATTACTGTTGCATTAGCTTTGGTCCCCGAAGCGGTAGCCTTCGCTTTTGTCGCCGGTGTAGAGCCGATGATAGGCCTCTACGCAGCCTTTATGATGGGCTTGATAACCTCGGCAATTGGCGGCCGCCCCGGCATGATCTCAGGGGCAACCGGGGCAATGGCCGTGGTGATGGTAGCGTTGGTGGCTCAACACGGTGTGCAATACCTGTTTGCGGCAGTGGTTCTGGCCGGTCTATTGCAAATACTGTGTGGTGTGTTCAGGCTGGGTAAATTTATCCGGCTGGTGCCATACCCGGTAATGCTGGGCTTTGTAAATGGGTTGGCTATCGTTATATTTTTAGCCCAGCTAGGGCAGTTTAAAGTGCTTAACAGTGTTGGCGAATGGCAGTGGATGCAGGGCTCTATGCTTTACGTCATGCTAGGGCTGGTAGCGTTAACCATGGCTATCATTTATTTGTTACCTAAATTAACCAAAGCTGTGCCGGCATCATTGGTGGCCATTATTGTGGTTACCGCACTGGTGCATATGCTGAACCTGGAAGCGCGTACTGTAATTGATTTTGTACGGGATTTATTACCCGCCGAGCAACAGGCTACCGCGACATTGGCCGGCGAGTTGCCAAGCTTTGCTGTGCCTATGGTGCCCTTTAATATGGACACCTTAATGATCATTCTACCTACTTCAATAATTCTGTGTCTGGTTGGCCTGATTGAGTCGTTACTGACCCTATCGCTTATTGATGAAATGACCGATACCCGGGGCCGCGGTAACAAAGAGTGCGTAGGACAGGGTGTCGCAAATACGGTCAATGGCTTCTTTGGCGGTATGGGCGGGTGCGCAATGATTGGGCAAAGTATGATTAACATTAATTCCGGCGGACGTGGGCGCTTATCGGGCATCACCGCTGCGCTGGTGCTACTGGCTTTCATCTTATTTGCTGCGCCTTTGATTGAAATGATACCGCTGGCGGCCCTGGTGGGCGTTATGTTCGTGGTAGTTATTGCTACCTTTGAATGGGCTTCATTCAGAATTGTACGTGGGGTAAACAAGGAAGATGCGTTTGTATTGTTCCTGGTAACCGGCGTTACGGTTATAGCTGATCTCGCGATTGCGGTAGTAGTTGGGGTTATTGTGTCAGCGCTGGTCTTTGCCTGGAAACATGCGCGTCATATTGAGATTAAAACGCATATCGATAACGACGGCTGGAAAGTCTATGAATTGGATGGTCCATTGTTCTTCGGATCTATCACCCATTTTAAAGACCAATTCGACATCGCCAACGATCCGCAGGATGTAGTGATTGATTTTAATAACAGCCGAATCTGGGACTCCTCAGGCATTGATGCGCTGGATGGGTTGGCAGATAAATACGAACAGCAGGGTAAAAAACTGCATATTCGGCATATTAGCAGTGATTGCCGGGCGTTACTGAAAAAAGCCAACAAGTTTGTTGAAATCAATGTAGTGGAAGACCCTCGCTATAAAGTAGCTTCAGACCAGTTAGGCTAACTGCTTGCCCGTATCGGCACAAAGCCCGGCCCGCCGGTGTTGCTGAGGGCCGGTAGATTATCTGAAAAAGCCCCTGCGCCTTCGTGCCAGCGGGCTTTTTTGCGTTATAGGCTAGTCGTCCGGCCCCCTGAAGCTTGCCGGCAATCGGTTGATTAAGCCACTGTCCGGGCCTGACTTATCGGCACCAGGGGTCGTTTAAACCGGTACCGCATCACCTCAACCCGCGCCAGTGCGGTTGCACCTTTGCTAGGGGCAAGGGCAGTGGTAAAGTAACGTTATCCACCCCAAGCAAATAAGAAACTATGTCAGCGGCATTTAGCGAATACATCAAAATAATCGGCAAAGGCCAGAAGGGCAGTCGGAGTCTGACCAGGGATGAAGCCTTTACTGCCATGCAGATGGTGCTGGACGGCGACGTCACGGGCGAGCAGCGCGGCGCATTTTTAATGTTGCTGCGCACGCGCGAAGAAACGCCAGACGAAATTATTGGCTTTCTGGATGCCTGCCGCGCCCGGGTGAATACCGTAGTACGCGCCTTGCCGGTAGTGGTGGATATTGGCTGTTATGCTGGAAAGCGGCGCCAGTTACCCTGGTATTTGCTGGCAGCGGCCTGCCTGGCAGGACAAGGCACTAAGGTTTTTATGCATGGCGCCCATGAGCCTGGTTCGGGCCGTTTGTATGCCAGCCTGGCGTTGCCAGCGCTTGGTTTGGCCCCGGTTACCAATGTGCAGGATGCCAGCCGCCAGTTACAGCAACAACATGCTACTTATCTGGATTTGTCGCATGTGTTGCCGCCGCTAAACGAGATTATCAAATTACGTGAGGTATTTGGCTTACGTTCGTGCGCTAACACCTTGGGGCGGTTACTTAACCCCAGTGCTGCGCCGTGCAGTATTCAGGGCGTCTTTCATACCCACCTTGATGATAAACACGGAAAGGTTAATCAAGCATATACTCAATATGCAGCATTGTGTTTTCGTGGAGATGGTGGCGACCCAGAAATTAACAGTGAACGTGAAACTACCTTATTTATTACCCGGGATGGGCTGACCAGCACGGCGGTAGTGCCTGCCAGCGACAGCGGTTGGGCATTAAAAGATAAGCAGATGGATGTAGCCGATATGCTGGCATACTGGCGCGGTGATAGCACGCACAAATACGCTGCACAAGCAGTTATAGCAACGCTGGCGAGCTATATAATGCTAATCGAAAACTGTGACTATACCCATGCCTGCGCGCGCGCTACAGACATGTGGCAGAACAGAAAAAAACATACATTGCCTTTTGCTTAAGTCTATCTGAAGCTGATCTCTTCCTTCGGTTTTGCGCTATTTACATGGTAGCAGTCTGGTTTATGTTATCAGGAGAACACCATGCAAAATATTCAGTTATCAGACGGTCGGGCGATACCCCAGATTGGCTTTGGTACCGCCGCTATCGGAGAAATGCACCAGGATGATGGCTTTGTCAAAGAAACCATTTTAAAAGCCATTGATGCCGGTTACCGACATATAGATACGGCGGCATTTTACGGTAATGAACGCAGCGTAGGTAAAGCCATCGCAGAGTCGGGTATGGCGCGGGATCAGTTCTTTATCACCACCAAAGTGTGGGATACGCAACAAGGTTATCAACCTACTTTACGGGCGATGGAACAAAGCCTGGAACGTTTGCAAATGGACTATGCCGACCTGTATCTGGTGCATTGGCCGTATCCAGAAAAAACCCGGCCTACCTGGCAGGCAATGGAAAAGCTTCACGCTGAAGGGCTAGCCAAATCGTTAGGCCTATCGAATTTTCGCAAACAGGATATTCAGCAATTAATGGACTTTGCCGAGATCAAACCGGTATACAACCAGCTTGAATTACATCCTTATCTAACCCAAAAACAGTTGGTGGAATACTGCGAAAGCAAAGGGATAGTTGTGTCGTGCTGGTCTCCTCTGGGCACAGGTTCATGGAGTGGTGTAGAGAAGTCAGAAAAACCCATCGCTGATAGTGTCATTACTGCGTTGGCCGAAAAATACCAGGTATCGGCAGGCCAGATAATTCTAAAATGGGATGTTGAGCAAGGCCGTATTGCCATTCCAAAATCCGAAAGCGATGAAAATATTGCGGCGAATTTAGCGCTGGATGGTTTTTCTTTAACGGATGAGGAGTTAACCCAGATTGACCAGCTAAATCAGGACAAACGCTACGGCGGCGATCCAGATAATGCGTGGCAGGATAACCTCAATAGTCCCGTCCCGGAATAGTCTTTATCCACGCTTCACCCCGTGAATGGGTGCTATGTGAAACCCTTGGTATCGCGTAGCTGAATGCTAGCCTGGCACGGTCGGGCTAGCACCATTGGCCCATATGCCACTTTCCTCGTGTGGGTTAAAGTAGCTTACCAAAACAGCAAATAAAGCCCCAAAAGGTCATGTTATCAGGGCAAAAGGGGCAAGCTTGCTGCCCGTTACAGCCGTATATCGGGCCTGCAATAACCAGGCTATCTAGCACCGGCAGTGATATTAGCCGATTCAGGGAGAACGGTTTTGCTGGATTAGCCCCTGCCACTGGCCGAACCTGCCGGGGGTAGCAGCTTACTAGCCCAGGCGAATACCCTCTGCGGCATTGCTGTGCAGCATTGAGGCAGAATGAGCATTATGGGTTGGTTCGCCCGCCCTTCTGACGGAATACTTCGCGTCTCTTTACCCACATAAATAAAAAACTATATATCAGCAGATTTTTCGCGTTCCTACTACTTTAGTTATAAAGAACCTTGCAATTACATCCGTAAATGATAATAATTCGCGTTTTCATTTATACGGATTTTTTTATGTACTCCCGACCTTATATTGCTTACGCGACATTACCGCTCTCGTTGTGTGCTGGGTTTTCCGTTTATGCGCAACAGCCAGAACCTGCTATTGAAAATATCCAGGTATTGGGTCGGGCGCAACAGTACTATCTTGATACCAGCACGCGGGTAGGAACAAAAACCGACGCCGACGTTATGCAGATACCGTTATCAGTACAGGTCTTATCCCGTCAGCTGATTAATGATCAGGCGGCGCGGGATATTACCGACATGTACCGTTCTATTGCGGGGGTCAGTGAATTTAGCTATTCAGGCATTACCTTTAGGGGGTTCCGTGATGACGGCAATGTTTTTTACGATGGTGTGCGTGGCGATCCGTTTTCCGGCTTTGGCGTGCCCCAGTTATTCAATGTTGAACGGGTAGAGGTGTTAAAAGGCCCCGCCGCATCATTGTATGGCGGTGGGGAGCCTGGCGGAATGATTAACTATGTCTCTCGCAAACCGGCTTTTACCGACCAGCAGGAAGTTAAGCTAACGGTGGGTAATTATAGCCTGGGCGGTGCCTCGTTTGACTCAACTGGGTCGCTAAGCGATACCCTGGCATATCGCTTCGGCGCGTTTTATGAAGCACAGGATTCCTTTCGCTATAACGCCGATGCCGAGAACATTGAGTTGGCCGGGGGCCTAACCTACCTGATTAGCGATAACACCACGCTAACCACCACCTATGATTTCATCAAGCAAAATTTAGGCGGCAACCGTTTGCGCGGCGTGCCGGTGGATGACGAGGGCAACTTTTTGGTAAGCCGTCGCTACAATGCCAATGAAGCAGGAGATTTCCAGAATCTTGAAGCGCTGGTATTGCAGGCGAACGTAGTGCATCACTTTACGGATAGCCTGAAAGTTAACACCACACTTCGCTACTTAAATAATGAGCGAGAGCAGGCCTATCATGAGTCGCGGGAATGGGTAGATGTTAACCTTGACGGGGTGGCGGATATCAATGACCAAACCATCAAGCGGGAATACCGGGCGCAATACCGGGCCAATGACGAAGTCAGTCTGACCGTTGATTTCACGTATGATTTTGTTTTGGCGGGTCTCCAGCACAATCTGCTATTTGGCGGAGATATGCATGATGTCGATACTGACTATGATTACTACCGGGCGCGCTATGAAGCAGACGGGGTGGCTAACTTAAATATTTTTTCGTTGAATTATGGGCTGACTGACCCGGCAACCTATAACCTGACTAATCAAAACCGTGATGGCCTGACGCGAACCCGTTCCAGTTTGTATGTGCAAGATACGCTGGCGCTGGCCCCGCAATGGTCATTAATGATAGGAGCGCGGTGGGATTACTTTGACGAACAGAGTAAAGAAAATAGCGGAGCGTACACTGACAGTAACGTTTCCCCGCGGGTGGGTTTAAGTTATTTTGCCAGCGCTGACAGTACGGTGTATATCAACCACTCGCAAAGTTTTAATCCGGTGGACACCCAGGATCAGGAAGTGGCCGGAATTGTCTCGTTAGCGCCGGAAACAGGGGATCAGATTGAACTGGGCATCAAACAATCTTGGCTAGATGGCGCCCTTATGACAACCCTGGCTTATTATCAGATAGACAAAGAAAACCTGGTAATGGCGAATCCGGCGTTTATAGATGGCGAAAACAATGCTAGTGAACCAGCCCTGATTAACTTTGGCAAAGTTGAGAGTGAAGGGGCAGAATTTACGTTGGTTGGGGACCTTACTGCGGCCCTGAGTGTTACCGCAAACTATGCCTACAACGAGACGGTAGTGGCAGAAGGCGATGCAGGAAATACTTTTGGCGTGGGGGAACGATTTGCCAACGCACCTAAACATCAGGCTGGTATCTGGACACGCTATGCTTTTTCAAGCCTTCACTCAGCCGTGGCGCTTGGCGCCGATTACGTTACTGAACAGCGCAGTCTGGACAACCAGAAAGTAAAAAGCTACGTGGTATGGGATGCCAGCTGGACCACCCAATGGCAGCAGTGGACACTGCAATTGAACATCAAAAATTTGTTTGATAAGCATTATGCGGTTAGCGGATTTAGCCGTCGTAACGGCCATTTCCCCGGCGAACCACGCGAAGTCGTGGCCGAAGCCTCGTACCGGTTTTAGTCGTTCAGGATGACTCGAAAGCAATGATCCAGCGTGCATCGTATCGCCGGGTTTTACCTGGCGATACTGCTTTGCTTTGTATTGGTTACCGGCACGCTGGCAGTGGTTTCTCATGAGCTCGATTATCTGACCAACCCAGCGATGCGTGCACAATCCACTAACAACCCGGTTAATTGGTCCCAAACGTATAGGGTCGTGAACCGATATATTCCGGCTGGTCATCGTATCCTTCAGCTTCATCAGCCTGAACATAATGGTTTTGCCATTGAAGCGTTGGTAATCAATACACAGGGCCAGCGCTACCGGGTGTATGTTGATCCGGTTAGCTATGATGCTACCGGGACGGGGCGGTGGATGAACTGGCAAAACAGTTTGCGTCGTTTGCATCGCCACCTGATGTTACCGCTGGGGCTGGGGGTTACACTGGTAAGTAGCCTGGCGGTATTGCTTCTGGCAAGTTTGCTCAGTGGCTGGGTACTGGTACCCAATTGGAAAAAGGTATTATGGCAATGGCCCCGCCGCAAGAATAGTCGGCTGTTCTGGGCCGACATACACAAGCTCAGCGGCGCCTGGTCTAGCTGGCTTATTGTCGTTATTGGCCTTACCGGATTATGGTATTTGGTTGAGCAGAACGGTTTAAAAGCCAGCTACGCTCCGGCGCCGGTTGCGCGCTGGTCAGCTGCTGACTGGGCGCAGAGTAAAGAGGCGCTGGTTGCACAGATTACCCAGGCTGAAGCCGCTATTGCGCTGCAGCGCCCCGGCTTTACTCCTACCGCATGGTATTTACCTAATGAAGCTGGCGATGCCCTACGCATAGATGGCAGACAGGAAGGTATTCTGGTCAGAGACAGAGCGAACAGTATTACTATTGACCCGCTGACCGGGCAATGGCTTACGCAGCGTTTTGCATACCAGCTTAATCTGCATCACCGTATCAGCGAGGCGGCAGATCCTCTCCATTTTGGTACCTGGGGCGGCTACCCTACTAAGCTGCTTTATGTTGGCTTCGGGTTACTGCTTAGCAGCTTATGCCTCACTGGAACGTACCTATATGCACTGCGTTTTGTCCGGGTGCGCGATAAGCCCGCGCAATGGCATCTACTCAAAACCGGAGTTAAAAAAATGGGGGTATGGGGCGCCGTAAGTAGCGCCGGTATCGTAATGGCCGCGCTCTTATATTTGCAATTTATCGCTACATAGTCTGCGACCGTAAGCCAGGCGTAGGGCTACACACCATGGCATACGCTGCGTTAATGTGAATTGCTGGAAATAAATACAATGCTGGCCAGTATTGCCTGGTTAACCACCAGGGGCATACTGCAATGGGCCACCGCTTACACTAGCTTAGTCAGTGTCAGGCGGCCGCCTGTCTTGGCCGGGCTGGCTTAATAAAACAGGCTCAGCCCCAGCCCGGCCAGCAGCCAGCCAATACAAATAACTGTGATTAGCTGCTCGATACGCGCCTTCAAAGAGGGCGTGCTATCTTTTTGCTGGTGGCTGCTGTGTTGAGAGTCAGTGCCAGACTGATGCTCAGCGTGCCCGTGGCTATGCGCATGACCGCCCGTGTTCATGTGCTTCATTTGATACCAAAAATACACCAGAACCGCACTTATTCCGATAAACACCAGGTTTAGAAAAAAGCCTGAATCGAGCGCGAACATATCACGCTCGGTGATACTTTTGCCGGTGCTGGCTTGGGGCAGTAAGTCAAACATTGCTAACCCGTAATGCAATAATAATGCGGTAGCGACGAGGCTTATCAGCAGCAATGCTAAAATATACAAGGCCAGCTTCCAACCATAGTATCGGGCATTAATGCGTAATACCGGGAACACCACCAGATCAGAAAATATAAACGCCATTACCCCGGCAAAGCTCACACCATTATCAAACAGCACGGCCGCCAACGGTATATTCCCCATCGATCCGATAAAAGTAAAAAATGCTGCTACCGGCCCAATAACGCTTTGTAGCAGTACCTCATAAAAGGCGGGGTTGTCGTTGCCAGAACCCACAAACAGCGTTTCAAAAAACTGTGACGGCACAAACGCGGCTATCAAACCCGCTACGGTAAAACCAATCAATACATCGCGCCAGATCATTTGCCATTCCATGACATATTTCATACCCAGCTTTTGCCAGCCCTTTTGTGAGCTTAATAGCTGCTTGATAGACGGCGGGTTATCTTCATCGTTATTGTTGTTTTCATTCAGTTTTTCGCGAACCTGCTTAATTAATTGGGTGGGTCGGTAGACCGTCACCAGTAACCACACCAGTAAAATTAGTAATACGCCACCAATGTATTCCGCTACTACAAATTGCCAACCCAGAAAAATGGCGATGACAAAGCCCAATTCAATGACCAGGTTGGTTGAAGAAAGTAAAAACGCCATAGCCGGTACAAAGCCGGCCCCTTTGGCAAACAGGGTGCGGGTAGTGGCCAGGGCGGCAAAACTACAGGAGCTGGAAATAAACCCAAAGAAGGTGCCTAGGGAAATACTTTTTACTGAATCACCCTGCATCACCTGTTGCATCTGTTCTCGGGTGACCACTATCTGAATCAGGCTTGATACCAAATAGCCTAAGGCAAAAGCCCACAGGGCCATCCAAAAGAATCCGACACTGGTTAAGGCTGCGTTGGCCCATTGAGAAAGAAAGGGGGTCATGAGGCTTTTCCGAAGATGGTCACATTAAATACTTATAGCTACCATGCTAACCCCTCAGCGGTTCAAAAATACCTCAAATGAACACATCAAAGGGCGGCTATCAAGGGGAAATACCAAAGCCGTGGGCAAAAAAATACGGTGGACTGCCCCGGTGGCGATACACCATGGGGCTACTTTGCAAGGCGGCAACTACCTCGATGTTATGCAATGACCCTGCAAGGGTCTATGGGACGCTATCCGGCGTGGGTCTCATTGTCCTTAAGACGGCGGATATAAGCTTCCACCACCACTTTAACAAACTGCTGGCAGGCTTTGGCTGTGGTCGGGTCGTACTTACCGTGATTAGTAATATTGTTTGATAGAATACGTATAGCTAAAAAGGGAACACCATAGGCGTGGGCAATTTGCGCAGCCGAAGCACTTTCCATTTCCTCTACGCTGGTACCCAGGTGCTGGTGTAGCCAGGCAATTCGATCCAATTCATTGTTCCAAAAATTACCGCTACCAATAGTGCCTTTTACCACTTTGCCGGAGGAATGTTTTTGTTGTAACGACATCGCCAGGCTAATCAGTTCTTTATCGCCTTCATAGTATCTTAACTTCTGTGCTTCAGCGGCACTATCACCTTCGCCAGCGCTGCCCTGGGAGGCCATCAGGTCCATCGGAATCCAGTCCAGGGGCTTTGAACCCGCGCCCGCTTCCCGGTGTGGTGTCTTGAAGTTACTGGCATTCACGCTGCGGCTTCCCAACACAATATCGCCCACCGCGAGAGCCGGATCATGGCCACCGGAGGTTCCCTGGTTAATAATTATTCTGGGGTGGTAAAGACTAATGCCAATGGCGGTCGCCGCTGCGGTATTTTCCAAACCTTTGCCGGTTTTCACTACCACCACCGGATAACCGTTCAGGTACCCTGAGTAAAACACCGCATTGCCGGCACTGTACTGTTCAACATTGTCCAAAAGTGCAGCGAAATACTCGGCTTCTATGGGCATAGGCCCTTGAATCATTATCGGGGACTGGGGCGGCTTAGCTCCTGCCACAGTAACCTGCTTCATGGCTGTGTTGGCCAGTACAGTGGTACATGTACACAACAGTAAGAAGGTGAACAGGCGGATAGTTATGTTCATGGGGGATCTCGGTTTGGCGGGCAGACAAACTAGGCCCGATGCGAAGGTAAGTTATATTTATCAGGTAGGCCGCCACATTACAAATTTTTACACCGCATTCGCCAAAGCGCTACTAACCTACTGAACTATTAATAAAAAATAACTCCTTTTAAGGTTAATGAAATGTAATTTAATATCATCAAGTTGATGGTTTCGTATGCGATACATCAATAACGACAGGTAGGTAATGCCTTTTGACAGACGAACGCTCAACGTTAATATTAATCAGTGGGGGTGGCTGCCTGACGGGTTTATCCGCCATGACGCGGGATAAAACCCTGCACAAGGTCCTCTACAACGCGGCGGCGTCTGTGGCAAATCACGATGAAGCTGCCCGCCGAGATTCGGCTACAGAGCGTACTCAGGTTACCTGCGAGGACCACCAGCACAATGGGTCGTTTGTCTTCTCATCCCTAAGTTGGATGGGCGGTGACGACCTTGTCGGAAGACCAATGCTGCGTACCGGTGAAATGCTTGAATTTATCCCTGGTATGATGCTCAACCAGCATAGTGATTCAGGTAAAGCCAACCAGTATTTTCTGCGCGGGTTGACTCTGGACCCTGGTACCGATTTTGCGGTTGAAGTGGATGGAATGCCCGTAAACACGCGTAATCATCGGCAAGGGCAAGGGCAGGGTTACGATCAGCTTGAAGTATTAGGGTTAGCCTTTATGATTGGGGGCGCCCGGTCGGCGCCCCCAATAGCGTAGCGTAGGCTGGCAGTACACTGTAGATTATTCGGTTAGCCAGCCGTTGTCTACCGCCACATCCAACTGTTCATTAACGTACTGCCATAGCGCCGGCGCGCAGGTTTTCAGGTATTCATTGCGGCTTACAATCTGGGCTTTAGTCACCCCGTGACGGGCCCAGCTGCCCCCTTCATTTTGCATATTCTGAAATACCGGTAATACTCTGTCCATCGCTTTGGCAAAGCGCGCATCAGCGGTTTCGGCCGCCTAAAACACTAACCATAAAGTCAGGTAATGCTGGCCACTGTCTTCAGGCAGCAAGCCAAAAATTCGTTTAGCTGCGGCCAGCTCTTTTAATTCCTGCTCGGCATGGTCAACCTGTTCGGCAAAGGCAAATAAATCACCGGCGTCAATTTCAACCAGATCATGGATTAAAATCATGACCACGACGCGAGAAATATCTACGGGCTGTTCCGCATACTCTGCCAGCATTAGGGCCATTAACGCTACATGCCAGCTATGTTCTGCACTATTTTCCTGGCGATTTTCATCATGGGGTAACCGCAGTTGGCGTTTTACGGCTTTTAGCTTGTCTATTTCGTGAATAAACGCGGCCTGAGGAATTGAGCTCATAATAATCCTGCTTGAATAGGTAAGGAATGAGATGCCTGCGGCATCAAATAAAAAAACGCGCCATAAAGGCGCGTTTTACTAAACCATAATAACGGGCTGTTTAGTCTTTATTACTCAACCAGACAATCAGATCAACAATATCGTCTTTTGACATGTCAGAAGTGAATTGCGCCTGATAACGGCCATTTACAATAAAGTTAGGCACACCACGCACATACTGGCGGAACTGGTCTAATTCTTTATTATTCTTCTTCAGCATGTTGTTCACGCCAAAGCTGGTAGCCATTTTGTCGAACTCAGCTTTATCAACGCCGTTTACCACAAAAATATTGCGTAAATCTTCCAGGCCGGTCACGCTGGCACGTTGCTTATGAATGTAGTCAAAGATAGCGCCGTTCAGGGCATCTTCTTGTTTGATTGCACGGGCGATCATCATCGCTCGCGTGGCATCGTCCTGAATTTCAGTAGAAGTGAAGCCCATAAAGTTCACGTGTATTTTGTTGAACTGTGTGTCTTTACTCATTTTGCTTTTGATGTCTTTTACCAAAGACTCGAACTGATAACAGTGCGGGCACCAAAAAGAAAAGAATTCAGTAATGACAGGTTTATCCGTTGCCGGTTCATCCAACACCGTATAGTGCGTACCTTCTTCCCATTTTGCATCAGCCGCGCAGGCCTGCAGCGGTACCAGTAAAGCCATAACCAATAACAGCGCAAATTTTTTCATGCATTACTTTCCTCTAAACGTAATTGAGCAAAAGGTTACCACAGCAAATTACGTTCGCCTAGCTAACAGGTTAATCTGCCATTAACCGCCGTTTAATAACGCAAGGTTAATGGCAGCCATTCCTTACAACCAGTCCGGGTCGGCTTTAACATTGACCATTTGGCCCACCTGAGAAATCGCTTTTAAGCACTTTTGCTCATCGCTAATGGGAAAGGATAAAATTATCTCATCCACGCCACTGGCTTCAGCAAAATCACTTAGTTGTTGCTCTACAGCCTCGGGGGTACCCACCGCTGCGTAGCGTAAAGTACTATTAATTGCGCTAACCTCGTGTTCACTCAGCACACTGTATATATCGTTCACCGGTGCCGGCATAGGCGCATTTACACCGCGGCGTAAATTAGCAAACTGTTGTTGTACAGAGGTAAACAAATATTGGGCTTCTTCAGGGGTTTGCCCCACTACGACCATTACCCCTGCGCTAACGTAAGGCTGGCTGCGCTGCTGTGATGCTTTAAAGTTTATTTGGTATAGCCGTATCGCATCGTGTAGCGCGTCGGGGGCAAAATGTGAGGCAAACGAATAGGGTAAACCCATCTTACCCGCCAACTGAGCTGAATACAGGCTTGAGCCAAGTAACCACAAGGGTACTTTGCTGCCTTCACCTGGCACCGCGATAACCGGCATATCCTCGGTGGCATCACCCAGGTAAGTTTGCAATTGGGCAACGTCTGCCGGGTAATCTTCTACCGCACCTTGCAGATTACGGCGTAGCGCTCGTGCGGTAGCCATATCAGTGCCTGGCGCGCGGCCTAACCCCAGATCTATCCGATTGGGGTACATAGCTGCCAGAGTGCCGAACTGTTCTGCAATAACCAGCGGAGCATGGTTGGGTAACATAATACCACCCGAGCCAATTCGGATGTTTCGGGTTACCGAGCCTATACCCGCTAGCATTACAGCTGTCGCCGCACTGGCTACGCCACGCATGCCGTGATGCTCTGCCAGCCACACTCGCTGGTAACCCGTTTCTTCCGCGAGACGGGCAATAGTCTGGCTTTTTAATATAGCATCGCGAACAGTATTGTCCTGCCCGACATGGGCAAGGTCGAGAATAGAAAATGGGATACGTCGGGACATGTTAAGCTCCGCTAATAACGAGTGTAGACGGCCTTAGATAAGGATAGAGCAGGTATTCACAAGCTGTGTGTGGGGGTAATTACGCTAAATGCGACAAATCGCGCGACCAGTCGCACTTAGTTGATACAACGTAAATAGCGTTCAGATAAACGGCGTAGCGCAACAGGGCTAGTAGCCGTTAACTACAAGCCTGTAACGAAGCAGGTTGTATTCTGGCTTCAAGCTGCGCGGTGTAGGGGGTTTGCGTACTGGCAATGTCGTAACGGGTTAATCCTACATACTGCCATAGGCCATGCTCTTTGCGAAACGTATGTACAGACAAGTGCACCGTCTGTTCAAGTTCGATAAGCACATCACCATCAGTATCAATGTAGCAGTACGCAGGGGTGCCATCGCGTAAGGTGACTTTCATGTAGCCTTCATCGCTGACGGTACTGATTTCCTGTACCTGCAATGAAAAGCGTTCACAAAATTGCGAAATTACGGTGGTCACTTCATTATTCAGAAGCACCGGGCCAGCGGATAATTTTTCTATACGAGCAAGTAACCGTTTCAAAGGCAAAACCTCCAGGCAAGGTCGGGTGTGAACGTTAATTCAGGCTTCCACCAGAGGCGACAAAACAATGGGTGAATACTGCTACACCTGCGCCAAGGCAGGATGGGAATAACGCTCTGAAGTTGTGTACACCTTACCACAGCGGGGACATTTTATATATGGCGCTATCTATGACTGAGGCCCCGTTTAGGCTCGTGCTTCGCGCTTCAGGCCAGAGCTGCAAAGCCCTGTGCCTGAGTTTAACGGTCGATAGTTTTTATAGATTATTTCAATCTATAAATAGGCATATACTTGCATAAGCAAGTTATACCGTACAACAGGCTTCGGTTGAGGCATAACTGGCCTGGTTACGCCCCGACGACTTGGCGTGGTACAAGGCATCGTCGGCCCGTTTTATCAATGCTCTTATTGAATCCTGGGCGGGTAAATGGGCGCTGGCACAACCCAGACTTACAGTAACGGTCGGGGCAATCGAAGAGGTATCAAAGGGGATCGCCAGCAGATCAATCGTGCGCAGCAACTGCTTAGCCAGTCCCCGGCAGGCTTGTTCGCTGTGCCCGGCTAAAATAACCGCAAATTCTTCTCCGCCGTAACGCGCCGCCAACCCTTCATGTAACCGCGCTTCAGTATCTATGGCCCGGGCAATCTTGCGTAATGCGGTATCGCCGCTTAAATGGCCGTAGCTGTCATTGTACAATTTGAAAAAATCGACATCGATAATGATCAAGCTAACCAGCCGGTTTTGCTGCTCGGCGTTGGTCCATTCCCTTGTCAGGGTTTCATCAAACCGCCGGCGATTCGCAATCCCCGTAAGGCCATCTAAATTAACCTGTTTTTCCAGCGCCTGGTTGGCCTGAATTAACTCTTTTTGCAGCAGAAGCAGGGACCGGCGGTTGTTCACGTTTAACAGAGTTTCACTGACCATTTCACCGATTAATTTTAAATAGCGAATTTCGTAATGTTGCCAGCGGTGAGGGCCGGTTAATATATCGCAACCAATAAAGCCAAATAAATCGTCGTTCAGGTACACCGCTACACACAGCATGGCGCGAATGCCTTCGCGGGTGAACTCCCGTTGTTCTAAATGCGCCTGCGAAGGCATATGTTGCACATCGTTGACCTGAAATACCCGGTTAGCCTTAATGACAGCATCAAAGTATGGCAATGCGCTCATAGGCATCTGCTGCAGCTCATCTTTGTATGGCCTAACGTTGGCCGCCACCCATTCATGGGTATTGTCCATACTGCTTTTGTCGGCTGAAAAGCGAAACAGGTAACACCGATCGGCGTTAAAAAACTGACCAAAGGAACCCAGACTTTTTTCAATCAGGGAATCGACTTTGTCGTGGCGGGCATTTATCAGCTGGGTAGAGATAGACGATAACAGCATACTGAAGGCCAAATGGCTGGCTAAAGACCGGTTAACCGGGCGCTGCCCGATATCATGGATATCTTCAATACTGATGTGAATCACCAGATAAGCCTGTCCGCTATCGTCTTGCAGGTGGCGGCTATGTAACAAACACCGGTAGCGCTTTTGCCGGGTATGGATACTTACCCGCTGGCACAGTTCGCCCGCCTCTTCAGCCACTAATAGTGGTGAGCGGGCAAAAGGCGCTCCGGTAACCACATCAAAATAGGCGTAGTCGTCAATGCTATCGTGTTCAGACAGCGCAAATTGCCGGATAAACTCCTGGGACACGCTAAACCGAGCAGCGCCGCTGAGTTTATACATTAAGCATACGGGAAGCTGCTGTAAAATCGCCGCATAGTGCTGTTTCATAATAAGTGTGCAAATCCCTCTTGCTGGCAACCAATACGCCAGTGAATGACGCACTAGAAATAAAAACCCGGGGCCGGCGTTTTTATTGAATTACACACTAAATATAGACACAAAGAATAAAAGCGCCACACCCCACGCACAAAACCGCGTGGGGGAGGCATTTATCGGGCGGGAATCAGAAGGTATAGGTAGTGGACAAGCGAGCGCGGCGTTCGCTCTGTGAATAGCCTACAATATCCTGATACGACTCATCCAGGGCATTATCCAGGCGCAATGCTACCTTTAAATTGGCATTCACGGCATACGCCAGATTAGCACTTATCAAAGTATAAGGTTGTAGGCCAACGCGCTGTGACACGGCTGGGTAGGGAGGATAGAAAATATCGTCGCGACTACCGGTGTAAGCCAGTTTGGTATAAGCACTCAAGCCCTCTATTGGCAGGTCGGCGCTAACCGTGACAGAAGCCTGATGGTACGCCCGGCGTAATTCCCGAATATCTTCTTCAGACGCATCGGTATAGCTATAGGTAGCGCGCACGCTCACACCATCGCCATGATAATTAAGCTGTGTTTCCAGCCCTTCACGGCGGCTTGTCCCCGTTTTATTGCTGGCTGTACTTAAGTAGGTTACCGGATCGAAAACAAAACCGTTTATTTCGTCTTCCAGCCGCGCATTGAAATAGTTCACTTCGGCTGACCAGGTTTTATTCCAGGAAGCACGGCCGCCCACTTCCCATTCCAGGCTTTGCTCAGGCTCCAGCGCCGGGTTACCGATGAAAGTCTCGGGATAATAGCCAAAACGCTCGGTAAAGGTGGGGGTTTTGATGGCTTTACCCAGGCTAGTGTACACACTATACGTGTTGTCTAATTGCCAGGTCAGACCGCCACGATAACTAAAGGCATCGTCGAACTCACTGTTGTCATCGAACCGAGCCGATATCGTCGCAAACACATCTGATACCACTTCTTTGCCCGCTTCACCAAAGAGGCTGACCGTTTCGTCCTGTTGCTGCTGGTTTGGATCGCCATACAGGTTTAACCCGCGTTGTTCAAACTGACGTTCCAGGTATTCCAAGCCGCCAGCCAGTTGCCAGCCCGCCAGCGCATACCGGTTAATCCAGGTCACCTGGTAACGTTCACCGGTCGTCCCCCCATCAAAGACACCATTGGCGCTGCTGTTGTTCTCGTCCTGACGATATTGCAACTGCAACTGGCTGGTATAATCACTATTTTGCGGGGCAAACTGCCAGCCTAGTTGTCCGCTTAATTGTTTGCCGTCAGTAACATTCGCTGCGTCTACCGGTAGCCCGGTGGTGATATTGTCGATGGCGTCATAGTCGGTGGTGTAGTCTACCAGACGGGCAGAGGCAGAAAAGGCATGCTGGTCGCTCATTGCCCAATTCAGAGAGCCGCCGGTGGTAATATTCCTATAACCATCATCTTCATCACCGGTTAAGGCAATATTGTCACCCGCGGTTTCCTGCCAGTCGGCATACGCGGCAAACTGCACATTATCTTGGCTGCCAGCAGCATTTAGGGCGACCTGGGTCGTATTGTCAGTACCTATACCTAAGGTGACACTGGTATTATCCTGGCCACCGGCCCCGGCTTTGGTCGTAATACTTAACACACCACCTATAGCACCGCTGCCCCAAAGTGCGCTTTGGGCCCCACGTAACAATTCGATTCGGGCAATGCTGTCGGCGGTTAAGTGGGCCAGGTCGATGGCGCTACCCTGACCAATATCGTTAGCCACAACCCCATCAATTAACACCAGCAGATGGTTAGTTTCGCTACCCCGTACGCGAATTTCAGTTAATGCACCAGGACTACCAGACTGTGAGATAGTGATACCCGGAAGCGCGCGCAGCAAATCGGTAATTTGTAGTGCGCCCGAGCGGCGTATTTCTTCTTGGTCGATGACCGTAGATGCGGCGGCTAACTGGTCTAAATCAAAGGGTAAACGGGTGCCGGTGACGGTCAGGGTTTCGATATCGGCGGGCGCCGGCGCGGCCAGGGCAACGCCACAGGTTAATGACGCCAGTACTGCGGTGGCAGCAGGAAGTAACAAAAAGGAAGATTGGTTTTTCATGTGGTTTCTCGTTTATACACTCCACCCGAGTGCATGAAAGCGAACAATCAGCAACATTGCTGATGACGTATCAGGCCGGTATCCGGGCTTACTCACCTGACCAGCGTCAGGCCATATGACCTTCCCGTGCTATGCACAGTGGCGCAACCGTTATACGAGGGTTGCTGAATATGAGCCCTGAAGGGCGGAGTTTACCGTTGCGGGGGCAGCGTCAGCCTTGCACTGACTTCCCGTTTACCCTGCATATTGCAGGCACCTGAATGGCGCAGGAGTATACTGAACAATAACCGATGGAGCAAAAAAGCGTAAAGTCAGGTAGGTAAAAGGCTTAACAAGGCCCAGTAGCGTAACCCCTTACCCAACGTTACCAGCACTAAAAATATCGCTAATGGCACGTTAATGACCCCTGCCAGCATGGTAAGCGGATCGCCAATAACCGGTACCCAGGCAAAACATAAAGATACCGTACCGTAACGGCGATAGTGCTGTTCGGCGCGGGCAAAGGCGGTGTCAGAAACCTTTAACAATGCCTTAAGCCCCGGACGTCCAGCTGTTCGACCTATAACATAGTTCACCAGCGAGCCCGCAACATTGGCTACGGTGGCCACCAGCCACAGGGCGGCTGGCGAATAACCGCTATGGTATAGGGCAATCATTACCGCTTCAGAGCCCAGCGGTAAAATGGTGGCGGCTAAAAAGGCACTGACAAACATGCCCAGCAGGCCCAGGCTTTCAAGCATACAGGCGCCTAAATTCCCAGGCTAAGTGCCGGTTCCTGAAGTGACGACATTTGCTCTTTAAGGGCTAGGATCTGGTTTTCCCAGTATTTGTCCTCAGCAAACCATGGAAACGCCCGGGGAAACGCAGCATCTTGCCAGTGTTTGGACAACCACGCCATGTAGTGCAGCATACGCATGGCTCGTAAAGGCTCAATCAGGGCAAGCTCACGGCGGTCGAGTTCATGAAATTCTTCATATGCTTCTACCATGGTGTCCAGTTGCAATAGCTGTTGGCTGCGATCGCCACTTAGCATCATCCACAAATCCTGAATAGCAGGCCCCATGCGGCAATCATCCAAATCGACAAACATTGGGCCGTCGCGCCATAATATGTTGCCCGGATGGCAATCGCCGTGTAGGCGGATCAAGCCAAAGGGATGATACCGTTTAGTAGTGAGTTCAATCACGGGTTCGGCAATAGCGAAAAAGGCGGTTTTAAGGTGATCCGGAAGCAGGGTACTTTGTTGCAGCTCGGCGTACGGCTGGGCTAAAAAATGATCCGCGTCCAACGGCAGGCGGTGCGAAAAGCGGGCAGTCTGGGCTACCCGATGCATACGCCCGATAAACCGACCCATCCATTCCAATTGGTCAAGATTGTCTATTTCAAACTGCCGGCCGCCCACTGACGGAAAAACGGCGAAGCGAAACCCGCCAAAGGTATGTAGCGTGTTGCCATTTATAATAAGGGGCGCCACCAACGGGATGTCGGCATCGGCCAACTCCAGCGCAAAGTGGTGCTCTTCAAGGATTTGCTCGTTGGTCCAGCGGGCAGGCCGATAAAACTTGGCGACCATCCGCTGGCCATCGTCAGCCTGGAATTGATATACCCGGTTTTCATAACTGTTGAGCGCCAGTAAGCCAGTTTGCGGAAAAATACCGCATGACTCAAGAGCATCCAATAGCACATCGGGCGTAAGCCCGGTAAACGTAAAATCTGACATAAATACCTATCGGTAAAGAAATTTACTGGGTTCGGTCAGGCTGACAGGAGAGGCCTGTTCAGGCTGGGTACTTACCCTAAACTGTATTTCTGTGACAGGATCTTCCAGATTATAGGCATCGGTGGCAACCGAAATCGGTACGGTGGCTACTTCACCGCCCTGTACTATGATGTTTTGGTTACCAATAAACCGGTAATCTGGTAAACCAAGCACTTCTATTTTGTAGCTGGCTTCACGCTGGGATTTGTTCATGATTTTCAACGTATAAACGTTTTCAATCAGCCCATCATTCGTTTCACGGTACAGGGAATTACGATCACGGATAATATCCACATCAAGGGGTAAACGCAGCATGAAATTAGCTACCAGCACTCCCGTCATTAACATCAGCACCACAAAATAGCCAATTAATTTTGGCCGTAACACGCGGGTGGTGCCGCCCGCCAGTTCTTCTTCGGAAGTAAAGCGAATCAAGCCCTTGGGATAATTCATTTTTTCCATTACGCCGTTACAGGCGTCTACACACGCCCCACAGTTGATGCATTCGTATTGCAAGCCGTTCCGAATATCAATGCCGGTCGGACACACCTGCACACATAAATTACAGTCAATACAGTCGCCTAAACCTTGTTCCTGCACTGTGCTGCGGGCTAATTTTCGTGGCCGTGGGCCGCGTGACTCGCCGCGGCCGGCATCATAGGCCACAGTATAGGTGTCGCGGTCAAACATTGCCGACTGAAAACGGGCATAAGGGCAGATGTGAGTGCACATTATTTCGCGCATATAACCTGCATTGCCGTATGTACATACCGCAAAAAACACCACCCAGAAAGTGGGCCAGAATCCGGCATCAAAGGTGAAAAAATTAATAAACAGAGCCTGAACCGGCGTAAAATAACCGACAAACAGCAAACCGGTTAATATGGCTACCGCCCACCAGCAAAACTGCTTGGCAGTTTTCCTGAAAAACTTATCAGCATCCATTGGGCGTTCATCAAGTTTTATGCGCTTATTGCGGGTCCCCTCTATCTTTTCTTCAAACCAGGTAAATAAATAGACCCAAGTGGTTTGGGGGCACATAAAGCCGCACCACACCCGCCCGGCAAACGTGGTCACAAAGAACAAGGCAAACGCAGAGACAATAAATAAATAGGCCAGAAAGGTAAGATCCTGGGGCCATAATGTGAGAGCAAAAAGGGTAAAGCGCTGTTCGGCCAAGTCTAGCAGTACCGCCTGATGGCCGTCATACTGTAACCAGGGAATAAGCGCAAATAAGGCCAGAAAAAACAGCCCGAAAAAGCGCCGAAATGTTTCCAGTGGTCCTTTCACGGCGCGTACATAGATTCGGCTACGCGAGCGGTGATGCTTCGTGGCAGTGGAGGCTGGTTGATGCACATTAACCGGGGTCACTGTTTTTACCGGTATCTTCTCACTCATACGGTTACCCTATTACTTAGCGCTGGGACATTCTACCTGTGTGGCGGTGCAAAAGCTTAATATAGATCATGTTTATAGCACATTTACGCTATGGGTTTTATTGCGGCATAAGGTACTGGTCTATATTGCCTAGATAAAATTTGCTATTTATAAATACTAATATGAAGGTATAAAAATAGCCTATTTAATAAACGATATAGGTGCTATATGCTGGTATTTGTTGATAACTGCAGGGAAAGGACAGACAACAGATGGGACGCTGGTTAATTATACTTGTCGAGATAGGGGCATTGATTCTACTTTTACGTATGCCGGTAATACAGGGCTGGTTAGGGGATACGCAAGATACACTAAGCCACTGGTTACATATTATTGAAGTATGGCCAGACCAACGGAAACTAGCCCGCTTTAATGATGAAATAGCGCCCTGGTATCAAACTTTACGGCCTTACCAACAAACTTATTTAACCGATGTGCTAAAAAACAGGGACAATGTAAACCTGTTTTATCAGCGCTTTTGCGCGCACCCAGCGCAAAATCCCTACATTAACGGGGCTACGCTGACTTATTTTTGTCAGCAACTGGGAGAGGCGGGTTTGTTATTTAAACCAAAGCGATGACACCGCTATTCAGCTTCAATTCAGCTACCCTTGGATAGGTTAAGAGGACAGGTGCGCGGGTATTAGATAAAACAATCTGAACTCGGCCCCTGTTTCTTACTCTAATCAGTTAGATTTTTTCCTCTGGCAATTCCTACTCGGGGGCGATTATGGATAAGTCTTTTTGTACATTTATGGTAGCAGCAAGCTTATTTAGCGGTGCTGCCGCGGCGGCCCAGGTGGAGGTAACCTGGCAGGACCCAGATTCATATCAGGATATTCGACCTTCTAACCAGTCGCGGGTGTCGTTTCGAAAAATGGTATTTGCGGATTTGGAAGAGTATCTGGCAAAGTTAGCTGAAGCATTACCAGAAAATCAAACGCTGTCACTTACAGTAACCGATCTGGACCTGGCCGGCCGGGTATGGCCATCAAGTTTTCTGGGGGGCAGCGGCGGCACCGACATACGCCTGGTTAAGTCAGTTTATATTCCGCGCATGACGTTCAGTTATGCACTGAATGATGATGGTGGCAATACCTTGCAAAGTGCGCAGGTAAAGTTAAAAGATATGAGTTTTATGGACCGTGGCAGAGTGAATCGTAACTTTGAAAACCTTAGTTATGAAAAAGCGATGCTTAAAGACTGGTTTGATAAAACAATGCAACAAACGGCGGCAAATTAGCCTCACCGTTATGCCGAAGCGCCTGTTCCTGCAGGCGCTTCTTGTGTAATGTAAATGCATCTCAGGGTGTTTTAAAGCCTGGCCACAACCTACCGCACCACTGCTGTGTATATGCGTTTTATCCAATACAAATACCCGCAAAGTGCTTATTGAGGGCAAGGGTGGTTAACGCACCTACGTTTACGGAGCCCGCTGGCCTTTGCCTTCATGATAGCCTTTCACCAAAGCCTGTAAGCATAGCCCGTAGAACAGTCACCGCGCTGACGTTTTAGCACGCTGCACCCCATTGGCTTGTGGTCCATTCCCGCGCACTTTGTCCCTGGAGCCAGACGCGCTTCGCGCCTATTTGCTTTTCTCCCCAATCAAAACCGACTTGCCATTTATTGGCCCATCCAATGAATCAGTTAGTAAAATAAAGCCTTGGCGATCTATCTATTACATCAGGTAGGGCATGGGCAATCCTGCGTCAGTACTGGGCTGGTAGACCAGCTGGTCAAAAAGTTGTCAATAATTGTCGAAAATTTGTCACGTTTCTGTAGCATAGCAAAGATACTCTCCCTGAACTTACGGATAGTTTTTAATAACAAGCAGGAAACGCCATAATGAAAAAAATAGCTCTGCTACCTTTCGCGTTCTGCCTATCTTCAGCGGCCAGTGCCGACTTGTTGATATCGCAGTACATAGAAGGAAGTAGCAATAATAAAGCGATAGAACTGTATAACACATCGGATAGTGCGGTCGATTTAGGTGAGTATACATTGTCATTTTACTTTAATGGCAGTACCTCAGCAGGGACCGTCATTGAACTAAGTGGAAGTTTGGCCGCTGGACAAACTTACATTATTGCTGATGACAGTGCTGACGGCTCGATAACCGCGTTAGCGAACCTTAATTCCAGCCATAGTTTTTTTAATGGTGATGATGCCATTATCCTTAAAGCCGGAAGCCAGATTATAGATAGTCTGGGACAGTTAGGGGTGGATCCAGGGTCACAGTGGGGCAGCGGCCTTACCAGTACCCAGGACAACACACTTATCCGGCTCGAAAGTGTTGCCAGCGGTGATACCGACCCCAGCGATAGTTTTGACCCGGCCACCGAATTCCGCGGGCTGGAAAAAGACGATTTCAGCGGCCTTGGCGAGCATACCTATACACCTACCGATGGTGGTGGTGATGGGGATACCGGCGGTGAGGATGGTGACTTGGCGGGTGTCTGCACCAATTGCCCGGCACTAGACAAAGTAGCTGATGCCAGCACGTTTGATCCTGCTATCTACTACAGTGCGGTGCAAAGCGAAATCGATGCCGGCAGCGACGTCAGTATTTTACGGCAGCGGATCAGCGAAACGCTGGCTTCAGGGCATCGCCAGCTAACCTATAGCCAGGTATGGACCGCCCTGACCGAAACGGATGAAGATCCCGCCAACAGTGACAATGTCATTCTGTTTTATTCCAATCGTTCCTTAGCGAAAGCGTCGAATGGGTCGGGTTCAGCCTCCTCAAATCCAGATAACTGGAACCGGGAGCACAGCTGGCCAAAAAGCCATGGCTTTAGCGGTACCAGCAATGAAGCATATACCGATATTCAGCATTTGCGAGCCACCGATATCTCGGTTAATGGCAGCCGCGCAAGCCTCGATTTCGATTACAGTGATGCACCTTTGGCCGAAGCGCCGGAAAACCGTGTTGATGGCGACTCCTTTGAGCCACGCGATGCTATCAAGGGCGATGTTGCGCGTATGATGATGTACATGGACGTTCGCTATGAAGGTAGCAGCGCCGACATTACCCCGGACTTGATGCTGGTCAACCGACTGACCAGTGGTGATGAAGCTGCACTGGGCAAATTATGTGTGCTACTGGAGTGGCATAACAATGACCCGGTGGATAACGCCGAACTTACCCGCCAAAATACTATCTACGAGTATCAGGGCAACCGAAACCCGTTTGTGGATCACCCAGACTGGGCGGCGCTGTTATATCCTGCCAGTAGTTGTGAGGATAGTGAGCCTACTGAGCCACCGACCGATCCTGATCCTAGTGAACCTGCGGCTGCCGCCAGTTTAATGCTGACGGCTATATTTGATGGGCCGTTATCCGGTGGGGTACCTAAAGGTATTGAATTACTGGTAACTCAGGATACTGATGATTTAAGCGTATGCGGAGTTGGCTCAGCCAATAACGGTGGGGGCTCTTCGGGTGAAGAGTTTGTGTTCCCTGCCGTCTCAGCTCGCGCGGGTGATTACATTTACATTGCCAGTGAAGCTGATGGCTTCACCAGTTTCTTCGGCTTTGCGCCCGATTACACCAGTAATGCGATGTCCATTAATGGGGATGACGCAGTGGAAGTATTTTGCCACGGTGAGCTTATCGATATCTACGGCGACGCTAATACCGATGGTACGGGTGAAGCGTGGGAATATACCGATAGTTTTGCGTATCGCAATAGCGGCTCAGCCAGCGTGATATTCGAGGTAAATAACTGGCAGGTGCCGGGCACCGATACCCTGGATGGACAAACCTCTAACAGTTCTGCCACTACACCTATCCCGGTAGGCACCTACGCGCTCACGCCGGCTACGTTGTTCTTTTCCGAATACGTTGAAGGCAGCAGCTTTAATAAAGCATTGGAACTGGTTAACGTGGGCGGGACAGAGATAGACCTGAGCGAGTATGCAGTACAGGTTTTTGCCAACGGTAATACTACCGGTAACAGCATCATTGCACTTAGCGGAAGCCTGGCGGCCGGGGGCGTGTATGTGCTGGCTAATGATGGTGCCGACTCGGCGATAACCGCTGTAGCAAACGCATTAACCGGTGAGGTGAATTTCAATGGTGATGACGCTGTGGTATTGCTGCAAAACGGCGAGATAGTTGATGCTATTGGCCAGATTGGCGTAAGAACCGAATGGGGTTCTGGCGATACCAGTACCAAAGACAATACACTGCGCCGTAAAGCTGGCATTACCAGTGGTGATAGTAATGCGTTCGATACCTTTGATCCAGCGTTTGAATGGGATGGGTTTGCTAATAACAGCTTTGATAATTTAGGTCGTTATGGTGATGCTACCGGCGGTGGTAGTGATGACTCATTGGGTGTGTGTGCTGATGAAGCAACCTATATTCATACGGTTCAGGGCGCCGAAAGTGCGTCTGCGCTGGCTGGCAAGACAGTGGTTGTAGAAGGCGTGGTAACCCATATAACGCCGGCCTTATCCGGTTATTTTGTGCAGGAAGAAGCCGCCGATACCGATAACGATGACAATACATCCGAAGGGATCTTTGTGAAGGCTGACGGTAGCGACCTTAAACCCGGCGATGTAGTTCGGGTGCTAGGAAGTGTGGAAGAACAATACGGCCGTACCCAACTGGTGGCCCAGCAAGATCCCTTGCTATGTGGCAGCGGTACCGTCGTGCCAGTGGTCATCAACCTACCTAAAACCGCACAAGATAGCTTTGAAGCGGTTGAAGGGATGCTGGTTACCAATGCAACTGATTGGATCATCAATAACGTCTATAACTATGGCAGCTATGGTGAAGTGGCGGTTTCGTCGCAACGCTTGTATGTGCCTACCCAGTTATATGGCTCTGATAGCGAAGAAGCTGCGGCGCTATCTGCCGCGAATGCACTTGATCAGGTACTGATTGACGATAACTCAGATGGTTCTGATACCACCGAGCATCTGTTGATGCCAGGTGAGTTTGGCCCGTATAACAGTGTGCGTAGTGGCGATACTGTTACCAGTGTGGTTGGCGTCATGGACTATGGCTTTTCTGCTTACCGGATACGTCCGGTAGAGGTGGCCGATGTGATAAACAGTAATGCGCGTACCGAGCAGCCTGAGATTGAGCCTGGCAGCTTACGTATAGCCAGCTTTAATGTGCTGAATCTGTTTAACGGTGACGGTGAAGGCGCAGGGTTCCCTACCTCGCGTGGCGCAGACAGTTTTGCTGAATACCAGCGTCAGCTGGATAAAATTGTAGCTGCAATGAGTGAGTTGGACGCTGATGTTATTGGTTTGCTGGAGCTGGAGAATGACGGCTTTGGCCAAACCAGTACCCTGGCCCAGTTAACCGCAGCGATGAACGACGCGGCAGGTGATGAGCGCTATGCCTATGTGGATGCAAACGTGACCACCATCGGCAGCGATGAAATTACATCGGGGATTATTTATCGCCAGGATAAAGTCACCACCAAAGGCGGCGCCGCGATATTGTCTGAAGCGAACAGCATAGCAGATGAAAATGGGCCGCTGTTTGCCTGGAACAATCGTCCATCGCTGGCCCAGAAGTTCAGCCTGAACAGTACAGGAAATGAATTTGTGGTCGATGTGAATCACTTTAAGTCAAAAGGCTCATCGTGTGGCACCGGGGATGATGACCCGTTAGGCGGAAATTGTAACCTGACCCGCACCCGTGCCGCTATTGCCCTGACAGCGTGGTTAGCAGAGACTTACGGGGATACCCCCACCGTCGTGGTGGGCGACCTGAACGCGTATGCGCAGGAAGATCCTATTCGTTACCTGACCGGTGCTGGTTTTACCGACACGCTGGCTCAAACCGATGGCTTGAAAACTTATAGCTATACCTTCCAGGGAGCCGCAGGTACTCTGGATTACCAGCTGGCAAATGCACCAATGGCGCAGTATCTGGTAGATGCCACGGTATGGCATGTCAATGCCGACGAAAGCCCGGCGCTGGACTACAACAGTGAATACAAACCAGACAGCTGGTTAAACACACTGGTATATCGCGCCTCTGACCACGATCCGGTGCTGGCCACTTATCAGTTTGCTTTAATAGGCGACTGGGATGGTGACAACGATGTCGACTATCTGGACAGTCGGGCGTTGCTTAACGCTATTCTTCGCCGACAGCCTATTGATGACAGCTTTGATATAAATGGTGACGGTAAAATCAATACCCGTGATGTGGCTGCATTGGGTAAATTATGTACCCGTAGAGCCTGTGCAACAGGGGAAACCTCAAACCGTGGCAACAGCCCGTTTGCTGGGTTATTTAGCCGCTAGTCACACAGTGATGGGATAAGCTAAGGGCGCCTGGCAGGCTAATATACGTAGCCATGCCAGTGGCCCCTGAAGCGTGCTATAAACCATTCAAATTGCACATAAAAAGCCCCTCAAAAGAGGGGCTTTTTTATATCCATCCGAGACGGCTAAACGAAGGTGCTACGATGACTTATTGCCAGTCGCAATACGCGCCTTAGCTAATTCACGGTGCTGAAAGCCGGCTTAGATATAATCAAATTCGCTACCGCTTACCTGCAATACAGACGCCGCGCCTGCCTGCATAGCTACTTTGTGGGCATCCCGCCGGGGCAAGATGCGCGCCTGATAAAAATCGCAGGTTTTACGTTTAGCACTGGCCAGGGTTCTATTTTCGCTACGGCTGGCGGCATCAGCCATGCTGTACCACAACACCCCGAGTATTGAATAGGCGGTATAAGCCAGATAATCGCTGGCAGCGCTGGCCACATCGCTGGCTTCAAGGCCCAGGCAGTCGGCCGAGGTTGCCCGCCAGTCATCTAATAATGCACGCGCCTGCGATTGCGCAGTCTTATCGGTAATGGCCTTCACCCGTGCTGATAATTCAGTAAAGGTAGCTTCCATCATCTGGCCTTTATCGCGGGTAAGCTTTCGGCCAATGAGATCGAGCGCCTGAATTCCATTGGTGCCCTCATAAAGCTGCGCAATGCGCACATCACGCATGAGTTGCTCCATACCCCACTCGCGAATATAACCGTGGCCGCCAAATACCTGGATGCCCAGGCTAGTTGATTCCAGCCCCATATCGGTCATGAAGCCTTTGCATACTGGCGTTAAAAAGCCTAGTACCTGGCCCGCTATTGCTTTACGGTCTGCATCGCCATAGCGCTCGACATCCATGTAGCCGGCATAAAATACAGCCAATGCGCGACAGCCTTCGGTTAACGCCTTCTGGGTTAGTAGCATACGGGCTACATCTGGCTGGAAAATAATAGGATCGGCTTTACCATCTGGGTTTTGTACGCCTTGCGGAGCCCGTGACTGGACCCGCTCACGAGCATAGGCTAATGCGCCTTGAAATGAAGCTTCGCTGGCGCCAAGACCTTCCAGGCCAACCTGAAAGCGCGCGTCGTTCATCATGGTAAACATGCAGGCCAGGCCTTGGTTGGGCTCACCAACCAGCCAGCCGGTCGCGCCGTCGTAGTTCATTACACAGGTGGGGCTGCCTTTAATGCCCATCTTATGCTCAATACTGCCTACCGACACCGCATTAGCTGCAGCGGGTTCGCCCTGCGAATCGGGTATAAATTTTGGCACTAAAAACAAGCTAATGCCTTTTACGCCGGCAGGGGCATCGGGTAACCGGGCCAGTACCATATGTACAATATTACTGGTCCACTCATGGTCGCCGCCAGTAATGAATATTTTGTTGCCGGTTACCCGGTAGCTGCCATCAGGTTGCGGCTCTGCTTTGGTCGAAAGCAAAGCCAGATCGGTGCCCGCATGGGGTTCGGTCAGGTTCATCGTGCCCGTCCATTCGCCACTAATCAGCTTAGCCAGATAGGTGTCTTTAAGCGCTTGACTGGCATGCTTGGTAACCGCCAGCACGGCGCTTTCGGTAAGCATGCTGGTAAGCCGCCAGCTGAGGTTGGCCGAGTGCAGCATTTCATGAACCGGCACAGCCATGGTGTGGGGAAGTTCCTGGCCGTCGTAGTCTGCCGAGCCCAGCATACTATTCCAGCCATTGGCGATATAATCGTGATAAGCCTGGGCGAAACCATCCGGGGTAGTTACCTTGCCGTCTTTTAGTGTACAACCTTGCTCATCACCCGGGCGGTTGAGTGGGGCTATCACATCTTCTGCAAACCGGGCCCCTTGGGCAATAACTTCATTGGCCAAGGCAAAGTCAAAGTCTGTCACCTTCAGTGACTGATAATGTGAATCCAGTGAGAACCAGTCATTTAATAAAAACTGATAATCTGCCAGCGGCGCCTGGTACTGAGGCATAGCCCACTCCTAATAATTTAAACAGGTGTTTGAATTTTAATTATACGCAGAATTAACCGTGGGCCAAGTATCTTGTAAGTAATTTGTAAAAGCGTTAATAATTCGCTGGGTACCAGACATGTCTCTGGTAGGTAAATCAAGCATCCCCGTAAAGCGGGGCGGGGCGTGTGTTGCAATTTTTCGGGTAGTTCGTCATGCTAGCGCTTTAATTGAGTCACTCAGGATATAACGCGATGACCGCTAGCCCGGCTGTAGCCATTGTAACCGGTGGTAGTAAAGGAATTGGCTTAGCCATTTGCCAGCTGTTTGCTACGCACCATTATCAGGTATTTAACCTGGATGTTGAGGACTTCGCCCGTCCGGTCCCTCGGGGTACGTGGCTTTCATGCGATGTGTCGGATAGCGCGCAGGTAGGGCAGGCGATACAGCAGGTTAGCAGCCAAACCGACCGGATAGATGCATTGGTTTCCAATGCGGGTGTGCATTTTTCTGGAACGCTGGAGCAAACCAGTGAAGCTGATTTAGATCGGCTTTTTGCCATTAATGTTAAAGGGGCTTATGCTGCGATAAAACACGTGCTACCCGTTATGAAAGCGCAGCGTAGTGGCGCAATTATAGTGATGGGTTCAGACCAGTCGCTGGTGGGCAAAACCTCGTCTTTTGCTTATAACCTGACGAAAGCGGCGTTGGCTTCAATAGCCAAAACCACCGCCTTGGATTATGCGTCCTTTAATATCCGGGCCAACGCCGTATGCCCGGGCACCATTGAAACTCCGCTTTACCATAATGCGATTAATCGCTACGTAAACCAGGCAGGTGTAAATGCAGCAAAGGTGCACGCCGAAGAAGCCGCTCAGCAGCCGTTGGGACGGCTTGGCCAGCCCGAAGAAGTTGCCGAGCTGGTGTGTTTTCTGGCCAGCGATAAAGCCCGCTTTATTACCGGCAGCTTACAGGTTATTGATGGCGGCTATACTGCACGCTAAATCACCGGCGCAGCAGTATTAAAACAGTGGGAGGTTACCTTTGGACATCATTGATAGCCACGTTCATTTCATTGATTTAGCGCGCGGTAACTATGCCTGGCTACAGCCTCAAAATGCCCCCCTCTGGCCCGACAAAGCCCTTATTCAGCGCAGTGTAACGCAAGCCGACTTACAGCTTACCGGGCCATTATCAATACGCGGGCTGGTCCATATTGAAGCTGGGTTTGATAATCAACAGCCGTGGCGCGAAATTGACTATCTTGAACAAACCGTCAGCCTTCCGATGCGAAGTGTCGGCGGCATCACGCTGACCGAGCAAAAGGCGGATTATGTGCTGGATCAGCTCCAACAATACCGTAGCGTAGTAGGGGTAAGACATATTCTGGATGAGCAGGCGACGCGGGTTCTGGCCAATACGCTCGCTCAACGCCACATGGCGTCGCTGGCGGCGCGTGGCTTGCATTTTGAAGCCCAGTTGCCGGCTACCGATACACCCGGCGTTGACTTACTCTGTGAACAACTATCCCGTCATAGTTTGCGCTGTATCGTTAACCATGCAGGGTTTCCCCCTTTACCCGCCCAAAGTCGCGCCTTTGCGGCTGACGACACGCTTTACCAACTGTGGTTAGCCAATATGGCAAAGCTGGCTGCGCATGAGCTGTGTGCGGTAAAAGTGTCGGGTTTTGAAATGCTAAGTGATAAACGGACCCTTGATACTCAGTATATTAGCCGGGTTATTAACGATTTAGTTAATATGTTTTCACCGGCGCGCGTCATGCTGGCCGGGAATTTTCCGCTATGCCTGCTGGCGACTACCTATAGGCATACCTGGCAGACGTATCTGCAAAGCTGCCCCGCGCAATACCAGCAGGCGCTGTGTCACGATAATGCCGCACAGTGGTATGGGTTTACCCCAAGGCTTGCATAAAATTAATAAACTGCCAGTGCCTGAGCACGTACCTAATGTAACTTTATTCATATAGTGTGTGGCAATGAAAGTATTTGTAATCGTCATTAGCTTAGTTAGCAGCCTGCTAGGTTTAGCCGGTTGCTCCAGTCAAGACTGGCGTACAGCGAGCCGTGAGCCTGCCGGTATCGCACCTGATCCGGCGGATCATCCGCAGGCAATTATTGAAGTGTACGCGGCCGATGCCTTTAGCTGGCGAGGCTGGTTTGCTGTGCATACCTGGATTGCCACTAAAGCAGTGGGAGAACAAAAATACACTGTTTATGAAGTAGTGGGCTGGCGTATTAAGCAAGGTTTACCCGCCTTAAAGCAATACCAGGTAGTAAACCCTGACCGGTATTGGTATGGCGCGCGTCCGGAAAAGATTTTGTCGATAAGCGGCGATAAAGCAGCGCGTCTGATACCCGATATCGAGCACGCAGTGGCACAATATCCCTGGGCCAATGAATATCAGGTATTTCCTGGGCCAAACAGTAATACTTTTCCCGCCTGGGTTGGCTTGCAAGTACCCGAACTTGAACTGGACCTGCCATTTAGTGCAATTGGCAGTGGTTATGCAGATTAGACTACTCCCGCAAATTAAGCAGATAAGACCATATAAGGGGAGGGGACTCCTGCACATTTAAAGTTCCCGAGGAAAGACTATTAGCGGACAGAGCAAAAATCACCTGTGAAGGCCCGATATTTCGCCAGCGGGCAGTTATATTAGATTAGCTAAGGGAAGGTGGCTAATGAGAGTGAAGGGCAAACGGCTAAAGACTAGTGGCAAAGGGCTAGCGGCAAAGAGCTAAGGGTAAAGAACCAGGAATGGGCCGGTGAGCCGTCAGGGAGTAAAAAAGCGTTAACCAGATCTATCGGGTTTTACCGTTCTGCGCAAAAAAACCTAAGGGTCTGCTTCGCAGGCGATAAGCTGGGTTGAACCCCACTTTACCACACACTACCCATGGCAGAGCTTAATCAGTTCTGACATTTTGCGCAGAGACAATTGTGCCGTCGCTGGTATGTCATCTTTCGTGTGTCCGCTCCGTACCTTGAGTTCAATCGATGGGCGCAACACATCGGTTAAATTTCTGTGCTGGTGTTTCATAGTCTAACGTTTTTCTTGGTCTTTCGTTAAGTTGTCTCGCTACGCTGCTAAGTTTTTGTTGGCTGTGTACTGATAAGTCGGTACTTTTTGGAAAATACTGCCGTAGTAATCGATTGGTGTTTTCATTGGAACCACGTTGCCACGGTGAGTAAGGATCACAAAGATAGACTTTTATATCAGTGGCTAGAGTGAACTGTTTGTGGTCTTTAATTTCTCTCCCCCTGTCCCAAGTTAGAGATTTATATAGTTCCTTAGGTAGCTTTTGAGCGTGCTTAATAAGTGCAGCAATCACGGTCGACGTTTTACTATCATCCACTTTTGCCAGCATTACGAATCGAGAGTGCCTCTCTACTAGTGTCGCTATGTAACTGTTGTTAGAACCACATATAAGGTCGCCTTCCCAGTGACCAGGTATCGCTCTATCTTCAACTGATGCAGGTCGCTCACTAATAGAAACGGCGTCAGGAATTTTTCCTAGACCTAACCTTTTCAGTGAAGATTGACGCGACTTGCGAACCACTCTTTTTGACCGCAAACACTTTTGCAGTTCTTTCTTTAGAGCGCTTCGCGTCTGAATGAAGAGTGTTTTATAGATGGTTTCGTGAGACACGTACATTTCCTGATTATTGGGGTATTGTCGCTTTAACCAACCTGCAATTTGTTGTGGTGACCATGCCCTTTTAAGCTTAACGGCTATCAGCTTACATAAATCTGGAGAGTCAATTAACTTACATGGCTTAGGTCTCAATGCTTCGTCCCATGCTCGTTGTTCAGCTCTTACGGCACGGTAGTGCTTCAGCCCACCATTTCTTTTTACTTCACGGCTAATTGTAGATGGCGCTCTAGACAAACGTCTGGCAATTTCTCGAATGGATTGTTTACCGACTAAGCATCGTGATATTTCTTCTCTTTCATCAAGCGAAAGAGACTGTAGATGTCTTTTTCGTTCTGGTGGCCGATACCCACCAGTTTGATAAATGGTTGGCATAATAGAAGAGTGAAAGCGGTCAAACATTCTAGCGATATCATGCAGCGAATCACCTCGCTTATACCTGTCCCAAATAAGTGCTTTCTGTTCTGGTGAGTAATAGATACGTTTTCTTTGTTTCATGGCAACATTCCTCCTTTAATAAGGATAGCGTTGCACTCACCAATTGAACTCAAGACGTGAAGCGGACATTTAACCTTTTTCATGAAAACACAAAATATGGTTTTTCATTGGAAACTATTGTTACTATGAACTGTCAGTCCAAAAGTTCCAATCATTTAACTTTTAGAAATAGGGAGTAACGAAATGCACAATGAAACAATAAATGTAGTCGAATTAGAAAAGCTCAACGATAATCAACAAGTCAAAGTAACCATTTATTGTGTTGATATGGAAATGAAAGCATATTTAAAAAAATTTATTAACGAAAATAAAAACCTTGTTAGCGAAGTTGAGGTTTACCCTATGGCCTCTGTAGGTAACAAGTCTGAGACCGAAATTTTGAATTTTATTTTGTCCTTCGGCATGGATACGCTAGACACCGCTAAAGATGAATTAATTACTATGTATGTAGGCTATCTTGTGTCTGAGCTTAAAAATAGAAATCAAAAGTGCGAAGTCAAAGAAAAAGACAACGATACTGATGTCCGGAAATAAAGGTAGCTACTTATTTATTGGGAGTTTGATTGGCATAAGGACTACGCTAGCGACCTCCATTAAAGTAAATGAAACCTTGTCCGGATCATTGAGAGCTAATCGCGATAAATGGAAACGACTTTCAGATGATGAGAAAAGTGCATATCTAGCTGAGCAACATGAATTCGCGCACCACCAGCTAATGACAAGCAGCTTAGCCGGCGTCCTATATTGGAGACTAAATGAAGCTTGGGTACGTGACATTACTTGGTTATCAAAGGAGCTAGCCAGTTTTAACCTTATCCCAGGTCGAGGGATGAATTTGTGGGACTGGTGGCAAAAAACTGGGGAATGTAAAGTGAAAGCCTCAGCTGCTATCTGTTCTGGTAGGTTATCTTATATGAATCACGTATTTAAGCATCTCAATTTGGTTGCAGAGGTTCGTGACTACTTGTATAGCAACGAAATACCGAGTGCTCAGATAACCCGTAGAGAATTTTCAAAAATGCTCTCGGAAGCCTTTGGATGGTGTGCAGAACGCGCTGGCCTATCTTTAAATGGGGAGCACCATGAATTTTTGGATAAATCAAAAAATTACGCAAAAATAGCGGCAAGAGAACCAAATCAATCTACGTTCTTGGCGAAAGATACCTATAATTTCCAAGCCCTATTTGAGGCCTACTCAATTTGCGAAGAATTGTTTGTATTACAAGTGGTTGGTGATAATGAAAGGGCTGGAGATCTGCTAAAAAAGACGCTAGAAGGTCCCTTTGGTGGAGCCATGCGAGTTCTTATTCCGCTGTCAAAAAGCAGTGAGTGGTACCTCGGTTTTTCGCCGCATATTGCCAAATCATTTGCAATGCTGATGTGCAATGCACCTGTGGATATAGCTGCTTACAAGGAAGAGCGCCGACTTGAAGAAATACTCCCTTGGCTGGACTTGCATAAGGATTTTAGCCATAAAGGCATCTCATTGCATAATTTAGCTAGCATCACAGAAAATATTTATAGCACCTTACATCAGCCGTTATTTACCGAAAAGGCTGAATGGCTACACTATCTCAATATCCCAGATATCAAAAGCTTAAAGAAATACTTCTCACGCCCAAAGTCGAGCGATATTGAGAAGTTTAATCTTGCAGTCACTTCTAATGCAATTAATCAAGCAGCGTTCACATTCAAAATAAATCTGTCTTCTACTTACAAATTGCTCATGGCTTGGCCGGAAAGTCCTGCAGAGTATAGTAAACACTTTCAGTCATGGTTTGTTGACACAAAAAAAAGCATATGCATTTTGGAGTATACGGATGGACTGCATATATCGCTAGCCCCTACAATCCAAGCGAACGAAATTCCGCATTTGAAAAATTTGATAACGACACAACCGCTATGGGTAATTACAGGTCTTTTACTCAGGACCCACCAATACTATCTTGTTAAAAGCTACTGGGACGGTACATGTCGCCCCGCATTAAAAATTGTAGTTGATAAGTTGAAAGAGTTGCTTGATAAGGAAATAGGTAAGCACAGCGATATCTATTACCGCTATTTAACCGAGATTACCAACCAGCTAGAGAAGCAGGCTCAAAGTCTATTCCCGAACACACTAGTTGTCGATGATTTTGATTTGTATTGTGACCAGTAGTGCTGGCTGCTGGAGATTTTCCTAATCTCCCTGAGTATTAACATGGTGTCGAACAGCGTATTATGTGCCAAGATACGGGCATTATTAGTTGAAAAGCCAATTACCCACCGACTACTCGTGGCGCATATCGGAATCAAGAAATGTGCGTTCTTAACGTCTGCTCCTTGTCTTAGCCGGCCATCTTAAAACGGCTAAAAACTTCTGTTATTCGTGCAACAAAGCCATGTTAATCTTGAACTATTTCGCTTAATTTTCGTACATAGGCAAAGCAAGCCTCACCAGAATACTGATCCTTCCCCTCTCTTGGTTCGTCCATAAACACACGTTTCGCTAACTTTTGCGACGCGATGTTTTCCTTTTCAACAATTGCCTCTATCATAATATCTGACACACTATTTCTACTCATACCGTGCTGGAATTCTTTGAGCGCCGCTTCAATAGTTTTGATAGCTAGGCCTCTCTTACGACGCAATTTGTGCGTCGCATAACCTATTGCCATGCAGAGCACACCTTCGATAGGTTGAGCCGGTATTAATATCACAATCGATACTACTTTCTTTCCTTCCATTCTTGCATACGTAAATCTTGGCTGGCCCTGTGGCTTGTCTGCGTGCATCTTTATGAAATCGGTTGTTTTGCAATTATCTAACACAATTTGTTTTTGATTTAATGCAGTCTGTAAGCCAGTTAGGCTGTTGTAGGGATCGGTCATTGACGACACGGTATTTCCTTGTATTACTATTGAGTTGAGGATTAGCCAACATTATACCCTACTCCATATTACAGATGCCTCTCAGAATGGTTTGATATTTCCTGAAGTTGGTTTCTGCTTGCAAGAGTTTCGAAGTGCTAATATTTGGTTAACGGCCTTAAGGGCTGGTCGCTAAAAAAACCGGAGAGGCAGCTATCCGTAGATAGTGCTCACTTAAGTTGTTGCAATCTAATGAAGATGAATGTCCGTTGTTTGTCTACAGAAGACTATCAGGCGATCTCTCAATCTGCACATGGAAGTGTAAGATCAGATATGAGCCACTACAGATAAGCATTGTTAACACCAAGCAACTTTGTCGTATTTTAATTACCAAGCGATTCTGTCGTAATTGCTAATTACCAAGGGAAACTGTCGGTCACTTTTTTACATTCGTCACTTGAAGTTGGTCAAACAGGGCGGCCCTGATGCTTTAAAGCGTCTAGAAACTCCCAATCTACGGCATAAGAACCGCTCAGATGTTGAACTTGAACAAAATGTCATCGAGTTCTCTCTAGAAAATGCACATCTAGGTCAACAGCAAGTATCGCTGCAACTCAAAGCCAAACAAACCATTGATGTGAGTCCTGCTGGTGTTCGCTACATCTGGCTGAGAGAAAACATGAATACGATGGCACTGCGTGTTCAACGAGCAAGAAAAGCAGAAATAGATTAAGAGAAAATAGCCAGCTTAACAACTGGCTGATATGCTCATTACGACAAAGTCGCTCGGTAATTATGCCGACACAATCCCTTGGTAATCACACCACTACAGATAAGCATTCCTCTTTCGCGTTCTATTGCGTTGTTGAAATAAGGCACCTTTTCCTGCGCTTACTTATTTTGCTACCAACACCATCGTCACGTACACGGCACGGCGGCACGCGAGCGCGGTTTAATGCCGCGTGGTGTAACGTCCACAGCAACCTGATAATTACTGAACAGTGGTACTTGGATTAGCAAAAAGACGATTATACGACCCATCGACACCTACACGTTGTTGGGTATCCCTATTCACAGCAATATACACAGTAATATGCCTAGCTACATGCCTGGCAATAAGCCTTGGAATAAGCACCTCAACCCCCTGCTCCAAGGGTGATGAAAGCCCGGAAGTATAACGGTTATGAAGCAGGGTATTGTCTGTGGCCTTAATTATATGGGCTTGATACTCACCCCAGGCTTTTCTGCCTGGCTTTAGCGCCGGTTTTTTATAGCCACATCGCTGGCTTTTTTATGGGATTCTGGTAGCTATTCACGAGCGCCAGCGTTTAGGTTTTGCTGGGTCAATAGCGGTTGCTGCGGGCGCCTAACCCTAAGTTAATGCCAGTTAGTTGTACCACAGCCGGCTGGTGGTATGCTTAGTAAGCCACCAAATGTGGCAGTTTTGTCATTACACTTCACGTCCGGCTTTTGCCTGGAACGCCCAGTTGTCTGGCCTGTTAGGTATAGTGGTCTGGCTTGCTAGGTATAAACTACCAGCCAAAGCATACGTCAGTGCAGTGGATATTCCGGATATTTATTTTCAGGTTAGTGCCCTAGCTTCAGGTTAGTGCCCTATCTTCAGGTTGATGGAGATGTCTACGGGCATACTGGTAGTTTTTGTCATTTTACGATCGTACGTTGTACCACTACAGCAGGGCAGGCTAAAAACAACGGTATAGCGCTGCGCCTGATGTAGCGGTGAACTGTTGTGACAGGCTTACTGCTGTATCCCGGTGCGCCGAAACGCTAGCAGTCTGTGTTTGCCATAGCAGCGACAAGTACCTGTTGGTAATGGCTATTGCATTAGCCACATCCTGGCCTGGCGAGCAGGCAAATAGAACTTGTGCCACTGGCTGGTAATGGTTTGTACATCATTGCTTAGCGTATCCTCGTAGCGGCGGTTCCACCATAGCCCGGCGGCGGAAGTATCTACCCATACATCCTGGCCGTCGCCGCACTTATTGATGCCCACCACACCGACATGTTCACGCTGAAATAATAAAACACAATCATTATTGTTAAGCACCTGCATGCCACGTCCCTGCACCCCATTATGGAATGCCACCATAGCTCGTACATCGCTACGATTGTACAAGCCGTTCCAACGGTTATCGCCACTTTCATTATGGTCCGAATACAATAACGGCACACCGCCGTCCCGGCCCAGAATAAAGGCGTTAGCTAAATATTCATCGGTGGGGTCGAGTAACTGATAGCGAAAACCATCGTTAAGTGGAATATCATGCGTCACGCTAAACGTGATGGCTTTACCACCAGGTAGCGCCTGACCGTAGGCACCAGGGTCAACCAGCGCGTTCATTGAACCTGACAGGCTAAATGCACTTCGGATTTGAGAAAATAGGGGGAAGTCATACGCAGCATGACCTGTCTGGCTTAAATAGGGGGCCAGAAAATTATCATACTCGGCAGAGCCAGCGCCGCCGGTGGTAATAATTTCGCCGAAAATGTGAGTATTGTTTTTTATCTCAGCATCAAACACCTGATTAATATGGTAATTTGTCATATGCTTGGCTGCATCTACCCGAAACCCGGTAACGCCGAGCTGTTTTAATGCGCTGAGGTAACTTTTTTGCTGTTCGGTAACCCAGTTACTGGCGTCTAAATCAGGCAGCCCTGGATCGGGTGGCGCACCGCATAAACGATTATATTGCACATCGCCAACATCTGAATAATTGCTGATGCATTGCGGCCCATTGGGGTCGTTTGTACCATGAAAATCGCCACCCCCGAATAGCCCGTTACTAACATCGCCAAACAAAGTGATACCTGAATAGTAGGCCATATTAGCGGCATACTGATTTAATATATCAGTGCCTGGATAATTCAGGTCGCTGCGTTTGTAAGCTTCATTCGCCATATGATTAAACACAATATCAGCGTAGGTTTCTACACCTTGTGCATTCAACGCCTGAACCATTTGGGCGAAATCCTGAGTGTCTCCCAGCGGATTATCAATCACCCGATAATCCTGGGGCTGGTAACGTGCCCACCACTGGTCACCGGTAGACTTATAGGCCGGCGATACCAGCACTTTTTTATATCCCAATGCGGCTATTTCCGAAGCCTTGTTGGCAACCTCGTCATATTGCCAGTTGAATGCATGTAAGATGACATCGGCTTGCGCCGGGGCACCAGCCAGGCCGGTAGAAACCGCCAGTCCCAACGCCAATTTGCGTAGTGTGTGATTTGCTTTAAATGTAATTTTCATGTCCCCATCCTGATGTTAATTAACGCTCGTGATGAAACATTATGTTTACATTTAATTATCATTAATGACATAAACTGCATACGTATTCATAGAATTTGTTAGCGTAGCGGCGCCCAGCCTGCTGGGCCCGGCTTCTGCCGAACCGTTATACAATAAAATGAATAAAGCGAATGTATAGCGGTGAACATGAGGGCCACTTTGGGAGCGAGAAGCGTGTAATGCAATACAAGTTTACTACGCAAGTTACCAGACCATTTACTGTAGCCAATTCCAAACGCATGGGTTCAGGTTAGCAAATATGGTGTAACGAAAAAGCGTGTAATTGAAGCAACTTGGTTTGACGCAGGCAAGTAGCGGCAAAGACAACTGTACCTGGCGCCGTTAGACAGGGCTATACCATAGGGATGGGCTGACAGGGCAGTCAGGGGTAACAAAGCATACAAAAACAGGCGCTAAAGCGCGCCTGTTTTACACCGTATTCACTTATCTGACGCTGTTATTTCAACGCTGTAACGGTCATATGAGGTGAGCGATATACAATGTCGTCATTCAGTTCAATGCCAATACCGGGTTCTTCTGACACACTGATATAGCCATCCTTAGGTTGCGGGTCCTGAATACACAGTTCGCGGTTCCACGATTTGGTGGCATACGTGTGATGTTCATGAATTAAAAAGTTAGAAATAGCGGTTTCCAGATGCAAGCTGGCGGCGGTGGCTACCGGGCCTCCACATACATGAGCCTGAATCCGTACATCGTAGATATCAGCATAGTCACACACCTTTTTGGTTTCCGTAAAGCCACCACACAACCCTACATCCGGCTGTAATACGTCAACCGACTGGTCTTCTAAATAAGGCCGAACATCCCACCGATTATACAAGCGCTCGCCGCCGGCAATGGGCACATTTACCCGTTTGGCGACTTTATCGTGTAGTTTGGCGTTAAGGTAATTCACCGGCTCTTCGTAATACATGCAGCCGATCTCTTCCACCATTTCGCCCAGTTGAATTGCCGTTGAAGCTCCTAACAGGCTGTGGCATTCAAATATAATGTCACCCTCGTCACCCATAGCGTCGCGAATAGCTTGCAAACGCGCTTTGAACAATTTCATTTCAGCTCGGGAAAATAATTTAGTACGGTCAAAGTGGGTTACCCCATCTTTGTCATACACGATGGGATCGACTTTTACCGCGGTATAGCCATCGGCCATCGCTTTTTCTGCCGCACGGCCATATTCCTCGGGCTGAATAAGCTTGGTAATTTCGCTGTCCCAGTCAAACTGCAACTGGCTGGCGTAACAACGTAGCTTATCGTTGGTTTTGCCCCCCAATAGCTGATATACCGGCACCCCTAGCGCTTTGCCGCGAATATCCCATAGTGCCGTGTCGATGGCACTCATGGCGGCATAGACCACAGGGCCGCCGCCCAATCCCCAGAAGCTTTCGCGTAGCATGCGGCTCCACAGGTGTTCGGTGTTAAACGGGTTCCAGCCAATGACCATGGCTTCGGCTATTTCTTTTACCATGTGGGCGGCAGCGCTATGTCCCAGGTCGTAGGCTAACCCGGCTTCACCTACACCGGTAATTCCTTCATCAGTATAAATACGCACAAAAACCGGATTCCATGGCGGGCGCTCGGGACATTCAATATCAAAAATTTCAACTTTGGTTACTTTCATTGGTGGGTCCTTAATTCGTTAGCATGGAAGCCATTTATTGGCAAAAACCAGGGTCCAGGCGCCAGGCTTTTCGCAACATCGCTGGCCAGGCTTTCTGGCCACCGGTGGCGCCAGCATGTACTACATTTGCCTGATGATAAATGTTGGCCACAATAGGTTCGGGTATGGCAATGACCTCACGGTTGCTGCTCATCAGCTCCAGCTGAATTTCGCAAGCGCGTTGTAAATCATAAAAGCGCATAAAGGCATCGCCCACCGTCGGGCCCAGCGTAAGCCCGCCATGGTTCGGCAGTAACATATGATTTGTGGTTCCCAGATTGTGTTGTAAACGCGCTCGTTCGTCATCGTTTACCGCCAACCCTTCGTAGTCGTGATAGCTCAATGAAGGCAGCGAAAATAAGGAATACTGGCTCCAGGGCTGTAACCCGTCTTTTAGCGAGGCCACGGTGATCATTGCTTTAGTGTGCAGGTGTAACACACACTTGGCGTCGCTACGAGCTTCATGAATAGCGCTGTGAATGGTAAATCCGGCCGGGTTAATAGTAGCAGTAATCGCACGTTCGCCAATGGGTTGCACATTGCCCTGCAAATCCACTTTCACCAGGTTGGAAGCCGTGACCTCCTCAAAGGCCAGCCCAAAGGCATTGACCAGATAATGTTCACTATCGGGTACTTTTGCTGATATATGGGTGTAAATAAGATCTCCCCAGCCCATCTCGGCCACTAAGCGATAGCAGGCCGCCAGGTCTATCCGGGTTTGCCATTCAGCTTCGCTTACCTGGCCTTTGATACTTTCATTATTTAGCTCAAACACAGTTACACTCATAGGGTTAACAGAACATCAGCGGATAGTCACAAAAAATATCAAACCCCGCGAACCGGCACAACTCGGGTTTGCGCTATGTTATTCCATTCCCGATAGGGGCTGGCTTAGGGCCTGGGTCGCCTGGTTAAAATAGCCGCGCAACGGCACTAGCAAATCCGGTTCGTTCAGCTGATTATGTTGCAGTAAAAACGGTGATATTTTTATTAACTGGTTGTGGTTGATGGTAACAGCGTTTGGCCAGCGGGCGAGGCTTGCATATTCCTGGCACGCAAAGACCGCGGTATCACCGCGCCAGTGTCCTAAATAGGAACGCACTTCAACGTTGATGCCGGTAGTTTGCCATACTGCACGGTGGGCCGCACATTGACTACTTTCTGACGGCCCTCGCGCGCCAGAAGGCAGGGCTAATGTTCTCTCACGCTGCAACATCAAGATGGCATCACCCACCGGCACAATACAAGCGGCATAAACGGCTTCTTCGGCTAGCGCTTCCGCCACACTACGGCAGCTTGCAGGTGGGGAGGGTTGTCCATGGCAGGCAGTAAGCAGACTCAGGAACAATAACCCCGGATAACGAAAAAAAAGAAATAACGCTACGCGGGAACGCGCGCGTGGTATCACAGCACAATCCATGTTCTGGCTCAGTTAACGCTCAATCTACGAAGATAGTACTATGGTGGGACAAACAGAACAGTAAAAAACTCGAGATAGATGCCAAAAAGGCAAGACACAGCTGCGCTGCGGCTTGCCTACACATTAGCTATGCTAAGCCAGGTAAGCCCTACTTAGCCTGGGCCTCAGTAGTAATTCGCAGCATAACTTCGTCCGATACATTCGGTACGTATTTATCTACGCCAAAGTCCGAACGCATAATCGTAGTATGGGCGTCAAACCCGATGGCTTGTTTTTTCGTCATAGGATGCTCGCCCTGCTTATTCAGGGTAGCTTCGAACATGACCTGCTTGGTTGTACCTTTGATGGTTAAATCGCCATGAACCTCAAAGCTATTATCGCCGGTAGCTACTACTTTGGTGCTCTTAAACGTTGCATCCGGGTAAGCGTCCGTATTGAAATAGTCTTTACCCAAAAACTCTTCTGTCAGCTTTTCCACGTAGCTATCCACCGTCGCGACAGGAAGTGTCACCGAGATGCTGGATGCTTGTGGGTTTTCATCGTCAAAGGTGATTACGCCCGAGGCGTCGTCGAACGTTGCAGTCGGATGGGAAAATCCAAAATGCTCCCACGAAGCAACTACACTGGTGTGGTCGGCATCTATATTGTATTGCATAGGTTCGGCAATAGCGCTAAGGGCAGTTAACCCGCTTAGCATGGCCAGGCCGATCGTCGCTTTTTTATATTGCATCATAAGTAATCCTTGTGAGATGAGAACGTAACGCTCAATGGTGTGCCTATTAGTAGCACCAATGTACCGCATCGGTTCAGTTAGAATTGTTTGAAAATATAAGATGGCTTGATGCAAAAAAACGAATGAAGCGGGCCGCGTAGCGTGGCTGTCCAACCTGATGCCGGTAGCGGCCCATCACGAGTGGATTAGAGTGTAGGGGGCTAGAGCGAATTATAGGGCGATGGATTAGCCCATCTCATACGCCTACCAGCGGGATGGGCAATGGGGCTGGCCCGCCAGTCTATTGCGGCTGTAGCAACCAAACTTGGGTCATGGCCTCGCAACGACCTTTCAGCCCGCCTTTAACCGGGCTATTTTGCACCTGTTGAAGCCGATAAACCGCACTATAATGGTGTTTAACCTCTTCGGGTGGAACACTAAACGGTGGGCCATCCATTTGGCTTTGATCATACTCAAAGCAAATGAGCAACTGCGGCGCATTGCCGGTAAGCGTGCAAAGATGCTGGGTATAGCGCTGCCGTACCTCACCCGGTAAGGCTACCAAGGCCGCGCGATCGTATATTGCCTCGACCTTACCAATATCATTGGCTGTAAGGGCAAACAGGTCGCCTACAAATATCTGAATGCCCTGCGCCGTATAGGACTTTCCCTCAAGTCTGTCTTCAACCATTGGAGTAATCCCCAGGCTTTCAAACAATTGCTTTACCGCCAATTCGCTAAGTTCCGCGCCCACTACTTTAAGGCCCTGTTCCATTAAATAGCGTATATCCCGGGTTTTACCGCAGAGCGGCACAAATACCCGGTTACCTGTGTTCAGGCCCAGTTTATCGAGATGCCGGGTGAGGCCGGGGTTATAGTCGGCTTCATGAAAACCAATATCATTGGTTTCCCATTTTTTTTGCCAGAAACTGGCGTCCATGGGGGTCTCCTGACCATTAAGGTTATTGCTTGAATCACAAAGTACATATCACCCGCGCGAAAGGACACTATCCGCGCGGTAAAATATCCGGTAAATAAATGCAAAAGATGGTTAACACGACGCTCCATATCACTAAGCAACCTAAGGTAATAGCGCCTGCCCGCGCACCGAAGGTAACTTACTCGCGCTGTCCACCGGCAACCAATAGCGTAATACCAGACCGGTAATAGTCGTGATGGTAAAGCTGGTTAAATTCCACCAAAACCAGAATAACGGAGCATCGGTTAACCATAACAGTATATTGCTCAACACCCCACATACTAATGCAATGTTTACGGCCAAGGCAGACACACGCCGCGAGTGTATACCCAGTAAAAATGTGGCCAGGACCGGCCCATAAAATACTGAGCCAATCTTATTGATAGCTTCTATGACGGTAGGTGCTATATCACCCGCGTACAGGGATAAAATCAGGGTAATAAGGCCCCACATAATACCCGCTATTCGTGCATGTTTCAGATAGGCCTGGTTGTCCAGCTCACGCCCTCTTAAACGCGATATGTCTTCTACACTCACCGCCGCCAGACTATTTATTGCTGAGCTTAACGAGGACATGGCTGCGGCCATAATGGCCACGACCAAAAAGCCCACCATGCCGCTGGGCAGGTATTGCACAATAAATACCGGCATCATCCAGTCCGCTTTATCGTCAGGAATCTGGGCCATCAGCGCCGGATCGTTCAAAAATAAGGTGCCAATTACCAAGCCGGTGGCGCAATACAATGCAGTGATAGGAAAGCGCAGTAGGGCAACGCTTAACAACATTTTGCGCATATCTTTGATGTTACGGCTGGACAGCGAACGCTGCGCTTCAGACTGGTCACAGCCATAATACGAGGCATATAACACAATGCCGCCAAACAACATAGGCAACAAACCGAAGTCTGCGCCCTGCGTGCCAAAACTATCAATATTAACGGCTTGCAATCTGGCTGGGTCTACCATGGCTAGAATATTATCCATCCCCCCGGCTTCCTCCAGACCTATCCATAAACATACCGCGGCGCCAGCAATAATCAGTAGCATCTGGGCGGCATCTCCATATACCACGGCTTTCATGCCCCCCATAGAAGAATAAACCAGGGTAATAACGCCTATCAGTACAATAGCATGCCACTGTTGCATACCAATGGTGCCCTGCAATATCAGCGAGATAGCGTAAATCATAATAGCCGTAGCAAAGGAGCGGCTTAACTGGAAGACAAAACTGATTAGAATGCGGGTTGAGCGGGAAAACCGCTGTTCCAGGTAGTCATAAACGCTAACCACTCCGGCGCGGTGTAACGAGGGCAATAAACGCCATAACAGAATCGCTACCGCCGCTGGCAGCGCCAGCTCATAAGAAAGCCATACCAATCCGCCGCCTTCGCGTAAACCTACGAAGGCCGGGGCCGAAATAAAGCTAACCGCCGAAAGCTGGGTGGCCATGACCGATAACGACAGAGCGGGCCACGATAAACTGCGTCCGCCTAAAAAGTAATCCTGTTTTGAGGTTTGCTGGCGAAACACTCCGCCTAATAGCAGCAAGCCCGCCAGGTAGGTGCCAATAATCAGGTAATCCAGTGTTGCCATGTGAGCGTCCTTGTTTACAGTATTACATTAGTCCGAACCCATACCCCATAATAGCTGAGCAGGGTTACGCATGATGCCGTTTTCAATGATAAAACCGTTTGGTCGATCCTGTTTTATGAGAATTGGCCCATCCAGATCAACAAAATCTGCCCCCTGGCAGAGTAAAAACGCCGGAGCCATGGCCAACGATGAGGCCACCATACAACCTACCATTACGGAAAAGTTTTGGGCCTTGGCAGCCTGATATAGCGCAACCGCTTCAGTTAAACCACCGGTTTTATCCAGCTTTATATTTACGGCCTGGTATTTGTTTTTAAGGCTGGGTAATGTAGCGGCCGTATGGCAAGACTCATCCGCACACAGTGGGACGGGGCCACGATAATGCGCCAGTAGTTCATCATCATGGGCCGGTAGCGGCTGTTCAATAAGGGCCACGTTCATGCTGCTAAGTTGGGGCGCAACTTGCTCTAACAATTTTAGGGTCCACCCCTCATTCGCATCCACAATAAACTGACTGGTAGGGCATACCTGATGTATGGCGCGAATTTTGTCTACCACGGATTCGGGGTCGAGTTTGACCTTGATCAGTTGCGCCTGGCCCAAACTAAGCGCTTCTTCGCGCATCTGCTCAAGCGGGCCAACACTGACGGTTTGCGCGGTCAGGCAGTGGCGAGGAGGGGTAAAGCCAATCAGCTCACTTACGGGGGTATGGCGCAGTTTGGCGGTTAAATCCCACAATGCACAGTCTAGGGCGTTACGGGCTGCCCCGGCTTCCAACAGCTGCGGCAGGTCGCTATGCATGCTGATATCGGTCAGCCGGGGAGCCACCCGTTGAAGTTGCGCTAAAGCCTGGTCAATGGATTCCCCATAGCGGGCGTAAGGTACTGCTTCACCTCGCCCGGTTGCACCATGCTGGGAAACCTCGACTACAATTACATCTGCATGGGTTTTCGCGCCACGGGATATACGAAATTCACGGGCCAATGGCAGGCTTTCATGGTACGCGCGCCACTGCATACTCATAACCGGGCAACCAGCTCAGCGACACCATGGCGCACCGGATCGGCGCAGGGCAAGCCCAGCTGTTCGCTGGTTTTGCGACACCAGGCCAAGGCTTCATCATCGCTCACCGACGATGTATTAACTGCAATTCCTGCTACAAAGACATTCGGATTGGTTAGCCTGGCTGCGGTCAGGTTCAGCTCGATAGTATGTTCAAGCGTAGGTTGGGGAACATGTGGCAGCGCACGCATGTGGCTACGGTTTAGGGCATGACAGATGATGAGCGCATCAGGCTGAGAGCCGTGCAGTAAGCCCAGGCTAACACCTGCAAAAGCCGGATGAGATAGCGACCCCTGGCCCTCTATAATATCCCAGTGTTGCGGGTCGTTATCCGGGCTCAATGACTCGGCTGCACCAGAGATAAAATCAGCTACTACGCAATCAATAGCCACACCTTCACCTGCCACCAGAATGCCACTTTGGCCCGTAGCTCTGAATGTGGCGTGCATGCCTTGTTGGTGCATATAGCGGGTGATACTGAGCGAAGTATACATTTTTCCTACCGAACAATCGGTGCCTACGGTTAACAGGCGTTTGCCGGTGCGCTTATGACCACGGCCGGTGGAAAAACGCGTAGTAGGATGGCGAATGTCGATAAGCTGGGCATTCATTTCCCGAGCTTTGTTAACCAGTTCAGGATAGTTGGTTAGTTTGTCATGCAGGCCACTGATAATGTCCATACCTGCATCCAGCGCGGCCATCACATGGCTCAGATAGCGCTCATCCAAATGCCCTCCGCTGTTAGCAAAACCGAGTACAAAACTCTGTGCGCCTAATTCAACAGCTTGCGCAATAGACATCGCCGGGCAACCGGTGGTTACCTCGCAACCCGCTAAACGGTATTCACCAATACATTTCTCCGGACGCCAATCAGCGGCGCTGCGGGCCATTTTTATACTTAAGGGGTCGGTTGCATCACCGATAAATAATAAATAGGGAGGCTTTAGCACGCGAATTTCCTTGGTTAAAAAATGTGTTGTATCAATACGCCTATCAGCATAACCATGACGCCAGCAATTTGCACGTTACGCCTGGCTTACTGACAGGGGGCTTGAGCGCATCAGCATGCTGGTAAACCGGCTGTCATGGCATTAAACCGGCGCCAGCCGCATCTCAATATGCGCTATTCCATCCTCATCATAGGGTTCGCCTTCGGTTACAAAGCCAAAATGTTGATAAAAATGAATTAAATATTGCTGAGCTGAGATACGCAAGCCAGTCCCAGGGTAGTGATGCTCGGCCCGCGCAATACCTTGAGCGACTAAGGCTTTACCTAATCCGGTACCGCGGTACGGGGCCAGCGTAGCCACCCGGCCCATGGCGGGCTCCGAGTATTTTGTACCAGCGGGTAATACCCGAGCATACGCCGCCAAAGTAGTACCCTGCCAGCCTAACAAATGATGGGCAGTCAGGTCAGCGGCATCGATATCCGGGTATAAGCAGGTTTGCTCTAATACAAAGACTTGTTGACGCAGGGCATACATTGCATGTACCGCGTGGGGGCTAAGCGTATCTAGCGTGGCCCATTGCCATTCAATCATCTAGCTGTTTCCTTAATTTAACCAATCACTAAGTGCGATACCCGCTACGCATACTAGCAAACCCACATAAAAATGGCAGGCACAAAAAAGCCCGCATTATGCGGGCTTTTATTATCACTTTAGGGCTATTCGTCCAGGAAGCTGCGAAGCTGCTCTGAACGGCTGGGATGGCGCAACTTGCGCAGCGCTTTGGCTTCAATTTGACGAATCCGTTCGCGGGTTACATCAAACTGTTTACCTACTTCTTCCAGCGTGTGGTCGGTGTTCATATCGATACCAAACCGCATTCTAAGTACCTTAGCTTCACGAGCGGTCAGCCCTGCCAGTACTTCCTGAGTGGCATTCTTCAAACTGCCGCCGGTAGCCGAATCCAGAGGCTGGATGATCGTGCTATCTTCGATGAAGTCGCCTAAATGAGAGTCTTCATCATCACCAATCGGAGTTTCCATCGAAATTGGCTCTTTGGCAATTTTCAGCACCTTACGAATTTTATCTTCCGGCATTACCATGCGTTCAGATAATTCTTCAGGGCTTGGCTCGCGACCCATCTCTTGCAACATCTGGCGTGATATACGATTAAGCTTGTTAATAGTTTCAATCATATGCACCGGAATACGAATGGTGCGGGCCTGGTCAGCAATAGACCGGGTGATCGCCTGACGAATCCACCATGTAGCATACGTTGAAAATTTATAACCACGGCGATATTCAAACTTATCTACCGCTTTCATCAAGCCGATATTACCTTCCTGAATCAAATCCAGGAACTGCAAACCTCGGTTGGTGTACTTTTTCGCAATCGAGATAACCAGCCGAAGGTTGGCTTCTACCATTTCCTTCTTCGCCCGGCGGGCTTTTGCTTCACCGATAGACATGCGACGGTTGATATCTTTAATATCAGCAATCACCAAACCAGTTTCTTGTTCAACCTGGTTCATCTTCGAGATGCAACGCTCGATATCTTCTTTAAAGTTACCTAACGCTTCGCTATATCCTTTGCCGTTAGCAATCGCCACGTGTAACCAGTCTGATGAGGTTTCATTGCCGGCAAACACTTTAATAAACTCTTTCTTCGGCATTTTTGCGTTAACTACGCAAAACTTCATTACCAAGCGTTCCTGAATACGTACCTTGTCCATCATATCGCGCATGTTTTTTACCATGCGATCGAATTGTTTAGGTACTAAGCGGAACTCTTTGAAAATGTCGCTAAGGGCAGTAATTTCTTTACGCGAATCTGCATGCGCGCGGCCCTGCGTTTCGATAACGTCACGGGTACGGATATACTGGTCCCGCAGCTCGCCAAACTTGGCACGGGCCTGTTCCGGATCTACGCCGCTATCTTCTTCATCTTCATCATCGTCGTCGTCATCTTCTTCATCTTCGTCCTTCAACTCTGCTTCAGATAACTCCGATCCGATATGCGTTGCAGTAGGGGCCAGATCGCGATCATCATCCGGGTCAACAAACCCCGAAATAATATCGCCCAGACGAATTTCTTCTGCTTCAAACAGATCCCACTGTTCCAGCAGGTAAGTGATCGCTTCAGGGTATTCAGCAACAGAACACTGAACCTGATTTATGCCATCTTCAATGCGTTTGGCGATTTCAATTTCGCCTTCGCGGGTTAATAGTTCAACCGTGCCCATTTCACGCATATACATGCGAACCGGGTCAGTGGTGCGGCCAATTTCACTCTCTACCGTCGCCAAGGCTTGGGCAGCAGCTTCAGCAGCATCTTCGTCCGCAGTGTTATCCTGCATGAGCAGTTCATCTGAATCCGGAGCGGACTCAGACACCTGAATGCCCATATCATTAATCATGCGAATGATATCTTCGATCTGATCAGAGTCGACGATGTCTTGCGGCAGGTGGTCGTTTACTTCTGCAAAAGTTAAGTAACCTTGCTCTTTACCTTTTGCAATCAGGAGTTTAATCTGAGATTGCTTGCTTTGCGCCATAGAACCTACACTTCTCACATTGTATTAATTAAGCAAAAAAGCACGCCCGAACCACCGCCTGAAGCGGCGTAGCTATGCTTGCTGTCGTCTTGTTACCGCACCTGTCAGAACCGTTAAAACGGTCTGTTTTCGGTTGAAAAATGCTCTGCTACTTATCTACGTAAGCTCGCAGCGAATTGACCAGTATAACATTAAAACCACTATGTTTACTAGGCTCACGGCATGTTTTTTAAGCAGAAAAAAGGGCTGAAACCCTCATGTTGCCTGCCGTTCCTTCATGAGCATGGTAAGCTCTTCTTTTTCAGCACGGCTAAGTGGCTGAACCCGGGAACGTGAGATCAACGTCTCAATTCTACTATCAAAATGCCAATCCAACAGCCGGGCAAAACTATCTACATAAACCCGGCTGGCTTCCTGTTCGCTGACCAGGTGTTCCTGCATCAGTAACTTTGCGATGACAGATGAATGGGGATGGTCGCGGAAGTTTTCAATGACCTGGGCGGTTTTTGCGCCCGGTTGCTGTTGACAATACTGGTGTATATCCAACAGCAAGCCCATCCCACTAATACCACTGTTGGCCAGCATCTGGGGCACCACATCTTCGCATTGTGCGGCCAGCGAGGGCGTATCTAGCAGCAATCGCACCATCATACGTACCGGCGATTGACGCGTTTTATTGACCGTTTCAAATTTACGGTTGGCCGTGCGCCCGCCAGGTTGATTCGCCTGGGCAATGTCATGCTGTAATCGAAAGCGGTCGAACTCGCCGGTATGTTTAGCCAGCTCTTCACGTAACAGCAGCTTCTGATTTTCGCCCAGCACGGTATCAATCAGAGGGGTGGCGGCTGCTTTCAACGCCATCTTACCTTCCGGCGTGCCTGCTTCATGCGCTTTCAACAGACTTTCAAAAAAGAATCGCGAGAGCGGCAAAGCCTGATTGGTTAAGGCCATAAACGCTTCGGCCCCAACCTTACGCACCATCGTGTCGGGATCTTCACCGTCAGGTAAAAATAAGAAGGTTAGCTTAACCCCATCTTTAAGCGCGGGAAGGGCGTTTTCAAGTGCCCGCCATGCGGCCTGTCGACCAGCGTTATCACCGTCATAACAACATACAATATGATTGGTTGAACGGGTTAACAGCTGTAAATGTTCCGGCGTGGTCGCCGTGCCCAGTGCTGCGGTGGCGTTATTGATGTCAAACTGACTTAGCGCCACCACATCCATATAACCTTCGACAATAATGACCTGGTCCAGGCTACGGTTTTTTTGCCGAGCCTGGTGAAACCCGAACAGTTCATGGCCTTTATGAAAAATACGGGTCTCGGGCGAGTTAAGGTATTTAGGCCCACTGTTACCTTCCATGATTCGCCCACCAAACCCCACCACGCGGCCCCGGCGATCGCGGATCGGAAACATAATACGATCGCGAAAAAAATCGTACTGTTTACCATTATCGTTCTGGTTTACCAGTTTTAAGTCAATTAACTGGCGAATACGACCTGGGGTGGTACCAAATGCTTTTAATACACCGTCCCATTCGCTGGGGGCATAGCCGATTTCCCACTGCTTAACAATATCGCCCGATAGCCTCCGTGCTTTTAAATAATCAATGGCGTGATGGCTATTGGGGTGGCTTCGCAACTGATGCTGGAAAAAGCGGGTGACTTTTTCCATCAACGCATAGTCGTCTTCCTGCTGCTGTTTTTTCGCTTCGCTGACCGGTGGTGGACCGCCTTTTTCCCGAGGCACTTCAAGGCCATGATGGCGCGCCAGCTCTTCGATGGCTTCCACAAATTCCAGCCGATCGAATTCCATCAAAAAGGATATGGCATTGCCATGGGCACCACAGCCAAAGCAGTGATAAAACTGTTTATCCTGACTTACCGTAAACGAAGGGGATTTTTCATTATGAAAGGGACAACAAGCTTGATAGTTCTTGCCTGCTTTTTTAAGTTTGACCCGGGCATCAACAATATCGACCACATCTGTACGCGATAACAGATCGTCAATAAAATCCCGCGGTATTTTTCCGGCCATGAAGAAAGTTCGAAAAGAAGAATGAGGTTACTTTAACAAGCTGAAAACAGGACGCAACCGTTGCCGGTTGCATCCATAACATTAGGCGTTCAAGCGTGCCTTGATTTTTGCGCTCAGCGTGCCCATATCGGTGCGCCCCTGAACGTTGGGCTTTAATAAACCCATTACTTTGCCCATATCCTGCATGCCGGTGGCACCAGTTTGAGACATCGCATCATCAATAAGCGTATTGAGCTCTTCATCGCTTAATGGTTGTGGCAAAAAGGATTCGATCACGGCAATTTCTGCCCGTTCGGTTTCTGCCAGCTCGGGACGATTTGCAGCGTCATACTGAGAGGCGGCGTCTAAACGCTGTTTAACCATTTTGGTTAATATAGCGAGGACAGCGGCATCATCTAGTGTGATCTGCTCATCGATTTCGCGCTGACGGATTGCTGCGACGGCCATACGAATAGTGCCCAACCGCACTTTATCTCTGGCGCGCATTGCATCTTTTTGCGCGTCTTTTAAATCATCAATTAGCGCCATGCGTGTACACCTGACAATAAAAGTAAAAAACGCAGACTGTAAAAACGACAAAGGTGCCTTAGGGCACCTTTGAAAGCCAATACTATCTTAGTAGAGTTTAACGCGACGAGCGTTTTCGCGAGCCAGCTTTTTCAAGTGACGTTTTTTCGCGGCAGCTTTCTTGCGCTTGCGTTCCCAAGTCGGCTTTTCGAAGAATTCACGACGACGTACTTCGGACAGAACACCGGCTTTTTCACAAGAACGCTTGAAACGACGAAGCGCGACGTCAAACGGCTCGTTCTCTCTAACTTTAACGATGGGCATTAAGTTCTCACCTCAAAATTTTTGCTGTTGGACCGGGGCGAAATGTTGTACACAAAAGGGCACCCGGGTTAAAAATGGTGCGAAATTCTAATCATTCGCACGGCAAATGTAAAGCCGCAATTGTCAAAAAATAGACAGTTTATGGCAAAAAATCACCTTCACCATTCCCAGTGCTGTGCAATAACGGTAAACTCTGCGGCATATTCCAATCCACTGAATCAACCGGATCTTAACATTATGCGCATACTGGGTATAGAGACTTCCTGCGATGAAACCGGCGTAGCGGTATACGACGATGACCAGGGGCTGCTCTCCCACGAACTCTATTCACAGGTTAAGCTGCATGCCGACTATGGCGGTGTGGTACCTGAACTTGCTTCCAGAGATCACGTTCGCAAAATCGTTCCGCTAATCAATAAAGCGTTAGCTGATGCGCATACCGTGCCTGGCGATCTGGATGGGATCGCCTTTACCCAGGGGCCGGGTTTAATGGGAGCATTATTGGTAGGATCGTCAGTTGGACGATCGCTGGCGTACGCCTGGAATATCCCTGCGGTAGGGGTACACCATATGGAAGGGCACTTACTTGCTCCGATGCTTGAAGCAAATGCCCCCGCTTTTCCCTTTATCGCCTTGCTGGTATCCGGGGGACATTCAATGTTGGTGAATGTGCAGGGCATCGGTCGCTATGAGGTACTTGGAGAGTCGATTGATGATGCCGCTGGTGAAGCGTTTGATAAAACGGCGAAGCTGTTGGGCCTGGATTACCCGGGCGGCCCCCTGTTAGCCAAACTGGCAGAGCAGGGCGAGCCCGGCCACTATAAATTTCCCCGGCCGATGACCGATCGGCCTGGCCTGGATTTTAGCTTTAGTGGTTTAAAAACCTTTGCCGCAAATACAATCCGGGATGCAGATAACGCCCCGCAAACCCAGGCAAATATAGCTTACGCCTTTGAAGAAGCGGTGGTCGATACGCTGTTAATCAAATGCCGCCGAGCGCTAAAGCAAACCGGCATGAAACGTCTGGTGATTGCCGGTGGGGTAAGTGCAAATACCCGGCTACGAGATAAAATGGCGGCGCTAATGAAGCAATTAAATGGCGAGGTGTTTTATCCCAGTCTGGCGTTTTGTACTGATAATGGCGCCATGATTGCCTATGCCGGAATGCAGCGCCTTAAAGCTGGCCAACATACACCATTGTCGGCTTCAGCGAAGCCTCGGTGGGCATTAGATACGCTGCCGCCCGTTTAATCGGCCCCACCCCTGGCGCTATCACATGGTCATCAGCTTGTCATCGCAGAGTGATAGCGTTCATCAAAGAGGCTTAATTAGGTAGAGGATGCCGTTAGTATGTTGCGGGTATGGAATATAGTCAGTCTGTTAATTGGTTTGGTACTCGCGGGTAGTGTCTATGCTAGCGAGCGGGCTGCAGAGAATGTTCAGCATGTAGTACTTATCTCTATTGATGGCTTTCGGCATGATTATATTGAGTTACATCAGGCCGCCCGGATCGCTGCCATTGCCGATCAAGGGGTGCGGGCTAAAAGCCTGACACCGGTTTACCCGGCTAATACGTTCCCTAATCACCTTTCCATTGTCACCGGCTTATTGCCGAAGCATCATGGCATAGTGAATAACGCATTTTTGGATAAACAGCGGCCGGGTGAACAGGGCTATGCGAATTATCACATGGGCAAAGGTTTTACCGATAGCAGTTGGTTATCCGGTATCCCTTTATGGAACCTGGTAGAGCTACATGGCAATAAAGCTGCTACCTATTTCTGGCCAGAGTCCGATGCACGCATTAATGGTTTAGCGCCGACCTATCATTATCATTATTCAAAATATGCTGACTATCAGCAGCGCATTGACCAGATAGTTAATTGGTTAAGCCTGCCTGCAGCGTCCCGCCCGCAATTTGTGGCTGGTTATTTTTCGTTGGTGGATACATATGGCCACGAGTATGGCCCCCAAAGTTCGCAAACTGCGCAGGCCGTACAGCGTATGGATGCATTGATCGGACAATTATATGAGCGGCTACAGGCTTTGCCTGTGGCGGTCAATTTGGTACTGGTATCGGACCACGGTATGTTAGAGGTTAAGCCGAAAGCCGCGGTAGTAGTGAGCCAGTTGGCTATCGATAAAACGCAGTTCGCGTGGGTCAATAATGGATCGCAGTTGCATATTTATGCGCGATCCGCCACGCCAGCCAGCGAAATCAGGGCGCTGGCTACCCGCCTTAACCAACAGTCTGCCCTGGGATTTACTGTGTTAAGTGCAGCCATGCGTCAACAGTACCATATGGACAACCGCACACTGGCCGGCGATATCCTATTGCAGGTAGAGGCCGGACGTCGCTTTGCCGACACTGCTGATACCCCCTTAGACCCTGGCGGACATGGCTATTTACCTGAGCATCCGGATATGGGCGCAGTATTTGTAGCCGCCGGGCCGGCCTTTAAACAAGGCAAGGTGCTGGATAAATTCAATAATCTGGAGATCTATCCGGCACTGGCGCAAATAATGGGGTTACCTTTACTTAATAAGATAGACGGTAAACTGGATAAGCTGGCAGCAGGATTGCATTAAGCTATTAATGAGATGGCAGCAAGCAGGCTGCGAGATTACAGTAATTTACCCACATTATTACGGTAAAAAGCGCGCCGGAGAATAGCATGAGGCTATTGCGGTTAGCTATTACGGGTAGCTATTGCGCTTGGTCACAATGGCACAAGTAACAGTGATTGCTTTAACGGATGGATATCTTTGCCCGCGATCCTATTTAGTGCCGACAACTGGCCCGGCGACACCACTACGCACCCTTGTGGCGTCGGTATGATGGCTCCGCTTACCTATCGTTCTTTAATTTACCGCGTTTATCCCATACCCGGGGTTCAGTTCCACTAAGCAGCCGTTGAATATTGGCTTTGTGCCGAACAATAATCAGTAATGCCAGCATGGCGACCGGCAGGGTGTAATCTGGTTTTATAAACCAGGTAAATAAGGGCGCCAGCGCCACTGCAAGAATGGCGGCCAGGGAAGAATAACCCCATATAAATAAGCCAATAAACCAGCTTACAATCAATAGTCCGGCTAACTCAAGGCCTACCGGAAGCATAGCACCAAATGCTGTCGCTACGGCTTTACCCCCTTTAAAACCAAAGTACAGGGGGAAAATATGGCCCAAACACGCGCCGATAGCCACCAGGCCCAGGTATACCGGCGCAATATCCAGCCAGTAACTGCAATACACCGGAATGGTGCCTTTTAATATATCCATCACCAGAACCAATGCTGCGGGCACTCTGCCGCCCAGCCGGTACACATTGGTCGCCCCCGGATTCTGCGATCCAGTGGTACGCGGGTCGGGCAGCCCATAAAGTCGGCAAATAATCACTGCGCTGGACAATGAACCGCACAAATAGGCTACGCATACCATCAAAATTGTCATGGGGAGCATGTCATACTGCCGACGTTCAGGTTACACTTGGGCCACACTACTAAAAAGCATACCAATGCGCCAGTAATTCGGTGTAAGCAGCACGGCTGCGATACCCCCTTTTAACCCGTATACAGCTAAAGAAGATATGGAAGAAATAAAAATCACCGGCCTGCAGGTCAATAGCCTGATAGGTGTGTATGACTGGGAACGCACGCGACCTACCACGCTATTGTTCGATATTACCATCACAGCTGATTTGTCCCAGGCCCGGCTATCCGATGCGGTAGATGACACTATTGACTATGCCAAACTTGCCGAATTTGTGCAGCAGCAAGGCGCCCAAGCCAGTTTTGAATTGCTTGAAGCCCTGGGGCATGCTATTTGCCATGCCGTATTACAGCGGTTTGCAATAAACAGTATTACGCTGGCAATCACCAAACCCGATATTTTGCCTGATGCTAAGGCTGTCACTGTCGTTATCTCTGCTTCTCGATAATGACATTAAACAAAGTTCTCATCAGTGTTGGCTCGAACATTGAAAGGGAAAAATATACCCGCGCGGGGTTGGCGTCATTAGACCGTCAATTTAGCGATATATCCTGTTCGGGTGTGTATGAAAGTGAAGCTGTGGGGTTTAATGGCTCGGCGTTTTACAACCTGATAGTGAAGGCCTATACGCCACTGGAGGTGACGCAAGTTAACGACATCTTAAAGCGTATTGAGCGAGATAATGGGCGAACCCACAGCGAGAAAAAGTTTTGTTCCCGTACGTTGGATTTGGATCTATTGACCTTTAATCAGGTAATAATACGCCAACCTATTGTCCTGCCCAGAGAAGAAATTCTGTACAATGCATTTGTACTGCAGCCTTTAGCTGAATTGGTCCCGGCTGATATTCATCCGGTTACCGGAAAAACCTACCGACAGTTGTGGCAGGAATACGATAAAACTGCTCAACGTCTGTGGCCTGTCGACTTTACATGGAGTGACGTATAAGCGATGACGCTTTTTGAAATTATCATACTTGCAATTATCCAGGGAGTTACTGAGTTTCTCCCTATAAGTAGTTCTGCACACCTTATTCTACCCGCTGAATTACTGGGCTGGGTTAGTCAGGGATTAGCATTTGATGTAGCAGTACATGTGGGCAGCTTGCTGGCGGTAATGATTTACTTTCGCAACGACATAGGCCGAATGATTGCGGCCTGGCTACAACATGGCTTTACCCGCAATCAGACCCAAGACAGTAAACTGGCGTGGTTTGTGGCAATTGCTACTATACCGGCAGTTATTGCAGGCTTTGTATTCAAAGACTGGATAGAGCTGAATGGACGTTCGGCCCTTATTATTGCCTGTACCACGATTGTATTTGGATTGTTACTTTGGTACGCCGATAAAGCAGCCCGGCATACCAAAGTATTATCCGCCCTGACGCTAAAAGATACCGTAATTATCGGCATTGCTCAGGCTATGGCGTTGATTCCGGGCACCTCCCGCTCTGGTATTACCATGACTGCCGCCCTCATGTTGGGCTTTGACCGAGAAAGCGCTGCCCGGTTTTCTTTTTTACTCTCAATTCCAGTGATTTTAGGGGCGGGTACTTTATCGGTACTTGAGTTGGTAGAGTCTGCTCAGGTCGTGGATTGGAGTGCACTCTTGTATGGCGCAGCATTTTCTTTTGTCAGTGCTTATGCATGTATCTTTTTGTTCTTAAGCTGGATTTCCCGTATTGGTATGTTGCCGTTTGTCATTTACCGGCTAGTGCTGGGTGCGGTACTGTTGTGGTTCGTATTCGCCTGATACCGATTAAGGTACCTTCTGTAACAACAAGGATAAAAGTATGTCTGAGACTATTTTTACAAAGATTATTAACCGGGAAATACCGGCTGATATCGTGTATGAAGATGATGTTTGTTTGGCGTTTAATGATATCAATCCACAAGCGCCAGTTCATTTTTTGGTTATTCCCAAAAAAGCGATAGCCACTATCAACGATATTACCGAAGATGATCGGCAGGTGGTGGGGCACTTAACCTTGGTCGCCGCTAAGGTCGCCCGTGAGATGGGCATTGACCAGGAGGGCTTTCGTACCGTAATGAACTGTAATGAGTTTGGCGGACAAAGCGTGTATCACATACATCTGCACGTCTTGGGGGGCAAACTATTAGGCTGGCCGCCCTATACCGATAAACCTAAAAATCTTGAATAAAAAAAGAGGCTGATGCCTCTTTTTTTATCTTTAACACGCCAGCTGGACAATGCGATCAGTTAAACGTGTATAAGGTAGTGCAAGGCTACCGGATGACTAAAAAAACCGGCAAGCAGGGGGTACATCGGCTATAGCCATCGAACCACCAGCCTGGCTTGTTCTCCCTCTTTCATACCCTAATGAGGCTACCCTGCACACTGCCTAACCGTGTTATACAAACCTGTTTCAGCGGGTGTCGGTTAACCCGGTAGTTCACCATAACCGGCGCACGGCGGCTATAAGCCCAGTACTTCTTTACCTTGAGTAAAGTGAATATCTACCGGAATATCGGCTGCTTCCAGTTTGGCTAAATCGCTGGCCAGATCCGGCTTAATGATACCCATCTCTTTCACCAGAGTAGATACGCCTGCGTAATCACCGTCTCCTTGATAGGTAAGAATTAACTGAGATAACGCTTTTACCGCGCCACGCATTTTGTCCATATTGACCCGGTAGGTGCCCTGCGGCGTTTTTTCAAATGCCCCTTTTTCAGCAAAAAAGTTAAAGCGAATCATATTTGCTTTGCCGTGAGCGCTAGAGGCGCCAAACCGCACTGAACGAAAAATGCCTGCCATAAAGGTTACATAATAGTCTTCCAGTACCCCTTCGGTAATTTCACCTTTTTCCAGCAAACTTTGCACCATGTATAAGCCCAGGATATCGGCTTTGCCTTCTTCCAGTGCAGAGGCATGCTCTTTGAGCGCACCACGCACCGTATCCTTGCCATCCAGGGTATTTTTAATCCCCAGTCCATGCGCGACTTCATGGAACATAGTGTTAGCGAAAAACGCATCAAAGGTAATATGTTTGCGCTGCGTCACTACAATCAGCTCGTTGGCTATAGGCATCAGAATATGATCAAACTTGGCCTGCATTGCGTTTTTTAGCTGTAACCGGCGGGTGCCTTTCTCCAGTTGTACGCGTTCATCATTGGGTAAATTAATCGCGATAGTTTTACTGCCGGCATTGGAATGCCCAGCATAGTACACCACATCATAGGCGTTCAAATCCGCATCAGAGCCTGGCGTTTCTGCTTTATATTGGGCCGGTACAGGTAAGCCTTTTTGCAACTCAGGTAAAAATTTAGCGTAACGAGAAAGCTTATCGCTCCATTTTTTATCTTTCAGCAGGACGTAGGCTTCAAATGCTGCGCGGTAGCCAAATAGCTGGTCTTCATACGTTTCAATAGGGCCGATGACTAACTCTACCTGATTGGTCTTCATATCCATCCAGGCCATATCAGATGCCAGATAGTCGTTACTTAATAAAGCATCAGCACGCAACGTGAGATAATTAGCAAAACTTTCATCTTCGGCCAGTTGGGCGGCTTCCCGAAGTATACCTGCCGCTTCGGTTAGTTCTTTTTTATACGCTGTGGAGTAGGGCAGGGTATAGAGTTTGCCACCTTCGTCCCGGCGTACTAACGAGTACAGGCCCTTTTTATTGTCCATACTGGCCTGTTCAAATTCTGCTTTGGTCATATCTTGCGGATAAAAACCGGCACCGGCAGGTTTACTATCATAGCCTGATAAAAACGCTGCATCGCCATTTAAGCGATCCCAGGGGCCGTAGTTAATTTGCGCAAAATGCTGGACGGAGGAGGAAGATAAATTATCGATAAACTGGGTTTTATCACCCGGGAAAGCTTGTTGCCAGAATAGCGAGTCCATTATTTTAGCGGCATCAATCAGCTTGCTAATCATTTGTTTTTGCTTAGCACTGAATTGGCTTAGATCACTGGTCAGCTCTACTGGCTGGTAAATCGATAGGCGTTTTTCGTCCACCAGCAAGGTTTGCTGGCTATTGTCCTGCTGGGCAGGGGAAGAGGTATTGTTAATATCAGCCGCTGGAGGGGCTTTTGAGCAGCCAGATAAAGCCAGCAACGCGCCGGCCACAGCCATTGAACATCTTTTTGTAGTAAATACAGGCATAATTATCTTCTTAATTTTGTCGTTTTGCGCCACACAATATGCGCTGCCCCACCGCAAATAAAGCGCTGTTTTGATTGTTATCATAATATACAGTAGCGTGTGGGCAGCGCCTGAATGATCAGCATATCGAACCCGCTAAGTTTACGCCAGTGTGTAGCTAATTTGGCTTAATGAGGGAAAATATCGCAAGTGAGGGTGCGCATACCCGATTTCACTGATATATTTTAAAGAGATCCTGATCATTGGCCAATCGGATACTTTAAAGGACTGATCGGACAATAATTTTTGATGTACAAGCCATCAATGACAGTTGTCAGCCATTGGCGTTTTTTCATAATGAGATAGGTAGGTCTATGTCTACACAAAATGCACTGCTCACTATTCTGGTAGAGAAAATCAATAATGACACCCTGGTGTTGCCCACCCTGCCAGCGATTGCGTTAAAAGTACGTAAAGCGGCAGATGATCCTGATATTAACTTAAATGCGATGGGTGATGTGATTGGGCAAGACCCGTCACTCACCGCCCGGATTATAAAAATTTCGAACAGCGCCTATTTGGGCCGGGCAGTCAAAGTAACGTCAATCAATCAGGCGGTAACCCGCATTGGCTTGCGGCAGATTAAAAACATTGCTACCGCTCTGGCGATGGAACAGCTATTTGTGTCTAAAAACGATTTAGTCGGCCAGTACATGAAGCGTGAATGGGGCAATACAATTAATGTCGTTGCCAATGCGTTGGCCACCCTGCAAATGTACACCAAATCGACCAAAAACCGAGAGCTTAGCCTGGATACAATGACCTTGGCAGCGTTGGTTCATAACATTGGCGTGCTACCTATTTTGACCGAAGCAGAACGCCATGAAGAAGTGTTTGCCAACCCCACCTTTTTAGATGATGCCATTGATAAAGTGTCTGGACGTATCGGGGCCAGTATTATGAATGTGTGGGGGTTTGATAAAGGCTTTATTGATGTGACCGAATACTGGAAAGATCTGGCATTTATACCCGATAAAGTCAGTTATATTGACTTCGTGCGGGTAGGCGCTGCCCTGTCTGGGCGTATGGACAGCCAAAAAGATGCAGTAATGAATCTGGCGGTTCAGCGGGGCGTGGTCCAAAACGTATCAGACCTGGATTCAGCCGACTTTATTGAAGCCAGAGAAAGTGGCAAACAAATTTTTGCCTGATGGCGAACTGAACCAAAAAAGCCCCGCGACGAACGCGGGGCTTTTTGTTGCAGCCAGCCTATATTCTGCGCCGCAGTAATAACCCGCTACCCAGTAGTAATAATGTCAGTATACCCGGTTCACTTACCTGTATTGCCACATCCCCCATGGGGGCTACACCCTGGGTGATAAAAATGCTGCCATCTGCGTTTAGGATCACGCCATATAACAGGGAGGCAGGAATGCCATCTGTAAAAACAAAACCATCCCAGCTTACGCCGCCTGGAAGACCGAGTAACCCGGCGTCTGGGTCAATAGCATGTTTCCAGGTGGTGGCGCCGTACCAGTTAAGCGTATTTTCCGTATCCTCATCCAGAATACTATCGATATCGCCCAATAAATCTTGTGCTGAGGTGCCTCTAACGGCCCGATAAAAAAGTTGTTCCTCGGCCCAGTTATGCGCGCGAATGGTTTTGGCCTCGTAATTCCACGACACCCCATCCAGTTCGCCAGAACCCAATTGGGTCAGTATGCCTGGGCGGCGGGTATCTTCGATATGCGCATAGGTAAAGTGGTTAGTAACGCCAAAGCCTAATAGCTGGCTACCAGCAACATTGTTGGTTACGGTGTAACGGCCAATCCCATCTGAATAAGACTCGGAAAAATAGATTTCCGGTAACGAGGAATCTATCAAAAGCGGGGAGATGTACGCGGCTTGCGTGCTAAAAGTGCCTAATAAACTGGCTAAACCTATTATTATTGTTTTCATTGTATGCTGCATTACTGCTATTTTCCGGTGAGTAAAATTCAACAGCGAACAGCAAAAATAGCGCCATCTTCACTAAAGTGTTACATATCAAATATATAGCACTTTATTACTAGACTTGGTGTAAAAAAGTTCGACAGTATGTAGCTGATAGCATTAGCATTTTTAATCGCAGTTGCAATGTGCTGCGTTATGGCTTAACTACCTTACAGAGAAAGACGGTATGGGTAATATAACGGTTAATACGCCGATGAGGCCGTTCACCATGCATACTGCTAAAAAGTAGCGGGAAAAGTAATTGGTTTAATAAAGCGTCTGTCATGAGGACGGCCCGAGGAGGGGTAAAAGCACTTCGAAAGTAACGCTTATTAAACAGCGTTGTGGTTTGTCATCGTGCCAGGCCGCTAGAAATCCAAAGCGTATAGGTAAGGATACTTGCATGCCAGGTTAACCTTGCAGGTAGTGTTGGTTACCCGGCACGCAATCGAAGGTAGTTACCGCTTACGGCGATAACCCGCCAGGCCCAGCAAAATAGCCATCATTCCTATCATGGCCGGCTCGTCGACATTGCTCACCGTGGCATTAAGAGGCGCAATAGCATCCGTCATGAATACTGAATCAGAGGTTTCGTCATAAACTAAGGCATAAAGGGAAGATGCCGGAAGGTTACCCAGAAAAACAAAACCATCCCAGGTCAGGCCGCCATACAGCGCCCCATCATTAGAGGAGTACCAGTTCAGGGTATTTTCGCCTTCTGTGAAAAATGTCTCGGCATCACCGAATAATTGCGCGGCGGTCCCCTCAATTTGCCAGCCCAAATCAGCCGTGTCCCAATTATCTGCGGTCAGGGTGAATGCGTTATAGTACCAGCTGGTAATGTCATTATTGCCACCACCGAAATCTTCGTAAATGCCTTTTTGGTTATCTGATTCGATAGCCGCAGTGGTGTTAAAATTGGTGACACCAAAGCCAATAATAGCGCTGTTTTCTACATTGTTCGTTACTGTATAACGGCCTACACCATTGGTGTAGCTTTCGGTAAAGTAGACAACATCCTGGTTGACATCTATCAGGCGTAAGGTGTCATCAACCTCATCATAAATAGCGCTGGCATTAACCGCGCCCTGCAAACCGATCGTTAACAGTGTGGCACTCATTATTTTTTTAGTGATAGTGCGTGATAGCAACATAGTACAGCTTCCCTTTGCTTATAGTAAAAAAGTATTAGCAGAGCAATAACTAGACCATTAGTTATAAACTATTTAAATCAATCACTTAAAATATTCGATCTAACTAATATGTATAATTATCTGACAGTTAGCGAATGTTTACCGCAGATTCTGCCACATCGGCGAGCCTGCTATCAAAAATGTGGGGCCTATCTGAAGCGAGAAGCAGCAAAAGGCACGATGCTTTCGCTTGGCGAGTAGGCGTTTTCAAGCCTTACGGTGGAACAATAGATGAGTCACACTGCTATTAGTCTTTATTAAGGATAGTCTTGTACTAATATAGACCTATTAAAAACGGGATTCGCAGGAAATATAATGAGCTTACTGATAGATATATTACTTACCGCGGGCTTTATTATTTTTATCATATTTATTGCCGGTATTATCGCTGCCAGAAAAAATCGGTCTTCGAAAAAATAATAGGTTAATTAGGGTAAACCAGATGGCGGTATTCAGCTCTACTGCATTGTTGATTTATACAGCCTAAGAGCAGTGTGATAGGACAGGGGTAATGTAAAATAGCACATTGGCTGCCTGAGTACCTGGCCACTTAAGTTAACCGCGGGTGGTTATACACAACACTTGTCTCTTTATTTGCTTTTATACCTCTTTAATTAACCTGAATGGTATAAAGCGGCAAGGGTACTGCTCCACATTTTTCTGCTTTCGTTATTTATAGTACTTTGTATTTTAAGTATTTCTTATGTATAAGCCAGGTGGCTTACAGGCGTTGCAATAACTATCCCAGGTCGTTACCCTTTACCGCATTATCACTCCCCCGCCGACGGCTACCATTAAGCCAGTCTGACTATATTTTGCTTTCAGATATTTTCGGAAAGCATGTTTATTATAAAAATGAGAATTTATGCGCGGTATTTTCGCTTTATTTACGCTTATCGTTTTATCGGGCTGTTCTTTGGAGAGGGCTTCGGACAAGGCAGTCACTTTTATCGCTGAAAAAGGTTAAAAAAGACAATACAGTACTTTACAGTCAGTCGAAATTTCCTCTCCTGATGATGGTAGCGAATTTATATCTTCGGGTGCTTACACAACGGCGGAAATTACCCACCGAACCGCTGATGAAATTATTATTCAGTTAGACGCCGGACGTTTAGAAGCGTCGATAGGCTCATTTGATTTTCGCAGTTCAGTCCCGGACGATTTGCCACCCGGTTTTACCGATAAACAGACCTCCAGTGCCAAGATGATATTAAATGCCAAAACAGGCGAGCTGCAGGATGTAAGCTCTTCGGGTGAGAGCATGCGCGATATGTTATCAAGTGTTTTGGGCAGCAATATTAACAGCCTGTTACAGCAGGTGGGGCAGCCAAATCTGGCCGTCTCGGTTATCGCTGAAAAAGGATGGCAAACGCGTACCTGTTTGCGCGACATTACCGGTGTTGAACTTACCGTAACCAAAGTGACGGATAACCGGGTATGGGTTAGTTATCACGGCGGAGAACCGGGTAACCGGCTGGCAGGTGTAGCGATACTTGAGCGCGCTTCAGGCTGGATTATAAAACAGGTTCTGACCACCGAACTTGAGCATACGTTTGCCGGTAAAACCATAGGTATTCGTTCTACCCAAATAATGGCTCAGGTAGCGGATGCACAAGAAACCCACGTGCCCCGGTTGCGCTCTGACTGGGCGAACCGTTGGACCCCGCTATCCGGTGGCGAGCTGCCTGATAAAATAGTCAGTGTATCTGATGCCGATAAAATGTTCGGGCAGCCCCATGCAACCCTTGAGCAAGATGAAGATACGCTGAAGCTCTCCTTACGCCACCAGGTGTCTCACCCTGCTCGGACTGGCGTCGTTAAAATCTCCGACCCTGTGCTGTTTGATGCGCGAGGGGAAAAATTGACACCACCTATGCAGCTTGGCCGCGCCTATACCTATGGCGGGGATGAAGAGGATGCACTTACCGAAGCAACCTTACACTTTACAGCATTGGGCGACTTAACCCAGATAGCACGCCAGACTGCCAGCCTGCAGGCAACCGTCGCCTGGTACCCAGATGAGTCATTTATTATCAGACTTACACCGGATAAGCATCAGCAAGCACATTATCAAAAAAAGGGAGTCAACATACATTTTGGCCCAAGTGAGGACGCCGATGTGTACGAACTGACATTTGAAGGTAAGGCTACTGATCGAGTCAGCCCAAGACTGGCAGATGGCCAACCCTTTGACATTCAGTTCCGCGCCTATCCGGCAGCGCCTCAGTGGTTAACGGCGGAAGAGAGCCTGGTTCGGTACCGGGCCAGTCCCCGGCCTGAAGCACACCGGATGCTGATTCGTACCGATCGCGCGCCAGCGTATATTGATTTGGTCGTATCACGTTCGGCAGACGTAGCGGCCAGTTCCCGGCAACTAACATTTCGCACTGCCGATGCGCGCCGTATGGATCCTGCTGTAAAGCCCGAGGTGCAATACCTGTACGAAGGCACGCGCCAGCCAGCGCCGCTGCATGCACTTAAGCCTACCGGACTCGATCGCGGGCAGGTGCTGCTATCGATGCTACAAGCACAAATCGAAGCCTGTACTGCCAGCTTAACTTCATCAGCAGAAGAAGCAGGCACACCGTTGATATTTGCAGCCATCACGGACAACGATAGCTTTGCGCAACCAGCCATGTTGCAATTACAAACCGAAGACGGCGTCCGGCAGTTCTTTTATGACCTGGGCGAGCGTACCGTCGACCTATCCTGCACTTCGTCTGCCATGTGGCAGCCTGCCGAACTTATACTGGACGAGCAATCTCCATGGGTAGTAGCCACAGAAGACTTGCTAAATAAACACCACTTCAGCACCGTGGGTGAGCTATTGGCACACTACCGTATGCTTGATGCAAAAGGCCGCGTACTGAGCCTGCAAACGGTATCAGAAGGGGTAGCCTTAACCCCAAGCACTGCTTTAGATGCGGTAATCTTTCCCGATAATACTTTGCGGGTAGCCGGTGTGCCGACCACCATTGAGGTTATCGGCCATGATGATAAGCCAATTGAGCGGCAATTTAAGGTGACGCTCCCCCGCTTAGCCGAGGTCGGCGCGCAATGAGAGCCCTGGTACTTTTTCTTGCTTTGTTTGTAAGCGGGTATGCGCCGCTGTCCTACGCTGGTAAAGCATACCTGGATGTTAATTTGCGGCCTACTACGGTCGAGGTCAATCGAACTTACTATTACTCCACCGATATTAAGCCTGACGCCAATGGGGTATACACCATAGCGGTATATGATCAGCGCGATAAGCTGATTGTTACACTGCAAAGCACCACACTGACCATTGGCCGTGGCACCCTCACTGGCACTCAGCTGGCTGCTTATCGGCAACTGGGGCTACTATCGCGTATTGTCTATGCTTTTGGTGAAGGGTATACCGGCCAAATGGTCATGCGTAGCCCTCAAGGTTATTTACTGGAACGGGTACCCTATGTTGACGGTAAACAGCAAGGGGCACATGTGGAGTTTTATGAAAATGGCGCATTGCAGGCTTTCACCCCTTATGCCGCGAATAAAAAAGTCAGCACAGCACGGCGCTGGAGCCGGGCGGGCCAATTGGTACAAGAAACCAAGCGTACCGCACAGGGCGAATTTATAAGCCAGTCTGAGTGGACTGTTGAAGGCCGGCTGCGTCAGCAAACGGTACCGGTAGCGATTCCAGGCTATGCACCGGGCTTGAAGGAAACTACCTGGCAAAATGACCGCACCGTGACATTTATCGCCGCGGCCATAAGTGACCCTGATAATGGCTTTGTCCCCAATGCACGCCATCCATACAAACTGGTTAAAAAAGTCCGAGACGGCCATGTATTTGAGTTGGTAGAGGAAAATGGTTATGGCAACAATGGTGAACAGCGACTCATGTATGAGGACTGGTCTATTGTTAAGCATATGAAAGATGGTAAGCAGGATGGCCTTTATCGTGAACAAAGCGGTGGCAAGGTTACCAACCAGGGGCACTATAGAAACGGCGTGAAAGTCGGCGACTGGCAAGAAACAAACGGCGATGACCGGGTGATTTACGCAACCTATACCCAGCGTGGCCAACTTAATGGGCCTCGTAAGGTTTACGATGCCAGTAGCAATACCCTGTTAATTGAAGAGGTTTACCTGAATGGGAAGCTGCATGGGAAGTACGAGGAACATGCCGCCACGGGAGAACTTATCGCCCGTGGCCATTATCAGCAGGCCAGAAAAGAGGGCGCCTGGATAGAGCCGGAGCGCGATAATCGCTGGCAAGGCCATTATGATATGGGCAAAAAAACCGGCGCCTGGACGCGGGTTAATGGGCGCGGCTACACCACGGCCAACCTTCACTATGCGGCAGGGAAACTTCAGGGCAAACAGTATTTATTTGCCGACAATGGGGCGCTGACCCTCTTTGAACATTATCAACATGGTAAGCGCCATGGGCAGCGCGTGACGTATGAAAACGGGGTAGTGCAAACGGTTCAGCAATTTAAACAAGGCCAGCTTCAATAGCTTTGTCGAACCCACCCTTGGCCTCCGGCATAAGCGAAAGGCCGCTACCCAAGGTTAGCCACCTTAATACCGTGCTACACGAAACGTGCGGGGCAGCGTAGCTGGCGGTGACGAGAGCGGCCTGGGGCAACTGGGTAAGGCGGTGACATTCGCTCTTCGCCGGTTACATCGCCTGCCGTGTGCCCAATGATGCAGCCGCTACCGATGCAACAGATACCAATGCAACAGATAACGATGCAGCAGATACATAAGTAGGCTGCTTACTTAGCGATTCAGGTGGGCTCGTCTTTTGCGCCACAGACTATGCGTTCTTCGCCAAAATGGTAAACATTGTTAATTGCCACGTAGGTGCCAGACAATACGCCGGAGATAGGAAGCAGCATAAGACCACTGATAGAATAGAAGGTATTTGTGTCTTTGAAGCCATTGATGACCTTCAGGGTTTTACGGTCAGATGAAATCTCACAGCGAGTGATTTTCGCGGTGTCGGTTTCAGGGACCACTACACAGCCATGTAACAAACTTATAAAGAGAAAAAGTAAACCTGCTTGTTTCATCCTAAAAATCCTTTTGTTAGGTTAAGTGGTTTGATGGCGCTGCTTAGCGCTTAGCGCTTAGCGTGGCAATCTATGCAGCTTGCTCTGCCGATAGTATAGCGCACTCCAGTTAATATACCCGTGACAGTACGACACGTTGGTATGCCCGGCGCTTTAATCGCGTACAAAAGAACCCCCATGCACCCATCAGGCGACACGTTAGCGGCTGCAGAACTGATCGTTTACTGGCACTTTTCTGGCCAGCCAACTCATTGGTATTGTCCGGTTATCTGCCTGATATACAGGTAAATCGGCTATTTCATTGAGCTGCTTTATTGTTATCTGAAGCCTCGCAGGGAGAAACAATAAAACGGCGAGCATAGACTCAGGCCCCAAAGCCTGGCCAAATCAGGTATACCCGGTGAAACCGCTAACTATAGGTAACACCAATGGCGGTTTTTGCTTTGAACCGGGGCAGTATTATTTATGGCGGTGGCTATGCTGCTGCAACGTTGCTACACCTAACAACGCCAGGCCCAGAGCCAGCCCCCAGACTGGTGCGCCCAACTGAAACAAGCTCATACCCGATGCAGTGCACACCAGGGTGAGTAATGCGGGGTGACGCACAGCGTGATTATCCATGCTGCGCACCAATGCACTTTGCAACGTCGCTACCAACGCCAAGCCCGCCAGCAAATGTACGATAACCTCGGGCATGGCCACAAATATTTGTACCACCAGCGCGGCGGCGAAACCCATCAGCACATACACCACACCCGCCACAATGGCCGCGCGAAAGCGCTGCGACCGCTCGCTACCGGCACTCTCGCCCATACAGATGGCGGCGGTGATTGCCGCATAGTTATAGGAAAATCCGCCGAAGGGCGCGGTGACTATTTGCAGTACCGCTAACCCGCTAAGTACCACCTGATGACGGGGTTGATAGTTATGGGCTTTTAATATCGCCATGCCAGGTAGGTTCTGCGATAACTGAGTAATTAAAAACAACGGCAATGCCAGACTTACCGCCGCCGAGACCGAAAACGATGGTGTTACCCACACCGGCATTGCTACCGCCCACACCCAGGAGTGTGTATCCACACTGTCAAAACTAAGCCCGGTGACTATCGCCAGCGCCAGTAGGCACAGCATCATGTAGCGGGGGAAAAAATGATATCCCACGATATACGTTAGTAAAAACATCGCACTGATTAGCGGGTACTGGCTGACATCGGCAAAAATGTTCAAACATACTGGTAAGATTATACCGGCCAGCATAGCGGATGATATAGCATCAGGTATGGCGGAGATTTTTTGTTGCAGCCAGCGGCTTTGCGCTACCAACAGCGAGCATATCCCGGCAAGCAAAAACGCGCCAATAACTTCATTGAGGGGGTATCCGCCCACCGCGCCGATCAAAAACGCGGCGCCGGGGGTGGACCATGCAGTAACCACCGGTACTTTATACCACCATGAAAAAACGATACAACTTAGCCCCATCCCTATCCCCAGGGCGAGTAACCAACTGGTGATCATTGCTGGCGTCGCACCGGCAGTTTGCGCGGCTTGAATAACCAGTACCACTGCACTGCTGTAGCCTACTACGACGGCAGTCACCCCGGCAGTTACATGACTAAGCGATAACTGTTTTAACATAGCAGGAATTTCCGTTTGAACGTTGGCACGGGGCCGGGTTATCGGTAAGCTAAGATAAAGGCGTGCGTTATAGCGCACAAGCTTAGCCAAACATAGCACTGTGCGTTATAACGCACAAGGGAGGGCAGATGGAAAATTCGGCGTTACTGATGCAATGTATTGCCCAGCAACTTAACGCGCGACGCCGGGAACTAGGCTGGTCGTTGGATAAAACCGCCCAGGCTACCGGTGTATCAAAAGCCATGCTGGGCCAGATTGAACGTCAGGAGTCCAGCCCGACCATCGCTACCTTATGGAAGATCGCCACTGGCCTGCAGTGTTCGTTTTCTTCCTTTATTGGGGACGCCGAACATCCGCAACACAAAGGGGGGCAGGCGATGAATGCCGGATTTTGCCACGATGCCGACATGCTTGTTAACACCCTGTTTCGCTATAATCCCCAGACGGGCATGGAGGCATTTGAAATTACCTTAACGAATCGTCACGAGCAGCGGTCTACGGCGCATAGTCCGGGGGTAACCGAGCACCTGCATGTATTACAGGGGCTCCTGGCAGTACAACAAGGTGGCAGCTGGTATCAGGTTAAACCCACGGAACAATTTGTGCTACAGGCTGACCAACCCCATGCGTACCGCGATGAGCATGGCCTGACCCGGTTTATTGATATTATTACTTATCCGCGGTAGTTGATATCTGCGATAGTAAAAGGAGTATCAAACAGGCCGGCGCTTTTGTCAGGCTTCACAGTGTTCACTCATTAGGCCGTCAGTCCCAAACAGTAGTCCTTTACGACATAGTAAAAACATGTAAAACTAAATGATAATAATTACCATTTAGAGTTGTGGCGAAACTATCGCCCTTGTTTACCTATCAAAAGGACCTTTGCATGAAGAAGTATTCCCGTGCCTGGGCGCATCCTGCGCTGGCGTTGTTTTCTCTTAGTACCCTGTCTGGCGCCGTTATGGCACAGGTCAGCGATGAGGAAGAACTGGAGCATATTGAGATTAATCCGTTACAGGCTTATCGCAGTACTGCAACGAAGTCCTCATTACGTCCAATCGACTCACCGGTCAGTATCAGTGTTATCGATCAGGAGTTACTTCAATTACGCCAGGCCGACTCTGTAAACAAGGCACTTCGCTATACTTCTGGTGTTACCACGGAAAGCCGGCCCACCATTACTATTTTTGACCAGTTCACTATTCGGGGTTTTACTACCTATCAAACGTTTTACGATGGCTTGCCTTTACTGACTAACAATAGCTGGAACCTGTATCCCCAGGTTGATGCTTTTGCTACCGATGCGCTGGAAATACTAAAAGGGCCGGCGTCGTCATTGTATGGTCTGGTTCCCCCGGGCGGTATGGTAAACCAGGTGGCTAAATACCCCACAGATAGCAATGAAACACTGGTTCGTGCCACTGTTGGATCTGACAGTCTACTGGAGTTGGGTGTCGATACTACTGGGGCCCTGACAGATAATGCCCGTTACCGGGTGGTGGCGCTGGGGCGTACCCGTGATGGCTATCAGGATACTACTGAAACCGAACGGTATACCTTCGCACCCTCGGTAACGGTTGATTTAGGGGAGGCAACCGAGCTCACCTTATCGGCCTATTATCAGGACGATCCAGAAATGGTACCGTCAACACCCTTGCCAGGGGTAGGAACATTGTACGACGCGCCCTATGGTAAAATTGATGTGGCCACTTATGCTGGCGATCAAAACTGGAACAGCTTCTCGCGCGATGTCCTGATGTTGGGCTACAAATTAAACCATCAACTGGACGACAACTGGTCAGTATTGCAAAAATTCCGCTATACCGATGCTAACGCATTACAGCGAAATACCTATCATAATAGCCTGGGCGAAGACGGCATTACCCTGGCGCGTGCTGCTTATCAGACCGACGAGGAAATTGATGGCATTACTGTAGATACACAGCTGGCAGGTAAGTTGTTAAGTGGTAATTTTGAACACAATGTACTGTTTGGGGTGGACTATCAGGAGTCAGATTCCACCGTAGCCTACCGCGACACGCTGGGCACCGATACCCCGACACTAGACTTGAGCAACGTGAATAATGACCTGTTCGATGTGGCGGCGTTACCGTTGGCGTTTTATCAACAAGACCATGTTATTGATATCCGTCAATTAGGGTTTTATGCGCAAGATGAAATTCAGACAGGTAACTTTACCTTCTTGTTAAATGGGCGCCTTGACCAATACGACAGCACCGATGTGCAGAGCAATGTTTATGCTGGCACCGCCTATGGCAGCACAGCAGAGATTGACCAAAACGAGTTTTCTGGCCGTGCCGCAGCTATGTATTCCTTTGATTCAGGCTGGCGGGTTTATGCCAACTACTCTGAATCGTTTGAGCCTGTGGTAGGAATTGATTCAGTAACCGAAAAGACGTTTGAACCTACCACCGCAGAGCAGATAGAGGTAGGAACTAAATTCCAAAGCCAGGACGGCGCCACCACCTTTACCAGTGCCTATTTTGTTCTGACCAAAGAAAACGTAGTGGTTAACTCCCCCGATTTTATTTCAAAAACCCAAAACGGAGAAGTTGAATCCAAAGGGCTTGAGCTGGAACTTAATACTAAGATAAGCGATGCCTGGGTACTGCAAGCAAATGCTACCCTGCTGGACATGGAAGTAACGAAAAATCCCCAAGATTTGGACGTTGTAGGTAAAACACCGGTGTGGGCCGCCGAGGAAAGCGCTTCGTTATGGGCTAACTATTTCTTTGATAAGGCACTAAACGGCCTGATGGTGGGGGCGGGTGTACGGTATACCGGCGAGCAACAAGCTGATAAATACAACAGTGATGTCGTGCCATCCTACACCTTGGTAGATGTAGTACTGGCCTATGATATCCCCGACTATGACATGCGCCTGACCGGCAGTGTAAGTAATCTGACGGATAAAGAGTATGTGGGCGCCTGTTACGATACCAATAATTGTTGGTATGGGGCACAGCGGCGAATTGAAGTTGGCGTGCAAAAACGCTTCTAAGAACCGGCACGAGCCATGCCGGGCGAGCCCGGCATGGCGAGATGTTATTGATCGTCGTTTAACTTCAAAGTGGTACGGATATAATCCAGAAACTGACACAGTTCACCTGACATCAGGGCAAACTCGGCGTCGAGCCGGGCCATTACCTGGTCTTTGGGAATATCGTCGGTTTCTTCTTTTACCCGGTCAGTAAACTTAACCCGCTTAAATGACCCGTCTTCCGCAATTACCGCGGTTAATGATTCCTGCCACGCAAAACCCAGCTTTTGAACCTGTTTACCGGAGTCCAGGTGCAGTTTGATTTCTTCACTATCCAATGGTTGGTTTTTACAGCGAATAACACTTTCCAAATCATCGGTAGACTTCAGCTCAGCTTCTTCCAATAGCTCTATATTATCCGGCGCACCATCGGTAAGCCAATGTGTCAGCTCGCCTTGCAGGCTACGACGGGACAACGGCACTACCGGTAACGACGATATTGCTTTTCTAATCATCGCCATAAAGGCTTCAGCTTTACCATCAGAAGAGCTATCTATCACTACCATCTTGTCAGGCAGTGAAATAAACCCGTGGGTATAGCTATTTTTGGTAAATGCCTGGGGCAGCAACCGGGTCACGATTTCCTGCTTTAAATCAGACTGGGCTTTTTTGTTAACCGTAGAGCCGGTTTCCGCCTCAATTTGTGCAACTTTTTCTTCTAATTCGGCGTTTATCACGGCGGCAGGCAGGATTTTTTCCTGCTTTTTCAAAGTGATCCAATAGCGCTGCTGGACTTGGTGAAACATCATTGTGCTTTCACCGGCGGCCGATAGTGGCGGCACGAATCCCATAGTGTTTAAATCCTGACTTCCACAAGGGCGAAAGGTAAATTCGCTCAATGCGTTTTGCAGGTCATCATCGTCCAACGAAAGAGGTTGGGTAAGTTGGTAGGCTTTTATATTTTTAAACCACATTGCCAGATACTAAGTTATTCAGGATGGGCCGCAAGCGTACCAATCGGGACACGTCGGTGCAACGAACTTTAGTCTGGTTTTCTACCTTTGAGGATAAAATGCACCGGCAGTTTATTGATGGTGCGGAAAAGTTATATGGTAGCGCAACCCCTCGCCTGGGGCGCTGTCAGCCTTTATGGTACCGTCTAGCGTCTGGGTTACCAGGTTATACATAATATGGGTTCCCAGACCGCTGCCGCCCTTGTCCTGACGCGTGGTAAAAAAGGCATCAAATAATTTGTCTAACTGTGCTTCGGTCAGCCCTTTACCGTTGTCTTTATAGACTAAGGTGACATTAGTGTCGTCCACACTAACCTCCACCTCAATGCGCCCTTTGCGCATGGTTTCAAACCCATGAATTAACGAGTTGATAATCATGTTGGTCATGAGCTGGGCAATAACCCCGGGGGCGCAACGTACCACCAGGTCGAGGGGGCATTGAATGCTAATGGTATGCGCATTCTTTTTAAAATGGGGCGCCAAAGCCTGCACCACTTCGTCAAGGTACACCTTCAGATTAAACGTACGTTCGGCCTCGCTGGTCTGGTCTACCGAAATTTGTTTAAAACTGGCGATCAATTCGCCAGCCCGGTGTAAGTTAGACATAAGCAACGCAGAGGTCTGCTGGGCATCCTCAATAAACGCGTTCATCTGGCTGTTGGTCAGGCTTTTTTGCTCATAGCCTTTTTGTAAGGTGGCGATACGGTCTTGCAAAAAGCTGGCGGCGGTCACACTTACGCCCAGTGGGGTATTCACATCGTGGGTGATGCCTGCGACCAATCCCCCCAGCGACGCCATACGCTCAGACTCCACCAACTGATCTTTGGTTTGATCCAGTACTTCCATCGATCGGGCTAGCTCGGTATTCCGTTCGCGTAATTCATCTTCCACGCGTTTACGGTGCTCGTTTTCCTGGCGTAACTCGCGCTGGTTAGCAATCAGTTCATCTTTTTGCTGTTCTAAATCCAGCATAATTTGTGAAAGCGAGGCGGTTTTGCGGGCGACTTCCTGTTCCAGCAACAGATTTTGTTCATCTAACTGGCGATAAGCACGTTGTAACGCTTCCTGCGTGCCATGCAGTTTGTTTTGCGAAATAATAAGGTCATCAATGACCTGGTTGTAGGAATACTGTAACTGCCGCAGCTCATTATCGTCTTCAACAAAAACAGCAATTTTTGACTCGTGAGGGTGTTCTGCATCAAAGGCGCCCATCTGTTCTGTTATCTCAGCCAATGGCTCGGACAACATACGCCGAAACGCAGTCATAAATAAAAACACTAAAAACGTGGTTTTAATAATCGCGTTGCCCACCAAGAAGAACACGCCTACTTCAATCCGCCCGAAGATAATATCGAAACTGGAGTAGAGGGTGACGTCTCCAACATGGGAGGCACGCCCGGAAAATTCGAAAATCAGAGGAAAACTATAGCCGAATATCCCGCCTGTATGGTCTTGCATCACACCGCTTTGCACAGGCGTGCTTACCTGTTCGCTGGTGTTCCCCAAATTAGCAATATATTCGCCCATTTCATCACGAATCTGGACGCCTTCGATAATCGGTAGCTCTAGCAGGCCTTCGGCGATAGAGGTGGCCTGGGGCGTATTGAGCTCCCAGATGGCCCGGGTGAGGCTGGTGGAAAAGGTGTTTTTAAGGGTTTTGAGTTCGCTTTCAATATGATTTTTGGTACTCAGATACTCAGTAAATATCTGGCCAATAGTAACAATGACGGTAAGGATGAAGTACACCGACAGTACACGGGTTAATAGTTTTCTTGATAATCCCGTTTTTACTGTGGTCATTGGCTGGGCAAATCCATTTTACTCAAAAACGCATTTATTAAATCAAGAATATGCGTAAAAGCGTGTTTTCACAAGCCTCTTTGCGTTAAGCTTCATTTGCAACGGTTTGGTCAAAAACCTGACACATTAGTGTAATGCATTTAATAAAACTGTCACAGATTCAATCAATAATAGCGGCGTTTTGATATGAGCAGGAAACAATCTATGTCTCGAACAGTCTTGTTAGTGGAAGACGAAGCGCCAATTCGCGAAATGCTGAAGTTTGTGCTTGAACAGTCTGGTTTTACCACGGTGGAAGCCGAAGATTATGACGTCGCCCAGGAAAAAATTTGTGAGCCTTATCCAGATTTGATCCTGCTTGACTGGATGTTGCCCGGTGGCAGTGGTGTGCAATTGGCAAAAAGCCTTAAGCAGCACGAGTTTACCCGTGATATCCCGGTTATCATGTTAACCGCTCGTGGTGAAGAAGAAGACAAAATTCGCGGGTTGGATGCCGGTGCTGATGATTATGTCACCAAGCCCTTTTCTCCGAAGGAACTGATTGCCCGGATTAAAGCAGTAATGCGTCGGGTAACACCTACCTCCAGTGAAGAGCCTATTGAGTTTAACGGCCTTAAGCTGGAACCGATTTCGCATCGGGTTACGGCGAATGAAGAACCGCTTGATATGGGGCCTACGGAATTTAAGCTGCTACACTTCTTTATGACCCATCCTGAACGGGTCTACAGCCGAGAATTGTTGCTGGATAATGTCTGGGGGACCAACGTGTATGTTGAAGATCGCACTGTTGATGTGCATATACGGCGATTACGCAAAGCAATCTCAAAGCATAACCACGATGCCATGATTCAAACGGTTCGCGGCGCAGGTTACCGGTTCTCTACCAAGCATTAATAGCCGAAGCTTGCTGGGTAGCGCACCCACAGGCTTTGCCTTAACGTTTCTAATTGCCGCTCACAGGAGCTTGCAACGCGACTATGTACTATCCCTTTTCATGGTTGAGAAGTCTGACCAACCTGACGCTTTACCTATTGGTATTTGCAGTTATCGGGTGGTATCTGGATGATATGCTGCTGGCGATAACGCTGGGCACAGTAGGGTTGCTGGCGGTTAATTACTGGCAACTGTTTAAGTTGAATCGTTGGTTATGGCATAGCCGGAAAATGTCGCCTCCCACCGTCACCGGTGTTTGGGAGCACATTTATGAAGGTATTTATTACCTGCAACGCCGCAACCGGAATAAGCGCAAAGAGCTGGGTGAGTTGGTTAAGCGCTTTCGTGAAGGCTCAGAAGCACTTCCTGATGCCGCTGTGGTGGTTGATGCCAAAGCATGTATCATTTGGTGTAATCGCCTGGCCCGCTTAGATCTGGGCCTGAAGTGGCCAACCGATGCCGGCCGCCGGCTGGATAACCTGATACGCCACCCGCAATTTATCGAATACTTTCATGCGGGAAACTTCGACCATCCCATTGATGTCCCCTCACCAACTAATCCTAATAAAACCTTTGAATACCGGATCATGCCCTATGGCGAGGAGCATTTGCTATTGATTGCCCGAGACATTACCCGTGTCTCCCAGCTTGAAGCGATGCGTAAGGACTTTGTGGCAAATGTTTCCCATGAATTACGGACACCGCTAACGGTGATCAATGGTTATCTGGAGATACTACCGGTAGATGAAGCGCAAAACCCGTTTATGGGGAAAGCCTTTCGGGAAATGAGTGCGCAAACCCAGCGGATGCAGAACCTGATTGAAGATTTGCTGGTGCTATCGCGTATTGAGGCCAGCTCCGAACGCATTTATGAACACGTGGTTGATATTCCGGCAATGCTGGCGCAACTTGGCCGTGAAGCACAGGCCCTGAACAAAGAGAAACAGCACACCATCCGGTTCCATATTAACAAGCAGCTGAAGGTATATGGCGTAGAAACAGAATTACGCAGTGCCTGCTCAAACCTGGTATTTAATGCCGTACATTACACCCCTGCAGGGGGGGCTATTGATGTGTACTGGGATACTCAGGATGAGGGCGCGCGGTTTGCCGTAGTGGACAACGGCGAGGGAATTTCGCAGAATCATTTGTCTCGGCTTACTGAACGCTTTTATCGGGTAGACAAAGCCCGCTCGCGTAAAACCGGCGGTTCAGGATTGGGTTTATCAATTGTAAAGCATGTGCTTAGTCACCATAACTCCCAATTGGATATCGCCAGTACATTAGGCGAAGGTAGCGAGTTCTCATTTGTACTGGACCCGGAATTAATAGCGGATATCTGATGTTTAAATGTGTCGTACTGTGCTTGTTAGGATGCGTGTCACTGCCACTGATAGCAGCCACCCCCCCGGTGCCGGATTACGAGCGCCAGCCAGGAGTAGCGGGTAAGATTACGTCAGTCGGCTCGGATACGCTGGCTAATCTGATGACCTTCTGGTCTCAGGAATTCAAAGCATTATACCCGCAGGTTAAGTTTCAGATTCAGGCATCGGGGTCTTCTACTGCGCCTCCTGCGCTGACAGAAGGTACCGCCACGCTTGGCCCGATGAGCCGCGAACTTAAACCCAGCGAGGTGCGCGAATTTGTGCGCGAATACGGTTATCCGCCTACGGTATTGCGGGTGGCCATGGATGCCATTGCAATATTTGTAGAGCGGCGCAATCCCTTAACCGGGCTTACGTTAAGCGATGTGGACGCATTATTTTCGCAAACCCGGTTTTGTGGCTCGAACGCATCAATAACCCAGTGGAGTCAGCTGGGTGTCAGCGCGCCCCTTGCTCATGCGCCGGTGCGCTTGTTTGGCCGGAACTCGGTTTCAGGCACCTACGGCTTGTTTAAGGTAATGGCGCTGTGCGATGGGGATTTCAAACCAACGGTAAATGAGCAGCCCGGTTCGGCTTCTGTGGTGTTATCGGTAGCTTCAAGCCGCAATGGCATGGGCTATGCCGCCTATGGTTACAAAACGGCCGGCGTAAAAGCGTTGGCTATTGGCGCCGACCGCAGCGCGCTGATACCTTTGACCATGAAAACTGTACGCGATGAAACCTATCCATATGCCCGCTACCTATACCTGGTAATAAATAAAGCGCCGAATCAGCCGTTACCTACCTTAGAGCGCGAATTTCTTCGCTACATATTGTCGCGCCAAGGCCAGCAACAGGTTCAGCGCGATGGCTATTTCCCGGTACGCGAAGATGTGCTGTTACGCCAGCGTCGCTTACTGGATGGCGGGAATACGTTGTAATGCTTGGCCGGTCCTGGAAGCAGTGGATTTTAGACAACCTGCTAAAAGGGGTAAGTGCTGCGGCTATCCACCGTACGTTGATGGAGCAGGGGTTTACCCATGCGGCGGTGCAACCTTACTTAGGTAAGAATTTACCCGCTGATTTTAGCTATCCGCAGGATGCGGCGTTTTTCCAGCGGCTAACTAAGCCTGCTTTTGTAGAGTCAGGCTCGCCGAAGGTGCATGATCACAGCAGCGCCACGGCGAGCTTGTTTACACTGGATAACGTGCTTGACGCGCAGCAGTGTCAGCAGTTGTGCACGCTTATTCGCCAACATTTGCGGCCTTCCGATATTTCAACCGCTGCGCCAGGCAGTGGCCAATCCTTCAGAACCTCCAGCACTTGCGATTTGACGAAAGTGGATAGCGCGGTCGCTCAGCAAATTGACAATACGATAGCAGCGTTGTTTGGCCCCCGGTTTGGTGCCGGCGAACCGATTCAGGCCCAGCACTATGCCGTCGGGCAGCAATTCAAATCCCACACCGATTATTTCGAGCCAGGCACGCAGGAATATCAGCGCTTCGCCCGAGTCCTGGGCCAGCGTACCTGGACGTGTATGATTTACCTAAATACGGTGGAAGCAGGCGGCGCGACAGAGTTTGAACGACTGCATCAGTCTTTTGTACCGCAACGCGGGAGGGCGGTTATGTGGAATAATTTGCAACCGGATGGGCAGGTGAATCCCGCTACCCTGCATCGGGCCCATCGTGTCACAAAAGGGCAAAAGTACGTTATTACAAAATGGTTTCGAACGTCTTAATAAAACTGGTCAAACCTCAATATGGTTCCGCTAAGTACATAAAAAATAAATAAAATAATTTCCCTTAGCACAAAGTTCATTTTTAAATATAAAACTTTTGTGACACCTAAACTATGTAACAAAAGTGTCATCATCCTTCGGTAGTCTTCCTCTGTCTTTTTTACAATTACAAAATTCTGTACGGAGAAACGAATGGCTATCAAGCACGTATTTAAAGCGTCAGCGATTGCAACGGCTCTGATTCTTGCCGGTTGTGGTGGTGATATTAATATTAATGAAGGTGACGTTACTAACGAAGGTGACTCGGTATCCAATCCTACGCCCACCCCAACACCGACCCCTACGCCAACGCCAACGCCTTCAGGCCCTTCCAGTGCCTTTGATCAAGGCCTGGCTACGGATGTTTCAGCAGACTTCCCGGCAATCACCGATAAGCCCGTTTACCGTTTAGCAGACGATGTTGAGTTCAACGAAGATGTCACCTTGTCAGCCAGTGCGCACTGGGTGCTTAGCGGCCGTACTGCCGTGGGCGGTGACAATGAAAACTCAGCCGTACTTTATATTGAAGCAGGCACAACCCTGTTTGGTCAGGCCGGTGAAGATTTCCTGGTAGTTCGTCGGGGTTCACAAATCGAAGCAGTAGGTACTGCCGAAGCGCCTATCACCATGACATCGGTGCAAGATGTAACAGGTGAAGAAACGGACATCGGTCAGTGGGGCGGTTTAGTGCTTCTGGGCCGCGCACCGGCTAACTCGTGCGGCGACCAGGTAGGGGAAACCACCGAAGATGAACTGAATAGCTGCGGTGTATCGGCAGAAGGTGATGCCGGACAGTTTGGTGGTAATACGCCGGAAGATAGTTCAGGTACCTTACAGTATGTGGTAGTTAAACACGCTGGCCGTACTTTAGGTAACGGTGATGAGCTAAACGGAATCAGCTTTGCAGGCGTGGGCTCTGGCACCACGGTAGACCATATTCAGGTTCACCAAAACCTGGACGACGGTATAGAGTTTTTCGGTGGTACGGTTGATGTAAGCCATGTGGTGCTAACTGAAATCGGTGATGATTCACTGGACTGGTCTTTTGGCTGGACTGGCTCTGCTCAGTACGTCTACATTGAACAAAACAGTGCGAATGGCGATAACGCTATTGAAGCGGATAACAGTGAATTTGACGCCCTGGCGACCCCATTAACGCAACCTAAAATCTCCAACGTAACAATTGTGGGTGCTGAAGGAGTCAACGGTGCCCGCCTGCGTGCCGGTACTGCGGGTAACATCATGAACATGGTCATCACTGGCCCCCAAAGCTATGCCAACTGTTTACGGGTAAACGGTGATGAGTCTGCGGCAAATGCTGTCGACGGTACGTTAACTATCACTAACTCGATTGTTGCGTGTACTGATTCTGCGGCTAACTTCAATGACCAGGTAATCGGCGATGGCACTACGCAAACCTGGTTTGAAGGACAAACCGGCAACCAGACCTTGACCCCTGCTGATTTAGGCTTGAGTGAAGATGGCTATACACCCGCTTCTGGTTCAGTTTTGCTAAGCAGTGGCGGCGATGCTTCTGCCTTGTATGACGGTTTTGAAGCAGCTCAGTACGTAGGTGCGTTTGACGGTTCAACCAACTGGATGGATGGCTGGACTGTAGGAGTAGGTGATGGTTTTCCTACTGATATCGAAAACGCGCAGGAGCAAGGTTTTGCTACTGATGTTTCAGCCGATTTCCCGGAGCTTACCGATAAGCCGGTTTATTTGCTTGAGGCCGACGTTGAATTTAATGCTGACGTTACCCTGACCAATGATGCGCACTGGGTATTGAGTGGCCGCACCGCGGTAGGTGGGGACAACGAAAATTCTGCAACATTATATATTCAAAAAGGCACCACGATTATCGGCCAGGCCGGTGAAGACTTCCTGGTAGTACGTCGTGGCTCTCAGATACACGCGCTGGGCAGCCGTTCGTTACCTATCACCATGACTTCTATTCAAGATGTTACCGGACAGGAAACCGGCATTGGACAATGGGGCGGCCTGGTATTACTTGGTCGTGCGCCAGCTAACTCGTGTGGCGATCAGGTGGGTGAAACCACCGAATCTGAGTTAGCCAGCTGTGGCGTCTCTGCCGAAGGGGATGCTGGTCAGTTCGGTGGCAACATGCCAGAAGATAATTCCGGGATTCTTAACTACGTTATTGTTAAACAGGCTGGACGTACGCTGGGTAACGGTGATGAATTGAATGGCATCAGCTTTGCGGGTGTGGGCTCAGGTACTAAAGTGGATTACATCCAGGTTCATCAGAACCTTGACGATGGTATCGAGTTCTTTGGCGGCACGGTGAGCGTGAAACACGTGGTATTAACGGCGAATGGTGATGACTCGTTTGACTGGTCATTTGGTTGGACGGGTAACGCGCAATACGTTTTGATCAAACAAGATGCTGCCGACGCTGACAACGCTTTTGAAGCTGATAACAGTGAGTTTGATGCTGCCGCCACACCGCTAACCAACCCTACCGTGGCGAATGTTACGGTAATTGGCGCAGACCAGGCCAATGGTGTCCGCCTGCGTGCTGGCACAGCCGGTACTATGGCTAACTTTGTTATTACCGGACCAGACACTTATGCCAACTGTTTGCGTGTTAATAGCAGCGAGTCTCAGGCATTGGCAGATGCGGGCGACCTGATCATGACCAACTCTGTCGTAGCCTGCGCCGAGGCAAATAACTTTGCTGATGATGAAGCCACCCCTGACTTTACGCAGACATGGTTTACCGCCCAGGATTCTAACGCGGTATTAGCCGCTGATGCATTAGGACTGGCTGATAATGGCTATCAGCCTGCGGAAGGTTCGCCGTTACTAGAAGGTGGTGCAGACCTGTCGGGTGACAACGACTTCTTCGAAGCGGTGAGCTTTAAAGGTGCTATGGACGACTCGAATAACTGGACTGAAGGCTGGGTTACGGTTGGGCTTGAATAAGCTCAACTGATAACACGGGATAATACTTAGGCGCCTTCTGGCGCCTAAGCTGTTAGAAGAAGAATGACCAGTTAGCGTCTTTACGGAGTTTTACAATAATGAATTTCACAAACCGTTCGACACCATCCAAATCGAAGCTTTGTACCGCAGTGTCTGCGGCACTTCTGGCGGGGACATTTGTCGGCCAGGTGGCGGTCGCGCAGGAGCAGGAACAGGCTCAAGCGGATGATCAGGAAGTGATCGAAGAGGTTGTAGCAACCGGCACCCGTTTAAAAGGGACGGCTGCAGCCGTTATGCAGGAACGCCAAAATCAAGCGTTTGTTGCTGATATCATGGGGGCAGAACAAATCTCCCGTACCGGTGATGGTGATGCCGCTTCTGCATTACGTCGGGTAACTGGCCTGACATTGGTTGATGGTAAGTTTATTTATGTCCGTGGCCTGGGCGAACGTTATTCAAGTACCCAGCTAAATGGCATGGGCGTACCCAGCCCGGATCCTACCCGCTCAGTGGTACCGTTGGATTTGTTTCCTGCCGATATCATTGAAAGCCTGAATGTCCAAAAGTCATTTTCGCCAGATATGCCCGCTCACTTTGGGGGCGGTAATGTCGATATTCGGACTAAATCCATTCCTTCAGAATTTATCTTTAAGGTATCAGGCGGACTGGGATGGAATTCGAATAATTCGGATCAAGGTTACTTTTACAGCGGCGGCTCAGATGATTGGTCAGGACGCGATGATGGCACCCGTGCTCTATCTTCGCTGATTCAGAACAACCTTGATCAAGCTCAGGTTGATGATGGTATTGAAGGTTCAGGTGCATACCCGCTTACCCTGGAACAGCGGCAGGATATGCTAGGTTCGATGTTCTGGGATATCGGCCCCGATCCGAAAGATGTAGACCCGGACTTTAATATTGGGGCTACGTTAGGCAATCGCTTTATTACTGATTATGGTGAAATCGGTTTTCTATCAACGGTTTCATACGAAAATGAGTGGTCGGTAGGCCGGGAAAGCACCGGAACCAATCTGGGAACGGTAGGCTGTTCTGATTTACCGGACAACAAAAAGGCCAATGGTAAATGTTTTGGTCAGTCATACGATGGTGTTGAAACAGAGCAGGGCGTGAGCTGGAGCGGCATGTTTAACGTCGGTTATGAATACAATAGTAACCATAAACTTGAGCTCACAAATGTCATTTTGCATGACATGAATGACCGTGTTCGGGTGCGTGACTTCGTAGACGTGAATGAAACCATATTCGGTACGCGTGAGTTATCGCGGGTGGATATGTTATTTGAAGAACGTCGCATGACGTCGAACCAAATTAAAGGCACACATAACTTTCCGGAACTCAACTTTTTGTATTTTGATTGGTACGCCGGCACCAGCCGGGCCAATCGTTCCGCGCCGGGAAGTTTGTCGGCCACCTACCAGATGAATTACAGCGATGGTGAATTGGTCTCTCAGCAGTTACAAGATGTCTCGGCGACCAATGTTATCCGCCAGTATCAAAATCTGCGAGATGCCTCTGACACATGGGGCTGGAACCTAGGCTATCCGGTTATGCTTGAGGGCATTGATCTGGAAATCAAAGCTGGCGCAGACTTTTTTGAAAAGGCCCGTAAAGCCGAGAATATTTCAATTCAGGTTCCGCACCGGGCTATCGCAGATGACTTCCTGTTTGGCGACCAGATTGATGACATCTTTGCCGCGGATAACCTGCAAAATGATGCCTTCTATAATAGCTCGACAGGCGCCGGTATTTTGCAGTCTGGTATGGCGGATGGCGATGAATATGCGGCCGGTACCAAGGTTGATGCTTACTACCTGATGGCGGATGCGTTTTTTGATAATACCTGGCGTTTCTCCGGCGGTGTTCGTTACGAAGACTTCCGCCAGATCTCAGTGCCTTTCGAAGCCCACGCAAATAGTTTTTCTGTAGATTTGGAAGAGATTGCCCAACTCGCTTTCCAAGAAGATGACTTCTTCCCCTCACTGGCTGTTACTTACATCATGGACGAAGAAATGCAGTTTCGTTTCAACGTCAGTGAGTCTGCCATACGGCCGGATATGCGCGATATCAGCACGACTTTCTTTATTGACCCGCTTACCGAGTTCCTGGTACGGGGGTCGCCTTTGCTGAAAAGCTCTAAACTACGCAACGTCGATTTTCGCTGGGAATGGTACCGCGAGGCAGGGAATAACCTGTCAGCTGCGCTGTTCTATAAAGATATCGACAATCCCATTGAGTTGGTTGAACTGGGAACCGTAGGGGGCGCCGCGCCTAACCTGCTGACAGCTAATGGTGAGTCGGGTGAGCTGTATGGGGTGGAAATTGAGTTCTTGCAGGACTTGGGGATTGTGGATGAACGTCTGTCGGACTTTTTCCTGACCGGCAATATGACCATGTCTGACTCTGAAGTTGTTATCGGGGCTGCTGATGATGATGTTACGACATTATTTGAAGAACAATTACTAGATGCCCTTAACGCTACCAGCGCCTCCAACATTGTTACCAACAATACACGGCGCCTGGTTGGCCACTCTGAGTGGGTACTTAACCTGCAGTTAGGTTATGACTCACCCAACGGTGAACACTCAGCCACCATGGTATATAACGCCTTTGGTCCACGTATTATCGTGCCGGGTACGCGTGGTAACGAAGACGCCGAAGAGGAAACCTTTCACTCTATCGACTTCAATTACTCCTATTACCCTGACTTTAATTCGCAAATTAAATTTAGCGTACAAAACCTGCTAAATCAGGAAAAACAAATTACCCAGGAAGGGCTTGATTTGCTACGTGAAGAACGTGGCGTGGAGTTCGGACTGAGTTACAGCTACACATTTTAGAACATCCCTGAGAGCCGCATTCTGCGGCTCTTTTTGTATGTGTAGACGATAGACGTAATCTCATCAGTATATGACAGTTATGTAATAAAACTGTCACAGAAAACTCCTATCCTACGCCCAGATTTTAATGGTCGGTGAGAACCGATTTCTTTTAAACAAAAAGGTTTGAATGTATGAAGCTTTTCAACTCCTTGCTACTGGCAAGTGCCATGATGGCCTCGTCTGCCATGGCGCAAGACGATGAAGTCTTAAAACCCGTAGTTGATGAAGCGGCCAAAATTAACGAGTCGGCGGCTAAATCTCAGGAAAAAATCAACAACATTACTGATCAAATCGATAGCAAACTTCAGCAGTTCAAAACACTGAATAAAGAAATCGAGGGTCTGGAAGTTTACAACGCCCAGCTGCGTAAACAGATAGACAACCAAAAACAGGAAATGGACAACCTGAATAGCTCAATTGATGAAGTGTCAGTGATTGAGCGTCAGATTACCCCGTTGATGATTCGCATGATTGACGGCCTGGAACAGTTTGTGGCGTTGGATGTGCCTTTTTTGGCTGAAGAGCGCGCGAACCGAATTACCGATTTAAAAGACATGATGGATCGCGCGGACGTTGCGGCATCGGAAAAATTCCGCCGGGTGATGGAAGCCTATCAGGTCGAAATGGAATATGGCCGTACCTTAGAAGCGTACAACGGCATTCATGAAATTGAAGGGCAGGAGCGCGATGTCGAGTTTTTACGCCTGGGCCGTACAGCATTAATTTACCAAACCCGCGATGCCAGCCGTCAGGGTGTATGGAATAAGCAAACTCGTCAGTGGGAAGAGCTGGACAGCAGCTACCGTACGCAAATTACCAAAGGCTTAAGAATGGCCAAGAAACAACTTGCGCCTGACTTGTTAATGATGCCAGTGGCTATCACGGACTAAGAGGTTAATGACCATGTTTAAACAAATGAAAAAAATTGCGATTGGTCTGGCCGCCGTCAGTATCAGTTTTGGCGCTATGGCGCAAAACGACCGTGCTCTGGACCTGGATGCTCTGCTAAAGCAGCTTGAAGAAGGCCAGTTTGCGCAGTCAGAACAAAATAAACAGCGCGAGCAGGACTTCATGCAGCAGCGGGCTCAGCAAGATCAAGTGCTGGAGCAAACCCGTCAGCGCCGTGACAACATGTTGGCGCAGTCAGAAAAACTGGAAACCCAATTTGAAGAAAACGAATTCAAGTTGGCAGATCTTAATGGTGCGCTGGATAACCGGATGGGCTCTCTCAAAGAGCTGTTTGGGGTATTACAGCAAGTGGCTGGCGACACCAAAAGTAAATTTCAGAACTCGGTTATCTCTGCCCAAATCCCTGGGCGGGCAAAGTTTTTAGATAACATGGCGCAGGAAATGGGCAAAAGCTCCAAACTCGCGTCTATTGATGAAATTGAGCGCGTATGGTTTGAAATTCAGCGTGAAATGACCGAGTCAGGCAAAGTCACCAAATTTGAAACCTCGGTAGTTGAAGCCGGTGGAGAAAAAGCCAGTAAAGAAGTGGTCAGAGTAGGCCCATTTGCGCTGGTGGCTGATGGCAAGTATCTGGACTATAACGGCGTTACCGGCACGGTAGCCGAACTTATTCGCCAGCCAGCAGACCGTTACGGCGACTCTGCTGCCTCTTTGCAGGCATCAAGCGGTGAACTGGTTGAGTTTGGTATCGATCCTACCGGTGGCTCTATTTTAGGTCTGCTGGTTCAGGCGCCGACGCTTAAAGAGCGTGTAGAGCAAGGCGGTGAAGTGGGCTATATCATCCTGATTGTCGGTGCAATTGGCTTGCTACTGGCACTGGAACGCTTAATTTCACTGACTATCATCCACTCTAAAGTGAAGAAACAGCTGAAATCGAAAGAAATCAAAACAAACAACCCATTGGGCCGGGTACTTAAAGTACGTGAAAACTACCCACATGCTGATACCGAAGCATTGGAGTTACATCTTACTGAAGCCATTTTGGGTGAAGTGCCTAAGCTGGGCCGCAACCTGACGATTATTAAAATTATCTCGGTAGTCGCGCCGCTAATGGGTCTGCTTGGTACTGTTACCGGCATGATCAATACCTTCCAGGCGATTACCCTGTTTGGTACGGGCGATCCGAAATTGATGGCAGGTGGTATTTCTACCGCGCTGGTCACTACTGTACTGGGCTTGGTTGTTGCCATCCCAATGACCCTGCTTTATGCAATGCTAAATACCCGTAGCAAAAACATTGTGTATATATTGCAGGAACAGGCTTCTGGTGTAATCGCCGAGCGCGCTGAGCGGAGCTAATCATGTTTGAGTTTCTCGAAGCAATTCGCGATTTCACAGAAACAGGTGGCCAGGTTCTCCTGGTCATCGGCCTGCTGATATTCGTTATGTGGCTTTTGATCCTCGAACGTGCGATGTACATCCTGGTTTGGCACAAGGACAAAAAGAAACAGGCAGTGAACGAATGGCAAGCGCGCGCTGACCGTTCATCCTGGCACGCCGAGCAGGTAAGACAAAAAATGATTTCATCGCTTTCAATCCAGCTTAACGGCAGCATTCCGATTATCCAGGCCCTGGTTGCCTTGTGTCCGCTGCTGGGATTGCTAGGAACGGTAACCGGTATGATCGAGGTTTTCGACGTTATGGCTATCTCAGGCTCAGGAAACGCCCGCTCAATGGCATCGGGTGTCTCTAAAGCTACTATTCCTACTATGGCAGGTATGGTTGGCGCTTTGTCTGGGGTTTTTGCCTCGACCTGGCTTAACCGTAAAGCGAAATCTGAACGCACGCATCTCGAGGATGCAATACTCATTGAGCGTAATGCCAGTTAGGGCGTTAAGTTAAGGTACAAATTATGAAGCAGCATTTTCAAAACCTGGTAGACGAAGAAGAAGCCCAAATCGATATGACGCCCATGCTGGACGTTGTTTTCATCATGCTTATTTTCTTCATCGTAACGGCGTCGTTTGTAAAAGAAGCCGGGATTGATGTAAACCGGCCAGAAGCCGCCACGGCGGTCAAAAAGGATCGGGCAAATGTGCTGATCGCGATTTCTGATACAGGTGAGATCTGGATAAACAAACGTCGGGTGGATGAACGCGCAGTACAGGCCAATATTGAACGCCTGCATGCGGAGAATCCACAAGGGACTGTGGTTATTCAGGCCGATAAAAAAGCCACCACAGAAACATTAATCAAGGTGATGGATGCATCCCGCGCGGCGGGTGTGTACGACGTGTCGATCGCAGCACAAGAGCAATAAGTCATGCCACGATTTATTATCGCATTTTTCGTTTCCTTGGCGATTACGCTGGGCCTGTTCTTCTTGATGCAGTCATTGATCAAGATGGGCGGCAGTGCCCTGACGGAGCCGCCGCAAGGAAGTGTACTCGACTTTGTTCGGGTCAAGCAGGAAGAGACGGTAGAACAAAAAGATCGCAAGCCGCGCAAGCCGCCTAAGCCGCAGGAGCAACCGCCGCAAATGCAGCCGCAGCAAATGGATTCACCGTCGCCTGATGCGGAAGGTACTTCCATGGACTTTAGTGCGGATGTGGGAGGTGATGTGGCCTTAGATGGCGGCCTGGCGCTTGAATCAGGTGATGGCGAATACCTGCCCATTGTGAAGGTTTCTCCGGTGTATCCGCGTCGCGCCTTGCAACGGGGTATTGAAGGTTTTGTCATTGTAGAGTTTACCGTTACCAAGCAAGGTACAGTACGCGATCCGATTGTGGTTGAAGCCAATCCTGAGGGCATATTTGAGCAAGCCGCGATAGATGCCGCAATGAAGTTCAAATACAAGCCGCGCGTTGTGAACGGTGAAGCCACCTCGGTATCCGGTGTGCAAAACCGTATTAGTTTCCAGATTGACGGGTAATTCGATATGCCAATAAAATTATCTAAACACCTGTTAGCCGCACTAACTGTGATGGCAGTATCCACGGTGGTAGCAGTACCCACTGGGCTGATTGCTCACGATGCCGTGGCGCAAACTAAGGCCAGTGATAAGCCAACCCGCAAAGTGCCCACGCTGCGTTCAAAAGTCTATGAGCAACTGTCCCGCGCGCAAACAGCCGCTGATGAAGGCAAGATTGCCGAAGCGGTGAGTATTCTGGCTGAAGTTGAAGACAAAAAAGATTCGATGAACAGCTATGAACGCGCCATGATGTACAACTTTTATGGTTTTATTTATTACAACGATGAACAGTATGAAGAAGCGCTTGACGCGTTTGGTCAGGTAGTAGAGCAGCAACCTATACCGCGTAAATTTGAGATGTCGACGCTGTTTTCGCTGGCCCAGCTGCACCTGATGCAAGGTAATTATGAGCAAACCATTACCTATCTGGAACGTTGGGAAGCCTTAAACGAAGGTGATATTCCACCAAAGAATCTGGTGATCAAGGCGCAAGCTTATTATCAGGATAAACAGTATCAAAAAGCGGCTGAATTTATTGATAATGCGGTAGCGGCCCATGAAGCCCAGGGCATGATACCGGATGAAGGCTGGTTAATATTACAGCGCGCGGTGTATTACGAGCTGAAAAACCCACAGAAAGTAAAAAACGTCCTGGTTAAGCTGGTTAAACTGTTTAATGAGCCTAAGTACTGGATACAGTTAGCGGGTATGTATGGAGAGCTGGGCGAAGAGCGCAAGCAGTTGGCGATTATGGAGTCTGCGTATCAGCAGGGCTATATCGACAATGCCGCGGATATTTTTAACCTGGCGCAGCTGTATTACTATCACCGGGCGCCTTATAAAGGTGCCCTGTTGATGGAACAGGCGTTAAACGACGGGACATTGGAAAAAAACTTACGTAACTGGCGTTTTCTGGGCCAAAGCTGGCAATTAGCCAAAGAAAACGAAAAAGCCATTCCGGCACTAACCGAGGCGGCGGCTTTGTCTGAAGACGGCGAGCTGGATGCTCAATTAGCGCAGATTTACCTCAATGCAAATAAATGGGACCAGGCAATTGCTGCCGCGGATAAGGCAATGGCAAAAGGCCAGTTACGAAATCCTGGTTTAGCACATTTGATTAAAGGCATGGCACTGTATAACCAAAAACAGTACGCCAAAGCGCTAAATCAGCTGGCGGAAGCTGAAAAGCATCCTAAGAGCCGGGGCATGGCGCAGCAATGGTCGAAATTTGTCGAATCGGAAAAGATCAGTCAGGAACGACTCGATGCTGAAATGTCTTCATAGCGGTAGTTGGCTGTAAGCACAATGGCCTGATCTGGGTGTAGACAATGGCCCCCAAAAACGCCGCTTTTTTGCGGCGTTTTTTATTATTCAAGCAAAATAGTATCAAACCAGTTATGCCGCAATGACGTGCTGGCATCTTGTTCCTGTTGATACCAACGCTGTTTTATTTCCAGCATATGTGCTTCGTGTTCACAAAACAAAGATACCAGGGTCGGGTCAAAATGCCGACCGGCCTGTTCACGCAAAAACGCTATGGCTTTGTCTACCGGCCAGGCATCTTTATACGGCCGCGCCATAGTGAGTGCGTCAAAGACATCGGCCAGCGCCACAATACGTGCCGATTCCGGTATATCCTGGCCACTGAGCTGGCGCGGGTAGCCTGTTCCATCCCATTTTTCATGGTGGCACCAGGCGACTTCTGCGGCGAGCTGGAACAACGGTGAATCAGATTGCACCAGAATGTCACGGCCAATACGAGCATGGGTACGCATAATCGCCATTTCAGCATCGGTTAAACGCCGAGGCGCTTTTAAAATAGCATCAGGAATACCGATTTTTCCGGTATCGTGCATAGTGGCAGCCTGGCCTAATAGATCGGCCTGCGCAACCGTCCAACCAGCCGCCATGGCAAGCGCTCTGGCATAGGCCGCCATCCGCCATATATGGACGCCGGTATCGGTATCATTGTAGTGGCCGGCAGTCGCCAGCATACTGATAGCGCTTAGCTGACTTTCACGTAGTTCACGGGTGCGCTGTTGAACCTGTTGTTCTATGGTCTTGCGCTGGTGGGCCAACGCCAGGTGTGTTTTCACCCGGGCCAGTACCAGGGCCGGTACAATGGGTTTGGCGATATAATCTACTGCGCCGGCTGCAAACCCGCGAGCTTCATCTTCGCCCATGCCCAGGGCGGTGACAAAAATAACCGGGATATCAGTCCAGGCCACCTGCGATTTAAGCTTGGCGCACACCTCTAACCCATCCATATGCGGCATCATGACATCCAGCAGCACTAAATCCGGCGCGTTGCGCTCTATTATTTTAAGCGCCAGCGGGCCGCTGGGGGCCACCTTTACCTTATAATAGGGAAGCAAAATATCTTTCAAGATATCGATATTTGCCGGCTCGTCGTCTACCACCAGAATAGTGAAAGTAACAGCAGTATCGGTCATAGTACTTTACGGGCTCTCTTTAAATAACAATGGCTGAAGCAACTTAACGGCTGCCTCATAATCATAGTTTGATACTTTGCTTTTTGCCTGGCGAATAACCCAGCGTTGGGCCATCGTAGTATGGGCTTGGTAGAAACTATTGAGCTCATCGGCGCCACGGGCATCAAAGTCAGCCAATAAGCTGACTATATGCGCCAATGATTGCTGTACACTGGCGCTTTGCTGAGCAGGAATATGCGCCGTATCAGCTTTCATGGCATGCAAGGTGGCGGTTACTTTTTTCATAGTACGATCAAACGCGTTGGCCACGGCTACTGTTTGTTGATGCAAAGGGGCGGCCCGCCGGGCATCAGCGAGTAGTGTAGCCAGAGCCGTGGTGAGGGTGTTGGCGCCAATTTGCTGCGCATCGCGCTGCATGGTGAGGAAAAAAGCGTCGTCACTGCCTGACCATGGTATATCGACGTTCTCCAGCGCCGCATAAACCTGGTGCAGCCGCGCCCGGTAACGGCTTAAAAAAGTATACAGGCGATGCTCCAGGCTCGGCGCCGGGTAATCGGCGAAGACCCCGAATGACTGGCACTCATTTACCGGGTAAACCAGGTGCATGTCGATACTGCGTAACAGGTCTTCCTTGGAAGCAGGTTTAGCCAGATGGAAACACATGCCCGCTTCAATGGCCCGGTCGACGCTGGTATTGACGCTATCAGCACTGAGCCCCACAATCGGGGTGGTAAACTGTTGTTCGTATACCAGCCGTTCTGCGGTTTGCCAACCGGTCATGTCGGGTAACTGGCTATCCATAATCACACAATCATATGGCTGTTTAGAACACAGCCGCAAACATTGCGCGGCGGTTTGCGCTATATCCACCTCTATCTGGGCTTCGGCAAGCTGATGGCTGACAATCTCCTGGCTGATGGGGTCGTCTTCTACCAGTAAGACCCGGCGGCAACGTAACCGCCGGCATACGGTATCAAAGTCTTCCAATCCGCCCACCGTATCGGTGTCAGTGGGTCCCGCCGCTGCGGGGCGTTTAAACAGTTGCGCGATGTCGTCGGCAAAAAATGGTGGTGCGAGGGTAATGACCTGGTATACATGATGTTGATGCAATTTCTGGGTCACATCATCGCTGTCGTGCAGGCTAACCAGGACCATCGGTAACTGGCTTAGCTCCGGGTCGTTTTGCCACTCGCGTAATAAACCCATGATGCTATCGCAACAATCATGGGCTACCAGGAACAGCGGACCATGGGTGGCATCTACCTGACTGGCATCGCAGGTTTTTACAACATCCCAGCCAGCATATTGCATACTGGTAATCAACACCTCAGTGGTGCGCGGGAGGGTTTGATTGCAATACACGGTAGCCGGTTGGCGGTGGGGCGTTATCTGCAAATCAAACGGGAAAGCCGGTGCATCCAATAGCAAGGATACCGTAAAAGTGGTGCCCTCGTCGGGCTCGCTGCGCAAGCTAATGGTACCTTCCATAAGATCAATCAAACCGCGGGTAATGGTCATGCCTAAACCTGTTCCGCCAAACCGTCGCGAAATAGACGCATCGGCTTGATTAAAGGCATCAAAAATACGCTGTTGTTGCTGGCTATTCATGCCAATACCGGAATCGGTTATTGTAAAATTGAAGCGCTGCTTATCGCCCTCTGCCTGTTGGCTTACGGCCAACTTAACGTAGCCTTGGGCAGTGAATTTAATGGCATTACCCACCAGGTTTATCAGTACCTGGGATAACCTGGTTTCATCCCCTATAACATACTGGCTGGTGGCCAGCGGTGCATCAATCAGGAATTCCAGGCCTTTTTCCAGTGCTTTAAGCTGAAATAGCTGCGCCACTTTATGCAGCACATTTTTGAGCGAAAATGGTTGTAATTCCAGCTCAATTTTACCGGCTTCAACCTTTGAAAAGTCCAGAATGTCATTGATGATACGCAGCAATGCATTGGCGCTCGAGTTGGCCTTTTCAATATAATTTTGCTGTTGGGTGGTTAAGCTGGTATTCAGTGCCAGGTGGGTCAGGCCTAAAATAGCATTCATGGGGGTGCGAATTTCATGACTCATGTTGGCCAGAAACTCGCTTTTCGCGGTATTGGCCATGGCGGCTTTGTGATAAGCCTGTTGCAACTGCTGTTCGGTTTTTTTGCGATGAGCGATATTACTAAATACGCCCACATGGCCGGTAATCTGGCCTTCAGCATTGCGTAATGGTACGGCGGTAATTGCCACCGGAAAACGCTGCTGGTTAGCATCTACAAAGCAGTGTTCATCCGAGCGATAGGGCTCGCCCGCATTAATGCATGCGATTAACTCGCTAAAGTCTCCACAGGCGTGCTGACCTTCTTTGGTCAGGGCGTAAAAATTGCTGTGCGAAGCCGTGGCCAGATTTATCCCCAGGGTTCGTTCAGCTTCCGGGTTTAAAAAGTTTAGCCGGTTGTTGCTATCTACAGCGTACACCCCTTCGCCAATGGCGTCGGTAATACTGTGATAAAAACGGCTGCTACGGGCCAATGACTGTTCAAGCTGTTTTTGCCGGGTTATATCGGTGTGAATAGCGATACAGCGCACTACCTGGTTGTTTATCTACAATAGGTACTAACGTGCCGTACAAGGCATGCTTCTCGCCGTTTTTACTGTAATGGTTAATTTCACCATGCCAGGGTTTTCTGGCCTTTACGGCGCTGCGCATCTGCCGATAGATATCGGTACGATGAAAATTGGCATGGACCAGCTCATGCGTATGGCCTAACAGTTCTTGTTGGCTATAGCCATTCAGGGTACAAAAATTATCGTTGGCATAAAGGATACGGCCATGGGTATCGGTGATACTGACAATGGCGTGTAGATCCAGGGCGGCTTTTTGCTGTTCCAATTCCAGTTGGGCCTGATTACGGGCGCGGGCGAGGTTGATCATTAACTCGGTAAGCTCGCTGATACTTGCATAGCCATCGCTTAGCTGCGGCTGGCCGAGCTCACTTAGCAACGTATTAGCGGCTGATTTAAGTTCTTCCACTACCTGTTGCTGCTTAACCATTTCATGGCGGATATCGTCATTAACCTGGGTAAGTTCTTGCGAACTCAGCACTAAGCTACGATCGCGCAGGGTCAGATCGCGCTCATGGTATTCATAACTTTGGCTTACGCGTGTGATTAGCGCGGCTAAACACGCTCCCCATTCCGGGTAGTCATTATTTAACTGGGTGGTATCGCCACTTTCCAGTCGCGCAACAAAAGCCCGGGTGGCGGCTTCATCGACTAGCCCGAAGGTTTTTTTCAACTGACGTTGCAACAGCCGGTGCATCAGGACTGCTCTGCAATAAGGGTGACGGTCATGGTTTGGTTATGCAGCCGCGCCCCGCGACAATCCTGATGGGGGCTGATTTCTCCATAGGAATAAAAGCCGCAAACCGGCGCAGTATGGCCGATAACCGCATTGACAGCTTCCACTTCTTCGTCGCTGCTATCGCCCATAATAAGTTTGCGCCCAACGCAGCTTACCAGTATCAGCAGAGCCGAAGCCGGCATGGGTAGAACCGTATTATTGCGCACCAGATAAGCGGCCTGTTCGGCACCCTCTACCAGGTCATCGGTGGAAGCATGCATCAGACGCAGGTATCCTTCACTCAGAATATCGCCGGCCATAGTCAGGCTGCCGTTCTTCTCATCAACTTCTAATATAGTGCGAACTAAACCCGATGAGGTTCGACTGGCATCCACCATTTCCATTGGAAACAACAAGCCTGACGCCGGCAGCTGGTCGGCGTACTCTCCTAAATACCGTTTATAAACATCCAGTGCAGGTTGGTTATCTAATTCATATAGTATGTTGTCGGCGGCCCGCGTGACCTTACGAAATGGGCCAAACGATTTCCAGCCGCCATAGGCGCCGGTGGTTACCGATAGGCCGGCACCATACAGGCCAAGCGCAGCCACACCGGTATGGCTCACTCCGTTATCCGATAACACCCAGGTATATTTAAAATCGCTATAGTCGGCTGCCAACCCGCCACTGATACCGACGTGCTCAGGTAACCCTGCTTTTCAACCACTGATTAACGCGGAACCGTTTATGTTAAGCCCTGGGCCAAGTACAAATACCGCCTGTAGGCCAGCAGGTGTAAGCTCGCTACCCAATTGCTGGCCGGCGCGAAACGAGTCAGCCATGCCGGCCACCTCGGTTGTGGCCAGTTGCACATGCGCTTGGGCAAAGCGAATCGCAGTCACCACCGCATGATAATTATGCACTTCATGCCTGGCGATTTCGCCTGCTGTGGTGCAGCCAAGCAATGTGCCGCCTGCCTGTTGTAAGGTAGCGACAAAGTCGGCATCGGCCATAAAAGGGGTGTCGGCAAACACCAACAGCAAATCAGGGGTGTAGCCGGATAGCATTGTACGAAGAGCGGATATATCGTCCAAAGAAGTCAAAACACACTGTTTAACGTCCATGCGATTCCTTACACGGTACGCAGGCAGTTACCTGCGTAATACCAAAGTGACACTGTTTTAATAGTGTATCAGGATCGTGTTTCTCGCCAGTTTTCAGGCCAACAAAGGTAGTGATTTATACTTTGGTAGAGACGCGGCCCCGCGGTCTCTTCGGGCGGGACAATACCGCCGGTTATGTGCCAGATTTACGTCCGTACAGATAGGTAAATAGTGCACCACCCGCGCACCCGGCAGCACACTGCAATACGACTCCGATAGTTTCCCGGGCCCCGGCAATTAAGGTTACGCCCATTATGGGTTGCATGGCCGTGAGCATAACCAGCATAGCCACGCCAGCGCCTAGCATGGCCAACAAATACGAGCGGCCAGTCCAGCGAAACAACACCGCAACCACCAGTAAACTTATAATTAATGCGCCGGCTATGGCGGAGCCGTAGGCCGGTAATAAACCCCAAATATCATAGGCGCTGATATGCAGCCGATCAGTGAAGGGCACAGTAACCCCGACCTCTACCAAGCCATGCACCACCCGTTGGGTATGAAACAGGCATGCCAGCACATAGGTAAGCAACCAGGCCGGAATAAGGGCAATAACAAATGTCTTTGTTTGATGAAATAGTGACATTAAGCGGTCCACAACAAATTTAGGCGGCTTCAGTCTAGCGTGACCTAAGTGTTTTATCTACGGCTGAATCCTTTGCTGCTACGTTTATGTTATTTCGTGATAGGCTAACAATAACAACGGTATATCGCATAACAGGAACCGGTATGACGCGTGCTATTTTTTCGTGGATGGCAGGACTTAGTTGCATGTTAAGTGCTGCAACGTGGGCCGATACTTCTGACTATCAGCTAACCAACATAAACCCGCAACCTCTGCATGGGCCCTGGACCTTGGTTCAGCTACCTGACCAAAGCTGGGTGGTAACCGAGCGCAGGGGTAACCTGGTGCTGATTAAACCGGATGGCAGCATGACCCGGACCAAGGTGCCGCTACCTGGCTTGTATTTTAAGGGGCAGGGCGGGCTGTTGGATTTTGCTTTGGCACAAGACTTTGCGTTGTCTGGTAAAGTCTTGCTTACCTACGCACAAGGCACCGATGAAGCGAATCGGCTGGTGGTAGTCAGCGCCACATATGAAGACGATGCATTAACCGATATAACGCCTATTCTGACGTTACAACCGGATCGTGCCACCCCGGTACATTTTGCCGGGCGGCTGGCTGTAATGAGTGATGGTACCTGGCTGGTCAGCAGTGGCGACGGCTTCGATTATCGGGAACAGGCGCAGGTAATCAGCAGCCATTTGGGTAAAATATTGCGCTTTCGAGAAGACGGTAGCCCGGCCCAGGATCACCCATTTGCTGAGGCACCTTATGTTTACTCTCTGGGCCATCGTAATCCGCAGGGGTTATTGATCAACCCGGCGACCCAGCAAATCATCGAACATGAGCACGGCCCGGCTGGCGGCGATGAGATTAATGTGATTGCGGCCGGTGAAAACTACGGCTGGCCGGTGATCACCAACGGCAAAGATTATTCGGGGGCCCGGATTACGCCGTTTGAACAGTACGCCGGCATGCAACAACCCGCTTATGACTGGACGCCCTCGGTGGCACCGTCGGGTATGGCTTTGTATCAGCACACGTTGTTCAGCGAGCTCACCGGTCACCTGTTGGTAACTACCCTGAAGGCCCAATCACTGCTAAGCGTAAATATATCGGGGACGCCCGTACGCAGCGAGCGAATATTTGCTACTATAGACCAACGCTTGCGAGATGTCGCAGTAGGTCAGGATGGCGCAATTTATGTACTGACCGACGGCAGTAAAGCCGGCATTATAAAAGTGACGCCCGCTGAATAATGCATAGCCTATATTAATCATAATGGGGTCGGTATAGGCTGGCTGAATACTGGTTATAAGTAACCGAAAGCGTATTATCATTCAAATTAATGCTACATGCCGATATAATTCCGGCGTTTTATTAGTCACGTCCTGTCGCCAAGACCGTTAATTTTATCCGACAGGATCAACCATGAGGAAGACATCGTGTTAGAAGAGTATCGCAAACACGTAGAAGAACGTGCTGCACAAGGTATCCCTCCTAAACCACTAAATGCCGAACAGGTAGCAAGCCTGATCGAATTGTTGAAAAACGCCCCGGCAGGTGAAGAAGATAATCTGCTCGAACTGATTTCAGAGCGCGTTCCTCCTGGTGTTGATGAAGCGGCTTATGTAAAAGCTGGCTTTCTTAGCGCCGTAGCAAAAGGCGAAGACAGCAGTGAGCTGATCAGCCGCGAAAAAGCGGTTGAGCTATTGGGTAATATGCATGGCGGTTACAACATCGTCACCCTGATTGAGCTATTAGATGATGACGCCCTGGCACCACTGGCGGCAAAAGAGCTTAAGCACACACTGTTAATGTTCGATGCATTCCATGATGTGGAAGAAAAGCATAAAGCAGGCAACAAATACGCCACTGAAGTGATTGAGTCGTGGGCCGAAGCTGAGTGGTTCACTGCTCGTGACAAAATGGCCGACAAAATCACTTATTCGGTATTTAAAGTAACCGGTGAAACCAACACCGATGATTTGTCGCCGGCACCGGATGCCTGGTCTCGTCCAGATATCCCCTTGCATGCCCTGGCCGCTTACAAAATGACCCGTGACGGTCTGGAGCCAGAAGAGCATGGTGTAACCGGTCCGATGAAACAAATTGAAGACGTTAAGAACCAAGGTTATCCGGTGGCTTTTGTAGGCGATGTGGTAGGGACCGGTTCTTCACGTAAATCAGCAACCAACTCGGTACTGTGGTTCTTCGGTGAAGATATGCCTGGCGTGCCAAACAAACGTGGTGGTGGGGTATGTATCGGTAACAAAGTGGCGCCTATTTTCTTCAACACTATGGAAGATGCCGGCGCGTTGGTTTTTGAAGCCGATGTAGAAAAAATGAATATGGGCGATGTGATCGACATCTATCCCTATGAAGGCAAAATTACCAATCACGAGACGGGCGAAGTGCTGTCTGAATACAGCTATAAGTCAAAAGTGATCTTGGATGAAGTACGTGCCGGTGGCCGTATTAACCTAATCATTGGCCGTGGTCTGACCGACAAAGCACGTGAAGCCCTGGGCCTGGGTCCTACGGATATGTTCCGTACTCCAGAGCAGCCTGAAGATACCGGCAAAGGGTATACCCTGGCGCAGAAAATGGTAGGTAAAGCCTGTGGCGTAGACGGCATCCGTCCTGGCACATACTGTGAACCTAAAATGACCACTGTCGGCTCGCAGGATACTACCGGCCCGATGACCCGTGATGAGCTTAAAGATTTGGCGTGTCTGGGCTTTACTGCTGATTTGACCATGCAGTCATTCTGCCATACCGCAGCTTATCCAAAGCCAGTTGATATTGAAACGCAGCACACGCTGCCCGACTTTATTATGAACCGTGGCGGTGTTTCACTGCGCCCTGGTGACGGTATTATCCACAGCTGGCTGAACCGTATGTTGCTGCCTGATACGGTAGGTACCGGCGGTGACTCGCATACGCGTTTCCCTTTGGGTATTTCATTCCCGGCGGGCTCGGGCCTGGTTGCATTCGCGGCCGCGACCGGGGTTATGCCGCTGGATATGCCAGAATCTATCCTGGTTCGTTTCAAAGGTAAGCGTCAGCCTGGTATCACCTTGCGGGATCTAGTACATGCTATTCCCTTATACGGCATCAAGCAGGGCCTGCTGACCGTTGAGAAAAAAGGCAAAATCAATCAGTTCTCAGGTCGCATCCTGGAAATTGAAGGCTTGGAAGACTTAACCGTTGAACAAGCATTTGAGTTGTCAGATGCCTCTGCAGAGCGTTCTGCGGCGGGTTGTACAATCAACCTGTCTGAAGAGTCTATCTCTGAATACCTGCGCTCTAACATCACTATGCTACGCTGGATGATCAACGAAGGTTATGGCGATCCTCGTACGCTGGAGCGTCGCGCCCAGAAGATGGAAGAATGGCTGGCTAACCCAGAACTGATGCGTGCTGACAAAGATGCTGAGTACTCTTCAGTTATTGAGATTGACCTGGAAGACATCAAAGAGCCTATCGTATGTTGCCCGAATGACCCTGACGATGCGAAAACATTATCAGATGTTGCTGGCGATCATGTTGATGAGGTATTTATTGGCTCGTGTATGACCAACATTGGTCACTTCCGTGCGGCCGGTAAACTACTGGATAACTACGGTAAAACACTTCCTACCCGTTTGTGGATTTCTCCGCCAACGAAGATGGATAAAGCGCAGCTAATGGAAGAAGGCTATTACAATATTTACGGCCGGGTTGGCGTACGTACTGAAATGCCAGGCTGTTCATTATGTATGGGTAACCAGGCGCGGGTAGATGCCGGTGCGACCGTATTGTCTACATCAACCCGTAACTTCCCTAACCGTTTAGGTGATGGAGCCAATGTATACCTGACGTCTGCAGAACTCGCTGCCGTCGGTGCTATTGTTGGCCGTATTCCTACTGCTAAGGAATATATGGAGTATGCCGGTAAGATTGATTCGATGGCAGCGGATGTTTATCGCTACCTGAACTTCGATAAAATGGAAAGCTTTAAACAAGCTGAAGCTGATGCAAAAGCGAAGATTATTCCGACGCTGAATATTGCCTGAAGTTAACGCAGTATAATGTGAAGCCGGGCACCGAAAGGGCCCGGCTTTTTTTATGCTCTACCGTCACTGGATAAAAGCGACCGGCATAGGTAGACTGCGTGTTTTAGGATACATTACTGCCATTTTTTATGGTTGTTGACTAAGTACCTTTTGCGGCCCTATAAGGAATATTTATGCCATCTTCCGGTTCGTCTATTTTATCTGTGTTAATGCTGGTTTTGTGGTTTGCGCTTAGTGCCTGCGTGGCTGCTCAGGACAAAGTACATTTTGATACTACACACTTGTCGATTAACGGCATAGCGCTGGAAGTAGAGTACGCGCAGACACAGCAACAGCGAGCCCGAGGCCTGATGTTCCGTGATGAACTGTGCCAGGATTGTGGTATGTTATTCCGCTTTGTGCCTGCTAAGCAGGCTAGTATGTGGATGAAGAATACTAATATTGCACTGGATGTAGCATTTTTCGACAGAAACGGCGTAATTACGGATATAAAACCACTGCAACCACACGATCTAACCTCGGTGGGCGCATCGAAAGTGGTGACCTACGCGCTGGAAATGAACCAGGGCTGGTTTGCCAAACACAATGTTAAGGCAGGCGACCAGATCATCGTCAATCCATAAGCTGTGTAATACCAGCATGTTACGGAGAGAATAGTGTCTAAATCTTTAACTATCGCCAAGTTTGGCGGTACCAGTGTAGCTAACTATGCGGCTATGCAAAATTGCGCTCGAATTGTCGTCAATAACACTGCTACCCGAATTGTGGTGGTCAGTGCAGCCGCTGGCGTGACAAATCACTTAGTCAGTCTGGCCCATACGCCAATGACCCAGGAACAGATTGGTGAAGTGTGCAATGCCATTGTCGCTATTGAAATGGCGATCGTGGATAGCCTGGCAGAGCCGGCCGCGGTGCTGCCTAAATTAAACGATTTGCTTGATGAAATGCGTGAGTTGGCGTATCACGAGGAAATATTGCACCGGGACGATCTGAAAGATCAGTTGCTATCGATGGGCGAACGTATGTCGTCTTTACTGTTTAGCGCCGTTATTGCTGAGCAAGGCCAGCCAGCCATCAATTTTGATGTGCGAAAAGTATTGCGAACAGATAGTGAGTTTGGCGAAGCTGTACCGCAGTTAGAAGAGATAAGTGCGTTGTCTCAGCGTCTGTTACAACCGGAAATAGAACACGCTATTGTGGTTACGCAGGGGTTTGTAGGTGCCGATGAGCAAGGTAAAACCACCACACTTGGACGTGGGGGCTCGGACTTTACCGCAGCTTTGTTGGCCGAAGCACTACATGCTGAAGTTTGCGAAATCTGGACCGACGTGGCCGGCGTCTATACCACGGATCCGCGCATTGCTGAGAAGGCGCATCCATTACCCGAGCTAAGCTTTGAAGAAGCGGCGGAAATGGCCACATTCGGTGCTAAGGTGCTGCATCCGGCCACTATGGAGCCTGCCCTACGCAAGAATGTAAAAGTCTTTGTCGGTTCAAGTAAAGCGCCGGAACAAGGCGGCACCTGGATAATGCGCGACTGTGAACATGAGCCGCCTTATCGCGCCATTACCCGCCGTAAAGACCAGGTTATGGTTACTGTTAAAACCCCTAAAATGATGTACGCACAGGGCTTTTTGCAGCAGGTTTTTGGTATCATTGCGAAGCATCGTTTAAGTGTTGATTTGGTGACCACCTCAGAAATTTCGGTCTCTTTTACGCTGGACAATCCGGCTAATTCGGTAGCACAGCGCCTGAATAAAGAAACCATTGCCGAACTGGAAACTATCTGTGATGTTAACGTGGAACACGGCTTCGATTTGGTTACCGTAGTAGGCAATCATATGCAAACGGCTAAAGGTGTCTCAAGCAAAATTTTCGCGGCAGTATCACAGTACAACCTGCGAATGATTTGTTTCGGCGCGAACCCACATAACTTGTCGTTTCTGGTTAATGAAAGCGATAGTGCGGATATTGTTCAGCATCTGCATAAAGCATTGTTTGAATAAAGTTTCTGCATAGATACAAGATAAGTTATATAAATTAAAGGGCCGGCGTATACCGGCCCTTTTTAGTTACTGCTTGCTAGTTTACGGAAGATAATTCACTGTGCAGTTTAAGCACTTTAGCGCCATCATTTTGTTCTACCAAATAGGCCGGGTTATCTTTACAACCCTTTCGGGTTACCTCATGGCCCTGTAAGGTGCGGGTGACCCGCTCGCGAAATATTTCACGTACATATCCAGAGCCTGTGCCGTTACCCCATTCCCATTCAACTTCCGTATTTGTATGAAACGCGTTACTCATCATGCTTGCCTATGATTACCTAACCTATACTAACTACGCATGTCCTACGGGTTTAGATTGGCCATTGCCTGGCCTGCTGCGCCGTCGTTGGAACCATTATGGCGCAGGCGAAGGCTAAGCCCTGTGGCACCCAAACGCCTGTACACGCGCAAGCTGCTGGCTACCATTGGCCGCAGCCCGCAAAATAGATGAAACCCTATTGCAAATTAAAGCCCAGGGAAAAAGCTACAGGTAACGGGAAAACAAACAAGGGCAGGGGAAACACAAGCACTAAGGCGCTTTTAAGGGAGTCAGGCTCACGCGCTAGCAACAGGGTACTGATGACCGTGCTAGCGCGTGGTACAGCGCCTATTTATACTTTAAACTGAGCGATAGAGTGCTGCAGTTCTTCAGCCAGTCGAGCCACTTCATGGCTGGACTCAGAGGTTTGCTGGGCCCCAATCGTGGTTTCTTCAGCAATGCCTACAATGGTTTCCAGTTTCTCACTAATCTCCTGTGAAACCGTATTTTGTTCACGGGCCGATTGTTCTATCTGTGAGCTAACATCGTGGGCTTTATGGACCGCTTCAGAAATGATATCCAGGGCCTGGGTAGCCAAGTCGGTTTGCTCTACACACACCGCCGTCTGCTCTTTGCCTTGGTTCATTACAGACACCGCCCGCTCAGCCCCAGCCTGCAGTACTTCAATCATCGCATTAATTTCCTGGGTAGACTTTTGCGTGCGGCTGGCTAGTGTCCGGACTTCATCAGCAACTACCGCAAAGCCTCGGCCCTGCTCACCGGCACGGGCTGCTTCAATAGCAGCATTGAGAGCCAACAGGTTGGTTTGGTCGGCAACGCCGCGGATAACATCCAGTATTCCGCCAATGCTGGCACTGTCCTGATGCAGTTTATTAATAACCTGTGCCGCTTCTTCCACATCGCGGGCCAGCACTTCGATGGTTTGTTTATTTTCCTGTGAAATCTGGCGTACTTTTTTCGCTTCGCTATCGGCGTGGCGTATTTGGCTTAGGGTGTCTTCGGCATTATGCATAACCAGTTCAGAAGTAGAGTGCATCTCAGTGGTCGCGGTGGCCACTTGAGCAATTTGTGACTTCTGGTCCTGAATCGAATGGGTGGTTTGCGCAGTCACCGTAGAGGTTTGTTCAGACGCAGCAGCCAATTGTTCAGCGCGATCATTAATCGCAACTATCAGGGTTTTAAGGTTAGCAATAAGCTGATTACAGTTACGGGCCAACAAACCAAATTCGTCTTGTGCGCTGTCATCCAGGCGATGGGTCAGGTCGCCCGAAGAGGCTACCTTCAATAACTCGTTAACCCGATTCAGCGGACGGGTAATTGCCAGCACGGTGAAATAACCAATTGCGGCTGCAATCAACAGTGAAATAACAACCACGATAATAACCACCATATTACCGCTGGCGACCTTATCCGATACTTGTTCATCAATTTGTTTAGCGCGTAAATTGGTAAGGTCTAGCAGGCGTTCCAGTTCAACCACGGCCTCTGAAATGTTGGCATCTGACTTATTCAGCGCCTGCTCAGCAGCATTACGAAACTCCAGCCGATCAACATGCAATTGCAGAACGCCGTCTTTCGCGGTGATTGCATTAAGTGCCCCACTAACCAGATCATTAATTTCGTCCAGGGTACCCGAGACATCCTGGCCATCAGCGGCACTGACCATGGCAGACAACTGTTCCGCTACGTTGTTGACGACCAACGTCACCTCATTCCCTAAGGTTTGGGCCCGTACCAGCGTTTCAGTTTTAACATATTCGGTCGACACGGTAAGTAATGACAATAACGTGGTCTCTAGCTCGCTGCCTTCTTTAGCCGCCTGCTGTAAGGCGGGTGTAGATTTCACCGCACTTAAGTCAGAGAAGTCGAGTAAATAGGTGGAGGCATCGTCCGCGTTGTCTTCGGCGTCACCTAACCGGTCTTCAATAGTGTTTCGCATATTCATGTACTGCTGATGATTACGGTACATATTTTCGACGTTCGCCACGTATGTATCGTAGCTGGCCTTAACCTTGGATAACGACTGTTCCAGTTCAGCGTCGTTAGTCACAATTTGGCTCAAACGGGTATAAGTTTGCTCGAAGGTTTGCTTGTTCTGCTCAAAGGCAGCTTGTTTTTCGTTCAAACCGTTAAGATCTTCTTCGATATAGGCTTCAAAGGTAAGCCTGCCCATATTTAAAAAGGTGGCCTTTAAACGGTTGCTCCCCGCCAGAGTTGGGATAGCTACCTGATTAACTTCTTCGGTAGCAGAGCCGACGGAGTTAAGGTTATAAAGGGAGGAAATACTGATTACTACCAATAATAAGCTAATGGTGAGAAAGCCACCGATTATGCGCTTAGCAACCGTAATTTTCATCGAAACTCCTGATGCGGTAATTTTTATTAGAGTCGGTGTCAGCGAACACTCAATTCTGACAAAATTTTTTAATTATTTTCATTTTAATCAATCGGGTATTCCCAGACTGACCAACCGACCTTCACTGGCCTGTGTTTTGTATCGACGCTTTGAGCATATACTTTACCGTAATTTATACCCAACATCAGGCGTATCATTTTATTCTTAAGTATAATATTAGTAGGGTGCGTAAGCTTGGGAATACTTATTGTACAGGGCGGGACAAGGTGGAACAGAGCACAGCCCTATCCTGTGCGGCGCATTATCTACGCCTTCACTCGCTCCCCTTGTGGTTGATAAGCCAGGTAGCGTAGCGGGCAGGCAACCCAACTAAGCCAAAGTTAATCATCCACGTATGGGTTCAGTTACCCGCAACAGGTAAAGCTTAGTACTTCAAAAAAAATGAGCAACCGGGGGATACCAACAAACGGGCAGACGGCAGAGGTGGCAAAAAACTCTCTACTAATTCGCATCGCCATAATGTGCCCCCGGGGTTGTCTACGGGGTGGCTGTTTACTGAGTTAATGAAGCATGCGAAGGCCGCCGTAATCGGGCGCTCACTGTGGCAACGCGCCAAGTGATATGGCAGAACGCTAATGCGCAAAGCCAGGACTTCGCCGCGGGCCGATAAAGCGCTGACTTTTTACTTACAAGCGGTGAACCATCGCCGCGCACGGTGTTGCGATAGCGGGGGATAGGCAGTGATCATCCTGCTAGTATAGAAAGCGCACCAGTTTAAGCTGATACGCAGATCAATTCCTGAGTCTCAAGCCGATAGGCTGTCATGGTGTTACCCCATACATAACCGGTATCTAGCCCAATAAACTGATCCCCGGTGATATGGCCGTTTAACGCAGCCCAGTGGCCAAACACTATCTTTTGCTCAGCAGGTAATTGTTGCGCGGGATGTTCAAACCAGGGTAGCAATTGCGCATCAGATGCTGGGGGTGTTCCTTTTTCATCCAGATCCAACGCCAATGTTTTGCTCACAAAGCGCATTCGGGTACATGCGTTAACAATAAAGCGCAGACGTTCAATGCCAGCTAAATCATAATGCCAAATTTGCGGGGCGTCGCCATACATTTTAGTGAGCAAAGTGGTGGGGTCTTGTTGCAAGGTGCGACTAACTTCATCGCTATAAGCTAGCAATTGTTCACAGCTCCAGCCGGGATACAAACCCGCGTGGACCATTACATGCTGATCATCTATAGCCAGGGCTAAAGGAAACTGCCGTAACCATGCGCAGAATTCCGCTAACCTGTCGCTCTGTAGCAGGTTTTGAATGCGATCTTTTTTGTTCGGTTTCTTTATTTTCTCACTGACAGCAAGCAAATGCAGGTCATGGTTACCCAGTACCGCATGGAAGCTGTCACCCAAACCTTTTAAAAAGGTTACTGTGGCGAGTGAATCTTCACCGCGAGCAACTAAATCGCCCACCGTGTAAAGTGTATCTCGCTTATCGTCAAAATCGCATTTTTCCAGCAGACGCATTAATCCGCTGTAGCAACCCTGAATATCACCGATTACCAATGTTTGTGATTGAGTCATGGGACCGCTTGCATCGTGTTATTAATTAATACTATTGGGTACTGCTAAGCGAAACACTTCGATCGGAATGCGCAACATTTCACCGTCTTCGCATTCCATTTCATAGTATCCTTCCATGGTTCCTACGGGCGTATCGATAATAGCGCCGCTGGTATACTGAAAATCATCGCCCGGGGCCAGAGTAGGCTGTTTACCTACCACGCCGGCACCTTCTACCTCGGAGCGTTTACCGCCGCCATCGGTAATCAGCCAGTAACGGTTAATCAGCTGCACTTTTACATCGCTATGATTGGTAATTGTGATTTGATAGGCAAAGGCGAACTGTCCTTTTTTTGCGGCAGGATGTTCCGCCAGGTGGCGGGTTTTCACCTCTACTTTAACTATGGCATCATGTCCCACAGCGCGGGTCTCCATGTTGCACAACGTAGTTGGCAATACTGGCAAAATCCTGTAATGACAAAGTTTCAGCCCGGGCGCCAGGGTTTAGCCCCAAGGTTTCAAATGCACTTACTTCGATGCAGTCTTTCAGGCTATTGCGAATAGTCTTACGGCGTTGATTGAACGCTTGGGCACAGACCCGTTCTAGCGTATGTACCGAATCCACTTCCACGGGCGGTGTGGCATGGGGAATTAACCTAACCACTGCTGAGTCGACCTTCGGTGGCGGCTTAAATGCCCCCGGGGGCACGCTTAAGACCGGCATCACGGTACAATAATATTGTGCCATCACTGATAAACGCCCATAGTTTTTTGTACCTGGGCCGGCTGCTAACCGTGTAACCACTTCTTTTTGCAACATAAAGTGCATGTCACTAATGCTGTGGGCATAGTCAAACAAATGAAACATTAACGGTGTGGAAATGTTATACGGCAAGTTACCAAATACCCGCAGTGGTTTGTCAGGATCGGGCAGATTGTCTTTCACCGTAGTGAAGTCCAAGGTCAGCGCGTCTTGTTCAATAATATTCAGCTTATCGCCATGAAAGGGGTGCTGGCGTAACCGCTTGGCCAAATCGCGATCTAGCTCTACTACGGTTAGCGCTTCAACCCGTTCACAGACCGGATCGGTTAGGGCGCCCAGGCCGGGGCCAATTTCCACCAGGTTTTCACCGGTTTGTGGATTAATTGCATTAACAATTTGTTCAATCACATAATCATCATGCAGGAAGTTCTGACCAAACCGCTTTCGCGCGGTATGACCTAAATGGGTTTTACTCATAACTGACTGTTCGCAAGTTCTATGGCTTTGCTAAGCGCTTTATGAAAGCTACCTGCGTCAGCCTGGCCACTACCGGCCAGATCTGCTGCAGTGCCATGATCTACCGAGGTGCGTATAAACGGTAAACCCAGGGTAATATTCACAGCAGCGCCAAAGCCTTTATATTTAAGTACAGGAAGGCCCTGGTCGTGATACATCGCCAGTACCACGTCGGCATCTTCCAGGTATTTCGGCTGAAATATGGTATCTGCCGGTAACGGACCGGTGAGTTTAATACCTTCAGCACGTAGCCCTTCCAGGGCAGGAATAATAGTGTCTATCTCTTCTTTACCGATATGGCCATTCTCGCCTGCATGCGGATTTAAACCACAGACATAAATATGGGGTGTTGCCAGTCCAAATTTGTGTTTAAGATCGGTATCGATAATCCGAATCACCCGGTTAAGGCGCTCTTCGGTTATCGCTTTTGCTACATATTCCAGGGGGATGTGGGTGGTAGCCAGAGCAACATTAAGCCCTTCGGTAGCCAGCAGCATAACCACATCAAGTGTATTAGACTGATGCGCGAAATATTCGGTATGGCCGGAAAACGACACTCCGGCATCATTAATAATGCCTTTGTGCACCGGGCCGGTAACCACCGCGTGAAATCCTTCCTGCATATTTGCCTGACAGGCCTGGCGCAGCGTTTCCACCACGTAATGACCATTAGCACTGTTTAATGTGCCAGGGACCACTGGTTCATCAGTATCTACCTGGCAAATAAACAGCTCACCCGGCTGTTGTAGCCGGGTGTTCTGTGGGTCAAACGGGGTCAATGTTAAAGGTAACGCTAACTGCCGTGCCCTGTCATACAGCACCTGCTTATCAGCAAATACCACTAATTGGGCCGCCCAGCGCTGTTGCGCCAGTTCAATAATTAAATCCGGCCCGATCCCGGCGGGCTCGCCGGGCGTTATCGCAATTTTTAATATCGTCATAGGCTCTTAATGGTGGCGAACTTACAAAACTTCAATATAAGCCGCATCGCGCATTTCCCGTAACCAGGTTTCGGTTTCTTCCTGGAACTTACGGTTAAAGATAAGTTGGTAGGCTTTATCTTCTTTACGTTTTTCAGTGGCATCGTCGAAGCGGCGGTCTTCCAACTGAATTAAATGCCAGCCGTGAGTTGAGCGAATAGGCTTACTAAACTCACCAGGCTCAAGGTTAGCCAGGGCTTCTTTGAAAGCCGGAACATACATGTTCGGGTCGGCCCAGCCCAGCTCCCCTCCTTTTAAGGCAGAGCCCGGATCGTCCGAATGTTCTTTAGCCAGTGCAGCAAAATCCGCCTCTTCGTCGATAATCTGCTGGCGAAATTTAACCAGCATTTCTTTTGCTTTATCTTCACTTAAGATAATTGAAGGTTTTATCAAAATGTGGCGCGACTTAACTTCTTCGACGGTAACTTTTTCGATACCGCGGGTGTCTTTTATTTTCAGGATATGGAAACCCGCACCACTACGAATGGGGCCAATTAACTCTCCTTTGCTTTTACCCTGTACCGCTTCGGCGAACAACGTCGGCATGGCGTTGATGTTAAGCCAGCCCATATCCCCGCCTTCCAGAGCTTCCGAGCCTGACGATGAGGTTATCGCAATACGTGAGAAATCTGAGCCATCATTGAGTAATTCCAGTACTTTCTCTGCACGTTCACGCGCTTTATCGATATCTTCTTCCGAGGGTTCTGAGGGCAGACCAAGCAGAATATGACCTAGTTGGTATTCCGCCTGGTCAGCACCTTGCTCATCCATCAGTTTCACCAACGATTCTACTTCCTGCGGCGTAATATAAATACGACGGCGCACATTACCCCGGCGTACCTCACCCACAATCAACTCTTCACGTACATCTTCGCGATAGTCGTCATAGCTGATATTTTCTTTGCTCAATTCACTGCGTAATTGCGCCACGCTGACGCCCTGGCTTTGGGCAATATTCCCAATGGTCTGTTCCAACTGAGGATCACTAACCTGGATGCCCATGCGTTCAGCCATTTGCATTTGCAGGCTTTTTAAAATTAACCGTTCGATAGACTGGGTGCGTAGCACCCGGTCAGAAGGTAATTTTTGTTCTTCGTTTTGGGCATTGCGTTTGACTTCGGCAACCAGCGATTCTATTTCGCTTTCTAAAATAACGCCTTGGTCTACGATAACCGCTACGCGGTCCAGTGAAGCTTGTTGTGCCCAGCTAGGAAAAGATAGCAGGGCAGTTAAACACATAGCCCGGATAATGAACTTCATAATCACTCTTTATTGTCGTTAATTTTACACCAACCCGCGCACGGGTGTGTGCACGGTAAATTAATTCAGGTTGTAAGGCTGTCGATAGCCGAACATGCCGTCTTCGAGCATTCGTCGGCTGGATTTGGAAGAACCCAGTCCTTTGAAGATAAACTGTAATCCTATACCAGAATCATATTCATCTGTCGATTGCTGACCATCAGCACTAAAGCGGTTGCTTAACTGACGCTGGGCCACAATTTGTACCGCCCAGCAGCAGGACTCGTACTGTAAACCAAAGTAAGATTCAATACTGCGGTTTCGGTCAAGATCCCGGTAGGTGCGGCCTACCCAGTGCCAGTTTGTGTTGATTGGCCAGCTGGCCGAAATACCTACCTGGTCAATCGTTTCACCGCTTAATTCACGCACATAACGGTGGCTTAATTGCACCAGGCTATCATTATCTCGGCGGTATTCCAGCGTGTGGCTACTGCGCTCTACCTTATCGGTTTGCGTGGTAATTTGCACATCAGAATGAAAATACCAGCGAGCCGACATGCGCCAGTCGAGTTCTGCCGCCAACGCAGAACGGTCTTTATTCTGACTGGGCGACACTACTTGATTGTCGTCCAGGTAGAATATCTGACCCAGACTGATCGCAAATTGTTCCCGGTTTAAATCATCCAATATACGCGAGGTCATACCTACGGTAATTTGATTATTATCATTAATCCGGTCCAGGCCGGTAAATTCACGGCCTCTGAATAGCCCTTCCACATCGGTTAGCAATACCGCGGTATCGTACAAACCTATGTTGGTCTGGTCTTCAAATGAGGTATATAAATACTGTAGCTTGGGTTCGAGGGTGGTAGTCCCTTCCTCGCTAAACCAGCCGCCGTCACGTTCGAAATATAAGGTACCGAATAACCGGCCCTGGCCTAGCGTACGGTTGACTTCTTCATCCAACGTGGTGTCATCCACATTATCCTGGCGATAATAGGTGTTGAGTACGGTAGCTTCTGCGGTTAACTCCCCCCAGTGACGCTGGTAAGGCAAAGACAAAGTGGGTGCCACATGAAAACGCATCGCGGTGGGCATCGTGGGGTTAACATTGTCAAAATACGCTAGCTCTGAGTCCAGTTTGAACTCCAGTAAACTGCCAATAGGTTTCACTACATTAAGCCGCGCTTCAGGAATGGCTCTGTAAGCATCGCTCTGGGTACCAATGGTTTCGAAATCGCGAATATGGATATCCAGGGTCATATCTGAATCGTAGTAGTTCAGGCCCACCGTACGATACAAGTGCGTGTCAGCTCGATTGTAATAATCAGAGCCCAAGTCAACAATGTAGTTATCATCACTAATACCATTGACATCCACCCCCACGGTCCAGTTTTCACCCAAATAGCCATCGTGCGTGATCCGATAAAAATAACGATCAGCGTTGTCTGTGGTGTCTTGGTCTGAAGGTAAATACTCTACATCGACTACGCTATAGCCCTGTTCGCTTAAATAGCGAAACTCTGTTTTTAGCTGCAAGCCACGGTCTGTCATGAGGCGGGGCGACAGCGTCATGTCATAATTAGGCGCCATATTCCAGTAAAACGGCTGTTCAATATCCACCCCGGTACTGGACGAACTGGTAATCTCCGGAAACAACAGGCCCGTTTGGCGCTGATTACTGACCGGGAAAGCAAAATAAGGCAAGTAAAATACGGGAACATTACCTACATAAAAACGAGTGTTTTTCGCCTTGCCCCATAACGAACCGCGCTCAATACTGATTTCTGATGCTTTGATCATCCAGTCTTCACCCTGTGCAGGACACGTGGTAAAGCTGACATCGGAGAGGGTTAGCCCTTGCGCTGCCGTTAAATCAATAACCTCGGCGGTGCCCCGGCCATTTGAGCCGTTTAACAAATAAACGGTATTATTCATGTTGAGCGTTTCTGCAACGGAATCAAGCACTACCGCGTCGCTAGATACTTGCAACTGCGCGTCCTGGTAAACCACGTCGCCGGTAGCCTCTAACTGACGGCCGTTATTTTTTACCTGAGCCTGATCCGCATGAATAGTGGCAGCATCTGAGGTGATATCTACATTGCCGGTAAAGTTAGCCACGCGTTCAGAAAGAAACTCCGTGCGGGCGGCTTCTACTTTAACCTGGCCCGGTGGCATAAGATTGTCTGAAGAAAACTGGACGGGGGACGTTGGGCAGAGCAAATCTGTATTTTGCCCAGCCGTTTCAGTGGTGACAGATTGCTCGGTTTGCCCGTGGGCTTGCTGCCAGCCCAGGGTAAATAACAAAAGCGATGCGCAGGTCTTTTTCATGCGAAGGTGAATGGCCTGTTAGTGGTACTGTTCGTTTGTACTTACTCACTCACAAAAGGTAAGTAAGCAGCGTGATTGCTGTCCATTACGGTGTCTTCGCGCCAGCTTCCCGGCTGACGTAGGTATAAACAGCCGCTAATTCTAAGCACTTCTGAATCAATAACCAACCATCGGCAGTAAAAAAAGGAGATTAAACTGCATGAAAACGGCATATTTAATCGTAAATTTACAACACTTCATTCGATTCCGCTCTTTAGAAGCGTTAAATTATCAGCATAATGAGCATTGGTAACGTAGTAATATACTCAGCAGTGCTTTATAGAACGCCAGTATACACTGAATAACACTGGCCAGATTATCATCAAGGGGAACGCGATAATGCCATTTTGGGGCAAATTACTGGGACTGGTTTTTGGGTTTATGTTCTTAAAGATTCCCGGCGCGATATTGGGCGTAATTGTCGGCCATCTGTTTGACCGTGCTTACAGCCAGGACTTTAACAAAATGGGTGGATTTGGCCGTTTTTTTACCGACCAGTCTGGCATCAAGCAACAGGCTATTTTCTTTCATAGTCTGTTTGCTGCGCTTGGGCATCTGGCCAAATCAGATGGCCAGGTTACACCGCGCGAAATCCAGGTAGCCACCACCTTAATGGATGAGATGCAACTACAGGACGACGCCCGCCGTGAAGCACAAGAAGCGTTTCGCGAAGGTAAAGCCGCTGATTACCCTATCGTTGATACACTGACCAGCCTTTATGAGAACTGTCACGGACGGCGGGATATTTTGCAGGTGTTCCTGGAAATTCTGATTCAGGCGGCGTTTGCTGATGGCAATGTTTCTAAAGCCGAGTACAAAGTGCTGGAAAAGGTGGCACGGGCGCTTAGTTTTAAACGGCAGGATTTGGATTACCTGTTAGCCGCGTATGATGCTGAATTGCGTTTTCGCCAGCGCGGTGGACAGAGCCGTACCGCCAACGAAGGGTATACCCAGACTCAGTCTTTGGAAGATGCTTACAAAATTATCGGGGTAAGTGAGCAGGATGACGAAAAAACCATAAAACGGGCGTATCGTAAGCGTATGTCAGAGCATCATCCGGACAAACTGGCGTCAAAAGGGTTACCCAAACAGGCATTAGAAATGGCTAAAAATAAAACCCAGGATATTCAAGCAGCTTATGAGCTGATAAAAGAGCGTCGGGGTTTCTGATTGTCAGCTAATCATGTGGTCAGTGAACAAAGCGCGCGGCATATTAACCGCTTTATTGACATGTTGTGGCTGGAAAAAGGCCTGAGCGAGCATACTCAGCAAAGCTATCGTACCGATTTGACCAAGCTGGCATTATTTTGTACCAGCGTAGGGCAGGATGACATCGGCCAGCTGACCACAGAAATCATTCAGGATTATCTGTGGCAGCGCCATGACGCGGGGTTATCCGCGCGCAGTACGCAGCGCGCCATGAGTGCCATGCGCTCGTTTTACCAGTTTATGATTGTTAGCCAGTTACGTACCGACAACCCGGTGTCGGCCCTAAGCAATCCCAAAATTCAGCAACGTCTGCCGGCCTCGCTCAGCGAGCAGCAGGTGGATGACTTGCTTCAGGCCCCGGATACTGAAGATCCTATAGAATGTCGCGATCGCTGTATGCTGGAAGTGTTGTACGCCACGGGGCTGCGGGTCAGCGAGTTGGTAGGGTTACGGCTTGACCAGGTCGATGTGCAGCAGGGCGTGGTCAGAGTGACCGGCAAGGGTGAAAAAGAGCGGTTAGTGCCTTTAGGCGAAGACGCGATTGACTGGATTGCCACTTATTTGCGCCAGGCCCGGCCCCAGTTGCTAAAAGCGCCTAGCGACGTACTCTTTTTAAGCCTTCGGTCGCAACAAATGACCCGCCAGACATTTTGGCACCGGATTAAGGAATATGCGATTCGGGCCGGGATAACCCAGCCTTTATCACCGCATACGTTACGGCATGCTTTTGCTACGCATCTGCTTAACCACGGCGCAGACTTGCGGGTGGTACAAATGTTGTTGGGCCACAGCGATCTGTCAACCACACAAATTTATACTCATGTGGCAACTGAGCGGTTGCAGAATTTAATTGCTAATCATCACCCCAGAGGGTGATTGAACGCGTGTTCACTTTTCAGCAACAGAGTCTGTGGTAGTATCAATTTAATGAAAGATGTTGGTAGCAGGCCCGGTCTGCACAAGTATTGCCACAATTTAAGGAGTAAGTGTGTTTCAACGTATAATAAAGATGGCTTCGGTTGCTACATTACTAATTACAAGTTTGTTGAGCCAGGCTCAAACCCTGGAAAACACCAAGGCGGTTGAGCAAAAGCTGGAAAACCAGCTGGGACTGAAGGTACGGGCTATCAGCGAGGCTCAAATACCGGGATTGCTACAGGTTACCTCTGATAAAGGCTTGTTTTATATCTCAGATGATGGCCGCTATTTTATGCAGGCGCGAATTTTCGATATGGACAATGATATGGCCAATGTGACAGAAAATGCGCTGGCGGAGATGCGCCTTGATGGTGTGAAAAAGTTCAGTGACTCGGCTATTCAGTTTAATGCCAAAGATGAGAAACATGTTATTACCGTGTTTACCGATATCACTTGTGGCTATTGCCGTAAAATGCACAAAGAAATTGAACAGTTAAATGCGTTGGGTATTTCTGTGCATTACCTGGCATTTCCACGTTCCGGGTTAGCCACGCCGGTCTATGACGACATGGTCTCGGTATGGTGTGCCAAAGATCCTAAACAGGCCTTAACCGCCGCCAAGCAGGATAAAAAAGTTGCGCAAGCCAGTTGTGATAACAACATTGCTGAGCAATTTGAATTTGGTCAGTCGATAGGGGTGAATGGTACGCCCAACATTATTTTAGAAGACGGCACATTAATTCCAGGTTATCAGCCCGCCGGGGTGCTCGCCCAGGCACTCGACAATGCCGGTTAACTAACCATAATGTAGCCTGACGTTCCGATCAGGCTACATATCATTCGGTATAAGCGTTATCATAGAACCTGGTTTAACCGTCAATGCTAAGGTGATATCGCCCTATGGGACTGCCAATCGTCCGGCGCACAATCAGCGCTGCGCCTCTATGTAATACTCTTCACCCTGTGCTGGACCGGGTTTACCGCGGCCGCGCTATTACCAGCCTTGAAGAATTGGAAACCACAGCTCAAGGCTTACACCATTACCAGCAACTGACCGGTATTGAACAAGCGGCTCAGCTAATGTGCGAGGCTATCGAAAAGCAACAAAAGGTAGTCATTGTTGGCGACTTTGATGCCGACGGGGCCACCAGTACCGCAATTTGTATGTTAGCGCTACGCCAGATGGGCTTACAAGAGATCTCTTATCTGGTCCCCAACCGGTTTGATTTTGGCTATGGTCTCAGTGAACAAATTGTAGATATTGCCTGTGATGAAGGGGCGCAGGTTATTGTAACGGTAGACAACGGCATTGCTTGTCTGCCCGGTGTGGCGCGTGCTAAAGCCCGTGGTGCCACCGTAATTGTTACCGATCATCACTTACCTGGCGCACAGCTACCAAATGCTGATGCGATAGTAAATCCTAACCAACCTGGCTGTGAATTTTTATCAAAACATCTTGCAGGGGTAGGCGTGGCATTTTACCTGATGCTGGCTATAAGAGCCCGGTTACAGGCTAAAAACTGGTTTGATACGGTTGAACGACGCGCCCCCAACCTGGCTGATTTGCTCGATATTGTTGCCGTGGGCACGGTAGCGGATGTCGTCGTACTGGATAAAAATAACCGTATTTTAGTGCATCAGGGTTTGCAGCGTATCCGGGCCGGGAAATGTCGTCCCGGTATTAAAGCGCTGTTTGAAGTGGCAGGTAAAGAGTTAGCCCATATCACCGCCACTGATTTGGGCTTCGTAGCTGGCCCCAGGTTAAATGCGGCAGGCCGGTTGGACGACATGGCACTGGGTATAGAATGTTTGTTGTGTGAAGACCCAATGCAGGCACGCTTCATGGCCAGCGAGCTGGACCAGCTAAACCAGCAGCGTAAGTCTATTGAAAGTGAAATGAAGCAAGAAGCCGAACAGGCTATTGCTGCAATCACCCTTGAACAAGCCAGTATGCCGCCAGCCCTGGTGCTTTATAATAAAGACTTTCACCAAGGGGTCATTGGCATTGTGGCAGGCCGGATGAAAGAAAAATACAAACGGCCGGCTATTGCTTTTGCTCATCAGGACGAACACGTCATCAAAGGCTCTGCCCGTTCCGTGCCAGGGGTACACATTCGCGATGTACTGGAAGAAATTAATGCCCAGCAGCCGGGGCTTATTCCTAAGTTTGGCGGCCATGCTATGGCTGCCGGGTTATCCTTGCCGGTGACTGCCCTAGAAACCTTTGAGGCACTTTTTTATCAGGTTGTCAGCCGCCATTTAGCGACCGCCGGGGTTCAGGACACCATCATGACCGATGGCGAACTAAGCGATGATGAAGTTACGCTCCCGCTGGCCCGTTTACTGCGCCAGGCGGTACCGTTTGGACAGGGATTTGAAGCTCCTTTATTTGATGGGGTTTTTGAGGTGGTGCACCAGCGGTTGTTGAAAGGTCAACATCTGAAACTGGCGCTGCGGGTAAACGGCGGGCAGGAAGTCGATGCTATTGCCTTCAACGTTGATACAAACGTATGGCCAGATGAATCGATAACGCGCGTAGAGCTGGCTTACCAGTTGGATGTAAATGTATTTAGAGGGCGTGAAACCGTGCAATTACTGATACAGGAGCTTGCCCCACATGGACACTGATCCGAAAAAACTTACCGGTCGTCATCGTAAATTAAACCACTTTGAATGCGGGAAAGTGGTGTCGCATGTGCAGCGTGATGATGGTGACTGGATTCGCCATACCCTCATGTTACAAGGCTATGACGTGCCCTTTGTCTATCGTCGCAAGCAGCGCTATCAATCCCTTAAAGGGGCCAGTGTGAACCTGACCTACTACGCGCATAGTGAAGAAATTGCCGGGGTGAGCTTTGAACAGATGAAAGTGGTGCGGATTAAACGCGCTTAAGCCGATAACGCGGGTATGTCAGAGCAGGTAGAACAATGAAAGCCAATTGGTTACAAGCCTTTGTGTTACACCGCAGGGCGTATCGTGAAACCAGCTACCTGGTTGACTTTTTTACCCTGGAAGCCGGTGTAGTGAGGGCGGTAGCCAAAGGCGTCAAAAACAGTAAAGGCGACCGAAAGAGTCTGCTGCAACCGTTTGGCCCTGTCTCGGTAGTACTTTCTGGTAAGTCTGAATTGAAAAATCTGGCGCAAATAGAAAGTGCTGGGCGGTCGGTATTATTACAGGGTAAAGCACTGTTCTGCGCAATGTATGTCAATGAACTGGTAAGCCGCGTTATGCCCGCTGGCTTAGCCAGTGAAAGTTTATTCAGCTATTACCAGCAAACTTTAGAGGCGCTGGTGAGCACCGCAACCCCGGATGTACCGCTGCGCGAGTTTGAGTTTGCGCTGCTTGATGAAATGGGCCAGCTACCCGACTGGTTTAGCGATGCCACTACCGGAGCTGCTATTGAGCCGGAGCAATGGTATAAATTTGCCCAGGAATTAGGCATTGTGTTGGCTCGCCAGCCAGGCGAAAAGCATAGCTTTCCTGGCCATGCGGTACTGGCCATGGCCCAGGGGGAATGGAGTAATGCTGCGCGCCAGGCGGGCAAACTGATTTCGCGGCAGGCTCTGCTGCCGCTGCTGGGTGGTAAACCGCTTAAAAGCCGTGAATTATTTCGCTAAAATCTGCTACCCGGTTAGATTTTTGGTACACTGAAAAGCAGTCTTTTCAATAACCCAAAGTGACCATGAACGAGATTTTTCTAGGCGTTAATATTGACCACATCGCTACTTTGCGTAATGCACGTGGCACGTCTTATCCTGATCCGGTTCACGCCGCCGATATTGCCGAGCGTGCCGGTGCCGATGGTATCACCGTACATTTGCGAGAAGATCGGCGGCATATCAAAGATCGTGATGTGCATCTTCTTGCGCAAACCATAAATACCCGACTAAACCTGGAAATGGCCGTCACCGACGAAATGCTTGCCATTGCTGAGCAGGTCAAACCAACTTTCTGTTGTTTGGTACCCGAAAAGCGCCAAGAGCTAACTACCGAAGGTGGCCTAGATGTAGCGGGTAATTTGCCTCAGATTAAAGCCGCATGCGGGCAGTTAGCTGAGGCGGGTATTCTGGTTTCTTTGTTTATTGATGCCGACAAAAATCAAATTGATGCTGCGTTTCAGTGCCAAGCCCCATTCATTGAAATTCATACCGGACAATACGCAGATGCGGTCAGCGAAGCGCAGGCGATGGCAGAACTGGCCCGTTTAAAAGACGGTATAGCCTATGCTCACCAAGCCGGAATAAAGGTGAATGCCGGACATGGTTTGCACTATCATAATGTTAAGCCAGTGGCGGCTATCGGCGAAATAATTGAGCTGAACATTGGCCATGCCATTATTGCCCGGGCAGCATTTGATGGCTTGCATACGGCCGTGGCTGATATGCGCAAATTAATGCAGGAAGCACGTTTAAGCAGCCTGATAGAACGTTAACGATGGCCATTATTGGAATGGGCACAGACATCGTAGAGATAGCCCGGATTGCTGCGCAGCTTGAGCGTAGTGGCAAATTAGCGCAGCGTATCTTAACCCGTGAAGAGTTAGCCTTTTATAACGTGCATAAAGAGCCTGCGCGATATCTGGCAAAACGGTTTGCAGCTAAGGAGGCGGCGGTCAAGGCCCTGGGTACGGGTATTGGTAACGGAGTGGGCTGGCAGCACATCCAAGTGCTGAACCATCCTGGCGGCGCGCCTTATTTAATCTTTAGCGATGGCTTTGCCAGCCAGTGTACGGCGCGTGGCATTATACATAGCCATGTTTCGATTTCTGACGAGCAGCACTACGCGGTGGCCACAGTCATCCTGGAAAACTAACAACTTGCGAATATAACTATGGTCAGTTTCTACAAGCCGGCGAGAAAAACCGCCGCCGCGTCTACCAAAGCCATTACACCGGTTACAGTGGATGCCTTAGATATGAACGGGGTGGGGGTATGCCGTGGGCATAAGCCGATATTGTTTGTTGAAGGGGCGTTACCCGGCGAACAAGTAAAGGCAAAGATAACCTCTAGCCAAAAGCAAATGGCCCGCGCGTCGGTCAAGCAAGTGACGCAGGGAAGTCCCTACCGTCGCCAACCTTTTTGTCCGGTCTATCAGCAGTGTGGTGGATGTCAGTTACAGCATGCAGACCCAGACTATGCCTTGCAGGAACGCCAGCAAGCCATGGCCGACTACTGGCGACACCAGCTTAAGTTAACCGATTTACCGTGGCAGCCACCTTTGACTGGCCCGCGGCCCGCCTATCGGCGTAAAGCCCGGCTGGCGATTGACGGGCGCCAACCCGGCCAAGTGCGTCTGGGATACCGGCAACAAGGTAGTAAAAATATTGTGGACATCCCCCAGTGTCCGGTATTAGTCAGCGAATTACAGCAGCTTATTAAACCGCTAAAAACGTTGCTTAACGCGTTTGCCAATAGCCGGCATCTTGGTCACTTGCATCTTTTAGCCGGCGATAACGTAGTTGAGGTAAGTATTAATACCAGCCGGGATCTCAGCGATGCCATGTTAAACGCCTGGCAAGATTTTGGTGTTGAACATGGGTGTAATGTGGTGCTTGAAGATAGCCACGGCCAACAGCGCTTATTGCACCACCATGCAACGCTACGCTGCTATACTGAAGATGATTTATACTTAACCCCGGCACCGCAAGATTTTGTGCAGGTTAATCGTCAGGTTAACCAGGCGATGATAGCTCAGGCAATGCACTGGCTGGATCCGCAACCCCACGATGTGATAGCCGACTGGTTTGCCGGCCTGGGAAATTTCAGTTTGTCACTGGCTCGTCGTTGCGCGCAGGTGCAAGCCGTGGAGGGGGTGGCCGCTATGGTGCATAAAGGGCAGGCGAATGCACAGGAACAGGGCATCGCGTCTATAGACTGGTGTCAACTGGATTTAAATGATGCTGCTGCAGTGCAGGGTGCACTGGCAGTTAATTTTGACAAAATGGTTTTGGATCCCTCCCGCGAGGGCGCTTCAACAGTATGTCAGGCCCTTGCGGGCGCGCCGGTTGAGCAGGTTTTGTATGTTTCTTGCAATCCGAGCAGTTTTACCCGCGATGCCGGCTATTTGTTGGAGGCCGGGTATACCGTCGAAAAAATAGGATTGATAGAAATGTTCCCCTACACCCGACATCTGGAAGTCATGGCGTTATTCACGTTCCAGGCACGACCCACCAAAAAAGCGAGTTGATGTTTTATGGTATCAACACGAAAAGTACATGAACCCGACCGGCCGCCCTTTGAAAAATGGCTCGATAGCCTGTCGCTAAGCAATAGCACCAAACAAAAGTTGCGGGATATTTCGCACCAACCTGAACGGTTGCTGGTGGGCCAGGAAATGGTCGAGATTTTACATCAGCTGAATATGGATGATGTTACCCTGCAAGCGGCGCTGGTTTATCCCTATTGCGAACAGCACAAACTTACCGAAACGGATATGCAAAGTGAGTTCGGCGAGGAAATCGCCCAGCTCATTATTGGCGTTCGCCGGATGGATGCGATCAAAGCCTTACACGCCCGGCGCTCTGGAAGTCAGCAAGCCAGTGATGAACAGCACATAGATAACATCAGACGGATGCTGTTGGCGATGGTGGAAGATGTGCGCGCGGTGGTCATTAAGATGGCCGAGCGGATATGCGCCCTGCAGCAAGTCAAAAAAGCCGATGAAGAAACCCGGGTAATGGTGGCCCGGGAATGCGCCAGTATTTACGCCCCTCTGGCTAACCGCTTAGGCATAGGCCAGCTTAAATGGGAGCTGGAAGATTTAGCCTTTCGTTATTTACATCCGCTTACCTACAAGCAAATTGCTCAGCAACTGGATGGCAAACGTAAAGAGCGTGCCCGCTATATTCAGGATGTAGTCGACCATTTGCAATCTTTGGTAGATAACGAACAAATTAAGGCTGAAGTGCACGGCCGCCCTAAGCATATTTACAGCATCTGGAAAAAGATGCAGAAAAAGCGCCTGACGTTCGAGCAGCTGTTCGATATCCGGGCGGTGCGTATTATCGCTGAACGGCTGCAGGACTGTTACGCAGCTTTGGGGGCTGTGCATGCCAGTTACCGCCATTTACCCAAAGAGTTTGATGATTACATCGCTACTCCCAAAGCAAATGGCTACCAGTCTATTCATACCGTGATAGAGGGGCCTGAAGGCAAGCCGGTCGAAATTCAGATACGTACTCACAAAATGCATCAGGACGCTGAGCTTGGTGTGGCCGCGCACTGGAAATATAAAGAAGGTTCAGCCGGTAAAACCTCAGGCTACGATGAGCGTATCAACTGGCTACGCCGCATCTTGCAATGGCAGGAAGAAGTAGCTGAGTCGGGCGATTTGGTTGAAGAATTACGTAGTCAGGTATTTGATGACAGGGTGTATGTTTTTACGCCTAAAGGAGATGTCATTGATTTGCCGCAAGGTTCTACCCCGTTAGATTTTGCTTATTATGTACATAGCAATGTGGGCCACCGCTGTATTGGTGCCAAAGTAAACGGCCGCATCGTGCCATTTACCTACCAGTTGCATAGTGGCGATCAGGTCGAGATTCATACAGGTAAAGCGTTGAACCCAAGCCGCGACTGGATGCACCCAGGGCTGGGTTATGTGCACTCCTCGCGAGCCCGTGCCACGATCCATTCATTTTTTAAAAAGCAGGACAAAGAAAAAAACCAGCAAGCTGGCAAGGAGTTACTGGAGCGCGAGTTACATCGGGCTCATATAGCGGTTAAAGAAGCGGTTAATGCCTGTGCCAAGTTCAATGTACAGCATCTGGAAGACTTGCATGCGGCGATTGGTGCCGGTGATTTGCGCGTAATGTCAGTGGTTCATTATCTGCAGCATCTCTATGACCCGGTAGAACCGGAGCCGGAAATCAGCCCGAAAGTTAAAACCCGTAAAACTGCCGGCGCCACGGGCAAGAACGACACGGTGGTGGTAGAGGGCGTGGGCCACTTAATGAGCCAGCTAGCTAACTGCTGTAAACCGGTACCCGGTGAGCCCATTATGGGATATATCACCCAGGGCCGGGGGGTGAGTGTGCATAAGGCCAGTTGTGAGCAGTTGCAACATTTAAGCGAAGCGCATCCAGAGCGTTTGATAGATGTTAATTGGTCATCATCTTTAAATGTTGGGTTTGAAACCAGTATCGATGTGTTTTGTACTGATCGAGATGGCCTGATACGTGACATTACCACCGTGTTGGCCAACGACAAAGTCGCCTTGCTGGGGGTAAACAGTTTAAGCGACAAGCCCCGGCAAACTGCGCTTATTAGTATTTCAGTGGAGGTACCTGATTTGCATACCCTAACCAAAGTGATAGACCGCTTAGCCCAATTAAAAGGAGTGGTAGATGTCAAACGTAAGGCCAACTGAAATGGATAATCTGGCGCGCTTGTTAGCAATTATGGAACAATTACGCGATCCGGTTAGCGGATGTCCGTGGGACCAGCAACAAACGATGCAATCACTAACCCGCTATACGCTGGAAGAAGCCTACGAAGTCGTCGATGCTATTGAGCATAGTACGCCGCAAGACATTCGCGACGAATTAGGAGACTTGCTATTTCAGGTCGTATTTTATGCTCAACTGGGTAAAGAGCAGGGCGAGTTTGATTTCAATGACATTGCCGGCGCCATCAGTGACAAAATGGTACGTCGCCACCCCCACGTATTTGGCGATAATAATGTGTCCGCCGAGCAGGTTGAACAACAGTGGGAAGCCATCAAAGCTGCTGAAAAACAGGCGAAAGGGCAAGCAGCGGGCATATTGGATGATGTGCCGGTGGGAATGCCAGCGCTGATGTATGCGCAGAAGCTGCAAAAGCGTTGTGCCAGAGTGGGGTTTGATTGGGATAGCCCGCAACCGGTATTGGCCAAAGTGAAAGAAGAAGTTGAAGAAGTCGCTCAAGAGCTCAATGCTGCCACCGTAGATGCACAAAAAGTGGAAGAAGAAATTGGCGATGCATTGTTTGCTATGGTTAACCTGGCCCGCCACTGCAACGTGGATGCCGATACCGCGTTAAGAAAAGCCAGTCACAAATTTGCCCGGCGTTTTAATCAGGTTGAATCGCTTGCCCAGGCAAATCAGCAATCATTAGCAGCGATGTCATTGCCCGAACTGGAAGCTCTGTGGCAGGAAGTTAAAGCCCAGCGTGCTGCTGCAAGCGCCTGAATTCATCTAAAGACTGTTGTGGCGTGGCTTCCCAGTTGGGATATTTAAGCGAATAGCTAAGTACATTATTGTGCAGGCGATGAATTACTCTGGGACTGTCATCCAGAAGTTTCAACGCTTTACGGTGTTCGCTGTTTTGTCTGAACAGCTCAGAAAGTTTGCCATTTTCTAACAGTCTTACCATGCCTTCTTCCAACCGTTTTTGTAGTTCCGGACGAGCGGGCGACACAAAGAAGAACTCATAGCTGGGGTAAACCAGCATGTGGTTTTGTTCAATCACCAGATGGGGGTTTTTATGGTATTCCATGTCTCGGTGTACTTCGACAATATTGCGGGGAAAATAATCCACCATGCCGCGCTCCAGGCTTTTGTACATGGTGGTGTACCAATTAGTCCATCCTGAGCCCGCTACCTTAAATTGGTTATCTTTTAAAATGGCGAAATCCGGCCAGTCTTCGCCCTGTACAGAAACCAGGTTACGAATATGCGCCAGGCTTTGTGTAGGCTGAAAAAATGGCTGCATGTTTTTATGTATAACAAATACCCGGTAGCCTCCGAATCCCTGTAGCAAAGGAAACCGTACAGGCAAAAGTCGCTGCTCAAGAGCATCGCTAGTCACACTCCACATGACATCTCCCTGACCTTTAAGCAGCGTGACCACTTGCCTGCTTTGGGTCATCGGCAGCACGTGTCGGCGCACCTGCATTTCCCCATGGGTATCCTGCGTTTCGGCGATAGCCGCCCGCAATACGGCAATGTGGTATTTACCATACTCAGACCCGGCGAAGGAGGTCGTATAGGTTAACGTCTCGCTGTAGAGTGGGGCCGATAGCAACATCAGCACGCCGATAATAAATGTTCGGTTCATGTGCACATAAGTGATCATTCTTCTTATCAACTTATAAAGTTAGACTAATGTATAAACTTTGCCAGTTTTTTGTACAGTACAATTCCTTTGAATTTTCTTGACTTCAGGGGTTCGCTTTTTGTTCAAAACCTGTATAATTCGCGCCCTGCCCAGTTACACCCACCTTTGGGAAGGTGGAAGAATCAATAGACTCGAAGGGGTCAATAGATTGGTTTTACAGGTGATTTCATATTAAGAAATCAGTAACGACGATTTTTTTTCGGGTGAATTTAAATGAAAACTTTTGTTGCTAAGCCAGAAACGGTACAACGTGACTGGTACGTGGTTGACGCCACAGACAAAACATTAGGCCGCTTGGCTTCTGAAATTGCGCGCCGTCTGCGCGGTAAGCATAAGCCAGAGTACACGCCACACGTAGACACTGGCGATTACATCATCGTAATCAATGCTGAAAAAATTACTGTAACCGGTAATAAAGCACTGGGTAAGATGTATTACTCGCACACTGGATATCCTGGTGGTCTGAAAGAGACAAACTTTGAAAAACTGATTGCTCACAAGCCAGAAATGGTACTTGAGAAAGCAGTTAAAGGAATGCTGCCAAAAGGTCCTCTGGGCCGTGCAATGTTCCGTAAAATGAAAGTTTACGCTGGTGGCGAACACGCTCACGCAGCACAGCAACCACAAGTTTTGGACATCTAAGGAGCAACTGACATGGCAGATACTCAATACTACGGCACTGGCCGCCGCAAAAGTTCTACTGCTCGTGTGTTCCTGCGTCCAGGTACAGGTAACATCACAGTAAACAAACGTGCTCTTGACGAGTACTTTGGTCGTGAAACCGAGTGCATGGTGGTTCGTCAACCACTAGAACTTGTAGAACTAACTGAAAAGTTTGACGTTTACATCACTGTTGCAGGTGGTGGTTCAAACGGTCAAGCAGGTGCAATTCGTCAAGGTCTGACTCGTGCTCTTATGGAGTATGACGAGACCCTGCGCCCATCTCTGCGTAAAGCAGGCTTCGTTACTCGTGATGACCGTCGCGTTGAACGTAAGAAAGTGGGTCTGCACAAAGCGCGTAAGCGTCCACAATTCTCAAAGCGTTAATTTTTACGCTTTATGCAAAAACCCGGCGTATGCCGGGTTTTTTTATGCCTGCCATATTGTTGTGTCTACGGCACACCCAACAACCTTACATTAAGTCTGCGCAAAATCCCTTCGCCTATTTGCATTACGCTTTTTATGGCCTATCTTTTTAAAAAGAATTCAGCTATTTAGCGGCCGGTTAAGTATGATGGTTGCCTGCGCGTAAATATGCTGTGGCTGTTTGCATATCCTATTTAGCCGGCCAGGGGTAATACCTTGCAACAATGGCGACGCTGACCGGTACATATACGGTGGGAGAGAAAACCTGCCAATGCGGGTACGTATATTGAGCCGATAGGAAACCAGCAATGTTTTGTTCGCACTAGCTTCATCGGATAGGGGGGCGGCCTATTACATAAACGCGCTGCACCGGACCGGATATGGCAATTCCCGGGCGGTGGTTATTCGTCAGGAATAACCGCTCACGGCGGTCGCTGTGACATAGTGCTGTGACATAGTACTGTGACATAGTACTGTGACCTTGTATGGCGGTGACGGCTGGAGTAAAAATGGACTTGCAGGTGCCGAGCGGTCTGGCGCCACGATACCCATGCGATAGGCGTATGAATAAAGCTTCATGCAAATTTGTACATTAGACATACTAAAACCTTGTAAAGAGAAAGGCTTTTCCCGTATGATTTTGTATGAAAAATAACATATTATAAAAATAATTATACAAGCCGCTAACGTACAGGTGAACGTTGACGGCTGGCTGGCATAGCGAATTAATCCGGGGCCTTCTGAATTAACTTGCTATGCAGCATCCAACCTGGAGAAATGTGGATGAGCGATGTATCTGTAGATGCAAATACCTCTGCACCTGGCCCCAAAGGGCCACAAAACAACACGAGGCGCCGCTTTTTGACGGTAGCGACCTCTGTAGTTGGTGGTGTAGGGATTGCTGGTGCCGCGGTACCATTTATCGCGTCATGGAACCCGAGCGCGAAAGCGAAAGCGGCTGGGGCTGATGTCGAGGTAGATATTAGCGCCATAGAGCCTGGGCAGCTGATACGGGTTATGTGGCGCAGTAAACCAGTGTGGATAGTCAGACGAACGCCGCAAATACTTGAGTCGCTCAGCCAGCACGAAGATAAGTTGAAAGATCCAGGCTCTGAAGCCCAGCAACAGCCAGGGTTTGCGCAAAACCAGTACCGTTCTTTAAAAGAGGAATATCTGATTCTGGTCGGTATTTGTACCCATTTGGGGTGTTCCCCACAGTACCTCAAAGGCGGCGCGTTTGAAGAGGTAGTGCAAGGCGTACCCGATGGTTTCTTTTGCCCGTGCCATGGCTCGAAATTCGATATGGCAGGCAGAGTATTTCAAAGTGTTCCTGCCCCTTTGAACCTGGTCGTTCCCCCTTATCAGTTTGTTGATGATGTTACTGTAATCATCGGCTCTGAAGCGCAGGAGGCATGATGAACGCATTTTTATCATGGATTGAAGCCCGTATCCCCATGATGCGGGTAGCGAATATGCACGCTATTCAGTATCCAGCACCCCGCAATATGAACTTCTGGTATGTGTTTGGGTTCTTGGCCACCATAGTGTTAGTTAATCAGATAATCACCGGTATCTGGCTAACGATGAACTTTGTTCCTACCTCAGAAGGTGCGTTTGCTTCTGTTGAATACATCATGCGTGAAATCGATTTTGGCTGGATTATTCGTTACATGCACAGTACGGGCGCGTCGGCGTTTTTTATTGTGGTGTATATGCATATGTTCCGCGGCATGATTTACGGCTCTTACCAAAAGCCCCGAGAGTTGTTGTGGGTGTTCGGTATGTTTATCTATTTAGCCCTTATGGCTGAAGCATTTATGGGCTATGTGCTGCCTTGGGGGCAAATGAGTTATTGGGGCGCCCAGGTAATTGTGTCGTTATTCAGCGCCATCCCCGTGATTGGCCCTGATTTGGTCATCTGGATTCAAGGTGATTACGTTATCTCCGGCGCCACGCTCAATCGGTTCTTTGCTTTACACGTTATCGCCCTACCGCTGGTGATTGTGATACTGGTATTTCTACATATTATCGCTTTACACGAAGTTGGCTCTAATAATCCAGACGGCGTGGCTATCAAACATCAAAAAGGCAGTTTGCCAGAGAGTGAAAAAACACCCTATAAAATCCACGAATATTACACCGATAAATACGATATTGCCGATGATGTAGTGCCGTTTTTCCCGCATATCGTGCTAAAAGATCTAGTGGCGTTCTGTGTTTTCTTATTCGCTTTTTGCTACATCTTGTTTTTTGCGCCTGAAATGGGTGGGAAATTTTTGGAGCATCCAAATTTTGAAATCGCTAACCAGTTAAAAACACCAGAGCATATTTTTCCGGTGTGGTACTTCACCCCGTTCTACGCAATTTTGAAAGCGGTACCCGACAAACTATTTGGTGTGTTGGCTATGTTTGGCGCAATTGCCGCACTGTTTGCTATGCCGTGGATAGATCGCGGTACCGTGAAATCGTGGCGTTACCGCTGCGGGTTGCACAAAGTGAATTTGCTGTTGTTTGCTGTGGTATTTATCTTTTTAGGTTATTTAGGCGGTACCCCTCAAGAAGCCTGGAAAATCATTGCCTCGCAGGTGTGTACCGTGTTGTATTTTGGCTTTTTCGCCGCACTGTTTTTATACAGCAGAAACGAAAATACCAAACCTGTACCTGAGAGGATCCCACGATGAGAGCATTGGTATTATTACTTAGCCTGTGGATGCCCGCTATTGCGACTGCTGCTTCAGGCAGTTTTACCCTGGACCACGCTCCAATAGACTTAACCGATAAAGCCTCATTGCAACGGGGTGCTCAAGTGTTCATGAATTACTGCTCAGGGTGCCACTCGATGCAGTACCAGCGCTATAGCCGGACATTTGAAGATTTAGGCATACCTGAAGAGCTCGGTAGCGAAAACCTGCAGTTTAACGGCGATAAGCCTACCGATTATATGAAACGAGCAATGCCGGAGACCAGTGCAGCGACCTGGTTTGGCGCCGCCCCGCCGGACTTAACCCTGGTTGCCCGGGTACGTGGAGCAGACTGGCTGTATACTTATTTACGGACGTTTTATGTGGATGAAAGCCGACCATTCGGGGTTAATAATAAAGTGTTTCCTGATGTGGGTATGCCACACGCCTTACAACCTTTGCAAGGTACGCCGCGAGAAAGCTATGAAGAAGTTATGGTTGATGGCGAAACCGTGAAGCGGTATGTCGGTATTCAGTCAGATGGCGATGGGGCACTGTCACCTGACGAATATGATCAGGCGGTTGCTGACCTGGTGAATTTCTTGGAATATACTGGCGAGCCTTTCCGTCTTGAGTCGGAAAAAATAGGAAAGTGGGTGCTAGTTTTTATTATTGTACTGTTTGTTTTTGTATTTTTGCTGAAAAAAGATTACTGGCGAGAAGTACACTAATAGCATCAGTTTCATGTATAATACATCCAGGGGGCCCTTGCCCCCTTTTTTAGCTTGTACGGCACTGCTAATATAGAGCAGTGTGAGTGTCTCTCGACGGAGGAAAATTAATGGCCGTAGCCGCGAATAAACGCTCTATCATGACGTTGTTCTCAGATAGTATTGATATTTACAGTCACCAGGTACGCATTGTTCTGGCCGAAAAAGGTGTCGGTGTAGAAATCAGTTATACAGATCCCAGCAACCTGCCGGAGGATCTTATAGATCTGAACCCATACGGTACGGTTCCCACTTTGGTAGACCGCGAGCTGGTCCTGTACAAGTCGCATATCATCATGGAATACCTTGATGAGCGCTTTCCACATCCACCATTAATGCCGGTTTACCCTGTTTCACGTGGTCAAAGCCGACTAATGATGCACCGGATTGAAAGCGACTGGTATTCACTTGCAGCGCGAATTTTCCGTGGTGAAGGTGATGTAGAAGTGGCCCGTAATGAATTGCGTGAAGCATTGTTATCGCTGGCACCGGTATTCTCTGAAATGCCTTATTTCATGAGTGAAGAGTTCAGCTTGGTTGATTGTTACCTGGCACCATTATTGTGGCGTCTGCCTGCGTTAGGTATTGAACTTAACGGCGCAGGTGCAAAAGATATTAATGCTTACATGAGCCGGATTTTCTCGCGTGGGTCTTTCAAAGCGTCACTGACTGATCAGGAACGCGAAATTCATAATCCGTTATGAGTAATATGACCCCCAATCAACCCTATTTGCTAAGAGCGTTTTTTGACTGGATTGTCGATAATCAAATGACGCCCTATATTGTGGTTGATGCAACAAACGAATTAGCTGAAGTACCGCAGGAGTTTGTGAAAGAAGGGCAGATAGTATTGAATGTCTCTCCTTCTGCCTGTGTCAACTTTGCCCTGGATTTAGAGTTTTTATCTTTCCAGGCACGGTTCGGTGGGCAGCCAAGAAATATCAGTATGCCCTGTCAGGCTGTAATGGCAATCTACGCCCGTGAAAATGGTGCAGGTACTGTCTTTGCAGTTGAAGAAGAACTGACATCCCCAGAGTTGGAGCAGGAGGTTGATGAAGCATCATCAATCCCTACCAGGCCAAGTTCAGACACCAGCGAGGCTGATTCTGATAATGCCCCGGTGCCCCCTAAAAAGGGCAAACCCACGTTAAAAATTATAAAATAAAAAATCCGGCCCAGGCCGGATTTTTTGTGTCTGTTATCGCCTTGCTAAAAAAGCGGTAAAACATTATCAGACTGCGATAATTCTCAGAGCAATCTGCCATCTATGTCGTTCAAGTTTTAGGAAGTGTTCAACGGTTGAATACCATTCATGAACAGACTGAGAATGTAGCATGAGCAAAACAAACCCGTATCAGGCCGCCTATTAGACTGGCACTGCCGCCGCTGGTTCTGCACGCTGGTTCTGCACTATCGAATGCATTGGCGCCGCGCCGTGGTGTGGCCCCGCCACAATTGCTCACCAGTCTGCTACCCCCCGACTGTGGCCCCTGCAGCTGAACCAAGAATGTCTATCAAAACCACCTCCGCAGTATCCCCTTTACGCCATTGATTATTGCCACGCGCCCTACTGAGCGCGCTATTTTGTCACCGATAAAGCCGCTATTAGCGAGCTTCAGGCCATGGCGCAGGGTGGTGATCTCACTGGGCCGGAAATGCTGGCGCAAAGCCTGTCTGTAGAGGCTGTCAGTAATCATGCAGCGAGGATATGAGTGACTTCGGCGGCGGTGAGTACTACCTTACAAACTGCCACCACTTATAGCCGGTTAAGTGTTGTGGCAATGACGCTGCCTACCAATGATGGTTTTGTAGTGCTTAATAACAGAGTTATACCAACCCAGGCAGGCCAGTATATGGTGTACCTTAACGCCTATACTGTGGACACCGAGGCTAATGGTGATATACGCGGGCGCCGTGGTTGCTGGCGAAGCTGGTATGCCGTTTTCCCGTCTTTAGAAGGCAGCGCTGGGGTGATGAGTTAGTCGCACAGGTGTAACAAACACGCTGACCTGGTGGGCGGCAATAGTGATATCAACAATACAGCACAGCGCTGGCTTAAACCGCTGGCAAGCATAACTATTATTGTTCCCTATGGTTTATATCCACGGCGCTAACTGCCACGTAGCGCACATTATGGACGCGCTTTGCCGCGCATCTATTCGGGTATTTTCTGGTAATCTGCTGCAAAGAGCAGGACGGGGCGATGATAACGCCGGACATGAACATACGCTGGTCTCTCATATCAATCGCCTGCGCGTAAAACTAAAGGGAGCGCGCCAGCCAACCAGATAATAAAGGCTATGCAGGCGCAGGATAGTGTTTTGCCCCCACGGGCGCCAACCACGACGCTGGCTTTTTCATTCTTTATTAAGCGGGCCTCTTGCGCGGCCCGGGAATAGGACTAAACCAGAAACAGCGTTGCAGTACCCAGAAAGGCGAATATCCCTACCACGTCTGTAATGGTAGTTAGAATAACGCTCCCAGCCAGCGCAGGGTCAATTTTAAACTTCTTCATGACAATGGGTAAGGTCGCGCCAGCCAACGCTGCTGCTACCATGTTGATCATCATAGCAAAGGCTATAATTGCGCCTAGCGTGGCATTTTGTTTCCACAGTCCTATTACGGTGGCGATAAGAATGGCCCAGATCATTCCGTTCAAGAAGCCGATAGACAGTTCTTTACTAATTAACCAGCGTGAACTGCTTGGATTAACATGGCCCAGTGCCATCCCCCGGATTACCAACGTCAACGTCTGATTCCCGGCTACCCCGCCCATGCTGGGTACAATGGTATTGAGGATGGCCAGTACAGCCAGTTCACTTAGTGTTGCCTCGAATAAGTCACTGACCATGGCCGCCAGCAGGGCGGTAACCAGGTTAACGCCAAGCCAGACAGACCGTCTTTGCGTACTTTGCCAGACGGGAGCAAAGGTATCTTCTTCGTCATCTAAACCCGCCATACTCATCATGGAGTGTTCAGCATCTTCCCGAATAATATCCACCACATCATCAATGGTGATACGGCCAACCAACCGGTATTTGTCATCTACCACGGGGGCGGATAGCCAGTTGTATCGTTCAAACAGGCTAGCGACTTCATCATCTGGCATGTTGACCGGAATGGCTTCAGCTTCTTCATCCATGACCTCAACAACTTTATCTTCCGGGTCAGCGGTAAGTAAGCGTGCGACCGGAACCGACCCCACCAGATTATCGGTGCGATTGACTACGTAGAATGTGTCGGTATTTTCCGGTAAATCGCCTTTCAGGCGAATATAACGCAACACCACATCTACGGTAACATCCGGGCGCAAAGTGATGGTGTCGGTGTTCATTATGAAACCGGCGGTTTCCTCGCCGTAAGACAGCGCTTGCTCAGCGCGGACTCTGTCCTGGGCGTCCATTGACTGTAAGATACCCTGCAGTACTTCATCCGGCAGGCTGCTCAGGGTTTCTGCCAGGTCGTCGGTGTCCATTTCCTCCAAGGCATCTACCACATTGTGCGGCATCATTTTTGTAATAATGCCGTTACGCACGTCTTCTGACAGTTCCTCTAGCACATCCCCGTGAAAGTCGCCGTCAATTAATTCCCATAGTTCATCTCGGGTTTTTGTCGGGCTTGATTCCAGAATAAGCGCTACATCAGAGGGGGGTAACTCCAGCAACATCTTACGCACCGACACAAAGCGCCCGTCGGCCAGCGCGGCGTTCATCGTGCGTAATTGACTTTGTGCAAATTTAGATTCGAGCGCTTCTGCCACAGGTGGACCTTCAAAAATGTGAGGTTGTCAGGACGTATCTCAATAGAGTAGATATACAGGGTAACTCAGCAACTAATTACTGTCATTCATAAGCTGCGGTATTAGCGGGGGTTTTGCCCCTTTCCAGGTTCGGTATTTTACCGCTTTATTGATGTCCCAGATACCCATGGATAGGGGGAACGCGCGTAAATTGTGAGACAGCCCAGGCCCAAGCTGTCACGGCCGGCGAGCGGGGGCTGATAGCCTTGGCAGGCTGGTTGCGGCGCACTGGCTGCTTTTTAGTGGCATTGTGAGCGTGTTTAAGGGTTGTTTCACAGCGCTATCCGGCCTCGCACAGAGTGATTCCCCGGCACATAGTAGCCTCAGCATAGAAGCCCCAGCGTAGTCGCAGGGTATAATTCAATGGCACGAGGCGCCCTATACCAAGCGCGCGGAGGATTACTCCGCTTCGTTGAATTTACCCATAATTAGCGCTTCAATAGCTTCCATGGCGGCCTGCGCGTCGGGGCCATCACTTATTACGCATACCTGCTCGCCCTGGTGACTTTCCAACATCATTAGCCCAAGTACACTATCCGCCTGGGCTTTTTTATCTGCTTTAACCAAGGTTATTTGTGCATCAAACTGGTTGGCCAGCTGAACCAGTTGAGTCGCCGCGCGGGCATGTAAGCCCAGCTTATTTACAATTGTCAGTTGCTTTTCAATTTTCATTATTTATTAAGTTCCCGATGGCGAATCTGTACATCTGGGTGAACATCGGTGAAGGTTTTGGCCAGCGTTTCAGCCACAAATACAGAGCGATGCTGGCCCCCAGTACACCCAATTGCGACGGTCACGTAACTGCGATTATTGCGTTCCAAATGAGGTAACCAGGTGGTAATCAGGTTTTGAATCTGCCAAATAAATTTCGTCACAATAGGCTGTGAACCTAAAAATACTTCTACCGGGCCGTCCAGCCCGGTTAAATGCTTTAAATCGGGTTCCCAGTGTGGATTAGGCAAGAACCGCGAATCAAACACATAATCTGCATCTTTAGGTATGCCATGTTTAAAACCGAAGGACTCAAATACTAAAACCAGCCGAGAACTCTTTTTACCCAAAATACGCTCACGGATAAGTTCGGCTAACTGGTGAATAGAAAGGGAGTCAGTGTCGATGTATAAATCGGCGCGCTCGGCAATCGGCGCTAACAGTTCGCGTTCGGTATGTATAGCCTCAGCCAGTGACTTATTCAGCCGGGCCAAAGGGTGTAAACGCCGGGTTTCGCTGAATCGCTTTACCAGAATATCGTCACTGGCATCGATATATACAATGGTCATGGCCCATGATTCGGGCAAATAATCGAGAATCTCCCCTAATTCCGTGGGGTCTTTAGGCAGGTTACGTACATCGATACTAACGGCTACCTGGTCGTACTCTTGCGACACGGAGTGGGTAAGGGCAGGGAGTAAGTTGACCGGGATATTATCTACACAATAATATCCCAGGTCTTCCAAGGCTCGTAGCGCAACTGATTTACCCGAGCCGGACCGGCCACTTATAATAATGAGCTTCAAAGCGCTGCTTCCTTATACCTACACAGGGGCTCTGTGTAGGTGGCAATTATGATTGTAGTGCTGCAATAATATCATCCCCGGTTTGTGCTCGGCGAATGGCTTTCAGGGTATCTTTGTCACTTAACTTACCGGCCACCATCGCCAGTGTTTGAAGATGACCTTCGGTTTGCTCTTCAGGCACTAACAGGGTAAAGAAAATATCCACAGGCTTGCGATCAATTGCATCAAAATCGATAGCCGGATCACTGGTCACCACGATGGCAATTACGCGGTCCAGCCCGGGCAAACGCCCATGGGGCAACGCAATACCATTACCAATTCCAGTACTGCCCATACGTTCTCTAGCCATCAGCGCATTCAATACTGTCGTCTCTTCCACTTCCGGGTTATTTTGGGCGGCGATATTACTGATGATCTCGAGAATTCGCTTTTTACTATTGCACTGAACCGCACATTTAGTGCGGTCCAGGCTTACAATGGCTTGTATATCCATATTAACTGACTAATGCTTTTTCAGCTTTTCCTTGTGCTTGATAACTTGCCTGTCCAGTTTATCTACCATGCTATCAATGGCCGCATACATATCAGTATTCTCTGCCGAAGCAAAAACCTCCGCCCCACTAAGGTGAACCGTAGCTTCAGCTTTCTGTGCCAGTTTCTCGACATTTAAAATGACATGAACATTAGAAATATGGTCAAAATGACGCTCTAATTTGCTGAATTTTGTATCGACATAAGTACGCAAAGAGTCAGTGATCTCAATATGATGACCAGTAAGATTGATTTGCATAGTTCGTCTTCCTTATTGTGAGCAAGCCCTACTAAATCAGGCTTTTGCGTTGGTTCGACGGTGGGATCGATAACGATTCCCGATATTTTGCTATTGTTCGCCGGGCAACTTTTATACCTTGCTCGGCCAACAACTGAGCAATTTTGCTATCGCTAAGTGGTTTGCTAGGTTTCTCGGCAGCCACCAGCTTCTTAATTAGTGCACGTATGGCGGTAGAGGAGCACTCACCACCAGATTCTGTCGCCACGTGGCTTGAAAAGAAATATTTCAATTCAAAAATACCGCGCGGTGTATGCATATATTTCTGGGTAGTTACCCGGGAAATTGTCGACTCATGCATATCTACCATTTCTGCGACATCGTTTAAAACCATTGGTTTCATCATTTCCGGGCCATGTTCAAAAAAGCCCATTTGTTGCTGCACTATGCAGTTGGCTACCTTAAGCAGCGTATCATTTCGTGACTCAAGGCTTTTAATAAACCATTTTGCTTCTTGCATGTGCGAGCGAATAAATTGTGAGTCGCTACTGTTTCTGGCGCGGCGGCTCATCGCAGCATATTGCTGGTTTACGCTAAGCTTTGGCAAACTGTCAGGGTTGAGCTCAACTGCCCATCGTCCATTGCGCTTAGTAACTGATACGTCCGGAATCACGTATTCGGGTTCTTTTGTAATTAATGCACTACCTGGACGAGGGTTTAGCGTCTGCAACAACCGCATTGCTTCACGCAGTTCATCTTCTTTCAGCTTCGTTTTGCGCATTAAGGTACGATAATCTTTGCTGCCCAATAAGTCTGAATAATCCTGTAACAGCATTTTGGCTTCTTCCAGCCAAGGCGTGTCGATAGCGAACTGGCGTAGCTGAACCAGCAAACACTCTTGCGGGCTGCGCGATCCCGAACCAAGTGGGTCGAATAATTGAATACGTTTCAACACACATTCAACTTCATCTTCTTCGATAACTTCTTCGGCGTCTTCGCTATTCACACTTTGCAGAATATCTTCTACCGATACGGTTAAATAGCCTGACTCGTCGATCGAGTCAATAATCGCCATCGCGATGGCGCGGTCGGTATCCGAAAAGTGCGTTAAACGCATTTGCCAGAGCAGATGGTCCTGAATATTCTCGGTGGTTTCGCCCTGAAAAATTTGATCTTCGTCACTGCCCGGGCCGGGGGCAGGGGCTGAGGACGCTGAATAATACTCATCCCAGGTACTGTCGATAGGCAACTCGTCGGGTAAATCATTTTTCTCCATCGCTTCGCCCGAGTCCATGTTGTCGCTGGTGCTGGCAGTGGCTTCTACATTGTCGTTGTCATTATCGATATTATTTTTTTCGGTAATATCGTTATCACTGCTTTCATCTACCTCTAACAAGGGGTTTGAATCCAGGGCTTCCTGAATTTCCTGCTGAAGATCAAGAGTCGACAGCTGCAATAGCTTAATAGCCTGCTGCAACTGCGGGGTCATGGTTAACTGTTGACTAAATTTTAGTTGTAAAGATGGTTTCATCTACGTCTTATTTTAAACTCGGGTACGCGTGTACTTAAGCGGTGAACCACAGGTATGACAATGTCACTCATACCTTACTATAGCTTGAATTGCTCACCTAGGTATACATCACGTACTTTCTGGTTGCTTAATACTTGCTCCGCACTACCTTGGGCGATGAGCTCTCCGTGACTTACGATGTAGGCTTCTTCACATACATCCAGGGTTTCCCGTACGTTATGGTCTGTAATGAGGATCCCTATGCCTCTGTCGCGCAGATGCTGGATGATTTTCTTTATATCATTTACCGATATTGGGTCAACACCGGCAAATGGCTCATCCAACAAAATAAACTGCGGATTAGCCGCTAATGCCCGGGCAATCTCTACCCGGCGGCGTTCTCCGCCTGACAAACTCATACCGGTACTATTACGTATATGATTGATATTGAATTCATCAAGTAGCGCGTCAGCTTCTTCTTCTCTTTTGGTAGCGGAAAGCCCGCTGCGGGTCTGCAAAATAGCCATGATATTTTCGTGTACTGTTAATTTACGAAATATCGATGCTTCCTGCGGCAGATAGCCGATTCCCTGGCGCGCCCGTTCGTGCATTGGCTGGTGGGTAAGCTCGTTATCATCAATTAAGATTTTACCCTTATCCAGCGCAACTAACCCCACTATCATGTAAAAGGTAGTGGTTTTACCAGCCCCATTGGGCCCTAATAAACCCACAATCTGGCCAGTAGAGACTGACAGGCTGACATCACGTACTACCTGTCTGGACTTATACGATTTCGCAAGATTTGCGGCAGACAATGTTGCCATACTTAGTTGTCACCTTCGCCGTTCTTTTGCTCATCAGCACTATCCTTGGCCGTTGCGTCGTCCTTGTTGTCATTCAATTTTTTAATAGACTGAGGCCGAAAAACAGTGGTGACCCGGCTATCGTCATTATTATCACTACTGGTTGCCAGTAACTGTTCTTTTACCATGTCGTAAGTAATACTGTCACCACGTACCATACTACTATTCTGGCTAATTCTGGCATCGCCCCGCATAGAGATAGTGCGCTTGTTCACTTCATAACGCAATTCGCTGGCCTGGGCGGTAACTTTACTGCCATCATCCATGGTTTGTGAATACTTCGCTGGGTTACCCCTGGCAATCATGACTTCGCGCCCTTCGCCATCTTTAGCGCTCACCTCAACTTCATCGGCTTCTATCGTCAACGTGCCTTGCGTTATCGTCACATTATCCTTGAACCGGGTAACTTTATTTTTACCATCCATCGACTGGGTGCGAGCGTCTACCGTAATCGGTTTTTGAAAATCACCACTGCCAGCTGTTACCGGAGCAACAAAACATAACAGGGCTAACAGGCTAGAGGCCAGGGGAAAAAGTGGTTTGTACATGATCAATCAACTCATACTCTTGCGAGCTAAGGTCGCCTTTTATGCCATTACTGTTTACGACAAACGTTGCTCCGCGGATAACCACTGGCTGATCTGAAAAGAGTGTTTTGTCGTCCAGATTAATTTTAATAAAGTCAGTTTCGATGGTTTTTACAAACGCATCTTCGGTAAAGCTACGTACCCTGACCTGCGATTCTAATTCAATTAAATTGTTGTTATACAGCGTACCCTCATTCGAGGTGACCTGCCAGGGGCTCTGGTCGGCATCCACATATACGGTATATTTAGGTTCTTCAAATTGCACAAAACCCAGCTGATCATAATGTTCCATGGTTTTGGCAAAGACCTGATGGTTCAGGGCCCCTTCTTCATTGTACAAAGTGGTCGTCAGGTTTTTAGCCGTGTAAGCCGGTTTTAGTGCATCATTGCTGTTGCCTGACTGAGTGGCCGTTGGCTCGGTTAACCATACTGGCATATATACCAGCAATACCAGTACAAACAGCGCGGCTATACTGATACCCAGCCGGTTCATATGCTGGCTCCGTGAATACCGTCCAGCTTATCATGGGCCTGGAGAATAATATCGCACAGCTCACGCACCGCGCCAAAGCCGCCAGGCTTGGTCAACACCCAGTTTGCGGCAGCCGTAACCTGAGGGTGAGCGTCTTTCACTGCCACTTTGGTGTCAGCAAACTGATACATACCTAAATCTGGAACATCATCGCCAATTGCGGCCACCTCGGCCGGCGTAATGCCCAGACTTTCACTTAACGTACGCAAAGCTGTGGCTTTGTCTTCTTCACCCTGAATAATATGTTGAACACCCAGCGCCTGCATTCGATTTTCTACAATAGCAGAACGACGGCCGGTAATGACAGCAACTTGAATGCCACTTTTGACCACCGCTTTCAGGCCATAGCCATCGCGGGTGTGGAAGGCTTTTAGTTCTTCGCCGTCGTTACCAAGATAAATCCGCCCATCGGAAAACACCCCGTCCACATCGCACACCAGCAGTTTAAGCTGTTTCAAGCGATTAAAACTTTTCTCTTCCAGCATCCCGTAAAAGGTCACTACATGAGGCATTATAAAACTCCTGCTTTAAGTAACATGTGCATATTAAATGCGCCAATGGGATACCTTTGGTCATCCACGACCATCAGCGCGGTGATACTGCGAGCTTCCATCGTATTCAGCGCCTCTACAGCCAACTCCTGCGGTTTTGCCGTAATTCCACCACGGGTCATGACCTGGTCAATGCCGGTAGTATGAATATCGGTGCGGCTATCCAGTACCCGCCGTAAGTCACCGTCGGTAAATATCCCTGCCAATTTCTTCTGGCTGTCCAGGATGCCGGTCATCCCCAAACCTTTGCGAGAGATTTCCAGTAAGGCTTCGCTGATAGTGGCTTGCTGCGATACCAGGGGCAGGTCCTGCCCGGTAAGCATAATGTCGTGCACTTTTAATAATAGCTTACGGCCCAGGCTGCCGCCGGGGTGGGATAGGGCGAAGTCGTCCGACGTAAAACCGCGGGCATCCAGCAGGGCAATGGCCAACGCGTCACCCATTACCAGCGTAGCGGTAGTACTGGAAGTCGGGGCTAAACCCAGCGAGCAGGCTTCCTGCGATACACTGATATCAAGTATCACGTCGGCGTATTGCCCCAGCGTACTGGAGCGGCTGTTAGTCATGGCGATAACCGGTACATTCAGCCGCTTTACCACTGGCAGTAAATTAATTAACTCACTGGTCTCGCCAGAATTAGAGATAGCCAGGAGCACATCTTCTTTACCCAACATGCCCAGATCGCCATGGTTAGCCTCGGCTGGATGCATGAAAAAGGCAGGCGTACCGGTACTGGCAAGGGTGGCGGCTATCTTATTGCCAATATGGCCAGATTTTCCCATACCACTTACCACAACTTTACCATTGCAGTGAAACAGGATCTCACAGGCGCTGACAAATTCATCGCTTAAACGCGCCGATAGCGCTGCGATAGCCCGGTTTTCAATGTCGATAACCCGTTTTGCCGAAGCTAAAAAGATGTCATGCATAGAGAAGGCCTCACCAGAACAATAATACTTGATAGCCTAAAAAGCACACCAGCAGCAAACTACCTTCAGCGCGGCCTATCTGTTTTTTACCAATAATGCTGAAGCTAAAGAAAAACAGCAGCGCGGTAAGACCAAACATCACATACATATCACGGTGGTAAACATCCGGGTCAAGCGGCCCCGGCGCAATCAGCCCCGGCATACTCAGTACTGCCAGCAAATTAAAGATATTGGAACCGATAATATTCCCCAGCGCTAAGTCGTCCTCACCTTTCATTACCCCGGCTATACTGGCGGCTAATTCGGGTAAACTGGTGCCCAGCGCAATCACCGTCAAGCCAATTACCAAGTCACTAATCCCAAAGAAGCGAGCTATATATACTGCGGAGTCGACAATGTAGTGGGCACTTAAGGGTAATAACAGCAGGCCTACGCCAATCCATAACACGGCCTTACCGGTATGCTCGTTAGACGGGATTTCATCTGTGGTTTCGGCCATCAGAGGGTCAGTTTTTTCTACATGCAACGATAACCACGCCATGCCGGCTAATACAAAAATAAACATGCCGAACAGGAAAAGACCTTCAATATGCGCCAGCTGGCCGTTAAACATGAAAGCCATCGCAATAATAGTAATGACCAACAGCGCTGGCATTTCGCGTTTGAGGGTGGTGGAGGAGACGGTAAGTGGTTTCACCAGGGCAGTGATAGCTAATACCAAACCGATATTGGTAATATTCGAGCCCAGCGCGTTCCCCACCGCGGTATCCGGCGAGCCATTTACTGATGCCATTGCGGAAACCACAATCTCGGGCGCTGACGACCCCATGGCCACAATTGTCAAACCAATCATCATTGGTGAAATACCAATATTCTTAGCCAGTGCGGAAGCGCCATAGACAAAACGGTCCGCTCCCCAGCTCAGGACAATAAGTCCGACCACAAATATGAAAACCTGTAACAGCACGGCAAATCTTAATCGTTTGGAATTTCCCGCGATTGTCTCAGAATATGCCTCTTTTGCCTATGCTTATTGTACTTTAGTCTGGGCTGGCGGGCAGTTAGCCGAGCCGGTTTTAATGAAACTTCTACCAGTATTTCCTGGCCTCCTGCCGTTTTTGCTCGATGCAGAAGTTAACCTGGGGTCATGCGGGGGAGTAGCTATAGCCAGATATATTGTAGATGGTTGGCCATGCCGGCGATTCAGCGCAGTTGCCAGACGTCAACCTGTCCCGCTGTTAAGTGGCGCCCGCGCAGTGGCAGGCAGTTGATATAATTGAATTATATGAATATTCACGGCGGCTTTGTAGTGAACAAGCCGGGGAACTTTGTGGCATAATCGGCGCACGCTAAAAATGACAAATAGTCCATCTTTTGCAATAAACCTCAAGCTGGCGCGGTCATTGCTCATAGAACGTATAATTATGAACGTATAAATATGAACGTATGAATTTACCCCCATCATTCACAACAGATGGTTCAAGGCGATGGCGTGTGTGCCCCAGCCTACCGGCAATAGGTTATTGTGCATAAGCGGCAAGACATAAGCGGCAAGACATAAGCGTCTAAACATGAGCGACTGGGCAAATGACGGGATATAAGTGACTTAGCCCCCGTGACGGAACATAGTTTAAAGGGGATGGGTCATAGAGCGTAGGTTTAGTATAAACAACTGCGCTGGGCAGTGTGACATCATAGCGAGTGATCAGGGTAAGAATACGGCGGTGAGTACTGGCTGCTTCACCATCATAGTGACCAAACATGATTCGGCTTTTTCGAACATAACTTGTAACTATTTCTTTTTGGATGGGGTGGGAAAAAAGCGTACAATGCACAAACTACACTGGTCAGTAAACTTTTTAATTGCAGCATCTTCACCAGGCTCAACGGCCGGCCGAGATAGCGGGCAACCGGTAAGGACCCACAAATTCTGGTATGGATAATTTAGTCGATATAGACAAAATGACCTTCAGGCGCGGTGGGCGAGTTATCTACAACGATATTTCGCTTAACGTTCCAAAAGGCAAAATCACCGCAGTAATGGGCCCCAGTGGTATTGGTAAAACCACATTGCTGCGCTTAATTGGCGGGCAATTGACCCCAGATCAGGGGGATATTCGGTTTGATGGCAAATCGATAGTGGCCATGAATCGCAGCAAATTATACGAAACCCGGCGGCGTATGAGCATGCTGTTTCAAAGCGGGGCGTTGTTCACCGATATGAATGTTCACGATAACGTGGCGTTTCCGCTAAAAGAGCATACCCGCCTGGCGCCTGACGTGATTGACACTATTGTGGCGTTGAAACTGCAAGCTGTCGGCTTACGCGGAGCAGCCAAACTTATGCCCAGTGAATTATCTGGCGGGATGGCGCGCCGGGCTGCATTGGCCAGGGCTATTGCTTTGGATCCGGACCTGATTATGTACGACGAGCCCTTCGCCGGACAGGATCCGATTTCCATGGGGGTATTGGTTAAGCTGATTCGCCAGCTCAATGATGCGCTTGATGTAACCAGTATTGTGGTCACCCATGATGTTACTGAAGTGCTGACCATTGCCGATTATATTTATATTTTGGCTGACCAAAAGGTTATAGGGCAGGGCACCGCTGATGAAATACGTAACAGTGAGTCGCCGTTGGTTCAGCAGTTTTTAAAAGGTGAGGCAGATGGGCCGGTACCATTTCATTACCCGTCTGACAAACTCGAAGACGCCTTATTTGGAGACGTGAAATGAATCCGATTCAGGCATTAGGCGCTAATAGTATCGCGAAAGTCGCGGCAATAGGCCGGGCCGGACTAATGCTGATTGGCGCCATCTTTGCGTTGCCAAAGCTTAAAAATGTCCCTCTGACTATTCAGCAAATTTATGTGGTCGGGGTACAGTCTTTACTGATTATTGTAGTGTCAGGCCTGTTTATCGGCATGGTAATGGCACTGCAAGGATATACTATCCTGGTCGACTATGGCGCGGAAGGCAGCCTGGGGCCGATGGTTGCGCTGTCGCTGTTACGGGAACTGGGGCCGGTGGTGACCGCCCTGTTGTTTGCGGGCCGGGCAGGTTCTGCACTAACTGCGGAAATAGGCTTGATGAAAGCCACAGAGCAATTATCTAGCTTAGAAATGATGGCAGTAGATCCGTTACGCCGGGTAGTCGCACCGCGCTTTTGGGCCGGGCTTATCTCTATGCCATTGCTGGCTGCAATATTTAGTGCGGTAGGTATTTTGGGCGGCCACGTGGTTGGCGTCGACTGGTTGGGTGTTGATGCGGGCAGCTACTGGTCGCTGATGCAGTCGTCGGTAGAATGGGGTAATGACGTCGGTAACGGCATTATAAAAAGCCTGGTATTTGCCTTAGTTGTAACCTGGATTGCCATATTTAAGGGGTATGATTCCACACCCACCTCAGAGGGAATCAGCAAAGCGACCACTCAAACCGTGGTCTTTTCATCATTAGCGGTACTGGGGTTGGATTTCATTTTAACCGCCCTGATGTTCGGAATTGAGTAGGGGAACAAAATGAACAAATATAAAGCGGAACTCATGGTTGGGGTTTTCGTCTTATTGTCGATAGGTGCTTTGCTGATGCTGGCCCTGAATGTGGCAAATCAGACAATGTCTACGAAAGGTGATACCTACACGCTGTACGCAAAATTTGACAATATCGGCGGGCTAAAAGAGCGCTCGGCGGTGAAAGTAGGCGGGGTCACTGTAGGTCGGGTTACTTCCATTACGCTGGATAAAAAAGATTATACCCCGGTGGTAGAGCTTAGCATTATCAGCAAGTACAGCGAATTTCCGGAAACCAGTTCAGTGTCTATTTTGACCTCTGGTTTGCTGGGCGAACAGTATGTTGGCTTTCAGCCCGGCTTCTCGTTTGATGGTATCGCTAATTTGCAGGATGGTGATTATCTGCAGGACACCAAATCAGCATTGGTACTAGAAGACCTGATTGGACAGTTTTTATTTAGTCGTGGCAAAGACGAAGACTAACCGTACTGCCGTGACGTTACCGAATTTGACATCTTAGGAGATATCCGTGAAAAAATTATCTGCACTATTTGGCGTGGCGATGCTGCTGACTGCCAGCGTTACCCAGGCCCAGGAAGTTAACGAAGAAAATCCGTATGCCATGATTAAACAAGTGGCGAACCAAACGTTTAGCCGGATTAAAAGCGACCAGTCTTCTATAAAAAATGACCCTGAAGAACTGCGTAAAATTATGAAAGAAGAGCTGCTTCCCCACACTGACTATCAGTTTGCCGCCTTTAAGGTATTGGGCAAACATGCTACGTCAGTGCCACGGGAAAAGTTATCTGAGTTTGTTAAGGTGTTCCGTGAATACCTGATTACCACTTACGCTGTCGCAATGAGCTATTATGACAATCAGGAAGTGATTTTTGAGCCGGCGACGGATGTCGATGACAAAACTTATGTCGTGGTACGCGCCATTATTAAAGATCCGACCCGTCCTGAGATTAAAGTTGCGTTTAAAGTACGTAAAAATAACAAAACCAACGAGTGGAAAGCCTTCGATATGGTCGCTGAAGGCATCAGCATGTTGGATAGCAAGCGTAGCGAATTTGAGTCGATCATCCGCCAGCAAGGTATTGATAAAGTGATTGCGCTGATGGAAGAAAAAATTGAAAACCCGCTTGAGCTGAAAAAAGAAATGGAACAGAAAAAGGACAACGCGTGAGTCTGTTTCAGGTCAGTAGCGACTCGGTAATAAGTGTGCACGGTCATCTTGACCGTGAAACGCTTAGCGATAACTGGTGGTCAATACTGTCATCCAAGCAACAACAACAATTGCAGGATAGCGGCCAATGTACGTTTGATTTAGCCGACGTTGAGCGGGTGGACAGCGCCGGACTGGCATGGTTAATCAATGCTATACGGGATGCCCGCCAACACCAGATAAAGGTGCGCCTGACCGAAGTGCCGCATAAACTACTCAAACTGGCTAAAATCAGCGACGTCGATGGCCTTTTGCCTGTAGAATAGCCACAACGTTAACAAATAAGAGCAACGAAATTTATGGATGTAGCTGAGATTGAAGCGATCTTAAAAGATGCCCTTAACCTGACAGAAGTACACGTGAAGGGTGACGGTTCACATTATTCGATTATCGCAGTGAGCGATGAAATTGCCCAATTGAGCCGGGTTAAGCGTCAGCAGGCTATTTATGGCCCGTTATCTGACAAAATTGCCGATGGCAGTATGCATGCTATTTCAATTAAAACCTTCAGTGAAGCAGACTGGCAGCGCGAGCGTCAGTTCCATATTCCGCAATAAATCAGGCCCTTTAAGTGGATAAATTAGTCATTAAAAAATCTCCCCCGTTGCGCGGTGATGTGCGTATCTCCGGGGCTAAAAATGCGGCTTTACCTTTGCTGATGACGGCGCTGCTTACTGATAAGCCATGCCGGTACACCAATGTCCCTGCGTTACGAGATATCAATACCACCACGGCCTTGTTAGCGGAACTTGGGGTGAAAGTTTCCCGCGAGCAAAACGAAGTACGTCTGACTGCCGATGCCTTAAGTAGCGTCACCGCCTCATATGAGTTAGTGAAAACCATGCGTGCGTCGATCTTGGTATTAGGGCCTTTATTGGCCCGCCATGGTAAAGCAAACGTATCGTTACCTGGCGGCTGTGCAATCGGCGCCCGCCCTGTCAATTTGCATTTGGCTGGCCTGGAGCAGATGGGTGCCAAAATAGAAGTTGATGAAGGCTATATACGCGCTCACGTCGAGGGTCGCCTGCAAGGGGCTCGTATATTCATGGATATGGTAAGTGTCGGGGCCACGGAAAATTTGATGATGGCGGCGGCATTGGCTGAGGGCGAGACCATCCTGGAAAATGCTGCCCGCGAGCCGGAAATTGTCGATTTAGCCAACTGTTTGAACCAAATGGGGGCCACAGTAACCGGCGCGGGTACCGACAATATTCATATTCAGGGTGTACCTGAACTTACGGGTTGTGATTACCGGGTATTACCTGATCGCATTGAAACCGGCACATTTTTAGTTGCTGCTGCTGTCTCTGGGGGCAAAATTCGCTGCCTGGATGCTGCCCCCGATACATTGGATGCGGTATTGAATAAGCTTCAGCAGGCGGGGGCCAAAATCACCTGTGGGGATGACTGGATAGAGTTGGATATGGAAGGCCGTAAGCCAAACGCTGTGCAGGTAAAAACGGCCCCCCACCCCGCGTTCCCTACAGATATGCAGGCTCAGTTTGTCACCATGAACTGTATTGCCCAGGGGACGGGCGTGATCACCGAAACTATTTTCGAAAATCGTTTTATGCATGTGCCTGAATTGCAACGAATGGGGGCTGAAATTGCATTGGAAGCTAATTCCGCCGTCTCCAAAGGCAGTTCGCGATTGAAAGGCGCCCCGGTTATGGCTACAGACCTGCGAGCATCGGCCAGCTTGGTTATTGCCGGGCTGATTGCAGAAGGTGAAACCCATGTAACGCGCATCTATCATTTGGATCGCGGGTATGAGTCTATCGAAGCTAAGCTGAGCGGGCTGGGTGCGATTATCTCACGGGAAAAAGAATAGCCGCTAACTTACGTTATGGGGCCTTGGCGGATATTTAGCTTCCGTTAATTGCACTATTATGCGGGTAGCGCAGCACAAACTGCGCCCCGCTTAATCGCTCGCTGTCGGTAACAAAACAGCTTCCCTGGTGCCATTGTTGAATGCGTTTCACAATGGCCAGTCCTAATCCTGCCCCCCTCTGACCCGCGACCGATGCGTATCTGGTCGATAAAACGCCGCAAAGACTTTATCCCGGTTGGCCACATCTACCCCTTCGCCGTCATCATGCACCCGTAAACTGACGTAAGCGCCACCTATTTCTATGTCAATTAGGACCCGCGAACGAGCATGCCGATAAGCATTGATCAACAGGTTTTCAATTGCGCGTTCAATATAATAAGCATCGCCCAGAATAGCAGCTTCACTGGCAACCACTGAGACGGTTAATTGACGTTCATTTCGTACCGCCAATTTTTGCACCAGCTGCCGGCTGATGGCGGCCAGTGGTAATACCGAAATATTCAGCTCTGGCGGGCTACCCTCGGTACGCAGATAATCCAGCATTTCCTGAACCATCCGGTCCAGCTCTTCTACATCATCTGACATTGCCTGCCACTGCGTAGAAGGGCCGCCAGCAGACGCCGCTAAGGCAAATTTGAGGCGGGCTAAAGGTGTGCGAAGTTCGTGAGCTACCGCTCCGGTCATCTCTTTATGTTGCAGCAGCAACTCGTTTACCTGGGTACTTAACCGGGTCAAGGCTTGCGCAATACCACTGAGGCGGGAGCGGGCCGGTAAAACTACCGGGGCTATCGTACCATTGTGCTCGGCCTGTTCCACCGCCTGCTGTACCAGATGCAAATCGCGCCAAAGGGGCCTTAACCAAAGGGCAATCCATACACCCAACAAGGCAAAGAAAGAGCCACTGTAAAGCCACCAGGACCCGCTTGAGGTGAGGCGATGCGCCAGCGCTAGCTCAATCAGGGTACCGGATTCAGTCTGTCGGTATAATAACGTATGGGTATCGTCGTACAAGGTCACCACCTGGCCTTGCGCCAGTGCGGTTCTGGACTGGGCCGGCCAGGCAATTAAATCAGTTGGAATAAATCGGGCGGGTATTCCGGAATGGCGTAAATCATTTAACAAGGCAGCATCGGGCTTAGCATGCTGTAGCGCTATGCGGGTAGCGTCGATACCCGGCCCCGGCGGCTGGGCATTAAAAAACAGTGCATCCAGTAACGCGGTACTGGCAATCAGCGCAACGGCTATCCATAGATATAAGCTGGCAAAGAGCCTTGCCATCAGTCCCAGGCCTCGGCCACAAAAAAGAAGCCCTTTCCCCAGATAGTTTTTATGCGAAAGGGATTGCCAGGATCATCTTCTAGTTTTTTACGTAACCGTGAAATCCGCACATCGGCAGAACGGTCTAACCCATCATACTCGCGGCCGATAATGCGTTCATAAATAGTATTGCGGTCAACCACGTCGCCAGCATGACAGGCCAATAACCACAGCATATCAAATTCATGGCTGGTCAGTTTAATCGGGCTATTCGCCAGTTTCACTGAGCGGGCGGGCTTATCGATGACCAGGCTACCAAACTGTAACCGAGCGGGGCTATCGTGAGCTAGAGTAGGCGGGCTGCCAACCCGCCTAAGCAGCGCTTGTACCCGGGCCAATAGCACGCGCGGCTCAACCGGTTTGGTAATATAATCATCGGCACCTATCTCCAGCCCCATAACGTGGTCCAAATCGTCTCCGCGCGCCGTCATAAACAGTAGCGGGCCCCGGTAAAATTGTCGAAGCTGACGACATAGCCCGAAGCCATCAAGCCCCGGTAGCATGATATCCAGAATGATCAGCTCGGGCGGGTGCTGGCTGACCAGGGGTACCAGGTCACTACCTTCTTCCAGGCTCGTCACATCATAATGAGCCTCCTGCAAAAAGTCAGTTACCAGTGTACGCAAGCGATCATCGTCTTCTACCAATACAATACGTGGCTTCAAAATAATCTCCATGGACTGCGAACCCGGGGGCGGTGTGTGTCACGCCGCGCTTTTATTTGCAGCACCTTTCTGATAAGTTCCCGGCCATCCGGGGTGCTTACAGTGAGACGACCAGCCGCTTCGAGCGCTACATCCAAGGTAACGCGAGCGGGCAATCGGGCCCAGCATTGGCGCTGTTTGCCGTTAATCAGCACACATGCCGGTATAGCGGCCGGCGGGTTACTATGATACTCAATGGTGATAGTCATGTTACAGGTGCTGTGAGTCGTATCGGCAACACATATCTGCGGTGCCACGGACCAGTGCAGCGCCGCCGCTGCACTGGTATACGGCAACCAACCCAGCATTACTATTACCCCAAGTCGCTGCAATCTGTTGCTCCGCTAAAAGTGATAGCTAAGGCCCGCGTAGGCGCTGAATATGCCATTTTTATCCACTACAGGGCTGTCAGTCACCGTATCCGAAAGTGCCGTATAGCGAGCAAAAACCACCACGCCCCAGGCGGGCGATAAAGCATGCGTAGCGGTAATGTCCAGCGCAGGACGAAAGCCGCCTGCGGGCCGGTAATGATATTGCGGCGAAACGTTATCTCGGTTATCGATACCGTAATAATATTGATTGAAATGCTGACTATACCAGCTCACCATGGCTGTGGCGCTGACCTGCCAGTAAGGTACCGGTAATTGCATTTGATATCCCGCTGTAGCCAGGTAGCCATCATGCGTGCCACTAATATCCCGCTCAATACTGAAACTGACGCGTGAGGCTGCATATTCGTAAACCAGACGGGCCCCCGCGTGCACTGCATAATGGCGCGAGGCCAACTGCTGCGCTTGCACATCGGGCGTTGACGCAGGCCGGGCGGCACTATTAAACGGTAAAAAGGGTACCGTTATGTCACTAATGGCGTGGTTATCAAATAGCTGAGCTTCACGGTTATACGTTACATAGGCTTGTGCCGAGCCACGCTTATCAGCACTATCCCAAATAAACCCGCCTGCTTCGGTGTTATCGAGATAAAATGTGCTGCCGTACCATGCGACATCGGCAATCAGCCACAACGAACGGTTAGCAGCCCCCCTCACAGGTGAACTTACCTGCCCATGTCCGGCGGCTATACCCAATTGCCAGGCCGTGGCGGGTGTCGGCTGAGAATAACTTGCGCTATCTTCAGCGGCGCCCACATAGCACGCCGCTACAGCCAAAAACAACCAAGTGAATCGGTACAAGTGTCTACATCTTATAGGTTTTTGTGAATCATACTCTGCAGTTTACCAAATAAACCGGCTTAGCAATCTCACAAGTAACAAATCGTCACATTTTTATGCCATCGTTTCGCGGGCAAATTCGATAGACTTGATTATTAACAAGTTCAGCGACAGAAATTGGTCAGCACTGTGAGCTAATTATGCTGAACCAGAACAAATGTTACGAGAATGTTTATGGGTGGTGAGGATAGAGTGTAGATCGGCGGTAAATTAAGCAAAGTATCTACATTTTTGATTCAAAGGGTGCATCTGCAAAAAAATAAAGTATACTTTCGATAATCTTCAACCAGAGTGTCGGCAAGACTGTCGGTCACATGCATGTTGACTCCGACCCTGGCAGGAAGCCGGTGGATAAATATCGGCAATGGTTGTTGAGCAGATAAGAATGATAGAGGTTGAAACAAACGTATGCAGGGAAAAGTTGGTTTGAATTACGTTAGTCGTCAGTTACGTCCATATTTGGCATTACGCCATTCTATTCCTACCGTTTTGTTTGCAATGATGGTATCTACCATGTTGTTTATTGGCGAGCCGCCGTATGCTATGGCCGACAACAATAATGACGAAGGTATGAAAACAGCCCAGCGCGATAAAATGGAACCAGCCCCTAAACGTATCCGTCGCAACGCCAACAACACCTGATTGTTATTCTTCTTTATACTCCTTTTTAACCACATGTGATCTGTTTTATCATCACAGAGGCAAACTATGTGTGGTGCTAACAATAACCCTCAATATAGACTTTAATTCCCCTGCGCGGTGCTTCGGCTTTACTCCTATCAAAGCTATCGCTACTCGTGTATCTCGCGGTTTTATTGTCCCAGCGTTTTTGCCCACGTATTGAAGTGTTGTATGGGGCCCCGGCTTTATCTATGCTGGCTCCGCACCGGTTAAAAAATGGGCGATAAATAACGGCCGCCTAATTTTTTTACGCTTAGTTGGCGAATGCATGCAGGCCTGACGAGTTTGTTGATTACGGCACGAGCGACAAGAGCTGAAGGTATGCCAGACGCAGGGATAGATGGCCTTCGGGCAAAAAAACTAAAGCAATTGGGTAGTGGACGATAGGGGGCGGGGGGTACCAGCGTGAAGCATCTATTTACATAACCTGTAGTTTAGGTTTTAGGGAAACATCAGATTTGTAGCCTATGAGGAACCACCCAGCTCGGCGACGGTAACGGAGATATCGAGCCTTTCACCGTTACGGCTAATTTCCAGGTCGAGGGTCGTGCCAGGCTTGGTTTCTGCAATCATATCCAATGTTTTAGAGGCACTTTCCAGCGCCACCCCATTGATTGCCATTATAATGTCGTTAGGCCGTAAACCTGCTTCTTCAGCCGGGCTTTGTTTAGCCACGGCGGTAACAATAACGCCTGGGCGGCCACGTATTTCACCCCCAATAAAGCCTAACTGACCACGGACCACTTTACCGCTGGTGATAATTTCATCCATTACCCGGCGAGCAAGTTCGTAGGGCACGGCAAAATTGATACCGTCTACGTTACGTACCCCGTTGCGCGAGTCGCGCACCTGAAAATTAGCGTTGGTGATACCCACCAGGTTGCCATTTGAATCGACTAGCGCGCCACCGGAATTTCCCTGGTTTAATACCGCATCTGTTTGGATGAAGTCAACAAAATTGGATAAGCCATTGCGCCCTGCGCGGCTCACCATACCGTGTGTTACGGTTTGCCCCAGATCGAATGGGTTACCAATGGCCATTACCATGTCGCCTACTTCTACATCGTGGCGTTCGGGCTGGGGTATCTGATGCAGGTTTTCACCTTTTACCTTCAACACGGCTAAATCAGTGTATTGATCAGTACCCACAATTTGGGCTTCTAAAATTTGACCATCTTGTACTGCTACTACAATACTATCGGCATTTTGTACCACATGATTACAGGTCAGAATATAGCCGGACTCGGTCATAATAACGCCGGAGCCCAGACTGGTACGCTCCCGCGGGCGGCTGCGATAAACTCCCACATCGTTCTCAATGCTGACGCTGTAGATATTGACCACGGCAGGGGCTGACCGACTAATCGCATCCCGGTAGGTTTTGCGCATAGCAGTACCGGACTGCTCGCCCAGCCAGGGGAGAGTAAACCCTTCACCATTACGCAGATTGGGCACCAAAAACAGCATTAAGCCGGCTACAAAGATACCCAGCACTACCGATTTAACTACAAACGAAAAAAATTGCCTGCCTGCCACAGTGAGTTCTTATTTTTAGCGCCTCCAAAAAGGGGAGGGAGGCAGAATTTAATGTTATCGCAAAGAATAACATTGATGAAAAAGATTACCAAAACAATCTCCCCGCCGATGTCTGTCATAGGGTAAATCTTTGTATTTATTGACGATGGTATAGAGAGGTTCACGCTACTCAAGGCCAATATAAAAGAAAAGCCACTGCATGGAGTGGCTTTAAATAGAGATTAAATACGTATAGCGAAAAAGCGCTTAAAAGCCTAGCGTATCACCAGGTATAGGGTTGAGCTGCCGCGTTTAACATTCAGGGCTATCACCCCCTGGGCTTCTTCCAACGCGCCTCTGAATTCCGAGATAGTGGTAGTACGGGTCCGGTTAACCCCCACAATAACGTCCTCAGGCTGTAAACCAATACGCGCTGCTGCGCTTCCGCGCTCCAGTTCGGCGACCTCAACCCCGGCATTGCCTGCCGCGTCTTCACCGTTAGTCAGCTCTGCACCCTCCAGGGCTGGGTGGATTTGTGACGCCGTAATTTTAGAGGCGGTGGCATCGTCTAACACCACGCTGAGTTTTTCAGTATCGCCTTTACGCAGAATAGTCAGTTCGACTTCAGCGCCGGCCCCCATACTGGAGATACGGGCGGCCAGTTCGCGGAAACTGGTAATTTTGCGGCCATTAACAGCGGTGATGATATCACCCGCTTGTAAGCCGGCCTTTTCTGCTGCTGTCTCAGGCTGCACTTCACTGACAAATGCACCTTTATTTACTTGCGACTCCATGGCTTCGGCCAGCCCAGCGTCCACATCGCTACCCAAAATCCCCAGCAGACCACGGCGTACTTCACCGAACTCGGCAATTTGATCTACCAGGCTTTTCATCATATTACTGGGAATAGCGAAACCAATACCTACGTTGCCCCCGTTAGGCCCGAAAATAGCGGTGTTAATACCAATAAGTTCGCCGCGTAGGTTGACCAACGCGCCACCGGAGTTACCTCTGTTGATGGCGGCATCAGTTTGGATAAAATCTTCATACCCGCCAATATTGAGCCCTGAACGCCCCAGCGCACTAACAATGCCGGAGGTAACAGTTTGAGATAAGCCAAAAGGGTTGCCGATAGCGATAGCGTAATCACCCACACGAATTTCATCAGAGTCAGCAATCGCCAGCGCGGTTAAGTTATCCGGATCTATTTTGAGAAGCGCAATATCGCTTTGATCGTCAGCGCCGAGCTTTTTGGCTTTCAACTCTCGTCCGTCTTTAAGTTTAACGGTAATTTCATCAGCATTTTCAACCACGTGATTATTGGTAACCACATAGCCTTTTTTGGCATCAATAATAACGCCCGAACCCAGCCCTTTAAATGGCCTTTCCTGCACTTGTTCCTGAGGGCCACCAAAAAAGTATCTAAACATTTCAGGGACTTCACGGCGTGCCGTTTGAGTACCTTCAACGGCTATACTCACCACCGCCGGCGTAGCTTCTTCAAGCATGGGCGCCAGCGAGGGCATTTCCTGTTTACTATCACTAAAAAACGGTAACCCAGCCTGAACCGGGGCAGTCATACCCCACACGCTGGCAATGACGACAGAGGCTACAGCAGCCTGACGAAAAGACTTTTTCATGTTCGCTAACACTCCTCAGGTTTATTGCGAAATGTTTAATTCCCCAACACAGACACAAAAAAAGTGCAAAAAGTTCTACTTTTCATCCTTTTGTGCGACAGATTGACCAGGCGAGCCGACAAACAAACCAGAACTGGCACTGGCAAAGTCTTTTGGCTGGGTACCCGAAACGGTCTGAATTGAGGCTTTTTCCCGACCTTTAATATTATTGCGCAAATAGGTTGATGCCTGTTCACCATAAAATGGCACAGAATCATCCTCCGTTCCCTGCTTCAATAATGCTTCATATTCTTCAACCTGCTTACGCAATGTCTGACACTGGCTTTCAATAGCCTCCACGGTTTGGCGAGTCTGATGAAAATGATGCTCAGCCTGTTGGGCCATAATCTCTTTCACATTCTGTTCGGCCTGTTTGGTCGCTTTACTGCCACCTTCTTTCGTGTACACATAACGGGCACTGAAAAAGCCGATGATCAAGCCCACTACTAATAAGGCAAGAGGAATTAACACATCCATTTAAATCTCCGAAAATACAATCAACCATCTGATACCGAATGTATCGTGAGGTATTACTTAATACTACTGCCGACTATACCAAGTTCATCGATGCTTTGTGTACTCATTTGCACCCGGTAAAACGAGCCTGACGTAACTGGATTACTAAAGCGCGTAGCCAGAGCATAAAAAATACCCGTGTTGTGAACTTTTTAAGCGGTTATCGAATAAGGTATGATAGGTGCTGGAAGTATGCCCACATATAGACACTCGTTGCCGCTACTACCTACCCTTTCATTTCGAAAATTATGTCCATCTGCGGGCTTTTTCAAGCCGCCCGTGGAAGTAGTGGCCTAAAAAGTGTAACAACGACCCTACAAGTTCAGGAGTATCAGGTAAAGATGACACCATGGGAAAAGTATCAGGACGACCTGAAAGCGCCTGATTTTCTTCATGATTCCGCTCAGGAAAACGCCGTTAAGGCACTCCAGCGGTTATATGATGAGTTGCTCGAAGACAAACCGGCAGGCAAACAAGGGCTGGGCGCCAAAATCAGTAGCTGGTTTAAAGATGACGATACGGTCACACCGGTTACCGGTTTGTATTTTTATGGCGGGGTGGGACGCGGTAAAACGTATTTAGTTGATACGTTTTACGACTGTCTGCCAATCGACAAAAAAATGCGGGTGCATTTTCATCGTTTTATGCACCGTATACATGATGAGCTCAAACAGCTGAAACAGGAATCGGATCCGCTAAAAAAAATTGCTGATAAGTTAGCCAAAGAAACCCGGATTATTTGTTTTGATGAGTTCTATGTATCGGATATCACCGATGCGATGATCCTGGGGACGCTGATGCAGGAATTGTTTGGGCATGGGATTACCCTTGTCGCCACCTCTAACATCGAGCCGGACAATCTGTACAAAAACGGTTTACAACGCGCCAGGTTTGTACCGGCCATTGAACTGATTAAACGTTATACCGAGGTAATGAGTGTCGATAGCGGAGTAGATTACCGGTTGCGCACCCTTGAACAGGCCGAACTGTACCATCACCCGTTAGATGAAGAAGCTTACGAGAACCTGCACACTTATTTCGCCCAATTGGCGCCTGAAAAGGGCACTGAAGGTGAAATGATTGAAGTGAATAACCGTAAATTAAAAACCTGTTACAACGCCGATGGCGTGGTGATGATCGAGTTTAAGGAAATTTGCGAAGGGCCGCGTAGCCATAGCGATTATATCGAGTTGAGTCGATGCTATCATTCTGTACTGGTAGCCAACGTTAAACCCATGGGGCAAAACAACGACGACACCGCGCGACGGTTTATCGCCATGGTTGACGAATTTTACGAGCGACATGTTAAGCTGATTATGTCAGCGGCCGTGCCAATGGATGAATTGTACAGTGAAGGCCGGCTGTCATTTGAGTTTAAGCGTTGCCTGAGTCGGCTAAAAGAAATGCAGTCGCATGATTATTTAGCAACCGAGCACTTACCCTAAAGCCCTGTTCAGCAGGGCGCTTTGTGGGTAAACTTCACTAAAAAGAAGCGAACGTTGCCGTAAGCGTAACGCGCAGTCTTGGTAATATAAGAGAAAAACCAATGGGTAGAGCATTCGAAGTAAGAAAAGCAGCCATGGCCAAAACGGCAGGCGCAAAAACAAAAGTATTTTCAAAATACGGTAAAGAGATTTACGTTACAGCGAAAAATGGTGGGGTGGATCCTGAAACTAACCTGTCACTACGCCGGTTAATTGATAAAGCGAAAAAAGATCAAGTTCCAAGCCATGTTATTGATAAGGCCATAGATAAAGCCGCTGGCGGCACCGGCGAAAACTATGAACCGGCCCGTTATGAAGGTTTTGGCCCGGGTAACTGTATGGTTATTGTGGATTGCCTTACCGACAATGCAAACCGAACCATCACCGATGTGCGTAATTGCTTCACCAAAACCGGCGCCAAAATTGGTGGTCCCGGCGCTGTATCGCATATGTTTGACCATCAGGCAGTTTTTCAGTTTGCTGGTGACGATGAAGACGCCGTGCTGGAAATATTAATGGAAGCAGACGTGGATGTTACAGAGGTGGAATGTGAAGAAGGGAAAATTACCGTCTACGCCCCACATACCGAATTTAACAATGTCAAAACAGCGTTAAGTGCAGCATATAGCGACCTGACGCTGGATACCGAAGAAATTACCTTTATTCCGCAAACCGAAACGGATATCAGCGAAGAAGACCAGCCCATGTTTGAAAAATTCATGGACATGTTAAATGACTGCGATGATGTGCAGGATATTTACCACAACGCGGTAGTGCCTGAATAAACCGTCGCCTTTCCTGTTTCCAGTTGAGCCCTCTTTTCAGAGGGCTTTTTTGTGCCGGCCGCGCGATAAGGAGTTAAGTCTGGCGTATTGAGCCGGTGGCTGCAACCGGTGGCGCTGCAGAAGGTGCAGTGGCTGGCAGAAAATAACCCTGCTGAAAAAAATAAAAACAGAGAATGTAGCGCATTGCTAGCTATAAAAAGTAAAACTTGTTATAGCTAGCTAGTGGTAACGAAGACAGAAAAACAGGTAGAAAGAAAGATAAACGGTACCAGCCTCAGCGGTACGGTGGAGGCTGCAAAAAACAACGCAAAGGTAACCAGAATGGCACTATTGAGGGTAAAATGGCTACTGGTATTGTTGCCAACGATAAGTTTGCTCTGGTTTAGCAGCACCCTTGTGTTGGCAGGCTATTTTTATCCTGGTTATAGTCATGTACAACAATTTATCAGTGTATTAGGCGCCACTGGCGCACCCTATGCTGGCTATGTTAATTATCTCGGCTTCCTTCCCACGCAAATACTATTACTTGCTTACTTTGCTATTTGCTATGTGCACATACCGCATACCAGGTTAAACCGTCTTGCCCTGCTTTTTTATTCGGTCTATGCCATTACTCTCGCGGTGGCGGCGTTTTTCCCCTGCGATGCAATGTGCCAACCTGAGATCCCCTCACGGGCCCACACAATACACATAACATCCGCTTCCATAGGCTATATTTGCGGCATTATTGCCACACTTTGTCTCACCCTCGGCTGCGTTTCGTGGACCAGGCTGAAGGCGTTCAAGCGAGTAGGTTTTGGCGTAACAGTACTCATTGGGATAGCATTAGTCACTATCAACCCAGATACCGGCTACGCAGGGGTGAGTCAGCGTATAGTCGAATTCACCCTCTTTCTATGGTTTATTTTCTGGGGAAATTGCTTACGTCGGAATACGACTGAAAAAATTTCAGCTGCATCGTAGGTTACCAAGTTATTGAGCACAAAGGATACGCAAGACCCATGTGGCGCATCGCCCTAGACGTTCCTATCTGTTTATTCCGGCACCGTTGCGTGTAGCGGCTCACCACCTCGCCCACGCAATAGCAAGCCAAGCCTAATTGAATGAAGATCAGCTCTTTAGAATGAGCTTTTTAGAACAAGTGCTTTAAAAGACTTAACCTTCAGGCTAACCTTTACTGGCCTTACAAAGGAAATATAGAGCGTACTGGGTATTACATAGTATGGTTGTGGATACCGGCGATAACGATGGTCACCAATTTGCGCTATTTACGTTAAAGTTGCGCTAATTATCTTCGCCCATGATAATTAGCATTACTATTAATAAACAATTTGCCTTAAAGAGCCCTTTTTATGGGAATTATTCTGGTTATAGCGCTGATGTTAGTACTTTTAATAGCCCAGGTGTGGATGTTTAAGCGGCTGGGTAAGTATCTTGCTAAGACGTACCCGGATGAATGGCATTCCCTGGCTGAGAATTCCCTTGGCACCCCCGTCTCGTCAGTTTCCAACGCCAACTTGAGCAAATCCCTGGAGACCGGCTATTTTTCTACCCTGCAAGATAAGCAAATCGTGCAGTTCAAGCGCTTCAAAAAAGTGAATGTAGCCTTAGGCCTGGCTATTACCGCGGTAGCGGTAATGCTTGCAATGAAGTATTAATCTTTATAAATCAACGCCTAGTTTAAACACATGGATACCGCCATTATAAAGCGATCCGGCAATGTTAGCCCAGCCTGCAACTGACCTCCACGGCGCTACGCCTATCACTATCGGCCGCCGCAGCTGAAGTGCCCTAATTCGGGCGCGCCACGCCCATATCTTGTTTAATTGGCGCATGCCAAGTCATGGGGCTTTGTTTCAATGACCTTCGAAAGTTAATGAACTTTAATCAGTATAAAAACTGATTAATACAAGGTGTTTAATACGAACGATTTATGTCGCGATAACAAAGCGGGCGTTAACCCGCATTTTATTGTCTGGCAGCTATCGTAAATCGTGCTGGCCTAGGGTAGAATGCGCCCCGGAGTTGGCCAGGCAATCGCCGCTTTCTATTTATTAGAAAGGGGAGGAAAGTCCGGGCTCCATAGGGCAGGGTGCCAGATAACGTCTGGGCGGCGCGAGCCGACGACAAGTGCAGCAGAGAGTATACCGCCTAAGCACGCAAGTGCCGGTAAGGGTGAAAGGGTGCGGTAAGAGCGCACCGCGCGGCTGGCAACAGTTCGTGGCACGGTAAACTCCACCCGGAGCAAGACCAAATAGGATCCCATTACGTGTGGCCCACATGGGGATCGGGTAGGTTGCTTGAGCCAGTGAGCGATTGCTGGCCTAGAGGAATGATTGCCTCAGACAGAACCCGGCTTATCGGCCGACTCTTTTTTTCTGTTAACCGCTTGAATCTCAAGCGGTTAACTTAAGAAAAACCGCATAGATTATTGCATATAAACCGTAAGAATAATCGCTCACATAATTTCTGTAAAAAGCAGTCCTCACCATTGTTGTAGTTAAACGGTCTGAAAGGTTTTATGAGCTACTCAGCGCTGCCTTTACTATTCTAGGATTGACCCTTCGACCAATTACCGCGCCTTATCGCGGCGATAACCGTATCCCATTTCAACCCGGAAACTCAGCGTATTTTCAGATATTAAATCAATAATTATACGCAACACTCTATTCTCTGAATGAGCGATTAAAATAGATATTTCAATCCTGAGTATCCTTATATAGCTGTTGATGTTGATTTAGTACAACTGTAAAGGTTCTTCTGGTATCTTGAGCATAATATTGCTGGAAATTTAAGACACTAAAAAGGATTATTGCTAACAAGCGCAATACCTTTAGGATAACTTGGCGAGTAAACGTCTCGTGTATCAGGGGCCAGAAGACGTAATCTAATTGTATCTAAAGACAGCAAGTTACTTGCGCCAGAAATGGAAGGGAAAGCTGCTGATGAGGTTAATCTTTGTTGAAAGCAATAGCGTGATACAGACCATAGGGTTGTTGATAATATTGTGATGGCGCCTCTAAACCCGTCCCAACATAGTATAGCAATAAGAGTCTTTAACGCAGCAAAGTAAGCGAGTTATTATGGTGAATAACTCATCGAAATACTTACCCCGGGTGAGGTAAAGCGGCTCTCGTATATAGCATTCAGGGCGTTTAAAGTAATCGTTTTACGCGGAAGCCGTCGCTGGTCAACGTTTATCTAACTGTTCAATAACACGAGTAAATCTTCCCAAGAAAGAGGGCGCGATAAATAGTAACCTTGTGCCCAATCACAACCGTTTTCTTTCAAATAGGCCAGTTGGGCTTCGTTTTCTACACCTTCAGCGATGACGCGGAGCCCGTAGAGTTTAGCTAAATTTTGAATGACCATAACCATCTTGTTACGTGCCTCACGCTCTGAAAAAAGGTCGTTGACAAATGAGCGGTCAATTTTTAGGCAGTCAGCAGGGTAATGTATTAATTGGCTAAACGCAGTAAAGCCAGTACCGAAATCATCTAGTGCTAAAGAGATACCAAGCTTATTTAACGCTTTCAAGGTTTCCACACAGGTTACATCACCGGCTACAAATGCGGTTTCAGTAACCTCTAGTTCTACGCTTTCGGGGGCGATGTTATAATAACTTAGTAAGTGCTTTACTTTGGCAGGAAACGCTTCATTGTGAAGCTCAACGCCCGAAATGTTGATGCAAAACTTACCCTTAAATTTATGTTCAGTTTGTAAGATTAATAAAGCTTGTAAAGCGTTATTGATAACCCACAGATCTATATCCTTAATTAGACCGCTTGCTTCTGCTACAGGGATAAATTGGTCAGGCCCAATTCCTTGTAATTCGGGGCTTTCACAGCGAAGCAGCACTTCCACAGCCGCGATAGTATTATCTTTACAGTCAAATATAGGCATGTAAACCAGAAAAAAGTGATGTTCACTCAATGCTAGCCTCAGACCTTTTTCAATCAGTTGACGCTGGCGCAGCGTTTCGGCAATATTCTGAGTAAAAAACCTAAAACCATTACGTCCGTTATGCTTGGCGTCATACATTGCTACATCAGCTTGGTGAAGTAAGTCGGAAGGTTCGGTGGCATCATCGGGGTACACCGCAATCCCGATACTTGCGTAGACCATATGTGTTACATCATCAACTTTAAACCCCCCATCGAAAATCTCTAAAATACGGGTGGCCACGATACTGGCATCAAGCGGCTCTTTAATGTTGGGTAACAACACAACAAATTCATCACCGGCCAGCCTAGCTAAACTCTCAGGCTGTGGTTTTAATAACTGATCGGTAGGCCGAATTGCTTCCCACAGCCGCTCACTAAACTTAAGTAGCAGTCGGTCGCCAACTTCATGGCCATGTTGGTCGTTAACCTGTTTAAAATTATCCAAATCGATATACAACAAACCGATACGTTGTTTATCTTTTTTAGCTCGCGTTAGTATTCGCTTCAAATTAGTTTTGAAACTCCATCGATTGGGTAAGCCGGTCAGCGTATCGTAATAAGCTAATTTACGGATATCATCATCATGAAGTTGCATAATCGTTTGGTAGGCCTGTTCCTCCGAGCGAAGAGCGGCTAGACATATAGCGTTTAAGGCCAGCATAGTTAGCATAAAACGAATTGCTTCAATAAATGAGTAGCTAGTCATCAACAAGCTTGCCAAAGGGGTAAATAACAGCGCTATACTGGCCACGCTGAAAATACCGAACATGAACACGGCAGGCCAAAATCGATTAATAAAAAGGTTGATAGCCACGATGGGGTAAATCCAGAGCATTCCGGTATTACTCTTGCCACCTGTTATTAATAAGCTCATAGACAAGATAAAAAGAATACCACTGAGGATCCTAGCGGCATACTCGACGTTACCCGTGCGCTTTAGAATATAAAGATTCACCAAGCCGACCAAGGCGTTAAGCATTAATATGCTGCCAAGAAAATAGGCTCCATTAACTAAGCTTAACCCACCAAAAGCTCCTAGGAACACAACGCCTAGTATGGTTAAAACTTGACAGAGTCTATAACGCCGACGATGTCGTACGGCAAGCATTTCTTGTTGGCCAGCTGTGGTTTCTCGGGTGTAAGTCATACGAACTAGAATTCTTTTAATGAAGATATTAAGCTAAAACTACTGTACGGATTTATTATTGTTAATTGAATGTTTCTTTCACACTATGTGTGCTCAGAATAGACACCATATATAATCTATACAACAAACAGTTTTTTATCCAGTCTCGTAATTATTAAATTTAATCTTCTAAGAAGCATATGCGTTTTTAGTAAGGTTACATCTCCCTAAGTTCTCCTTTAAAAATTATACATAGGAGTAAGGATGTATACGCTTTCTGGATTTTTATATTATTATGTGCCCAACACTTTCATATTCTTTAAAATGGAATATGTCTGTAGGATATCGATTCTCTTTGCGCCGAATCTGTTGAGCTATGATTAAGATAGTAATAGGGCGGGATGAGTTTAAGTTGAAGTGAGCTTAAATGACATTCTACTTATAAATGATTCTGGATATCATATTCTGTAGTTAATTTTCAATGTGTAGATAATATCGAATTAGCGTTGTATTAATGTGAATCACTGGGAAAATTGATTTCTGGTGGATTTACATGAAAATTAGATTCAAGCTAACTCACTTTCCTTAACTTTATCCTGTTAAATTTTAAATTAGCATATTCTTATTTTTTGTATGATCCTGGAGTGAAATTACAAATCACACTGGGTAAAAAGCTTACATTCTATATGGATTAAGGGCTAAACGTTTAGCGTCTCAACTATAGTGGTTGATGAATATATAGGGTATTGATGGTAGCGGGTTATAGATTTGTCAGAAGCAGAGTAACGGTAAGCTAGTCTGACAGTTGCTATACCATAGGATATTTTAACATGCTAAGAAGTACTTTTTGAATATCAGTAATTGAAATCGTCGGGCAACAGCATCTGCGCGTTTAATTGAATAAACATAAAGAAAATTGGCAGGTGCTAAGTTTTCATGAAACGTGCGAGTACTGAAATTTATGCAGTCTTTGGGTTATTAACGCTAGCCTGTCGGAACATTGCATCGGCCTAACACAGTCAGCCGCTAGCTGCGGCTGACTACTACCGTATTGCCTTCCTGATAATCAAATTTCAGCGCGAAGTTAGTGGCCAGTGCATCGAGCATGGTCGGTACATCCTGCGTGTAAAATAAACCGGCTACCCGCTGACGGGCGAGATCTTCATTTGGTATCTGAAATTGCCAGGTGGTATAGCGGCTTACCTGCGCTAATACATCCTTTAACAGTTCGCCCCTGAAAATTAGTTTGCCGGTACGCCAGGCTAGCCGCGCTTCCAATTCGGCGGGGGTTATCCGTATAGGCTGTTCAAGGCCGGCGGCGGTCAGGCGAGTGTTGTCGCCCATACTCACTGCAGCCGCGGTGGCAGGTAATTGTACATCACTGCGGTGTAACAGCTGCTCGGTATTTACCTGGCTGTTAGCCACTCTTACCCGGCCTTCGGTGACCAGCAAATTCACCTCAGATGCAGAAAGCTGAACGCTAAAAGCGGTACCTACTGCTTGTATCTGCTGGCCATTAGCTAATACGCTAAGCGGACGGCTGGCATCTTTGGCCACCTCAATATGCAGCTCGCCGCGGTGTAACTGCAATACGCGCTGATTCGCTGTATAGGTAACATCTACGGCAGAGTCTGTATTAAGCCATAACCGGCTACCGTCGGGTAAGGTGACTTCGCGAAACTGGCCTACCGGCGTGGTGAAAACACCAAGCTTGTTCACCTGCAATACCGCGGGGCGGTCGGGCGTTAGCCACTCAAAGCCGCCAAAGCCAGCTAGCAGCACTACTATCACCGCCGCCGCGGCCGCCCAGGGTGCTAGTTGGCGCGTACGTTGTGGTTTACCGGGGCTGGCAGGAAACAATTCAGCCAGTTGGCTAAGTGCATCCATCTTATCCCACAGGGCTGCCATCTCCAGCAACACTGCACGGTGCCTGGGTTGTTCAAGCCATTGCTTCAACTGTATTTTCTGAGTGCTATCAAGACCTTCATCCATACGTACCAGCCAAACACTGGCAGTATCTAACAGGTGCTCATATTCATTTAGCTGAATAACCTTTTGGCGCGATTTATCATCCATGGTGCCCCCGGTTTTCAGCGCTATCGGTGGTGGCGCCTACTTTGCGCATGTACAAGGTGCAGCGCTTGATGCCCTGTGCAATATGTTTTTCCACGGTTTTTTCACTTATTGCTAGCTCTGTGGCAATTTCCTTAATGGAATAGCCATAGACTTTTTTCAATACAAAGGCGCGTCGACATTGCATTGGAAGGGCTTTAACGGCATCGCAAAAATGGCCGAATTCTTCCTGGCTGGCCGACTGCTGCCTGGGTTCGTCGCTGTCGTATTGTAACTGGCTTATCTGATATGCTTCGGTGTCTGCATCACTATCCACCAATCTGACTTCGGCCCGTTTCAAGTGGTCATAAGCCAGATTACGGGCCGTCCGATACATAAAAGATCGGGGCTCGCGAATATGGTCGGTAGACTTTGCCTGACACAAACGTACGTAAGTATCCTGCAAAATATCATCCACCTCTTTAGGCGGCACAAGCCTGGACAACATCCGCGCAATCCCTGAGCGGGTGGCCATAAAGGCATCGTGTATTGTTTTATTCACCGGCATAATATTATTCTTGTTGTTCCTTTACCTAGACGAGCGAGCAGCGAAAAACCCGTATTCGGGTATTTGCTGAGTGTAGCATTGTTTGTTAATTAAATGTGTTTGATACTTTACTCCAGTTTTAGGCACATTATAGTAAGCACTACAGTCAGTTACTGTTTATAGTGGAGCGGTTATCTCTCTTTATTCTGGAGGATTAGCACTAGCCAGTATGTATTATCAACCTCAGGCAGCCTTTTTTCGATGCGTCGCAATGTCCATGTTCCTCTACTGCACACTGTACTATCGCCCCTCGCGGTAGGCGTGTTGGGTATGGTCACTATCAGTAGTGTCTTGGCCGAGGAACACGCCGCCACTATCGCTTTCTCAATCAAGCAAAAAACCGCTGATGAAGCGCTCATTGAGTTCGCCGAGCAGGCCGGCCTTACGGTTATTTTTCCCTACAATAAAGTGCGGCATACCATTGCCAACCCGTTACAGGCGAGGTTGACGGTCACGCAGGCCCTTAGCCAGTTATTGGCGGGTACTAATCTTACTGCCCGGCTGGATGAAAAAAATCATGTTCGCATCAGCGTGTTGCCCGCTGAAGAACCCAGCAACTGGTTGAGCCAGTGGTTTCATGAATTAACCGCCGCGCAGGATGACTTATTGATGGTGCCGATGTCCGATGATGCGGAAATGGTGGAATATATTGAAGTAAAAGGCTTACGGGCGCGTACTTCACAAAGTGTCAGTATTAAGCGCGATGCTGACTATGTACTGGATACGATTCAATCATTGGAAATGGGGAAGTTTCCTGATCAGAATTTGGCAGAAGCACTGCAACGGGTGCCGGGCGTCGCCATTGATCGGGCGGAAGGTGAAGGGCAATTTGTAACCGTGCGAGGCTTCGGGCCGCAGTTTAATCAGGTGCTGCTTAATGGCAGACAATTGGCGACCGACACGCTGGGCCGGCAATTCAGTTTCGATACGGTGGCGCCCGAATTAGTGAGTGCGGTGACAGTGCATAAACAAGGCCGGGCCGACTTGCCTACCGGCGGTATTGGCTCCACTATCATTGTACAGACCTCCCGGCCGCTGGCGCTGCGCGGGTTGCGGGTGGCTGGCAGCGTAAAAATGCAATACGATGCGAATAGCGGTAAAACTTCCCCCCAGGCATCGGTGCTGTTTTCTGATACTTTTTTTAACGACAAAATGGGCCTACTGCTGTCTTATTCAGATTACGCTCGCCACGCGCGGATTGATGAGGCGCAGATAGACGGCTGGGTAGTCAATACCAATGTTCCGGATGCTCAGTTAGACCGGCCGGTCGATACCTTATATGTACCCCGTAAATACGATCAGCGGGTAAGGTTTGAGCAGCGCCATCGGCAGGGCGCAACGCTGGTGTGGCAATACCGGCCGAATGATAAAACCGAATTTACCCTGGATTATCTTGGCACCCGCTATAATATCGATTCTTCCGCCACCTCGATGGGGCACTGGTTCACCTCAAGCAATCTTGAAAATGTCATCACTGACAGCAACGGTACGGCAGTCAGGTTTAGTCAGCGGGTAGGTCATGCTACCGATTTTCATGCGCGTTCATTCAACCGCGATACTGCGTTGCACAGTGCGGGTATAGCACTCAACTGGCAAGCCTCGGATAATCTGGTGCTGGATATCGATTTATCGGGTTCCAGAGCCAGTGTGGATGATCCCCAGGGAGAGGGCGATGCGTTGTCTCTGATTGGTTATCTTAACCAGTCCACGTTTGATCATACACAGGGAAATATCTTACCCGCGATCAGTCATTTTGATGCTGCCAACCCAGCACAGATAAATGCTGAGGGAGTAGTCTCGGGGGTACAAAACTACCTTGACCCCGCCAATGGCCGCGCCCATGTAATGCTCAAACGGGGCTGGCAAATTGAAGATACGATATCCCAGGCCAGTGTAGACGCCCGCTGGCATCCCCCAGGCCAGGCTATAAGCCGGCTTGATGGCGGTATACGTATCGCTCGCCAAAGTAAAGACAATGAGCGCAGAGACAATGAAATTAATGGTTTACACTGTTATTTTTGCGGTTACTTTGATGCGCCCGACTTGCCTGATGATTTTCAGCAGGTATTTGATGCCGGTGATGATTTCCTGGCCTCGGTGTCTGGCCACCAGACAATCCCGCATGCCTGGTTACGCCATGATGGTCCACAGCTATTTGCCTATCTGGAAGACGCAGCCCAGGTAGATCTGAGCCCTGTGCGGCGGGGAAATTCTTATCAGGTTACCGAAACCGTCCAGGCGGCCTACCTGAATATATCTTTGGACTATGCGCCGGGGCCATTACTGGTTACCGTCAATGGCGGTTTGCGTTTTGAAAACACCCAGGTCTCGGTAGGTGGTTTGTACGAACCCCTGGTGGGGCTGGAAATTCTGGATCAAACAGAGTTAGGCCAGGTGATTGGCAGTATCCAACAGGTGCATCAGACTCACCATTACAGTAACTGGCTACCAGCACTGAGTGCCCGCATTGCCTGGCAGGACAACTGGGTGTTACGCACTGGCTATGCCCGAAGCCTTACCCGGCCCACGCTTGAGCAAATGTCGCCGGGGATCCGCTACACCACGACCCGTCAAGGTGGTGATTTGCGTGCCTCGGTGGGTAACCCGGCGCTAAAACCCTTTGTGGCTGATAATTTTGATATGGCGCTGGAGTATTATTATCAGCAAAGCAATTATTTATCGCTGGGTGTGTTCCGAAAATACGTGGATAACTTTATTACTATCGATAGTCAGGAGCAAATCTTTAGTGGTGTCACTGACCCTTCTACCGGGAACGATCCGCTTAAAGCTGATGCCTTGGATGAGATAGCCAGGTTTGCAGTAGCACAACCCTTCAACAGCGAGACGGCCACGGTTGATGGGGTGGAGCTGAGTGCCCAACACCTGTTTGGTAAAAGCGGCTGGGGGGTACAGGCGAATCTGAGTGCCGTAAGCAGTAATGCCGAGTTGGACAAAACCGATATTAATCGGAAATTTGCCCTTACCGGCCTATCGGGGGCTAAAAATGTGGTGGTGTTTTATGAAAAAAATGCTCTGCAGTGGCGGCTTGCCTGGAATTACCGCGATGGCTTCTTACAGTCATTAGAGCAACCGCTTAGCACTGAGCCCACCTATGTCAGCCCCTACAAGCAATGGGACATAAGTGCGTCGTATGCGTTGAATAGCCAGGTATCTGTATTTATTGAAGGGATTAATTTAACCAACGAAACGGTGCATAAGCATGGCCGCTTCTCCAATCAACTATTACTAGTGCAGGATACCGGCAGCCGGTTTGCCCTGGGGATACGGGCGACCTATTAAGGTCAGCCAATCTGAATACAGGCATTGCCGGTAAGCCTGCCGGTAGCCGGATCCTCAGACAAGATGCTAGCACTTATCACCCCAGAATGAAATAAATTTGAAGGATAAAAAATAGCCCGGTTAAAGGCCCACTCTATTTGGGCTATATGCTTAAACAAGCGGGTATCCTGACGAATATAGTCATTGGCGGGAAAGCCTACCGTGGTGGCCTGTTCTTTCAGGCGCTGCAAATAGCGGCCAGCTGCGGCACTGGTTACTTTCTCAAAGGCCGTGTCGCGATGCCGGTAGAATGCCGTTCCCCCCGTGTTGTTAAGCGACAAATAATGGACCATAGCCCACTCATTGTCGCTTACTGCATCAAAGTGCGGCACACACTGAATAGGCTTTAGGGTGCCGGGTTTTTGGGTAGCCAGCGAAAACCTGCATGCCGACAACTTGAGGGTATGGTAGCGCCGCCGGGCCACCCCCATTATGGTGGGGAGTTGCTCATTCACAAACTCTTGATAATGGCTATGGGCGGGGGCCAATACACCCGGGTAATAGTCCTCGCTGGCCGCAGTAAAGCTGAGCCCGCAAGCCTGGGCCCGCAACTTATCCGGCGCGGGGTGAAAATTATCAGCAATCACCACGGGGGTGCGGCCTGAGCCAACCAGTACGGTGGTGTAGGTAGCGTTTTGCTTATCGGTTGCTGGCAAAACACTACGCAAAGAAGCTACTTGCCCCTCGGTATCACTACTAGCCAAACCACTGTTCACCTTTAGCCAAGCGGGCATTTTTACGCTCAATAAGCGAGTACACGTGGGCATGCGAGGCCAGTAAAATATAGGCAGGTGCTAAAAAACCGTTTTCGTGCAGCATCGCTACGGTTTCGCCACATAAGCCGCTGAGTTTATCTTCATCAATAGTGTATAACCCAGATACCTTACGTGAGGTATTATCTGCCAGTGTAATATCCAGAGCAATCGGGGTCAGCAAATCCAGGCTGCTAAGCGCTTTGATAAAAGCCTGTGTACGTACTTCCCCCTCTAACAGTAACGCCAGTAATTCCTGTTTATCAGCCATGAGCGGGGTAGGGTGGCCTGACTCGTCGAACAGTGGCACACCATTATCATGGCTCACTGCATCACTTTGCGTATCAATGCATACCAGATGTTTATCATCTTCAGCATCGTCATTGTGGCCGATATAAAATGGGTGACGTTCTATTTGTGCAGGTATGTACAGGCCGCGCCAGCTGTCTTCTTCCCAGAAGAGGTTTTCGCCTTCTTCAAACCCGAGCATGGCAGAACATACAAACTGGCCGGTATCCGCGTTTTTAGTAAACACAATCGGATATTGCACAATAAGCTGATTAAACTCGCTTAGTACCACCGGGATAAGGTGTTCGTTGGCCCCCGTGGCGGCGACTTTATCCGTGTGGACACGCAGAGTTTTATGTTGCTGAGGGTTAAGCGCCACAAAATGAGACATGCATGATTCCTTATTACCGGTAAATGTAGGTATGACGAAGCTTATATAAAATAAGTATGCTTTGTACGCATCATGCGGCAAAAAATGTTCATTTCTTTAACCCTAAACTGAACCTGACCGCTGTTTTCCTACCCGCCATAGCCTATGCATTACACTACGCAGACAATAATTCACAAAGCTGCCCGGATGCAATAAGCAGGGGAAATTAAAAGGAATGAGGATGACAGGTAGAAGTAATGAGGGACGAGGCTATGCCGTCAGAACCACAGCTGATGTCAGGCGGGGGACGGTGCCTGATAACAGCTATAACCACGTTCTAACGACACAACCTCAGTTTACGTGCCTTGGCAAACCACACGATGAGGCATTTCAGTACCTCGATAGCTAAGACGACTCAAATCCAAAACTCCCCCAGCGGCTAGCTAAAAAATTATCGGTAAATCATCACAACGCAGGCTTATCGCGGGTAAAACGAGTGGTTAGCACCCAGCCTATACTCAGCACTATCAGCAAGTGAACAGGTAGCAAATACACCCCAATATTGACATCAAACAAAGCCTGTACCAAATAAGCGACCGTGGCTACCTGACACCCTATCAACAGGCCGGTGGTATTGCCATGTAATGAATACCGGAATAACCGAATTAGCAACAGGCCGAGCGGAATCATCAGCAATGCAAAACCAAGTGCCCCCTGGGTTGCGAGGGTTTCCAAATAATCGTTATGAGCGCGTTTCGACATTTGGGTGTTACCCAACTCGAGGGGTTTGTAGTTATGCTGCACAAAAGGGTAGGTACCCGGGCCAGTACCAAATACCGGATAATCTTCAATCACCTGAATGACGGTATTGCGTAACAGCGTTCTGCCATTGTCTTGCATTTTTTCGTCAGTAAAGCGCTCGTAAATAGATGATTGCATAAACAAGGTGATCAGCAATACAGCGGCGGCTGCCATACTCCCAAGCACCTTAGGCTGCATCATGTACCCTGCTAAATAACGGTTCCGGCTAATAAAAAATGCAGCGGCTACGGCGCAGCCGACCAGCAGCGAAACCAGTGCCCCGCGAGAGCTGGTATTCATCAGCGTAGCCAGCAGAATAAGCAACAATAGACTTAAGCCACAGGTGACAGGGGTGACCAAGGCTGTTCGCTGGCGCCGCTTTATGAGCTCATCGGTAAGCAAGCCGGCGCATAATGCAATACAGATAACCATGTACATAGCATATTGGTTCTTATAACTGAATGTCCCGCGGATCCCTTCATGCCATGACAAGTTCCATGGCGGTATTGCACTCACCAATTCAAATGCTCCACCACTGGTAAAGTTAAGCAGGGAGTAAACCGCTGTTAGGGCGCCACTCGCTACAACCACCGCACTAAACCAGCGTAGTTGGCGTCGCGTAGTAAACAAGCGCCCCACCAGCAAAAATATAGCAACCAACCCCGAAAACTTAAATAATTCAATAACACTGGCTTGCCGATACAGGCTTAGATAGCCGTAATCGGCCACCTCCACGCTGGATAACCACTGATAGGTATTGGGGCTTATCCAGGCGATAAGCGAAGAGGGTAACGGCACCAGGTACAAAACGGTATGCAATAACCATATCCCAAATAACCCGGTAATCAGTAGTGAACCCGTGGGTAAGCGGGCAAGCGCGTGTTTATCCCACAACATGACGACCAGCGCGGTAAACAGGCCCGCCGCCACGAATAATTGTTCCCAGAACAGTTCTGCACCGTGCAGCCAGGGCAACACCACTAGCGTGCACAACATGATAGCCCGCGCCAGGGGCAGTGCGATGTTATTGGACAACGGCATTGGGGGTCGTGGCTTCAAGAACACGTAGCTGAGCAGAGGTCTCACGGTTAGGCGAGCAACACATAAATGGTGTCACAGTATGGTATTGTTGCATGTAGTGAAACAAAATTTCCTTGGTAGAGCGCTCGCGTAACGCGCTTTTTATCAGCGGCTCTGCCAACTGATGAATATCAGGGGGTAATTCGCCCCATCGTTTAATCAGCACCGGGCCAACCAGTTGTTGCACCGCTTTTTCAAACGGGCCCACATTAAGTACCTGTACCAAATCAGTATGCGACGCCTGGGTGAAGGTATCTTCAAAGTCATCTAAAAAAATCTGTAAGGCCAGCGCCTCGTAATGTGAAGGTTGAATCAACCCCACATCCGATAAGACTTTACGCGCGGCTTCATAATAAATTTTAGAGGTGTCAGTTTGGCCGCGCACAATATATAGCCGGGCAAGGGCTAATTTTACCTGTGCATCGTCAATTAATACTGAATTAATCGTTTCCAGTTGCTGCTGAATACTGGCAATTTCGCCCGGCGCGGGCAGGCTGTCGCCATCAAACCACGCCTGCGTTTTGTCTGACGCCACGTCTGCAGCTACATAGGCTGTGCCGGTTTGCGCACACATAATCGCAAATATTACTCCTAAAGCCATGATGCTATAGCGCAATACCCGAAAACCGGCATGGCTGCTCAAGCCCGTCTCCGGGGATGTTTTGTGTGCTTTTGTGTTAAACAATGGGCCGGCCATAACAACCTGATAAAGACTCTAAAGATAACCTGCAATGCGAATTACGTTCCAACTCTGCTTATTTTAATACACCATCGGATAAACCGCGGTTCAGGGGATTGCTTACGGAACGCTACCAGGTATTGTGTCGAGCTACCTGATGGCAGGCCTGGCCCCTGCTTGACCACCTCAGCGTATCGGGTGGCTATCCTACCATACCCAGTTTAGCGTTTGTTATATACAATGCTACCATTAGCAGAACGTTACTATCATTATTGTATCGTCACATTAATGCCAGTAGCCTATCAAATTCAATGTTTTACGTGTTTCTTATGGAATCCTTTATGAGGGATACGTAAAGCCGGAATCGTTAACGTGTTACGGATAATTAGATGAAAAAAGCGCTCATCTCAGGAGTTACCGGTCAGGATGGCTCTTATCTGGCAGAATTTTTGTTGGAAAAAGGCTATGAAGTTCACGGCATAAAGCGGCGAGCCTCATCTTTTAATACGCAACGCATTGACCATATTTATGAAGATCCGCACGATAACCCGCGGTTTATATTACATTATGGCGACCTGACTGATACCTCGAACCTAACCCGAATTATTGCCCAGGTAAAGCCCGACGAGATTTATAATCTGGCTGCCCAGTCACATGTCGCTGTTTCGTTTGAAGCACCAGAATATACGGCCGATGTGGATGCCCTGGGCACCTTGCGAATGCTTGAAGCCATACGTTTTTTGGGGCTGGAAAAAACCACCCGTTTTTACCAGGCATCCAGTTCAGAGCTATACGGCAAAGTGCAGGAAACCCCCCAAACCGAAACCACCCCATTCCATCCTCGTTCGCCCTATGGCGTAGCAAAATTGTATGCCTACTGGATAACGGTAAATTACCGCGAATCCTACGGCATGTATGCATGTAATGGCATTTTGTTTAACCATGAGTCGCCGCGACGGGGCGAGACCTTTGTGACCCGTAAAATAACCCGTGGTATGTCGAATATCGCGCAGGGGCTGGAGCAATGCCTGTATTTAGGTAACCTGGATGCATTACGTGACTGGGGCCACGCGAAAGATTACGTGCGCATGCAATGGATGATGCTTCAACAAGATCAGCCAGACGATTTTGTGATAGCCACAGGAAAGCAGATATCCGTGCGCGACTTTGTGCGAATGGCAGCCGCGCACGCTGGTATAACCTTGACCTTTAGCGGCAGTGGGGCTGATGAAATTGGTACGGTCGCCAAGGTATGTGCAAAAGATGCCCCTGGGGTGCAGCCCGGCGATGTAGTCGTAAAAGTCGATGCGCGTTATTTTCGTCCCGCGGAAGTCGATACCTTATTGGGCGACGCCTCAAAAGCCCGTGATAAGCTGGGCTGGGAGCCGGAAATATCGGTAGAGCAAATGTGTGCCGAAATGGTGGCTGAAGATCTTGATAAGGCCAAACGCCATGCGTTGCTTAAACAACATGGCTATACCGTCTCAGTAACCAGGGAGTAGCAAGTGAAAACCGTATTTGTGGTAGGCCATAATGGAATGGTGGGTTCCGCCATTGTTCGCCAGCTCTGCGGGCGCAGCGATATCAGGTTGCTCACCTGTGCCCGGGACCAGCTTGATTTACTGAACCAGGCCCAGGTTGACCGTTTCTTTGCCGCACACTCTATTGATGAGGTGTATCTGGCGGCAGCTAAAGTGGGGGGGATCCATGCAAATAATACGTACCCGGCCGAGTTCATTTATCAAAACCTGATGATACAGACCAATGTTATTCATAGCGCACATAGCCACAATGTAGCTAAGCTGCTGTTTTTAGGTTCCTCTTGTATCTACCCTCAGCATGCAGAGCAGCCTATGCAGGAAACTGCTTTGCTAACCGGCACCCTTGAGGCTACCAACGAACCGTATGCGGTGGCCAAGATAGCTGGTATTAAAATGTGTGAAAGCTACAATCGACAATATGGACGAGATTATCGTAGTGCGATGCCGACAAACCTGTATGGGCCGCGCGATAATTTTCACCCAGAAAACTCCCATGTTATTCCCGGCCTGTTACGCCGTTTTCACGAAGCAAAAATGCGCGGCGATGCGGCGGTCACAGCGTGGGGAACTGGACGTCCCAAGCGTGAGTTTATGCATGTCGATGATATGGCAAGCGCCAGTGTTTACATCATGGAAAGCCCCCAGCACGATTATCTAGGCCTGGTAAGCCCGCGGGTAAGTCACATCAATATTGGTACAGGCAGGGATTGTTCTGTAAAAGCGCTGGTTGAAACCATCGCCCGTATTACCGGGTTTACAGGCGCTATACAGTGGGATACCCATCGCCCAGATGGGGTGGCGCGTAAATTGATGGACGCTACCCGGTTGACGACCCTGGGATGGCAGGCCAGTATCTCCCTTGAGGAAGGGTTAGCCCAAACATACCAATGGTTTTTAGATAATCAGCAGGAGTTTCGAGCTTAGTCCGTTGAGGCGTGAAACAGCGCGTTAAGTGTTTTTTGGCCAAATAACATTTTTTCGCTGATATCATGGTCATCTTGAAAAGCTTCAATCGCGTTTTTCAAATCCTCAGTCACTTCGCTGCTGGGCGGACCTTCGAAATAGCCCTTTTGAATCAGTACTTGCTGTACTGCTTCGACTACCTGAGAATAAAGTTTATAGTGTTGGCCGTTATCGCTCACTTTTATGGCGCCATTAAATTCGCTAATCCGCCCGTTGTGTAGCTGGTTAATTAACTGGGTACTGGCCTGAAAAAAGCTAAGCTGCGGGTGTTGTTTGCAGTACGCGTAAAGATAATTTCCCAGTGTTTGTATATCGCGCCATGAGGTTACATCAAAGGTGTCACTTAAGTGTTGGTTTTGCCCGGTAAGATAGCCGTTGAGCCAGCCAGCATAAAGATATTTTTGGGGGTTATCTTCTTGCAGCATTTTGACATAAGTAGGGCATGGAGTATTACCCACTCCTTTAATGGCAAACTTTTCATTTTTATCCATAGCGAAGGCCGCCGGCGTGAGTGCTATAAGTATCAGGCTAAGCAAAGGTTTCATTCATTGTCCTTAATTATGCGCGCCCCTTTAGCGCAGGGGCGCGTGGGTATGACGACTAATGTAATGTCGACTTTCTTCTTACCAGTGTACAGCCTAATCCCAGTAACACCAGCAACCCAACAGCGGGTTCTGGCACCGCCACCCCGGTATCGTCCAGGGTCAGGGCATTCATGAGTAACCGTTCAGCCGTTCCGGTCCAATCTAAAAAAGTCGGGAAGGCTGCAGCAAAGTCGGTGGCTTCTATATCGAGCAACCGGTCAAGCCCCACTAGCATAAACGACGAAATGCCCATGCCCAGAGTAGAAAAATCGAACATGCCCCCAGGTGCCAGCGTGGCAACGACTACACCATCGACCATCACATCAATATCCCCAAAGCCAAAGGATGCGTCTGGTGTCATGACTTCTGAAAACAGCGCGCCGCCTTCAAGTGTATATTCAAAACCATACGCATAAGGAGGATCGAACCAATTACCGCCTTCAGGTATTTCGAATACAAACTCACCTGGTGCTGGCACAAATGGCAGAATAGGGTTACTTGCATTTTCGCCAGGTTCGACGCCACCTACGCCGCCAAAGGCAAACATAAAGGTAGCCGGCGTACCGGTGGCCGGTGCGTCGCTTTGTTGGCCAAGTGAATACACGTTTACCCCCAGGTTGGTAAGCGCTGAAATGGCTTCAATTTCGCTGCCTGCGCTACCATAAAATATATTGAAGGTGCGGCTTTCACCTGCGGCTAAATCGCCGAACGCAAAATCAAACACGGAGCCATGATCAGCGGGACCATTATCGGTAAAATCGGTATTTACTGTGTCGCTGTTTACCCAGCCTGCGGCGGAGCGTGGGTCACTGCTGGCAAAACCGTTATCGCTGGCATAGCGCACATTGCCCCCATTGCTTTCAAGATTAGCGGTAACGCCAGAGTGGGTAACATACTCGCTGAACTCCGTAGGCGGAATATCCCAGTCCATAGCACGGCGATACACGACATCGCCAATGGTCGTATCTGCATTATTGGCAATGGTGACTGAAGCCTGAAACACGCCATTGGCTAATGAACGTCCATAAGCATGGGTAACACTGATGGGCGCATCCTGAAAATTAACCATCGAGGTTACGGACGCGTCGGTAGCGCCAAAGATGCCATCGCTCAAGCCCATAGCTCCACCGGTTTCTTCATTTGCCCAACCCGCTACCCGGGCGCTCTCGTAACTTGCCGCCACGCCCCAACCTTCACACAAACACCCCGGAGACGTCGCATCACCTAAGCCAGCGCGCCATAAACCCACAACGTCAGAACCAAATTCGCTATAAAATTCTTCCGGCAGGCCTGCAATGTCCGAGGCCCTGACATTAAGATGCCCTTCATCATTAACCCCTAGATAGGTATCGCCGTATTGTAGAATGGTCGCAGCGTTAACTGGGGTAAAGGCTGCGGTGGTAAGAGCGGCTGCGCATAGCAGCGAGGTATGAAATAACTTTTGCATGGAATTATCCTTATCAAAAAGCAAATCAACAACAAAGTTTGTTGAAAATGCGCCCTACCAGCTAGGGCAATTCCACGAAGCAATATATAAACCAATCTGTATGTTTATGTTTATAAAGGAAAAGTTTTATTAAGGGGGGTCGGTTGGTAAGTTGTTGTAAATAAATCTGACATTTTTTTACGTTTTATTAGCATTAGCCCAGCGGCTAATAACGGTTTGCAGATCTGTGGCTGTAAACGGCTTGGAGATGTAGTCATTCATGCCTGCTGCTTCACAGGCTTCACGGTCGCCCTTCATGGCGTTGGCGGTGAGGGCCACAATGGGTACATTAAGATAGCGCTCCCCAGCTTCGCCCTGACGGATCCGCCGGGTGGCCTCAAAGCCGTCCATCTCGGGCATGTGGCAATCCATTAGAATAACATCAAAGGTAATTTTCATCTGCATCAAGGCGCTTATTGCTTCCTTCCCATTAATTGCCGTGAGTACCTTGTGTCCGTTCAGATTTTCCCGGGCGATTAGCTGGTTAATTTCGTTGTCTTCAACCAGTAGAATACGCGCTGCCGTATAGTTTTTGACCTTTGAAATCGCTGTCGGGGAGTGTGCCGCTAGCGTAGGATGGGGTAAGTCTTTAGGGGCTTTGCCCAATTGAATGGTAAAGCTAAAGCTGCTGCCTTCGCCTTTGCGGCTAGTAACCTGAATGTCACCACCGCACAGTTGACAAAGCTGCCGGGTAATAGCCAAACCCAACCCAGTGCCGCCGAAACGCCGGGTCGTAGTATCATCTTCTTGAGTGAATACTTCAAAAATACGGCTCACTTTCTCCGGCGCAATCCCGATACCGGTATCTTTTACGCATCCCTCTAGTCGCCATTTTTGGTTATGATGACGTAGTGCGATACTCACCTCAACACAGCCCGATTGAGTAAATTTCACTGCATTACTTAGCAAGTTACCTAATATTTGGCGTAGCCTAACCGCATCGCCTATGACTATGCTTGTTTCACCCAGGTTAAGCGAGATGGTTAGCTCAATGCCTTTCTGATCGCAGTTGGTCTGGTATTGCTCAAAAATAGTTTCCAATAGCAGGCGAAGATTAAACGGTGCCCGTTCAATATTCAGCTGGCCTGCTTCAATCTTTGAAAAATCCAGAATATCATCAACAATATGCTGCAGATTGTGCATACTTTGCAAAGACAGGTTCAGATACCTGCGCTGTTTATCATCCAGGGCAGTTTCATCTAACAGTTGCAAGGTGCCAGATATACCATGTAACGGCGTTCTTACCTCATGACTCATACTGGCCAGAAAACTGGACTTTAAACGGGCGGATTCTTCCGCCCGATGGCGAGCATCTTCTAGATATTCGCGGGTTTTCTCTTGCTCGGTAACATCCTGGAAAAACACCACGTAGTGCGTCACTTTAGTATCAGAACGCACCGGCGTCATAACTAACCTGGCATAAAACACATGGCCGGTTTTTTTATACAGTAATAAGGTTTCATCCAAAGACTCACCGGCTTTAACCTTGTCATAAATCGTGCGAAGGGTAGCGCTATCTGTGTTCTCGCCAATCAGCAGATTAGCCGGTTGGCCAAGGGCTTCTTTTGACGAAAACCCACTGAGTTGGGAAAAGTAGTTGTTAATATAAACTATTGGCATAGTAGAGCGGGTGGTATCAGCAATAGCGATGGCTACCGTAGCGCTCTCCATGGCATGGGTCATCAGCCGGTTCCGGCTTTCTAAATCGCGCTGCTGACTAACGTCATTGCCTACTAAAACTGACCCTATCACCTCTTTGTTATCACTGATAAAGGGTAATAAAGTCCATTTAACCGTTATTTGCCGTGGGGCTGCGGCATCGGTATATGTGGCATCCAGCGTCGTACCCGTATCATTCAGAAAGCTGGCAATACGTTGGAGTTCCTGGGCGTCCAGGCCGTAATGCGCGGCAGCCCGTTCGTAACGATGGTTTGAAATTACCACATGGCCTTCATTGTTTAATACCACCAACAGCTCTTCAAGCGAGTCGATAACATTGGCAAATTGGCGGTTCGATAATGTAATGGTCAGCAGATTAACGGTAAGGTTGTCGAATGCTTCGCGAATATCCGCTAACTCTGCCGGTTCATCAGTTGGCGCGAGCGAGCGGGCGGCAGACTTTTGCTGCATACTGGCTAAAATAGATTCGTATAATGTTTGCAAAGTAGTGGCAGTTAGCCCGGCGGCTCGATTTACCGCATGCAAACTAACTAGAATAGTCGCAATAATACTAATTAAGAGTACCGGAATTAACCACAGTACAGCTTCATACGCCTGCGTGAACGGCGACAAGCTATATAAGGTTAAGCCTTGCCACTGACGGGCGTAACGGGTCCAGTGAGAATATTCGGCCAAAGTGAAAGAGGTGTGGGGAGCAAAGGTCTGGGGGGCGGTGCTATACAAAATTTCATTGGTGCCACTAACTATCAGCTGAGTGGCACTATTTTCGCGCGGATTAATCAGTTGCCCGATGTCGCGCACATAGAGAACCAGCGCACCCTCAACCGAACTACCAATATACACCGGCACTGCTACTATAATGCCATTTTCATGGATTCGCCAAAACCGTTTCCCCTCTTCCAACGTGGCCGGTTGCCATAAAGCAGCTAAACCATCCGGCAACTGACCATGCCAGTTTTTGCTAATGACTTCTTCCCCCGCGAAATCAAATAACGCCAAACTGGCATCAGTGGCCCGGGATAAACGAAGGGTGCGAAAAAATAATGGCAGGTAATTATCGCGTTGCTCTATGTCGATAAAACTGTTCACTACCAGGTCGTTACCGGCAATGCTTTCAAGCAGCAACAACGTATCGCGGATACTAAAGTCGATATCCGCACGTAAATTTTCGACATGATGCTGTTGATTAGATGATACCTGCTGCTGGGCAAAATATACCACTGCAAAACAAATAAGCAGGCTGATAATAAAGAGCGCCGCCAGTAGCTTGGGTAACAGAGTCCTTTGTAACGTGCTAGCCAGCGAGGGTCTTGCAGACATCTTTACCTCGTTATCGGAATAAGATTTCCATTATTATCAAATTGCGCCATAAAGTAATCATCGGCCCATAACGCATCGTGGCGACTTTGGGTAAATGCCGGCATATATCGTTTTACCGCGCCATTTATCGGCGGTAAATTTTCCAGTGCATGGCGAACCTTATTTAACTCAATACTTTCCGCCTGCCTGACCGCAATGGCTAACATGCTGACCAGATCATAGGCGTGGGCCGTGCCCACCACAGCAGAAACGCTATCTTTACTGGTTTCACCATACGCCTGTTGATAGTCTTTAAAGAGTTTAGCAGCAACCGGATTGTTCTGGTAAAGAAAACTAAAAGTTTGAATAACAGAAATATCCAGTTTTGCCAGCATGTCCATGCCAATCAACTTAACAAAGTTACCGCTGCCGATCCCCCAGTGAGCAATGACCGGAAGGGGCTTTTCTGAGGTCTGGTATAAAGCATTGATTGCTACCGCACCTTCAGGGGCATTGGTAACTAATATAACTGCATCCACCTTTGCCTGCTGAATGCTTTGCGCATCAGCAGAAAAATTAGTTTGATGCCAGTTTATCCAGGTCACTTTTTGAATGTTTACCCCTTGCTGCGCAGCGGCCACCTTTAATGAGGTCAGATTTGATCGGCCCCAGCCGGTGCGTTCAAGCACCAGCGCCACCGTTTTATATCCCTGCGCTTTAGCGTGTTTGATCAGCACACTGCCCGCTTCACTGTCGCGGATAGATACCCGAAATACATTATTGGGGCTGAAGTCATTTTCGACGAGGGGCGTACCTGCTGCCCAGGGGCCCAGATACAGAATGTTGTGGCGGTGAATATAAGGCAGCTCAGCAATAGCCACGGGCGTATGAATACCGCCTACCACGGCAATCAAATTGTCCAGTTCAGCCAGCTTTTTAATGTTTGCGACACCACGGGCAGGGTTACCCCGATGATCTTTGTGCACTATTTGCACCTGCCGCCCCATTAAGCCGCCTGCTTTATTAATATCTGCCACGGCTAACTCGACCCCACGGGCAATCGCATTGCCGCCTTCAACGGCCACCGTGCTGAAATCGGCATCGATAGCGATAAGTAACGGGGTGTCATCGGGCTTAGCGTGCACTTGCCCACTAAAAGGGGCCATGCCAACAATAATTAACCACAAAATAAAAATAGTCTGTACGCGCATGGGCAACTTATTACATAAACGTTATATATCAATCGTAGTGATTTTTAGCGGTTTCGCAATTAGACAAAGGGCGGTAAACCCTTGGTCTAACTCCCCTAACCCATGCCACGAAAAAGAATGAGGTATTTAATACCTCACTATACCGAACGAAATTGCCGGCGCACAGGTATAAAGTTTACTCGGCTACTGATTAATTCAGGTGGCATAGCTGTTTTTGGCAGTTTGTGTATGCCCTTTGCCACGTGTACGGTATTTGCTACCTGTAGGGTATTGGCAAGCTATATAACACGGGCAAAAAGTAACAGGAGTAACCTTGCTGTATGACTAAACAACCACCGTCCGTTATTGATGTCGAAGCGTCTGGTTTCGGTTCATCCAGCTATCCTATTGAAGTGGGCGTAAAACGTTATGACGGTGCCCGATTTTGTCGGCTGATTCAGCCACTTGATAGTTGGACCCACTGGGACGACCATGCGGCCAAACTGCATGGTTTGAGTCGCCAGGATCTCAACCAATATGGCCAGCCGGTGGAGGAGGTCTGTACTGAACTGAATGCATTTTTGCGCGGTCAAACGGTGTATTCGGATGGTTGGGTGGTGGATTATCCGTGGCTTATTAAGTTATTTGGCGCGGCGCGCCAATCTATGGCATTCAGGGTGTCCGCGTTAGATTATTTGCTCAGCGAGCAACAAATGGATATCTGGCACAATACCAAGCTGGAACTACAACACCGGTTTGATTCCCAGCGGCATCGCGCCAGCGTCGATGCTGACCTTATTCAGTTGACATTTATTCATACCCAGGCGCACAGTACAAAATCGCGGCCTACTGGATAGAATAATGCACGGACAACAACGGGTGGGAATTATTGGTGGAATGAGCTGGGAATCTACCGCCCTGTATTATCGGGAAATAAATCAGCAAGTAGGTAAAGCGCTAGGCAATTTGCACAGCGCTGATGTAGTAATACATAGTTTGGATTTTAATCTGGTCAGCGAGCTACAGCACCAGCATAACTGGGAAGCATTAGCCGAATTACTGATTATCAGCGCCCAGGCATTAGAAAGAGCGGGAGCGACCGCTATTGCCATAGCCACCAATACCATGCATAAATTAGCGTCTCAGGTGCAGCAAGCCATTTCAGTACCACTGCTCAATATCATCGACGCGACGGCCCAAGCCTGTATTCAGCAGAAGTTAACGAAGGTAGCCTTATTGGGTACCCGGTTTACCATGCAGGAAAGCTTCTATCGAGAGGGTCTGGCGCTACACCAGCTAGAGGTATTGGTACCCGAAATTGACGCCCAGGATGATATTCATAGCATAATCTATCAGCAGTTATGCAAAGGCGTTATCCGCGATAGCTCGCGACAGCAATTTTTGGCTATTATGCGCGATTTAGACGGCCACGGTGCGCAAGGGTTTGTTTTAGGCTGTACGGAAATTAGCCTGCTTATTTCACCGCAATTTACCCGCCATCAATTGTTAGACACCACGGTTATTCATACCCGGCAAATTGTGCAACATTTATTAGGTTGTCAAAAATAGTACTGCACCCCCAATACCAGGCTGTTGACATCAAGCTCGCCGATTTCCCGGTGTTCGTATTCTACGGCCATATTAAATTGTTCTGTATTACCTAACGTCCATCCCAGGCTTGCCGCAATACCGGCATTTTGTGGCAGATACACTTCACGCGCCGATACGTAATTTTGCTGATTGCTGGTTTGAATTGCTGCAAATACGCGCATCGAGGAAACATAGGGTAATGCCCGGCTGGCACTGATCCGTACAGAGTCCACTTGGCGGTAGCTGTCAATTGCGTCAATCCACAATGGATGGTAAGGCAGCTCTTTGTCGTACCTTAAACCAAATGACCATAAGGGGATACGGGGAGAGCGGTAGGAAAAGGAGCTTTGATAAGGGCTTGAAATATAGCGAGTATGGCCTTCGTCTGAAAGCGCAGATACCGGTTGTTCCGCCGCCAAAGCAATACCGGGAATAAATGCCAAAACAGTTAAAAAAAGCAAACCTTTCATAAGGTTATCAATTCCATTAGTTAAGTGGGCAAGCGTCATTACCGGGCTTTTAGCAACCCTTTGTTATAAGTGTAGCTATAGATTAAAAAGATTCTATCACCAGATGGTGAATTTTGATCCTATCGTCTAATTTTATATTACGCATTAAGTAGCACAAGTGATCTATTGGGCCCTATTTTAGGATACGTGAAAATAGGGGAAAGTGCAGGAATCAGGAGTCCGACCATGCATGGCAAATGGCATTTTGAACGTCGTTTTATTGTGTCTTATATTCCTGGCAGCCTGCTACAGGCGGCGTCAGTGGATAAAATTACGCGCGGGTATTTAAGCTGTGCTGAGGAGAAGCAGATTTATGTGCAAGACACCAATGGTCAACCCACCTTATCAGTGGTGCAGGGGAGTGGGTTAAAACGTCAGACCGAGGTTATTGCGCTGTCGGCGGAGCAATTTTCGACCCTGTGGGAGCAAACCCAAGGGCTGCGATTTGCTGGCGAAAAAAGCCAGATTAAACATGCGGGTCAACCTGTGGAGTTGATGGCTTATACAGGTAACCTGGCGCCATTAAAACTGGTTGTCGTAACCTTTGCTAATGAACAGCAATGCAGAGAATTTATTCAGCCTGATTATGTACACACCGAAGTTACCCATCATAAGGATTACACAGATATGGCACTGGCCAGAATTGGCCTGCCCGATATCAATGCGATGCTCGGGCAGGAGAAAGCCTATGGTTAAAGCTTAAATCGAGGCTTTCAGGGCCTCAGCTTTATCGGTGTTTTCCCACGGGAAAAGATCCCGGCCGAAATGTCCATACGCAGCGGTAGCACGGTAAATAGGCCGTTCCAAATCGAGCATTTTGATCAGACCGTAAGGGCGCAGGTCAAAATGTTCGCGAACTAATGCCACCAAAGTTTTTTCATCTACCGTGGCGGTACCAAAGGTCTCAATACTGATAGAAGTAGGCTCGGCCACGCCAATCGCGTATGAGATTTGGATTTCGCAACGTTTAGCTAAACCAGCCGCGACAATATTTTTTGCTACGTAACGCCCAGCGTAAGCTGCGGAGCGGTCAACTTTCGACGGATCTTTACCCGAGAAGGCGCCGCCACCATGCCTCGCCATACCGCCGTAGGTATCAACAATTATTTTGCGCCCGGTAAGACCGCAATCACCTACTGGGCCGCCAATAACAAACCGGCCAGTAGGGTTAATATGAAAACGGGTGCTTTCGGTCAGCCAATGCGCCGGCAATACCGGTTTGATAATCTCTTCCATTACCGCTTCGCGAACCTGTGCGGTGGATACGCTATCGCAATGTTGAGTAGACAGTACGACCGCATCTACGCCTACAGGCTTATCGTTTTCATAAATAAAGGTCACCTGGCTTTTCGCATCCGGGCGTAAAAAGCTAAGTTTGCCCGATTTACGTACTTCGGCCTGCTTTTGCACCAGGCGATGGGCATAGGTAATCGGTGCTGGCATTAGCACATCAGTTTCATCACTGGCATAACCGAACATTAAGCCCTGGTCACCGGCTCCCTGTTCTTCAGGACTGGTACGATCTACGCCTTGATTAATATCCGGAGATTGCTTACCTATGGCATTTAACACCGCACATGAATCAGCATCAAAGCCCATATCAGAATGGGTATAGCCAATGTCTTTGACTGTCTGGCGGGTAAGTTCTTCAATATCGACCCACGCAGAGGTAGTAATTTCTCCGCCAACCAGTACCATACCGGTCTTAACGTAAGTTTCGCACGCAACCCGAGCTTTAGGATCCTGTTCCAGAATTGCATCTAAAACTGCATCAGATATCTGATCTGCAATTTTATCCGGATGGCCTTCTGATACTGACTCGGATGTGAATAACTGCGTAGCCATAAATTCTCCGTTAGATTTTGCCCTCATTAAAGGCATAATTGTACTTGATACGCTTCAAAATACCAGTCTTTACATCTGGACGTCTATAAGTCTATTTGTTACGTTTGGTTGACAATTATAGATTTGCCACCACATAAAAAAACGTAAGCAAGATATCGGCATTATTTACCCGAACCGTGGGTTTGCAATGGTAAAACACATTGCAGTAGGAACACGGTTAGGTAAGAATAGTTGCTATTTTCATGTACAACGGACAAATCAGCTAATTGAGCCAAATTTGTATGGCAGCGTATGACTTTGTCCGTAGGAACTAAAACCAGGAGACAACATGCCCACTCGTCGTGAACTCGCCAATGCCATCCGTGCCTTAAGCATGGACGCAGTGCAACAAGCAAAATCAGGCCACCCGGGTGCGCCCATGGGAATGGCGGATATTGCACAAGTATTATGGTGCGACTTCTTATCGCACAACCCGACAAACCCAGACTGGGCAAACCGTGACCGCTTCGTTTTGTCAAACGGTCATGGGTCTATGTTGCTGTACTCATTGCTGCACCTTTCCGGTTACGATCTACCTATTGAAGAATTGAAGAACTTCCGTCAACTGCATTCAAAAACCCCTGGCCATCCTGAATATGGCTATGCGCCGGGTGTGGAAACAACTACCGGGCCGCTAGGTCAGGGCGTAAGTAATGCCGTTGGTATGGCGCTGGCTGAAAAAGTACTGGCCGCGCAATTTAATAAAGAAGGTCATGATATTGTTGACCACTACACCTATACCTTCTTAGGTGATGGCTGTCTGATGGAAGGTATCTCTCACGAGGTTAGCTCGTTAGCCGGCACCCTTGGACTGGGTAAGCTAATTGCCTTTTATGACGACAATGGTATTTCCATTGATGGTGAAGTTGAAGGTTGGTTTACCGATGATACTGCTGCGCGTTTTAAAGCGTATGGCTGGCAGGTGATCGAAAATGTAGATGGCCATGATGCTGATCAGGTTCGCAAAGCAGTAGAAGCAGGCCGTAGCAATACCACGCAGCCAACGCTGATTATCTGTAAAACCATTATTGGTTTTGGTTCGCCTAACAAACAAGGCTCGGAAGCCAGCCACGGCGCAGCGCTGGGCGAAGATGAAATTGTTGCTACCCGCAAAGAGCTGGGCTGGACAGCTGAAGCGTTTGCGGTTCCATCAGATGTTTATGCTGAATGGGATGCCAAAGAGAAAGGCCAAAAAGCGCAGCAACAGTGGGAAGAAAAATTTGCTGCCTACGAGAAAGCCTACCCTACAGAAGCCGCTGAATTTAAGCGTCGGGTGAAGGGCGATCTACCAGCCGATTTTGTGGAAAAAGCAGATGAGTATATTGCTAAGCTACAAGCTAACCCGGAAACAGTAGCCACCCGTAAGGCGTCACAGAATACGCTTAATGCGTATGGCCCACTGCTGCCTGAAATGGTGGGTGGTTCAGCTGACCTTGCTGGTTCTAACCTGACTATCTGGGAAGGTAGTAAAGGGGTTATTAATGAAGATGCCAGCGGTAATTACATTTACTACGGTGTACGTGAATTTGGTATGTCGGCCATTATGAATGGTCTGGTGTTACATGGCGGCTTAAAAGCGTACGGTGCGACATTCCTGATGTTTATGGAATATGCCCGTAATGCTGTGCGTATGGCGTCGTTAATGAAAGCGCCGGTTATCTTTGTGTATACCCATGACTCTATCGGCCTGGGTGAAGATGGACCAACCCACCAACCGGTTGAACAGTTAGTTGCCTTGCGTTCTACGCCAAACCTGGATAACTGGCGCCCCTGCGATCAGGTTGAATCGGCGGTGGCATGGAAACAGGCCATTGTACGTAACGACGGACCCACTTCACTGATTTTCACCCGTCAGGGTGTAAAACAGCAGGAACGTAGCGATGAGCAGGTTAAAGCCATTGAAAAGGGCGGTTACATTCTAAAAGATTGTGACGGTACCCCTGATGTCATTCTTATAGGTACTGGCTCTGAAGTTCAGTTGGCAGTAGAAGCTGCAGAAACATTGAGTGCCCAAGGTACGAAGGCGCGGGTGGTGTCTATGCCATGTACTGATGTGTTCGACCGTCAGGATGCTGAATATCGCGAGAGCGTACTGCCGGTAGCTGTGTCACGGCGGGTTGCAGTAGAAGCCTTGTCAAAAGACAGCTGGTACAAATATGTAGGCTATAATGGCGCCATCGTAGGAATGGATACCTTTGGGGAATCCGGCCCGGCGAATGAGCTGTTTGAGCACTTTAACATCACTACTGATGCTGTCGTAGCGGCCGCTAAATCTTTGCTGTAATGGGCATTAACAGGCGGTAAGCATGGTCAGAGTTGCCATCAACGGCTTTGGTCGGATTGGCCGCAATGTGCTTCGCGCCCTGTATGAAACAGGGCGCAATCAGCATATTCGCGTAGTAGCCATAAACGAGATAGCCAAGCCACAGGGCATTGCCCATTTATTGAAATACGATACCGCCCACGGGCGGTTTCCTTTTGATGTTGCATTGAAAAACGATAGCCTTCAGGTAGCTTCAGACAACATTCGTTTAACCTCGATAACCGACCTGCATGCCTTACCCTGGGATGAACTGGCGGTGGATATAGTGCTCGAATGCACTGGCGTGCATCAAGACCGCACGGCAGGGCAGGCGCACCTAGACGCAGGGGCCGGCAAAGTGTTGTTTTCCCAGCCCGGTAGTCATGACCTCGACAACACTATTATTTTTGGTAGTAACGAAGATACGCTATTGCCAGCGCACCGGCTGGTGTCTAATGGATCCTGTACAACTAATTGTATAGTGCCCATCATTCAGGTATTGGACGCTGCTTTTGGCGTGCAAAGCGGGACGATTACCACTATCCATTCCTCCATGCATGACCAAATGGTTATCGATGCCTATCATGACGATTTACGCCGTACCCGGGCAGCTAGTCAGTCTATTATTCCGGTAGATACCCGGCTGGCCCGCGGTATTGAACGTATTTTGCCAAAGTTTGCCGGTAAATTTGAGGCCATCGCCGTTCGGGTACCCACTATCAATGTCACCGCCATGGACTTAAGTGTGACCCTGGCAGAGAAGGTGTGTATTGAACAGGTAAACACCGTACTTAAAAACGCCCGCGAAGGCAGACTTTCAGGTATATTAAGTTACACCGAAGAGCCGCTGGTCTCCGTCGATTTCAATCATGATCCCCATTCATGCATTGTAGATGGCACGCAAACCCGGGTAAGCCATGGTCAATTGGTGAAAACGCTTATCTGGTGCGATAACGAATGGGGGTTTGCCAACCGCATGATAGACACAGCGCAAGCGATGTATCATGTCGGTAATGCAACGTAATACTATACAGACTGCGCAGTAATTTACTGCGCGTAACTCACGCGAATAGGGAGACATTATGGCAATTCCAAGTATGCAGGATTTCTCACTTGATGGTCAGCGTGTGCTGATCAGACAAGATCTGAATGTGCCGGTAAAAAACGGTAAAGTGACTTCAGATGCACGTATCAAAGCATCTATCCCCACGCTAAAAGCTGCCCTTGAGTCTGGTGCTGCGGTAATGGTGATGTCGCATCTGGGCCGCCCTACCGAGGGTGAGCCAGCTGAAGAATACTCACTACAGCCGGTGGTTAATTATCTTAACGACGTGCTGGATGTCGAAGTACGCTTGGTTAAAGACTATCTTGAGGGTGTGGATGTGCAGCCCGGGCAGTTGGTTATTCTGGAAAATGTTCGCTTTAACAAAGGCGAGAAAGGTGATGACGAGACATTGTCGAAGCAGTATGCCGCCTTGTGTGATGTGTTTGTAATGGATGCGTTTGGTACTGCTCACCGGGCACAAGCGTCTACCCATGGGGTGGCCAAGTTTGCCCCCAAAGCTTGTGCGGGCCCGCTGCTGGCTGCTGAACTTGATGCCTTAGGCAAGGCCCTGGACAACCCAGCCCGGCCGATGGTGGCCATTGTTGGCGGCTCTAAAGTCTCAACCAAACTGACGGTACTTAAGTCATTGTCTGAAAAAGTAGACCAGCTCATTGTGGGCGGCGGTATAGCCAATACTTTTATTGCCGCACAAGGCCATAATGTAGGAAAATCTCTGGTAGAACTTGACCTGGTCGATGATGCTAAAGCGTTAATCAGCCAGGCCCAGGCCAATGGCGGTGATATACCGGTACCAACAGATGTTGTCGTCGGCAAAGAATTTTCAGACACCACCCCAGCTACCCTAAAGCCTGTCTCACAAATTGATGATGACGACATGGTATTTGATATTGGACCGGATTCAACAGAAGCGCTAAAGGCCATTTTGAAGAACGCCGGTACTATTGTATGGAATGGTCCGGTAGGGGTATTTGAGTTTGATCAGTTCGCCGAGGGCACCAAAGGTATCGCCGAAGCTATTGCCCAAAGTGATGCATTTTCTATTGCCGGCGGGGGTGATACATTAGCAGCAGTAGATAAATATGAAATCGCTGATAAGATATCCTATATCTCGACCGGTGGTGGCGCATTTCTTGAATTCCTTGAAGGCAAGACATTACCTGCTGTAGCAGTGCTAGAAGAAAAAAATAAATAAAGCACGCTAACAGTGAATAGGTGGTAAACAATTTACCCTCTATCCGGCGCACAGTGACGTGCGCCGGAAATAATTATAAACCCTACAACTGCCCAGCGAGGCAGCTACAATAAGGAGTGTTGCTCATGGCATCACAAACTCAGCACGCTATGCTGGATAAAATCAAAACAGCTGATGGTTTTATTGCAGCATTGGATCAAAGCGGTGGCAGTACCCCCAAGGCACTGCGTTTGTATGGCATTGAAGAGTCGCAGTTTAGCAACGACGATGAAATGTTTGGCTTGGTTCACGACATGCGTACCCGCATTATTACCAGTCCTCCCTTTAATGGCGACCGTGTGCTTGGCGCGATTTTGTTCGAAGACACCCTGGATAGAAATATCGAAGGTAAGCCCAGCGCCCGTTATCTGTGGGATGAAAAACGTGTCGTCCCTTTTTTGAAAGTAGACAAAGGATTAAACGATGAGGCCGATGGTGTACAAACCATGAAGCCTATTACCTCGTTAAACCTTCTACTTGAGAAAGCGAATGCGCAGGATGTATTTGGGACAAAAATGCGCTCAGTGGTCAAGCTGGCCAATGAAGCGGGCATTGAGGCTGTGGTTAAGCAGCAATTTGACGTTGCAAAACAAATTATCGCTGCGGGTCTGGTGCCTATCATTGAACCTGAAGTGGATATCAAAAGCCCTGAAAAAGCAGAAGCTGAAGGTTTATTGAAAGCGGCCATTTTGAAGCAGTTAGCCGCACTTAATAGCGACCAGATGGTTATGCTAAAACTTACGCTGCCTGAAGAAGACAACTTTTATAGTGAGTTGGTAGAGCATGAAAATGTCATTAAAGTGGTTGCCTTGTCGGGCGGCTACAGCCGTGACGAAGCAAACCAAAAATTAACCCGGAATAAAGGTGTTATCGCCAGTTTCTCGCGTGCCTTAACCGAAGGCATCAAGGCTGCGCAAAGTAGCCGGGACTTCGATACTGTGCTGGATGAAGCCATCGAATCTATCTACCAGGCATCTAAAGCTTAAGATATTAAGATAGCAACCCTTGGGGTTGCTATCTGTTTGTTGCCCCACGTGTCGTACCCCTCTTATCAGGGCGGGGCGAACTGGCGGCCTGCACAGCTGAGCTTTTGTAGCGGTAAATAAGCACATTGTTACCGCCTGCGTACGGCAAGTGCGATAGGCTTGTTTTCTGACGCCTCTTTCTATCATTGCCTGTCAAGCTATAGGCTTTAAGGTTTATCCCCTTATACCTTTATCAACATTTTTATGCCCCCCGTTTATTATCAGGGTATACTATTAACAGAATGTTAATGTAAGGCAGTCCACCATGTCTTACTTTGTGACAACATATCGCGGGCCATGATGCCCGGTTGATGGTGATAAGTGCAGACCTCTGAATTACTCTTTTTGCAGATCGCCGTACTGGGCGTTATTACCGCAGTAGGTATGTTATTTACCTACGCGCTACCTGCGCCTTCGCATAAGCACAAAGCTAGTTCGGGCTTATACGCCCGCCTATTTCTGCTGTTTCTTTGGCTGAGTTACGGCTTTTCTAATCTGCAATACATTGATATGGCCCTGCTTCACAGTTTGGGGCAGAACCTGTGTGCAACATTGGCTGCTTATATGGTCTATTTAACCGTACTCAAACGGTTTGGCCAGGCCCTACCGAAGACCCAACGACTACTTATTTTATTGCACATAGCCTGCATTGAAGCACTGACCTGGGTAATGCACTATTACACCGAAAATATGGTGTTTTGCCGTTTGTTATTGCTTTTAAGTACCCTAATGCCAATTGTTGCCGCTGCGCTTAAAATGCTCATGCTGATGAATTCTCGCAGTATTGGCGACAAAGTATTGTTTTATATTCTGGTGGGGGCGGTAGTGGCCCTGGTGTTAGGCGGCCCTGTATATATGTTTGCGTTACAGGTTGCCGCAGATCATCAAAGCTTTATTACCTTTGGAATCATCGTTATTGCTATGATTGTTTTCATGCTGGGGTTCGTTGTGTCGGTAATGCACTCACTGGTTATTCGGTTAAAAAAGCAAATTTACCGCGACCCCCTGACGGCCTGTAAAAACCGAAATTATTTTTATGATGTCGCGCCAACTATCGTGAGAAAGGCAGAGCTGCACTGTCAAAGTGTGTGTATGTTAGTGTGCGATATCGATCACTTCAAAAGTATTAATGACAAATACGGTCACCTGACCGGTGATAAAGCGTTACGACATTTTAGCCAGCTATTGCGCAGCCAGCTGTATCCGGGGGATATTTTGATTCGAATGGGCGGCGAAGAATTTTTAATGCTGCTACTGGATTGTGATTTAAACCGTGCCAGTGAGCGCGCAGAAATGCTGCGTCAACACATCGCCAGCCAGCCGTTAGCGGTGAACGACGATGCGATCAGTCTAACCGCATCGTTCGGGTTATTAGCATTGCCGGCTGGCGCCGATGTATTTGAAATTATCGGGGAGGCAGATCAAGCTTTGTACCAGGCAAAAAACAATGGCAGAAACCAGATTATTGCTTATGGGCAGCCGTTTATTCAAACCCCAGACTCAACGACATTGCCTGCCAGTAGCTCTGCTCCCGCACCAGGTCGGCATACAGAATTGGGCGCTGTTCCAGCCACTGCTCAGGAAAAGTAAGCACTAATCCATTTTTACTGGCTGCAGCGGTAAATTCGGGCAGAAAAGCTTCCTGGCGTTTGATGTTTAGCAATACACTCAAACGCAAAATGCCGATTAGCCGGCGTACGCTGGTAGTGTCATACACATAAAACTCCGGTATTTCCGACGTTTTTATTTTCTTACGGTGAAAACGTACCAATGTAGCCAACAGATTTTGCTGCTCCAGGGTAAACCCAGGCATATCCACATTAGCCAGAATGTAAGCCGAATGACGTTGGACGCCCCGGGAATTTATTTGCAGGCCCACTTCATGCAAGCTGGCAGCCCATCCCAACATGTTGCGAAAATCCCGGCTTTTCAGTTTCCAGGGTTTAGCACATTGGTCAAACAGATAGCGAGAGGTATTCAGAACCAGGTTCGCTTGAGCGGTATCAATGTCATAGCGGGTAGCTAAACTGGTGGCGGTGCGGCCACGAATATCAGCGCTGTGAAGCTCATCTTCCATCTGATACAGCACCCCTTCGCGTAGGGCTGCTGGCGAGTATTCCAGGCCATCAATATTCAGCGCCCTAAATACCCCAATTAATATTGCTAAACCGCCGGCTACAACTACCCGGCGATCGTCACTGATTTCCGGCATATCAAGTTTGTCAGTATGGCCCAGTTCAATAAAGCGTTTCATCAACTCTTTAAGGCTTTTGAGGGTAACCGGAATGGCATGCCCATTCGGGCGGTCACGTTGGGCTAAATTAAACAGGGTTTTAATGGTACCTGAGGTGCCGATACATTGGATCCAGCCTAGCTTGAGGTATTTTTCCTGAATAATTTCCAGTTCTTGTTCAACCGCTGTAATGGCTTTATCAAAAGCTTTGGCTTTCAACTCTCCTTGGGCAAAGAAGCGTTCCGTAAAGCTCACGCAGCCCATTTGTAGGCTGCTGCACACCATCGGGGTGAAGCCTTCGCCAATAATAAATTCGGTAGATCCCCCGCCAATATCCACCACCAACCGGCGTCCTTCAGTATGGCTGGTATGAGCCACCCCGGAATAAATCAGTCTGGCTTCTTCCTGGCCGGGAATAATCTCTACCGGGTAGGGCATCACCGCCCGGGCAGCTTCAATAAACTGGCGGGCGTTTTTCGCCTTGCGTAAGGTATGAGTAGCCACAATGCGCACCGAATCCGGGGCAAAGCCTTCAAGGCTCTGGGCGACGATACGCAGAGAGTCAAGACCACGCTCCATCGCTTCTGCTGACAGCACATTGTCATCATCCAGGCCTGCCGCCAAGCGAACTTTTTGCTTCACCCGGTGCAGTATCTGCACCGAGCCTGCATTAATTCTGGCAACCACCAGGTGGAAACTGTTAGAACCAATATCCAGTGCAGCAACTTTAGTTACTTCCCGGCTTTCTGCACTCACCAGTGCAGATTCATGTTGTGTCATTTAGGTGGGGTACTCGTTTCTAGCTGCTTAAGGTAGTCGTAAATCTCTACCTGGGAACGTAATTTTTTACGATTACCTCTGCGAACGTACCGATTGGTCTGGTCCTTGTCAATTATACGGGCTTTCAAGGTGTCCTGAAACTGCATTTCTGTCATATCAACAATACGTTGTTGCAGACGCTTATCATATATTGGACATCCCACTTCAATGCGGTTATCCATGTTACGCATCATCCAGTCCGCTGATGAGATGAATACTTTGCGATCGCCACCGCCTTCAAAAATCATTACCCTGGGGTGCTCAAGGAAACGGTCCACCACGGAAATAATATCGATATTGTCACTGATGCCGGGTAAACCGGGGACCAGTGAACACATGCCCCGAACAATACCGCGAATTTCCATACCAGCCTGGCTGGCACGGTATAAATCGTCAATCAGTTCCTTGTCTACCAGGTTGTTTATTTTAAAGGTTATACGCGCCGGGCGGCCTTCCTTTAAATGTTGGATTTCCTGGCGGATAAGTGACTGTATTTTAGTGCGTGCGTTAAGTGGAGAAATTTGTAAATGATGAAACTTGTACCGCCGATAGGGGTATTGAATCAAATCAAATACTGCAACGGCTTCCTCAGCCAGTTCCTGATTACGGGTAAATAAGCTGTAGTCGGTATAAATTTTGGCGGTTTTTTCGTTAAAATTACCGGTACCAAAGTGAGCATAATGCACTAGTGAGCCGCGTTCTTCGCGGGTGACCAGACATAACTTACTGTGGATTTTCAAGGTAGGGACACCTAACACTACTCGAATACCGGCATCCGTCATCCGTTTAGACCATTCGATATTGGCTTCTTCGTCAAATCGGGCTCGAATCTCCACTACCACGGTAACTTTTTTACCGTTGTCTACAGCATCAATCAGCGAATTAACAATACGCGAATTACTGGCCACCCGATATATATTGATTCGGATGGTTTTTACGCTCGGGTCAAAGGCTGCCTGGCGCACAAACTCGGTAAAATGTAAAAACCGATGATAAGGGTAATACAGCAGAATATCGTGAGCGGTAATGGCATCGAATACGGTGTTGTACTGCGAAAACTCCTTTGTATCTATTGAGGGTAATGGCGCATGTTCAAGATATTCACGGCCAATGTTGGGAAACCCGATAAAGTCTTTAAAGTTTCTGAAGTGGCCAGCTGCATGCATCGTATCCAGCGAAGTGATTTTTAATCGTTTACGCAGGTCATGTACCATGTCGGTGGGCATACTGGTGTCGTATATCACCCGCACAGGCTCGGCGATTAAGCGTTGTTTCATGCTTTCCGACATTTTTTCGACGTAGCTTTCGTCAATCTCATCGTTAATTGAATATTCTGCGTCGCGGGTCATTTTAAATGAAAATGCTTCCAGCGAATCGTATTTAACAAAGCCACGGAAAATTTCTTCCAGACACAGCTGGATAATGTCATCAAGCAAGATGATATGTTTTTTCTTACGGCTTTTTTCCGGTGGAATTTGTACAAACCGAGACATTTCCTGGGAGGGAACCTGCAAAGCCGCATAGCGGGTATTGCGGTCTTTACGCCGGATGGCCACATACAGATAAACGGCGGTACCGTTCAGACGGCTCAACAGGTCGGTTTTTTTATCAATTAATATAGGCGCTATATGGCGCAGAATTTTATTTACAAAGAAGTTGCGGACCCAGGTAACCTGATAGTCGTTAAGCTCGTTCTTGCGCAGAATAAAGATATTGTAGCGCGCTAACGCTTTAACCGCATCACGGTGAATTTCATCAAACTTATTGGACAGCGCCACCACTTTTTTCTGAATTTGATCCATCAGCTCCAGTTTGTTTCGGGCTTCTTCGCTGTTGCCGTCATTTTGTGCGATGGTAATTAACCGCTTCACGTCCGCTGCGCGGACCCGGTAGAATTCGTCGAGGTTATTTGAATAAATTCCAAGAAAGCGGATACGCTCCACTACGGGCGTATTTTTGTCTGCTGCTTCTTGCAGCACCCGTTCGTTAAAGGCCAGCCAGCTAAGCTCTTTCGGGTAGTAAAGCTCTTTGGGTTCCATATTATTCTTTATTTACCATATTACCAAAAGGGGGAAGCGTGCCAGCGATCCGTGACACGCGTATGACATGTAATTGTGACAGGCGTTATATCTGCGTGGAAATATCCACTACCAGATCATTGGCCAGATTTTCCAGCGCACTTTGTAATGCATCATGATTAAACTGTTCTGGTACCGCAAGTCGGGCTCGGGCTTTAAACATTAGTGAACCCCAATTTGGCGCGCTTTGCACGCCCGAATCAAACGACACAATATTCAAATTGAATTGATTCAGGGTGGCCGTCAGTTCCTGGACGATACCAGGTTTGTCGTTACCCATTACTTCTACTGTCAGAGTTTCACTTAATCGTGCATCTGCGCCCACCAGGGATACGGCTGTCACGCTTAAATCAGGAATCGCATCCAGCGCTGCGACAAGGGCTTCGTGCCTGTCTTCAGGCACCAGCACTTCAACAAAGCCGGTGAACATCCCGGCCATGTGGGCAAAGCTGCTACTTTGCCAGTTGCCACCATGTTGATAAACGCTTTTTGCTAACGCATCAACGATGCCGGTTTTATCTTTCCCCATTATCGTAATGACCACTGGTTGCATAAGGACTCCGGATTTTTGTGCTGGACGTAAGGTTTGTTGGCTAAGTAAACTCTGACGGTTGCTTATCGGTCAGGTTTCACTTGATAATAGCGATTAAAATACCACATCATACGCGGCTAACCACCGCATTTTGCACGTAATGAGTTGTTAGGGAAGCATGAATTCTACAATAAGAACGAAAACCCGACGACGTATGCAAAGGGATGTTCGCCTTAAAGTGACCGTGACTGCCTTTGGCGTGCTGGTGTTGCTCACCCTTATTGTGTTGATTACCCATCTTATTAGTCAGTCGCTGCCCTTAGCATTGGTGCCCGAATTTGAAAAGCGCGCCAGTTTTACTGCCCCCGAAGGCAGTCGGTTTGCCGGTAGTGCCGATGTCCTTGAACGCCAACCGGCAATGCTACTGACTAACCAATGCCAGGTGCAGCTGAAAAGCTTACAACAGCAGGCGTTGAGCACCGATAGAGTCATTATTCGACCATGCGATCAGCAGGCGCAAATAATGAATGTATTAGGTGAACATTATTTGGTGACTGTTTCGGCTAAAGGCATCGTGCGTATTGCGGGGGTGCGTGATTTGCATTCTTTGCCTACCAGTATCCCCGCCCAGGCTGCCTCGGGACACGAAGACTTTGTAGGAAGCTCCTTCGCCTTGCCGATGAGTCTGTGGCGAGATGCCCTGGACTGGGAGGTGGGGTTAAGTGAAAAGTGGGCGGTGGCCAGAGTGACGACGGCAAATCAGACCCTGGTACGCTGGGTTGATCGGCTGCATCCCACCCGTATTTATGACCAGCGCTTTGAAGGGGCCAGCCAGGTTATGCCGTTGCCCAACACCAGTCAAACGGTCGTTTATGCGAATAATGAACTACGCTTTGTGGCCCCTGGGGGCAAAACTATTCATACGGTGGCGATGAAAGGCAAGTTAGGCTGGTGGCAAGCTTTGCCAAAAGGCCGAAGCTTATTTATTGCCAGTTCCACCGGGGAAGTCACGCGCTGGATATTACAGAACCAGCAGGGCAAATTACTTTATGTTCCTACCTACACCCTGGACTTAGCTCAAGGAGAATTACCTACCGCGGTGATGTCCCATCCCGCTTCCAACGCAATGGTTATTGCCACCACCAGTAAACGCTTATTGCTGTTAAATCGCCTGACCGGTGAAATTGTCTCCACCACCTTCAGCGACGAGCTGGTCAGTGCCATCAGTTGGTATGCTAACCGTTTGTATTTGCACAACGACAAGGTATTGCAAGTTTATCTGACCCGCCATTTATCTGGCGTTACTACGTGGGCTTCCTTGTTCGAAAAGCAACAATACGAAGGCTATCCTGAGGCTGCTCATACCTGGCAAAGCTCCAGTGCAACAGATTACCAGGAGCAAAAATACAGCTTGGTGCCGTTGCTGATGGGCAGTTTAAAAGCCTCCTTACTGGCCCTGATAATTGCTATTCCTATCTCGGTGTGTGCAGCCGTATATACCGGCTTTTTTGCGCGCTCGCGCTTGCGTTACTGGATCCGTCCGGCGATTGAAATGCTCGAAGCCATACCCTCTGTACTGATTGGTTTTATCGCGGCTATTTGGCTGGCGCCGTTAGCCAGTAATATTTTGTTTTCGTTTGCTTTTTTTATGGTAGTGATACCTTTTTTATTGGTTCTTATCGCGCTTTTCCAGCGTCCGCTCACACAGCGTTTGGGGCGGTGGCGGGCAGGGTTTGAACTGATTGTGGCGGTGGCGGGCATTTTACTGCTGGGTTATGTCAGTACCGCTATCGTGCCTGACTGGCTTTTAGGTATCTTCGGCCTGGATAGCATAGACGAATTAACGGCCGTGGCGCAAACCAGCGTAGGGAAAACCACTATTGTGGTAGCTATTGCCCTGGGTATAGCTATTTCCCCCAGTATTTATTCGCTGGCTGAAGATGCAATCTCCAGTGTGCCGGATGAACTTAAACAAGCCTCTTTTGCGCTGGGGGCCACGCGTTTGCAGACTCTCCACAACGTTGTTTTATACGTGGCTACTCCCGGTATTCTAGCTGCTGTTATGTTGGGCTTTGGGCGCGCATTTGGTGAAACTATGATTGTGTTAATGGTGACCGGAAACACCCCCATTGCCTCGTGGAGCTTACTGGAAGGTTTGCGGGCACTTACTGCTAACTTAGCCATTGAATTACCTGAGGCCGATGTCAACAGTACCCATTATCAGATATTGTTTTTGACTGCCGGGATCCTGTTTGCCTTTACCTTTGTGGTTAACACTATCGCTGAATTATTAAGACAGCGGTTACGCAGGCAGACGGCCCATGAGTAAGCTGCCCAGCCTATCGAGCGTATTAAATGCCGGTCAGCGGCAAAGCCTGTTTATTGGTATTTGCACGTTTTTTACTGCCATATTGCTATTGGCAATGGTAAGTATTGTATTGCTGATATTCGCCCGGGGGGGCGGCTATTTCTGGCCGGAGGATATTCAGCAACTGCAATTTGTGCGGGCCAGTGACGATCAGCCGATTACCGCCTATGGCCAATATCAAAACCAGTTTGAACAGGGCGGTGAACCTGTGCGCTGGGTGGTGTATTCTCATGCCCGTAATCCCTACGGTAATCAAACCTTATTAGATGATACCAACTTGCTTCAAGCCCGGCTGGCCCCTGAGGCAGCGCGCATCAGTTTGCGCGATGGGCGGGCGATATTAGGGGAGCCGCTAAAGGTTACAGCCCCCAGCGACCCTGATGTCTCGTTGAACCGTTTAGCCCAGCGCTTGACGCAGGTGCGACAAATTGAACAGTCGATAGCCGGCATACGAGATGAGCAGCTGGCTGATATACATCAGAAACTGACTGAGCTTGACCAGCGCAAGGTGGGCAAAAAAGCTCCGGCCCGGCTCACGTTAAATCAGGGCTTTGACCGCTGGCATAAGCGAATTTTAACCCTTGAAAAGCAGCGCGACGCGTATCAACTGTTCGTACGGCTGGCCGACCAGAGCATAGTATCTGTCGCCCTTATTGAAGTAGAGCATCTGGTTTACCCGGGGCAGCTTAGTGGATGGCAGAAACTCGGGGAAGCCTTGTATGAAGTAGGGGGCTTTCTTAGCGAATCGCCTAAGCAGGCGAACACCGCCGGTGGTGTTTTTCCAGCCTTATTTGGAACGGTCCTCATGGTCTTTTTGATGACCATTATTGTTACGCCCTTTGGCGTACTGGCAGCTATTTATCTTAACGAATACGCCAGCAATAATGGGCTGATTGCCGTAATCCGCATAGCGGTTAGCAATATGGCGGGGGTGCCGTCTATTGTTTATGGAGTTTTTGGGCTGGGGTTCTTTATTTATGGGGTCGGCGGTAATATTGACGCCCTGTTTTTTGAGGCGAACCTGCCAGCTCCGACATTGGGGACACCGGGGGTGTTTTGGGCCTCGCTAACGATGGCTATTCTTACCTTGCCAGTGGTGATAGTGGCTACTGAAGAGGGCTTGCGAAATGTTCCTCAGGGATTAAAAGCGGGCAGCTATGCCTTAGGAGCGACCAAAGCCGAAACCGTGTTGTATACCATTTTACCTATGGCTTCACCCGGGATTATGACCGGTGTTATTCTGGCCATTGCGCGGGCGGCAGGGGAAGTGGCGCCGCTGATGCTGGTGGGGGCGGTTAAGTTCGCCCCCAATTTACCAATTGATGCAGAATTTCCCTATTTGCATCTGGAGCGTCAATTCATGCATCTTGGTGTGCTGATTTACGATGGCGCGTTTCATAGCCAAACTGATGCCAAAGGCGCCTCGATGATGTTCGCTGCCTGTTTGTTGTTATTGGTAGTGGTGTTTGTTTTAAATATACTGGCTGTTTTACTGCGTACTAAGTTGCGCAAGCGGTATCACAAAGGGTAACCATGCTAACGTTATTTGAGCGTGAACATCTTGATGTAAATAATCTGGCCGAAGCGGATACCGCCATTCGGGTAGAGCAACTGTCGCTACGTTTCGGTTCTAAGCCGGTGCTGGAAAATATTTCAATGTCTATCCCTAAGCACCAAATCACAGCACTTATCGGACAAAGTGGTTGCGGTAAGTCGACCCTGATTAGCAGCTTTAACCGGCTAAACGATTTACACCAACACTGCCATTACAGTGGGAAAGTGATTATCAACGGGCGGGATATTAACAGCCGAAAAGAGAATGTTGCCCAGCTACGCACCCAGGTGGGGATGGTATTTCAGCGACCTAATCCTTTTCCCATGAGTATTTTTGACAATGTTTCCTATGGCTTGAGATTGCAAGGCATCAATACCCGACGTCAGTTAGACGAGGCGGTAGAACAGGCATTGCATGATGCCGCCCTGTGGAATGAGGTTAAAGACCGCTTGTTCGAGCCCGCGAATGTGTTATCCGGTGGTCAGCAGCAGCGGTTAGTTATTGCCCGGGCGTTGGCCCTGCAACCTGAAATATTATTGCTTGATGAACCCACTTCGGCGCTGGATCCTCTTACCACACTGTTTATTGAAGAGTTAATGGCGGGGCTTAAAAAGCGCTGCTCTATTGTTATTGTGACCCATAACATGCAACAGGCGGCACGGGTGTCTGACTACACCGCTTTCTTGCACCAGGGCCGGCTGATTGAATATAGCGACAGTGATACATTATTTACCACGCCGCGCAAAAAGCAGACGGAAGATTATATTACCGGCCGTTACGGTTGATACATAAACCCCCGGCCGCGGATACCGGTTAGGTTAAAAGGTGAAACATTGTGCAACAAGTCGCATTTAATACGCATATTTCAGGGCGCTTTAATACTGAATTGGAAAACTTAAGAAATTCAGTATTAACCATGGGCGGGGAAGTTGAGCAACAACTGGTAGATACACTAAAAGCAATTCAGCTTAACCATCCCGGGTTAGCCGAAAAAGTGATTGTGAACGATCTGAAAATCAACTCGATGGAAATGCAAATTGACAAAGAGTGCCTGCGTATCATCGCTAAACGCCACCCCACCGCCTCCGATTTGCGCCTGGTAATGACGATATCCAAGGTGATCACCGATATCGAAAGAATGGGGGATGAGATAGAGCGTATTGCCCGCCTGGTAACCAAACAAAAACTCCCCTCCTCAGCCAGTGTAAAAAGCAGCATGCTGCTGATTGGCGAGCGGGTGGCGGATATGATGCGCGGCACCTTTGATGCCTTTGCCAGACAAGATGAAAAAGCTGCGCTGGAGGTGTACGAGCAGGATACACGCATAGACAGCGAATATAAAAAACTGCTGACGTTTATTGCTTCAGAGATGGAGAAAAACACAGAATCTATGCAGGATTGGCTAGAAATTTTGTGGGCATTACGCTCGTTAGAGCGGGTGGGCGACCGTTGTAAAAACATTTGCGAATACGTTATCAGCCTTGCCAGCGGCGAAGATGCCCGACACACTTCGCTAGAAAACCTGATGCAAAAGCTGGATAACTTATCCTAATACGAAAGTAAAACGTCATAAAATTGAAACAATAGGCGCTAATTTCGGCAACTTTGCGCTGATTTATTTAATTTACGCTAAATACGCTATTTGGGACTATGGCATCAGCAATGATTACGTTATCATGCGCCCAGCCTTGAAGAGATCAGTTTAATTATTGACCTATGGATAATACAGAAAACACTTCGTCACCGAGCACTTACGCCTATGTAAATGGGCGCACTATACACTCAATGCGCCTGACGCTGTCTGGCCTTTCCAGTAAGTAACTCAGGAGCGAATACCTGTGGAATTTTTACAAGAATACGGCACATCACTCATTATTTTAGCAGCAGTGGTGGGTTTCATTATGGCCTGGGGTATCGGTGCTAATGACGTGGCGAATGCCATGGGAACCTCAGTAGGTTCCAAAGCACTGACTATCAAGCAAGCCATTTTCATTGCCATGATATTTGAGTTCGCCGGCGCTTATCTGGCGGGCGGAGAAGTAACCTCTACTATCCGTAAAGGGATAATAGACTCTAGTTTCTTTATTGATAAGCCTGATTATCTCGTCTTGGGGATGATCGCTTCATTATTTGCCGCCGGCATCTGGCTGGCGCTGGCCTCCTGGCTTGGCTGGCCGGTATCTACCACGCATTCGATCATTGGTGCGATTATTGGTTTTACCGCCACCGGCGTTAGCATGGACGCGGTCTCGTGGGATAAAGTAGGGGGTATTGTGGGGAGCTGGGTTATTACACCCGCGATCTCCGGCATTATCGCCTATCTCATCTTTATGAGTGCTCAAAAGCTTATTTTCAGTACTCCGACCCCGTTGGCAAATGCTAAACGCTATGTCCCCTTTTATATGGGGCTGGCCGGTTTTGTTATGTCACTGGTCACCATTAAGAAAGGCCTGAAGCATGTGGGGATGGAGCTCTCCGCGCTCAATGGTTATCTGCTGGCGGTGGCGATTGCTATTGTGTTGGGTATTATTGGCAAAATAATGATCAACCGCTTGCAATATAGTGCTTCCCAGGATGCCGACTTACAAGCTGCTAACGTAGAAAAAGTGTTTGCAGTATTGATGGTTGTGACCGCCTGTTGTATGGCATTTGCGCATGGCTCTAATGATGTTGCTAACGCGATTGGCCCTCTGGCAGCGGTGGTAAGCGTAGTACATTCTGGTGGTGAAATTGACGCCAGCTCGAAATTGGCCCCATGGATTTTGCCATTAGGCGGCTTGGGTATAGTGGCCGGTCTGGCATTGTTTGGCCATCGGGTTATCAAAACGATAGGGCAGGGCATTACTCATTTGACTCCCAGCCGTGGTTTTGCCGCGGAGCTGGCTGCTGCTTGTACGGTAGTTATCGCCTCGGGCACCGGGCTACCAATTTCAACCACGCAAACGCTGGTTGGAGCAGTATTAGGGGTCGGTATGGCGCGGGGCGTATCAGCGCTTAATTTAGGCATTGTACGTAATATTGTGGTGTCGTGGGTTATCACCCTACCTGCAGGTGCCTTGTTGTCGATTATCTTCTTCTACCTGTTAAAAGGGTTCTACGACCTGCCTTAATTATTGCTGCACGCGCCGGGGTTATTGCCGCGGCTTGATACGGCACATAAAAAAGCCCCCACTAAAATTTAGTGGGGGCTTTTTCGTAAGCGGTATATTAAAGCGATTATCCTGTATCTTACGCATCAGGTAGTTGTGCTGATAACCGGTTCGCTCACGTCGGCCAGGCGTAACCCGCTACAGGTCGTAATGTGGCCGCGTTACCTGAGGCCATCTACCCAAGCGCAAAGTCGGCGATCTCTTTATGCATTATAGCGGGTAAGTTCAGCGCCCCTGCCGTTTATTCTTCGTCAATGGTAATAGGTGAAATAAAGCCTTCGGGCTTAATACCCACTACGGCGCAGTGCAACTGGTGTAGGGTTTCTTCTGCTGTACCGCCCATAATAAAGCCTGGTACACCTAATCGGGCTACTGTACCCATCACTACCGCTCTAGCCCCTACTGCTTTTGCCGTAGCAGCAATTTCGCGGCGGGGATAGCCGTGGACCAAATGCTTTTCCGGTTTAAGATAATCCAGTGAGCCTTCATCCAGCTCTTTGTCCAGCTCATTAAGCAGACGGTTAAGTTCGTCTTCACGTTCAGCGTAAATACCTTCAAGGTCGTTTTGCAACGCATCTTCATCGACGGATATAAAACCCCCACGCAAAATACTTTCGGGTACCACATCATACACATGCACAATATGCAGTTGGGCAAATTCCATTAGTGCGATACGGGCAGCATAGCGCAATATATCCAGATTCAACTTCTTTCGAACTGAAATTTCATGGGTGGGGTAGTGGTAGTTAAGGTCCAGTGCCGCCACGATGCTGTCATATTGTTTACTTTCACCCCGATGCACTACCCATACCGGGCAGGGGCATTTGCGCAGCAATTGCATATCATTACTGCCAAAAAAGCGTTCCACTATATCGGCATCAGACAGCTTAATAACCAGGTCAACATCGTTGCGAATAATGTATTTAATGACATCAATAAAGTTTTCACCAATGGTAACTTCACCGGTTACCGGGTATTCCTTAGCCCAATTTTGGATGTGTTCATTCAGCCAGGCTTTCGCATTGCTCTCAATGGAGCTATGTGTTTCCAGATAGGCGAATGACTGCATCACCATATTGGCATTGGGCGGCAGGGCTTCTAATTTCAACTGAATGGTTAGTTTTGCCTGATGACGCCTGGCTATATGGATAGCCTGCGCGACAACCTCATCCTGTTTATGCGTATCGCTCAGGATGCAAAGAATATTTTTAAAGTGCCCTTTCATTGTCGCCTCGTTCTAAAGTCTTAATAGCACGGTTGCGTTTGTGCAGCGCTGTACTGGCTGAGTTATTTAAACCTGTTCGTAAAGCCCGGATAACCCGTACGATAGTTTAGTATAATGTGACACCGGCCCCAAACGTTACCCTGAGCCATGAAACTTTTATGACAAATAAAGCTATGGTGGGTTTCATTCAAATACCTGGTAACCGCTTTTACAATACATTACGCCAAACCGGGTAGTATTTGTACCATAAGCACTTTTTTACTGAACATGCGTTTTGCCGAAACGATTCTTATGCTAGATTAAAATTATCAGTTTTAATCAATAAGATTATAGTATGAAATGGCCTAATCTAAAACATCTTCACTACTTGGTTACCCTCTATCAAGAGCAGCATTTTCACCGGGCGGCGCATCGCTGTAATGTAAGTCAGTCAACCTTAAGCACAGCGATACAAAACCTCGAAGAACATTTTGGTAGCCAACTTCTTGAACGTGAGCACAAAACCTTTGTGTTTACATCATTAGGGCTGGATGTAGTGGAACGCAGTAAGCTTATTCTGCAAGAAGCTGGTGAGCTGGTGGAATACGCGCAGAATGCGGGTAACTGGCAACGCGGAAAACTTAAATTAGGGGTTATTCCTACCATCGCCCCATTTGTATTTGAAGGTTTGATAGGCGCATTCAAAACATTCTTACCAGAAATTAGCCTCGAATTGCAGGAAGATACGACGGATAATTTGTTGCAGCAATTAACCGATGGCCAACTGGATTTGCTGATACTGGCTTTGCCAATGGATACGCCAGGCTGCAAGCAGATGATTCTCGGGCACGACCCGTTTCACCTGGTGGCGCATCATGATCTTACAGACGCCTTGCCTGAGCCATTTGATATTGGCACCTTGCCCAAAAAGAGCATTTTCTTATTACAACAGGAACACTGTATGACGGGGCATGCTGTCAGTGCATGTGGATTACAGCACCGCGATCAGGTAAGTAGTTTGGCGGCCAGTAGCCTGTATACGCTGGTACAATTGGCAAACAGTAAACTAGGGTACACTTTTTTACCCGAGTTGGCGCTTAATCAAAAAATATTGAACCATACAGAGCTAAAAGCCATGCCGGCAGAAAATGAGGCGTATCGGGAAATCGGTTTGGTGTGGCGGTCGGGCACCACCCGGATGCGACTATTTCGCCGTATTGCAGAAATTTTATCGCCGTTGCTACCAATTCCTACACTGAAATAAGTCAAATCGCTATTGAAGTCGTCACACTTTATTAGCAAAAAATTGATATTTGGTTAGCAAGTTCTGGCATTTGACCGGAGTTTGCGTGGTGCAATTCAGTATTAACAGAGCGACAGCGCGCAATTATTACACGCCATGTTGAAATGATACTACAAAATACCACCCATTCGGGTGAGGTTAATCATGAAAAAAGCCCGCCAAACAGGCGGGCTTTTTATTTAATTAATACACATTGTTGCCAGAAAAACCGCCGGTCACTGTCTTTAGAATGATTTTCAAATCGAACCAGACTGACCACCGATGCATGTAATCCAGGTCATATTCTACACGCTTGGCCATTTTATTGACCGTTTCTGTCTCTCCGCGCAGACCATTTACCTGAGCCCAGCCGGTAATACCCGGACGTATCTTATGGCGTAACATATAGCCAGTGATCAGTTTACGGTATTGTTCATTGTGCGCCACCGCATGCGGGCGAGGCCCTACAATCGACATGCGACCCTGCAGCACGTTAATAAACTGCGGCAGCTCGTCAAGCGAGGTGCGGCGTAGGAACGCACCTAATGGCGTAACCCGCGGATCATTTTTAGTAGCTTGCTTTACTTCTTTACCATTATCCTGCGTAGACATTGAACGAAATTTATACACGGTGATTTCTTTACCATCCAAGCCATAGCGCTTCTGGCGGAAAATAGCCGGGCCCGGCGAGGTCAGGCGTACCGCGGCAGCAATACAAAGCATGGGTACCGCTAAGAAGGCCAGAATAATACTGCTTACTACAACGTCTTCAATGCGTTTAAGCACATCATTAGCGCCTTGGAACGGCGTATCGTAAATGCTTAGCGCCTGCACATTGCCCACTGACTGCCAGCGAGAATTCAGTAGCGAGTACATGAAAAAGTTCGGAATAAGATACACATTAGCTGTGGTATCGCTGCACTTTTCCAAAATCGCTTTAATACGGTTTTCTGCTGCGGTAGGTAACGCAATATAGATATAGTCGACCTGATGCAGGCGAGCTAATTCAATCGCCTCATCAATACTGCCTTTAATATCATGGTCCTGGTCAGCACTTAACCGGTCCGCAGGACGGTCGTCATACATGCCTTTAAAGCGGATACCCAGATGTTCATTTTCGACCATTTGTGCAGCCATGTTGTAACCCGTATCGGTTGCCCCGATAATAATCGCGGAACGCGAGTTTCCGCCATTACGGCGCACCTTAAACAGGAACTGACGCATTACGCCGCGCCAGGTGATCAGCGTAATAAAAGAAGCACCAAACCAGAATAGCACCATGAATGGCGACAGCGTCACGCTGTGCGAAAACATAAAACCTAAGGTCATGGTAACGAAAAAGCTTAATAGCCATGTCATGGCAGTATTTTTAAGCATGCTGCTAGTAGGGCTGCTGCGCCATGACCGATATAAATCCAACGCTTCCGCCGCCAACTGGAAGGACACCACATTGATAAATAATAAGATCATTCCCGTCGTGGTGATCGTTAAATCATAGTAAAATATGGCGGCATAAAAGCAGACGGTGATTAGCGACAGGTCAATTAAACGGTATAACGTAGAGAAACTGCTTTGATAGTGTCCGGTAATACCACTTCTTCTCTCATCGCGAGAAGAACTGTTGCTATTTAGCGCCTGACTTTGCAGTAAATTAAATTTCATAACTCATTCACTCCAACTAAGTGGTAAACCAGGTAAATCAAAGGCTCTACTGAATTCACACATTTAGAAAAACAAAAAATATAGTGTACTGGTGAAAAATAAAGCACAAACTGTTCCACTATTCTTTGGATCGCCTATATGAGGCAAAATATCTGGTCTAACCTGCTGGTTGCTACTGTGGCTAATTCGTGTAGTTTTATTACAGATAAAAGTTCTTTAGCGAAAAAACTAATCCAAGCGGGTTAGTAAAAATGTATTAGTAGTATGTCATGGCGATTCATCGCGGGTTCATCTTAAGCGAATACAGTAGAGACACCGAAAGCAAAAGTATCCGTATAGTTTTTGCATCTGGCATACATTTGGCATACGCCAGTCGGTGTAATTCAAATCACGCAGACATCTGCTATCCGATAGCTTAATTCGTTGCGCTAACCGTTACCTGCAAGATCAGGGTAAGTCATGTGTAGCGAGCAGACCTTAAGCAGCCGGGCTGGGCAAATCTGTTGTTCTAACCAATTAAATCGCGGAGAGATCATGATTAAAAGGACTTCCAGTGTCGTAGCATTATCCCTGGTGGCGTCTGGCGTATCTCAGGCCCAGGAAGCTGGCAAATATCATATGGGGAGTGTGGACCTGATCCCTGTGCTGAACACGGAACTTCTTCACATCAATAATGTTACCTACGCCAACGACAGTGCGTCTGAGGTGAACAGCTGGGTGAGTATTATTTCCCCTGAGTTGAAGGCGGTAACAGAAATTGCCGGTAACGAAATTGAATTAGGTTATCGACTTCAGCGGGGCGACTTCTACTCCAGTCAGCGCGATAACTATACTGATCACTTTCTGCATGCCGATGGTGACTTTATTATTTCCGACCGTAATCGATTCTCAGCGCGGGCTAATTTTGAAGATGGGCACGATGATCGGGGCCGGGTTTATTCTAATGGCTTTGGTAATGAGCTAAGCGAACCTGATACATATAAAAAAGGCAGTATCGATGGTTTATATAGCTATGGTGCCAGCAGCGCCAGTGGCCGGGTTGAGCTTACGGCAGGCTACGAACTGATAAAATATGATGACCGCGAAGAGGTGTTGGGTTTTCGCGACAGTGAATTTTTAGATTATCGGGATCGTGACTATTTACGTTATGGTGCGGCCTTTTACTACAAAGTAGCGCCCAGTACTGATTTAGTGCTGGATGCTACCCGGCAGGAAATCACTTATGATGAAGCCGCCGATCCCGCCAACCCGTTAGACTCGGTTGAAAACAAGGTACTGGCCGGTTTAAGCTGGAATACGAATAGCTACACCCGCAGTTACGCAAAAATAGGTTACAAGCAAAAGAAATTTGATGCCGCTAACCGTGAAGATTTCTCGGGCGTGGCGTGGGAAGTCGGCATGGCGTATAAGCCGGTATCGTATTCTCAGTTCAGATTATCGACCACCGCCGATACCCGCGAAACCAATGGATTGGCTGACTACATTCGCAGCCGAACTTATACACTCAATTGGGAACATTCGTGGGTCGACCGTTTAAGTACTAATGCTGAAATTGCATTCATTGCGGATGACTACGAAGGTCAGGCAGCGAATTTGCGTGAAGACGATACGACACGCTTCAGTGTCGGCATGGACTATATGTTCCGCCGTTGGATAACACTGGGTGTGTATTATCAGCTAAACGAGCGAGACAGTAACCGTGACACCATTGATTTCGACCGTGATGTCATCGGTTTAACAGCGAAGGTAACATTGTAATGAAAAGAAGTGTGAGGACCCTGTTCGGCATGATACTGGCGTTGCTGGTAATGAATGCTGTGGCCCAGGAAGGCAACCCGAGTATGAGCCAGTATCGTCTGGGGGTAGGGGATAAAATCCTGATCAATGTCTTCGGCCAAAGCGATTTGTCGATGGAGACGCGTCTTCCGGATGTGGGGAAAATTAATTACCCGTTTCTGGGCGAGTTGAAACTGGTCGGGCTCACACTGTCTGAAGTAGAAAATGTCATTTACGAAGGGCTGCAAGGAGACTTTTTGGTCAATCCTTCTGTGGCCGTTTCAATTATAGAATATCGCCCATTCTTTATTGATGGTGAGGTGAAAAACCCCGGCGGCTACCCTTATCAGCCGGGTTTAACTGTGAACAAAGCAGCTGCTCTGGCTGGCGGTTACACAGAACGTGCGTCACGGTCGGATATTCAGATTATCCGGGAAAAAGAAGGCCGCCAGACCGCCCTCGAGGTGGATGTAGGCCAGATGATTCAACCCGGTGACATTATTACCGTTCCCCAGCGCTTCTTCTGATAAAGCCAAGCGCGTTAGTTAAAGCCAGATTTCGAAGGAAAAGCTATGTCTATTAAAATGAGGGACCAGCTGCAGGCCAATATCCTCGATGATGAAACCATCGATTTTTCACATTATTGGCAGGTGTTTAAGCGGTACGCTGGTCGCATCATTCTTCTTGCAGTGTTGTTCACCATTCTGGTGGCACTGATTGTAATGAAGATGACGCCAATCTATTCATCTACTGCCAGCTTGCTGATTGAATCGCAGCCGGCCAATGTGATGTCCATTGAAGAAGTGTATAAGTCTGATACATCGCGTAAAGACTACATGCAAACTCAATATGAAATTATTCAGTCGCGACAAGTTGCCTCCCGTGCGGTAGACGAGCTCGACTTATCTAACGACCCGGTATTCATGCCCCAGTCTTCTGGCGGCCTGACCATTATTAAAGACGTTAAAAATTGGATTAAGTCAAAAATTCCGTTTTTACCTGAACAGAAAAAAGTCGAGCTGACCGAAACTCAGAAAGCAGAGAAACGTCGTCAGGCAGCAATTAATAAACTGACCAACTCTATATCGGTTAATTTAGTTAACAATACGCAGGTTATTGAAATAACGGCGGTTAGTGACTCAGCTGAGCTGGCTGCAAGAATTGCCAATACCATGGGCGATGTGTATGTAGAAAACTACCTTCAGGCTAAGGTAGATATGACCACCAAGGCCACGTCATTCTTGAATGAAAGCATGGAAGGGTTAAAGGATAAACTGGAAAAAGCGGAACGTCAGCTTACCGACTTTTACGAAGAGAACCAGTTGGTCAATTTGAGCAATGGTATAGTCGGATTGGCCGCAGAAGAGCTGGAACAGTACAGCGATCAGCTACTTAAAGCACAAACGACGCTTAAGCAAAACCGTACTATTTACGACCAGACCCAGCGCAACGGCGCAGATTACGGTGCTTTAGCCCGGTTACCTGAGGTGCTTAACCATTCCAGTATCCAAAGTGTTCGTCGCCAGGAAGCAGAAGCGCAAAGCCGGGTATCCGAACTCAGTAAAGTGTTTGGACCGAAACATCCTAAAATGGTGGCGGCCAATGCCGAGCTGACTTCTGTACGCCAGACTCTGCAAACTCAAATTCGTGATTTAATTTCCAGTATTACCACGCAATACCGCGCATCGCAGGAGCGTGTAGCTAATTTGCAAGAAGAAGTCTCGCGGGCAAAATCGGAATACCGGAAGCTATCGGGATTGGAAAACAAGCGCCGCGCATTGCAACGTGAAGTGGATATCAACCAACAGCTCTATAGCAGTATGTTTACCCGCTTAAAAGAAACCAGCGAAATTGGTGGTTTTGAGTCGGCCAATGCGCGAATTCTGGATCCTGCTGTGCCGCCTAACAACCCTTCAGCGCCAAACCGTACACTGCTGATTGGTGCCGCCTTTGTAGTGAGCTTTGGCTTTGGCGTATTTTTAGCCTTTGTTCTTGAAGCCCTAAACAGCGGTGTGCGCTCGGTTGAAGATGTGGAGAAAAAACTGGGTCAGCGCATGCTGGGTTTGATTCCGCTTATTCCACAAAAGCGCAAAGAAGTTATGCCGCTTCGGGCCTTTTTTGATAACAAATATCACCAGTTTTCAGAAGCCGTGCGTACGTTGCGAACCAGTTTGTCGCTGATGAACCTGGAGAAGCAAAATCAGGCTATTTTGGTGACTTCCAGTGTTCCTAAAGAGGGTAAATCCACCGTTTCTACCAATTTAGCGTTTGCCCTGGGTCAGTTGGACAAAACCATTTTGATTGATGCTGACTTACGGCGCCCCTCTATTGGTAAACGGTTTAATGTACCGAATTATCAACCTGGGTTGTCTAACCTGACCATGAAAACGCATTCGTTGGATGAGTGTCTGGTGCATGATGAACAGTCTGGTATTGATCTAATCTGTGCCGGAAGTATTCCGTCTAATCCGCAGGAACTATTAGCCGGGGAAGGTTTCAACGCGTTGATAACTTACCTGAAAAAGCACTACAAATACGTGGTGGTGGATACTGCACCTACCCAAGCGGTGAGTGATGCGATGGTGGTATCTAAGGCCTGTGACTCGGTCATTTATGTGGTGCGTGCAGATAGTACCAGCGAGAAAATGATTCAAAACGGTCTTAGCCGATTTTTACAGGTTGGTCACCGGGTCGATGGTGTGGTGTTAAATCAGGTTGATTTACGCCGGTCAGATGTATCAGAGCGCTACGGTGGCTTCTATGACCAGTACGGTTACAATGCTAACTCGTAGCGTTATAAAGGATAGCCAGTGATAGATGTTCATAGTCACATAATACCGGGCATTGATGATGGTGCCCGGACCATGGAAATGGCCTTGGAAATGGCCCGCCAAACGGCCTCAGTGGGCGTAACTCATCTGGTGTGTACGCCCCATATGCATTGGGGTACATTCGATAACACGGTTGAAATGATTCAGGAGGGGTTTAACGCCCTCCAAACGGCGGTGGCTGAAGAAGGTATTGCGCTAAACTTGTCATGGGCCGGGGAAATCCGTATCAATGAAATGGTGCCCGCCTGGTTCAAGGAAGATAAACTACCTTATCTGGGTCAGAAAAACGGTAAAAAAGTACTGTTACTGGAGATGCCTCATAGCAATATGCCGGCCGGTCTTGAGCAACTATTCAGGTGGTTGATAAGTGCTGGAGTACAGCCATTGATACCGCATCCTGAACGTAACCGGGATGTTTGGAAGCGGCCGGAGAAGATTCAATGGCTACGCAACCAAGGGTGTTTGTTACAGGTAACAGCTGGCGCTTTTACCGGGCGGTTTGGTGAACAGGTTCAGGCCATCGCGATGGCAATGCTTAAAGACAACCAGATTGATGTGGTCGCTTCTGATACGCACGATATCAAACGGCGACCTAATGATATGGGCGAGGCTTTTGAGGTAGTCAGTAAAGCCGCCTCTAAAGAAAAAGCAGAAGCGTTATTTATATACAATCCGGCGGAGATCGTGGGTGTGCCTGTAGCATAGGGCTCGGGTAACCCGCCGATTTATACAAAAGCCTCTTTTGAAGAGGCTTTTTTGTGGGTGAAGGCTAAAAGATATTTTCTTTAAACCAACTCCAGATGCCCAGCGAAAACCCTTCAAAAAGGTTTATTCCCAACGCTGATTTTACCAGGTATATGATCAGCAGCCCTAGTACCAGTGAAAACAGTAAAAACAGGGTAGATAGCAGGGCTAGCGTAAACCGGCTGATTTGTTGCTCAAGTCGCGAAAGATCCCGCACGTTCCGCCCGGCCAAAAACACAAAATAATAGCTGGTACGCCATACATTTATGGTTCCGCGTACGTCTAATTTGTGCTTTCCCCAGCTACGCCCGCCCATCGCCTTATTCAACTCAATAAGCTGTTCTTCGGTAAAACTACTGGCCATATGAGGCGGCATTTTTTCCAATAAACGGCGGATAGTATAGGAGTCATGAACGGAATGTTTGATTTTATGCACGCTACGCCCTTTGGTACTTGCGACACTGTAAACAGACTAAGGATAAACCAAGCATAACAGAAACATAGGCCGCATTGGCAGGTGACTGCAACGGTGAGTCGTACAAAGCCAATAAGGCAGTACCACTTAAAGCCGCGGTACACGATAGCGCCGCGCCCCGAAAGATCAAATGACGCCGGCGGGCCATCGCCATTACCGCACACCCGGTACACCATAAGAACATACCAGCGTAAAGTAAGGATACTGGCACCCCAAATTCGGCCACAAACTGACTTACATCGTCTTGAGCAATAGGCAGAACGCCTGAAACCGGCAGATTTACCTGATCGGTTTCGCCGTCTTTCGCCGTGCCGGGCCCCGAGCCTAAAAACCAGTGTTCAAGCACATCAGGTGTGGCGTGGGGCCATTGCGCGTCTTCCTGGGTAATGATGGGCGGTGGTGGCGGGGTAGCGCGATCGGCCAGGTAGGTGGCGACAATAATCGTAATAATATTAGCGGCCAGCAGGCTCAACATAAAGGTACTGAATAATTTCGGCCGAGGTGAAAACAGCAGGTATCCAGCCAATGCAGAAAGTAAGGTGGCAATGGCGCCAAGCCAAATTAGCGTATATTGCCCGGCCATGACCATACCGCCAAATAATAACAGTGCAGCAATACGTAACGCGGCTTTCTTACTGAAAAAGTATTTTACGATGCGTCGAATGCGTTGGCGCATTGTACGTACGGCTGACGGTTTGATGCGAATTACCAATAAGCCCAGCACTGCACATAATGCCATAAACACTATATGCCCATATCCAATCTGGCGCAGAAAAGTACCAGTCGCGCCCCCTTCAATCGGTAAATCCAGGACCAGGCTGCGGTCCAGTTCTAGAAATACCGGCAGAGCCGCGTAGAGCATCTCAAATAAGCCTACCGCAGCTACGCAGCGCAATAATAGCTTAACGCGGGCGGCAGAACGAAACAGCAGCAATGTCAGGGTAAACAAACCCCAGTAGCTTAATGTTCTGAGTAAAGAGGTAAATGTATCAGAGGTACTATACGTTAATGCTAACCAATCGTTGGCTTCGGCAAATGCCAGTTGGGCGCGAAGTGGTCGAAGCCACTCCAGCATGCCTTCGATCAGCGGAAACAGCAGAATCAGGTGCCAGCCTGCCAATAGCGACCATACGCCGATAACCCAGCGGTTTTCCAACAAAATTTCCAATGCGTAAGCGGTATGCTGACGAATGTACAGGCCTATCAAACCTGCCAGTACCACGGTAGTCGTCAGCCAGCCCCAGGCCGTGGCTGAACCCACCGGTATAGGTAACCAAAGCAATATCGCCAGAAACCCCACCAAATAATAGCGGCCCGGAAAATAAAAAAGGGGTTGGGGTGTTAAAGATGTATTCACCGGGTATGCAGTGCCTCCTGGCATGTAAGCCGCCACCAGGCGATTACATGGCTATTATCGTTATTGTTATCCACCGTGGGATTAAGCAAAGTTCTGACCAGTTTAAAAAAACGCGGGAAGTTTACAGATTTAACGCATTCACGGCGAGGCAAATATCGCGTTTTAGTGGAAGCCCGCCAATATTCACCCGCCTTCACCACAAATGTGTACCGCCATATTTACCCACTCAGTGAAAATGTTGCCGGTTGGCTACAGATACAACTATTTTTGTACCACATATTGTTCTTTCAACGGGTTTAGGTTTGCCAGTATATGCCGTGCCCTGTAATAAAAACGGCGAAGCGCAAAAAACCGATGCTGTTACCACAATGTTCTATGCTTAATAGCAAGGACAGCCCCTGACTATTACCCTGATTGCTATCAAAAGAGCCTGGTTTCGTCAGCCCAGGCCTGATAGTGGCGTAGCTGGCATAAAAGCTGAATGGCAGAGCAATACACATTCTAAACGTCCGGTATACATGCCAAAGGACGGCTAAGGCAATTCGGTTAAATAAGGATATCGTCAATGCAGCAAACGACTAATGTAGCGTTTATGATTAACTCACTGGAAGGTGGTGGGGCGGAACGCGTCATGTGTAAGCTGCTGGCAATCATGGAAGCGTATTTTAAAGAACAGCAATTGTCGGTGTACCTGATATTGCTTGACGATTTGCCGGAGGCTCATCGTTGCCCTGATTATGTAAATAAAATTACGCTGGATACGCAGGGCTCTTTGGTCAAAGGTTATCAGCTGGCCAAACAAAAACTCGATGCGATAAATCCGCAGTTTTGTATCAGCTTTTTAACCCGAAGTAACATGTTGAACGTGGCAATAGCGCGGCAAGTGGGGTTTCAGGCTATTTTAAGTGAACGCGTCAATACCAGTAGCCATTTTTCCGGTGGTCTGAAAGATACCATCAGCAAGTGGATGGTAAAGATGTCGTATCCGCGGGCTCAGCGAGTTATTGCTGTGTCAGAAGGGGTCCGCGCCGACCTGATAGCAAATTTCAATGTTGCACCCGATCACCTGGATGTTATTTACAATCCTTATGACATTGCACAGATTGAGCGGCTGGCCGCCGAGCCGGTAACAGATTTGCCGGCAAAGCCATTTATTATCGGTACGGGACGCCTGGTCAAAAACAAGAACTTTAGCTTATTGCTTGAGGCGTTGGCGCAAAGCACCCTCACTGACGACTTATTGATTTTAGGGCAGGGCGACCAGCTCACGGCGTTAAAAGCCCAGGCCGCAGCGTTAGGTATTGCAGACCGGGTACATTTTGCTGGCTTTCGAGAAAACCCTTACCCTTATTTGAAACACGCTCGTTTTTTTGTCTCTACTTCCAATGCGGAAGGTTTTCCCAACGCCATTGTGGAGGCTATGTGCCTGGGTAAAGCGGTGATCGCGACCAATTGCGAATCCGGCCCGGCAGAAATTTTATCTGGCCAGTATCCGTTGCAGGTCAGCGGGTTTACTGAACAACCCTATGGTTGTTTATGTGAAACCAATCACGTTGAGGGGGTTGCTGCGGCGCTCAACCATTTGGATAACGCAGACCAACTCGCCCGCTACAGTGCGCAAAGTGCGCTGCGCGCCCAGGACTTCAGCAATGCTATTTTCCGCGAAAAAATTATTCAGGTAATTAATCCTGCTGCTGGGCAGTACAAAGAGAGTCACTATGTTCCTGCTGGTTAAGATTGTATTTGGCTTACTTAGCGCGTATCTGGTTTACCGAACGATCTCGCGCCGCTGCAATAAATACCTGGCGTTTGTGGTGGTAGCTATCTGGCTGCGTTTCTTTTTGTCAGCTTTCCATCAACTTACTTACACCCCCCTGTTTGCCGGGTTTTCCATTAACGCTATTGCCTCTATAGGAATTGCAGGCATGGGGCTACTGCTATTGCCGCGCAGTGTATTGTCGCTGCGAAATCTGGCCTTACTGTATGGCTTTTTCGCCTGCATTTTAATCAGCGGATTGCTAAACGGTAACGTGGTTGGGCTGATTAACGTACTGGTTAAATGGTGCTTCTTCCTGGTCATTACCGGGGCTATGTTTATGGCTATTCGAAAGGTAGGCAAAGATGAGGTACTCAGGAAATTACTGGTCGCGTTCTTTTTACCGGTAACCCTACAGATTATGTCCATCGTGCTTGGTGAAGCCAAAGCCACTGAAGCGGATGGTTCTACCAGCTACATTGGCGGGTACAACCACGAAGCCGCGTTCTCTATGATTATCGCCAGTTTTATACTGGTGGTAGGACTGCTATCTCCCGGGCGTATAAAGTTTCGCGGCAGCCTCTTCTTCCTGGGGTGTATTTTGCTGGTGATCGCCAATTATCGAACCTCTGTATTGGCTATTCTGCCCATGGCGGCGATTTTTGCCTACACCACGATGGAAGCCAAAATAGCCTTGCGTTATAAGCCAGTATTTATGATCGCGTCCTTTTTTGGTATGAGCCTGGCGTTTTTAGTGTTGTCTTATTCCATGCAGGACCGCTTCGCCGATGTGTTCGTATTTTTAACCAGCCTTGATGATCTTATGAAAGCGCCGATGTATTACTCCGAAGCGGAAAAAGACATCTTTTCAGCCCGGGTATACATTTGGAGTCAGTATATTTATACCTACACCCAGGGCCCCTGGATAAACCAGCTGGTGGGCTGGGGACCGGAATCCTGGAGTGGCAGATTTCCCAAGTACGCGCACAACACGTATGTATCGTTTCTTTTTGAATACGGTTTGCTGGGCCTGACATTATTTATGTTAACCGTAGGGGCGTTTTTACGGCATTCCTTACGCATTAAAAGCCGCCGTTATGCGCTAATGCTATTCGCCTCTATGGTGGGCTTTTTAATCATGTGCTTTGCCACTATGCCGCTGTGGAATATCGAAGGGCTTATCCTCTATGCGATATTAATTGGCAATACTATAGCCCCGGTACGATTACTGCATGGTAGTGAAAGTCACGCCCCCGCTTTTGTAGCGAAACTGGTTCGTTTGTAGATGGTCGCCGAAGAATTCAACGGCGTTTATTGGAGATAGATATGAAACTTTGTGCCGTTGGTTTACGTGGAATTCCTGATGTCATGGGTGGAATAGAGTCCCATTGCCAGCAGCTTTATCCAAGACTCGTCAAAGCCGGGATGGAAGTGACCGTTATTTGCCGTTCTCCTTATGTTGATAAAGAACGAAAAGAATTTGAAGGCGTGCAATTAAGATCTGTGTGGACCGTCAAACACAAATTTGCCGAGACATTTTTACATACTTTCCTGGCGATCTTTTACGCGCGTTTCGTTGTTAAGCCAGATGTATTACATATTCATGGTATTGGCCCAGCGTTATTTACTCCGCTAGCCAAGCTGCTAGGCTTACAGGTGATGGTGACCCACCACGGCGCTGACTATGACCGTCAAAAATGGAATCAGTTTGCTAAACGGTTACTTAAGTTTGGTGAGTCAATGGCGGTGAAGTTTGCAGACCGCGCGATTGTTGTAGGTCGCACACTGACTGGCCGCTTGAAAGAAAATAATCAAAAGCGCGCCAATAACATCACCTTTGTTCCGAACGGCGCGCTCACTGGCGTAGATGCTGACTTAAGTGCCGATAAGCTGCCTGCTGATCTTGGTCTGACGCCGGGAACCTACGTTCTTACAGTAGGTCGGCTGGTGCCAGAAAAGGGCTTCCACGATTTGGTTGAGGCCTATCGTAAAAGTGATACACCATTGAAGCTGGTGGTGGTAGGAAGCGCCGATCACGAAGATGAGTATTCGCGTAACCTGACAAAGCAGGCTTCTGATAACATTATTTTTGCGGGCCGTCGCAGTGGTGACGAGCTGAATGCGTTATATAAATTTGCCCGGGTATTTTGTTTGCCGTCTTATCATGAAGGCCTGCCCATCGTTGCACTGGAAGCAATCGCCGCCGGTACCCAGGTTATTTTGAGTGATATTGTGCCGAACATGGATATTGGCTTGCCAGCCGACTGTTATTTTCGGGTTGGTGACACCGACCATCTGGCCCACAAAATAACCCATGTTGAGTCATTGGCGTTAGCCATTAATACCGAAACATTCCTGACTACTTTTAACTGGGATAATATTTCAGTTGATACCTTTGATATTGCGCGCAGGTTAGCGGTTGGCGCACCTGTATCGGGGCAAGCCGCTAACTGATGGTGGCTTCAAAACGGTTGTTTCTTTACCCGATAGAACACAGCAATGGCTTTATCGAGCGCACAAAAGGGGTATTTACCGAGCTAGGCTATCAGTTGTCGCCACTTAAGGCATTGTTCCGGCCTGCTAACGTGGCGAGCAGAAAGCATAATTCAGTGGTTTTAAACTGGTACGAAGATCAGCCTTACCGACGCGGGCTCCATGGTATCAAACGATGGATATTTATAGTTGGTTTTATAGCCAGCTTATTGAGCATGCGCTTGTTCAGTGCCAATATCATCTGGCTCCGGCACAACTTTAAGCCCCACAACGCCGCGACAAAAACCCTACTTTTTAATATTATTGCCGGGCTGATGCGGCTGGTTGCCCATCGGGTGGTAACACTGGAAATGACGCCTGAAATTAAGTCCAGTGTGGTGAAGCACCCCTTATATAAGCCTGATGCCGAGCTGGCAGCATTTTTTAACGATACGGTAAATCGGCCGCGCACCATCGACTTCTTGTACTTTGGCTCCATCAAGCCTTACAAACGTCTGGACGGGTTACTTAAAATTTGGCCTGCCGGTGTGCATCTGCGTATTATGGGTTATTGCTCAGATAAAGCGCATACCCACGAATTGCATCAAATTATCAATCAGCGCCAACTTAATGTGGTATGGGAAAATGCCTTTATTGAGCAGGACGCATTGGAGCGAGCCGTAGCCGATACCCGTTTTGTTATTATCCCGCATGAAGATGGCGCGATGATCTCCTCCGGTACCTTCTACATGGCGCTAAGCCTGGGTGCCAATGTTCTGTGTTTTGATTCAGCGTTCGCGCGAACCAAGATGGCCGAGTTTTCGTTTGTTCAGATACTCGACCAAACTGATTTAGCTGGCCAACTGCCAGCGCTGGCCTATACCAGCGCAGGAATGGTGGTTGAGCAAGCCGTAGGCCGGTATGGCGATCGGGCCATTAAAGAGTCGTGGCGGGTTGTACTGGAAGGCTAAGCGATATACCGCTTGATATACAGCACTAAAAAAGCCGGCAGTACGCCGGCTTTTTGTGGTCTGGTTCAGCATTTTCTGGTAGTCCAGCGATATTACGCTGCCTTTGTAATCCCTTTTACCTGTTGATAAATAGCCTGATCGATTTCACACAGCTGATTTATTTTCGCCATCAGGGTTGGATTTTCCAGAATATCTGCCGAAGCTCCCTGATTTGGACTTTTGTTCTTACTGGATATTTTAATACTGGTATTAAATTTTTGATTGAAGTCTTGCTTCCACTGTTCCATGTTATCCAAGGTCCCCACTACCGCAAACTGTCTCAAATTGGCTACGGCTGACTCGATTGCGGCTTCCCGGTTAGCGAGGATATCCTGCGGGTTGGTAAAGCCCGAAAAATATTTAGCGTAGGTCATGCCGGCACTGATACCTTTGGCAGAATCGACATAGGCCTCGATGTCTTCGTCATGCTTCAACCATTCGGTTTTTTTAAATTTGTTATACACAAACTCAGAAATAAACCGGTCTACCGGATCGCGCAGTATAGTCAAAAAGTACCAGTCAGTGTAAAACTTACTAACTACGGAGGGGCGTGCAATACAGTGGCCGTTGGTATACAACATATGTTCAGCATTTAAATGGGTGATCAGCTGACTCTCACGAGCGGTCATCATATCAATCCCCAGCAGCGCCTCGCTTACCCGGCTGCTTTTTAAATCAATATAGCTGGCAAAGCGGGTTGCCTTTAAAAAGCTGGGGTAGACAGAAGCGTAGATAGCCTTGGATAAAGACACTCCTGCACACTTAGGCACGTGACAGAAAAATATCTTGGGATATCTGGCCAGATATTTTTCTGACTGCTGCTTTAAGATTTCTTGCATGATTCTTGCTCCTTTACCTTCATTAATGGAAATCTCAACAGACTTCTAAACCAGTTAATTGTTATTTATCAAAATTCGCAGGGAACTTATGAGCCATACCGTCAGCGTCGTCATTACGACCTTTAACCGCCCCAAGGACCTCGAAGAAGCATTGGATGGTGTTTTCGCTCAAATAGTTAAGCCACTGGAAGTGATTGTGGTGAACGATGCATCTTCCTTGCCATATGAGGATGTAATAGCGAAATTTGCTGATAAAGAGAATTTCGTTTACCAATACCTGAACGAGTCGTCTGGCGCTAATAAAGCACGTAACATCGGCGTAGATACCGCACAGGGCGATATTATTGCTTTTTTAGATGACGATGATGTGTGGATGCCTGATTATTTACTGGAGCATATCAATGCGTATGAAAATGGCGCCGATGCGGTAGTAAGCGGGTATCAGAATCTGGGCAAAGAAGATGAAGTATTTGTGCAACCTGGTGCAAAGGTGGAAGCGCAAGTTTTGCGTACGGGAAACCAGTATTGCGGTATGAGTGGTTTTAGCATTAAGCGCGAATTGGCGTTAAAAGAGCGCTTTGATGAAACATTACCCAACGGCCAAGACTGGGATATGTATGTCCGGTTGCTTGAGCAGGGTTATAATCTGGTAAATATTCCGCGGGCAATTTTCCTGTATCGGTTTATGAATATGGATGGTATAGGCGCCAAAGTAGCCAAAATGTCGCCTGATCAAGCTGTAGTGCGATTGCGTTCGGCGGATAAGCACCGGACCTTTTTGGGTGAAGACAATTATCGTAAGCGGGTAGCAGCCCAACTGCTGGTATACCTGCCGTTAAAACAACAAAAGCTGAAGTGGATCATGATGTCAGTGCGGATGGCCGGAATAAAATGGACCTTTTCTCATTTGGCCAATGTTACCGCAAAAAAGCTGCGTAGTCGGGCATAGGCTATCGCTGACAGGAGAGAGTAGATGGAACTGTACGAAGATCAGTTTAATGACAAACACGATTACCCGCATCAGACAGACACCCGCAAAACGCTGATTATTGCGTCTACTGTGCGTTCTGGAAGCCATATGCTGGGTCACGTTCTACATGAAACCGGGGCCTTTGGCTTTCCCTTGGAATATGCCAACAGCAAGAATTTGCAACAGTGGAAGGAAAAGCTGCAGGAGGCCGATACAAAAAAATGTATGCAGGCCATCATGCGTCGTCGTACCTCGCCAAACGGCGTCTTCGGCATCAAAGTGCACTATTCTCACTTGCCCGCGCTGGGGGGCTTTAACGCGTTACGCCAGTTGTTTCCAAACCCTCACTTTGTCTTACTTACCCGGCATGATGTGATGTCTCAGGCTGTGTCATTGGCGATGGCCAAACAAACAGGATCATGGATTGCAGACCAGAGTAAAGGACGCCAGCCTGTTTACCATGCAGAAGATATCGACAACGGGCTGCGCCGTATCCTGTTTGAAAACAGCTCTTGGAAATACACCCTGTCGGCGAGCGGGGCCCGTTATATGGATTTAAATTTTGATGATGTAAAAGCCAATACCGCCAATACGGTATTGCGTATTGCGGATTTCATGCAACAGGACATTGACTCTGCCCGTATACCCCGTGCGCCAGTCACCCGAAAGCAAAGTAACGAATTAAACCAACAGTGGACGGCGCGCTTTATAGAACAGTTTAATGGCAACGATGAACTGTTACGTTATAACCGTGAGAGCCCGCTACGCCGGCTGGCCCGTAAGTTTACCAAATAATAATGCATAAAATATGGCTGCTATCGTGGTATAGCAGCACCACGAATAGACAAGCACGAAAGGACAGGTAATGTTTTATCAATGGGCTGAAAAGCAAAAATACGCAAAAGAGAAGTCGCTGATTTTTTGGTGGCAGTCAAAAAAAGATCCACGTCCTAATATTGGCGATTATGTGGCCTATGATCTGGTTAACCGAATCCTTGCAAACAAAGGGAAACTGATTACCGACAAACTCAATCACGATAAAAAGCTGGTTAGTGTTGGCTCGGTACTGCATTTCGCCAACACCGGCGATGCCATCTGGGGCACCGGCCTTAATAAAAAGATGGATGATAAGGTCAATAAATTTAAAAGCCTTGATGTGCGCGCCGTGCGTGGCCCATTGACCCGCGATTATTTGATGAACCGAGGCATAGAGGTACCACAGATTTATGGCGATCCGGCCATCTTGCTGCCCTATTTTTATCCTAAGGCGTTGATGGAAAAAGCTGAGAAGAAAGAATATATCGTTATTAATCATATGAATGACGATATGGCTAAATATAAGGGTCACGAAGACGCTCTGGTTTCCCCAATGCAGTACCCAGGATCGTTTATTGAAAGTATTATTAACAGCAAGCTGGTCATTTCTAGCTCGTTACATGGCGTGATTATCGCAGAAGCCTATGGAGTGCCAGCTATCTTCTTTGACTCAGGCAGTGGAGAGTCGATGTTTAAGTATGAAGATTATTTTCAGGGTACCGGACGTAATGATATCCCTAAAGTAACTACAGTAGATGAAGGATTAAGTAAGAGCGTGGTAATGCCGCCTAACTTTACGCCTATTGCCAATAAACTGTATCAGGCTTTCCCCTTTGATTTGTGGGGCACCAAATAACCCATTGCTAATAAGCAGGGGCGGGCGCATAGCTGCATAAGGTAAATTAACCGTTCAGCATTACGGCCCAATAAAGAAAAAGGCTTGCCATCGGGCAAGCCTTTTTGCGTTTCGGTCCTTCGCAGGGTAGCCGCAAGCGGCTGACTACAGCCACTGCTATAGCCTACAAAGGGATTGGCTTAGTGGGGGGAGCTTAGCGGCAAATAGCCCGCCGAATTTAAGCTGGCCAACCCCTTGTTATTCACCTCGTCGCTATCGATCTTTTTTGCGAGCCATCTGATTTTGCTAAACCCTACGCTAGGGTTTTACCGGCTGTTGCACAGCGGCCTTTTTTTGGCCCCGACGGTTTTTTAGCTCGCCCATTACTTTGAACGTATGCTGGCGGAAAAACAGCATCAGAATAGCCCCGTAGATAAGCGCTCCGGTGAAGACCAGCGCGGTTAGTTCAAGATAGACATTATCCAGCGCATACACGTTCATACGATCGATATACAGTACAGCTGCATACATCACGATTGAAGCCATGGAAAACATCCACGTATTACGCCACGCATCCATTACACCTATACCCAAGTGACGTTTGACCAAGGCAAATTTCATCAGCAGAGTAATATAGTTAGCCACCACCAGGGCAATAATGACCGCATACAGCCCCCACGGCACAGCGGCCAGGGGTAAAGCCAGGTTTACTGCCAGGTTAATCATATTAAGCTTAAAGGCCTGATGGGGTAACCCGCGCGATATCAGCAGGTTTGGTAAATAGTAAGCCATTACCTGCGTGGGCGACATCAAAGCCAAAATCGATAACAGATACGCGCTGGTGGTCCATTTATCGCCAAATACCACGTCAATAAACGGATGAGCTACTGCGCCGATACCAAAATATACCGGCGACACAAACAGTGCCGTCATCCCCACGATACGCCCGAAGGTAAGGCTTAGCCGGGCATCATCAACCCGCGACAACCCTGCCAGAGCTATCCGGTTAAGCGGCTGGAACGTAAGATTGTTGATGACCGAAAACCCCTGTTTAGCTACCGAAGCATAAGCAAAGGTGGCCGCGCCCAGAAACGCAGCAATAATAATATTGGAGGTTTTTTGCGAAAAGAAATTGACGAATGACATCGCAATCAGCGGCTTGGAAAAAGCAATTATTTCCGGCAGATGATCTTTACTGGTGACCTTTTCAGGGCGAAAGTCTGAGCGGATACAGGTTAAAACGGTAGACACAACGGCCTGCACAATTTTACCGAATATAATAGCCCAGGCACCAAACCCTTGCAGGGCCGTCACTACCGATACAATCCCGCCAACCAATACACCTGCAGCTTCATACGCTGCTAGCTTTTTATTCTCAAAGTCCCGTTCCAGCTTGGTTTTATGGACTAACCTGAAACCATTGGCAATTGGCACTATCGCCAAAGCTGCAATCAGTTGAGCGGCTAGTTCAGAGTAAGTGTAGTAGGCTATCGGTACTGCAATCAGGAAGATGAGCAAAGCAATTGCGCCTGACACCCCCATTAATACCCAGAATGACAAGCTGGCAAACTGGTTGTCCCACTTATCGCGCTGTATCAGGTTTTGACTGATTCCAACGGTAACAAACAGGTTACAGAATTCCACTACCATCAGACAGATAGCCACCAGGCCAAATTCCTCAACGCCGAGGATCCTGGCCATAATGGCGTAGACTACGAAGTTAACAATCTGGGCAAAGCCATTGGCCGACAGGTTGAAAAATGCACCCGTAATCGATTTTGCTTTTAATGACATGTACTACCGCACATTCCGTGTTAGTTAATAAAGAAACCTAAGGCAAGCAGGAAGCTTGCCTATTTTACGATTCCATAAATAAAGTTTTTGCCGTCAGCGGTCACATGGCTGAAATTAGGTATTCTATACTGGCCGTCGATAGGTAAAGTAACCTGTTCACCACTATCCACAAGTTCCTGCGCTTTTTGCGTATTTACCAGCTCAGGAAAGGTGTACGGCACAGTAATACTGCCCATTATCTTAGGGGCGGCACGTTTCATATTGATAAGATAATTGTTCACAAACGTACTGCCTGCAAAGCCTTCCTGGTCAAATAGATTATAGCCTACGGTTTTATTATCTTTAAAAGTGATGACAATATTATTTTGCGCATGGGTCAGCAGGGAACTGTCTTCCTGAAAGCGCGACGCCGTAAAGCCGTTGCGGTTAACCTCTATCAGGTTGTGGAACAGATAGGATTTACCGTAGGCCCCGGCCAGTAACCCACCCATTTTTATGCCGGCCCACTGCTTGCCGGTTTCATCGCCCAGGTCGTGGATATAATTGTTAAACACAAAGCTGGGTCCTATACGCGTGGGAATAACACTAACCCCAGTGTAGGTATGCGACATATCGTTGTTATATACCATCACATTATACTGGCCGCCGTCGACTTCAATTGCATCGTCGTTACCATAAGCAAAGGTATTATTGTAGATAGCAGCATCGCGCACAAAGCCGCCTAACGGTTCAGAATTTTTCCGGCCTTCAATTACATCGTTAAAGCGATGCCCCGGTTTTCCCACAAACCGGTTATTGCGGATAACCACCTGGCCTTTATATTGTGGATCAGGATGATTTGCATGGGCAAAGAAGGCATTAGGGCCTTTGGGGTGCCCATAGCGCCAATCATTTGAAAAGGGGACGGGGTCATGTACATGACAGTTTTCTACCGTGACCACACCAGTCTGGCGAAGATAAATGGCGGAGTCATAATTAATGGGTTCGGCACCTTCTTTTTCATACGCCACCCCTTTTTTAATAATATTCGGTTCGCGACCCCATTCAGCGATATCACACTGGTTGATCCAGATATGGTGGGCCTGGTCAGCGTATATACTATGGGTGCGTCCGCCTCGAACAGTAATGTTTTCAAAGTAAACATAGCTGTTGTTACCAATACGAATGGCATGACGGTTGCCTTCTGTGGCCTCAATAACGGTGTCTTTATCGCCCACAATCTTGGCCCAGCCGTCGGCTGTACCTTCAATTTTTAATGCTTCAAGATCTAATGTGCCGCCCTTATAGAAGTCAGCCAGGTGATATACCTTATCCGGATCAATCGGCGGTTTGTCTGCGCGGGTAGTAAACTGTTGCGTGAGGTTGGCCACATCACCTTGTTTGGTCGTCACTTCTATTTTTACGTCGTAACGCGTACCCGCATCAAGATAAACCATGGGCCCGGTATGTACTCCGGTGACGGGTTCAAATACCAGTTCGCGGGCTTGCTGCCACTCATCATCACTGCCAGCGGCTTTATAAGACGCCACGATACGTGCATCTTTGGGCTGATGCTGCACGGTAATACTGGCCGACTCCAGTAGTGGCTGAATAAATACATCCTGTTCTGTCATGCTGGTGGGATACAGCGCGCTGGTCAACACGCCTGTCGAAGATGCCCATTTGCGCAATTTGGTCTGGTCAAATACGTCGGCCTGTTGTAAATCGCGATAGAGTTCGTACCGGTCAAGCGGAAACAGTAACATGGCCGCCCGAACTAATGCACTGCTGGTATAAGTGGTGTTTTGGGCCAGCACCGGAATACTGCTTTCTAACGACTCACCGTTAGCAAGCGCCAGTAATACTGCGGCGGCCTCGTCAGTTTCACCCTTCGATAGCTTACTTAGCATACGTTTGTACGTGCTACTCTTTTTTAACGTGTTAACCACTTCAAGAACCTGCGCCTGGGAGGTGAGGTTCTGTTCATCCATTTGTGTTAACGCCGCCATACCTGGCTGTTCGCCCATTAGCGAACTCTGGGTTAGAGTGTATTGATTGGTGCTAGCACTGCTGGTGGCAGGTACTGAAACAAAAAACAGTGCACCAAGCACAGTCAGTATTGGCGTTTTACGCATGTAACATGGCTCCTTTAGGGGGAACGAAAAGAAAACAGCGTAGCAGCCGCGATATATCATGCACCGCAAGATGACCTTCACAACAATAGCAAAAGCGCAGGGGCGAACTGATATATACACAACGTCTACAATAAGATTACCAGTTGTCGCCCATCATTCTTTATCATTAAGAATACGTACGTACTTTTACGAAGAGGTTTAAAGCAAAAAATGTGCAAGACTGGCAGAAGCAGGGCGTGCCAGTCGCTAAATCTCAGCTATAACAGCCCACAAAATGGGCGCACTAAAACTGGTATCGAACGGACGTGCCCAGATCGGCTGCCCATGCTAAGTCTTTGCGAGATAAGCTATTTGGGCCGTTTTCAGTAAGGCTATGCAATACACTATACGCACTGGCCGAAGGCATACGTAGATGATGGCATAAGGCATAGAAAAACAATTGGCAGCGCTGCATAGAGGTATCGCAATGCAGGTAAATACTGCCCCCTTGTGACAAGGTCTGACCCGTTTCGTACAGGTACTGTTGCAACATTGCCACATCAGACTGGCTACTGTTACGAATATTATCGAACGGCATCCATCGCCAATTAAGATGGTTTTGCTCTACGCTATGGCCTAGTTCGGCGGGGTCTTCTGCACTGGTTTGAAGCGTAAATACGTGGGTTACCGGCACCGCCTGTAACTGTTCAATAGCAGATATTGAAGGCCTGGAACCCAGACAAATACGCCCTACGCTGGTTTTAAACCAGCGTAAGTCAGTTACCAGCGGGCTGACTGAATCAGGTTGAGACATGCTTCTCCGTTTGGGTTACACCACATAATAATAAATAGAAAGATAATGACAAAGGCAGCCGCCCAGCACAAACAGATGCCAGATAGCATGGGTGTATTTTACCTTTTTTGATACATAAAACAGCACCCCAATGCTAAAACAAAGCCCTCCTGCCACGATAAGCCACAGGCCTGCGCCAGGCAATGCCAGATAAAGCGGGTAGATGACACCCAACGCAATCCAGCCCATTAACAGGTAAGTGGCAACTGAGATACGGGGGAATCGATGTTGCGCGACCATTTTAAATGCAATACCGGCCAACGCCAGAGTCCAGACCAAGGCGGTCATTGTGATACCCAGCCAGCCTCCTATTGATACCAGCAGTAAGGGGGTATAGGTGCCCGCAATCAGTAAATAAATAGCACTGTGGTCAAACAGTTTAAGCCAGCCTTTTGCCTGATGGTGATGCACCGCATGATAGAGCGTAGAGCTAAGAAACATGAGTATTAAGGTGGAGCCGTAGACCGCAGCTACCGATAACGCTAATGGATTATCGGCGCGTATTAATATCAGGACCAGCCCTACAATTGCTGCAATCAAACCAATGCCATGACTGATCGCATTCAGGTATTCCTCAAACGCGGAATAGACCTGCGCGGTACCAGGCGCATTGGCATCATCGGCCACTGACTGTTGGCGGCTCACAGTCTGCTCCGTCGCCAGGACATACCAGCCCCAGCCTTATGTTGCGTTAATAGCCGTAACGAACCTGTTGGTACCGGCCTCTGGTTGCTCGAACTCATATACCCGCCCAGTATGATTGAACTATTACGGTTGATACTGTACTGACCAAATAGTGTTGGCGTCATCATCGGCGATAAGCAGCATCCCATTTGGCATTTCGCGCACAGCAGAGGGGCGGCCGTAAGCTTCGTCAGTCTCGCTGCTTTTTAAAAAACCACCCATAAACTCTTCAATTTCCCCGGTAGGCTGGCCATCTTCAAAGGGCATAAAGATTATTCTGTAACCATTATATTTCGCGCGGTTCCAGGAGCCATGCTGGGCTGCGAATAAACCATTATGATAACGTTGAGGAAAGGTTTTGCCTTCATAAAACTCTAAATCCAGGGTGGCGGTATGGCTACCCACTGCGATATCTGGAATAAGGGGCGTTTTAGCGGCTTCTTCGGGCATACGTTCTTGCCACCGAGGATCAATATGCTCACCATAATATTTGTAAGGCCAACCGTAAAATCCACCCGGCTTAATGCTTGTAACATAGTCGGGCACTAAATTATCCCCCAGTTCGTCGCGCTCATTTACCGCCGCCCATAATTGCCCGGTGACGGGGTTATAGTCCAACCCATTTGGATTACGAATACCAGATGCCAATACCGTTTCATTACTACCGTCAGGCTCAAGGGTAAAGATTTTTGCACGCCGTGCTTCTTTATCCATACCATGCTCGCCCACATTACTCGAGGAGCCAATGGTCAACAATAGCTGCTCGCCACTTGCCGTTACTTCAATATTGCGGGTCCAATGATGGTTGTAGCCATCTGCCGGAATATCGTGAATAACCGTGCCGGGTTTATCAATTGTATTCGCCCCGGCGGTATAGGGATAACGGGTAATATTGTTAGTATTCGCCACATAGAAATCATCGCCCAATAGGGTCATACCAAACGGCTGTTGCAGCCCTTGTTCTAAAAATACATGCCGTTCATCTGCTTCACCGTCATTGTTGGTATCTCGCAACAGCGTAATTCTATCGGCGCTACCTTTTTCAGCGTCGTTGGCTTCGGCTATCAGAACATCACTATTTGGTAAGACATAAATCCAGCGAGGGTGTTCCAGGTCGGTGGCAAACCGTTTAACCACAAAGCCCTCGGGTACGGTAGGAGCCTGACCTTCAGGCCAGCCAATTACTTTGGTCCGGCGTTCGGCTGAGGCGGTAGCAAATGGCTTGGGTAACGGCACTTTATCGCCCGGCGCATAGCCATTATCGGGCTCTACAGCCACCTGGGCATTGGCCGAACTAGCTAACATACAGGCCACGAGTACAGTGAATGGTTTGTTTTTCATCGATATTTTTCCTATAGGCTGAGGTCCATACCGGCAATAGCAAATACAGCACGTAACCGGGGCATGCCCAGGCCGTCACCACCGCCAACATAATGGATAAGGTGATATCAAACTACTGCATACCTACGGTAACAAAACATACCAAGATTACCTTTGGACCAAATTAACCCGGTTCCAAGGGTACAATCTGCTGCGCTCACCCGGCAAGCTGTTCAGGATTCATTCTCCCGCTGACACAGAGAACGCTGTAATCCGCTGCTAAGTTTATCGATTAGCTCAATAAGCGTACGCGCCTGGGAATCAGATAACGCGGCAATATCGCAACGCATTTGCTGGGGGATATTACTTGCCGTGGCCCGCATCTTACGGCCATAAGCGGTAAGGGAGACTATTTTAACCCGCTTATCGTCTTGCGCCTGGGAGACGGTTAAAAAGCCTTTCGAAGTGAGCTTTTTCAGAATTAAACTCATCGCCCCACTATCTATTTGGGTATGTTCCACCAAATCAGAAATAGTTATCCCTTCATTTTCCCATAAGCTCATCAGGACTACATACTGAGGGTAGGTTATATCCAGTTTTGCCAGCAACGGGCGATAAGCCCGGCTAAACGCGTTCGAGACCGTATAAAAACGGTGGCATAACTGATTTTTTAACATTAAATCGTCGTTCATAACAGCTCCGGTTAACTTGCACGACACGACTGACGCAAATAACTTTGCGTGCAAAGTAGTTGTTGGAATGCGCAGTTTGCCGTAAATTGGTTTGCATGCAATGTAATTATAGTTCTTTAAACGAAGGTGGAATAAAAGCATGCAAGCATTACAGCAGATTCTATACAAAGCGAGTGCAACAGCAACAGGCGGAAGAGATGGCAGTGCGCAGTCAGACGATGGCCGCCTGCAAGCCAGGCTTTCTGTACCAGCCGGGCTGGGTGGCGACGATGGCGCGGGTACCAATCCGGAACAACTATTTGCAGCCGGTTATGCAGCCTGCTTTATCGGGGCATTAAAACACGTTGCGGCAGCTCAAAAAATAACACTGGGTAATGATATAAAGGTTTCGGCTGAAGTGGCGATAGGGCCGGTAGAGCAGGGCTTTGCGTTGGCGGTTACCCTACTGGTGGCCTTACCGGACCTGGCCACCAGTCAGGCGCAAAGATTAATCGAAAACGCCCATGAAGTCTGCCCGTATTCCAACGCTACCCGAGGCAATATCGCAGTAGAACTACGCTTAGTATAACACCTGCGCGAGGGCACCCAGGCGGACGGGCGCAGGTTTACACCGGGTATGCTGATTGGCGGTCTGGCACTGCGCTACCAGCTACCCGGGCAAAGCGGACAGGGTTACCCACCAGAGGGCGGGCGGTTTATTTCGCGGTATGTACGGTAAAACCCATGCTACCGGCAAGGGCGTGTAATGGCGCTACAGCTGCTGCTGGTAGTGCCAGCGCCAAGGTGACTTCATGGCTGTAGGACGTAGCTATCAGTTGACCATGATGGCGCTCGATAAAATGACGCAAATATTGCTCATGCTTAAAGTCGCTGCGCACCTGCAATTGCTCCATCACCACCTGATCGACCACAGGCAGGCTTTCAAGAGTCAGTTGAGCGGAAGCCGAATATGCCCTGACTAACCCGCCGGCGCCCAATTTGATACCACCGAAATACCGCACTACTACCAACATTACATCGCCAACCTGATTATGCTGAAGCACATTTAAAATGGGCTTACCGGCCGTACCAGAGGGTTCTCCGTCATCAGCCATAGCGATACCGGTAGGCATGGCGGGTGAGCCAAATAAATAAGCCCAGCAATGGTGCCGGGCATCAGGATAGGCCTGCTTCACGTCCGCTAAAAAGCGCATGGCCTCGTCGCGGTTAGCCGCATGCTGCGCGATACCAATAAATGAACTTTTTTTAATCTCGTGACGGGTCAGGTGTTTTTGCTGGGGGATAAAATACGCCATAAGGGCTAATTATACGCACGTTGGGAGGAATCAGCCATGCTTGTATTGCCACACAATAGCCATTAAAGCGCGAAGATTTACGTAAAAGCAAAAATTGGCGGGCGGCGAAGTACGCTTACGCAGGCCCATATGGTATTGGGTTATTATGCTAACCCTACCAGTGAACCTCTTATCTTAGATAGTTTAATCTCAGATGTGCTTCCTGCGGGCCAGCGTACCGACCTTACGCCGGTATTTAGCTTTAATAGCGAAGGGATATGGTCGCCGGGTGGGGCGGAGTCAGTTGGCTCTCCTACTGCCCGGTTATCCCGTTGGCGCAATCTGTTACAAAAACTCACTGCAGAAGGCATTGCATTAGGACAAGCGTAAGCAACATTGGCTTTGCGGCGGCCGCATTGCACAAACCGGAGAAGGCTTGCCAGGCCATTAACCGCTAAACAGGCATAAAAAAAGCGACCTTTCGGTCGCTTTGTAAATTACACCTTAAGGGTTTATTTCAGATCAAAGCGATCGGCGGTCATCACTTTAGTCCATACATCGATAAAGTCTTTAACGAACATATCGTTAGCATCTTTAGCTGCATAAACCTCTGCCACAGCACGTAGCTCAGAGTTGGAACCGAAAATCAGATCTACCGGTGTGGCAGTCCATTTCTGTTTACCAGACTGACGGTCTACACCGTTATAAATACCTTCTTCGCCCTCTGCTTTTTCCCACTTGGTAGACATATCCAGCAAGTTAGTGAAAAAGGCATTGTTAAGCTGGCCCGGCGTTTGGGTTAACACACCATGCTCGCTGCCCTGATAATTAGCATCAAGCGCTCGCATACCACCTAACAACACAGTCATTTCCGGAACGCCTAAACCTAGCAGATCAGCCCGCTCTACCAGCATTTGCGTAGGCCCTTTCCAGGCGTCATCAGAGTAATAGTTTCTGAAGGCGTCGGCTTTTGGCTCAAGCCACTTGAATGACCCAACATCTGTCATTTCCTGGCTAGCATCATTGCGGCCCGGCTTAAAGGGTACGGTAACCTTATGGCCAGCATCTGCTGCCGCTTTTTCAATGGCTGCGGCCCCTGCCAACACGATAGTATCGGCCAGAGAAATCTGTGTTTCACCCGCATTCTTGTTAAAGCTTTGCTGAATGTTTTCCAGCTTACTCAGTACCTTATCCAGTTCTTTGGGATTGTTAACCGGCCATTCATTCTGTGGTGCCAGGCGTACGCGCGCACCATTAGCGCCACCTCGCATATCGGTGTCCCGATAGCTTGCCGCAGAGGCCCAGGCGGTTCTCACCAATTCAGGTACGGTTAAACCAGAATCCAGAATTTGCTTTTTAAGTTTGCTAATATCGCTATCGCTGACTAACTGGTAATCCACTTCAGGAATAGCATCTTGCCACTGCAGTATTTCTTCAGGGACTTCATCACCCAAGTAACGGGCACGCGGGCCCAGGTCGCGGTGGTTAAGTTTAAACCAGGCCTTTGCGAAAGCCAGCTCAAAGTCTTCCGGGTTATCTTTAAAACGCATCGCAATTTTACGAAACGCCGGATCTTCCTTCATAGCGATGTCGGTGGTGAACATGATGGGTGCATGTCGTTTGCCTTCAATATGGGCATCAGGCACCATATTTTTAGCTGACTCTGCATCAGGAACCCACTGTGTAGCGCCCGCTGGGCTTTTAGTTTTCACCCAGTTAAAGTTAAACAAGTTTTCCAGATAGTTGGTAGTCCACTGGGTAGGTGTAACCGTCCAGGCACCTTCCAGACCACTGGTCATGGTGTCTTCAGCGTTACCTTTACCGCACTTGTTTTTCCAACCCATGCCCTGGTCTTCAATATCAGCGGCAGCAGGCTCTTTACCCAGGCAGTCTGCTTTTTTCGCGCCATGCGCTTTACCAAAAGTATGACCTCCGGCAATCAGCGCAACAATTTCCTCATCGTTCATGGCCATACGACCAAAAGAATGACGGATATCTTTTGCTGCAGCAATAGGGTCAGGGTTACCGTGCGGGCCTTCCGGGTTAACATAAATCAAGCCCATTTCTACTGCCGCTAATGGGCCTTTTAATTTACCCTTTTTGTCGCGCCGATCGTCTGTCAGCATCTTGCTTTCCGGACCCCAGTAAACCAGATCAGGTTCCCAGTCGTCTTCGCGTCCGCCGGCATAGCCAAAGGTTTTAAAGCCCATATCTTCCAACGCCACGTTACCCGTCAGCGCCATCAAGTCAGCCCACGAAATATCCCGGCCATATTTTTGTTTGATGGGCCACAGTAGCCGCCGAGCTTTATCCAGGTTAGCGTTATCAGGCCAGCTGTTAAGCGGGTCAAAGCGCTGTTGACCACCGCCTGCACCGCCACGGCCATCGACTACACGGTAGGTACCGGCTGCGTGCCAGGCCATCCGAATGAAAAACGGACCATAGTGACCATAGTCGGCCGGCCACCAATCCTGAGAGGTGGTCAATACTTTGCGGATATCTGATTTAACCGCTTGCAAATCAAGCGTTTCAAAGGCTTCTGCATAATCAAATTGTTCGCCATAGGGGTTAGAACCAACCCCCTGGGCACGTAACGGAGAGAGGTCCAGTTGTTCTGGCCACCAAAACGAGTTGCTGCGCACCTCGTCTGTAACCGTAGGCGCGGCCACTGAAGGGGCTAGGGGTGAAAGTGCCAGGCTTACCGCAGCCGCAACACTTAATGCACGTTTCAACATTTTATTCTTCCTCTGACAATATTTTGTCGTTTCAACAAGCTTTATTAGCTTAGTAAGAATCGGTTAAAAATGACAAAGAAGAAAATAAGTAAATTAGATTATCCTAATCGAATTTGTTAACAGAACATGACAAAAAATAACCAGCCCTTTAGTTCCGCCCCCTAAAAGAACTTATTTGAGCTCGTCTGCAATCTTCTGTTTGAGGGCGGCAATCGCCTGATGACGGCCCTTGTCGGCAAGTGGCCGAGCGGGGCGGGCAGGTGCATGGCTGGCTTGCTCTAAATAAGATAAAGCGTCTTCGTACTCTCCTTCATCGTATAAGTATTCAGCATAAAAATAATTGGGGTCAATTCCTGCCGGGTTCAACTCAAGGGCCTGTAAAAACAATTTTTCAGCCTTACTATCGCTGCCAAAACTGATGGGCCAGCCAGGCACTTTGTGATAAAGCGTTGCCAGGCTAGATAACGCTGTGCCTTCTAGCACGCCTTCATCAATGGCAATGGCCTGTTCAAAATGGTTTTTCGCCCGTTCCGCGTAGTTCAGGGCGTCCATCCCGCCAATCGCGCGGGCTGCACTGGCTTGCACAATGGCTAGCCAGGTTAGTCCGGCGGCGTCCTCAGGATGTTGCTCCACATAGTGTACTGCGTCACTTTCCAGGGCTTTAAAAGCGCTAATCTGCTGCGCATTATTTTCACTTTGGTAGTTTATTTTTGCCCATTGTTGCTGAATCGACAAAACATCTGGGTTTGCCTGGCTCAGGCTGGATCCGGCTAAAAACAGACTACCTACCACAACTTTGGCTAATAACTGCATGGGCTATCCTTATAAAATTAATTTTGTAAACGACTATACACACAGTCAAACTTAAAAAGTTAGCCGATTGGGTAAAGTGATACAACAGATTTAGAGCAAGCCGGTTTGCGCGAGCATTTTTTGATATGCGCCACAGGCGGCGCCGCGTACCGGCGCATCTTCAGGCATATGACTTTGCAATACTGGCAGGGGGCGCAGTAAGTAACCACTGATAGCCTCTTTTACCCGGTCAAATACAGCCGGAAACTCGCTCAGTGGCCCGGTTAATACCAAAGCATCAGGATTCACCACGATACTGGCAGTAGCGATAACTTTGCCAATATGCGCAATCGCGCGGTCGCGCTGTGCATTGGCTTCATGCAGCCCGGGGTTGTTAGCCGCGGCTGCCGTCACATAATCCTGCAAATTAATATGCTCTTCTACCGGCACATATCCTAGTTCTCCGGCCAGGCCAGCCCCTCCACGAATCAGGTGGCCCTCAAGGTAAATACCCGCGCCGATTCCTTTCCCTAAATACACACAGATGAAGTTGCGCTGGCCTTGCATGGCGCCGTAAGTTACCTCGGCCAAGGCCGCCCAGTTTACGTCGTTATCGATAACTACCGGGCAGCCCAAACGCCCGCCAAAGTAGTCTTTTAATGATACCTCGCAAATGGCCCCGAAGGGGAGCAGTGGCAAACGCACAGCTTGGCAGGACTCCGGGTCTACCGGCGCTGCCACCGAAATACCCATGGCTTTCACCGGCAGGTTGATACGTTCAATGAGTGGCGTTAACAGTGCCAACAATTGATCGGGTAAAGCGTGCGGCTGGTTCAGATCCGGGCACGGAAAAACCCGTTGTTCAAGCCAGGTATCGGCAAGGCTTTTTATCGCCACATGCACAGACTCGCCATCCACGGCGATAGCCAGGATCACGCCATAATGAGGGGCAATTTCATAGATCACCCCCGCACGACCCTGACCCGTAGTACGCCGATCTGTGGGGCAAACCAACCCCGCAGCCACCAGGCGTTCGGTGGCCCCCGACACCGTCGGGCGGGTAATTCCGGTATGCGCGGCAATAGCAGCGCGGCTCATTGCGCCATTGCGACGCAAGGCATCAAACACCTGATAAGTGCTGGCCTGGGCTACATGCGAAAAGTGGTGCGACTTAGCCATTTTTTGCGGCCTTATCCACTCCAAGGGGGAGCGGGTTGACGTGCTTGTCTATACGGCTATGGTTCCAGATAAAGCAGGATCTGCTATTACCATTGGAGGGTGTATTCAGCATGTCCATTTGCCCGCCCTGTGTAATGAATGCGACATAAGTAGCGGCTGATTCTAAAACGATAAATTTACTTATTCCACTACTTTGTTAACATTCTTTACAAAGTGCTTGCAATTAATTTTGCTGCGCGTTATAACTCAATCGTTACATTTGGTTAACAGTGCCTTGGCAGGCAAAGTCAAACATGTCGGGACAACATATTTGACAGACACGAGTGATGTGGCGTCATCGTATTCGCTGACTTTTAGAAGGTGAGTAACCCTGGTATTAACCGGTTTAAAAGATCTCGGCTATGGCGGTGGCAGACGCGTTTTTAGGAAGCACGTGTAAAACTCAACTGGAAACCAAAAACTATGTTTACTAAATCAAAAATATCTGCAGCAGTAACAGGCGCAATTTATGCGGTTGTAGCGGCACAGGCCATGGCACAAGAGCCTGAAGTAGAACAAATTGAAGTCAGAGGTGTACGCGGTAGTTTATCGCAAAGCATGAATGTTAAACGCCAGTCATCTGGCGTGGTTGATGCTATCTCTGCTGAAGATATGGGTAAATTCCCTGATACCAACCTGGCCGAATCACTGCAACGTATTACCGGCGTATCTATCAACCGGGTAAACGGTGAAGGCTCAGAAGTTACCGTACGTGGCTTTGGCGGTAACTTTAACCTTATCACCTTGAATGGCCGCCAAATGCCGGCAGCTAATGTGTCATCAATTACCGGTAACCCGCTTGACCAAGGCTCTACCGGCACAACCCGTTCATTTGATTTCTCTAACCTGGCCTCTGAAGGCGTAAGCGGTATTGAAGTTTATAAAACCGGTAAAGCGTCAATCCCTTCCGGCGGCATTGGTGCAACTATCAATATCAATACGTTAAAGCCATTATCCCAGGGTGAAAACCGCGCTTCTATTGGCGCAAAAGCGATGCGTGATGAAAGCGGTGACGGTATTACACCAGAAGTCAGTGGGGTAACGAACTGGAGCAATGAAGAGCATACCTTTGGGGTCTCGTTGTTTGGTTCTTATCAGGAGCGTGATTCTGGTAGCCGTACTATGAGTGTAGAACGTTACGATTTGGAAACCTGGGGTCCAGATGCGCTGGAAACTGTGGGCATGCAAAACGCCAACATAGTTAATGCACCTGAAGATGGCACTTTGGTAGCCATTCCTTCTAACTTGGGCTTAGGGACCAATGCCGATAACCGTGAACGTATTAACGGCATGCTGACGCTGCAATACGCGCCTTCTGACACACTTACCCTAACCGCTGATGCAGCGTATGCCCGAAATGAAATGGAATCAAACTCACTGATTGACGGTATCTGGTTTGCCCGTCAGTTCACTGATGTGGAGTTTGATGGGAACCCCGTGGTTGCGACCCCGGTGTATCTGACTGAAGATATTGAAGGTGGTAAAGACTTCTTCTTCCAGAACCTGATTATGGGCACCAAAGATGAACTGAAATCTTTTGGTTTTAACGCTGATTGGTGGGTAAATGACTCGCTTAACTTAAAGTTTGACGTTGCCACCTCAAAAGCGACCAGTGGTGGTAATGCACCTTACGGTAAAAACTCTTTACGTTTTAACGTTGCTGGTGCTACCGCAGGTTGGCAAACCGCTGACTTTACACGCTCCATTCCGCAAGCCAGTATAGTAATCGATGATAGCCTTAAAGGTAATAATAATGGCATTTTTGATCTAGCGGATGTGGGTACCCAGGTTGCGCAGGCGACTGAGTCTTCCCAGGAGTCTAATGTAGAGCAATTTCAATTCTCAGGTAAATGGGATAAAGGCGCAGACCTGGTTATTGATTTCGGGATAGGCTATCTGGCAACTGAAATGGAACAAAACCGATTGGCTACCCAAGCGACGCTGGGCGGTTGGGGTATTGATAACCCGGGTGACGTACCAGAAGGCTTGTTAGAGGTTACCTGTACCGCGTGTAATTTTGAAGACCATGCAATGACAGGTGTTGAAGGCGCAGATGCTAATGCACAGCCTGCCGGTTCGAACACTATTGCCTTAGGTAGCGTATCGTTTAAAGGCAACGCCGTTGAACTGTTAGAAGCAATTGCACCTACCTATGGTTTTACACCAGGCGCACTACCGGCCACCGGGTCGGATAACAATACGGTTGAAGAAGATATCTTTGCCGCCTATGCCCAGGTGACAATGGACGGCGAAGTAGGTGGCATGCCACTGAATGTCGTCGTGGGTGCGCGGTATGAAAAAACGGATGTTACTTCTACCGCCAGCCAGCGAGTGCCGACCGATATTGTGTGGTTGTCTGACAATGACTACAATTTGGTGTTAGGTAACGATGTAGTGCAATTAAGCGCAGACCATAGCTATGAAAACTTCCTGCCTAATATTGATTTGTCGTTAAGCATTACTGACGATATTAAAGCACGGGCGTCTTATAGTGTGACCTTGGCTCGTCCGGCTTATGACCAGTTGTATTCGGCCACCAGTGTAAACGTGCCTAACCGCCCCACCTATCTTGGCGGCGCGGCATCGGGCAACGCCGGTAACGCGCGTCTGGATCCATTGGAATCCAATAACTTCGATTTATCGTTAGAGTGGTACTACGGCGAATCAAGCATGGTTTCAATAGGCTATTACCGTAAAGATGTAGACAACTTTGTGGGTACCCAGCAGGTGGCAGAGCCTTTGTTTGGCTTGCTTGATGCCAACTCCGGCCAGGCAGGTACACTATCTGGCGATGCTGTTGAAGCATTGAACGCGCAGGGCGTGACTATCACCGAGCGTAACTTCTTTACGATGGCAGCGATTCTAAACAATCCAGATGATTTCCCCGGCGGTGCATCAGAGTTTGATGAATCACAGGCTTTTGCTGATGATGTATTTAGTACTTACGACATTATGGCCCAGGCCGGCGATCCTGAGTTCCAGTTTGAGCTAACCCGACCAATCAATAACCAAAGTGCACGTATTTCAGGTTATGAAATGGCGTGGCAGCATTTCTTTGGCGAAAGCGGGTTTGGTTACCAGGCTAACTTCACTATTGTAGATGGTGATATTGGTTATGATGTGGCCTCAGATCCAACGGTTGATCAGTTCGCCCTGGAAGGCTTAAGCGACAGTGCTAACCTGGTACTGATTTACGAAAAAGAAGGATTGTCTGCGCGGATAGCGTATAACTGGCGCGATGCTTTCCTGGACGAAGTTAACCGCTCGGTTTCATCTGTACGTAATCCGCTGTTTGTAGATGAATATGAGCAAATAGACATCAACGTAAGCTACGATTTCACCGAAGACTTCACCATGAGTCTGGATGTTATCAACCTGACTGAAGAAGGACAGCGTCAGTACGGTCGTACGTACAACAATGTGTTCTTTGTGCAGGAGCTGGACCGTCGCTATGTACTTAGCGCCCGTTACAACTTCTAAGTAACACTGCTTGTGTTGCCCTTACAGTCTACACCAGGCTGTAGGGGCAATGTTTTCTTGCAATACATTGATCTTCTTGTAGTAATACAGTTTTATTATAACTGAACACAGCTTTTTTATAATTGCTTGTGGCCCGCCCTCGGGCTAGGATGCCACAAAAGGTCAAGATTAAATCTGGCATACCCATGAAAACCACCACTGTATTAAACAACGTTGACCACAAAGATTTAAAAATAAATCTTCATCTCACCGCAATGGCCGACTGCAAGGTAAATCGTACGTTGGCTTATACACCGGAAATTCAGGACCTGCACAAAGAGTTCCCCCTATTGTTTTATCGCGACCCAGCGACACAGACGATACAGCTGCATGCTATTTTGGGGCTCGATAAAAACGAAAATCTTTTTATAGATGATACGGGCTGGCAAAGCCGATTTGTACCCGCTCAACTGGCTTGCGGTCCATTTAGTATTGCTTATCATCAACAAGATGACAGTGCCCAGGCAAAACCCTTTTTATGCTTTGACGAGCAGGATGAAAGAGTGAGTAACACCACCGGCGAGTCGGTATTTTTACCTATGGGTGGAGAGAGTGCATATTTGCAGCATGTAAAAAAGGCGCTTCAGGTTATCGAAACCGGCGCCCAGTACGACAACACATTATTTACGTTGGCGCAGGAGATGGATTTGCTTGAACCGGTATCGGTGCAGATAAAACTGTCAGACGACCACCAGGTGAATTTTAATGATTACCTGAGTATCAATGAGCAAGCATTGGCCAACCTCAGTGGTGATGCATTGGCCCGGCTTAATCAATACGGTACTCTAAGCCTGTTGTTTTTTATCCTTTCTTCCATGAGCAATTTTCAACAGCTGATTGACCGCAAATCTGCTCAGGCAGCCACGCTATAACCGGAGCCTGATATCCCTGTGAAATCTTCTGATACATTGCTGGTGCTGGACAATATCACACCAGATACCATTCCATTCGATACTCTGTTTGCCGCGGGTAAACCTGTGTTTATGCCAGGGCTGGTCAAACAGTGGCCGTTAGTTCAGGCGGCTGACGGCGCAAACGATGAGGTCATGCAGCAATTAGCGTTGCATGATAGCCAGCAACCCTTTTTGTGTTATCGCGGTGCCCCAGAAATCAATGCCAGGTTTGGTTATAACGAGCAGGCTACCGGGTTCAATTTCAACAGCTACCGGACCAATTTCGCCCAGGTACTTGAAGCGATACGCAGTGAACGTTCGAGCGCAGAACATGATTACCTGTATGTAAACTCACTCAAACTTAACGACGGTTTTCCGGGCCTGGCCGCCACGCATTCACTTAACTTTGATCATCCTGAATTTATCGGTAATCAGCCCGTAGCTAAAATCTGGCTGGGGACCGAGTCGGTCGCGGCGGCCCATTTTGACCAACCTAAAAATCTCGCGTGCTGCGTGGCTGGGCGTCGCCGCTTTACCCTGTTTGCGCCCGAGCAAGTCAAAAATTTGTACCCAGGACCTTTGCATCCCACGCCGGGCGGCCAAATGGTAACAATGGCCAACCTGGATGAGCCTGATTTTGTCCGGCACCCGCGAATAGCTGAGGCACTAAAGGCGGCTGTAGTGGTGGAAATGGAGCCGGGCGATGCGCTGTACTACCCGGCAATGTGGTGGCACGAAGTGGCCGCGCTTGATCGGTTTAATGTAATGATTAACTTTTGGTGGATGACCGGGCAGGCGCATCAAGGGAACCCGATGGATGCCATGTTACACGCCATGATGAGCCTGCGCGATAAGCCTGAAGCAGAAAAGCAAGCCTGGCGCGACCTGTTCGACTACTATGTATTTGGTAATCCAGCTAACGTGACCGAACATCTGCCGGCCGCCAGCCATGGCCCGCTGGGCGAAATGAACGACATCAATGCACGCCGAATGCGCGCTATGTTATTAAAAAATTTAAACCGGTAACTGTTTTATGACTCCTCATCCTAATGAACAAAAATGTGCTGTGGTTATTGCTGGTGGCGGCACGGCAGGCTGGCTGACGGCGTTTAGCCTGGTCTCCCGGCTAGGGCCGTTGCTCGACATCACATTAATTGAGTCGGATGCGATAGGCACGGTAGGCGTTGGCGAGGCCACAATACCCACCATGCGCACATTTCATCGGTTATTAGGGATAGATGAAAAAGAGTTTATGGCGCAAACCCAGGCAACCTTTAAGTTGGGTATTCAGTTTGATAACTGGGCCAATCAGGGCGATCGCTATATTCACTCGTTTGGCGAAATTGGCCAGCGGTCGTGGATGGCGGAGTTTCATGAATTCTGGCTGGAGGCCAAGGCCCAGGGATTTGGCGGGGAGTTATCTGATTACTGTCTGGAGTTGCAGGCAGCCCAGGCGCAGAAGTTTTGTCTAGAGGTCGATAAACGGCCGGTTAATTATGCTTATCATCTCAATGCTACTGCTTATGCCGCATACTTGCGTAAAAAAGCCGAAGGGGCTGGGGTTAAACGCATTGAAGGAAAAATAGCCCATACCGCATTAGATGCGGTATCTGGTAACATTGAGGCGGTACAGTTAGAAGGTGGCCGACTGGTTGAAGGCGACTTCTTTATTGACTGTACGGGTTTTCACGGCCTACTAATAGGTAAAGCGTTAGGTGTTGGCTATGAAGACTGGAGCCACTGGCTGGCAGCAGACCGGGCTGTGGCCGTGCAAACAGAGCTCACGAGTGCGCCCGTCCCTTATACCAAATCCATCGCTCATCCGGCAGGCTGGCAGTGGCAAATTCCGTTACAGCACCGAATGGGTAATGGGCTGGTTTACAGCAGTCGCTTTATGGATGCCCAACAGGCGCAAGATGTGCTGTTGGACAATCTTCCGGGAGCACCGGTAGCAGACGTACGGCATTTGGCATTTAAAACCGGCCGCCGGCACAAAGCGTGGCATAAAAACTGTGTCGCCATAGGTTTGTCCAGCGGTTTTCTTGAGCCGCTGGAATCTACCAGTATCCACCTGATCACTACCGCGATATTGCGTTTAATGAAACTCTTCCCATTTGGCAACGAATATACTCAGCAAGCGGCGCGTTTTAATGCAGAAACCTCGTTTGAAGTTGAAGCGGTACGAGATTTTATCATTTTGCATTATCACGCCACCCAACGTACCGACAGTGATTTCTGGAACTTCTATCGCATGCTGGATATACCGGACTCGTTACGCCATCGTATGCAGTTGTTTAGCGAAAATGCCTATGTATGGCCAGATGAAGTCGGCTTATTCAGAACCGATTCGTGGGTGCAGGTAATGCTGGGGCAGGGGTTATATCCCAAACAACATCACGGCGCCGGGCGGCTACTTGACCAGCATGGTTTAGAACAGCAGTTAGCTAATATCCGTCAGGCTATCCAGAAAATGGTAACTAAAATGCCTCAGCATCATGATTTTATTACCCAATACTGTGCTACCGACGGCTGGGAACGATAAACTTATCCGCGGTGGTTTGCTATCGCCCTCCACCCTCGTATGACGCTGCTCAATGGCTGTGCAAGATAATCTCTGTGCGGCCCAGGCACTGCCGATAACCAAGCCGAGGCCTATATTATTTATAGCGGTTTAAACGGCTTGGTACTATTCTAGCGACGCAATATTCCCGGCCCAGAGGTAATGTCAGGGGCGGGGGATTGGCTAATACGCCATTTCATTTAATAGCCTGCGACAAAATGTCGCATTGTGCGCCAGTAAAAGATGATACAAGCTTGCCGCCACTATGTATAAGCTACCCGGGTTACAGGATAGCTATGGTTGAGTATTCTGGTAGTACATAATGGGTTGGTATCATTGAAGTTAAACAAGTGGCTTAGACGTGTTCATCTATGGGCTGGACTTTTGCTCGGTATACCAGTAGTGGTGCTGAGCCTGAGCGGGGCGGCGCTGGTATTTTATAATGAGCTGGACGGCGCGCTTAATCTTCCTGCGACCCCGGCTTGCGACTCCTGTTCTCCTCCTCAGCTTATTGCGCCTCGCTACGATAGGGCGCTACATACCCTGCGCCAAACGTATCCTGACCTGAACGGGCCGTGGCGTGTTGAAGCTTCTGAACGCGGCCGTGTTATTGCAGCACGCTATTACCATCCCCCAGCCACCCAGGGCGAATATTTCGCGCCGTTAATGGTATGGCTTAGTGCTGATGGTAGCGCCGTGGTGCGGCAGGAATACTGGGGGCACTATCTTATGACCTGGCTTTATAACCTGCATTTTTCACTTTTATCTGGCGCTACCGGACTGGTAGTGGTTGGGATGATAGGGGTGGGCGCCACTTTGCTTCTGCTTAGTGGCCTGCTTGCGTGGTGGCCGCGGCCCGGGCAGTGGCGGCGTGCGCTGGCGTTTAAGCGGCGTCCAGCTTTGGTAGGGCAACTGTACGACTGGCATAAAGTTACCGGCCTGGTAATGGTTATTCCCCTTGTATTGCTATGCGTTACAGGAGCTATGCTGGCATTGCCAAAACAAACCAGTTGGGTGTTGTCGCAGGGCTTTGGGCCCGTAAACACACCACAACCCCTGCTCGGCCAGAATGCTGGCGGCGCCAAAGCTGATACGGTGCCTCCTGCGGTAGCACTGGAGCAGGCGCGCAGCCATTATCCCACTGCCACGCTGGCGTGGATTGAGACCCCTGCTGTCACCGGCACACCAGACTATTATCGGTTCCGGCTTTCTCAACAAGGCGACCCCTCGCGGCGCTTTCCTCACACGTTTGTTTATATCAGCGCAGCGGATGGCACTCTTCTATACAGTTATGATTTTCATAAACAAAACCATGCTACCACCATCGTTAACTGGCTTCACGCGCTGCACGACGGTACGTATTTTGGGCTGGCAGGCAGAATATTCTATGTGCTTGCGGGCATGGCTATGACGATACTGTTTATATTGGGAGCTATACGCTATTACTGGCGAACCTGCTACAAAAGAAGAGGGGAGGGTAGCGCCCGTCACAATACAATGCCCTGAGACTGAGCGGGAACAGGAGTAAAGCAAAGACGAAGGTGAATGCTCGTAAGAAGGGATTGTACAAATAGCGCCATCAAGCCATGTTAGCAACCGGCCTCCCCCCAGGCCCAGGGCCCAAATAAGCCTGCCTCTGCCTATTCCAGGGCTTTTTAAAATAGACTAAGGGGGAGTTATGCCGGACATTGAACCGGGTGGGGGATAGCCGTTCCGGCCCAAGTATTTACGTGTATCTGCTTAGGCTGACATTCTGGAGGTGCGGTGCGCCCTTGTTAGTAGACGGATTAGCAGTATGGCCAACTACCGTTATGCTTGCCCGGACTATGGTTATGATTGCGGCTATGATTGCGACTATGATTGTGGCTATGACTATGACGGAGATATGGGGGCTAGATGAATCCACACTGCTTCCCACGGGAGCTAATCAGACGATGGCCGGAAGGACACTGACAGCTCACCGCCTCATTGTTATTACAAGGTTATGGGACGAGGGGTTTTTGCTTTGACTGAAGGTAAGCTGGCAAACCGAGTGCCCGGTGAAGCTTACATGAGCAAATGTGAGCTGAATTGCAATGCTTTTGCATAGGAACCACCGCACCCCTCTGACTTTTGTTGGTGCGTGGGGGAGGGCTGCTTATTAATTGGCTTGCTGAAAAGTTTATAGGCATAAAGGTAAGGTATAGAGGATCGCCATAGAGGGTACCCAGAGGGGCGCGCTCGCATGCTAAAGGCAGCAGGAGACAGCTGAACAAGCAGTGCACTGCTTCTATACGCGCTTATCATGGTTGCCTGCTACTGAGCTTTCTCGTAAAAAAGCGGCCATGGTTAAAATAAATCGAGCACTATCGGCATGAAAGTCATAACGTTGCGGCGCGGACGCTCATGGGCACGGCAAAACGGCGTGTCAGCAAAAAATTGCCATGCTGTGGTATGCAGAAACTTTTAAGGCATGCCTGTAGCGTTACTTTCTTTCCATCGCAATCTACAGGCGTAATCACCAAAAAACCGGTGTTAAGCGCTAAAACGTATCCTTACAGAATCCGGCCTGTTACTGTTTTGCGGTAACTAAACCCAGTAGCTAATTCTTGTGGGTTGGCTTTGTAGCTAGCCCCATTGCTAGCAAAATGCCGCTACCGCAGATGACTGATTATAGAGCACAGCGTACGTAATCTAGAGTCGGTTGACCTCAATGGTAATATGGTCAGCCTCTACGGCGTCTTTGAGCAGCGCCTTGTATTCGTCTGCGGTACTTTGGGTGCTGGTTGCGATAGCCATTTGAACGCTTAAATGATTCCCCGACAGTTTCCAGCAATGCAAATCAGTAACCACAGACCGATTATCCTGCTCTATTGACGCTCGAATTTTGTCACTAAGCGTTTTAGACGGCGCTTTATCAAGCAATATTCCACTGCTGTCGCGAATTAACCCATAAGCCCATTTACCAATAACCACTGAGCCTACAATCCCCATCAGCGCATCTGCCCACAACCAGTTGAAGTACATGCCGGCCACCAAAGCAATAATTGCCAGCAAACTGGTAAGGGTGTCTGCCAGCACATGAAAATAGGCCGCCTTAAGGTTATGATCATGCTGATGATGGTCATGGTCATGGTCATGGTCGCAGGCATGATGATGGTCGAGGTCTTCATGCGCTCCGTGGCTATGATGATGAGAATCATGCAAAACCACCGCGGAGATCACATTGACACCCAAACCAATTACAGCCACCCAGATAGCTTCTGAAAAATGAATCGCCTGGGGGGCGAAAAGCCGCTCCACCGACTCCACTACCATCATTAAAGCAACGGTACCAAGGGCCACTGCGCTGGCAAATGCGCCAAGGGTATTCACCTTACCTGTGCCAAAACTATAGGCAGGATTGTGCTGATGGCGTTTAGCAAACCAATACACAAACATTGAAATAGCAAAGGCCGCCGAATGAGTAAACATATGCCATCCGTCTGCCAGTAATGCCATGGAGCCAAACCAGGTGCCGCCGACAATTTCCACCACCATTGTGACGGTGGTCAGGGCAAAAACAATATTCACTTTCTTTTCTGATTTCTGCGTATCGAGCACAAAATTGTGTTCGTGGCCCCACTTGTTTTTAACGGTCGTATGCATGGTAATTGTTTGCCTGACGGAATTTTTTATATACTATACCCCAGTATAGTAATTTGACGCAACGGGGATAAAGATGGCTCATTTGATAGCGCACAAGGCGGCGTTACAAACGCGGGTAAGAAAAATTCAGGGGCAGGCTGGGGCGCTGGATAAACTGCTGGAACAGAATACCGATTGCCTTAAAGTACTTCAGCAAGTAGCCGCAATTAAAGGTGCGGTGAATGGGCTGATGAAGCAGGTTTTAGAAGATCATATTCGCGAGCATATTGGTAGCAGAACCCTGACCCATGAAGAGCGGGACACAGAAGTTGACGCATTGATCACTATCTTAAACAGTTACCTTAAGTAACCCGCTAGGCTTACAGGGTGATAGCAAAATAAATGCAGTATGCTATATTTAGCGCCCAAACAAGACATATAGCGACCGGTATTTTAGTGTTCAATAGTAGGCGTTGGGTAATTTTCTGGATGGTGCTTAGTGTGGTGGTATCGGCTTTTAGTACCGCTACCCATGCTGCTATGCATAGCCAAAATTTACCCTCAACAGAAACGCTGCAAACACATAATACGATGTTGCTGTCAGCCAATGATATGGGCGGTCACTCGCAGGCCGATACGCAATCGTGTTGTAAAGTGCATTGCCAGTGTCCGGCGCAAACTTGCCATTCGGTTTTCCTAACGGCGATAAGCTCTGTTTTGTTTGATTCCCCCGTGGTTCGCGAACGGTCCTTTTCGTTACGGGCAGGACAGCGCGCAGCGTTTGAAGATCAGCCCTTTCGCCCCCCCATTTTCCCTTCATTATTTGCTTGATACTGGTTTGTTAACCAATTTTTTAGATGATCAGGTGACTAACATTTAACCGTTGGTACATGGTCTCGATATAGCAATTTTGGGATAAATTATGACAATGTCTGAACCGCACAGTCGTCGACGATTTTTGCGCGGCGCGCTTTGCAGCGCCTCTGCGCTAGCGCTGGCCCGCGTGGCTCCTACATGGGCCGCACCGCTTGGTAAAGCTTATAAAGATGCCACCGTTGAGGGGAATAATATTACCTTATCCGTAGCGGGCGCGCGTTTACCGTTAGGGGGCCGGCTAGGAAACATGATTACTATCAATGGCCAGATGCCAGGGCCGCTTATCCGGCTCAAAGAAGGCCAGGTAGCAAAGCTAAATGTTATCAATCGGCTTAAAACCGATACTTCCATTCATTGGCATGGAATGATTTTACCTTATCAAATGGATGGGGTACCGGGCTTGTCGTTTGGCGGCATAGCGCCTGGTAGCAACTTCAACTATGAGTTTGAGGTAAACCAAAATGGTAGCTATTGGTACCACAGTCATTCTGGTCTGCAAGAACAGCAGGGCCACTTGGGGCCACTGATTATTGAGCCCGCCGATGGCGATATTGGTGCTGACCGGGAACACACTATCCTGCTATCAGATTGGACGTTTGAAGATCCTCACACAGTATATCGGCACCTTAAGGTAGCCGAAGGTTATTACAATTACCAGCAGCGCACGATATTTGACACGTTAAAAGAAGTTGAGCAGCAAGGGCTGGCCGCTACCTGGCAAGCGCGGGCTATGTGGGGGCAGATGCGCATGAGCCCGCGGGATCTGGCCGATGTTACCGGCAGCACCTATACCTATTTATGCAACGGTAGAACGCCTGACGATAATTGGCAGGGCCTATTTAAACCTGGCGAAAAAGTGCGTCTGCGGATAATAAATGGTTCAGCTATGAGCTATTTTGACTTACGTATCCCTGGCCTTGAAATGCTGGTGGTAGCGGCCGATGGGCAGCCCGTTAAACCGGTACGGGTAGATGAATTCAGGATTGCTACTGCCGAAAGCTATGATGTGATTGTACAGCCCCAGGCGCACCGGGCTTATACTCTGTTTGCTGAAAGTTTTGACCGTAGTGGCTATGCCCGGGGCACCCTTACCCCCGAGTTGGGTATGGCTGCTGAGATACCGGCGCAACGTGAAATAAGCGAGCGGGGAATGGATGCTATGGGCATGAGCCACGACATGCCGATGAAGCATGATATGCCTATGGGGCACGACATGTCTAAGGGACACGACATGTCAGGCGGGCATCACGAGGAGGGCGGACACGGTATGTCAGGCGGCCATCACGAGCAGAGCGGGCACGCTATGTCCGGCGACGCCACGCACTCTACCCACGCCGAGCATGGTGGCACTACTACCCATGGCGCTAGTGCGAAGCTGCACAGTGCAATGGGAGCAGGTCATGCGCAGCATGCAACTCAACCGTCTTTGCCTATCAATGACATAGCCATCAAACACACTGCTGACGGCCATGGCAAAGGGGCGGGAATGATAGCGGATAACCCAGTATCGCGGTTGAGCGAACCGGGTATCGGGCTGGAAAATGCACCGCACCGGGTGCTGGTTTATGCAGACTTACAAGGCGCGCATCCCTGGCCTGATGAACGGGAGCCTGAACGTCAGATTGAACTGCATCTTACCGGCAATATGGAGCGGTATATGTGGTCTTTTGATGGTAAAAAGTTTACCGAAGTGGATGGTCCAATACACTTTAACTATCAAGAGCGGCTTCGGCTTGTGCTGGTTAATGACACCATGATGGATCATCCCATTCATTTACACGGCATGTGGATGGAGTTGGAAAATGGCCAGTATCCGCGGCCGCGTAAACATACCATCAGCGTTAAGCCAAACGAGAAAGTGTCGCTGTTAATCAGTGCCGATGCCCCAGGGCAGTGGGCGTTTCACTGCCACCTTTTGTACCATATGGAAGCAGGCATGTTTCGCGTGGTTGAAGTGGCTTAGGAGAATAACAATGAATAAGTGGATACGGTCTCTCGCCACGGCAACTATCAGCCTGGCGTGGATGACACCTTTTACGGCGGCAGCAGCAGAAGAAAGCTGGCCACTGCCTCACGGTAGCTATACTACCGGTAAGTTAATGGCTGACCGCCTGGAAGCGGTTCGCACTGAAAACCAACAGCATAAGGCAGTGTGGGATCTACAAGGCTGGTACGGTGGAGACTATCACCGGGTGATGGTTAAAACCGAGGGCGAAAATACCCAGAACGATGGCGCGGCTAGCGAAATAGACCGGGCCGAGGTGCTGTATGATTACCTTATTAGCACATTTTGGTCACTGCAAGCAGGCGCCGGTTTAAAGGGGACGCTATCATCCGACGGGCAGCGGGAACATTACGTTGCAATAGGCGCCCAGGGCCTGGCCCCCTATTGGTTTGAAGTCGATAACACAATATTGATAAACGAGTCTGGCGGGCTGCAGTGGATAAGCGAAACCGAATATGACTGGGTATTAAGCCAGCGCAGCTTTTTACAACCGCGGATGGAATTAAGCATCAACCTTAACGATGATGAACGGTTTGCCAGACAGGCTGGTTTCAATCGCTTACGTATAGGTATCCGGTATCGGTATGAATTACACCGTAAAATAGCGCCATATGTAGGAGTTTACTGGGATAGCTGGTTAGGCGCCAACCGCCAGCAAGCTAGACTGGAAAGGGAGCCCACCCAGGAGACCGCCGTTGTTGCCGGGTTACGCATCTGGTTTTAAAAAGGGTTACCAGCTTTCAAAAGAATTACTCTGAAAGCTGGTTTAGCTGCCACGGCTGGTTAAGCCAATATCATCATCAATATCGCACCTACTATCATGAACAGATTTTCTGACAATGATACAAAGCCTAACGGCACGTTACTGTCGCCCCCCACACAGGCGCATTTTAGTTCTCGCTTATCAATGTAGACGGCTTTAAACACGGACATGGCGCCCACCACCCCAATAAAGAGCGAAAAGGGGGCCACTAACCATGCTGAGAAGCCGGCTACCATGCCAATACCTGCGTAGGCTTCCACAAAGGGATACACATAGGCATAACGCAGATGACGCATAGCCAGCAGGTCATAGGTGATAAACATGTTGGTGAAACTATGTAAATCCTGTAATTTTTGAACGGCCAGCAAAATCATTGCAAAGCCGATAAACAGCATCAGGGTGTGCAAAGAGAAAACCTCACCTCCAAGCGCCATGGCTAATGCTGCCACAGCCGATACGCTAAAGATCGCAATAACCGGGGTATATGTGGTGCCTGTTTGGCCAGCTTCCCCTTTGCCAAAGAAGTCACGTAAGTCATCGTAACCGCCAACCCGCTTATCATCGATAAATGTCTGGGGAGTGGTTTCTACGTTATGCTGCTGCTTGAATTCGTCCGTTTGTTGCCGGGTGGTAAGATGATTATCCTCTACCTCGTAACCTTCGCGTTCCAATAAATCCTTAGAACGTAAACCAAAGGGACAAATGTGTTCATCGGTAACCATTCGATATAACACGGCTTGCTTACTCATTGTACTCTCCTAATGTCGATTAACATTTGGGGTAGCTTTATACTTAAAATGACAGTATTTCCCCCCACGATTGGGCATACGCTAAAGGGTAGCAAGAGCTGTTCCGAACGCGGCGAAGTCTCCCCAGCGCATCACTCACGCATGCGCGCGGCCTGGCCGGCGCATGTTAATAAGGCGGGTTTAACCGTTCGGCTTCGCTGTTTTTGCAAATTATTATTTTTATGGTTGTTATCACGGCCTTTGCGCAACTAAAACCAGCGCCTGTAATTATCATCTTATATGGCGTAGTACCCGGTTGCAGCCCGTTAGCGAAGAGCACGAGGGAACGGGGCGCGAAATATCTGGGGTTACCAGAGGGGAGCAAATTGACGGGCGTATTAGGATGATGGTGTGGAAAACAGCATTATTATTAGACTAAGGAAAAAACAGTTCCTGGCGCAGCCCCGGTTTTCTCAAGCGGAGCCTGCCTCCTACCTGGCTGGCGCATATTAAGGCTTGCTCAGGCTGGGCGTATTATTCAAAAAACGGTATTATTTACACTACGTTGTACAAAATACAAACATACGTATTATACGTCGCAAAAGCCAGGGTGATGCGATACCAGCAGCGCCGGCGGGATAGCCATACCCCATAGCCAGAAACCCCATAGCCAGCGACTAGATAAGCGAAAGCCAGTCATTGTGCTTTGTTGGGAACAACCAATTAGAGCTGGTTGACCGGCCACATTACAAAACCAGACTGGGAGATTCGGTAATCCGTGTCTTATTCAGGTTAGTGTAGTGAATGGTAGTACAGTGAGCCTTAATAGCATGGACAGATGAGCAGAAGAAGCCCGGGGAGGCAGCTAATGCCAATAAGGGGGCACTTATTTATACTAGCTACAGGCCAAAACCAAATTTACGTATTGGTAGGGCAAAGGTTGCCCCACCAAGCTTCACATCTTAATGGCCGGCACTATGGTCAAGAAACTCTTCGTAAGTACCTTCAAAATGCGTTATTTTCTGGTCTTTGATTTCGATAATTTGAGTGGCCAATGACGACACAAACTCACGGTCGTGGCTAACAAAGATAACCGTACCATCAAAATTCAATAAGGCATTATTTAGCGCTTCGATAGATTCCATATCAAGGTGGTTAGTAGGTTCATCCATTACCAGAACGTTGATATCCTGAAGCATCAGTTTACCAAACAACAGCCGGTTCTTTTCTCCACCCGAGCAAACCTTTACTTTTTTGTTAAAGTCATCGGAGCCAAACAGTAAGCGGCCCAACATTGCCTTTACCTGCAAATCATCATGCTTTGGCCCACGCCACTGAGACATCCATTCGAACAAGGTTAAATCGGTACTGAAGTCCTTGGTACTGTCTTGCGGAATATAGCCTATCGCCGCATTTTCAGCCCACTTAACGGTACCTTCATTGGCATCAATATCGTTGGTAAGACATTTAAGTAAGGTGGTTTTGCCCGCACCGTTTTCACCGATAATGGCTAAGCGCGATCCGGCTTCTAATAACAGATTGGCATTGCTAAACAGCGGTTCGCCGCTATAACCATGGCCTAAGTCGTCTAAAGTAATGGCCAGCCGATGCAATTTTTTATGCTGCTTAAACACAACATAAGGCTTGCGGCGGCTTGATGATTTGATGTCCGCCAGCTCAATTTTTTCCAAACGCTTGGCCCGAGACGTTGCTTGTTTGGCTTTTGAAGCGTTAGCCGAGAAGCGGGCCACAAAGCCCTGTAGTTCTTCTATCTCAGCAGATTTTTTGGCGTTTTCGCTATGTAGCTGCTCTTGTACCAGCGCAGCTGCTTCGGCAAAGGCATCATAGTTACCAGGATAAACACGCAGTTCGCCATAATCTATATCTGCCATATGCGTACAGACAGAATTTAGAAAGTGGCGATCATGGGAAATAATAATCATGGTCGACTTACGCTTATTCAGCTCTTCGGCCAGCCAATGAATGGTGTAAATATCCAGGTTGTTGGTAGGCTCATCAAGCAGCAAAATATCGGGCTCGGCGAACAACGCCTGCGCCAGCAATACCCGCACTTTACGCCCAGGCGCAACTTCTTTCATCAAGCCAAAGTGGTAAGACTCTTCAATACCGGCGGCAATCAGGATATCGCCCGCCCGGGCTTCAGCGGTATAGCCATCAAGTTCAGCAAACTGGGTTTCCAGATCCGCTACCCGCATGCCATCTTCTTCGCTCATATCGGGGTTGCTGTAAATCGCATCCCGTTCCTGCTTGATTTCCCACAGCTCACGGTCGCCCATGATCACGGCATCTACTACGCTCATTTCTTCAAAGGCAAACTGGTCCTGGTTTAAAATCCCCAGCTTGGTGCCTGGTGCCAGGGAGACATTGCCTGCCGAGGGCGTAAGCTTGCCGCTTAAAATCTTCATAAAAGTCGATTTTCCGCAGCCGTTGGCACCAATTAAACCGTAACGGTTGCCGTTACCGAATTTGGCAGAAATATTTTCAAATAATGGCTCAGAGCCAAATTGCATAGTGATGTTGGCAGTGGTAATCAAAACAGGTTTCCAGAGGGTAAAGACAGAAGAAAAACATGCTCCCAATAAGGAGCCGAGGGCGCGCAATATAAAGAATCAGTGGCCCGATGTCGAGGAAATTTTGAACGGGTACACATACAACCCGGCTTGAAATGGCCGGGTACGCCTACTGGGATTTTCCTATTAGGTAATACAAAGCGCAGCATAAATAACGCTGTGTACCTACTAACTTATTGATTTGTGGTTACGGGAATGCTTTTGGCGCCGCGCTGGTGCCCGTCGGGAGATCCACCTGCAGGGCAACTTGCAAAGGTACATTGCGTTTCGCTGCGGGCTAAGCTGCAATTTTGCTAGGAATTGAAACAGCAGCAGTGAACATTCCTTAAATCTATCGGGTAACCGGAAGCGGTCAGAAACCGTACTTATGCACACTATATCTAATTTCAGCTGCATTCTATATTCATACCTGCGGCCACCTCTACCCTTTTAGGGGGGGCGAAGTCACTGGTAACCTTACTTTACCCCAGATAGGGTTTAAAAAAGGATATAGCATAAATAATACATTCGCATAGCTTACGCGTGTTGAATTAAATAACGTTGTTGGTGGAAGCCACATACGTCAACGCAATCCACCTGAGGTATTTTTAACTGAAAGACGGTCTGAATCAATGGGCAGCGCAAACCTACTGTATTCGGGTGCTGCATACGTAATGATAGGAGCCGTAGCTGTGGGAGCCGCCCCTTTCGTGGCAACCGGTGCAGCAGCTTTGGCTATTTCTAGCGCGGTCTTATCAGCCGGTGGCTCGACGCTGGTGGCAGCCAGCCTTTCACGAGATTAATGCATAACCCAAATAGGCTGTAATCAGTAAGGCAGGCCTGATATAGCTCATGTCTTGTCATCCTTTGGGGGCTTATTAAACGGCCCCAATATCAACATTAATGGCAAGGAGGCCGGCATGGCAGTGTATAGAGACACACAAGGAAACTACTGTATCAATATTTTCGTTGATCTGTTGGCTGGGCAAAAAACAGCGCGGGTTTACGCTTTGCCAGCAAGATATGGCAGCTATTACACCTTATTTTTAGCGCTGCTAATTGTGCTATCCGGTGTTGCAGTGGGGGCAAGCCTATTCGAAGGGTATAATCACTTTGGATGGCTAGCGCGTCCTTCGGCCGACTTTCCCGCTATTTATGCAATAACGGCTATTACGCCGGTGCTGTTGCTTGCCTTGCTTCATCTATTGTTTACCACCCGTGAAGTCCCAGTGGCGCAGCTGGTTATTGAGAAGCGTTTATCCATAGCGCTTTATACTGTGTTCTGTTTAGGGTTTATGCAATTTTGCGGCTTTTTCTATCTGTTTGCATTTATGGACGACGTATTCAGTGTATTTTATTTTTGCCACTTCTTAGTTCTACTATGCCTCTTCTGTGTGTCGGGGTTAAAACTGCTGTTACTTCTACTGAAAGGCTGAAGTTGTAACAACCGCCGATACACTTATCGCTAATCAAACCCACATAAAGCGCCACCACGGGGAAGCGGTAATTTCAACCCTTACCAAAGACGCAGGCTATCTGGGAGGTTGGCTAACACTGGGTAATGCAATCGGCGGGGCTCCGCAGATTGCACCCAAACGGTGATGATTACCAAGTGGGCCCAGATTAGTCTTTAGGCAAAGACACATAGGCCTTGGTATTCCACAGCGGCACGGTAGATAGGCTGTGTTTAAAGCTACCAGAGGACTCCTTTGTGGAGTAGGAAAGATAAATAAGTGACGCCGATTCAGCATCGTAGATGCGTCTGACTTTCATGTTCTTGAAAAAAATACTCTTGGATTTTTTAAACACAATATCGCCCGACGATGAAGTATCTATATTAGCAATCATTTGCGGGGTAATTTCACCGGTTTGCCGACAGGCAATAGAGCTATCTGAAGGGTCGGAAAAATCCAGGTTCGCCTCAATACTTGAGATATGACAAGTCACCCCTTTAACAATGGGATCCTTCAGTGAATCAATTTTGATGTCTTTGGTGGTAAACAACCCCAACGATACATCGCCAACCTCATTATCACTGCAGCCAGCAATACTTATGGTTAGCAGGGCAATTGCAGATAAACGTAACATATAACAGTTCCTTCAGATTTTAAGCTTATGATATGGCGTAGTTAACTATAAATAATGGGCCGACAGCTCACTTTACATTTTACTCTGCCAGGCGCACATAAAATATTGCCACATTTTTTTTAAGGTGAGGAAATGGCTAATAAAGTTTACTATACCGACTAGTTACGAATAAGCATTCCACATAGGCCACATTACCGGTTAACTTAGGTTAACTACCCCGCGCGTCGATAGCCTGCAAAAAGCAAAATTAAAGTAAAAATAAAGCGACCAAAAGCAGAAGGGGTTATGGCTAAAGTACCCTTGCGCTTTATGAACCCTACTGCCATGGCATGCATGCTGTCGGTTACCTCCACACAAAGCTAAACTGCCTTATTGTGTCGCGTTTTCTGCGTTTAATCTTCCTACAAAATCAGGTACGGGGCGCTTATCAGCTTCAGCCGACGTCGTAGCCTTGCCGTTTTCTTCAATATCTTGAATGAGCCACTCCATCTCTTTTATTTCCTTGCGCTGTGCTTTAATAATTTCATTGGCAAGTTCGCGTACACGGGCATCTTCAATATTAGAGCGTTCACTGGTTAGAATAGCGATAGAGTGGTGTGGAATCATCGCTTTCATATAAGCAGAATCTGCAACCGTCGTCTGCGAGCGAACAAGGAAAAGACAAAGAGCGAAAAGCCCTAAAGCGCCGATGAAAATCGCTATGTTTAGCTTTTTATTTGTATACATACCCAGCATAAACGCCAGCATAATAATAGCCATGACCGCGCCCATGTACAGTGCCATATAGGTGCGCGTTTCACTAAACCATATATGTGATATTGCGTAAGTGTTTAGGTACATCATGCCGAACATGGCTAACGTTGAAGTGATAATCATTGCCGCAAATTTAGTGTATTTCATATGTAATCCTTACTTAAATTGTGGGGTGACTGGGAAAAATTCACCTATATGAAGGTCTAAAATCAATACGATAGTAAGGCGAGTACAAATTTTATACCGGGGGAGGAGTAATAGTGTTTTTAGCGCTGATACTAGCTATTGCAACATTATTGATAGGGGTGTTTTTCCATTTGGGAAATATCACTTTATTTGCTGATAAATTAATCGCCACAAAGGCAAGCCGATATTTAACCACACCAATAGTGGTGGGGGTGGCCGTGCTCAGCCAAATTTTGATAGCAGGTGTCTTTACCTGTACTTACCTATTGGGTCAGAAGCTTGAACTTGGCGATTTTGTGCAATCTACGACGTTAAGTGACATCTTTTATTTTTCCCTGACCACCATTACGACTCTGGGGCTTGGAAGTATCGAACCTACAGAACATCTGCGTATGGTCGCTGGGATTGAATCCGCCACGGGTTTTCTGCTGATAAGTTGTTCGGCGCAAAAGGTCTATACCACTATGCAACGAAACGTCTAGCGCAGAACGCGCCGGGGAGCTACAAAACAACGTGCTAATGTCGTTTAAGTACGCGCTAACACATAGTGAATAATAGGCCCAGCCTCCGGTTTTGCTTGGCAACCGGTAACGTCGGTACCTACATATCGAAACAATTACTGAGTCCATACCAATTGTAAGCTGTTACAACAGACTCTACGGCTTTTGACCAAAAAGGAGCTACCTAAGCTGGATAATCGGATATCTCTATGCGATTACAGTGTCATAGGGTCAATTAAACATTTGGCCAATCTGAATTAGGGAAGTATAAACAAATTTAAACCTTGTTGGGTTGGCCCTAAACGTTAAGCGGGGAGGCTGTTATACAATGCTATAAAGCGTTTTTACATTGATAGCACCGCCCCTTATTTGAATAACTAACCTAAGTTAATCAGCGTCCCTACATTCTTCGCTAGTAAGCTCAATTTCTATGGTTGTATGCGATAATTCAAACTCTTGCAGCGCATCAGATACACTTTCCTTTAACTTAAGATACTCAGTCTTCGACTCAAACTGACTAACGACGTGGACGGTGGCGACATGATGCTCACCATCAAGTGACCAAATATGCAGATGATGTAAATCGCTCACAGCATCAAGTTCAAGCAATTTATCAGTTACGTTTTGTAAAAGAATGTTGTCTGGTGACGCCTGAAAAAACAGTTTCAGGGTGCTGATGAGATTTCGAATAACGTTGAACAGAATGAAAAGGGTAAATCCGATAGAAAGAATCGAATCCAGAACAGGCCAGTCTTTGAACTGCATAACAATAGCGACAATGAGTACCGCTACCCAGCCTAGTACATCTTCCAGCAGATGCCAGTTGAGTACTTTTTCATTGAGTGATTTACCACCTTGTAATTTAAAAGCGGCAAGACCATTTACCAGTACGCCAAGAATAGCCAGCGCTATCATCCCCTTCGTTTCTGGCATCTCTGGATTACTCAGGCGTGGTACTGCTTCATAAAGTATCCAGCCAGATCCAGCTATTAAAACCACGCCATTTATCAGCGCCCCAAGTAAACTCAAGCGTCGATAGCCATAGGTAAACTCATTCGTTGCACTTTTAGCGCCCAGTTTATTCAGCACCCATGCACTACCAATTGACAATGTGTCACCTAAGTCATGCACTGCATCCGCCATAATCGCAGTACTATTTGTTAACCATCCTCCAATAAACTCAATGATGGTGAATCCGAAATTTAGAAAAAAAGCCCAGCCAATTTTTTCTGGGCTATGGGAATGTGAGTGAGCCATGAACTCTCCTGGTGTGCCCTGGATTTACCCAGGGCATCGTTGCTTTACTGTTTATCTGCTTTCCCGTGTACCAATTGATATAAAGTTGGTAGAACGAACAGCGTAAGTAGGGTCGATGAGATAATCCCGCCGATAACTACGGTAGCAAGCGGCCTTTGAACCTCTGCGCCGGTGCCCGTATTAAGAGCCATAGGCACAAAACCAAGGCTGGCTACCAAAGCGGTCATCAGAACGGGGCGAAGTCTGACTATTGCACCTTCAATGACAGCACTGTTGAGATCGCTTTTTTCACGCCATAACTGCTTGATGAACGCGAGCATGACCAAGCCGTTTAATACTGCAACGCCAGACAAGGCGATAAACCCTACACCGGCAGAAATGGATAGGGGCATGCCTCTAAACCATAGAGCCAGGACTCCTCCAGTCAGGGCCAGCGGTACCCCGGTAAAAATAATCAAGGCATCCTTCACTGAACCAAACGCAAGAATAAGAATGCCGACGATGAGTGCTAGCGTCACCGGGACCACCCAGGACAGCTTTTTACTGGCCGATTCCAGCTGTTCGAACGTTCCACCGTACTCCAGCCAGTAGCCATCCTGTAGTTCCAGCTCTGCACGCAACGTAGCCTGCAAATCTGCAACAAAACTACCCAGATCGCGCCCACGAACGTTGGTGGTAACGACCACGCGGCGTTTGCCGTTTTCCCGACTGATTTGTGCGGGCGCGGGTTTAACTTCTAATGTAGCCACTTCCTGTAAGGGCACATACCCATTAGGTGTCGCGACTGGCAGTACCTTCAGCTTTTGAATGTCGCGCCGTAGTTGTTCCGGAAGACGGATTACCAGTTTAAAGCGCCGGTCTCCTTCATAGATCAAGCCTGCCTGTTGACCACCAATGCTGGTAGAAACCAGAGACTGGATGTCGTCGATGTTCAGGCCATAGCGTGCCATCACTTTACGTTTGGGAATAACAGATAGCATAGGCAGTCCTGCTACCTGTTCAACGCGGGTATCTGCTGCACCAGGTAAGCCTTGTGTCAGTGATGCAACCACATTAGCAGATGCCAGCAACGTATCTAGATCATCACCAAACACTTTGATTGCAACGTCGGCTCTGACGCCGGAAATTAATTCGTTAAAGCGCATCTGGATTGGTTGGGTAAACTCGTAGTTATTACCCGGTAGCGCAGTGACCGCCTGTTCAATTTCTGCGACAAGTTGTGCTTTGGGTTTATCTGGAACGGGCCACTCAGAACGAGGCTTGAGCATTACAAATGTATCGGCAACATTGGGGGGCATAGGGTCGGTTGCTACCTCTGGCGTTCCCACTTTGGCGTACACCTTGTCAACTTCTTCAAAGTTGATAATGGTTTTTTCAAGGAGTTCCTGCATTTCAACAGACTGCTCCAGCCCCGTGCCTGTAATACGTAACGCATGAAGCGCAATATCACCTTCATCCAGTTGTGGAACAAATTCAGATCCCAGTGTAGAGGCGAGCCAAGTACACAAAATAACGAGGCCAAGCGCACCAGCCAAAATAAGTAATTTAAACTTAAGCACTAACTCAAGTGCAGGTCGATAAATGGCTTTTGCCCCCCGGATAATGATGCTCTCCTTTTCGCTTATCTTGCCGCCCATAAATATAGCTATGGCAGCAGGAACAACAGTCAACGACAACACCATTGCACATAGCAGCGCGATAACCACGGTGGTTGCCATGGGGTGAAACATTTTTCCTTCTACACCTGAGAGCGTGAATATGGGTAGATACACAGCAGTAATGATCCCCACCCCGAACAAACTCGGTCTGATAACTTCAATAGTCGCTTCTTTTACTTCCTGCAAACGCGCTTGAAGGGCCAGTATGCCGCCTTGTTGCTTTTGTGCTTCGCAGAGCCTGCGAATACAGTTTTCTACAATGATTACCGCGCCGTCTACAATAAGACCAAAGTCAAGCGCCCCCAGACTCATCAAGTTAGCTGAGACTCCTCGCTGAACCATACCGGTGATAGTCATCATCATCGCAATAGGAATAACAGCCGCGGTAATAAGCGCTGCGCGGATGTTGCCTAACAGCAAAAATAAAATCACGATAACCAGTAATGCGCCTTCTAACAGGTTTTTCTGCACAGTATTAATGGCTTTATCGACTAATGAAGTGCGGTTATACACCGCTTCCGCCTCGATCCAATCCGGTAGTGAAGCTTGTATCTGCTGAAATTTTTCATTGCTGAGAGCTGCAACTTCACGCGAGTTCTCCCCGACCAACATCATCACGGTGCCCATAACTGTTTCTTTGCCATTACGGGTTGCCGCGCCTGTGCGTAATTCTTTGCCCAGACCAACCTCCGCCACATCCTTGACTAAAACCGGTACTGAACCCTTATGTCCTACAACAACATTTTCGATATCCTCAATTGTTTTTAACTGTCCTGGCGAGCGGACTAAGAGCTGCTCACCGTTGTTCTCAATATAGCCTGCCCCCGCGTTGTCATTGTTGCTTACCAACGCTTCGCGGATATCTGTTATAGCCAATTTCATTTCAAGCAATTTCGCCGGATCTGGCATCACGTGGTACTGCTTATCAAAGCCACCAATGGTATTTACTTCAACTACGCCAGGGACTTGCGCCAGTTGTGGTTTAACAATCCAGTCCTGCGCTTCGCGCAGCGCCATAGGAGTGACTGGGGAGCCATCAGGCATTTTCGCCCCGTGTTTTGCCTTTAGCGTATAAACAAATATTTCACCCAAGCCGGTCGCGATCGGCCCCATCTCTGGTTCAAGACCAGGGGGCAGAACGCTTTTAAGCGTTGCTAACCGCTCATCAATGAGGTTTCGGGCAAAGTAAATATCGGTTCCTTCTTCAAACACTACCGTGATTTGCGAAAGCCCGTAGCGAGAGATAGACCGTGTATAGGACAACTTAGGTAGCCCATATAGCGCCGTTTCAACCGGAAAGGTGATCCGTTGCTCAGCTTCAAGTGGCGAATAACCAGGCGCTTCCGTGTTTATCTGAACCTGAACATTCGTTATATCCGGCACTGCATCTATCGGTAGCCGCTGATAACTCCATGTGCCTATGCCTATGATGACAAGCACCAGGGTTAACAGGAGGTAGCGCCGCTCTACGGAGAGGCGAACAATGTTATCTATCATTTATCTCTCCCTATCAGTGCGCGTGCGAGGCGCCGGACTTTTGTATATCTGCTTTAATTAAAAAGCTGTTGTCGACAACATACGTTTGTCCGGCGGATAGCCCTGCGACGACTTCGGAATAGTTGTCGTCCTGCAGGCCTAAAGTCACAGGTGTTGCCTGATAAGCATTGCCTTCATTCAGGAACACGACAGGCTTATTGTTAAGGGTTTGAATAGCGCGATTTTCGATTTTTACAGGTACCGTCTTTTGTTGAGAGTCGACAATGCCTGTGACTAAGTCGCCGGGACTGAGTTTACCGTCCTTGTTCATCACTTTTACCAACGCAAGCTGATAGGGCTGCCCATCGGTAGAGGGAATGATACTGGTAATGGTACTGTCGAGTTGACGACCATTGGCGATAATGTGAACAGATTTACCTTCAGCAACCTGATTGCGCTGGGAAGGAAAGATCATTAACTGCGCCCACAGGACTGAGGTATCAACAATCGCAAAAAGCGGTAATGTGCTTGTCAGCTCTCCGATATTCATATTGCGGGATATGACTAGGCCAGCGATAGGTGCTTTCACGTCGTAAGCCTGAAGGCTGTCATTCGACTGTACGCGCGCCATTTGTTCACCTGCTTTCACGGTCTGACCAATACCAGCAAAGAGCTGCTCTACAATACCCGCGAACCGGGCGTGAACCTCTGCTCGCTGCTGTGGCGGTACGGTCAGTTGACCATACACCTGCGTATGCTGTTTTATTTCACCGCCCGTCGCTACGGTAGTGGTGATGCCAGCCTGACTTGCGTACGCGTTCACAATCTCAGTTCGGGCTTCGTGTTTTTGCCATTCCCATGAAAAGCTATCGTCTTTTGAAGACAGTGCAATAGTCGCAACAAATGAGTGCGGCTCAGCAATGAATTGTTTGGATCTTAGCCCACTTTCATAGGGTTCAAATTCGATAATTTCCTGATTTCCTCCCATTCGATTGAGTATCACGCTTAGGCTGTCGGGGAGAAGCGTATGCGGCGGGTCTTCTCTCTTTGCCAGTAAATAAGCCCCCTGTTTTGTGTCCTGTATACGTAAAGTCAGTGTTAGATTGCTATTGGTAAATGTCTTCGATTCTGCCCCATGAGGCTGTTTACCAGCTGTTGCGGCATATACATCGGTGAGGTACAGAAGTAGTGAGATGATAACGAATAGTTTATTCATGGATATTCCGGCATATCTTGAGTAGGAGAAACCTGGCCGGATAACCCGGTCCACTGTTCTATCAAAGATTGATTCAGCAACGCGTTCTCGCTGTATTCGATGACTTTTTCACGCGTGCGTATCAACGCATCCGTGGACGTAATCCAGTCCTGGTAGCTGTAAATCCCTTGTTGATAACCTTCCAGGACGAGTGTGGTGGCAGCTTTAAGGTCAGGTAAAACGATGTCGTTAATATGCTTTACAGCATCAACGGAAAAATTCAGGTATTGCTGTGCGCTAAAGAGTAATGCTTTTATTTCCAGCATCTGAGAGTCTCTGGCAAATACCGCCGCTTTTTTCTTCGCCAGTGCAGCTTGCAAAGCTCCCTTGTTTCTTTGTGCAGCAAAAAGCGGCGTAGATATACCAGCAACTACAGACGTATCCTGTACGGCCTGAGAGCGGCGCACGCCAACTCGCCACGAAATATCGGCACTGGCGTTACTTTCTACCAGCCTTTGTTCAGCTTCTTTAACATTGATAGCGTCAGTGAGCCGTTCCACATTTGCTGATTCAAGAAACTGTTGATAAACAGCTGAATACTGCCGTTTTTGGGGAAGGTTATTTAGTGACCCTGACACTTCGTCAATCTCTTCACCCGCTCCGCGCCAAAACAGGGCAAGAGACTGTTTGGCAATAGCCAGAGCCGTCGCAGCGAACGCAGTGTCGACTTTGGCTTGATTGAGTGCGGCTCTGGCGCGCAGAAGCTCAGCTTTATTGGTTGCGCCTTTCTCTACACGCTGTGCAACGATAGATAAGGCTTCATCAGCGAAAGAAACAGACGTTTGCGCCAATGTGAGCCGTTCTTTTGCCGCGATAGTTTTTACATATTGCCTGGTCAGTTCACTTAACAGCGCGAGCGACGCGACATAGCGTTCTGACTGCACCAAAGATAAATTGGCATCAACCAACGCTACCCTCGCCGTGCGCTTGCCTTCCATTTCAAAGACAGAGGAAAGGGAAACCGTTAACTCAGCTTCATTAATGCCTGCTGCATCACCTGATCCGAGCAGGTTCTCTGCTTCAACACCAACCTTATAAGCCGGTGTGAGAGTAGCTTGCTGCTTATCTGCCTTAGTGGCTTTGAGCAGCGACTGGTATCGTTGTAAGTCCGGGTGTTGTTGCAACGTCAAGCGTGTAGCTTGTTCGAGCGTAATCGCTTTACTCTGGGTAGCGGGTGATATAAATAGCCACACGCAACCCACGATGACAAAACACATACGCTCACGCGCATGCGAAAAAAAAGAGTTCATATTGTAAATCCTGGTCAGTAACTAAACGGGTAAAAAATGACTAGGATTTAGGCTCTGGGAGGACGATGGATACCAGGTTGTAGATGAGACGGGGGGGATGGGCGGTATGCGGCCAGTGCCATTTCGCCAAATGTTCCTAAATGGCTATCGGTATCTTTGAATAACACGATATGCGTAAAATGGCCGTGACAGGAACAACAATGGTCACAGTTGTCAGGTCCGGTATCGACAACAGAATTATTATCCGGCTGACAAACACTGGCGGCCTGAACACAGACTTCATGGTGTGATTCTGAAGAGTTTTCGAAGAAATTATCAAAAGCTAAAGCATCAGAGGCAAACAAAAACAGTTGGGCAAACAACATAAAGGCCGTAATTAGCGCCCTGTTATTATATCCGTTGTTTTGATGCGAACTCATTGCGTACCTTATTTTCCTGACAGCGCTAACTTAGTATCTTTGCTGTCAGAGGTCAAGAGCGACCTTAGATACAAAAACGAGCTCTCAAATTCATTCTGATACCCTTATCCGCCCAAATTTTTGCCGAAGACCTCAAAACTCAAACTATATTTATTTATCACTTCGTGACGGGGTTTTTATCGGTGTGGGGGAGGGTTAACTTTACTTATCAAGTAAGCGTTCAATTAAAAATAAAGGATAGTAAACCGCGCTATGCCGCTTAAAAAAAAGCATTACAGAGAGCTAATTTATATTACTTTTATTATCCGTGTTCCTACAATAGGCGCTTTTAGATAGCCCGTGAGATAGGGCGAACCAACACCGCGACATTTAGTAATACTACCTAATATCTCTAGACTTTTAGTTTAATATTCTACGGCAAAGAGGTAGTACCAACCAGAACAGGTTAGTATTGACTATCGTTGAAGCGCAGGAAAAATGATTATCGTTGAAGAGTAGGAAAAATGGTGGCCCCACCCTGACTTGAACAGGGGACCTGCCGATTATGAGGCTCAAACCGAGCCTTTACCGATAGTTACTTTATTTACTTGCTAATTACTTATTGTTTCATATAAATCAGTAGGTTATTGCGGTTTTGTTATCTCTGTTGCTTAATTTTTTAAGCAATTCAGCGCATTAGATTTTGCGCTCAAAGTAGCACAGAGGTAGCACAGTATGTCAGCAACAAAATTCAGATTTACAGAACAGGCCATTGAAAAACTGTCAGGCTCAGACAAACGGGCTCGATATTACGACGTTCAAATGCCAGGTCTCATCATTGATGTTCTTCCATCAAATAAGAAGACGTTTCGGGTTTATAAGAAGCTTCCAGGCACACAAAAGCCATTGTCGGTTACTATCGGCTCTTTTCCATCCATTGCAGTAGAGCAGGCCCGTAAGCAAGCTAGAAAGGCGATGGCGGATATTGCTGATGGAATGAACCCCAACGATAGCAAACGTCACTTCAGGGCCGCCTCAGTCACATTGGAGACCGTTTACGAGAGCTATAAACTTTCCAGAAAGCTTAAAGAAACTACGTTACGTGGCTACGAGCAGGTGATGGACTGTTATTTTGACGATTGGGCAAAGAAGCGTATGGCTGACCTTACAGAAACCCGCATCTATCGTCGGCATTGTGAACTGACTAAGCGAAGCCCTGCACAGGCCGACTTAGCTATGAGAACGCTCAGAGCGCTGTTTAACTTTGCTAGGGCTGAGTATAAATCCTCAGACGGCAGAACTTTGTTTCCTCACAACCCTGTTACTGTCCTGTCGGAAAAACGCTGCTGGAACAACGTAGCCCGCAAGCAGACAAGACTCCGACCTTCTCAGCTTAAGCCATTTCTTGCAGTTGTTCATGAGATGCGTGAGGACGCCATTGTTCATCGACAAGATTTCACTGCAACAGTATGTGACTTTGTTGAATTTATGGCATTTACCGGATTACGCAAAACTGAGTTGCTGGAGCTGGAATGGAAAAACGTATTTTTAGATGATCATCTCTTTTGCCTGGACGACACAAAAAATGGCCATGGTCTGGAATTACCAATCACCACGCCGCTGGAGGAAATCCTTAAGAGAAGGGCTAAGTACCGCGTTTCGGGTTTTGTTTTTGGTGCCGACAATCATCATGGGAGAGTGATGGAGCCAAAGAAAATAATTAAACAAATGAACGAACGCACGGATGTTTCTTTCACACTGCATGATCTTCGCCGCACCTTCTGTTCGGTTGCTGAAACTATTGGGGTAGGTACATACACATTGAAAAGGCTACTGAATCATAAGACCAGTCGCAGTGATGTTACTGCTGGCTACACCGTGCTTACAGCAGAAGAGCTAAGGGAACCAGCAGATAGAATCTGTCAGAGGCTATTGGAATACGCAGGCGTAAAGTCAACCGATAAAGATAGCGCCATTGATGACTTGACGAGGAAATTGGCGAGTTTGTCTAAATCGCAAAGGCTTGAACTTATGTCAGCATTATTGGCCTAGAGTATATCTCACAGTTAAAATGGGTGGTGACCATTCCTGAGGTAAAAAGTCGTTTCATAGTGGCTACATCGCCCATTTTTTAAATACTATTAATCAGCATCCCGACATTCTTCGCTGGTTAGCTCAATTTCAATAGTGGTATGCGATAACTCAAACTCTTGTAGCGCGTTGGATACACTTTCTTTAAGTTCGAGGTATTCAGCTTTCGACTCAAACTGACTAACGACGTGAACTGTCGCGACATGGTGCTCACCATCTAATGACCAGATATGCAGGTGATGCAGATCGCTCACAGCATCAAGTTCAAGCAGTTTATCAGTCACCTTTTGTAAAAGACTGTTGTCTGGTGACGCCTGAAAAAATAGCTTCACGGTGCTGATGAGGTTTCGGATAACGTTGAACAGAATGAATAGCGTAAATCCGATGGAAAGAACTGGATCCAGAACGGGCCAGTCTTTGAACTGCATAACAATAGCGACAATGAGTACCGCTACCCAACCTAAAACGTCTTCGAGTAGATGCCAGTTCAGAACTTTTTCATTCAACGATTTACCACCATGTAATTTATAAGCGGCGAAGCCATTGACCAGTACGCCAAGAATAGCCAGTGCAATCATGCCTTCTGTTTCTGGCATCTCTGGATTACTCAGCCGTGGCACTGCTTCATAAAGGATCCAGGCAGAACCAACGATTAAAACAATGCCGTTTATCAGCGCCCCGAGTAAGCTCAGCCGCCGATAGCCATAGGTAAACTCTTTCGTTGCGCTTTTAGTGCCGAGTTTATTCAGAAGCCACGCACTGCCAATTGACAATGTGTCACCTAAGTCATGCACGGCATCCGCCATAATAGCGGTACTGTTTGTTAACCATCCTCCAATAAACTCAATGATAGTGAAGCCAAAATTGAGGAAAAAAGCCCAGCCAATTTTTTCTGAGCTTTGGGAATGTGAGTGCCCCATACATACTCCTGTCGTGCCCTGGTTTTATCCAGGGCATTGTTGTTTTACTGTTTATCCGCTTTCCTGTGCACCAGTTGGTATAAGGTTGGGAGCACGAACAGTGTAAGTAAAGTCGATGAGATAATGCCGCCGATAACCACCGTCGCGAGCGGCCGTTGAACCTCAGCACCGGTGCCTGTGTTCAGTGCCATGGGCACAAAGCCAAGACTTGCTACCAGGGCAGTCATCAAAACGGGACGAAGCCTGACTATTGCCCCCTCAATGACAGCGGTGTAGAGCTCGCCTTTTTCAAACCACAACTGCCTGATAAAGGCGAGCATCACTAAACCATTCAATACGGCGACGCCTGACAATGCGATAAACCCTACACCGGCAGAAATAGACAGCGGCATACCCCGAATCCACAGTGCAAGTACGCCCCCAGTTAGTGCCAGCGGCACACCGGTGAAGATGATTAAAGCATCCTTTACTGAACCAAATGCAAGAATAAGGATGCCGACGATGAGCGCCAGCGTTACCGGGACCACCCAGGACAATCTTTTGCTGGCCGATTCCAACTGCTCGAACGTTCCGCCATATTCCAGCCAGTAGCCATCTTGTAGTTTCAAGTCTTCATTCAACGTAACCTGCAACTCTGCGACAAAACTACCCAGATCGCGCCCGCGAACGTTGGTTGTAACGACCACGCGGCGTTTGCCGTTTTCCCGACTGATTTGTGCTGGCGCGGGTTTGACTTCTAATGTGGCCACCTCCTGTAGCGGCACATACCCATCGGGTGTGGGGACTGGCAGTACCTTAAGCTTTTGAACGTCGCGTCGTAGTTGCTCTGGTAGGCGAATTACCAGTTTAAAGCGCCGGTCTCCCTCATAGATCAAGCCTGCTTGCTGACCACCGATACTGGTCGAAACCAGAGATTGGATATCGTCTATATTGAGGCCATAGCGTGCCATTACATCACGTTTAGGAATGACTGATAGCATAGGCAGACCGTCTACCTGCTCAACACGGGTATCTGCAGCGCCAGATAACCCTTTCGTCAGTGATGCAACCGAATTTGCTGATGCCAGCAATGTATCCAGGTCATCACCAAATACTTTAATCGCAATGTCGGCTCTGACACCGGAAATTAACTCGTTAAAGCGCATCTGGATAGGCTGCGTAAACTCGTAGTTATTGCCCGGTAGCGCAGTGACTGCTTTCTCAAGCTCCTTAATGAGCTGCGATTTAGGCTTATCCGGAGTGGGCCACTCAGAGCGGGGCTTGAGCATCACAAATGTGTCGGCAACATTGGGTGGCATGGGGTCGGTGGCCACCTCTGGCGTACCCACTTTCGCGTATATCTTGTCAACTTCTTCAAAGTCGATAATGGTTTTTTCAAGGAGTTCCTGCATTTCAACAGACTGCTCTAATCCCGTACCTGTAATACGCAGTGCATGCAGCGCGATATCCCCCTCGTCTAGCTGTGGGATGAACTCAGAACCTAATGTAGAGGCAAGCCATGAGCAAACCACAACGAGACCCAGCGCGCCTGCCAGAATAAGCGATTTGAACTTAAGCACCCACTCAAGCGCAGGTCGATAAATGGCTTTCGCCCCGCGGATTATAATGCTCTCTTTTTCGCTGATTTTTCCGCGCATAAATACGGCGATCGCAGCAGGCACAACTGTGAGCGACAATACCATCGCACAAAGTAGTGCGATTACCACGGTTGTTGCCATGGGGTGAAACATTTTTCCCTCTACGCCAGAAAGGGTAAATATAGGTAAGTACACGGCTGTGATGATACCCACGCCAAACAAGCTGGGGCGAATAACTTCTATAGTGGCGTCTTTAACCTCCTGTAAGCGTGCTTTAAGCGCCAGTAAGCCACCTTGTTGTTTTTGGGCTTCTGAGAGCCTGCGAATACAGTTCTCCACGATGATGACAGCGCCGTCCACAATCAAACCAAAGTCCAGCGCGCCGAGACTCATCAGGTTGGCAGAGACGCCCCGCTGAACCATGCCGGTAATAGTCATCATCATCGCGATTGGGATAACAGCCGCCGTAATGAGGGCGGCACGGATGTTTCCTAACAGTAAAAACAGGATGACGATAACTAGCAGTGCGCCTTCCAGAAGGTTTTTTTGTACAGTCTGGATGGCTTTGTCTACTAGCGTAGTGCGGTTATATACCACCTCTGCCTTAACCCATTCAGGCAATGATGTTTGTATTTGCTGAAATTTATCATTGGTGAGCGCTGCAACTTCACGCGAGTTTTCTCCGACCAACATCATCACGGTGCCCATCACGGTTTCTTTGCCGTTTCGGGTTGCTGCCCCTGTGCGCAGTTCTTTGCCCAGTCCCACTTCGGCGACATCTTTGACTAAAACAGGCACGGAACCTTTACGGCCGACAACAACGTTACTGATATCCTCAATTGATTTTAACTGGCCCGGTGAGCGGACTAACAATTGTTCGCCATTGTTCTCTATATACCCGGCTCCAGCATTGTCATTGTTGCTTACCAACGCTTTGCGGATATCTGCCATAGTCACACCCATTTCCAGCATCTTCGCTGGATGTGGCATCACGTGATACTGCTTGTCGTATCCCCCTATGGTATTCACTTCCACCACGCCTTTAACCTGAGCCAGTTGTGGTTTGATTATCCAGTCCTGAACTTCACGAAGTGCCATAGGCGTAGCGGACGAGCCGTCCGGCATTTTGGCGCCGTTTTTCGCTTCCAGCGTGTAAACGAAGATTTCACCCAGACCTGTTGCAATCGGTCCCATCTCAGGTTCAAGCCCCGGCGGGAGTACGCTTTTCAGCGTTGCTAACCGCTCATCGATAAGGTTCCGGGCAAAGTAAATGTCAGTTCCTTCTTCAAATACCACGGTGATCTGAGAAAGTCCGTAACGTGAAATAGAGCGCGTATAGGACAAATTGGGCAGACCATATAACGCCGTTTCAACCGGAAAGGTGATCCGCTGCTCAGCTTCAAGTGGCGAATAACCAGGTGCTTCCGTGTTTATCTGAACCTGAACATTAGTAATATCCGGCACCGCATCTATCGGTAGCCGCTGATAACTCCAAATGCCGATGCCTATGATGACGAGCACCAGGGTTAACAGCAGGTAACGCCGCTCGACTGAGAGGCGAACAATATTATCTATCATTTTCTCCCCCCATTAGTGCGCGTGAGATGCGCCGGATTTTTGTATATCCGCTTTGATTAAGTAGCTGTTGTCGACAACATACCTTTGTCCGACAGATAGTCCGGCGACGACTTCGGAAAAGTTGTCGTCCTGCAATCCTAAGGTTACAGGTGTTGCCTGATAAGCATTGCCTTCATTCAGGAACACAACCGGCTTATTGTTCAGGATTTGAATGGCCCGATTTTCTATTTTTACCGGCACCGATTTTTGTTGTGAGTCGACAATGCCTGTGACTAAATCGCCGGGAGAGAGTAGGCCGTCCTTGTTCACCACTTTTACCAGTGCTAGCTGGTAGGGTTGCCCTTCGTGAGAAGGAACAATGCTGGTAATCGTGCTCTCGAGTTGACGACCATTTGCGATAATGTGAACTGATTTACCTTCAGCAACCTGACCACGGTGAGCTGGAAACACCTTTAATTCCGCCCAAAGCACTGAAGTATCAACAATCGTAAAAAGCGGTGTTGTGCGGGTAAGCTCTCCGATATTCAGGTTGCGCGATACGACAACGCCATTGATTGGCGCTTTTACATCGTAAGACTGGAGGCTGTCATTTGACTGCACCTGCGCTATTGCCTCCCCGGCTTTCACAGTCTGGCCAATATCAGTAAAGAGCTGCTCAACAATTCCCGTAAACCGGGCGTGAACCTCGGCACGCTGTTGTGGCGGTATAGTCAACTGACCATAAACCTCGGTGTGCTTTTTTATTTCACCGCCCGTAGCAACGTTTGTGGTTACGCCAGCCTGACTGGAATACGCATCATCTATCTCAGTTCGGGCTTCGTGCTTCTCCCAATCCCACGAAAAGCTATTTTCTCCCAGTGAGAGTGCAATATTCGCGAGAAATGAGTGCGGCTCAGCGATAAAACTTGTGGACCTGAGCCCATTTTCATAGCTTTCAAAATGGATGATGTCCTGACGTCCTCCCATACGATTGAGCGTGACGTTAAGCGCGTCAGGTGGCAGCGGCTGGGAGCGATCAGCCCTTTCGGCCAGTAAATATGCTCCCTCTTTCGTATCCTGAATGCGTAATGTCAACGATACGCTGCTATTGGTAAATGTTTTCGATTCAGCCGTGTGGGATTGTTTACCACTTGCTGCGGCATTGGCATCCGTCAGACACAGTAGTAGTGAGATAATAACTAATAGTCTATTCATGGTTATTCCGGAATTCTTGAGTAGGAGAAGCCTGACCGGATACTCCGGTCCACTGTTCAACGAGTGACTGGTTCACTAACGCGCTTTCGCTCAATTCGATGACCTTTGCACGTGCCCGTATCAACGCATCTCTGGATGCAATCCAATCCTGGTAGCTGTATGCCCCTCGCTGGTAACCTTCGAGCACGAGCGTGGTAGCTGTTTCAAGGTCGGGCAAAACGGTGTCGTTGATATGCTTTACAGCATCAATGGTGAAATTGAGATATTGCTGTGCTTTAAACAGTAATGCTTTTATCTCAAGTATCTGACTGTCTCTGGCAATTACCGCGGCTTCTTTTTTCGCCAGGGCAGCCTGAGTAGCGCCTTGGTTTCTTTGTTCGGCAAAAAGCGGCATGGAAACAGCAGCAACAACAGACGTATCCTGAACTGCCTGAGAGCGCCGTACACCTATGCGCCATGAAATATCAGCACTGGCATTACTTTCTACCAGCTTTTGTTCAGCTTCTTTCACACTGATAGCTTGGGTGAGTCGTTCCACATTTGCTGATTCAAGAAACTGTTGATAAACAGCGGAATACTGCCGTTTTGCGGGAAGGGTACTAAGTGAACCCGAGATTTTATCGATTGCCTCAGCATCTCCCTGCCAAAATAGAGCAAGTGACTGCTTGGCAATAGCGAGAGCCGTTTCAGCGGATGCTTTGTCGACTCTGGCTTGATTGAGTGCGGCTCTGGCGCGCAGAAATTCAGCTTTATTGGTTGCGCCTTTCTCAACGCGCTGTTTAACAATAGATAAGGCTTCATCCGCGAGAGAAACAGACGTTTGTGCCAATGTCAGCCGCTCTTTAGCTGCGAGTGTTTTTACATATTGCCGGGTTAGTTCGCTTAACAGTTTGAGAGAAGCAACATAGCGCTCTGACTGTAACAGGGATAAATTGGCGTCAACTAAGGATACCCTTGCATCGAGCTTTCCTCCCATCTCGAAAACAGAGGAGAGTGAGACCGTCAGCTCAGCATCACTAATGCCTGATGCATCTCCTGAACCGAGCAGGTTTTCTGCTTCAACGCCAACGTGATAAGCCGGAGTGAGATTAGCCAGCGTTCTATCTGCCTCTGTAGCAGTGAGCAGCGACTGATACCGCTGTAAATCCGGGTGTTGCCGCAATGTCAGTCGTGCCGCTTGTTCGAGCGTTATCGTTTTGCTTATTGCAGTGGGTGATATGAATAGCAACACACTACTCACGATCACAGTGCACATACGCCTGCGCGCATGCGAAATAAAAGAGTTCATATTGTAAATCCTGGTCAGTAACTAAATAGATAAAAAATGACTAGGATTCAGGCTCTGGGAGGACGGTCGATACCAGGTTGTAAGTGAGAGGGAGGGAAAGGACGATATGCAGCTAGTGCCATCTCGCCAAATTTACCTAAATGGCTATCAGTATTTTTAAATAATACGATATGGGTAAAATGCCCGTGACAGGAGCAGCAATGGTCACAGTTGTCTGTACCTGCGTTGTCTGCAGCATCTTTATCTGGCTGGCAAACACTGGAGTCCTGAACACACAGTTCATGGTGTGATTCTGAGGCGCTTTCGAAGAAGCTATCAAAAGCAAACGCATCTGAGGCAAACAAAAACAACTGTGCAAACAGCATAAGGGCGGTAATCACCACCTTGCTGCTAGTTCTGTTGTTTTGATGCGATTTCATTGCGTTCCTCGTTCTATTGGCTGCATTAATCTATTAGCTTTAGCGCCGGAGATCAAGAGAAGGCGAAAGTCATATTGAATTTTGTGGACATTACAACAAAGTTTTATGCACAAAATAAGTACGTTCAGTAATAGATAAATAAATAAAAACTAAAAGATAACTAATAGCGACCCTCTACAGCCCAAGCATATTAAGGGCTTCACAGAAGATAGAACTTTTTTGATACACAAACAAAACTTTTTTCGTACGTTGATAAGTCGATTTCAAACCTTTCTCGTACACGAACAGAACTTTTTTCGTACACACGGCGAACTTATTTGGTACACAGCGACAGCAGCTCTTGCAGGCCTTGTCCAATTACTAAATTTGAATGAAGCTCATGAAGCCAGTTGTAATGGTTGAACCGCTGTTTTTCCGCTTCTGAAGGCTATTCCTTTTTCCTTTACCTTAATAGAACATGTTGGTAGGCAGTAGATCACATGCCTGAGAGCCTTGATGACTTTAGCTTTAAATTCGTACAGGTTCTTGCATTTACTTCTTTGGCTATGAAATACAGCTTCAAAAATTGCCCAAGGAATGAAATTACTTTCATTATTGCCCTCTTTATTCATAGAGTAAGCTTTCATATTTAAAAACAGATACAAATCGATTCCTAGTGGCGATCTCCGCTGAAAAAGTAATTGAAGTGCTCTAGAGTCTACAGGCATGGATTTTTTCACATCACTAATTGAGAAAGGTTTGGTTGTTCCTTTCGTATACATTTTTGCTGCCGTAAACCGCTCTTCGTTGGAGATCTTCATATCGAGAGCTGAGCGGAAACTAGAATAGAAGCTTGTCAACTGGCTAGATCCACTTTGCTCTCTTCCCACAACATCGAAAAATGCTTGTCGTTGAGACTTTTTAAGCTCTTCCTCAATTACTTCTTCGATTCCCGTTGTCTTCTCAAGTTTTGTGAATTGAGTTTGCCAGTAACAAATACTCATTCGCCCAAATGTGCCACCTGGAATACCGCTTTCGCATTCCAACTTTAAAGTTCGCCTGGCGTTTTCTTTTTCAGCCCATGTTATCGGTACGGTTTGCTTTTGGTGCAAAGGTAGTAGTACCGGATCAATAAGCACTGTCGGGTAGTACGCTATATATTTTTTGGGGACATCTTCGCAAAAAGATAACTCCCGGATTAGTTCGCTTGCGGATTTCATTAGATATTTACATCCTATACGCAAACTAACCGCTTGTTTTCTGACTATCTATCCAATTGTCAAAATCTTTGGAAGGAAAGAGTAACTTCCCATTCATTTTTATGTATGGGGGGACGGGGTTTTGCTCACCATATACGCGGTTTCTGTATATGCGATTGTATATGGTTCTTTTACTTGAGCGGAGTATGGCCGCTACCTCTTCTAATAAATAGAAGTCAGGCTTTGGTTTTAAGTGTCGGTTCATCACAGTAGTTACCTCTGTTCACTGGTAATGTTCAATGCTTACCGATGAAACTACAACGCAATGAGCAACGGGGTGGTCGAAAAACTAGGGTGACTTTGAGGGGGTTTTTCTGTTTTTAGGAAAAAGCGACATTAAGCTGCCAATTTGAGGCGTAGCTTTGATTAAAAAATGAACTGTGAATTTGGCATGCCAAATTAAAAAATGGAAAAGTCAGGCCTGAACAGCGGCTTTAATGCTGTTTATTCACCTTTAGATGAAATAAACACGCAAAGAAAATGACAACGCCTAGAATCAGTGCGCAGCCAGCAAGTAAAGGTCCCATAGTTAGATTCTCCCAGCTTTAATTGCATCAAAAAGATCGTGCTTAAGTTTGTCATAGCGTCGGGTAGCTCGAATAGCCAAAACCATCAATACCCAAACCTGAAACCATTCATATGCTGTCATGTCAGCCTCTTACTGATTTAGTGCCTGTTTTTTCATTAGTCAAAAAAAGACCGCTCAAAATTAGGCATGCCTAATTTCTATAGATAGGTATCGTAAAGCTCGCCTCGCGCCTGAGCGTCCTCAGCCTCTTCACGAGTCATGTGCTCACCATCAGCGATAACATTTCCCATACCATCATCCAGCTTATCCAATTGTTCATTTCCTTTGCTGTCTGTTCCATCACTGCCAAAAAAGGCGCTTACGATGAATAAAGCGACAACCGCTAAAATCCCTAAAAAACCTTCGAATCCCATTTTTACCTCCACGCTCAATTTGGCATGCCAAATTGATGGCTAAGTATTCCTTAGTATCTAGGTGCTATTAAAGCTAAGAAAATCTTAGTTTTCAATAGCAGATGTCGTACACCAATTGAAAGCAAATGATGGTTCGCCGTTCCCAATACGGTTAAAACAGGCAAGAACAAGGGTAGGTCTATCCCAAAAGCAATTAGGGATACAGGCAGGGATGGACAACTTCGTAGCGTCTGCGCGCATGAACCAGTACGAGCGCGGTGTTCATACACCAGACTTTAAAACGGTGCTGTCCTTAAGTGCAGTGCTGAACGTGCCCACTGCATTTCTGTTTTGTGTAGAAGATGATTTAGCTGAAGCGATATTGGAGTTTCATCAAAACAGACAATAGCGAAGTATCGTGACCCCAATAATAAGCCTTTTCATGTTTTTCTATATTTCCGTCTTATTTGCCTGATTGCCTCGTAAATTTTGCTAAGAACCCACCCGTAAAACAGAGGCATCATGAGCAATATCCCTCTCTTTTATTCGGGCGCTCCGCCGCCCGCTATGTCGAAGTCGAAAAATCGCCTTCAACATAGCGGGCGTCTGGGTTCTGGCGCTTACACGCAGAAATTTATTTGCAGATTGCATCCTGATTTATATGCAGGTAATCTTTAAACCACTAGCCCGTTCGGGCAACGAAAAAAGTCGGCGCTCTCCAGCTGCCGTTTCCACGTAGTGAGGCACCCTCACGTCCTTCTAAATATGTCATGCCGCGCCGCATTTTCGGCGTTCAAGTTCGGCGCTTAGTTGCTGCCGTTTCTATCTATTTTGATTTTTAAATCCCAGGCGAGATCGGTCCGAGCCTTGCGTTATGCGCTAAACAGGGGCGAATAGGCTTAAGTGTCGCTGAGCTGATTACAGCCAGTTAATCTTACAACCTAAGGAATGACATAATGTTTAATGAAGTACATGAAGTGTCTCAGCTCAAAGCCGAGACCCGACTAATCGCCAGAAAGCGGCATAAGCCGTCGAAGCTAGACAAATACAGTGTTTACTTGCGTAAACTCTATGAAGAGGGCGCAAGTAAAGCGGAGCTTCAGCGCTGGCTTGTTCGTAGAGGTGTTGCTGTAAACTGGACTACGGTGAAACGTTGGCTGGACAGAAATGCCTAAGTTCGCCAAAGCGAAAACGCAGGCGGAAAATGTAGTTAAAGGGCTAACAAAAGCAAGAATTATCAAGTCATATGGTACAGCCCGTAACTACGAACAAGCTCTTAAAACTGTTGCCAAGTGGACAAAGGAGAACAAACTAAACGGGCTTCAGTCGCTGACACCAGACGTTGCCAGGTATTACCTTGAATACCGCGCCGAAGCTGTAGGACAGAAAGCTCTTGATATGGAGCGTCAGGCCATTCAGTCAATGATGCAACTGAATGGCAAACTCCCTCCTAAAGCAACCATGTACCGCGTAAAGTCAGAGCTGGACGAAATTAAAAGGTCCAGAGCCTACACGTCAGAACAGGCACAAGCGGTATCCGAACATCAAAGTGAAACGCATCAACTTTCCACCCAAATTGCATATGCTGCCGGATTAAGAGCACATGAGCTTCTAACACTTGCCAGAGCAGAGGAGCGAAGCCCTGATAACCGTCCCGCGTTACACTCAAAATGGGCAGGGCGAGAAGGTCAGCTGTACACTGTTCAAGGAAAAGGTGGATTGATACGCCACGTTTTGATTCCTAACGACCTTGTCGTGGAGCTGGAAAAACGCAGATTTAATTATCCAGTGACTGTCAGAGACCGAAGAATAAACTACCTCCAACGTTATGATATTGGAGCCGGGAAGCGATGGTCAGATTCGTTTAGTAAAGCATCTAAGCGCGCTCTGTTTTTCTCTACAGGTGCCCATGGCCTCCGACATAGCTATGCGCAAGAGCGTATGAGCGAATTAATCGCGTTAGGATTTAGGCGAGCTGTTGCTCTGGAAACGGTTTCGCAAGAAATGGGGCATTTCAGGCCTGAGATTACGGAAGTTTATTTGTAGTTAGTTTTCTTATGCTCAAAATACATGGCATCCACAATCTATATATTTAAGAATTTCATTATACTTTCCCGAAAGGTACTAACCTCTTCTGACTTTAATTCCTCTAGGTAGTTGTAAAGCCATTCAGGACTTCGATGCTGGGTATTAGCGTGAACTCTTGTCAATTTCCAAAATAGGTTGCTCGCTTTCTTTCTATAGTTTCCACCCTCAATTGAGTCGACTCTGGGTAATTGCTCATCTCCCTCCAAATATTTTTCATATATAGCTTTCTCAATGCTTGGGAAAGGTAGTAAGAGGACGTCTTCCCTCCCTTGGACATACCTTTCTTCTTGTTGATCTCCATCGAGAACAGCTAACACATTTTCTTTACTGGAAAAGAAGTTCTGGGATTCATTGCGGTCAATCAAGTCAACTACTTGTGAGGCGCCTGCAATATGAATTATTTGGTATTCATGAAAAACAGTACTTTCGTTGTTTGATATAAGAAAATGTAAATAATGTGCTAATCGCTTGTCTTCTGTAAGAATATATTTTCCATAATCCTTAAACCCATACATAACGCTTTTCACAAACTCATATGGTCGGCATTCAATCTCAGTTTTTCCAGATTCTTGATTTGCTTCCATATAGAAAATTTCCCCTGGAAGAAGAGTCTTCATAAGAGCAAGGGAATGCGTAGTGAAAACTATATTCACTTCATAATCTTTGCAGAACTCTCTTAAGCTTTCTATTAAGTGAACCTGTGCGCGGGCATCAAGAGAAATGTCAATTTCATCAATTACAATAAGCTTCTTTCCCTTTTTAATATGCTTAAATAGACTTATTACAAAATACTCCCCAGAACTAAAGTAATCCTCTCTGATATAAAATCTTTCATCCTCATCCCTTAAAACAAAATAGTATTCTTGATTTTTTATTTTTACTTTTTTTAGGTTTGAGAATCTGGTCGTTTGATAAACTCTGTGTAGGAACTCTATTAGATCGTCTGGAGTTGAATAATCACCGATAGCAATTTTGCTTCTTATCTCCTCATCAAGATCGCTTAATCTTCTGAAGTGATGAAATCTTTCTCCATGAGGTAATGCCAGTTCTACAACAATTGAATCGATAACATCTTCATTGATGTATTGCTTTGTATCGACTATTGAAAGTTTTTTATTGAAACTGAATTCAAAATTAAACTCGCCCCACTGATAGGAGATCTTGCTCTCATCATTAAAAATGTAAGGTGCAGCTGTCTCTACGAAAGTACTATGTGTTGAAAGATTTCGTATAGCTCTAATGAGAGTCGTTTTCCCAACCCCATTTTCACCTGCTAGGCAGGTTAGGCCATGAATGGCAAGATTGGTTTTGAATTCGAGGGACTTAATGTGTTGTACATTTCTTATGGTTACTTCAAAGTCCATCTTATTTCACCGACTTCCTAATAAACATGTCAATGACCGTATTTCCATATTTCTTTTTTAACTTTGAAATATAATTTTTGTCCATCGAATTTAGTGATATCAGTTTTCCTGATAGAGACGAAATTCCTATATCCCTGAGCGACGGCTCACCATCACTATTTGACTTGATATTTTTGCTGACATAATCTTTAAACTTTTCTTCATCATTTATAAAAAAATGAAGCATGGTTTCAACGCTTTTCTTGTCTTTATTTGGAATCGTTACGATACCATTGGGCAAGATGTTGAAGCCTAAAATTTTAATCCGTTGACCTTGCAGTTGTACTTTTCTCTTAGCCAGGTTTAAAAATATCTCTGGATTAACCTTTTTGCTTAGTAATTTTTGAATTTTTTCTTCTATTTCTGGTAGAAAAGCATCGGTTTGAGAGGAGATTATGATGTCATCAGCATATCGGGTGTAAGTTAATTCTTCTTTCTTGCATATATTATCTAGGGCGTTGTCAAATTCGAAAAGGCAGAGATTGCTCAAAATTGGAGAGGTTGCGAATCCCGCAGGTATATGGTCATCAACCACTGTTAAATCCAGTAGCCTATCTCTGTAATCTACGATGTCGAGAACAGGAGTGTTTTCTAGTTGTGCTTCAATTGTATGGAGGATGTTTTCCTTCTTGAGACTTCCAAAAAAGTCCTTAATGTCTGCTTGGTAAAATACGCGATTATTAGCATGCTTTTCTACAGCTGTTCTTGTTGACTCCCCTTTTCTATATGAAAAAACAACGTCTTTATTGAATTCTGCGTATTCAAAAACTGCATGGTTAAGGAATCTATGGATCTGTTTTAATTTCGAGCTAGGAGCATACACAGTTCTTTTCTGAAGTGGGATTTTTTTAAATTCACTTTCTATGTCCAGCGTCAAGAACTCATCAAAGGAAACCTTGTTGTGAAATGTAGAAATGAAGATTTCTTCAAAGCTCCTTTTCATACCTAAATACCTTATTCCTTAAAATCAATTCAGATGTATTTTCTGCCGATGGGTCTTCTTACAATATCACAAGTTGAAGGAAACAAAATATGTACATTGAAATAGCGCTAGACCTATTGATAAGTCATTAAAGCTACGATGGAAAGCGGAAAGAGGGAGAAGTAAACTTACGACAGTTTGCATTACATACTTGCGCTACGAATATTTTGATTCCCAAAACATCGTAGCGCAGTTGTAATATGACTCATAGCTCGTAGGGACCTTCATTTGTGACTGGAGATGCTCCTAGTCGAAGGTATGCATATAATATATACGCTGTTCTATTTTCAATCAAGTCATTAAATCGTGGATTGTACTGTTACTTTGGAATAGATGACGCTAATCTATAAGTAGCACAGAGGTAGCACAAGCCATATCAGGTTAGTAATAACTATCGTCGAAGCGTAGGAAAGATGGTGGCCCCACCCTGACTTGAACAGGGGACCTGCCGATTATGAGTCGGACGCTCTAACCAACTGAGCTATGGGGCCATATAGAATGGGTTGCAAAAACAGCGTCGTATTTGCAAGTGCCGCGAAGTATAAGCAGTTTTTTTTGGCTTGTCACCCCAGGCAGGCTGGTTTTTGCCGGATTGAATTCTGTTTGGCGATAAAATAAGCAATGGCGGCGCGGTAGGCAATAATGTTGCTTGCCGCAGACTTCATTATTCACAGCGCGTTATTCGGCAAATTGCGTTGGGCAGGGGGTGGATTTAAGGATAGACTAAAGCCTTATGAAGTACTTAGCTTGGGTAAGTTTCACCACGCTATAGGGAAGGCGAAGTCTATGAAAATGCGTTTGTTGTTATCTCTTCTACCCAGCCTCATGTTGTTGGGCGGCTGCGATTTGCTTACCGCGAAAAAGCCGCCGGGTGATATTCCAATTCGGTTTGTAGACCTGCAAAAAACAGATGACTGTATGTATGAGGTTGAGCTGGCTAACCAGCGTTGGAACGTTGATTATCTGGCATTCTACTTATCCGAACCGCAGGTTCGTATTGAAGGCCGCTGGCAAGCCGTTTCATTTGTGCCTTCCAAATGGCAATCGCGTAAGTTGGCATTAATGCAGTTTCATGATGCGTGTAACAGCAACGAAACCAATACAGTCATAAAGTTGGATGCCAACAAAAAGTTGCTGGATCGGGCGTCGGCGATCAGTTTTACCATCGGCTTACCGTTTAGTGACAACCATTCGTTATCCGATAATTCGCCCCCGCCACTTAATAACGCTGCAATGTTCCAGTCTTTACGGGCCGGTCATTCCTTTATGCGCATAGAGTTGCAACAAGCCAATGAGCCACAGGCACTGTGGTCATTTATGCTGGCCAGTGGTGAATGCCATGCCGATAATGAGGATCAGGCACCGCGGCGTTGCGATAAGCCAAACCGGGTGACCCTTGAATTACCGTTACGTTTTAATGTTGAAGATTTACGCCTGCACGCTAAGCTCAGCCAAATGCTGTTTCGGGCGGATATGAGTGCAGGGACAGAATGCAATCTGGCTACGCCCGAGGGCAGTGAATGTAGAAAAGTGTTGTCTAACCTGACCGGTCGCGATTGGATTCGCTGGGACGCGCCCCATCAGGTCTACCTAAAACAGAACTAAAGTATAGCTTTTGATAACCGGTATAAAGTGCAAGGATAATTTTTTTTTGCTATATTTTGTTTTTATTATTTAACCTGTTAGCCAGCTTGTGCGGAGATAATAATGACAGACAAGCCCTTTCTGGTCAGTGGCCGTAATACCATTATTCATAAGGTACGAAAGTTCGACCTGCTTATATTAAATGGCGATGAAAATCCGCCGGTGTTAGTCACATTCCGTGGCCTGAAAGCGTTTGACGGAAAAATTCCTGAAAACAAGCGAGATGCTAAAATGGCGGATATGGAGCTTGTGGATTTGACCGCAGGCGACGTATTTGGCGATGAAAAAACCCTGGTGTTTGTACAAACGCTTAACGGTAAAGAATACAAAGTGGATTATAGTAAAGCTAAAACCAGTAGCTTTATTAAAATCCACCAGGACAGCACGTTCTGATAAAAAACCGGGAATCTGACTAGGTTTCCCGGTTTTTCTTACCTTTTACATTCTGTAAAGATATACAGGGCAGGACACCCGCTTGTTACTCTGCGGTTGTAGTGCCTGTTTAGCACTCTTGCTATTAAATTCAGCATCCATCTTCTGTATTTTTTCACCACATACATTTGTACCTAGTTAGCAGGCACACTAGCCCAATACGCTTACCTGAAGAGCGGCATTCCAGAGCGCGATACGGCTTAACGTGAAGCAGATGTCAGCAGCATGTTGTAAGGGTGTTACAAAGTGTGTGAATGCCGCGACCAACGGCCCTGCTAAACGATAGTTTATCGGCATTTATATAGCGTTTATCGCATAATCTCACATAGCCGTGATTGAGCGAAATATAGACAACCTTTGCGGTGAAGATGATTACTGTATTGGTGTGGCCAGCGCTAAAGCTGGTTGCATACAGGAGATAACCCCATGTCCAAGTCATCACTGCTTTGTAAAAGCCTGTTCACCGCGGCCTTAATAGCTACCACTTCGCTGAGCGTTTCCGCTACAGCGCAGGCCGCTTATCCTGCCTACATTGAAAATGACCTGATAAAAATCTGTACTGCGATAAGAGACAATAAGCCTATGCGGTTACAACGGATAGTTAAAAAAACGGGCTTATCTTACCGGCAGCTGCAAAACGGTCTGGTTTGTAATAACGATGATATGATGACCTTTGCCGCAAAACATCAGTCAGAAGCGACCAGTCAGCTACTGGCCAGACGGTTGGGTACCTCGCCCACCCTGACGGCAGCCCGGTAATGAGCGAGCCCTCGTCCTCCCGGTGGGAACAGCAACTGATACAGTATCAGCATGTTTCCGCCGGTTCGCAGGATGATGCAATTTTGCCCGCCCGTTGGTTGACCACCTCGGCAGACACTTCGCTCCCCACCGCACCCTTAGCGATTACCGCGGTATTCGTTATGCTCCCCGGTAAAATGCATTGCGACCTGGTGGACAAAGTAGCCAGTTTTGAACATATCGACCATACCATTAACCTTTCCCATTCCCAGCTAAGTGATTTTCCCGATCACGACGGCGTTTTCTTTATTTGCGACAAAACCAATTTGAAACCCTCGCTAGCGCGATTGGCAGATATTCCTTTCGTGGTAGCCGGCGCCAGTAATGCGCTGGCCATGCAGGCATTTGCCGCAAGGGCGGCAGGCTTTATTCGTTGTCCGGTCAGCCATACGCAGCTTACGCGCTGCCTGCAACATGTCTGTGCGTTAGTAAAGCTCGCCCAACACCGAAAGTTATACCATCAACTTGCCGGGTTACTGGCGCGCCAGATGCAATTGCTACCAGATGATATACCAGCCTGGTTAGCGCATCACTTGCAGCACCAGCAAAGCCGTAAGGTTACATTTCGCAGTGTCAACGCCTGGCATTGTCTTGATTGTGAAAGCATATTATGGGTGCAGGCGGCGGGGGACTATATGTGTATTTATACGCATAACGAGAACTATATTGTCAGAATTACGTTGGCTGATTTACGGCGGCGCTTGTGCCCCAATCAGTTTGAACAGGTAAACCGCTCGGTACTGGTGAACCGGTCATTTGTTAAGCAGGTAGAACCCCAGGGTCCTCAGACCGCATGGCTGAGGTTGCTGGATGGCACCCGGCTCAAAATCAGTCGGCGTTATTTCACCACTTGCTGGCAACAACTGGGGTAATCATAACCTGGTAGTGGTCGATGTGGCTCTGCTCACGTAACATAGTGGCATGGCGCATTAAAAAGTACGGTCAATGGGCGGATTAATAAACAAACTTCTGGGATTTGTCGGGTTGCTGATATGTTACCTGGCAGGTGAGATGTTGGTGCTGTGTGCAAATTTACCGATCCCGGGCACATTAGCGGGACTGCTGTTATTACTAGGTTTTTTGCTAGTACGCCAACAAGCTCCTGCCGCCCTAAGCGCTGGAGCAGGTCCGCTGCTTAACCACATGACCGTATTATTTGTACCCGCTGTGACGGCAGTTGTACTGTTTTGGAACGATATCCAGGCGCACTGGGTGGGCATTGTAGCCGCTATTGTGGGAGCAACCCTTGGCGCATTGGCTATCTCAGCATGGTTAGCGAGTTATATTTTCACGCCAACCGGGAGGCAAGACGATGCCTCCTGAGAAGGCCCTAGGCCTGATTGCTGAGCGTTTAACCCTGGTGTTTACGAACACCCTGTCAATGGCGGCGGTAGGCTGGATAGTGGCCACTTTAAGCTTGTACGCAGGGGCGCTGGTTATGCATAAAAAAGTTAACGCCCACCCTGTACTCCATCCGATGCTGCTTACGCTGGGCGGTGTATTGAGTTTATTAGCGTTAACCGATACCCCCATAAAGCTGTATCAGCAGCACACTGCGGTAATTCACTGGTTACTGGGCCCGGCAACGGTGGCGTTGGCCCTGCCGATGTACGCGCAGTGGCATAAAGTTCAGCAGTTAGGCTGGCGCCTGGTGGTGGCGGTATTGGTAGCAGGCGTGGTGGCCCCGGTGCTGGCGTGGGGATGTTTGTGGATAACCAATGCCCCTTTGGCTGTACAGCTAACTATGTTGGCAAAATCTATCACCACCCCGCTGGCCATGGAAACCAGTCGCATTATCGGCGGTATCCCGGCCCTGGCAGCGGTGTTTGTTATCGTCACCGGTATTGTGGGGGCCATTGCCGGGCCCGCGACTTTTCGCTTGTTGCATATCACCAATCCCCAGGCCCAGGGAATTGCGCTGGGCGCGGTGACTCACGCTATTGGCACTGCGCGGGCGATAAAAATGGGCGAGGCCCAAGCTGCCATGGCCAGTCTCGGCCTATGCTTAAACGGCATTATGACCGCGTTAATATTGCCGCTGGTAATCCCCTAAAAGAAACGCTTAACCAAATAGATATTCACCTTATGTCCTATGGACTTTTAGCCGATAAGTGCTAATAGTTTAACAACAGTTTTTTAATCTGAAGCCGCAGTATGGTGCTTAGTCTCTATGCTTATCAATCACGGCTTCGGTATGTAGGGATGGTAGATAACCTCGATGTTCTCGGTTTTGGTATGTGACGATTCAATGGTAGCCCGTAAGCAGGTTGCCAAAAGCCTTCCACAGGATTGGCAGGTAGCAGTTCATTTCGCCAAACACGGTGGTGAAGCATTAGCGCTGTTACAGCAGGGCAAGGGAAATTTACTCTTGCTGGACCTTAATATGCCGGTGATGGATGGTTATGAAACCCTGACCGCCATTCAGCAGGCCGGCTTACCGGTAAAAACCATCGTTATTTCTGGCGATATCCAACCAGAAGCGCATCAGCGGGTTACATCTTTGGGGGCGTGTGACTTTATTCGCAAACCAGTGGATGCGCCGTCGCTAAAAGCCATTTTGGTTAAACATGGCATACTGGCGGGCGATAACCAGCACGAAACCGATGCGTCGGGGCTTGACCCGGATATACGCGACTGTTATCAGGAGATAACCAATATTGCCATGGGCCGGGCAGGCGATCATTTAGCACGCATTATGAATGTTTTCGTGCACCTACCTATCCCAAATGTAAACCTGATTGAAGTCTCTGAGCTGCATATGATGTTGTCGGATATTGACAGCCATGAAGAAGTAACCGCAGTGTGTCAGGGGTTCCTGGGGCCGGGGATTCGGGGGGAAGCCTTGTGTATTTTAAGCGATTCCAGCTTTGAGGATGTGGCTAAAATACTGGATGTACAGGGCCAGGTAGATGACCGGATACAGTTGGAGTTACTGATGGACGCTGCCAGCATTCTTATTGGTACTTGTCTGAGCGGGCTGGCCGAGCAACTGGATGTCAATTTTAGTCAGGGCCACCCGGTCGTACTTGGCCAGCATCGTAATATTACCGAGATTATCGCGGCCAATCAGTTGACCTGGCGTCGTACCCTTGCCATAGAGTTGAGTTATGGGCTAGAGGGGTACAATGTGCGCTGCGACCTGATTTTACTATTTACCGAAGACTCCATGGTTACTATGAACAACAAATTGGCCCATTTGTTGGAGGATATTTGAATGAGCGATTCTCTGGAAGAACTACAGGAATTTCACTGGATGATGGATATGTTGCAAACAGTGGATGTAGGTATAGTGGTATTGGATCGTCATTTTCAGATAAAAGTATGGAATGCTTTTATGGAAAGCCACAGTGGCTTGTTACCCAGCGAAGTCCGAGAAAAGTCACTATTTTCCTTATACCCGGATATTGACCCCAGCTGGTTTGGAAAGAAAGCCAAACCTGTATTTGAATTGAAAACCCGCGCATTTATGACGTGGGAACAACGCCCTTATTTATTCAAGTTTCCCAATTACCGGCCGATTACGGGTAATGAGCAGTACATGTACCAAAACATTACGCTGTCACCGCTGACCTCTGCTAACGGCACCGTCGAGAATATCAGTATGATGATTTACGACGTCACTGACATTGCAGGGGGCAAAAAGCAGCTTGAATCGTTGCAGGTTACCCAAAGTGAAATGCTGGAGCGCCAGCAGCGGATGAACTGACTCAATAGCCGGCACGCAGTAGCACACTGTGTTGCTAACTGAATTTTTCATACCAGCAGTTACGGTGTATCTATGATCAGAGTTCAATTCCTGCGCGGTTCAGCCTGCCGCTGGCCATTGTGTGTATTAGTCGGGTTAAGCATCATGCTTACGGCGTGTGGTGGAGGCGGCGGTGATAGCGGCGCAAGTTCAGATAGTACTTTTGCTGTCAATGCCGGCGCCGACGTTCAAACCAGCGAACAAACCACCGTATTTATGAGCGCACAGGTGTCAGGCGCGCAAGACTCGCTAACTTACCAGTGGCAGATTAGTCCTGCTTTAGACATCACTCAGGAAGATAACACCACTGCACAAGCTTCTGTCACCCTGCCGGTACTTGAACAGGATACGCAATACACTGTTCAGGTAAGCGTGACCAATAGCAGCGGCACAACGGTTACTGATGAGCTGATTATTACCGCGGTGGCGCAAAACGACCTGCCGGTAGCTGACATAGCCGTGCCCGATACTGCCGAAGATGATGGACGCTATCCCGCGGGCGTGGTCCTCACGCTAGACGGTTCGGCCAGTACCGATGCCGATGCCAGTGACCCGGACAGTCCAATATCCAGCTGGCAATGGACCCAGTTGGAAGGGGTAGATGTCACCAGCGATGTGGCGATGGACGGCCAAACTATTACGTTTACTACACCGGTGGCCAGTACTGAACAGTTACTGCGGATCCAACTTACGGTTGAAGATGAAGAGGGTGCTACAGGATCGACTACGGTTAGCTTACGGGTTATGGCTGATACCCAAACCAAGCCCACGGTAGACGCAGGATCTAACCAAGGTGTATTTAGCGCCGAACCGATCATCTTAGAAGGTATAGCCGACTCCACCGTGCCTTCTGCACTGCCGTTAACCTATGAGTGGGAAGTCTCGGACAACCAGCAAATTACTATCGAAAATACTGAAGCATTATCAACCTACGCCCGCGCGCCTTTGGTGGATACCGCACAATCCTTTTCTTTTACCCTTAATGTCACTGATGCCAATGGTAACCAGGTCAGCGATAACATTACGGTTCGTGTACGCCCCATGCCAGTAGCCTTATTGAATGATACCGGCGTGATCACCCAGGCAACCGAGTCAAGCCTGAGCAGTACCCAGCAAAATACTTACCCGGGCCAGGACGGGCAGCGCGGCGCAGATATTCTGGCTAGTGCCGGATTATTGGAAAAAGCCGGGCGGGGAGAGGCGGGTTTCGACTTCACCAAGCTCAACGACAACGGCGATGAACAGGATGCTGATGTCACGGATTTTAGTTGTGTACGTGATAACACCACCGGCCTGGTATGGGAGGTAAAAAGCGCGGACAGCGGGCTGCATGGTAGCGCCCATACCTATACCTGGTATCAGGCCGACAATAACGGTGGCACTGAAGGGGACGAAGGTACGCCCGCCACCTGTTCATTTGCAAGTAAGGGATGTAATACCGGCAATTTCGTTGAAGATGTCCGCGATGAGGGGTTGTGCGGGTTTTATGACTGGCGTTTACCAAGCCATCTGGAACTAATGAGTATTGTGCATTTTGGGCAGCAAAATAGGGCGATGGTTGATGCCCAGTATTTTCCCAATACCGGCACTATCAGTAACGGGCCTTTGTGGTACTGGACCTCACAACCTGGGGCGGATGGGGTCATCAGTGATGCGGCCCAGAATGCTTGGGCGGTAGATTACGCCTCGGGCGTGGATAATTTTTTGAATAAAAGTTCAGCAGCCAGAGTTCGGTTGGTCAGAGCGGGGAGAGAATAATGAAACGTTTACAGATTGCCTTACTGGCGTTATTCAGCCCATTTTGCGTCGCTCAGTACTGTCTTACCAGCGGCCTTGAAACCACCCCGGACGAAAATTTAAGCGCGCTGGATAGTGACAGCGTCTTGCATTCCACTACTAATCTGGTGTGGAAACGTTGTGCACAGGGCCAGACCTGGGACGGCACAACCTGCACCGGGGAGGCTAAAAAATACAGCTGGCAGGAAGCTTTGGTAGCAGCGCATAGCGCGAATGACGATAATCAGATGGGCTGGCGGGTGCCGAATATAAAGGAACTCGCTTCAATAACCGACCGCCTGTGTGTACGGCCAGCTATTAACGAAACATTTTTTCCGGCCACGCCGCCAGATGACTTTTGGACATCTACCCCGTCGCTGTCTGACCCACAACGCGCCTGGGTAGTGGCGTTTTTCAACTCGAGCCATTCGATAAAACAAAAAGACCGTTTTATCTATTTACGGCTGGTGCGTACATACACCGGATCTTAAGCGCCAGATTAATCATTTTAGCGGCAGGTTCAACCTGAATATTCGCAAGTTGGACTGATCGTGTCTTTTTATTTATAGTTCTGCCGTCCAAAATAATAATTATGATAATGCAGACATTTTTAAATATTACCCGCGCCGGTGTTCTGGCCCTTGTCTGTTGCCCGTTTAATGCGGCAGCAGAGTTTACCTGTGACATTGATTTTGCCTACGGCCTGGTCGTGAACGACCAACAACTACGGGTAATGGATAAATCCCGCACCGTTATACAAATAAACGAAAAAAATCAGCTTTTTGTTAATGGGCGCTGGCAGCAACTGAATGTCGAACAGCAGGCCTGGTTAGCGGATTATTCCGAAGGCTTACATTATGTGGTACCCAAAATGATTATTTTGGCTACCGAGGGCGTTGACCTTGCGGTAGACACCATCGACCATGTTTATCAGGGCCTGGTGGGCAGCGACCATGACAGCTATGAGCGCCTGCAAGCCGCAATGAGCCGGGTGAAGAACCGGGTAAAAGAAAAATTCAGACATGCTAGCAATCATTATTTTATCGGCCCTGGATCGCTGGAAAGTGTAGATGAATTTGTGGATACCGAGATTGAAGCCCAGCTGGAAGGGGCTATTTCCACCTCTATCGGCGGTATTTTATCGGCCATCAGTGGTATTAATGCCAATAGCAGTGAGGTTGATAGCCAGAAGGTTGCAGAGCTAACGCGCCAGCTTGAGGCGGTGGGAGAGCAGCTAGAGACCGATGTCGGCCCCAAAGCATTAACGCTAAAAAATAAAGCTCACTGGTTTTGTAGCAAACTTAAGCAGCTGGACCAAACCGAAGAAAAGCTGCGAGCTTCAGTGCCCGCCCTCGCACCTTACAATGTTATAACGTCAAATCACTAAACAAACGCTGATAACAAGCTGTTGAGATAACGGCGGCCCTGGTCGGTCACTTGCCAGTGGTTGGGTGTAATATTCAACAAGCCTTGCGTCTGAGCCAGCGCCAGACTGTCCTGCTGTTGCTGAGTTAACGTACTGCCGGTATAGGCTGTAAACTCTTCAATCGGACAGGGTTCCACCAGCCGAAACCGGTTCATAAAATACTCGAACGCCAGGTCCTCGGTGGCAACTGGCTGGGCAGTGTCCAAATACGGCCGGGTTAACTCCATGTAACCTCGGGGGTGCTTAACCTTTACAGTCCGTGTAATGGTTCCTTCAGTAGCTTGCGTAATTTTACCGTGGGCACCACAACCGATACCCAGATAATCACCAAAACGCCAATAATTAAGGTTATGTTGACAGGCATTACCGGGCTTACTGTAGCCCGAAATTTCATATTGGTGATAGCCAGCTTCCCGTAGCTTCTGGTGGCCTGCATCCTGAATATCCCACAAAATATCATCATCGGGCAAAGTGGGGGGCCGGGAATAAAACGGTGTATTGGGCTCTATGGTTAACTGATACCACGATAAATGCGCTGCATTGGCCGCTATAGCTTGTTCCAGATCAGACATTGCATTAGCTACACTTTGTTCCGGTAAGCCGTGCATTAAGTCCAGATTAAAGCTGTTAAGGCCAGCGTCATGGGCTTGCTGAATAGCCTGGTGCGCTTGCTCGGCGTCGTGAATACGCCCCAGCACCGACAGGTGCTTGGCGGCAAAGCTTTGGATACCCACAGAGATACGATTAACACCCGCTTCAACATACCCGCTAAAGCGGTTCGCTTCCAAGGTGCCGGGGTTAGCCTCCAGGGTAATTTCAGCGTGAGTGGCCAAATTAACCCGTTCTGCTACCCCGGCTAGTAACTGCTGTATTGCCTGCTCACTAAATAAGCTCGGGGTGCCGCCACCAATAAATATTGAGGTGACTTCCCGCTCGCCAATACGCTCAGCATCAATGGCTAAGTCGCTTAATAAGTGGGCGACATACTCTTTCTCCGGTAGGGCATCTTTTAACCCGTGTGAGTTAAAATCACAGTATGGGCATTTTTGTACACACCAGGGAATATGGATATACAAACTGAGCGGGGGGTTACGCAAACGCCTGCCTCATTTGTTGCAATAAAAAGGTCATAGCCTGGCCACGATGGCTCAGCGCGTTTTTGGCCTGGCTATCAAGCTCGGCGGCAGTACATTCCTGGGCGGGAACATAAAATACCGGATCGTAGCCGAAGCCGCCATGCCCGCTAACCTGATTGGTAATAAGGCCATGCCAGTGGCCCTGGCTTATCAGGGGGACCGGGTCTTCGGCATGGCGTAAATACACCAGGGTGCAAATAAAGTGCGCGCGCCGGTCAGCTTCGCCGCTCAATCGACTGAGCAATAGCTCGATATTATCAGCATCGCTGGCCCCAGCTCCGGCAAAGCGAGCTGAATAGATCCCCGGTGCGCCGCCCAGCGCGTTTACCACAATTCCTGAATCATCAGCAATGGCCGGCAGGCCAGTATGACGGGCTGCATGGCGAGCCTTAATAATGGCATTCTCAATAAAGGTAGTACCGGTTTCTGGTACTTCTTTTACGCCCAGTTCCTGCTGGCCCACAATAGTCACCTGTTGTTGTGAAAACAGGTTACCAAATTCTTTTAGTTTGCCGGCATTACCGGTAGCCAGCACAATCTTGTCTGGAAAAGCCATTTACTTCCCCCGGTTTTTACGTTTTTTGGCGGGTTTCTTGTTAGTGGTTTTTTTTACAGCCGCTTTCGGCTTTTTCTTTTTATGTGGCACTTTGGGTGTTTTATTGGCTGGGCGCAGGCTATCAATTACCCGGGCTTTTAATGGCTCTTCAGTATAGCGGCTTACCCGGCCAACCATATCAAAGTCATGGGCTTCAACCAATGATATGGCAATACCTTTTGCCCCCGCGCGGCCTGTCCGGCCGATGCGATGGACGTAAGTATCAGCTTTACGTGGCATATCATAATTGATGACATGCGTTACATTGGGTGCATCAATGCCGCGTGCTGCCACATCGGTGGCTAATAAAACCGGTAATTCGCCCGACTTAAAACGCGTTAAGGCTGCATTGCGCTTATCCTGGGGCATTTCACCCTGTAACCAGCACACATTAATGCCCTGACTGGCTAAATAGTCTTTAAGCATTTGCAACCGGTCACGGGTTTTCACAAATACAATGGCGTTATTGATGTCATTTTTCAGTATATGCACCAGTAATGCATTTTTGTGCTTGAGATCATCGGCGTGGTGAAACCATTGTAAAATCTTGGCTTTTTCTTTACGCGATGGGGTGGCCTCGATGACCGCAGGATCTTTGAGTAGTTCGTTGGCAAACGTTCTCACACCCTTACCTTCTAAGGTGGCGGAAAACAGCATATTTTGCTTGCGCCAGCGAGCCTCTGCCGCAATCTGATTAACGATAGTGGTAAAGCCCATGTCCAGCATGCGATCTGCTTCATCTAAAATCAGGCATTCTATGTCCCGGCAGTCGGCGGCTTCGTTTTGAATGTGTTCATACAAACGGCCGGGGGTAGCAACCAGAATATCCAGGCTTTGGCGCAATGTTTCATGGTCGGTGCCATAGTTGATACCGCCGGTAATCACGCCACAGACCAGATCGGTATGTGCTGTGATTGCTTTGGCGTGCTCAAACACCTGAATCGCCAGTTCGCGGGTAGGTGTAAGTATCAGTATCCGGGTAGCCCCAGGCTGGGTGCGTGGGTAGTCGAGCAAAAACTGACAGGCAGGTAACAAAAAGGCGGCGGTCTTGCCGGTGCCGGTAGGCGCGCTGGCCAATATGTCCTTACCATCCATAGCCTCTGGTATTACCATCGACTGAATAGAGGTAGGCTTGTCAAAGCCCATGTCTGCCACTGCGTGACAAAGGGCTTCGTCAAGTTCAAGATCCTGAAATGTCATAGTTCTGCTATTACCCAATACAAAAACGCTATTGTAGCATTCTGGTGGGCTGGGTGAAGCAGCATTCACGCGTTAATTGTGTTGAATCAGTGAAAAATGCGGGCAATTTCCTGTTCACGGGCAGCGTGCAGGGCGGTACGTATTTGGGGACCACGGTGACCGGCTGCAATTATCTGTTGCACGTCAACAGCCTGGGCATGTTGTAATGCCTGTAAAATGGCCTCGTGGGGCCATGTCTGGTGGGCTGTCTGGGCGCTATAAGCGACCACCTCCAATAGCTGATAAAAGCGTTCAGGACGCCGCCATACATCGCATTTATCAAACACTGTCAGTAACGGTGAAGCACCGTCAATCTGCAGCAATGATGTGGCATAACCGGCGCTCATGACGGCAAGGTCGGTAACCGGGTTAGGGCATTTTAGCCGAGTACATAAATGTTGACACTGCGCGACCGTAAGGTGCGGGGTTAAACAAGCGAAGCGCACTTCCACGGAACTATGCTCATCGCACGCGTGTTGCAGCGTTTCACGTTGTTCGGCAATAGCCTGGTCAGCTATTTTGCTGCCACTTAGCGTGAGCTCGGTAAACCAGTCCTGTAATCCGCCTACTTCCTGCAACACGTTAAAAAAAACCGGGGCGTGTGGCTCCATTAAGGCGCGACGGGTTTCCTGCCACACCCGCTCAGCCGTTAGCTCTTTTAGCATACCGCGCTGCGCCATATGTTGCATTAAAGCCATGGTTTCACTGGCTATCGAAAAACCCAGGTAGTGATAACGTGCGGCAAATCTGGCGACTCTGAAGATGCGCAAAGGATCTTCTCCAAAGGCTTCGCTAACATGCCGTAAAAGACGCGCCTCTAAGTCTTGCTGGCCATGATAAGGGTCGATAATCCGGCCCTGATCATCCTGCGCCATGGCATTGATGGTCAAATCGCGGCGCAGTAAATCTTCTTCCAGAGTCACCGCCGGGCCGGCATCGCACTCAAAGCCGGTATAGCCGGTGCCGGTTTTACGTTCAAGGCGGGCTAAGGCGTGTTCGTCTTTGGTGATGGGGTGCAGAAAGACCGGGAAATCTTTGCCCACCTGGGTATACCCTAACTTCAGCATTGTTGCCGCGGTTGCCCCGGTGACCACCCAGTCTTTTTCGGTTACCGGGCGGCCTAGTAGCTTGTCACGTACCGCGCCTCCCACCAGATAGGTTTTCATAGCGCTCCAGCATTATCTATTCAGAGCGTAAATTATGCCTGATACGCGAAAAAAAAGCCCGCCAGGTGCGTGATGTTTTGACATCTGGCCGGGCACTGGTTAGTTTTATCAGCGTTTTCTCATTCATTTAAGACACGGCATGTATCTGAATTACTTCGGGCTGAGCGATAATCCGTTCTCTATTGCCCCGAATCCCGACTATTTGTACATGAGCCCAAGGCATAAAGAAGCCCTGGCGCATCTGACATTTGGTTTACGCGAAAGCGGTGGCTTTGTAATGCTGACCGGCGAGGTGGGGACGGGTAAAACGACAGTCTCCAGAAAGTTGTTGCAGCAGCTACCGGATAACACGCAGGTCGCTATGATACTTAATCCAACGCTGTCAGCGCTGGAGTTACTGGCCACAGTGTGTGATGAACTGGGAATAGACTATGATACCAGCAAATCCAGTCTGAAATATTTCACCGATTGTTTATTAGCGAAGCTGGCGCAAAACCACCAGGCGGGCCTGAATACCGTACTATTGATTGATGAAGCCCAACATTTGATGCCCGAAGTACTGGAGCAGTTAAGGCTGTTAACCAACCTTGAAACCAACCGGGAAAAACTGCTTAAAGTGGTGTTAATTGGCCAACCGGAATTGCAACAGTTATTAAAGCGTAACGAATTACGCCAACTCGCCCAACGCATTACCGCCCGTTATCACCTACTGCCGCTTACAGCGCCAGAGGTCAGCGCCTATATCGCGCACCGGTTAAGTGTGGCAAATGGCGATATAAGTATTTTCAGCCCTTCCGCGCTACGTGCGGTACACCGGATAACCGGTGGCATACCACGGGTTATAAACCTGCTATGCGACCGAGCCCTGACGCTGTCTTTTACCCGCCAGCACAGTGTAGTGCGTAAGCGTATTTTTCTGGCCGGGGCCCAGCAAATTTTGGGTGAAGACGTGGTCGCACAACGTCTTGAAGGCCGCCAAAAGTGGTGGTTGTCACTGGCATTTGTAAGTGCGGTAGTCATTGGCGTCATGATAGGCAGGACACATGTCTGAAATAGTAACTGTTGATGCATTACAACCAGGTATGGTTATTGTACAGGTAACCCGTCAAAACGGCCCGGTAAGAATACGTAAGGCGGGCCTGGTCACCAGCACGGCAATGATTCAAGGCTTGGCTGAGATGGGGGTTCAGGAGGTGGCGATAGATCCGGCGCAAACGGTACATATCGATAACCCGGATGAAGTGCCCCTTACAGAAACGCCACCAGCCGTTGGCAGCACGCAGCCTGCTAGTCGACGTACCCATACGCAGCAGTTGCTGCGCGGAGAACACGACACCCGGGCCGGGTTTGATAGCCAGCTATCGGACCAATTCAACCGCAATTTATTTTTACCGACAGTGCAGGGCCTGCCCTCTGCGTGGCAGACGATCACCAAGCAGACCAGCAAGTATGTGCTGGTGGTATTAATAGGGCTTGGCCTGGGGGTGGCTGGGGGCAGTGCTCCTCGCTGGTGGCCGGCATGGCTGAATACCACATTGGTGGCAGGAGAGTCTGACAACACCGGCGCCCCGGCGGCCATATCAAACCCGGCTCCTGCGCCCTTGCTGGATAATGCGGCCACCGGGGGTGGCAATAAACAGGGCACGTCGGCAGCTGGTGATCTTCCGCTAGCGCTGCCTGCGGGTAGCCCTGCCGAGGCCACACCGGCCCAGCCGTTGGCAGCTACACCATCTACAGCCGGGCAGCCAGCGGCTGCCTCCCAGGACGTAATTACGCAGGCGGCAAACAATCAGTCCGGCACTACCCCGCCGCGTGCTACTGAGCAAACCGCTGGCGCAACCCAGCCCTCAGCGTCGCCCCGTACCCAGAATAGTGCGGAGTATGGGGGCAAGGTGCTCAATGCCCCGGCGCCCGTGCCAAAATCAGCGGTTTCCCAAGCCCTGTTGGATAAATTTAATCAGGCAGTGCAGGAGTTAGATGAGCCTGACGCTCAGGCGCGCAATAGCAGTGATGATATTGCGGTGAACGTAAGCGACGATATTCCCCGGGTAGATGAGTTACCGGTAAGGCTATTAACCCGACTACCCAGTATGAAATTCAGCGCGCATATGTATGCCAGCGACCCGGCTGAGCGCTGGGTGAGGGTGAATGGAAAACAGCGCGGAGAAGGAGACTGGATAGCCGATGAGGTACAAATTGTGAATATTGAAGGCCAACGGGTCATCTTAACTTTTCAGGGCGAAGTGTTTAGCATGGCGGCGCTAACCGACTGGTAGCTAAGCATCAGGCATCTGATGGATAAACACGTCGCGAAAAAAACGTGGTAAATTGATACCAAAGTCATCAGGGCGCACACTGGCCACGATGTCATCATTAGTTTTGGTTAAATCAAGGCGCTTAATTTCACTATAGCTGTCACTATTAATGCTATAAAAGGTCATAACCACCGGCTTTAACATATCTTCCTGGTTGGCCTGGGCCACAATAGCCAGCCGCCCGCTTTGCAGTTTGACCAGTGAGCCCACCGGGTGCACCCCGATACACCGGACGAACTGGCGTACTAATTGTTGGTCCAGCCCGGTTTGCGTCGATAGCCGTTTTAGCGCAACCGCAGGCGCCACGGCGCGCTGATGGGAGCGGTTAGATATCATCGCGTCATATGAATCGACAATAGCGGCCATGCGGGCAAATAGGCTGATACTGTTACCTTCAAGTTGTTCAGGATAACCGCTGCCATCTACCCGCTCGTGGTGTTGCGCTATAATCTGGCGGACATCCTTAGCAATACCCGCAAAGCCATCTACCAGCGCCAACCCTTTTGGTACATGTGACTGAATAACTTGCCACTCGTCGGTGGTTAGCGAGCCTTGCTTAAGGCGTATCAGCTCTGGTATCTGAGCCATTCCTACATCCATCAACAACGCGCCGGTACACAGTTCATCCACCGTTGCGCGATTGAAACTTAAGTGGGTGGCAAATATCGCCATCAGAATGCTGCAATTAATGGAATGCTCAAGCAGATACTCATCGGCGTTTTTAATCATGGCTAAACATGCCATGGCGTTCTGGTTTTCAAATACATTGTCGATAATGTGGCGAGCCAGTTCATCGGCACTATTTAAGTCGCGCGTGGCCCCATTTTTTAACTGCTCCAGCAGGTTTTTTTGCAGGCTAACCGCTTTTGTATAAAGCGCACTGGCTTTTAAAAAGGCGGCCCCGGTGGCCGGTGGTAATGCTTTGTGCTGCTTACTGGTAAGCTTGCTGCGCGCATAATCAATTTCTATACGTACAATACCTTTAGCCCGCAGTTGCTCAATTATTGCCTCGGATTTTACCAGGCCACCCGAGCGGACCCGCATGGAACCGGTTTGTTCCAATACCCGGCTCACGTACATTCCGGGCTGTAGTTCATCAATCGAAATGTCTTTAAGCATAGCAACTCCTTTAGCAATTCCACCTTCTTGGGGGCACCACCAATAATACATTGTCAGTGTGCAAGCCGCTTAATTTTAAGCGCAGAAGGTTACACGTTGGCACACAAAAAAATACCGCGATAGCCGCGGTATTGTGCACAGAAGAACCAGCCCACTGTCTGGCGGGCCGCTGCGACCAACATTACAACCAGGCTGGCTGCTGTTGCTCGTATTGTTCTATCTGCTGGCCCAGCTCCAAAGTCAGGCCAATCGCATCTAAACCTTTTAACAGATTATGTTTATGGTGCTCAGCAATATCAAACGAAAATTGCTGCTGCGCCAGGCTCACGGTCTGCTGGGTTAGATCGATAGTGATACGGGTATCGGGCCGGGCTTTTACCAGCTCGAATAATGTATCCATCTGCGAGCTGGATAACGCGACCGGCAACAATTGATTGTTAATACAATTACCGTAAAAAATGTCGGCAAAACTGGTGGCTATAATCACTTTAAAGCCAAAATCATCCAGTGCCCAGGGCGCGTGTTCCCGACTGGAGCCACAGCCAAAGTTCTCGCGCGACAACAATACACTGGCGCCCTGATATTCCGCCTTATTCAAGGCGAAATCGGGGTTAGGCTCTTGCTCGTGCAAATCCAGATAACGCCAGTCATGAAACAAATGTTTACCGTAGCCGGCCCGCGTTACGCCTGTCAGAAACTGCTTGGGAATGATTTGATCGGTATCGATATTGGCTTCATCTAATGGACATGCTGTACCCGTGTGGGTGGAAAAACCTTGTGGTGCAGTCATAATTTTACTCCTGAAAATCTCTAACATCGGCGAATTTACCGCGCAATGCAGCCGCCGCAGCCATTGCTGGGCTTACCAGATGGGTACGTGCTCCGCGCCCCTGACGGCCTTCGAAATTACGATTACTGGTAGATGCACAGCGATCGTTAGCCTGCAAAATATCATCGTTCATCCCTAAGCACATGGAGCAGCCTGGCAGGCGCCATTCGAAGCCCGCTTGGGTGAATACTTGGTCCAGCCCTTCTTCTTCAGCCAGCCGTTTTACTGCCCCGGAGCCAGGCACCACAATAGCGGTGACCCCAGAAGCAACTTTACCTTGTCGCGCTATATGGGCTGCGGCACGCAGGTCTTCTATACGGCCATTGGTGCAAGAGCCGATAAAGACATGGCTAATGGCGATGTCTGCCAATTTCTGCCCCGCATTTAACCCCATATACCCCAGGGCTTTACGCGCACTTTCCTGTTCCACAGCATCACTGAAGTCGGCCGGAGCAGGAATCGGGGTATCCACCCCAATGACTTGGCCAGGGTTAGTGCCCCAGGTAACCTGAGGCGCAATACTGGCAGCGTCCAGTTTAACCACGGTATCAAAGGAAGCCTCTGCATCACTGTGCAAACTCTGCCAGTATTCGACCGCCGCATCCCATTGCTGGGAAGGGGCAAATTCACGGCCTTTAAGATAAGCAAAAGTGGTTTCGTCGGGGGCTATCATGCCGGCTTTAGCACCGGCTTCGATGCTCATATTACAAATAGTCATGCGCTCTTCCATCGTCAGCGCACGGATGGCTTCACCCGCGTATTCAATAACATGACCGGTGGCACCAGCATGACCAATACGGCCAATGATCGCCAGGATGATATCTTTGGCGGTAATGCCTACCGGTAGCGTTCCGTCTACCTGAATAAGCATACTTTTCGCTTTGCTTTGTTTCAGCGTTTGGGTCGCCAGAACATGCTCAACCTGCGATGTGCCAATACCAAAGGCCAGGGCCCCAAACGCTCCGTGGGTAGCTGTATGAGAGTCGCCGCAGACTACCGTCATACCGGGCTGAATTAAGCCTAGTTCTGGCCCCATTACATGCACTATACCTTGCTTTTGGTGCCCTACCGGAAACAGGCGTATATTGTGCTGCTCGCAGTTCTCGGCCAGGGTGTTAAGCTGCAACGCATTTTGAGGGCCACAGGCGTCCAGTGCCAGTGAACGGGTGGAGATACTGTGATCCATTGTTGCTACTGTTCTATCCGGCCGCCGGACCTTACGCCCTTTGTCATTTAAGCCGGCAAACGCCTGCGGTGAGGTCACTTCATGAATCAGGTGACGATCGATGTACAGCAGGCTGTCGCCATCAACGGTTTCTACCACATGGGCATCGAATACTTTGTCATATAAGGTCTTGGCCATGGGGGGAGTTACTCCTGATTCAAAATGTGGCGAACAATCTCGTCGCCTACCTGGGCGGTGGTGGCAGCCCGTGAACGTTCATTGGCAGGCAATAGCTCGCCGGTTAATACACCCTTTTCCAAGGTGCTGACCACAGCCTGCTCAATAGCATCCGCAGCCTCAGGTAAGTTCAAGCTAAAGCGTAGCATCATCGCCGCCGACATAATCTGGGCTATGGGGTTAGCAATGCCCTGGCCAGCAATATCTGGCGCTGAGCCGCCCGCGGGCTCGTATAGCCCAAAGCCATCTTCATTCATGCTGGCAGACGGCAGTAAGCCCATAGAGCCAGTCATCATGGCGCATTCATCGGAAATAATATCGCCAAACAGGTTTGAACATAGCATTACGTCAAACTGGGCCGGATTTTTCATAACCTGCATCGTGGCGTTATCAATATAAATGTGCTCCAGCTCCACTGATGGATAATCCTGGGCCACTTCTTCGGTTATCTCACGCCATAACCGGCTGGTTACCAGCACGTTTGCTTTATCGACAGACGTTACTTTACCGCGGCGTTTTTGCGCAGCTTCAAAAGCAGCAACCGCAATGCGCCGAATTTCCCGCTTGCTGTAGCGCATGGTATCAAAAGCATATTCTTCTTCGCCCTCGCCATCACGGCCTTTGGGTTGCCCGAAATAAATACCACTGGTTAATTCGCGCACGACTAATACATCAACACCGCTGGCGGCAATATCTGCCCGTAAAGGAGAAAGGTGTTCCATACCCGGGTAAATGCGTGCCGGGCGCAGGTTACTAAATAAGTCAAAATGGCTGCGCAAAGTAAGTAAAGCCGCGCGTTCAGGGCGTTGTTCCAGGGGCAGGGTATCCCACTTGGGGCCCCCGATAGAACCAAACAATATGGCATCGGCATTTTCACAGCCCTGTAAGGTATTGGCAGGCAGCGCTTCACCTTCAGTATCGATAGCATAACCGCCTACCGCATACGCATTACGCGTAAAGCTAACAGCAAACCGTTGCGCAATGGCATCGAGTACTTTATTTGCTTCCTGCATAACTTCCGGGCCAATGCCGTCACCGGCCAGCACGGCTATATTGAACTGGTTCATTTATACTCCTGCTACTCGTTCTTGTTGATTCTTCTGCTGGTCTATCTGGTCAGCAATATGGGTATTATTTAATACAAAGATCAGAGCATTCACCCCGGCTTCTACAATGTCGGTAGCCAGCCCCAGTCCATGAAACCGGCGGCCGCGGTATTGCGCAATAACGCTCACTTGCGCCAGTGCGTCAGCCCCTTCACCCTTGGAGTCAAGTTTGAAGTCGACCACGTTGACATCCTGATGACCCAAAATCTGCATGATGGCTTCATAAGCGGCATCGACCGGTCCATTACCGATAGCGGTACGGGTAACTTCTGCCTCACCTACTTGTAATCTTACCGTGGCACTGGGAATAATTTCGTGGCCGCTATTGGCCTGTAAATAGGTCAGCTTATAATAAGCTTCTTCATGTTTTTGTTGATCAAAAAACAGCAATGCTTCCAAGTCGTAATCGTATACGGTGCCCTTGGTATCAGCCAATTGCAGGAATGACTTATAAATCGCTTCCAGGTCGTAATCTTCCGTTTTATAGCCCAGTTCAGTTAACCGATGTTTAATCACATGGCGGCCTGAACGCGAGGTCAAATTCAGATTATTTTTGTTGATACCAACACTTTCCGGGGTCATGATTTCATAGGTGTTTTGCGCTTTCAGCACACCGTCCTGATGTATACCAGAAGAGTGGCTGAAGGCATTCGCGCCCACAATGGCTTTGTTAGCTTGCACCGGCATGTTGCATAGCTGGCTAACCAGCTTGGAACTACGCGAAATTTCTGTCGAATTAATGTTAGTAGATAGCCCTAACATGGCCTGGCGGGTTTGCAGAATCATTGCAATTTCTTCCAGCGAACAGTTGCCGGCGCGCTCACCAATACCATTTAGGGTACATTCCACCTGGCGTGCACCGGCTTCTACGGCGGCCAGAGAGTTTGCTACCGCCAGCCCCAAATCGTTGTGGCAGTGTACTGATATAGTGGCTTTATCGATATTAGGAACGCGGTTGTACAAGTTAGTAATAATTCCGCCAAATTCGGTAGGCGTTGTGTAGCCCACAGTATCGGGAATATTGACGGTGGTAGCGCCGGCGTTTATGGCTGCCTCGACCATTTTACACAAGTAATCAATATGCGTGCGCCCCGCGTCTTCGCAAGAAAACTCTACATCATCGGTATATTGGCGGGCATGCTTAACCGCAGCCACGGCCATTTCAACCACCTCGTCCTGTGACTTGCGTAGCTTAGCGCCAACATGAATCTCGGAGGTGGCGATAAAAGTATGGATACGGAAGTGGTCGGCAACGCTTAACGCCTGGCCACAGGCGTCTATATCAGCTTTTACCGCGCGGGCCAGACCACATACGGTCGCATTTTTTATTTCCCGGGCAATCAACTGAACTGACTTAAAATCTCCCGGCGAGGAAACCGGAAATCCGGCTTCAATGATATCTACGCCCAGCCGTTCGAGAGCCAGAGCGATCTGTAGTTTTTCTTTGGCACTCAAGCTGGCGGGCAGGGCCTGTTCACCGTCTCGTAAGGTGGTATCAAAGATTTTTACCTGATTCGTCATGGCGTAGTCTCGTGGTTAAATAGTTAAAAAAAAACCCGTGCCTGGCACGGGTTTTTGTGAATGTCATTGCTGGTCGCAATCTACCCGTGCAGTCTGGCTGCCATAAGGAGTAGTAGAGTTAGACGACGTTGTTGCTGCATAAAAGTGATAACTTTTGCTAATTTGCTGACCAGTAGTAGCGGACAATGTAACCAGCATCGCCGGTGAGGTCAACCTTTCTTTACAACCGAGATTTAAAAATTCGCTGAAGGATGGTTGCATCCTGCGATATAAGATGGTTAGACCAGCTGGCTAGCTGGATAAATCTGTTTTATGCGGGTATCTGAACTGGCGCCAGTCCAAATTCGATGCCAGTAATATTTCACGCAGTGACAGGGGCCGGGGAGGGACGCGCCCTTTATGGTTCCACTGATGTCCACAGCAAGCCGCGGTAACCAATGCTTTAGTCGGTTTGCACACTCTGCGCGAAGCATATTGACTTTGTAACGCTGTTTCGGGTTGCCCGTCAAAACCAAACCAGCCATGTTTATTGGTATGTAGTGTGGCGGTGGTATCGACTACCCGATCGACGGAATCAAGCTCAATATGACTGCTTTCCAGTTCAGTCACCACCACACATACGACCAGACCATGGGTAGCATAGCGGGAAAACCACTGCTGGTTATCGACCGCCGTAATCTTACGCGCTGGATTCTGGATGGGTTGGCTGGCGGTCCAGGATGCATTATGGCTATCAATAGCTAAGGGCGTGTAGGGGCCTGACATAAAGTGTGCTGCACGTTTAACGTGGTGCGAAAGACCCTTTAACTTTTGTCTGAGTCTGGCAATATCATCCGGCGCGGTTGCCAGGGCCAGTAATTCTCGTTCGTACAGGGCGGTACAGATCTCTGCAAATTGGGGTGGGGCGGTATCAAGCTTATGTCTTTCGACGAAGAAATTTGTTTGGTTTTTGTCTAAGCCAGATGCCATAGCAGATAAAGGGTTAACCACCGGTAGGGTTAACCTAACAGGAAGTGTGGCCGGTAGCTATACTACCGGCCACAAAAAGTCTTATTGACCTTTAATTTCTGAACGTCCGCGGTAAGCCGCTGAGGAACCCAGAGCTTCTTCAATACGCAGCAGCTGGTTATATTTGGCAACCCGGTCAGAACGACACAGCGAGCCGGTTTTGATCTGGCCGGCTGCAGTACCTACCGCTAAATCCGCAATAGTTGCATCTTCAGTTTCGCCTGAACGGTGCGAGATAACCGCCGTAAAGCCAGCATCTTTAGCCATTTTGATCGCATTCAGGGTTTCGGTTAGTGAACCGATTTGGTTGAATTTAATCAAGATAGAGTTACCGATGCCATTATCGATACCACGCTGCAGAATTTTGGTGTTAGTGACAAACAGATCGTCGCCGACCAGTTGTACTTTGTCGCCAATTTTCTTCGTCAGGCTAGCCCAACCGTCCCAGTCACTTTCATCCAAACCGTCTTCAATTGATAGTATAGGATACTGGTTCGCCAGATCAGCAAGGTAGTCACCAAACGCTTCAGAATCAAAGCGCTTGTCTTCACCTGACAGTACATATTCGCCATCTTTGTAGAATTCAGATGCAGCGCAATCCAGAGCCAGGGTAATATCTTCATTCATTTTATAGCCGGCATTTTCGACGGCTTCAACAATAACAGCCAATGCTTCAGCATTTGAGCTAAGGTTCGGCGCAAACCCGCCTTCATCACCTACAGCTGTATTCAGGCCCTTAGCAGAAAGAACTTTTTTCAATGCATGGAAAATTTCTGCACCCATTCGCAGGGCTTCTTTAAAGCTTGCTGCGCCAACCGGTTGTACCATAAATTCCTGGATATCAACATTGTTGTCCGCATGCTCGCCACCATTGATGATGTTCATCATCGGCACTGGCATAGAATATTGGCCTGGGGTGCCATTTAAATCGGCAATGTGTTCATACAGCGCTACGCCTTTTTCAACCGCCGCCGCTTTGGCGACTGCCAGCGACACCGCCAAAATAGCATTAGCACCTAGCGTTTCTTTATTTTCAGTACCGTCAAGCTTCAACATGATGTTGTCGATATCGCTTTGTGCCAGTGGATCCTGGTCGATAAGCGCCGGGGCAATAACATCATTTACCGCAGCAACCGCTTTGGTCACGCCTTTACCCAGGTAACGGCCTTTATCGCCATCACGCAATTCCAGTGCTTCACGCGATCCGGTAGAGGCGCCAGATGGCGCGGCAGCGCGTCCCATAGCACCGCTATCCAGATAGACATCGGCTTCTACGGTGGGGTTACCACGAGAGTCCAGGATTTCGCGTCCAATAATGCGACTAATCTTCGCCATGTTTTTTCCTCAACGTTTAATGGGGCAACCCACGGGAGAGTAAAGCGCCCCTATTATTAGAAATTAATGATGTTCTTTCTGGTACTTGCCTGCCGCGGCTACAAAGCCGGTAAACAGCGGGTGCCCATCCCGGGGTGTCGATGTAAATTCAGGGTGGAACTGCCCGGCAACAAACCAAGGATGGTCGGGGATTTCGATGACTTCTACAAGGCGTTTATCAGTGGACAAACCACTTACCTTGAGCCCCGCCTGTTCAATTTGTTCACGTAAATTATTGTTCACTTCATAACGGTGACGGTGGCGCTCATAGATGGCCTCATCACCATACAGCTCATGCACTTTGGTACCGGGAATCAAATGACATAATTGACTACCCAGCCGCATGGTACCGCCTAAATCTGAGGCTTCAGTACGCACTTCTGTGCTACCGTCAGCATCCAGCCATTCAGTTATCAGGCCCACTACCGGATAAGGGCTTTGGGGGTCAAACTCGGTGCTGTTGGCGTCCGCCATGCCTGCCACATTGCGGGCAAACTCAATCAGAGCTACCTGCATGCCCAAGCATATGCCCAAGTAAGGCACATGGTTTTCACGCGCATAACGGGCAGCGGCAATTTTACCTTCGATACCGCGTTCGCCGAAACCACCCGGCACCAGGATAGCATCAAGATGCTCAAGAATATGCGCCCCCTTGGTTTCAATATCCTGCGAATCTATATGGTGGATATTAACGGTGAGACGATTTTTCAAGCCCGCGTGCTTTAATGCTTCGTTCACTGACTTATAGGCATCAGGCAGCTCAACATATTTACCCACCATACCTATATTTACTTCGGCAGTAGGGTTAGATTCTGCGTATAACACCTGTTCCCATTCGGTCAGGTCAGCTTCTTTGCATTGTAATCCAAAACGGTCTACCACCAGCTGATCCATTCCCTGTGCTTTTAACGCAGCAGGGATACGATAGATACTATCGACATCTTTCAGGGATATAACCGCTTTGTCGGCCACATTGGTAAACAAAGCAATCTTAGAGCGTTCAGTGGCGGGTAATGCGCCTACCGAACGACACACCAGAATATCCGGCTGAATACCAATAGAGCGAAGCTCTTTTACCGAATGCTGGGTGGGTTTGGTTTTAACTTCCCCAGAAGCAGGCATGTAAGGTACTAAGGTAAGGTGCATGTACATCGCCCGTTCCCGTCCCACTTCAGTGCCTAACTGCCGGATGGCTTCCAGGAACGGTTGTGATTCAATATCACCCACCGTACCGCCGACCTCGACAATAGCCACATCATGACCTTCGGCACCTTCAATTACCCGGCGTTTTATTTCATTAGTAATATGAGGAATGACCTGGATCGTTGCGCCCAGGTAGTCACCGCGGCGCTCGCGGCGTAATACTTCTTCGTACACCCGGCCGGTGGTAAAATTATTCCGTTTGGTCATACGGGTACGGATAAAGCGCTCGTAGTGCCCCAAATCCAGATCGGTCTCTGCCCCGTCATCGGTGACAAAAACCTCACCGTGCTGGATAGGACTCATAGTGCCTGGATCTACATTTATGTAGGGATCCAGCTTTAGCATTGTGACGGTAAGACCACGCGCTTCAAGAATTGCTGCCAATGATGCTGCAGCAATACCTTTACCTAGCGATGATACAACACCACCTGTGACGAAAATATAGTTTGTCATGCGAAACCTAAGGCGTTGGATTATATGGGTAATGAGTGCTGACGGCATTAAGGCTCATCCGCAACACTTGGACGGCGCAATAGTATACCTAAAGACCCCGTTTCAAACAATCTGTTTGCTTTTGCGGGGCGGCGGTATATTTCATTAAGCTTGCATTGTGCGGGTGGCAGGACCTGTGTAGGAGGCTCCGCCACCAACCAACCACGCTACTGCTGGCTAAGCCGCTTTAAGGTATAAATTAAATCGAGTGCTTGTCGGGGGGACAGTTCATCCGGACTAATGTTCGCCATGGCTTCCTGCAGGGCCTGACTGACTGGCTCAAGCGGAAGCTGCGCCTGACCGTTGCTATCAGCGGTAGAGATTGATGGCGACGTCTTTACAGGCGGTTTCGCGGCATCAGCTTTACTGGCTTCCAGTTCGGCCAGTTTTTGTCGGGCCGCCTGAATAACACTGCGCGGGACCCCCGCAAGCGCCGCCACCTGTAAACCATAACTTTGGCTGGCAGCGCCTTGCTCTACGCTATGCATAAAGCGAATGGTGTCCTCATGTTCAATAGCATCAAGATGCACGTTAACCACCCCGTCTTGTTGGTCTGGTAACTGAGTCAGTTCAAAATAATGGGTAGCAAATAAAGTATATGCCTTTAACTGACTGGCCAGGTAATGTGCACAGGCCCAGGCTAACGACAGTCCGTCATACGTACTGGTGCCACGGCCTATCTCATCCATCAGGACCAGCGAGTGCTCGGTTGCGTTATGCAGGATGTTAGCGGTCTCGGTCATCTCTACCATAAAGGTGGAGCGCCCAGAAGCGAGATCATCTGAAGCACCGATACGGGTAAAAATGCGATCAATTTTGCCAATGAAGGCGTTGTGGGCGGGGACAAAGCTACCAATATAGGCCATTAATACAATTAAGGCAGTCTGGCGCATGTATGTCGATTTACCGCCCATATTTGGCCCGGTTATTACCAGCATTCTGCGGCTATCATCTAGGCTAAGGGGATTGGCGATAAATGGCTGATCCATTACCTGCTCAACCACCGGATGGCGGCCTTCTTCGTAACTTATACCAGCGGCGTCGGTAAGGGCAGGCCGATGCAAATCCAGCGCTTCGGCACGTTCTGCCAAACATTGGATAACATCCAGTTTACCCAGCGCCGTGGCGGAGGCTATCAGCGCAGATAACGCCGGTAACATGGCATCAAATAATTGCTCATACAGTTGCTTTTCCAGTGCCAGCGCCCGGCTTTGACTGGTTAGCACTTTGTCTTCGTGTTCTTTGAGCTCAGGGGTAATATAGCGCTCGGTATTTTTAAGTGTCTGGCGACGGATATAGTCAGCCGGCGCTTGGGCGCTTTGAGCACGACTGATTTCGATGAAAAAACCATGCACCCGGTTGTAGCCCACTTTTAATGTACTGATGCCGGTGCGCTCACGTTCGCGTTGTTCCATCTGATCCAGGTAATCCGTGGCCCCTTGCGACAAAGCGCGTAACTCATCCAGCTCGGCATTGAAACCGGGGGCAATAACCCCACCATCCCGTATAACCACTGGCGGGTTATCTATGATGGCATCATTCAGTAATGTCTGTAACTCGGGATAAGTACCTATCTCACTTGCTAGAGAATTAAGTAGCGCGTTATTAAAAGGGGCAAGGGCATCTTGCAATGCGGGGAAACAGTTAAACGCATTGCGCAGACGGGCAAAGTCACGAGGGCGCGCAGAGCGTAACGCCAACCGGGCCATAATGCGTTCAATATCGCCGATTTGCTTCAGTAATTCTGTAACCGTATGCTCAGGCGATGCCATCAACGCAGCAATAGCATCCTGACGGCTAATGAGCTCATGGCGGTCGGTTATTGGTGCATGTAAATAGCGTTGTAGCATTCGGCTGCCCATCGCGGTCGCCGTGGTGTCCAGCACGCTAAATAGGGTATGTTCATGGTTGCCCCCCATATTTTGCGTGATCTCAAGGTTGCGGCGGGTGGCGGCATCTAATTGTACCCGGCTTTCCTGCACATCTTTTTGAATACTGTTTATGTGCGGCAATGCGGTGCGTTGGGTATCCTTTACATATTGTAAAACGCAGCCAGCACTTCCCAGTCCCAGGGTTAAATCCTGAACCCCAAAGCCATCCAGCGCGGTGGTTTGAAATTGCTTGGTCAGCAATTCCGTGGCGGTACTGTGTTCAAATTCCCATTCCGGACGGCGGCGGATGCCTTTACGTCGGTCGATCAAGGGCAGCGCGGTGAAACCTTCTGGGTACAATAACTCGGCAGGATTAATGCGCTGTAGCTCGGCCAGCAATGCTTCATCACCACAATACTCAGCCACCAGAAAACGGCCGCTACTGACATCCAACGTAGCCAGACCAAATTTTTCGACCGTACCACATACTGCGGCCAGCACATTGTCCTGACGTTCTTCTAATAATGCTTCATCCGTTACGGTGCCTGGGGTGACTATGCGTTTAACCTGGCGTTCCACCGGTCCTTTACTGGTGGCGGGGTCGCCTACCTGTTCACAAATCGCAATCGATTCACCCATTTTTACCAGCCTGGCCAGGTAACTTTCTACAGCATGGTATGGTACACCCGCCATTGGAATAGGATCGCCACCTGATTTACCGCGTGCGGTAAGCGAAATATCCAGTAACTGAGCCGCCCGGCGAGCATCATCGTAAAACAATTCATAGAAATCTCCCATCCGGTAAAACAGCAGGATATTAGGATGTTGCGCCTTTATATTCAGGTACTGGCGCATCATAGGGGTATGTGATTCCAAAAGAGCCTCGGTGTTGTTAGTTAGGGTAGTACCACGGATGTGTAATAGGCAATGAAATGGTACACTTCACGCAATCTTTATCAGCGACGTATTATTCCTATGAGTGAGCTTTTTTCAACGCTAAGTGACAGTGACGCCGATGCTGAGTTGAGCCGAATGATAACACGGATAGGCGCAGGATTAAGAGCCCAAAACGGCTCTGTTGCCTGTGCTGAATCCTGCACCGGTGGGGGCGTAGCATTTGCTCTAACAGCGGTGGCGGGCAGCTCTGATTGGTTTAATCAGTCGTTCGTCACGTATTCCAATCAGGCAAAGCAGCAGCTATTGGGTGTAAGCGAGCAAACACTAACTGAATATGGCGCAGTATCTTCACAATGTGTAGGGGAAATGGCTCAAGGAACCCGCCAACGGAGCCAGGCCACCATAGGCATCAGTACCAGTGGCATCGCTGGGCCAGGCGGTGGCAGTACTGCTAAACCGGTCGGTACCGTCTGGTTTGGCCTGGCTATGGATAATGACATCATCACCGTATGCCAGCAGTTCAAGGGCGACCGGGCCGCAGTACGTCACGCAGCAGTGCGGTTTGCTATTGAACTACTGCACAACAGACTAGTTGAAAAGGTAAGCTGAGGCTTATAGGTTAAGAAAAAAGTAACGCTGCTCTTGAAACTGTATAATTATACAGTATAAAATAGCATCATTGAATTTTGAGTTATAAAGCGTGGTCAGCGCATGGGCGCTGGGGAAATGCCACCGCTTCACTTCTAGAGGAAGTTTCTGTGGACGATAATAAAACGAAAGCGCTTACCGCGGCCCTTGGGCAAATAGAAAAGCAATTCGGTAAGGGTGCGATTATGCGCCTGGGCGACAACCAGGCAATGGATATCGAGGCTATTTCTACCGGCTCCCTGAGTATTGATATTGCATTGGGAATAGGGGGCTTGCCGTGTGGGCGTGTGGTTGAAATTTATGGCCCTGAATCATCAGGTAAAACTACCCTGACATTGCAGGTAATTGCCGAGGCCCAGAAAAAAGGCAAAACCTGTGCGTTCGTGGATGCTGAGCACGCGCTGGACCCTATCTACGCTGAAAAGCTGGGCGTGAATATTGATGACCTGCTGGTCTCTCAGCCTGATACCGGTGAACAGGCATTGGAAATTTGCGACATGCTCGTGCGTTCCGGCGCTGTAGATGTAGTTATTGTTGACTCGGTTGCCGCACTAACCCCCAAAGCGGAAATTGAAGGGGACATGGGAGATTCTCACGTAGGTTTGCAGGCACGCTTGATGTCTCAGGCATTGCGTAAGCTCACCGCCAACATTAAGCGCTCGAACACATTGTGTATTTTCATCAACCAGATTCGGATGAAAATTGGCGTAATGTTTGGTAACCCAGAAACCACTACCGGGGGGAATGCCCTGAAATTTTACTCTTCTGTACGTTTGGACATCCGTCGAATTGGTGCGGTGAAAGAAGGTGACGAAGTCGTGGGTAATGAAACCCGCGTAAAAGTGGTAAAAAACAAAGTCGCTCCTCCGTTCCGTCAGGCTGAATTCATGATCCGTTATGGTGAAGGTATTAGTAAGGAAGCTGAGCTAATTGACTTGGGTGTGAAACAGAAATTAGTGGATAAAGCCGGAGCCTGGTATAGCTATAAAGGCGATAGAATTGGCCAAGGTAAAGCCAACGTCATTAATTTCCTGAAAGAAAACCCTGCTATTGCCGCAGAAATTGAAAAGAAAATTCGCGAGGAACTGCTTTTACCTAAAAACGTAAAAGTAGAAAAAGAAGATAAAGCAGGTAAAGCGGGTAAAGCTGAGGCAGTAAAAGACGAAGCGCCCGAATAAAAACGGCTTAGCGCAGCATGTATGCTCGCTGTGGGTAGAGAGAAGGGGGGGCGCCGGGATACGTGCGCACCCTGGGGCAAGAATGAAGCTAGCGGCATACTGATATGCCACACTGGCGGCAGCCGCTCCCATACTATCCTCGGTAGCGTTGCAACAATAATGTTGTAAGGCCCCCTGTACCACGTTAAAAATGCCCGCATATTGGAGTAAAGAGGAAAAACCATGTACATTCGCGAGTGAGTGAGTGGCAGGTCTTGACTAATATAGCTTAAGACTTCTACTTTAAACGTACACACTATGTATAATAGTGTGTACGTTTTTTATATGATAGATGTGATTTCTTAAAAGCGTTTAGCAGGGATGGCTGTGGCGATAGTTGATGTAGCAAGAAATGATGATGCCGCATCAGCAATCTCAGATGGATAAACATCGAGGCGTGGTAACCGCTGCGGCGACTCCTTCCAGTCGTTCCTCGCTCCATGCGCTTCGCGCATCTTTTTCACTTCGATAGCAGATTCACCGCTGTCTAAAGCGTTACCACCAAATCAAGGTGTGGGATAGTAAACCTATCCTCATCTAGATTTCTGAGACAAAGAAGATTGCGTAGCAAAACCTCTACCTTGTCAATGCGTTGATTCGCTTCTAGTAGTTCACTTCTCAATTCATTACTGTCCATAGATGCCTCCAGTCAACTTTATTGCATTCTAACTAAAGCTCTCGGTAAAGCACCTGTGTAATGGTACTGTTTTTGCGGTAGTCGAATTAAAATACGCGCTTATATTCGCCCATTCCGTATTGAAGGTTGCCGGATAGGCATTCATTTTTCTCTATTACTTGCTAAGACAAGGGATGTACCAATAATAAGTTGGATTTGGCTAAACTCGATCGGATACTTATAAAAAGAGCCTTATCTGACCTGGCAAGCAGCTCTGTGACATTTCCTGTCGTTGACTCATAAGAGCTTGAACACCAGCTAAACCATTTAACCTATGTGTTGCATTCATCAATTGAATCCACAACGTGAAGCGGACGGTTAGTTACAGATAGTCACACTATTTTGAAGGTTGCAAAAAACTGATATCCAAGAAAAATGATAAAGCTACAAGAATGTTCCAGAGTGACAGAGAACCTTGCTGATTAACAGAAAAAATAGAATAAACCCAAAAAGAATTGGAAACTTATTTCATTATATTAAGGCCTTAACTAGATGAGAAATGGTGTTTTATGATAACCCTCTATAATTATAACAGTTGTTATATTTATCGCGGGGTGCAATACTAATAGGAGTGGTGCAATAAATACTTACTGGATTTTATACATGAATAATAAGCTCGCTTTAATAGTAGGCGTTGGATATAGAAACGGTGTTGGAGGAGCTTTGTGCGCGAGTTTGCTTCAGTCTGGTGTAAATGTAATTGCAGTAGGACGTTCTCAGGAAAAACTTGATAGCTTGTCACAGGATTTGGCTCAATTGGATTGTAAAGGGAAGTTTTTTACGTTGGTATCAGACGTTTCTAATGAAGAAAAAATAGAGGAGATATTTGAAGCTGTAGACGATAAAGATATGCTATGTGACTTGTTGGTTTATAATGCTGCCGAGCCAAATATTCCGAAAAACTTTCTGGAAATGAAGCCAGAATATCTTAGAAAAATGTGGCACACCAATTGGCTGACCGCTGCATTGGTCTCTCAACAAGCTATTTCAAGAATGCTGCCTAATAACCGCGGTACATTGATTTATACTGGCGCAACGGCTTCTACTCGCGGTAACGCCGGATATTCTGCGTTCGCTAGCAGTAAGTCAGGACTTCGTACTTTGTCACAATCGTTAGCCAAAGAATTCGGGCCTAAAGGGATTCATGTTGTTCACACGATTATCGACGGCATCATCAATGGAACACGTCTAGCAGAATATGGTGATGGAATAGGACAAAAACTATTAAACGAACGCGGACTGGATGGCTCGCTCTCTACCGATGCTATAGCTTCTGCCTATCTTTACTTGTATAACCAAGAAATGTCAACGTGGACTCATGAACTTGATCTGCGGCCATTCTCCGAAAAGTTTTAAAAATATCTCTTAAATAATTTTTAATCACTACTAATTATTAGAGGAAGTGTGTTGATAATAGCGTCGAAGGGCTCCATATTTTGATAACCTCGGCAGAGTATCACGGCCCCTTCTATACAGGAAATGGTTGTGAGAGCGAGCGACTTTGAATACTCTACAGTTTTACCTTGCGACAAGAAATGCTCAATAAGGATTTTCTGCCAACGTCCAAATACATCTGCTATAGCCGTTCTCACATGTTCTTCGTGTTCATTTTGTGAGGCTTCAATTGCCGCAGCAACAATAGGGCACCCTTGCCTAAACGCAGAAGAACGCACGCGTTCATACCATTGCTGAAGAAATAACAATAAACCATTTTTTGCGTCACTAGTCAGACAGTTTTTCATTGTGATGGCTGCCTGCTCACCTGCCCACTCTATCGCCTCGGTAACTATCTGCACTTTACCATCAGGAAAGTGGTGATAAGTAGAGCCAAGTGGAGCATTCGCTAATTTAGATACCTCACGGATACTTACTCCTTTTAATCCTCTCGTAGATAATATTGTTGCAGCAGTCTCAATGACGCGCTTCCTATTTTCAGCCGAATTCTTACTCATGAAAATCTCTCTTGTTATAACACTTGTTATAGGATAGCATCGAAAAACAATTAAGACACTCGTTATAATTTGGTGGGCAATGAAGGCAGTTCAATATGTTACTAGCGACAATTATCGACTCAAAGGTAATAAGTTTGAGGCTAAATGTAGTTTAAAAGGGAGGGTAATAGTTGCCGGAGCAACTGGTGTCCCTCAAGGGTTCTATCGTAGGTTTGCGAATTTTGCCAGTGATCGAGGATTTGAAACGATTACATTTGACTACCGAGGAATAGGCGAATCTAAACCCGATTCTTTAAAAGGCTTCAGAATGAATCTTCTTGATTGGGGTAAGCTTGATTTAGCGGCAGTAGTAGAAAGTGAAAGTCAAGATGATGTTCCTTTGTTTCTTGTTGGCCATTCTTATGGTGGGCATGCTTTTGGTCTACTCCCAAATCATAATAAAATCTCTGGTTTCTATGTATATGGAACAGGTGCTGGCTGGCACGGATATATGCCTCTTTCTGAAAAGCTGAAAGTGCTTACTATGTGGAATATCGTATTACCCATATTGACGTGGTGAAAAGGGTATTGTGCTTGGCAAATATTGGGTATGGGGGAAGATCTACCCCGCAATGTTTTTACCCAATGGAGGCACTGGTGCCGCTTTCCGCATTACTTCTTTGACGACCCGAAAATGGCTGGAATTGAAAAGTTATATGATTCTGTAAGAACGCCAATTGTTGCTGTCAATGCTCTGGATGACCTTTGGGCTTTGCCTCAATCTCGCGATGCGTTTGTAAGGTTCTATTCAAGCGCACCGGTTTCCCGTATTGATCTAAACCCAAATGTTCTTTCTGGCACTGTTGGTCACATGGGGTATTTCAGGAAGAGTGCAGAACCGCTATGGCAAGCTACGTTGGATTGGTTCACCGATATCGAGAGAAAAAATGAAAGTGCTATCCACCCATGATTCTGAATTAAGACTAACGATATTGTTTTGGATAATTATTCTCACCGTTCTGAGTAGTATTTTTCACTACATTGACAACATTGCTTTTTTCTCTGAATACCCTGAACCAACATGGATAAATACACGAATGGTCGATGCTTTTTGGTTCGTTATGACTCCTCTGGCACCAGTCGGCTATTACTTTATTAAAAGGGAAAGGTCTTATGTCGGCGGATCTGTACTCTTAGTTTATGGACTGTGCAATTTATTGACACTTGGACACTACAACTATTCCTCTTTTTTAGATATTTCCTTAAAAATCCATGTATTGATACTGATGGAGGCTTCACTTGGTATTTTATTGACTGTTTATGTTTTAGCTTTTTATATAACAGCCAGTGAACGTAACGAAAGCAAACAAAACCAAAATACTTAATTGAAAGGTAAAAAAATGAAATTAAGTGAAATGTCTGGGCTAGCTCACCTAGAAGCAATTGTCTCAGAAGCTATTCCAGCGCCAACAATTTTCAAAACAATGGGAATGTCCGAACTTAAGGTTCGTGAGGGAAGCGTAACGATAAACTGTCAAGCGACAAAACAACACTGTAATCCTATGGGAGGTGTGCATGGAGGCTTCGCTGCCACTGTACTGGATTCAGTAACAGGATGTGCAGTGCATAGTGAATTAGAGAAAGGAGTTAGTTACGGTACCGTGGATCTAACAGTTAAAATGATGAGGCCCGTTCCCTTGAATGAACCTCTTGTGGCTGAAGCCAGAGTCACTCATATTTCACGTTCTATAGGAATAGCTGAGGGAGTTTTGAAAAATAGTGATGGAAAACTGTTAGCCAGTGGCTACGCTACCTGTTTTATAAAGCGCTAAGCTTACCATTTTGATCACCCGATTTATTCGAGGTTCTATTATGACTATAATTACCGTCACTACTCCCAAAGGCCGCCTGTCATCAGAGCAGCGCAGCCTACTCTCAGAATCGCTCACTGATGCTGTATTGGTACCAGAAGTTGGTCGTTCAGAGCCTCGGGCACGTTTTGGTTTTCAAGTACATTTTAACGAACGTTCACTTGACCGCATAGCCATTGGCGGACGGTTGCTATCTGATTCTCTTGAAGTTCCTGATGTGGCTACTATCGACATCTGCGTAATGGATGCTGCGTGGCCCAACATAGTGCGAAAGCAGATAATTGAAAACGTGCTTTCAGCCATGGCTGACGCCTGTGATATGGAAGAGGCCTCTCCTACATGGTGGACTACATTTCGCGTTATTGAGGAAGGAAGTTGGGGAGCTCGGGGCAGTACACTATCGATCTTAGATCTTCTTGAAACTGGCATTTTTACGTCTGAACGGATTGAGAAAATTCGTGAAGCACTGACTTAAAAAGCAAAATAAAAAGAGGATTTACAAAAAATATTTGGATAGGTACATCGAATACTTAACAAGTTTCTCAGATACTCTCCAACTATGTAAGCTACCAGTGGAAGAGACTAATTCCTTACTGCCTAGCAACAGCAACATATTGAGCGTCCGCTGTTTGTCTTAAGCTGACTTCTATTCTATGAAAGGTGATATTGGCTGGGGGCATTATTGCCGTAAGTTTTTTAAATTTAACGCTGCACGCAGAAGTGCGGGCACTCTGGTTAGAAAGCCCCTTAGGCTTTTTGTTGATGGCTATACCTGTAACGTGTTTTGGTTTACTGGCTTTATGTGGTGTCGTGCTACAAAAGCTGCCGGAGGCGGACGGGAAAGGTGAATGGCTGCCTTTTGCGTTAGCTCTGCTTGTATTTCTGCTATGTTTTGCTGCGTTCGGGATAAGTTACTATCCCTATGTTGTACCGGGTAAGCTCACCATCATGGATGCGCTGGCAGACGCGAATTCTCTTCGTTTTTTGTTGGTAGGTACCGTTGTTGTCGTCCCTTGTATTCTTGCTTACACTGTTATGGTATACCGAATATTTGCCGGTAAATCGGAAAAACTATCTTATTATTAAGAACAGTAAACAGCCTGAACTTTTCAGGCTGTAGATTTGCCTCATCTGTATTTAATAGTAATTAAAGTGATGTTTATAAAAGTCAGCTGCAGTCCCGTCACCGTGACTAGATGATGATGAGGTTCTGATATTTATTTGTTTCTTGCATTCAGACTAGATTTGACATGAATTTCGAGGCGATCTGAATTCACTTTATGCGTTTTTTAAACTACACCTTGCTCAATCATTGCGTCTGCAACCCGACGAAAGGCAGCAATATTAGCTCCTAATACAAGGTTACCGGGCGCACCGAATTCTCTTGCAGTCTCACTGGCTCGTAGATAAATATCCTTCGTTATTTGTAGTAATTGACAATCGACTTGTTCGAAAGTCCATTTTTGCATACTGGCGTTTTGCGCCATTTCTAACTGACTTGTCGCTACTCCCCCGGCGTTAGCGGCCTTACCCGGACCATAAGAAATACCGGCTTTAAGAAAGTACTCTACCGCACCTTGTGAAGCAGCCATATTTGCACCTTCACTAACCAATTTGCATCCATTAGAAACCAGTGCTTCGGCATCACGAGTTGTTAACTCATTTTGGGTGGCACATGGAAACGCTAAGTCTGCCTTGTATCGCCAAATAGTATGTCCTCCTGAAGGATATTCACTGATCGGAATGAACTGTGCCCTGGGGTGAGAATTTAAGTAACGTAAAAGCGAAGTACGTTCTTTTTCTTTGAGTTCCTTAATAAGAGACAGATCCAACCCTTGCGCATGATATAGCGTACCGGTTGAGTCACTACAGGCAATAGGAGTAGCACCAAGTTGATAAAGCTTCTCCATTGCATAAATAGCGACATTTCCAGCACCGGACACGAGGCAACGTTGTCCCTGTAAGTTTTCGCCTCGTGCATTAAGCATGTGATCTGCGAAATATACTGTTCCATATCCTGTTGCCTCCTTTCGCGCGTACGAACCACCCCAAAGCAAACCTTTTCCGGTAAGCACGCCCTCATATTTCCCGGTCAGTCTTTTGTATTGACCGAACATGTAGCCTATTTCTCTGGCGCCTACACCAATATCACCGGCAGGCACATCAGTATTGGGTCCAATATGACGATAGAGTTCGTTCATGAATGACTGACAAAAACGCATTATTTCGGCATCGCTTCGTCCTTTTGGATCGAAATTTGCGCCTCCTTTGCCCCCCCCAATTGGCAGGCCAGTTAACGCATTTTTAAATATTTGTTCAAATCCTAAGAATTTTATAATACTGGCATTGACCGAAGGATGAAAACGAAGTCCTCCTTTGTACGGACCAAGTGCCGAATTAAATTCAATGCGGTATCCCTTATTAATCTGTATATTTCCGCTGTCATCTTGCCAGGGCACCCGAAACATAATTTGTCTTTCGGGTTCAACTAATCGCTGTATAATTGAATGCTTCGCATAATAGTTGTTTTTTTCCAGAACAGGTTCCAGAGTTCGCAGGACTTCCTCAACAGCCTGATAAAATTCAGTTTGTGCCGGACTGCTTTGTTTTAGCTGAGAAATAGTAGTACTTAAATAATTCATAAATCAACCTGTTAATGATTACCTTCTAATCACAGACGAGATAACGGACTTTTCTTTTTACTTCTAATATATCAATTTGTTGTTCGCCACTTTTAGTATTCCAGCTAATTTTTTGACCAGCTCTTAAACCTAGTAATGCCGAGCCAATTGGTGCGAAAATTGAAATGCCGTCTTCGTATTTATGCATATCCAATGGAAGGCAGAGTGTTTTAGTCAAGTATTTATCAAACTTACTTATTTTAAATGTAACCTGAGAACCTATTGCCACCACGTCTGGAGCAAGATCTTTAATGTTAACGACTTTGGCGCGAACTAATTCTTTTTCTAATTCGTCAAACCTTTCAGCCGGTAATTTAATTTTTCTTAGCTGTTCTTCAATATCACTCAAGTCTTCATATGAAATTGTGATGTTAGGTTTTCTTGACATGATAATCCTTCCTCTTTGAATTAAAAATCACCCGCAGGAGAGCCTTCCCTGTGAGGAAATAGAAATTTAATCTATAGCTTTAATTTATTCCGGTACGGAATTTCTGGTTTTAGATAAATAAGAGGCGGCCGAATGCAGAACTGCATCCGGCTTAATTGGGTAAGGTGAGTAAAATGCTCTTGTTGAGATTACAGTGCTTAGTCATGATTTCCTCATTGCTGTCACTGATATTAATACTTAATAAAAAAATAACAAGAACTTTTAAGATTATATCGCTCCGTATTTATGGAATTAGCAGTGAAAAGTTCTGAGTTTTTCGCCATGAGCAATATTTTATTCTTTAAGGTATTTTTTTGGCTGATTTATCAAAGAGTTTATTGGCGTCAATTATCGTTGAAACTTGATTAAACTTCTTGATGCGGTCCGAATAATTCATAATTGATTCGCGATTGACTGACGCCCAAGGCTAATAATTCATGCTTGATAGCAAGCATAAATTGCAAAGGTCCACAGAGATAAAACTCGCCCTCTTTCAGTGGTAAAGAACCTTTAACGTCTTCTATTTTCATTCTTCCGATAGTTTCATTTTGACCACTGCTAACGTCATTTTCATACCACGTGTGCGACTGCAGGTTCAGAGTATTCTTAACACTCTCAACATGTCCTTTGAAAGAATGCTGATTTCGATTTTTACATGCGTGAAGATAGGTCACCGGATGTGCGAAGTTCTCTTTTACTAAAGAATCTAACATCGCTTGCATAGGCGTCAGACCCACACCTGCAGAAATCAATATAACCGGAGTATCAAGTTGTTTTAGATAAAAGTCCCCGGCAGGGGGCATGACCAAGACTTCATCGCCAACATTTATTTTTAAATGAAGATAATTAGACATTACACCACACATTTCACCCAGGCCTTCCCGTTTAACACTAATGCGATAGGATTTTCCATTCGCGGCAGTTGATAGTGAATACTGCCTTATTTCATCATGCTCACTACCATGAGGATGCACCTTTATTCCTAAATACTGGCCCGGTTTATAATCGATAACACTACCGCCATCGACGGGCATTAAGGTAAAACTGGTTACGAGTTCGGATTCGGTCTCTTTTGAGACGACAGAAAAGGCTCTGAAGCCAGACCAGCCTCCTTTTACAGCAGCTCTTTGTTGATACAATTCACTTTCAACTTTAATGAAAATGTCTGCTAATTGACCATATGCAGCTGTCCATGCCTCTTCAACATCAGGAGTAAACGCGTCCGGAGCCAATTCTCTCAATGTCTCAATCAGATGATGTCCCACTATTGCGTACTGTTCAGGCTGGATATTAAAACTGGTATGCTTGTGTGCAATACGCATAACGGCATCTGTCAGTAGCTCTAACTGATCTATGTTGGCAGCGTATGCAGCTATCGCATTAAATAGAGCCGCTGGCTGACGACCTGTTTTCTGATGCGTCATGTTAAATATATTTTTAAGCTCAGGATTATGTAAGAACATTCGGGCGTAAAAATGTTCGGTAATTGCGGTTCCTCCCGAAGCAAGTAGTGGAATGGTCGCTTTGACAGTATCTATATGAGTTTGAGTAAGCATTAACATACCTTTAATGACGTTAAGTATTTGGTAGCTATGAGTAATGCGACTCGTGTGCCAAATTTTATTTCACTTAGTATCAATGTGTTACGAATAACTCTTTAAGCTATGTGTCAAAATGACTCATCACTTAATGGGCTAATTAGGATCGTTTGTGTCATAATGACCTATACTTCGTGTCAATACAAAATGGTCTCATGAGTAAAATATCTCAATTTAGTTTGGTTAACTTTGCCCTTGATCTGTCCGCCGCAGTTTCGATGAATTGTTTTTATGAAAGTTTGATTTCTGCCGTTTGTGCAACTATTAAAGCAGATGCTGTAGCACTATTGATTTTTCGACACGAGACACTTGTTCCCGTTGCGCAGAGAGGGTTGTCCGATGACGTCATGGGGCGACGGTTTATTCCAGAGCAACATCCACGTTTAAAAGCAATCTGTAGCACGAGGGCGGTCACTCGCTTTTCAGCTGATTCGCCGTTACCAGACCCCTATGATGGAATGATTGCAAGTCATAACCATAATATGAACGTACATTCCTGTATGGGAATTCCTTTATATAAAGATGAAACGTTGCTAGGTGTACTTACTCTCGATAGCCTGGAGCCTAATGAGTATGATGCGCTTGATGCCGCTTCAGTTGACACACTGTCCAGGCTGGCAGCCCGGCTTTTATATGCTGCTTTATATATCAGAGAGTTAAATAAACAGAAGACTCATACTCAGCATGTATTACGGGCAATGAATGAGAATAGCTCTGAGCATCATCAGGGTGAAGAAATAATAGGAAATAGTGTTGCGACAAAAAAATTAAAGCAGACCATTCGACTGGCAGCTTCGTCCGACCTCACAATTTTGGTGCAAGGTGAAACTGGTGTGGGCAAAGAACTTGTTGCCCGTGAGCTACATTATCAATCAAACCGGCGGAATAAAACGCTCGTATATGTAAATTGCGCTGCTATTCCTGTTCATCTGATAGAAAGTGAACTCTTCGGCCACGTGAAAGGTGCGTTTACCAGTGCCGCAAACGACCGCGATGGTAAGTTCTTACTTGCTGATGGCGGAACATTATTTCTGGACGAAATTGGAGAGCTTCCGCTTGAAATTCAGGGTACATTGCTGAGAGCAATACAGAATCAGGAAATTCAGGTCGTCGGTCAGGATAAGAGTCGAAAAGTGGACGTTAGAATTATTGCTGCTACGAATAGAGAGTTAGGGCATGAAGTTCAAAATAAACGCTTCCGGGCCGATCTTTATCATCGTCTCATAGTGTTTCCGATATATGTCCCGCCTCTTAGAGACAGACAAAGCGATGTTCCGCTTCTGGCTGGCTATTTTGCAGAGAAAATGCGGCGAAGTCTGGGACTGCAAAAGTTGATACTGGCTAAAGAAGCAATTTATAAACTGACAGTTTATCACTGGCCGGGAAATGTAAGAGAGTTAGAGCACGTAATATCACGCGCAGCACTTTATGCTCGAGAGAAGAATCCAACCGGAAATACAATAATTGAGCCATCTGACATTACCGGTTTAACCGTGTCTTCAGACTCTTTAACAAGTAAAGACACAGATTCGTCCACCGTATGTTTCGAGACCGATAGCCATACCGACTTACGGGAAGCAACAGATAAATTTCAACGTCAACTCATTATCAAGGCATTGCATCACGCAGAAAACAACTGGTCTAAGGCAGCCAGATCTCTGTCAATAGACCGTGCAAATCTTGTCAGACTGGCGAAGCGCCTTAATATCACCCTAGTGAAAAAGATAAGAACGTAGCTTTTCGTTCACAGAAATTATAGATATTGTCTATACGTTTCCTATATCTGACCTTACAAAGGAATATATGTTAAATACGCTAAAACGGTTTTGGGGTTTTCAAAACAACGTAGTTGTATCAGAAAAAGTCGTTGCCACTATCGGTGGAATGCTCGCTATATTCTTATGCTTTTTTCTTACAACATGGTTGCTAGGCACGGAGGGAGCAGCGGCAATTTTACCATCCATGGGAGCGTCAACGGTCCTTCTTTTTGCTGTTCCTCATGGCCAGCTATCGACGCCATGGGCATTCTTCGCTGGCAATATTCTTTCTGCTATTGTCGGCGTTACAAGTGCACAATACATTGAAAATCTCTTTATTGCCGCTCCGGTAGCAGTGTCGCTTTCGATATTTATTATGCACCTATCCCGCTCACTACATCCTCCAGGTGGTGCTACCGCTTTGGCAGCTGTAATTGGTGGGTCTGCGATAACGGATTTAAGTTATTGGTACGTGCTCACTCCAACTATTATCAACTGCATGATTCTGTTTGCTGTTGCGATACTGTTCAACAATCTTTTTCACTGGAGGCGTTACCCGCAAAGTCTTATGCGATATAAGGGGATAGGCTATAACCCTGACACGAGACGCATAAAAATGCGACATATCCATGAGGCAATCAACCGGTCAGAATTGGTTATTGATGCCAGTGACGAGCAAATTAAACATATCATTGACTTAGCTGATACGATTTTACACGAAGAATTAATAGCCGGTTTTGAGCTCGAAATGGGCGCATTCTACACAAATAACCAAACTGGGCGTTTATGGTCTGTTCGTCAGGTTGTAGACGAAAGAAAACATAATAGTAAGCATAAGTACTTGCTTATATATAGGGTGGTTGAAGGTGATGGGAAGGGATTCTCCGATTGCTGTACCTATCAAGAATTTGCCGAATGGGCAAAAATGAAAATGACGCCATCGCAAGTTTAGCATGCTGGTTAATAGTCAAACTGATACTTAGCTTGTAGTGGTCAAGTCATTTTGGCCACATCGTTGTAGCTATTCCAGTAACGTTTCTCCGATTCATTGGGCGTTAAACCACCGTTATATGAATGCGGTCTCAGTCGGCTGTAATAGCCATGAATGTAATCACCAATCTTCTGCTTTGCTTCAGTAAAGTTCCGGTAGCCAGTTGTTGGAATCCATTCGGTTTTAAGGCTTTTGAAGAAGCGTTCCATCGGGCTATTGACGCTCCTATGTCAAGGATGAAAGATCTGAAACAATCATGGGATATAATTCTCGCGCTAAATACCTCTTTAAACATCGCTGTATTTATCTGTCACTTTTTCCTTCTGAGCTGCGACGTTGAACATATTTTCGCGTCCTGACGCATAGGGGGGCTTGTGCCTCATTCTTCGCAAGCTTCTGCGCCGCTTATGAAGGCGTTGAACGTCCGCTCTTTGTCTTGAGTTCAATTGGTGAATGCAACGCTATCCTTATTTAAGGAGGAACGTTGCCATGAAACAAAGAAAGCGCATCTATTATTCACCTGAACAAAAAGCACTTATTTGGGACAGATATAAGCAAGGCGATTCGCTGCATGACATTGCCAGAATGTTTGACCGCTATCATTCTTCAATTATGCCCACCATTTATCAAACTGGTGGGTTTCGGCCACCAGAACGAAAAAGGCATCCACAATCTCTTTCGCTTGATGAAAGAGAAGAGATATCACGGTGCTTAGTCAGTAAACAATCCATTCGAGAAATTGCCAGACGTTTGTCCAGAGCGCCATCTACAATCAGTCGAGAGATAAAACGAAATGGCGGATTGGAGCGCTACCGTGCGGTTAAAGCAGAGCAACGAGCATGGGACGAAGCCCTAAGGCCTAAGCCATGTAAATTAATCGGCTCGCCAGAGTTGTGTAAACTGATAGCGGTTAAGCTTAAAAGAGCGTGGTCACCACAACAAATTGCGGGTTGGTTAAAGCGACTATATCCCGATAATCAGGAAATGTACGTGTCCCACGAAACCATCTATAAAACATTGTTCATTCAGACGCGAGGAGCGTGGAAGAAAGAGCTGCAACGGTGTTTGAGAACGGAAAGAGCTGTCCGAAAGTCTCGTGCATCAACGCTAAAAGGACGCGGCTTAGGCCAAATTCCAGATGCTTTATCAATCAGCGAGCGGCCAGCTTCCGTTGACGATAGAGCTGTTCCCGGGCACTGGGAAGGCGACCTCATATGCGGCTCAAAGAACAGTTATATTGCAACGCTTGTTGAACGCCATTCTCGTTACGTGATGCTCGCCAAAGTGGAAGATAGTAAGTCATCTACTGTTATCGCTGCACTGATTAAACAAGCCCAAAAGCTGCCAAGCGAATTGTATAAATCTCTCACGTGGGATAGAGGCAGGGAAATCAAAGACCACAGGAAGTTCACACTGGCAACTGACATCAAAGTATATCTGTGTGATCCCCATTCTCCTTGGCAACGCGGTTCAAATGAAAATACCAATAGACTGTTGAGACAGTATTTCCCCAAAAGCACTGACTTATCAGTACACAGTCAACAAAAGCTGAGTAGCATCGCAAGGCAACTTAACGAAAGGCCGAGAAAGACGCTAGACTATGAAACACCAGCTCAGAGATTTAACCGGTGTGTTGCAGCTATCAATTGAACTCAAGGTCTTCAGCGGACTTTACTTGGAAGGCAATTAAGCAACGACTCCTCGCGCCTAACTGACTGTAAGGTCGAGTCTGACTTTCTTAACAAAAGTGTCAGATCAAATATGAGTCGCTACAAATAAGTAATCAGTTGTGCCGCAATAGAGACAACTACAATGAATGCTTCATTCATCATTCCCCCTTATCAAACATTTTGTCGACTCTCTTCTTTTCCATCAGACTCTGATACGCTGCCTGAAAGCAAAGGTTACACAGTATAAAACGTATTTCTTGTTCACCAATTCTGCCAGCGAGCAGACATTCCTGGGATTCAACACCACATATACTGCATGATTTCTTGCTACCTTCTTCCACTATCGTTAAGACCTCAGCATTTCAGATAAAAAACTATGTCGCTTGTTCGAATTACTCTCGCTTATCACTGCAAGTTCGAAGTCTTGTCGAGAGCCAACAATGTGGATTTCCGCTTCGGCTCTGGTGATTGCGGTGTAGAGCCACGCTCTGTCTACGATCTTGCCGCTTCGCAGAGCAATGATAATCCTCGGGAATTGAGACCCTTGTGCTTTGTGAAGAGTGATTGCATAACCTAGCTCCATGCAATCGAGAACAGACTGTGTGATCTCAACCTTATCACCCGTATCTAACGTTACTTCACCATAATTTTCACTTGATGATTCAACGCTGGTTAGTACACCAAGGGAGCCATTTTGAATGCCTTTGTCGTAGTGGTTTTGCGTAAATAGAATCGCATCATTCAATCTGAGGTTTTGAAAGAATCTCTCACCGTGCATTTCGAACTCAAGTCTATTTCGATTAAGGTTGACGGCTTCTTGTGTTAGTTTATTAATGTCAGCAACGAGCGCTTTGGTCGGTGCCATAACACGACTGTTTTCAGGTGATTGCTGATACAAGTCGCAACAGACTTGAGCAATATTGTTCTTTGTCGTTTCGTGGAAATGAATAGCGCCCGTACTTAGCTTTTCAGGCACGATGCCTTGATTAATGAGCTTAGAGTATTCGGGAATTCCCGTTGAGCCGTCCTGACGTTTAACGATATCTAGCATGGTGTTGGCAATAGCTTTTGACAGAACGATATCAGCAAGCACCTTGCCGCAACCTATCGGTGGTAACTGGTCTGGATCGCCAGTAAAGATAATGCGAACCGATGGATGAATATGGTTGACCAAGCGATACATAGTTGGTAAGTCGATCATACTGGCTTCATCAATTACTAAAAGGTGCTTTGGTTGTTCTGAACTTGGCTCGATAGGATCTTCACGCAACAACTTAGCAATAGTTGAGGTGAATAATCCGATCGATTCGTGCAAGCGCATAGCGGCTCTACCACTCAACGCCACTGCATGTATTTCAAATCCCATTTGTTGATAAGCACGAAGAGCTGTTCTAAGTACCGTTGTTTTGCCTGTTCCAGCCCCGCCAGTGATGCAACTCACTGCATTATCTAAACATGTTGTTACTGCTTCAATCTGTTTCTTGGTTAGCTTGTATGGCAATTCATCAACCGCAAAGCAATATGCAGAATTTGCATATTCGTCAAAAAGATTGTCTTGATTAGCTAATACTTTAAGTCGTTTTGCAACGACATTTTCCATGAGCAACTGTGCCGTTGGATGATAGGTGCCAGTGACAGGATTAAGGATGTATTGCGCTCTATCGTGACCTGCTTTGAACGCTTGGATCACAAGCTCCTTATCGTTTAACAGTTTAGTTAAATAGGGTCGCAAACTTGCCTGTGTTGTATAAGTGTGACCTTTTTCGATTTCTTTTCGAATAGAAGTTTCAAGTGCCGAGCTTAATCTGCGATGATCACTTTTTGTGATCTTAAACTGGTCGAATTCGACCAGTTTATCGACATCCTTAAATGACATACCAAAGCCAATTAGGACGTAGGGGTTTTGTTTTATGGCCTCAATGGATTCTTCTCCATGATGCTTTAATAAACGTTGCTGAACACTTGCTGGTATCTTGTGCTCGGTCATCCAGTTACAGTAGGCCAGATTTTTATATTTGACGTAACCTTCAAATAGCGCGTTTATAGAACCTTCACTCAGGACGCTTCTAAGCCACTCTCTTGATTCAGGAGTATCTTTTCTAACTATCGAGTGAAAATCCTTACCAAGTAGCTCCCAGAGCGCCCTGGCTTTACTTTCGCCGATACCTTTGAAGTCAACCTCTCTGGCGATAAAGCGAATCAATTGCTCGCCCGTCTCTGGAAGGCTGCATTCGATATGCTCAGGAGATTCGTAGGTATGTTGTTGCATCACGAAATCACCCGTTTCCATTTCCTCTACTAAACGAGTGCCTTTAACTGACCAATGCTGCCCCAGAGCTGGTTGTGCAGGGATGGTATCGGGGTCAGCTTTAATGGTGACGTAATACTTACCGCTGTTGGTTTTGTATGAGTTTTTTGCCAGTGGCACACCACTGAATATCACCATATTGGTTGAGGTGTAAGGGATGCTGGTAACGCGCATTTGGTCTTGATGTAATTGGGCAACAGCTTGTTGCACAATTGGAGCTTGAGCATTCATCGTGGCATGAACCCCATTTCAGATAGGGTCTCAGACAATTCCCCAAATCGCTCTAACTTACTCTCCAACTCCTTAACTTTGGCTTTAAGCTCAATATTTTCAGCTTCTAAGGTAGATACTCGTTTAGAGTCGAGAAGCTTGCGATTTGCTGTGTTGTCGTATTGTTTTGGCTTGTCAGCATTATTCTGCGCTGACTCACTTAGTAGCGGCAACACCCCTTTTTCACGCAAGCTATCTTCTAGCGCCTTGAGCGCATTTCTAAGTGCAGGATTCTGGTTAAGGGCAGACTTGCCGCAACCCACACCTTTTGCCACTTCGATGCGATTGAGTTTGCCTTTAAAGGCGATTTGTTTAAAGTCATCATCAGTTTGAGTGGCTTGCCATACCTCAAATGCTTCAAGGTTTTGTTGTGCTTTTTGCTGCCCATTTGCCATTATTCATCTACCTCGCCTAACAACTTGCGTAGACCTGTCGCAAAGCCTCTAGGGAAGATTTCTGTGTTGTACTCCACGTCTTTTACTTGGCCTGCTTGTGTGGTTTGCCAGTTATGACTTTCCATACATTCATCCGAGATGGCGTAGGCTAAGGCTTTCTTTTCGGATTCTGTCAGGATACCCGATAACGGAGGCAATACTTCAACGCTCGGCTCTGCACTTGTATCAAACTGACGAACAGGACGTTTATCGATGGTGATATTCGCGTGCTGTTTAAGCAGATTGACCTCTTTGCGGTAGCGGTTACGCTCAGCAATGATTTGACCAAACAAAGCTCGCACCGCAGGATCTGGAATACGCTCTAAAAGCTTATTGTCTTGTGGAATAGACCTAGCTCGTGATGTTGCCAATAACGGCTTTTTGGTGGTTGTTTTACTCTTCGCTGCCCACGCCTCAATGAGTTTGCGGTAGTGTTCATTTTTCGTTGCGCGTAATGCCTCGTAACCTGGGCCGCCTTCTGCCGCCGATACTCGTCCCATTTGGGTAATGGAGAAATCACGCTGATCTGATTCTGCATAGGCTTTCAGGATATCGTTAAGCTTATCTAGGTTCTTTTGGGTTCTTGGCACTTTGCCGTCTTTTAGGTCAGCCAAGATCACATCGATATTAATGTCCATTAGCCCTCCAATAGCGTTGGTTGAGAATGGTTTTCTAGGTACAGCGCTTTATCGGTTAGCGCACTCATACCTGCATTAAATAGTTTATTTTCTTCAAGGTATTCACCCGCTTCAATGTAGTTGGCGACTTTGCGGTAGCCTTCTAATTTATCATCAGGGTCAGCGATTTTTGCCATTTGGCGTAGCATGGCATTGGCAGCAATGAGTTGCTGCTTTTCGTCCATTTCCAAGAAGATGGGTTCAAAGCCTTTTTTCATTAGCACGCGGCTGAGTTGCATGGAGCGCTTTTGAATGGCAGGTGTCTTACGAAGTTCGTCCTGTAGGTCAGGGTAGAATTCAGCATCGTCACACAATAACGACAGGTGCAATAGCTCTGATTCGGTTTCCACGAACTTTAAGGCGTAGCTGACATCTTGCTCCGCACCCACGGCAATCAGCTTATCCTTGGTATCACCATCTTTACGCGCTTCTTCAACATGAATGATTTTTTTAATGAGTTCAAAACAAGCAATCCAATCCTTTGTGTATTCGTCTGCTTCAACTTGCTGCTTCTCATAACGGCGGTGTAAGGCTTGTAGCTCACTGTACTTGGTAAAGGGGGTGCCTTGCTCTTCGCAAAAGAATTGCTCGTCCTTCAGCGCTTCTAGCTCAACTTCAACTTCAAGAGACAGGTTAGCGGCTTGATGCGCTTTGTAGCTGAGTTGATTGAAGTGGGCATTGAGTGCAGGTAAGTAGCGTGCCTCGGTAATATACCAGCGACAACGAATACAGTTTTCAGGGCCGTGCGGTACGGAGCCATAAATACGGTTTTGTGCGGCTTGTGCATCCTTAATCAACTCACCGCCGTTCCAACAGCCTCCAAGGGTGCCGATTTCATCTGATTTCACAGTATTGCCCCCCACCAAACAAAGCCCTGTAGCACGCTCTTCCCAACCAATCGGGTTGCGGTTGACTAATGCGGCTTGAACGCTCTCTTCTTTGTGATAGACCATCTTGCATTGGATTTGCTCCATAGATGCGTCTTTTAGAAAATTGCGTACCGATTGCCTGGATTTATCTTCTAGTTGTGCCTCCGCTTCGTTCATCTTTTTTGCCATCGCCGATGGGGTAATTTTGTTGTAATAGATGGTCATTAACAGGCGTGTATGCCCTGCTAATAGCTTTGAAATCACAGGTAGTGGCAATTGTGTATCCATTGTATAGGCTGTGATGAGTGAAACTCGCAGACTATGCAGCGGAAAGTGTGTAGCAACCCTTGTTCCTGCGGGCTTACATTCTGGATAATCCACGACCAGTTTCAAACGCTCGCCGTTATCCAGTGTGCTGCCTTGCTCTGCGAGTTGGTTTTCAAGCGTTAACAGGAGTTGATACCAGAAAGATTGTAATCGACTAAACAATATTGGCTTACATTTATCTTCCCCGCTTGCTGATGCGTCACGAAACAGAAAAGCAATCTCCCCCATGCTTTCTAGTTGCTTCTCCGATTTATTATTACCAGTGTGCTTTGTCAGTAATGTCTTGCAGTCTGCGGGTTTCGCAATTGGATTATACTTTTCTTGCCAATTGCGCAGTTTTTCCAGCCAATACAGCACTTCATCGTTTTGCCAAGGAATGATGTAGCCCCGCTCTAGTTCGTTTTTGTTTTGGTCGGCGGTTTTGTTGGTGTTGATATAAAGCCCCGTCGAATATTGGCCTGTCATGGTGTCGTGAATTCGGCGGAAGATGCCTTTTCCGAACGGGCGTTTTTCGCTGCCAAGTGCAAAATCATGCTGGGCGTTTACCGCCCACTGACCGCTTTCATAGCGCCATGTATCCGCTTCGCCGCTGTCTAGCATACGCACCTGATAGGTACGCAGCGGTAGGTGCAGTTTCATGAATATCGTCATCGCTTTAACGGGCGACCAGATTTGGTGAAGGGTGACTGTTTTACCTTTGCGAGTCACTTTTTTGGTGCGCCACACACAGTCAGGGTCGGATTTATCAATCAGTTCAGGCTCTACTTCAAACCAATCACCACTTTTGGTTTGTCCTTGCCCACTCTGCTGTTGCGCCCATGTCCAGTGTTTGAAGTGGCGATAGTGATAGGGAGACAATAACGTTTCACCGACCTTGAAGCTTTGCTCAATGATGGTGAGTTCGGTTCTATCAGGTAACGGGCATATTATTTGGCGTAAGTCTTGAATATAGCGATATGGCAAGGGGTTACGCACGGTTTCTGTCGCAACAGATTGCCGCTTGATTTTATTGAGCGGGTTTACGAATGCTGGCATCAAGTTGCCGTTATCGTCCTCGACTGAGGCGTGTTTTTCGATAACAAAGTCGATGAATTCGCAAGGGTAGTTCACACCCATTGAAACCGCAGCAGGATAATTGATGGTTTCTCTCAATGTTTTTTCCAACTCTTCACTAGAGCTAAGGTGCCCATTGAACCCCTTAAAAAACAATTCAATATTGCGTATGGCATAAGGCGCACATTCAGCAATATAAGACTCAAAGAAACGTGTTAGTGCATCGCGTTTATGCGAAATCCCTGTATGTTGGTCTGTCATCCATTCTGCTGCTAATTCTTGCCACTGATGCCATTCGGGGCCAAGCGTGGTAAGCATCCATGAGAACGTAAAATCCGTTGTGCGTTTATCTTGTGTTTTTTTCTTTGCCATCACTTACCTCTCAATTTGGGATGTGAACCTGTGAAATAACCTTGCGGGTCGATGTCATCAAAACCATGCTCAACAAGTTCTTTCCAATCGAGTGTTTTGACTTTAGATTCTGGATTTGCCAGTTGCAGTGTCGCTTGGGTCAGTTCATCAGAGATTTCTTGTTGCCCTTTGCCTGTGTAGGGAATTTGAGATTCAAGTGACTTGTGGTGCATACAGCGACGTATCACCAACGCGTTAAGCCCCGAACGCTCTAATCTTCTGCCATAGCTGTGGCGATGCCCGTGTGGGTCTAAACCTTCCGCTTTATTGGGTTCTAAGCCTATGCGTTTTAATCCATGTTCATAAATGTGGTGAAAAGCAGAAATTGTATAAGGGTTGCCCAAAGAGCTGTGATGAAATGCAATGAATGCATACGGGTGATGGCATTCTATGCTGGCTCGATACTTTTGGTAGTTCTTCCATAATGACATAAACACTTTGCCATAATCGGTTGGAAACCACTGAACCTGTATATAGTTATCGCGGTGGTCTACCACGCGACTTTTCCATCCAATGTGCGCTGTGTCTTTCATGCGGATACGAGGAATGCGAGCATATTCTTCTTTTAGATAAGCTTCTCTGGTTCTAACCCCTGAGCGGCTACGCCAACCATAAGGTGCTTTTCCGTCAACTTCGTTGTAAATTCGAACCACCGCTTTTTCGGGGTCATAAGGATCTTCAAGAACGTCTGTCACCCATAAAGTCAGCGCCTCACTCTCACGCAATCCACCACCGTGCATGAGCAGTAGGATCAACTTATCTCTGAGTGCCACACGCGGATCTTTTGCACCGCCGACACCTTCCTTGAAGAAAGCCTCCCAATGCTTATCAGGAAAGGCGATGGCATCATCTTCTGTTTTAGTTAAGGGGGTGCGCCCTTTAATCGTCCGAGCCTTTCGGATCGTCTTATTAACTGTTTTGTCTTCGATATGGCCGAGGAAGTCATTTTGATTTTTTCGATACCAAGCAGCGTAATTCAAACGCTGTTCATGGGGTGTAGCGTCGCGCAGTGGGTTTATTGGCTCTGTACCGTGCTTGTCAGCAAGCCAATCAGTGAATACCGTTAATCGATGGATATGCTTATTGACGGTATCAGTTGAGCTTGGGACCCAGTACAGTCCTGAAGGATCTAAGCCATCTTCCCCGATTGTGCCTGTATACAAGCGTTTAGCAAACGTCTGAAATAGTATATTAGGATCTGCAAACAATCCCTTATTTGCCTCCATGTAATCCAAAAGTAAAGAAGTGGCTTGTATAAACCCATTCATAACGGAATTACTCAAACCTTCCGCTTCCACCTTGAGCAAGTAATCGGTAACAGAGCCAACTTCACCTTGCTCGGTGATCAAGATAGGAAGCTGACTTTTGATGCCCGTATTATCTTCTACGATAGTTGCTTTTACTTTTACAGATGACAATCTGAAACTCCACTATACATATTATACACATAATATACTTTATATCTATTTGATAATTTATCAAATAAAAAGGCAGAAAAATCTGCCTTAATACACAATATACACCTTTTTAGTTACTCTATATAACCAAGTGCGGGCATTTTTGTAGGTAACGAAAAAAAATAACCTAACTTACACCGATGGCAGGGCAATAATGATATAGCCTGATCTTTGGAAAAACTCTGCCGATATATTGCTTACAGGCTAAAGCAGCAAGAGCTGAGCGCTACCTGCTGATGCAAAACGCTCCTGCGTTACTAAAATAATGAATACACACGGCTCGGGGGGAGGCGACATTCCATCCTGGGAGGTACAAAACAGATACCCTTAACTATACCAAACAAATAACCTGTTGAGGCCAGTAACCCGTTCGGGTAATTGTTGTGCAGTGGGACTTTGTTTTGCCCGGCGACAAGCTATATCAGGGTATCGAGATTATCGCCAAAAACATCCCAGCCGGCTGGCTTTTTACCCTGTAAAACATAAGAGTATGCAATGAGCTCAGCAATAACATAATACAATGACTCAGGTATTTCCTGGCCCAAGTCCAGCGTGTTTAAAATATCGCTAAGGTACGGGTCTTCATGCACCAGTATGCCAGATGCCTTCGCCAGCTCGATAATCTCCTGCGCAAGATCGCCATGACCTTTTGCCACTACCTTGGGCGCATCGGCTTTATTCTGACTGGCATATTTCAGCCCTATGGCTTTTTTCACTGGTTTTTTCATACGCGGGTCTCAAAAAGCTGGTAAGGCCGTTTGGCTAAGTGCTCGGGAATTTTGCCCCGTTGCACACTGCTTTTATCAACATGCAGGCCAAGGGTTTCCAACCGCTTGATTAGAAAGGGTAAGGTATCTGCAACCGTGCACAAAAGCACGTCTGTGGAGGTATATAAATTTATGGTCACGGTGTCATGGTGAATGGTTGATTTGGCCAGCAATTGGCCGCGCTCCGCGATATCCAGTTTCATGGTGAGCTGCCAGTTTCGCGTTTTACCCGCGTTGTCGGCCTCGTCCTGGGTGGGATCGTCTTCGCGTTTTATTAATACCTCTGGCGCCGTTTTGTTATGTGAAGCGAAGGGTAAGATAAAATAAAACTGTTCCTGCCCCTGTAAACGCGCTTCGGCATTGGTTAATTTAGTTACCTGATGGTTGGCCAGTAGTGTTTTTATTGCCTCAGAAAGCCCGCCCTGGCGATCGACACTGGCTAATTCCTGACCGGCTCTCATCGCTGCAGCGCTAAAGGCGGGGTTGGTCGAACCGGCTCCGCCAGTAGTACTGGCAGCCATTGCCTGGGCGGTTTCAGTTCTGACCACCGCAGCCTGGCTAGCAGCCTTACCGGTAAGGGTTAATTGCAACAAGCTAACTAACGCAGTAACAAAATTAGTGGGCGTGGACGATGCGCTAAGGCTGGCTGGTGTAACGGGCAGGCTGGTAGCGCTAAATAGCGCCTGTAACTGGTTTATTGAGGGTTGCGACTGCACAGAAGACGGCGAAGGCTGGCCCTTGCTATCCATTGCTGCAGTCGTGTCGGGCGACGTTTTTAGCAGTTGTTCATATTGGCTGAAAAGCTGCCTGGTTTGAATGTCGCTGCTGTTGGCTGGCCCCTTCAATAGGTTAAAAAGCTGATTTAACGCCTGATTGGTAGAGCCGGTATCAGCCAGAAGCCGTCTTGCTAATAGAGGAATTTGCTGTTGCAGCGTATTAGCCTGCTCTCGGGTCAGGTGCAGCCCTTGCAGGCGGGGCTCAGTAGCTAGCGCATCAGCCGTAGCCGTACCAGCGGTAGCGGTTTGACCCTGTTGTGCATGCAATGTGGGCAGTTGTTGTTCGAGCTGCTTGGAAATTGAGGTGGTGGGCAGGGCGGCGAAACTTCCCTCTGGGGTGCGTAATAAAGCGCTTGGTTGCCAACTCGGGTAGCTAACAGAAACCGTGTTATTCATTAAGGAGAGGCTCAGCGGCCCTTTGGCAATTGCCGCGCTCAGGCCGTGAAGCTGCTGTGTAAGCTGCTCGCTGAAGCGGGCAGTGGGCCGCTCGAAATGCATTGCGCTTGTTTTAAGGGTGTGGGCAACCAAGGCCTTATTGAGCATCGTATCGTTAGGGGCAACCTGCTTTACTGTAGCGGGTGTTGTTAGCGTTGGCTGGAATACCTCAAGCGTCTGCGCTTTACTGTTCCATTGAAGGGTGGCGGTGCCGTTATCTATGGCAGTCGGCTGGGCCAGGCTTAAGGTCGCCGGGCGAGCGAGGGTTTGTGCTGTTACGGTTAAAGAAGTCGCAGAATGTACCTGCACCGTCACTGGCAAGCTAAGAAGCGGCTTGGACGACGCTCCTGCAGCGTGGCTCATTTTGGTTAAAAAGTTATTTTTATCAATAGCATCTAAGATAACCGAAAAGCTGTGCGCCTTTACCGTAGAAACCAGCGCCTGATTGTCATTTAAACGGGTTATCAGGCTGTTATCTACGGTGAGCCCCCGCACGGCATTGGCGGTGAGGGTGGCTATACTCGTCTTAGTCTCATTGCCATTTTCCGGGAGGCTTAAAGAGGCCAGTGGTACAGATAATTGGTGTTTTACCCCGGCAATGGTCACTGCCAGCTGTTCGGCGCCAGTAGCAGTTATTCTGGCATTCGCAGGCTGCGCGCTGACCGGTAAAGTAGCCAATAGAGTGCTATTGCTCTCAGTGACCGGGACTGTAGCAAGATGAAGCTGGCCAGCAGAAGGCGTAATTGGCGGAGTATTCATGTCCGGTTATCGACCACAACTTCTGAATGCTTGAGCAATTGATGACAAAACATTAACCAATAAATTCCTTATACCCGGATTTCCCAGATAGTCACGCTGGGTTAATATTATGGTAGACTGACGTTAAATTATCGCTAAGTTACCAGAACGGAAGCGCTTTCTTGTCCCAATTAGTTGCCAGTGAGCTGTCTTGCATCAAACAGGACAGAGTATTATTTGATAATCTGTCTGTAACACTTAGCGCAGGACAACTGGTTCACCTGCGCGGGCCAAATGGGGCAGGCAAAACCAGTTTACTGCGTATTTTAGCTGGCCTGAGTGCTGCTGATTCAGGTCACATTAGCTGGCAGAATCAATCTCTAGGTTCGGACTATTTCACACAACTGGTTTACCTTGGCCATAAAAATGGCTTAAACCTGACCCTGAATGCGATAGAAAATCTATACTACTGGTGCGCTCAGCATGGCGTAAAAATCAGTTCGGCACAACTGTATGACCGTTTGGCTGCATTGGAATTGACCGGCCTGGAAACCTTGCCTGTAAAAGCCTTATCGGCTGGGCAACAACGCAAAGTTGCATTGGCTCGATTATGGTTAAAGCCTGCTATGGTTTGGCTGCTTGATGAGCCCTTTACAGCCTTGGATATCCGCACTATAGGTATGCTGGAAAACGCCTTAAATAATTTTGTTACACAGGGTGGGGCGGTTATGTTGACCTCGCATCATGTTATGACCTCGGCCGTAGGCAAAGTTCAGTCCTTGGATTTGGAGTATCGGTGGTGACAACGCTTTTTTATGGCGTGTTTAAACGGGACCTCGCCTTAGCATTCAGACAAAAAGCCGAGTTGGCCCAGCCTCTTTTATTTTTGCTGATTGTAATAACGTTATTTCCTATTGCGGTGGGCCCCGGGCCCGACATACTGCAGCGTATTGGCCCGGGCGTTATATGGGTAGCGGCTATCCTGGCCTCCTTATTGGGTATGGACCGGCTGTTTAAAGAGGATTTCAACGATGGCTCGCTGGAACAGATGATGTTAAGCGGCCACCCACTTTACCAACTGGTACTGGCTAAAATTACCGCGCACTGGCTAGTTTGCTTTATACCCGTGCTGTTGCTCACACCGCTATTTTCCATCTTACTCAATCAAACCCTAACGATGGCGGTGGCGCTGTTTTTGTCCCTGTTATTGGGTACCCCGCTGTTATCATTGATGGCAGCCATAGCCATGGGGCTGACCGTCGGGGTGCCCAAGGGTGGCCTGCTACCGTCCTTGTTGATGCTACCGGTTTTGATTCCGTTATTGATTTTTGCCACCTCTGCGGTAGAGTCAGCAGCAATGGGTTTGTCTTACACGCCACAACTGGCTGTCATAGGCGCGATGTTTCTGGTTGCGTTGGCACTGGCCCCGTTGGCGACCGTCTATGCATTGAAAGTGAGTCAACACTGATGTTTATGTGGTTACACCAATACGCTAAAACCGAAGCTGCTTATTCGTTGTGTAATCGGCTTATACCTTGGTTTGCTGCTATTAGTATGGGGTGTCTGGTTACCGGCACCGTATGGGGCTTGTTATTTGCACCCTCAGACTATCAGCAGGGCGATGCATTTCGCATTATCTACATTCATGTACCCGCGGCGATGCTAAGCATGAGTACCTATATAGCTATGGCCGTGGCCGCCTTGGTAGGCCTGGTATGGCAATGGCGTACGGCATTTATGGCTATGATAGCTATCGCCCCGGTGGGGGCGGCTGTCACATTTATAGCCTTATTTACCGGCGCCGCCTGGGGTAAACCTATGTGGGGGGCTTGGTGGGTTTGGGATGCGCGGTTAACCTCTGAATTGATTTTACTGTTTTTATATTGTGGCGTGATTGCGCTGTACTGTGCATTTGATGATAAACAACAGGCGGGCAAGGCGGCGGGGGTAATGGCGCTGGTGGGGGTGGTAAATGTTCCGGTGATACATTTTTCCGTGCAGTGGTGGAACACCTTACATCAGGGGGCCACAATTACCCGTCTTGATAAACCGGCCATTGCGACACAAATGCTCTGGCCATTGCTAATTAATATCGTGGGCATGGCGGCGTTTATTTTTACGATCTCTTGTGTGCGCCTTAAAAATGAAATCATCCGCCGCGAGCAGCGCCGGCCCTGGGTACAACAACTGGTACATTCCAACGAGGCGAAAAATGAACTTTGATTCCTTCGCCGAATTTATTGCCATGGGCGGCTATGGTCTGTATGTCTGGCTGTCTTTTGGGGTGTCGTTTAGTGTAATGTTGCTGTTGGTGATAGCCGGCTGGTATGAGCGTAAAATCCTTGATAAAGAGATCCGCCAGGAAGCTTATCGCCAACAACGCATTCAGGTGGCGCGCACGCAGGCCGCGCAGCGAAAGGATACCGTATGACTCCAAGAAGAAAGCAGCGTTTAACGATCATTGCGGCTATCGGCGGGCTGCTTAGTGCAGCGGTGGCTTTAATGCTATTTGCACTCAACGATAATATTGATTTGTTTTATACGCCCAGTGAAATTATTGAAGGTAAAGCCGGCACCAAACCTGCGGTTGGCCAGCGACTACGTATTGGCGGTATGGTGGTACCTGGCTCCGTATACCGCAATCCGCAAACGCTGGAAGTTACCTTCGATTTGATTGATACGGGGCCGCCAGTGACGGTGTCGTATAACGGCATATTACCGGATTTATTCCGTGAGGGTCAGGGTATTGTCGCCACCGGCGTTTTAACCAGTGCTAGCGCTATTGAGGCTCAAGAAGTGCTGGCTAAACACGATGAAGAATACATGCCTCCCGCGTTAGCCGAAAAAATGAAGGGCATTAAACATGTTAAACCGGCGGCCTCGTCAGGCGCGCCCTTATGATCCCTGAGTTAGGCAACATTGCGTTGCATTTAGCGTTAGTCAGTGCTGTATTACTGGCTGTTTACCCGATGGCCGGTGCTACCCGCCAACACCCACGGCTAATGGCCACCGCCCGCCCCTTAGCCGTATCAATGTTTTTGTTTACCGCTATCGCCTTTCTGTGTCTTTGCTACGCCTTTGCCACGGATGATTTTTCGGTGGCATATGTGGCATCGCATTCCAATAGCAAGCTTCCCTTACATTATAAAATCACTGCCGTATGGGGCGGCCACGAAGGCTCTTTTCTGTTATGGGTGTTGATGCTCAGTGTGTGGACGCTGGCGGTTGCCATGTTCAGCCGCAGTATACCGCAGGAGATGGTCGCCAGAGTGTTAGCGGTACTGGGTATTGTGGCGATAGGCTTTTATCTGTTTATGCTGCTGACGTCCAATCCGTTTGACAGTTTACTGCCCTTTTTCCCGGTCGATGGCCGGGATCTGAACCCGTTACTACAGGACTTTGGCATGATTATTCATCCGCCTATGCTGTACATGGGGTATGTTGGATTTGCCGTGGCGTTTGCGTTTGCTATAGCTGCGTTAATCAGTGGTCGGTTGGATTCTACCTGGGCACGCTGGTCAAGGCCATGGGTCATCGCCGCATGGTCGTTCCTGACCGTGGGAATATGTTTGGGAAGCTGGTGGGCATATTACGAGCTTGGCTGGGGAGGCTGGTGGTTTTGGGATCCGGTTGAAAATGCTTCTTTTATGCCTTGGTTAGTGGGCACCGCCCTGATGCATTCGCTAGCGGTTACAGAAAAGCGCAAAGTATTTAAATCCTGGACCGTATTACTGGCGATAGGGGCGTTCTCGTTAAGTCTGTTGGGTACATTTTTGGTGCGCTCCGGGGTGATTGTATCGGTGCACTCCTTTGCCAGCGACCCTACCCGGGGCCTGTTTATTTTAGGTATTTTAGTCCTGCTGAGCGGCGCCGCACTATTGCTTTATGCTATACGTGCCAGCGCTTTGACCAGCGTAGCGCGTTACCAGATGTGGTCTCGTGAAGTACTATTGATGGGCAACAATCTGTTTCTCTGTGCGGCAACTATTGTGGTCCTACTGGGGACCTTGTTACCGCTGGTACATAAAGAGATTGGTCTTGGCTCAATCTCTATAGGGGCGCCGTTTTTCAACAAAATGTTTGTTTATCTTATTGTACCGTTTGTGTTTACTTTGGGCCTTGGGCCACTGACACGCTGGAAAAGTCAGCCGGCGAAAGCAATGATCCGGCAGATGGTTATTGCATTTGGTTTAAGCCTGGCAGCCGCTTTGTTAGTAAATTTCTCTTATTCTCAACCGGCTTACATGGCCGTTCTGGGGATGCTACTGGCATTCTGGATTCTTATCTGTACGGTGCAGGAGGTCATGCAACGGGTTACCAGCCTGAATAAACAATTAAGCGTGACACAGCGGTTGCGGCTACTGACCCGTAGCCACTGGGCGATGGTATTAGGGCATGTTGGCTTTGCCGTCGCACTTATTGGTATTACGCTGGTAAGCAACTATGAACAGGAAAGAGACGTGCGAATGGCGCCCGGAGATTCCATCACGGTAGGCGATTATCGGTTTGTATTTGATAGCCATCGACAGCTTACCGGGCCAAATTATCTGGCTGATGTCGGTCAGTTCAGTGTGTTTGCCAATACGCAATTAATTACCCGTTTGCACCCCCAAAAACGCATATACACGGTGCAAAAAATGCCAATGACCGAAGCTGCTATTGATTCAGGGTTAACCCGCGACTTATTCATTGCGCTGGGCGAGCCATTAGGAGAGGGGGCCTGGGCTGTACGTATTTACATTAAACCGTTTGTAATATGGATTTGGGGCGGGGGCGGTATTATGGCGTTAGCCGGTATTCTGGCAATCAGCGATCGTCGCTACCGACTGACGGCTTCCTCAGGCGGTAAGTCAGGGGCAGCGCCGCGCCAACCACACGCGGAGCACTTATGAAAAGAACCTGGTTAGTAGCCTTGCCGTTGGTAATATTTGTCGCTGTGATAGTGTTTTTGTATCAGGGACTCTCTGCTGACCCCAGAGCACGGGATTCGCAAATTCTTAATCAGCCTTTACCGGAATTTAGTTTGCCCGATCTGATGCACGAGGAACGTCAGTACACGCCCGCCGACCTACAAAGCGAGGTTACCATTCTCAACGTATGGGGGGTGTGGTGTGTTACTTGTGCGGTCGAACTACCTTATTTAACCTATCTGGCAGATAACGAGCGGGTAAAATTTGTTGGCTTGTACTTTGATCAGGATATTGATCCTGATTTCGGCGGGAAAACCATTACTGCGGTACGTAAGGAGGTGCAAACTATGCTGAGCCAGTATGGTAATCCGTATGCCTTTAATATTTACGATGTATATCGAGATATGTCATTAGATTTAGGGGTTACCGGCGCGCCAGAACATTTTGTTATTGACCAGCACGGGGTCATCAGAATGCACCATATCGGCGATATAAACGAGCGGGTTTGGACGACTAAAGTTGGGCCCATGTACCATCAATTGGTCAAAGAGAATACGCCATGAAACTGGGTTTGTTGATAGGGCTGGTGTTACTGGCAATCGTAAGTAAGAGCAGTGTTGGCGCTACCGGCCAGGATAACTATCAATTTGCCAATGCGCAGCAGCGGGAAACGTTTCAAACGCTCACCAGTCAGCTCCGTTGCCCCATGTGCCAAAACCAGAATATTGCTGATTCCGACGCTATGATTGCCCGTGATATGCGGCGCAAGGTGTATCAGTTATTACAGGATGGGCAGTCTGCAGAAGACGTTATTGCTTATATGAAAGCCCGGTATGGCGACTTTGTTTACTACGAACCCCCGCTAACTGTAGCGACTATTTGGTTATGGTTATTACCGGTACTGTTTGCCGGTGCTGGCTTTTGGGTGTTATACCGGCGGCGTAAACCTGCCCCGGTGGAAGATATGGCGCAGCGGCTGGCCCAGGCTGAAAAGCTACTTAAACAGGATAAGCCATGAGCGCTTCCTGGTTTCATTTGGCCGTAAGTGGGCTGATCACCCTGCTATTGCTATTTGCCAGCTGGCCCTGGTTAATGCGTAAGCGACGCTCTGGCTATGAGGAACGAACAAGACTCCAAAACGAGTCAGCTACTGCTTATTCAGGCACTACTTCGAATATTGCTCTCATTCGCCAACGGTTGCTAGAGCTAGAGGAAGAGGCTCGGCAGGGGCTGATTACAGATCAAGACGCCCGTCAGGCCAGCGACGAGCTTAAGTTGGCGCTGGTAGATGAACATCGCGACAGTGCCGCACAGAGCACCCAATCTGCTACAGGCTGGATAGTGGCCGGGGCAATACTGGCGGTGGCGTGTGCAGGCCTTACCTATATTAAAGCTAATCATTTAGGTAAACTGGCCTATAGCGAGCAGGCAGTCGCCGCGTTGCCAGGATTATCCCGAAAGCTGACCGAAGGCAGTGCCCAAGACTTTACCCAGCAAGACCTGAACCAGCTAACTCTGGCTATCCGCCAACGTTTACGCTGGCAGACAGACGATGCCCAGGGCTGGATGTTTTTGGGCCGGATTTATGCGGCTGCCGGCCGTGAAGATGAAGCCAGGGAAGCGCTGAGTAAAGCCTATAATCTGGATAACACCAATGAGCAAATTGTAAGCAGTTACATCCAGGCATTGATGGCTGGCAGTCAAGCCGATAATGTCAGACATGCAAAGTCGTTGTTATCGACTCAGCTCAGTCGTTATCCGGGTAATAATAATTATGCGTTAATGATGGCAGTGGCTGCGGCGCAATTAGGTGATCTTGATACCACTGAGCGGTATTATGCCCAGGTTGAGTCCTTGCTTCCGCGGGATAGCCAGATTCGGCAAAGCTTACAAACGCGGATTGCTGAAATGGGCGGCCAGGTCACTGAGGAGCAAAGCCCGCTAAGTCTGACCATTACGGTTTCGCTGGGGCCGGATATTGATCCGGTACAGCTACCTGAGACAGGCTTTTTAATTGTTTTCGCGCAGCAACAAGATGGATCAAACCGGATGCCCGCAGCAGTCGTAAAACAACCTTTATCAGCGCTGCCGGTCACCGTTACGCTTACCGAAGCCGATGCAATGACGCCAGCTTTTACTCTCGCCCAGCTTAGCAAAGCTAAGTTAGTTGCACGAATTTCTGCTGATGAGGATGTGATGCCAGCCATAGGTGATTTTGAAGGGGTAAGTATGGTGGATCTAACGAGCCAGGGGCATTCTCAGCAATCTATTATGATCAATAAGGAACTTAAGTGAAGAATACCAAACGCGCCATGTTTTTCGGCCTGTTGATGACAGCTGGCATATTGTCTGGCTGCGCCTCCAACACTGCCCAGGAACAAGCCGAGCAGAACAATCCTGCTAATGTATCTGACCCCCGGGATCCGTTCGAGTCAGTTAACCGCGATATTTGGGATTTTAACTGGGAAATTCTGGATGCCTACATACTGCGCCCGGTTACGGTAGGTTATACCACTGTTATGCCTCAATTCGCCCGTACCGGGTTGCTTAATGCGGCAAATAACCTGGAAGAACCAGCTAATTTTTTAAATAATATGTTGCAAGGCGATTTTGACCACGGCATGGATAGCCTTGCACGGTTTTTAATAAATTCCACGGTTGGGCTGTTAGGCACGATTGATGTCGCCAGTAAAATAGGCGTAGAGCGCCAGCGTGAAAGTTTTGGTGAGGTATTGGCGGTATGGGGCGTCGACACCGGGCCATTTTTAATGTTGCCAGGTTTGGGTCCATCGGACCCCAGAAGTTTTACTGGTCGCGTAGCCGATGGGTATTACTATCCCATGTCGATATTAAACACTAACTTTTCTATCGCAACCTTTGTGGTCTCGCTGTTAGAAGGACGCGCGTCGCTTATTGACCAGGAACAACAGTTAGAGCAATCTTTCGATCAGTACTCTTTTGTTAAAAACGCATATTTTCAGAATCTGGAGTTTAGAGTGACGGACGGTGAAGTGGGCGAAAAGGCTATTGATCAAGAGCAGCAACAGGAAGATTTTTCTGACTTTGAAGCGTTACTGGAAGGCGATACTGAACAGTAGGCCATGACGCCCGGCTATCGAGCCGGGCGTATGTGACGAACTTCTTTCATGCTGGCGTAGTGCCAGAGCCTAACCGGGCGGTTTAGCTTTACCCCCTGCGCGGCTGAAGGCGTATAGAGTATGAATTGGCTACACAAAGTTTCATCCGTGCGCTATGTACTATTTTGCATACCCATTAGGGTTCTGTGACTGCCAGTTCCAGATATCTTTACACATATCATCCAGCCCTTTTTCAGCATTCCAGTTCAGCTCCTGGGCCGCTAATGTAGGGTCTGCATAACAGGCCGCAACATCCCCACTGCGGCGTGGGGCCAACTTATAGTTGATAGTCTGGCCCGAGGCGTTTTCGAATGCTTTGACCATCTCCAGTACAGAGTAACCCTGGCCTGTACCCAGGTTGTATTTATCTAGCCCCATATTAAGTGCGATACGATCTAACGCTTTTAAATGGCCATTTGCCAGATCTTCCACATGAATATAATCACGTACTCCGGTGCCATCAACGGTATCGTAGTCGTCACCGAACACACTTAGCTGGGCGAGCTTGCCAGTCGCTACTTGAGAGATATAAGGCATTAAATTGTTGGGAATGCCATTCGGATCCTCGCCTATCTGTCCAGACGAGTGCGCCCCAACCGGATTGAAATAGCGCAGTATGACGATATTCCACTGGTTATCGGATTGGTACAAATCGGTCAGCACATGCTCAACCATCAGTTTCGACATACCATACGGATTCGTCGGTTCCCCGGTGGCCATTTTCTCGTGCAGTGGCAGGGCTACGGGATCGCCGTAGACTGTCGCTGATGAACTGAAAACCAGGTTCTTAACGTTGTGCTGGCTCATCGCCTTACACAGGGTTAGCGTTCCATAGACATTGTTTTCGTAATAATCGAGGGGCTTCTCGACTGATTCGCCTACCGCTTTGAGGCCGGCAAAATGAATCACTGCATCAATATTGTGCTGGCTGAAAATATCATCCAGAACCGGGTAATCACGTATATCACCCTGGATAAACGTCACTGACTTACCGGTTAGACTTTCTACCCTGCGCAGTGACTCGGCGCTGGCATTGACCAGGTTATCCAGCACAATGACCTGTACGTCACGTTCTAGCAGCTGCAGCGTGGTATGACTACCAATATAGCCGGCACCGCCGGTGACAAGAATCGTTTTCATCATTACTCCTTGGATGGGTTCTCAGGCACGTTGATATATTTGGCGCTTAACGAGTACTGCAATGGTTTTACCACCAGTGGATACAATAAAAACACCAGCAATGCCCATAATAGCGATGTCCAGTCGGTAACGGTGCGTAAGATCAACGCAAAGACCGGCACTATCACCAGTAATTTAAGTACATTGAGTAGGGTCTTTTCCGGCGTCGTCAGCCGTTTGGCTGCTTGTTCCAGATAAGCCATACGCTCTGCCAGAGGCAGATGCTGTAAGCCCGGTATATGTCGGGTGGTAAGATAAAAAGCCATAGCCTCTCGAATATAATAGAACGCGGATAGTAATTAATACAAAGAAGCCGGTATTAAACCGGCTTCTTATCGCTTAATGTACCTGAATCAGGCGTGTTGCGCAGCTTTATCCTTGCCTCGGTCAGCAAGTTTTTCCCATTTACGGGTTTTTAATGAAAGCAGCAATACCACAATACCTATTGCAATACTGAACAAACTAATCTGCATAAACAAGTCAGGCATTGTATCAAGCCGCTCAGGATTAAAATTACCTGCCAGTAAGCCAGCAATAACATTACCGATAGAGTAGGTTAATACGAAAACGCCCATCATCTGGCCTGCAAAACGGCGTGGAGAGAGCTTACTGACCGCACTTAATGCCACCGGGCTTAAACATAACTCGCCCACGGTATGCAGGAAGTACGTCATCACCAGCCAGTATGGCGCGACCTTCATACCACTAGCAGCTAGCTGAGCAGCAAAGAACATCACAATAAAACCAGTAGCCATAATGACCAATCCAATAGCACACTTTGCGCCATAGGAAGGGTCAAGCATACGCTTGCCAAGGTTTACCCACAGTGCAGCGAAGAACGGTGAAAGGATAATAATGAAGATCGAGTTAGCTGATTGAAACCACGCAGGCGGGATAGAAAACGCGCCAACGATACGATCGGTATAATCCCGGCCAAACAGGTTAAGCGACGAACCAGCCTGTTCAAAGCCAGCCCAAAAACAAGCTGACGCGATACAGATGAGAAACAGGGCGCCCATTTGTTTTTTCTCGGCATCGTTTAAGTTGCCCAGGAAAAAGATACCACCAAAATACAGTAAAAATATTATCGTAAATGCAATCGCAACGTATTTTGCCAGCTCTACCGGGTTAATCACCAGTACACCCATAGTGGTTGCAGCGGTAACCCCAATCAAAACCAGTAAGAACAAAACAATGCCGGTCCAGCCGCGTTTACGAATGGACGGCGTCAGTTCTGCGGTGGGGCCATCACCGATATCACTTAGGCGATTAAGCGTTAATTTGTACTGAATCAGGCCGATAGCCATACCCACTGCGGCGGCACCAAAAGCCCAGTGATAGCCCATGTTAGGCGCTAGCCATCCGCATACACCGTAACCAATTAATGAGCCTAAATTAATCCCCATATAATAAATGGTATAGCCGCTGTCTCGCCGGGTATCATGGTCAGAGTACAAGCCTCCTACCAGCGCACTGATATTCGGCTTGAGTAAGCCTGTGCCAAGTACTACAAGGATAAGACCAATAAAGAAAGTATTGTGGCTGGGAATAGCCAGCACAATATGTCCTGACATTATGATCAGGCCGCCATACCAGATAGCGCGCTGGCTACCAATCAGGCGGTCGGCTATCCAGCCGCCGGGCAGGCCCATGAAATAAACCGCGCCGGTATACAGGCCATAAATGGCGGTAGCCGAAGCTACCGTAAAGGCGAGTCCTTCTTCTTGCAGCGTCGCGGTCATGAAGAGCACAAGCAGGGCGCGCATGCCGTAATAACTCATTCGCTCCCACATTTCGGTGAAAAAGAGTGTCTGCAGCCCCCCTGGATGGCCGAAGAAACGGGTGTCGTTAGATGATTTTGTCGTCACAATCAGATTCCGTATTATTTTATTTGTAAGATCGTTTTGGAAGTAGACAGCACTGCGTTGTAGCGTGACTTGGGTATATCTACAAGTTACGTCGTTATACTAGAGGAATTCAGCATACACAAGTAAAGAAAAGGTTAACAGCCTTAAGCTACACTTGCTGTAGCGCAGGCGATGACTGACATTCTACATATAAAAAAGCCCGGCTGCGGGCCGGGCATTTGGATTACTTGTATATAAAAAAGGCGGTTAAGCGGTTTTCTCTAACAACGGATACCACCATTGTTGATTATCTAAATACCAGTTCAGCGTTTTACGGATACCAGAATTAAACGATTCAAAAGGAGTATAGCCCAATACTTCCTGAGATTTAGTCGCATCAATAGCATAGCGACGATCATGGCCGGGCCGATCAGTCACAAAACTTATCAACGCTTCACAATTACCTTCGATAGCTTGCTTGGCGAGGGGGAAGCGCGCGGCTAATTCCGGCTCCTGAGCGAATTTATCGTTCATCAACTGACAAATCAGTTTCACAATATCTATATTCGCCCATTCATTATGGCCGCCAATATTGTAGTTCTCGCCAATTTCACCTTGTAGCAGTACTTTTTCAATACCTCGGGCATGATCTTCTACATACAACCAATCACGTATCTGCTGGCCATCCCCATAAACCGGCAACGGTTGGTCGTGCAAAATATTGGTAATAATTAGTGGAATCAGCTTTTCCGGGAAATGGAATGGCCCGTAATTATTAGAACAGTTACTGGTGGTTACTTCCAGCCCATAGGTATGATGATAAGCTCTTACCAAATGGTCGGAAGCGGCTTTGCTGGCAGAATAGGGGGAATTCGGCGCATAGGCAGTCAGCTCTGTGAAAGCGGGGTCTTCCGGGGTTAAGGTGCCATATACTTCATCAGTGGAGACATGGTGAAAACGATGAGTAAGCGCAGGCTTTTCCTGCGCGCGAGGCTCATCCAGCCAAACCATTTTAGCGGCCTTCAATAACGAATATGTACCCAGAATATTGGTTTCAATGAATGCATCTGGGCCGGTGATTGAGCGATCCACATGGGACTCTGCGGCAAAATGGACCAACGTATCAATATGATGATGACGTAACAAATCTACGACCAAATCGGTATCGCAAATATCGCCTTGAACAAAATGAAAATTAGCCCGGCTTTCCAACCCAGCCAGATTTTCCTTGTTGCCTGCATACGTTAGCGCATCAAGAACCACAACAGTATCTTCGCTATGCTGCGCTAACCAAAAGTGTACGAAATTCGCCCCGATAAAGCCTGCGCCACCGGTAACGAGTAATGATTTAGCCATGTTAATTCTCTATAGTAATATCGCTAAGCATAGCGGTTAGTCGGGTTTCCCAATGAAGCTGGGGGATATCAGCAAACGCCGTAGCTAATGAGGCTTTACACAACACACTGTATGCTGGCCGTCGGGCAGGCGTAGGGAAGTCTTCGGTGGTGATTGGCGCAATAGGAATGGCCTTTTCCAGAAGTCCTTTGTGCTGCGCTATACGTTGTATCGCCACCGCAAAATCAAACCAACTGGCCACCCCGGTATCCGTCCAGTGGTGAATCCCACTGATGCGATGCTGCGCGGCATGGACGGCCGCCTGTGCCAAACCCGCAGCACAGGTAGGGGTACCAATCTGGTCTGCTACGATCCCCAACGCTGGCTTTTGGGCCATCAGTTTGAGCATGGTATAAACAAAGTTATGGCCAAACCGGGAGTAGACCCAAGCCGTACGGATAATTGTGAAACTAAGCTTAGGGATTGCTTCTAGCGCGGCTTCACCGGCAGCTTTGCTGGCACCATACACCCCCAGCGGGGTGCGAGGCGTGGCCGGCGTGATAGGGCGATGGTATTGGCCGTTAAATACATAGTCGGTAGACACATGCACCAAATGCAGGTTGTGGGCAGCACAGTACTCGCCGAGCACCGCCACTGCTTCGTGGTTTAATTTATAGGCCGCCACTTCATCGCTTTGCGCCTTATCCACTGCCGTGTACGCCGCTGCATTAATGACGGCTGTAGGCTGGCAAGCAGCCAGCTTATTTGCGACATCTTGCGAATCCGTAATATCAATATCGTTGCGGCCCAAACAGCGTATATCTTCGCGATCAAGGGCCGCCAGTTCCTGCGCCAGTTGACCGCTTTTTCCTATAACAATGATCATACCGGGGGCCTAGAATGAGGGGGCATCAGCAAAGGCCAGGCCTTGCTGGTCTTTAGCTGACAAACTCGGTGCCAGGTCGTTAACCAGTGGCCAGTCAATCCCTACAGTAGGGTCGTCCCAGGCTAATGACACTTCTGATTCAGGATGATAATAGTCGGTACATTTATAGCTAAATTCAGCCGATTCGCTTGTAACATAGAAACCATGCGCGAACCCTGCGGGCACCCACAACATCCGCTTGTTCTGGGCGCTAAGAAGGGCGCCAACCCACTGGCCGTAGGTCTTGGAATGCTTTCGCATATCCACCGCAACATCGAACACAGCGCCATCGGTTACCGACACCAGCTTGCCCTGGGTTTGGCTGAGCTGGTAGTGCATGCCACGTAATATCCCCTGCTTTGAGCGGCTTCGGTTATCCTGTACAAACGTAACGTCTGCACAATTTTCCCGAAACCAGTTGTCTCTGAATGATTCCATAAAGTAGCCGCGTTCATCGCCGAATACTTTAGGCTCAATGATTTTGACATCATCGATAGAAGTAGTAATACATTGCATTATTAAAAAACATCTTCGTTCAAAATGTGGTGTAGATATTGTCCATAACCGCTTTTCACAAGCGGCGTAGCCAACTCTTGGAGTTGCGAAGCATTAATAAATCCCTTACGAAACGCAATCTCTTCCGGGCAGCATATTTTCAGGCCCTGGCGTTTCTCGATAGCCGCGATAAAGTTTGCCGCATCCATCAGGCTGTCAATAGTGCCGGTGTCTAACCACGCCGAGCCCCTGCCCATGACTTCAACATCAAGCCTCTCATGGTGTAAAAACACATTGTTGACATCAGTAATCTCTAACTCACCACGTGGTGAGGGGGCAATAGATTTGGCAATATCGACCACCTCCGGGGGATAAAAGTACAACCCGGTAACTGCATAGCTGGACTTCGCCCGCGCTGGTTTCTCTTCAATACTGAGCGCTTTGCCTGCTTTATCAAACTCAACCACGCCGTAGCGTTCTGGGTCGTGCACATGGTAACCGAACACGGTAGCCCGGTCGTGTTTCGCCGTGGCGCTTTGCAGTGACTTGACCATATCGTGACCATAAAAAATATTATCGCCCAATACCAATGCACTTGGTCGGCCGTTAATAAACTGCTCGCCCAGCACAAAGGCCTGGGCCAGGCCGTCAGGGGAGGGCTGGGCGATATACGATAAAGCTATCCCAAACTGGCTGCCATCCCCTAGCAAATCTTCAAACCGGGATTGCTCCTCAGGGGTGGTTATTATCAGGATTTCCGTAATACCCGCCAGCATCAGGGTAGAAAGCGGATAATAAATCATTGGTTTGTCGTAAACCGGCATAAGTTGTTTACTTACCACTTTCGTCAGGGGGTAAAGACGCGAGCCTGACCCGCCCGCAAGTATTATTCCTACGCGCTCGGCCATGAATTCTATAGCTCCTTAATAGTGGCAATTATGATTCGTCCTATGCCATATATTAAGAATAGGATCACGCCGAATAGCGTTAGATTGTAAAGTACTTCCGGGTATTTATTGCCTTCGGGAAGAGTGGACTGTTCTACAGTGACCAAGTGCTGAATTTTTTGATAGGTTTCTACCCGCGTATTTTCCAGCGTCATCAATGAGGAAGAGTAAGCCTGGATAGCAAGCTGCAGCTGAATTTGTAAATTACTATACTGAGCCATCAACTCAGTCATCGACATGTTCTCGCTACCTTCTACGGTAGCATTATTCAACTCACTCTTTTGGTTACTGACGGCTTGTTGTAAGGCGGTAATTTGGCGTTTTAAGTTACGCATTTCCGGGGCAATATCCGACATCATACCGGTCATGGTTTGTAACTCTGCTTTTTTCTGTGCCAGGGTCGCTTCTAAGGAAAAGGCAATCTGTTGGGATGCGGCGCCCTCTGCCGTAGGGTCCAGTACATTATACTTCGACTGAAACTCCAGCAGTTCTTGCTTTGCGCCTTGCAGCTTGCTTTCAACAATATCATGTTCACTTTTTGCAAAGGTCAGTTTGGATTTAGCAAGGTCCTTATTGATATTATTAATGAAGGTTTCAGCGTGGGCAATAATGGCGGCGTTTAGCTGGTTTGCATATTCAGGTGTAAATGCTTTGGTTTTCAGCGTGATCACTGCTGAACTGGAATCCACAGTTACATCAATATGTTCTAAATAGTAGTTGAACTTATCTTCTTTATTCGCTGAATCAGAAAGTCTGCTGAATAGGTCAGCATCGGCATTCTGGAAATGCAAATTCATTTTGTGGTGCTCGACCAGATGACGGTACATATCCTGCGACTTGATGAAAGCCTCTATTAATACACTATCTGTAGAAAGCGGCGCATCGGTCACAGAAGACATCAACAAAGAGGAGGCGTCAAAAGCACTGCCACCATCTGATTTTTTAATAATTAACTGGCTTTGGCTTTCAAATTGGGGAGAAGCCATCAGCACCAGGTAGAGTGCGTAGATACACCATATAGCGATAAAAGCCCGGCCTACATGCTTAGTCAGAACTTTGAGTTTTTGTTGGGTTTTCTTTAGCACGATATTATTTACCTTTTCCTTTGGACTCAGGATTGGTGTAAGCAGCTATACCTTCTTCAAGGTCCTTGAAATAGGTAAGTTTGCCATTGTTAATTAGTACTGCGGAATGGCAGTATTCGCGAATTTGGTCAAGCTCATGGCTGACCATAATGACGCCACTGGTCAGACTTTTTTCTTTGAGACTTTCTTTCGCTTTTTTACGAAACAACGGGTCACCCACTGATGTTGCTTCATCGATAAGATAAATATCAAAATCAATATTCATGCAACAGGCAAACACCAGTTTGGCACGCATACCTGACGAGTAAGTTCGAACCGGTAAATCAAACTTTTTATTTAGCTCGGCAAATGTTTGTACTTGCTGTTCATATTTACCAAGCGATTTCACATTGTTGATGCGGCCAATAAACCGGGTATTCTCGCGCCCGGTCATATGCGGATGTATACCGGTTTGTAAGGCTACAGGCCATGACATGGAGCGATTCGTGATGACCTGACCGCGGTCTGGATACTCACTTTTGGCTAATAACCGGAAGAGGGTAGACTTACCCGCGCCGTTTTTACCCAAAATAGCTACGTTTCGTTCTGTGGGGAACGCGAAATTAAGGTTCTTGAAAATATACTGGGGGCCGAGTTTACTGGGATAACTCTTCGTTAAATTTTTTATTTCAATCATCTGGATAAGACCTTTTTCCAGGTGAGGTGGTACAGGGCCAGGCCAAAGAACAGTAGTCCAATGGTGGTTGCAGCCGCATATTCGATACTGACGCCTTTGTGCCCGTAGGAGGTATAAAGCGCATAACGGGAAAGCTCAATAAAATGAACCATAGGGTTCCAGTTAAGATAATGCCAGTATTTTTCGGGGATATCCTGAAGGCTGAAAAAAGTACAGGAGATAAAAAACATCGGCCGCATGAACAAATTTTTTACTTTATTGATTTCCGGAACATAGGCGGTGGCAATACCAAACAGCAAACTGATGGCACCACAAAACGCCCATAGCATCAAATACATGGCTATTAATAATAGGGGGTTATCCACTTTATATTCAATTTGCAATAAATAAACGGTGACACACAATAAGAACAATGCGCCCAGCTTAATGGCAAATTCAAGGAGCAAAGCAGTAATCAAAGAAGCAATAGGCTGAACCTGCCTGAATGCATACAAAGGTTTATTCTTTTTTATGGAACCAGAAACGGAACCCAGACTGGTCATGAAAGATTGAATGGAAAGCATACCCACAATCATAAAAATTAAAATAGGCATGGAATGAACTTCCGATCCCGAAATAAAACTTCGGGCATAGGATAAGCCAAAAATAAATACAAACGGTTCAAAGAAAGCCCAGCCGAGCCCCAGCTTATCGTTGAATTTACTTTGCAGTTCACGCAAGAACAAGGCGAAGATCACTCTTCGCCATGCTGCAAGATGTTGGGAAAAGGTGACCATGTTTAATCTAGCGCGACATTGGCGGCCACTGCAATCTGGTACACAATTTGGGTTATATCTTTAATCGCCTGAAGCGATTTCATATCTATTGCAGGCAGGACAATAACCTGATCGCCCGGCTTAAGCTTGGCATTGCCTTCTCTGGCTGAGAAGTTGTAACCATCAATACTATCAAACTCTACAATACCGTTTTTGCGTACAATCAGAATACGTTCATCATCGGCGCGCTGAGTGAATCCGCCCGCCCAGGCAATATAATCAGCCGCGGTCGCATCTGGATTGAATACAATTGCTTGCGGAAGCATGACCTCGCCTCCCACTTGTACTAGGTCGGTAACTGCCGGTACCACCACAGTGTCATTGGGTTCTAATAATACGTTTGCTACTTGTTGATTTTCAGACACCACTACTTTACCCAGCGGTTCTACCTCTCGGGCGCGGGTAATGAAATCTGACACCAATTGCGCTTCCTGTGCGCGTATCGCCCCTTCACCGCTTGAGCTAATAGGGGCAGTAAATACACTGCGTTCTAATTGCTGTAATGAGCGTTCGATAATCTCTTTTTGCTTTAGTGCCACGCTGTCCCGCAACAGATAAATATTATCGACGTCTGAAAGTTCTGGGTTTATGCGTATGTAGTTAAGAACATCACGTAGCCGGGTTCCTTTGTCTACCATAACCTGTGAAGGACCGGTATGACTGCCCTGGATATTGATGCGATAAACCAGCTGCTCATGATCATCAACAAACTCCACGGTATCACCGGCGTTTAGCGAAAATTCGTTAAACTCATTAAGTTTTAGATAACGTGAAAACTGTTGGTTATTGCGCACGCCTGCAACAGAAACATGATTAATAAAATCACGCGGAGTGGCATATTTAGTCAATGTATCGCCAGATAGTTCCCCATCTTTAAATTCAAAGGTAAAACTGTTTCGAGCACCGGTTTGTACCACCACTGTAGCCCCTAATGGGCGAACCATTAGCACATCGCCGTCTTTGAAAGAGATGCCTGGCAACTCACCATTTCGCATAAATTCGTACAAATCGGCAGTGGCTATAATTTTTCCGTCACGTTTGATATCAATCTGACGAAAACTCCCGCGCTGAAAATCTATTCCGCCCGCCCGCTTAAGAAAATAAAGAATGCTATCGGACGCTTGCCCTGCGTACTGTCCAGGCCGTAATACCGGGCCACTGATATATACGGAAACCGGCGTGGACGTTAGCAGGTTGACGTAGACATTGACATCATTGGTATATACTTGCTTTATTTTGGAGGTCACAGTGCTGTTAACAGAGCCGGCCGGGGTATTGGCAATTTGAATAGGTCCGATATTCGGAATGAAAATATTGCCCTGATTATCCACTGTTACTACATCAGAGTAGTTTACCGCGCCCCACATCCAGATAGATATTTTGTCACCCTGCGCAACCAGATAATTGTCGTTTAAGCCATCCGCGCGTTCAGACTCAAACCCACCAATAAACAAATTGGCCGCATAGGGAGGATTTTCCATCGGCGCCTGCGCCGGGTATACGGTGTCTATTGTCGGTTCTCCGGGCAATACCTGGCCGCCCCGCGAGCTATTATAATATTGCCCCGTGGAACCCTCGCCATTATTCATACTTTGAATTGTCCGCGAAGAATTTAACTCAAATGCAGTTACCGAGCCCACCGAGGTATTTGAATTAGTGGTTTGGGTATTCGCACCCTGCCCACTTTGCGCTTGTTGAGCCTGCTGCTGAAGCTGCTGCAAGTCACTTAACGATTGCGCGTTAATATGGCAGCTCGCCAATACCAGCGTTAACAGAAAAGTATACTGAAGCGAACGAAAAAGGCGGAATTTCATCATTGGGCCATTCCTTTATTACCAGCGGGCTGGGTATTCAGTACCGCTGAGTAGCGGACCCACTGGCTATTTTTTTTACATAACAGCTGCTGAGCGCGGGAATAGGCAGGCGTATCAGCCGAGCCCTCAGCATGCACCAGGGGATGACAGCGTTGTTTTGCGGCAGAGTAATAGCCAGGGCCCACTGTCCATCGCTTATCATCAAGTGTAATGACATTACCTGGCGCAATCGATTCGCCAGGCATAATACTTGCACTCGAGCCTTCGATAGCCCCAGTATAATTGGCGTGTACCAAGGGGATATTAGCGACAACCGGGCTGGGGGCGGAAGCGCATCCTGCAAGCAAGCCGACAAAAGCTAAAAACGCAGGCCGAAGAATGTTGCTTTTCACTGACATGGGCTGGTTTAAAATCCTATGGAAAATTGGCCGACAGCATACCATATAAAACACGAATTTCACCTGTGAGGTAGATAACTGATGTTTAGCTGGCGAGAGTCTAATCAATCTTTTTGAAATGTTGACAGGGCATTTCAAAGAATATTTTATCGAAGGGGTGGTCAGTATGAAGAATGTTTATTATCATAATTTAACCAGAGCCTGCTTGTATTTACCGTGCGCTTATAATAATGAGCTCTGCAGAGAACAACAATAATGTTGTTAAAGGATTACCTAATGTTTCCGCGTTTCTCACAATGTGTGATGTATCCGGGCGCCTGCTAACAATGGATTTTTCATAGAATGTTTGATTACCTTCAACTGGTACCGCTGTTTACTGCGTTCTTTGTTGCTTTGATCCTATTAGTGGTTATGACGCCTTTGGCACATCAATTCGGTTTGGTAGACCAACCGAGTCTGCGCAAGCGTCATCATGGGATGGTGCCACTTACAGGTGGCGTCGCTATCTTTATGGCGGTATTGGTAGCCAGTATCGTTACCGACGTATGGATGAAAAACAACCCTCTATTTTTTACTGCCTCAGCATTTATCGTGCTGTTAGGAATGTTAGACGATCGCTTTGAATTAAGCGCCAAGGGCCGGCTGATGTGTCAGTTTGGCGTAGCCGCCATTATGGCGTGGAGTGCGCAAAACTATATTACCTCGCTAGGTAATATTATGGGCCTGGGTGATGTTAATCTGGGGCTGGCAGGCTACTTTTTTACCATCGTTTGCGTGGTGGGCGTTATTAATGCGTTTAATATGATTGACGGTATTGATGGGCTAGCAGGCGGAATGAGCTTGGTGGTGCTGTTGTTTGTAGTGGGCTTACTGGTAGCCAGTGGTAATGGGGGCGCCATAATGGAACCGTTAATTATCGCTGCGGCTATTGTGCCGTTTTTAGCGTTTAATCTGAGTTGGAAAGGGTTCAAAGGCAATAAGATATTTATGGGCGATGCCGGCAGCATGTTTGTTGGGTTAACCATTGTATGGCTATTGGTGGATCATGCTCAAGGTGTAGAAGCGGCATTTCGTCCTATTACCGCCGTATGGTTGATTGGCCTTCCTTTAATGGATATGGCGGCAATAATGTACCGCCGCGCACGCAAAGGTCAATCGATGCTGCGGCCGGACCGCAAACACTTACATAATATATTCATGCGCGCAGGTTTAAGTTCCAATCAGGCACTGCTGGCGATTCTGTTTATGGGTAGCTTGTACTGCATGATAGGCGTATTGGGCGAGCTATTTAACGTTCCTGAATGGTTAATGTTTTGGGGCTTTATTGCCTTGCTTACTGTCTATAGCTTCATTATTCAGAACATCTGGCGCTTCATCAGAAAGTTCAAACAAGTCGCATAGGCCTGATCTTTTCACTTTGTTGAATTGTCAGGTACTATTGCCCACCTTTTATTGATTTTCGGTATCAAGTGTCTGTAAAGAAGCCCTATACATTTCGTTTTATCGTGCCACCTGAAAAGAGCCTTAAGCAGCCTGTTCTGGTGGCGATGTCGACGTACCACAACGATAACGAACAATGGTTAGCACAGGCTATTGACAGTGTTCTGACACAAACCTTTACTGACTTTCAGTTTCTTATTATTGTCGATGGCCCGGTACCTGCTAGTACGACCTCTTTATTATTGACGTACGCCAAACAGGATTCTCGCATCATTGTTGCCCAAAACAATACCAATCTGGGTCTGGCGGCAAGTATGAATCAGGCAATAGCCTGGATGCGGGAAAGTGATGAATTCAGGTATTTTGTGCGGATGGATGCCGATGATATATGTCTGCCGCAGCGATTAGAAAAGCAACAACACTTTTTTGCAACTCACAGCAAAGTTTCTGTGTTGGGCACTGCGCTCACTGAAATCGACGAGCAAGGCAATAAGGTAGGCTCCAGAGTAATGCCAGCCTCTCATAGTGTGATTGTACGCATGTTACCTCGTCGCTGTACCCTCAACCATCCTACTGTAATGATTCGCCGTGAGGTGTTTGATGCAGGTTTTCGGTATGATAACGAGTTGATGAATACCCAGGACTACTTCTTGTGGATTGAGCTGGCTGCCGCCGGCTTTGAATTTAGAAACCTGCGGGAACGATTACTGGAGTTTCGCCGGGTTAATGATTTCTACAAAAGGCGGGGGCTGGTAAAATCTCTCAATGAGTTCAAAGCCCGCTTTAGTGCCATGCGTAAATTGCAGCGCTACACACCGTTTAACGTTATCTACGCCTGTATCGTTTTATTGCTGCGACTTATGCCTGCGCCAGTGGTAAAATGGGCTTACAAGCTGGATCGTGTGCTTTTAGAGAAGATCGGAAAACATTGAAAGTCGGCGCAGTTATCATCTTATACCATCCTACAATAGCGCATCTGGCCTCCATGCTGGAGGCTTTGCACGCGCTTCAATGGCCAGTAGTCCTGGTTGATAATTCCCCTGTACCGCTGGTGGGCCTGACTGATGAGCAGGCCGATTATATCCACTGTCCCTCCAATGTGGGTATCGCTCAAGCGCAAAACGTAGGTTTGGATAGGCTGGTTGAACAGGGGGCCGAGGCAGTATTGATTCTGGACCAAGACAGTCAGCTTAGTACTATTTTTCTACAGCAGTTGTATGACGCCTACGAATATGCGCTCGCCAAAATTGATAAGCTTGCCTGCGTGGGGCCTCAAATTGTATGCGAGTTTATTGAAAAGCCTGTGCAACCTAAGCTACACAGATCGCAACGTATGTGCGACCAGCTAGAGAGCGTCGCGCAAATCATTGCATCAGGAATGATTGTAAATGTTGAGGCTTATCATAGGGTTGGAAAAAAAGACAGTAACCTGTTTATTGATGGCGTAGATCATGAATGGTGTTGGCGTGCGCGGAGTCTCGGATTTCATGTTATAAAAGCGTGCAATGTGAAGATGCGCCACCGCCAAGGCGACGGCCGCCATCGTATTTTAGGACTGAACTTTAAGCGTGGTGCACCAGTAAGACTTTATTACCAGGTGCGCAATGTGCTTATTCTGTCTCGCCGGCGACATGTGCCACTTTACTGGAAATGTCGTCATCTTGTTGCTTTACCAGTTCGCTGGCTGGTTAATCGGTGGTGGTTTCCTGAAGGAAAGCTACGCGGTCATTATGTTCGCCGCGGTTTGATAGATGGTTTAAAAGGCCGAACCGGTAAACTGGACTGACGCTTGCAAGCGTCATCTTAACGTCATTCTTGCGGTGTAAATTTGTATCTTTTGAGATACACCGCGAAAGGCTGTCTTTTGAACTGAAAGTATTTTGTAAAACGGAAAATTTTTAAGGAAGGGTTGTGAAAGTCACAGTTTTTGGAATTGGATATGTTGGGTTAGTACAAGCAGCTGTGCTGGCAGAAGTAGGTCACGATGTGGTGTGCATTGACGTAGACCAAGCGAAAGTGGACAACCTTAAACAGGGTAAGATTCCTATTTATGAGCCAGGTCTTACACCGCTTGTCACCAGTAACTTTGAATCGGGTCGTCTGGTATTTAGTACCGATGCCGCGCAAGGTGTTAAGCATGGTGAATTGATCTTTATCGCGGTAGGCACGCCTCCTGACGAAGACGGTTCTGCAGATTTAAAATATGTGCTAGCGGTAGCGGAAACTATCGCTCAGCACATGGACAACCATAAAATTATTATCAACAAGTCGACGGTACCTGTAGGTACCGCAGATAAAGTTAAAGCCAAGGTGTCCGATACACTGGCCTCTATTAAGAAAGAGGTTAGCTTTGATGTGGTATCAAATCCTGAATTCTTAAAAGAAGGAGCTGCGGTTACTGATTGCATGCGCCCTGACCGAATTATTTTAGGCACAGATAGCAAAAAAGCGGAAGAAAAGTTACGTGAACTGTACTCACCGTTTAATCGCAACCACGACAAAGTCATTACCATGGACATTCGCAGCGCGGAGCTGACCAAATATGCGGCAAACTGTATGTTGGCCACAAAAATCAGCTTTATGAATGAAATTGCTAACCTGGCTGAATTGTTCGGCGCGGATATTGAACATGTCCGTCATGGTATCGGTTCTGATCCAAGAATCGGTTATCAGTTTATTTATCCTGGTTGTGGCTATGGGGGATCATGTTTCCCTAAAGATGTGCAAGCGCTCATCCGTAGTGCAACTAAAGTTGGTTATACCGCTCAGGTGCTTGAGTCTGTAGAAGCGGTTAACTACAAGCAAAAAGAGAAACTTTTTGAATACATCATGTCGCATTTTGACAATGATGTTAAAGGTAAAACCATCGCACTATGGGGCTTGTCATTCAAGCCAAATACTGATGATATGCGAGAAGCATCCAGCCGGGTGTTAATGGAAAAGCTATGGGATGCGGGCGCTATTGTGCAAGCATACGATCCTGAAGCCATGGAAGAAACCCAGCGTATCTACGGTGATAAAGACGAGTTACGCCTGATGGGGACCAAAGAATCAGCACTAAATGGTGCAGATTGTCTGGTTATTTGTACCGAGTGGCAGGTATTCCGTGCCCCGGACTTTGAATTGATTAAATCGAAATTAGCCCAGCCGTTAATTTTTGATGGTCGAAACCTATTTGAACCTAAGCGCATGGCAGAGTATGGATTTGATTACTATGCCATCGGACGCGGATTATCAGTAAAAGGAAATCAGTAATCATGAGTCAGGTAAAAAAAGCAGTTATCCCAGTAGCCGGTCTTGGCACACGCATGTTGCCAGCGACCAAAGCTATTCCAAAAGAGATGCTGCCAGTTGTAGATAGACCGCTAATTCAGTATGTAGTCAATGAATGTGTCGCAGCGGGAATTAAAGAAATTATATTGGTGACGCACGCCAGTAAAAACAGCATTGAAAACCATTTTGATACGTCGTTTGAGCTAGAAGCAACGTTGGAAAAGCGGGTTAAACGTCAGCTGTTGGAAGAAGTGCAGTCTATCTGTCCTAAAGATGTAACTATCATGCACGTGCGTCAAGGCCACGCCGCCGGTCTGGGCCATGCTATTCAATGTGCCCGTCCACTGGTAGGTGAGTCGCCTTTTGCTGTCGTTCTGCCTGATGTAATCATCGATGATGTTGCCAGCGACCCGAAAAAAGACAACCTTGCTGATATGGTAGCTAAATTCAATACCAGCCGGGTAAGTCAGGTAATGGTTGAACAGGTGCCGCGCGAAGAAATCACTAAATTTGGTATCGCAGATCTGGACGGTGAAGATATCGAGCCAGGTGATTCAGCCAAAATTCACCGTATGGTTGAAAAGCCTTCGTTGGAAGAAGCGCCATCTGACTTAGCGATTGTAGGCCGTTACGTGTTATCAGAAAAAATCTGGGATCTGCTAGAGTACACGCCACCGGGTGCCGGCGGTGAAGTACAGCTAACCGATGCCATTGACTCCCTGATGAAGATTGAGCAGGTAGATGCGTATTGCATGAAAGGCAAAAGCCATGATTGCGGTAGCAAGCTTGGCTATATGAAAGCCAATGTAGAATACGCATTGCGTCATCCGTCACTGGGTGAAGAGTTTAAAGAATATCTGGCTTCACTTAAGTAGCCGTCGATACCGATCGCAAAAGGCTCCTTTAGGAGCCTTTTTTGTTTCTGGCAGCCGCTCAATGTGGCGAAGCACCCACGAGCCGGCTACGCTAAGTTTCCAAAGTCAGTGGCTACTCTTCCACGAACAATCGAGCCTTGACCTTAGTAAGCATCTTTTCTCCGATACCTTTTACTTCAGTTAGCTGGTCTACTTCTAAAAAGCGGCCCATCTTCGTGCGGTAGTCGATAATGGCCTGAGCCTTACTTTGGCCGATACCGGGTAGTTGCATCAACTCCTCCTGGGTCGCCAGGTTCAGGTCCATTGGCGCGGATTGATTAAGCAACGTAGTGTCCTGGGTCTCTTGTGCACTCACGACGGCTGGGGTCATAGCACAAGTTAACGCTACAATTACAGCCGCTATAATGTATCTTATATTCTGCATGGTTATTTCCTTATCTGAATCGGGTTATTGCCAGCTGGCGAGATAAGCATAAACAACGCATGGCAGAAATACTGCTGCGCTATGGTGCAGGGTTTGGACAGGTTGCGTGCGATTATCCGCCGTGTGGTGGCAATGACGGAAAATGAAACAAAAAAAAGCACCGCTCAAGCGGTGCTTTATCGCATAATTATCGCGTGGCTTACAGACGCTCTAGCATCGCTTCGGTAAACTCGGTAGTGCCATTTTGACCACCTAAATCACGGGTAGTGCGATCGCCAGACTCAATAACGTCTTTTAACGCAGAACGAATCTTTTCTGCTTTATCGCCCATGTTTAAGTATTCGAGCATTTGAATAGCGGCCAGAATAACTGAGGTTGGGTTCGCCAGGTTTTTACCAGCAATGTCCGGCGCTGAGCCATGTACCGCTTCAAAAATAGCGCAATCGTGGCCAATATTCGCGCCTGGCGCCATGCCCAGACCGCCTACCAAACCGGCACATAGATCAGAGATAATGTCGCCAAACAGGTTGGTAGTCACAATCACGTCAAATTGATGCGGGTTCATTACCAATTGCATACACGTATTATCGACGATCATTTCGGCGCTTTCGATATCAGGGTAGCGCTCGCCCACTTCCCGCGCAACTTTCAAAAACAGCCCGGAGGTAGACTTCAGGATATTTGCTTTATGTACTGCTGTAACCTTTTTGCGCCCTTCGCGACGTGCTAGCTCGTACGCGAATACTACAATTTGCTCGGCACCTTCACGGGTGATCTTGCTCATTGCTTCGGCTTCGTTACCATCTTCGGACACTACCTGTCCCAAGCCAGAATACATACCCTGGGTGTTCTCGCGAACGGTAATGATATCAATGTCTTCATAACGGGCTTTGGTGCCTTTAAAAGACAATACCGGACGGATGTTGGCGTATAACTTAAACTGTTTACGCAAACTTACATTGATAGAGGTGAAGCCTTCACCAACTGGCGTAGTCAATGGCCCTTTCAATGAAACTTTATTTTTAGCGATCAGATCCAGCGTAGACTGCGGTAACAGTTCACCGTGGTTTTCTAGGGCGACCAAACCTGCGTCGGCATAATCATAGGCAAAGTTGCAACCCACTTTATCTAAAATTTTGGTGGTGGCATCAATGATATCTGGACCGATACCGTCGCCGCGAATGACTGTAATGCGTTGCTGAGTCATGGGGGATCCTCTGGTAATATTCGTTTTGTATAGAATTAGGTAACTTGGAAATAGCCAGTAAGGCTAAAATTATGGTGTATCGGTAGCTGTAATTTTATCGCGTCGTAGCGCTAATCATGCGCTGTGACACGCTACACCATAGGGCCAAAATCGCGCATATTTTATAGCAACGTGCAGCCTTCGCCTAGCATAGATTAGCGCAACAGCATTGAAAAAACATTATTATCGTTGAGTAAGACGCCCTGTATTAGCCAAATTCGGATAATTACAACCTATGGGTTATTGGTGTATATAGAGAACTACTAACCTGTGCCTGCAAATGGGCAATAAATTCCGGCTTCAGTTTAAGTATGTGAAGACATTGGCGTAGTGCCTCAATAGACGCTTCATCGAGTTGACCACTAACAAATAACCATTTTCGGCTAAGTAGTAAACTGAGCGAGATAACCGCAAATTCTTTTTGCAGGCCGGGGCTGGCTTGGGCTGGCATTTTACCAAACTGCCTTATAATAGCCTGATGAATTTTAGGCTGATGCCAGTTCGCGGCAAGTTCAGCCGCATAGGCCACGAATTCTTCACCGGTTTTCAGGCTAAGCAGTGCATTAACATCAAACAGTCGTTGCGCATTATGGGGAAAGCGGGCGAGTATCTTTAGGGCTGGCAAGGTAAACACCGGTGCTAGCGAAAACGTGCTCACTAAGGCCGCTGACTGCGCCGATAGGCGGCTGGGCACCTGAGCCGCGATCAGTGATGCCAGCGTTGCACTGGTAACCAGTAAATTCTTACAGCAAGCCCCTAGCGGAAAATAATGCTGCGTCAGTCGCTGCATCAATGCTTCGAGTACCAGCATATCGCCTACACGTTCAGTCCCATAGGTTAATACCGCTTGTTTTACCTCTTTCACGGGCAATTGTAACCGGTTATCCAGGGTGGCTGAATGTTTTAGCGCATCAGCAAAAGCCGGTTCCTGTTCCAGTTCAGCGGCTAACCGGCCAATATCAAGTTCACTGTCTTGCAACATATCGATAATGGTGATGATAGAGCGTGGCGGATGGCTGACCGGGTAGCGTCTTCCTTCAAACTTAAATGCCGCAATCTGTTGCGCGGCCTGGTGAGTTTTAGCGGTAAGCTCAGCCCATTTATTAAATCTTATATAATGGGAAGGCCGTAGCGCAATGTCGGTTTTCCACTCTATAGCCGGGGTCGGTGCAATAGAAGAGGGCAGCACACCATACTGGGAATCCGTTTTATACATTACCGTATGTTTGCCAGACTCTGTGGGAGCCTGAGCGCCAGGCCAGATATCCCCAGGATAGGTTAACCACTGACGTAATGTGGCTTCGTAGCGCACATTCCCCGACAGCGCTAACGGCCGTAATGCAGCATAAAAACTGAAGCTAAAACGAATGCTTAGATGACTACAACAAATTAACCACCATTGCGGGTAATTTATGGCCGGATTGGCCAGATACCGGTGAAAATTAGGTTGGGCTAATAATTTGCCTACCGAAAATACGGAACGCCACAAGGCGAGTTGTGGGCCCCCCAAATGCTTCTTTAAACCCGCCAGTACAGTAGGCTCAAAATGTAATATCTGGGTATCACGATGATACGACGCGGCGCTCAGTAGCGTAAACGTAGCACCGGTAAGGTGTTGCAGGTAATGATCATTTAACTGGCTGCGCAACCCCAGTATAGCCATGATCAGGGCAGCTTTTAACGGTAAAGGATAGGTAAGTGAAGATTCCTGACGAATGGCATTAACGGCTACCAGGGCGGCCTGCGGATGCTGGCGGGCAAATTCGACCACCTGCTTGCCCATAGCCAGCCCGGTATTAGGCACATTGAGCAGCTTTCCCTGGCGTACCAGCGCAGCGGTTGCGCGCTGACTTTGTTGAATAAGTGTCTGGTATGCCGATTCTACCAATTTAGTTCCTAACTTTTGAGGTAACTTTGATAAGCCCCTTCGCCCCAGGCGATAAGTTGTTCGTTTTCAAATAACAACGGAGTACATTCGTCCTGCGTGGTCAATCCATCTGCCCTGACATGCTGGGTGCGATAGAACATCACCTGAATAGCCACTGAGCTATCCATTTTGGCCTCAGTGATATCGGGCGAGCCCAGGCGTGCAAGAACCTCTTCTCGGGTAGTCCCCAGTCGAAGCTTGGTAATTTGCACTTTGTTATATTCTTCTCTGTCTTGCCAGTCCATGTTTTCTGGTTTGTCAGGATAAAACGAAATCACCAGAAATACGAACAGCACGTAAGCCGCGACGCCAAACAGAATCAGCCGGATAACCTTACTATTCATCCTTCTTCACTTGTTATTAAGGGAACACTGAACAGTTTACCTTAAAAGCGTGTAAAGAAGGAATGATAAAATCGTAAAGGAATGCGTCAATCCTGCGGGGAAATAGTGTAGCAGGGTATGTACTCGGAGCCCGGCAATTTCATTCTGCCTTGTGCTACAAACGATTCGAGAAGGGCGTCAATCCGCTGCATTAAATGAACATCTCCACGTAACTGGAATGGTCCCTTTTCTTTAATCTGGCGCACACCTTCTGCTTTAACGTTCCCCGCAACAATACCTGAAAAGGCCTGGCGCAATACCACGGCAAGGCTGGCTACATCTTGTTCCTGATGTAACGGTAATGCTGCCATGGAGTCGTGAGTCGGTATAAAGGGTACCTGAAACGGCTCATCAATTTTTAGCGACCAGTTGAAGCTGAACGAGTCGCCTACCGCCAGGCGATATTGCTCAATTTTTGCTTTGCTGTTGCATAGCGTACGGGCTACTTCTTCAGCATCGTCAATAATGATCTGGTATTTGCTTTGTGCCTGCGGCCCCAGTGTGGCGCCGACAAATTCATCAATAGCGGCGAAATACGCTTCCGCACCTTTCGGGCCCGTTAAAATAACCGGCAAAGGCTGTTGTGCATTGCGCTCGTTCATCAATATCCCCAGCAAATACAGCAACTCTTCTGCGGTGCCGACCCCGCCGGGGAATATCACCACGCCATGGGCAAAACGCACAAAGGCTTCCAGCCGTTTTTCGATGTCAGGCATGATGATGAGCTCATTAACGATGGCATTAGGCGGTTCGGCCGCGATAATACTGGGCTCAGAAATACCAATATAGCGGCCATTTTTATATCGCTGTTTAGCATGGCCTATCGTAGCGCCTTTCATTGGCCCTTTCATTGCACCTGGTCCGCAACCGGTACAAATGTTCATCTCTCTTAAGCCAAGCTGATAGCCGACCTCTTTGGTGTACTGGTATTCATGTTGTTTGATGGAGTGACCGCCCCAGCATACAATGGTATTTAGTTCGTCATTGCCTTCCAGAGCCTGGGCATGCCGCAACATATCAAATACCATGTCAGTAGTACTCAGGCTATCTACTGGCGCTGGTTTATGTACCAGGGCATGTTTGTTACCCATAAACAACATGTCGCGAAGTACGGCGAATAAATGTTCGTGTACGCCCCGTACCAGCTTGCCATCAACAAAGGCAACTTCAGGGGGATTTGTCAGTTCAATCTTAACGCCACGTTCCCGGCGTACCAGTTTAATATCAAAATCCTGATAAGGGGCAAACAACAACTCATAGTCGTCTTCATCAACACCACTGTTAAGTACTGCAAGACAACAATTTTTAAACACATCGAAAAGCTCACTATGTGTAGTGTCCTGCAATTGCGATACTTCTATCTGAGATAGCTGGCTCATCCAGCCAAGCGGATTCAACTGCACTTTTTTCATTAATATCTGTCCTGATCGATAACAACACAATTTCGTCCGGACCGCTTCGCTTCATAAAGCTTTTGGTCGGCTCTTTCAAATACCTGCTCGGCCGTTTCATCCGCAGTAAATGTCGCCCCGCCAAACGAGGCGGTAATGGTTAGTCGTTCCTGTTTGAACTTAAACGGTAATGCCATCAATCTGGTTCGCAATTTTTCCAGTTTCTCAGCCAGCGCGGTAGGTCCGGTATTCTCGTAAACCAAGACGAACTCTTCGCCCCCCCAGCGCGCAATAAACTCACCTTCGTTCAAGCCCTGGGCTAATTGATTAGCCACCACTTGCAGCGTTTTATCGCCCGCGGCATGGCCAAACCGATCATTAATGTTTTTAAAGTGGTCAATATCTAACACCGCCAGACTAAGCGGTTGTTGGCTGGCCTGCGCATGCTGCCAGGCACTGACGATTTTCTCATTATATGCCATACGGTTAGGTAATTGGGTGAGGGGGTCGGTGTGGCTGGCACAATGCTGCTGAGCGAGCTTTTTGCGATAATCGATAGTCTGCCGTTCTAGCGAATCAAGCTGGGTTTGCATACGGCTTAGCAAAGACATGATTTTTTGTTGTTCAGTGCGCTCACTTTCTTTGCGCTGCGCCAGTGTTGAAGCCATCTTTTTAAGATGATAGCGGGTTTGTTCTTTTAACCCGTCCAGGCCAGTATCCGCCGCCACCATGTCCTCAATATCATTGAGTTGCTGTTTAAATACTTCATCTGTTTTCTGGCGGCTGACAAACGCCTGATGGGTATGAACAATGCTTTTTTCCACATTTTTGTTTAATTTACCCAGGGCTTCATGCAAGCTCTGGATAACCTCACCCGACATTGCCGCCTCACCCATTGAGTCTTTGACTATCAGCCTTAAAATAACCAAACAGGCTTGTAACAGATCATCTTCATTGAGCCCCTCTAATAAGCGGTGGCGTAGGTTACCCAACTGTATATTGTCAGGTTGTAGCTGCGTGTAGCTGTCGAGTAAATGCTGTAATTCTTCTTGTAGTGAGCGCGTAATCGAAGGGTTAAGCGGGGCGGTTCGGACTTCTGGAGTCGCAGTATCACAAGGCGTAGGCAATTTTTGAATTAATGACAGGCTATTCAAACAGACTTTCAGCAGAGCCTGTAAGGAATCAGTGGGTTGGTTTGCCAATGTCAGCACACTGGCAGCATGGGTACGAAATTCTGTATCCTGGGCAAAGCGCTGTTGTAGCGTACGCACGCTTTGTTCGATAAGCGACAGACTGCTGGCGGTATAGCGACGTACGTTTTTAATGTCACCTTGAAACAGGTGGTCCAGTTTACCAATGCTTACACTGGCCAGGGAAAAATCCGGGGTGCCTGCCAGATGGCCGCGTAATGTCTGAAGCTCGTTGTCTATGTCGGCTGAATAACCTTCAAAAAACTTTGATAGACGAATGACGGATTGAGCAAGCATTTCATTATGTCGCTGCACTGACTGAAGCTGACTAGAATTCATTAAGTCGTTAATTCCCAATGGATTACGTATCTACACTTCATTGTGGCACAGGTCTGTGTTTTTTGCCCGACTATTGTCGGGCGTTACGTTGGTTGGGGTAGGGGGCTTCAAAGTTAGACCTGAACGGGTTGATATCCAGGCCGCCGCGCCGGGTATAGCGCGCCAGAACCGTCAGTTTATCAATGCCGGGCAACGCCTTTATATCGCAGAAAATACGCTCGACACATTGTTCATGAAACTCATTATGCTGCCGAAAGCCAATCAGGTATCTCAGTAACTGTTCATGATTTAAGGCCTGGCCTTCATACTTAATCAATACACTGGCCCAGTCGGGTTGGCTGGTTATCAGGCAGTTCGATTTCAGCAAATGGCTAACCAGCGTTTCTGATACCTGTTTGTGTTCCGTTCTTAGCAGGTTCGGGTCAGGGGAATACTGGTCTATTTCGATATCTATATCATCAATCACCACGCCTGCTAATTCTGCAGTAGCAAAGCGATTAAACTGATGGGGTAGAAATACAGCCACCGTCACCTGCTCCCCCGCGCAGCGTGACAAATCAGCTTGAAGTGTCCGTTTAACCGCGTCCAGGTCATCAAAATGGGTTTGGTTATAGCTGTTTAAATATAGCTTAAATGATTTTGACTCAATTAAATTGGCCGAGGTCACCGGCACGTGACACTCTACAATCCCTACCTGTGGTTTGCCTTTGGCATTAAGCCAGGACAGCTCATAGCCGGTCCAGGTATCAATGCCAGAAAAAGGCAGGTCCGGACCGCTGATATGCTGTGCGTCTCGGCTTATCGACCTGGCGACGCCCTGCAATAACTCAGGATTGTAGTGGGCGTCATACGCCACTTGCTGACCAAGGGTTAAATTATCCGGCAAATTTGATGAGGCATTGTTTGTCATAGCGACCACTTAAACCGTAAACTTAAAAAAGAAGCAAATGATACCGCGATTGCGTGGGGTTTGCGATTTCACTCAGGTAATACAATGAAAGGAATTTGGTTATGGCTAACCCGGTAGACGCCGCGCTGGACGATTTTATCGCGCGGTTATTAGGTTTAACACAGCAGCACAATTCACCATTAACGGTAACTTATGATAGTGCATGGCCATCCTCTTGCTACCTGGAACGGGTAGATAACGGTCAGCCGGTTACCTGGAAGCCCACCCCACAAGCGCCAGTATTGTCATTTGCAAAGCTGGAACAAGCATTGGAAATTCAGCTAAATACGCAATTTACGGCTTATTTTACCCGCTATTATTCGGAAAACTTGCCGGCAACTGCGGCGCAGGGGGAGTGTGATTTGCTGCAAGTGCTCAGTGCCGAAGATTTTGAGCGCCTACAGGAAAACCTGATCGGACATATTTTGATGAAGCGTCGCCTGCGCCAACCTGAAACGTTGTTTTTTGGGTTGACCAGCGACGACGATTATATCTTAACCATTGATAACAGTAGTGGTGCGGTACTGTTGGAGCAAGTGGGTAAAAAGTCTGACGACAAACTGGCAGATGATTTGGCCGGATTTATTCAGGCGCTGGCGCCCCGGCTTCCGGTATAACGCTGGATATACGTTGCTCAAGCACAGTGATGGCTGCTTCCAGTTCGGCAACCCGTTTTTCCAGTGACTGAATTTTTTGCGCCTCGGTGGGGGGCGAGCCTGCCTCTTTTAGAGCCGGTTTGGCGGCGCTATTGAATCGCTTTATGGCATCAATTGCCTGGGTAATACTGACTTTGCCCGGCGCTTTTGCCCGCAGTAACGCGATATTAGGCGTGGTGCCTTGCTGATAAAGCTGCTGGCATAACGCGAATAACTGGTCTGAATGTGGATTACTCATAAAAATGCTAACTGTGCTACCCAAAACCAGCAAATTACCATGGCGCGGCCTTAAAGCGTAGTTGTTAGTCTGACTAAATAATAGTGTGGTTTGTTAAATAGTGGTAGTTAATGCAATCGGATGTTTGGTTAAGTTATGTAAAATCAATAGGTTAAAGTTGGCCTTAGATTTGATATGTTCAGGTGTACACAACACTCATATAAAATAAAAAGGAATACGCTAATGAAATATTTACCTTTATTACTGGCATTAAGCGCCCCAGTCGTACTTTCGGGCTGTGTTATTTCCGTAGATGGAAATGACAGTAATCACGCCAGTGAGTGGGAAGAGCGGGAACAGAATAATCGAAAGCATATTAGCAACTTAGAGCAGGGAGCAGCGTTTGAGGCAATCGCCAGAAAAATGGGGGTGGCCGATTTTAGCGAAATGCATCAAAAAGATGACGGGGTTTACCGGGTGTTGTATTACCGCACACAGCGCACTATGGATGACGGCGTAACCACGAAAGATGAGTGTACCCCGCTGGTCTTTAAAAATGGTGCTTTAGTGGGCTGGGGAGATAGTGCCTACAGCGCGCTGTAATCATGGGAAAGAGTGCCTACAGCGCGCTGTAATGATGTGGAAGAGTGCCTACAGCGCTCTGTAATAATGTGGAAGAGTGTTTATAGCAATCTGCAGGCATGCGGAAGAGTGCATTTCAGCGCTGACAACCGACCTGGTTTAGTCGTTAACGCCACTCTGCGCTTTTCTTGCTTTACTTTTTAAGGCATGGTGTGGTTAAACTTTGTACATAGCAAATATTTTGCTGGGTTAAGGAGTTACCATGCCATCGTCTACGCCGGTCTCAGTCGATATCCACGCTGTACAAGCCACCTATTTACAAGCTGACGATCTCAACGTCGCCGCATCTATCGCGTATAACGCCTATCACAATGATGCCTTATTCGAGCATATCTTTCAGGCCGAGCGAGAAGGGTATGAGAGCCGCTTACGTCAGGCCATAAAACAAGAACTCACAGCTTGCTGGGACGCCGAACAAATACTGCTGGGCTTGTTTGAGGGAACGCGGTTGCTGGCGGTAACCTGCATTACGAAGCCAAATCAGGGTTTTGTGCCGGGGCGTATGTGGCATTGGCGATTAAAGATGATGCTCACAGCCGGGCTTTTCTCCACCCGCCAGTTTGTAGAAAAAGAAGAGCGGATTCGGGCGCTAATCCCTGCCGAATCCTTTCATATGATTTCGCTTATAGGCGTACATCCCGACTATCAACATATTGGTCTGGGCCACGTTCTCATGGGGGCCATTGATACTATTGTGGCGCAGAGCGAGGAAAGCCAGGGGGTAGGTGTATTTGCCACCGTGCCTGCCTATCGCTATTTTTTTGAAGATGGCGGTTATTCTAAGGTTACTTCGCTACAAATAGCCGGGGTAGAAGGGGACGTTTTGTATAAAAAGCGTTCAAGCGACATTCCTCTGCGATAAATTGCGTGAACTTTATGTCTTATAATCCGACATCCTGTGTAAGACATATCGTACATCTGCGTAAGTTTTAAGGTTATTTTATCTTCCTCGAAACTATACTTAAGTATAAACCTGATGTTTTTATTGAACTTTTTTAATGTTTGATAGCAGTGTCAAAAAACTGTCTTAAAATTTCTTCAAATTGCCTCTCGCAAAGCTTCTTCAAGCCAGTAATATATCAATCGTCACAGGGAAACACGACGAGTCAGGACGGCGCACGATCAGTATTGAAGGATTAAACGGACGAGCCATCTAACACGGATATGTTGCACAGGGATGTAGGAATAGGACAGTTCGAAGGAATCGAACAGTTAGGACATCTTCAGTGACGAAGAGACCACAAGGTGTGGAGTAAGGACAGGGACCCGGTGAATGATTCACCAGCAAACGGACAACATCAACGGATGATGATTTGCGTGACAGGATGTGCGTAAGCAAGGATAGCAGGTAAGGAACCCGGTCAGGAAGACCGCATGGACAACTTCATAGATGAAGAATGTTACACGAATGGGATGTGTAATAGTGTCAGGGAATCAAGGAAAGGGAACTACTTAAGGATAAGTAGCCTGCACAGGATGCGCAGGGCGAAAATGGAAAGGGCATACAGGGATTTGAAACAGGATGATTTCAACTGCAATGGATGGCTGAGAAGGATGCTCAAAATTTGAAAAAAGCGATGACCTTGAGGTTATCGCTTTTTTTGTATCTATCGCTTTAATTTACCCGATACGGCGGTAAATGGGTGCGCAACACCCGTTGTCCTATCAGCTCCATTTCGCCTACGTAACGGTCTTCACCATTTCCCGAAAACTCAAATACAAAAACAGAATGCCAGTCGATTTTCGCGTATTTAAACGATAATCGCGTTTTACGCCGGGCGACCGACAGTAATTGTAGCTGGTGGGTTTGACAATATTGTTGAATATGCAGATTCGCTCGTTCACTAATGCTGCGAATACGCCAAAACTGAAAACCAATCAATAGTAAGCATAAAAACAGGGTAAGTTCAGCCAGGGTCACATTAGTTTCCTCGGGTGGCAGAAAATAACGCGCCAATCGCCCGCGCCAGCGTTTCACTGCGTTCGGTAGAGCGTAGCAAACCAAGTACTTTGGTGCGTAGGATGGGGATGCTGACTAAGTCGGCAAAAAAGCCTTTAAACAGGGCCCCGTCAAACTGTTGTTGGGTGTCTAATTTGGCCGCATGCTCGAAAAACGCGAGTAATAAGGTGTCGTTCAACTGGTTAAAGTGACGAGCCGCAATAACCGATAATACATCCATATTCAGCTCAGAGGCAGCCAGAATAGCAGCCAGACGTTGTTGAATTTCGGGCATAACCTCATCACAACTTAGCGCTCTTAATACCGCTAGTGCTACAGCCGACTCTTCGCTGGTAATACCATGTTTATCCAGCCATGCCAGCAGATAGTTCTGCACAAGCTGGGGCAATGCAACATGTTCTAAAGCACTTAAGTAGGTTTGCTGAAAATCCGCCGCGTACAATGAAAAATGTTGGGTGAAAGGCTGGTCCAACTGGTTTTTCTCTATGTGGTAGGCGCAGTCGGCGATGGCCTGAATCGACAATGTTTGCCAGTCCATTACCGCAGGATGTCGGATATAGCGTTCGACATCGGCCGTGCCTGTTACCGCTGGCTTATTCAATACATGCCGAATGAGCGCATTAAAATGTGCCATTAGTGTTTGTGGCGGCACAAAATTGTAGGGATTGTCTGGCAGTGTTTCCCCTTGTTCGGTGTCGTCGGCCAGGCTGCTACCTAACGCATCCACAATAATTTGCAAAAAGTGATTACGGGTGGCCGTCACCACCAAACCTTGCTCATCAACCGGCAATTTCAAAAACCAGATGTATTCTTTAGCCTGGGTTTGGCTGGTATTCCAAAATACAATTGCGAACCAGGCGTGTTGCTGGCGGGGGCGCGGAACCAGTAATTTGCCGTTTTCCAAATCTAAAAAGGTTTGGGCGTCAATAGGTGTCAGCCCCCGCCCCATATCTACGACTTGAAAGTTTGTGCCTGCGTGAAGCAAAAATTCACTGATTGATTCAATTGTCTGTGCGCCCATTGTTGCCACCTGTACTGCCTTAAAACCTAAGCCGGGTAGTTTACCTGTCTGCCTTCATGTTGACCAGTCGTGGTATACTTGCGCTTTTTAACAAACCAACCACACAAGCTATGACGCACATTCAAAATATTGAAAATACGTTGCTGCAGATCCAGACGTATTTACAGCAATCAGGTTTATGGAGCGATTGCCCGCCGACTGCTCAGCAGTTAACTTCGCAAGCACCGTTCGCGATAGATACCCTGGCTTTTGAACAATGGTTACAGTTTATTTTCCTACCCCAGCTACGCCAATACCTGACCGAACATGGTAGCTTACCGCCTGCTATGGATGTCGCGCCTATGGCCCAACAGGTGTATGAGGGCGAGCATACTCCACTGGTTCATCAGCTTTTGGTATTAGACAATCTTAGTAAAGCTGAGCCGTTCCATGGATGACCGCGCGCCTCTACCAATTGTGTATCAGGATGACACTCTCGTTGCTATCAACAAACCTGCTGGTTTGTTAGTGCATCGTAGTCCAATCGACAAACGGGAAACCCGTTTTGCGGTACAACAACTAAGAGATCAAATTGGCCGGCATGTCTTTCCCGTGCACCGATTGGACCGTCCCACCAGTGGAATTTTGTTGTTTACCTTTGATGGCGTCAACGCCAGTATTCTGGGGCGACAGATGATGGCACGCCAAATTATTAAGCAATATACGGCTATTGTGCGTGGTTTTGTGCAGGCGCCGGGTATGGTTGATTACGCGTTAAAATTTAAAGCAGACAAATTTGCAGATAAAGATCGCGGCGATATTGCACCTCAACCAGCCTGTACGGTCTATCAACCTGAACGTTATTTTGAATTACCAATACAGTCAGACCGTTACCCCACATCTCGCTATACGTTGGTGCGTTTGTACCCGCATACAGGACGCAAGCATCAACTGCGACGGCACATGGTGCATTTGCGCCATCCTATCCTGGGTGACACCAGTCACGGCGATGGTAAACAAAATAAATTTTTACGTGAACGGTTTGATTTTAAGAATCTGGCCTTAAGTTGTACCAGACTTGGGTTTGAACATCCTGCTTCACAGCGCTGGCTGGAAATTACGTGTTCACCTGGGGCGTCAATCGAGCAGCTGCTAAAAGACTGGCAGGTCTATCAGGTTAAGCATAAAGCATAAGAGGTAATATTTACGATGGCAAAATTAGGGATATTCTGTGGCAGTGTATACGGCAACGCTCAGCATGTTGCGGAACAGGTAGAAGAAAGTTTGGCCTCGCAAGGGTACGACTGTGAGCTGTATGAAGATGCTGCGGTAGCTGATTTCACACAAAATGACGCTATTTTAGTGATTACCTCTACTACCGGGCAAGGGGATGTACCGCCTAATCTGGAATTTGTTTTTTCTGATTTGAAAGACGAATTTCCGCTGCTTAATCAAAAGCCTTTTGCTGTAGCAGGTTTGGGTGACAGCAGTTATGATAATTTCTGTGGAGGCGGCCGACATTTTTATGCGTTACTTACTGAGCTACAAGGTAAGCCGGTAGCTGATATGCTGGAAGTTGACGCGATTGAAACCATGGAGCCTGAAAAGGACGTAGTGGAATGGGTAAATGGCCTTAAAGATAAGCTGTTTGTAGAATAACCAGCCCCAACGCCATATAAAACGGCCTGCATTAGCAGGCCGTCGGGTTACCTGGAAAGGTTACTCAACCCCGCGTAATAACTCATTAATACCCACTTTAGCGCGGGTTTTTGCATCAACTTTCTTTACAATGATTGCTGCATAAAGGCTATGGTCGCCGTCTTTGGCAGGCAGGCTTCCGGCCACTACCACCGAGCCCGCAGGTACGCGACCGTAATGAATTTCGCCTGTCTCACGGTCATAGATACGAGTGCTTTGGCTGATATAAACACCCATAGAAATAACCGAGCCTTCTTCAACAATAACGCCTTCCACTACTTCTGAACGCGCACCGATAAAGCAATTGTCTTCGATAATGGTTGGGTTGGCTTGCAATGGTTCAAGCACTCCGCCAATACCTACGCCACCAGACAAATGTACATTTTTACCTATTTGTGCACATGAGCCTACCGTCGCCCAGGTATCCACCATGGTGCCTTCACCAACGTATGCCCCGATGTTGATATACGATGGCATAACCACCACGTTCTTACCTACAAACGAACCAGTACGGACCGCTGCAGGGGGTACGATACGCACACCATCGCTGGCAAATTGCTCTGCTGTGTAATGGCGATATTTCAATGGCACTTTATCAAAAAAGCGACTCTCCGCACCTTCAATCATTTCATTGTTGTGCAGGCGGAAAAACAAGAGTACCGCTTTTTTCAGCCATTGATGAACCACCCACTTACCATCAATTTTTTCTGCCACCCGGGCGGTGCCGGCATTAAGCATATCAATGGCCTGGCCCACTGCATCACGCACATCTTGTGGTGCTTCTGAAGGAGAAAGTGAGTCGCGGTTGTCAAACGCCTGTTCAATAATAATTTGTAGTTCAGTCATGGTATAGTGATATCTTCAAGTTGGTCGAGTTTGTACAGAATCCGTTTTTTCAGGCCCACCTGCTGGTCCTGAGTCAATGCCTTGCCTTCATCATTTGTCACAATAAACACATCTTCGGCACGCTCCCCAATGGTAGCGATTTTTGCCAGTTTAAGGGTGACATTTTTATCTACAAAGGCGTGGCCTACTTTAGCCAGAATACCGGGCGCATCCAACGCTTCAAGCTCAATCAGCGTATATTCGTCGGCGATATTGAAAAAACGTACTTTTGTAGGGACATCAAGCTGACGCATCTGGCGCGGCAACTTGCGTTTATTATCATGGGCAAAGCCCGGTTTATTCAGTTGACTTAAGATGGCTTCTTCCAGGCTGGTGGTACGGTCGATAGAAGATAAGCGAGAGCCATCATTCTCTAATACCAGCATACTGTCAAAGACATAGCCATCCCGGGTTACGGTGATATGAGCATCATGAATTGAACAATTCCGGCTATCTAATACGGAGGCCACCTGGGCGAACAGAGCGCGACGATCTTTACCGTATATCAAAATCTCCGTCCCCCCTTTGGCAATATTGTCATTCGCCCGAATCAGCAGGGTGTCAGGATCGTTCTTAAACAGATCATCTTCAGCCTGGATGATTTCCCGGGTATGCCAGGCGATTTGCGCAGGTTTAAAGCGCACAAAGTAATCATCATCCATCCGGGTCCACAGCACATCGACCTTGATCTGGTCTTCACCACTTTCGGTAAGCAACTGTTTAGCCAGCTGTTTGTGCATGGTAACCCGCTCATCAATGGTAGCCTGGCATTGAAGACCATTATCCAATGCCTTTTGGGTGATCAGGTACAACTCACGTAACAATGAGGCTTTCCAGTCATTCCACAAATTATCATTGGTGGCCCGAATGTCGGCCAACGTGAGGGCATATAATAAGTTTAAATGATTATGGCTACGCACCGCCGTGGCAAACTCATTGATAACGTCAGGATCGTAAATATCGCGGCGCTGAGCCACGACCGACATCAATAAATGATTTTCCACCAGCCAAGCAATGAGCCGGGCATCTTTATCATCAATATCGTGAGAGGCACAGAAGGTCATTACATCTTTTGCGCCCAACACCGAGTGATCGCCATTGCGGCCTTTAGCAATATCATGAAATATAGCTGCTATATAGAGCAATTCCGGTTTGTCGAGGTTACGCGCAATACGGCCGCAGCGCGGAAATTCGCGGTTCTGCGAGCTGAAATAATGGTTTACGTGCTTTACCAGCCGGTGGGTATGTTCATCTACCGTATAGGCATGAAACAGATCAAACTGCATCATACCAACTATTTTATCCCACTCTGGCAGGTACGACTGTAAAATGCCGTACTCGTGCATTATATCCCAGGCAAAGTCAAAAAAACTGGGATGCCGGAACAGCACCATTATCTTATCCCGACAGGCTTCGCGTTCTACAAAATAAACTTTTTCAAAGGCGCGACGGGTATTACGTAATTGCCTGATCGTATCTGTATCAAGGCCTTCAACAGCGGGGGTATCGGCGACTACTTTCAAAAAGTCCAGCACAGCTTCAGGCGAATTAATGACCTGCTCATGCCGTGGGGCAATCATGCCATCCAATAGCCAGTAATTGTCGTCAATAATGTGCTGCTGTTTGACATTTTGATTGAGCATGTCGTATCGGAACCGGTGAAGTAGCATCTTATTAAGCTCACTAACCCGGCGCACGGTGCGAAAAAAGTCCCGCATCATCCGCTCAACCGAAGCTTTGCCTTCCTCGCCGTACCCGAGCCGTGCAGCCACCTCGGGTTGATAGTCAAACAACAACCGGTTTTCACTGCGCCCTGCTGTTAGGTGCAGGGCAAACCGAAGACGCCATAAGTGCATACGACAGCGAATAAGCTCACTGTGTTCATCTTCAGTAAAATAGCCGTGGCCAACCAGATTCCAGCCGTCATATTCTTTAAAGTGCTTTTTAGCTACCCAGCCAATTGACTGAATGTCGCGTAAGCAACCTGGGTTTTCTTTAACATTCGGCTCAAGATTATATGAGGTGCCATTAAACTTCGCATGACGGGTTTTTTGCTCTTCATATTTGGCCACAAAAAACGCCTGACTAGTCCAGGTATTGCGGCCGTTTATCTCTTCGCGTAATGCTTCAAAGACATTTTCATTGCCAATTAATAAACGGCTTTCTACCAGATTGGTGGCAATGGAAATATCTTCTTTGGCTAACCTGACCGTTTCTTTTATAGTCCGAACAGACTGTCCCACATCCAGTTTAATATCCCATAACAGAGTGATAAAACGGCTGACTTTCTCTTGCGAGTCCGGGCTTAGCGTTTTGCGGCTTAAAATTAACAGGTCAATATCTGAATAGGGCTGTAAATGACCGCGGCCGTAGCCACCGACCGCACACAGGGCAATATCCGAAATCTCATCCAACCGCAGCAGATGCCATAAATGCAGTAGCAGGGCATCAGCAAAATGCGCGCGGCCAGTTACCAGCTGATTTACCGGAGAGGTGTCAAATGCTTTATCCAGCCAGCTATAGCTGTCTTTTACGCATTGCTTGATAGCAAGCAAATCCTCTACTGAGGAAATTTGCTCAACCTGAGCGATTAACTTTTGCAGACTCAAAAATGTATCCTCATCATTACGGTATTCAGACCTTAAGGAAGCGATCGTAACAAACGACCCTTACCGGCACACGCACCTTAGCATGAAAGCCTACACCTCGCAGCCGCAAATAAAGCATAAGTTGGAAGGAAAAATGAATAAATATATAGAAAAGTATATGTTCAAATAGCCGATGCCCCCGCCAATGCAACAACGCGCTTAAGCGCGCCCCGGCAAATTGACAAGGGCTCTGCATACGTAATTAGGCGTGGTTGATTACCCGCGGTAGGTCTTCTTCCTCACGCAAAGTAAGTACCTCAACACCGGTTTCCGTTACCAGCAGTGTATGTTCCCACTGCGCACTCAGGCTACGATCCTTAGTTACCACTGTCCATTGGTCGGGAAGCACTTTTGAATAGCGTTTACCGGCATTAACCATGGGTTCAATGGTAAAACACATACCCGGCACCAGTTCATCCCCGGTACCTGGACGGCCATAGTGTACTATTTGCGGTTCTTCGTGGAAGCCAGCCCCGATACCATGGCCACAATATTCCCGTACAATTGAATAGTTATGCGATTCTGCATGGGTTTGGCAAAGGTGACCGATATCCCCTAAACGCATGCCGGGTTTAACTTGTTCGATCGCCTTATATAAACACTCCTGGGTAACTTTCACCAGGCGCTCTGCCAGTATCGAAGGTTTCCCCACCATAAACATTTTTGAGGTGTCACCGTGATAACCGTCTTTGATTACGGTGACATCAATATTAAGAATATCGCCATCTTTGAGTTTCTTATCAGAAGGTATGCCGTGGCAGATACAGTGATTTACTGACGTACATACTGATTTGGGGAAAGGTGGATGACCATAATTGAGTGGCGCAGGCGTCGCCCCTTGTTCATTTACAATATAATCGTGGCAAATGCTGTTTAGCTCGTCTGTCGTTACGCCTTTTTTTACATAAGGTGTGATCATGGTTAAGACGTCAGAAGCCAGCTTGCCAGCCACGCGCATTTTCTCTATTTCTTCAGCGGTTTTGATAATAGCTGCCACCGGAACCCTCAATAGTTAATAGTCAAACTTACCTTGCTTAATATGGTTGCCTATAGCACATATCAAGCCTAATACCCTTTATGGTAACGGTTCCGCCGACTTCTGTATAGGTTGCCAGGCGATAATGACAGGCTATTTAGTGGATCAAATCGGGCGTTTAACTTGAGTTCAAAGTTTGCTCATGGTATAAAGCGCCCGCCTGTTTGTATGGTTGGGGCAAAAGCTGCTGCTGGCAATGCAAAACAAGGTACGAATATATTCATATAACACACATACACCGACACTTGATATCGGGGTGTCCGGGAGACCGGATCGATGCAAGGGGTGTATGGAGGCCTAACCCCATTAGAGGAAAAAATCATGGCTAATGTTTCAATGCGTGACATGCTAAAAGCTGGTGTTCACTTCGGTCACCAAACCCGTTACTGGAACCCTAAGATGAAACCTTACATCTTTGGTGCGCGTAACAAGGTTCATATCATCAACCTGGAAAAAACGGTTCCGCTTTTTAATGAAGCGATGAACTACCTTTCTGGCGTTGCTGCTAAAAAAGGTAAAATCCTTTTTGTTGGTACTAAGCGTGCAGCCGGTGAAGCGGTTAAAGACGCAGCGGTAAAATGTGATCAGTTCTATGTAAACAAGCGCTGGTTAGGCGGTATGTTGACTAACTGGAAAACAGTTCGTCAGTCTATCAAACGTCTGAAAGAGCTTGAGCAAAAAAGCCAGGATGGTACTTTCGAAAAGCTAACCAAAAAAGAAGCGTTGATGTTACAGCGTGAAATGGACAAGCTTGAGAACAGCCTGGGTGGTATCAAAGACATGGGCGGACTGCCTGATGCAATCTTTGTTATCGATGCTGACCACGAACACATCGCCGTAACAGAAGCGCGTAACCTGGGTATCCCGGTTGTTGGTGTGGTTGATACCAACTCTAACCCAGATGGCGTAGATTACGTTATCCCTGGTAACGATGACGCAATCCGTGCAATCCAGCTGTATCTGGAAGCTGCTGCAAGTGCTGTTAGCGCTGGTCGTAACAGCAACCTGGAAGCGCAAGCTGAGCAGGACGACTTCGTAGAAGCTGCTGAGTAATAGCATTCGGCACCAATGACAGCGTCATGCATTGACATGGTGCTGTCATAATACAAGATGAATATCTTTGAAGGGGCAGTGGCCCCTTTTACCATTAGAAAATATTAATGCTGAGGAATTGAAAAATGGCAGTGACTGCAGCACTAGTTAAAGAACTACGTGAGCGCACAGGCGCAGGCATGATGGACTGTAAAAAAGCACTGGTCGAGACTGACGGTGATATCGAACTGGCCATCGAAAATATGCGCAAGTCTGGACAGGCAAAAGCTGCGAAAAAAGCAGGTCGTATCGCCGCTGAAGGCGTTATCCTGACTAAAGTCAGTGGTAATCGCGCGACTATGCTTGAACTAAACTGTGAAACGGATTTCGTTGCTCGCGACGAAGGTTTCTTAAAGTTTGGTAACGAGATTCTAAATGTTGCCCACGAACAAAATATCAACGATATCGATGCGTTGAACGATGCTGAACTGAACGGTAAGAAAATCAGTGAAGTACGTGAAGACCTAATCACTAAAATCGGTGAGAACATTTCTCCTCGTCGCGTAGTTAACGTGGAAGGTGAAAACCTGGGTGCTTACGTACACGGCGGCCGTATCGGTGTGGTATCTATTCTTACTGGTGGCGAAGAAAGCCTGGCTAAAGACGTGTCTATGCACGTTGCTGCTGCGAGCCCGCAGTTTGTTAAGCCAGAAGATGTGCCAGAAGACGTTGTAGAGAAAGAAAAAAGCATCCAAATCGGCATTGCTATGCAGTCTGGCAAGCCAGCTGATATTGCCGAGAAAATGGTTGCCGGCCGGATGAAGAAATTCTCTGGTGAAATCAGCCTGACAGGTCAGCCTTTCGTAAAAGATCCTTCTAACACCGTAGGTGAGTTGCTTAAGAGCAACAACACCGACGTAATTAACTTCATTCGTTTTGAAGTTGGTGAAGGTATTGAGAAGAAAAGCGAAGATTTCGCGGCTGAAGTTGCTGCGCAAATGGAAGCAGCAAAGAAATAAATACTGCCTTCTACTTTTGCATGACGCAATAGTCAGATACACTACGGGCACCTCTTCGGAGGTGCTTTTTTATAAGTAAAATCACGGTAACGGGCACGCAACGCCCAATAGTTAAGTCGTTTTGTCCCATTTCTTGCATAGTGAGAAATATGACAAGCCGAGTTCATATAGGACAAATCAAACAATGAGCATCACACCAAAATCAGCCTATCGTCGTATTTTGTTAAAACTCAGTGGCGAAGCCCTGATGGGCGCCGAAGGTTTCGGCATCGACCCCAAAGTACTTGACAGAATGGCACAGGAAATTAAAGAGCTGGTCGAACTGGGTGTGCAGGTTGGTCTGGTTATTGGTGGCGGTAATCTGTTTCGTGGCGAAGGGCTGGCCAAGGCTGGCATGAACCGCGTGGTGGGCGACCATATGGGAATGCTGGCTACCGTAATGAATGGCCTGGCGATGCGCGATGCGCTTCATCGGGCATTTGTAAATGCGCGTATGATGTCTGCTATTCCTTTAAACGGGGTATGTGACGCGTACAACTGGGCCGAAGCTATTAGTTTGCTAAAATCTGGCCGCGTGGTTATTTTCTCTGCCGGTACCGGAAACCCTTTCTTTACTACCGATTCAGCCGCGTGTTTACGGGGTATTGAGATTGAAGCCGATGCGGTATTAAAAGCCACCAAAGTAGACGGTGTTTATAGTGATGACCCGGCTAAAAATCCTGATGCTCAGCTTTATTCGCAGCTTACTTACGATGAAGTGCTGGAAAAAGAACTCAAAGTAATGGATTTGTCTGCGTTTACGCTGGCGCGCGACCACGGTGTGCCTATTCGCGTGTTCAATATGAACAAGCCTGGTTGCCTGAAAAAAGTGGTAATGGGCGAGCCGGAAGGCACGCTGATTGACCGTGCTGACAAACTGTAAAAGAAAATAGGAACAAAATCGTGATTGATGAAATTGAATTAGATGCGCGTGAGCGTATGGATAAAAGCATCAGCGCACTGAAAAGTCAGTTAAGTAAAATCCGTACTGGCCGGGCGCACCCAAGCCTGCTGGATGGGATTCAGGTATCGTATTACGGTGCTGACACGCCGCTGAAGCAAATTGCTAATGTTATTGCCGAAGATAGCCGAACGCTGGCGCTGACCGTGTTTGACAAAAGCGCCACGCAAGCCGTCGAAAAGGCTATTATGCAGTCAGATTTGGGATTAAACCCAATGAGCGCCGGCACCACCATTCGCATTCCAATGCCTCCACTAACTGAAGAGCGCCGTAAAGATTTGATCAAAGTCGTTCGCGCGGAAGCCGAGCAGGGGCGGGTCGCTATTCGGAATATACGCCGCGACGCCAACAGCGATGTAAAAGAGCTACTTAAGGAAAAGGATATTAGCGAAGACGAAAGTCGCGCAGCAGAAGAAAATATCCAGACCCTGACCAACGACTTTATTAAGCAGGTGGACAGCATTCTGGCGGTTAAAGAAAAAGAACTAATGGAAGTCTAATAGCTGTCATGTTATCTAAGCGGTCACAACCCGCCCAAAAGACCGTGTCGGCCCCGCCTGAACAGGCCGGGCCACGTCATGTTGCCATTATTATGGATGGTAACGGTCGCTGGGCTCAGAAAAAAGGTAAGATTCGTACATTTGGCCATAAGGCGGGTGTAGAGTCGGTCCGGTCAGTGGTTCGGTTTGCTCGGCAAACCGGTATTCAGTCACTTACTCTGTTCGCATTTAGTAGTGAAAACTGGAAGCGCCCAGAGGAAGAAGTCAGCGTGCTAATGGAATTGTTTAATCTGGTATTAAACAGTGAAGTTAAGCGTCTGCACAAAAACGATGTCAGATTGAAAGTGATAGGCGATGTGTCCGCTTTCGACGACAAACTTAAAGCCAAAATTCGTAAAGCCGAAGAGATGACCGCCAATAACAGTGCACTGGTACTGAATATTGCGGCCAATTATGGTGGCCGTTGGGATATTGCCCACGCTGCCCAGACTCTGGCTAAACAGGTACAGGATAATCTACTTGCGCCTGAGCAAATCGACGAAGATAAGCTTGGTCAGTATATTTCTACCGCAGAGCTTCCCGAGCTGGATTTGTTAATTCGTACCGGCGGTGAACGTAGAATTAGTAATTTTTTACTATGGCAATGTGCCTATGCTGAACTGTACTTTACCGATGTGCTATGGCCTGATTTTACGGAACAAGTGTTCCAGGTAGCCGTAGACGATTACAATGTGCGTCAGCGCAGATTCGGCTTAACCGGTGAACAGGTAAGCGTGTCACAGCGCTAGCAGGCTAATCCTGCTAAGCCTGGCTGACAACGAGGAGCCGAAGAGCCGCTATGCTAAAACAACGTATAATAACCGCATTAATCCTGGCGCCATTGGCGCTGTTTGCCATTTTGTTTCTGCCAATCTGGTGGTTTGAAGTCGCCATAGCTGGGGTAATAGGCCTGGGCGCGTACGAATGGGCTAATATGTCTGGCATGACAGCCAGGCCGCAAAAAATTGCCTTAATGGTCGCGGCATTTGCCACTTGTATGGTGCTGTCGGCAATTGTTGATGTAGAAAGAATCTGGTATCAGGGTCAATTACATGGCTTGTACCATTTTATTCTCGGTGTGGCGGCCTTCTGGTGGTTAGTGTCGCTGGTTATGATCATCGCCTATCCCCGCTATTCAGCATTTTGGCGTACCAGTATCCCCATTCGCTGTATTTTCGGCGCGCTGACGTTGATTCCTACGTGGGTGGCGGTGGTAAGTTTGCGTACCAGTTTGCATGACGTTGACCCCTTTTACGGTTCATCCCTTATATTTTACGTCTTAGGCATTGTATGGGCCGCAGACATTGGCGCTTTCTTTGTCGGTGTAAAGTTTGGCCGACATAAGCTGCGACCAAACGTATCACCGGGCAAAACCCTTGAAGGCCTGTTAGGCGGGATAGCGGCTTCATTTGCTATTATTGCGTTTGCCGCTTTGCATTACCACGTCACCTTTTCCCGAATCTGGTTACACTTACTCATTGGTGGTATTACAGTTGCCGTCTCTGCACTGGGCGACCTTAACGAAAGTATGTTAAAGCGTTGCGCCGGCATCAAAGACAGTGGCAGATTATTACCCGGCCACGGTGGGGTGCTGGATCGGATTGACAGTCTGACAGCGGCGTTTCCGGTGTTCGCCTTTTGCTATGTAACCTGGATGGCATAATGCAGACCATTACCATTTTAGGTTCCACCGGCTCAATTGGCTGCAATACTCTGGATGTTGTTTCCCGCCACCCCGATAAATACCGGGTGTTTGCTATTACCGGCAACAGTCAGCTTGATTTATTAGTGCAACAGGCTCGCCAATGTGCGCCACGTTATGTGGTGGTGGCCGATGAGCAGCGCTACAATCAGGCCAGAGCGCTAATGCAGGAGCAGGGGATTGAAGCGGAATTATTGTGCGGGGCACAAGCCCTGGAAGATGTTTCAAGCGCCCCTGAAGTAGATGCTGTTATGGCCGCTATCGTAGGAGCCGCAGGTTTAATGCCTACCATGGCCGCGGTTAAAGCAGGTAAGCGGGTGTTACTGGCGAATAAAGAAGCCCTGGTAATGTCAGGTGATTTGTTTATTGATACGGCTCGTCAGTGTGGTGCCACGATTTTGCCCATCGATAGCGAACACAATGCAATCTTTCAGTGTTTACCGACCAACTTTGAATATGGCAATCTGGCGGCCTCCGGTATCCAGCACTTGCTATTAACCGGTTCGGGCGGACCATTTCGCCAGCGCGAGCTGGCCACGTTTAACGATATTACCGTAGCCCAGGCTTGTTCACATCCAAACTGGGATATGGGGCGTAAAATTACCGTTGACTCGGCCACCATGATGAACAAAGGGTTAGAATTTATCGAAGCCTGTCGTTTATTTGGTACCCGGGCTGACCAAATTACAGTCGTACTGCATCCCCAAAGCACCATCCACTCAATGGTTCAGTATACCGACGGTTCAGTGCTGGCCCAGATGGGACATCCTGACATGCGCACCCCTATTGCATACGGATTGGCTTATCCTGAGCGTATTGACGCCGGGGTAGCGCCGTTAAACTTTGCAACGCTGGCCGACCTGACATTTGATACGCCCTGTCGTGAACGTTATCCCAATCTGTATTTGGCTATTGAGGCGTGTCAGGAAGGACAGTGGGCCACCACCAGTTTGAATGCCGCTAACGAGATAGCGGTAGAAGCTTTTTTACAAGAACAAATTGGCTTTTGCGATATCGCCAGAGTAAATCAGGAAACCCTGAATAAATTGGAACCAATGCCCGTTTGTTCACTCCAACAAATTCTCGAGCAAGACAGAGTCGCGCGCGAGATGGCGACAAGTGTGATTAGAGGTTTGAGCTAGTGTTTTCATTTCTGTGGAGTCTGGGTGCATTTATCGTCGCGCTGGGGGTACTGGTTGCGGTACATGAATGGGGGCATTTTTATGTCGCTCGCTTATGCGGCGTACAGGTCGAACGATTCTCCATCGGTTTTGGCAAACCATTTTGGCGTCGAACTGACAAACATGGCACCGAATTTGTGTTAGCGGCCATCCCATTGGGCGGTTATGTCCGGATGCTTGATGAACGGGTAGATACCGTGGCCGATAATCTTAAGCACAAAGCGTTTAATAACAAGCCCGTAGGCCAGCGAATGGCGATCATTGCCGCAGGACCGGTAGTTAACTTTTTATTTGCTATTGTGGCACTGTTTGTAATGAACCTGGTGGGGTTGCAAACAGTAAAGCCGATAGTAGGGGAAGTGACCCCAGCTTCGGTCTCAGCGCAAGCCGGGCTGGAATCTGGTTCACTTATTACCGCAGTGGGTTCACGGGATACCGCTGACTGGGAAGCCGTGAACCTTGAACTGGTATCTTACATCGGCCAGTCGTCGATACCGATAACCGCCCAAACGGCAAATGGTGATAGTCGATCACTGGAGTTTGATACCAGTAACTGGAACTTTGACCCCGAAAAAGAGTCTGCACTAGACAGTTTGGGAATGCAGCCCTATCGGCCAGCCGCTAAGCTCGAGTTGTCGGTGGTAGCACCGGATAGTCCGGCCAGTAAAGCGGGCTTGCAGGTAGGCGATAACCTGCTCAGCCTAGATGGCGAACCTATCGAAAGCTGGGAAGGTTTAGTTGCTACCATAGGCGAGCGTCCTGGTGAAAAAGTGACATTTGAGGTAAGCCGGGATGGACAATCGAGTACGATCGATGCCACCATCGCCCGCCGGGATACTCAACAGGGACAGATTGGCTACCTGGGTGTAAGCCCTACCTTTGAGCCCTGGCCACAAGGATACGTGTTCGTTCATCAGTATGGCCCGGTAGAGGCACTGGTGAAGGCAGCGGATAAAACCTGGCGGCTGATGACCTTAAGTGTGTCGATGATTGGCAAACTGGTAACCGGCGATGTCTCGCTGAATAATTTAAGCGGACCCATATCAATAGCTCAGGGCGCGGGAGTTAGCGCTGGATACGGGTTGGTCTACTTTCTGAGCTTTTTAGCATTGATTAGTGTCAATCTTGGCATAATCAATTTACTGCCTCTTCCTATGCTTGATGGGGGACATTTAATGTACTTCACCATTGAATGGCTAACTGGGAAGCCTGTTTCTGAAGCAGTTCAGGAATGGGGATTTAGAATCGGCGGGGTAATACTTCTGATGTTTATGGGTATTGCCATCTTTAACGATATTAGCCGCATCGCCTGATAGGGTGCAGCGCTAAATAATCAAATATATTGAAATAACGCGGCGCAGGATAAAAAGAATAGATGAAGTTAAGACAGTTAGTAGCAGCCGGAGCTATTGTATCCAGTGCTAGCTTAGCCAACGCGGCTACATCACAGGAACAGTTCGTCGTAGAAGACATCCGGGTTGAAGGTTTGCAACGAGTTGCGCTGGGCGCAGCGTTGACCTACCTCCCCGTTGAAGTAGGTGACGAACTAAATTCATTTAGGGTGGCCCAGGCTATCCGTTCACTGTATTCATCCACCCATTTTGAAAATGTGGAGATGCTGCGAGATGGTAATACGTTGGTTATTAAAGTCGCCGAGCGGCCTACCATCAGTAATATTATCTTTGAAGGCAACGATGATATAAAAGATGAGCAGCTTCAGGAAAGTTTGGATGGAAACGGTGTGCGTTTGGGTGAACCGCTCGACAGAACAGTCCTTACCTCTATTGAAAATGGCTTGAAAGACTTCTTTTACAGTATCGGTAAATACAATGCTGACGTGTCTGCCATTATTACGCCCTTGCCGCGTAACCGGGTCGACCTAAAATTGTTATTTGAAGAAGGCGACGCCGCCGCCATCCAGCAAATCAATATTGTCGGTAACCAAATATTTTCCGACACAGAATTGATGGAAGATTTGGAGCTGCAATACGATACACCGTGGTGGGACTTTTTATCCGAAACCCGCTATCAGCAGCAAACCCTGCAAGGCGACATGGAAACCGTGCGCAACCATTATATGGACCGCGGCTACCTGCGTTTTAATATCGACTCTACCCAAGTCTCTATGACCCCGGAAAAAGACGGTATTTATATCGCCATGAATGTTTCTGAAGGTGAGCAATACACCATTTCGGGCGTTGAGCTAGTAGGTGATCTGCTGGGTAACGAAGAATATATCGGTAAAGTACTGCCGTTAACGGATGGCGAGCTGTATAACCAGGCAGAGGTCACGTATACCGAAGAGTTTATCTCTAAATACCTGGGCCGTTTTGGCTATGCTTACCCTAGTGTAACCACAGTACCGGAAATCAATGACGAAGAAAAAACCGTCAAACTGACGATTTCTGTAGATCCGGGCAAACGCATTTATGTGCGTCGTATCAACTTCAATGGTAACACTGTTACTGCCGATGATGTATTACGGCAAAATGTTAACCAGATGGAAGGTGCCTGGTTATCTAACAATCTGTTGGAATCTTCAAAGAATCAGCTTTCACGTTTAACCTACATGAAAAATGTCGAATTTGAGTCAACCCGTATCCCGGGCCAGGACGATAAAGTAGATGTCGATTTTAATGTAGAAGAACAGCCGTCCGGTTCGTTTAATGCCGGTATTGGTTATGGCGATCGTACGAAGTTAAGTTTGCAGGCGGGTATTCAGCAGGATAACTTCCTGGGTACTGGTAAGCGAGTAGGCTTAAACCTCAGTACGGTATCGTATCAGCGCTCGGCGCAGATTACCTATAATGATCCCTATTTCACTATTGATGGCATCAGTTTGGGTGGGTCACTGGGTTACAGCGAGTTTGATGGTTCAGACTTTAACGTTATCCAGTATAACTCTAAGCGGTGGTCGATAGGCGCTAACGTAGGCTATCCCATTGATGAGATAAACCGGATTAACTTCGGTATGACCTATTCAAATACCGAGCTGTATAACACCGGTTATTATGAACAGACCGAACAGTTTTATGACCAGTTCCGCGAAGAAGACCCCGAAGCCCCAATTAAATATGATAGCTACCTGGCCAGCGTTTCATGGAGCCGCAGCACATTAAACCGTGGTCTGTTTCCCACCGCCGGATCGTCACAGCGGGCAACATTTAGTATTACCACGCCAAACTCTGACGTAAATTACTTCAAAAGCGTGCTGGATACGAAGTTTTATTATCCGCTATCTCGTAATCAGCGTTGGTCGGTATTAGCCCGTCTGCGGTTAGGTTACGGCAATGGCTATGGGTCTAATAATGGTAATGAGCAAATTTTACCGTTTACCGAAAACTTCACCGCAGGTGGCGCGGATACATTACGGGGCTTTGAAAACAACACGGTAGGACCACGTGGGGTAATATTATCTGCCAACAGCGCAGCTACTGGCCCTGACGGTGAACAATATCCTGGCGACCCAGCAAAAAATTTGGTAGGGGTATCAACCCGTAGCTTGGGTGGTAACGCTATGGCATTAGGTGGTATCGAGCTTATCGTACCAACCCCATTTGTTGATGCGGAAATGGACAATTCAGTAAGAACAAGTCTGTTTGTTGATATAGGTAACGTATGGGATACTGAATTCGATTACGATAAGTATCGCAACTTGCAAGCGGTATCGGGAAGTGATGACGTGTTGGACTATTCCGACTGGACACAGTATCGTAGTTCCGCCGGTTTGTCTGTACAATGGATTTCACCGATGGGGCCGATGGTATTCAGCTTCTCCAGAACCATTAGAGACCGTGAAGGTGATGACGCGAAGTTCTTTACCTTTAATATCGGACAAACATTCTAAGAGTTAACTTTGACGACGACGTCTAATGAATAATTACAAAAGGAGTTCCCTTTGAAACAGTTGGCAAAACATATCGTTGCAACCGCGATGTTAGGTAGTGCGCTGGTAAGCGGTTCAGTTATGGCTGAACAGAAAATCGGTGTTGTAGATGTACAGAGCGTGTTTCAGGCTATGCCACAGGCCGCTGAAATCTCCAATAACATTCAGATGGAGTTTAAAGACCAAATTGATGAAGTTAACCAACTTCAAAAAGACGGTCAGTTCTTTGCGGAGCGTTTACAACGTGATGCGGCGACGATGAGCGAGCAGGAAAAGAAAGAACTGCAACAGAAAATTCAGGGTGTTCGTGAGCAACTGGCAGAAAAAGGTCAGCCGCTACAACAGAACATTCAACGCCGTAGCAATGAGGAAAGAAACAAATTGTTAGGCTTGATCAAACAAGCCATCGACAATGTTGCGAAAAAAGATGGGTATGATCTTATCCTTAGCGCAGGCGCGGTTTCGTATGCTACTGAGCAACATGATGTGTCTGAGCAAGTGCTTGAACAGGTTAAGAAAACTAACTAAAAATTCGTTGCCCTCCAGGCGATGATGAAAACCTGATATGCTGATAACACAGGTCAGACTAGCTCCAGAAGGGGTTGGTCTGACTTGTTTTTTACGTTAAAAAGCGTATGGTTGCCGCCGTTTAAAAATTCCAGCCTGTGTTTTTTCAATAAATATGGCGCCGTTCACGGCCATCACCTCAGGGTATGCAAAAGAACCCGCGGCAGGGTGAGTAATCCTGACCCGCATGAGCCATTGAACGAGCAACAATAATGTAACCACAGGTTGCTGGTGACAACGGCTTTACCGCTTGCCGAACAAACAGTCAGTTACAGCGGTTAGTGGCATAGGAGAGACTTTTGGCCAACTCACTAAACTCTATTGATATTCAGGAAATTCTGGAATTACTTCCACACCGTTATCCTTTTTTGCTGGTTGACCGGGTCACCGATTACACCATTGGCGAGTCTATCAAAGCGTATAAAAACATCACGATGAACGAGCCCTGTTTTACCGGGCACTTTCCAGGACGACCTATTTTCCCCGGTGTGCTGATTCTTGAAGCCATGGCCCAGGCTGCGGGTGTACTTGGTTTTAAAACCATGGGTAAGAGCGATAAATTATACTTGTACGCAGGGATTGACTGCGCACGTTTCAAACGCCCGGTAGTGCCCGGCGATAAATTGGAATTTGATGTAAGCTTACTCAAAGAACGTCGCGGAATATGGAAGTTCAAAGGTACCGCAAGCGTTGATGGCGATAGCGTTTGTAGTGCAGAGTTTATGTGTGCAATTAGAGAGATAGTCTAACGTGATCCATTCTACTGCGGTAATTTCAGAATCTGCCAAAATTGGTAAGAATGTCAAAATAGGCCCGTTTTGTGTAGTAGATGATAATGTTGAGATAGGCGACGGCTGCATACTGGAAAGTCATGTGGTCATTCGTGGTCCTTCTACTATTGGCAAAGATAACCGTTTCTTTCAGTTTTGCTCCATCGGAGAAGACTGTCAGGACAAAAAATATGCGGGCGAACCTACCCAACTGGTGATTGGCGATAACAATGTATTTCGTGAAGGCAGTACCGTACATCGCGGCACTGTGCAGGACGAAGGCATTACCCGGGTAGGCTCTAATAACCTGTTTATGATCAATGCTCACGTGGCACACGATTGTATTTTAGGCGATAACATTATTCTGGCAAATAATGTGTCGTTGGCGGGCCATGTCACCCTGGGCGACTATGTTATTTTCGGTGGCGGTGCGGCTATCCATCAGTTTGGTAAAGTTGGCGCCCACGCATTCGTTGGGGCCGGTGCTATCGTGCTACGAGATGTGCCGCCTTACATTATGGTCAATGGTCAAAAAAATGTGCCGGCGGGGATCAACTCCGAAGGCCTCAAACGCCGTGGTTTTTCTTCCGCAGCGGTGATGGCTATCAAACGCGCATATCGCACTATTTACCGCGCGAATAACACGGTAGAAGAAGCCGTGGCTCAGCTGAAGAGCGTGCAAGACACCCATCCAGAAGTAACGTTGATGGTGACCTTTTTGCAAGAAGCCGAACGCGGCATTATCCGTTGAGCCAATGAGCAGCCAGCCCTTACGCATTGGTGTTGTTGCCGGCGAGCCATCTGGCGATGTGCTGGCCGCCGGCATGATTGCTGAGCTCAAAAGGCAACATCCTGATGCTATTATCGAAGGTATCGGTGGTGACAATATGATTGCCGCCGGTTGCCATTCGTTGTTTGATATGGAAACACTGTCGGTGATGGGGCTGGTAGAAGTGCTATCGCACCTGCCTGCTATCCTCAAAGTCAAAAACGCCCTTATTGCTCACTTTGAAAAATATCCCCCGGATATCTTTATCGGTGTCGATGCGCCAGATTTTAATTTGCGGGTAGAAAAAGCGTTAAAACAAAAAGGGATTAAAACCGTTCATTACGTTAGCCCCACTATCTGGGCCTGGCGAGAGGGACGTATCCATAAAATTGCCCAGGCGACAGATTGCGTGTTGGGCTTATTCCCGTTTGAAGCTGAGGTTTACCAAAAGCATCAGGTTGCTTATCGCTTCGTGGGCCATACCCTGGCTGATGCGATTGCATTAGCGCCGCCCCAACAGCCAGCTCGCCAGGCGTTGGGTTTAGCCAGTAGCGACCCGGTAATGGCGGTGTTACCGGGAAGCCGTAATGGTGAAGTAAGCAAACTATTGCCGATATTTTTAGCCACTATTTATGAAGTGCTAAAACAAAAACCAGGCTGTAAATTTGTTATCCCTGCGGCCAACCAACATCGGTTCGACTTTATCGCCCAATTTCTTCAGGAGCATGCTACCCGTCTTTACGCCGAGGGCACCATCCTGCTTACCAAAGGCAATGCACGCGAAGCCATGATAGCCTCTGATGTTATTTTACTGGCCTCAGGTACTGCCACGCTCGAAGCGATGTTGTGTAAACGCCCGATGGTGGCAGCTTACAAACTTTCGGGCCTGACCTATAAAATCATGCAACGATTATACAAAGCGCCATTTTTTACGTTGCCGAATTTGCTGGCAAAGCGCAAAATAATTCCTGAATTATTGCAAGATGACGTGAACCCACAAATGTTGAGTCAGCAACTGCTTGGCTTTTTAAACAGTGATAATACCGCGTTAATTGAAACCTTCACGCAACTGCACAAAACCCTGGCGCAGGATGCTGATAAAGCGTCCGCAAAAGCGGTGTTGGATCTCATTAATCATGAATAGAAAAATTGCCGGAGTAGATGAAGTAGGCCGCGGCCCGCTGGTAGGGGATGTGGTTACCGCTGCGGTTATCCTTGACCCTAGCCGCCCCATTGCAGGGCTAACTGACTCAAAAAAGCTTAGTGCTAAAAAACGCGACTATTTTGCGCAGGTTATCAAAGAACAGGCTTTGTGTTGGTCCTTCGGGCGCGCGACCCCGCAGGAAATCGATACCCTTAATATATTACATGCCACTATGCTGGCGATGAAGCGGGCCGTAGAAGGGCTTTCGGTACAACCGGATTTTGTTTATGTGGATGGCAACAGACTTCCCGATTGGCACTATAATGCCGAAGCCATCGTCAAAGGTGATAGCCTGCACGCCCAGATCTCAGCGGCATCCATTCTAGCTAAGGTCGAGCGTGACAATGATATGATTGCGCTGGATAAAGAATTCCCCCACTATGGCTTTGCCGGACACAAAGGGTATCCCACCAAAGCACATTTTGCCGCATTGGCTGAGCATGGTGTATTGCCGTGCTACCGTACAAGCTTCAAGCCCGTCCGGGCATTGTTAGACCAATAAAACCGATAACGACAGTAGGTGTTATGACATCGCCCTTTATTCATCTTCGTGTACACAGCGATTATTCCATGATGGATGGCCTGAATAAGGTCAAGCCGATCTTAGAAAAGGTGTGCGAACACTCTATGCCAGCGGTAGCGCTGACCGATCAGATGAACATGTGTGGTCTGGTGAAGTTTTATTCGCAGTGCCACAGCATGGGTATCAAGCCCATTATCGGTACCGATTTCTGGGTAACCAATGACACATTTGGTGATGAACCCTTCAGGCTGACATTGTTGGCAATGAACAATGAAGGCTACAAAAATATCACAGTGCTTATCTCCAAAGCCTATCTACGCGGCCACATTGCCCACCGCGCTGTGATTGACCAGGCATGGCTGGCCGAGCATGCTGAAGGCATTATTGTGCTCTCAGGGGCATTACATGGGGATGTCGGCGTAGCCTTAACAAAAAACAATAATGCTTTGTTAAATGATGCACTGGACTTCTATCAAACCCATTTTGCGGATCGTTTTTATCTTGAATTGATACGGACCGGCCGGCCTGGCGAAGAAGACTACCTGCATCGCGCAGTAGCGTTAGCTGAACAGAGCGGGTTGCCGGTAGTGGCTACCAATGAAGTGTGTTTTGTTAATCAGGAAGGCTTTGATGCCCATGAAATCCGAGTGTCCATCCATGATGGGTATACGCTGGATGATGTGCGCCGGCCAAAAAAGTATAGCGAGCAACAATATCTGCGCTCAGGCCAGGAGATGGCGGAGCTGTTTAGCGATCTTCCCGAAGCAATAGAAAATACCGTTGAAATAGCCAAACGCTGTAATGTAACCGTGCGGCTTAATGAATACTTCCTGCCGCAATTTCCGACTGGCGGCATGACCACTGAAGACTTCCTGGTAAAGCGTTCTCAAGAAGGGTTAGAAGAGCGTCTGGCATTTTTGTTCCCCGATGAAGCCGAGCGGCAGGCAAAACGCCCCCCATACGATGAACGGCTGGAGATCGAGCTTGGCGTTATCAACCAAATGGGTTTTCCGGGCTACTTCCTGATTGTTATGGAGTTTATCCAGTGGAGTAAGGACAACGAAATTCCGGTCGGGCCAGGGCGCGGATCGGGTGCGGGTTCACTGGTTGCCTATGCCCTGCAGATCACTGATTTGGATCCCTTGGAATTTGATCTGCTGTTCGAGCGATTCCTTAATCCTGAGCGGGTATCAATGCCTGACTTTGACGTTGATTTTTGTATGGATCGCCGCGACGAGGTTATCGAACATGTTGCTGAATTATACGGCCGTCAGGCGGTTTCTCAGATCATAACCTTTGGTACCATGGCAGCTAAAGCGGTGGTGCGTGACGTGGGCAGGGTACTAGGCCATCCGTATGGCTTTGTTGACCGCATCTCTAAACTTATCCCCTCTGACCCAGGAATGACCCTGGGCAAAGCCTTCGACGTGGAACCGCGCCTGCCAGAACTATATCGCGACGATGAAGAGGTGAAAGACCTTATCGATATGGCGCGAATTCTGGAAGGGGTAACCCGGAATGCCGGTAAACACGCCGGCGGGGTAGTGATTGCACCAACTACCATTACGGATTTTGCGCCCTTGTATTGTGATGACGAGGGTAAACATCCGGTCACCCAATTCGATAAAAATGATGTGGAAACTGCCGGCCTGGTAAAATTTGACTTCCTGGGTCTTCGCACACTGACTATTATTCAGTGGGCTATTGATATGATTGAAATTGGGCATGGCACCAAAATTGATATCACAGCTATCCCACTGGTCGATCCCAAAAGTTTCCGCTCATTGCAAGCAGCCGAAACCACCGCCGTATTCCAGTTGGAATCGCGGGGTATGAAAGAACTTATCAAGCGGCTAAAACCTGATTGCTTTGAAGATATTATCGCACTGGTAGCCTTATTTCGGCCCGGCCCTTTGCAGTCAGGCATGGTAGATAACTTTATTGACCGAAAACACGGGCGTGAAGCTATCTCATATCCTGATGCCGACTATCAGCATGAGTGTTTGCAGGAAATCCTGGAGCCGACATACGGAATTATCCTGTATCAGGAACAGGTTATGCAGATTGCCCAGGAAATGGCAGGCTATTCCCTGGGCGGCGCCGATTTATTGCGGCGGGCTATGGGTAAGAAAAAGCCAGAAGAAATGGCCAAACAGCGGGCGGTATTTGCCGAAGGGGCCAAGGGAAATAACATTGACCCCGATCTGGCTATGAAAATTTTCGATCTGGTGGAAAAGTTCGCCGGCTACGGGTTTAACAAATCGCATTCTGCTGCCTATGCCCTGGTGTCGTATCAGACGTTATGGTTAAAGGTGCATTATCCGGCCGAATTTATGGCGGCGGTTATGTCCGCGGATATGGATAACACCGACAAAATCGTAACCCTGGTAGATGAAGTCCAACGAATGGGCCTGCAAATTTTGCCGCCTGATTTAAACACCGGCCGCCACAAATTTACCGTGGATGAGAAAGGTCGCATTGTCTATGGCATTGGTGCTATAAAAGGGGTGGGCGAAGGCCCTATAGAGGCAATTATTGAAGCCCGTGAAAATCAGGGCAAATTTACTGATTTGTTTGATTTTTGTGCTAAGGTAGACCTCAAACGTGTTAATAAGCGGGTGTTGGAAAAACTGGTACTGGCTGGGGCTTTAGACAACCTTGGACCGCATCGGGCAGCGCTAATGGCCACCTTACCCGAAGCGATGGCAGCAGCGGGGCAGCATGCTAAAGCCGAGTCGTTTGGGCAATCAGATATGTTCGGGCTGTTAAACAGTGAACCAGAAGCGGTGGAACAGGCTTTTGCCGATGTGCCCAAATGGCCGGAAAAAGTATGGCTTGACGGGGAAAAAGACACATTAGGCTTGTACCTCACCGGGCACCCGATAAACCAGTACGCAGCAGAAATCAGAAATTATGCCGATGGTCGGCTGGTGGATTTAAAACCCACCGGGAAAGAACAAATGGCCACTGCAGTGGGGTTGGTGCTGTCTGTTCGGGTAATGATGAACAAAAAAGGCCGTCGCTGGGCAATTGTGACACTGGATGATAAAAGTGCCAGAATGGATGTGCGGTTCTTTCCAGACGTATTCGAACAATTTGAAAGCATTTTAGAGTCAGACCGGATTTTATTGATTAAAGGACAGGTCAGCTTTGATGATTTCTCCGGGGGCAATACAATCACCGCCCGTGACGTAATGGACATTGTGCAGGCACGGGAGCGAAATGCCCGGGCGCTGCAATTAAAAATAGATACGCAGCAATGGCAACAAGATAAACTGTCTTCGCTACAGGCTATATTGCAACCCTTTACCGGCGGAAGTTGTCCGGTAGAATTGCACGTATTGCACCGGGATGCCGAAGCAATACTGACCTGTGGAGCCCAGTGGTATATCACCCCGGAAGACCAGTTGCTGCATGAATTAAAGCACTGCCTGGGAGAACGGTCCGTAACGCTAAGTTATCACTAGCCTTCTTAATTATAAAATGTGGTCACTAACAAGAAGCGCGAAAACGGTCACTACCTGGCGTGCGACGCAGTAAACATAGGACACAGAATGAGCATACAGTTTTTAGAATTTGAACAACCTATAGCTGAACTAGAAGCAAAAATTGAAGAGCTTAGGTTGGTAAATCAGGGCGGTGAGTTTGACGTCAGTATTGAAGAAGAAATCACCCGCTTACAAGCCAAAAGCGCGGAGCTGACCAAAAAGATATTTTCAGATCTGGGAGCGTGGCAGATTTCGCAACTTGCCCGCCATCCGTTGCGTCCTTATACCCTGGATTATATTGGCCGGGTATTTACCGACTTTGACGAGCTGGCCGGCGATCGGGCATTTGCCGATGATAAAGCCATTATTGGTGGCCCGGCTATGTTGGATGATCAAGCTGTTATGTTGATTGGCCATCAAAAAGGCCGCGATACGCATGAAAAAATCCGCCGTAATTTTGGAATGCCGAAGCCTGAAGGCTATCGTAAAGCTTTGCGTTTGATGAAAATGGCCGAACGTTTCAACATGCCGGTAATTACCTTAATTGACACCCCAGGGGCTTACCCGGGTGTCGGTGCCGAAGAACGTGGACAAAGCGAAGCTATAGCACGTAATCTGATGGAAATGGCGGAGCTGACAGTCCCGATTATCTGTACAGTTATCGGCGAGGGTGGTTCTGGCGGCGCCTTGGCAATCGGTGTAGGCGATCGGGTAAACATGCTGCAATATTCAACATATTCGGTGATCTCGCCTGAAGGCTGTGCTTCTATTTTATGGAAAAGTGCAGAAAAAGCCCCGTTAGCGGCCGAAGCCATGGGCGTTAGCGCCGGGCAGATCAAAGATCTGGGCCTTATCAATGCGATAGTTAACGAACCGTTAGGCGGCGCGCACCGCGATCATGATGGTATGGCTGCTAATCTTAAAGCTACACTGAAACAACAGCTAAGTCAGTTGATGACATTGGATAAAGCTACCCTGATGAGTGAGCGTTACGAGCGTTTGATGTCGTTTGGATACTGTTAATAGCTGATGTACTTTAAAGGGCTGTTATAGTGCATCCCATTGTCAAACAGATACAAACCTCGCTTACCGCGCTACTACAGGCCGGGCCGGATAACGGCCCGGCCTGTTCCGGTTCACTGGTCGTAGCGTTTAGCGGTGGTGTCGACTCTACACTGCTATTGTATGCCTTGTGCACTATACCGCAGGTTGACCCGGCAAAAGTTCATGGGGTGTATGTGCATCATGGCCTGAGCGTCAATGCAGATAACTGGCAAGACCATTGCGCCCGCGTGTGCGAAGCCCTTAAATGTCAGTTTTCAGCGCAGTCTATTAACGTCGCGCACGCTTCCAGAACCAGCATAGAAGCATCGGCTCGGGAGGGGCGCTACGCGGCTCTGTTACGCTATTGCCAGCAGGTAAAGGGCCACTTACTGGTGGGCCAGCATAGCGATGACCAGCTTGAAACCTTTTTACTGCAAGCCAAGCGCGGCGCTGGTCCCAAAGGGCTAGCCGCGATGCCGGTAAGGGTGAAGCGCGACGGCGTGTGGATAATTCGGCCTATGCTGGGTTTAACGCGAAGCGATATTGTTCGCGCCGCGGGTACCCTGGGATTGGATTGGATTGAGGATGAGTCGAATACCGATAGCCGGTTTGATCGCAACTTTCTACGCAATGATATTATTCCGGCACTTACCCAACGCTGGCCTTCTCTGGCTACCACGGTGGCCCGCAGTGCGCAGTTATGTGCCCAGCACAGTGCGTTACTAGATGAAGTGACTGACGAGCGTTTGAGTTCGCTTATCAGTAAGCAAGGTACGCTGTGTCTTCATGGACTGGCCGGGTATTCACTAAAGTGGCAGGCCCAGCTTGTTCGCCGCTGGCTTGAAACGTATCGGCAACCTATGCCGGGACAGGCTCAACTGGCGCAGATCCTACAAAGTATTGACGCCGCCGAAGATTCTCAACCTTGTATTAGTTTAGGCAATGTCGATATTCGACGCTATCAACACGCCTTACATATAGTCCCCCGGCTCCCAGCGCCCCCGCCTGGTGGGATAACCCTGGCATGTAAACAGGAATATGCGGCCAGTTGGTGTGAACCAGTATTTTATTGTAATGCAGAGGTAACCATTGTGGGCGGTATGCCCAAGGTGAGAATTCGCTTAGCTGGCGGCGGCGTTTCAAAAATGCTTAAAGACTGGCTCAAACAATGGCGGGTGCCTGCCTGGCGGCGCCAGCATATTCCATTGGTGTACCTTAACCAACAGCCTGTCGCGGTAATAGTTAATCATAAAGTGCATTATCTGGAACATTGCCCGCCGGATTTTTCCGTAACGCTGGTTAACTAGTAGAGTTTGATATGATGTTACCGGTTTTGCTAAGTGTATCACGGGCGATTGCGTAGTAGTCGCTCGATTCCGGTGAGAATTGTGTCATGCTGATGGGGTCGGTCATGAGACGGGAATCCGGTCGATTGTGGCAAACCGCTAGGGAATTACTGGCTGGTTCCTAGTTAATGTTAGATAGATGCAGCACTGCAGCAAAGTATTAACTATTAAAAGTAGCAAAGCGCGGCCAGCATGACAGGACGGTCAGCTAAGGAAAATAGGGCCAATGGCGGATTACCTGCGGCAAATTACTGCCGCATAACTACCTGATTACGCCGCTTTGAAGGCATTTTTCCCGCTGGTTTTTACCTGGTATAAGGCTTTATCAGCACGGTCAAACAAACTGTTAGTGTCATCTCCCTTACCATACACTGCGCCCCCGATGCTACAGGATATATTCAGCCCAAGCAGATACGGGTTACCTGAAATATGCCGCTGCAGCCGAGCGGCTACCTGGTCAATGCACCGCTGGTCTACACAGTCAAGCAGGCAACAAAACTCATCTCCACCAAACCTGAAAGCGGCATCTTCGCCCCGTAGCGTAGTACGTATTTCCTGGGCCACACACTCAAGCACCTTATCGCCTTCTTTGTGCCCCAGCGTATCGTTCACCTTTTTAAAGTTATCTAAGTCGATAATCAGTAAAGCAAAAAGCTCGTCATAGCGAATTGCCCGGCTCAATAACCGTGCGCAGGCCTCGTTAAAACCGTTTCGATTGCCCAGGCCGGTCAGCGTATCTTTTGTCGCCATTAATTTAAGTTGATTAAAAGCAATAGCTTGCGACAGCTGTTGGGTAAATATGGCATGCAGCTGTTCTAGTAGTTTTCGCTCGCCTCGCGTCACAGATCGTGTAAAGTAGTAGTTAGCATACTGTTCACTCATAGTGATGGATGCGCGATATAGCGGCAAACGGATACATTCTGCGGCAGTCTGTTGACCGTGCGCGGCGCCGAACACCAGCGCAGGCTGCACAGCGGTCAGCGCAAACGCAGATAGCGGGAAATAACACGCTAACTGGTGCTGATAGATAGCCCCTAAACCTGTGATATCCAGGGTAGATAGCAGTTTACTGACAAATGCCTGAAACTGGCTGGTGGTAAGTTCACTCCCACTAGACACCATCATATAAGGGGGACTATCTGGGGTGGTGTCATAATGTGTATTTAGCAAATCCATAACCAGGACCTTTAAAAGCGGCGCACCCAAAGAGCGGATGCAAAATAAACATATAAGGCTGTCAATATATTGCCGTTCAGCCCAATTTGTACAAAACATCAGCAAGAAGTATGCCCGGTTAAAAATATCAGCGTTTATTAGGAGTGATTATGCTGGAACACGGTTTTGTTCAAATCATAATCCTGATGGCTTTGGCGGTCGTCTGTGTGGCCTTTTTCAGGCGTTTTAACCTACCTGCCATTTTGGCCTACCTGGTGGCCGGCTTGCTAGCGGGTCCGGAGCTAACCGGCCTGTTTGATACTCCCCAAGATATGCATTTACTGGCTGAAATCGGTATTGTATTTCTGCTTTTTTCCCTGGGTTTAGAATTTTCTCTGCCTAAACTCATTGCTATGCGTAACCTGGTCTTTGGCGCAGGTGCGGCCCAAATGTGCCTGACGACCGGCCTGTTTAGTACGCTTGCCTGGTTAAGTGGGATAGCGGTGAGTACAGCGGTAATCATCGGTGGAATGTTGGCACTAAGCTCTACTGCAATTGTCATTAAGCAAATTAATGAACTGGGAATTGTGAACCACCAGCGCAGCCAGGTGGCTATTAGTGTGTTGTTATTCCAGGACCTGGCGGTCGTGCCATTTCTAATTGCGATCCCGCTATTATCTTATGACAGTGAGATGGGCCTGGGCCAAGTATTAGGGCTGGCGTTACTTAAAGGGATTGTGGTGGTGGCGTTTTTGTTATCCATAGGTAAATGGGTCCTGCCTTGGGTATTTCGCGAAGTTGCGCGCACCCGCACCGACGAATTATTTGTATTAACCACAATTTTAATTGCGCTGTTAGCAGGCGGTCTGACTTATGTGTTTGGACTATCCATGGCGCTGGGCGCTTTTCTGGCCGGGATGATGTTGGGAGAGAGCCAGTACAAATACCAGCTAGAAGCAGATATTCGACCCTTCAGAGATATTCTGATGGGGCTGTTCTTTGTGACGGTAGGGATGCAGTTGGATATAGCAGTACTGCTTAACGAACTGGGCCTGATTATTGGCGGCGTGGCCGCTATTATGGTTATGAAAGTGTTGATAATGCGAATTTCTGCTGGGTTAGCCGGATGCCCGCCACAGCATGCCTGGTCAGCTGGCTTAAAGCTTTGCCAGATTGGCGAATTTAGTTTTGTTATTGCCGCCCTGGCTACCACCCATGGTGTGTTGACTGCGCAGCAGTCCTCTGTGTTGATCAGTATGGGGATCATTAGCATGGCAATTACCCCCTACCTTATTGGTAAAAGTCAGCAGTTTGCTAACTATATGGGCCGACGCAGCGCATCCACCCCGGTGCCTGATGATAACCCCACCTTTGAAACAACGAGCGGCCATGTGGTAATTGCCGGGTTTGGTCGGGTAGGGCAGTCAGTGGCTAAACTATTAAGAATGGAAGGTATTCCTTTTGTCGTAATTGACGCCGATCCGGTGCGCGTTCACGAAAGCCGCAGCGCGGGTGAACCTATTATATTTGGTGACTGCCGTAGCAAGGATATCCTGGTATCAGCCGGTATCAATAAGGCCCGCCTGGTACTTATCAGTTTTGATAATCCTGGCGAGGTGGTAAAAATAATCAGCGCTACCCGCCAGATCAGCTCCACCCTTGATGTCATGGTACGTACAAAAAGAGACTATGAACTGGATAGTCTTTATCAGGCCGGGGCTTCTCAAGTGGTACCGGAATTACAAGAAGGCAACCTGATGCTGATTTCCCAGGTTCTGCACTATGCCGGGGTGCCCATGTCGAGAATACTTAAACGGGTAAGACAGGAGCGAAAGGGCCGCTACGATCATCTACATGGCTTTTACCCAGGGGAAACCACCGAAATAACCTATGGCACACAAGATAAACTGGAGTTTGTCCATGCGGTTATGCTGGGGCCACATGCTGCGTGCCTGGGCAAAACAATTGGCGATTTGAAACTCACCAAAATGCGCATAGCGGTAAAAGGCTTACGGCGGAATAATCGGGATATTGCGAATCCGGCTCATGATGCGGTGCTAACTGCGGGGGATATTTTAATTGTAGCCGGCAAACCACGCCGTGTAGAGCGCGCTGAGCGTTACTTGCTGGAAGGCAGTTGATGGTGTTTTAAAAGGAGATACCTGATGGTGCTGTTTAGTAAGGCGAGGTAGAGTTAACCAAACTTCACGCGGCGTTAGTTCGCTATTGGTTCCGCTAATGGGGCGTGGTGACTTTTTGGCATAATATCGCTAGCCCATCTATGCCCAACTATGCCCTGCGCCTAGGTTAGCTTTAGCCGCACGGTACAGCCAGTCCCGAGCCCGGACAAGTTGCAAAAGAAAACGGTTATCACGGGTCCTTCCAGACCCACCCATAACCCCCTTTAGGAGGCGGGAAGCGGCGATATCTTACCGGCTAATTTTTGCTAGGCGACCTTGTCGTTTTCTAAATCACGAAACTGCTTTTTTAAATCATAATTCTGGTCAGTAACAATTTTTTCCAACACTTCAACCCGCTCTTTAAGTTGCTCAATCTGCTGACGGTGTTCATCAAGGTTATTGTTGCTAGCCGCTTTTTTTTGCGAAATTCGTCCTATAGCTTTTATAATTTCAACGATAGACGCGGCGACTATAGCTACAATCGCAATGGCAGTTAAGTTCATAATATCCGTTCCTTTAACAAGTGTTACTGGTTTAGTGTAAAATGTTTGCTCGTAAAAAGCTTACTTTTTGTTCAATTATCTATGGGCGGAGTGTTTGCATACCTGCAACGCATCAGCAAACGTTATGACAGCAAAAAATATGCACATATACAAATTTTTATAAAAAACAGAGCGTTATGTTGTTATCAATGGCTGTAGTGAAATGTTAGATAGGTAAAGTGCTAATGAAATCGTCAAATTCGCCACTATCGGTAGCGGCCCAGTTCAGTGATGAGTATTGGATGGAAGCTGCTTTGGCCCGAGCAGCAACCGCACAATCATTGGGGGAAGTACCGGTTGGCGCAGTGGTGGTGGCTAACAACCAGATTATCGGGGAAGGCTGGAATACGCCAATACGCGACCATGACCCCAGCGCCCACGCAGAAATGCAAGCTATTCGAATGGCTGCACGGCATCAGCAAAATTATCGACTGGTCGGGGCTACCTTGTATGTCACCCTGGAGCCTTGCCCAATGTGCGCTGGGGCTATTGTTCATGCCCGCCTGGATCGTGTGGTGTATGGAGCGACCGACTTAAAAACCGGGGCCGCCGGTTCGGCGATGCAGTTGCTAAACCATGCGCAGCTTAACCATCAGCCAGCAATTACCGCTGGCATACTGCACAGCCAATGCTCACAAGTGGTATCGGCCTTTTTTGCCCAGCGCCGGGCGCAGATAAAAGCGGCCAAAAAAGCCCGTAAAGCTCACGGTGCAGATTGAACGGTGGCCAGTAAGTCGCTGGTGACAAACTGACGGCGGCGGTGCAGCATTCTTTGATGAGTGCGCTTAAACATCAATCGGCGATGATTGTTATTTCTTAATACTTTTCTGGTTTTCATTCCACGGTTTCTTTTCATTCACACTCTTACATTTTTACGGGTAAAAAGAGGAGCGACGTTAATTAAACGATTATTTAAAGGGTAAATTCAGGCTTAAAAAGGAAGACAGGGCCCCTGAACAGGGCAGCCATTATAAGTAACGCCACCAGTGTCGTGTAACGACATTTCCACTAAGGTTACAGGTAGGATATTAAGCCTATATGACAGTAATTCAAGTCCCTGAGGGCGTGTTTGGGGTTAATATTTCGGTATTGTTATCCAGGTAAATCAACGTGTCGTAATAACGCCGGATATTTTCTACATAGGCTTTTGCTTCCGTGCCCCGCGCAAAGCCATAGGTGGTTGTTTTATAAAACTGTTTTTGCTCGAGTAAAGGAAGTCTTCGTTTAACATCAACCCAAAGATCGGGGTTGCCTCCTTGCTGTTCTGTCAGCACGCGGGCATCTTCCAGGTGACCAAAGCCTATATTGTAGGCAGCCAGGGCCATCCAGGTCCGATCCGGAGAGCTGATTCGGGCCGGAACGCGTTTCAGTAAGCTGGTGAAATAACGTGCCCCGCCTTCAATGCTACTTTGCGCATCAAGCCGCGAGGCTATATTCAAATCGCTGGCGGTATCCAAAGTTAACATCATCATGCCTTGTACCCCCGTATAGGACACCGCATCGGGCTGCCAGTGACTTTCCTGATAACTCATAGCCGCAATTAAACGCCAATCAACGTCCAGCGCATATTGTTTGAACAGGGGGATAAACGGGGTTAGCTGGGTCGACGCGGCCTGAATAAACGCTCGGGTATCCACATAATTAAATTGTCTGACGTGGCCGAAATACTTGTCTTCCAGCGCTTTAAACACCCCCGACTGATGAATCTCGCCGAAATAGCTAATGACGGCACTGCGTAATGAATCATCTTGCTGGCGGTTCAACAGCCATGCAATACCTTTTGGCTCATCCAGGCCAAAGCCTATACTGAGTTGAGGGTATTGGCGTCGTTGTACCGACAGGGTATTGGTGTCGACCACGGTGTAGGCCAGCGCGCCTTGCGCCACATCGGTAAGTAATTCCCAGATATCTTTATTGTCAGTACTTTGCCATTGCAGGGCAGGCTCATCTTGTACCAGGGCATCGAGCATCTGTTCGGTACTGCTCCCTTTAACCACTAACAAAGGGGCGTCCAGGTCACTGGGCCGGCGCGGCCTCGGCTGACCTTGCTGAAACACCAGTTTATGGGAGACCTGTTGATAAACAGGCCCCACCTTGTACATTTGTTTGTTGTGCGCAGAGATAGCATCGCCCGCGGCCACCACATCAATCCTGCCCTGTTGCAGGTCTTGCATTAATGCGTGATAGGAATAGAACGGTAATAGCTGAAGTTTTACCTTTAACCGCTTGGCAAAGCCCTCGGCCAACTCGTACTCGAAGCCCTCAGGCCCGCTACTGCCATGGTAAAATGTGGTTCTGCCGTAAATGGTGCCGACTTTAAGCACGCCGGCTTGTTGGATCTCGTGTAATTTATTCGGCGGAGGCGCGGGCTGACAGCCGGATAGCAATAATATCCCTGCCCACAGCCATAGCAGCCAGCCTGGAGCCAACCGCAATACGCCCGTTTTAGGGTGGGGTTTCGAGCCAAATGGAGTGAAGTATTGTGTACCAGTCATGCTGCTAAAGGTAAAAAATCCTGCTTAATCATTCATCCGAGGTTATCAAGTAAGCTGATTTGCTCTATAATCCGCGCCGAAACCCGTCAATCAAAAGATAGCAACAATCTTCGACGTTGTTATCAGATAACCATCAGGTAAAGCGATATGTTGGTCCTTCGAGGCGCTCCCGCACTGTCTGAATTTAGACAAACTAAACTTATTGAACGGCTTGGTCAATCAGGCATCAGAATAAACCGAATATATGCAGAACATATTCATCTGGTGCAGACCGACGCAAAACTCAGCGACCAGGATTCAGCTGTACTGGACAAGCTGCTTACCTACGGCCCCAGGCAAACGCACGAATCACCCTCTGGCACACTGTTTTTTGTTACTCCCCGTCCCGGCACCATTTCCCCCTGGTCCACCAAAGCTACCGATATCGCTCACAATTGCGGCCTCACTTCCCTCCATCGAATTGAGCGCGGTTGTGCTTATTACGTGCAAACCGACAGCCCACTGAGCACAGAACAAGCTACCTTGGTGGCTAGCCTACTACATGATCGGATGACCGAATGTGTGTTTGCCGCCCTGGATGAGGCCTCAGCTTTATTTACTCATACCCAGGGCAGTAGCTTTGTTTCGGTGGATATTCTGGGCCAGGGCAAAGGGGCTCTGGAACAGGCAAACATAAGCCTGGGGCTAGCGCTGGCTGATGATGAAATTGACTATCTTTATACTAGCTTTAATCGTTTGGGGCGAAATCCCAATGATGTAGAACTGTATATGTTTGCCCAAGCGAATTCTGAGCACTGCCGGCATAAAATATTCAATGCCAGCTGGACTATTGATGGTGTCGAACAGCCCAAATCACTGTTCAAAATGATCAAAAATACCTTTGAGCTGCTGCCTGATCATGTGTTTTCGGCTTACAAAGATAATGCGGCGGTAATGGAAGGCTGGCCGGCAGGGCGCTTCTTTCCGAATCCTGACAGTCATTGCTACGAATATCATCATGAAGATATCGCCATCCTCATGAAGGTGGAAACGCATAACCACCCAACTGCTATTTCACCATTTGCCGGTGCGGCGACTGGGTCAGGCGGCGAAATACGAGATGAAGGCGCTACCGGGCGTGGTTCCAAACCAAAGGCCGGGCTGGTGGGTTTCAGTGTTTCTAACCTGAATCTTCCTGCGGCCCCGCAGCCCTGGGAGCAACCTTATGGTAAGCCGCAACGCATTGTCAGTGCGCTGGACATAATGCTGGAAGGCCCGCTGGGTGGCGCGGCCTTTAACAATGAATTTGGCCGACCGGCGCTGTTGGGCTATTTCAGAACCTACGAGCAACAGGTTAATAGTTTCAATGGCATGGAGGTGCGCGGTTATCATAAACCCGTCATGCTGGCGGGGGGGCTTGGCAATATCCGCCAGGATCATGTTGAAAAGGGCGAGATAACGGTTGGGGCGAAGCTTATCGTGCTGGGTGGCCCGGCCATGAATATTGGTTTGGGAGGCGGCGCAGCATCCTCGATGGCGTCAGGTCAGTCTAATGAAGACTTGGATTTTGCTTCAGTACAGCGGGACAATCCGGAAATGGAGCGCCGTTGTCAGGAGGTCATTGACGCGTGCTGGCAAATGGGTGAAGCGAATCCGATTCAGTTTATCCACGATGTTGGTGCGGGTGGCTTGTCCAATGCACTACCAGAGCTGGTTAATGATGCCGGCCGGGGGGGCCGTTTTGAGTTACGGCAAGTACTGACCGACGAACCTGGTATGACACCGTTAGAGATTTGGTGTAATGAATCGCAGGAGCGCTACGTACTTTCCGTCGCCCCTGCCGACCTGGCGACGTTCGATGCGATTTGTCGCCGCGAACGTGCGCCGTACGCGGTAGTGGGCGAAGCTACCGCAGAACAGCATTTACATCTACACGACGAGCAATTTGCTAATCAGCCGATCGATATGCCACTGGATGTATTGTTAGGCAAGCCGCCTAAAATGCACCGTGATGTACAGTCATTGATGGTTACCGGCACCGCGTTGGATACGTCTGCAATTAAAGTGGATGAAGCCGCGCAGCGCATCCTTTCATTGCCGGCGGTAGCGGAAAAGACATTCCTTATCACTATAGGCGACCGGTCAGTCACCGGCTTGGTTAACCGCGATCAAATGGTCGGGCCCTGGCAGGTACCGGTGGCCGATGTGGCAGTTACTGCTACAGCGTTTGATACATACCATGGCGAAGCAATGGCCATTGGCGAACGTACACCGGTGGCTTTGTTATCGCATGGTGCGTCTGCCCGGATGGCGGTAGGTGAAGCGCTAACTAATATTGCGGCGGCAAACATCGGTGATATCAAGCGAATTAAGCTATCTGCAAACTGGATGAGCGCAGCCGGACACCCGGGTGAAGATGCTGGCTTATACGAAGCGGTTAAAGCTGTGGGTGAAGAGCTATGCCCGGCATTGGGCCTGACCATCCCGGTGGGTAAAGATTCAATGTCGATGAAAACAGCCTGGCAGGACGCCCAGGGTAATGATAAAGCCGTTACATCACCCATGTCTTTGGTCATTTCGGCGTTTGGTGCGGTTAAAGATATTCGCAAAACCCTTACTCCGCAGCTTAATACGACCTCGGCTGATAGTCGCCTGATGCTAATTGATTTGGGTGCAGGCAAGAACCGGTTGGGCGGAAGTTGTTTAGCCCAGGTTTATGCGCAGCTTGGTGAGCATCCGGCCGATGTGGATAACGCCGAACAGTTGCTGGGGTTCTTTAACGCTATCCAGCAAGCCACTGAAGCGGGTTTGCTGATGGCCTACCACGACCGTTCAGATGGTGGTTTGCTAAGCACTGTCACCGAGATGGCGTTTGCCGGTAAAACCGGGGTATCTGTCAGCCTGGATACCTTGGGCGAGGATGATCTGGCGGTGCTGTTCAATGAAGAACTGGGTGCGGTAGTGCAAGTCGCCGGAACGGATGTGGCGGCGCTTAAGACTATTTTTGAAACCCACGGTATTGCCGCCCTGTGCCATGATATTGGTACGCTGAATGAACACGATCTGGTGGAGTTCACGCGGAATAAGCAAACCGTGTTCGCCGATAGCCGGGTGAACCTGCGCATGACGTGGGCGCAGACTACCTATCATATGCAAAAACTGCGTGACAACCCTATGTGCGCGGAACAAGAGCATATGGCTAAACAAGATGTAAACGATCCCGGTTTGCACGCAAAGCTTAGTTACGATGTTACCCAGGATATAGCCGCGCCGTTAATTGCTACCGGGGTGCGCCCTCAGGTTGCAATCCTGCGCGAGCAGGGGGTTAATTCTCATCACGAGATGGCTGCAGCTTTCACCCGTGCAGGCTTTGATGCGATAGATGTACATATGAGCGATATCCTCAGTGGTCGGGTTCAATTAGATCAATTTAAAGGCCTGGCCGCATGTGGTGGTTTCTCGTATGGGGATGTGCTGGGCGCCGGCGAAGGTTGGGCTAAATCTATTTTGTTCAACAGCCAGGCACGAGATCAGTTTGAAGCCTTTTTCACTCGCAACGATACGTTTAGTCTGGGAGTATGTAATGGCTGTCAGATGCTGTCTAATTTGAAATCACTTATCCCCGGCACGCAACACTGGCCGCACTTTGTGAAAAATTTATCGGAACGATTTGAAGCCAGGGTCGCCATGGTGGAAGTGACGGAATCTCCCTCTGTCCTGTTGCAGGGCATGGTCGGCTCGGTTATGCCGATTGCAGTATCGCACGGTGAAGGTCAGGCGGAGTTCGCCGCTGCAGATGACTTAAATCAGGTGCAACAGCAACAGCAGGTTGCCTTGCGCTATATCAACAATTACGGACAGGTAGCCAGCCATTACCCGGCAAATCCTAACGGATCACCACTAGGTATTACCGGATTAACGTCGGTAGATGGGCGTAGCACAATTATGATGCCCCATCCCGAACGGGTGTTTCGCACGGTGGCCAATTCATGGCATCCGAGTGATTGGCAGGAAGATGGCGCATGGATGAGAATATTCAGAAACGCGCGGGTATTTGTCGACTAATAGCATCATTTTTTGCAAAAAAGGCGTCATTTTATTGAATGGCGCCTTGTTATCTGCTAAGCACTGCTTTAAAGTTGTTAGCGCCAGGATGGCACAAGGAAAAAAAGGACGTCGGGGTAACCGATTATCGCCAGTGCGCGCGATAACTCGCAGGATAACAAGAGACGACTATGAATCGTTCATCACGAGGATTCGGATTAACGGGGGTAGCGTTAGCTGTAATATTCATGATCATTACAGCGGTGTTTAGTTCTTCGGCAAGTGCCGAAGCCATAACAGACCAGGCTATCAACCAATCCACCAAATAATATTAATTTCTTTTGCGTGCAGCTGGAGGCTTATTTGACGCTCCAGGTAGTCTGCACGCACTGAAATTATCTTCTGCGATTTCTTTCCCGATTAATCAGCTTTTGTTCAGGATGTTTTTTCAAAAGGACATAAGTAGCGCCACGACCACCGTGCGCGGGCTGTGCTGTATGGTAGGCAATAACCTCTTCAAGCTCTCCTAGCCAATGTTTTAGATAGCTTTTTTTAAGCGCCGGAAAGGGTTTGCTTTGTTCCCCGGTACCATGCTGAACTAAAATGGTTCTTACCCCTTTGCTATGACTTTTCACAATACACTGATACAACGCATCGCGTGACTGTTCAACAGTCAATCCTTTAAGCGATAACCGTGTTTCAATAGCGTATTTACCCATTCGCAAGCTTTTAAATACGCCATCCTGAATACCTGGCTGCTGATAACTTAAAAAATCATCCGGCGCCACCGGTTTGACGCCCTCCAAACTCAACGGATTAGTTATTTGGTTAAACGCAGGTCTGTTCGCCGCGCGCTGTTGTTTAGCGGCAAGGCGCTGGGCAGGAGAGTAACAATGGATTTTGTCGTCAGCCTGTAAGGGAGTGACATCGCCAATTTCATCCAGAAACACGTGCATGTCATCATTATCCTGGTACTGCATAATGGACCTCTCGAACGCTGGGAATACAACACCACAATACATAGTAAAGGTAGAACCGACTGTGGGTGCATTGTTTTTAACTATACGTGGCTCCGCGTTAACGGACATTCGCTATGTATACTACTTTGGCGCTAACCTTGTTTATTGTAGCGGCTGTGCTTAGCGGGTATACATTAAAAATAATTAAACGACTATGACATAGTGATAGAAGCTGCGATAGCAGCAATGGTTGATGATAAGTGGCGTCCCCACCGCGACTCGAACGCAGATCTAAAACTTAGGAGGTTCTTGTTTTATCCAGTTAAACTATGGGGACTGACCAGCGCATTATAACGAGTTCGCGCGTAAGGTGAAGCCCTTACCGCTTCGCAACGTAATCATTTGGCTGAATATTTATCAACAAACCATCATTAGCCGCCGTTACCGTCGCAGAATTAGCATAAGCGGCCGTCACCTTCACTTTAACCGGATAAAGATTGTATTGCACGTAGGATTGGCCGAAAGGGTCATTGACCTGGCTGGTCTGGTATAAAAATAATTCATCGCCTACCTGAAGGCCCTGGGCCCGGCCTAATGATACCTGTAACTGATTACCGGCTACCTGCAATACTCTGCCTGTGGCGGGCTGACAGGCCAGCGTGGCATCCACATCAGCCACAATGGCGGCCAGTTGGTTGTCGATAGCTGTACCATAGGCAGAGCGCCAGAAACGGTCACCGGCCACATCTAACTGCGCAACCCGGTCAAATTCCCATGGGGCCGTTATCTGGTAAACTTTATCCAATAACGCGCCACCGTGCATTCCATCCAGTAACGATATGGCCACAGAAAATTGCCGCGAAGCGCTACCATCCGACCAGAAGGCTAATGCAGATGCTGGTGTTCGCTCTACGCCTAAATCGATAATGGTGGCCCCTAAGACATACTGAGTATTGTGCTGGCGGGCTAGCGCGGGGGCTTGTTCAATCACCGTTTGTTGGTACCAGTTGGTACTATAAGGCGCAATGGCTTGAATACCCACGGTGGATGAGTGACGTGCAAAGTGCTGCTGTAAGTGGCGGGGCAAAACGTGGGTTAATTTTTGTAGTTGCCCGTCCAGTGCCTGTTGAGGATACTGGATAGGAAAATAGGTGGTAACCAGGGTTTTTTGAAACCCGGCCGCCGCACACTGCTCGGCCTGGGCAAATATGTCGGCCCTGATGCGCACAGTGACATAGTCTTCATGCCATATTTCATCAACTAATTCGAGCTGGTTTACTTCACCGTTAGCCTGAATGCTAAACTCTTGCGGTTGCAATAATCCATTTACCAAGGTTTGCACGCTATGGACGGAAGCGCCTGCAAACATCAACGCTTGTTTAAGCGCTTCTTCCGTTGCCAGGCGTCTGGCCTCGCTTCGTTCAACCCCGGCTACCAACGCCTGGCCTTGGGCTTCAAACCAAGCGGCATATGTTTGCCCCATTGGTATAATCAATAGCGCAGCCATGGCAATAGCCCACCGGGTACACGATAGCCGAAGCGGTTCTGCATTAAACGTATAACGTGTGAATGTGTTGAAAAAGCTCATAGGTATGCCCAATAGGTGTCAGATTATTGCCTCTCGCTGGCTACCTTGCACGTTTTGTTCCTATTTAGCGCATCCCATAACAATACACTGGACATATGAATAAATGGGCATGTTACTTGCTGGGTAACTTACCAGATAGCAGCGGTGAAACAGCAAACAGCGAACATTGCACGGCAATGGCTAGCAATGCGTCAAAAACGCGTCGTCCGGATAGCGATGAAACAAATCGGGCGGCATGCGCTAACCCTGTTTGGAACAAAAATTTACGTGGTAGATAATAATGAATATCAAACACAAGCTTACCCTGGCGGTATTATTAACCGCCGGCCTTGGTTCTGGCTGTACCTCTTTGTTTGACAAACATGTAGAGTGGGAAACCGTAGAACCTGCCAGTTACCCGGTGCTTAAAGCAGTAGGGTATGCCCCGGTAAACGCACAGGCTGGTGCAACCGAAACAGAGCGCACCTTGATGGCGATGAGAGCGTCTAAACTGGATGCTTACCGTGAGTTAACCGAGCAGGTTTACGGCCAGCGTATCAGTGGTGAACAGTCCGTTGCCAATATGGTGGTGGCGAACAGCCAGTTAAAAAGTTCGGTAGAAGGGGTGATTCGCGGGGCCAAAGTCGTCAAGGCTTATCCTGTAGGAGAAGATACGTACGTCACTGAGCTGGAGCTGGATATGCAGCGAGTATACGATATCTACCTGACTACGGCTAAACCTAAACGGGTTCGCGACGTAACCTACTATTGATGGTGGAGCCTATTGATGGCGAAACAGTTTATGCTTGAACACCCGTGCCGGAACGGCCGGAATTAGGTTTACCACTTTTATCGTAGGTTAGCGATTCTTTGGCTCTGACTTCCAGCATAAGATTGCGTAAATGGGTCAGTCTTAACTGGCCTTGTTCCACGGCACGCTGGTTTATCTGGGTTTGATACTGGCATTGTTCCAGCAGTTTTCGAGCTTGTTCAATTAATGGTGCGGCAGCAGCAGGGGCTGCATCGCCGACCATTTGAATCTGGTAGTTTTTCTGGAGGTGGCTATCCGTTTCCTGGATAAGTTCAAGGGTCTGTTCCTTATCACGCAATAATTTCATTAATGCTTCGGCATTGCGTGAACTTATCAGGTGCAGTTCTTTATCAAGCAGGCTGGCCAGCGTTTCCAAATGGGTAATCTGCTTTTCCAACACTGATTGAAGAGACTGCATATATTAATCCTATGATTTTAAGCCGAACACCTGTGATTCCAGCTGCGCAATTTTGCGCGCTAATGACTCAGGGTCAACGCGGTAATCACCGCTCTGCACAGCTTTTTTAAGTTTATCTACTTTTTCCTGATCAACAGGCGCTTCAGCACTTTTCTTTTGCACTTGAGATAACTGTTGGGCAGACTGTGTCAATGATACTGAATCCTGTCGTGGTGCAGTAGCAGCCTGAGTTTTAGCCGCCGCTTCGCGTTGCACCGCAGTTTGATTCTGCTGTTGCTGCTGCGTACCGATTTTTGTGTTGTCTAATGGCGGTTTATTAACCCCATTATTGTTTACATTGTTAAATGCCATAATTAAATTCCACTACCTTTATTACACCTCAATAGGGTTATCGGCAATCTATAAAGGTTCTTTAGCGGTATTTTACACAAAATTAGCCGGCGAGCCTATCAAAGTCTGACTATTACTTCATCAGTTCCAGCCACCTCCGCCACCACGGTTTTACGCGAGCTACTATTGGTCACTTTGATCGTTTCACCAATCACCCCATCTTGCTGTGCGATGCCTGAGGTTTTTACCTGCATTCCACCGACCTGGGCACGAATAGTGATGCGATCTCCCTTACAAATAAAGCATAGCATATTGGCCTGAATGGGCTGCCCCCGGCGGACCCGATGTTTCATTCGGGCTCCCAGTAATGCTTCCACGCTGTGATAAGCCGTATGGCGTAGCTGGTTCGTTTCAACCTGCGCTACCGATAAATTGTCTGCGCCTAATACCGTGCCGGGGCTGATCATACTCGCGGTCACCACCACCGGCTGGGTGCGCAATACTTTGGCATTAGCAAATAAATACCATTGATTGTTATTGCAACTTACCCGCACAGATATGTAGGACTGGCCCAGCGCTTGTTCGTCTGCATAGTAAGCAAAGCCGGCGGCGCAGTCAGGAATTCGGATTCGTTCGTCTATATCGGCCACTTCAATGGTTATTTGAGTTAGCGACGAAGCAGCATCAAATTGACTTTCAAGGTACTTTTGCACCCCGCGCTGGACAACCTGATGATTACTGCTATCTTTCTTTGCAGTTGTGTCAGGCCCGTTTTTTTCGGTTGGCGACGCTGCCTGCCAGGCAAACACATTAGTGCTTAACGTGCAGGCGATTAGCAAGGCGAACAGTTTCCTCAGCATCAAAAACGATCCGGGGCGATAAAAAGCGCCTGATATTGCGTACATATTTTCATGTTCGTTTGTGCTCATGTTGTCTATGCTTAGTAGAGTAGCGTATGCGGCGAAATACGGTGTCACTTTTTTGGCGATTTCAATCCGTGTTTCGTTGTGGCAGTCTAAACGCAATGTTCATGCCCGATTTTTATTTATTTTGAGGTGATGTATGTCTGGTATTCTCGATTCGGTCAACCAACGTACCCAGTTGGTAGGGCAAAACCGACTGGAGCTGTTGCTGTTTCGCTTAAATGGACGCCAACGTTTCGGGATCAATGTATTTAAAGTACGCGAAGTGCTGCAATGCCCGCCATTGACCTCTATTCCCAAACTTAACGCCTTGGTGCGCGGCGTAGCCCATATCCGCGGCCAGACGATTTCTGTTATCGATTTAAGTATGGCCACCGGTGGGCGTAAAATAGAGAACTTGGAAAACGCTTTCATTGTTATTGCAGAGTACAACCGCTCAGTACAGGGCTTTTTGGTAGGTGCGGTCGAACGCATTATCAATACTAACTGGGACGCCATTATGCCGCCCCCGCAAGGCACCGGCCGCGCCAGCTATCTGACAGCAGTGACGGAAATGGATAACGAGCTGATAGAAATTCTGGATGTCGAGAAAATCCTGAATGAAATTTCGCCACTAAACGCAGAGGTCAGCGCAGAGGTAGCCTCTTCATTGACCGTAACCGGTAGCGAAAATAAAATTATCTTTATCGCTGATGATTCGTCGGTTGCCCGTAGCCAGGTGAAAAAAGCGTTGACGACCCTGGGCCTTGAAATAGAAGTGGCAAAAAATGGCCTTGAGGCGCTCAAGCGGCTTAAAGAAATTGCAGCCGAGACAGGTGATGTTACCGATCGGGTAGGTGTTTTGGTTTCAGATATTGAGATGCCGGAAATGGATGGCTACACGCTGACCGCTGAAATTAAAAATACGCCGGAGCTACAAAAACTGCATGTGGTATTACATACCTCCTTAAGCGGCGTATTTAACCAGGCCATGGTGAAAAAAGTGGGGGCCGACGACTTTATCGCTAAGTTTCACCCTGACGAGCTGGCTACGGCGGTACAAAAATGGTTGGTGGAAGCGTAGTGGAGCCTGCTGCAGTTGAAAGTTAAAGACGTTTCGCCCCAGCGCTATCAGCAGTTCGGACAGTTTCTAGAGCAACAGTGCGGTATTGTGCTGGGCGACAACAAGCAATATCTGGTGCGTAGTCGATTGTCGCCTTTGCTATATCAGTACGAATACAATGCTATTGACGATTTGATTGCAGCCACTATCGCGAATAGTAATCGGGCGCTATTGCAAAGTGTCATTGATGCTATGACCACGAATGAGACGTTGTGGTTTCGGGATAGTTATCCGTTCGATATGCTCAAGCAATCCTTACTTCCCAGTTTGGCGACCAAAAATAAACGTATTCGTATCTGGAGTGCGGCTTGCTCGTCAGGCCAGGAGCCCTATTCCATTGCAATGTCGGTACTAGAGTATCAGCGGCAAAAACCTGGCGCCTTTGCGCAAGGGGTAGAAATAGTGGCCACCGATTTGTCGGCCAATATGCTAAGCCGCTGTGAATCCGGCTTATATGACGAACTATCTCTTGCCCGCGGGCTTTCTGCTGCGCGCCGAGAGCAGTTTTTTACGCCTCATTCTAGTGGTCAGATGCAGGTGATTGCCCCGGTCAGGCGTATGGTAAGTTTTCGCTCGCTCAATCTGTTACACAGCTATGCCGGTCAGGGCCGTCTGGACATTGTATTTTGTCGCAATGTGTTAATTTACTTCGCGCCGGAAATTAAACAGCGCATCCTGCAACAAATTGCCGCCCAGCTGCAACCCGGCGGCATTCTTTTCCTCGGCGCGTCAGAATCCATTGGGGCTGCCAGCGAGTTATTCACTATGGAAAAGTGCCCACCCGGGCTCTATTACCAACGAAAATCCTGAAAATTCAACACCTTCATTGACGTCAAAAAAACATTGGCACCTCATTTGCAGTATTCAGCCTGTAAATGAGGAGTGTCAAATATGGCCATCAATCTGAACAAGCTTGTCGGCTTTCATCATCAAGCGGTAAACATACGCGAAGATCGAATGGAAGTGATTGCCGGTAATCTGGCAAATGCTAATACGCCCGGCTACAAAGCAAAAGACATCGATTTCAAACAAGCCATGGCGTCAGCGCAGGGTAACCAGCAATCGTCAATGGTCCGCACCCACGATAAGCATATTGGTGGTACAGCCTCGGCCAGTCCGTTTGATTTGCAATTTCGTATTCCCAGCCAGCCGGATACCGGCGATGGCAATACGGTGGAAGTGCAAACCGAGCGTAACGCATTTTTGGAAAACGGTATGCGCTATCAGGCCTCCTTACAATTTTTAGACAGCAAGCTTAAAGGCATGAAGAAAGCATTAAGTGGAGGGCAGGGTTAATGAGTTTATTTAATGTCATGAATATTTCCAGCACCGGCATGGAAGCGGAAAACCTGCGCCTGAATACCACAGCCAGTAATATTGCCAATGCTAATACGGTCAGCAGTAGTGCTGGCGAAACGTATAAAGCCCGGTATCCGGTATTTTCAGCAGAATTACAAAAAGCCACTGACTACCAGAGCAAAGGGGTCGGGGTTGAAGTGAAAGGGGTGGTAGAGAGCGATGCGCCACTGAATGTGGAGTATGCCCCTAATAATCCCATGGCCGATAGAGACGGCTACATATATAAGCCCAATGTAAACATTGTCGAAGAGATGGCTAACATGCTATCCGCGTCGAAATCGTACGAGACCAATGTGCAAGTGGCAGATACCACCAAACAGCTGTACCGCCGGGTACTGCAGCTTGGTCAGGGCCAGTAGTAGGTTAACAAGGAACCGCACGTGAACACGATTAATAATAACGGGTTGATGACCGACCTTTACTGGCAGGAAGAAGAAGTCAAGGTAGCTGACGGCAGCGAGCAAAAACTGTCGCAGGAAGATTTCTTTTCGTTGCTGACAGAACAGCTGGCCCACCAGGATCCCACCAAACCGGTGGACAACGATCAGATGGTTGCCCAGATGACGTCATTCTCGATGGCGGAGGGGATAACCGATCTTAATGAACGGTTTGAAAACTTCGCCGCTTCAATGACATCCAACCAAGCGCTGCAGGCCTCCAGCTTAATAGGCCAGAATGTTTTAGTGGAAGGTAACGTAGGTTACATGGGCGCCGAGGGTGCGGGGTTTAGCGGTGTAGTGGTAAACGACCAAAGCGTACAAGATATGAAAATCACCATTTCAAACCAATATGGCGAGATAGTGAAAACCATTGACGCGGGTACGCAGCCTGCCGGTAACGTGCAGTTTGAATGGGACGGTAACGACGCCAATGGTAATCCCCTGGCCGCCGGTCAGTATGTGGTTAATGCCACGGGAAGCGCCAACGGCGAAGGGGTAGCCATTGCTACCGCGGTGAACCGTCATGTAGGTAGTGTCAGCCTGGCCGGAAGTGGGCAGGGCGTAATTTTAAATTTGGATGGTGATGTGAGTATCAGTCTTGATGACGTCATCCAGATCGGCAGTTAGCAGGAGAAGTGAAAAATGTCTTTTAACATTGCACTAAGTGGTGTTTCCGCCGCGCAAAAAGATTTGGATGTTACTGCAAACAACATCGCCAACGTTAACACAGTTGGATTTAAAGAGTCGCGGGCAGAGTTTGGTGATGTGTATGCATCGTCCTTATTAGCCGGTGGTAAAACCAAAGTGGGTGACGGGGTTTTGACTCAGGAAGTTGCCCAGCAGTTTTCCCAGGGTAGTTTGCAATTTACCAATACCGCACTGGATTTAGCGATTACCGGTAACGGTTTTTTTGCCACTGTACCTGAAATTACCTCGCGGGATTTCTCGTTTACCCGCGCGGGTCAGTTTAAGCTTGATGAAGATAATTTTGTGGTCAACAGTAATGGCGATAACCTGTTGGGTTTTCCGGTTAACAATGATGGCACCAGTGCCTCGGTTGCTCTGAGTACGACCGAGCCGGTACGCATTCCGGACTCGTCTGGCTCGCCGCAGCAAACCAGCGAAGTTGATCTTCGGATGAACTTGCCGGCCAGCGATACCGCGCTAGACCCTGCCGCCTTTGATCCAGATGATCCGCTGACTTATAACGCGGCAACCTCGGTGACTGTTTACGACTCACTGGGTGATAGCCATGTAATGACCTACTACTTTATCAAAGATAGCGATCCGGCAGTGGATAATGAATGGTATGTGGCAACATCAGTGGACGACAATCTGGTTGATATGACCAACTCAGACGGCACCGACTCAGATCCATCGTTAGCGCTGAACTCGGTAGGCGGGAATACCGGTAATCATGTTTCCGCGGCAAAACTAAAATTTAGCGCGGGGGGCGATTTTGAAGGAATTGAATCTCCAGATGGCGTACAACGCGCAGATTTTAAAATACAAACTGAAGCTTTAGGCGCCACTGTTTTGACAAATGGCTCGGATGACTCCCAGCAAATCACCATTGACTTCAATCTTGACCCAAATAACGCGACGCCTAATGAGCCTACGCAATTTGCATCTTCTTTTGAAGTAACGTCACTTGAGCAGGATGGCTTGCCAGTGGGACGATTGACTGGCATCGACATCGGGCCTGATGGTTTGGTGCGGGCTACCTTTTCCAACGGCACCTCTGAGCCGATTGTGCGGGTGGCACTGGTGCGCTTTGCCAATGAGCAGGGCTTAACTCAGGAAAGCAGTACGCAATGGAAAGAAAGTATTGAATCAGGCGAAGCGCTGGCGGGGGAGGCAACCACCGGCACCTTTGGAGAGATTAATTCGTCGGCGTTAGAGCAAGCCAACGTTAACCTGACCACAGAGCTTATTGACCTTATCATTGCCCAGCGTAATTTCCAGGCAAACTCTCGGGCGCTTGAGGTAAATAACCAGCTTAACCAAACCATTTTGAATATTCGATAATACGTCACACCACCGCCCTAGGGCCGCGTCATGCGGCCCTTTTATTATTTCCAGGCACTGGTTTTATCCTGCCATCCTTATACTTCTTTCTGTTATCTGATGTTTTTTAGCCTGTTGGCACTGCCCTTGCAATACCTAAGGTATTAGTCCAATAAAACGTCAAAAGTCAGTCATGGATAAACTTCTGTATATCGCTGCAAGCGGCGCCAAGCAAGACCTTCTTGCCACAGGTGTACGCGCCAATAATCTGGCTAATGCCCAGACTACTGGTTTTAAAGCTCAGCTTGAACAAGCCCGAAGTATGCCGGCCTACGGCGAAGGTTTGCCGACCCGGGTATTTTCAATGACCGAAAGTCCCTCAAACAATTATGAAGGTGGCGCCATGGTGCAAACCGGCCGGGCACTGGATGTAGCTGTTCAAGGGGATGGCTGGTTTGCCTTGCAGGATGTAAATGGTCAGGAAGCAATGTCGCGCGACGGCAGTTTTCAAATGGGCGCTGACGGGGTTTTGACGGATATGCATGGCAACACAGTGTTAGGTGATAACGGGCCAATTTATTTGCCCGTGCCATTGGATAATTTGAATATAGCTATGGACGGCACTATCTCGGTTCGCCCGGTAGGCGCCCCGGAAAATGTATCGCAGGAGATTGGCCGGCTCAAACTGGTTAATCCTTCTTTAGACAGCATTGAGCGCGGCAGCGATGGTCTGTTTCGCAGCAAAGACGGCAGCATTCCGTTTGCCGACCCCAACGTGCACGTCCGTTCAGGCATGGTAGAAGGCTCGAACGTCAACGCGGTGGATGAAATGGTGAATATGATCAGCTTGCAGCGTCACTACGAGATGCAAATTAAGTTGATGAAACAAGCTGACGAATTATCAACGCGCGGTAACGCGCTGCTGAGAATCCTTTAATTAAATAATACACCAGCCTTTGATTTAAGGTTGAGGAGTACGTTATGCACCCAGCATTATGGATAAGTAAAACCGGCCTGGATGCTGCCCAAACTGATGTGGCAGTTGTATCGAATAACCTGGCGAACGCCTCGACAGTAGGCTTTAAAAAAGATCGTGCGGTATTTGAAGATTTACTTTATCAAAATATTAACCAGCCGGGTGGTCGCTCTTCAGCCGATACTGAACGCCCTTCGGGCTTGATGCTGGGTGCAGGTTCCAAGGTGGTTGCCACGCAAAAGGCTCATACGCAGGGTAACTTGCTGACTACCGAAAACTCGCTGGATATGTCTATTCAGGGCAAAGGGTATTTTGAAATATTACAGCCCGACGGCTCTATCGCTTATACCCGTAATGGTCAGTTTACGCTAAACGATCAGGGCCAGATTGTCACCTCAGGGGCGGGCTTTTTATTACAGCCAGAGATAACCGTGCCAGAAGATGCCCAGCAAATCTCTATTTCCCAGGATGGCGAAGTCTCGGTAACTACTCGCGGGGAAGCCGAAAATCAGGTGCTGGGTCAGATTAATGTGTCCGATTTTATCAACCCTACCGGTTTGCAGCCGATTGGACAGAACTTGTTTGTTGAAACCGCTTCAAGTGGAACACCTATTCAGGGTATCCCTGGCTTACAGGGGCTAGGCACGCTCTCTCAAGGGACCCTGGAAACCTCGAATGTGAATGTCACCGAAGAACTGGTGAACCTGATTGAAAGTCAGCGTCTTTATGAGATGAATTCGAAAGTAATTTCATCGGTTGACCAAATGCTTGGTCAGGTTATTCAGCAGCTATAGCAGGTAACAGTATGCGTCGTCTCTTGTCCGTTTTATGTGTGGTATTGCTGGCTGGCTGTAATAGTACGCCGGCTCCTCCTGTGGAAGCCAACGATCCGTCTTTTGCTCCGGTAGTGCCAGATATTCCACGCGAACACATAGCTGAAGACGGCGCCCTGTTTCGTCCCTACATGGCGAATAGTTTGTATTCTGACGTCACTGCGCGCCGGGTGGGCGACATTATCACGGTGTCATTGGAAGAAAATACCAATGCCACTAAGTCTGCCGGCACCACCACTTCGAAAGAAACCGGTATAGAAGTTGCCCCGATTACCGGGCTGGGTGGGCAAGCGATTAATATTGGCGGGCAGTCTATTCAGTTAGGGGTTAATTCATCAAACGATTTCTCAGGCGATGCACAGGCTAACCAGCGCAACAGTTTAAGCGGGGCCATTTCAGTTACTGTAGTGGATGTGTTACCGAATCAAAATCTGGTTATTCGCGGCGAAAAGTGGCTGACATTAAATCAGGGTGATGAATATATCCGTCTTACCGGAATTATCCGGCCCGCCGATATCAGCCCGGAAAATGAAATTGTCTCGACCAAAGTAGCTAACGCACGCATTCAGTATAGCGGCACCGGGACGTTTGCCCGGGCCCAGGAAAAAGGCTGGTTGACCCAGTTCTTTGCCTCTTCACTGTGGCCGTTTTAAGGAACCCTCATGAAAGCGATAAAAGCAGTATTGCTTACCTTGTGTCTGACCATTACGAGCCAGCCACAAGCCCAGAGAATTAAAGATGTCGCCAGTATTCAGGGGGTGCGGGCCAATCAGTTAATTGGTTATGGTCTGGTAGTGGGGTTGCCCGGAACCGGCGAGCAAAGCCCGTTCACCGAACAAAGCTTTCGTACCATGCTAACCAATTTTGGGATTAGCCTGGACCCAAATACCAAACCGAAAATAAAAAACGTGGCAGCTGTAGCCGTTCACGCAGAGCTGCCTCCCTTTACCAAGCCCGGACAGCGCATCGATATCACCGTATCGTCGGTAGGAGAAGCGAGCAGCCTACAAGGTGGGACATTGTTGCAGACATTCCTTAAAGGGGTAGATGGCAACGTCTACGCTGTTGCTCAGGGAAGCCTGATAGTAAATGGTTTCGGCGCACAGGGGTTGGATGGTTCCAAAATTGTTATTAACACCCCCACCGTAGGCCGTATTCCTAATGGCGCTTTAGTTGAGCAGTCTGTGCCTTCTGGTTTCGCTAATGGTGATACCTTGACATTGAACTTACACTATCCTGATTTTTCTACCGCGAAACGTCTGGCGGATACCATCAATGAGCGCCTTGGTGCCCAGCCAGAAAAAGGGTATAGCATTGCCACCCCATTAGATGCAGCCTCAGTCCGGGTTTCAGCGCCACGTGATGTTGGCCAGCGTGTAGGCTTTTTGGCCACGCTGGAAAACTTTGAGTTTGAACCTGGTCAGGCCCCTGCCAGAGTCGTTATTAACAGCCGTACCGGGACAATTGTCATCGGCCAGGATGTACGCTTATTGCCGGCCGCCATCACCCATGGCGGGTTAACAGTAACCATTGCTGAAAACCAGCAGGTTTCCCAACCCAATGCATTAGGGCAGGGCGATACCGTTGTCACTACCCAGTCTATTGTGGATGTCGACCTGGCTGATAGCCGCATGTTTAAATTTGAACCTGGGGTCACGCTGGACCAACTGGTGCGTGCGGTAAACGAAGTGGGCGCAGCGCCCGGTGACTTAATGGCGATTTTAGAAGCACTACGTCAGGCGGGCGCCTTACGCGGCGAGTTGGTGGTGATCTAATGGATACAATGCAAACCCGCAGTCAGCTAGAAATGGCCAGAAATGCAAATGATTTGGGCAGTCTTAATTCATTGCGTGAAGCTATCGCCAATGGTGAAGATGAACAGGCACTGCAGGAAACCGCGCAACAGTTTGAAGCCATCTTTGTACAAATGATGCTTAAATCAATGCGTAAGGCGCAAGATGCTCTGGCTGATGAAAATAGCCCGTTTAATTCCGAGCAGGTTAAGTTTTATCGCGACATGCATGACCAGCAGTTGGCTGTGGATTTAACCTCCAACGGGGGGATGGGCCTAGCCGATATCATCGTCAAACAGTTGGGACAAAACAATCCGGATTATACTCCTGCCAGTGCCATTCGTGCTGACGGCAATCTGTCATCTATTAATCTGCAGGTAAAACAGCAGGTCGCCAGCGCACGAGAGTCTGTGCTTGCGTCAGCGAGCAAAGGTACACCATCAGCTTATAAAGCCCCGTTGTTCGAGTCTCGTGAAGCCTTTGTTGAAGCCCTTTACCCTCACGCAGAAAATGCCGCACGCGAGATTGGTGCTGATCCTAAAGCGATCATCGCCCAGGCTGCAGTGGAAACCGGCTGGGGGCAATATGTGATTCACGATGGAGAAGGTACGCCGTCGTACAATTTATTCGGCATAAAAGCGAACCACCAGTGGCAGGGCAAACAAGCTGTGGTGGATACCGTGGAATATAGCCAGGGTATTGCCAGCAAGCAGAAAGCAGGTTTTCGGGCCTACGATTCTATCGAAGCGTCAATCAACGACTATGTTGATTTTATTCGCTCGGGCGCGCGCTATCAGCAGGCGGTGGACAACAGCCATAACCCGCAGGCCTATTATCAGTCGCTGCAACAAGCAGGCTACGCCACTGATCCGGCATATGCTAACAAGCTAATGGCCGTTTATCAGGGGTCTACCCTGTCCCAGTACAACCCGTAGCGTGCGTTTGAAGGACTAAGCAAATGATTCGCAATGTTGATTTATTCTCTATCGCCAGTAGCGGGGTTAACGCTAGCAATAAGTTACTGCAAACTACCAGTAACAATATTGCTAATGTCAATACCGATGGATATGTACGGGAGCGCACGGTTTTTAGCAACTCGCTGCTTGAAGGCGTGGGGCAGGGGACCACTGAGCGGGTTATTGATGTTTTCGCGCAAAACCAATTGCGCCGCGACACCACCTCAGTAGGGGAGCTGGAAACCTTCACCCAGAAAACCAGCATGATTGACAATCTGCTGGCCAGCGAAGCCAATTCTATTTCGACTGGATTGAGTAAATTTTTTGCCTCGGTACAAACCGCTGCTGATGATCCAACAAATTTAGCGTCCCGGGAAAGTGTGTTGGGTGAAGCCGAAGCGTTGCTCCGGCGCATGGGCACCGTATCAGAATACATGGAGTCCATTGAGGACGAGCTTAACCTGGAATTTGATTCGCAGGTAAAGCAGGCAAACAGCCTGATAGCCAATATTGGGGAACTGAATAAGGCAATTCTGAAAAATCAGAATACTGCCCAGGGCGAACCCAGCGGCTTACTTAACCAGCGCGACAAAGCCATCAATGAACTGGCAGAGATGATGGCGATTGAAGTGCGGACCAACGCCAATGGTACGAAAGGGGTTAACCTGAGCAGTGGCGAATCTTTGGTTTTGGAAAATGGCGGCTTCAATCTGTTAGAACTTACTTCCGGTCCCGACACCACCGAAAAGCAGCTGGAACTGGGCTTTAATATTCAAAACGGTGTGCCACAAGCATCGGTACAGATCACTGAAGATAAGTTGGGTGGCAGCCTGGGTGGTTTATTCCGCTTTCGAAACGAAGTTCTGGGCGCGGCACAGCGAGACGTTGGACAGATGGCAGTGGCCATGGCGGATGCCGTTAATACCCAAAATAAACTGGGTATGGATTTAGACATGCAGCTGGGCGGTAATATCTTTACCCTGTCGGAGGTGCCGGGCATTGGTTACCCCGATAATAGCGATACTACGCTGGAGTTGAGTGCACAGTTTACCGAAGGCAAAGGAAATCAGGTTACCGATGCGGATTACCAGATAGCAGTAAACTCAGTGGATGCATCGGGCAACCCAGTGAGTATTACCCTGACTATGCTAAATAGCGACGGTACGCCTAAAAGCCTTGATAGTAGCGGAAATCCCGTAACCTCTGGGCCGATTACAGTAAATACGGCTGGCAATACCGCGTTGCCCGGTGGGATTGAGGTAAGCTTTGATAGTGCTGGCGGCTATGCCGCAGATGATTTATTTTTAGTTCAGCCAACCAAAACCATTGCAGCTGATATTACGCTGGCAACCAATCGGCCTGAAGACTTTGCCTTTGCCGCCCCGGTTAGAGCGCAAGCTGACAGCAGCAATCTAGGCGACGCCACGGTGAAGTCGGTCGCAATAAATGATACCGAAACCGGCCAAACACCCGCTACCACCGCGTTTGATGGAGCGGGTGGGCTAACTGCCACACCGGATGCAGTGTACAGCGCGCCGGTGCAGATCGTTTTTACCAGTGCCAGCGAGTTTGCAGTTTATGACGGGATAAATGCTGCCCCCATTGCGACTGTCACGGGTGTGACGGATTATAATAATTTGCTTGAGCAGGCGTCTGCGACGGTGGGCTGGCCGTTTCCGGCAGGTTCTGACTATCCAGGCTATGATATTAGTCTGGAAGGTTTACCGGTAGCCGGAGACAGCTTTGCTATTAGCTATAACACCGATGGTATTAATGATAATACTAACGCCAGAAAGTTGGCTGAACTACAACAGGCATCACTGGTACAATTAAGTAGCAATTCGACTAATCAGCAACGCACGCTACACGATTCTTTTTCGTCGCTGATTGGCCGGGTTGGTGAGAAGTCTGCCAATGCGGAAATATCATTACAGGCTGCTGAAGCGATGAAAGAGCAGTCCCAAAACTGGTTTGAGTCGGTATCTGGGGTAAGCCTGGATGAAGAAGCCGCGAACCTGATTCGATACCAACAGTCGTATGCCGCCGCGGCGCGGATTTTAAGTACCGCGCAGGAATTATTCGATACCATCTTGTCAGCAGCAAGGTAACATTACATGCGTATATCAACCAGTCAGCTTTACGATCAGAACATTCGCGCCATTATGGATAACCAGCGTGAAATGACAAAAACCCAGGAAGCTTTATCTTCGGGTAAGCAAATTAATCGTCCATCGGATGATCCCGTTGGGGCAGCCAAGGTGGTTAGATTGACCGAAGAGCTGGATAAGCTTACCCAGTATCAACGCAACAATGATTTGTTGACCAGTGGCTTGGAGCAGCAGGAGGCGGTGTTAGATAATATTAACGATACCGTGACCCGGGCTCGGACATTAATTGTACAAGCAGGTTCCGGGGTAATGGCTGACACCGACCGGCGCGCTATTGGCGTCGAACTTGCGCAAATTCGGGATGAAGTTTTGGGCTTAATGAACGCGCAAAATGCTAATGGCGACTATATTTTTGCTGGCTATCAGTCGCAAAATCAAGCTTTTACATTTAACGCCGCAGCCAGTGATAAAAATGTGACCTTTACCGGCGATGGTGGGCAGAATGAGGTTAAGCTATCAGATAGCGTGAGTGTCAGAAGTACCGCTAGCGGCCAGGAAGTGTTTGACAATGTTCTGGCTCGGCGTAATTTTTCAGTGAATCCTTCTGGGACGGCAACGGTAGCTTCAGCCAAAGTAGAGCAGCAGGGAACCTTTGATACCTTTAGTAAAGCCAATTACGATCCTGTCACCGCTGGCAATAATAATTATCAACTGGAAATCCTGGCCTCTGGCCAGGTTCAGCTAAGTAACACTGCCAGCGGTAGCGTGGTAGATACGGTTGACTTCACTGCTGATGAACCTTTTACCATCAAAGGCATGACATTTACTTTGGCGGGTGGCGCAGGCGATACGGTTGATTTTTCTCTCGATCCGCCGCAAAAAACCAGCCTGGCTGAAACGTTGCACGATATTTCTCGCTTGCTGATGGACTCTTCATCGAATAGTCAAAATATTGATGAAGCGATCAGCGATGCGCTGGTGGGCCTGGACAATGGCCTGGAAAAAGTGGCACTTGAGCGTTCATCGATAGGCGGGCGGTTAAATACTGCCGAATCGGTTTATGAAACTAATCTGGATTTGGAAATTGCCACAAAAAGTGCGCGCTCGGCAATAGAAGATACGGATTACGCCGAAGCGTCTGCTGAGTTTGCGAAGCAGGAAACGGCTCTTAACGCTGCGCTGGCGACCTTTCCTAAAGTCTCTAATTTATCATTGTTTAATTATATTTAGCCGCGCTGAACCATCGCCATCTGCCTTGCACTGAGTATATAGTTAGCGCAGGGCAGAGCCCTTAGCACATAAGAAGAGCCCTTTGCACATAAGAGCCCATAGCACATAAGAGCCCTCAGCGAATAAGAAGAGCCCTCAGCGCACGCGAAAAGCCCTCAGCTCATGAGAAAAGCCCTCAGCGCATAAAAAAAACCATTAGGACAGGGCACGTAACCGCTCATGGGATCCCTATCATACCTAGAGCGCATTGCCTTACACTTTCGCCCCGGACCTTATCCACAACAACGCCGTCCGTGTGATTTTCGGTAGTGCTCTATTACTAGCCAGCCGCTATTACCAGCCATCCCTTATTAGTAACTAACCCACGCGGCTATCCGCTTTATTCCGTGCACTGGCGGGTTATCTTTGAAACATCTTATTATTATTTATTGCGCATCCTGATGATGGTCTGCCTTGCCTGCTGACAGTGGGTCAAGTCATCCAAGCCAAGGCTTTTGTACCAAAGTGCCTTGTCCGGATGGCACATTATTATCCAACCTCAATTAACCCGCTTCCTTCAATATTATAGTGGACTTACAGGGAATCTATTAAAGCTCGGCATAAATAGCCGCCCCGCACCTGGTTCCCCGAGGAGCGCGCGAAAGTACAATATATTATTTATGGTATTAATTTGAATACCTATGTATAAGTGTTATGCGCGCTAACAAGTTCTGCGATTGTTTTATAAGATTATGTTTCTTAAAGACATTTTTTGTTTTTGTGGCCATCTTATGACTGAGGTAATGTCAATACGGATAAAACGCAAAATCACTCTCACGGTTTAATAAAATCTGGTTGAACACAGCGAATTCTTTTCAAAAACACCTCATTAACGGGCTTTTCAAAAATTATTTTCACTTTTTTTCTCCGTCAAAAAATGTATTGAAACTAATACTTTGCATTTAGGGGGGCGGCAATTATGTGCCGCCTACCGGCAAAATAATGATTTTTTTCTAAAGGGAAAGGGCCAAGGGTCGATAAAGTTACCGAGAGAGCCAGTTCATCAATTACCCCTCAGGTGCTTGGTGATTACTAAATTTTAATTTTCTGCCGGATTGTCCGGTCGCCAGCACCTGCTGGACTGAGAGTGTAGGAGAGACTTATGTCTATGTTCGTTAATACCAATGTGTCCGCATTAAATGCCCAGCGTCAGTTGTATGATGTGAGCAATTCTCTGAGCACGTCGTTTGAGCGTCTGTCTTCAGGATTTCGTATCAACAGTGCAAAAGACGATGCGGCCGGTCTGCAAATTTCTGACCGAATGACATCACAAATCGAAGGCCTGAACCAGGCTGTACGTAACGCCAATGACGCTATTTCACTGTCACAGACAGCAGAAGGCGCGTTAGACGAAACAACCACTTCATTACAACGTATCCGTCAGCTGGCTGTACAGTCACAAAACGGTATTAACTCTGATGCAGACCGGTTGGCTCTGCAAAAAGAAGTCTCTGCGTTAAAAACTGAAATCACTCGTATTTCTACTGACACTCAGTTCGGTGGCGAAAACCTGTTAACCGGTGACTACTCTGCCAAATTCCTGGTAGGCGCAAATGCGGGCCAAACCATTTCGGTAAACCTGCAATCCGCTAACCTAGATGGCTTGAACGGCTTTAGTGCCGGTGGTCTGGGTGTTGATGGATCAGTAGCAACTGCTGCGGGTGCGTCTTCACTACTAGCGGATGTAGACTCTGCTATCTCTGCCATCGGTGGCGTACGTGCGGATCTGGGTGCATTACAGAACCGTTTCCAGTCGACTATTCGTAACCTAAGTAACATCTCAGAAAACGTTTCAGCAGCGCGTTCACGTATTCGTGATACTGACTTTGCCACAGAAACGGCTAACCTGACGCGTAACCAGATTATCCAGCAGGCCAGTACTACTGTGCTTTCGCAGGCTAATCAGCGTCCCCAGTCTGCATTGTCACTACTGGGCTAAGCTATCATCCCTTTACGCGGGTTTGAGGCCAGGGGGTAGTGTACTTGTGATTCATCCAACGTAAATACGCCAAAATGGCATTTAAGGCCGGGCTCATGCCCCGGCCTTTCCCTTCAAATAGTGTTTTAACCCACTGAATCTATTGGGCTTTTGAAATTATTCAAAAAAAGCCTAAAGGTATTTCTGTACCCGGACGATACATTAAGTACAAGGCGCTGGGAACAACAATAAAAAGCCCGGTCCTGTAGCTGACAGCCAGTCAAAAATAATAAAAAGGCCGCAGCAAATCGGATTCCAAAAATAATAAATAATCCGAATTGATAAACCGTTAGGAAGCAATACCAGCATCGTTATCAGATACATCGGCAGTAAAATGCCAGTAACTATGCGGGTCGATTCAAGCAGGCGTTTGTTACGTTTTAGGATGTAAAGAATGCCACCCCGAATGTGCAAGTTTTAGTGCATTCAAACCGCTAACCCAGGTTAGCAAATTTACCGCAAGGGTAAATTTCACATCGCCTCAGGGCACTATAAAAGATGATTTCTCAACATGCTGAATTTATTGGCAGGGGATAGTCTTGCCTGAATAAAGAGGTTGCTGACTGGCAGGAATGAAGCCAGGAGGTAGTGAGAGGTATGAGGTCTGGAACAACAGACCTGCAGCCAGCATTCACCGGGTAGTGAGCCACGGTTCATTGCTCAAACCGGCGAAGCCGGAAGGAGCGTCAGAAATTTAACTCTGACACAAAGTTAAATGCACACAGTGTGCCAATAATTTAATTAATCTCAGCGCTGACAATAACAATAACAGGCGTTTTTTAAATCAGTTAGGAGAGACCCATGAGTCTATTTGTAAATACCAATGTTTCATCATTAAATGCACAACGACAGTTATTCAATTCTGGCAACGATCTGACTACAGCATTTGAACGTCTATCATCAGGCTTTCGAATCAACAGCGCTAAAGATGATGCCGCTGGTTTGCAGATATCTGACAGAATGACGTCACAAATCATGGGTCTGGACCAGGCCGTAAGAAATGCCAACGATGGTATTTCACTGGCGCAAACTGCAGAAGGGGCACTTTCTGAGTCCACCACTGCGTTGCAACGTATCCGTGTATTGGCGGTTCAATCGCAAAACGGTATCAACTCGGCTTCTGACCGTTTGGCACTGCAAAAAGAAGTTTCGGCGCTTAAAACTGAAATTGCCCGGGTGGCCACTACTACCCAGTTTGGTGGTGTGGATATTCTGGCTGGGGGCTATTCTGCGAAATTCTTAGTGGGTGCCAATGCTGGCCAAACTATCAGTGTTAATATGTCTCGGGCCAACGGCTTTAGTTTTGAAGGCTTGGCGGGCAGCAATACACTGGATATCACTACCGCAGCGGGAGCATCTAATGCCATGGCGGCGGTTGATGCGGCTATCTCGGTAATTGATGCTAAACGGGCTGACCTGGGTGCTATTCAAAACCGTTTTCAGTCTACTATTCGTAACCTTAGTAATATCTCTGAGAATGTATCAGCGGCAAGATCGCGCATCCGGGACACAGACTTTGCCACCGAAACGGCAAGTCTTACCCGCAACCAGATTCTACAGCAAGCGAGTACCACTGTACTGTCGCAGGCAAACCAGCGACCTCAGGCAGCGTTATCTCTGCTAGGTGGTTAATTAACGTAGTAAAGGTAAGTAAGGGACGGAGTTGAGAGGCCAGCCCTGAAGGGATGGCGGCCTAACCTAAAGGCCGCCCCTTCGAAGAAAACGCCGACTAACAGGACTGAGAGTGTAGAAGATGTGGTTGAGAGGCCAGTTATTTTCTACTAAATTTCCTGCCAGCCGACTAGAAACGATTTTGCTCTAACTCCTAACGTGAGCAGAATTGGCCGGGGTTCATTGCCTCGGCCTTTTTTATACTTGCCAGCATTGCCATGCTAACAAGTTGCCTACCTTAGTATTGCAATAATAGCCGATAAGGTTTGCATTTATCATCTAGCAATAATTTAAAAGCAAATTGGATGCCAAAAATAAAACGTCAATTTTGCTTATCTACTTTTATCTATCATTTCAAACCGCCCAATACCAATGTCAAACCCATACAGTAAGCGCCACCCACAGGCTTACGTCTTATCCAGCGCCATTGCCAATTATCTCATTTAGCGTACCCGGCTCTCTCTTTTGTAGGCGAGTTGCTGCTGTTGTCTCACACTTGTCAAATATCTGACACCTGTTACACCTGTCACCACATAGCAATCCAGATTCTATTGATATGCATTGTGCGTACTTACCCGCACCGTTTGTAAAACCAAAATTTTCTCGGTATCTATCCTATTTCCGGCTATCGACTGCCGCCCCACAAAAGTCCTAAAGCCAGGCTGGGACCAAAACATCGGGGGTACGTCGGTAAACAGGCTACGTCTAAGCCGGATTTATCGGCGCCATACGGCATGCATATAGTGGCCTGAGACGCCCCGAACACCCCCCTTTCTGATACTTTTTTGTTATAAATATCTATTTTCTTTCATTGACTTAGCGAATATTTATGATTTTTTTCAAATAAAAGCTAAAGGTTCTAAAGCTTTGGTCGATAACTATAGTTGAGGGGTAATTTAACTGATGGACAGCGAAGTGATTCGCAATGCCATTATGAGGTCGATTTGGCGGGAGTAGTGACCCAACAAATCAGAATTTTGGAAGGATTGGATTCTAGCATAAGCAGTTTCGAATCCCCAGGAGGTCAATAATGTCTTTATATGTAAATACTAACGTTTCTGCCTTGAACGCACAGCGTCAATTGTTTGATGTGGGTTCAAAATTAAGCACTTCATTTGAAAGACTTTCGTCGGGCTTTCGTATTAACAGCGCAGCTGATGATGCCGCCGGTCTACAAATTTCAGATCGCCTAACATCACAGGTACAAGGTCTGAATCAGGCTGTACGTAATGCGAATGATGCTATCTCGCTGACTCAGACATCAGAAGGTGCGCTTTCTGAGGTAACTACCAGTTTACAGCGAATTCGGCAGTTAGCAGTACAGTCGCAAAACGGTGTGAATAGCGATTCTGACCGTGCAGCACTGCAAAAAGAAGTGTCCGCGCTTAAAACTGAAATCACGCGTATTTCGTCTGATACCCAATTTGGTGGTGTAGAGCTATTAACCGGCTCGTTCTCGGCCAAATTTTTGGTTGGTGCTGATGCAGGCCAAACGATTGATGTAACATTGAAGAACAGCGGTGGTTTTAGCGCCGGTGGCTTAGGTGTTGATTCGGTCAATATCAGTACTGAAACTGGTGCCAGCACTGCATTAACCGATATTGATGCAGCGATTTCTACCATTGGTTCAGCCCGCGCTGACCTCGGTGCCTTGCAAAACCGTTTCCAATCAACTATTCGTAACCTGAGCAGTATTTCAGAAAACCTGTCATCAGCGCGTTCACGGATTCGCGATACAGATTTTGCCACCGAAACAGCAGAGCTTACCCGTAATCAGATTATCCAACAGGCTTCAGTTTCAGTATTGAGCCAGGCTAATCAGCGGCCACAGACAGCGTTGTCATTATTGGGTTAATTTCACCCGTTTTAATTTGATTCGCTAAGGCAGGCCGCTGGTTTTATATCAGGGCCTGCTTTTTTTGTTTTGTGCAGGGGAAAGATGATGGACATTACAAGTATACAAAGTGGTCAGAAATTTGCTGTATCCGATGCGCAGCCTATTACGGTGGAGCGGGTTAAACCCACCGCTGATGCAACGGCAAATACCGATGATAAATTGCTGCAACAGGTTCCACAAAATACTCAAGGTATGGCCGAACAGGCCGATAAAGTAAGCACAGAGGAGCGAGTTCAGAACATCGAACTTGCGGTGCAGGAAGTTGAAGCATTCTTACAGGTGCAAAACCGAAACCTGGCTTTTACCGTGGATGAGGGGACAGAACGTTCCGTTGTAACGGTAAAAGATAGTGAATCAGGTGACGTTATCCGGCAAATTCCTTCCGATGAGGTATTACAACTTGCCGAACGGATTAAAGATTTGCAGGAAGATATCGGTAGCAGTGTGGGTGTGCTGGTTAACAACAAAGTGTGATGAGGTAATTTCATGTCTATTCAATCACTGGGTGTAGGTTCCGGCCTGGCGCTGGACGACCTGGTAAACCAGTTGCTGGAGGCTGAACGTGCGCCTAAAACTGCGCGACTGGATGCCAGCGAAGAAAAGATAGAAGCGGAAATATCAGGCTTAGGCCAGATAAAGTCAAAGCTGTCTGAATTTCGCGATACGGTCGAGGAACTAAAAACCGACCGTGATCTGGGTGGACGTGAACCAACAATCACTAATCCTGACGAAGAAACCGAAATTTTTACCGCCGATGCGTCTAATTCTGCATTGACCGGCAGTTATAAAATTGCGGTAACCCAGTTAGCTTCAGGCAGTCGCATTGAAACTGCCGATGCCGCATCTGGCGGGTTTACTAAATCTACCGACAGTGTATTAAGCGCCGGTTCGGGATCGCTGACCTTTAAAGTTGGCAGTACAGGCGACAGCTTTTCGATAAATGTGACCGCAGGTATGACCCTGGCTGAGTTACGCGAAGCAATAAATAAGCATGATGATAATTTTGGCGTGAATGCCAATATTATTGATACAGGCACCGCAGGCGGTGGCGCCAAGTTGGTGTTCACCTCGGATATTACGGGGGCCGGTAACGATTTGTCGATTATCAATGATAACGACATCGCTGAACTGGACCGATTAGCGACCACAGATTCTGCCGAGACGGCGACCTATTTAACGCCCGTTAAAACAGCGGAAAACGCCAAGGCGACCATTGACGGTATTTTAGTTGAAAGCGACACCAATGAATTTGAAAATACAATTCAGAATGTTTCGTTTGAAGCACAGGAAGTGTCACCGCTTAATGCCAGTGGCGATCCTATCGCGTCAACACTGAAAATCGGCTATGACAAAGAAGGCCTGGAAGAAAAAATTCGTAAGTTCGTGGATGATTACAATAACATCATTGATGAAATTAAGAAGTTAACGAAATACGGTGAGTCCGATCTGGAAGACGATGGCGCCTTAGCGGGTGATTCCTTATTGCGTGGAATACAAACCGGTCTGGCCGGCATAGTGGGTGACAGCGTAGGCGCATCCAGCCTGGGCGGGCTGTTCCAACTAGGTATCGAAATAGACTCAGATGGTAAGATGGAAATCGGTACTTCGGACTTTGGTCTAGGTTCGGGTGAAGAACGCCTCGAAGATGCCCTGGATGACGCATTTGATGAAATATCAGCGTTATTCACCGATGAAACCGATGGTATAGCAGTACGTTTGTACGACTTCGTTGACCAATATTCTTCGTCAAGCGGTTTGATTAGCCTGCGAGAGCGGGCGGCAAAAGATAGCCGCGAAGAGATTTACGATGACCGCGAAACATTAGAGCTACGCATGATGAGCTATGAACAAATCCTGCGTGATAAATATTTGAATTTAGACCAAACCGTGGCCCAGCTTAATCAAACGGGTTCGGCGTTGCTGGCCTCATTAGGCTAGGTATTAGGAGTTAGTTATGGCACTTAAAGGCATTAATGCTTACCGCAAGGGAAACCTTAAAGAGGATATCGCCAATGCCGATCCTCATAAGCTTACACTGATGCTGATGCAGGGCGCGCTGGACCGTATAGCCTATGCAAAAGGCGCAATGGAGCGCAAAGATTATGTGGCTAAATCAGAGTTTTTATCGCGGGTGACCGCTATTTTGATTAACTTACGTGACACACTCGACCTGGACATTGGCGGCGAAGTAGCTGAAAACATGTTTGCATTGTATGACTATATGATTGAGCGTATCAGCGAAGGTCATGTGCGTAACAACTTGAATATGTTGGATGAAGTAATTGGTCTGCTTACTCCCATTCGAGACGCCTGGGTGCAAATACCGGAATCTGCAAAGCAGGAAGCCTATGCTGCCCAGCGTGAAAAACGTCAAGCTGTGTGAATACCTACCAATTTAGCCATTCATTAACGCCCACTGAGCTGGGCGAGCTTAACGAGCAGCTTGCCACGCTGCTCGTTAACACTGACATAGAAGAAGAGCAACGCTTCCAAATGTTTCTTCAACTTGTACGTCAGCGAGATTCTCTTATTCAACAACATCTGGGTGCTTTAGATACGGAGCCGCGCAAGCAATTTGCGGCCGCTGAACTGACCGTCAATAATCAGTTAAACGAACTGGCGCAGAGTTTGCTACACTCAGCTAAGAACGACATAAGTCACTTTATAAAAAGCCAGAGCGCAATAAAAAAGTACAAATAAAATGCTTAAAAACATACATTTGCATGTAGACGCAGTGGAAGAGCGTCAGCATGCATTGGAACAGCACGCAGCCGAGTTTATGGAGCTGCGCAAGCGTCAGAATATCAGCGCCTTCACGCGTTTTATGCCTGGTTTGCTCCAGTATGTGCAAATGCCTACCCATAGCAGTATATCGTTAATGTGTAACCAGCACGGTGAGCTGAATATTATCGACTATCAAACCGGGCGCGTGTTGTACAGCGACTACCCCAGAGCCGACGCCAGTTCGCAGGTCGATAATTTCGCCAACCATCCGTTGTATGTGGCAATCAACGAAGCAGCCATACCCGCGCCATCAGCCACTACCGATTTGCCCTTTTTAGCCGGGCTGGACAGCACGGTGGCGTTATCATATCGGCAAAGTCAGCCGTTGCCCCAAGTCATAGATGTGCTGGTAATACTCGGATTAGGTTTAGGTCATCATATTGAGCAACTTCTTAGTCGCTATCAGATTAACCATCTTATTGTGTATGAGCCGCACACCGACTACATGAAGTATTCCTTCAGTGTGACTGATTGGAAGTTCATTTTAGAGCGGGCCCAACAGCATGGAACGGGTATTTACCTGCAAGTGGCAAAAGATGCCACTGAACTGAGTGCGAATATTGAGGAATTGTCGCAGCATATCAGTGTCGGCGGGTTCTATGTGATGCAGCATTATTCACATCCAAGCTTTAACCAGGTTATTGAGATGCTGGCAAAGCATAGCTGGGATGAATTTAAACACTGGATACCCGGCTCTGCCCAACATGCCAGTAATGAAAATTACGACAGTATCTGGCAGTCTCCGGTGGATCGTACGCAATGGTCCAAAGACTATCTGGACCTTTCACTGTTTAATACGAATATCGAAGCCTTCAACCGCTATTTCCCTGCTATCGGTAAAGAATTTTCCGACTATACGCCCCAGCATTGGACACCCTTAGCTAATAGCGAGGGAAGGGTCAATGTGTTTCATCATGACACCCTCGCCAGTTTGTATGGCCCCAGCCCCCAAGCCGATTGCGCCCGTAGCCTGGATAATTTTGTCCAGCGGCCGAATAAAGATAATTTAGTGCTTGGGTACACCGGCCAGAAACTGCGTAGCTATTTGCACTATCAGTTAGTGGAAGAAGTACAAAGTGTCTTGAGCGAGCTGGAAGAAAGTAAAAGTGCGCTGCCGGATATTATCAAATCGATGATCATCTTTGGTATGGGGGTAGGATATCAGCTGCCCCGGCTTTATGCCGACTATCAGGTAGAGAAACTGTTTATCTGTGAACCCAATCGGGATTATTTTTTCGCGTCTCTGTATGCCATTAACTGGGCCGATATTTTACAGCAAGTTGATGATAATGACGGCCGTATATATTTAAACATTGGAGATGATGGTAGTCATCTGATTCACGACTTACTTCATCAGTTTCATTCTATTGGTCCCCATGTACTGGCGAACACGTATTTTTACCAGGGGTATTATAACGCCAGCCTGGCCACGTCAATTGTTCAGCTACGCGAGCAGTTGCAGGTGATTATTTCGATGGGCGATTACTTCGACCATTCCCGGTATGGTATCGCGCACACCCAGTGGGCGATAGACAACCAGATACCTTTTTTAAAGGCTGACGCCCCTCAGCAGCTATCGCAGGATACGCGAGAAACACCGGTCTTTATTGTGGGGAACGGCCCCTCACTGGACAGTTTGCTACCGCTGATAAAAGCACACCAGGATCAAGCTATTATTGTGTCGTGTGGCACCGCCTTACAAAGCTTACATCGCAACGGTATTACGCCGGACTTTCATGCGGAAATCGAAATTAATCGTGCTACCTACGATTGGGCGTGCCGGATAGGCGATTTTGAATACCTGAAGAATATTAGTTTAATCAGTTGTAATGGCATGCATCCGGATACCTGTTCACTTTATAAAGATGTCTTTTTGGCGTTCAAAGAAGGTGAATCTGCCACGGTCAGCATTACCGAGCTTTATCCACAGCATGGTTGGGCAACATTAGGTAAATCCTATCCTACGGTGACCAACTTTGCAGTAGATTTTATTACCCGGGCCGGCTTTGAACAGCTGTATCTGTGCGGGGTGGATATGGGGTTTGTGGATAAGGCGCACCATCATTCAAAATCCTCAGGTTATTATGAAAATGGCGAGCAGGTATACGATTATTCGCAGGTTAACAACACTAGTCTGGTCGTGGCGGGTAACTTTCGGCCGTGGGTAAATACCAAGTATGAGTTTAAAGTCTCTAAGTCGGTTCTTGAGCAAGCATTTACCAGCAACCGGGCAGAAGTGTATAACCTTAATGATGGCGCGAAAATAGCCGGCGCCATCGCATTGCAACCAAATGATTTACTTATTCTGGGCCAGCCCGCCGACGTGCAGCAGGCGATTAGCAGGGTGAAACAGCGTTGCTTTGTGACGCTGGATAGCACCGTGTATCAGCGCCGCTATAATGCACGTTACCGGCACGATGTATTGGCAGATGAACTGACGCAGTTTAAAACATTACTGGCGTCGGTACCCAATACTAAAGATGCCGCTGAACGGTGGGTAAATGAGCAACGGCAATTTATTGTAGATTCATTTAATACCCGTAAAAGTGCATTGTATTTTTACCTTACGGGAACCGTAAATTATATTAATAGCGCATTTATAAAAACGCTAAATGTCGACGATGAACAACAAAGCCTACAGGCCTTTAATACGATAGCCGCGACTTGGGCTGAAACGGTGTCACATATAGAATATGCATTACTAAACGGCCAGTATCATTATGATGCTATATCCAGTTACCCGACCCATCGAAGAATCGCATTATTTGCGCAACATTCTATACCGCTAGCCTTTACAGTCTTACCCCAGGAAAAAGCACACTTACAGAAATTCACCGGCCGCGGCCTTATTGGTCAGGGTAACCCAGTACCAGCGGCAACACCGCCAGCCAATATTTTGTTTATTGATGCTGTGGCGGCAGATGATACGCGTTTGGCAGAGCAAGCCGATTGTATCGTGGTACAGAGTTACTCCTGGCTTGAACGCTTATTTTCCGCTCACTATACGCAACCTGTGGTTTTTCTTCCCGGAGACTATTTAAACCCGAAGTGTTCTGTTGACTGTAATGACTTGCGTAGAATGATGTCGAGTGTCTACGCTTGTATTCAACAGTGGCAAAATAGCGTTATTATTCCAAAAATAGCGGTTCATCATTCCAGCGCATTTGTATCCGATAATTTTGTACTTCCTATTTTCGATAATTCATTTTTTTATACTGCAGCAGATTTTGTTTTAGTGTCTCGTTATAAGCTTTCGGATGACGCAATGGTCACTGCATTAGGCGATAGGTTAACGCATATTAAAACGTTGGATACCAATGATTTCATAGCTGAAAAAATCGACGAAGAAGCGTATTCAACGCGAATGCTTGTATATAAATCTCTATTAGAGAAGTGAAGATCATGTCTATGTTTACAGGAAAAGTAGTTCTCGTCACAGGCGGTACTGGCTCGTTTGGTCATCGCTTTGTTAAAAAAATGCTGGAAAACTCTCAGCCAAAAAAATTGATAATTTATTCACGAGATGAACTGAAACAGTTCGACATGCAACAAATATATAATGCGCCTTGTATGCGCTATTTTATCGGTGATGTGCGCGACAAAGCCCGATTAACCACCGCCATGAAAGATGTCGATTATGTGGTTCATGCGGCAGCGTTAAAACAGGTGCCAGCGGCTGAGTACAACCCTCAGGAATGCATTAAAACCAATATTGATGGTGCGCAGAATGTGATTGATGCTGCCATTGCTAACAATGTATCCCGGGTTATTGCGTTATCTACTGATAAAGCCGCTAACCCGGTTAATTTGTACGGCGCCACGAAGCTCGCCTCAGATAAACTATTTGTAGCAGCAAACAATATTTCAGGGGCAAAAGGCCCGCGCTTCTCCGTTGTAAGGTATGGCAATGTGGTAGGTTCGCGGGGTTCAGTGGTGCCATTTTTCAAGAAAAAAGTGGATGAGGGCGTGACCGTATTACCGGTTACTGACCCTAACATGACGCGCTTTTGGATTACCCTGGATAACGGTGTGGAATTTGTGTTCCAGAGCTTCCTGCGCATGCAGGGCGGCGAGATTTTTGTGCCAAAAATTCCTTCTATTCATATTCTTGATTTGGTCGAAGCTTTCACTGGCAGCCGTCAGTACGAGGAAATCGGTATTCGTCCCGGCGAGAAGATACATGAAATGATGGTGCCTGAAGAAGTGGCGCATCACAGTGTTGAGTTTGATGATCATTTTGTTATTCGCCCACCGATTAACTTTTTTGACCGCAATATAGACTATTTCAAGAATAAGTTAGGCGAGACCGGCCAGCCAGTTCAAAAGGGCTACGAATATCACTCGGGTACCAACCCACACTTTCTAACCGTGAACGAACTTAAGCAGTTAAACGAGAGCGCGTTATGATTCCTTACGGCAAGCACAGCGTGGGTGAAGCTGATATTGCTGCGGTGGTTGATGTATTGCAAAACCAGTTTTTGACGCAGGGCGAGCAGGTGCCTAAGTTTGAGCAGGCACTGGCTAACTACTGCCAGGCTGAATTTGCCGTAGCCGTGAATAGCGGTACCTCCGCGTTGCATGTCGCTTGCCTTGCCCTGGGGGTAGATGAAGGCGACATGGTATGGACCTCGCCAATCTCTTTTGTGGCCTCTGCCAATTGTGCTTTGTATTGTGGTGCGGATATCGATTTTGTTGATATCAGTCCGCAGAGTCGAAATATTTGTCCTGATAAGCTTGCACAAAAGCTGCAGGCAGCAGCGGCTCAGAACAGCTTACCTAAAGCGATAATAGTAGTACATTATGCCGGCGAAAGCTGCGATATGGAGACCATCAAACGTCTCACGCAGGCTTACGGGATTTGTATCATTGAAGATGCCAGCCACGCTCTGGGCGGCCAATATCAGGATAAACCAATAGGGTGTTGTGCTTATAGCGATATTGCGATTACCAGCTTTCACCCGGTTAAATCTATTACCAGCGCAGAGGGTGGGGCGTTATTAACCAACAGTGCACATTTGCATGAACAAGCGGTGTTATTTGCCAAACACGGCATTACCCGTAACGCTCAGCAAATGGAAGGACCTTCTGATGGGCCCTGGTACTACCAACAAATTGCGCTGGGCTACAATTACCGGTTAAGCGACCTGCACGCTGCATTGGGGTTTAGCCAGTTGCAACAAATCGATACCTTTATTGCCCAACGGCGCGCCATCGCGCAGCGATATAGCCAGGCATTGAAAGGGTTACCCCTGCAATTGCCGGTAGACAGCGGTAACAGCGCCTGGCATCTGTATAGTGTCCAACTGACTGCGCACCCACGAACGGCTGTTTTCACGCAGCTTCAGCAGGCTGGTATCGGCGTCAACGTCCACTACATACCAATTCATTTACAACCTTATTACCGAGCCATGGGGTTCAGCGTAGGCCAGTTCCCTGAGGCCGAGAGTTTTTACCAGCAGGCACTAACCCTACCTATTTTCCCGGGTTTAACTGAGCACGATCAAGACACTGTTATTGCTCACCTGACGGATATTTTACGCTAGCGGGGGGCTCATGAAGACAGTTATAACCTATGGCACATTCGATCTGTTTCACGTAGGGCACGTTAACTTGTTAAAACGCGCTCGAGCGCTAGGTGATAAGCTGATAGTGGGCGTATCAACGGATGCTTTTAATGAGTTAAAGGGCAAGCGTTCCTTAGTACCTTATGCGCACCGCTGTAGTGTATTGGCAAGTTGTCGCTATGTAGATGATGTCATCCCAGAAAATAGCTGGGCGCAAAAAAGCCAGGATATTGTTCGTCATAGTGTTGATACATTTGTGATGGGCGCTGATTGGGAAGGTAAATTTGATGATCTGAGTTGCGCGTGTGAAGTAGTGTATTTACCCCGTACAAAAGATGTATCGACAACTGCATTAAAGCAAGCACTGGCCGTATTATCACAGGTAAGTCAGGAGCTGGGATAAGATGTCGGCCAAGCTTACCGCATTAATGACAACCTATAATTGTGGGCGTTATATCAATGCCGCAATCGATAGTGTTCTGGCGCAAACCTTTACCGACTTCGAGCTTTTAATTATTGATGATGGGTCGTTAGACAATACGGTATCGCTCATTAACGCTTATGAGGACCCACGTATCACGCTTATAAACTATAGTGAGAATCAAGGCGTCGGGGCCAGGCTGGGGCAAGCATTACACCATATTAATACGCCCTATCTGGTGAAAACCGATGCAGACGACATCAGCAATCCACATCGCTTCGCGGAGCAGTTGGCTTATCTTCAATCCAGCGGCGCTGATATCGTAAAGTGCTATATAAATTATTTTAGTGATAGTCCTGATGTCGCCCGAAGCCCTCGTTTCACTTACTTCAAAACCATTAAAGAAAATCAGGTTAATGCAGTTAACACTTCACAAGGCATTCATCAGCAGTTGCCGCGGTGGTTATGCTTTCCGCACTGTTCTTATATGGCCAAAACGGCTCTTGTTAAGCAGGTTGGGTATCCGGCAAGCCGGATGTTTGAAGATTACGGATTATTTCTCAGATTATATAACGCCGGGGCAGTTTTCGATTGTATAAACGCGTCTCTGGTGAATATGCGCGTAAGTAATAGTTCCACCACCGCCACCGCGTCAACTGATGAACTGGACGAGGGGCTTGAGGTAATTGTGGCGGCAAAGCAGACTGGTATCAATACGCTCGGCATGCAAGGGCCTCTGTATATATTTGGTACGGGCGGATTGGCACAGGCTTTACAGCGGGTGTTGGCAGCGCGTTCAATTGCTATCGAGGGTTTTATCGAACGTGAACAGGGTATTACGTCGGCAAAGGTGAGTCCTGTGTTCTGTTTGCAGGAAATACTGAATAAGGAAGCATCAGCAAAAATACTTATTGCGGCGCAACCTGTCAGGGATGAAATTTGCACCTTATTAGCCGCCAATAATTTAACCGAATGGCAAGACTACATGGTAATTAATTAGTGAAAGTTTCGATTATAACCGCCACCTATAATAGCGCTGAAAGCATTGTTGCTTGCCTTGATAGTGTCGCTAACCAATCTGCCCTTGCTGACATCGAGCATATTGTAGTTGATGGGATATCGACAGATGACACTCTCCATTATGTTTCGGGCTTTACCCATATAAAACATATATTAAGCCAACGTGACAGAGGGATTTATCATGCGTTTAATAAAGGCGTTGGGCTGGCCACAGGGGACATTATTTACTTTCTGAACTCAGATGATGTGCTGGCTGACAATAACGTAATTGAAGAAGTGATTGCCGCTTTTACCAATGAGGCCATGTACTACTCGGGTAATGTGTTATGTCAAAGCCCCGGCACTGCTTACATCAACGCGGGTTTCAAGGGAATGGCTTCGTTCAACAACATATGCCATCAGGGCTTTTTCTGTAGAAGAGAAGCCTTTGATCTGATTGGCCCTTTTAATGAGTGCTTTGACATTGCTGCGGATAGCTACTTTATAAAAAAACTGGTTCGTAAGTATTCTGGGATCAGTAGTGACAGAGTTATTGCCCGCTTCAGCCTCGGTGGAATAAGCAGTAATGCCATAAGCAGAGCAAGAAAAGAAGAGCAGTTAAGTATAATTGATAGTTTATTGTTCGACAGTAATGAATACGAAAAAAAGCAGTATGAAAAGTTTGGCAGGTTATCGGAAAATAATGAACTACTAAAGCTACTGCTGCAAAAAACGCTATCTAATGAAATCGATATAAGCCGACTACAGGATAAAAGTATTGCTATTTTTGGTGTGAAAGAATTATCTCTTATTTTTTATAGCCTTTTTAGTAAAGCTAAACTCGACACTCACTGTTTTTTAGTCTCCAAAATATGTAATAAAATTGAAAATCTCTCTTTGCCATGTATTAGTTTAGAAGATAGCGACATTCCCCACGTGGATATTGTACTGAACTGTATTGAAGGGTTTCATGAAGAAACAGTGTGTAACAATGTAAAAAAAATCATGCCTGGAGTAAACGTAGTCAGTTGGCGCGAATTATGTCTCTAGTATTTTATAAAACAGCAGTGTTTGGTAGCGTAAAAGAGGATATATAATGTTACGAGTTTTACCTTGGCTTACCGATGGTGCTACTGACTTTATAGATAATTTTATAAATTTTAGATGTATTAACGGCCTATCAACGAAAGTGTTTGAATTTGGTAGCGGGAATTCTACACTTTATTTTCTATCTAAAGGCTGTGAGGTAACATCGGTAGAGCATGACTTTGATTGGGCAGAACGGGTCTATAAAAGTGCCTGTGCTTTTGATTATCAGCAAAAACTGAACCTTGTAAAGGCAGCGCAACCTTATTTTAATCAGTATGTAGATACTGGTTACGATATTACGGTTATAGACGGAAGAGATCGGGTAGCGTGCTTTGCTCAGGTACTTAAATCACTCAATAACAAAAAACAGTTGATTGTTTTCGATAATACAGAACGCTTGGACTATAGCTATCAAGACGCGTTAAGTTTAATTGAACAATATGGCTTAAAGTCTATGCATTTTGAGCAACACCAGCTAGAGCAGGACGGCAAGCGCTACACCACCCGAACCTATAGCCGAGACCGTGTAAGGCATCGTCATATAACCTCAGTTTTCTTTCTTGAAGGAATGTATACCACCGATGGTAAACCTTTGCTTCGGGGATGACAGGTAACCCAATACCGGAATAGTGCATAATGCTGAAAAATATAAAAAGAACTATCCGTATCGCCAAATTACGGCGTATCGCCGCCAGACAGTGGCAAGAACTAGCGCGAAAAAACACCATCAAACTAGAACTGGGTTCAGGCAAAAAGCATGGTGCAAACGGATGGACCTGTGTTGATATGTATGGGGCTGATATAAATTACGATCTGCGACGAGGTCTGCCGTTAAACGATGCCAGTGTCGATGTTATTTATACTTCCCACTTTCTGGAACATATTGACTATAAAAATTTGCTACTGTTTATTGATGAATGCCGAAGAGTGTTGAAACCGGGCGGCTTATTTTCCGTCTGCGTACCCGATATCCGGCCTTATATTGATGCCTATATTAACCAGCAGCACTTTCGTCCTATCGATACCCTCTATCAACCGGCGGTAGTAAGTACTAACTCCTTTCTCGACCAGGTAAACTATGTGGCATACATGGATGGACAGCATCGATTTATGTTCGACGAACAAACCTTGGTCAATCTATTAATAAAATGTCACTTCAATCAGGTTTCCTTACGGCAGTTTGATGCCACGATTGATATGGCCTCCCGGGATGAAGGCTCGATCTATGCGCAGGCATTTAAGTAGCCATCTATGAAACCATTAGCCCCTGTCGTACTTTTTGCATTTAATCGGTACGACCACTTACAGGTTACTTTACAAACACTGGCGCAGTGCGAGTTAGCTGAGCAATCATCAATACTGGTTTACCTAGATGGACCAAAAACATCAGCAGATGCAGCTATTCAAAGGCAGATCGTTGAGTATATCAATTCAGTAAACAGCTTTTTATCGGTGGAGATCGTCCACCGGGAAAGCAATATTGGTTTAGCTGATAATATTGTCAGCGGTTTAGATGAGGTAATGCGTCGTTACGGTAAGGCGATTGTTCTGGAAGATGATATCTTAGTTAGTTCATGTTTTTTAAGGTACATGAATGATGCGCTTGAGTATTATCAGGATGAACCCCGGGTATGGCATATATCTGGCTGGAATTTCCCCATTGAAAGCGAGGGCGTGCCACCTTTTTTTCTTTGGCATACCGTATTGGGGTGGGGATGGGCTACCTGGTCTGATCGCTGGAAATACTTTACACGCGAACCACAAAAGTGCCTCGAAAAATGGCGTAATCAGGATATTCAAAGATTCAATATTTATGGTACTTATGACTTTTGGGAGCAAGTACAACGCAATGCGACAGGCGAAATAAAAACCTGGGCAGTGTTTTGGGCTTGTACTGTATTTGAAAACAACGGCCTGTGCCTTAATCCAGCAAAATCGATGACCACTAATATTGGCTTTGACGGTTCTGGAACTCACTGTAAAGGCAACGAATTCGGTGTGAGCCCCGCATATTCGGGATATTCCACAGTACAGTGTCTACCGCAAAACCTGACGGTTGACTGCCAAGCCCTGGATGCGGTAATCGAGTATACCAAGGCTAAAAACGAGGCTCGACAGGACCAGCTAAAACACCTGTCTACAGCGCTCAAAAGGTTAATGCAACGATATGCTGAAAAGCGCTTGGCCATTTCCCGTTTAAGCGGCCGACGGGTCGCTATTTTTGGTACAGCCGATATTTCAACTATAATAGCCACTATACTAAAAAACCAGGGTGTGAATATTATTGCGTTTTTGGTTAGCGATGCGCAGGATATTTCAGCTATCAAAGGTTTGCCGGTAGTACCTATGACAGATTGGGCTGCGTATTTTCCTGAAATTATTATTAATTGTATTGAAGGAAAGCATTACTTAAGCGTTTCACAGACTATTAATAAGATATTGCCAGATGTTGATGTTGTATATTGGCAAGAGCTGTAGCGAACTAGCTCGAATGGTGAAAAAAGTATAATGAATAAAAAAAGTCCTATAGATACCGTTAGCGAGCTTCAGCGTCAGGTGAGTAATCTTAATCGCAAGCTTGAAATTAATAGTGCGTTGAGCAAGGTTCTACAAGGGAAATTGCTGGCAAAATTAAATAATTCATCCCAATTGTCTTTGCACGAAGCTGAGTTTCGTGTTTTTTCTCAGTTCGGTGATGATGGGATTATTCAGTACCTGATTAATCTGTTAAATATTCAGCAAAAGACCTTTATTGAATTTGGTGTGGCAAATTACAATGAGTCTAATACGCGCTTTTTACTCGAAAGTAATAATTGGCGGGGGCTGGTTATTGATGGTTCGACTGCTAATGTCGAATATATTAAAAAAACAGAAAATTACTGGCGGCATAATTTAACTGCTATAAATAGTTTTGTTACCACTGAAAATATCAATAAAATATTTAAAGCCGCGGGCTTTACCGGCGAAATAGGGCTGCTACATATTGATATTGATGGAAATGACTATTGGCTGTGGCAGGCTATTGAGGTGATAAATCCGCTCATTGTTATCGTTGAGTATAATAGTTTTTTCGGTAGGGAACGCACAATAACTATCCCTTATGATGCCGGGTTTCAACGTTACAATGCACATGCTAGCGGGCTATACGCCGGGGCTTCATTGCCTGCGCTTTGTCAGTTAGCCAGTAAGAAAGGGTACGGCTTCATTGGTTGCAATAGTGCAGGCAACAATGCATATTTTGTGCGTGATGATCATTTAGGTAGTTTAACCGCCCTTTCTGCGTCTGACGGTTATGTACCGGCAACTTTTCGTGAACATAGAGATGCTGATGGAATGCTCACCTTTTGCCCGCCGCAAGAGGCATTAAACAGCATTCTGGGCATGCCCGTTTATAATACACAAACTAACCTGGTTGAACCGCTCTAAATGAAAGCATCTATCCCTGTTTATCAACCTGAATTAACGGGTAACGAGAAATTATACGTTCAAGAGTGCCTCGATACTTCTTGGATATCCTCACGCGGTCGCTTTGTGTCCGAGTTTGAAACAGAATTCGCAAAAGCAGTAACCACTTCTTATGCGATTTCGGTGTCTAATGGTACCACGGCGTTGCATCTTGCGCTGGTAGCGCTTGATATCGGGCCAGGGGATGAGGTCATCGTTCCCTCTTTTACCTATATTGCGTCAGTAAACGCAATACATTACGTGGGGGCGACCCCGGTATTTGTAGACATCGAACCACAGAGCTGGCAAATGGACTGTGCCCAGGTCGAAAAGGCTATTACCAGTAAAACTCGGGCGATAATGGCGGTCCATATCTACGGACACCCTTGTGATTTGCCCACACTCGCGGCGCTCGCGAAACAGCATCAATTACGTTTGGTTGAAGATTGTGCAGAAGCTTTTGGCTCGTTAGTTGACAATCGGCATGTAGGCAATATTGCTGATATCGCTACGTACAGCTTTTTTGGCAATAAAACGATTACTACCGGCGAAGGCGGAATGGTAGTGACCAATAATGAGGGGCTGGCTACGCGCGTTCGACATTTAAAGGGCCAGGGCCTGATGGAAGGGCGGGAGTATTGGCATGATATTGTAGGTTACAATTATCGGATGACCAATATATGCGCCGCTATTGGTTTAGCTCAGCTTGAGCAGGCAGAGCAATTTTTGGCCAATAAAAAACGTATAGCAGCGTATTACAGAACTAACCTGGCGGCGGTGCCAGTGGCTTTTCAGCAAATACAAGATAACGTAGAACATAGCTGGTGGATGGTTTCTATCCTGGCCGAGACCGCCACGGTAAGAGACCATTTAAGGGAGCACCTTCAGCGAGCAGGCATTGAAACCCGGCCATTATTTAATCCTGTGCATCTGATGCCGATGTATTTTAACGAAGGACTTACTTTGCCGGTTAGTGAAACGCTAGCCCCGCGGGGTCTGAACTTACCCAGTTGGCCCGGTTTAAGTGAAGAACAGCTGCGCTATATTGTCCGCACTATTGAGCAATTCTTTAGATGAAGATTATATTATGCGGCTACCACTGGGCGGGCTGTAGGGCGCTGGACTTACTGTTGGAACAAGCTACAGAGCTATTTGTTTATACCCATGAAGCGCCTTATCATGTAGCTGATTTGATGGCCTTGGCGAATGCCCGTAATATCCGCTTTTCATGCGAAAAAATTAGCGTAAGTAACCTTCCGTTTGATCCGGATATACTGGTTAGTGTTTATTACCGGTATATTATTCCTGGCGATGTCATTAACGCCTGTCAGCAAAAAGCAATAAATTTACACCCATCATTATTACCGCGCTATCGCGGTTGCAGTAGCTTGACCTGGGCCATTATTAATGGTGAAAGCGAAGTAGGGTATAGCTACCATTATATTGATGAAACCATTGATACAGGCAATATCTTAGTCCAGCAGAATATACCGGTATACGATTGGGATACACAGGGGAGCTTGTATTATCGGGTGATGTTTGAAGCGCTAACTACGTTATTACCGGTGGTACAAAAGGTCCTTGCCGGAGAGCCCGGCGCGCCGCAGCAGGGCACCCCAAGTTATTACAAAAGAGGCGCCCCTTACGGTGGGGAGATAGCATCACAATGGCCATTGGAAAAGGTGGCCAGGTTTATTCGTGCTATGACCTTCCCACCTTATCCTGAAGCTACCTATCAGGGCGAGTCCGTACGCACATTGGACGATTTTAAACAGCTACTCGATAGGGATATACCATGAGTTACCGTGTTGCATTGTTACCTGAGCATTTCAAATGGGCCGGTGGGCTCGACTTTCTAAGGCATATTCTTAATGGCTTAATTGCCGTTAAAGCGTCTCACAATGTATCGGTGATCGTTGCGGTTGAGGTGTCATTTCTGGATACCGGGCTGTATCGGCAGTTTCAGGATTTTATTTCGCATACAGGTAATAACGGTATTGAGCAAATAACCTATCAAGCCTGGAATAGCGATTTAGCCGAAGTGTTGTTAGCCCATCAAATTGATATCATATTGCCGGTGAATGCTGACCTCGGTGCACATTTTCCTGTGCCGTGGGTGGCTTACATCCCCGACTTCCAACACAAATACTTGTTTAATAATTTTTCTGAACAGGAATGTTTTCAACGGGAAACCGCATTTGCGGCGCGGCTGCGTGACTGTACCGCCATGTTAGTTAATTCAGCAGCCGTAAAGAACGATATAACTACATTCTATCCTTGGATTAACGCAGAACGTGTATCAGCGTTACCCTATACGCCAGGACCAATGCCTGAATGGTTAGCACTGGAATCAAAACCTGTGCAGCAAAAGTTTGGTATTGATAAAGCCTATTTTATTATGTGCAATCAATTCTGGCTGCACAAAGAACATAAAACTGCCATTGAAGCTTTCGCTAAATTACACGATGCATCGCTAGAACTGGTGTGTACCGGCACGATGGAAGATTACCGGGACCCAGGTTATATAGATAGCATTAAGCAATTGGTGGCGACACTAAAAATTTCCACCAGGGTGAAATTTTTAGGGCATTTATCAAAGGCTGAGCAGATAGGTTTGTTGAAAGGCGCCAGAGCGCTAATTCAACCTACCTTGTTTGAAGGCGGCCCGGGAGGCGGTGCGGTATATGATGCTGTGGCTCTGGATGTACCGGTGATTATTTCAGATATTGCCGTTAACCAGGAAGTTAACGCCCGGCATCTGACCTTTTTTGAAGCCGGCAGCGTGACGGGCTTAGCTGACGCTATGCGCAATTATTCTCAGCCCACTGTCAGGCTAGATGATAAAGCATTGATTGAGACGGGCTATGCTAACCGTGAAAAACTAGGATTGGCGCTAATTGACATCATTGAGTATACCTTGTCCTGTTATCAAGCTACGTAAGCTACTTCAGGTAATTTTCAAGCTGGCAAATGTCGGTAATTTTTTGCTTTGCTTCGTAATGTTCTTCGGCTGTCACATCTTTATGCACCCCAGTTAACACTCGTACGGTATGCATACCCAGTTTATTCAGGTTAATAAAATCTTTCGCCGGATTATCACCGATGTACAGCATATCTTTCCATTCACACTTTTCAGCCTGCCGAATACGCTCAAAGCAATAGGTTGATGGCTTTGCATGCCTGACCCCAAAGCGATGGGTAATAAACACCCGCTTGAAATAGGGTTCTATGTTAAGGGCGGAAATTTTGTTAGCCTGCACCACCTTATTGCCATCGGTCACCAGGTACAATGGCTGGGGCAGCTTACGCAGTAAATCAAGGTGCTTTCGGGGCATCGTAATATCTGGCTTATGCAGCCGGTAGGTGGTTATACACTGCTTTATATTACTGCGGGTGGCTAATCCATAGGGGGCTAACCAGCGGTTAAATACTGCCCCACGGCCATACTTATCCAGCGTATCTATCATGGTATTAAATGAGGCGCTGCTAGTTAACTTCCAGTGCTGCTGGCCATACCTGGCCACCGCGCGAAAGCCGCTTTCCACATACTGACGCTCATCGTATAACGTATCGTCTAAATCAAAAATGTAAATCACAGATACAGATCTCTGGCTATACGAACCTGCCTTATCGGGCTGGGTGAAGGATAATAGGGATAGGCCGCTAAATCATCTCCAAGGCTTTGCGCCAGACTCCAGAACATGCTGTCTACACCCGCTTTAATACCCAGGGTGGACGCACCACCGAAACGACTATTGCATTCAATTATATGTAGCTGGTGTTGCTGGTCGATAATCGCCTGAAGTACTACCGGACCACACAGTCTAAGGGCAGATAACATGCTCTTTATCACACTATCAAACTGCGGCAGACTTACCGTTTGGGTTATCTGAGATTCTCCCTGTTTTACCACTTCGCGGTATCGATAACTATGCCCTTTTACCTGGTAGTTGCTATCCAGCCACGCATCAATACTGATTTCACGGCCCGCTATAAAGGGCTGAAAAATAGGCTGCGAAAGGGTTTTGGCGTGGGCAGTAGCCTGGGCTTTTGTAACCTTTAGCTGCAGGCTTTGGCTACCGGCGCCATAACGTTCTTTTACCACAAGCAGGGGCGCTTCCACCTGCTCTGCGTCCAGGTATGTGGGTATAACCAACCTTGATGTTGCGGCAAAAGCCAACTTGTCCAGACATACGCCAATAGCGTCCGCTGACGCACACAATACAGTTATGCCGTGGGTTATTAACTGTGACGACCACTGTGCCCAAAACAATAACTCACCGTCTCGGCTGGGGATAACGTGCGTAATTCCGCGGGCGATTAACTGCGCTAAAATAGCGTCTTTATGTGCATCAGTTGTGGCTGGCATCAACCAAAACTCATCAGCAACATATTGACTCACGGCATCAGGATCCATGTCTCCAGCAACCACTACTGCATCGGCAGCTAAACGCCGGGCTGCTCCGCGCACGGCTTCAAGCATAGGGACTTTGGCTCCGGCACTGCTAAGTAAAACTTTTAGCATGGCTTAGTCAGTACCCGCTTTTGTATTACTGGCTGAGCTTTACCGGGGGGAAGAGATGCGCGCCGGTTTTGGTACTCAGTTATCCGGGTGCCTTGTTGTGGAGTTTGCCAGTTACCATACATGAAGGTTAAAAAGGCTTCAGCAGCTTGTGGAATAGCAAATGTCTGGTTCAAAAAGACGGTTTCAGCGTAAGTGTCAAAATGCGCAGCGGGGGCAAAAAATAGCCCCGCCGACGAAACCAGCTCAGAATAACCGTTAATGCTTTGGCGCATTTGCAGGCTTAAGTCAAAGGGAATATAGGTGCTGGCAGGGGTGGGGGTAAATTCAATGTTGATGCAGCAGTCACGCCCATCCACTTTAAGTACAACAATATGCCAGCAGATACCGTCATAATGCGGTAATACACGGTATAAATTAGGCGCTATTTCAAGCAATTGAGCGAATTCTCGCTCATCTACTGCCATATCAATGTCGTCATCCCAGGGGATAAGCTGTTTATCACGAATCACGCCCAGCAATGTACCGGAGTCAAGACAGGCACTAAGCCCATGCTGCTGTAAAAAATGTGCCGTAGCGCACAGCAGCTCATGTGCCAGGGCCAAAGTAGGCGGATGGCGAAATGGTTCAGCGGCTTTTAACTGTTGTTTGGTGGGCACCTGAATTTTGTCCCGATCGATACCCAGTTCCTGGGTAAGCTGTTGGGTAATTGCGTCTACCCACTGACTGGTGATAATAAGGCGGTCAAACGTCATATTGGGCAGCGCTTGCGGAGCTATAATCCGCACCCCTTCCAATACGCCGCCCTGGCGCGATATATCGTTGTCAGCAATTGCCACAATATCCAGCTGAGGGTTTTGGGTAATAAAATACTCACCGGCTTTACTGGCCCCAAACAACACCGTGCGCATGCTAAATCAGCTCCCAGCTCATAGGCGTGCCTTTTACGACATCTTGCTTTACCGGTTTACCCAGTAATAGCGGTAAATATTTAGGTGGTAAGCCCAACCCGGGCCGTACCGAGCGTAAATTAGCCGCAGTTAATATTTCACCGGCTTTAATGTCCTGCGCAATATACAGTGAGCGCCGGTGAACCATGGAAGCCTGTTCCTTCGGCGTAGCCCCATACGTTACTTTACCCAGCGCTACCGCGGCGCGGGCCGTCTCTTCTACCAACAGTTTAACTTCGGCAGGTTCCAGTGAAAATTCAGCATCAACTTCGCCGCCATTCCGGTCCAGTACAAAATGCTTTTCAATGACGGTTGCTCCCAGAGCTACGGCAGCCACCGCCACCCCCACTCCCGGCGTATGGTCCGACAGGCCTACCTGACAATCAAACAACTCGGCCAGATGCGGGATGGTGCGCAGGTTGGCATCTACCGGCCTTGCCGGATAATTGCTGGTACATTTAAGTAAAATAAGGTCTTTGCACCCATTGTCCCGCAACACCTGGACCGATTCAGCCAGCTCAGCCTGCGTGGCCATACCGGTAGATACAATCACCGGTTTGCCGGTTTGGGCTACTGCCGCCAGCAGAGCATGATCAATGTTTTCAAAGGAGGCAATTTTATAACACGGTGGATTAAGGGTTTCTAAAAAGGCTACTGCGCTAAGGTCAAACGGTGTGCTAAACGCCAGCAAGCCCTGTTGCTCGGCATACTGAAATAATTCAGCATGCCACTCCCATGGGGTCATGGCTTCACGATAAAGATTGTACAGTGAATTCCCTTCCCACAAACTATTGGGGTCATTAATGAAAAATTCATTCTCATGGACATCAAGGGTAATGGTATCAGGCGTATAGGTTTGCAATTTTACCGCATGGGCGCCGGCATTAGCGGCAGCGTCAATCAGTGCTTTGGCTTTCTCGATAGACTGGCCGTGGTTGCCAGACATTTCGGCAATGATAAACGGCGCAGCGCCGGGGCCAATTGTGTACTGACCGATTGTTATGTTATCCATTGTGTCCTCTAATTAACGCTAGAATCTCGTCCACCACCCACGCTGTGCCGGCGCTTTTCGGGACTAAACGGCGCGCAGTATTACTCATATTATTATGCCTTAGGCTATCACCCTGCAGCGCTTCTATTGCAAGCTGGAGCTGGGATGGCTTTATTTGCTGATGATCACCAAGCCAGTTGCACGCACCTAGCATGTTTAAATGACGGGTGGTCGCTTGCTGGTTATCCGCTACGGTAATAATGATACCGGGAAGGCCCGTTATACAGCGTTCCCAGTGCGTCGTGCCACCGCTACCCACCATAATGCTCGCCTGTTGCATTAGCCTTGCCATATAGTTGCAATGAATATGCAGGGTAACCCACGGCAGCGTCGCTACACGTTCGCTAAGTGCGGTCGTCCACGGATAACTCTGGCCTACTACTATATCGACCTGAAGCGCTGATTCCTTTAACCGGAGTAAGGCGTCCAGAGTAAGGTTGGTTAAATTGTGCTCATCGGCGCCCCCAAAGCTGACCAATACACGGTTGGCCTGGCGAGGTAACGCAGGCTGGTAAAATTCGTCTCTTAGCAGCGCATATTGCGGGCCCAACAATTGCCGTGTGGCAGGCCCCACCAGCCCCTGATAACGGGTTGCCATATCAGCAAACAAATTCTGGTCCAGCAGTAAATCACAATCATGCTTACGGTTGGCCAAATCATCAATTACCATAATGTGGCTAACTTGTGCCCGCATGGCTTGGCTGAAAGTTTCGTCTAACGCATAGTGATCGATAATCAGCAAATCAGCGGGTAACGACTCGCCGAACGCTGCACAGGTAAGGGCTGCATCTTCCAACTGGTTGTTGATTGCCATGGCTGGTAGCAAATGGCAATCAAAGCCAGCCTGCTCGATAGTTGACTGCCAGTGTCCAGGTAAGGCCTGACACACAAAAGTGCAGGTAACGGGCACGCTTTTGTCCGGCTGTCCGCAAGCCGGGGCTTGTACTAAGGCTTTGGCCAATGTCAGACAGCGGGCCATATGGCCTGTGCCGATATGGGTTGAGGCATCAACCCGAAAAATTATGTTCACCCGGCGGCTTCCTGCTGCAAGAGTTTATAAAGTAACTCTGCCCGTACCCAATCTTGTGGGGTATCTATATCCTGAACCAGATGATCTGGCAGCACCAGCATTTTGGAATGTGCTCCAAAGATGTGGCGGCGGGAATCCAGCCAGGTGGTATGGTGGCCCCAGTAAAGCTGTCCTGCATCATGATAGGCTGGGGGCAGGTCCTGCGATCTTTTGGTAATACCGACAGAATCAAATGGTTCAACGCCGCCCGATGCTGTTTGTAATATGGCTCGTTGTATCGGAAACGAATAGCGCGCTGCAGTAAATACGTAGTCCCGCTTTGGCGCCTGCATTGATGCAGCTTCAAGCAAGCCGTAAGCCTCGGCTATCAGGCTGGCGCTTAATAACGGTGCGGTGGCGTAGATACAGGCACAATGGTCCAGTTCCCAGCCACGCTCTATTAGGGTGGCTATGGCGTGACGTACCACCGGCGAGGTGCCGGTATGATCATCAGCCAGTTCGACAGGGCGCATAAAGGGTACCTGGGCCCCATATTCGCGGGCCACCCGGGCTATCGCCTCGTCATCTGTTGAGACCACGACCTCATCTATCACGCCACTGGCCAGCGCTGATTCTATAGAGTAAGCCAGCATCGGTTTGCCGCAGAATGATTTAATGTTTTTGCCTGGTATGCGCTTGCTGCCACCGCGCGCCGGTATAATCGCAATATTCATCAAAAACTCTTACCTGGTCAGTATTTATCACCAGTATAACAAACCCAAAGCATGGCGCATTTATACTTTTTCTGGTTGCGTAAAAAAGCGGTTGGTAGGGCCGGTAAAGATAAAAAAGATATGACAATTCAATGGCTAAAGGAGTTTATTTAAAGGTAACTATGATCAACAGGGCGGGGTACCCACGTTATAAACACACATACCCATAATCTGCTGCAAAAATAGCCGGCTGTGCTACTATCTAACCAGCAACAGGAGCATCTTATGATTAATTTTAATTCAGAAGGCCCTTCGAGCCTGCTTCAGCAGGTTCAGGAAAAGAAAACCGATCTGATGGAAAAGCTGGCCAGCGGGAAGCAGGTGAATAATGCATCCGACGGTGCAGCAGCGCAGCAAATTATCGACCGTTTAACCTCTCAGGTTGAAGGTAACCGTCAGGCAGTCAGCAATGCTTATGATGGTATTTCGCTGGCCCAGGTCGCAGAGGGCGGACTGGCAAATATTAATGAAGATGTGGGCCGCATCAGAGAGTTAGCAGTACAAGCCGGTAATGGCATTTTGTCTGATAGCGACCGTGAAGCTATCCAATCAGAAATTTCGTCATTGCAGGACAACATTAGCCTGACTGCTGAGCAGACCAACTTTGCCGGTAAACCGTTGCTAAGTGGCGATGGGGCATTGCGTTTTCAGGTTGGGGCGAATACAGGCTCTAATGTCGATATACAGACCAATGATGTTATGCGTAACCTGACTGACGTATTAAGTATCGACATAACTTCAGGCGATGCGGATGCCGCACTGGAAGCGGCTGATGCCGCGCTGGAAACGGTAAACGGTTTTCGGGGCGATTTAGGCGCTACTCAGAACCAGTTAGCCAGTACCGCACGTAATCTTACTCAGTCTGATGTAAATACTTCTGCGGCCAGAAGCCGTATTCAGGACCTTGACTATGCGCAAGCGGTCACGCAAAGTGTCACCCAGGATGTGTTGAGCCAGGCAAGTACATCAGTACAGGCACAGGCAAATCAGCAACAGGGACAGGTGCTTTCGCTGTTAAGTTAACCTTGTCATTAAAAATTCTCTAAAAAGCAGGCTCGCCTGCTTTTTTTCTGACCAGAATTGCACGATCAACAGTTGCGCTAGATTCGTTTACCGCTAAAATCATATAGATGCGCTAAACTGTTAATAATAAGAACGCATCTTTTCGGGGATTTAATGAAGGATATTCTGCTCGTTAGCAATAACGGCGAACTGATTCATAAGCTAGAAACCATTGTTTCATTTATCGGTGAACCTTATTCCACTCGCACGTCAGCCTTAAGTGCGCAGTATCTTAGGGAAAACGAGGTAGATGCAGTACTACTGGATTTCGCAGCGCCTTCGGGGCAGGAACTCATTCTGCAGTTTCCGCATATTCCTTTTGTTGCTCTTGTTGAAGAAGATAGCCCGGTGGCCCCGGAACGTAATTTGGTTGGGGTAGTAACCTTGCCCATGACCTATCCGGTATTAACCCAGGCCATTCATCGTTGTCAGGAATACAACCGCCGCCGCCCGGGTTCTGATAAACCTTCGGGAGTAAAAACCCGTTTGTTTCGTTCATTGGTAGGTAAAAGTGAAGAGATTCAAACAGTAAGAAGACTGGTTGAACAGGTAGCTCCCACTGATGCGACGGTACTTATTCTGGGTGAGTCCGGTACGGGTAAAGAAGTTATTGCCCGTAATGTGCATTTCTTCTCCGATCGTAAAGATGGCCCTTTTATTCCGGTTAACTGCGGCGCTATTCCTGGTGAGTTGTTAGAAAGCGAATTATTTGGCCATGAAAAAGGTGCTTTTACCGGCGCCATCAGCGCCCGTAAAGGTCGTTTTGAACTGGCTGAAACCGGTACCTTGTTCCTGGATGAAATAGGCGATATGCCTTTGCAAATGCAGGTAAAACTATTACGTGTTTTGCAGGAACGCACCTTTGAAAGGGTAGGCGGTAATACGCCCATACGTTGTAATGTGCGTATTGTTGCTGCAACTCACCGTAACCTTGAAACCATGATCGCCGAAGATAAATTCCGTGAAGATTTGTATTATCGGTTAAATGTATTCCCTGTAGATAGCCCAGCCTTGCGCGAGCGCAAGGAAGATATCCCGTTACTATTACAGGAACTCATCAGCCGTATTCAGGGCGATGGTGTCGATGCGGTTAAATTCACCGAACTGGCTATTGCCTCTCTGATGGAACATCAATGGGCCGGAAATGTCCGTGAGTTATCAAACCTGGTGGAACGGCTCAGTATTCTTTATCCGGGCCAGATTGTGGATATTCCTGACTTACCGCCTAAATACCAGTACGGTGACGTACAGGCTTACCAACCTGATTATCCAGAAGAACTACTGGAGCGCGATGCCTTCAATGCCTTGTTTGCCGAATCTGCGGCACAAGAAGCGCAACAGCCCCCTGAAGAAGGCGGTGCGGATCTACCGGATCAATCTCAGTTACCTATTGATGGGGTGAACCTGAAAGAGTACTTGTCTGAACTGGAAATCAATTTGATTATTCAGGCTTTAGAACAGCAGGAGTGGGTGGTTGCGCGGGCTGCAGACAAACTGGGAATGCGTCGTACTACGCTGGTAGAGAAAATGCGAAAGTACAATATTCAACGTGAAGAACAGTGCTCGTCAGATAATTGACTGCCTGATTGCCCGCCAAAATTCAACTAACTTGTTGTAAATTAAGTTAAAAATATCTGGCACGCCAAATGCTAGGTAGTATGTCATAAATAACACGTCTGCTTTTTGACGAGGACGACATGACATACGACAGTAGCCATCACAGTGCAATAAGCGACGATGCTTATCTCTTTCGATCGTGCGAGCCATACGCTAGCGATACCGACGATTCCGCACAGGAATTGCATGCGTTGCGCCAGCAAGCAGACCGTCTTTCCCATTTATTGCAAGTGATGCCAGCTGGCGTGATCGTTCTAGACGGCCATGGGTGCGTACGCCAAGCCAATAAACAAGCCATGGACCTGCTGGGTGAACCTTTAGAAGGCGAAATATGGCGTACTATTATTGCCCGATCATTTAAGCCTCGTGCTGATGATGGTCATGAGGTATCACTGTTTGACGGCCGCCGGGTCAAACTGTCTATTACCCCTTTGCAAAACGAACCCGGCCAGCTCATCGTTATTACCGACTTGACCGAAACCCGAGAGCTGCAAGCCCGGGTCAGTCATATGCAGCGTCTGTCCGCACTGGGAAAAATGGTGGCATCGTTAGCCCATCAGATTCGTACGCCTCTGTCTGCTGCTATGTTATATGCAGCGAACCTTACCCGCCCAGAGCTGGCAAAACCGGCATCGGTAGACTTTGCCCAGAAGCTGGGCGCCAGATTGCACGAACTGGAGAGCCAGGTAAACGATATGCTGTTGTTTGCCAAATCCGGCGAAGATCAGGTGGTTTCCCGCCTTACGCTTAGCGATGTCAAAATGGCTGTGGCGCCCACCGCTTTAACTGTTACCGACAGCAAACAACAAACCCTGGTATTTGAAGGTTTTGAAGCGCCGGCGGTGGTGTTGGCAAATCAAACAGCATTGGCTGGTGCACTACTTAACCTTATCCACAATGCCAGCCAGGTCAGTGATAAACATGCACCAATCACAGTGCAGGCGCACGTTATTAAAGGCACGCTTAAACTAAATGTTACCGATACCGGACCTGGCGTGCCAGAAGCTATCAAAGCGAAAATTTTTGAACCCTTTTTTACCACAAAAACTCATGGCACCGGGCTGGGCTTAGCGGTGGTTAAATCTGTAGCCGCCGCTCACAAGGGCCAGCTTAGCGTGGCCGATGGTGCTACGGGTGGAGCCTGCTTTACGCTGACACTGCCCCTGGCTCACCCCACCGATACCGCACAAGATGCAGGAGAATACGCATGAACCACACCAGCATTTTAATTGTGGAAGATGATGCCGGCTTACGTGAAGCGCTGGTTGATACACTGAATCTGGCGCATTACCGGGTTATTTCAGCGTGCAGCGCCGAAGAAGCTATGCATTGTCTGGGGCAGTACGATATCGATCTGGTGGTCAGTGATATCCAAATGGCCAAAATGAGCGGTTTGGTATTGTTAAAACACATTAAAACACGGTTTCCCCAGTTACCCGTTTTGTTAATGACCGCCTATGCCACCATTGATGATGCGGTACAGGCCATGCGCGATGGCGCTACTGATTACTTGTCAAAACCGTTTGCCCCCCAGGTGCTGCTTAATTTGGTTGAGCGCTATGCACCGGCGCAAAAAATAGCATCTCGTACGCCGGTAGCTGCCGACCCGAGCAGTCTCGAGTTACTGGCGTTGTCTCGTAAAGTAGCGCGGTCAGACGCCACGGTAATGGTATTGGGCCCAAGCGGCTCCGGCAAAGAAGTGCTATCGCATTACATACATGACCAGTCGAACAGAGCTGGCTCGCCTTTTGTTGCTATCAATTGTGCCGCAATTCCGGAAAATATGTTGGAAGCCACCTTATTTGGTTATGAAAAAGGTGCATTTACCGGCGCTATTCAGGCTTGTCCCGGAAAGTTTGAGCAAGCCCAGGGCGGTACACTGCTACTAGATGAAATAACCGAAATGGACATGGCATTACAAGCTAAGTTGTTACGGGTGTTGCAGGAAAAAGAAGTCGAGCGGCTAGGCGGACGTAAAACCGTTCAGCTGGATGTCAGGGTCATTGCTACCAGTAACCGAGACTTGCGACAGGCAGTGGAATTAGGTCAGTTTCGTGAAGATTTGTTTTATCGGTTAAATGTATTTCCTATTGTATGGCAGCCATTGGTCAACCGCCCGGGCGATATTGTGCCGTTAGCTGAACATTTGATTGCTCGTCATGCACAGCAACAAGGCCAGACGATTGCTAAGCTTAGTGCTGCAGCGCGCAACAAGCTAACTCAGTATGAATGGCCGGGCAACGTCCGGGAGCTGGAAAATGTCATTCAGCGTGCACTTATTTTAAGCGATGGCGATACCATCGACGCCAGCGACTTAATGATTGACATGATGGCCTCCCTAGCCAGCCACGTGCCGGTTAGTGAACCTGAAGAAGACGCCAGCCGGTTGGGTAGCGAATTACGTTACCAGGAACATCAGATTATTTTAGATACGCTGCAAGCATGTAATGGTAAGCGCAAAGAGGTAGCAGAAAAACTAGGTATCAGCCCTCGTACGCTGCGTTATAAATTAGCCAGAATGCGAGAAGACGGTATCGAAGTGCCAGCCTGAATTGTTCACTTTCCTTAACCCCAGGGTGCACGCCATCATCGCATGCGCCCTGGTTTGTGCTTTTCATTCCTCACGCCTTATCGGCGTATACGCCTAACCTCTGCTCTCTTCGCCAAGCCGAAACCCCTACAGCCTGTCATTTTTTTGGCTTATCCAGCGTAACCTATTGAATGTAAAGTAATATAAAAGTTGGCCCGCAGGTTGCTTTAATCTTCATATAGTCGAATGTCAGACAAGCTTCTGACGGCAGTAAATTTTGGAGAAATACGATGGACATTAAAGCCGACAGTTTGTATCAGGAAATGCAGGCCATGATTGGGCAGGCACGACTGCAAACGAGCGCGACGCCCGAAGTCCAGATGAATCCAAATTCTGGTAGTGAATTTTCGACCATGCTTAAAGGCGCCCTGGAAGGGGTTAACTCAATGCAGATGGATTCAAAACAATTGCAGCACTCCTTTGAAATGGGCGATGCCTCGGTGAGTTTGGCCGATGTTATGGTCGCCAAAGAGAAAGCCGGCATTGCCTTTGAGGCCACGGTACAGGTACGTAACAAAGTGCTTGATGCCTATAAGCAAATTATGAACATGCCAGTATAGGCGGAGAAAAATAGTCATGGCTGATACTGGAACCAATTTAACTGTTTCTGATCCGGACGCCCTTAGCGGCGCGGCAGAGACAGAGAACAAGTCCGGCTTTATGGACACCCTGGGCAGTGCCGATATGATGCGGCAAATGGCACTGGTGGTGGTACTGGTTATTTGTGTTGCCATTGCTGTATTTATTATGATTTGGGCGCAGGAGCCGGATTATCGCCCGTTAGCAAAAATGGAAACCGAAGAGCTGATTGAAACACTCGACTATCTGGATGCCAACCAGATTGACTACAAGCTTGAAGGTAATACCGTTTTTGTCCGTAATGAAGACTTTCGCAATATTCGGCTGGGTATGACGCGCCAGGGGTTGGTGCGTAGTGAGGATGCCGGCACGGATATCATCATGCAGGATATGGGATTTGGTGTCAGCCAGCGGGTCGAAATGGAACGCTTGAAACATGCCCGGGAACAGCAAATTGCCGCCACCATTGAAGACATGTCAAGTATTCAAAAGGCACGCGTGTTACTGGCTCTTCCTAAAGAAAATGTATTTGCCCGGCACGAGAAAAAAGCCAGCGCCACCATCGTGTTAACCGCCAAGCGCGGCAAAGTAATTGCAGGAGAAGAAGTCGATTCGGTGGTCGATATTGTCGCTTCAGCTGTCCAGGGTATGGAACCGTCCAATGTCACGGTCACCGACAGCAATGGTCGTTTGCTTAACTCTGGCTCACAAGACTCAATAAGCTCACGGGCCCGTAAAGAATATGAAATTGAAAGCAAACGTGAAAAGCAGTACCTGCAAAAAATTGATGCTATTTTAATTCCGGTACTGGGGATTGGTAATTATACCGCGCAGGTTGATGTGGCTATGGACTTTACCGCCCGAGAGCAAACTCAACGCAGCTATAATCCGGATTTGCCCGCGGTGCGAAGTGAAATGATCACTGAGCATAACACGGTCGGTGCGGGTAGTGGCGGCATTCCTGGGGCGCTTAGCAACCAGCCGCCGTTAGATGCCAATATACCGGAAGATGCCACAAACGGCGGCAATGGGATGGCACCGGTACCTGGCAGTAACAGCAAAGAATCAACCCGTAATTACGAGTTGGATACCACTATCAGCCATACCAAAAAGCAAACCGGGGTAGTGCGCAGGCTTAGTGTCTCTGTGGCGGTAGACTATCTGTCTACTACCGCTGAGGATGGCACCGTGACCACGGCCCCGCGCAAGCAGGAAGAAGTGCTCAATATCCGCCGCTTGCTGCAAGGCGGACTGGGGTTTGATGTTACGCGGGGTGATTCTCTGGAAGTGGTTAGCGTGCCCTTCACCCGCATGGATGCCGGCGAGATTGAAGCGTTACCGATTTGGGAGCAACCTAAATTCCTGCCTATACTTAAGTTGGTAGTGGGCGGTCTGGTTATTATTGTGCTGATTATCTTTGTTATCCGGCCAATGCTGCGCAAACTGATTAACCCCGATGCTAGCCAGGATGCTGATGACTTTGACGCCGATGAAGGACTGGATTTGGGTGATGAAACTATTAGCATGCTCAATCAGGAATTTGACGAAGGTCAGGTAGGGTTCGCGCCTGATGGTTCATTAATGTTACCTGACCTGCATAAAGATGAAGATGTATTAAAAGCAGTCCGTGCCTTAGTGGCGAACGAGCCAGAGTTGTCTGCCCAGGTTGTTAAGGGCTGGCTGATGCAAGATGAATAGGAGCACCACCACCAATGGCTGAAGAAATCGCCAACGCCAACGAACCTAGCTATGACGTGGGTAAACTCGAAGGTGTAGAAAAAGCCGCAATTTTACTGCTCAGCTTATCCGAAGAAGACGCGGCACAAATTTTAAAGCACTTGGAGCCTAAGCAAGTGCAAAAGCTGGGTGCTGAGATGGCGAAGGTTGATGATATGACCCAAGCCAAAATAACTTCAGTGCACAAGCATTTTATCGATGAGATACAAAACTACAGTACCATCGGTTTCCAGAGCCAGGACTTTGTAAAACGAGCGCTTACCGCCGCTCTGGGCGAAGACAAAGCAGCCAATCTGATTGACCAGATATTAATGGGCAGCGGGGCTAAAGGTCTTGATTCCTTAAAATGGATGGACTCTAAGCAGGTCGCCTCAATTATCCGTAACGAGCATCCTCAGATTCAGACTATTGTATTGTCTTATTTAGAACCGGAGCAAAGCGCCGAGATTCTGGCGCAGTTCCCCGAAAAGGTCAGGTTGGATTTGCTGATGCGTATTGCGAATCTTGAAGAAGTTCAGCCAGCGGCCCTACAGGAGTTAAACGAGATTATGGAGAAACAATTTGCCGGCCAAGCAGGCACTCAGGCGGCGAAAATGGGCGGCCTGAAGTCTGCTGCTGATATCATGAACTATCTGGATACGTCGATTGAAGGTCAGTTGATGGATGCCATCCGTGAACAGGATGAGGAAATGAGCCAGCAAATCCAGGATCTCATGTTTGTTTTTGACAACCTGGTCGATGTTGACGATAAAGGCATTCAGGCTATTTTACGTGAAGTTCAGCAGGACGCCTTGCTTAAAGCCATCAAAGGTGCGGATGACGAACTGAAAGATAAAATTACCCGTAACATGTCTAAACGCGCGGCCGAAATGCTAACGGACGACCTTGAAGCAATGGGGCCGGTACGGATTTCAGAAGTAGAAACCGCGCAAAAAGAAATTCTGTCTGTAGCCCGCCGACTCGCCGATTCGGGCGAAATTATGTTAGGCGGCGGTGGCGGCGACGAATTCTTATAACCTATTTTAAATGGCAAACCAGATGTCTGACTACGACAACCCAAACACCCCGGATAACGATGCAAAGTTGTGGGATTTGCCATTTGTTGATGACCCACAACAGGCTAAACGTGACCGTACAACCAATGCCTTAAACCGGCGCAGCGATTGGGTCTATGAGCCGCCCGAAGAAGAAGAGCAGATTACCCTGCCTACGCTTGAAGAAATTGAAGCGATTCGCCAGGCGGCCCGGGATGAAGGCTATGCTGAAGGCAAGCAAGCTGGGTTTAAAGAAGGCCAGACGCAGGGCCTGGAACAAGGTCACGCGGAAGGGCTGAAAACAGGCCATGAAGAAGGCCTGGCCCAAGGCCTTGAAGAAGCCCGCGAGCAGGTTGAAACGCAAATACAGCAGTGGCAAAGTTTAACTGAAACTCTGCATGATCCGCTTTCCCAGCTTACCGTTGAGTCTCGCGAACAGCTGGCCCGGTTAGCGGTGGCGTTGGCCAGAGCAGTAATACGCAGCGAAGTGCAAACCACCGATACCGTTATTATGCAAGCGCTGAGCGAAGGTATTAAGGCCCTGCCGATCACAGAAAACCAGTATCAGATTCAGCTACACCCTGAAGATGTGGCGCTGGTCACCAGCCATTTTACCGAGCAAACTATTGCTGAAAAAGGCTGGAAACTGGTAGAGGTACCGGGCATGGCCCGCGGCGGGTGTGACATTATTACCAGCCAAAACGCCGTTGATGTGACCATAGAACGCCGCTGTCGCGATATCCTGGATAAATTTTTGTTGGAACAGGGGCTTAGCGGTGAGTGATCCGTTTAGTCATTATTTCAGCCAGCTCAGTGAGCAGGTTCCCAATCCCCCCATTGTGGCCGCGGGCAAACTGGTAAGAGGTATCGGACTTACCCTGGAAGCCGTGGGGTGCCAGTTGCCGGTCGGAAGCCAGTGTATGGTGCAAACCATTGAAGGTGAGATCGAAGCCGAAGTAGTGGGTTTTGGGGATGATATTACCTATCTGATGCCTACCGAAGCGGTCCGGGGCATTGTGCCCGGCTCACGGGTAATGCCCCTGAACCGGCAAAGCGGCTTACCGGTAGGGCCGGGTTTATTGGGCCGGGTACTGGACGGCAACGGACAGCCGCTTGACGGGTTGGGAGCGATCAGCGCCCATACCCGTGTGCCGACCACTCGCCCGCCGATGAACCCGCTAATAAGGATGCCTATCAAGCAGCCTATGGATGTCGGTGTGCGCTCTATCAATGCGCTCAATACCGTTGGTATTGGCCAGCGTATGGGACTATTTGCCGGCAGTGGGGTAGGTAAAAGTGTATTGCTGGGCATGATGACCCGCGGCAGTGAAGCCGACGTGGTAGTGGTGGGTCTGGTCGGCGAACGGGGCCGGGAAGTGAAAGAATTTATTCATGATATTCTTACCGAAGAAGAACGCCAGCGGGCGGTGATTGTGGCGGCACCCGCTGATACCTCACCCCTGATGCGCCTTAAGGCATGTGAAACAGCGGTGACGGTGGCGGAGTATTTTCGCGACCAGGGTAAAAATGTTTTGCTATTGGTCGACTCTTTGACTCGTTATGCCATGGCGCAACGTGAAATTGCGCTGGCGGTGGGCGAACCGCCCGCTACCAAAGGCTATCCACCTTCGGTTTTTGCGCGGTTACCCGCACTGGTGGAACGGGCCGGTAATGGCGCGCAGGGGCAGGGCTCTATTACGGCGTTTTATACAGTATTAACCGAAGGCGATGACTTACAGGATCCCATTGCCGATGCCGCGCGGGCGATCTTAGACGGTCATGTCGTGTTGTCGCGTAAACTGGCCGATAGTGGGCATTACCCAGCCATAGATATCGAAGCGTCAATCAGCCGGGTTATGCCAATGGTCGTCTCTGAAGAACATTTATTGCAGGCGCGGCGTATCCGGCAAGTCTATTCCACCTACAAGCAAAATCAGGATTTGATTGCGATAGGGGCGTATGCCCGTGGCTCAGATCCGCGAATTGATTTGGCTATACGCGCCGAACCCGCTATCAATGCCTTCTTGCAACAGGGGATGAAACAGGTGCTACCGTTTAGTGAATGCCATGAGGCTATGCAAGCACTTGCCACTGGCCTGGGGAATGGCTAATGGATATTAAAAGGAGCGCTAAATGGGCCAGTTAGATACGGTAATACGAGTAGAGCGAGACCGTGAAGACAAAGCAGCCCAGGCATTGCAGCTGGCTGAACATACCGTGCAGCAGCAAAAGCAAAAACTTAGCAGTCTGCAACAGTACCGCCTCGACTATGTACGCCAAATTCAGCAATCGGGCCGCCAGGGTGGGGTCGATGCCAGAGATTACCATCAACACCTGCAGTTTGTCGGTAAGCTTGATAAAGCTTGTCAGCAGCAAATGCAGATTATCTCCCAGGCTCGCATGGTTGTAGACCAACGTCGTCGCCAATGGCTGGAACAGCAAAAGCGCCGGAAAGCCGTCGACCTGCTTATTGAGAAAAAGCAGGCTGAAGCCGCGGTAATCGCTAACCGTCGGGAACAAGACATGCTGGATGAGTTTGCCAATCAACGATTTTTGCGTGCTAAAACAAATCGTTACTAAAACTGACCAACTTATATCTGACCTTTTTTAAAAGCTGGAACGCGACTTGCTCTATCCTCCTTTAATTAACAGTTTTGTGACGCTTTGGCGTCCGGTATGTACAGTGAATAGCCTGTTCTACATACCTTGCAGCAGGTTAGTAAACCTTGAGGAATACCGGTTATGATGCAACAAGTTGCCCCCAAGCGTCAGGATGTTGCCGCTTTACCTATAGATATCGGTGGCAGCCCGGCCCAGTCGTCGCCATCCACCGCTGACTCTGCCTTCAGTGAAGCTATGCAGCAGGCTAATCATGGCACGCCACGTAATACCAGCAATGCGCCCGCGCACAAGCAGATAAACCCGGATAATCAAGCGACGAATAAAGCACGTAGTGAAGCGGCTTCGGCGGCCTCACCTGCGGCAACAGAGCAGGCATCGCACAGTGCTGACAATGATGCAGCCGTAGCCGCGCCAGCCTCTGAAGATTTACCCGCCAACCCGGTCGCGGCCCAGCAGCAAGAAGATGACGCGATAGATTGGCTGGCATATGTTGACCGTATTCGCGGTCTTAAAGACGATGAAGCTCAGGCTAATAGCACCCACGTTGAGGCTGGGGAGGGAAAACCAGTACACAATACCGATTTGGTGGGGCTGCTGTCAGGCGAGCTTGACCGCCTTAATGAGCAATTACTTGAAGAGGCCGCTACCACGCCCGGCGCTGGTGACCAACAACACATTACGCCAATTCCTGTCTTAGTGGGCACTCTCTCTAAAGAAATAGTGAAGCAATTATCGGCGTTGGCAGAAGAGGGCAGTGATGACGGGGATGACAGTGGGCCAGATATTGAAGCACTGGCCGCCGCATTGCTTGAAGGGCTTGCGCAACAAAATAACGCTGACGGCAGCGAAACCGACAGTCAGCACCAAAGCCAGGATTTTATGGCGGAACTGGCGCGCTTACAGCAAAATAATGAGGCTACCGGTAACGCTGATGCCGAGCTGTTAGCCGCGCTACTGAAAACCGAAATTAATGCGTTAGCGCAGGGCAATGGCGCAGCTGATAATAGCGGGCAAGCCGGCGCTGCTTTAACTGCTGATAGTGAATTGCTGGAACAACTTGCCGGGCTGTCTCAAGCTGGCCAACAACAGCTGTCACAAGCTATTAGCGAGCGGGTAATCGATTTATTACCCTCGACTACCAGCGAGGCGCAAAAGGGACAGATTGCTGAATCAATTGCGGGCGGTTTACAGGAAATGCAGGATCAGCTTGCGCAGGGTCATCAACCCGGTTTTAGTATAAAAGATATGATTTCACAGGCAGTCAGTGAGGCCGAGGTAGCAATAACCTCGGTTATGCAACACAGCCTGGATCAACAGCTCAGTCAACTGGCCAGTGTATTAACCGCCACCCAAGCCAGTACCCAGGCTGCGGCTGCCCAGCTAACCCCCACCATGGCAGTGACTTCGGCTGATGCCATGCATATTGAACAGGCGCAGCTGCGCAATGAAACTGTGGTGAGTACCCGCCAGGCAGAAACCCAGGAGCAAGCCGTAAATATTGCCCAGCCCGATGGCCAGAAACAGTTAACTGAAAAAGTACGCTGGATGGTAAATAGTCGTAATATGATGGCAGAAATACGGTTGGATCCGCCGGAAATGGGGAGCATGCAGGTGCGCGTGAATGTTCAGGGGGACGCCGCCTCGGTCAGTTTTGTGGTGCAGTCCGCGCAAACCCGTGATGCGCTTAACGATGCCGAGCCGCGGTTGCGTGAAATGCTTGCTGAACAAGGTATTGAACTGGGACAATCATCGGTGGAACAGCAAGCCGGCAACAATGCCGGTGAGGACAACCAGGAAGGTAGCCGAAGTGCTAACGGCCGGGGAGGCAACGGGGCAACTGGCACGGACGATGAAACCCAAACTATTGCCGAGCAACCGTTAACACGGCGTGCACTTGGTGGTATAGATGACTATGCTTAATACACCCAATGCATAATTGCACTTTGTGACATAACTACCATAATACGCGCCTTGATATTGACGGAGAAGTAGCACGTGGCAGACGAAGAATTACAGATAGAAGAAGGCGGTAAAAAGAGTAAGTTACCCCTGATTATCATTATTGTGGTGGTGTTAGCAGCAGCGGGCGGGGCAGCCTGGTTCTTTTTGTTTTCAGGTAGCGATACGCCGGCCGCCGCGCAGTTAGAGGAAGGCGCTCAGGCGAACCAGCCAGTAGCAGAGGCGCCTTCTTCTTCATCAGCCTCCGTGGGTACCGCTTTGTATGTAGCCATGCCGCGACCGTTTGTTTTTAACGTACCGGGGAATGGCCGTGATCGGCTGGTGCAAATTAAAGTACAGCTGATGGTCCGTGGGGCCGACAACGAAGAAACCGCTAAAATGCACATTCCGCTTATAGAAGGCACGCTGTTACAGGTATTCAGTGCCAGTAACGCTGACGAATTGGTAACAGAAGCGGGCAAGGTGGCCTTACGTGATCAGGCCGTAACCGAAGTACAAAAAGTCATGCAGGACATGGCCGGCAGCCAGGTGGTTGAGCGGGTATTGTTCACCGGCTTTGTAATGCAATAAACAGGATAACACTGTGAGCGATTTATTATCTCAGGACGAAATCGATGCGTTGCTACATGGCGTAGACGATGTTGAAGAAGAAGATGTAGGCGGCGAGCCGTCAGATACTTCTGCGCTCGAGTATGACTTTTCCTCGCAGGACCGAATTGTGCGTGGGCGTATGCCCACCCTGGAAATTGTTAATGAGCGGTTTGCGCGGCATTTACGGGTAAGCTTGTTCAACATGATGCGACGTTCGGCTGAGGTCTCCATCAACGGTATTCAGATGATTAAGTTCGGTGAATACATTCATACGTTATTTGTACCAACCAGCCTGAATATGGTGCGCTTTCGGCCCCTCAAGGGTACCGGCCTGATTACCATGGAGGCGCGATTAGTCTTCATTCTGGTAGATAACTTTTTCGGCGGGGATGGACGCTATCACGCAAAAATCGAAGGGCGGGAATTTACGCCTACGGAACGACGCATTATTCAGATGTTGCTGAAGATTATCTTTGAAGATTACAAAGAAGCCTGGGCACCGGTGATGGATGTTTCATTTGAATATCTGGACTCTGAAGTTAATCCGGCGATGGCCAATATTGTCAGCCCGACAGAAGTGGTGGTTATAAGCTCGTTTCATATAGAACTGGACGGCGGCGGGGGCGATTTTCATGTGTCTTTACCGTACTCCATGCTGGAACCTATTCGCGAGTTGCTGGACGCCGGTGTACAAAGTGATAAAGAAGATACCGATTTGCGCTGGAGCAAAGCACTGCGTGATGAAATTATGGATGTTAAGGTTAATTTATCTACCCATATGCTGGATGTAGATGTGACCTTACAGCAAATTATGGATTTTAAAGCCGGGGATATTATTCCGGTTGAGATGCCTGAGCATATCACTGTGCTGGTTGAAGATTTACCCACTTTCAGAGCCAAACTGGGACGTTCCCGCGACAATCTGGCACTGAAAATTACGAACAAAATTGCCCGGCCCACCTCAGTGAAGTCGGAGCTACAACTATTAACCCGCGGTGGCCGCGTTATCGATAATGACGCTGAACTGCAAATACTCGAAGAAGACCTGTAACCCAGGGCTTTTAATGATATGAGGCATTCTTATGAGTGAAGAAGACGGTTTGGACGATTGGGCTGCGGCCATGGCAGAGCAGGCTGATTCGGAAGCTGAAGACGGCGCCGAAGACGGTGTGCAAACAGCTGAACTAGACGAATTTACGGATGACGCACCCATCAGTGCAGAAGAAAAGCGTAAGCTCGATACCATTTTGGATATCCCGGTGACCATTTCGATGGAAGTGGGGCGAAGCCAGATTAGTATCCGTAACCTGTTACAACTTAACCAGGGTTCCGTGGTTGAACTTGACCGGGTGGCGGGTGAACCGCTTGATGTGCTGGTAAATGGCACGTTGATTGCTCATGGTGAAGTAGTAGTGGTTAACGACAAATTTGGTATCCGGCTCACTGATGTTATTAGTCAAATTGAGAGAATTAAAAAACTCAGGTAAATTTACCTTTATTTCAAGGGGTTGCGCTCTGCTGCCCCTTTTCCTTTGCGCGACGGCGCGCGCCCAAAGTACCCAGTCCATCACTAACCCGGGTTCGGTACTGTCAATATTCCTATCACTTTTGCTGGTAGTGGCAATCATATTTGCCCTTGCCTATATTATGCGTCGGTTTAATGTCACCCATGCAGGTAGTGGACAAATGAAGGTTGTCGCCAGTATGGTAGCGGGCAGTAAAGAACGGATAATGGTTATTCAGGTGGGTGACGAACAGCATTTAATTGGGGTTACCAGCCATAATATTTCCCACCTAAGTAAATTAGAGACACCACTAGCGGTAAAAGGCCCGGGCGAGTCCGGCGGCGCGCAGTTTAAAGACAAACTGGTAAAAGCCATGGCGGGGAAGCTTAATCCAGCAATGAAGCAGGAGCAGCACAATGATCACTAAACACCGTATCTGGGGACTGCTATTGGCGTGCTTGTTGTGCAGCACGCCGGTAATGGCGCAACAGGGTATTTCCGCTGTCACGGTATCGACGAACCCGGATGGCACCCAGGACTATTCAATGACGCTGCAAGCGTTATTTATCATGACCGCGCTGAGTCTTATTCCCGCGTTTATTATGATGATGACCTCTTTCACCCGCATTATTGTTGTATTGTCTATTTTACGTCAGGCAATTGGTTTGCAGCAGTCGCCGTCCAACCAGATACTGATTGGCGTGAGCCTGTTCTTGTCGATGTTCATTATGGCGCCGGTCTTTGAACAGGTGAACGAACGCGCTTTACAGCCTTATCTGGATGAGCAAATGACTAGCAAAGAGGCGTTTGATCAGGCCAAAGAGCCCATGCGGGCGTTTATGCTCTCGCAAACCCGGGTTAAAGATTTGGAAACCTTTGTTCGCATTGCCGGTGATGAAGACAAATACGACGATCCTTCGCAGGTACCCTTAACTATTTTAATCCCTTCGTTTGTTACCAGCGAACTCAAAACGGCGTTTCAAATAGGCTTTATGTTATTTATTCCGTTTTTGATTATTGATTTGGTTGTTGCTTCTATACTGATGGCAATGGGTATGATGATGCTATCGCCGATGATTGTTTCGCTGCCATTCAAGCTAATGCTTTTTGTGTTGGTCGATGGCTGGAATCTGATTTTTGGTACCCTGGCCACTAGTTTCGGAATGGGCGTATAGGAGAGCACTATGTCACCTGAAGTATTTGTCGAAATTCTGCGCGAATCGTTATTTTTGGTTATTTTGCTGGTATCGGCGGTTATTGTACCAAGTATAATTGTCGGCTTAATTGTGGCAGTTTTTCAAGCGGCCACGTCAATCAACGAACAAACCATGAGCTTTTTACCTCGTTTGATCGTTACCTTATTGGCGCTTAGCTGGGGCGGAAACTGGCTGGTCTCAAAGCTGATGGATTTTACTTTTCATATGGTTGAGCGAATCCCGCAGGTAGTGGGCTAAGCATGCAGGTTGAGCTGGCTACCGTATCGCAATTTCTGGCTGACATGATGCTGCCGTTTATGCGCATCAGCGGTATGTTTGCTGCAATGATAGGGTTTAGCGCCAAGTCAATTCCTCCGCAAGTGCGCGCGTTATTAGCTATATTTATGACGCTGGTTATTATGCCCGTGGTGAAACCGGTTCCTATTACAGATCTGGTAAATGTAGGCACCTTCTTAGAAGTGATCCAGCAGCTAATCATTGGTGTGGCCATTGGGTTTATCTCAATGATGGTGCTTAACACGTTTGTGTTGGCAGGGCAGGTTATTGCGATGCAAACCGGCTTGGGCTTCGCCTCTATCGTGGATCCCGTCAATGGCATTAATGTACCGGCGGTCGGCCAGTTTTATCTGATTTTGGCCACCCTGTTGTTTTGGGGCATGGACGGTCATTTGTCGATGATTCAAATGATTGTGCTTAGCTTTGATGCGTTTCCCATAGGCGATAGCTGGTTCACTCCCGATCAGTTTCGCCAGATTGCCCACTGGGGCTCGTGGATGTTTGTATCGGCGTTGACGTTATCTTTAGCGCCGATTGTATCGTTACTGATTGTTAACCTGGCCTTCGGGGTGATGACCAAAGCCGCTCCGCAGCTGAATATCTTTAGCATTGGCTTTTCAATTGCGCAGATTACCGGCCTGATAGTTATCTGGATTACGATGGACAACTTTTCTACTCACTTTGCGGCCCAGTGGGCCAGGGCAGAGCAGTTCATGTGTGAGCTGCTGGCTATCTGTCCAACATAAGGAGGCGCAGCAATGGCGGATGACGCGCAGGAAAAAACAGAAGACCCCACGAGTAAAAAACTCGACGAAGCCCGCAAAAAAGGGCAGATAGCCCGTTCCCGTGAGCTATCGACGGCGCTGGTGCTGATTGTCAGTGGCCTGATGTTTATGCTGATTGGCGGAATGATAGCCAAGGCGGTATTTGGGGTAACCCAGCGTATGTTCAGTTTATCGCGCGACGAAACCTACGACCCTTCCCATATGTTTGTTGCGGGCGGGGAAGCCCTGATGACCGTGGCCGGGCCGGTATTGATTTACATGATTATTGCCATGGTAGCTGGTATCTATGGTTCAGTGGCCTTAGGCGGGTATAATTTTTCCTGGGAGTCGGCGGCCCCCAAAGCCAATAAAATTAATCCAATCAATGGGTTTAAGCGCATGTTCGGAATGAATGCGCTGGTGGAGTTACTTAAAGCGTTTGCGAAATTCGGCGTTATTGGCGGCTTAGCGATAGGCGCATTACTGTATTATAAAAATGAAGCGCTGCATTTGGATATGGAGCTATACCCGCTGAATATTTTCCATGCAATGGATATGCTGGAATGGGCGTTTTTACTGCTAACCCTGGGAATGATTCCGATAGCGGCGATAGATGTGCCTTATCAGATTTACAAGCACAACAAAGAAATGAAAATGAGTAAGCAGGAGATCAAGGACGAGCATAAAAATGCCGAAGGCGATCCCCAGGTGAAAGGCCGTATAAGACGCTTACAGTACCAGGCTGCGGCCAACCGGATGATGCAGGAAGTGCCTGAAGCTGATGTTATTGTGACTAACCCCACCCATTATTCAGTAGCACTGAAATATGAAGAGAATGGTAACCGTGCGCCGGTAGTTGTAGCGAAAGGCGTTGACGAGTTGGCCATGCACATTCGTAAAATTGCGACGGCGCATGACGTTCCGCTGGTGGCCTCGCCCATGTTAACCCGGGCAATTTATTACTCTACGGAAGTTGACCACGAGATTCCCCATAAACTGTTTATGGCGGTGGCCCAGATTCTGGCGTATGTATTCCAACTGCGCGCCTATAAAGCAGGTAAAGGTAAAAAGCCCAAGCCGGTTAAAAAAGACTTACCCATCCCCCCAGAGCTTAGACGATAAGTTAATCTGCCTTTAGCTAATTGTGGCATGGTAGTTGAACTAACAGAAAGTAATAGACGTTAAGTGTCAATTTTCTGATAGTGAGATAAAACGCGATGCAGTTAGCAGGCTTTATGCAGCGGTTTGATAAAAACCAGATGCAGCGAATTACCAGCGGGCTTGGGGCCCCAATCGTGTTATTGGCTATCATGGGCATGGTTATTTTGCCTATGCCGCCGTTTCTGCTGGATGTTCTGTTCAGCTTCAATATAGCCTTATCTCTGGTCATTATTTTGGTGGCGGTATTCACCGAGCGGCCAGTCGATTTTGGTATTTTCCCTTTGGTTTTGCTGATTGCCACGGTATTACGACTGGCCCTGAATGTAGCCTCTACCCGGGTAGTGCTACTTTACGGTCATGAGGGTGGTGATGCTGCCGGTAAAGTTATCGAGGCCTTTGGGGCCGTAGTAATTGGCGGAAACTACGCAGTGGGCGTGGTCGTTTTCGCTATTCTTCTGATTATTAACTTCAAAGTAGTAACAGCTGGGGCCGGACGTATTTCCGAGGTAAGCGCACGGTTTACCCTTGATGCTATGCCAGGTAAGCAAATGGCTATTGATGCTGACCTGAATGCTGGCTATATAGATCAGGACCAAGCGCGGGCGCGTCGTGAAGAAGTCACCGCGGAAGCCGACTTTTACGGTTCGATGGACGGTGCGTCAAAGTTCGTGAAGGGCGATGCAGTTGCAGGTTTGTTCATCATGTTGATTAACATTGTGGGGGGCCTGTTTATCGGCATGATTCAGCACGATCTTAGCTTTGGTAATGCGGTAGAGGTTTACACCATACTTACCATTGGTGACGGATTAGTGGCGCAAATCCCCTCGCTGTTGCTATCCGTGGCTACGGCCATCATTGTTACCCGGGAAAACGAAACCCAGGAAATGGGCCGTGAAATACGAAATCAGCTGGGTAACCCGCAAGCGTTATATATTGCCTCAGGCGTGCTGTTTGTAATGGGGATTATCCCTGGCATGCCGCATATTGCCTTTTTAGGTTTCTCAGCCATTGCTGGTGCCTATGCCTACTGGCAAACCAAACAAGCTAAACAAGCAGCCGAAGCACCGTTGCCAGCAACCAAGTCGGCTGAAGGTGAGATGGCAGCGCCAGAAGTTAAAGAGCTGGGTTGGGACGATGTTCAACAGGTAGATACCATCGGCCTGGAAGTAGGGTATCGGTTGATTCCGCTGGTCGACAAATCTCAGGGCGGTGAGCTGCTGACCCGGATTAAAGGGGTACGTAAAAAGCTATCCCAGGAACTGGGCTTTCTTATTCCGCCTGTTCATATTCGCGATAACCTGGATCTAGACCCTAATGCTTATACCATTGCCATGCTGGGGGTAAACATCGGTGAAGCCCAAATTAGCCATGATGAAGAACTGGCTATTAATCCGGGTCAGGTATTTGGCGAATTGCAGGGACGAGCGACCCAGGATCCGGCGTTTGGCTTGGATGCTGTATGGATTAAACCAGCACAGCGCGAGCACGCGCAAACCTTAGGCTATACCGTGGTTGACGCCGCGACGGTGGTAGCCACACACCTCTCCCAGCTACTTACTAACAACGCGTATCAGCTGCTGGGGCATGAAGAAACCCAGCACTTGCTGGATATGCTGGCCAAAAGTAGTCCTAAGCTGGTGGAAGGCCTGGTGCCGGATATTTTGCCGCTTAGTACGGTGGTAAAAGTATTACAAACGCTTTTATTTGAAGGTGTGCCGATTCGCGATATGCGCACTATTGTGCAGACCTTAAGCGAGTACGGAACGAAAAGCCAGGACCCGGATGTACTGGTCTCGGCGGTACGTATCTCACTTAAGCGGCTCATCTCGCAAGAGATATGTCAGGGGGGCCGGGAGATACCTGTCATAACCTTGGCGCCAGAGTTGGAACAAATGTTGCACCAGTCACTACAGGCAGGTGGGGAAGATGGCGCAGGCATCGAACCTGGGCTGGCAGACCGGATGCAAAAAACATTGCAGCAGGCATGTCAGCAACAGGAGCTTGCAGGCGAACCAGCAGTGTTATTAACCTCTGGGATGTTACGCCCCGTCCTTTCCCGCTTCTTTAAGTATTCGGTTGCCGGTCTTCATGTGTTGTCTTATCAGGAAGTACCGGATGACAAGCAGATAAAAATAGTCAGCTCGGTGGGTCAATAAACTGACGCCCACTGGGTAACGAGGTTGCGATGAAAATCAGACGTTTTTTTGGTAAAGACATGCGCGAAGCGCTAAATGCAGTAAAAGCAGAGCTTGGCAGCGATGCGGTGATCATGTCGAACCGTAAGGTATCCGATGGTATCGAGCTTGTCGCCGCGTATGACAAAGAGCCTGAGGCAAAATTGACGCCTAAGCCTAAAGCCGCCGCGCCGCGTGATGTAAACGGCAAAGCAATGCCCAGTTTAAGCGAAATCATTGGTGACGATGGCCCGGACAGTTTGCGCGCCCTGCTGGAAAAACAACAGCAAGCGCAAGCGAAGGCAGCAGAAGCTGCACGTCACCAGGCGCAGCCGGCTGCCGGCTATCAGCCGCCGCATGCAGGCGCCGCAAACCAAAGCCAAACCCGTGCGGCCCAACCGGCCCCAGCTCGGGCTGCGTATAATGCACCAGCCTATCAGGCTGCGGCGAGCGATTTCAGCTTTGATATTGATGAGCCAACGTTTAATGATTCGCCCACTCAGTTTACCGGCCAACCAGCAGCGGCTGCGCCAGCGCCACAAAGCGATCTTGATTCAATCAAAGAAGAACTGGCATCGCTGCGCAATGTGCTACAGTTTCAGGTAGCAGGATTAATGGAGTCGAAGCAGCGCCAGCACAATCCGGTACACAGCTATTTAATGAAATGTCTGTCAGGTATGGGACTAAGCCATTCTTTGGCCGAACAAATGGTGCATTACACGCCTAAGCAATATAACGAGCGCGAAGCCTGGGTGTACTTACTCAACCTTTTGGCTAATCGCATTAATGTAGCGGGCAATGATATTCTTCAGCAAACCGGCGCAGTGGCGCTGGTCGGACCAACCGGTACAGGAAAAACCACCACCTTGGCTAAACTGGCAGCGCGTTATGCCCAGAAATATGGCGCCGACCAGGTGGCGATGATTACCATTGATACCTACCGTATTGCGGCTTACGAGCAATTAGCAACCTACGGTAAAATCATTGGCTGTACCGTGCGTAAAGCGCAATCTACTGAAGAATTGGCAGAACTGTTATTCCAGTTACGGCATAAACGTATGGTATTAATTGATACTGCGGGCTTTAGTCAGCGTGATAGCCGACTGATAAAACAGTTATCTCAGTTTGATCGTGGTCAGATGCAACCGGTGAGAAAGTACTTGGTTACTCAGGCTAATACCCAATATCCGGCATTACAGCGTATCATCAGTGCATACGATGCAGTTAAACTGGATGGATGTATCTTTACCAAACTGGATGAGTGTTACAGTCTGGGTGAAGTATTAAGCGTGGCAATAGAACATGGCCTGCCGGTCAGCTATGTCACCGATGGCCAGCAAGTGCCTGAAGATATTAAAGTAGCTGACGCTAAATCTTTAGTATCCGTAGCGGCAAAGCTTTATAAAAAGTATGGTTTGAATCATACTACTGATAGTAACCTTGTTAAATCAGCACAGGCAGTATGATTGAAGATCAAGCGAGTAGCTTACGAAAGATGAATCAGTCACGATTAATCAAAGTTATCGCCGTAACAGGCGGTAAAGGTGGTGTAGGGAAGACCAACATTACGCTAAATACGGCCATTTCGATGGCTAAACAGGGCAAGCGGGTAATGGTACTTGACGCTGACCTGGGTTTGGCGAATGTCGATGTAATGCTTGGACTGCGTGTAGAACGTAATCTTTCGCATGTGTTGTCGGGTGAATGTACGTTAGATGAAGTACTGGTTACCGGGCCACATGGCATTAAAATCGCCCCTGCTACCTCTGGCACTCAGTCAATGACTGAGCTGACCCCAACCGAACATGCCGGGCTTATCCGCGCCTTCAGCGAGCTGCGTTCGCAGGTCGATGTACTGATAGTGGATACTGCTGCCGGGATCTCCGACATGGTGCTGAGCTTTTCCAAAGCGGCCCAGGATATCATGGTGGTGGTGTGCGATGAGCCTACATCATTGACCGATGCCTATGCACTGATCAAAATTCTTAACCGTGAACACGGGGTGTTCCGCTTCAAAATTGTGGCTAACATGGTTCGCGATACCCGCGAAGGTCATGAGTTATTCAGTAAATTATCTAAAGTCACGGGGCGGTTTTTAGATGTTGCCTTAGAGTTAGTAGCAACGGTGCCGTTTGATGAAAATATCCGTCGGGCAGTCCGTAAGCAAACCTCTATTGTCGATGCATATCCAGGCTCACCGGCCGCTGTGGCTATTTCACAACTGGCCACTAAAGCAATGCATTGGCCGGTACCCAGCCAGCCAGGTGGCCATCTGGAATTTTTCATTGAACAGCTGGTGTCACATAAAACCACAGGAACGCAACGTTGAATAGCAAAGCGGCTGCCTACCGACAGCAAAATGACAAAGCACAGTTGGTAGAGCGACACGCGTCCCTGGTTAAGCGGATAGCCCATCACTTAATGGCCCGCTTACCAGCGAGCGTATTGGTGGACGATCTTATACAGGCAGGCATGATTGGCCTGTTGGAAGCGGCCAAAAATTTCGATGGCTCGAAAGGAGCCAGTTTCGAAACGTTTGCGGGTATTCGTATCCGTGGTGCCATGCTCGACGAAATACGTAAAGGCGACTGGACACCCCGGTCGGTGCACAAAAACAGCCGGGCGATCACTGAAGCCATTGCTCAGGTTGAAAAAGATACAGGACGTGACGCGCGCGATGTGCAGATAGCTGCTAAGCTCAATGTCAGTCTTGATGATTACCACCAAATGCTCAACGAAGTGAACGCAGGCAAACTGGTGGGTATAGAAGATCTCGGTGTGTCAGAAGATGTGATTACCACCGAAGGTAATCAGGGTAATGATTCGCCACTGGAAGATTTAATGCAGGGCGCGTTTCAAAAAGCGTTAGCCCATGCAATCACGACCTTACCGGAGCGCGAAGCCATTGTTCTTTCACTGTATTACGATGAAGAACTTAACCTGCGGGAAATTGGCGAAGTATTGGATGTCAGTGAATCAAGGGTCAGTCAGATTCATAGTCAGGCGATGTTGAAATTAAAAGCTAAAATGCAGACCTGGCGTGCCGATAGTTAATACAACAATATCAATAGTAAAACATAATAATTTAATCCCCGGTGGAGGCCATTTTGGATAAAAATATGAAAATTCTCGTGGTAGATGACTTTTCTACTATGAGACGAATCATAAAGAACCTGTTGAAGGACTTGGGGTTTTCCAACATCCAGGAAGCTGATGATGGCAGCACGGCATTACCCATGTTGCAACAAGGCGATTTCGACTTTGTAGTAACAGATTGGAATATGCCGGGCATGCAGGGCATCGATTTGTTGCGGGCGATTCGAGCAGACGACAAACTTAAGCACCTGCCAGTGCTGATGGTAACTGCAGAAGCGAAAAAAGAACAAATTGTTGCTGCAGCTCAAGCTGGTGTTAACGGCTACGTGGTAAAACCTTTCACGGCTGCTACGCTAAAAGAAAAACTAGATAAAATCTTTGAACGTTTAGGTTAATCCAGACGATCTTACGGGATTTAAGAGGAATACTGGATGTCGACGAATGTCAATGTTCCTATCTCACTTGAAGAAGCACGTCAGTTGGTTGTTCATCTTGAACAGGGCGAAAACGCGGAAGCACGTGAATTGTTGGAAGCCATTTCAACAAAAGAGTCAATTGAGTTATTTGCCGAAGTGGGCAAACTAACCCGACAATTACATGATGCGTTAAATAATTTTCAGCTCGATGAACGCATTGCCGGCCTGGCCAACGATGATATACCGGATGCGCAAACCCGGTTGACCTACGTTATCGAAGAAACCGAAAAAGCCGCTAACACTACGATGGATGCAGTGGAAGCGAGCATGCCTATTGCTGAGGCTTTGACCCAGCGTATAGACACCATTATGCCAGAATGGAAAAAGCTGATGACCCGCCAGATAGAGTTAGGCGAGTTTAAAGCACTGTGTACGGATTTAGACGATTTGCTTAGTGATACATCCAGTGAATCAGCAAAATTAACCGGTCTGTTAACCGAAGTGCTTATGGCACAGGGCTATCAGGATTTAACCGGTCAGGTGATTCGGCGGGTTATTGAGCTGGTGAAAGAAGTCGAAGATAGCCTGGTGAACATGCTAACGGTGTTTGGCGAACCAGAATCTGGGGTTCAGCCACCACCGGATAATATAGAAATAACCAGCGGTGTCGAAGCTGAAGGGCCTATAGTTAATGCCGAAGAACGCGACGACGTTGTAAAGGGTCAGGATGATGTTGATGACCTTTTGTCGAGCTTAGGTTTTTAGGAGAGCAGGCGCATGTCGTTTGATGTAGACGAGGATATTTTACAGGACTTTCTGGTAGAAGCTGGTGAAATTCTGGAGCAGTTGCAGGAGCAACTGGTCGATCTGGAAAATAACCCGGAAGACAGTGATTTACTTAATGCTATTTTTCGAGGCTATCATACTGTTAAAGGTGGTGCCGGTTTTCTGTCGCTGACCGAATTGGTCGAGATATGTCATGGTGCGGAAAATGTATTTGACGTAATGCGTAATGGCCAGCGGACGCTGACCCCAGAGTTAATGGACGTAATATTGCAGGCCACCGATGTGGTGGTAGCGATGTTTGAAAAAGTAAAACAACGCGAGCCAATGGAACCGGCTGACGCAGCCCTTGTCGATATTCTGCATAAGTTAAGTCGACCCGAAACTCCCGATGAAAATATTTTCAACAGCGGCACCATAGCCGGTCATCAGGCCACCGATGATCTGAATATGGATGACGCTGCTCAGGCGATTGTGGAACCTGCCCCCACCGCACCAGAAATGGCCGCGATGCATGAAACCGCTGCCACACAAGGCGGTATTGAAGAAATTACTGAAGATGAATTTGAGAAGCTGCTGGATGAGCTGCATGGCAGTAATGCGCCAGGGCGGGCAGCGCCTGCCAGCGAGCCGGCTAAGCCTACTGCGGCGGTAACCGGCGATGATATTACCGACGATGAATTTGAGGCATTGCTGGACGAGCTGCATGGCAAAGGCCAGTTTTCTGCTGAAGACGCCGCACCTGCCGCCAGCACGCCTGCGCCGTCAGCCAGTTCACCAGCGCCTGGCGCTGGCGGTGACGAAATCACCGATGACGAATTTGAAGCATTGTTAGACCAGCTTCATGGCAAAGGACAGGCCCCCACGTTAAAAACTGACGAAAGTGCTGCGCCAAAATCTGAAAAGCCGCGGGTTAAAGTTGACGTAGATGCTACGGCGGCTATTACTCAGGCCAAACAGCAACAACAAGCTGCTACGCCTGCTGCGCCGAAAGCAACGCCCGCAAAACCAGCGGAACCGCAGGCCGCTAAACCGGCTGCCCCGGCAGCTAAACGCGAAGACAAAAAAGCCAGTGGTGGCGGGCAACAAACCGAAACGACGGTACGGGTAGATACTAAACGTTTAGACCAGATCATGAACATGGTGGGCGAGCTGGTATTAGTGCGCAACCGGCTGCTCAGTCTGGGAATAAATACCAGCGATGAAGCCATGTCTAAAGCTATAGCTAACCTGGACGTGGTAACGGGCGATCTGCAAGGCGCGGTGATGAAAACCCGCATGCAGCCTATCAAAAAAGTCTTTGGCCGCTTCCCCCGCGTAGTCCGCGACCTGGCGCGTAGTCTGAAAAAAGAGATTACGCTTGAGCTGGAAGGGGAAGAAACCGATTTAGATAAAAACCTGGTCGAGGCACTTGCCGATCCATTGGTGCATTTAGTGCGCAACTCTGTGGATCATGGGGTCGAAATGCCCGATGACCGACAAGCAGCCGGCAAGCCCAGAATGGGCACAGTCAAGTTGTCGGCTTCGCAAGAGGGCGATCATATCCTACTTACCATCGAAGATGATGGTAAGGGCATGGACCCGGAAAAGCTTAAAGAAATCGCGATTAATCGCGGCGTACTGGATGCCGACGCGGCCGCCCGAATGTCAGATGTAGAAGCCTTTAATCTGATTTTCGCGCCAGGCTTTTCGACCAAGACTGAAATTAGTGATATTTCTGGCCGTGGTGTGGGTATGGATGTGGTGAAAACCAAAATCAACCAGCTCAACGGTACGGTAAACATTGATTCGCAGCTGGGTAAAGGCACCCGTCTAGAAATTAAAGTTCCTCTGACCTTGGCTATCTTGCCTACCTTAATGATTATTGTAGGTAAACAGACCTTTGCGCTACCGTTAGGTGCGGTTAGCGAAATCATTAACATGGACATTAAGAAAACCAATACGGTAGACGGCCAGCTCACCTTGATAGTGCGGTCAAAAGCTATTCCCTTGTTCTTCCTTGGCGACTGGCTAATGCGTGGCCCTACCGATATTGACCGTGAAAAAGGCCATGTGGTGGTGGTACAGATTGGTACCCAGCAAGTTGGCTTTGTGGTTGATGCTTTAATTGGTCAGGAAGAGGTGGTGATTAAGCCTCTTGATGCATTGTTACAAGGCACGCCTGGAATGGCCGGTGCGACGATAACCTCGGATGGGGGGATAGCGCTTATTCTGGATATTCCAAGCCTGTTAAAACGCTACGCACGTCGGTCATAGCAGGGCGGCGTACAAGGATTAACACATAAATGGCTTTTAAAGTTCTGATTGTTGACGACTCAGCATTCTATCGTCGACGTGTTCGCGAGATTCTCAGCGAGGACAGGGAGCTGAACGTAGTAGGTGAAGCCCGAAACGGGCAGGAAGCATTAGAAATGTTGCTAACCTGTGCCCCGGATGTAGTAACCATGGATGTGGAAATGCCGGTTATGGACGGTATTTCCGCGGTCAAAGCGATCATGAATAAGCGCCCGGTGCCTATTTTGATGTTTTCATCATTAACCCACCAGGGTGCGCAGGCCACGCTTGATGCATTGGAAGCGGGCGCGTTGGACTTCTTACCGAAAAGATTTGAAGATATTGCCCAGGATCGAAAACAGGTTTCGGGTATCTTACAAACCAAGGTGCGCCTGCTCGCCCGGCGAGGGGTGGGCATCCGCCGTGCGGCAGCGCCGCGGCATGAACGGGCAGAAGTTGCAATGCCGGCAAATGCTCCCAGGCAAAGCTTTGTGCGCAGTTCGTCCATGTTAACTGGCCGTAGTAAAGTCGCCGCGCAACCTACAGTGTCGAGTGTGTCACGCTCAGGTAAGCGCTATAGTTGTTTGGCTATTGGCGCTTCTACTGGCGGGCCGGTTGCATTGCAAAAAGTTTTGACACCGCTACCCGCGAATTTCCCTTACCCTATTGTGCTGGTGCAACACATGCCCGGCACATTTACCCATGCGTTTGCGCAACGTTTAAATCACCACTGCAAAATTAATGTTAAAGAAGCTGCAGATGGTGATGAAATGAAAGCGGGCTGGGCTTATTTAGCTCCCGGCGGCAAGCAGATGCAGGTGGAACGCCGTGGTACTCGTAATTACTTGCGGATTGTGGAAGATAACAGCGATAAAGCAACGTATAAGCCCAGTGTGGATATTACCTTTACCAGCCTGGCCAAATTGTTTGGTGGGGATGTACTTGGGGTTATTTTGACCGGCATGGGCGCCGATGGTAAAGAGGGCTGCAAGTTATTACGCGATAAAGGCGCCAATATTTGGGCCCAGGACCAGGCCTCGTGTGTCGTTTATGGCATGCCTCAAGCGGTTGCCAAAGAAAATATATCCCAGAAAAATATCAGTATAGATAACATTGCCGGCTGTATTATTACTGAAATGGCGTTGTAATAAACATGTGCATCCAGGAGAGCTAGGATGAAGATCTGGACCATTGCCAACCAAAAGGGCGGCGTGGGAAAAACCACCACAACCGTAACGCTGGGTGGGCTGTTAGCGCAGCACAATCAGCGGGTTTTATTGGTGGATACCGATCCGCATGCTTCGTTAAGTTATTATTTTGGTATAGATGCTGAAGAACAATCCGCTTCGGTTTACGATATTTTTATTAATAAAGACCCTATTACCGCCGATAAAGTGCTTGATTGCTTGTGTCCTACAAAGGTAGATGGCTTGTTTGTATTGCCCGCTACCATGGCCCTGGCAACCCTTGACAGACAAATGGGCAGCGCTCCGGGCATGGGATTGATCCTAAAAAAAGCCCTGGCCTGCGTGGCCGATGAATTTGACTTCGTGCTGCTGGACTGCCCGCCGGTGTTAGGGGTGTTAATGGTGAATGCACTGGCTGCGTGTCATAAGGTGATTATACCGGTGCAAACCGAGTTTTTAGCACTTAAGGGATTAGACAGAATGGTTCATACGTTAACCATTATGGGACGTTCACTGAACAAAACCTTTGATACCATTATTGTGCCCACCATGTTTGACCGGCGTACGCGCGCCGCGTTGCAGGCACAGGCGAAGCTAATGACCGATTATACGGATAATGTGTGGCAAGGAATGATTCCGGTAGATACGCACTTCAGAGACGCCAGCCTGGGGCAATTGCCTGCTTCAGTATTGTATCCGCGCACCCGCGGCGTGGGCGCGTATCGTTTATTGCTTAAAACGTTGGGCGCAGGGGTAGGTGATGAACAATAAGCAAACTCCTTTTGCAAATGAAGACGTGGTAGAAGCCTATCTTGATGGGTTACTTAGCGAGCCGCAAAATCCAGCAGATATTACGGCCAACACCGCCCGTTTACTGGAAGAAGCAACCCGTCAGTTGCAGACCTCTCACGAGGTAGATACGCCCATAGCACCGCCGTTACCACGTGACGAAGCCGTTACTGCAGATTCACTAGAAGCGTTACCCCAGTTAAGCGGCGAAGCCGCCTTACTGGAACAGTTTGATCAGGTATTAGAACCGGTGCCGGCAGCACCGGCTACCCGGTTACAGGATCAACTGGACAATAAGTTTCAGGCACTGTTTTTTGAAGTGGCAGGCCTTACCCTGGCGGTGCCACTGATAACATTGGGTGGCATTCACCGTCTGGAAAAAACGGGGCCTCTGTTTGGTAAGCCCCCCTGGTTTAAAGGGGTAATGCTGCATCGTAAGCAAAAACTCAATGTGGTCGATACTGCAATATGGGTAATGCCCGAAAAATATGACCAAAACCTGGCTGAAAAGCTACACTATCAGTATCTTATCATGTTAGGTGATAGCCCCTGGGGTTTGGCCAGCGACAAACTGGTGAACACCGTCACCTTAACCAAAGATCAGGTTAAATGGCGGGAAGTCACAGGCAAACGTCCCTGGTTAGCAGGGATGGTAAAAGACAAAATGTGTGCATTAGTTAATGTATATCAGTTAATTTCAATGCTAAACCAAGGCCTGGGAAGTCAAGGTTAGTACCCGGCAATCGGAGCAGGTTCATGAATGAAGAAAGAATAACCAATAATACACCAGACAATAACGATCAGGTTTTGCAATGGGTGACCTATCGCCTTGGCGATGAAACCTATGGTATTAACGTGATGCAGGTACAAGAAGTACTGCGCTATACCGAGATTGCTCCCGTACCCGGCGCACCTGACTATGTTCTGGGGATCATCAATCTGCGTGGTAATGTGGTTACGGTAATTGATACCCGCGCCCGGTTCGGTTTACCTCCTACTGAAACTACCGATAATACACGTATTGTGATTATTGAGTCAGACGAGCAGGTGGTCGGTATTTTAGTCGATAGCGTAGCAGAAGTGGTCTATCTGAAATCATCCGAAATTGATAGTGCGCCGAATGTGGGCACGGAAGAAAGCGCTAAGTTTATTCAGGGCGTAAGCAACCGTGATGGTGAACTGCTGATTTTGGTCGACTTAAATAAACTACTTACCGATGATGAGTGGGACGAACTAACCAATATATAATAGGCTCGCTATCCGCAAGCTATAAGCAGGCATTCATGCCTGCTTTTTTATTTGATAGCATCTTCTGCGCTGGCTTGCTAATCTTTTGATATAAAAGCAGATTAAGGAATTTTTATGGCCGCATCCCAACTAGCAGTAATCGCAATAGTATTAGCTGCTATTGCCTTGGTACTGCTGATAGCGCTGGGTGTGCAATCAAGAAGTGCCCAACGGCGTACCGCGGTGTTGCTGGCAGAGTTTGAACAGCGTTTAACGCACTCGGACGAACAGCTTCGTAGCTTTGAACATCAGTTAGACGAAAAACAAAGCCGGTCGATGGTGCAGGGCCGCCACCTGCAGCAATTGCAAAGTGAATTAGAAGCATTGCAGAATCAGTTGCAGGAAGTGAAATTACAAGACCCCTCTATGCGTTTGTATCAACGCGCCGCAGAACTGGTGAAACAGGGGGCCAGTATCGATGAGGTTATCGAAGCCTGTGATATTCCCAGAGCAGAAGCTGAGCTGATGATGACGATACATCGAGGCCCCGCGCCGGAGTAACCCGCCGGCGCTCATCACCACACACTAAGCCGGCGTAGTAAGGCCTAAGCCCAGCAAAAAACCGCAAAAGCTCATCAGACAACCCAGAGCCGTCCAAAACAAGAGTAACCTTTCGCACACTACCACCTCATAGCATAAAAATATGAGTGGGTATGATTACGTTCAGCATTTATCCCCCTAAATTGATAAGCATTCTTAAAAATTCTAATGCCTGCTCTCAAAAAGCCTGATGGCATCACTTGAGAAAATTGCCAGTTAGCGAATTCGAAAGTTCGTTGAAATAGAGATCGCCAAAATATAGAAGGAGGATTTTGTCGCGTCGGTAGGTCCGGTAGTAATGGCAGTTCACGTTCAAAGACATGTTTATACATAAATACGATGGCGCAAAAGGCAAAGTTTTGTGTGGATGATGTCACATGACGCTTAACCGCTAAGTAGGTTAAAAACTCCGTTATCTCCTGCTCACCTCGCTCCTTAGGGGGGCGCTTCTGATTGAACATAATAAAACGCTTGATCCATAACAGGTAGCTTTCTCTGTTTGGATTGAGTAATGCTTATTGCGCATGATACTGCCAATTTGGTCAAAAAGGGGCTTTGACCCATGAGATACCCAATATACGACTGGGTGTAATTACTGAGAAGGCTCAGTAACACTCATCATAAAATTTGAATCATTCGCTCCTACCCTGAACAGTGGCTGGGGTTTGGTACAGTATATCGCCAAGAATTACTAAGAAGTCTCAGTAACACGCAACGCTTTTATACTAAAATGCGGCGTTAGCCCCCATTCCAACTGAAAATGGCTTATGATTTGATAATGCAATTAATACGTTGTCATAGTAACCCGCAAATCACGGCGCATGAAAAGGCTAACTGATTGACTTTACTGGGCTAGTCAACGAATCTTGTTTGTTATTACTATGCAGTCTCAGTAATACACTTATAAACCGGTGTTATTAAATCTGATTTCGTTTATAGAGTACTGATACTAAATATAAATATGGAGATTTGTAGCATGAAACCAGCGCGGTGTTACTGTGAATTCTTCATAATAAGATGTTATAAGCTCCTATGAAAATTAAAGTTATTCGTGAGGCGTGCTGTTCTCAAGATGACCAGGCAGGCCCTCTTTCTATCGAAGTAGACATTCCTGAGAAGGCAATGGTCTGGGAGCTGGCTAGGGAAATTGGAGAGGCTAATTTTCTTCAGTTCACTGGAACTCATAGAATCATTGATGTTTATTGTGCCGGAAAGCATCTATTCAGCATTCCGGCTGTTGGCATAGAGGGTGGTCGTGTTGAGTACATTGTTGACCGGAATGATCTAGCCAGCAATTATCTTCGAGAAAACAAGATTCAATGCATCTGGACCCCCGGCTTATAACAAGTGGCGGCAGGGAGACCAAATTTCCGCTCCTCCGTCGCTCCAATTTGCCTGCTGCGCCAGGCGTTAGTTACCTACAGGAAATTTTTGTTTTTGGTGTAAAACTCGGAGAATATTAATGATATCGTCTTTTATGAAATATGAAACAATCATAGAAACCTCAGGAATTATTAACAACCTTCCCGGTATTCTCTCTCTCTCAACTCCCATTAGAGGTTGTTGATTCAAGTTTTCGACTTTATTCGAAATTATTGCATCAGTTTTTTCTGCGGCTAATGGGTTAAATTCGTATAGAAACTCGAAAATAGCCTCACGGTCGTCCAGCGAACTTTTTTCCCAAACGGTCATTTTCTGGCTTTATTCCTAATTTTCATTTTTCGAGCTTCCATGTCCAAGTTCGCCTCTTCATGACTGACAAACTTACTTTTCCCACTTTCTAATTTATTAAAGGCAGCATTCACCTCTTCAGTAAGCCACTGATCATGAGTAATTATTTTGCGTTGCTGTTCAGCAAGTTCCTCCGTAAGCTCTCTACAAGCGTCACTTAAAGTGCGCCCTTGGCTTTCGGCCATTATCTGAGCTAGCCGTTTAGTTTCTTCATCTACTCTAAATTGTATGCGAGTATCCATGGTAAACTCCTTATGCAATGTGCGTACAAATGTTAGCACAGCTATTAAATTTACGGCCACTGACAAATGCATAAACGCAGTCGCTAGTGTTCTTCATACGTAAAGTAGTCGTTAGCCCACTAATTTCGTAATGGCACCAATGAGCAAGATGCGGAGATTTTCCAAATCGGAATTAAACGAGCGCAATACAGAATAAAGCGACTAAGGAGTGCACATCTGCTCGTGGTTACTTTGTAAAATAAGTAAATCCTTACTTAGGCAATCACACGTATTCCTACATCTATTTTGAGCTTTTGCTTTATGATTCTTGGTCGCTTTTTGACCATCATAGTATTATGATAAGAAACTTGGAAAACATTAATTTAGTTTACAGGATCAGGGAATTAAAATGGAAAGGAAGACAAAGTTAAAATTAATGGTAATTTGGGCGAAATTCGCAGCCATACTATTCACACTCCCCATTGCTGCGCAAAGTTTTGACCAGCATCAAGCCAAACTGGATACCTATCTCACCACCCTTAGTGACAACAATAAGATTATGACTGCGGTGTATGTTACAGATAGTGGTGTGCCACGCTATGAGCACTACGCGGGTCTGGCATCGGTTGAAGGCAATGTTCCTATTTCTGCCCAGACACGTTTTCGGATTGGCTCGGTGACTAAGACCTTCACAGCGGTACTGATAATGCAGCTTATCGAAAATAATAAGCTCAGTTTGGATACGAAGCTAAACCAGTTCTATCCTGCCATCCCCAACGCAGCACAAATCAATATTAAACATTTGTTGAGTCACCGTTCAGGAATATTTAACTATACCAATGACCCTGACTACATGAGTTTTATGACAACGCCGCAGACTGAAGAGCAGCTTATCTCGCGGATCCGAGGATATCAGCCCGAGTTTAGCCCGGGGAGTAAACATAAGTATTCCAACTCCAACTACGTACTTTTAGGCTTTATCATTGAGTCGCTTTACGGCCAGCCGCTGCAAGAAGTAATTGCTAGGAACATTACGCAACCGTTAAATCTGGATAGCACCTATTACGGCAATAGCATTGAAATTGAAGAAAATGAGGCCTCGTCGTATCGCTACAACGCGCATTGGGTCAAACACCCTGAAACGCATATGAGTGCGCCTCATGGCGCAGGGGCGATTGTTTCTAATGCAAAAGATACCAATGAGTTTTTTACTGCCTTGTTTGAAGGTAAACTGGTATCAAACGACTCGTTAAGTGCCATGATGAAGCTCGAGGATGGTTATGGTTTAGGTATGACTGCTGCCCCGTTTGGCGAGAAGCAATTTTACGGGCATTTTGGTGGCATCGACGGATTCGTCTCCGCAGCTGGTTATAATACGGAAGACGGGCTAAACATAACTGTGCTAAGCAATGCGGTAAACTATAACTTTAACGAGGTGTTGATTGCCGTTCTAAAAACCATGTACGGTCACTCAATTGATATTCCCGACTTTTCTGCAAAATCGATAACGCTAAGTGAAAAAGTTTTAAGTTCATTCGAAGGTCAATTTGCGAGCACTCAAATACCTATTAAAATTCGATTTTGGGTTGAAGATGGAAGGTTGATGAGCCAAGGAGAGGGACAAGGCGCTGTGCCACTGACAGCGTATTCAGAAACAAAGTTTCGTTTTGATCCTGCCGGTCTCGTTATCAACTTCGAAGAGCCTAATAGCTCATCAAATCGTTCAAATGGATTTGTTCTCAGCCAAGGTGGTGGTAAATATGAATTCAAACGCCAGCAATAGTATTTAAGTTAATTTTAGCGATTGATTGAGGTGAAAGTTCACTGCGGACTTATAATATCGCGATGGCAGACAAGCTCTGATTGACCATTATCAACCCTAAAGAGCCTGCCGATTCCAACAGGGTACTTTCCTCTGCTCAAAGTCAAATGTGGTAAATCACATTGTTATACGTTCGCTCTTTGTCTATTAAGGACCGTTAGTGTTCACTGTCGGGCAGCTTCGTATGTGAAGCGGACTTTAATTAATAGCTCTGATACATCGAGGGAGCTTATGAACGATACATTCTGTGCGATCTCAAGACAGTAACTTTTGCGCTCCTTTAACCCCCCCATTTTTCTCATAGGGTTAAAAGAAAGTATTGGTAATTCTAAGAACGATTATGAAATATACGGGCTATGGGGTTTACTAATAATAAATGTTTTATGGATTTTAAAAAATGATAGAAAAAGGATCGCCAATAGACATGGAAGAGTTCAGTGCATTATTTGCTGAGGGACTGCAATGGGCGAACCTCGCAGTAACGATTGAAGAGATTGCTGACGACAATAAGAGGTTAGTAAAGAAGCTAGCTAAGTTTGAAAGGAGATCTATTTTAACGTTGCTCGCAGGCCTTTTAACTCTGCCAGAGCTGCAATCGAATGGGATCCGAGTGGAAATTTTGGTCGCACTAGCTCTCGCTTACTGTAAAGGTAAAAAGAAGGCCGAGATAAATGACATTACCGGTCTGTTCAATAAAATCGGTAAATCTCGATCAGCTTCTGGAGAAGATCCTGCGGAAGATGTTTTCGTATCCTACATAAGTGACAAGCAAGGTGGATACCGAATCTTAGAAGGGGTATGGGAGGGGACAGGATTCTACACTCAAAGGATGTTGGACGTTGTTGAAACAATGCCTGAAGAGCAGGACTTTTTGGCTCTGAAGAAATGTACAAGGGCTGTGTTACGTTTATCGGATCTCGTCTGTGAAAAATCTCAGTTGAAACGTTACCAAATAGGATCAATTAGAACCAAAAGAAACATTTCCGCCAAAGATCTTCCATCTAAAAGAATCTTAACTAAACACGTAACTATCAAATTTGCCGAGCTTAAAGAAAAAGGAATTGAGCTATCTGACATCAGCCCCTTTTTTTTCAGAAACGAGATGCTAGAAAAGTTTATTAAGCAAGAAGTTGGCGGCTCTTTGCTAGACAGGAACCCGATAATTAAGCTTAGCGACGAAGAATTACTAGTTTTGCTTCCTTCTTCACTCTCGGTGGCATTGCGAAACTATCTAATTGAGTTTGTTTTTTCTAAACAGTTGGAAAGCTCGTTCGATAGTAATTTGGCAGCAGTTTATTCTGAATTAATTGCGGATACTCCTTTGCTAGGAGGACCTATCAATGCACCTGTTCAATGGAGGCCTTGTGGTGATGATAAAATTGCGAATTTTGTTCATAAGGTAGATCAAGGCCTTTATGCATCTTTTCATTTTTTCCTTCCGTCCATAAGGCGACATTCTGAGGGCGGCTTCAAAGATATTTTTGAGGACAAAGGCGAGCTATCTGACAGGTTGCAGTTGGAAGTAGACGGCGTCATAAGGCAGGTTAGCGAAGACCTTGATTTCGAAAAAGGACTTGTTTTCATCGTAGGGTGTGGCTGGGGGAAAGGGTATTCGACTAAGGCCATTGAAGTTAAGCATCCTAAGTGGCGTTTGCAAGGTTTGTCCGCAGCCGACATGGTTCGACTCAGTGCTTTGGATGGTGTATCACCAACTTATGTATGGCAAATACAAGACAGTCTTGAATTGCTTGAAAATCAAGGTGTGAGAGTTGCCAATGTAAATGGTCTACTTAATCTGGTGGGGTGGATTAGAGAGCATGGAGGCCATTTAGTCCCTCACAACCAACTGCCTCAGCAAAAAATATCTTTAGATAATCCGTTAATGATGCAAATTCCTTCTTATATGATGCGAGATGTTCGGGCTAATAGCGACAAAGGATATGACCGCCATAGCGTGATCGATAATACTGGGTATTGGCATGATGTAATGCACAAATCTTCAGCACCACTTTTTCCGAGTAAAAGCCTTAACAAGCTCTATGTATCAAAAAGCACACTAAAATCTCAGACTCTCAGCTCGGTCTACGAAGGTTCAAACACTCTTTGGTTGAGCACACATTTTCCAAACACAAAAGGAGGTGACCTGTCTTACAGGTTATGGGATATGACTCATGAGTGGTTACATCGTGTGGGTGAGGTAGTTGATGGTATATGTTCAGGCAGGTCGGTTAACACAGTTGCCAAAATCAATGTTTATTTTGAAGACGAAGATATGCCAGTCCATCAGACGGAAAAACCAAAAAAAGAGATACTGTCTTCGTTAATCTTACTAACAGAACCCAGAATAGATAATTCTTGCGATTTGTACCTGAGGAAAGGGTTTCTAAATGGTGCTAAGTGGGCTGAGAACGTGCTTGAAAGAATAGTAGTCGCTAATCTGACGCGTGGCTTTTTAAATCTGTTGGAGATCAAAAAGTCCGATCAAGAATTAGAGGATATTACTGATGCTATTGTAAAAAACGAGCATGCCCGAAGCTTCCATATATTCAATGCACAAGGGTTTCTAGATTATGTGCGCGGTTATCTTCCCAAGCACGTTGTAAAATTCAATGAGTTGGATGATGGGATTGCAAAATTAGGTTTAGGTTGGCAAGCATTAGGTGAGTCTAGCAGCGGTAAAATTATCGGGAAAGACGAATGCTGTGACTTTCTGCGAAAAGTAGTAGATTCTTTAATTGATGATATATGCATTGGACTTAGGAGATTTGAACGGAAGTCGACGTTAACGAAACTTGTGCTAAATGTGGAAAAAGCGTCAGCTGAAGAGGAGCATTGGAAACGAACTTCAGCGGCCGTTCTTGGGTTACACGGCACTAATGAGCAGACGTTGAACGCATTCACCAATGAATATTCGCAGTACGCAGGAGCAGCAATAGCAAGTCGAGTTTTAATTGAAATGGCGCTTTGTATTTCTCCAGAAAACTCCCAGTCATTAATGTCCAGTTACGAACTAACTAAGTTACTCGTAAAAGCATCTTTGGTAGTTCGATACGGCGGTTTATCAGATGCTATCTTTTTTAATACTCTTCCGCCTGAACTCCATGTTTCCGCCCTTGGCGATATTCTGTTTAAAGACGATTTTGGAGATATTGTTGTTCAGCCAATGTTACGGCGGCATTCGGGAGAGAGCTTTGTAAAAGCCGCCCCACATCAAAAAAGAAACTATGAAGAACCAACTTTTCACGTCTCAACCAAAGAGGCCATAGGAGATGAGTTTTGGGATATCTGGCAACAGGAGATGGGGTTCAATATTGATCAAGCAAGAGCCATTATCCAAGAACTAGAAGATCATTTTATTAGACAAAAGCAGGTGGTGGCTTCGATTCGTGAGAGTGAATTTTACTCGATCGTCTGTTCAAAAGGCATGCCTCGGGAAGTTGCAACTAGTTTCCTTGAACAGTTCGTGCTAAGGACAAGAAGAAGATGGGACAAAGTTCCTAACAAGTTTGATCTTGAGGATATATTTCCTTGGAAGTTTGGGCGAAGGCTGTCTTTTGTCTTAAGGCCGATATTGGCTTTAGATGAATTAGTGTGATTACCAAGGGATTATGTCGGTCTAATTACCGAGCGACTTTGTCGGAACTAAAGTAACAGTTGGTATTATCCACTTCAATAAATCTGTGAATATTTCTTTTAAGGCATGAGTTGACTGGAAGTTTTGTATATTATTGGATTAATCGGAATATTTAAAGTAGCCAATGTATACAATCAGTAAACTCGCCAAAAAGGCAAATGTTGGTGTAGAAACGATTCGTTTCTATGAACGCAAAGGCTTACTTGAACAACCCATCAAGCCAATACAGGGTTACAGGCAATATACAGAACAAGCACTTTCAAGAGTATTGTTCATAAAGCGTGCACAGTATTTAGGTTTTACGTTGGCGGAAATATCATCATTATTAATATTAAGTGCTAGTAATTGTGAAGATGTTCAGCAACTCGCTGAGCAAAAGCTTGCAGTAATTGAAGATAAGTTAAGTGACTTGCTTAACCTTAAAGAAAGCCTTGTTTCGCTCGTTTCAGACTGTAAAAATAATCCAAGTGATAAAGATTGCCCGATCATTCAGTCACTCCAACCATAAAATGACACATCACTTGACTCCGTACCCACATACGGAGTTTATACTATGCTTAAAAGAATAGTGTAATAAACCTAAATATGGCAAAAAGTAGTCAACTATCAATCTTAGGCGGGCTCGCCGCAGCAATCGGTGCCAGTGCCTGCTGTGCTGGGCCACTTATTTTGCTGTTATTGGGGATAAGTGGTTCATGGATTAGTCATTTAACACTCTTAGATCCTTATCGTCCTATTTTTATATTCGTGGTCGTAGTTTTATTTGGCTTTGCTGGGTGGAAGATACATCAGTCTGTTGAAAACTGTGCGGATGATGAGGTTTGTGCAGTCCCAAAAGTAAGAACACGACGAAAAGCAGTATTTTGGTTTACCACACTATTGGCGTTTGTTTTTGTTACCAGCAACTACTGGATCATATGGGTCGTGTAGGTGCTACCACCTAACTCTAATTGGAGAGAAAAATGAAGAAGTTATTGATAACAACTTTATTGTTGATAAGCAGCCCGGCGACGTTTGCAAAAGATGTAACTGTTACGTTAGAAGTTCCGTCGATGGATTGTGTAACGTGCCCGATAACAGTAGAAAAAGCACTTGAGCGCGTTAAAGGCGTAAAACAAGTGGAAGTGACATTTGAAAATAAACTTGCTGTTGTAACATTTGACGATGAGATAACAAATCCTGATGCACTAACAAAGGCTACAAAGAATGCTGGTTATCCTTCATTAGTGAAGTCGTAAGGCCGTCACTAGTTGAACGATATTGAAATCCTCGGAGGAACACAAAACTATGGCGAAAATAGAACTCTCATCGACGATCACTTGCCCACATTGCAATTACAGCCAGCAAGAAGAAATGCCAACCACTGCATGCCAATTTTTTTATGAATGCACCAAATGTAAATCACTGCTAAAGTGTACTAGCTCAGACCTGATCTGACAGTTACCCGTTTCACGGTGCCAGTGTCAGATTAGCTTTGAGCTAAGTTCTTCTCAGCCCAAATCTGCTTCCCATCGGTTAATGTTTCCATTGGCGTTCTGCCGCAGCACATTTTGCCCTGATGAGTCCTTCCATTGTTGTAGTATTCCAGCCACTCGTCCAGATCTTTCTGTAATGCTTCCAGCGAGTCATAGAGCTTTTTGCGGAAGGTGACCTGATAGAATTCATTCAGGATGGTTTTGTGGAATCGCTCACAGATCCCATTGGTTTGCGGATGTCGCGCCTTGGTTTTTGTGTGGTCGATATCGTTGATGGCTAAGTAGAGCTGATAATCATGCTGTTCCACTTTGCCACAATATTCTGTGCCCCTGTCTGTCAGAATCCGCAGCATGGGCAGCTCCTGAGCCTCAAAGAACGGCAACACTCTGTCGTTGAGGATGTCGGCCGAGGTGATTGGCGTTTTGGTCGTGTAGAGCTTGGCGAACGCAATTTTACTGTAGGTATCAACGAAGGTTTGCTGGTAAATGCGGCCGACACCTTTGAGGTTGCCGACGTAGAAGGTATCTTGCGAGCCTAGATAGCCGGGATGGTGTGTTTCAATCTCACCGCAGGCCTCATCATCCTGCTTTTTCTTCTCAAGCGCGGCAACCTGCTCATCGGTCAAAATGATGCCTTCGCTTTCAACTTTGGCTTCCAGTGCGGCAAGTCGCTTTTTGAAGTTTTCCAGATTATGTCTGAGCCATATCGAGCGAACACCGCTGCCTGAAACGAACACGCCTGCTTTACGCAGCTCATTACTTGTTCTGGCTTGACCGTGAGCGGGAAACTCAATGGCGTGAGCTATGACAGCTTGTTCGGTCTGCTCATCGACCCTGTTCTTGAGATTAGGTGTGCGTCTTGAACGGTTAATCAGCGAATCAACACCGCCTTCTTCAACCAACTCCTGATACCGATAAAACGTGTCACGAGACACGCCCATCACTTTGCAGGCCTTCGATACATTGCCCAGCTCTTCAGCCAGATTTAACAGTCCTGCTTTGTGTTTGATGATTGGATTGCTAGTATGCAACATGAGAGTTACCTATTTTGTTTTGATTAAAGATTCGACACCTTTATCAAAACGGGTAACTCTCATCTTTTCAAGAAGAAGTGTCAGATTAAGTCGAGACTAATTCAGCTAATGCATATTCTGGCTGATCATGAACACCCATTCTGGTCGATGGTGAACACTGATTCTGGCGCATCGTGAACACCTTTCTGGTCTGATGGTGAACAGTTTTGCCCTGACGCCAGAATCACTGTTCACGAACCAGAATAGATTTCCCGCATTGATATTTTTGACTGCTAACCTGTTGCCTTTTGCTTTAGGAAACAGGGATGCCAACCAAGAGATTATCAATGCGACAACTTCGAGAAATTCTTCGTCTGAAATTACAGGCAGACCTCAGTGTCCGGCAAATCCACCGTAGTTTACGAGTGAGCGTCGGAGCTGTTTCCAAAGTGCTAAGCAATGCCAGTGTAATGAAGCTCAGCTGGGCTGATATTGATGCGCTGGATGATGTGCAACTGGCGAACCGGTTTTATCCGCAAGCGGATACGCGCCAGTCGACTCAATTTGAAATGCCTGACTGGCGGGATGTACATCAGGAGCTTACTCATAAAGGCGTAACCAAGCACCTGTTGTGGGAAGAGTACACAGAACAATATCCCAACCGTTGTTACAGTTACCCGCAATATTGCCACCATTATCAGGTCTGGCAGAAGTCACAGCGCCGCTCAATGCGACAGACGCACAAGGCCGGAGAAAAACTGTTTGTGGACTATGCCGGGCAAACAGTACCAGTAGTCGGTGCAAGCACCGGTGAAGTTCGCCATGCCCAGGTCTTTGTAGCGGTGATGGGGGCATCCAATCACACCTTCGCGGAAGGCACCTGGACACAGAGTCTGCCGGACTGGCTGGGCAGCCATGCAAGAGCATTTAACTTCTTCGGCGGTGTCCCGCAATTAGTCATACCTGACAACTTAAAAAGTGGGGTGAGCAAGGCCTGCCGGTACGACCCGGATGTGACGCCAGCCTATCAGCAGTTAGCGGCTCACTATGGCTGCGCGATTGTTCCGGCGAGGCCTTATAAGCCGAAGGATAAAGCCAAAGCTGAAGTCGGTGTGCAAGTGATTGAACGCTGGATATTGGCCAGGTTACGCCATTACACCTTCTTCTCACTGACAGAGCTGAATACGTGTATTGCTGCGCTCCTTAAAGACGTGAATAACCGTTCCTTCAAGCAGCTCAATGGCAGCCGGCAGTCATGGTTCGAAAGCATTGATAAACCTGCACTCGCACCGTTACCCAAGCTGGCATATCAGTATACCGACATCAAAACGGTCAAGGTCAATATCGATTACCATATCCAGTATGATACCCACCTGTACTCCGTGCCTCACCATCTGGTCGGGGAACGTATTGACGTGCATGCCAGCAATACCTTAATTACGCTCTACTTCCACAATAAAGTGGTCGCCAGTCATGCCAGGCAATATCGCCATGGCATGAGCACCGTTGCGGCGCATATGCCAACCCGCCACCAGAAACATCAGAGCTGGACGCCCGGCAGACTCATGAACTGGGCGAAGGACATCGGGGATGAGGTACTGGTCTGGGTCAAATACCAACTGGCCAGCAAGTCACATCAGGAACAGGCATACCGTGTGTGCCTGGGTTTACTCAATCTCTCACGACAATACCCGTCGCAGCGTCTCAACAAAGCCTGCGCTATCGCCAATCAACAGCATCTGTACCGGCTTAAACAGGTGAAAGCCATCCTGACCTCGAATCAGGACAAGCTGTATCAGCACAACCAGGACGAATCGCAAAACCACCTACCTCAGACCCATGAAAACATCCGTGGCCCGCAGAGCTTCCACTAACGCAGGAATAGACAATGACTAACACAACCTTAATGCTGCTCAGACAATTAAACCTTACCGGCATGGCCGATGCGCTCACCATGCAACAGTCACAACCGAATAACTACGATAACTTAAGCTTCGAAGAGCGCTTGCAGTTACTGGTCGATGCTGAACATCTCGAACGGGGCCAGCGAAAACAACAGCGGCTGCTAAAGGCCGCAAAGCTCAAGTTGCATGCTACCGCCAGAGACATAGACTACACGCATCCGCGCAGTCTGAAACAGGCGCAAATGGCCAGCCTGCTGCAGTGTGACTGGGTGCATAAACACCAGAACCTGTTAATCACTGGCCCTTGCGGATGCGGCAAAACCTACCTGGCCTGCGCGGTAGCTCACACTGCCTGCATGAAAGGTTATAGCGTCCGGTACTACCGCTTATCCAGACTGATGCTCGAACTGAGCCAGGCAAAAGCCGATGGCACTTACAGCAAAATGCTACAACAGCTGGCCAAAATAGACATCCTCATCCTGGATGACTGGGGCCTGGAGCCACTTAAAGCGGCTCAGCGCAACGACCTGATGGAAATCATGGACGACAGAAACAACCACAGCTCAACCATTATCATCAGTCAACTACCCACCGACCAATGGTATCAATCCATCGGTGACAACACCCTGGCTGATGCCATCCTCGACCGTCTGATGCACAACGCACACCGGATGAAACTAAAAGGAGAATCAATGCGAAAAACACGCTCTGAGTTGACTGATGGTGAACACTTAGCGTAAAAATGGGCTTCGCCCAATGCGGGAGATCTTAGGTGTTCACGATGTACCAGAATCCGTGTTCACGTTCGGCAGAATACGCAGCTAAAGCCTTTGAGCGGCGACTGCTGCGTTTACTGCTCATATGGAACAGTGAAATGCCCTCCAATTCAAGAGGGCAACAGTTGTTGTAATTAAAAAGTAGTCAGTTGAACAACTGGCTATTTTCATTATGATTCATGCAAAGCTTGGGACCTAACAACCCTCAATGCAGTTGTATTCATATCATTCCTTAACCACATACTGCGCACGCCATTTGGGCTAACTTCAATCCCTAACGCTTTGGTTAGCTTCAATGCAACTTTCTGCTGCCCAAGGTGGGGATGTTCAAGAGAGAACTCGATTACCGCTTTCTCGATCTCCATATCGACACAGTTTTTATGCCTTATGTTAGGCGTTTCTTGTCGTTTTAAGGCATTAGGCCCGCCTTGCTCGACCAGTCTTAAGTGACGATATATCGTGTCTCGTGACACGCCACTTTGGCGCGATGCTTTGGAGACGTTGCCGAGCTTCTCGACCAAGGCGAGCACCTCTAATTTCTTTTGGATCTCTAAATCTTCACTTGCTAATTTGCTAGGCTCATTGACTTCGGATACAGCAAGTTTTCTTCCCGCGAAGTGAGCGGTAAACCCTTTTTTACTCGTATTCCTTATCTCGATTTTCTGATTGGCAATGGAGTGCTTGAGCGGTGAATCTATTAGGTAGAACTTGTTGCCATAACTGAAGGTATGGTCGTTACGTATTTTACGATGGTCTTTAATGACGCAGATATCATCAAGGTTGATGTGTTTCGACAGAGGCGTAAATTCAGGCGCTTGTTTCGATTTTACTTGGATTTTGGCTTGCCAGAACTGAGGAATAAACACATGTTTTAGGTAGGCATTGGCTGCCATAATATCACTGATATTGTTCAACCTAAGCTCGGGAACAAGACGGTCTTGGAAGGTATCGAATGCTCGCTCAATACGCCCTTTGCCTTGTGGTGAATTGGCAAAGATGATTTCAATGCCTAGCTCTTCGCAAGCCCTCTGCATTTGTGAGAAGTTGCAGCGTTTAGGGCCGCCGTAGATACCGGCTCTATCGACATAAAGCGTTTTAAACACGCCTTTCGCTTCAATACACTCTCGCATCACTTTCAAACAGCCAACCGTTGTCTCTGAGGGAAAGAACTCGGCGTAGACTTCACTGGTCGCATCATCAATCATGGCAATTAAACAATGTTTTTTATTCCCGAACCAGCGATGTGGGCTGCCATCCATTTGCATCATTAAGCCCGGTGCTACCATACGCTCTCTACGTTTACGTACATTGCTACGTCTGCGCTTAGCTCGTTTAACATGATGAATATCATGCGCCCAACCTCTCAGGGTTTCGCGCTTCACAACAATGTTTTCGTTTTCGGCCAACTGTTCAGCCAAATGCAACAAGTTCAAATCGAAATACTTATCTTTAATCAAAGCCTGCACTGCTTCCTTAATTGATACCGGCGTTTTGTTGGGTGGGGCTTTACCGCTGTTGCCATGAATAGCGAATTGAATACCGACTTGCTGATATCGTTTTACATAGCGCTCAATGGAGCGACGAGACTTGCTGAGTAACTTAGCAGCATTGGCAATTGTTATTCTGCCTTCAACAACCTTAGCAATAATATCAACACTGAGTTGAGCTTTTGAATCCATCACAATCATCCTCAACATGCCTTCTAGTATTCAAAAAACAAAACACTAACAGGCACATAAAAAAATGACCGACAAATTCCCTTGGTAATTAGCGATTACGACAGAATCGCTTGGTAATTAAGATACGACAAAGTCGCTTGGTGTTAACAGCTTTAGATGAATTAGTCTCGACTTAATCTGACACTTCTTCTTGAAAAGATGAGAGTTACCCGTTTTGATAAAGGTGTCGAATCTTTAATCAAAACAAAATAGGTAACTCTCATGTTGCATACTAGCAATCCAATCATCAAACACAAAGCAGGACTGTTAAATCTGGCTGAAGAGCTGGGCAATGTATCGAAGGCCTGCAAAGTGATGGGCGTGTCTCGTGACACGTTTTATCGGTATCAGGAGTTGGTTGAAGAAGGCGGTGTTGATTCGCTGATTAACCGTTCAAGACGCACACCTAATCTCAAGAACAGGGTCGATGAGCAGACCGAACAAGCTGTCATAGCTCACGCCATTGAGTTTCCCGCTCACGGTCAAGCCAGAACAAGTAATGAGCTGCGTAAAGCAGGCGTGTTCGTTTCAGGCAGCGGTGTTCGCTCGATATGGCTCAGACATAATCTGGAAAACTTCAAAAAGCGACTTGCCGCACTGGAAGCCAAAGTTGAAAGCGAAGGCATCATTTTGACCGATGAGCAGGTTGCCGCGCTTGAGAAGAAAAAGCAGGATGATGAGGCCTGCGGTGAGATTGAAACACACCATCCCGGCTATCTAGGCTCGCAAGATACCTTCTACGTCGGCAACCTCAAAGGTGTCGGCCGCATTTACCAGCAAACCTTCGTTGATACCTACAGTAAAATTGCGTTCGCCAAGCTCTACACGACCAAAACGCCAATCACCTCGGCCGACATCCTCAACGACAGAGTGTTGCCGTTCTTTGAGGCTCAGGAGCTGCCCATGCTGCGGATTCTGACAGACAGGGGCACAGAATATTGTGGCAAAGTGGAACAGCATGATTATCAGCTCTACTTAGCCATCAACGATATCGACCACACAAAAACCAAGGCGCGACATCCGCAAACCAATGGGATCTGTGAGCGATTCCACAAAACCATCCTGAATGAATTCTATCAGGTCACCTTCCGCAAAAAGCTCTATGACTCGCTGGAAGCATTACAGAAAGATCTGGACGAGTGGCTGGAATACTACAACAATGGAAGGACTCATCAGGGCAAAATGTGCTGCGGCAGAACGCCAATGGAAACATTAACCGATGGGAAGCAGATTTGGGCTGAGAAGAACTTAGCTCAAAGCTAATCTGACACTGGCACCGTGAAACGGGTAACTGTCAGATCAGGTCTGAGCTAGTACACTTTAGATTTGAAAGAAGATCCGACTCTACTAGTGGCACCTCATGCATTGCGTGAAGGGTTTATCTACTTGCTAGATGGCACAATGAATGGTCGACTAAAACAAAAGTTTTACACTACCCCAAAAATGAAAAACGAGTGGTGGGGCAAAGCCAGCGAAGGGCACACCTTCAATTCCGAAGTAGTTGATTTGCTGAGGGCACAGGGTTGGACTGTCGAAGAGGGAATTGGAATCCCGAAAATTATCAACAAGCCAACACCTATCAACTTTGGAGATATAGACGCTCTGGCTTGGAGAGAAGGTTCCAACGACCTCCTCGTCATTGAGTGCAAAGACTTGTCTTTTGCTCGAAATTACTCGGAAGCGGCCGCGCTCTTATCCACATTTCAGGGGCAAACTGATGAAAAAGGAAAACGAGACAAGCTTCGCTTGCATTTAGACCGTGTTGAGTTTGCAAGAGAAAACATCGTTTCGTTTAGGGACTTTACTGGTCGTAAGCAAGGTGAGGTAACTTCTTGTATCGTTTTTAGCGGTATTGTCCCTATGCAATTTGCACAAATTGATGCTCTTCAAGGCACGCTTGTTGGCTCGGTGGACGAAATACTAGAATCAATAGGGAAAAGTTAGGTTTCCCAGAGATTCTTACTGACAAAGTTCTGTTCTTACCAAAAATAAGACCTAGACAATAATATCGTTGAATGTCCGGATATTGTCTGTAGCGGACCACTAAGACTCAATTGAAGAAGGTCTGCTTAGCGCCCACAACAGATCTTCAATGATGATAGCCTGATTACAGTGTCATACACTCGTGACTGCATATAGAAGGGTGTTACTAAGTGTCTTAATGATAAGGCTTGCAGTCCGGTCTCTCAGTTGCCACCCATCTCTAATCTAACGCTCTTGTGCCTATAACAGAAAGCATCCGCTAAATAATTTCATTTAGACGTCTAGACGTAAAGATGTTGACCATCGGGTATGCATCAGACAAAATAGGCTCACTACCGTCAGCCTTGGAGCCATTATGCCGATTCGAATTCCCGAGCAACTCCCCGCCCAGGATGTCCTGCTAGGTGAGAATATCTTCACCATGGATAGCATGCGTGCAGCGAACCAGGACATTCGTCCGCTGGCCGTCGGTATACTGAATTTAATGCCGAATAAAATAGAGACCGAAGTTCAGCTGTTGCGATTGCTCTCCAACACGCCATTGCAGATTGATGTAGATTTAATCCGCATCGATAACCAGGCCCCGAAAAATACGCCGCAGTCGCATATGGACTCGTTTTATCATGACTTTTCCAGTATTGCTTCCAAGCGTTACGATGGACTGATAGTGACCGGCGCCCCCTTAGCGCATTTGGAATACAGTGAAGTAAAATACTGGGATACCATGGCGAAAATTCTTGACTGGTCGGAACGTCATGTCCAGTCAACCCTGTATTTGTGTTGGGCCGCGCATGCTGCCATGTATCACTTTTATCAGGTGGAACGGGTGCTGCGCCAGGAAAAAATATCGGGTGTGTTTGAACATGAAGTATTAGACCCGCACAACGAACTGATGCGCGGTTTTGACCCGTATTTTTATGCGCCGCACTCGCGCTATGGGCACATTACGGTGGATGAGTACAACCAGGTGCCGGGGTTAAGTGTTATTGCACGTTCAGCCGACGCCGGCGCCTATATCGTGTCATCCCAGGACAAGCGCAAAGTATTTGTTACCGGACATCCGGAATACGATCCTGAAACGCTTAACGACGAATATTGTCGGGATGTTGAGTCAGGACAAGCGCCACAAGTTCCGGTTAACTATTATCCTGATGATAATCCGGCGAAAAATCCGTTAGTGCGCTGGCGCTCGCATGGTAGCCTGCTGTTTACTAACTGGCTAAACTATTGTGTTTATCAAAATACGCCGTACGACTTAAATTTGCTCGCTAACGGCGCAAGCCCCAAGAGGTAATACGTGAATTCCACCCGCACTCAACAGCTGTACGAGATTGCTAAACAGCGTATCTTAATTCTTGATGGTGCCATGGGCACCATGATTCAGGAGCACAAGCTTGAAGAAGCTGATTACCGTGGTGATGCTTATGCTAATTGGCATTGCGATGTAAAAGGAAATAACGATTTACTGGCGGTTACGCAACCGGATCTTATTTTTGATATTCACTGTGCCTACCTTGAGGCGGGCGCCGATATTATAGAAACCAATACATTCAACGCCACTACCATTGCAATGGCAGATTACGATATGCAAGCCCATTCGCGCCAGATTAATCTTGACGCGGCACGGCTCGCCAAACGCGCTGCTGATCTTTACACGGCTAAAACACCTGATAAACCGCGCTATGTAGCCGGTGTGTTAGGGCCCACTAACCGAACAGCTTCTATATCGCCGGATGTTAACGATCCGGGAAAACGTAATGTCACGTTTGACCAGCTGGTCGAAGCCTACATCGAGTCGTGCGAAGCGCTAATTGAAGGCGGTTCGGATATTATTCTTATCGAAACTATTTTTGATACGCTAAACGCGAAAGCGGCAGTATTTGCAGTGGAAACGGTATTTGATAAGCAAGGCTACACTCTACCAGTAATGGTATCCGGCACCATCACCGATGCCTCGGGGCGCACGTTGTCTGGCCAGACCGCCGAAGCCTTTTACTATTCGCTGCGCCATGTCAGCCCGTTTTCGTTTGGCTTAAACTGCGCGCTGGGGCCGGATTTGCTCCGCCAATATGTGGTTGAAGTGGCGGCCGTGTCCGAATGCTTGGTGTCGGCTCACCCTAATGCCGGCTTGCCCAACGAGTTTGGCGAATACGACATGGACGCTGATGAAATGGCAGCGCATATTGGCGAGTGGGCGCAGGCCGGGCTGGTGAATATCGTCGGCGGTTGTTGCGGGAGTACGCCAGCCCACATACGAGCACTGGCCAAAGCAGTAGAGAACGCCGCGCCACGGGCGATTCCTGAGATTGAAGTAAAAATGCGTTTGTCGGGTTTAGAACCCTTCGTGCATTAAGGTGATGTTATGAGCGCAGATATTGCAACATTTATTAATATTGGTGAGCGTACGAATGTCACCGGCTCGGCCCGTTTTAAACGGTTGATTCTGGATGGTGAATACGAAACGGCGCTGGATGTGGCGCGTCAGCAGGTAGAAAACGGCGCGCAAATTATCGATATCAACATGGACGAAGCCATGTTGGATTCGGTAGAGGCAATGCGGACGTTTATTAACCTGATTGCTTCTGAGCCCGATATTAGCCGGGTGCCCATTATGATTGACTCATCAAAATGGGAAGTGATTGAAACCGGCTTAAAGTGTGTACAGGGTAAGGCGATTGTTAATTCAATTAGCCTGAAAGAAGGCGAAGAGCAATTTTTGCATCAGGCCAGGCTGATTAAACGCTATGGTGCGGCTACCGTGGTTATGGCCTTTGATGAAACCGGCCAGGCAGATACACAGACCCGAAAAATTGAAATTTGTCAGCGCAGCTATAAGTTGCTGACCGAGAAAATTGGTTTTGCCCCCGAAGACATTATCTTTGACCCTAACATCTTCGCTGTGGCCACCGGCATTGAAGAGCATAATAACTATGCGGTGGACTTCATCGAAGCCACGCGGGAGATCAAGCGTACCTGCCCGCATGTCCATATCTCGGGCGGCCTATCGAATATTTCGTTTTCTTTTCGGGGAAATAACCCGGTACGCGAGGCGATGCACTCGGTATTTTTATATTATGCTATTCGTGCCGGTATGAATATGGCGATTGTCAATGCCGGGCAGCTTGAAGTATATGATGCAATTCCCGATGAGCTACGCAACGCTGTAGAAGACGTTATTTTGAATCGTCGCGACGATGCGACTGAACGGCTGCTGGATATTGCACCAAAGTATCAGGGTGATGGTAAGGCCGCTGCACAGGAAGATTTGAGCTGGCGGGAAGCGCCGGTGACTAAACGTCTGGAATACGCGTTGGTAAAAGGTATCACCGATTATATTATTGATGATACCGAAGAGGCCAGGCTGGAAGCTGAACGCCCACTGCATGTTATTGAAGGCCCGTTGATGGACGGTATGAACGTAGTGGGGGATTTATTTGGTGAAGGCAAAATGTTTTTGCCTCAGGTGGTGAAGTCGGCGCGGGTAATGAAAAAAGCCGTGGCGCACTTACAGCCTTATATTGAAGCAGAGAAAGACGGCGTTAAAAGCAGTAACGGTAAAATACTCATGGCTACCGTAAAAGGCGATGTGCACGATATCGGTAAAAACATCGTGGGTGTGGTACTGCAATGTAATAACTTTGAAGTAATTGATATGGGCGTTATGGTACCGTGCGAGACCATATTGAAAACCGCCCGTGACGAAAACGTTGATATGATTGGCTTGTCCGGGCTTATCACGCCCTCATTGGATGAAATGGTCCACGTTGCCAAAGAAATGGAACGTCAGGGGTTTGATATGCCCCTACTGATTGGTGGTGCCACCACCTCTAAAGCCCATACTGCTGTAAAGATTGAACAAAATTACCATGGCCCGGTGGCTTATGTCCCCAATGCCAGCCGTGCCGTCGGCGTATGTCAAAAGCTGATCAGCGCCACAGCCAGGCCGATTTTCGCCCAGGCCCTGAGTGAAGAATATGAAACGGTGCGGGCTCAGCATGCACGCAAAAAACCTCGCAGTAAGCCAGTAACGCTGGAGCAGGCCAGGGCAAACGCTGCGCAGCCTGACTTTTCACAAGGTATTGTGGCGCCCCAACAGCTTGGCGTTACGCCAGTAAGCGCAGACTTATCAACACTACGTGAGTATATTGATTGGACGCCGTTCTTTTTGACCTGGTCGCTGGCCGGCAAATACCCCCGTATTTTAGATGACGAGGTCATTGGCGAACAGGCCCGCGAATTACTTAGTGACGCCAACGCCATGCTGGATAATGTTATTGCCAATTCCAGTCTGCAAGCGAAAGGAGTCATTGGTTTATTTGCTGCCAACCGGGTCAACGACGACATAGAAATCTACGCCGATACACAGCGCGAAGCGCTTTTAGGAACCGCCCATCATCTGCGTCAGCAAACATTAAAAGATAACCATCCTAATTACTGTCTGGCTGATTTTGTCGCACCAAAATCCTCTGGCATAGAAGATTACGTTGGTGCATTTGCCGTGACCGCCGGTATTGGCGAAGACGACCTGGCCGAGCAATTTATCCAGGCAGGCGACGATTACAATGCGATTATGGTAAAAGCCGTAGCCGACCGGTTAGCCGAAGCCTTTGCTGAGTACCTGCATGAACAGGTACGTAAAGAATACTGGGGATATGCGAAGGACGAAGCATTAAGTAATGAGGCGTTGATTCGCGAAAAGTATCAGGGTATTCGCCCGGCACCGGGCTATGCAGCATGTCCAGAGCATACCGAAAAGCAGCTAATCTGGGATTTGTTGGAAGTAGAAAAGCACACCGGTATGAAACTAACAGAGAGCTATGCGATGTGGCCTGGCGCGGCGGTATCTGGCTGGTATTTTGCCCACCCGCAGGCACGTTATTTCGCGGTGGCTAAAATTCAGCAAGACCAATTGGCGGACTACGCGCAACGTAAGCAGTGGGATATGGCGATGGCAACCAAGTGGCTGGCGCCGAACCTGCATGACTAAACCGTTTAGCCAGGCATGCGAAAATAACCGCCAGCCCATACTGGCGGTTTTACAGTACGCGTTTGCCCAAAGCCGGCGGGTACTGGAGATCGGCAGTGGCACCGGACAGCATGCAGTATATTTCGCTAAGCATTTACCCCACTTGCAGTGGCATACCAGCGATCAGGTGCAATATCATGCAGGCATCAATCAATGGCTTGAGGACGAACCAGCAAGCAACCTGCATCCTCCCATCATCTATCAGGTAGGCCAGGATGCCTTTCCCATAAGTACCGTTGATGCTGTATTTACCGCTAATACAGCACATATTATGCAACCGCAGGAAGTGGCGATGATGATGTGTCAGGTTGCACAGGCCTTACCCCAGCGCGGGGTGTTCTGCCAATATGGGCCGTTTATTCAGCAGGGCCAGTTCAGCAGCCAAAGCAATCATGACTTCCATCACAAACTAATAGCCCAAGGCTATGGCGGCTATCAGGACATCGCCACTTTGCAGCAATGGGCTCCCCATTTACGGTTACGAAACGTGCATACTATGCCGGCCAACAATTTATTGCTGGAATGGGTCAAGAGCTCGTTCAGTTAAATACACTACCGGGCTTGGCGATAAACACGCTGGCAGCCATCAACGTGGCTGCTCTCATCTTTAGGGTTTTTATGGTTTAACACAAAGTTAACAAAGAACGTGTTAAATCAAATACCTACGTGTCTTTAATACTGATTATGTCCTAGCGTAATTATACTAAAGTATGGCTTCTTACTGTCGTTAAAGTATCACGGAAGAAGTTGGGTATAATAATATGAAGTCACTATCCCTGCGCAAAAAGTTCATGCTGGTAATGGGTAGCAGTATTGCCGGAATCCTAATCCTTACCGCAATTGCTACCGTTAATTTTGTCGGTAATGCGGCGCGTCAAAGCGTAGAAAACGACCTGACCGGGCGGGTAATGTTAGAGGCTGAAAAAGTAGAAGGGTTTTTCGCCCGTTACGGTGAGGTAGCCCGAACCTTTTTGGCCAACCCGTTTGTAACCGACTTTTTCGCTGGTCATCGCGAGCGCGGGGCACCCGATGAAATGCTGCCCGATGCCCCGCGCATATATAAGATGTTTTCCGCTATCAGCCAGGCCGATAAGAATATTAAATCCGCCTTTTTCGGTTCCGCTGCCACGGGCGAATATTTTTATGAAGCAGGCCGGGTAGGGGTCGATACCACAGGGCCGGATGCAGGTAATCAAGCGCGCGGTTACTTTGCAGATAAGCGCCCCTGGTTTACCGATGCGGTTACTGCCGACACTCTGTATGTAACCAAGCCTGCAATCGACTCTCAGGATGGCAGCGTATCGGCGGTGGTGCAGTCGCCGGTTTATCAACAAGGTAAACTGCTAGGTGTGGGCGGTATCGATATTCTGATTAGTACATTAGGGGATGTCCTAGGTAGCGTGAAGTATCAAGGGCAGGGCACTGCGTTTTTACTTGATGCGGACCAAAACCTGGTGTATTTCCCGGCTACCGACAAGAGCTTAGCTTTGCATACCCCTCTGGCCCAGTTGGATAACGAGTTTTCTGACAGTGACGGCTTTACTGCTTTAGCGCGCACGATAGCCCGCCAGCCTGGTGGAATGCAGACTGTTACGTGGCGTTCTCAACCTTATATTGCGGTTTACAAACGGGTCTCGCCCGCCTCCTTGGAAATGGATTGGAGCATGGGTTTGCTAGTGCCTGCATCTTTGGTAACTGAGCCGGTTGAACAGACCTTAGTGGCGGCTATTGCCGTGGCAGTGTTGATCATAATCCTGGTGCTTATCATTACCTATGTCGCGGGTAGCGCCATTGTCTCGCCGATTGTAAAAATGAAAACCGCCATGGCTGATATAGCCCGGGGCGATGGTGACCTGACCCAACGACTTGAGGTCAACAACGATGACGAACTGGGCCAGCTGGCCGGCGAATTTAACCGTTTTACCGATAAGTTACGCGACCTGCTGCGCCAGACGGCAGCCAATACCGATGCGGTAGCTGCGGCCGCTCAGCAGTTAAAAGCGGTTTCTGAAGATACCAGTCAGGAAATAAGCCAGGAGCGCGATCAGGTGGATAACGTATCCTCGGCGGTGACCCAGATGGCCGCCACCGTAGCCGAGATATCTGCCAACGCAGCTCAGTCGAGTGCTGCGGCGACGGTCGCAGATGAGCAGGTACGCAGTGGTACAGCGCAAGCGCAGTTAACTATGAGCGAAATTGCTTCACTTGCCGGGGCTATTGATGAAGCGGTGAACATTGTCAAAGAACTTGCAGCAGAGTCGGATAATATTGGCGCCGTGATTGATGTGATTAACAGCATTGCAGAACAAACTAATTTACTGGCGTTGAACGCGGCGATTGAGGCTGCGCGCGCTGGCGATCAGGGCCGCGGGTTTGCAGTGGTGGCTGATGAAGTTCGCTCGTTGGCCAGTCGTACCCAACATTCTACAGATGACATACGGCGAATGGTGGAACGCTTGCAAAGTATGGCCGGGCAAACCGATACGGCTATGCGCGATGGCCAGGGCAGGTCGGAACGCAGTGTTGAAAAAACCGCGTCAGTGGTGGCCACTTTGGAACAAATCAGCCAGTCCATCAGTACGGTGCAGGCACAAAGCGGACACATCGCCCACGCGACAGAACAACAAACCGTGGTGGCTGAAGATATTAACCGGTCACTGGTAACCATTACCGGTTTAAGCGACCGAACCAGTCAACACGCCTTTGAGCTCGCCGCTCAGGCTACGCAATTAAATAACGTAGCTGAAGAATTACAGCAGGTGGTTAATCAGTTTCGGATTTAACCGCGCCGGTTCGCCCCAGAGACTCGGCCATATCAATAAACGCCTGAAAATAGCCGCCAGGCGTTTCTTCTTTGCGATAGCCAAGATGCAGTGCTTTATGGATGCCGCGAGCACCTAATTTAATTTGGCATAAGCCAAGAGCATCGGCGTATTCACTGACCAGCCAGTCGGGCAGGGCGGCTACGCCCCGGCCAGCGCTTACCATTTGCAACAAAATTTCCGTCGTTTCGATGGTTTTGTGGCGTTTAACCGACCCCCCCGCTGGCGTTAAAAACTGGTTGAAAATATCCAGTCGCGAAGGTTCAACCGGGTAGGTTATTAACACTTCATTGGCTAAGTCACCGGCCTCAATCATGGGTTTACCGGCCAAAGGATGATGCGATGCTACGGTAAGGACCTGTTCATAGTGGAACACTGGTATGTAAGTGAGTGCGTCTAAAAATAAAGGATCGGGGGTTAGCAGTAAGTCTATTTCGTAGCCGTGAAGGGCATGCAGCCCGCCAAATTTAAATGCTTGGCGAACATCGACATCGACCTGCGGGTAGGCCAGCAGGAACGGCTCAACCACTTTAAGTAGCCATTGATAACAAGGATGGCACTCCATTCCAATACGTAATACGCCCTGTTTCCCCTGGGCTATTTGATGAACCTGCATTTCGGTATGATCAAACTGGGGCAATACCCGCTGCGCCAGCGCTAACACTGCCTCGCCGGCTTGGGTGAGGCGCAGAGTACGGCCATTTTTTTGCCATAACTCGGTGCCTAGCTGGCTTTCCAGTCGTTTTATGGCGTGGCTAAGCGCCGACTGGGTTAAATGTAGCGCATCGGCGGCGCCGGTGAGGCTGCCATGGCGTTCAATTTGCATAATAATGCGTAAGTGTTGGCGTTCAATCATCTTTATGAGTTTTTGTCATGCTTTAACCTGAATATACCACCACCGTCTCATAGATGACATGGCAGCCAGGTGCTGAGGGCCATCAATTCGAGGCAGAAAGCTTAATTACATTATTTTGCGCTGTATTGACGCTGCTGTGCTTGCGAGAGAGCTGCCGATAGTGGCTGGCTGATTTCGCTGTTGCCCTTCGCCATTCATCCGGCAGGCCGCTCCACTCACCCGGGGGTTAGAATAGGGTATGCCGGTAATAGCACCCAGGATAAACAGCGCTATGGTTTGAGCCCCCGGGCCTGGAGATTATGCCTAGGCGGCGCCACTCCCATGTTAGCCAAGCGGTGGGGGCTGGCCGCTCTATACGTTGGTGGATGACTCAGTGACCGTTACCGCGTCGCTAAGACGCTGACGCATAATGTCGCACATAACAGCGGAAAGCTCGCGGGAAAAGGCGCGGGCCTGGAGATGATGCCAAGGCGGTGCCACTCCCATGTTAGCCACGCGGTGGGGGATGGCCGCTCTATACGTTGGTGGATGACTCAGTGACCGTTACCGCATCGCTAAGACGCTGGCGTATAATGTCGCGCATAACAGTGCAAAGCTCGCGGAAAAAGGCCCGGGCCTGGAGATTATGCCAAGGCGGCGCCACTCCCATGTTAGCCACGCGGTGGGGGATGGCCGCTCTATACATTGCTGGATGACTCAGTGACCGTTACCGCGTCGCTAAGACGCTGGCGTATAATGTCGCGCATAACAGCGGAAAGCTCGCGGAAAAAAGCCCGGGCCGGTGAGGTATTGCGCCAGGCCAGTACATGTTGCCTTACAATTGGCATGTCGGCTAGCTCACATACGTGTAGCGCCTCGGGCTTGTGTAACTCTGAATGAATATACAAGCCCGGAAGAAATGCTACGCCCATCCCCATAACCACCATCTGGCGCAACGTATCCAGGCTGGTTCCTTCATAATCCCGGGCTACATTTGCCCCCAGCCGCATACAAATTTCCTGTACCTGGTGGTGAAAGTGATGGCGGTCTTCCAGTGTCAGTACCTGTTCACCACGAATTTGTTCAGGGTCGATATAATCTTGATCTGCTAACGGGTGGTCAGAGGGTAAAACAAACTTGAGTGGTTCATAAAACAACGGCTGGCTTTGCACTTGCGAATTTGTTTGCGACATTGGCGATAGAATAAGGTCGTACTCGCCGGTGAGTAGTCCCTGAAATAGCTGATCCGGGGCTGCTTCACGCACATAAAATTTAAGACCAGGCTTTAGCGCATGAATATCCGGTAGAATATGCGGTAACAGATAAGGACCTAAAGTCGGTGGTATACCGAGGCGGTACATGGTGTTTTCACCATCGGATAAATTACGCGCAACTTCATGAAAGTGAAGATTGGCCTTCAGAACTTGCTCGGCGTAATGCAAAAGCGCATGGCCGTGAGCGCTGAGTAAGGTACCCGAGCGGGAACGTTCAAACAAGGTAAGGCCAAGGTGGTTTTCCAAGGCATTGATTTGCGTAGTCAGGGTAGGCTGACTAACCCCAAGGGCGTGGGCTGCCCGGCGAAAATTTAATTGCCGGGCCACCGTCACAAAATAACGTAACTGGTTCAGTGACGGGGTTTTTCCTTCAGACAGCATGGTTTTATGCTCCAGTTTGTTTATAGTCGCCATAACAGCAATAAAAGCCCTGATAGTTGTATGTTATCACTGGCGAAGGAAAAGCGCGATAAACCTATCAGATAGCGCTGGGATTACACCCTGAGTGTGGTTTCCGGCAACATTCCAGATTACTGTTATACTAAGAGGCAACTTATGAAACACCTGATCAAAGGCGTGGCAAAATTTCAAAGTGATGTGTACCCAGGCAAAAAGGCCGCGTTCCAGAAGCTGGCTAACGGACAGAACCCTGAAGTGCTGTTTATTACCTGTGCTGATTCACGTATAGATCCTAATCTGATTACGCAAACTGAGCCTGGTGAACTGTTTATTTGTCGCAATGCCGGCAATATTGTACCGCCTCACTCAAATCAAACCGGCGGCATGACGGCCTCAATCGAGTTTGCTGTGGCGGCGTTGGGTGTGGCCCACGTAGTCGTGTGTGGCCATACCGACTGCGGTGCAATGAAGGGCGCGCTGGCGCCAGAAAGCCTTAGTGAACTGCCCCATGTTAAAGAGTGGCTGGGCCACTGCCGCTGCGCAACTGAAGTAGTGCGCGAAAAATACGGTAAAGCAGATGAATCACGTTTAAAAGAAGTTACGGAAGAAAATGTATTACAGCAAATTCAACATTTAAAAACGCATCCTGCGGTGGCGGCCAAAATTGCTACCGGAGCGTTGCAGTTGCACGGCTGGGTATATCATATAGAAACGGGCGAAGTATTGTGCTGGAGTGATGAGCGCGAAGGCTTTGCACCAATGGAAGAAGTCTACCGGCAAGCATAGCCATACAATACGTTCTAGCAACCGCGCTGCGCCCATAAGCCTGTGAAATTTAGCGCGCTTTGCCGCAGGCTGAGTTTCACCAACAGCGGCAATAAGCGGCTGTCGTTAAAAATAAGTTAATAAATAAAAATTTGCGCACCACGCGCACCTAACGCTTCGGGTAGTGCCTCCTGCTACCCGGGCATCCCCGCCATTTTTAATGCTATCTATATGTTTATATAACAATATTTTTAAGTTTTGAGGTGCTGTGCGGTTACCCGTCGGCATAGCGTTAACTACGTCCCTGGCTTACTTCTGATAGTTAGGCGCTATCACGAGATAACGTATTATTCTATAAAGCTATCAAGTGACACTTCTGCTATAGCAAATTTAAACGTATTGTAAAGTAAACAACACTGACAGGAGTATTACTATGGATCATGTCATATCAGGCGTCGCGAAGTTCCAAAAGGAAGTATACCCCGGGAAGAAAGCCACATTTCAAAAACTGGCTAATGGTCAAAATCCTGAAGTTCTGTTTATCACCTGTTCGGACTCGCGTATCGATCCCAACCTCGTTACGCAAACCGGACCAGGTGAACTTTTTATCTGTCGCAATGCCGGCAATATTGTGCCACCTCATTCTAACCAGACTGGTGGTATGACCGCCTCTATCGAGTTTGCTGTTGCAGCGCTTGGGGTGACGCATATTGTGGTATGCGGACATACCGATTGTGGGGCAATGAAAGGCGCGCTTAACCCTGAAGGATTGGAAGGCCTGCCTCATGTAAAAGAATGGTTGGGTCACTGCCGCTGTGCCACCGAAGTGGTGAAAGAGCGTCATGGAAAAGTGGATTACGAGCATCTGGAAGAAGTTACCCAGGAAAATGTGGTGCAGCAATTACAACATTTACGCACGCATCCTTCAGTAGCTGCAAAACTGGCTACAGGACAAGTTAAATTACATGGCTGGGTTTACCACATTGGTTCGGGCGAAGTACTTTGTTATGACAGTGCTTCGGGCGAGTTTGAACGTATGAGCCAGGCCTACGCTGAAAAGCAACTGGCGTAAGCCAATAAGGTTTAATTAATGATTAAAATAAATACAACGAATATACGTGGAGACCTTACCGGTGGTTTAACCGCCGGTATTGTGGCGTTGCCGCTAGCCCTTGCGCTTGGCGTGGCGTCAGGTTTAGGGCCAATGGCCGGGCTATATGGTGCAATTGCGGTAGGCTTTTTCGCCTCTCTTTTTGGTGGCACACCATCACAAATTTCTGGCCCTACCGGCCCCATGGTGGTGGTACTGGCCGGGCTGTTTGCCAGCTTGTCAGGTGACGCCGAGCTTATCTTCACCGCCGTATTACTGGCCGGTATATTTCAGATACTTTTCGGCATACTTGGGGTAGGCCAGTATATTCGACTGGTACCCTATCCGGTGATCTCAGGCTTTATGTCCGGTATCGGGGCCATTATTATTATCCTGCAACTTGGCCGTCTGATGGGGCATGAGCCTCCGGGCGGTACCTTGGGTGCGCTAAGTTACTTACCTACAGCTCTGGCGGACATCAATTTCACTACGCTGGCGTTAGGTATTGGTACGCTGCTTATTGCCTATAAATGGCCAGCCGCGTTGGGTAAATTTGTACCAGGAGCGCTGGCCGCGCTCATTATTGGTACGCTGGCAAGCCTGATGCTGACCAATGTACCCATTCTTGGGGATATCCCGACTGGGTTGCCCAGCCTGCATATGCCTGTATTTGAGCAAGGCCAGATCTTCCTGGTGGTCGAAGCGGCATTTATCCTGGCGGTGCTAGGGGCGATTGATAGCCTGTTAACCTCTCTGGTGGCCGATAACATGACCCGTACCCGTCACGATAGCAATCGTGAGCTGGTAGGTCAGGGTATTGGTAACACCGTAGCGGGTTTAATTGGCGGTATAGCGGGCGCCGGTGCCACTATGCGTACAGTGGTGAACATTCGAAGTGGTGGTAAAGACCGTATCTCGGGCATGACCCACGCGTTGGTATTGTTGGCGATTGTACTTGGGCTTAGCCCTCTGGCGGCGCAAATACCGCATGCCGTCTTGGCGGGTATTCTGGTTAAGGTCGGTTTGGATATCATCGACTGGGGCTACTTACGCCGCGCACATACCGGGCCACGTTGGGATTTTGCCCTGATGGTATTGGTGCTGGGTCTGACGGTGTTTGTTGATTTGATTACCGCAGTAGGTGTTGGTGTAGTCTTGGCAGCCTTAGCCTATGTTCGCCAGGTTGCGCAATTGCAAATTGAAGAAGTTAATAAAATTCCAGAATACCTGGCTGACGAAGAAGAAAATGCGTTGCTGGAGCGGGCCCAGGGCAAAGTAAGTTTGTTTAGCTTTGGTGGTCCACTGAGCTTTGGTGCGGCAGCTGACCTGGGTCATCATGTTCGTGAAAAAGTAAAACCCGGTTCGCAAGTGCTTATTCTGGACTTTAGCCGAGTGCCAGTGGTAGATGTGTCAGCGGCAATGGCTGTAGAAACCATTACTGCTGATGCTACCGCAGGTGGCCGGGAACTGGTTATCAGCGGTGCTAGCCCAGCGGTAACCAAGGTACTGGACAATATTAACGTGCATCAACCTAACGTACGTATGTTTGCTACCAGGTTAGAAGCTCTTGATTGTGCGCTGCGCATTATTGAGGACAGAAAAAAGACTAACCCGGTAAGCGGTAACGGAAAACTGGCAGAAGCCTGACCTCCGGCCTGCCGCGACAGCGGCAACCGTTTACCTGTGATAAAACCCCTCCTGCGAGGGGTTTTTTATTGGCTGTTTACCAGCACGAAAGGCTAAACAAGTGGCTATTCACAGAAGCGTTCAGAGTAAGCCGGGGAGACGGCGTAGCGCTACATTGGTGCAATATTTACGTAATATTGCATTTCGTTTGTTCATAGGGGGCCCTTGAGTGGAGTATGAGGCGGGCTGGGAGCAGAGCAAAATTATATCGGCCGCGATTTGACCTAATCTCACACTATGGCAGGAACCCCAGAGTTCACGCCGGTCTTTGTGCTATTACAGGTTCTTCCGGAGATGTTTAACATAGTGTTTTAGGGGCAACAGGCTGATGTTGCACGTATTTTGCACTGATCCAGTTATTGTCAGGCTACCGATTAGAATAATTCCCCGTGCAATTAATCAGCACCCACCCTGCTATTACCCAACTATTGGATTTTTTACCGTTATGGAGCGCTATCGCCATACTGGCTGCCGCGGGTTTTACCGTACTGTGGATAGTAAAAACGATAGTTATATTGCTGTGGGTAAAAATATCCGCACGCACACCTTTCTTTTTAGATTCAGTGATACTTGATGCTGCCCGACGCCCGTTAAATCTGGTGGTATTGGTTGCCTCGCTGTGGGGCGCAGTATCTTATCTTGTGTATATTGAGCGGATTGACGAAACAGCCTTAAGTTGGCTTAATCATTTGTCGGTGGCCATCTTGGTATTTGCAGTTATTCTGTTTATAGATCGGCTTACCCGCATGACGTTAAACCATTATCAAGGCGCCTCGGTGGTGCTGAAAACCAGCGGACCGCTCATAAAGGGCACGATTCGTCTGTTTATTTTTGCGCTGGGTATCCTGGTTATCCTCAGTACCTTGGGCATATCGATAACCCCCGTAGTTGCATCGCTAGGTATTGGTTCGCTTGCTGTGGCTCTTGCCTTGCAGCCCACGCTTGAAAACTTTTTCTCCGGTTTACAGATATTGGCCGATAAACCCATCAGGGTGGGCGATTTTGTAGAATTAGAATCGGGGGAGCAGGGTTTTGTAGAGCAGATAGGCTGGCGTTCGGTATGGATAAAGATGCTGCCTAATAATATCGTTATTATGCCAAACAGTACGTTGGCAAAATCTAAGATTATTAACTATTACTATCCTGAAAAGCAGTTGTCGGTGCCGGTAGATTGTTCGGTTCATTACGATTCAGATCTTGAGCATGTGGAACGGGTCGCACTGGAAGTGGCGCGGGAAATTCTGGTGAGTCATAAATGGGGAATCGATGATTACGACACCTTTGTGGTGTTCACAGCGTTTGATAGTTCCAGCATCAACTTTACCGTTATGCTACGGGCAGAAGAATATTTTAATCGATTTTTTCTTAAATCAGCATTCATTAAAGCGCTACACAAACGCTTTAAACAAGAAGGCATTGTCATTCCTTATCCGATTAATGCTATCAATCTTACCCAGGAAAAAGCAGACACCACCCTTAAGCCGCCGCAGTAATAAGCGCATGATTAACGGCATGGCCAGGGCGGGCTTTTGAATAACGGCTTTGGCGCAAAAGCCTGGAACAAACCGCAAAAGCACCACCCGGGGGCAAGCCATCACAATAAACGGTGGTGGGCGGCGGCTAACCCTGCTTGCCGCCTTTGTTTCCTTTCTCTGTAATGGGGAGGCGGCTGGCCTATCGGGCGCCCTGGCAGATGTGTATGGCCTGGACACACTGCTGGTTTAGCGTGTTTCTTTTTCGATGGCGTAGATATCATCATCAATGGTATTGAGTCTTTCCTCAAAAATGGCTCTTGCATCATGCAGCCCACGATTGTAGTAATAAGCGCCTAACTCTGTGGCTACAAAGTCTAAAAGAAATTCGGTATCGAACTGCCCTATATCCAGCTCCAGTTCCTGTTCAAGATAAGTTTGCAGCTTTTGTACCATTGACTCTTTCTGTTGCGCAGTGAATTTGATGGTGGACATGGCGGGGAGTCTCCTTAGGCGTAACGCCTCGGCAGTGACGAAAATGTTATGCATTTAGCTACAAAGGCTACGGCCTGTAATTACGCGCGCCCTTGTAGGTTAGCGCTGCATAAGTCTTGGCTGGTTTAACCTCGCCATTCTTTAAATTAAGGTATGTTTATCAGCTTCCTGGCGGGCGGGATGAGTATACCCAGTTACCGGCTTTTACCCAATCAAGGTTTGAAAAATGCGGTTTTGTCCATTAAACAAAGCGTGCTAAACCTGGCGCGCTTGTGTCGAGCGCTGATATCTCACTTACCCTCTATACCCTCTATACCCTCTATACCCAAAGCAGTCCTAATCGTTATAAATTAAACGTAAGGAATAACAGTACCAGAAAATTAGCATAATCTGCGGGTAAAAGGATTGCCGCCTTCATGCTATTTGCTCTGCGTTCTGCGGCGGGCTATCCGGTTAGCTATGTGAAGAGCTATGCCAGGAGCTGTGCGGCAGTCTAAGCAATGTTATAAGGGGGGTTGCATGGACAGCGAAGGCAGCTATCGGGCATAAGCAATTTTGTACCATTTAGGTAGAGTTGACGTAGCATCCGGGTAGCCTTTGTCCGCTATCAACAGATAACTGGTTGGCAGCGCTTATTCGTTCCAACTGATACAAAAAAGCCCCAACAAAGTGGGGCTTTCTTTACCAGTAAAACGCAATATTCGGGCGTTAACTGATTACCAGATTTTTACCCGGTCTTCCGGGGCAAGATACAAGCTGTCTTCTGGTTTCACATCAAACGCTTTATACCAGGCATCCAGGTTGCGCGGCGCTTGGGTGCGGTAGCGGGCCGGAGAGTGGGGGTCTGAACGCAACTGGTTCATCAGGCTCTCTTCGGTACGTTTTTCACGCCATACCTGGGCCCATGCCAGGAAGAAGCGTTGGTCGCCGGTTAGCCCGTCGATTACGGGTGCTTCTTTACCATCCAGGCTGATTTTATAAGCTTCATAGGCCATTGACAGGCCGCCTACATCGCCAATATTTTCGCCCAGCGTAAGCCGTCCATTCACCGTATTGCCTTCGATAGGCTCGTACTGGCTGTATTGCTCATCAAGCTGGTCCACTTTGGCCGTAAACGCTTTCAGGTCTTCTTCAGTCCACCAGTTACGTTGGATTCCGTCGGCATCCGATTTTGCCCCCTGGTCATCAAAACCGTGGCCCATTTCATGGCCAATAACCGCGCCAATGGCACCGTAATTCACCGCAGGATCGGCATTCGGATCGAAAAAGGGAGGTTGTAAAATTGCTGCCGGAAAAACAATTTCGTTAAACGATGAATTGTAATAGGCATTTACGGTTTGGGGCGTCATACCCCAGCGTTCGCGGTCAGTGGCTTTAAGCTCATTGGCGACATCACGCTGCATAAAGAATTTACGCAGGTTACGAATATTGCCCACCAAATCATCAGTTTTAATGGTGACATTATCAAGCTTTATCCACTCATCCGGATAACCAATTTTAGGCCGGAATGCGGCGAGTTTTTGCTTCGCTGCCTGTTTGGTTTCTTCGCCCATCCAGTCAAGCTGTTCAATTCGCTTTTTAAGGGCAGCGCGCAGGTTTTCAACCAACTCGCTCATTTGCTCTTTGGAGCTTTCCGGGAAGTAATTATCGACATAGGTTTTACCAATAGCAAAACCCAGTGATTCAGTTCCCGACATTTGCGACAACGCACGCTTCCAGCGTGGCAGTGGCTCTTTCTGCCCATTTAGGGTAGTGCCGAAAAAGGTGAAGTTTGCATCGTAAATAGCTTGCGATAGATAACCCGCATTATTCGAGATAGTGTGATAGGCCAGGTAATCTTTCCAGGTTTGCAGGTCTTCACTGTTAATCAGTTGAATAACCTGTTTAACCGGCTCAGGCGTAGTAATGTTAAGTTCAGGCGCTTTCAGGCCACTTTGCTCAAAGTACAGATCCCAGTCAAACCCGTTATATTCATCAGACAATTCGGCGCGGGCGATCTGGTTAAGCGTAAGTTCGCGGTCACGGCGCTTTTCGCGCGGCCACTGAGCCTGCGCTATTTTTGTTTCCAGGGCCATAATAGCTTCAGCTTTTTGCGCGGCATTTGGCATGTCAGCGAAGTTAAGCATTTCTTCAATATGCTTCAGGTAAGCCGTGCGAATCTCTGTAAAACGTGGCTGATCGCTAAGGTAATAATCACGGTCCGGCAGGCCCAGACCATCAACGCCAATCGTCACCTGGTATTCGTTTGGATCCAACCGGTTGTACCATAGACCAGCGCTGATAGGAGAGGCGTTACCATATAGCCACGCGTTACCAAACAAGGCGGTAAGGTCTTGCTCATTGGCCGCAGCATCAATTTTTGCCAGTACATCGGCAATCGGTTCAAGACCCTTTTGATTGATCGTCTCTTCGTCCATATAGGCTTGGTAAAAATCATGTACCAATTGCTCTTCGGGCGTAAGGTCTTCTTTTGCCATAATGTCGTCAATTATGGTTTTAACCTGTTCCTGGCTACGGTCAAACAGGGCGGTGAATGCGCCAAAGCGAACTTTATCGGCAGGTAGTTCAAAATTGTCATACCAGGTGCCACTGGCGTAACGGAAAAAATCTTCGCCAGGCTTTACCGATTTATCCATCGCGCTAAGATCTACCCCAAAACTGCCTAACTCCGCCTGGCCCTGCTTTTGTTCTTGTTGGGTGTTAGCCTGTTCGCTTGATTGTTCTGGCTGGCCGCATCCGGCCAAACCCAGAGATGCTGCCACCATGGCGGCAAGTAAACTATATTTCATTGTCGTTTCTCTGTCTTATAGTGAGGATGTCCGAGGGGACATCGCTTGTTGTGGTTGTTTTAAGACGTGCAGTAAACGCGTCATTAAAAGGTAAAACTTCGGCTGCCTGACGATAATACTGGGTGATGGCGGGCGTTTCACGTTTTACAAAATCACCTACCGCAGCATGAAAGGCTGGCTCGTAAAGATAATGTGCCGATTGGCAGTATACTGGTTCAAACCCTCGCAGTATTTTATGCTCGCCCTGGGTGCCGGGGTTAAAAAATGCCAATTGTTGGCGAATCGCAAAATCAATTCCCTGAAAGTAACAACACTCAAAGTGCAGGCCATCAATTTCCTGCAACGCTCCCCAATATCGTCCATACAAACCTTCGCTGTCGAAAAAGAACAGCGCACTGGCACAAGGTTCATTGTGCTGGCTGGCGCTAACCAATAGTATCTGGTCGCGCATATGGGTAAAAATATGATTAAAAAACGCCGGATTTAGATAGCCAGTATGGCCGCTGCGCTTCAAATAAGTTTGCCGATAGCAGCGTATAAAAAACGCAATATCCGCAGCACTGATTTGCCCAGCCGTTTTCTGGGTTATTACCATACCTGCCTGGTCAAGCTGCTGGCGAGCTTTTCTAAACGAACGGCGCTTGCGCGACGTCAGAGCATTGAGAAAATCATCGAACTCCCGGTAGTGGTAATTATGCCACTGAAACTGCACGCTATAACGTTGGTGCCAGGCGGTTTGCGTGTCTGTGGCCGGATAAACTTTGGCAGGAAATAACATGTGCAGTGAGGATACCTGATGGCGCAATAAGTGAGTTATTTGCTGTAAAAAGTCACCTATCACCGTCGCTTCTTCGAGCTGATGTTCCTGCATATAGTCAGTATTGAGCAGCCAGCGAGGCCCGGTTACCGGCGTAAAAGGTATCGCACCGACCCATTTGGGATAATAGGCTAGCCCGTGCTGGTGATAGGCTTGCGCCCAGCCTTGGTCAAATACGTACTCACCGTAACTGTCAGTTTTGAAGTAACCGGGTATCACCGCCACCAATGTTGCGTCATCATATAAGGCGGCAAAGTGGGGAAGCCAACCGGTGTCCTCTCCCACGCACCCATTAACCTCCAGCGCATGCAGGAAGTTGTATTGCAAAAACGGGTTAGCCTGGGCCGCCAACTGATCCCATTGGCGGGCAGGAATTTGGCTTATGCTATTGAAAAATGAAGTTTGATATCCCATAAAGAAACGGCACGCCGCAGGATGTTAATTATCGTTATTGTAAACAGAGGATAGAATTTGTCCCCTAATAATCCCGACAACATGGCAGAACCAAGCCGAAAAATCATTATCGACGCGATTACCCGCATGTTGGCACGACGAGAACATAGCGTGGCAGAAATTATTAAAAAACTTGCCCAAAAGGACATCAGCGAAGCCTCTGCGCTGCCCATCATCGGTGAATTTAGCGAGGCGAATATACAAAGTGACGCCCGCTATACGGAAGCAAAAATTCGTTCCTGTATGGCCCGGGGTATCGGCCCTCGCAGAGTAAAGGCCGAATTAAGCCAACATGATATCAGTGAAGCTATGGTGGATAATGCTTTGCACGAGGTTGCCCCCGACTGGTTTACGCTGGCTCGCGAGGTTCGCGATAAAAAATACGGCCTAACGGCGCCAGAGGATTTTAAGCAACGACAAAAACAAATGCAGTTTTTACAGTATCGCGGTTTTTATCAAAGCCACATACAATACGCGATGGATGGCGATTAAGCCGTCCAAGTAGCTTAACAAAACCGCCCGTTCCATGGTATTGTTGCGCGAGCCCGGCGCCCGCCCTAATCGGCCTTATAGCGCTATTTTTAACGTCTGTTAACAGTTTTAGATAGGAAGTTTGGATCTCAATGACATTATCAACTGCCCAAATTCGCCAGAAGTTTATCGACTATTTTAAACGTCATGGTCATCAGCCGGTGGCCAGTAGCTCGTTAGTTCCGGCAGACGATCCGACGCTATTATTTACCAATGCGGGCATGAACCAGTTTAAAGATGTGTTCCTTGGCTCAGAAAAACGCAGTTACAGTCGGGCGGTGTCGTCGCAACGCTGTGTACGCGCCGGTGGTAAGCATAACGATTTGGAAAATGTCGGCTATACCGCCCGTCATCATACATTTTTTGAAATGATGGGTAACTTCAGTTTTGGCGATTACTTCAAACAACAGGCTATTGAATTTGCCTGGAAATTTTTGACCGAAGAGCTGGGGTTAGCAAAAGAAAAACTATTGGTTACCGTATATTCTGATGACGATGAAGCATTCGATATCTGGGAGAACCAGATAGGGGTACCAAAAGAAAAAATAATTCGTATCAGCACCTCCGACAACTTCTGGTCAATGGGCGATACCGGGCCATGTGGTCCATGTTCTGAAATTTTTTATGATCACGGTGAACATATTTGGGGTGGCCCTCCAGGCACGCCGGAAGAAGACGGCGACCGGTTTATTGAAATCTGGAACCTGGTTTTCATGCAATACAATAAACAGGCTGATGGTTCTATGGAGCCGCTGCCTAAGCCGTCAATTGACACCGGTATGGGGCTCGAGCGTATCTCGGCCATTATGCAAGATGTCCACAGCAACTATGAAATCGATCTGTTTCAACAGTTAATCAAAGCCGCCGCGCAGGTCGTAGGCAGCAACGATTTGCAAGATAAATCCCTGCGCGTTATCGCTGATCATATTCGCTCTTGCAGCTTCCTGATCTGCGATGGGGTGATGCCGGGTAATGAAGGCCGTGGCTATGTGCTACGCCGTATTATTCGCCGCGCGGTTCGCCACGGTTATAAATTGGGCGCCAAAGATATCTTCTTCTACAAGCTGGTTGCTGCGCTGACCACAGAAATGGGAGAGGCTTATCCAGAACTGGCCGATCAACGTCCGGTAATTGAGAAAGTCCTTAAGGTAGAAGAAGAACAGTTCAGCAAAACGTTATCGCGCGGCATGGCTATGCTAAGTGATGTATTAAACGAGCTGGATGGAGACACCGTACCGGGTGAAATTGTATTTAAACTGTATGACACCTATGGGTTTCCGGCTGATTTAACTGCCGATGTTGCCCGCGAACAAGATTATAAAATTGACGAAGCCGGCTTTGAGCAGGCCATGCAGCAGCAGCGTCAGCGCGCTCAGCAGGCCAGCAATTTTGGCATGAATTACAATGCCCAGCTGAAAGTAGAACATACCACCCAGTTCACCGGTTATACCGACGTAGACGGCGACGCTACTGTGCTTGAGGTTATTTACGACAATGCGTTATGTGATGCATTGGAAGATGGTCAGGAAGGCATAATTGTGTTGGATAACACCCCTTTTTACGCTGAAGCCGGCGGCCAAGCCGGAGATAAGGGTGTGCTCGAGGTCAGCGGTGGTGAATTTGTGGTAGCTGACACGAAGAAAATGGGTAACGCTTTTGCGCATTTTGGCCAAGTACATGGGGTGGTTAAAAAAGGCGACACCGCAACCGCCCGAATTGATGCTGACAACCGTGAAGCCGTTAAGAAAAACCACAGCGCCACGCATTTACTGCATGCCGCACTACGTGAAATTTTAGGCGAACACGTTACGCAGAAAGGTTCACTGGTAGAAGCACAGCGTATGCGTTTCGACTTTTCCCAGTTTGAAGCGATTAGCGCCGAGCAACTTGCGCACATTGAGCGCCGGGTGAATGAGGAAGTGCGCGCCAACCACCCGTTAACGACCGAGTTAATGGATTTAGAGGAGGCCAAAGCCTCTGGCGCCATGGCCCTGTTTGGTGAAAAGTACGATGAAAAAGTACGGGTAGTCAAAATGGGCCCGTTTTCAATTGAACTTTGTGGTGGTACACACGTCAACCAAACAGGAGATATCGGCCTGTTTAAAATAATCGGTGAAAGTGGTATCGCCTCAGGTGTGCGTCGTATCGAGGCGGTCACCGGTGCTGCGGCCATTGACCATGTACAGCGTCAGCAACAACTCCTGGCCGAAGTAGCCGGGTTGTTAAAAAGCGATGTAAGCGGAATAGCCGGGCGCATTGGGCAACTACAGACCCAGCAGAAAGAGTTAGAAAAAGCGCTTGGCGCAGCCAAGCAAAAACTGGCTAGTCAGCAAGGCGCTGATATGCTGGGGCAGGCGGTAGAGATTAACGGTGTGAAAGTACTTATATCGCAGCTGGATGGGGTTGAAGCCAAAGCATTACGCGGCATGGTGGATGACCTAAAAAACCGAATGGGCGAAGGTATCGTAGTACTAGGGGTAACGGCTGAAAATAAGGTAAATCTTATTGTTGGTGTTACCAAAGGGTTAACAGGAAAAGTTAAAGCAGGGGAGTTGGTTAACTTCCTGGCCGGTCAGGTTGGCGGTAAAGGTGGTGGCCGACCTGACATGGCGCAAGCCGGTGGAGATCAGCCCGAAAATCTGGGCGGTGCACTAGACTCTGTTAACGCTTGGCTGTCAGATAAGCTATAATCTGCTTTGTCTGGTAATCAGCGGGTTTTTGACAGTGACACAAAAACAGGGAATCGCTGCTACCTCTACCGGGTCGTGCCGGTGGTTGGTTAAAATGAAGGGAAATGCCCATAAGTAAGGAACAGGAGCAAGCGAATGCTTATTTTGACTCGTCGTGTAGGTGAAACATTGATGGTAGGTGATGAAGTCACTGTTACCGTTCTGGGTGTGAAAGGCAACCAGGTACGGATCGGTGTTAATGCGCCTAAAGAAGTATCGGTACATCGTGAAGAAATCTATATGCGGATTCAGGCTGAGAAAGGTGGTCAGTCGGACTCTGCTGATACAGAATAATCTGTATCAGGTTGATTGCACAAAAAAGGCTGGTGAAAACCGGCCTTTTTTGTGTCAGCTAGCTAGCAACTGGTTACCACTACACGGCGACGTTGGGTGAAATTTAGCCTGCCGGGCCGCCTAGGCTATTGCGCGAGGGGGCATTTTTCTTCGCAAAATGCTGCAAAGTTGAGCATAACGGTTAATTTTTGTGTAAACGGTTCAAAACTTTCATCTTATCGTTTTGCTTATGACGTATTTTTGCTATTATCCGTGCCGTTGACAAAGCGGACTCAAACCACCAATAATGTGATTACACAGTACAGTGAGGTTGATTCGCTTCGACATTTTGGACAGCGTAAGGCATTCGTTGACGGCAGAAATACCCGTTAGCCAGCGTTTTACTCACATGCTTGTTTAAAATGTCAGCGGGTATGCATTTTCTTTGAAAAAAGGTTTGACACCATCAGGTGAATCCGTAAAATGCAGCCCCACGTCACGGAGAGGTGGGTGAGTGGCTGAAACCAGTTCCCTGCTAAGGAACCATACCTATTACTGGTATCGAGGGTTCGAATCCCTCCCTCTCCGCCATTATTAAGGTTGGACGTGGCAACCAACAAAAGTTTTGCGCGTGTGTAGCTCAGCTGGATAGAGTACCTGGCTACGAACCAGGCGGTCGGAGGTTCGAATCCTTCCACACGCGCCATATTTTGCAAATGCCACCTTGTGTAGTAATATATACAAGTAAATGTTTTACGCGTGTGTAGCTCAGCTGGATAGAGTACCTGGCTACGAACCAGGCGGTCGGAGGTTCGAATCCTTCCACACGCGCCATACAATAGAAAAACCCACCTTATGGTGGGTTTTTTTATGTCTGTGTATTATATGTCTGTGGATAAATAGTCCCGCCCCCCATTTTGCCGGTTTTCAGCCACCGCCTTCGCAGCGGCGTGCGATGCTCCCCTCAGCACAATCAACTGGCAACTATAGCTATCATTGCTTGGTCCCCCGTTACCCTTGTTATCTATTGCCGTGCAAACTTCGGTCTTTCTGTTATATCGGCCTGCTAGCTGCCGCCGGCAGTTATCATTCCTACCTGTAACATCACCTATTCATCATCAGCCATGTAAAAATGAATAAGTATTGAAACTCCCTGCGAAAACGGGGGGAGGAATGTTTTATGTATGCAAATTAGATGCATAACTATAGAGAAAAGCACGCTGGATATTTGTTATTTTAAGATAATCATGATACTTAAAGCACACCACTTCAATATCGAGTTTGCGATGAACAGCGAAATATCAGCCCAATTGACCGAAGCTGCCACCTTGATGTTGGTAGGAATGGGCTTTGTGTTTGCGTTTCTTACCCTGCTAATTGGCGGGATAAAGGCTATCGAGTTATTTTGTTTGAAATTTCCTTCGGCGCAGACGGCGGCCCCAGCGCAAACGCGCAAAACCCTCCCAGGTAACCAGCCTCACAAGACCGATCCGGCCACTGTAGCGGCCATAAGTGCTGCTATCCATCTACACCGACAATCCACTAAATAAGATATCAGGAGAAAGCATGACTACACCTCTGGCGTTAACTGAACTTGTCTTGCGTGATGCCCATCAGTCTTTGTTGGCCACGCGGATGCGGCTTGAAGACATGCTACCTATCGCCAAAGAGCTGGACGATGCGGGGTTCTGGTCTGTTGAATCCTGGGGTGGCGCAACGTTTGATGCGTGTATTCGCTACCTGGGGGAAGATCCATGGGAACGTATCCGAGAGCTGAAAAAAGCCATGCCAAAAACCCGCCAGCAGATGTTACTGCGCGGGCAAAATCTACTTGGGTATCGTCATTATGCCGATGATGTAGTCACCCGCTTTGTGGAAAGGGCACATGACAACGGTGTAGATGTGTTTCGTATATTTGATGCGATGAACGATGTGCGCAATTTGCACACCGCGGTAAAAGCTGCCATTGACTGCGGCGCGCATGCCCAGGGCACCATATCCTATACGGTAAGCCCGGTACATACATTGGATACCTGGCTGACTATGGCCAAACAGCTTGAAGATATGGGGGTGCATTCAATCTGTATAAAAGATATGGCCGGGCTACTTAAACCCTACGAATGCGAAACGTTAATTACCTCACTTAAAGATACCGTTAACGTGCCCATCGCCATGCAATGTCATGCCACCACCGGGCTGTCGACCGCTACCTACCAAAAGGCGGTCGATGCCGGCATTGATATGCTGGATACGGCAATTTCCTCAATGAGCATGACCTATGGTCATACAGCCACCGAAACCATGGTGTCTATTGTTGAAGGTACCGCACGGGATACCGGCCTATCGTTACCACAGTTGGAACCTATCGCTGCTTATTTTCGCCAGGTGCGTAAAAAATATGCCCAGTTTGAAGGTAGCCTGAAAGGTGTAGATGCGCGAATTTTATTGGCGCAGGTACCGGGCGGCATGCTAACCAACATGGAAAGCCAGTTGAAGGAGCAGGGCGCGGAAGATAAATTTGATGAAGTATTAAAAGAAATTCCCAAAGTTAGAGAAGATCTGGGCTTTATTCCCCTGGTCACGCCCACCTCGCAAATTGTCGGCACGCAGTCTGTTTTAAATGTGCTAACCCAGGAACGTTATAAAAGCATTACCAAAGAAACTGCCGGGGTGCTAAAAGGGGAGTATGGGGCTACGGCAGCACCGGTCAATGAAACGCTGCAGAAGCGCGTACTGGACGGCCACAGCGCTATTACTTGTCGACCGGCAGATAACATAGCCCCGGAGCTGGAAAAGCTCACAGAGGAGCTTGCACAACTTGCGCAAACAAAACAGTTCTCACTGGCAAACGACAGCATAGATGATGTTTTAACCTACGCCTTATTTCCGCAAATTGGTCTGAAATTTCTGCAAAACCGCGGCAATCCAGCCGCTTTTGAACCTGCTCCGGAGGCTAATGCACAGCCCAGCCAGGCTGTTACTGCCAAAACTGAACAGGCATCAGCCGGTAAGGCAGCCCAACAGAGCGGCCCCACCGCTTATGATGTCAAGGTAGACGGCAAGGTATTTCATGTTGAAGTAGCCGCCAGCGGCGAAATAACGAATCTAACATCGGCCCCGTCAGGTAGTGCTGAGTCAGGTGAGCCCGCTGCCAATAAAAACGAACCATCGGCTCAAACTGACACTAACGCTCAGGCTATTGAAGCGCCTTTGTCGGGGAATGTGTTTAAGTTAATGGTCAGTGTAGGCGATGTAGTGCAAGACGGTGATGTCATCATGATTATGGAAGCCATGAAAATGGAAACCGAAATACGCAGTGCGTTTAACGGAACAGTAAGTCGGATTCTGGTCAAAGAAGGCGATGCGGTCGCCAGCGCCCAACCGCTAATTGAACTGGAATAATTCATGGAAAAGCTTGTTATATTGTGGGACAGCACAGCGCTGGCGCATTTTCATTACCAGCAGGTCATAATGATGGCCGTAGGGTTATTGTTACTCTATCTGGCTATTGTTAAAAAATTCGAACCATTATTGCTACTGCCGATTGGGTTTGGCGCAATTTTAACTAACATTCCGCTAGCGGGGTTTTCCGAAGCCCAAGGGTTGTTACATTATATCTATGCCGTAGGAATCGAAACCGGGGTGTTTCCCTTACTGATATTTATGGGGGTAGGCGCAATGACCGATTTCAGCGCACTTATTGCTAATCCCAGAATGTTGTTATTAGGGGCCGCTGCCCAATTTGGCATATTTGCCACCCTGTTTGGGGCTATTGCCTTAAACTTTGTGCCAGGCTTTGACTTTACCCTTAAAGATGCCAGCGCCATTGCAATTATCGGCGGCGCTGATGGTCCCACAGCGATATTTTTGGCCTCACGCCTGGCTCCAGATTTGCTGGGCGCTATTGCGGTAGCCGCGTATTCCTATATGGCGCTAGTTCCTATCATCCAGCCTCCTATTATGAAGGCACTGACCACCCCTGCCCAACGCGAGATAAAAATGGCTCAGTTGCGGCCAGTATCTGCCAAAGAGAAAATTATCTTTCCCCTGGCGGTATTGATGCTGACCATCTTATTTTTACCTTCAGCAACACCACTGGTGGGAATGTTCTGTTTCGGTAACCTGATGAAAGAGTGCGCCGTCGTCGAGCGACTAAGTAAAACAGCACAAAACGAATTAATTAATATCGTTACTATTTTTCTGGGGTTAGCGGTCGGTTCAAAGCTGTCGGCGGAAAAGTTTCTGAGTGTCGAAACCCTGGGTATATTAGGGCTTGGGGCTATTGCGTTTGCTATTGGCACGGCGACGGGCGTATTAATGGCTCGGCTGATGGGGCGGTTTTCGAAAACGCCTATCAACCCATTGATTGGGGCGGCAGGGGTTTCGGCTGTGCCGATGGCGGCCCGGGTGGTAAACAAAGTCGGCTTGCAGGCAAATCCGCATAATTTTTTGCTTATGCACGCGATGGGTCCGAACGTGGCCGGAGTACTGGGCTCAGCAGTGGCCGCCGGCGTATTGCTGGCTCTGGTGGGATAGCCTTGCGCCCGGGCTAGTTAAGCTTTTGCTGGGGCACTAATGACTGATAAGCCATGATCAGTTTTTTAGTCATGGCGTGCTGAGGCCATCGAAAGATGGTCTCGGTTTTTCCAGATTCTACAATCTGCCCGTTTTCCATCACAATCACTTTATCCGCTATATGCCTGACAATGCCCAGATTGTGCGAGATAAAAATAAACGACAACCCCAGTTCTTTTTGCAGGGTTAATAGCTGATTCACAGTTTGCGAACGTATCGAGGGGTCCAGCGCCGCAAATGGCTCGTCGGCTACCAATATTTTGGGCTGTAATACCAATGCTCTGGCCAGCGCCACACGCTGTTGCTGGCCATCGGACAACATATGCCGGTAGAAATATACATGGTCACGGAGTAATCCTACTTTACGTAAGGTTTCCTCTATGCGCGAGCGTCGCTCTTTTTCAGATAACCGGGTATTCAAGCGTAGCGGTTCGTCTAAAATCATACCCACGGTAATGCCGGGGTTCATTGCCTCGCTGCTATGCTGAAAAATCATTCTGATATCATTGCTGCTATTGTAGGACTTTGTCGATTTTCGTTTAGCCGCATTGTAACTAACGTTACTAAGATAAATCTCGCCTTCATCTGCGGCCACTGCCCCTACCAGCATTTTTGCTAACAACGATTTGCCCGCCCGGTTTTCCCCGATAATAGCGATGGTTTCGCCCCGGTTCACCGTCAGGTCGATAGGCCCGAGCGCAAATACCTCGGGCTTTTTTAACCAGCGCTTGGTGTCGCTATGGCGAAACAACAAGCCTTTTACCTGCATTAGCTCCTTCATAGCTTTTCCATATGCAGTGGAAAGTGACAGCTGTACGTATGGTCATGAATGCGGCGGACCGCCGGGGTGATTACACAGTCTTTTTGAGCCCGTGGGCACCGCGGGCCCAGGCGGCAGCCAATCGGCACATGTTTAAGTGATGGAATAATCCCATCCATATTTGGCAGAATACTTTTCGGCGGTAAATCTTTTCTAAAGCTGGGGGCGCTATCCAGCAATGCTTTGGTATAAGGATGAAGTGGGCGCTTACGTAGCATTTTCATTCGCCCAGACTCTACGCTTTGTCCGCAATACAATACCGTCATCGTATGCGCCATACTCGAGATAGCCAACAGGTCATGGCTGATAAACAATATCGATAAGGAGCGGGTCTGGTTTAACCGGGTCAGCAGTTTCAATACCTGCGTTTTGGTGGTGGTTTCCATTCCGCGCGTAGGGTCATCGGCAATCAACAGCTTTGGCTGGGAGATAAGTGCCATGGCTATCATGAACTTCTGTCCAATATCCGTAGGGATTTGGTGAGGATAGGCATTTAGATAATGGCGATGATGTTTTATACCCACTTTGTGTACGGTGGAAATTGCCGATTTACGTCGCGACTGCCGCCGTTGCCAGAACCATTTTCCTTTTACCAGTTCATCGGGAATGCTTTCTTCTAATTGTTCGCCGAGCGTGGCTGATGGGTCCATTGCGGTAATGGGGTTTTGAAAGACCACCGCGATATCTCGGCGCATGATTTCCCGTCGCTGCTCAGTAGACATACTTAACAGGCTTTCGCCGTTCCAGCTCATGCGGTCCGCGGTAATATGAAACTGGGGCGGCAGGGCACCCGAGATTGCCGACACAATTAAGCTTTTACCCGATCCAGACTCACCTACCAGCGCACGTATTTCGCCGCTGTTAACGGTTAAATCAACTTTATCCAGCGCTTTGACACGACTGGTGCCGTTGTCAATTTCCAGCGTCAGGTTTTTAATATCCAGCATTGGCATTAGTGACTTACCCTTTTTCGCAGCGCAGAGCGCAAGCCATCCCCAACCACATTGATGGCCAGCACAATCAAAAATATTGATAATCCTGGTAAGGCCACATTCCATGGCGCCAGGTAGGCAACATCAAGACCATCGGCCAAAATAGCGCCTAATTCGGGAAGTGGTGGCTGGGCGCCTAAATTCAAGAAGCCCAGCGCAGAAACATCGATCATCGCAATCGATAAGGCAACCGAACCTTGCACAACCAGCATTTCAATCATGTTAGGCAGAATAGAATGGGAAAACAGCTGCCAGGCATTCGCCCCGTCCAGGCGCGAAGCAAGAATATACTCTTTTTTCATTTCACTGCGCACAAAGGTGCGTGTGTAGTGAATGAACTGTGGCGTTAGCGCCAGGGTGATAGCCCACATACTGTTAACCAGGCCCGTGCCAAGTACTGCTACAATAATAATAGCAATCAGCAGAGTAGGGATGGCCATTAAAGCATCCAGCAAGTGGTTAACAATACTTGAACGTACACCGCTCATCATTCCCGCTACGGTGCCTATCGTAACGCCTAGCCCCATAGCAATAATCACCAGAAGCACACTGGTGCCGAAAGTAACCCGACAGCCATAAATAATCCGGGAAAAGACATCGCGGCCTAAGGCATCGGTGCCAAATAAATGGGTAATGGTTCCATTTAGTTCCCAGCTGGGCGGAATCAGCAGGGCATTGATATTTTGTTGCAAAGGATCAAAAGGGGCGACCAAAGGCGCAAAAAGAGCAAAAAAGAAAAATACGCCCAACACAATCAGCCCAACAAATGCGATATGACTGGCGCGAAATTCCCGCCAGGTACGTTGCCAGGGGGACGGATGGTGTTCTTCTTCGTAAAGGCTAAACTGTGGCACGTTCGTATTTTTCCCTGCTTGGGTCAATTAAACGATTAAAAAGGTCGATCAAAATGGTAAGTGTAATAACCATTGATGCTACGGCCAGCATACCCACACGTAAGGCGGGGTAATCCCGCTGATATATAGCCTGAATAAGCCAATTACCAATGCCTGGCCAGGAAAATAAGGTTTCTACTATCATCGCATTCGTAATCAAGGTGGTAATTTGAATCGCCATTAACGGCAAAATAGGCAATAGCGCATTACGTAAGATATGCCGGAAGAAAATTTGCCAGCGCGACAAGCCTCGTGAGCGTGCAGCAGCAATATAGGGCCGATTAAGCACATCAATCACCGAACGCCGGGTCAGCCTGATCATTGAGGCGGTGGTGATGGTGCTGATGGCTAATGTCGGCAACAGTAAATGCTGTAGTGCATCCTTGAACGCCAGGCTACGGTCAATATTATCGGCCAGCAGAATATCCAGCAGAATGAAACCGGTTTTATCCGGTATATCAAATAACAGGCTTATTCTGCCAGACAGGGGCACTATATTTAGCTCCAGGCTAAATACCAGTATAAATAATAACGCCAACCAGAATACCGGAAACGAATAGCCCACCATACTGGCAGAGTTAATACCGTAGTCCGCCGGTGTATAGCTGCGAAGGCCGGCATAACAACCCACCGGTATCCCAATCACAATGGCCAGCAGCATTGCGTAAGATGCCAGCTCTATTGTTGCCGGCAGCGCTAACCCAATTTCATCGCGCAGGGGCAGGCCAGAGATAAAACTATACCCCCAGTTCCCTGCAAACAGTTCGTTAAGATAATAGCCAAACTGCACCAGATAACCCGAGTCCAGCCTGAATTGCTTAATCAGGGCATTGCGCTGAATATCGTTTTGCGCGGTAATACCGGTTAAGTTGGTAAGGACATCGCCGGGGAACAAATAAGCCAGCGAAAACGACATGGCCGCCAGCACCAGCAGGGTCAGTACAAATAAAATAATATAGCGTGAAAGTATACGTATCACAGTTGTTTGGTTACCCCGCCAAAACGAACGCCACCATAAGGATTGATCTGCATGCCCTTTAGCTCCTTACGAAACGCTTGATAACGAAACGCATGCGCTATCGGTACTATGGGCAATTCTTTAAACAACAGGGAGTTAACTTGTTCATAGATAGCCTTACGCTGGAAAAGATCTTCAGTTTGCAGTGCTTCGTTTATGAGCGCGTCGTACTTCTTATTACACCACATTGCCCGATTGGTGCCTGACGGTATAGCGCCACAACTAAGCAGCGGGCGAAAAAAATTATCCGGATCACCGTTATCCGCTGACCAGCCAATCAGTACCGAGTCGTGTAAGCCTTCACGCAGGTGGCGGCGAAAGGTTGTCCAGTCGTAGGTCACAATAGTAACATTAACCCCTACATCAGCCAGATAGCCTTGTATAAGCTCAGCCATTTTAGCGGCATTAGGATTATAAGCTCGCTCTATGGGCATGGCCCAAATTGTCATGGTAAAGCCCGCTTCTACCCCGGCCTCTTTTAACAGCTTACGGGCCATTACCGGATTATATGCGGTGTCTTCGGCATCATTTTGATATGCCCAACTGGCTGCAGGCAGCAAATTACGCGCGCGCGTAGCGCTGTCAAAGTATACCGCTTCCAATAAGGTGTTTTTATCGATGGCGTACGCCAGGGCCCGGCGTACGTTAGGGTTGTCAAACGGCGGGCGCTGCGTGTTAAACGCCCAGAAGCCCACATTCAGGCCAGGCTTTTCGGCCAGCTCTAATTCTTCGCGGTTACGAATGATGTCCAGCTCGGTTTGCGCGGGGAAGGCAATGGCATCGCATTCTCCGGTAATAAGTTTAGCCAGTCGTAACGAGCTTTTGGGTGTAATATCGTAAATCAGGCGCTCGGCAAATTCAGTTTGCCCCCAATAATTATGGTGCGCCCGATACCGTATGTAATGGTCTTTTCGGTAGCTTTCAAACTGGAATGGGCCGGTGCCAATAGGATAGTGATCGAGCCGCTGGGGGGCCCCATCCTCCATCAGTTTATCGGCATATTCCTGGGACAAAATAACCGAAAAGTCGGTGGCCAGATTAGCCAGGAAAGAACTGTCTCGTTGGGTGAGCAAAATTTCAATGCGGTAGCCATTGATGCGGTTCACCTCGCGGATATTTTCAGCCAGCCCGAGGCTTTCAAAATACGGGTAGCGCCCGCCAGAAACCTGATGATAGGGGTGTTGAGGCAAGCGCCAGCGGTTGATACTGAAAATAACATCATCCGCGTTAAAGGTACGCTGCGGGGTAAAGTAGTCCGTGGTATGAAATGCCACTTCGCGGCGTAACTGAAAAGTATAGGTCAGACCGTCGTCAGACACACTCCAGCTAGTGGCCAGGCTGGGTACAATAGTGCCGGAGTCCGGGTCAAAGTCCAGTAGGCGGTCATATATCTGATGCGAGGTAGCATCCGAGGTGGTCGCCGAAGTATCCAGTTGAGGATTGAAGTTTACCGGATTACTTTCTGAGCAGTACATAATCCCGGTTTGGTAAAACCCATCCTTTTTTTGCTTGCTGCACGCGCTGATACCCACCAGGGTGGCCAGGCAAATTAGTAATACTGGTAGGCTGTTCATCAATCCGTTCACTGCGTATCGGCCGTCTCTGGTGCAGAGTCTAACAAATTGTATTTCTTTAGATAACCACGCAACTGATGATAGGTCAGGCTTAATTTCTCTGCGGTCTTTTTCTGGTTGAACTGACTGTCTTCCAGTGCTTGTCTTAGCATGTCTATTTCGTACTGGGCAGAACGTTCTTTGAGGTCAATAGGATAACCGGTAGTCGGGGCGGGGATTGCCTCTGTACTACCGGCTACAGCAGGTGGCGCCGCTGCGATATCCTCAGTCACTGCCACAGGTTCCGCTGCGCTGTTACTGCGGTCGCGGGTTTTAATCCGGGTTACCGGACGATAAGGCGAGGTGAACGGGTCCAACACAATTTCATGTACCGGTAAGTGAGGGTTGTTGCAGCGGTATACAGCACGCTCGACAACGTTTTTTAGCTCACGAATATTGCCTGGCCAAGGGTGCTCCAGCAGTGTACGTCGCGCCTTTTCGGTAAAGCCGCTGAACAGTTCCATTTCCATCTCACGGGCCATATTAATAGCAAAGTGTTCAGCCAACATCAGGATATCTTCACGGCGCTCGCGTAAAGGCGGGATAGTGATCACATCAAAGGCCAGCCGGTCTAGCAAGTCAGCCCGAAACTCGCCGGCCTGCGCTAGGGCGGGTAGATCTTCATTGGTGGCCGCCACCAGCCGTACGTCAGTTTTGATGGTTTTGCTACCACCTACCCGTTCAAACTCACCGTATTCAATTACCCTAAGCAACTTTTCCTGAATCAGGCCTGAAGTATTAGCCAGTTCATCTAAGAACAAAGTGCCGTTATGGGCCAGTTCAAAACGTCCTTCGCGGCGTTTTGCCGCGCCGGTAAATGCGCCGGCTTCATAACCAAACAGCTCGCTTTCCAACAAATTTTCATTTAAGGCCGCACAATTTAGCTTGACGTAGTTTTGATCCCAACGCTGCGATAAAAAGTGTAAGCGGGCGGCGACCAGTTCTTTTCCGGTACCGCGTTCACCTATAATTAAAACCGGCTTGTTCAGTGTGGCCAGTTGGGAAATTTGCTCTAGCACTTCTAAAAAACTGTTAGCCTGACCCAGCAAATTATCGGTTTGGCGAAATCTACTCATTTATTCCCTCAAAGTTAGCCATTTCGACCAATTAATAGTGTAGTTTAAAAGCGATACAGAAACGATGATTAATTATACAAATAAAATGACCATAAAACAGCAAGTTAGAAAACTGGCTTAGATGGCAAGCATATTGAATAGTGTTATACAGCATGTGCTACTTGCACAGTTTCCAACACGAGTCTGAGGTAAATTTTATGGGTATCTTCTCGCGTTTCACCGATATAGTGAACTCTAATATTAATGCGCTACTGGACAAAGCCGAAGATCCAGAAAAAATGGTTCGGCTGATTATACAGGAAATGGAAGACACACTGGTTGAAGTACGTTCAGCCTCTGCAAAAACGCTGGCCAGTAAAAAAGAAATTGCTGCGCAGGTGGCTAAGTACGAGGCTGACGCAAGTGACTGGGCGGCAAAAGCTGAACTGGCTCTAAGCAAGGATCGGGAAGATCTGGCCCGCGCTGCCTTGCAGGAACGCAAAAAATCTGCAGAAGCGGCTACTGCGCTAAACAAAGAGCTGAGTGCTGTTGATGAGCAAATCAGTAAGTTACAGGAAGAGATTGGGCAGCTACAGGAAAAGTTGGCTGATGCCAAAGCGCGCCAGAAAACGATTTTAATGCGCCAGAAAACAGTCAGTTCGCGGCTTGAAGTTAAGCGCACCCTGGACAGCGGTAAAGTCGATGCTGCCATGGGCCGTTTTGAGCAATACGAGCGCAAAATTGATGATTTAGAGTCTCAGGTAGATGCTTACGATTTAGGCAAAAAGACTTTGCAGGATGAGTTTGCTGAATTAGCCGCTGATGATAAGATTGATGAAGAATTAGCCGCTTTAAAAGCGAAGTTAAATAAAAATAAGCCAGCAGAATAAGCTGACACGCCGATGCTTGCTGCTAAGCTCACAGCAGCAAGCCGGGCTGATCTGGTGAGCAATTGTCACCTGATACGGAGAAATCAAGATGGACGAAGCAATTTTAGCGCTGTTAATAACACCTATCATATTATTTATGGTCCTGGTGGCGCCGATCTGGCTTATTTTGCACTACCGTAGCAAAAAGAACATTAGCCAGGGCCTAAGCAAGGAAGAACATGAAGCACTTGAAGGGCTAGCACAAAAGGCCGATACCATGGCCGAACGAATCAAAACACTGGAGGCGATTCTGGATAGCGAAGCGCCGCAGTGGAGGAACCGCGCATGAAAGTAAATAAGCACCTTTATCGGGATTCTGAAAATGGCCGTATAGCCGGCGTCTGTGCGGGGATTGCGGATTACTTTGGGTTAGAGCGCTGGTTGGTACGTATATTAGTGGTTACTGCGTTTTTCCTGCTGGCTGGTCCCTTTGTTTTTGTTGGCTACATTGCCTGCTGGTTTATTCTTGAAAAGAAACCACAGGGTTACGCCACTGACGCTTCTTCCTTTGATACTTATCAAAGCGAAGGTAAAGGCTGGCGCAATAGCGATGCCACTACCTCTAAGGACAGCGTAGAAGTGAAAACCAAAGTGTGGCAGGCGGGTCAGTCCCCGGGCCGCGTATTAGAGCGTTTAACTAAACGGTTTAATGATAATGAAACCCGCTTACGTAGTATGGAAAAGCATGTTACTTCACGTGAATTTCAACTTAACCGGGAAATTAACCGGCTATAGTATGCGGCTATAGCACGCGCTTACCGTAAGCGATACAAGGCCAAGCGCTATCTTGCTAAGGTAGCGTTTGCGCCGATCGGGTTTACGGCAAAACGACCAAATTCACGTAAGCTCCGCTTTATATTCCCCACTGTATATTCCCTCACTGTGCGAGGGTTTCCTTACCTGTCAGGCAATGTTTTGAACAAGCCTGTGTCATTAAGCCCACTCTAGGACGTTAACCTTCGGTTTGCGCAATGTTTATTATATTCCCCCGATGCTCGAAAGTTTCCTTACCTGCCAGGCAATGCCTTAAACAGCCCTGTGCCATTAAGGACACACTAGGCTGTTAACCCTCGTTTCGCGCTATGTTCTGTGTTTATTGCACCGCGTTAGCCATGTTTTTGCTGTTGTATGAAAGCTCGCCGCAGGCCGTAAAATATGCCGGTATGCAGTATCAGCTATAGGATGCGTGAAGTAGAGGATATAGGCCGCAATTAAATTTTGTAAAATAAATGTTACGCAATAACCGAAAGGCGTTATCGGCGAGGGTCTGTCGTAACTGTGGAATTTGGATAGACTACGAGCCAATAGCAGCAATCATGATTTCGAGGTTTTCAAGTATGGCTACGTCTACCGGTTACCAGTCAAAAGTGTCTGACGGGCAGGGTTATATTCAGTGGAGTGATGAAGAAAACCAGATCTGGTCGCAGCTGTATCAGCGCCAGACTGCGCTTATCCCTAACCGCGCCTGCCAGCAATACCATGATGGTTTAGCCTATCTGGGGCTTAGCGCTGATAAAATACCGCAATTACCAACGGTTAATGAACGGCTCTACCAGGCAACCGGCTGGCGTACGGCGCAGGTACCGGCGCTCATCAACTTTAGTGAATTCTTTCGGCTATTAGCCGACAAAGCGTTTCCTGTGGCCACCTTCATTCGTAGCCGGGAAGAGTTCGACTATCTACAGGAACCGGATATTTTTCACGAAGTATATGGCCATTGTCCGCTGTTGTGTAATCCGGCGTTTGCTCATTTTACCCATACCTATGGTAAGTTGGGTTTAAAAGCCAGCAAGGAAGATCGGGTATATTTGGCCCGTCTGTACTGGTTTACCGTAGAATTTGGTTTGGTAAATACGGCCGAGGGCTTACGCATTTACGGCGGGGGAATTTTATCTTCGCCCGGCGAGACCCTGTACTCACTGGAAAGCGATAAACCTGTGCGAAACGCGCTGGATCCTATCGATGCGCTACGAACGCCGTATCGTATCGATATTATGCAACCGCTTTACTATATACTGGCCGACTTTGATGACTTGTTTGCACTGGCGGAACAAGACATTATGGCGCTGCTGGCGATAGCCAAACAGCGGGGTTTGTTTGAACCTCTGTTTCCCCCTAAAAACAAACAGGTAAGCGGACAAAACTAAATCGCCTATTCATAAAACACTTCACATGTTACCAACTTGTGATACTCTGTAAAATATACTTTACAGATAGAGTGAGTTATGCGATTAGAGATAAGCTGTCAGGACAGACTGGGGATCACTCAGGATGTGCTGGATATACTGGTTGCCCATGAAATCGATTTGCGTGGTATTGAAATCGATGTGGGCGGCAAGATTTTTCTCAACTTCCCCAATATAGAATTCGCTGACTTCCAGCATCTTATGCCTAAAATTCGCCGTATCGATGGTATTGATGATGTCAAAACCACGCCTTTTATGCCGGCCGAACGTGAGCGTAATCAGCTTTCTGCTATTTTGCAGACATTGCCGGATCCGGTATTTTCTATTGATACCCGCAGTCAGATTTTAATGTGTAACGAAGCCGTTACCAGCGGGCTTGAGCTTAACCTGACAGATATCAAGCGCACTGAGCTGGACGAATGGGTGACCGGGTTTAATTTTCACCGTTGGTTAGATGCCGATGACATTCGTCCACAGTCCATCAAAGTGCAGTTTATTCAACAGGATTACCTGGCCGATATTTTACCGATTCATGTGCCGGACGGGGAAGATGGTACGATTATCGCCGGGGCCGTGGTGATGCTCAAATCAGAGATGCGTCTGGGCCAGCAATTCAGCGCGTTTCACCAAACCAACACTGATAGCTTCGATCATTTTGTAACGCACTCACCTGCCATGACTAAGGCTGTACGAGAAGCACGTAAAATTGCGGACCTGGATGCGCCAATTTTAATTTTTGGCGAAACCGGCACAGGTAAAGAGATGATTGCCAAAGCGTGTCATCAGGCCAGCCGGCGTAGTGAAGGTGAATTTCTCGCACTTAACTGTGCTTCGCTACCCGATAGTGTCGCCGAGACCGAGCTGTTTGGCTATGCCGCCGGGGCTTTTAACCAGCCAGAAGGTAAAGCGGGCTTATTGGAGCTGGCAGCAGGAGGTACCCTCCTGCTCGATGAAATTGCCGATATGTCTTCTCAGTTGCAGGCAAAACTGCTGCGGGTGATGGAACATGGTGAATTCCGACGGGTAGGAGACGATAAACCGGTAAGTATTGATGTCCGCTTTATTTGCACAACCTGCCGTGACTTGGGGCAATTAGTTGAAGAGGGACGCTTTCGCAAAGAGCTGTACTATCGGTTAAATGTATTGAGCCTGGTTATGCCATCCTTAAAAGAGCGACGGCCCGATATTGTGCCGTTGGCTGAAGCCTTTATTGTCCAGCATAGCTCGAAACTAGGCCGGCGCCCGGCCAAGCTGAGCAAATCCTGCGTAGAGTTTCTACAACAATATCCATGGCCCGGGAATGTTCGCCAGCTGCAAAATGCCTTATTTCGCGCATTGTCACTGCTGGATGGTAAGGAAATCACCAAAGAAGACATCCAATTACCTAGCTGTGCGCCCAGCATGACCTACATCGATGAAAACTTTGAAGGCACGTTAGATGAAGAGGTGAAAAAGTTTGAACGGGATATGTTGCGTCGGCTTTATCCGTCATATCCAAGTACCCGACAATTAGCCAAAAAGTTAGGATTAAGCCATACCGCCATAGCCAATAAGCTTCGCGAATACGGCATCAATAAAGCGACTGTAAAATTTTGATGACACTTTCGGCAGCATTGCTTTACACGTGATCCCCTACAACGGGCAATGCTGCTGACTTAAAACAAACGGACTATCAACTGGCACAAAAGCTGTACAGTCAATCAGCCTATGCCCCACTGACTATTACCATACCAAGGCTTCTCCCCTGCCGTCTTTTGCTGTTTAGTATGTAAAAACATTGTTAAACAAAGGGCGCATATCATGTCTCTATCGACCTCTACAACATCGACTTCACCCGATATATCCTATAACCCGCTGGGCACAGACGGATTCGAGTTTGTTGAATACACTGCGGCGGATACACAGGGCATTGACGCTCTTAAGCAGCTCTTTAGTTCACTAGGCTTTGCTGAAGTAGCCGTGCATAAATCAAAGCAGGTATGGCTGTATAAGCAAAACGATATCAATTTTATTATCAATGCAGAACCGGCTTCGCAGGCGGCAGAGTTTGCCCGGTTACGCGGGCCGAGTGTGTGTGGCATGGCCTTTCGGGTTAACAATGCCGCTAAAGCAATGGCCCACGCTTTAGCTCATGGCGCAAAACAGTTCGTTGGTAATCTGGGCCCCATGGAGCTTAATATTCCTGCGGTATACGGGATAGGTGAAAGTACATTGTACTTTGTTGACCGCTACGGCGATCGCAACATTTATGATGTTGATTTTGCCTTTCATGCTGACTGGCAAAACCGGATGAAGCAAGCGAATGCCGGGCTGACAGTGGTAGACCATCTTACCCATAATGTACGGCGGGGGAATATGTCGGTTTGGGCGAACTTCTATGAACGGTTAGGTAATTTCCGCGAAATTCGCTACTTTGACATTGAAGGCAAACTTACCGGGCTGGTCAGTAAGGCCATGACTTCCCCCTGTGGCAAAATACGCATTCCTATTAATGAATCTTCTGATGATAAATCGCAGATAGAAGAGTTCATCCGCGAATACAATGGCGAAGGTATACAGCACATCGCCATGACCAGTGATGATATATACCAAACCGTACTGGATTTAAAAAACCGGGGCATGAAATTTATGCATACGCCGGATACCTATTACGAGGCGGTAAATGAACGCGTGCAGGGCCATACTGAAGATTTAGCACGGCTGCAGGAACTCAAAATACTGATTGACGGCGCGCCAATGAAAGACGGTATTTTACTGCAAATTTTTACAGATACCGTTATTGGCCCGGTATTTTTTGAGATTATTCAGCGTAAAGGCAACGAGGGCTTCGGGGAAGGCAACTTTAAAGCCCTGTTTGAATCTATCGAAGAAGACCAAATTCGGCGCGGCGTGTTAGACCAAGAGCAGCAAAATGCGTAACTGGATTAGATTTCCCACCGCACAGGGCAGCCACTCGCGCCAGGCGCATGCCGACTTCCCCGAGGAAGCTATTTATGAGCGCGAGTTGGGCCGGAATGGGTTTTTTGGCCCGGCCACACATATGCATCACAAGCACGCCCCCACCGGATGGACACATTGGGAGGGCCCGCTACGCCCTCGCGCCTTTGATTTGAATCAATTGGCCAGGCACGGCTACAGCGTTGATGCCAAAAGCCCGTTTGACGCCCCGATACTGCTATCCAATGCCCATTGCCAATACCGTCTGTGGCAGTGTGATAAGCCGATGGCGCGATTAGCCCGAAATGCTGATGGGGATGAACTGTTGTTTGTCCACCAGGGGCGCGGCGAGCTGTTCTGCGATTATGGTTATATGCAGGTCACCGAAGGTGACTATATTGTTATTCCGCGCTCTACCATGTGGCGCATTACGCCACTTCAGCCGATGCAAATCTTGCTAATAGAAGCCACTAACGATGCGTACCAGTTACCCGAAAAAGGCATGGTGGGGGGGCACGCTATATTTGATCCTGCAGTCCTTGATACCCCCCAAATTAATCAGACGTTTATTGCCCAGCAAGATGAAAATGAGTGGCAGGTAGAAGTTAAACGACATCAGCAGCGTTCGCTCATCACCTTTCCTTATAATCCGCTGGATGCCTTGGGCTGGCATGGCGACTTAAGCGTAGTGCGCTTAAATTGGCGGGACATCCGGCCGTTAATGAGCCACCGTTATCATCTGCCTCCCTCGGCCCATACGACCTTTGTGGCCGCCCGCTTTGTAGTGTGTACTTTCGTGCCCCGGCCGATCGAGTCTGATCCCGGCGCCTTGAAAGTTCCTTTTTACCATAACAATGATGATTATGATGAAGTACTGTTTTATCACGCCGGAGATTTTTTCAGCCGCGATAATATTGAAAAAGGTATGGTGACGTTTCATCCGGCGGGTTTCACCCATGGTCCTCATCCCAAAGCGTTTGCGGCGGGCCGGGCGAATAAGAAAACCTTTACTGATGAGGTGGCGGTAATGTTGGATACCCGCGATGCGCTTGAAGTGGGGCCGGCGGCAATGGACGTAGAAAACCCCGACTATGTTTATAGCTGGCGCACTCAACCGGCCACTGATGGAGCACACAAATGAAATTGGCAACCTATAAAAATGATAGCCGTGATGGCCAGCTTATGATGGTTTCTCGTGATCTGGGTGTAGCCTGTGCCATACCAGATATCGCCCTGACCCTACAGTATGCGCTAGACCACTGGCAGGATTTGGAGCCCGCACTAAAGGCCCGGTATACGGCGCTCAATGAGCGTAAGGTTGAGCACGATACTTTTGACCAGACGCGTTGTGCCTCTCCGTTGCCTCGCGCCTATCAGTGGGCCGACGGCAGCGCTTATGTCAACCATGTCGAATTGGTCAGACGAGCACGGGGGGCCGAAATGCCCCAGAGTTTTTGGACCGATCCCCTGATGTACCAGGGCGGCAGTGATGATTTTATTGGGCCTAAGGACGATATTATATTACCCAGTGATGACTGGGGGGTGGATTTTGAAGCCGAAGTAGCGGTAGTGACAGATGATGTTCCTATGCAATGCAGTAGTGAAGATGCTGCTGCGCGCATCAGGCTAATAATGTTGGTAAACGATGTATCGCTGCGCGGGCTGATTCCAGGTGAGTTAGCCAAAGGTTTTGGCTTTTTTCAGGCTAAACCGGCTTCATCTTTTTCGCCGGTGGCAGTAACCCCGGATGAACTGGGTAGCGCCTGGCAGGATGGCAAAGTGCACCTACCGTTGCGCTCAACCTATAATGGTAAGTTGTTTGGCAAGCCTGAAGCCGGGGAGGATATGACATTCAGTTTTGCCCAATTAATAAGCCATGCCGCCAAAAGCCGTAACCTGGGTGCCGGCTGTATTATCGGGTCGGGAACCGTGTCAAATAAACAGGGAACCGAGCATGGTTCAGCGGTAGAAGAAGGCGGCGTGGGCTATTCCTGTCTGGCTGAACTGCGCATGATTGAAACTATCAGGGACGGCAAGCTGGCTACGCCCTTTATGCAGTTTGGCGATCGCATTCGTATTGAAATGTGCGACCCTGCTGGCACCACTATCTTTGGCGAAATTGACCAGCAATTGAAACCGTTTAAAACCTGATGAATACAACTTCACTAAAGATGACACCAGCATGGCGCTAAAACTGTACGGCTACTGGCGTTCTACCGCCAGCTATCGGGTGCGTATTGCGTTAAACCTGAAGCAGCTGGATTACGAGTATATCCCGGTACATCTCGTTGATGAGGGAGGGCAGCAGCATCAGCTCCCATACCGAACGCTAAACCCGGCCCGGTTAGTACCCACCCTGGTGGACGATGATGAAGATCTAATTCTGCATCAGTCGTTAAGTATTATTGAGTTTTTAGATGAAAAATACTCGCGAGGGGTAGCGCTGCTTCCCAGGCATTGTCTGGAGCGGGCTAGGGTACGCGCATTGGCCCAAGACCTGGCGTGCGATGTGCAGCCACTTGGAAACTTACGAGTGTTACAAGCGTTAAAAACTGACTTTGCTGCTACGCCGGCCCAGCAGCATGCATGGGCGGCGCATTGGATAGAGCGAGGGTTTAGCGCCCTTGAGCAACGGTTGTCCACCCAATCCGGAAAGTATTGTTTTGATTTTGATGTGACGATGGCTGATGTTTGTCTGGTGCCTCAGGCATACAATGCGCGCCGCTTTGGGATAGATATGTCACGGTTTCCGCTGATCAGTAAAATTGTGGATAACTGTGAACAACTGCCCGCGTTTGCCCAGGCGTGTCCCGAAAGCCAGCTCGATGCCCCGGCCTGTTGAGCCGGATTTACATTACGCCGAGGCAGATGGCGTAGCAACCATTAACCGAACCAAAAGTCGCTCGGTTTTACTGCTGCTTGATAGGAAGTTCAGTGGTATTTTTGACCTGCTTTAATGCGAACGTGGAACTGATGTGGTCAACTAAGGGTAAATGGGTCAGTTTTGATTTCAGCAAATATTCATACTCTTCAATACTCTCTACAACCACTTTGAGTAGATAATCTTTCTCGCCGCTGGTGGTATGGCATTCAACAATTTCATCCACCGACTGTACGGCTTTTTCAAAATCGGTCAAAGAATCGCCATCATGATTTTTTAACGTGACGAAGATGAACACAGACACGCCGAGATTCAGTTTCTTGCTGTTTAGAAGTGTCACCTTTCCCAGTATAATACCATCAGCTTCCATGCGTTTTACGCGACGCCAGCATGGAGTATGAGACAGGCCTACCTTTTGGCTGAGATCAGCCATCGACACGGTGGCGTCCTGTTGCAATACACGTAAAATTTCGCGGTCAAATTTGTCTAATTTCATTCCGGGCAGATCCTGAGCGGTTATGATGTATATTATATTATAAAAAAAATCCTAGGATATACGTCCTAGCAGATTTTAATTTAATAGAATGATTGTCTCACGATGTTAAATTCATTAACAAACATCGCAAGGCACATCCTCCCGATTTCTCGCTATGATTGCGTAAACTTAATTCTACATATAGAGGGGCTATGGCTGTTTTCGATCATCCTGAGTTTGATAACCACGAACACGTGGCGTTTTATCACGACGAAGAGGCGGGTTTAAGCGCAATTATTGCGGTGCACAATACTAACCTGGGCCCAGCACTGGGCGGTTGCCGGATGTGGCCATATATCAATAGCGCCGAGGCGCTTAATGATGTGCTGCGCCTGTCGAAAGGCATGAGTTATAAGGCTGCTATGGCTAACCTTAAACTGGGCGGCGGAAAATCAGTGATTATCGGCGACCCCCGTAAGGCCAAAACACCGCAAATGATGACCGCCATGGGTAAATTTGTGGATTCATTGGGCGGCAAATACTTTACCGCCGAAGATTCGGGTATTTCGGTGACCGATTTACAGCTTATGGCCGAGCAGTCAGATTATATCGCAGGCGTTAAGGCGCAGTATCATTTTGCTGGCGAACAGCCTGATGGTAATCCGGCCCCTTCTACTGCTTATGGTGTGTTTGTTGGTTTGCAGGCCGCCGTTAAGTATGCGTTGAACCGTGATTTAACCGGGGTGAAAGTCGCCATTCAAGGGATGGGGCATGTCGGTTTTAGGCTGGCAAAACACCTTAGCGATGCGGGTGCCCAATTGTTTGTTACCGACATCTATCCTGAAGGTGTTGAACGGGCAGTTAACGAACTGGGTGCTACTGCCGTCGCTCCACAGGATATCTATGCCCTGGATGTTGATGTTGTCGCCCCTTGCGCGATGGGGGCGTCAATTAATGATGAAACATTACCCACTATCAAAGCTAAGGTCATCGCTGGCGCGGCAAATAATCAGCTTGCGCGCGAAGAAATTGGCGATACGTTGCGTCAGCAGGGTATTTTATATGCGCCGGATTATGTCATTAATGCCGGTGGCGTTATCGATATTTACCATCAGCGTATGGAAACATCGACTAACGAAGCGTTACGCACCCATATTGAACAGATTGGCGAGACCTTAAACGAAATCTTTGAACGTGCGGATAAAGAGCACAAAGCGACCAATCGGGTTGCGAATGTTATCGCTGAAGAGCGATTTGCACACAAGGGTTGAAACTTGCTAAACAAGCGGTCATAATGCGCGCCGCTGGTTAAGAAGCAGCAAGCTTATTAACCAGCGTTTCAATGGTGGGCTTTTGGTCCTCTCGCAATGATACTCTGTGAATCCGGTCAGGCCTGGAAGGGAGCAGCCGCAGCAGACGACTCATGTGCCGAGATGTGGCTGGAGGCCCGCCACCCAACCTTTCTTTATTGTGACGCTTCGCGTTGCTGGCTTTTTTCTAAAAAGCTTACAGCCTTATTCACCGCGTGTTCTACATTCATCTCCATTTGCTTACGTTCGCTTAGCGGTAGATAAAAAGCCATATCCACTTCGTAACGAATATAGCGAGGCGGTACCTGATTCAATGCCAGACAGCATAAATCCGCTAAATAGTCGGCAGAGTTATTTTTATCCAGCCCCAGTTTTACAATATGCTCAGTGACCAGATGTTCATAATAATTGTGAATGTCATCGTGAAGTTTCATACCGCGCGTTCCCTGTGAGTGTAAATAGTGTGTCGGCCCATTCTCCGACGGTATACTATTGCATATCTATGGCGAAGAGTTTACCGCGCCATCTTCCCCTTACTGTACCAAAAACCTTCCTATCAGTTGCCCTTTTAAGATGTCTTAGTAAGCTTGGAAAACCTGTTTTGCAATGAATAAATGGTAGACTAACCTCACCTAAAAACAACAAGAAAACGCCCCTATGAAACGTAATACTACCCCTGTCTATTATGGTGACTATTTACAGCTGGATAAAATTCTTGGTGCTCAGAGCTTACAGAGTAAGCATTATGGTGATCCAGCCCATGATGAGATGCTGTTTATTATTGTGCATCAGGTTTATGAGCTGTGGTTTAAACAAATACTGCATGAGTTAAACGCAGTTATCAGTGTTTTCAACCAACGCCAGATACCCGATCAATCATTGATTGAGGTCGTTCATCGCTTACAGCGAATTAACCAAATTCAACAATTGCTTAATGATCAGATAAGCGTGATGGAAACAATGACGCCACAGCAGTTTTTATCTTTTCGCGATTATTTAGTTCCCGCATCGGGTTTTCAGTCTATTCAGTTTAAACGGCTCGAAATATCGCTTGGCTTGAAACGAGAGTTTAGAATTGATTTCGATAAACAGAGCTTCTACAACCGTTTAAGTCAGGATGATCGTGAATTATTAGAAGCATTAGAAAGCAAACCCAGTTTATTTGAATTGGTAGAACAGTGGCTGGCTCGCATGCCACTATTGATTAAAGACGAATTTGCTTTCTGGCAGCACTACAAGCAAGCCGCGGATGCCAGTCTACAGGCCGATCGAAAAATTATTTTAAGCAATGACACGCTGACAGCAAAAGAACAGCAACAGGAATTAAACGACTTAACCGCAACCGAAGAGAATTTTGCTGCGTTATTTGATAAAACTGCTTACCAAAAGCTCAATGATGAAGGAACGTTTCGTTTAGGGCACGAAGCAATGATGGCATTGTTGTTTATTAAGCAATATCCGGAAGAACCGATTTTTAATTTACCGTTCCAGCTTATTACGGCGCTGACCGATATTGATGAAAAACTCACTATATGGCGTTACCGTCACGCCATGATGGTGCAGCGGATGTTAGGAACAAAAATTGGTACCGGCGGTTCCTCTGGTCATCATTACCTCAAAAAGACAACAGAATCTAACCGTATTTTTACCGATTTCTTTAATGCAGCAAGCTTTTTATTGCCTAAGGATATGCTGCCCGCATTACCGAATTCCGTAAAACAGTATTTCGGATTTTATAAATAAGGTCATTTACGTTAGTAAATGTAAGTTGAATTGATGTAACGTCATGGTTACAACAATTAGCTGGTTTTTATCTTTAGTTTAATTGTCAAATTCGTTTCCCTGTGATTATTATTTATTCGGGTGCCACACACCCGATATTAAAATAATAAAACGCGCCACATGATTTGGCGCTCCAGGGAGACATGATGTTCAATAACACAAAAATCGCAAAATCCGTTAAATTAGCCTGTGCCATGGGTACCACAGTCGCATTTCTGTCTTCAGGAAATGCGCTGGCTCAACAAGCCACAGATTCCAACACTGATTCGGTCGAAAAAATCTCCGTAACCGGCTCTCGTATTGCCCGGCCGGAGCTTTCTACCCCCGCCCCCGTAGTGACTGTCGAAGCGGCTGAAATTCAGCGCTTTGGTGCACCTGATTTAGGTACCCTGCTAGCAGAGTTACCGGCCATAGGTGCCGGCAGTACACTTATCGGCAATAACGATGATAATGCCAATGCCGGCCTTAGCTCGCCTGACTTACGTTCGTTAGGCGATACGCGAACCCTAACCCTGGTTAATGGCAAACGCCATGTAGCCGGGTCGCCTTTTTCAAACGCAGTGGATACCGGGACTATTCCTACGGCGATGATTGAAAGAATTGAGATTATCACCGGGGGCGCATCGGCTATTTATGGCTCTGATGCGGTTGCCGGTGTTATCAACATTATTTTACGTGATGACTACGAAGGATTTGAAGCGCGCTATTCCACCACCTCAGATACCGAAGGGGTAGGAACAAACAACAATGCTATTAGCATATTAGCCGGTGCTACCTCTGATGATGGTAAAGGTAACATTACTTTCTTTGCCGAAAAAAGCACGGTCAAAGAGGTGTTGAGTCCGTCGTTACAGCAAACAGCAAATTGGGGTACGGTTATTAACCCGGACAATACCGGCGAAGATGATGGCATCCCCGATAAATTCAGAGCGCCTAATGTGGGTTCAGAATTTATTAACCCGTATGGCGTATTAAACCCGTTCGGTGGCGGGTCACGCATTACGTTCTCACCTGACGGAACAGGCATACCGCAAGTTCAGCGTGAACTGGACAACAGTTTTGCCTTCGGCAGTTTCGATCAAGCTTACGATACGGTATTTTTCACAGAACAGTATGAAAACTACATTCCTAAGCAGGACACCATTACACTGGCCAGTACCTTCCGCTATGATTTAACCGATAATGTCAGGTTTTATGGCGATATGAAGTATGTTGATAAGGACATTGAACAGCAGTTTCAGCCCTCTTTTCGGTTCGGTGGAATAAACATCAACGCTACTGATAACCCCTATCTGGATGAGGCTACCCGGCAACAATTGTTTGCTGAGGGGCAAACCGGGGAAGTAGAGATGGCGCGGTTCTTTGATGACATAGGCAACCGGTCAGCCGCCAATGATCGTAGAATGTATCGTATTATTTCTGGCTTTGAAGGCTTTTTCTCGTTGTCAGAAACGGATTTTGACTATGATGTGTATTACACCTACGGTGAAACATCGAACGTTCGTCGTACACTAAACGATTTGATTCCCTCCAACTTTAGCGCTGCGTTAGATGCCGTAATAGACCCGGCCACCGGGCAAGCCGCGTGCCGTAGTCAGGTGCCTTCTGCCCAGGGTGAAGGCTATGAAGACCCTGCACTGGTAAATGCAGACCAGTGTGTGCCTTTTAATCCTTTCGGTTTCGGTAATGCCAGCGCTGAAGCGTATGATTACATCTCTGGCGATGTGACCCGTGAAGACCAGCTTACGCAGGAAATGTTTGGTGCCACCGTATCTTTTGATACAGCCGAGCTGTTCGAATTACCCGGCGGTGCGATTGGTTTTGCATTGGGCTATGAAACCCGTAAAGAAAATGTCCGCACTACTACGGATGCTTTTACCAAAGCGGGCTTTTATACCGGCGCGGCTACGCCGGATTCAAATGGCGGCTACGATGTTGACGAGTTCTTTATTGAAACCCGAGTTCCTATTATAGCCGATGCGTTTTTGGCAAAAGAGCTAACCCTTGATGCTGCGTTTCGCTCGGCAGACTACTCCCACGCCGGCAGTGCTGATGCATGGCAGGTGGGTGTGATGTGGGCTCCTATTGAGCAGGTCCGCTTGCGCGGAACCATTGGTGAAGCCGTGCGTGCGCCGAATGTGGACGAGGCCTTTAGTCCACAATCGCCGGGTTTTGCCCGAGTATCTGACCCTTGTGATAACGATAATATCGATGAAGATGAAGATCGTCGCGCGAACTGTTTGGCGCTGGGTATACCGGCAGGTTTTGAAGCAAATGATAATGTCAGCGTCGATACGCTGTCAGGTGGTAATCCAAACCTGACCCCAGAAGAAAGTGAATCCAGAACCATTGGGATAGTGTGGGAACCAACCTTCGTAGAAAACCTTTCTGTAACGCTAGATTGGTATGACATTGAAATAACCGATGCTATTACTGAAGTCGAAGCTCAGGATATTGTCGACAACTGTGTTGACGCTACGGGCGGCCCGGATAGCGGCTTTTGTAGCCAGGTTGACCGGAATGAAAACTTTGACGTTGAGCTGGTACGTTCAGGCTTTATCAACGCATCGGCCATCAATACCTCAGGCTTAGAAATGCAGATTCGTTACAGCACTGATTTGTCTGCTTATGACTTGCCAGGTGAAATTAGAATAAATGTTCAGGCTAACCGGGTTAATGAGCTGGAAGAATTTGCTTTCCAGGACCGGCCGGATGAGATTGACGTAGAGGTAGGCGAAGAAGGTGACCCGCAACTTCAATTTAGAACCATTATTGAATACCGGCTTGATGACTGGAACTTTAACTATTCCAGCCGCTTTATTGATAGAAGTGCATTATTTGATGTATCGCCTGGTGGCGGTTCAGAAGAAGATAATGCGATAAGCTATATAGGTTCAATGTGGACGCATGATGTAGCGGTAAACTACTATTTCAATGATAATTTGGAAGTGTATGCCGGGTTACGCAATATGTTCAACAAAGTTCCTCCCGGTTACACGGTTGACCCTTTGTATGATCTGGTCGGCCGTCGGGTTAACGCTGGCGTGATTTATCGCTTCCAGTAAATTTACATAAACTCAACAACTGCCTGGCTTCTGCCGGGCAGTTTTGTTTACAAAGTGCATGTTTATGCGCTATTGGCTAGCCCGACAAAAAATATCTCATACGCAGCCTGTAACAATTCTATTACACCAAAATAGTCTTTTGTTTTCATTGCTTATAAGAAAATCTTCATACTTTACAAAATTTGTACGAAAAAAAATTGAACTTTCATCTCATCTCACTTCAATGACAGTTGACCGCATCTCAGCTATGTGGTTATTATCAACTCAAGGTCTTGCACCTTACCGAATAAAAAGTCGTTTTAACGATTTAAATAATAAACGCTAAATCACAAGTTTTAGTGGTCCAGGGAGACAATACATGTTTACAAACACAAAGCTGGCTAAGTCAGTAAAGCTGGCGTGCGCTTTCGGTGCCGCATCGGCTGCACTTTTCACTGCTAACGTTGCAATGGCGCAAGATGATGCCGCTGCAGAACCTGAAGTTGAAAAAATCTCGGTAACGGGTTCTCGCATTAAGAGAACAGACATAGAAACATCCAGCCCTATTTTGGCAATTGATGCTCAGGCTATCGAATCTACTGGTTTTACCCGTATTGAAGATGTCATGAACACCTTGCCTCAAATTGAAGCCGCTGAGACATCGTTTAGTGTTAACGGTGCAACCGGTGTGGCTAACCTCGATTTACGTGGTTTGGGCGCTGAGCGGACGCTGGTATTGGTTAACGGTCGTCGTTTACAGCCAGGTGGTGTATACAGTCAAGCGCCAGATGTTAACCAAATTCCTGCTTCACTCGTTAAGCGCGTTGACGTTCTAACGGGTGGTGCATCGACGGTATACGGTTCTGATGCGGTCGCCGGTGTGGTTAACTTCATTATGGATACTGACTTTACTGGCCTTGAAATTGAAGGTGGTGCGGCAGGTTACCAACACGATAACGACAATGCCTTTATGCAAGGCTTGATGGACGACTCTGGCTATGACTATCCATCAGGTAGTAATGGCATTGGTGGTGAATCCTACAACCTGAATATTACCGCGGGTGGTGATTTTGATAGTGGCCGTGGTCATATCACTGCATATGCTACCTGGCGACGTAACACCGAGATGCTTCAGGGCGAGCGCGATTACAGCTCTTGTGCATTGAACACCTCAGCTACAGCCTGTGGTGGTTCATCTACCGCTGATGTACCAAACTTTATCTTTTATCCGGTAGTGGGTGGTGAAGTAGACTACACTGACGAGCAATGGTTAAGTTTATTAGGCGACGGGGGTTTTGCACCACTGTCTGAAACTGGCAATCTGTACAACTACGCGCCGGTTAACCATTTCATGCGTCCTAACGAGCGCTTTACTTTAGGCTCTTTTGCAGAGTATGAAATCAACGATAAAGCACGTGTTTACGTTGAAACCTCTTTCATGCAAGACAGAACTTCAGGGCAGATTGCAGAATCTGGAACCTTCTACGGTGCTGAGTACCTGTTCGATTACGATAACCCTATCATGTCGGATGCTCAGAAATCACAGATCCAAGACCTTTTTGGCCAAACCGATGCCGACCAGTTTGTAACTTATATTGGTAAACGTAACACTGAAGGTGGTGCGCGTTCTAACAGCTTAGAACATAACTCTTTCCGTATCGTTACCGGTGTAGATGGTTGGATTAACGACACCTGGTCATACGATATTAACTATATGTATGCAGGTACATCGTCTTCTTCAGCATATCAAAACGATCTGTCGTTACCGACTATCGGCCCACGCGTAGGGGAAGTTGGTACAGAGTGTACTGACGAGTGTCTTTATTATGAAGTATTCACGCCCAATGGTGTGACCGCTGAAATGGCATCTCAGTTATCAGGTACTGCCATTCTAAACGGTAATACTTCACTTCAGGTATTCCAGGGTTATGTTGCTGGTGAGTTTGATTACGCACTGCCAAGCGCTGTTACGCCAATTGGAGCATCGTTTGGTTTTGAGCGTCGTGAAACTGACTTTGAACGTATTGCTGACTCTATCTATCAGGAAGGTTCTCTGGTAGGTCAAGGTGGTTCTACACCAAGCCTAATCGGTGAATTTGACGTTAACGATATCTTCGGTGAGCTAAGCATTCCCGTGCTTGAAGGCATGGAAGGTGTTGAAGCACTGGTTGTTGATTTAGGCTTCCGCTTCTCTGATTACTCTACATCTGGCCGTGCTAATACTTACAAGGTCGGCGTAGACTGGGCGGTTAATGATGATTGGAAAGTTCGTGCTAGTTTCAACCGTGCGATTCGCGCTCCAAACATCTCTGAACTGTTCGCAGTGCAAAATGTAGGGCTGTTCCAAGGTACTGATCCTTGTGCAGGTGATGAACCCGCGCTTACCGCTGAACAGTGTGCGGCAACCGGCCTGGCAACGGAATTGTATGGTAATGTAAGTGCTAACCCGGCTGACCAGTACAACGAATTTGCCGGTGGTAACCCAGAGCTAGAGCCAGAAGAAGCCGATACCTTTACCGTTGGTATTGTGGGTTCGCCGTATGAAGGCTTGAACTTCTCATTGGATTACTTCTCTATTGATATGGAAAAAGTAATTGCTGATGTAGGTGCTGAGCGAATCATCAACATCTGTGGTACAGCTGGCCTGTTCTGTGACAACATTCAACGTGCTGGTTCAGGTAGCCTATGGTTATCTCAGGATGCGTTTGTAACTAACTTGTCAGACAACATTGGTGGCCGGACCCTGCGTGGTATTGACGTAGATACCCGTTACTCTGTTGAAACTGGGGGCGGTACGCTAGGCTTGAGCCTGATTGGTTCTTACAACCTGGAAAAAACGTTTAAGCCTGTATCGGACAACTCTGCTTTGGATTACGACTGTTCAGGTGTAGTAAGTGTAGACTGTTTCGCTCAGCCTGAATGGCGTCACACGGTTTCTGCAAACTACAACGTGGGCGACTGGAGCGTGATTGGTCGCTGGAGATACTACGGCGAAGTTGATATTGAAGGTACTGAGAACCAAATCTCTGCGTTCAACTTCTTCGATCTATCTGGTAGCTACATCTTCAACGAACATTTACGTATCTCTGCTGGTGTAAACAACGTGCTGGATAAAGAGCCGCCATTAGTAGGTAGTGCACTTGCTACCAACGCTAACACCGTGGCTGGTTTCTACGATACATTAGGACGTTACTTGTTTACTACAGTAACACTGACTTACTAAGTTGAGTTAGCCTTATAGAAAACGATAAAGCCGACGCATTGCGTCGGTTTTTTTTTGCCCAAATAGTGCTTTATTATATGCAGTCATTATTATCAGAAAACCATATCAATACCTGCATTGCGTTATTCAATGCAAGAAAGTATGCACAAGCCAAGCAGGGGTTTGAAGAGGTATTGAACGTAAAACCAGAACACGCCCTGGCAAGCATGTATTATTGCCAGACGCTCGTTCATTTAAACCAACCAGACGTCGCTTATAACCATTTGACAAAACATTGTTCTGTATATGAACACCAAATGTGGTATTGGCAATGTGCAGTACTTATAAGCAATAGAATGGGCGACCATGAACAGGAATATAGAGCTACCCAGGCATGTATAAAACTTGGTAATAATTCTGCGGATATGCTGCGCCGATTCTTCGAATTATTATTGTTAACCAAAAGGTACAATCAGGCACAACAATACATCAGGCAGCAATCAGAACAACTCAACAGTAATGATGAAGCAGTAAATACACTTTGGCTTAAATATGCAAAATCCAGAGAGTATTACATAGAAGCTGTAGAGTTCGCTCAAAAGCTCGTCAATGCTAAGCCTGAAAGTCATTATTTTCTACATGAGTATGCGATAGCGTTAAGATTAAACGGCGCACCGGAAAAAGCGTTACCTATACTTAAACAATTACTTCAGAAAAAGCCGCATTTTGCGATTTATCATAATTTAGGTAATTGTTATTCGGATCTTGGAAATTATGCGCAAGCAATCGCGAACTATCGCCAGGCAATTACGCTTAATCCGTTATACAGTGATTCGCATATCAATCTCAATAAAATGTTATGGGAATCGGGTTTAAACAAAGATTACTTGGTGTCTTTTGAAACAGTGATAAAAGCGCATCCAAAAGCGTATCACTTACGTTTATCATTTGCCCATTTTCTGGTGGATGCAAAATTGTATGCTCGCGCGTTAACACTTTTAGATTCTGCTCCCTTGCCCGAACCCTTTGCGCAACAACAATTGCAATTACAAGGTTTGGCATTAAGGCTACAGGGCGATAGTGACAGGGCCATACAATATTTCAATACGTTACTCATTAAGCAACCGGATGCATTTGAAATAAAGCTAGAACATGCGATAGCGCAAATTTCTAACAGAGATTTCAGCCAGGCCCGCGCTGCGCTGGACATGCTTACCGAACAACAGCCGGCAAATCAAACCATAAAAGCTTATAGATATGCCGCTATGCGACTTGCCGATGAGCAACCCGCGCCTATTGCGCCACAAATACGGAGCATAAATTTGTGCGACAGGCTGCCTGCAGATTTTTGGCAACAACTAGCCACAGAACTACACCAAATACACAATGCTACAGCCCAGCCAATAGGGCAAACGCTTGTGAACGGTAGCCAGACTCGCGGTCATTTATTTAGTAGCCGCCACCCGTGCATCACCCGGTTAAAAAACGTTTTGAACGAGAAGCTGCTGGCGTATTGCCAGACCCACGAGGTACCACTTGAGTCCGTATTAGATACCCGGGACCACATAAATTATACCGGTTCATGGTCAGTAAGGCTTCGACAGGCTGGTTTTCACCATGATCATTTTCATTCGCGAGGAACGCTCTCGGGGGTAATTTATATCGCGCTACCTGCAGAGGTTACCGATCAACAAAACCGCGCTGGGTGGCTCAAGTTTGGTGCGCCATATCTGAACGAAACCCTGTCCTTACCCGCGGAATATTTTATTCAGCCAGCGGTGGGTACATGCGTTATATTCCCCTCGCATATATGGCACGGTACCACACCCATAGAAGCGAATGCAGAACGTCTCACGATAGCGTTCGATGTAGGACGGTACGGCCTGCCAGCGACAGATAGTTAACTTAACCTGAGCCCAGCTGGTTATTGCGGTATATCCCTGCTCTTGAAACGTTTTTACCGGAGGGCAAAAAAAGAATAAGTAGTAATAAAACAACAAGTCAGGGTAAGGTAGAAACTATGCAAATCGACGGCGACTTAAACGTATAAGTGAAAAATCACTATAATCAGAAAGTATGATTAAAAAGGTGTAGTTTGGCGCAACAATCGATTAACTATTGCCATTTTTTTTCGCTCTACAGGGGGGTAAGCCAATTGACAGCCCCTGCGTATTTATGCTGCATATGTTACCAGCAAAAAGGCCTTACTCAGGTGAAAGTGCAGGTCAGTGGGGTAGATAGCATTGATGTTTAATATTGTTATTTGCTTATTTATGCGAAAATCCTGAATGAATTGATTAGCAAATGTACAAAGCTCAATTAGCTTGCGGTGTTAAGACTGTGTTACTTGACTCTTTCAGGCATTCCGTGTGAGTATTAGAGATTCGTAGTGTTGGCGAAACCACGCCATCGACTACCTTCCGAAAACTATAATTGTAAAAGTTTATACGCCCCTTGCTGTGACACGCACAGCAAGGATTCAAATAAGAAATTTGGTTGGGAACTATGTCCAAGATGAGCAAGAGAACTCTTATTGCTTCTACTGTCATGGGTGCGTTTGCACTGTCAGGCAGTGCAGCCGTCTCTGCAGTTACTCTTAACGATCTTCATAAAGAAGAAGCTAAGATCCATTCGGCTGCAGCGAAATCTCAAGAAAAAATCAACACCCTATTCGAGCAGTCACAAGAGTTGTTGGTTGAATATCGTCAAACTGTTGACCAGACAGAGAACCTGAAAGTTTATAACGACTACATTGCGAGCCTGGTTGCTGACCAACAGCGCAGTATCGATTCATTGCAGCGTCAAATCGACAGCATTGAAGAGACTAAACAGGGTATCGTTCCTTTGATGTTCCGTATGATCGACAGCTTGGAAAAATTTGTTGAGCTGGATGTGCCGATTCATTTAGAAGAACGTCGTGAGCGTATACAGCGTTTGCGCGATGTTATGGCTAACTCTAACGTTACTGTTTCTGAACAGTTCCGTCAGGTAATTGAAGCCTATTTGGTTGAAGTTGAGTACGGTTCGAAGATGTCTTCTTACCAGGGCACTATTGATGACAACGGTACTGAAGTTACCGTCGATTTCTATAACCTTGGCCGTACCGCATTTATGGCATTGTCACTGGATCAATCTCACGCGTGGGTTTGGGACAACGATGCACGTGAATGGCAGCCGTTGGGTGATGAGTATCTGGGCTCTGTTGTTGAAGCTGTGAAAATGGCCAACGGCACCGTTACCCCAGATCTTATTAAGTTACCAATCAAAGCAGCGGAGTAAGTTTTAATGAAACTAGTATTTAAATCTCTAGTAGCCGCTGCAACTTTGGCGGTTATGGCGACCGGTGCTCAGGCGCAGGAAGCAGCAAGTCTTCAAGACCTGCTAGACCAAGTGAAAAACAACCGTGTATCTCAGGCACGTATCAATGAACAGCGTGAAGCTGAGTTCAGTTCTGACCGTGCTGACAAACAAGCCTTACTGCGCAAAGCGCAAGCAGACTTGAAAGCAGAGCAGGACCGTGGCGATCGTTTACAACAGCAGTTTTCTGATAATGAAACGTCATTGAATGAAAAATCAGATGAACTGGAACAAGCAACCGGTACATTGGGTGAAATGTTTGGGGTAGTACGTCAGGCAGCTTCTGAAGCTTACGGCCGTATCTCTACTTCAATCGTTAGTGCTCAGTATCCAGGCCGTGATGACTTCTTGGCGCAAATGTCAGAAGAATCAAAGGGTCTGCCTAACATCCAGGAACTGGAAGATTTATGGTTTGCGCTGCAAACTGAAATGACAGAATCTGGCCAGGTAGTTCGCTTTAATACAAAAGTTGTTTTGCTTGACGGTGGTAGCAGCGAGCAGGAAGTGGTTCGTGTAGGTACATTCAACCTGGTTAGCCAGGAAGGTTACCTGACGTACGATGCTGAAAATAAAGTTGTTCAGCCACTAGGCCGTCAGCCAGAAAGTCACTTACTTTCTTCAGCTGAAGATTTGGCCGGTGCCACATCTGGTCTGGTCCCGTTTTATGCTGATCCTTCACAAGGTGCGATTCTTGGCCTGCTGAAAGAAAAAGCAACTTGGAGCGAGCGTTATCACGCAGGTGGCGCGGTAGGTTATACCATCACGGTTATGCTTATCATTGGTCTGTTGATTGGTGTTTACAAGCTGGTAACGCTTGGAATGACCGGTAGCAAAATCAAGTCTCAGCTGAAAAACCCAGGTAATCCGTCAACCGGTAACCCTCTGGGCCGTATTCTGCAGGTATACCAGCAGAACAAACATGCTGACGCTGAAAACCTTGAACTGAAGCTGGATGAAGCGATTCTTAAAGAACTGCCTTCAATTGAAAGCGGTATCAATGTGATTAAGATTTTCGCGGCGATTGCACCTCTACTGGGTCTATTAGGTACAGTATTGGGTATGATTGCAACCTTCCAGACTATTACATTGTTTGGTACTGGTGACCCGCGTCTGATGGCAGGTAGTATTTCAATGGCGCTTGTTACTACAGCCCAGGGTATTATTGCTGCACTTCCATTGATTCTTACGCACAGCATTGTTGCTTCACGCAGCAAATCTATTGTTCACATTCTGGACGAGCAAACTGCAGGTATCATTGCAGCTCACACAGAGGCGGAGAAAGCGTAATATGAATAGCCTGATTGGATTATGGGAATCTGTCAGGGAATTTATCGCTACCGGCGGTGACGTACTGTATTTTGTTGCCGCCGCGCTCTTTCTTATGTGGGTATTAATGATTGAGCGCTACTGGTATATCACGGCGGTCTTTCCAAAGGTGAAAAAAGATATAATCGCCAAATGGGATGCCCGCGTTGATACTACCTCATGGTATGCGCATAGAATCCGTGAAGCTTGGATTTCCCAAGCGTCTGACGAATTAGACGCAAGGATGCTGATTATCCGAACGTTGGTGGCAATGTGTCCACTGATAGGACTACTGGGAACAGTAACCGGGATGATTAGTGTGTTCGAGACAATGGCAACGCAAGGCACCAGCAACGCACGCTTAATGGCATCTGGTATCTCGATGGCCACAATTCCGACTATGGCCGGAATGGTAGCAGCGCTGTCTGGACTGTTCATAAGTTCTCGTCTCGAAGCGAAAGCTAAGATGGCAAAAGAGGGCTTGGTTGACAGCCTGCCACATCATTAGAGAGAGAGATTATGGCGCGGAAAGTCAGAACCGAAGAGGAAGATGCGCAAATTGATATGACGCCAATGTTGGACGTTGTATTCATCATGCTAATTTTCTTCATCGTTACTACTGTTTTCGTAAAAGAAGCAGGTATTGAAGTTAACAAACCTGAAGCTAATCAGGCGTCACTTCATAAAAATGCCAATATCTTCATCGCCATTACCGACGATGGAAGTGTTTGGTTGGATAAACGCGAAGTGGCGGTTGAAAGTGTCAGAACTAATATAGAGCGATTATTGACAGAGCAGCCGACAGACTATGTCATTATCCAGGCTGACGTTAAAGCCAAGCATGGTGTTGTCGTTGAAGTGATGGACCAAATTAAAGCTGCAGGCGTTGATCGCATATCAGTAGCAGCAAGGGGATAAGATGGTTCGATTTATCGTTTCTATATTATTAGGTGCCGCGTTTGCCTTTGGTCTTTTCGTTCTTATGGCGAAATTGATTGAAAATTCGGGCAGACCGGCAGATGAAATTCCCGAAGCACCCGTTATTGATGTGGTAATGCAGGAGCCAGAAGCTGACACGCAAACTCGTCAGCGGACGCCTCCTCCGCCACCACCTCCGCCTCAGCAGCCGCCTAAAATGCAGCCTGTTGAGCCGGATGCTTCAGAAGTAGATGCTGATGGCTTTAGCCTTGCAGTACCTGCGGTTGATACCGGTGGTGTTGGGGTAAATATTGGTGCGGTAGGCGCAATGCAGCAAGATGGTGAAGCAACACCTATTGTACGTATTGATCCTAAGTATCCACCCCAAGCTGCACGTGACGGTAGAGAAGGCTGGGTTAAGCTATCCTTTACTATCAACGAACAAGGTGGCGTGGAAGACATCGAAGTTATCGATGCTGACCCTAAACGTATTTTTGACCGTGAAGCCCGTCGTGCGCTGAGCAAGTGGAAATACAAGCCAAAGATTGTTGAAGGTAAACGCGTTGTTCAACCTAACATGTTTGTTCAGCTAGACTTTAAACTGGAGCAGTGATGATGATGAAAACTACATTCAAAATGTCAGCCCTCGCTTTGGTCATGGGAGTTTCAGCTGTGATGTCTGCGCCAGCGATGGCGCAATCATCAGCCCCTGTGCAATGTCCTGGTTATGAAAAAGGCAAAACACAGTTGGTTGGCGAGCGTGCTGGTAAAAAAGTACAGAAGGCGTTTGAAGCATATAATGAGGATCGTGTAGAAGAAGCTTTGCAGATTCTTTACGATACTGATACTTCCGATGACTTTGATAAAGCGTATGTGAGCCGGTTCATTGGTAACTTGTTAGCCGCTAAAGATGATGAGGGCGACAATGCGCTTAAATATCTTACCAGCGCGGTTGAGCCAAAGGTACTTAATGACACCGAGCACTCGCAAACGCTAAAACTTTTGGGCGACCTTAGCCTACGTGAAGAAAACTACAAAGATGCTATTAAATGGTATCAGAGCTGGATGGACTTCACGTGTAAAGAAGATGCTGATGTTTATGTTCGTATGGCACAAGCTTATTTTGAAACCAAGCAATTGGACAAAGTCATTGAGCCTGCTGAAAAAGCGATAGCGCTTTATGAAAAGCCGAACAAAAACCCATATGTTTTACAGTTACAGTCTTATTATCAGCGCAAGATGTATCCTGAAACCGTAAAGGTTGCTGAAACCCTGGTGAATAAGTTCCCTGAAACACCGGCATGGTGGACACAGTTAGGCGTGTTTTACATGTTGGTAGAGAACTATTCTGACGCTTTAGCCACTATGGAAATTGCGTACAATGCTGGGTACCTGGAAAAAGAGTCGCAGTTTAAAAACTTAGCTCAGTTGTATTCCACCAATGGTATTCCGTATCAGGCAGCTAAGATACTCGAAAAACATGTCGATAAGGGTGACATCAAAAAAGATGCTCAGATGATGCGTAGCATTGCCAACTCTTATCACCAAGCGAAGAACTATGATATTGCTGCCAATTATTATGGTAAAGCAGGTCAGTTAAGTTCAGATCCGGATGACTTCCAAAAGCAGGGTACTTTGCTATTGGTTGCTGAGGATTATAAAGGGGCGATTTCTGCCCTGGATAAAGCTTTGGAACGTGGCGCGGATGAAGAAGGTAAAATCCATTTTTCTATGATGGAAGCCAACTTCTACCTGGGTAATTTCAAGAAAGCCTGGGATCACGTACAGCTTGCGAAGAAAGAGAAATCTATGCGTCGCAACGCCTTAGCTTGGGAACCTTATATCAAGGAAAAAGCTAAGAACCGTGGTATCAAGATTTAACACTGATAGCTCGCAAAAAGCCCCTATATGGGGCTTTTTTTATGGGCAACGATTAGGAGCCGTAGGGAATAACCCGTATGTTCCTATTCGTTACACATAGCCAATTTTGTCTCAAATTACGCTAAGGGTCGGGGGTATTTGTACCTGACGGTAAAATGGTTTCCCGCTAGGTAAAAGTTAATCGCCATACTGCTAGCCCCCTCCACCATGCCTAACTAGTAGTGGAAAATTCTTCTCCTATCCCAGTATTCAATTTCAGGTATTGCTTTGCTAACTGAGTCGCTACTTTAAGACTCTAGCATTCTTACGTGCTTACCAAAGGACGCCTTCAGGGGAAGGCTTAGATAGCGAAGATAGCTCCATTAGCCCAGCCCAGCTGTATAGTGCAGACAACCACACTCGCCGCATCACTGCTGTAATCTTTTATCAATAATGCCTATTGGGTAGCTTATAGCGCAAGCAAAATTACAATGGCTGATTAGGCGATAATCCATCTGCTTCTTTTATGATAGATAAAGTCATGCACGGCGAGCGCCAAAGTAGGCGTATGACTCCACCAAACCAACCTTTCTAAAACTCTGACACGGTGAAGTTAAAGTGCGTTGGAGTTCATTGGCTCAGCCAGCGCAGGCAAAATTACAATGGCTGGTTAGGCGATAATCCAACTGCTTCTTTTATGATAGATAAAGTCATGCACGGCGAGCGCCAAACTAGGCTTATGACTTCACCAAACCAACCTTTCTAAAACTCTGACACGGTGAAGTTACGGTGCGTTGGAGTTCATTGGCTCAGCCAGCGCAGGCAAAATTACAATGGCTGGTTAGGCGATAATCCAACTGCTTCTTTTATAATAGATAAAGTCATGCACGGCGAGCGCCAAACTAGGCGTATGACGCCACCAAACCAACCTTTCTAAAACTCTGACACGGTGAAGTTAAAGTGCGTTGGAGTTCATTGGCTCAGCCAGCACAGGCAAAATTACAATGGCTGGTTAGGCGATAATCCAACTGCTTCTTTTATAATAGATAAAGTCATGCACGGCGAGCGCCAAGGTAGGCGTACGACTTCACCAAACCAACCTTTCTAAAACTCTGACACGGTTAAGTTAGAGTGCGTTGGAGTTCATTGGCTCAGCCAGCGCAGGCAGAACAGATAGCCCAGCTCGGCGAGTTAATGAGGATAACTACACGCCCTGTGGTGATGCATTTGACCCGGAATACAATTGGCGCTGCATATTAAGCGGGCCAGCAACGCGATTCGCCAAACCGGATTCCGACGACTAATTCAACATAGAGACTATCGGTTACAAACATAGTAGAAGGCGTATTAAGCCGCTTAACAAAGGGAAACCGCCTATCCTGTGTGCTTCCCATTTCTGAACAAGTTTTGTTCGATATCAAGCTGACCAAAAATAAATGCCGCATATTTGTTAGTTTGCGTAACTTTTAAAGCCGGGAAGGCTTAGAAATCTGTGTGACGGGCGTTTCAGCAAGGTGGGACGCCGCGCGTGGCACTATCTTTCGGTGGCACTATCATCCTGCGTCACTATCAACATACGTCATTATCATCCTGCGGCACTATCATCCTGCGGCACTATCAACATACGTCATTATCATCCTGCGACACTATCACCCAATGGCACTATTAAACTAACATCCTATTGTGCTAGCGCACTAGGATGAGCATGGCTCAACCACTAATGCTGCTTCTAAAAGGGAAGATATACTCTGCAATTCTTTTAATAGTGCCGTTTCAAGCGCCTGCTTACCGGTTAAATTGAATTGCCTTATGAGTATATTCTCATTCGGTCTCGGCTGACGCGCCTGCCCAGCGTATAGCGCTGTAGTCATCGGCAGATGACGTAACTTGTCGCTCGGTATAGCGCTTAGCGCCACCGCCACCGCCCCGCCGACTAGCTGGCGACTTCTATAGCCTTGCAGATAGGCACTTATCCGGTGCCAAAGGCTCTGTTTTACTGCACTGTCCAAGGCAGATAAGGGGAACGGGAAGGCAGTTGGATAGCTACTATCGATGGCATACAGCATTTGGTACGTCGGTAACAATGTCACGGCAGGCCCCGATACTGCGAATACCGCTTGTGCGCTTACCTTACCACTGGCCTTATCAGCTCTGTTTCCCTGTTTAACCTGTACAAAATCATTGCTGTGCCAGAACTGCATTAGCTCATCGGTGTAACCAAATGAAGTTGTTAACCAATCTACATCTGCACTCGTGGCCCGTTGTTTGATCTCTAAAAGCAGTGAGCTGGCAAACCCCTGACGTCGATATGCTGTGTCTACCGCGATACGGCTAATGCGCCAGTACTGCTGGGTTGCTGCGCGGGGGCTGGCCGAAAAGCTTGCGATACTTTGCGCGCTTAAATGGCCACTCACCCGACGCGCGCCAGTGGCAACCTGTTCAGCCAGGGGCGTAAGCTGCGCCCCACCTTCATAATTAATCGCCGCAGCCGCAACTAAATTACTGTGTTGAAAAAGCATTGCAACTACGCCATCAGGCGCATCCAGCAAGCGCATGTAATCATCTGGAGTAGTTTGATAGTGCGCCTGGCTTAATAACGTAAATAGTGCGTGGCGATGATTTTCGTCGAGCTGTTTAACCTGACTAAATACCAGGCTATTGGCTATTTTAACTCTAGCCTCGCCAGGCCGTATGTTAAGCAAGCTGGCATTTAATATCGTTTCAAGTGGATCGTTGTCGAACCAGCGTAAGGGGGTAGGTAAACTATAATGCTGAGCGGTGCCCTGGGCCAACCGGGGCTTTAAAAACCGCTGTTCGAACCCAAGCCCCGAACCTTCAAATCCCATAATGGTCGTACTTAATACACAGCTTGGGTTATGTTCAACCAGCTTTTGCAGCACCGGTAGAGGCAGCGCAGCGGCTTCATCTATCAGCAGAATATCCGGTGGTTGTTGCACCAGTTCTGGATTATCTGTTGCTTTCCAAACAACCTCCGGCAGCGCCTTTCTGGACGTGCCAATTATGCCTTGCTGGTGCGTAAGTACGCTGAAAAAAACGGTTTGAGTCTGCTGCACAGGGCTGGTTAACCATACTGACTTACCCTGTGCCTGCCAGTGTGCCGCCAACAGCGCCAACAGGCTGGACTTCCCGCGCCCGCGGGCAGCGGTAATTACCGCCAGGCCCTGGCCTGCTGCCAACTGCGCCAATACCTGCTGGTAAACCTGTTGTTGCTCGATAGTTTTAAAGCGGCTATCTGTAGTAGGAGGTGAAGCAACTGCATTTGTCACAGGCAGTGTCGTCACCAAAGGCGAATACCACGCGACGCGTTCATCGCTAGACCACATCGACACCAATCGGGCGGTAAATTCACTCTGCGACAACTGCCAGCCGTAGGATAAAAAATGAGGTTGGCATACGCTTGCATGCAGCGGCCATTCGTTTACCAAAGGGGCTAACACAACCAGGGTGCCGCCTGCTTTCACGGTGCCGGCAAGGGCCAGCAGGGCATTGGGCCGTAATCCGTCGTAGGCGTTATAAACCGCAATATCGAACTCCTGACCCAACACTTGTTTGTACAAAGTTTGCGGGCGGTGGGTGGCTACCGCAACGGGTGCATACAAGGTGCCCAACCAACCTATATTTGAGTGATCATCCAACGTACTTAACGCCGCGCTGGTATGTTCTTCAACCCAGCAGGGGTCGCCGTTTATTATTAACAGCTGGCGATGGGCCAGCGGGTTGCGGGCACCACGTTTTAGCCAATGCTGCAGGTTTGCCAAAGCCATAATAAGAAAAATACCGTATAATGAAGTTGAAGTTTAAACATTTACCCTAAGGAATACGAATGCGTTTTCTATCACGCCGTTTAGTGATGCCAAATGATCTTAACTATGCTGACTCACTGTTTGGGGGCCGTGCCCTTGAATGGATTGACGAAGAATCTGCGATTTATGCTATTTGTCAGCTGGAAACAAATTGTCTGGTTACCAAACATATCGGCGAGATTAACTTTGAATCGCCTGCTATGCAGGGCGATATTGTCGAGTTTGGTTTAGCCACTAAAGCGGTGGGCCGTAGCTCAATTACCGTCAGTTGTTTGGTGCGCAACAAAGCCACCAAAAAAACCATCTGTCTGGCTGATGATATTGTTTTTGTAAAACTGGATCCGGTAACCCGCCAGCCTGCGCCCCACGGTAAAACACTGGAAAGCCTGGAAGCGCAAACCGAAATTGAATTACGTGCACTGAATTTGCTGGCTGAAAAGTAGCCAGTGTTACCCTTTCCACTGTTGTAATACGGTGCTCACCCTGGCAATCGCTGCCGGGGGCAGGGTAGCTAGTACTGCTTCGCTGTGTTGTTCAGACATGGCTGAAGCGGTAAAGCTAACATTTTGGGTCGTTAATATTTTGCCCGCCACGCCAGCTGACGCCGGTGCTTCAATAGCCTGACACAGTTTCCACAGCTGTTGATTAATACTGCTTTGAAATCCCCAGCGTAATAACATCAATGAGGTGGCACCGTACAAACATATACCAAACTCTTCGCTAACTTGCGCAACGAAGTGAGCAAAATCCTCGGCTTCATCCCACGTCCGCATTACCCCGTCGACAAACAGACACTTATCATGGAACACTAAAAACAGTGACAACGTGCTAAACAACATGATTTGACGAAGTTCCTCCGTTACCGCTAGCTGTGACGAATGTTCTGCTTCTATCGCATTGAACACCGGCAGACATAACAACATGGCATCAGTGAGTTTTTCGACATCATTATGGCGACATTGCGCAGTAAGTTGTTGTTGTGCAGCAAACAGTACCGCTAACTGTTTAATATTGCTTAAGCCTAGATTGCGGCCAATAGCCTGCTCCAGGTTTTCCGGCGCGCTGCCATAAATGGCTTTGCTGGCTTTGCTCATAACATGCGCCTGAAAAATAGGATCTTTACTGACCAATTTCACTACAGACTTCAAGGTCATGTTATCGTCATCCATTGCCACTAATGATTGAATGGTGGCTGGCAACGGCGGCAGGTTATCCACTATTTCCAGTAAGCTGTGATTGCCTTTATGAAAGCGTAGGCGGTTGCCCAACTGACGTAGCTGCCCAGCGCTGATTCCCGAAAACTCTTTAAAGCTGCGTTCAAAAGACCGACGGTCTGAAAAACCCAATTCGACTGCCGTGTCGTCTGTTTTGCTGCCGCCCAATAGCTTCTGACATGACTTATCATGAATGTATTCTTTTAACATCGCGCTAAACGCAATGTTGTGACTTCGCAATAGCCGACGTAAGCCCGACTCCGTCTGGCCCATTTGTTCAGCCACCCACTCGGCGCGAATGCGCGCAGGGGCCTCGGCTTTGGCAAACACATTGTGCAAGCTCTGCTTAATACTGGGCACTTCGGTTTGACTTAACGTGGGAGCCAAAAGCTTTTCGATAGCCTGGCTATGATAAAACGACGGGCGTAAACACCATTCACTGGCAAAACGCAAATGTATCTGAGTATCTTGCAGGCGCTTACTTTGTGATAGGGGCGCTAATAAAGAGCCTGCAGCGTCATGGGGTGACCCGATGGCCGAAAAGTCAAAATGCCGGCCCGCTAAATGGCGAAACAGTGCAAATAGGAAATAGATTTGTAAATCGTCAATCAGCGCTGAGTTACTCGCTTGCCATTGCAATGCAACCGTAGGTGCCTCGTCATCTTTGGTAAGCGCCACTTCGCTGTGAAAAAGCTGCTGCGCCCGAGGAACAAAGCACGCCATCGCCGCCTGGATATTACGCGTAGCCATGGCATATACGACCAGGTTGCCCATCTTATTAAAATCAAAATAGCCAATAAGTGAACGACCCAGAAGGTGACGATCTGCCGGGGGACAAAGCGCGGTCAAAAGCTGCTCCAGCTGGCTCTGTTGGGTTAATCCGGTTTCCAGCTCGTTTAGCGCTGCTAAGCCTGTCGTATCTGCGGCTTCTGCCTTACCCTGGTCGCGGCGTAAACTCAGTATGGCGCGGACCACCGCCGACCAAAACAAACCTTTATACTGCATAACATTCCTTGCAATTATCGGGAGAAGAAGAGTACCCGTTCTGAAATACATGGCGGGCAAAATAACCCATAACCGGCCGAAAGTGTCCTGTCATAGTTCAATCCCTTTTCTTACTATGAACGCATAAGCTGATGAAATCAGTTTAGGTCGTCCGGTTTTTCAACCTGCACTGGGCGAGACCGCCATCACGCTTAACAAGCGTCTGGCCTGTGCATGTGTTGCGCTTATCCGTACCGTTAAGAAGGAAAACCTGATGTCTATCAAACAGCAAATAATGCTACTGGCGCTTAGCTACTGCGCTGCCGTTTCGGCCCAGGCCGCTATAGTGGATGCGACTGCTTTGCGCTTTGACAATATCGCGTTCACTGGCAAAGCAGGCCAGAATACCGGCACATTTGCAACTACTGATAGCTCACTTACGTTATTCAACGATGCGTGGTTCGGTTTTAATCTTCAAGATACCTTTGGTTCGGCAATAAACCTTAATAATAACAACCAATTTATCATGAATTTTGACATTAATGTGGCTTCAGCAACAGCCACAATGCCGGAAATTACGGGTTTATGGTTTGCCGATTTTTCGTACAAAGAGAAAAACCACAATCCCCACCGCACTTTCACGTTAGGTGGCACCCAGAATTATGCAGGGATTACCGCGTATCAATATGCCGCGGTAAATACAACACAGTCTTTTTCAATAGACGTTAATGAGTTTATTAGCGGCATGGTAACCGACATAATTTTTATCAACGACTGCGATTCAGGACGTTGTGATGATGTCCAGGTAACCTTTTCCAATGTCAGTTTAACCGATGTTAGCGAGCCTACCGCCATTTCCATGCTGCTGCTTGGACTTGGGTATATAGGATGGCGCACTAGACGCCAGTAAAAAGGTCTTCGACGACCTGCTTAGAACGCCCGCGCCGTCACTATTAGCGGGCGTTTCTTTTTCTTATTGTGGTAAATCTTGACGATTTACCCACACTTGATAGACTCAGACCCCTAAAACAAGATTTACAGACCAAGGGGTGCCGTTATCGGCTGAGATCCACCACGTGGGAACCCTTTACCTGATCCGGATAATACCGGCGTAGGGATGGTGTTTACACTCAGCCAGATAACCTGCCGCAAAGCCGGATCTTTTTTCTCCTATAAGAATCGAGATCCCAAATGAAGAAAACTCCCATCGTATTAGCGTTCCTAGCCTGTGGTGCACACAGTGTGGAGACTGACAATACGGATATCGAAAGAATCGTCGTTACCTCAGACTTTCGCCAGGTCAGCCTTGCGCTGTTAAGTAGCAGTGCAACCGTGCTGGGTCAGGCCCGCTTACAGAGCCGCCAGGCAGAATATCTTGATGATGTACTAAACATTGCACCAAATGTGAACTTTGCCTCAGGGGCTTCCCGGGGGCGGTTTGTGCAAATTCGTGGTATTGGCGAACGGTCACAGTTTGCTGAGCCGATAAACCCTTCAGTGAGTTTCCTGGTCGATGATTTTGACTTTTCCGGGTTGGGCGCAGCAGGTGTGCTGTTTGATACCGAACAGGTAGAGGTATTCCGCGGCCCCCAGTCGACTTTATTCGGTACTGGTGCATTAGCCGGCGCAATAAAAATTGTAAGCGCCCAGCCTGATGAAGATCAGACTAGCCATGTTCAGCTACGCGCAAGCAATAAAAGTAGCTATCGGTTTGAAGGAGCTACCGGCCAAAGTCTGGCCGAGGGCGTACGCTATCGGGCGAGTCTTATGCACAACCGCAGTGATGGCTTCGTACACAACCAGTACCTAAACCGTGATGACACAAACAATATTGATGAAACTGCTGCACGTCTGGCGTTGCAGTGGGATGTTGATAGCCGTACCACCGCAGATGTTAGTTACCGCTGGTACGATATTGATAACGGTTATGATGGGTTCTCACTGGATAATAACCGTATTAGTTTGGCGGACGAGCCGGGGTTTGATACGCAGCAGACCCATGCTCTGAGTGTTAGCTTAACCACCGATTATACGGCGGGCCAGCTTAAATTAGTGCTGACTCACGCCAGCCATAATCTTGCCTATGGGTATGATGAAGACTGGACTTACACCGGCTTCCATCCTTTAGGTTACACGTCGTTTGATGCCTATTTCAGAGATATTGACACGCAAACAGCAGAAATACGGTTTACCTCGGCAGATTCCTTACGGTTATTTAACGATACCACCAGCTGGACAATCGGGGCTCACTTTAAGGGTTCGGAAGAGTCGCTGCTGCGTCAATACACTTATGATGTGACTGACTTTGCCAGTGAATACACGCCGACCACTAAAGCGCTGTATGGCGAAACCCACACCACGCTGACCGACGCTCTGACGTTGGTGTTAGGGCTTCGATTAGAAAATTACGACTTTGATTATGCGGATAATCAGGGGCTTAAGCAGAGCCACGATACCTCAATGGAGGGCGGCAAAGTGGCGTTGCAGTATAGTGCAGGGGAACATTTGTGGTATGCCAGTGTATCTCGTGGCTTCAAAGGGGCAGGGATTAATCCGGCGCAGCGGGTTACCAATGACAACCGCTTCTTTGATGCTGAATACAACTGGAACTACGAGCTTGGCGTAAAAGGGCCTTTACTGGTGCCTGAGGCGTCTGTTCGGGCCGCGGTATTTTATATGCGCCGGGACAACACACAGGTAAACGATTTTGATGTGTTGTTACGGGAGGACGGCACGCCGGACTTTATCGATATTATTGATAACGCTGATTTGGGCACCAACCGGGGCGCCGAAGCCGAAGTATCATGGCAAGCATCGGCCCAGTGGCAGTTACAGGCAAGTGTAGGGTATCTGGATGCCAGCTTCGAGCAATACACTAATGCCAAAGGAGAGTTTGTAGATGAACAGCAACAGGCTCAGGCCCCTCGCTGGACCGCCAATATATACAGTGATCTCATCCTGTCCGACACCCTTAGTTGGCGGTTAGATATAGATTTTAAAGACCGCTATCGCTTTTCTGACGGTCACGACGTAATGTCGCCTTCAACGACATTGGTTAATACCCAACTGGTGTGGCAACAAGGAAATTGGAATACGTCTTTGTGGGTAAACAACGCGTTTGACAAAACCTACTATGTACGCGGCTTCGGAGGATTCAGTAATGATCCCAGAGACGAATACGCGTTTGCAGAACCTTATTATCAACTGGCCGATGGGCGTCAGTACGGTGTAACCGTTAATTACCAGTTTTAGGAGAATATACAATGCAAGTAATGGTAGAAATTTCGCTGTATCCGTTAGCAAACCAATATATTGAACCAATTAAAGCGTTTATTGAACGTATCAACAGTTACCCGGACGTGACAATCGCTACTTGCTCTACGAGTACCCAAATATCGGGTGACTATGCGGTAGTGATGCAGATGTTGGGCACAGAAATGCAACGTACCCATCAGGCAGTCGGCCAGGCTATCTTTGTCGCGAAGTTTTTAAATTTCGATGCGATGCAGTCTAACCAGCCGCAATCAGCCCCATGATTCACACTTTTTTTGAGCAACTGGGGGCTACCTCTGCCCTGGAATGGGCTGCGGTAATTCTGGCCCTGGGCTATGTCTGGTTGGCGGCCCGCCAAAATAACTGGTGCTGGTTGTGCGCGTTTGTCAGTACGGCAATTTACACTTATCTGTTTTGGCAGGTCACGCTGCCATTTCAGTCGGTGCTTAATTTCTTTTACATGCTAATGGCAGTGTATGGGTATTATCAATGGCAACAAGGCACGGAGGAGGGCAATCAGGTGCGTTCCTGGCCATGGCTGTGGCATGCGTTATTGGTGCCGGTACTGTTATTGGTGGGCTGGGGATTGTCGCTGGTGGCAGAAGGCCAGTTTAATAACGAGTTCTTATGGTTGGATGCCTGTATACAGGTACTTAGTGTGGTGACCACTTTTATGGTGGCGCACAAGATCCTGCAAAACTGGGTGTACTGGTTTTTTATCAATCTAGCTTCTGCCTATTTGTACGGTCAATCAGGGCTGGTGCTATCGGCTTGTCTGTTCGCCGGTTATATCGGCTTTTCTGTTTACGGCTACGTGCAGTGGCATGCCCAGTATCGTCATCAACAGCAAGCGCAGGATATGCATGTCTATTCCTGAGTACCTTGCAGAGTCGTTGCAGCTGCAATCACCGGTAACCTGTGAACCTATCGCGGGAGGGGCGGTTAATCATATATATTCGCTTACCGACCGCGAGCATCACTACATTGTAAAGTGGTTAGGTAATGATAGCTTTAGCGGTATCGACAGGGCTGCCCAGTTTGCGATGCAAAAGCAACTGGCGGCACATTCTATAGCGCCGACGCCGGTATGGTTAAGTGAAGACCATAAGTGGTGGGTAGAGCAGTTTGTGACCGGCGATAGCCCCAACATTAGCGCAATACAGTTGGCTGGGGCGTTAAGTCAAATTCATCAACTGCCGGTTAGTGCGCCATCGTTAGATCTGGTGCAACGCTTGGTTCATTATCAAGCAGCCGGGAAAATTGCAGATACCGATGAACTTGCTATTGCAACGCGCCGCGTGATCACCGCGTTAAGCGCCCGTGAGAACACTCATAGCGGCCTCGAAGATGACACCGTTTTTTGTCATAATGATTTATCTGCCGGACATATAATGCGGCTCTCCCCGCTACTGATTATAGACTGGGAGTATGGCGCCCGGGCAAACCGCTATTTTGACCTGGCAGCATGCGCTTCTATTAACCAATTGGGTGCCAGCCAGTGCACCAGCTTGGTTTGTGCGTATGCTGAACACACCCATATTCCGGTGGAGCGGGTAGCCGCTGAATTTACCTTTTACCAGGAGGTCGTAACCGTGACCGAGGGCCTATGGACGGCGGCAGCAAAAAACAGTGTAAAATCCACCCAGGCTGAGCAATAAATGTGCATTATGGGTGAAAGGTAAGCGGTTGGCACACCAATGATGAAAAATGCTTTACCTTTTAAATCGCATACGTATAATGCGATACCGCGCTAGGGGTGTAGTTCGAATTGGTAGAACAGCGGTCTCCAAAACCGATGGTTGGGGGTTCGAGTCCCTCCACCCCTGCCACTTTCCTTTCTTTTTGTACCAACAAAAGCTACTGTAGTCTTACGTTAGCCTGAAGCAAAAATGTCCTTGTTAAATCAAACTCAAATTGCCGCTTTGCAACAAATGGGTCTGTGTGTATGGCAAACGCCTGCCAACACAGCGTCTGCGCCTATTGCAACCGCTACAACGGTGCCGGTAGCTAAAGATCGCGCGGGGCATCTGGCTGCGTTGCGTTCAACGTTGGCCAACAGCGCTACCGCCAAAACATCGCCAACCACGATAGCTTCCGAACAGCAAGCGCCTGAATCAGTGTTACCTGCCAGCCATGACCAGGCAAACAGTAAAGAGCGTCGGGCATCTGCGGCTACACCACTTACCCGGGAACAGCTGACTCGCTTTTGCGCTTTGGTTGAGGATATCGAGCAGGCAATCCAGCTGGTCACCGGTGATCTCTCGCCGGTAACCATTATGGTTGGTCAGCGACTACAGTTTACTCACCGTGAAGTTACTTTACCTGTATCACCGGAAGAGCTTACTGCTACACACAAACGGCAGCTATGGCAGTTGCTGGGGCAAACGGCATAATCAATGTCCGAGCTAATGGTGTGCAAGCCAGACCCGCAAGCGCTACAGGCAGCTTATCAAATTCATCAACAAGTGGTGCCGCAACCCTGGCGCTTTGACACCTTCATCGATTGTACCACCGCACCGTATAGTGCTCGTGTTGTCCTTCAGGGGCACCGGGTGATTGGCTATGCACTGCTGCTGATGGTAGTAGATGAAGCTACTTTGATGGATCTCGGTATAGTCGAGGATGCTCGGGGTATCGGTGCCGGTCAGCAGTTGCTGCAGGGCGTTATTGCGCACTGTAAAGCCAGCCATATGGCTAGCCTGTGGCTTGAGGTACGCAGCAGCAACCGGGTGGCCAGACAGCTCTATAGCAAAGCAGGTTTTATTATTCAGGAAGTTCGCAAGGGCTATTATCCGGCTACCGCGCACACCCCAACTGAAGACGCTGTCATTATGACAATGTCCTTAAACGCCTAAAATAAGCGTTTCTCAATTTATACCTTTCAAAAAAACACGCTGAATTAAGCGTTTTATCAAATTATATCCCTCTGAAAAATATAAATAAAAAATTGACTTTAGGTTTATTTCTGAACCCCTAAAATACTTGCGTATTGTCGCTTATACGCTGATTTTCCAGGGGGAGCGCTACTCTTACTGCATCTCGCTGTGGCACGTCGCTCCAGCGCCATCTGACTTTAACGAAGTGTGTTGCAGTTATGAAAAAATCAGTATTAGTAATGTCAATTGTTGCCTGTTCCTCGTTAATCACCGCTTGCGGTGGTTCTGGCGGTAGCAGCGAAACTTCTCCTACACAAAGCACGGCCTCGATAAGTCAGGCTCCGCCCCTCACTTCTGGGTCATCCAGCCAATTGCCGGTGAGCACTGCCGAGGATAACGCAGATTCTGAGGCCAATAGCGCACAGCCACAAGATACGTCAGTGGCGCTTAATATAAACCGCGAGCAGTTAAGCGAAACCGTTACTGCCGAGCCCTCGCTGTACCGGCTTGGCGCGCAGGTATCTAAGATCTCCAGCGATATGACTGCGTGGGCTTTTAGTGATGTATTTAAAACAGCCGGCCTGACCGGCCAGCCCCTGGCAGATAACCCACACGGATGGTTTTTTAGCAAAGCTGGAATTTGGTCTACCGCCCAAAGCCATAAAATTCAGATCGATAAAAATGGTTGGCCCACTAGCATGGCGCTATCAGACGGCACCCGCGCTGATACCATTTTTACCACCGTTATGAGTGCTGAAATTGACACCGCTTATGAAGCAGGTGAGTACACACTTACCTATGCCGGTGAAGGCGAATTTGAATTTACTAACGCCACGGTGGTAGAGCAGTCACCCGGTGAAATTATTTTACAGTATGCCGGTTATGGCGCACTGACCATTGCTATCACCACAACCGACCCGCAAGGCAGCGGCGACTATTTACGGAATATCCAGCTACTGCGGCCAGGTGCTTCAGCCGCTAACCTGTTTACTCAGTCGTATTTAAATTATTTGAAACCAGCCAAAGTCATCCGACCCACTAACTGGTTTAGCGATGCCGCTTTGTATAACCGGGTAAGTGACACCGCGTTTACTCGTTTTGACAGTCAGGGGTGGGCCGAGCGCGCTACTTTAAATAACAGTAACTGGGGGGCGGCAAAAGGGGCGCCCTACGAGTTGATGATTGAGCTGGCTAACCGTTCTGCCTCGCATTTATGGTTAAATGTACCGTTAACCGCGGACAATACATACATTGAGCAATTAGCCCGGTTACTCCATGACGGGCTGAACACTAACAAGGTGTTATACCTTGAATTAGGTAACGAATTAACCAAGCGTACGTATCCCCAGCGTTTGGGCCGCGAGTATGCGGTCGCCCAGGCTGAGCTACGCTGGCCCGAAGCGCGCAATACTGAACTAATGCAAGGCGGCTCAGCCTTAGAACAGGAAAATTTGTTAATCAGTAACTGGCAGGCCGCCCGGACCCTGGAAATTAAACAGCGCTTTGCGTCGATATGGGGAGACGATATGGCGCGTGTGGTTACCGTATTGGCGGGGACCGTACAAGACAGTGGGAATCTGACAACTTACAACCAAATGCTGCTAGAAGGCGCATTGCTAGCGGAATTTGAGGGAAGCCAGGCGCCAGGCGACTGGGCTGATACGTTGGCGGTAGATCCTATGGTGGTAAATACAGCCGGAACCCAGTTGAGTATTGATAGCGCTTCAGCCATGTTGGCCGATGCACAAAACTTTGTTGAAGGAACCGATCGCTTTTATGCTCAGGCCGATACTCCAGGGTTACGCTATGGTATCCGTCAGGCAGAAGAGCTGACCCGCCAGTATGGTATCGCACTGACAGCCTATGCCGGAGGTCATGATTTTAACGCCTCGTCTTACCTTAACTTTCAGGTGTTAAAAAGCGCCCAGATGTATGACCTGTATCAAGCAGTATTTGAAGTATGGGAAGAGGAAAACGGCGGTATGTTTATCGCAGGCAAAGGTATCACCAGCGCATCATTGCCAGCTTATTGTGCCAGCGCTACCTATGTGCGTGCTGACCAGGTTGCCAGCATCGGTTTAAAAGAAACCCAAATGCAGGACGAGCAGGATGCGCATATGTACCGTGCCTGGCGCGATCAAATGCGTAAAATTGGGCAGATAAAATAGCGCGACTTAAGCGTCACTGGCCGGCTCCACGCAACCAGAACCACCTCGGGGGCGCAGTAGCGCTACCATACTACCAAAAACACATCAGCCGGGATTGTCCCGGCTGATGTGTTTTCAGCAATCCGCCGGCTTTAGTCAGCTAAAGCGGCTGTTCATTTATCAATTTTCCGGTGCCAGTTGCGGTGCCAGATTGGCAAGAAATATTGCTTTGGCTTGCCGGGGCGAGTCGGTATGGTAGGACAAACGGGTTACAAAGCATAACCAAAATGTCTAGTCCAATGCTTTTCTTGCTTTTGCGGGTGTGCCAGTATCCTTGCCATCAATTTATCAATGCGCTTTGTGCGCTTGACAGCAGTGGATACTCTATGGGCAAAGTACGTAATCGGGCATTTTTCAGTAGCCGGCGATTTTCCGTAAATCTGGTAACCTATCCAGAAGGCCATCAGGTACTCAGGCACAATGACCCCATGGGCGGGGGGCGCTATTTCAAATTCAACATTGTGTTAAAGCAGCCCGCGCAAGGCGGTATATTCGCCGCTGATAGTGTCATCTTTAACTGGTTTAACCGCGTCATTTTATTTCGCCCGGATTTGCATTCACACAGTGTTAGCCGAATAGAGCAAGGCCAACGTAAGCTATTAAGTATGGCATTTCTGCTGCCATGAACTTCAGCGGTTCTGTGGTAGGGTAAACTGTAAAGGCGGAGCGGGGGAGATCGGCGTATCCGCCAGCTGAGTGTGTATTTTCGGTGTAAAATACGCCACACTGTAAATTCGGGTGCTAGCAATACACCATGCCTTTGCGCGGCGTAGCCTGGTTTATTTGATCCCCCTGGCATTGAGTTTACCCAGAGCGTTATCGACGTGCAGCGTAAGTCGCTACACACATACTTTATCATCGGGTGGCCAGCAAGACCGTGCCTCCGGTTTAATAATAAGACCCAGTGTTGTATGGAATCATCATTACTACCCAATATTGTCGCCTTTCTGGGGACGGTTGACCCATTTGATTTGCTGCGTGAAGAAGAACGTCATTCCCTGGCAGCCTCGGTGGATATTCTGTATCTGAAAAAGTCAGAAGCGTTACCGGGAGACCAAATAGTCGGGCAGGGGTTGTATATTGTTCGTACCGGGGCAGTGGAGCAGCGTCATCCCGATGGTAGCCTGCGCACCCGGCTGGCCGACAGTGATTTGTTCGGTTTCAGTCAGTTATACCGTTCGGGCGAATGTGGCTATTCGTTAAGTGCGATTGAAAATACCTTGCTTTATCGTATTCCAAAGCAGGTTATTCTGGATCTGATGGATAACAATCCTGGTATCCGTAATCACTTTTCTTCCCAGGAATCAGTAAGATTAGCGCATTCCTCGGTTCCTCCTGAAGGCGAAGAAGCTCAGTATTTACGTAATGTAAAAGAGGTGATGAACCGGCGCGTACCCAAAGTAAAGTGTGACACACCTATACGTGAAGTTGCACAGGTCATGACCGATATGCATCGTTCCAGCGCATTAGTATTTGAAGGGAGCGTACTGGCTGGAGTGGTAACCGACCGCGACCTGACCACCCGCGTACTGGCTACGGGAATGGATACTAGCCAGCCGGTCAGCGAGATAATGACAGAGCGCCCGCGTACGGTGCACCCTGAAGCGCCGCTGGCTCAAGCTATTGAAATTATGATGCAGCACAATGTGCGAAGTTTACCGGTAATGGAAGATGGTGAAGTGGTAGGCGTACTGACGGCTACCAGTTTGGTGGAAAACTCCCATGTGCAGGCAATTTATCTGATCAGCCAGGTATATCGGCAGAATTCTTTAAAGGATCTGATCAATCTGGTGCCGCGCCGCCAGGCTGTGTTTGAAGCGCTACAGGCAGCCCGCGTTGACGCCCGGGCAATTCAACAAATGGTCACCCTGATTGCCGATGCTTTTAACAAACGCATTTTACAGCTGGCAGAGGACAAGTTCGGGCCCGCCCCGATTCCTTACGCGTGGTTTTGTGCTGGCTCTCAGGCTCGTTTTGAAATGCACCTGGGATCTGATCAGGACAACGGCATTATTTTACAATGGGAACCTGATGCCCAGGAAGCCACTTACTTTAAAAACCTGGCCAATTACGTGTGCCAGGCCTTAGATGATTGTGGCTATCCATTGTGTAAAGGGGATGTGATGGCCAGTAATGACCGCTGGCGGGTACCTTTAGCCGTATGGCAGAATTATGTCAAACAATGGGTGGCCGAATCGGAAGCCCAAAACTTACTGGATATCACTGTATTTCTGGATCTGCGGTTTTTGTACGGCACCGAACATTTAGTGGCCGCGCTGAAGCAGTCGTTACTGGCCCGGGTGGAAGGACATCATCGGTTTTTTGCCATTATGGTAGCCAATTCCCTGCGGATTAGCCCACCCCTGGGGCTGTTTAGAAAATTTGTTCTGACCCGCGACGGCGACAACCGGCAGGTGCTTAATATTAAAAAGCAGGCGGTGAATCTGGTGGTCGATCTGGCCCGGGTCTACGCTTTGGCGGCGGGCAGTTCAGCTACCGAAACTACCCATCGGCTGCGCGATGCGGCGAACAAGAAAGTCATCAATCAAGTGCACCGGCAAGAGCTTACCGAGGCCTTTCAATTTATAAATCTTGTTCGGTTTAAACATCAAAGCGATGTGGCCAGCCACGGCGGCGTGCAAGACAACCTGATTGCGCCATCCAGCCTAACCCCTTTTGAACGCAATCATTTAAAAGATGCATTTCGGATTATTGCGCGCTATCAAGAAGCGGCGCAGCAACGATTTAACGCAGCGGGCATATTGCGATGAGCCAAGGGTTGCTGTCACGTTTTCATCCTTTACACCGAATGGAAAAACAGCGCTCCCGGGCTCTGCAAGAAGGCACTGTGCCAGCGTTGGCAAAGCCCCTGTTTGAAGCCGCCTTACCCTCGCCGGACTGCTTATTAAGTGAGGTGCAATGTGTTGTGCTGGACTTTGAAACCTCTGGCCTGGATTGTCCTAACGATGCCATTTTGTCGGTAGGAATGCTCAACCTTAATTATCCGATATTATCATTAGGCAGTGCCCAGCATTATTATGTTAAGGCGGGCCACAGTGTGGTGGCCGATACCGCGGTAATAAACCATATTGTACCTGAGACTCTGATGGGCGGTATGCCGCCTGAACAGGTCGCCGGGTTATTGGTTGACGCGTTGCAGGGGAAAGTGGTTATTGCCCATGGGGCCTGGATTGAAAAACAGTTTTTACACGCCTTGTTAGGGCTGGACGACAATACCAGTCTGCCGCTGGTGTTTTTAGATACCCTGGCCATAGAGCGCAGCATGATGGTCAATACCGGTATGGTTCGGCCTGATTTACGGCTGGCCAGTATCCGGGAGAACCGCAGCCTGCCCCCTTACCTGGCACATAACGCCTTTGCCGATGCAGTCGCTACCGGTGAATTACTGCTGGCGCAGGTGGCCGATATTTTCGGGTTGAAGCCACCCGTATTAGGGCCCTTGGTGCGCCGCTCTGCTAACTGACCCGTCCGGTCAGCCACCGGCGCTGAGCGGGTTTATAACGATCGCCCTGGGGCGGCGTTCTAAAGCAAAAAATCCTACTAACTTAGCGCGTTGATAAGCCCCGCTTTGCTCACAGACGTGTTATTATGGCGGCCATCTGCGCGCCGGCGAATGCGCCGCAGTTGAAGCAGGCATGTGAGGTTTGTAAAATAGGCAACATAGCCAATCCCAGATTATGCCTAGCTAAGCCAGATCAGGCGTAGCTGAGCCAGTTAAAAAAAACCGCAGGCTAATACTGGTATACGCCACCGTTTCGCCGGGGCGCGAGGCGGCTTAACTGAGTTGCCTGCAGCCTGACTCATACACTGCTTGGCTAACATGCCGGCAGATTACACAAACATATTACAGCGGGCCGGATGTAACCTACGCTGTTACAACCGGTTATGTTGCGCTTGTTGCACGCCTCAGTAGGCCATGGGCAATAGGACAACCGCATTAGTTACCCGCTCCGTGCGGGAACCTATTTTAGAAGAAGCAAAGAATATACATGGCAGAGAAGAATCACCTAAGCGATATCAGCAAGCGCCGCACGTTTGCCATCATCTCGCACCCGGATGCGGGTAAAACGACCATTACTGAAAAAGTCCTGTTGTTTGGCCGTGCGCTACAAAAAGCCGGTACCGTAAAAGGTAAAAAATCCGGTCAACATGCAAAGTCTGACTGGATGGAAATGGAAAAAGAGCGGGGCATCTCAGTAACCACGTCGGTCATGCAGTTTCCTTATGCCGACCACTTGGTCAATCTGCTGGATACACCAGGGCACGAAGACTTTTCAGAAGATACCTATCGTACCCTTACCGCGGTAGATTCGTGCTTGATGGTGATTGACGCGGCCAAAGGTGTTGAAGCCAGAACGCGCAAGCTGATGGAAGTGACCCGGCTACGGGATACGCCAATTATTACCTTCATGAACAAACTTGATCGGGATATTCGCGATCCGATGGAGCTACTTGACGAGGTGGAAACCGAGTTAAATATTGCCTGTGCACCCATCACCTGGCCGATTGGCAGTGGTAAAAGTTTTAAAGGCGTGTACCACCTGCATCGCGATGAAACCATCCTATATCAAAGCGGCCAGGGACACACTATTCAACCGGTGCGTATCATAAAAGGGTTGGATAACCCGGAACTGGACGGTGCGGTGGGCAGTGACCTGGCCCAGACATTACGCGATGAATTAGAGCTGGTAGTGGGCGCTTCCAATGAATTTGACCAGGAACTGTTTATGGCGGGGGAGATTACCCCGGTGTTCTTTGGTACTGCGCTGGGTAATTTCGGCGTCGACCATATGTTAGACGGTTTGGTCGAGTGGGCTCCCGCCCCCTTAGGGCGGGAAACCGAAGACGGCCGGATTGAAGCCGACGCCGCTGCGTTCAGTGGCTTTGTCTTTAAAATTCAGGCCAACATGGACCCCAAACACCGTGACCGAATCGCTTTTTGCCGGATTGTGTCAGGCAAATACGAAAAGGGTATGAAAATGAAGCATACCCGGATTGGTAAAGATGTACGCATTGCCGATGCATTGACGTTTCTGGCCGGCGACCGTGCGCTGCTTGAAGAAGCTTACGCCGGTGACATTATCGGTCTGCATAACCATGGCACTATTCGCATCGGCGACACCTTTACCGCTGGCGAGAATTTCCGGTTTACGGGTATCCCTAACTTTGCCCCGGAATTGTTCAAGCGAATTCGTCTCCGCGATCCACTTAAGCAAAAGCAGTTATTAAAAGGCCTGATTCAATTGTCAGAAGAAGGCGCGGTACAAGTCTTCAGGCCCTTGGTTAATAACGATCTGATAGTAGGTGCGGTAGGCGTACTACAGTTTGATGTGGTGGTGGCGCGTTTAAAGTCTGAATACAATGTTGAAGCTATTTATGAGCATATCAGCGTTAATACCGCACGCTGGGTGTACTCAGAGGATCCTCGTAAGCTGGACGAATTTCGACGTAAAGCCGAACACAACCTGGCCCTGGATGGCGGCGATAACCTAACGTATATCGCACCGACCATGGTAAATCTGCAATTGGCGCGCGAACGCTACCCCGACATTCAATTTACCCACACCCGGGAACATTAAGACAAGATTATGAATATACATGCATTATTGGTAAGCCGGTTTAAACAGGCTCTTGAAGCACTTGACGCAGGCGATGCGCCCATTCCGGTTTCCAGAAGTGCCCGGCCTGAATTTGGTGAATATCAGTTCAACGGCGCCATGGCTTTGGCGAAAAAGCTCAAGCAAAAACCGCGGGATATTGCCGAGCAAATTGTCGCCAAGGTAAAGCTTGATGATGTTGCCGAAAAGCTGGAAATCGCTGGCCCCGGGTTTATCAATATCCATTTAAGTGATCGCTGGTTGGCAAACCAGTGTGAGCTGGCGGTACACGACCCGCGTCTGGGCGTAGCTAAGCAGCCCACCCAGACCGTGGTAGTGGACTATTCATCCCCTAACCTGGCCAAAGAAATGCACGTGGGGCATCTACGTACCACCATTATTGGTGATAGCGTAGTAAAGCTGCTGGAATTTCTGGGTCATAAGGTTATTCGCCAAAACCACATGGGCGACTGGGGCACGCAGTTTGGTATGCTGTTGGCCCACCTCAATGATAAATTACAAAATAATCAAATGGCGGAAACCGCCTTATCTGATTTGGAAGATTTTTACCGGGAAGCCAAAGTCCGCTTTGATAATGAAACCGGTTTTGCTGACCGCGCCCGTGAATTTGTAGTGAAACTACAAGGCGGTGATGCAGCATGTCTGGCATTGTGGGATAAATTTATTGATGTATCTATTGCCCACAGCGAAGAAGTGTACGACAAGCTTAATGTCAGTCTTACCCGCGAGCACATCATGGGTGAATCTGCTTATAACCATGATCTGGCGAATGTGGTGGCTGAGCTTAAAGCCAAAGGGATTGCCGTAGAAGATCAAGGCGCGCAGGTGGTGTTTATTCCTGAGTTAGCTGATAAAGAAGGCAATCCAGCGGTCTACATCGTGCAAAAATCCGGTGGCGGTTATTTGTATGCCACCACCGATTTGGCGGCCATGCGCTACCGTAGTTCACAGCTCAATGCTGATCGTACCCTGATTTTGACTGACGCCCGGCAGGCCTTACATTTTAAACAAACCGAAATTGTCGGCCGCAAGGCGGGCTTTATGCAGCCTGAGCAAAGTTACGAACACTGCCCGTTCGGTATGATGTTAGGTAGTGACGGCAAACCCTTTAAAACGCGTACCGGTGGTACGGTGAAATTGGTTGAGTTACTTGATGAAGCGGTTGAGCGGGCGGGAAACCTGATTGCTCAGCGCGATAACGACCTAAGCGAGCAGGAGCTGGCCGAGGTGGCGCAGAAAGTGGGTATTGGCGCGGTGAAATATGCGGATTTAAGTAAGAACCGCACTACCGATTACGTATTCAACTGGGACACCATGCTCAGCTTCGAAGGCAATACCGCCCCCTACCTTCAATATGCCTTTACCCGGGTTAAGAGTATTTTCCGCAAGGCTGGTATCTCTCTTGCCGAACTACCGGTAGAGATTACCTTAGCCGCGCCCCAGGAACATGCGTTAGCGGTACAGTTGCTGCAATTTGAAGAAACCATCAACGTGGTGGCCCGTGAAGCCACACCGCATATTATGTGTACCTACCTTTATGATGTGGCCAGTGCCTTTATGCGCTTTTATGAAGCCTGCCCAATCTTGCGTGAAGACACTCCACCTGCGGTACGTAACAGTCGCTTAGCACTGGCAGCGCTGGTTTCCGGAACCATGGAACAGGGTCTGGCGTTGTTAGGTATCGAAACGCTGGAAAAAATGTAAACTGAACGCTTACAGTTTATTGTTTTCCAGTTAGTGGAATTACTAAGGGCTGTTGCTATCAACAGCCCTTTTTTATAGGGAGTGGTTATGCCATCTATTCTTGCTTTTGCGGGTAGCACCCGCCGCCAGTCGTTCAACCAGGCTATTGTCAATGTCGCTGCGCAGGGCGCGCGGGAGGCCGGGGCTGAGGTCACGGTGATTAACCTGGCTGATTATGCCATGCCGCTATTTAATGAAGACGAAGAAACTGAGCTGGGCATCCCGGAACGGGCCCAGGCGTTTAAAGAATTACTGATTCGCCACGATGGTTTTTTAATTGCCTCGCCAGAATATAACAGTAGCTATCCGGCATTGTTGAAAAATGCACTGGACTGGGCCTCGCGTAAAGGTGAGACAGAACAGGTTATGCAAGCGTATCGGGGCAAGGTTGCCGGTATTATGGCCGCTTCTTCAGGGGGCTTGGGCGGCCTGCGCGTACTGGTAACGCTACGTATGTTGTTAGAAAATATGGGCGTGCTGGTGCACCCCAATCAAAAAGCCATCGCCAAAGTGCACAGCCTGATAGGTGACGATGGCCAGATTAATGATGAAAAAACCCTGACCCAGCTTAAAAAGCTGGGCGCGGATACCGCACAGTTATGCGCTCAGGTAAACAGTAAATAAGGCGTGTAGGCCAGCCGAACAATGGCTGGCCTTACCTTAGGCTAGCTGGCGTCACCTTTAGCCGTACCGCTGGGGCCTTAAGGCGTAAATTTGTAAGCAAATTCTTTTCGCCCCGCGCTATTAAAATTTCCCCATTTTCGATACTATTCGCGGTCTTACTTTTAACCTGAATGTAGCGGATTATGTTTGAAATAAATCCTGTCCAAAACGCGATTAGTGATATCCGGGAACGCACAGAATCCCTTAGGGGGTATCTTTGACTTTGATGCAAAGTCGGAGCGTTTAGAAGAAGTTAACCGCGAGCTGGAAAGCCCGGATGTATGGAATGAGCCTGAGCGCGCCCAAGCGCTGGGGAAAGAAAAGGTGGCGCTTGAGCAGGTGGTCGACACCATCAAAAACCTTGACCAGGGCACCCAGGACGTTGAAGGCTTACTGGAGCTGGCAGTCGAAGCTGAAGACGAAGAAACCTTTGAAGAAACCAAAGTAGAGCTGGATGGCCTGATTCAGCAGCTTGAAACTCTCGAGTTTCGACGTATGTTCTCGGGGCCGAATGATGCTGCCGACTGCTATATTGATTTGCAGGCGGGCTCGGGCGGCACTGAAGCTCAGGACTGGGCTAATATGCTGTTGCGGATGTATTTGCGCTGGGGCGAAGCCCACGGTCTGAAAACGGAAATTATTGAGTTGTCTGAAGGCGAAGTGGCGGGCATAAAAAGTGCCACGGTACGCTTTGGCGGCGAGTACGCTTTTGGCTGGCTACGTACGGAAACCGGTGTTCACCGGTTGGTTCGAAAGTCACCCTTTGACTCGGGCAACCGCCGCCACACGTCGTTCTCTTCGGCCTTTGTTTATCCTGAAGTCGATGATGATATCGACATTGATATCAATCCGTCAGATCTGCGCATAGATACGTATCGCGCATCTGGTGCAGGTGGTCAGCACGTCAACCGAACAGACTCGGCCGTACGGATCACGCACGAACCTACCGGTATTGTGGTGCAGTGTCAAAATGACCGCTCGCAGCATAAAAACAAAGATCAGGCAATGAAGCAGCTTAAAGCCAAACTGCATGAATACGAGCTGCAAAAGCAAAATGCCGAAAAACAGGCGCTGGAAGACAGCAAGTCTGATATTGGCTGGGGCAGCCAGATTCGCTCCTATGTACTGGATGATTCGCGTATCAAAGATTTACGTACTGGTGTGGAAACACGCAATACGCAATCTGTATTGGACGGCGATTTAGACAAATTTATTGAAGCCAGCCTGAAGTCCGGGCTTTAACACTACAAGCGATTAGGTTATGACCGACCAACAAAACGATGAAAACCGATTAATTGCCGAGCGCCGGGCTAAACTGAGCGCAATTCGAGAAAACTGTGAATCTAATGGCTTTCCGAATAACTTTCGCCGTGAACACTATGCAGATGAACTGCAACAACAGTATGGCGAACAAGATAAAGAAACGCTGGCAGAGCAGCAGAATCAGGTCAGCATTGCTGGCCGGATAATGGCGAAACGTGGGCCATTTTTACTATTACAGGATATGAGTGGCCGGATTCAGTCCTATGCATCTAAAGATGCGCAAAAAGACATTAAGGCGCGCTATGGTTCGCTGGATATCGGAGACATTATTGGCGTATCCGGCGCGTTGCATAAATCGGGAAAAGGGGATTTGTACGTCGATATGGCAAACTATCAGCTCCTGACTAAGGCGCTGCGCCCATTGCCCGAAAAATTCCATGGCCTGAGCGATCAGGAAACCAAATATCGTCAACGTTATGTTGACTTGATTACCAGTGAAAAAACCCGTGAAACCTTTCGCATTCGTAGTGCCTTGATTAATGGTATCCGTAATTATCTGACCGAGCGCAACTTCATTGAGGTAGAAACCCCAATGTTGCAGGTGATCCCGGGCGGAGCAAGCGCTAAGCCATTTACCACGCATCATAATGCGATGGATATCGACATGTATTTGCGCATTGCGCCCGAGTTGTACCTTAAGCGCCTGGTGGTAGGTGGTTTCGAGCGGGTATTCGAGATAAACCGTAATTTCCGGAATGAAGGCTTGTCTACGCGCCATAACCCGGAATTTACCATGTTGGAATTTTATCAGGCTTATGCTGATTACCATGACCTGATGAATTTAACCGAAGACATGCTGCGCACGCTGGCGCAGGATATTTTGGGTAGCGCTAAGCTGGTGAATACCGTGCGTAATGCAGATGGTGAAGTGGTTGAAGAGAAGCATTACGACTTTGGTCAGCCCTTTGCGCGATTAAGTATGGGCGATGCCATACTTAAATACTGGCCAGACGCTAATGCCGAGGCCATCCGCGATCCGCAAAACCATTTACCAGAGCTAAAAGCGATGGCGAAGCAGTTGCATATTAAAGAGCCTGAGGTAGATGGTATTTGGGGGCCGGGTAAATACCTGTGCGAAATCTTTGAAGCCACGGCTGAAGAGCAACTGGAGCAACCTACCTTTATCACAGAGTACCCGTGGGAGGTTTCACCACTTGCGCGTCGTAATGATGCTAATCCGTTCATTACTGACCGGTTTGAGTTTTTTGTCGGCGGTCGAGAGCTGGCCAATGGCTTTAGCGAGTTAAATGATGCCGAAGACCAGGCTGAACGTTTCCGTAAGCAGGTCCAGGAAAAAGACGCTGGCGACGACGAAGCTATGCACTATGACGAAGATTATATCCGGGCCCTGGAGCACGGACTGCCTCCTACAGCAGGGCAGGGAATTGGTATCGATCGGCTGGCGATGTTGTTCACCGACAGCCCCACCATCAAGGATGTTATTTTATTTCCGCACATGAAGCCGGAAGTTCAGGAATAACGCGATTCCATTGACTTAACTTTGTTATAGAGAAAGGTATTGACGGGAACGTCGATACCTTTTTTTTCTGCCTGTTGCAGAATATAACCGTTAATTGCGGCTATTTCGGTGACCCGGTGATGCCAGATATCCTGGTGCATACTGGAATAGTTAGCGGCTGTCTTGCCTATCACCTGCTGCACATTTTCTTCAAGTAGTGCCGGGGGCAAATCCATACCACAAGCCTGTGCTACTGCCGCGGTTTCATGGCAAATATCGCTGATTTGGCCTTTAAAATTCGCCTTTTCCAGTTCACCGTTTTTCACATTGTGAATAGCGGTAAGCGGGTTAATAACAGCATTTACCGCCAGTTTTAACCATAAGCCTTTCATGATGTCCTGTTGCCAGGTAACCGGTTGCAAACATCGACTTAGCGTTTCCAATACCAGTTCACTTTGGCCGCTATGGCTATCTCGATTATCCGGTGCTTCACCCAGCACCGTACGCCCAAAACCAGTATGTTTCACCTCATGGTGATTAATTTTAATCGCGCCATGGCTGGTGGTAGCCAGATAAAGTGATTGCTTAGGCAACTCTTTACGTACGGCTTCAAACCCACCCATGCCGTTATGTATCAATAACACCGGCGTTTGTGGCGACAAGCGTGTCTGCCATTGCTTAGCAGCCTGTGCCAACTGATGTACTTTAACCGGAAGCACCAAAATATCGCGTGCGCCCAGTTGGTCGGCTACCGGCATATTGCCGCTAAGTAAAATACTTTGACCACTGTAGGTAATCAAACGTTGGGTAAGGCGCGCGGGATCGCGAGGACAAAGACTGTAGGGAATTCCATTGCGCTGAGCGTTGGCGGCCATCAATGAGCCTATGGCGCCACTACCGATTATTTGAATGCGGCTCGGTAAGGGTTGCGTCATGCATCTTTCCTGTTTAAATGTTTAGCGGGGTAGCTGGTACCCCGGCCAGTTAAGCTTTTCAACGGCGTCTATTTGTGCCAGCCATGGCATGAACCCTGGCTGATGCATAAATTCACTGGACGGAGGGCAACTTACACAAATCAGCTCATTACGGTAGGTAAACTGTAATTGCCAAGCGTGTAAATACATCCGTTCGGCGGCTGTACCCTTATACAGTACATCGCCTAGTATCGCGGTTCCAAGACTTTTTAACGCTACTCTAATCTGATGAGTTTTTCCGGTCAGCGGTTTAACCACAAAAGCGCGTAGGCCTGGCGCAATAGCCTGGCTAAAAAACTGAGTCACAGCAGGGTGTTGGGTGGAGGAAAGTAAAATGTGCTGGCCCTGACGCCGGTTTTTCATATCGCCGCTAATCGTGCCCTGTTTTTTTTTCGGTTTACCCGTAGCCAGCGCCACATAGAATTTCTGTATGCGGTGGGTGGCGAACAGTTTCCCCAAATAGGCTGCCGCAGCAGCATGCCGGGCCAGTAACAGACAGCCCGAGGTGCCATCGTCTAGCCGATGGCACAAATAGAGGGCGTCATCAGACACCAAGGGCAGAGTCCGGGCGATGATGCCAGCCTTACTGTCATGCATGGTTACCCCGGCGGGCTTATGAATAACATAAAAATCTGGGTGGGTATAAAGTAGGCTGACAGGTTCCATGGGGCCGCTATTTATTGTTCGATAATACTGATGGCTTCTTCATAATCCAATTCATCAATAGCCTCTCTCACAGCTTGTTGTTGTGGTTCGGCTAATGATAAGGCCGCCAGCCAAGTGTCCAGTTGATCCTGCAGGATAAACTCATGTTGACGTAATGCGCTAAGCAACGCTTGCTTACTGGTGTCATCAACAGGGACTGCAGGGCTTACCCGGGCAGGATCATGCTCGTCAATAAATGCAATTGTCTGCTGATGAGCCCGGGCAAACGACGCCATATTGTCTGGTTCAGCATGGTTGTTTTTTAGCTGATTTTCACATTCTCGGGCTTCTTCGAACAGCGCATTGCAACCAAGGTTGCCAGCGACGCCCTTTAACGTGTGTATCAAAATACGGGCCTGTTCCCAGTCATTTCGAGCAAAAGCATCATCAAGCTGAGACGGCAGTTGGCGGTATTCATTGGCAAATTTATGCAACAATTTAAATAGCAATTCACGGTTACCGCTCAACTGCGAAAGGCCAAAATCCAAATCAATAATTTGTGTCGTACTGTTCATGGTGGTTCCTTATACCGTGTGATCAAATTGTAGGGCAAGCCAAAGGCAATTGATACATATTAGGCCAGATGTACTTAGGTCATTTACCTGATATTCTGGTAGTCTGACGACAAGTATGGTCAAAATAGCCTTATTGCGATAAACATTAGGCTAAGCTGGCGGTATGGTTTGCTATCGCAGATAGCTGATAACCACCCAAAATAAGATTATAGATAATAGACAATAAATAATAAAAGGAAGTGTGATGTCAGTACGCCTCTTCGCCCAGGCCGTGGTGTCTATTGCCAGCATATTGCTGGTAAGCGCGTGTCAGCAATCGAATCCCTCAACTACCACGGGCGCAGATACTCAGCAATCCGCTGCCGAACAGACTGAACAGCTGGCCATCCCTTATGAAAAATATCAGCTTGAAAATGGCCTGACGGTTATTTTACATGAGGATAATTCAGATCCTCTGGTGCATGTAGATGTGACTTATCATGTAGGCTCAGCACGGGAAGATATTGGTAAATCAGGCTTTGCACACTTCTTCGAGCATATGATGTTTCAAGGCTCACAAAATGTTGCAGACGAACAACATTTTAAAATCATCACAGAGTCAGGCGGTAATTTAAACGGCTCAACGAATACCGATCGCACCAATTACTATGAAACAGTGCCAGCAAACCAACTTGAAAAAGTATTATGGCTGGAAGCTGACCGCATGGGTTTTTTGTTAGATGCGGTGGACCAAAAAAAGTTTGAAAACCAACGTGAAACCGTAAAAAACGAACGGGGCCAGCGTATTGATAACCAGCCTTATGGGTTGCGCGAAGAGCGCACCGCCGAAGCTCTGTATCCCCCCGGTCATCCTTATTCATGGCTGCCGATTGGCTATGTGGAAGATTTGGACCGGGTAAACGTGAACGACCTGAAAGCCTTTTTTAAACGGTGGTACGGGCCTAACAATGCAGTTCTGACCATCGGTGGTGATATAGATACAGCGGCCACCAAACGCTGGGTGGAAAAATATTTTGGCCCGATAGCCAAAGGACCGGCGGTAGCCGATCCACAGCCTGAGCCGGTTAGCCTTGAGCAAAACCGCTATATTACGCTGGAAGATAATATCCATCTGCCCTTACTACAAATTACCTTTCCCACTGTTTATGCACGCCATCCAGATGAAGCGCCACTTGATGTATTGGCTGATATTCTGGGCGGAGGTAAAACCTCTTTATTTTATAAAAATCTAGTTAAATCGGGTATGGCGGTCCAGGCATCAGTAGGGCATCCATGCCGCGAGCTGGCATGTGAATTTCAGCTATTGGCCTTAGCTAACCCTTCCAGTACCCAGTCATTAGCCCAGTTAGAGCAAGTGGTAAGCAAAACGTTGCGCGAATTTGAGGAGCGTGGCGTGATGCCTGATGATTTAAAACGTACCAAAGCCTCAATTGAAGCTTCTACGGTATTCGGCTTACAAAGTGTGGCGGGAAAAGTGTCGTCGCTGGCTGCCGGGCAAACATTTGAAAACCAACCGGATCTGGTAGGCGAAGATATTAAGCGTTACAACGGCGTAACGGCAAAAGATGTGATGCGGGTGTATACACGCTATATCAAACAGGGTCACGGGGTGTATCTAAGTATTGTTCCCCAGGGCAGGACCGAACAGGCGGTTAAACCCCAGGATTTTGAGTTTTCTGCACGGGTCATTCCGCAGGAACTGGATACAGTAGATGATAAGGTCACCGCGCCGGCGGTTAATGATACGTTTGATCGCGCCGTGGTGCCCCCTGCCGGTTCGGTACCTATTGTCGAAGTCCCTGATTACTGGCAAACCACATTGCCTGGTGATATTACCTTATTGGGGGTAACAAACGCCGAAACACCTACCGTTACATTTACGCTGAATATGGACGGCGGCATGCTGTTAGACCCAGCAGGTAAAGCTGGTACTGCCTATCTTACAGCGCTCATGATGAATGAGTCTACGGCGCACTTTACCAACGAACAAATTGCCAACGAACTGGCTAAATTAGGCAGTTCCGTGCGTTTTAATGCAAATGGTCGCTACACGCAAATTTATGTTTCAAGCCTGACTAAAAACCTTACCGCTACATTAGCGCTGCTCGAAGAAAAGCTGTTTCACCCGGCGTTCTCGCCGGCTGATTTTGACCGCATGAAAGAGCGGGTGATACAAAGTATGCAGCAGCAGCTAAAAAATCCCTCGGCGTTGGCTAGCCGCGCCCGGGATCTCATTTTATTTGGGTCAGAAAACCGTGTCAGTTATCCAGACGAAGGCACGCTTGACACCATCGCCAGGGTAACCTTGGAAGATGTAAAAGCATTTTATCAAGCCTATTATACGGCCAGTAAGGCGCACGCCGTTGTGGTGAGTGACCTTGATAGCCAGCAAGTAGTGCAAGCATTTTCGTTTTTAACCGACTTACCCCGTAAGGACTATAGCTTTAGCCCGTACGCAGAATTTCCGGACTACGCTGAGCAAAGCATTTTTCTGATTGATAATCCTGGCAGCGTACAAACGGCTGTGTATCTGGCCAAACGCGGTCCTAAATTTGACGCCACCGGAGAGTACTTTAAATCACGGTTAATGAACTTTCCGCTAGGCGGCGCGTTTAATAGCCGGATTAATTTAAACCTACGTGAAGACAAAGGCTATACCTACGGAGCATCCAGTGGTTTTGCTGGCGGTAAGACGCTGGGCTGGTTTGAGGTGAATGCCGATTTAAACTGGCAAAGTACGGCAGACGGTATCACTGAAATGCTTAAGGAAATTAAACAGTATAAAGCACAAGGTATTACCGATCAGGAACTGACTTTTATGCGTAATGCCTATACGCTTAGCGACGCGCTTGATTATGAGACGCCCGGCAGTAAGGTACGTTTTCTCAGCCAGCTACTGGCCTATGATTTGCCGAAAAATTACCGGCAAAAACAGCTGGATATTATTAAACATATCAGCGCAGAGGAAATCAATGCCCTGGCGGCCGCGCAATTGAATCCCGATGAGCTGCAAATTATTGTGGTTGGCGATAAACAAAAAATTCTGGAACAATTGGAAAGCCTGGGCCGCCCGGTAGTTGAGCTTTCCCTACAAGATGAAACGCGCCGCCAGTTAACACCTTAATTACCCGGTTCATCGTATAGTTCGATGAACCCTGATTGATTTATCAATGCCACGCCGCATGTAGGCAAAGCATTTTAATAAACGGATGATGATTTGACCGTGACTCAACACAATTTCGAGCAGCGTCTGGCTGCATTGCAAGCGCCTGAATTCGCCCAGAGTTTAACTCAGCTAAAACGCGGAGTAGAACGTGAAGGGTTGAGGATTAAAGGCAGTGGGGCACTGTCGCAGGCAGCTCACCCCCGCGCACTTGGTTCGGCTCTTACGCACGAAAGCATTACGACTGATTTTTCTGAGTCGCTGCTGGAATTTATTACCCCGCCGGCCGATACGTCAGAGACGACCGTAGAGCAACTAAACGACATCCACAAATTTGTTATGAGTCACATTGGTGATGAAATGTTGTGGCCCATGAGTATGCCCTGTTTTGTTGACGATGAGGACAGTATTCCCATTGCCAATTTTGGTAGCTCAAATGTAGGTAAAATGAAGCAGGTTTACCGAATCGGTTTGAAAAACCGTTACGGCAGCATGATGCAGGCTATCTCGGGTGTACATTTTAACTTCTCATTGCCGGACTCTTTCTGGCCGCTATGGGCAAAATTGCACAATAATACGCCTGGCCAAGATCAAATCAACGACGATTACTTGGCCTTGATACGCAATTACCGCCGCACCTGTTGGCTCATTCCATTCCTGTTTGGCGCATCGCCTGCGTTATGTAGCTCGTTTTTGAAAGGTAAGAAGCATCAACTGCCCTTTAAAAAAGTGGGTAAAGGCACTTTCTATTTACCTTACGCCACCTCGCTGCGCATGAGTGATTTGGGGTATACCAATGCAGAACAATCAGCGCTGCAAATTTGTTACAACAAATTAGATAACTATGTACGTTTACTGCGTGAAGCAATGCAAACGCCGTCTACCCGATTTTCCCGTTTCGCCGCGGGTGAAGATGGCCACTGGCAACAGTTAAGCAATAATATATTGCAGATAGAAAATGAGCTGTATTCACCCATACGGCCTAAACAACCCACCTTGCCAAAAGAAAAACCCAGTGATGCGCTTGTGCGCCGGGGTATCAGTTATATTGAGGTGCGGGCGTTAGATATTAACCCGTTTAGCGCTATTGGGATTGACGGCGAACAGATGGATTTTCTGGATGTATACCTGATGACCTGTTTGCTGATGCCCAGTGAAGAGTTAACTTTGTCATCCATTGAAACTGCCCGGGACAACATGAACAAGGTGGTACTAGAAGGCAGAAACCCTGATTTGATGCTGGATAACGAGGGCGTCGAGGTATCCATGCAGCAATGGGGCGCAGAACTGTTTGATAAGTTCGAACAGGTGGCTGCACTGTTAGATAAGGCAAATAAAACCGCCAAGTACAGTGACGCGGTGAACGCGCAGCGGGCTAAATTGAACGATCCTGCGCAAACGCCTTCGGGTAAAATAATGCAAATTCTGCTGGAAGATGATGCGGATAATTCTGCATTGGGTTTGCTATTGGCAAAAGAGTACGCGCAGTCGTATCAAAATCTGGCCTATACTCATCATAATGAAGCGGATTTCATTAAGATGGCAGAGCAGTCATTACAGGCTCAGCAAGAGATAGAAGCGGCGGATGATAAGGACTTTGAAACTTATATTCGTGATTATTATAACGAACCACCGGCGAAAAAAAACGCCTGACATCAGTCAGGCGTTGAAAGCGTTCCAGGGAAACACACATTTTGCTAGAACACTTATTTGGACACGAGATGTCAAGAAAGTTCAAACGAGTTTGCAGATTTTTAATCATAAGCGGCTTAGGGCCGTTTTTTATGATGGGCTGTGCTACTGCACCACCTAAAGATATCAGCAATATTTGTGAAATTTTTTACGAAAAGGATGACTGGTACGACGCTGCTGAGCAGTCACGGGAGAAATGGGGGGTGCCTATTCATGTGCCCATGGCGATGATGTATCAGGAAAGCTCATTTCGTCATAATGCCTTGCCGCCGCGCGATTATGTATTTTTTGGTTTAATTCCGTGGGGCAGAGTCAGTTCAGCTTATGGCTATTCCCAGGCTAAAACAGTAACCTGGAACGACTATGTGCGCGAAACCGGCAATAGCTGGGCAGACCGCGACGATTTTGATGATGCCATGGATTTTATGGGTTGGTTTATTTATAAAGCCTACCTGATAAATGGTACCTCAAAATGGGATGCTTATGGGCAATACCTGAATTACCACGAAGGGTGGGGCGGCTTTAAGCGCAAAAGTTACAACCGGAAACCCTGGCTTAAAAAAGTGGCGGCGAAGGTGAAATCGCGTTCATTACGTTATGCCACTCAGCTCAAAACGTGTGAAGAAGACCTACAAAAGAATTGGTTCTGGAAACTGTTTAGTTAAGCTGTTTACAGCAAGCCATTGCGAATAATACCGGTAAGGTTTATTGCTGACACTGAGGAAAAATGGTTGGGCAGGCGCACCACACACCTGCCCAACACCGACGCCAAGCCAAGACCGTTAAATCACCCAACGTCGAACAGGCAAAATCAGGTTAGTGCAAATGATAATGATTTGCAATAACATAATTGGATTAATCTGCTGTTTTTTTATCCCCTATTGCTTTTTAGTCAGTTTGCTGATGATTCATTGACCCAGATCACGTCGTTAATCTGGCATTCAGGCGATACTGTGGGCACGTCGATATTCCCATTAATGTTGTGGGAATAAGGAGCCAATGTCAGGGGAATAGTATGTTGATATCAATGCTGAACGATCCGGTAGTGTGGGGCTCGTTATTTGGCATAGCGCTGATTGTGGGACTAATGGGGTATTATGCCTGGCTGATAGTCCGCAATACGCAGCATAAGCGATGACCCGCCACGCGCTATTTAAAGCCGGTAGGCTCGGCAGTTTCCAGTAGCACCAATAACGCTCCTTGCCCGCCATATTCCAACGGAGCCTGATGAAACGCCATAACATGGGGGTGTTGCACTAATAAATGGGGTAACGTACCTTTTAGTATTCCTGAGCCAATACCATGCACCACACCCACACAGTCGATCAGTTGCTTATGGGCGGTATGTATCAGTGCGCTCAGTTCCAGCTTAGCGGTTTCGCGGGTCAGACCATGCAAGTCCAAGATAAGCTCTGGGTAATAGTTGCCCCGGCGAAGTTGCTTAAGATAATGCGTTGAGACATCTTCACGGCAATAACGTACGGGCCCTTCATCAGGCAACGCCGCCTGATAAATATCGGAAAATGCAAAACTGGCTGACGCTTGCTTGTGCTGTTGAGTGGCGGTGCGCTGCACGCGTTTTTTTTCATTCCGGCGGGCGTGTTTGTCGGGGCTTATTTTATCCTGCTGTAATGGCTTTACCGCACCCATGGTTTCTCTAAATAAGGCGAAATCGTCCTCCTGAGAAGCTTGCCCGGTATTTTTTTCAGCCATATCTACCTCTGTGCAGAGCGCCATTTACTGCAGGCGCTACCATTTTGTTCAGCTTCTTGCTGTGGGATGTGTGATGTCAAATTAGTCATGGGCGAGCCCGCTATCTTTGGGTATGATACCAGCTTTAATTTAGTGGATGTACCGGGTGCCTGATGACAGACAAAATTTATCTGGATGAAGCGATAAACGACCTGCATAGTATTTTGGATATGGTGCGCTGGTCGGTAAGCCGATTTAACGACGCGCAGTTGTATTTCGGCCATGGCACCGATAATGCGTGGGATGAAGCCGTCTCGCTGGTACTTTATGGTTTGCATTTACCGCAAGATATGGCGGCCCAAACGGGAGAAGGCTTGTTTAATGCCCGTCTTACCCGTAGCGAACGGGAAATGGTTGCTGAGCTGGTGCTAAAGCGGGTACAAACGCGCCTGCCATTACCTTATATCACCAATGAAGCCTGGTTTTGTGGGTTACCGTTTTATGTTGACGAACGGGTATTGATTCCCCGTTCGCCGTTTGCCGAACTTATCGAGACGCGATTTGCGCCGTTCGTGGAGCAAACGCCTTCAACTATTCTTGATATGTGTACCGGCGGGGGCTGTATTGCCATCGCGCTGGCTCACCAGTTTGAGCTGGCACATGTCGATGCGGTCGATATTAGCTCAGATGCCCTGGCGGTGGCCGATATGAACATTCAGGAGCATCAGTTAACAGATCGGGTTTACCCGATAGCCTCGGATTTATTTACCAGCCTGCAAGGCCAGAAATACGACCTGATAGTTTCGAATCCGCCTTATGTTGATGCTGAAGATATGGCAGACTTGCCTGCAGAATATCAACACGAGCCGGAGCTAGCGCTTGCCTCTGGCAATGACGGTCTTGATTTAGTCGAAATCATGCTTAAGCAAGCGGTAGATTATATGACGCAAGACGCCTGGTTATTTGTTGAGGTGGGAAATAGTGAGGTGCATATGCAACACCGCTTTCCTGGCCTTGAGGTACACTGGCTGACATTTGAAAATGGTGGTCACGGAATTTTTGCGGTCTCCAGACAGGTACTGGCGCAATACTGGAATACAGAGGATTAACAGCAAATTATGTCAGGAAACAGCATTGGCAAATTGTTCACCGTTACTACATTCGGTGAAAGTCATGGTATCGCGATCGGCGGGATTATCGATGGATGTCCCCCAGGTATGGCGCTTAGCGAAAGTGATCTCCAAGGCGATTTAGATCGGCGAAAACCCGGTACTTCACGCTATACCACCGCTCGACGTGAAGATGATGAAGTCCAGATTCTATCCGGGGTGTTTGAAGGGAAGACTACCGGTACCAGTATCGGTTTGCTGATTAAAAACAAAGATCAGCGAAGTCAGGATTATTCAGATATTAAAGATCGCTTTCGCCCCGGTCATGCAGATTACACGTATCAGCAAAAATATGGCGCCCGCGACTATCGCGGCGGTGGACGCTCCTCGGCACGGGAAACCGCCATTCGGGTGGCCGCAGGCGGAATTGCGAAAAAGTACCTAAAAGAACAGTTTGGTATTGAAATACATGGCTATATGTCGCAGCTTGGCCCGATTAAAATAGATAAAGTGGATCCGGCCGTCACCAATACAAACCCGTTCTTTTGTCCCGATGCTGACAAACTGGATGCGTTAGACAGCTATATGCGGGATTTGAAAAAATCCGGCGACTCTATCGGCGCGAAAGTGTCAGTGATCGCTAGCGGTGTACCCCTGGGCCTGGGCGAACCGGTATTCGACCGGCTCGATGCAGATATTGCCAGCGCCATGATGGGCATTAATGCCGTAAAAGGCGTGGAGATAGGCGATGGCTTTGCCGTGATCGAACAAAAAGGCAGTGAACATCGCGATGCGCTGACGCCCCAGGGGTTTGCCACTAATCATGCCGGCGGTATTTTAGGCGGTATCTCTTCTGGTCAGGATGTTATTGTGCATATGGCCTTAAAACCTACATCCAGTATCTCTGTGCCGGGTAAAACCATTGATGTTGATGGAAATGAAATCGACATTATTACCAAAGGCCGTCACGATCCTTGCGTGGGTATTCGTGCGGTACCTATTGCTGAAGCAATGCTGGCGATAACCCTGATGGATCACTGTCTGCGTCACCGGGCGCAAAATGCGCAGGTGCACAGCCAAACGCCAGACATAGCCGGGAAGGCAGAGTAACGGCTGATGAATAATGCGGTCCAGGGAAGGGCCCCAGCCCATCAAAAGGGTAACTTTATCCTATTGGCGCTTACCTATTGGCTCTATTTTGGCCAGTTGGGTGTGCTGGGACCTTATCTGGGGATTTTTCTAGATGGCCGGGGCTTTGATTCGGCTGCTATCGGTAACCTGTTTGCGATTATAACACTCTCGCGTATTGTGGGGCCTTCGCTGTGGGCTACGTTAGCCGATAAAACCGGTAAAGCGGTACAGGTGTTACGGCTCGGGTGTTTACTCAGCGCCGTATGTTTTATAGCCATTTTTTACGTGACCAGTTTCTGGGGCGTGGCGTTGGCATTTGGCATGATGATGATGTTCTGGACGGCGGTGCTACCGCAATTGGAAGTCATTACTATGCAGGCGGTGGCACCTACTACTACCAGCTACGGTAAAATTCGCTGCTGGGGAAGTATCGGTTTTATTGTACTTACGGTTGGGGTGGGCTGGGCGCTGGACAGTTACTCTACCGAAACCCCCGTTTACGTTAGCATGGCCTTACTTACAGCATTGTTTTTTGCTGGCCTGCTCATTGTGCAACCCCCGCTACAGCGCGCACATGCAGAAGGGCGGGGGTCGCTTTGGCATTATGCTGCGCAACGGCCCTTTGTAATATTTTTAATTAGCGCCACATTATTGCAAATTAGCTTTGGCCCTTATTATGGCTTTTTTGCTTTGTATATGCGGGACCTGGCGTATACCGGCCAACAAACTGGCTTGTTGATCGCGTTGGGTGTGGCGGCAGAAGTCGTCATATTTTTGTTGGCGCAGCGACTCATTCGTCGCTTTGGCGTATGGTGGTTGTTGATGGCGTGCATGCTGTTAACCGCTTTTCGCTGGTATGCTTTAGCCGCGTGGGCGGCTCAGCCCGAGATAGTCGTGGTGGTCCAGTTAATACACGCGCTCAGTTTTGGGTTAGCGCATGCTGCTTCAGTGCATTTTATTCACCATTTCTTACCCGCTCATTACCATAGCCGCGGACAGGCATTATATATTTCTGTAGCCTTTGGCTTTGGTGGCGCGCTGGGTAATTATGGTGCGGGGCAATTGTGGGATCAGGGAGCGAATGCGTACGGTGCCTTTGCTTTAGCTGCGGCATTTTGTTTGGCTGGTGGGATAGCGTTACTGTTCAGCCGCCCCGCCGTAATGGATAATAACGCCACGCCCATACACGAATAGACCATAACAAGGAATTACCATGCAACGCAGCATTATGCTGACAGCTCTTTTGTTATTCAGCTTTATGTGTCACGCGCAGTCAACCATCACCAATTTGTGGTTGTTTGATTTATCGTATGACAATGAACAGCCTCACATAGAGCATGCGCGCAAAATTACCGATACCCACGCTTATACCAATCAGCCCTATTTTTACGACGATAATCAGGCGTTGTATTATACCCAGAGCTTCCCGGCCGGTTCGGTCAGTCAAACCGATGTTATGAAATTCGATATCAGCCGTGGCTTTCACAGTAACCTGACACATACAGCAGATTCGGAATACTCGCCTACGCCGTTACCGCATAAAAAGGGTTTTTCGGCAATCCGCGTCGATAAACGTAAAAAACAGTGGCTGTGGTTGTATACCCATAAGCAAAACAATAAATTTAGCGCTCTTGAGCCTATTGGTTATCATGTATGGATGGGCGAGGATGAAGCACTGGCGTTTGTGCTGGGCGACACCCATACGTTACAACGAGTGCGCGCGGATCTGCCGCCCACCGTGGTAGATAGCAATATCGGCCCCAGTTTGTGGGCAATCCCGGATACCGGGTTATTTAGTTACACTAAGAATCCCGCACCAGATAAACAGCCCTGGACGCTGATGAGCTATGACCCAGCTACCGAGCGCACCAGCTTACTGGCAACGTTGCCCAAAGGCGCCTATTACATGGCGTGGAGTCCCGGCGCAAAAGCCTTAGCGGCGGTTGAGACACGTGTATATGCATGGGACTTTAAAGAGCCGGTCACCCCGCTTAATGAAACCTCCGCACCTGCCGATGAAAAAGTTCAGGGGCCCTGGCAGGTATGGCTGGAATTACAGGAATATTGCCCTGGAGGCGCCAGCCGCTTGCATATGAGCACTGATGGCCGGCAACTTGCCGCCGTATGCCACGAGGCTGACGGCTAGCCTTGAGCTGGGCTTTATAGCAGGGCTTTATAGCAGGGCCCATTGGGTTTGCGCACACTGCCAGCAGCACCTGCTGTGAGCAGGCACCCTTGTGGTTTGGTTAGCCGGCCGCTGGCTTTTGGTCTGGGCATTACAGCCTTGCGCGTAACCCTAGCCCGTAATACCGGCAAGCGGGGGCGCCGCTGACTGTATTACCCCCTCATCGTTTTTCCTTTCACTATGGTTTTTTCTCCATAGCGGCGCTTTTTCTTGTGCTGTTGTGCTACCTACGAGCCCTCTCACGCAACGGGGTATAATTGGGCGCGGGCGAGTGGGGTAGGTTATCAGGCAACTTTAGCAGCGCGCCGACACGCAGCAATCACTTCAATGCCACCATCTTCATGTTCCTGTTCAAGGCTGACATCAAATTTCCATAACCGGTGTAGGTGACGCATTACTTCTTCTTTTGAATTTGCCAATGGAATACCTTGTTGCGGAACGTAACGAAGCGTAAGTGAGCGGTCGCCTCTGATGTCTACATTGTATACCTGAATATTCGGCTCAAGGTTGCTCAGATTGTACTGGGCTGACAGTTTTTCACGAATGGTTCGGTAGCCGGCTTCATCATGAATAGCACTTACGCTGACATACGGGCGCGCGGCATCATCGTCCACAGCAAATAATTTAAAGTCTCGAATGAGCTTGGGCGACAAAAATTGGCTGATGAAGCTTTCATCTTTAAAGTTGTGCATAGCAAAGTGCACCGTTTCCAGCCAATTTTTGCCGGCCACATCAGGTAGATATTCGCGGTCTTCAGCAGTGGGATTCTGACACATTCGCTTTATATCCATAAACATGTTAAAGCCAAGTGCATAGGGGTTAATACCTGAATAATAAGGACTATTATAATCAGGCTGCATCACCACACTCGTGTGACTATGCAAAAACTCCATCATAAAGCGGTCGGTGACCAACCCTTCATCATAAAGTTGCGTAAGAATGTGATAATGCCAAAAACACGCCCATCCTTCATTCATTACCTGGGTTTGTTTTTGCGGGTAAAAGTACTGCGATACTTTGCGCACAATTCTTACCAGTTCACGTTGCCATGATTCCAATAACGGAGCGTTTTTCTCTATAAAATACAGTAGGTTTTCTTGTGGTTCATGAGGAAAACGCGAAGGTTGCGGGCGGTTACTTTCTTTCACCTGAGGTAAGGTGCGCCACAATTCGTTGACCTGAGATTGTAAATACTCTTCGCGCTGTTGTTGGCGGTTGATCTCCTCTTGAATAGAGATTTTTTGCGGACGTTTGTAGCGGTCTACACCGTAGTTCATTAATGCATGGCACGAATCTAAAATATCCTCGACTTCATTTTCGCCATATTTCTGCTCACATTTTGCAATGTAGTTTTTGGCGAAAACCAGATAATCGATAATTGAACTAGCGTCCGTCCAGGTTTCAAACAGGTAGTTACCTTTGAAAAATGAGTTGTGTCCGTAACAGGCGTGAGCCATCACCAGTGCCTGCATAGTAATAGTGTTTTCTTCCATTAAATACGCAATACAAGGGTTTGAGTTGATTACGATCTCGTAGGCCAAGCCCATTTGCCCCCGGCGGTATTGCTGTTCTGTCTGAATAAATTTTTTGCCAAATGACCAATGGCTGTAATTAATGGGCATACCAATACTGGCGTACGCGTCCATCATCTGTTCGCACGTAATGACTTCTATTTGATTGGGATAAGCATCCAACCGGAAGTTTTTAGCAATCCGGTCAATATGAAACTCATACTGTTCGAGTAATTCGAAAGTCCAGTCCGGGCCATCACTAAGGGGGGAGCGGGTCTTCGGTGATGCCATAATTAGCCTCCTGAAGTGGCAGCCTGCTCGTTACGGGCAAACAGCTCTCTGAATACCGGATAAATATCATTGACCGTTTGAATATGTTTGCACACAAAGTTGTCACTTAATGACGCGACCTGTTGGTATTCTCGCCACAAACTTTGGTGCTGACGCTCAGTGATTTCGATATACGCAAAATAGCGAGTGACCGGTAATACTTGGTTTAGCAGTAAATCCCGGCAGTAAGGGGAATCGTCAGCCCAGTTATCGCCATCCGACGCCTGGGCGGCATAGATATTCCAGTTTGCATCCGAATAGCGCGCTTTAACAATATCGTCCATCAGTTTGAGCGCGCTGGATACTATAGTACCGCCGGTTTCTTGCGAATAGAAAAACTCATGCTCGTCAACTTCTTTAGCCTGTGTATGATGTCGAATATAGACTACCTCTACATTTTCATAGGTTCTGGTTAAAAAAAGATACAGCAAAATATAAAATCGTTTGGCCATATCTTTCGTAACCTGATCCATCGAACCCGAAACGTCCATTAAGCAAAACATCACAGCTTTGCTGGTAGGCACAGGGCGTTTATCATAATTTTTAAAACGCAGGTCAAAGGTATCAATAAAAGGCACCCGGGCTATTTTTTTGCGTAAGACGTCAATTTCCTGTTCCAACGCTAAAATAGCCAACGTGTTGTCGTGTTTGTCCTCTTGCAGCGCAGCTAATGCTTCTTCCAGTTCTCGCAATTTTTTTCGCGAAGTGCCAGTAAGCGCAATACGCCTTGCTACTGAACCTTTTAACGAGCGCACAATGTCCAAATTGCTGGGTACGCCATCCGTTTGGTAGCCAGCCCGGTAAGTTTCGTATTCGACAACTTTATCAAACTGGCTTTTTTTCAGGTTGGGTAAGGCCAGATCGTCAAACAGCAGATCCAGGTATTCATCTTTAGAAATTGAAAACACAAATTCGTCTTCGCCTTCACCGCTATTGCTGGCATCTCCCTCGCCAGCACCGCCACCCTGTCCTTGTGGTGGACGCTCAATTCTATCGCCAGCAGTGAACTGATCATTACCAGGATGCACCACAGAACGTTTGCCGCCTTTGCCGGTATGAAACACCGGTTCACTAATATCCCGGGCGGGAATACTGATTTTCTCACCACTTTCTAAATCCGTTACCGAACGCTGGCCGATAGCATCCGATACCGCCCGTTTTATCTGCTGTTTATAGCGGCGAATAAAACGTTGTCGGTTAACGGTGCTCTTACCCTTACTGTTTAATCTTCTGTCAATAAAATGCGCCATAAGCACCTACTATGTGTCTGCTAATGGAAGGGTGTTTACGAGGCTTTTCTTACACGTAAGTACCATTCACACAGCAATCTGACTTGTTTTTGCGTATAGCCTTTTTCCGTCATACGGTTGACAAAATCATCGTGTTTTTTCTTATCTTCGGTAGAACCTTTGGTATTAAATGAAATGACCGGAAGCAAATCTTCGGTATTTGAGAACATTTTCTTCTCAATGACTGTGCGCAGTTTTTCATAGCTGGTCCAAGCCGGATTTTTGCCACCATTATGTGCGCGTGCGCGCAGTACAAAGTTGACAATTTCATTCCTAAAGTCTTTAGGGTTGGATATTCCGGCCGGCTTCTCGGTTTTTTCTAACTCTGCGTTTAACGATTCACGGTCAAATAATTGGCCGGTTTCCGGATCCCGGTATTCCTGATCCTGAATCCAGAAATCGGCATAGGTAACATAACGGTCAAACAGGTTTTGGCCGTACTCGGAATAGGACTCCAGATAAGCGGTTTGAATTTCCTTACCGATAAACTCTACATAGCGAGGAATTAAATAGCCTTTTAAAAACTCTTTGTAGCGGTCACCGGTGTCTTGCGGGAATTGTTCACGTTCAATTTGCCGTTCCAGTACATAAAACAGGTGCACCGGATTCGCAGCCACTTCCTGATGATCGAAATTAAAAACCCGGGATAGTATTTTAAAAGCAAAGCGGGTAGATAACCCTTCCATACCTTCATCCACGCCGGCGTAGTCGCGGTATTCCTGATACGACTTCGCTTTCGGGTCAGTGTCTTTCAGGCTTTCGCCGTCGTAAACCCGCATCTTTGAATACAGGCTGGAGTTTTCTGGCTCTTTGAGCCGCGACAGCACGGTAAACTGCGCCAGGCATTCGAGCGTGTCAGGAGCGCATGGGGCACCATTTAATTCACTACTATCCAGTAACTTACGATAAATCTTTATTTCCTCAGATAAGCGCAGACAGTAAGGGACTTTGACAATATATACCCGGTCCAAAAATGCTTCATTATTCTTGTTGTTTCTAAAAGTCTGCCATTCTGACTCGTTGGAATGGGCTAAAATGAGGCCATCGAAGGGGAGCGCAGAAAACCCTTCAGTAGGATTGTAATTTCCTTCTTGGGTAGCGGTTAGTAAGGGATGTAGCACCTTGATGGGTGCTTTGAACATTTCGACGAACTCCATTAACCCCTGGTTAGCTTTACATAGCGAACCCGAGTAGCTGTAGGCATCGGGATCGTTTTGGGCAAACTGTTCGAGACGGCGAATATCAACCTTACCTACCAGTGAAGAAATATCCTGATTATTTTCATCACCGGGTTCTGTTTTCGCGATCCCAATTTGATCCAGTATGGATGGATATACCCGCACCACCTTAAACTTGCTGATATCGCCACCAAACTCATGCAACCGTTTACGGGTCCAGGGTGACATAATGGTTTTAAGGTATCGCTTCGGAATACCGTATTCCTGTTCCAGGATATGCCCGTCTTCAGCCACATCAAATAAACAAAATGGATGGTCGTTGGTCGGGGAGCCTTTAAGCATGTAGATGGGCACTTTCTGCATAAGCTCTTTTAGCCGTTCGGCTAAAGATGACTTGCCGCCACCTACGGGCCCCAGTAAATACAAGATTTGCTTTTTCTCTTCCAGACCCTGCGCCGCATGCCGCAGATAAGATACGATTTGTTCAATGGCTTCTTCCATTCCGTAGAATTCATGGAAGGCAGGATAGCGGGCGATAACCCGATTAGAAAAGATTCGACTAAGCGCCGGGTCGTTTGATGTATCAATCATTTCTGGTTCGCCAATAGCCTGTAGAAGGCGTTCGGCGGAATTTGCGTAAGCTGTTGGGTCGCTTTTGCAAATCTCCAGAAACTCCTGGATGGTGAATTCTTCTTGCTGACGTTCCTCGTAGCGCTGCTGGTAGTGTTCGAAAATACTCATGAGTACCTCAAAGTCAGAAACCGGATCCCCGTAATTTCAGCTTAGTCGGTATTTTGAAAAGCGATACTTTTTTTAAACGATTTTTAGGAATAGGGTCAAAGTAAACGATCTATCGAAAAAGGGAACTTTTGACAGTTTTGCAGGTCGGTATTAATCACGTTATACGTGGCTATAATAAAAAGCCCGCAACAATGGCGGGCTTAATAATCGGGTGCTATAAAAACTTACTTAGCGAAGTTTTCTGCCGCAAATTCCCAGTTGATCAGTGCCCAGAAATTTTCCAGGTACTTAGGACGTGCGTTGCGGTAATCAATATAGTACGCATGCTCCCATACATCGCAGGTCAGGACTGGCGTGTATTCTTCGCCTGCAATTGGGGTGTCTGCATCATCAGTGTTGACGATGTCGACTGAGCCATCTGCTGTTTTTACCAGCCAGGTCCAGCCAGAACCGAAGTTGCCAGTGGCTTTGTCGTTAAATGCCGCTTGGAAGTCAGCAAATGAGCCCCACTTGGCATTAATCGCTTCAGCCAGTTCGCCAGTAGGTTCACCGCCACCATTTGGGCTAAGGCAATGCCAGTAAAAGGTATGGTTCCATACCTGTGCAGCATTGTTGAAAAGACCGCCTTTAGAAGACTTGATGATCTCCTCCAGGCTTTGGCTTTCCATATCAGTACCTTCCACCAAACCGTTCAGTTTAGATACATAGGTAGCATGATGTTTACCGTAGTGATATTCCAGCGTTTCTGCTGAGATATGAGGTTCCAGGGCATTCTTTTCATAAGGTAATGCTGGTAATTCAAAAGCCATTACGCGTCTCCATGTTGGTGATAATTTAGTGTTGTGCCGGTCGCCTTTAATCAATGGTGTAAAGGAAGAGCATCAACATCGGTCTCAACTATACAAAAATATATGGGCGTTTTTGTATAACCCAATGACAAATTTGTGAATTTACCTGTAAAAGCAGGTTATTCACCGTGGTGAGTTATCATTGGGCGTACGACATTACTGCTATTCTCATAGATCCTACCCTGCGCTTAAGATCACTCTTTTGGCAAAAACAGCCTGCGAATACTGTATTGATGTTTATATGGCGGTAGTGACATTGGGGTGCGCCCCTGTGGTATAATGTGACGACTTGAAATACGCGCAACCAGACCCTATATAACGGCTATCGATAGTTGCGACCACCAGTGAGGATGAGATGGAAAATACGACCCCAGAAGCAACCGTAGAAAAGATTAAAGAGCAGATAGCGGAAAACCCTATTCTTCTTTATATGAAAGGTTCTCCAAAACTACCTAGCTGTGGTTTTTCTGCCCAGGCTTCGCAAGCGTTGATGTCCTGTGGTGAACAGTTTGCTTTCGTTGATATTCTGCAAAATCCGGATATCCGTGCAGAACTACCTAAATATGCGAATTGGCCAACCTTTCCTCAATTATGGGTTGAAGGCGAACTAGTTGGCGGCTGTGACATTATTATTGAGATGTTTCAGCAAAATGAACTTCAGCCGTTGGTAAAAGAGGCGGCAGAGAAGCATAAAAGCGCTGAATAACGAACTGTTCTATGTATAAAAAACCCGGCAGAAGCCGGGTTTTTTTTATTGTCAGGGAAACAATAAATCAGCGTAAAACTGGCCCACTGCATTTCGCGTAAACCCCGCTGATAACCTTATAGACAAGTCAGTAGCGCAAATCCTCTACGCTGCAAAAATAAATAAATTTTTCGTCTCAAAACATTTGTTTTACCCGGTTTTACCTTTTATAACAAAGAGGTTGGGCAGTTCTTTTGCTGGTCAACACCTATAAGGTAAAAAGATATTTTACTGCGCCGAAATAATAATAAGAATTTGCCACCCACTGCGCAGTAAAGGCCATCATAAAAATCCGGGGAATCCATAATGAACACTATACTATCGTTACTAACAAAAAATGTACGAGCCGTACTGACTGCATCGGCGGCATTTTCTGTGCTGGCATTAAATACCGCTTCGGCACAGGAACAAACGAATCAGGCAGAGGCGCCTGAGGATGTTGAGCAAATAGCAATCGTAGGGACCCGCGGCGCTCCACGCTCGGTGGGCGAGTCGGCGGTACCGATTGATATTATTTCTGATGAAGAATTTAAAAACCAGGGTTCCACCGACATGGTGTCGATGTTACAAACCGTGGTGCCCTCCTTTAACGTAAACGACCAGCCCATCAATGATGCTTCCAGCTTGGTACGTCCGGCTAACCTGCGTGGTATGGCGTCTGATCATACCCTGGTGCTGGTCAATGGTAAGCGGCGTCATCGCTCGGCAGTTATCACCTTTTTAGGCGGTGGGTTATCTGATGGTGCGCAGGGCCCGGACATTTCGGTTATCCCGGCCACTGCCCTTAAGCAGGTGGAAGTGTTGCGTGATGGTGCAGCCGCGCAATATGGGTCTGATGCGATTGCTGGTGTTGTTAACTTTGTTCTAAAAGACAATAGTGAAGGCGGCGTAGTAGAAGCACGGTATGGCTCTTATTACGAAGGCGATGGTGACATGATGCAAATCTCCGGAAACGTAGGTTTGCCATTAAGTGATGATGGCTTTATTAATTTGACTGCCGAATACCGAACTGCGGATCCTACATCGCGTAGCGTCCAGCGCGATGATGCAGCGGCGCTGATTGCGGCGGGCAACACCTTTGTAGAAGATCCGGCGCAAATTTGGGGTAATCCCGAAATAAAAGATGACATTAAATTGTTTGCTAATCTTGGCCTGGATCTTAGTAATTCTGCGCAGGCATATATGTTCGGTAACTATGCAGAGCGCGAAGTTGAAGGCGGCTTTTACTACCGTAACCCGCATACCCGTGGCGGTGTATACGATGGTGGGGTAGATACCGATGGCACACCTTTGCTATTGGTAGGTGATTTGGACGGCCTGGATAATGGTATTAGCTGCCCGACGGTGCGTATCACCGATGGCAACGTGTTGGACAATGCTGACTATGGCCTTATTGCCGATAACAGCACCGCAGTAGGGGCCAACTGTTTTGCCTTTAATGAAATGTTCCCAGGTGGTTTTACTCCACGGTTTGGCGGCACGATTACCGACATGTCGTTGGTCTTTGGTACCCGCGGTGAGCTGGCTAACGAAGTAGGCTATGATGTTAGTGTTAACTTAGGACAAAACGAAGTTGACTTCGCTATCTCCAATACCCTGAACCCGTCTTTGGGGCCGCAAACCCCCACCTCCTTTAAACCTGGCAAATATACCCAGTCAGAACAGACTTTTGATTTTGATTTGCATAAGCCGTTTGATGTTGGTTTGGCAGAGCCCCTGTTTTTAGCTGGTGGTTTCCAGTATCGCCATGAAAGCTATGAAAGTTTAGCCGGTGATACTGCCTCATACGAAATTGGCCCATTAGCGGCACAGGGGTTTGGCATTGGTTCAAACGGTTTCCCTGGTTTGTCAGCGCGTAGCCAAAGTGATGCTTCGCGCCACAATATCGCGTTTTATCTGGATGCTGAGGTATTTCTGAGCGACGACTTTATGGTGGCTGGTGCAGTGCGTTATGAAGACTACTCAGACTTTGGTGATACCACCAAAGGTAAGATATCAGCTCGGTGGCAAGCCACTGACAGTATTGCCTTTCGTGGCGCGGTTTCCACAGGCTTTAAAGCCCCTACCATTGGCCAGTCTAATGTGCGTAACGTGACCACGGCGTTTGGTACTGATGGCGAGCTTATTGACCGGGCTACGTTGCCTCCTACTGATCCTATTTCAGTGCAAAAAGGCGGGTCAGTGTTGACCCCTGAAGAATCTACCAGCTATAGCCTGGGCATGGTGGCAGAGTTCGATAGTGGCCTGTTCCTAACGGTTGATTATTACAATATTGAAGTGACTGACCGTATCAGTACCACTTCTGGTATTAAGCTTACCGAAGAAGACATCGCCCAACTGCTGGCGCAGGGCGTGAGTGATGCCTCGAGCTTTACCGAAGTCAGTTTCTTCACCAACGACTTCGATACCACTACAGAAGGGGTTGATGTGGTAGCAAACTATAGCCAGGAAATGTTCGGAGGAGATACCAAATATTCTCTTGCCTATAACTGGACCTCGACGGTAGTGGATGAAGCATCGGACAATATTTCGGCAGAGCGTATCCGCATGTTGGAAGATAACCTGCCAGCGGTTCGCTGGAGTCTGACTGCCAATCATACGAATGGAGACTGGCGCGTATTGGGGCGTTTGAACTACTTCGGAAGTACTTATGAGGACCATCTGGATTCAGCCTTGCCCATCGATAATATCAGCAGTGAAATTACTGTCGACGTGGAAGTGGCTTACCACTTTACCGACGACCTGCAGTTAGTGGTAGGAGCGAAGAACGCGCTGGATGAATACCCAGACGAAAATACGCTGTATGATAATGAAATTGCTGGCGCTAAATACCCGGTCACCTCGCCTATGGGTATCAATGGTGGTTTCTATTACCTGCGCGGGATTTATACATTTTAATTTAACTAACAGGTAGTAAGAACAAGTACCTTTATTTTCATTGCAGGAGGCGACCAGGGTCGCTTCCTGTAGTGGATGTAGCAAAGCATTAACGTAGAGAGTGTTTTGCTACATTAACCTGTTTACCATTTGGTTTTACCTGTAGTGGGCCGCAGGCCCGGATTGGGTGGGTACAAACCGTATTGATAATCATAAAATAGAATGACAAGACGACCTGGCTGCTGCATTATTAGCCGGTTTGTAAAGTCCATGAGACACACCTTAGACGCTATCTATGACCCAGAAGTCGACAATAGCGGATACTTATATAAAGTACCGCTCAAAATTAATGCGCGCGATAAGCACTATTGTCAATAAAGACGATATTGAAGACATTGTGCAAGAAGCCTTCATTAAAAGTTACGAAGCGCAACTTAAACAAGAGATTCGCTACGAGCGCACCTATATGTTGCGTACAGTGAAAAACCTGGCGCTGAACCATGTTGCCAGTGCCGCGGTGCAATTAAATGATGCCGTCGAAAATATGGATGCATTACCCTACGATTTGGTTGGTCATAGCCTGGAAAAAAACGTCGAAAGCAAAGAGCGTTTTATTCATTTTTGCCGCGCCACCGATACACTATCAGCTGAGGTAAAGCGGGTGTTCCTGCTTAAAAAAGTGTACGACATGAAACAAAAAGACATCGCCGAGCTGGTTGGGCTTAGCGAAAGCACCGTAGAAAAGCATGTAGCAAAAGGTTTGCTGTTGTGTTCCCGTTATCTGGCTGAGCTGGCCGATGACACACCTTCTACGGGTTCATCAGCCAACAGCCAGGATGTACGCAGCCGATGAGTAATGTCAGTCAGTTTACCCCAAAACAGGATATCTACGAGCAAGCATCGTTATGGATAAGCCGGGTCGATCGAGGTTTAACTCACAGCGAAATTCAGCAGCTTGACCAATGGCTTGCCGCCAGCAGCGGGCATCGCCGTATTTTGTTTGAGTTGGCTAGCTTGTGGGACGATATGAGCGTAATGAATGAGCTCAGTGGGTTGTACCCGTTAAAATCTGCCCAAGCCACACTGTCCTCAGGCAAAGACCACGCCGCTAAATGGAAACGGCAGGCCCGCTATAGCAGTGCCGCCGCCGTGGCGATTGTCGTGCTGTTCCTGGGGTTTATCAGTGACTGGTCATGGCTGATGGGCACCGATAACACCACGGCTCAGGTAAGCCGACGGCTGGCTACGGCCATTGGCGAGCAGCGTACTGTTAAACTCGCTGATGGCAGTTATGTACAGCTCAATACTAATTCTATTATCAATATCGACTTCAGCGGCGGCGTACGCCGTATCGTGCTACAAAAAGGTGAAGCCCACTTTGCGGTTGCACATGATCATTACCGGCCGTTTGTAGTAGAAGCCGGCGCCAATACCGTTACCGCCATCGGCACCGCATTTAATATGCAACTGACCGATACCGATGCATTCGAGCTGGTCGTGACCGAAGGCAAGGTGTTAGTCCGGGATACCACAAGTGCCCAGGATGCCAGCGATGCCACAGCATTGATTAACCCTGACGCTACCGCCAGTGGTCAGCTGTTAACGGCGGGTGAAAAGGCCAACATCAGGGGGCAGGTTGACCAGCGGCAAAGTCTGACCAGCGATGCTATGCAGCAAGATTTAGCATGGCAACAGGGGATGATTGTATTTAAAGGTGAACCACTGGAAGATGCATTAAAGGAGATCGGTCGGTATACGCCAGTCACGTTTAAAATCGCCGATGAAAACCTTAAGCAGAAGCGAGTAGCGGGATACTTCAAAGTCGGTGATATCAGCGGCTTGCTGTTTGCATTAAAAAACAGTTTTAATATCGAGCATAAACGGGTAAGCGGCATGACCATAGAGCTGAAAGAAATTACCCCGCCGGTGTCAGCGGGTTAGCATCTAAAGCAAACAGGTCAGTGGCATGCCTGGCCTGCTAACTATTGTTTTTTGCTGCAACTTTGTGACAGTATTAATGAAATTCCTCAGGTGTTCGAACACGTTGCAATCTCGCGGTTTGTCTTTTATTACAGTATTTGCAGCCAGCAGCTTGGCGATAGACGGCATTAGCGGGTGGAACCCGGCTGGTGATAGTCTATTTACGTGGCCTGGTAGATGCCTTGGTGTATGCCCCAGCGTACCGGATATATAACCATGAAAGGCTATTCTTTTGTGGTGGCGGTGTGGTGCACGCTGGCTGGATGGGGATTTCCGGCTCTGGCCGCTGACAAAATTACTTTTTCAATTACTGCAAAGCGTGCAGATGAAGCGTTGACTGAATTTGCCCGCCAGGCCGATACCACTTTGTTGTTCTCCTATGATCTCGCCCAGCAGGTAACCGCAAATGCGCTGCGGGGTAGCTTTACGCTACAGGAAGGCCTGCAGGCCCTGTTAAAAGATACCGAACTGGCAGTAGAAGTGGATGCCAGCGGCATGCTTACCGTAAAGCATGTGAATGATATCGCCCCGGCGCCCGCTCCCCGCGTACCAAAACAAAAGAAATCCAGTGATACAGAAACCTTTTCATTAGAGCGTATTGCCATTGTCGGCTCCCGCAATACCGCACGTTCGGTGGTATCTTCAGCGGTGCCTTTGGATATCCTTTCTGAAGATGCCTTTAAAGCGCAGGGCAGTGCTGACTTACTGGGCATGCTGGCCGCTACCGTCCCCTCCCTTAATGTTAATGACCAACCTATTAATGATGCTACCAGCCTGGTACGGCCGGCCAACTTACGCGGGATGGCTTCAGACCACACGTTATTGTTACTTAATGGCAAACGGCGTCATCGTTCAGCAGTGATCACGTTTCTAGGCGGGGGGTTATCTGACGGTGCGCAGGGGCCGGATATCTCAGTTCTGCCTGCCAGCGCCATGCAGCAGGTTGAAGTGTTACGCGATGGCGCTGCGGCGCAATATGGTTCTGATGCTATCGCCGGGGTCATTAATTTTGTTCTTAAAGATGCTGATGAAGGCGGCAATATTGCGCTTAAAACCGGCTTGTATAGCGAGGGCGACGGGGAGTTAATTCAGTTTCAGGCAAACCTCGGGCTGCCGTTGTTAGACCGAGGCTTTGCTAACCTGTCTTTAGAGTTTCGCCAACAACAAGCCACCTCGCGCACGGTTCAGCGTGCTGATGCGATGGCTCTCACCCAGGCGGGCAATACCAGCGTGCCAAATCCGGCTCAGGTATGGGGCTCGCTAGAGGTTGATTACGATTATAAAACCGCCGGTAATTTTGGTTACCAGCTGGACGCTGACAGTGAACTATATGCATTTGCCAACCTGGCGAAACGAAAAACCGGGGGCGGTTTTTATTTTCGCCATCCGCACTTTCGCGATGGCGTATTCAGTAAGCCGACAGCCGCGGGGCGGGCGTTATTGATTGCCGACCTCGATGGGTTAGGCCAGGGAATTGCCTGTCCTGATATTATCATCAATAGTGACAACGTACTCCAGCAAGCTGATTACCAGCAGATTGCCGATAATAGTACGGCGCTAGGGGCAAACTGCTTTGCTTTTAATGAATGGTTCCCCGGCGGATTTACCCCCCGATTTGGTGGCACCATTGAAGATGCTTCCTTGTTTGGCGGTTGGCGTGGCCGCTGGGCAAATGATTGGCAGTACGATATGAGCATCGGCACTGGCTATTCAAATATAGTCTATCAGCTTGAGCAAACGGTGAATCCTTCTTTAGGGCCAATGTCACCTTTGTCCTTTTCGCCAGGCGGGGTGGCACAAATTGAGCGCACGGTGAATCTGGATTTTTCCGGGCCGTTGATGCTGGGCTTACCTAATCCGGTAAACCTGGGTGTGGGTATTGAATGGCGTCGGGAGTCTTATCACCAACGGGCGGGCGATAGCATGTCTTATGCGGCCGGGCCCTTCGCCTTCAATCAGGATACTCAACGTTCACAAGGTTTTAGTATCGGCTCTAACGGTTTCCCAGGCTATCAGCCGCAATCAGCGGGGCATTGGAGCCGCCATAACTGGGCATGGTACGCGGATGCTGAAACGCAGCTTACTTCTGCATTAAACGCCGGACTGGCTATCAGGATGGAGCATTTTTCAGATTTTGGCGGCACCTTTGACGGTAAATTTTTTGCCCGCTACCAGTTAAATCCTGTCTATGCTTTGCGTAGCTCTGTCAGCACGGGTTTTAAAGCTCCTACGGTAGGACAGAGTAATGTCATTAATGTGACGACTGCCTACTCGGCTCAAGGGCTGCAGGATCAGGCTACGTTACCACCTACACACCCGGTATCCCGTCAGTTAGGCGCCAGTGCCCTACGTCCGGAAGAGTCGGTGAATACCAGCTTTGGGGCGGTTGCCATGTTTAGCGATAAGCTATATATGACCATCGACTTTTTCGACATACGCTTACGTGATCGCATCAGTACCACCTCGGCGATTGCACTCACTGCCGCCGATATTGCTGTGCTGAACCAGCAAGGGGTAACAGAGGCGGCTGAATACGGGGCAGCCAAGTATTTTACCAACGACTTTGATACCCATACGCAAGGGCTGGATATTGTTTTTAATTATGGCTTTACTACAGGCACAATTTCCCACGAAATTACCGCAGCCTATAACTGGACCCATACCGAAGTAGACAGTATTCGGCTTTATCCCGTTACCAGTGGTAATACAGACGACCTGTTAGCACCTAACCTGACCACGTCCCGCATTCGAATGTTGGAAGATAATCTACCGGCCCACCGGGCCACATTCACGTTGAAGCAGTTTTGGGAGACGTTCTCTGTTATCTGGCGCGCCAGTTATTATGGAAGCTATTATGAAGATCATTTAGATGCTGCTGCCGGCCTGGATATTTATGGTAAACCGGTGACTGTGCTTGACGCTGAAATAAACTGGCTGAGTACTGAACAGCTTACTCTGGCAGTAGGAGCGAAAAACCTGTTGGATATTAAGCCTGAGGATAATCCGTACAGTGCGGAAGTGGGCGCGCGTTATCCTGCTACAGCCCCAAGCGGTATTAATGGTGGCTTTTATTACGCCGAAGCGCGCTTTACCTTTTAATGTCGGGGCTAAATAGCAGCAGTATGGATATAGCGCGCGGTCAAAAGCGCAAACAAAACAGGAGTAAGTAGGTACCGACAATCAGCTATAAAAAAAACAGCCTGGATTAAACCACGGGCAGATTGGAGAGGGTGTAAAGGGGTAGAAAGGAGCTTGCACGATGTGAAGTGGCTAATTAGCCGGGAAAGAGACGTAAAGCGATTTAATCAGATGCTACAGGTTCTGTTAGCACACTTCTTTAAATAGCGACTCATCGACAATGGTGGCATCGATAATTTGTTGCGTCATAGATATACATTTACCACACTGACTACCTATTTCTAATACTTCTCGTAGTTCACGAAGGTTACCTGCGCCATGGGCTTCAACTGCTTTTTTTATTGCTTTGTCTGTCACGCCGTAGCACATACATACGTACATAAAATAACCTCTTCACTATCGTTACAAATGATAATAATTGCCATTTACATAATTTGCAAGATACTTTGGATGAAAATCATTCTCGTTTAATCTAACGGTAGCCGCTGGAATTTTGAACCCAGCAGGGGAACCAATGCGAACCGTCTGTTTTTAACGCCTCTCTACCAGCGTATATGGCCTACTCAAGATTCAGCGTTTCCGCTGATAACGCAGACACCTATGTACTTATATCTACCTACTTATACCTACCTACTACAAAGGGCTATAAAAGGCTATACAAGGCTCTGGGAGCTTGTTTCACGCAGGTCCATAGCGACTGAACGCGCGTCTTCAGGTACAAAGCTTATAACCTACGGCTAAGTGGCAACAGTGTGTAGGCGGGCGGCGCGCTATTCAAAAAATAAAACAGTGGAAGGGGGAGGGTAAGGCTGAGCGGAACGCAAAGCTGGCTGTAAGCAGGCATGCGATCCCCGGCATTGCCTCACAGCATGCAGGCCAATGATGAATGTTAGCAGGCTGCCAATGCGCTAGCGAAGCCTGCTCTAAGGACTGTGCGCCAACACAGCCTATTCAGGCTTATCGGGCTGTGCTAAAGGCCACCCGCCAAGGGCTTTGTAGCGGTTAACCATAAAACAAAATAAGTCTGCGGTTCGGCTGGCATCATAAAGCGCGCTGTGGGCTTCGTTTTGGTCAAACGCAATACCCGCCGTCCGGCAGGCCTTAACCAACACCGTTTGGCCAAGCGCTAAGCCCGCTAGGCTGGTGGTATCAAACGATACAAATGGATGAAAGGGGGTACGCTTAATCCCGCTTCTTGCGATAGCTGCATTAACAAAGCTTTGGTCGAAAGTGGCGTTATGGGCCACAATTACTGAACGCTGACATCCTGCATTTTTCTGCGCTTTGCGAATGGTCTTACACAGTGCTTTCATCGCATCCGATTCTTCGATAGCGCCGCGCAAAGCGCAGTGAGGATCAATACCATTAAATTCCAGGGCAGCCGGCTCAAGGTTGGCGCCTTCAAACGGATTAACATGGGCGTGGAAGGTTTCATCAGGATACAGGTTACCAGCATCGTCCATTTGTACTGTCACCGCTGCAATTTCTAACAACGCGTCAGTACCCGCATTAAACCCCGCGGTTTCTACGTCAATGACTACCGGAAAGTAGCCGCGAAAGCGGGTGGACAAAGTAGGTTTTTGATCTGTCATAGGATCCGACATAGCTCCTGTTGGTGCTCAATAATGTATCGCGGCTGCGAATGAATAAAAATTATCTCAGTAATGAGCGGGTATATCCAGCTTTGCCCGGGTTAAGCAGCGTGTAAATACGGTAGTGGTGGAATTGTGTGCTAAACTTTTCTCTGATATGGACGATATCTAGACATACACAGTAGCATGGCGGAAATAGCATGAAATTCAGGCATACCCTGGTTATAGGGTTCAGTTTACTCTGCGCCCTGCCGGTGAGCGGGGCAATGCGGCAATACTCTGCATCGGTGGAAAGTTCTGACTGGGCGCTGGAAAGTGCCTCTCGTTTGCAGTGCGAACTAAGCCACCAGGTACCTGGGTATGGCGAAGCAAAATTTGTCAGTGTGGCATCAAAGCAGCTGAATATGGAATTTGACATGCAAATGTCTTTGTTACCAAAAAAATTCGCTATAGCGGCAGTGTATGCGGTGCCGCCGTCCTGGATGCCGGGTCAAGCCCCCCGCGAAATCGCGCAAATGCAGTTACGCAAGCAATATCATGGCGACTTACCAGAGGCCGCTGCCTGGACCATGCTAAGCGAACTGGAAAAGGGGTTCTGGCCAACTATTTATTATCAGGACTGGTATAACCGGCACGATAGTGTAGCCGTGGCCTTGAATGCCAGTAACTTCATGCCGCAGTACCAGGAATTTGTTAATTGTGTCTCTCAATTATTGCCATATAGCTTTGAAGATATCGCCTACACCGTGCTGTCTTATGAGAAAAACAGTACAGATTTAACCAAATACTCTGAACGTCGCTTACAGATGATTGGTGAATATTTAAAAGAAGACAGCAACCTTGAATTGGTGTTGTTGGATGGGTATACCGATAGCTATGGTGGGCGCTGGAATAACGAACAGCTATCGATTAAACGGGCTAACGAAATTAAAGGGTACCTGACTGCGCTAGGGGTAGCTGATGACCGCATTGAGGTTTCCGGGCACGGCGAAAAGCGCCATATTGCCCCCAATACAACCAGCGATACCCGGGCGCTTAACCGCCGCGTAGTGGTCAGGCTATCCAAAACCTAATGCGCACCGCAGTACTATTATAGCTCGCACTTGATGGCTAGACGCTCGTCTGGCCCTGGCACTATTAGCCCTCTGGGTTGGCGAGTAAGGCCTTAACCGGCGGCACCTGGTCGGTAAAAATACCATCTACCCGGGCTTCTTCCACCAAAAAGCGGATCAACGCAGGGGCCGTGACCCCCGCTGGCAACTCATCTGCGCGAAACGTATAAGGGTGGATGAGTAAGTTGTGCTTTTTGGCATTGGCTACCCACGGACTTAGCTGCCAGAGCACCCTTTCTGTACTGGTATCGGCAAGTTGAGGAATCCATGGACCTACGCCGTCGGCCACCTCCGCCACCGCTTCGAGACCCTCTTCGCTAAGCAGCCAGTCATAGTCAGTGTCGGATTCATGCCAACTGTTGTCGGCCACCAACTGAACCAACATACCCGTATATCCGAGTTCACGTCGAATTCGCTGAGTTTCTGTAAAATCAAAACACTGAATAACCAGCGGGATAGTTCCCTCAAGCAAATTAAGACGTTTCATTTCAGCCAATACAATGCGAGAGATATCGACGCCTTGGGCGCGGTGCCATGCTGGCGACTTGATTTCAGTGTAAAGACCAATCTGCTGGCGGGTTTGGCGGTTAAGCTGCGTGATTAACTCACTATGCTCTGCCAGGGTCGCTATACCAAACTGGGCCCGGTTACCTTGATAACGCTGAGGAAAAACCGCTTCCTGGCGGGCATTTTGTCGTTCGTGCACCCTAAGCTGACGTAATTCAGCCAGGGTAAAGTCGATAGCATAGTAGCGACCATCCTGGCGCGCTCTTTCCTTAAATAGCTGCTCGACATTGGTCACCGTTTCCAAATGGATATCATGCAGTACTACGGGAATGTTATCTTTGCTCAGTACGACGTCCTGCTCAATATAGTCAGGTTGCTGTGCATATGCCAGTGTGGTGGATTCCAGCGTATGTTCGGGTAAATAACCCGAGGCGCCGCGATGGGCAATGATCTCTACAGCATCGCTATAACTGCTAAATGCGATACCCAGTAGTGTTACAAGAGGAAGTACAAGTCGAAGGGCCAGCGAACGCGCTGATAAACCGGTGCCAAGCATGATAATAATCTCCTTAAGCCTGAATTAACTCAATAGCGTAACCGTCGGGGTCGCGCACAAATGCAATTACGGTTGACCCACCTTTTACCGGCCCGGGAGAACGATAAACATCGGCACCCAGCGTTTGTAACTTGGTGCAAAATGTATAAATATCCTCAACCGCAATGGCCACATGGCCATAGGCATTGCCCAATTCGTAATGCTCAACTCCCCAGTTGTAGGTCAATTCAAGTACAGCGTGGTCGGCTTCCGTACCATAGCCTACAAATGCCAGCGTATATTCATGGTCAATATTGTCAGACTGGCGAAGTAACGTCATGCCCATTTTGTTGATGTAAAAATCCAGCGATTGGGTAAGGTCAGTAACCCGCAACATCGTATGCAGCATTCGCATTTTGCTCTCCTGATAACGCCGTTACTGGCGAGATATATTGACTGTATATAATAATGATAACGAGACACTATCCAGAGTAAGCACGCCAGGGTAAATTAAATCCGGTGTGACACGAGGTTTTGCAATCATCGCCAACACATGGCCTACCATCACCCTGAAGCAACATCTCTAAGAAGTATCTTTAGCACCTCGTATCACTATAAGCGCTGACTATGAACAGATTGCGACAGGGGGCACGATAAATGAGTTTTACCATAGAGTCGCAAAGAGGGGAGGGCCGCCAAGGCGAAAACACGGCAAAGCCAGGGTTCAACAATACGGAACGCTGGCATACACAAAGTAGAAAAGCGGCTGTGTTAAACGTAATTAAAACCCCCACATACCGATGTTGTCAATTTTTAGCCGGCGTGGCTGCTGTAGTAAATATATCAGCATATCGGCCAAATCCTGGTTTTGAATCAGGCCGCTGTCCAGCGGTTCATCGGGAGTTTTTTGCGACTGAATCAACGCTGGGTTGAGTGAATGAACATGAATACCATATTCGCGAACCTCTTCTTGCAATGCTTTGCCCAGCCCCACCATGGCAAATTTCGACGCGCAGTACACGCCTGCGTTGGCATAGCCGTTTAAGGCGGCCTGCGAAGCGATATTCACGATAAAACCTTCACGCGAGTTTATCATGCCTGGGACCACCGCTTTGCTCATCAAAAACGCGCCTTTAACGTTGGTGTTCATTACCGCGTCCCAGTCGGCTTCAGTGGTTTCCCAAATAAGTGTTTCCTTGCCGAATCCGCTGTTATTCACTAGTACATGAATATCACCAAAGGTTGACCTTACCTTGTCGATGAAGCCGTTAACCTGTTCCGCTTGGCTGACATCGCATACAAAACCTGCAATTTTCCCCGGGTATTTGGCATTGAATGTTTCTACCGTGTGTTGAATAGGCGCGGCGGTTCGGCCACAGATAGCCACGCTCATGCCTTTGGCTAGCAAACTGGCGGTCAGGGTTTTACCCAACCCTTTGGCGCCGCCGGTAACGATAGCCACTTTATTTGTTAATGCATAATGTTCGCTCATGATTCTATCCCTACGGTAAAACAAGAAAGAGTAATCGATTCAGCGTTAAAGGCCTATCAACATACGTATGCGTAACAGATTATCAAAAGTGGCACCTCGCTGTGTAAAGGATAATGTCTTCGGTATTACCCTATGCGTGTTTGAAAATTGCCAGGTTCTTTTTGCCACCTTTGCCGCGAAATACAAAGTCGCGCTTAGCTGGGCAATCGATGTCTTGTATGCGCAGTTAGCCATCTAGCTTTTCTTAATCTCCTGCTACCCAGTAGCAAACAGCCCAGTCGGTATTTTTTGCTCCTATAGCTAATAATAGCCAATACTTTTTCGTAGGGCAGAACAATAGGTACTCGTTAAAGGGCGCTTGCTATTTCGGCGTCTGGTGACACTCTTAGCTATTGCTTAAACCCATACTTTTATATAAAAAAATTGCGCACAATGTCAGATTTTGCTTTGATAACGTTACATGGCGCTGCTGATTAACCAGAATGAATCGCTTAAGCCACAAAACATAGGTTATTTCATTTTGAATTGTGTAGTGCTTCGCTCCAAGCGCTTTTCTTGTTTTCTCTAAGAGGGGACTTTGAGCCATTTATTAACGCCCATAAGGTGATGTGTAACTACTGAGAGGGCTTTATAGTAAGGTGTTAGCCAATAAAAAAAGGACTTTTTATGGAAGCCAGCTTTTTAATACTTTCAATATCTTGCTTGAGTGGTTTTGTATATTTACTCATAGGCTATCTGCTTACCTTCAAGCAAAAAGCAGATGTGCTTAACGGCATCGATTTTTCTAAAATTGCCGACCTCCCTGCTTTCTGCAAATACGTAGGCAATAGCTTTTTATTATCAGGTGTAGTACTACTCTTAGCTGGGGCTTTGGTTTACTTAGCTTATTTAAACCTTTTACTGTTTATAGCTATTTTTGTTATCTTCTCGGTATTGCCTATTATCAATGTCGTCAGAGCTATGCGTAAGTTTCAAAAAAGTACTTCGTAAGCAAAGCGTGGCTAACAAGCCAATCAACACACTCACTGCGTTCGCTGGAAAATAACACATAGGCTCCTGTGCTTCGCTTGGTATTGTATCCCACAGTTTTGTGCGCCAAAGCTAGACGTTAGGCTGAAAAAACGTAGAGAACCGAATGCACCAAGACGACATTAAGACATTATTCGATAAACAGGCAGCCAACTACGATGCGCAGTGGGCGAAATCAGCACCGATTAATGATTGCCTCTACTTTCTTTTAGCGTCGCTGTTTACCCGCTTGCCTGCTGACGCTCGGATTCTCTGTGTCGGGGTGGGTACGGGGGCAGAGTTGGGTCACCTTGCCAAAGGCAACCCCAGCTGGCAATTTACGGTAGTAGAGCCTTCCGGATCAATGCTGGATATTTGTCGGCAACGGGCGAAAAGGGAAGGGTTTGCCTCGCGTTGCTATTTTCATGAAGGCTATCTCGATACACTCTCATCCGCCGCTCTGCATGATGCGGCCACTTGCTTTTTGGTGTCTCAATTCATCCTGGATCAACAAGCTCGGTCTGGATTCTTTCGAGAAATATCGGGCAATCTAAAACCAGAAGGAATCCTTGCCAGCTCTGATTTGGCTTCGGACGTAGAAACCGCCGAATATGAAATATTGCTGCATGCCTGGATGAATATGATGACGGCATCGGATGTTCCACCCGAGGGGATAGACCGCAAGCGTAAAGCCTATGCTAATGATGTGGGGGTTCTCCCTGCTAACAGGATTGCGGCAATAATTAAGTCAGGAGGTTTTGAACTTCCAGTGCTGTTTTTCCAGGCTGGTTTGCTTCACGCGTGGCTTTCAAAACGTGCCCCAGACGAGGGGTCCGTAAACAGCACTGCTGTTTGACAAATGTTCCGCAGAGCGCGGCGTTAGGTGTCTTAAATGCAGACGCGAAAGATTTTCGCAGAAAAAGTCAGGTTTTTGCTTCACTCTGCTAAGGAACGAAGTACTCCACAAGGTGTGCTGGTATGCGAAAAAACATTAAATGAGCTCGCCAGTGGCAAAGATAAAGAGTATCTGAATCAATTTCTATTGATGTTCAATAAGCCATGCATTGCTATTGAGGTTTACGGATATACAACCAGCGAAGAGTTTATCACTATAAATATATTGCGAGAATTAGCGAGAAAGACAACCACATAACAATACTCTGTTATCATTCCCTTCGTTCCGTTCATTCCCTTCGGTCAGCCGGACGCAAACACGTGAGCGCTTTGCGATTATCGCCCACACGCCATAGGTAAGGCACTATCTATACTCACCAACATGCCCCAACGTTAATAAAGCCGTTATTATGCAATCACATCAAATAATCCACCTACAACTGCTGTAAGTACCATTGCAAGCGCACCCCAAAATGCAACTCTGCTAGCACCCATAGTAATTGACGCGCCGCCTACACGCGCTGCAGCCCCTCCGAGAACGGCAAGAAACAGCAAAGACAACGCTGCGACAACCGGTATAAGTAACGTACCCGATACAAACCATGCCACCACTAATGGCAGTGCAGCACCTAGGGTAAAAGCGCCTGCCGAAGAGAACGCTGCTTGAATGGGCTGAGGGCTAACACGCTCTGAGATACCGATATCATCTCTGGCATGAGCGCCAAGAGCATCGTGAGCCATTAATTGCTCAGCAACCTGTTTCGCCAGTATCGGTTTAAGCCCTCTGCCTTCATATATTTTTGCAAGCTCCGCTGTTTCAGATTCAAAATTCTGCTCCAGCGATTTTTTCTCAATTGCAAGATCGGCATTTTCGGTATCTGATTGAGAACTAACCGAAACGTATTCACCAGCGGCCATAGACATCGCGCCGGCAGCTAAACCTGCAACGCCAGCGAGAAGTATGCCTTCATGTGCAGTGTTTGCAGCTGCAACGCCAATAATTAAGCTTGCCGTAGATACAATTCCGTCATTTGCACCAAGTACCGCTGCGCGTAACCACCCAACGCGGTGGGATCGATGTATTTCACTATGAATCATAGAGTTTCTCGCCGGTTCCGCTTACAGCTAACGCTCTCAGTTAGCGTGTGGATGAATTTATGGGCTTGTCAGGTCCCCTTCCTGGTAAGTAAAACTACATTTTCTGTGGCGATTAAAAAAGTGATTTTGCTTCCTGAAAATCTGTTGATACGGCCGGATCAGCTCGCTTTTTTAACTCTTCCATACGATTTTTTAGCGTATCACGAGACATTGAAAGCGCATCTGAACCGGCCACGAGACGGGCAGGGCGTTGACCAAGGACTGCAGTATTAACAATCAGTTGCGCTAACTTTTTGGGGCCATCAGGCTGAATATGGCTATAATTATTATATTGTGACTTATAGGTGGCGGCCGCATCCGCGTGCTCTAGAGCTAGAACCTTACCGTAGCCCACAGAAGACACGTCAATAAAGTCAGTTTGCAAGAAAACTCTACATTGGTGGCAGCAATTGCAAAATGTGCGACGTTCATTGCAAGACTTTCTGCGAACCCCTTACCCCATACTTTGTTGCACAATAGACGGCTGCTCCGTCAACCCGAGCCACCGATAGATGAAAAGTTAAGTATATAACCACATCCTCGCTTACGCATTTTTCGCAATACTGCTCATGTGACATACAAAAAACAGGGTTGTACTGCTGGTATATAAATGAGTTAAAGCTTTTTTGCGTCTTGGCCTGTCTATATCACTCCCATCGCGGTGACATTTTGGTCACATTGGTTTTGCTACTCTCCTATCGTTCAAATAAATTCAGTCAATGTGGGGGGAAGTAATATGGGTGTGCTATCGAGCGCAGTATCGCGGCAATTGTGCAAGGCAGGACAATATGAATAGGCTATCCGGACCGAGGCTATGGTTGGTTATATGGGCACTCTTGATTAGCCTTCCATTTATTACCCACGCAGCGGAAGCACCCGGCGCACTGAGTATCATAGTTAAAGATAGGCTCACTGAGCGGCCACTTTCCAACGTGCAAATCACCCTGAAGGAGCGTGAAACCTCGGCCGTCAAACAGTTAAACACTGACGCCCAAGGTCGAATTGTTGTTACGTCGCTTGATCCAGGTCTTTATTCGATAAGCGCGGTTAAAAGCGGGTTTGCCTCAGTAACTCAACCAAGTGTACGCGTAGTTACCCGAAAGAATATCAAGATAGTATTCCAGCTTGAGGAAGTCGAAGTTGAGAATATAGTAGTCCTGGGGAAGCAGGTAGATAGATTTGCATCAGCTTCGAGCACCTACCTCGACAGAGATGCGCTGCGTAGTGCGGTCGGAGGGGGCGCAGACCCACTACTTTCGTAAGATGGATTACCGGGCCTGGCATCTGCCAGTGAATTCGCTAGCTTTAGCGTGCGCGGCCGGGGGCCAAGAGATAACCTGCTACTGGTTGATGACTTTCCCTTTGATAAAGCGGTTCATTTTGACGCCACATTGGGCGAAGAGGAGGATGTTGGCGGAGGGGGACGTTTCTCTATTTTCGCGCCGAATGTTATCGGGGGAGCTGAATTCTCACCGGGGGGATGGGGCCCTGCGTATGGCGGCCGGGCTGCATCACTACTTAAATTGGACGTCGCTGAGGGTAATCCAAGTCCCTCTGCAAGTTTTCGTTACGACCTAGCCGGGTACGAAGTTGGGTACGATGGCCCTCTTGCTAACAGCGAAGATGCGACTTTACTTGTTTCTGCCCGGCGTCTGGACTTCGGCGCTTTGTTTGAAACGATTGAAGAACTGGATATAGGAGAGCCTGTTTTGCGGGATGTCATCGTAAAGTCGGTTATACCTGTCGATCAACGTAATACCTTTGAAGTTCTGCTAATGGATACGCACGAAGAATATACACGTGATGTTACTCATGTTTTCGAATCGCCCAATTTCGAAGATGCCGGGCTGCAAGATTCAGTTCAGGACAGCGACTTATATGGACTGACATTACGGTCTTTGGTTGGTGAATATAGTATCTGGACTAACAAGATTTACTACCGAAAAAGCGACAAGATAAGTTCTGAGGGTGAAGCTTTTCCGGATCTTGTACCTGCAGGTTCGCCGGCCTCAAGCTTTCCTGTACGCGAAGATATTCTGACTATTGGGGAGGGGGAGACCGAAATAGGATGGCGAAGTGACTTTGAAACCATGAATCGATGGGGACAGGTCTCCGGCGGGGTGAGGTTGACGCAAATTGAACTTGATTACCATACGGTATTACAGGGCAACTGGACCCGGTTTGTTTACGATAATGACGATTTAAGGCCAGACGCCGATCAGCAGTTTATTGTGCTTACCCCTGAATATATTAATGCGTCAATAAAGCAGAAAAAAATGAGTTATGCCGGCTATATAGATCAAGTTTTTGAAGTCGCTGATTGGGACTTTAGCACTGGCTTACGCGTGGAGCGGGATGGCTTTGCCGACGAAAGTTTCGCGTCGCCTCGGTTCAGTGTGAACTGGCAGCCAGGTAAGCAGGTTAAATATTTCGCCACCGCGGGCCTGTTCCATCAGTCGCCGCGGTATTTAGAGCTTGCCGCTAATGAGACAAACACCCTCAAAACAGAAAAAACCACCCATTTTAGTCTCGGTTTAAAATATTTTCCGAGCAATAAGTGGTCGGTGTTGACTGAGGCGTATTATCAAAATCTCGACGATTTGGTGGTAGACCTGGATAGGACAAATGGTACCTTTGCCAATAGTGGTGACGGCACCTCGTACGGTGTGGATATCGTAGCTAACGGCACAATACGTGAAGGCCTTTATGCTACGGTAACCTATTCTTATAATGATGCTGAAATTGACCGCCAAGACGGCCGCGGTTATATGGCGGCTGCGTTTAGTCGAGAACATGTCGCCACTCTAGGTTTGACTTGGGAAATCAGTGATCGCTGGAAGATCGCGGGACGCTATAAGTATCTGTCTGGCAGACCAGACGATGAATATATTATTCATGCAGATGTACTGGGGCCAGGCGAACCTTTGCGCTATTCCAAAGAGATTATTAAGCGTAATATCGGGCGTAAAAGTGGTTCCAGTTTGGTGAACGTCCGTGTTGACTATCGGCGCGCGTTTGGCCCCGTAGATATCACAGCCTTTCTCGATGTCATCAACGTCACGGCAGCATCATCAAGTGATGAGGCCGAATTTGATTACCGCCGAGGAGTTGAAGTGAAAGACGAAAGCGAGGCCGAGCCATTGATTGGACTGCGCCTGGATTATGCTTGGTAAGGAACCAACCCACAGATGATAGATGCTTTTGGTGCTATGCCGGTAAGCGCGCTGATTGTCGAAGACAATCGCGATATATGCGAAAACATTGCCGCCTACCTGGAAAAGTATAACTACATACTGGATTTCGCGTACGACGGTATTAGCGCTATGCATCTGGCTTCGACAAATTCGTACGATGTTATTGTATTGGATTTGATGCTTCCAAGGATGGATGGTCTATGTTTTTGCCAAAACTTGCGCACTGACGCGAGCATTCAAACACCTGTGCTTATGCTAACCGCAAGAGACACACTGGAGGATAAACTTAAGGGCTTTGAGGTGGGAGCCGATGACTATTTGGTCAAGCCATTTGCACTACAGGAGTTACATGCGCGTCTGCAAGCACTGTGTAAACGTAGTAACGGTAGCGCTAGCGCCCAGTTAACTGTGGGCGATCTAAGTTTTAACACGGCTACGCTGCAAGTTCATCGGGCGGGCCGGCACCTCGAACTCTCGCCTGCTTGTATGAAGCTGCTGCGACGACTGATGGAAAAGGCTCCCGCCGTGGTGTACCGCCATGATTTAGAGACGTTGTTATGGGCCGATGAGCACCCCGATGGTGACGCGCTGCGCTCCCATATGTATAAGCTCAGACAGGCTATAGATAAGCCATTTAAGCGTGCACTTATCCACACTGTACACCGCATAGGATACCGAATTGCAGAGGATGCACCCTAGTGTACCGGTACGGTTTGCGCACACGTGTTGCCATTGCGTTTGCGTTATGTGTTGCGGTACTTAGCGTCGCCTGGGGCGTGGCTTTCTTTGCTGCAATCCGGTTGAGCGAAGACCGGGTGATGATGCAACAGTTGCAAGTAGCCGCCGACAGCTACCCCTCTTTAACAACGAACCTGCGTGGCTATACTGAGATTAGTAGCTTACCTGAATCCCTGAGAGGGTGGGCGCAAACACACCCTGAGGAAGGAATGTATGAATTCAGTGCCGAAGAATTCCATGTCGCGGTAATACCCGCCGAAAATGAAATGCAGCGTGCCTATGTGGTCTTTGATGTAGCGGGTATTGAGGCCGCGTCTTCAGAAGATTGGTGGTTACTCTTGGTTATATCTGGGGTTGTCGGTACGTTAGGTTTTCTGGGCTTTGGGTTGGGCGTTTTTGTTATGCGCAGGGCTATCGCCCCGGTTGTGCAGCTTGCCAAAGCAGTGGCTGATATCGATCCGGAAAAACTTTCGGCGGAAGATCGAAAACGCATAGAGGCGAGTCGGTTCGGAGATGATGAAGTTGGTTTGCTGGCTGGAACAATTGAAGTGACTTTTGAACGCATTAGTGCGTTTGTCGAGAGAGAGCGGTATTTTACCAACTCCGCCAGTCATGAGTTACGAACGCCCATTACAGTCATTATGGGCGCCCTTGAGATCTTGGAACAAAGCGATTTATCGCTGGCTGATATAAAAGCGTTAAATCGGGTCGCACGGGCCACGCACGATATGAAAACGATGATTGAAATGTTTTTATGCCTAGCTCGTGAAACGGACGACGGTTGGTATGACGAACAATTTTTGGTTATACCCTTAGTAAGCAAAGCAATGGAGCAGCAACGCTATCTGCTTCGTGGTAAATACCTTGATGTCAATATTGACGAACTGGCCAATCCCACAGTTCGCGGACACCCACAGGCATTTTCAATTGCGGTCAATAACCTGGTGAGAAATGCGTTTGAGCATACGCTTGGTGGTCAGGGACCAATCTCAATACGTATCTACCCGCGCGAGTTGTTAGTTACTAATCAGTTGGGCGGCGACACTGTCGAGGACGTCTTCCAGCCAGATGTTACGCTATCTCATGGATATGGTTTGGGGTTGGGTATCGTGCAACGATTGTGCGAGCGAAATGGGTGGCTATTTTCGTTACATGTTGATGAAAAGCATGTCATTGCCCGCTTATCCTGGTAATTGAGATGGCTTTCCCCACAGCTCAAGAACACTAATTTCAATAATGTTTAAGATGCACTGAATAGCTATCATAAATAATGATAGCTATGGGCAGACGAAATAATACTCATGGTTAGTTGCACGTTATGGTATATCGCCCGTGTTTTTTATAGCCGAGATAGCTGATTTGGTCGGAGCGCATTCACAGTAGTCATACAATCGTGTCGCGCCGGGAAGGGGTCACAAGCTTAAACCACTGCTTGTAATGCAACTGATGTATTCATCGTCTTCGTGCTTTTAGGCGACTATGTGCAATACAATTAACGGCTTCGTGTTAAGTTGAGACAGGCGCTTAATCAGTTTTATCCTTAAACTCACACAAATCTTCAATAATACACGAACCACAACGGGGCTTGCGGGCGATGCAGGTATATCTGCCGTGTAAAATCAGCCAATGATGCACATCGACTTTAAATTCTTTGGGTACAACCTTAAGTAGCTTCTGTTCAACCTGGTCGACATTTTTACCAACTGCCAGTTTGGTGCGGTTGGAGACCCGAAAGATATGGGTGTCTACAGCAATCGTAGGCCAGCCGAAGGCGGTATTCAGTACCACATTAGCTGTCTTGCGGCCCACTCCAGGAAGTGCTTCAAGTGCTTCGCGGTTTTCCGGAACCTCGCCAGCATGTTGTTCAATAAGAATGGCGCACATTTTATGGACGTTTTCTGCCTTGGCATTGTATAAGCCGATAGTCTTAATATATTGCTTCAAACCCTCTACGCCCAACTCCCAGATAGCCTGCGGGGTATTTGCCACCGGGAATAATTTGTCGGTTGCCTTATTCACGCCGACATCGGTTGATTGCGCAGAAAGGGTTACTGCCACTAACAGTTCAAACGGGCTAGTGTAATTTAGCTCCGTTTTGGGGTGAGGATTAGCGGCTTGCAGGCGGCCCAATATTTCTCGGCGTTTTGTATTATTCATATCAGAGTATCAACTTTCAGCGGTAACCCGAATGCGGGTGACTTTTTCAGTAGCCGTAGCCTGTTTGGTAGCGGCTCGGTTATCCAGCATATTTTTGGCGGCAATGAGTAAGCCCATTCCTATAAAGGCGCCTGGCGGCAAAATGGCCAGCAGAAATGGTTGTTCAGCGCTAAATATCTGAATAGGCCAGTTAGTTGCCACCGGGCCGAATAATCTGTCGGCCCCTGCCAGTAAAGTACCGGAACCAAGTACTTCACGCATCCCACCTAGCAGCATCAACACAGCGGTAAATCCAGCGCCCATCATCAAACCATCGAAAGCGGCAGGTAATACCGAGTTTTTAGACGCAAAGGCTTCGGCGCGGCCAATAATTGCGCAATTGGTTACAATTAGGGGGATAAAAATGCCCAGCGCTAAATAAAGTTCATAGGTAAAAGCATTCATAAGCAACTGAATGATGGTAACAAAGGCGGCAATAATCATAACAAATACGGGGATACGAATTTCACTGCGCACGATATTGCGCACCAGCGACACCGTTATATTCGACCCAATAAGTACCGCGGTGGTAGCCAGGCCCAGTCCCAGGCCGTTAATAACCGTAGCGGTTACAGCCAACAGCGGGCATAAACCTAATAATTGCACCAGTGCCGGGTTATTTTTCCACATGCCTTCAAAGGCTAAATCCTGATATTGACTCATTATTACCTCTTAGCGCTGGTTTGCGCGAGTATAACAGTTTGCTTGCTGGCTGAATAAACGTTGCTGGTTTTGTTCTATATAGAGCAATGTTTGGCGCACCCGATCCACCACCGCCCGTGGGGTAATGGTAGCACCGGTAAACTGATCAAATTGGCCGCCATCCTTTTTAACCTGCCAGGCATTTTGTTGCGTGGTATCAAAGGACTTGCCAGAAAAAGATAGAATCCAATCACTCACTGCAAGCTCAATTTTATCGCCCAGCCCGGGGGTTTCTTTATGCTCTACGGCACGCACCCCCAACACAGTAAGATCGCTGGTCACTCCCACCACCAAGTTAATGTCGCCGCTATAGCCGTTTGGTGCGGTAGTTTGGATGGCAAGGGCTACCGGCTTATTATTTTGTCGCGCCCGGTATACGCGATGCGGCTGGGTATTTCCCAGGGCGGCGTCCTGTACCACTGCACAGTCCTTGTACAACGTATTGTTATAGTACGAGGCTGGTACCACCTCGTTTAGCACGCTCAATAACCGTTGGCGTTGTTGCTCTGCAATCCGGTCTTTCGTGCCAATAAAGGTCAGGCTTATAAGCGCTGTGGTAACCAGTGCAAAAACAGTTAGCATCAAACCATTTTTTGAAATTGTTTTAAACATAACAGGCTATCTCTTTTGGGCCTGAGACTTTTTACGCCCATGCCCATAGGTACGCGGGCGGGTATAGTAGTCAATTAACGGCACGGCCATGTTCATAATAATAACCGCAAAGGCCACCGCATCAGGATAACCACCAAATGTGCGAATGATCACTATCCAAAAGCCGATCGCGGCACCAAAAATAAGGCGGCCACGATTAGTGGTAGAAGCCGATACCGGATCGGTAGCGATAAAGAATGCGCCAATTAATACGCTACCGTTCACCAAATGAAAGAGCGGCGATGCATAGTAATCCATGTCACTTATGTGTAGCAGGCCGGGTACCAGAGCAACACTGGCTATCATTGCCACCGGTATATGCCAGTTAATAACCCGTAATGCCAGTAATCCCAGACCGCCAGCCAAATAGGCCAGACTTAACCATGCCCAGCCGGCGCCCGCACTAGAAGCAAATGCGCCAGTAAAAATATCTTGCGTCAGTGCTTCGGAATAAGTGCGCCCTTCAGCCAAACCGGTTTTCACCGCATCTAAAGGGGTCGCCATGGTGACGCCATCGCTGACACTTCTAATCTGGGTAATATCAAAACCGGCGCTGGTATAGCCGGTAAAAATAAGCCGCGCAGTATCGCTGAAGGTTAACGGGTCGGCCATCATCGCCACTGGCGGTAGCCACATAGTCATGGCTACCGGGAAAGAGATAAGTAGCACGACATAGCCAATCATGGCGGGATTAAACATATTAAAACCCAGACCACCATAAAGCTGTTTAGCGATAGCAATGGCACTGAAAGTACCGATAACTGTCATCCACCAGGGGAGGGTGGGAGGTAAGCTTACCGCCAATAGTAGCGCTGTCAGTACGGCGCTGAAATCAGCCAATGAGCGTTCAACACGTTTTTGTCTCAGTAAAAGTATGCCACCTTCTGTTAAGACTGCTGTCAATACCGCTATACCGGCCTGAAAGACTAACCCCCAGCCAAATAATACTATCTGCAAGATCATCGCCGGTAGCATGGCATAGATGACCAAACGCATAACCTGGCTGGTATCACGCTTAACGCGCTGATGGGGCGAGCTGCTTAAATATAATTTCATTTATTGATTATTCTCGTCGGGCGTATTGTCGCGAGCCGCTTTTTTCGCTTTTGCTTTTGCCACCGCCGCGGCGATACGCTGCTGCTTTTGCTGTTGAGCATCCAGTTTGGCTGTGTCAGCGTGGGGCGGCGCCGCTGGTGGTACTTCACCGGCATTGTCTTTCGCCGCTTTTTTCGCCTTCGCTTTCGCAATGGCTGCGGCGATACGCTGTTGTTTTTGTGTGGCGTTATCCGCTGCCCCATCCCCTGACGTGTGGTTATCATCTGCTGGAGCCTGGCTATCATCTGCAGGGGCGCTGGACGCCTCCTGCTGTTGCTCAACTGCCTGCGATGCGCCAGGCTCGGCGGCCGGTGTATTGTTATCCGGGGCGGGCGAAGCCGCTTGTTGCTGTGCGGCCTTTTTGGCTTTGGCCCGGGCCACGGCGGCGGCGACTTTGGCTTTTTTGTCGTCTACTGGCTGATTGCTATCACCGGCAGGGGCGTTTGAATTATCCGGCTGTTGGTTAACTGCCTGCGATGCGCCAGGCTCGGCGGCCGGTGTATTGTTATCCGGGGCGGGCGAAGCCGCTTGTTGCTGTGCGGCCTTTTTGGCTTTGGCCCGGGCCACGGCAGCGGCCACTTTGGCTTTTTTATCGTCTACTGGCTGATTGCTATCACCTGCAGGGGCGTTTGAATTATCCGGCTGTTGGTTAACTGTCTGCGACGCGCCAAGCTCGGCGGCCGGTGTATTGTTATCCGGGGCGGGCGAAGCCGCTTGTTGCAGCGCGGCCTTTTTGGCTTTAGCCCGGGCCACGGCGGCGGCGACTTTGGCTTTCTTGTCGTCCGTGGGGCCGTCCTCTGGCAGGTTGCTATCACCTGCAGCGTCGCTTATATCACCCTGCTGTGCGGCCTTTTTGGCTTTGGCCCGGGCCACGGCGGCGGCGACTTTGGCTTTTTTGTCGTCTACTGGCTGATTACTATCACCGGCAGGGGCGTTTGAATTATCCGGCTGTTGGTTAACTGCCTGCGACGCGCCAGGCTCCGCTGCTGGTGTATTGTTATCCGGGGCGGGCGAAGCCGCTTGTTGCTGCGCGGCCTTTTTGGCTTTAGCCCGCGCCAGGACGGCCGCCACGCGGTCTTTCGGAGCGCTATCGGTAGCCGCCGCGCTGTTGGCTTGGGTGGCGGCGCTAGCAGACGCGGTTGGCCTGGCAGAAGCTGATGACGAGGCTGCTGCCCGAGCTTCTTTTGCCTTGCGATGCTTTTCTTCGCGCTCCAACTTTTCTCGTTCCAAGCGCGCTTTTCGTGCTTCAAAACGCTCTTTGGCTTTTTCTGCTTTGGCTTTTTCGTCGCGTTCCAGGCGAATAGAGGACTTTGCTTGACGGTAATAATGAACTAATGGAATTTCACTCGGGCACACATAGGCACAGGCACCACATTCAATGCAGTCAAACAGGTCATATTCTTCGGCTTTTTCGTATTCGGCTGCTTTGGCATGCCAGTAGAGCTGTTGGGGTAATAAGCTGGCCGGGCAAGCGTCCGCACAGGCGCTACAACGAATACAGGCGCGCTCATCTTCCCCCTGGGTAAGCTCGCCATCGGCAGGCACTAGAATACAGTTGGTAATCTTCACTACCGGTACCTGGGCATCATTTAACGTAAAGCCCATCATCGGGCCGCCCATAATCACTTGAGGCAGTTGTTGTTTACGCGCGTTATAACCGGCATACCCGAGTAAATGATTTACCGGGGTGCCCACTAAAGCCCATACATTTTGCGGCGCGTCCAGTGCTTCACCAGTTAGGGTAACCACTCGTTCAATAAGAGGTTTTCCCTGGAAGACCGCATCAGCCACCGCATAACAGGTACCCACGTTGAACATCACAATACCAATATCGGCGGGTAAACCTTCACGAGGTACTTCCCGGCCCGTCAAAGTTTGAATGAGCTGTTTTTCGCCGCCAGCAGGGTACTTGGTTTCAACACTTACCACTTGAATACCGGGCTTGTCCTGACAGGCAATACGCAAAGCTTTTATGGCTTCGGGTTTATTATCTTCAACCGCCACCAACACCATTTTAGGAGCAATAAGATGTTGTAGTACATCAATCCCCTGGCGCACCTGCCACGCATGCTCGCGCATTAACCGATCATCGGCAGTAATATAGGGCTCGCATTCCGCCCCATTGATGATCATAAACTCAATGGTTTTTGAGCCAGCAGCCTTAATGTGGGTAGGAAAACCAGCACCACCCATACCGGAAATACCCGCATCACATAGCGCCTCCACCACCTGCGCCGGTGGCAAATCTTTGTATTGTGCCAGTGGCTGCAATGGGTACCAACTCTCCAACCCATCGGGGATCAGGGTGATGGTGAGTTCGCTTAACCCACTAGGATGAGCAACAACGCGGTCACTTATCGCCAGGATAGTGCCCGAAGTAGGCGCGTGTACCGGAATAGCAAAAGGATGAGCGCTACTGGTGAGGGGCTGACCTTTTTTTACATAGTCGCCTACCGCAATACTTAAACGGCCTTGTGTGCCTATATGCTGGCGAACTGGAACGATAAGCTCGTCGGGTAGGGCGGGGCGACTGATCGCAGACTGATTTGACAGTTGTTTACGATCTTGTGGGTGGACCCCACCAGGAAACAGATAACGCTTACCAGTTGCCAGTTTTTCTACAACCGTATCATAATCAGGATACATCACTACGACACCATTTTAATCGGGATATCGCCCTGTTCTGTCTGGGTAAAATCCCAGGTCCAGGAAGCGGGGGTAGGCTCGACCGGCACCATATCTATGCAGTCTACCGGGCAAGGGTCCACGCACAAATCACATCCAGTGCATTCTTCTACTATAACGGTGTGCATATGCTTTGCCGCACCTAAAATGGCATCTACCGGGCACGCCTGGATACACTTAGTACATCCAATACATTCGTCTTCCCGGATAAACGCCACTTTTTTAGTGTCTTCTTCACCGTGGGCAGCATCCAGGGGTTTGGGCTCAACCCCCATTAAGTCGGCCAGCTTTTTGATCGTCGACTCGCCGCCTGGCGGGCACTTATTAATTTCATCGCCATCAGCAATTGCCTGCGCATAGGGCCGGCAACCTGGATAGCCACACTGTCCGCACTGGGTTTGTGGCAATATCTCGTCAATTTGGTCTACCAGCGGGTCGCCTTCCACTTTGAAGCGAATACTCGCATAGCCAAGTACCAAACCAAAAATAAGGGCTAACAACCCGATAGCAATTAGCGCAACTGTCATACTCATTACATTTTCACCAATCCGCTGAACCCCATGAACGCTAACGACATTAGCCCAGCGGTTACCATTGCTATGGAAGCCCCTTTAAATGGCGCTGGCACATCGGCCGCGGCTAACCGTTCACGCATGGCGGCAAACAAGATAAGCACTAACGAAAATCCAACCGCGGCACCAAAACCGTAGATCAGACTTTGCATAAAATTATGTTGCTCAGTTAGGTTAAGCAAGGCCACCCCCAGCACCGCACAATTGGTGGTAATTAACGGTAAAAAGATGCCCAATAAACGATACAGGGTGGGGCTGGTTTTATGCACTACCATTTCGGTAAACTGCACTACCACGGCAATTACCAGAATAAAAGCCAGGGTCCGCAAATAGCCCAAACCAAGGGGCTGTAATATATAGGTTTCCACCAGGTAGCTGGACACCGAGGCAAGTGTAAGCACGAAGGTCGTCGCCATAGACATGCCAATAGCAGTTTCCAGCTTACTCGATACCCCCATAAACGGGCAGAGTCCCAGAAACTTTACCAGCACAAAATTATTTACCAGTACCGTACCTACCAGCAGAAGTAAAAAGTCGGTCATGTTATTTACTATCGCCCCGTGCTGTCGCTAAATCTGAATTATTCCAGTTAATAATGGACTGTGCTTTTTCGGCTATTCCGAAATGGGTACTATTATCGCTGTTTGCGCCGCGATTAACAACTTGATAAGACTAAGGTTATTCCCTGATAAACGGGTAACTTGATGAAAATAGTGAAAAATCGAAGAGAATTTAAAAACGGGTACTGAAGAATTACTGAGAAGAGTAAGGCAGATAGCCTATAAAATGCGAGTGTAAGACAAGTTGGCTCCCCCTCCCCGACTCGAACGGGGGACCTGCGGATTAACAGTCCGTCGCTCTAACCAACTGAGCTAAGGGGGAACACAAGTCTTAAACGGTGAAAAGTTGGCTCCCCCTCCCCGACTCGAACGGGGGACCTGCGGATTAACAGTCCGTCGCTCTAACCAACTGAGCTAAGGGGGAACAGCTTTTCAACGGAGGCGAATATTAAAGACCAACCTCTTGCCTGTCAACTAACTTAATAAAAAAAATTACCGATTGCTCAAAAAGTAACTTTTTTAGCGGTTTTAGTTCAAAATTGACTCAACCACCAGAAAATCATGCTTAATTTTTAAACGATAAAGCTAACGTATGATAGTCCTTTATTTTTTTTAACTGGTTTAAACAGTGAAAATAACAAAATGTATCCTTATAACCAAACGATGACTGTGGATAATAAAATACTATTAAAGAATGCTGGAATACTGTTATTATGTACAGTGTTTAATAAATGTGTAACCACTCTATGTAGGGTAAAAGGTTAGTCTTCACTTACCTAAAGGACGCAGGAATGGGAAATAAATCCCGCCAATACTGGTCTTTAGACAGTTATCCACTAAAACTGTGGATAACTATGTTGATAGACCGCCTGAATAACCGAGTAATCGCCGATCCACGCTTTGTCAATATTTAGTTGGGAAAATGGGATCTGAAAATTGGTTTTTTAAAATCAATAAGATACGCAAATAATATTGATCCTGGGAAAGATCGTCTTTTGATCTGTTGGACAATCTTTAGCTTGTGTGTTAATTCACCGCGCAATCTGTATACAACACGCAACTTTGCGGATTAAAGCGAGAATTTTTACATAAAGTTTACGTGTACGGTATAGTCAATAAGGTCATCTGCCATCACAAATTGAGCTTAACGCCGCGTTAAGCTGTGTCATTTGTTTGTCACTTCACTGTCATTTTTATGACTACTGAATAAGATTCCTTTCATTTACAAAAAATTGTGTTTTTATAACCAAATGTCGTTTGGAGCAAGGCTAAGTGAAATTATTACGACTTTCGCATGAGCGCCAGGAGGGGACCATGCTATTACGTGCAGCCAATCAAGGTAAAAATAAAAGTTTTAGTTTAAATGGCAGTTAAAAATAGGGCGCTTGCCGAATAGCGGTTTCAAACTTGTAATGAGTAGGGTGTAATAATGCCAGTTTTTCCAAACCTGAGAGCAAAGTGAATAAAGCTGCCGTACGTGTTCGAAATACCAACCTGACCCAGGGACCTATTGCCGAAACCTTACGCCGGATGACCATACCGATGATAGTAGGCATGGTGATGATGATGAGCTTCGGGCTAGTCGACACCCTGTTTGTGAGTATGCTGGGGACCGAACAGCTTGCAGCGATCAGTTTTACGTTTCCGGTGACGTTTACGGTAATCAGTCTAAATATAGGATTAGGGATAGGTACATCAGCCATTATTGGTAAATTGCAGGGGGCAGGCGCGGTTAATGATTCCAAACTGTATGCTACCGGCTCACTGATGTTATCGGTATTACTGGTGGGTTCTCTGGCGGCCCTGGGCTATGCCCTGATAGATCCTATTTTTCACTATTTAAATGCCAGCGATGCCTTGATGCCCTATATTCGTGACTATATGTCTGTGTGGTACTTATCAAGCGTATTTTTAAGCTTACCCATGGTGGGCAATAGTGTGCTGCGAGCCTGCGGCGATACCCGTACGCCCAGTATTATTATGGCGGGTGGTGGCGCGCTGAATGCGGCAATGGATCCTATTTTTATTTTCGGCTGGGGGCCCATCCCTGCGATGGGGATCCAGGGCGCGGCCGTGGCCACCTTTATTGCGTGGATATTCGGCGCGGCCTGGATAATCTGGTTACTGGCGGTGCGCCGTGAGTTAATGATTCCACGGTTGCTTAACCTTGCGGAATTTAAGCGTAGCGCCCGCGAAGTCATGCGAATTGGTCTGCCCGCCGCCGGGGCCAACATGTTAACGCCCATCGCCGGGGCGGTAATGACTGCGGTGGTAGCCACCTATGGTGCTGAAGCAGTAGCGGCCTGGGGCGTGGGTAATCGGCTCGAATCTATTGCCAGTATTGTAGTGTTGGCGCTATCAATGACGCTGCCACCCATTATCAGTCAAAATGTTGGGGCCAATTTATACGATCGGGTTGAGCAGGCGTATGCTGTAGCGCTTAAATTTATCCTTATTTGGCAAGTGGTGGTGTTTGCCGCCTTGTGGGCGGCTTCACATTGGATAGCGCAGGCCTTTGCGAATGAACAGGAAGTGGCCAAACTCATCAAACTGTTCTTGGCGGTGGTGCCATTAGGTTACGGCATGCAGGGGGTGATTATTTTAACTAACTCATCGCTTAATGCTATGCATCAGCCTATGACGGCATTGGTGCTCAGTATCATCCGTCTGTTTGTTTTGTTCGTACCAGTTTCTTACATAGGCAGTATACTGTTTGATTTGCCTGGTTTGTTCTGGGGAAATGTAGTGGCAAATGTGCTTATGGCCGCTGCTTCGTATCTGACCTTCAAGCATATGCTCAAAAAACACCGAAACACTTTGTAACGCGTTACGCGGGGGAATGTTTATACCATGAGTCGAGGTTTCGAATTAGTCTCAAAATACCAGCCATCCGGCGATCAGCCCAAAGCCATTGCCTCGTTAATTGATGGGCTGGATAGCGGACTCGTGGCGCAGACGCTGCTGGGAGTTACCGGATCTGGTAAAACCTTTACCATGGCAAATGTTATCGCCTCGGTACAACGGCCAACCTTGATTCTGGCTCACAACAAGACGCTGGCTGCCCAGTTATATGGCGAAATGAAGGAATTTTTCCCTAATAATGCGGTGGAATACTTTGTATCTTACTACGATTACTACCAGCCCGAGGCATATGTTCCGAGTACCGATACCTTTATTGAAAAGGATTCGTCGATTAATGAACATATAGAGCAAATGCGCTTATCGGCGACCAAAGCGCTGATGGAGCGACGAGATGTAGTTATCGTCGCCAGTGTATCGGCTATATACGGGCTGGGCGATCCTGAATCTTATATGAAAATGCTGTTGCATTTGCGTAAAGGCGACACGATGGACCAGCGAGATATATTGCGCCGGTTAGCTGAGTTGCAGTACAGCCGTAACGACATTGCTTTTGAGCGAGGCAACTTCCGGGTGCGTGGCGATGTCATCGATATTTTTCCTGCCGATTCTGAGAAACAGGCGGTACGGGTAGAATTATTTGACGATGAGATTGATAACATTAGCTTATTCGACCCGCTTACTGGCGAGGTGGAAAAACGCGTAGTGCGGGCCACGGTGTTTCCTAAAACTCACTATGTCACCCCCCGTGAAAAAATTCTTGATGCCATTGAAAAAATCAAAGAAGAACTGAAAGATCGCAAAGATCAGCTAAAAAGCGTCAACAAGTTACTCGAAGAACAGCGGATTTCTCAGCGCACGCAATTTGATGTGGAAATGATGCTGGAGTTAGGCTATTGCTCAGGTATCGAGAACTACTCGCGTTATCTGTCGGGCCGCGCGCCGGGCGAGCCGCCGCCAACCCTACTGGACTATTTTCCAGCCGATGGACTGATGTTTATTGATGAGTCTCACGTTACGGTGTCTCAAGTTGGCGCAATGTACAAGGGCGATCGATCGCGCAAAGAAACGTTAGTTGAATATGGTTTCCGGTTGCCTTCAGCGTTAGACAACCGGCCCTTGAAATTTGATGAGTTTGAGCAAATTTGCCCACAGACAGTATACGTTTCAGCTACGCCAGGTAACTATGAGCTACAAAAATGCGATAACGATATTGTCGAGCAGGTAGTTCGTCCCACGGGCTTGCTGGATCCGGAAATTGAGGTTCGCCCGGTCGCCACGCAGGTGGATGATGTATTATCCGAAATCCATAAACGGGTTGAAGTAGATGAGCGGGTGCTTATTACTACACTGACCAAGCGTATGGCAGAAGATTTAAGTGAATACCTCAACGAACACGGCGTGAAAGTGCGTTATCTGCATTCAGATATCGATACGGTAGAACGGATGGAAATTATCCGCGATTTGCGGTTGGGTAAATTCGATGTATTGGTCGGCATAAACCTATTACGTGAAGGTCTGGATATGCCGGAAGTTTCGCTGGTGGCGATTCTTGATGCAGATAAAGAAGGCTTCTTGCGTGCCGAGCGCTCTTTGATACAGACTATCGGACGTGCCGCGCGCCATCTAAACGGCAGAGCTATTTTGTATGGCGACACGATTACTAAATCAATGCAAAAAGCCATTGATGAAACCAACCGGCGCCGGGAAAAGCAAGAAGCGTACAATCTGGAGCATGGCGTAACCCCGCAAAGCCTGAACAAACCTATTACCGATATTATGGATCTTGGTGATAGTAAAAACAGCGATCCGGGCAGGGTACGTTTACGCAAAATGGGAGATAAGAAAAAAGGTCAGGATACGATCAATCCTACCGATCTTATGGCCCGTATAGCGGAATTAGAAAAACAGATGTTTGAGTCGGCCCGCGAGCTGGAATTTGAAAAAGCGGCCTCGATACGCGATGAGGTGGAAACCTTACGTAAACAGGTAGTAGCATTATCTTAGTAGCCTACTAAAAAATGCGCAGAACAGTATCGGCCGTAATACTTAAGTTTTGCGTGTTTTTTCTGGATTGGGGTAATGAATTAATCAAACTGCAAAGATCCCGTTGTAATCCCGCTAAGGGTTGCCTATTATGGCATTTAGAGTATCTATAACTATACCTAAAACGGTGCGTTCATGTTGAATCGATTACAAGAGTCGGACATTAAACTCTTACGTGTATTTTACGCAGTAGCTAGCTGTAATGGCTTTACCGCAGCAGAGCCGGTTTTGCGCATGCAGCGGCCTAATATCAGTGCTGCCATTAAGAAGCTTGAAGAGCGCCTTGATTTGGTACTGTGCCACCGCGGACGCGGCGGTTTTCAGATGACCAAAGAAGGCGAAGTCGTCTTTCAGGAAACCAAACGTATTTTTAATGCGTTCGATAACTTCGTGTTTAATCTGAAATCGCTGCATGACGACTATTCGGGCCACATCACCTTGGTACTGATGTCGGGTTTGCCACTGTCTATTCACCTGGCGGTGAGTAAAGCGGTAAAAAGTACCATGAAGAAATTCGATGACATTCACGTCAATATACAAACGCGGCTGTACAACGAAGTTGAGCATGTAGCGTTATCCGGCGAATGCCATTTGGTTATCTCCACCTACGACATGGTAAAACCTGAATCCGTAACTTTTCACCCAATCGGGGTGAAGTGTAAGGGCCGTTTGTATTGTTCGCCTACCCATACGTTGGCGCGTTACCGGGATACCGAACTGCCTGATGAGATAAAAATTGAAGATTATCCGGCTATTGGTTTGTCAGGATTGTCTTCAGCCAATTATATTGAAGATGATCACCGCTTAGCTATACAAACATTTTCAGACTCCTACGACGCGGCGATGTCGGCAGTTATGACAGGTGAATACATTGGCTTGTTGCCGGATTTTATGGCCAAAGAGCAAGGCGCAAGCTTGGGCTTGGTTCCTATCGCTAATGGTAGCCTGTTCAATTTTGAACATGAATTATTTGTGATGAACGGAAAGAACACCCGGCTTAATCCTGTTCTACGACACTGTATTAAAGAATTGTCTTACTTTATTGCAGAAAGCCAGAAGTAACAAAGGTATGGCCCCTATTAGTGATGGGGCCAGGCTTCCAAAGCAGCGTATTTGCGCTACGGTAACGCGGGGCGCAGTGCTATGGTTAAGGGCGTGCTACCCTTCATATTCCAACGGATCCTTCACCTTATTTTCGGCAAAAGCTTCCAGTCGCTCCTGGCAGGCGCCACATTGCCCACAGGCCTTTTCGCGGCCGTTATAGCAGGTCCAGGTTTGGCGATAATCCAGGCCCATTTTCAGACCATCGGTTAGAATCGCAATTTTACTTTCGTGCAGATACGGCGTAACAATTTCCACCGGTGTATAATTAGCGATGTGACATACCTGGTTCATTTTTTCTACAAACTCTGGGCGGCAATCAGGATAAATAGCATGATCGCCAGAATGTGCCCCGTAGTACACTTTGGTCGCGTCGAGAGATACCGCATAGCCTACTGCCAGTGACAGTAAAATCATGTTGCGGTTAGGTACCACCGTAGTTTGCATGCTGGGCTCTTCATAGTGGCCTTCAGGAACATCGATGTCACTGGTTAACGCTGATCCACCAACAATACTATTAATCGCTGAAATATCGACAATTTTATGTGGAACGTTTAGTTGCTTACACACACTGGCCGCATAATCGAGTTCCTTTTTATGGCGCTGGCCATAGTCGAAAGATAGTGCATAGGGCTGTTTGCCCTGAGCCAGCGCTTTGTGCAACACGGTGTATGAGTCCATACCACCGGAATAGATAACAACAACATTTTCAGTCATGGAAAATTTATCCTCAAATAATGCCCGCAACTTTGTCCGAATCTTGGTAAAATTCCACTCAGACTATGCAGTAAGGGGCTTGATTTGACCACACAACAGTTAAGCATTAACGAAGTATTTGAAACTATCCAGGGGGAAGGGTTTCATACTGGTGTTCCGGCTATATTTCTTCGCCTGCAGGGCTGCCCGGTAGGTTGCCCGTGGTGTGATACCAAGCATACCTGGACCCTGGACGATGCTTTTTTAACTACCGCAGAGGCGGTGGTAGAAAAACCACAGGAAAGTGAAGCCTATTTTGATGCAGACGAAAATGCTGTGCTGGCCTTGTTTGAACAGCTAAAGTATACCGCGAAACATGTTGTCATTACAGGCGGCGAGCCATGTATGTATGATTTGATTCCGCTAACCCGTTTGTTACATCAACATGGCTATTCCACCCAAATTGAAACCAGCGGTACTTATGAGGTGAAATGTGATGACGACACATGGGTTACGGTCTCACCGAAAGTTGATATGAAAGGGGGGATGCCGGTACTCACCAGCGCATTACAACGGGCGAATGAAATTAAACATCCGGTGGCAATGGAGCGCCATGTTGAAGAGCTTGATGCCTTGCTGGCGCGGTTGGGTGGTCAGTTACCTGCCCATATTTGCCTGCAACCTATTTCGCAGCAGCAACGTGCCACCGATTTGGTTATCAAAACATGTATTGAACGCAATTGGCGACTGTCGTTACAAACTCACAAATATATTGGTATTGAATAATAGTCGGGAAGGGAAGGGTATGTATCTGGGACGTAAGTTGACAACGGTTTTGGCAGGCGTGTTATTAATGTCGCTCAGCGGTGTGCATGTGAGTGCCGCTACCTGGACGATTACGTACCCACGGCCCCTGACTGATAACGATCTGCGCGCTGAATATCCGATTGCTTTACTTACCTTGGCACTGGAAAAAACCGGGGTTAAGTACACTTTATTACCCTCTGAGCGGATTTTGCTGCAAGGTAAGGCGTTACGGCAGCTAAAAGAGAATCGCGAAGTTAATGTGGTTTGGAGTATGACCGATGCCCAGCGCGAGAAAGAGCTGTTGCCAATTCGTATTCCCATTGCCAAAGGGCTAATAGGCTGGCGGGTTTTTCTTACGACGAAAAGCCAATTGGCCAGTTTTCGAGCCATTGATAGTAAACAGGCATTGTTGAGTAAAACGCCCGTACAGGGTGAAGAGTGGCCCGATACCAAGATATTACAAGCTAATGGGTTCAACGTATTTACCGTACCGGAATACCCTCAGGCGTTTAATATATTGGAAACCGGCCGCGCCAGCTTTTTTCCCCGGTCGGTCATTGAAATTCAAAACGAACTGGACAGCGGAGAGTTAAGCGCCGATATAGTGGTAGAGCCGAGATTAAGCCTGTACTACCCCACGGCAATGTATTTCTTTGTTAACCGTGGCAATGTTACCTTAGCCAGATTAATTGAAACAGGACTCCAACGGGCCATTGAAGACGGGTCATTTGATGCGCTGTTTAACTCTACTTACCAGGAAACGCTTAAAAATCTGGAATTACCCTCACGCACGGTATTTGAATTAGATAACCCGGCGATGCCCCAACATACACCGTTAGAAGATAGCCGATTGTGGTACAAACCCGCGAGTGTTAAATAGCTTAAGTCTGATGGTGTGAGTTAGTTGTCAGGCCCTAGATAAAAAACCTAGAGGTGAAGAATCGACCGTCGCTACGGTCATGCTGTGCGCAATGTCAGCAGGCTTTGGGGGGGACCTTTTTTGCGCGCCTATACCCTGACAGGCCATCACATAGCATAGCCCCTGGAAACAGCAAACGTGTTTTACCGACCGGCGGTATGGGTTGTAAATATTTATTTTTATTTTAAAAAAAAGGGTGGTCATAGGACCACCCTTTTTCTATTATTTTATTAACTGTTTAGGCTCTTTTCACCGTAAAACGGCGACGTAAACCTATCAGAGCCAACGATAATAAGCCCAATACTGAAAGCGAACCACCGCCTCCAGAATCGCCACCGCTGGTAGTACCGCCGCCGCTATCACCACCAGTGTCGCCGCCGCTATCACCACCGCTGTCGCCGCCGCTATCACCACCCGAGTCGCCGCCGCTATCGCCACCCGAGTCGCCGCCGCTATCACCACCAGCGTCACCGCCGCTGTCGCCACCTGAACCGGTATCGTCAGAAGCTACAAAACCTACGTTTTTATAGAGATAGTCGCTGCCGAAGCCCACTTTAAGCATTACTATCTGACTGTCTTTACCATCGAACAAATCTGCCGGGGCCGTCACAGTTACCGTCGATTCACCATTTGCCGATGCAACGTCAAATTCAGGCGTCCAGTCCGTAAAGCCTTCGGTTAGCACAGTAACAGAAACATCTTCAGCCGCGACGGTTTCCGTCACCGTCACCGCAACGTCACCGCCATTGCTGGTAGCCTTACCTACTAACTTTTCGCTATACGCACGTGGTACGGCATTAAACAAGCCGCGCATATCTAAGTGCAATGAATAGGTGTCGGTGGTACCGGCCAAATTCACATACATAGTAACCAATTGCGGCTGTAGCTCGGTAGCGTTAAGCGAAGCAATCCACTCCAAAGCGTTCCGATAATCACTATCAATATCAATAGTGAGGGTACGGTTGTTGCCAGAACCGGTAACCGTTGCCGTTAAGAATTTACGGATGTCGGCTGCCGCACTTGTATCGTCATAGGGCACATTGGTGTACTGAACATTGACCAATTTAGCAATATACAGATCCAGGTCAGCGTTGTTGACGTTAGCATCAGTTACATAAATTGGCACCGATGTAGATGCGCCTGGTACCGTTGAAACGTTGATATTATCCACATGAATCTGTGAATTACCGCGGTACTCTTGCATCGCCCGAATAATAGGTAGCGTATTGTCGTCAAACTGAACCCAGTTAATAACAATAAGACAACCATCTGTGTCCGGGTCTATCGACGCACTTGATGCTGTTGTATTGCCGTCAAACGGCACATTACTGTTCACGGTATAGGCGTCAATATCAGCCCGATACAAATTACAGTTATAGCTGGAATTGAAAATATCTTGTTCAATGTTGCCCGGTAACGGGGTCCAGCTCAATGTGACACTTGAATCGCTTATTTGCAAAGACGAGTCGCTTTTCAGGTTCGTCGAATTTGCCAGTATCGGCCCAGCTTTACGTAAAAACTGTGCGTTATCAGCGGTATCACTACCACTGTTTACACCAATCGTGACGCCTTCTGCAGTTTTGGACGGATCAGAAAACAGAGCCACACGTGTAGCGTCCTGATCATTGTCCGATGCCATCAAGGTGGCGACCACGCCATCTTCAACAAATGCATAAGGCAGCGCGCCGGCCACAACTTGTTCCAGTGAACTTCGTTCGTGGTTCAGGCCAAGGTTATGACCAAAAGCATGGGCCAGACTTGAGCTGCTAAAGGGCTTATAACGAAGGTGAGAATCTTTTGAGAAATATAAAAACTGACCTACACGGGATTCATCACTGTCGGTCACTACCAGCGAGTTCGCCCGACTAAATGTACCATCGTCAAAATCACTTAAATGTACCGTGTTAATAAAATCTGATTCGCCCGCGCCGTACTCAGATTTGGCCATAACATCGTCATCACCAAAGAAATCCCCGTCGTCATCTTCAATAAGATAAAAGTTAGTGGGGCTTAGTGAAAAAGAGGTTACGCCAGCCTCGACAAGCGCGTTGTTAAATACTTCCACATCCTGAGCTAATATAGCTAAGGGGCTGGTGTCAGTATCAGTATCGGCAGCAGTGGCTTCTGCTTCCACAAAGGATGCAGCCGAAATAAAGAACGTTGCACCGGTCGCATCTGTCGACTCAAAGCCATCTTCGGCATTGACACTGATGCTGTTAGCGGCTTGCGGACGCATGGAAACCCATGCCGGTGAGGCCGTAGTAGAAGCCACCATTGGGGTGACAGGCTCCGCGCCGGTCGCATGCAATTTATATTGCGTTAAGGTGGCAGAATTGCTGCTCACACTTAAGGTTTTTTGCACACCATTATCAAACAGTGTGGCATTAATTGTGTCGTTTTGTTGCCTTACCCACAACCTGTTACTGTTGCTGGTAGACGCATAGATGTAGGTGGTACCGAACCGGTCTGTTTTGCTGTTTTCAAATTGATAGGCTGTATCGTTAACAACAATGTCTGACTGATAGTTCAGCGCATTTTCCAGACTGCCGGCATCTACAGTATTAACTGTTTCGCTCTTGGTGCTGTAATCAGCATGTTCTGCGGCAAATCCGTTTTGAGCAAAAGCCATTGCGATGGCTAATGATAGTGTCGCCTGTTTAAGCATACTTTTCCTTTAAAATTGCCATCGATAAATCAGTAGCAACCCTTTTTTATTAATCTCGCGGTTTATATAGCACTTTGGTTCGCTCGGATCAGTCTCAACCTACAAAAATGGTATGGCTAATTGAAAAATATATGTTTTCTGTATGTTAAAAAAAAGCCCGCGGAATGCGAGCTTTTAGAATACCATAATCGCATTAATGCGAATACGGACACTTGATATCAACTTAGGGTCATTTGTTCGCGTTAGCGTGCACACCTTTCATCGACCGGCCAGACGGGTCAGCATTGTTTTTGAAGCTCTCGTCCCATTCCAGTGCTTCGGCGGTGCTACAGGCAATTGACTTACCTCCAGGTACACAGCGGGCGGCACTTTCCTGCGGAAAATAGCTTTCGAAAACGGTACGGTAGAAATAACCTTCTTTGGTATCTGGGGTATTCACCGGGAACCTGAATTCTGCCGTAGCCATTTGTTTATCGGAAACTTCTGTTTGAACATACTCGCGCAGAGAATCAATCCAGGAATAGCCTACGCCATCTCCAAACTGTTCTTTTTGGCGCCACAGCACTTCTTCTGGCAGGGTACTGCCATCATCGAAGGCTTTACGTAAAATCCATTTTTCCATTTTTCCATCGCCGCACATTTTATCTTTAGGATTCAACCGCATAGCGACATCGAGGAATTCTTTATCAAGGAATGGAACGCGTGCTTCCACGCCCCAGGCACAGGTGGCTTTATTGGCGCGGGCGCAGTCGAACATATGTAAGCGCTCAAGTTTTCTTACCGTTTCTTCATGAAATTCTTTGGCATTAGGGGCTTTGTGGAAATACAAATAACCACCAAAAATCTCATCGGCGCCCTCACCTGAAAGTACCATCTTAATACCCATTGCCTTTATCTGACGGCTCATCAGATACATAGGGGTAGCAGCCCGAATGGTGGTCACGTCATACGTTTCCAGCTTGTAAATGACATCCCGTAGCGCGTCCAGACCTTCCTGAATGGTAAAGTTTACCTCATGGTGCACCGTACCAATCATTTCCGCTACCTTTCTTGCAGCTACCAAATCAGGCGCGCCTTCCAGGCCCACTGCAAAGCTATGCAAACGAGGCCACCAGGCCTCAGTCTGATCTTCATCTTCAACACGCTTTGCAACATACTTTGCCGCTACTGCCGACACTAACGAAGAATCCAGTCCGCCAGAGAGCAATACAGCGTAAGGCACATCAGACATCAGATGTGACTTTACCGATTTTTCAAATGCGGCTTTCAAATCATCAAGGTTGGTTTCATTGTCTTTTACGTTATCAAAGCTCATCCAATCCCGCTGATAGTATTTAGTGAGCTTGCCATCTTTGCTCCATAAATAATGTCCAGGGGGGAATTCGCTAATGGTTTTACATACTGGTGCGAGGGCCTTCATCTCTGATGCAACATAGAAGTTGCCATGTTCATCGTAGCCGGTATACAAGGGAATAATTCCCATGTGGTCGCGGGCAATCAGGTAGGCGTCCTGCTCATCGTCATACAATACAAAGGCAAACATACCTTGCAGCTTATCGATAAACTCCAGGCCCTGTTGCTTAAATAACGGCAAAATAACTTCGCAATCTGAACGTGTTTTAAACGTATAAGGTGTATCGAGGTTTGCCGCCAGTTGCTTGTGATTGTAGATTTCGCCATTCACTGCCAGGATCTGTTGATTATCCTGGCTAATAAGCGGTTGTGCACCGGTGTCTACATCAACGATGGACAAACGCTCATGGCACAGGATGGTATTGTCATTATTCCAGACGCCAGACCAGTCAGGGCCGCGATGACGCAGCAGTTTTGCAAGATCCAGCGCTTGGGTTCTGAGTTCAGACGCATCGGTCTTAATATCCAGGATACCGAAAATACCACACATAAAACGGGTTCTCTCTTATCACAAGTTGAAATTAGGATTTATTTTTTCTGTCGGCTTTTAAAAAGCTAGAAGGCGGAGGGACGTATTATTATGAGTATGTTGCTACCGCGTGCTATTGAATGTGCCAGCCTGTGAGAAAATTGCAAGAAGATTCTCGGCATAAGTCATATTAATTGGCTAATTAACGCCGCCGTTGCATCCTGGGTTCAGGCTATTAACAAAACAACGCGCCACCCGGGTGGGCGGGGCGTTGTATTTGGTAAAAATGCACTATTTTACGCGCGACCAAAACGCGCGTATCCACGTGCCTTACTGGGCGCGCTGGAATTCACTTTGTTCCCGCCATTGTGGCCATTTGTCGGTGTTGGCTACCTGGGCACCGACATCAAACAGGAGCTGAGTATCTTGTGCAATACCGCTTAAATCCCAGTCATCACGGAACTCGTCGCACACCTGATGATAGCAGCCGGTCACAATCACATTCATGCGCTTACGGTATTTCGCCGTGGTTTCATCATAAGGTTCAGCACCGCCTTCAGCATACAACGCCGGCACGCCTTGTTTGGCGAAGCTAAAATGATCTGAGCGATAGTAAGATCCCGCTTCAGGGCGTTCTTCACCGGTTAAATAACGGCCCTGACGTTCAGCCGCTACTTTAAGGTAGTCTTCCAGTTCAGATTTTCCCTGGCCTACCACCGCCACATCTTTGGTTTTACCCAGTACATTCATGGCGTCCATATTGATATTGGCAACGGTGTTTTCAATAGCAATAACCGGATGGTCGGCATAGTACTTTGACCCCAACAGTCCTTGTTCCTCAGCGGTAACCACCAAGAAACTGACCGAGCGGGCCGGGCGGGGGGATAACTTGCTAAATGCTTCGGCCATGACCAGACTGGCCGCAGCGCCGGTGGCGTTATCATGAGCACCGTTATAGATGTTGTCGCCTTTTAAACTGTCATCTTTGCCCAGATGATCCCAGTGAGCGGTGTAAATAACATGCTCATCGGGCTCTTCACTGCCTGGCAAGGTGGCAATAACATTATAACTTTTCGACTTTTTAAATGTATTGTTTACAGTAACCGAAGCGGACAAATCCAGCGCCTGATGATACGGCCCCTTCAGCGCCTTTGCTTTTTGTTCTGCATAATCCAGCCCGGCGTCAGCAAACACTTTACTCGCGGCATCTCGAGTTAACCAACCTTCTACAGCTACCCGGCTAGCGCCCGCATCATTGCTAACCAGCCCATATTGCGGTCCGCTCCAGCTATTGGCGACCACTGACCAAGGGTAAGAGGCTGGGGCGGTTTCATGAACTATTAATGCACCCGCAGCACCCTGACGGCTGGCTTCCTCGTATTTGTAACTCCAGCGACCATAGTAAGTCATGGTTTTGCCCTGAAATTTATCGCCATCAGGGTTTTCAAATCCGGGGTCATTAACCAGTATAACTACGGTTTTTCCTTTTACATCCAGCCCTTCATAGTCATTCCAATCATACTCAGGAGCGTTCACGCCATAGCCTACAAACACCAGCTCTGATTCATTCAGCGATACCTTGTTTTGCTCTCGCTTAGAGGAAGCTACCATATCTTCTTTATAGCGAAAGGTATTACTGCCGATAGTCATTTGCATATCAGGATTAGCGGTAATTTCCATCAGATCAACTTGTTGTAGAAAGCTTCCCTTGTTACCCGGCTCAAACCCGGCCGCTTTGAAAGATGACACCAAAAAGTCGAGGGTTTTCTTTTCCCCTTCGGTGGTGGGAAGACGTCCTTCAAATGCATCTGAAGCCAGTGTTTTCAAGGGAGCTTCAATTTTGTCTGCATCGATGGCCGCGTAGACTTCATCAAAGTTTGAAGGTGCTGTTTGCGTCTGGTCTGTCGCCGTGGAAGCGGGATTCTGGCTATCAGAACAGCCATTCAGACCGATCAGGGCCGGTACCAGCGCGGATAAGAGAATTCTTTTCATTGTTAGTCTCTGTTTGTCTACAATAGCGCCCCAGTATAGAGAAACAATAACAGCGAACCAATAGCCATTTATGAATTCAAGTCAGCTACACTGGCAACCTGAGCAATTGCGTCACGTTGCCGCTGCGCCCGTCACTGCAACATTAGATTTGCTTGGTTTACTACCCAGCACTCGCTTCCCTGACGCTGAGGTATTAAATCACCTTGCCCAGCATCACAGACCGGGCGATTGGCAGGGACCTGCGTTTAAAGATCAGGGCGGTTATGCGACTAGTGAAACCCGCTATTACGAACAGATCATCGCACAGGATAAGACCATCCCTACTCGCGAACAAAGTTGGCACGATTTGTTTAACGCCTGTATATGGCTACAATTTCCCCTTACAAAGCGGTACCTGAATACTTTGCACATGCAGGACATCACCGCTCATGGGGTACATCCGCGTACCGCGCGGCGTAATCACATAACCCATTTTGACGAATGTGGTGTGGTACTAGCTGTGCCCGCGGGGCAGGTAGGGCAGGCGAATAACCTGTTAAACTTACTGGCCACTCACCAATGGGCACCAGCTTTTGCCGAAAATAGGCAAGCGTGGCAGAACACGCTGTTGCCTTTTGTTTTCGGGCACGCCAACCTGGAAATGATGTTACAGCCATTTGTAGGAATAACCGGCAAGTGGCTGGCGGTAGTGGTGGAAGATGATTTTGCTGGCTTACCGCCTTGGCAGCAGCGACAGCAATTAGATCAGGCATTACTCGCCCGTATTCAGCAGTTAGATAACTTCAAGCCGGCCCGCCTCATGCCCCCGCTGCCGTTATTAGGGGTACCTGGCTGGTACCCACTGCAAGACGCCGCTTTTTATGCCAACCAGGATTACTTTCGGCCATTGCCCCCGGGTAAAGGGCAGACCATACAGCTACCTTTAGGCAAATAATGGCGGTGCTACGGTTTTACCCCAGAATATTAATAAGGCTCCACACCCCATAAATAATAATATACGGCGCGGCGGCAATAATTAGCGCCTTTTTTGCACTATAACTGGTCCACTGGGTGATACCTACGGTGGTCAGATAAATTGTCCAAATCGTGATAAGCGAGACTGAGCCGGCAATACTTATCCAATCGGAAGCGGGTGAAACATCCAGTAAATAAGCCAACGACAGCGGTTGCATGATATTCGGACTGATTTGCGCCGAACTGGCGAGGGCGATGAGAATAGCCGACACCAGCGAAGACAGCAGTAGCGGCATACTGGTCCACCAGGTAAAACCATACCAGTCGGTGTATCCCTGTACATTTTGCTCATCAGCTTTGGTGGCAAGGTGAAGATAGAGCGCCACCAATAGTTGAAATATCGGTAAGCCGATTAACGGCCCAACCAGTGACATTATCACATACATTTCCCGCTGTTGATTCTGGCGAAATTGGTCTATTTCAGCCGGGCTGACGTCGCCTAACCCGGCGGTCAGTAAGTCTACATACCAGCTAAAGTCGACCGAAGAAAAATAAAGATAGCCGGGCAGGGTGGTAGCCAGCACAACCAGAATAAAGGGCACCCACGACCAGTTATTTTTATTGGTGAGGGTATAAAATACGCCGTTCGGCCGGAAAAATACTTCGTTACAAGCCTGAATCGGATTCGCGACAGTGTGCATCCAATGCTCCTTTTTCGTGGTTCGTCACTGTTAAGTGGTGTAAAGCATACCTTTTTTTGTTTGCTTGTGTACTGTACCTGACACACTTTGTAGCAAATCTTTACCGTGCTGTAATTTGAATAAATTAAGATAGACTACTGAAAAGTGTATAAGGGAGTATCCGATATAATGATAGAAATCACCCATCTGGCAAAAAAATTTGCAGTGGAAAACCCGAAAAAGCTCAGCGAGCAAGAACGTAAAGATCCCCGTTTACAAGGTAAGTATTTTCACTCGGTAAAAAATGTCTCGCTCACGTGTAAAAGCGGTGAAGTATTAGGTCTGCTAGGACCCAACGGGGCCGGCAAAACCACCACTTTACGGATGCTTTCTACGGCATTGAAGCCAGATAGTGGAGATATAAAGATTGCTGGCAAAAGCGTGGTTAAAACGCCATTAATTGCCCGCCGCAGTATAGGTTTCTTATCAGGCGCTACTGGCCTTTATGGGCGCTTAACCGGCCGTGAGAATATTGCCTATTTTGGTCAACTGCATGGAATGAGCGCCTCTGCTATTAAGCAAAGAATCTCAGCCTTGTCGTCATTATTGGAACTCGACACATTTTTAGACCGAAAATGTGATAACTATTCTACCGGCATGAAACAAAAAACAGCGATTGCCCGTGCGGTAGTCCATAGCCCTGAGCTGGTGGTATTGGACGAACCGACTACTGGCTTGGATATTATGGCGGCGCAAACTGTGCTGGCATTTATCGAAGGACTCAAACAACAAGGAATCCCCGTTATTTTTTCCACTCATCATCTGGATGAAGTTGCCCAACTATGTGACCGGGTATCGGTTATTCATCATGGCCAAACCGAATTTGACGATACGTTAACGCGTTTTAAAGCGCTTGCCCCTGGCTCGCTTCATCAAGCGTTTATGGCAGTGATCGCGACAGGAGATGCATAATGTGGATGGTTTTTATTAAAGAAATGAAAGAAGTGGTCAGAGACCGAAAAACCATGTTTTTCATGATTCTGTTACCCCTGTTAATCTTCCCGCTAATTATCGGGGCAGTAGCGTATTTTTCTACTAAAGCAGCGCAGGATGCCCAAAGTAAAACTCTGACCTATGCCATTGTTAATGCTGAAGCCGCCCCACACATAGATGCCGCGTTGGCCAAAGCTGATGGTTTCAAGCGGTTGAGTTTACCGGCCAATACCAGTATCGACAGCTGGGTGAAATCAGACGGCGCTGATTTTGTCTTAGCGGTGCCACCTGACTACGATGCAGACCCATTGCAGGCAGGTAATAATAACCTGGAGCTTTATTATAACGGGGCAGGATTTAATGCTATTGAAGCCAGACTAAATACACTTATAGACCCTATTGCTAAGGCAAACCAGCGCGCTGCCTTTGATAGGCTTGAGATTACCCCGGCGCAGCAGTCGGCTATTATGGCTCCTATTGTTATCAAAGATATTAATGTGGCTGATGAACGCGAGAATATCGGCGAGGTGCTGGGCGGTCTGGTGGCGTATGTCATATTTATTTTATGTCTGCAAGGGGCCATGATACCCGCCGCTGATTTAGGCGCTGGCGAGAAAGAACGGGGGACGCTGGAAACCTTGTTAATCTCACCTATTGATCGCCATAAAATCGTCTTGGGAAAATTTTTAACTATCGCTACCGCCGGCGTCACCACCGCGTTGATTAGTGTATTGAGTATGGCCGTGTGGGGGATCTTGGTGGGCCAAAGCATGGCAATTGAAGTGGTAACAAATTTTATGGGCGCTATCGGGCTGATAGACTTTCTGCTGATATTTTTAATGTTGATTCCGGTGGTGGCAATTTTTGCTGCCGTATTGCTCAGTTTATCGATTTATGCCAAAACATTTAAAGAAGCCCAGAGCTATATGGGGCCATTGGTGATGGTTATTATTGTGCCTATTGTTATGGCGACCCTTCCCGGTATTGAACTAAAAGGGATCTGGGCGTGGGTGCCGTTAACCAACGTCGCATTGGCTATGAAAGAGTTGATCAAAGGGACCATGGATTACTATCAGCTAATAGGTATCTTTGGCTCTACCGCCGTAATCGGCGGCGGCTTACTAGTGTTTTGCGTACACTGGTTTAATAAAGAAAAGGTGCTGTTTCGCTAACATGTAAATGGCTGGCACCCTTATTCCAGCCAAAAGTAAGCCTCGCTAAGCACGTGCTTTAATGGGTCGACCTATAAAAAAAGGGGCGTTCGTCAGAATGCCCCTTTTGGTTAGGTTTAGGTTTTTCTATAGGTAATACCAGTTAAGGGTAAGTAGCACGATTGTGGAATAGGTAATAGAGATTGGAATTCCAAATTTCACAAAGTGACTAAACCGATAATTGGTCGCACTGAACACTAATAGATTGGTCTGGTAACCGTAGGGCGAGATAAAACTGGCGCTAGCAGCAAAGGCCACGGCCAGAGCAAACGGCATTAACGGAGCACCAATGATGCCCACCAGCCCATAGGCAAATGGAAACATAAGCGCCGCTGCCGCATTATTCGTGACAAACTCGGTGAGTACCAGTGTCGACAAATAAACTACAATCAGGGCAACAAACCAGTCAGCGTCAGCCAGATAAGGTATGAGCTGCTCGGTACTTTTACTAATAACGCCGGAGTTTTCCAGCCCCGTAGCCAGGCTTAATGCTCCCACAATAACCACAATCAAGTTTAATGGCATATTGCGTTTAATTTCACCTTGGGATGTCACCTGTGAGCCAATCAAAATGGCAGCAAAGAACAACAGCCCCATTGCCAGCGACAAAATTTCTGAAGCCGATAAGGCGACTACCGTTAAGAAACCCCCAACCGTTATCCATTCCTGAAGATTGCTTAGCGGGCGCGAAATTTTCTGTTCGGAAAGCACAAAGAAATTTTTAGTCAGATTTTGTCTGGATTGAAAATCAGGCCCTGCCGCCAGCAGCAGGAAGTCACCTGCCTGCAGTTTTATTTCACCTAATTTTCCAGATAGCTGTTCTCCATCTCGTCGAATAGCCACCACCGCTGCATCAAATAATGCGCGGAACCCCAACGCTTTAATGGACTGGCCAATAATTTGTGCGCGGTTAGAAATAATGACTTCGGTAAGGTTTTCGCGCAATATGCCGTCGGCTTCGGCAAATGTTGTTAACCCCTTAATATGACTTAAGTTGTCTAGCTTTTGCACGTTACCGGAGAAAATTAATTTATCTGCGTCCATGATCACCAAATCAGGTGAGACAGGCGAGATAAGCTGACCATCCCGAATAACCTCAATCAGGAATAGTTCAGGCAGATTACGCAGGTGGTTTTCTTCCACCGTTTTACCAATAAGTTCAGAGTCAGACTCTACTTCGGCTTCTACCGTATAGGAATGGTAGTCACTTTTTTTATTGGCAATAGAAGGTAAAAGTGGGCTAAGGAAAAACATCAATACGCCGCACGCTAACCCCGCCGTGAGACCGAATATGGTAAAGTCCCAAAAGGCAAATCCCGGATGCCCATGTTCCTGCAAAAAGCTATCTACAATCAGGTTGGTCGAGGTACCAATTAAGGTCACTGTGCCACCTAAAATAGCCGCATAGGATAGGGGAATCAGCAGCCGTGAAGCCGGATGATATTGGTTTTGTTTCACCGGGCCAATCAAACTCGCCACAATAGCGGTATTGTTTAGAAGGGCCGAGGAGAAAAACGTCAGACCAAATAAACGCCAATAACTCGCGGTAAAACTGGCGGTAACCAGTTTTCTGCCTAAACGTTTGATCAGCGCGGTTTTATCAATGGCACTGCTTACCAGTAGTAGCAGTATCAGTGTGATCAACCCCTTGTTGGTCAGATTTTGTAAAATATCGTCGAAGCTAACTTGCTGTGTAACGAGTAGCCCCAGCATAGCCAGGGCAAAAATCGTTGCAGGTTGTCGATTGGTAAATATCAACGCAAAAATAGTGCTGAAGAAAGCCCCCAGCACTATAACCTGATTAACATCCATAAATTTTTAGGACCTGAACTTACAGCTTGCTGATATCAAGTGCATTCCAGTGTGGGAAATGCTTGCGAACCAGCTCGTTAAATTCCAGCTCGAAGGCAGAAAAATCAGGGGTCTGATGTTTCTTGTCGTCTGCCAGCTCGTCTATAATCATCCCTGCGCCTACCGTACCATTGGTCATGCGATCAATGACCACGAACGAGCCAGTACCAGGATTACGATCATAACCGTCACAGATAACCGGCTGGGTGAACTTAAGATCAACCACACCAATTTCATTCAGGTTAAGGTGCGCTGCGCCTTTATGCTCTAGTGAGTTCACATCAATCTGATATTCAACCTGCGCCACAGCACCGGTGGTCATCTTGGTAGCAAACTTAAAGCTATACTGTTTGTTTGGCATCATAGGCTCTTCAGCCATCCAGACCAGGTGCGCTTTAAACTGGCTTGATAACATGGGTAAATTGTCTGATTTTACAATCATATCGCCACGTGAAATATCAATTTCATCTTCCAGGGTCAGGGTTACCGCTTGCGGGGTATAAGCACGATCCTGTTCGCCTTCAAAGGTCACAATAGACTTCACCTTTGAGGTTTTCATCGAAGGCAGGGCGGTAACTTCATCGCCTGGCTTAACCTGGCCAGATACTACGGTGCCTGCAAAACCCCGAAAATCAAGGTTAGGACGGTTTACATATTGTACCGGGAAGCGGAAATCATCAACATTAACGTATTTACCCACTTCAATTGATTCAAGCAACTCCATCAAAGGCGTGCCCTTGAACCAAGGCGTATGCTCGCTACGGTTAACAATGTTATCACCATCTAACGCTGAGATAGGGATAAAGCGAATATCAGGAATATTCAGATCCGCAGCAAAATCCAGGTACTGTTGTTTGATTTCTTCATACTTTTCTTCGCTGTAATCAATCAAGTCCATCTTATTGATGGCCACGATTACATGCTTGATACCCAGCAAACTGGCTAGAAACGAGTGACGTTTGGTTTGCGTCTTCACGCCTGCACGGGCATCAACCATCAATATCGCCAGGTCGCAGGTAGACGCGCCCGTCACCATGTTACGGGTGTACTGCTCGTGTCCCGGCGTGTCAGCGATAATGAATTTACGCTTGTCAGTAGAGAAGTAACGGTAAGCCACATCAATGGTAATACCTTGCTCACGCTCAGACTGCAAACCATCAACCAATAGTGCCAGGTCAATTTTTTCGCCCGTGGTACCCATTTTTTTGCTGTCTTTGGTTACCGCGGCTAACTGATCTTCATAAATCATTTTTGAATCATGTAACAAGCGACCAATCAGGGTGCTTTTACCGTCATCTACGCTACCGCAGGTTAAAAAACGTAACAGATCTTTCTTTTCATGCTGTTCCAGATACGCCAGAACGTCTTCTTTCAATAAACTGCTTTCACTATTCATGCTTATGCGCTCACTAGGAAAAATGGGTTCAACACAGACTCTTTCTGATTGTAAGTAAGATTTTCTGCGTCAGAATTTAATGGATTTTGTGGGTCAAGAACGGTCACCTTTGCCCCCGCGGCGGTCGCCACAGCATGGGCAGCACCGGTGTCCCACTCAGACGTCGGGCCAAGCCGCGGATACAAATGCGCTTCACCGGTTGCAACTAAGCAAAGCTTCAGGGAACTACCCATCGCAACCAATTCAGTTTCACCTTCCAGCTGTGCCAGCAGGTTTTGTATCTCGGGACTCTGATGAGAGCGGCTACCCACAATTTTCCAGGTATCCCCGGCTTTATGTGGTTGTGCTGAGATGGGAGTTAGCTCTTCGCCTTCACCGCTCCAGGCACCTTTGCCGACAAGACCTACATAACTGATGCGCTTAGCTGGGGCGTAAACCACACCTAACACCGGTTCGCCGTTATCAATCAGGGCAATATTTACGGTGAATTCACCGTTCTTTTTAATAAACTCTTTGGTGCCGTCGAGCGGGTCAACCAGCCAGTAGCGTTGCCAGGTTTTGCGTTCATCCCAGGCTATATCGGCTGACTCTTCAGATAAAATCGGCAGATCAGAGATTTGTTCCAACTCGGCTACAATGCATTCATGCGCCGCTAAATCGGCTTCTGTCAGCGGACTGGTATCCTGCTTTTCATAAATGGCGAAATCTCTATCATAAATAGCCATTATTTTATCGCCAGCTTGTTTGGCAATGCGCAGAACCTGTTCTGCTAACGGGTCAGGTAAGGCCATTATACAAGTCCTTTTTCTACCAATAGGTGATATAACCGCTCAGCGGTATCTTCGGCACTTTCTTCCCGGTAGGTCAGATGCACTTCTGGTGCTGAAGGTGCTTCATACGTCGAGTCAATACCGGTGAAGTGCTTGATTTCGCCATTGCGGGCTTTTTTATACAAGCCTTTCGGATCGCGCTGTTCGCAAACCTCTAGCGGGGTATCAACAAACACTTCGATAAACTCGCCGTCGCCGAGCAACTTACGACAAAAGTCGCGGTCGGTCTGAAACGGAGAAATAAACGCCGTCAGTACCATGGTGCCAGCATCGACAAATAATTTTGCGACTTCGCTGATACGCCGGATATTTTCAATACGGTCTTTGTCAGAAAAGCCAAGGTCACCACACAAGCCATGGCGAACATTGTCACCATCCAGCAAATAGGTGTGCTTGCCCTGTTCAAACAGTTTCTTTTCCAGCAAGTTTGCCAAAGTAGACTTGCCTGAACCGCTTAAGCCGGTTAGCCAAAGTACCCGAGGCTGCTGTCCCAGGCGTGCGGCCCGGGTCTGCTTGTTAACTTCGTATTTGTGCCAGACAATATCCGTCGACATTTAGAAATACCCTTCCATTTTCTTTTTCTCCATCGAGCCAGCACTATCATGGTCGATAACACGGCCCTGGCGCTCAGACGTTTTCGTCAACAGCATTTCCTGAATAACATCAGGCAGGGTAGCAGCTTCTGACTCTACGGCGCCGGTAAGCGGGTAACATCCTAAGGTACGGAAACGCACAGAACGCATTTGCGGCTCTTCACCTGGTTCCATTGGCATTCTGTCATCATCTACCATGATCAATACACCGTCACGCTCCACTACCGGACGTGGTTTGGCCAGATACAATGATGGGATGTCGATATTTTCAAGATAGATGTATTGCCAGATATCCAGCTCTGTCCAGTTTGACATAGGGAATACGCGGATACTTTCGCCTTTATTCACTTGAGAATTATAGATATTCCATAATTCAGGACGCTGATTTTTTGGGTCCCAGCGGTGGTTGCTGTCGCGGAATGAATACACACGTTCCTTAGCACGTGACTTTTCTTCATCACGGCGTGCGCCACCAAAAGCCGCATCAAATTTATACTGATTAAGCGCTTGCTTAAGGGCTTGGGTTTTCATTACATCAGTATGCTTGGCACTGCCGTGAGTAAAGGGGCCAACGCCTTGTTCAACACCTTCTGGATTGCTATGAACCAGAAGATCGAAACCGTATTTCTCAGCTTGTTGGTCACGAAACTCAATCATTTCCTGGAATTTCCAGGTGGTGTCTACGTGCAACAATGGGAACGGAATTTTACCCGGAGCAAAGGCTTTGCGCGCCAGGTGTAACAATACCGAAGAATCCTTACCTACAGAGTACAGCATCACAGGGTTATCAAACTCTGCGGCTACTTCTCTGAAAATATGGATGCTCTCGGCTTCGAGTTGTTTCAAATGCGTAATAGACGGTATTTCTGAAGTCATTTTCGAGTCCGATAGTTAAGGTTATATACGAAACGATTATATGTATAGAACACTAGCATATTTAGATCATAAGAGCCTATGCGATTTTGCTATAGCAAATAGCACTTTTATGCCAGCGTTATAAAAGGCACATCCTTTAGGGTTATTCTATTTATCACCCAATTTGGGAAACCAGCTATATATGTATGCTTAAAATGAATATGCAAAAACAATGCTAAGCTGCACTAACCTTAGCAGTTAACCGGTAAAATAGGTCAAACTGATGAAAGTGAGCCAATTACCCAATAAAAAAGCCATCTTCAAAGAGATGGCTTTTTCGCTTATCAGTTAACTACACGGTTTAGCGTAGCTCTTCATCCATCTTAACTTGGAAGGCATCAAAGGTATCTTCCACACCGTCTCTTGGCTTGCCAAATTTCGACAATACTAAAATAGTGATACTGGCTAATACAAATCCAGGCACAATTTCGTACATCCAATCACTGAGCGGCTTACCATCAACGGTTAGCGGTGCATATATCCAGAACAGTACGGTAAGCGCACCAACCACCATTCCGCCCAAGGCGGCGCGACGGGTCATGTCACGTTTGAACAGGCTGAACAATACCAGCGGACCAAATGCCGCACCGAACCCGGCCCAGGCATTGCTGACCAGCGTTAAAATAGTACTGTCTCTATCGTACGCCAGGTAAATGGCTACCGCCGCCACTACCACTACTGAGGCGCGCCCTGCTATTACCAGTTCGGTGTCCGATGCGTCGCGACGTAAAAACGCTTGATAAAAGTCGCTGGTTAATGAGCTGGAGGTCACCAGAAGCTGTGAAGAGATAGTACTCATGATAGCGGCCAGAATAGCGGCTAACAGGAATCCACCAATTAACGGATGGAACAATATTTGTGACAGATAAATAAAGATAGTTTCAGGGTCAATACTGACACCATCTTGCGACGTTACATAGGCTAGCCCGAACAGGCCTGTAATCAGGGCGCCAATAATTGATACTACCATCCAAGTCATACCAATGTTGCGTGCGGTAGGGACATCTTTAACACTGCGAATTGCCATAAAGCGCACAATAATATGGGGTTGGCCAAAGTATCCCAGACCCCAGGCTAACATTGATATAATGCCCACAATAGTAAGATTTTCAGCCGTACTGGCATCGGCAAAGGCGTTAAGTAACGCCGGGTCGATGTCGCGAATCGCGGTCATCGCCTGACCAAAACCACCGAGCTCCATTACGGTAACAATGGGCACCATAATGAGCGAGATGAACATGATACAGCCTTGCACAAAATCGGTCATACTGACGGCCATAAAACCGCCCACCAGGGTGTAGGCAACTACTACAGCGGTGGTGACATACAGGCCGGTTTCATAAGAAAGGCCAAAAGAAGATTCAAACAGTTTTCCGCCTGCTACCACGCCCGATGAGGTATACAGAGTGAAGAAGACTACAATAACAACCGATGCGATGACACGCAGAACACGACTATTGTCATCGAATCGATTTTCAAAATAATCCGGCAGCGTAATGGCGTTATTTGCTAATTCGGTGTACACCCGTAAGCGAGGGGCGACCAGTAAATAGTTTGCCAACGCACCTAATACCAAGCCAATCGCTATCCAGCCTGCCGATAGACCAGATACATACATTGCGCCAGGTAAACCCATTAGCATCCAGCCGCTCATATCAGAAGCACCGGCCGAAAGAGCAGTAACCGCAGGGCCTAATTGACGCCCGCCAAGCATATAGCCCTCAACGTTTGTATCGGTTTGGCGATAGGCGAAAAGCCCAATACCAAGCATAACGAGAAAGTAAAGTCCCAGTGAAATTATCGTACCTGTTGCCATAAATCCTTCCTTATTTTTTTCGGCATGCTAACAGGAACTTACGTAAGTCTCCACGAATGGGGGCACTTTGAAATTAAAGAAAATTAAAGAAAATTTTATGTATACCTAAAAAAGCCACTATGAATAGTGGCTTGAAGGGAATTCATCAGGCGGAAAATTGTATGCTTTTTTTCACTTTTTCGGTTAGCGGAAGTAAATTTGCGCCCTTAGCGCCCACGACTAACACACTGGCTTTTTGTAAACCGAAGCCCGTTCCTTCAAACTGACTGTTACCAAATCGGTTAGGTAAATCGCCGGCCTTATCCTGGGGAATAACAAAAACTGACATTTTACCCTGGTCTGTATTTAAAATCAGATGCAGACTCCGAATGGTCTCCAGATGACAGAAATTTACCACCTCAACATCACCAATGGACGAGGCCAAATGGCCGCCAAAACTGGCTAGTTTGGCGTTTATCTGCGCTATATCCACTGCTACCGCGCTATGGGGCAGCTCTTTTTCCATATGCACTACATGGGCTAAGGCCTGGGTTTCAATATTGGCAGGCCGCTGCACAAACCAAAGTGTGCTGATTATCCCTACCATTAGCGCCACCGAGGCTGCCAAGGCGGTATACCAACGATGCTTTTTGCGTTGCTGAACAAAGTCATTGGTAGCCTGTTGCCAAATAAGTTTATGCGCCAGATCATCAGGAACCGGCATTTTTGCTGCCTGTTTTAATTCATTGTTCATACGGCGCATTTGATCGCGAAACGTCCGTTTTTCCGGGTCGTTTTCAGCGGCTTTCAGCACAGCCGGATCAGTGGTGTCAGGGTCAGCGTAAATACGCCGACGAAATTCTAACTCATCCATTGCGGTGACCTCGTACTTCAGTTTGTTTGCTCACTATATCTCTAAGCTGATTACGCGCCCTGAACAGGCGTGTCATTACAGTATTTTTATTTAAGTTAAGCTGCTGGGCGATTTCTTCTCCGCTATAGCCGAAGAGTAATTGCAAAACCAAGGGCTCCCGGTATTCCAGGGCCAGGCCGGCGAGTAGCTTCTGCATATCACTGTGGTGAACCGAGCTGTCGGCAAAACTTGTATCATCAGCAACGGTAGTTTCATCAAACTCGACAATATCTAGCTGCTTTTTCTCAAAACGGCGGGCATTTTCCCGGCGTACAATAGTAATGAGCCAGGCTTTTGCAGACTTTTCGTCCTTTAGTGCATCCAGCGATCGCCATGCCCGCAAGAAGGTTTCTTGTACGATATCTTCGGCGGTGCTTTTATCCCTTACCAAGTAATAGGCATAGCGATATATGTCAGCATGAAATGCGTGCACCAGGGCTTCATAACGTTGTTGTTTTTCTTTCATGTCGGATAAGACCCTGGCAGCATCTATTTTCTTTCGTGATCTGATCATTTTTTATTTCACGAAATAACGGGTAGCTCAAATATAGCGCAAATAGGCGTCGCCACCGGGAATAATCAAGGTGCGTTGCCATCGGTGCCCCGCGCGGCTATTTAACCGGCCCGTCAATCCAACACGGCTGGCGCTACCTATCAGACCTATTGCGACCCAAAAAAAAGCCCTGGTCAAATTGACCAGGGCTTAGTGGCATGGTGAGTAAACCGTTAAGATTGTTTTGTTTTAGCAATCCAGCGGTCGACTTTTTCGGTTAATACCGACAACGGCACCGGCCCGTCTTTTAGTACTTCGTCGTGAAACTCAGGATAACTGAATTTGTCTCCCAGCTCCTGTTGGGCTTTATCGCGCAGTTCCATAATCTTCAGCTTACCAATCATATACGCGGTAGCTTGTCCTGGCAGGGCGATATAGCGTTCAATAGCTTTTTGCGCATCGTATTTTGGGTTAGGTGTATTGACCACTAAATACTCAACCGCCTCTTCGCGAGACCATTGTTTAGCATGAATACCCGTATCAACGACTAAGCGGCAGGCCCGCCATAGCTCCATTGCTAGTCGTCCAAAATCGGCATAGGCATCTGCATAAAAGCCCATATCCTTGGCGAGCTCTTCGCTATAAAGTCCCCAGCCTTCTGTATAGGCGGTAGCACTTAAGAACTTCTGGAACATGGGAATGCCCTCCAGTTCCTGTGCAATAGCGCGCTGCATATGATGGCCGGGTATACCTTCATGGTAAGCCAAGGCTTCCATTTGATAGGTCGGCATGGCTGTCATGTCATACAGGTTGGCGTAGTAAATACCGGGCCGGCTGCCATCTTGGGCGGGACTTTGATAAAACGCTTTGCCAGCTGACTGCTCGCGAAAAGGCTCTACACGCTTCACTATCATGTCAGCTTCGGGCATCAGGCCGAAATACTCGGGTAGAGCCTCGCGCATCTTATCAATATGTTGTTTGGCTTCATCAAGATAGCGCTGGCGACCCTCATTGGAGTCTGCATAGTAAAACTGTTCATCGGTACGCATGAATTCAAAAAATTCCTGCAAGTTACCTTCAAATTTTACCTGCTGCATGATCTCTTGCATGTCGTTATGAATGCGTTTGACATTATCCAGCCCGATTTGATGGATTTCATCTGCACTCAGGTCAGTGGTGGTGTACCAGCTAAGCCGGTTGTCATACCATTCCTTACCTTCAGGCAGGCGCCATACCCCGTCACCTTCCGGCGTAAGTTTTTGTTGCTCACGCAGCTGCGCAATCATATCTTCGTAGGCTGGGCGAACTGCCGTCAACAATGCCGCTTTGGCTTCCGCCAGCAGGTTTTGTTTAACGGTATCCTCAACCTCAAGAGCCCGAATTTTTTTATCGATATCTTCCCACAGTGTGGACGGCGCCCCTTCGGTGTCAAAAGGTACACCGGTAACGACGTTTTGCGACGCCTGAATCATTTGATCATAGGCCCAGGCCGGGGGAAATACACCTGCTTCCTGGCGTAATTTCATTTGTTCGATGACTTGCGCAAAATATTCATCCACTTTATCTAAACGGCTGATGTAGGCGCGGGCGTCTTCTTCACTTTTTACCGTATGAATGTTTATCAAGAAGCTGGGCACCATGGTGTGGGGGCCTCGAAACTGATTAATCACATAGGTATGATGACGAAACTTGTCATTCTCAATAGCCCGTTCCAGCTGGTAGCGATACAGCTTAAGGCTTAGTTTTTCCTGTTCGTTGAGTTTTTCGGCATCAAAAGATTCTAACTCTTCAAGGCGGTTTTTAGTGGTGGCCATTTGTTGTTCAACGGCTTCTTCACTCACATCATCCCACTTGTCATAGTCCCACTTGTAGCCCAGATAGCTTTGCGACAACGGCGAACGCTTTAAGTCTTCTTCAAATGTGCGCTCAAAAAAAGCGTTAAGCCGCTGCGATTCGCTCTGGCTGGCAATTTCTTTGGTATTTTCTGACTGCGCTTGCGATGGCGTTTGCTCATTCGACGCTGGCGAACATGCCAGCAGGCCGCTAACCGCAATAGCTACAGCCCCGATACGAAATAGTGATGTGTTCATTCTGTCTCCCTGTAATGATAGCGACCGGTTAGCTGTTAAGAATACAGAGCCGGCAGCGGTTGTTGTTTTACTTGTTGGTTTTTAAGGTATTGCTCACGCACAATGGTCAGCGAATGTAGCAACGGCTGATTGTCCCAATGCGCTTGAGAAGTGGAATAGACACTCGCGAGCATGACATCAATATGAGGCTGCAGAGGCGCTGTCAGTGCATTATCGGCAGCGCGTTGAAGCGGTTGCCCTTCAACCTCTAGCTGGTGCAGCCATTGGGTTAGTGCTGGCTGAGTTTTTCCTATATCACGTGCTTTCACCGCCGCAAGCAAGTTGTGCCAGGCTTGAGGCTCCCGTTGGTGCTGCGAAATAGAGGCTGATGCCGGCGCTCCAGTTGGCCGACGACGGTAGTAAAGTATCACCGCTATTAACCCTATCAGCGTGACCAGCCATAGTGCGGTCACCACCCAAAGCCACATATTCGTTGCCGGGGCTGGCGTTGGCGCTTCTGGCGCTAGTGGTTCAGCTGGTTGCGGCGTTGGTGTTGCTGGTGCGGCACTGCTATTACCTACGGCGGCGGTTTGGCCGGTATCCGGCGCCACTTCAATACTGCGCGCAGGCAGGCTGGCGTATTCGGTCTCACCGGTTAACACATTAAACCAGGGGATAGTAATTTCCGGCAAAACGTAGCGCCCGGCTTTAGTGGGAATGACCGCCACCGACTCTACACGCTGAGCAATTAAGGTATTGTCCTTATCTACAGTAGCAGTGCGGCTTTGATCCGGATAAATCTTAAAGCCCGGTGGATAGTTTTGCGGAAAACTGGGCAGCTGTTCTTCTACTACACCCATAGCCGTTAGCGTGACCGTGCGGGTGACAGGCTCACCAACGGTGAAAGTGGCTGACTCTGGCCATTCCTCGTTAATATCGACAAACTCGCTGGGCAACCAATGATAGTCAAGATCCTGCGGCTGCGGTTTGACTGTCAGCGTGATGTCGGGGCCCAGCCGATTAACTGTTTGCGTACGGTTGAAAAAACCAAACCGTTGATTGGTATTGGGAGCCAGTACCTCACCGGTAAACACCGGGCCGCGCAATACAAACTCCCCGGAACGTTGGGGGACCACTGCGAAGTTGCGCTCGATCACCTGATAACGTTTACCATTAACAATTTCGGTGGTGCGTATGTCGTCACCTAACTGACTTATTTGGGCCTGCTTTAACTGCGGCGCCTGCAAGCTCCCGCGTTCAATATCGGTAGCCAAAAATAGCTTCACGGTGTAGCGAATTTGCTGATTCAGGTAAACCTCACTGGTATCGACGTGGGTGGTTACATAAAAATCCCGTGCTGGCTGGCTACCATCATCGTTTTTGACCACCGGGATGACCTGCACCTCAATAGGGCGGGTTTGCTGTCCTTCAATAGTAAATGGCGGAATCGTAAAGCGACCTTCCTGGCGGGGAAACAAGGTCGTTGTCCATGTCGTGGTTTCACTACGAGAGCCGTTTACAATACTGGTGCGGCTACTAATTGAGGTTCTTCCAACCACAAAATCATTTAACAGTGCGGAGCTATCGAAGGCGTCTCTGGAAGGATCGCCCGACGCGCTGACCGTTAAACGAATAGCTTCATCAACCATTACCGGGTTCTTGTCTATCTGGGCAATAACGCTATCGACATCTGCACTGGCGGACAGGCTTAGCCAACCGCCTATCATAAGCAACAACAACTGTCTCATTACCATTCACTCCGATTCGACGGCGGCCGCTGGTTGCGTCTTTGTTGGGCTTCCAGCTGCATTTTTCTTTTTAATAAATAAGCGGGATCATCAGGAATCCGTTTTTTCAGGTTTTCCAGCCGCTGCATATTCTCTTTGTCTTCTTCGCTTAGCTCACCTTCGCTGGCCTGCAGCGCTGATTGCGGGTCCGCAGGGTCAGACTGATCAGCCTCCCCAGCTTGCTGTGGCTGTGCATTAGGGTCTTCGGCTGGCTCATCTTGCTGCTGGCCGGGCTTTTGTTGCGCCTGCTCCGCCTGCTCATCGCGTTGAGAGGAGGGTGGCGCACCGTCAGACTGCTTCTCGTTAGACTCTGGTGTCGTGCTATTGGCACTATCATTGGAAGAAGGCTGCCCGTTCTGTTGGTCATCAGATGATGAACCTGATTCACCGTTGTTTTGCTGCGGCGAATCTGACGGTTGATTGCCTTGCTGGTCTTGCTGGCCTTTTTGGTCGCCAGCGTTTTCTTCGTTTTGTTGCTGCTCTTGCTCTTGTTGCTGGTCTTGTTCCTGTTGTTTTTTATCTTCCAGCAACTTTTCTACAATAGCTTTGTTATGCATGGCATCAGCATGTTCTGGAACTTGTTCCAGCACACTTTGATACGCTTCCAGAGCCTCTTTATATTGCCCCATCTGGGCTAATGTATTGGCCTTATTGTATAGCGCCTCAGGGCCCTCATCTTCTTTAAATAAACGTAGCGCCTGGGCAAAATTACCCGCTTTATATTGCGCCGAAGCCTGCCACGAAGGAGAATCGAACTGTTTAGCCGCCTGCTCAAACTCACCCGCCTCGTAGAGTTGTTGCCCCTGCTGGTCGGCATTCTTAAATACTTGATCAGCCCAGCTAAGTGGTGAAGTGGCCGCAGATTGTGTGGTGTTCTTACCGTCTGCGGCCTGCGCTGGTGCTGGCTGCAATAACGGCAAGCTCATGGCCATAAACAGCACGAATATTCCCCGGCGAAACAATAGCAGGGCAAGGGGCAGACAAGCGAGCACCAAATACGGGCCCATTTCCTGCCATTGGTCGCCGCTGTAATTGGTCTGATCATCTTGCGTGGCTATATCGCTGGCCAGCCGATCAGCTTGCGCCAGTGCTTTTATATCTGACTCGCTGGCACTGATGGTGGCAAATTTCCCTCCGGAGCGCTGAGTGAGAGAGCGTAATGGCCCGGGCTGCATCTGTGGCACAACAATTTGGCCGCTGGTATCTTTTAATAGCTCGCCGTTTACCTGCCGTATCGGAGCGCCTTCGGAAGTACCTATTGCTAATACATTGAGCCGAAAAGGCATGTCGTTTAAATAATCCTGTATTTCAGTGGTTTGTTCCCGGCTTATCCCGTCCGTTATCCAATAAATATCGCCCTGTTGATAGCCTGCATTAGTGAGTAATTCGCTGGCCAGCAATAAGCCGGATAAAGGATCGCTGCCGGTTACCGGCATTATTTCCGGACTGAGGCTGGGTAATAGGGCGGCTAAATTTTTATAGTCTGCAGTTAATGGGCTAATAACAAAGGCATCGCCGGCGTAGGCGACCAATCCTGTTTCGCCTTCACTAATCAGTTTGACTAAATCAATAGCCTTATATTTTGCACGCGTGAGGCGGTCAGGAGAAACATCGGTAGCGCGCATCGACAATGACATATCCATTACTACTACATGCCCGGCTTTTACCTGATACACAGGTTGGGGCAAACGCTGCCAGGTGGGCCCAGCCAAAGCGACAGTGGCCAAACTCCAGGCAAGCAGAATGACCACATACAAACCTTGCCCACGTTGTTGCTGGCGGCCAGCAACCATTTGCCGATATAGATGCGGGGCGATAACGCCCTGCCAGCCAGATTGCTGCTGGCGCCAATGCCTGAAACCGGCCAATATTACCAACAGTGCAGGCAAGGCAAGCAGCCACCACGGTCTTAAAAAATGAAAATCATCCCACGGCATTGTTATTGCTCTTCATATTGCGTGTTAACCAAAGTACCTCTGCGTCTTGCGCCTATCAGGGAAACCAGTAAAGGCAGGGCGCTGAGTAGTAGCGCTAACGCTAAGGGATAATAAAATAGCGCCGTTAGCGGGCGCAATTTCTGACTTTCTCCCTCTATGGGCTCCAGCTCATCCAGGCGGGTGTAAATCTGCTCCAGTTCTTGAGCATCACGTGCGCGAAAATATTTGCCGCCGGTGGCCACGGCGATATCGGTTAGCATGTCTTCATCCAGTTCCTGAGAAGGATTAACCTGACGGCTTCCAAAGAAGCTTTCGATCAGCATTTTATCTGCGCCAACGCCTATCGTATAAACGGTTACACCGCTATCTACTGCCAGTTCTTTTGCCTGGGCTGGCGTGATATTGCCAGCCGTATTTTGCCCGTCGGTAAGCAGTATCAGTACTTTATTGGTCTTTTCCCGGGCTTCTAAGCGCTTCACGGCTAAGCCAATAGCATCGCCAATGGCAGTTTGTTCACCCACCAGTCCAATCACGGATTCCTCAAGCAATTGCGCCACTGTTTTGCGATCGAACGTAAGGGGTGCTTGCAAGTACGCTGTATCGGCAAACAGAATTAACCCTAACCGGTCGGATACCCGACGCCGGATAAATTCTGCCATTACCGATTTAGTCATCGTTAACCGGTTAACCTGGCGGCCATTCAGGGTCATATCATCTATTTTCATACTGCCCGATAAGTCGACCGCTAACATCATTTCGCGGCCTTCATTGGGAATACTTACCGGCTCGCCTAGCCACTGGGGGCGGGCAGCGGCAAGTACCAAAGCAACCCAGATAAGCCACATCAGCCCATGACCGTAGGCAGAACGGGCGGGTTTACTTTGCACCGATGCCGCCCCAGCCAAACGTTGCGGCACCCGTAACGCCGCTTCCTGTGACGGTTCACGCGCGGGGAAAAAACGCATTAATAGCGGCAGCGGTAGGGCAAAAAGCAGCCACCACCAGGCAAACTCAAACATGGCTTACCTCAGTGTGAGTACTACCTCTGGTATGTGCTGCTTGCTGAAAGCGGGCCTTCTTCACCCAGCTAATGGCAGCTTCCTGACAGGGGTCGAAAGCCTGTTTATCGGGTTTGGCGGGTTGGTACTGCATTGCTTGTAAGTGCTCTAAGCGCGCAGCCATCGTTTGCTGCTGCCCGCGTTTTAGTTGCGCTAGCAAAAACTGGGTCCAGCGTTGTCCGTACAAACCCGATAGCGTAGCCGGTGGGTAATACACTAGCGCGGTACGTTTTAGAATCTGGTTTAATTGACTCGGCCAATTGTTATCACCAGAGGAAACCTGGCGCAGTTCATCCATGGCCTGGCGCCTGGCTGCATTAAATCGCCGATGCCGCCGCCATAAGATAACGGCGCCAACGAGCGCGGCTACCAGCACCGCAAGCAGTACCCACCAGCCCCAGGCGAGCGGCCAAAAGGCTGCGTCGGGCGGGGGGTGAATGCCTTTTAGCTGGGCCAGTAGCTGCTGTTGTTGTTCGTTCATTTTGTTCTATTGCCTTGCAGTTTCAGTTGCTCGTCAATTGGCATGGCAGCGCTGAGGTGCTGAAGCCTGACCCCTGCCAATTGAAGCTGATGTTCAATGTTACCGATTTGCTGCTCACGCTGTTGTCGGTATTGTGTCTGTTGCTGTTTGTCCCCCAATACCCAGCTCTGCCGAATAAAGCCATCTGTTACACTCACCTGACGAGTACCAGATACCTGGGGTAAAGCATGTTCAATAGGATCGGTAATACTCAATGCCTTCACTTCGCTATGGCGGGCGAGATGGGTAATGTGTTGACGGGCCGTATCATTCATATGGGTAAAGTCGGATATGACATACACCAGGCTACCGGGCCGGGCGAGCCGTCTGGCTCTGGCGCAGGCATCTAAGAATGAAGCCGGGGCGCTGGCTTGATCATTGCCACGGGTAGCGTGGGCTTGCAATCGTATAAGCTCGTGGCAGATAGTTAACACTGCACGCTGTCGTGATAGGGGTTTACACTCGCGGTGTTCTGTATCACTAAACAATAACGCGCCTACTTTGTCCCCGCGCTGGGCCGCAGACCAGGCAATAAGAGAGGTAACATGGGCGGCCTGGACACTTTTTAACAGTAACTGAGTACCAAACTGCATTGACCCCGTCAGGTCGCATAGAATGAATACCGGGCGTTCGCGTTCCTCCCGATAAACTTTGGTATGCGTTTTGCCAGTACGGGCAGTAACTCGCCAGTCAATGGCGCGTATATCATCGCCGGGCTGATAATGACGAGCTTCGTCAAACTCCATGCCGCGGCCTTTGTGTTTACTCAGGTAAGTACCGGACATCGCTGCTCGGTGCGGTTTGCCGGGCTGTAAATTAATCAGATGAGTCAGCTGCCGATATCTGAGAAGTTCGGGCACCGACAGGGTAATCCCATCTGTCTGGAGTAACCCGAGCCAGTTTTGCTCTTTGCTCATAACTTATGGCACAGCCACCTGTTGGACAATTCTGTCAAGAACCTGATTAGTTGTCACTCCTTGCGCTTCAGCTTGATACGATAAAATAATACGGTGTCGCAGAACATTGTGTACCACTGCTTGTATGTCGTCGGGCCCGACAAAGTCGCGACCGGCCAGCCAGGCATGCGCGCGGGCACAGCGGTCCAGCGCAATTGTAGCACGGGGGCTGACCCCAAACTCGATCCATTCGGCCAGTTCTTGGTCCAACTTTGCTGGTTCCCGGGTCGCAATTACCAATTCGACCAGATAACGTTCAAGCTCTGGCGCCATATGTAAAGCAAGTAGCGCTTTACGGGCGCTGAATATGTCCGCCTGACTTAGCTTAGTAGGCACCGCACCCGGGATATTTAACTCTTCATTACGGGTTAACTGTAAAATATCCAGTTCAGTCTGAGCGCCTGGGTAATCAATTTCCACATGCATCAGAAACCGGTCAAGCTGAGCTTCCGGTAAGGGGTAAGTACCTTCTTGTTCTAACGGGTTTTGCGTAGCCATAACCAAAAACAGAGAGGGCAGGGGGTAGGTCTTGTTACCAACGGTAATTTGGCGCTCAGCCATTGCCTCAAGCAATGCGGATTGCACTTTTGCCGGTGCCCGGTTGATTTCATCGGCCAGCACCAAATTATGAAACAGTGGGCCTTGCTGAAATACAAATTCGCCGGTTTCCGGGCGATATATATCTGTCCCAGTTAAGTCAGCAGGTAATAGATCCGGGGTGAACTGAACCCGATGGAAGTCAGCATCCATACCTTTCGCCAACGCATTAATGGCACGTGTTTTGGCTAATCCGGGGGGGCCTTCTACTAACAAATGTCCATCGGCCAGAAGCGCAACCAGTAAGCTGCGGGTAAGTTGGGTCTGGCCAATAATCTGTGAATCCAGGTAGGCGTGTAGTTGCTGAAACTGCTCTGCTGCCATAGCGGGTTAACTTCCTGATCAAATTGATGTGTAGCACACTACTACTAACTAAAACATAACGTATAGGGTTAACAGACTCTACGTTTCATATATGGTTCCCCAGCGATACTTCAAGCTTCGGGCGTAAAGTTTGAAGATTGAATAGTGATTAATCAACACTTGCGCTAATTGGGGGTTGGTTTATGGTGAACACTACGATTAAGACATATTTTGGCCGTGGGAACAATCCGCATGCTATGTGGCTATGAGTCCATAGCAGAAAAAACGGTGAACAACTGAAAACTGATGATAAACAGCTTCCTATGCGACTATTTGCTATTTCGTTGATTGTCTGTAAAATCGGAGTTAATACAGGTCAGACCACTTACGTGGCTAAAGATTCAGGTACATTATGGCGACTAAACAACAAGTAACTACACGCACCGGCGACCGCATTGCGATCGTCGCAGGGCTAAGAACGCCGTTTGCAAAGATGGCAACGTATTTTCACGGCGTCCCGGCAGTTGATTTGGGCAAAATGGTGGTTAACGAGTTATTAATTCGTAACGGCGTTACCCCCGATATGGTAGAGCAGGTGGTGTACGGGCAGGTCGTACAAATGCCGGAGGCACCAAACATCGCGCGCGAAATTGTATTGGGTACCGGCATGAGTGTGCATACCGATGCCTATAGTGTGTCACGAGCCTGTGCTACCAGCTTTCAGTCGACGGTGAATATTGCCGAAAGCATGATGGCTGGCAATATAGAAGTGGGTGTAGCGGGCGGTGCCGACTCCACCTCAGTATCACCTATCGGGGTGTCAAAAAACCTTGCGCGCGCATTGGTTGATTTACAAAAAACCAAAACCTTAGGTCAAAAACTGGGTGTACTAAGAAGATTGTCGTTTAAAGATCTTATGCCGGTACCGCCTGCGGTAGCTGAATATTCCACCGGCTTATCGATGGGACAAACCGCAGAGCAAATGGCGAAATCACACCATATTGCCCGCGCTGATCAAGACAAATTAGCCCATCGTTCGCATTCTTTGGCGGCCCAGAGTTGGGAAGCCGGTAAGCTAGATAACGAAGTGATGACCGCATATGCCGAACCCTATAAAGGCGCGCTGAGCCGTGACAATAACGTAAGGTTTGATTCTACCCTGGAAGGGTACGCGAAGTTGCGGCCGGTGTTTGACAAAAAGTATGGCTCGGTAACGGCGGCGAATGCCACCCCACTAACAGATGGCGCTTCGGCGGTGCTGATGATGACGGAAAGCCGGGCCAAGGCCTTGGGTTACACGCCTTTAGGCTATATTAAAAGCTACGCGTTTTCTGCCATCGATGTATGGGAAGACATGCTGATGGGGCCCTCTTACGCGACCCCTGTAGCGTTGGATCGTGCGGGTATGACACTTAACGATTTGACGTTAATTGAAATGCACGAAGCGTTTGCAGCGCAAACCCTGGCGAATATAAAAATGTTTGCCAGTGATAAGTTTGCACGCGAGAAGTTGGGACGCGACAAAGCGACCGGCGAAATTGATATGGATAAATTCAATGTCATGGGGAGCTCTATTGCATATGGCCACCCCTTTGCCGCAACAGGTACCCGAATGATTACTCAGATGCTTAACGAATTGAACCGCCGTGGCGGTGGTACGGGGCTGGTAACAGCATGTGCAGCCGGAGGCCTTGGCGCAGCAATGATTGTGGAGACCGAATAATGACAGATAATACACCAATTGCAGAGCCCGCTGTGCCCGCCGCAGACAGCGCCTTCACGCTTGAGAAAAAAGACAATGGCGTTGCGGTGCTGACCATGGATGTTCCCGGCGAGTCAATGAACACGCTTAAAGCGGAATTTGGTGCGCAAATTAATGCCATGCTGGACGAAATTGATGCGGATAAAAGCATTAAAGGCGTGGTGCTGGTCAGTGGTAAAGCAAAATCGTTTGTTGCCGGGGCGGATATTTCCATGCTGGCTGCCTGCAAAACCGTCGAAGATGCGCAGCGTCTGGCTACCGGCGGGCAAGACGTATTTAATCGTATAGAAAAAATGCGAGCAACCTTCGTCGCGGCTATTCACGGGCCAGCCTTAGGCGGCGGTTTAGAGTTGGCGTTGGCATGCCACTATCGCCTATGTACTGACGATAATGCCACGCAAGTAGGCTTGCCAGAGGTTCAGCTTGGTCTGTTACCCGGGAGTGGGGGGACTCAGCGATTACCCCGCCTGATCGGTATTCAGCAAGCCATGAAAATGATGTTGACCGGCGCGCCGGCCCGCGCAAAACAAGCTAAAAAATATGGCATAGTAGATGACGTGGTGCCAGCGAGTGTACTGCTTGAGGTAGCTGAAAAATTTGCGCTCAAGCGAAAGCCTGAACGCGCCGCGCCGCAAAAAGGCCTGATGAACAAATTGCTGGAACAAAACAGCATGGGCCGCGGCATGGTGTTCAAAAAAGGGCGTGAACAAACCTTTTCCAAAACCAAAGGTAATTACCCGGCTCCGGGTAAAATTATCGATGTTATTGAAACGGGTATGAATGAAGGGATGGCAGCGGGGCTACGGGCTGAGGCCAAAGCTTTTGGTGAACTGGTGATGACCCCGGAATCCTTCCAGCTGCGCCAAATATTTTTCGCTACCACGCAAATGAAAAAAGAACATGGTGTGGAAGGTGTAGCCCCGCGCAAGGTTAACAAAGCCGGTGTGTTAGGTGGCGGTTTAATGGGCGGCGGCATCGCTTTTGTTACTGCCACTAAGGCGGGCGTGCCGGTACGGATTAAAGATATCCAGCCTGAAGGCATAGCTCATGCAATGAAGTACAGTTACGACCTGCTGAATAAGAAGGTGAAAAAGCGCCATATTCGTAAAACCGAGATGCAAAAGCAAATGTCGTTACTTACGGGCACGCTGGACTATCGAGGTTATCAAGATGCTGACATTGTTATCGAGGCGGTATTTGAAGATGTAGAGCTTAAGCAAAAGATGGTGGCAGATGTTGAAGCTCATTGTCACAACCAGACTATTTTTGCGTCTAATACATCATCTATCCCCATTGGAGATATTGCCGCAAAGGCGGTCCGTAGTGAAAATGTTATTGGTCTGCACTATTTCTCTCCGGTCGATAAAATGCCGCTGGCAGAAGTTATTGCCCATGAGCAGACTAGCGACGAAACAATCTCTACCACCGTTGAATTTGCTCGTAAGCAAGGCAAAACCCCGATAGTGGTAAAAGATGGTGCTGGTTTCTATGTAAATCGGATTCTGGCCCCGTATATGAATGAAGCGGCTAATTTACTGTTAGCCGGGGAGCCTGTAGAGCATATCGATAAAGCGTTGGTGAAGTTCGGTTTCCCTGTGGGGCCGATTAAATTGCTTGATGAAGTGGGCATTGACGTAGGGACTAAAATTATCCCTATATTAGTCGATGCTTTCGGCGAACGTTTTACCGCTCCTGCGGCATTCGACAAAGTCCTGGCAGATGGCCGTAAAGGTAAGAAAAACCAAAAAGGGTTTTACCTTTACGAAGGGAAAAAGCCAGGTAAAGAAGTTGATGAGAGCATTTATCGCTTGCTTGACGTAACCCCATCATCCAGTCGTAGCGAAAAAGAAGTTGCTGAACGCTGTGTACTTATGATGCTTAATGAAGCAGCGCGGTGTTTGGATGAAGGCGTTATCCGTAATGCCCGCGATGGCGATATTGGCGCTATATTTGGTATTGGTTTTCCACCCTTTCATGGCGGCCCCTTTCGGTACATGGATGCCGTGGGTATTGACAGTATTGTGGAAAAGCTTAATCGGTACGCAGAAAAAGTATCCGATAAGTTTAGCCCATGCCCGCTATTGGTACAGATGCAACAGGATAACAAAACGTTTTACTGAGCCTCACGAGGTGTTTAACCTGCAAGCATACCGTTTACGGGCTTAAATGCATAAGGTGACGCTATTGGTTACGGGTGGCAATCCAAGCCCTGTAGCGTAACTAACATTTGTTCCAGAGCGACCGGCTGATACTGTATCAGCCGGTTTTTTTGTCTTAAAAATCTACATAGAAGAAGGCCTAACGCCGAATACTGGCGGTGGAGGCTAAAAAACATACTGGCTAAATGTGCTGTAAATCTGTACAATATGCGCCGGTTATCTAGGCTAGTGGGGCCTGTAATAACCTTTTGGTAAAACTAACAGCACCGGAAAATAGTGCAATTTTAAAGGGGTACATATAGTGTTTATGTCTTTGTGGCCCGTTGGCCTTGCAGTGCTTGCGTTACTTTTTGGTGGGTATTTTTATATCGAAGCTGCTAAAGCTGGAATGAAGTGTAAGCCGTGGGGAGTGGCCGGTTGTGTGTTTGGCCCAATGTTATTCCCCTTGTTTACAATCCATCGGTATATCCTGATGAAGCGCGATGCCGGGTACAAGAATATCTGGTTGGCGGCGTAAGGTGGCTGAAGAGGCGCAATGCCTCTTCAGTAGCAATTTTTACGTTTTAACGAACTATGCCGCAACGGCAAGAACTAGGCTTATAACCTTTCAGCTCTGAAGTGGTTTCAATTTTCTTTTCTAGTGGACGTACGCTTTCCTGAGTATCTGCGGTAACCGGAGCGCTGGTCGATAGTACTAGTGCAACTGCATATGCTTTCAACATTTTTCTTTTCCTTGAGCTAATAAGTTACTATTTTATTTTTATGAACAAACAAACCGTCAGCCATGCTGTCCGGCATAGAATAGTAATAGCGAGGAATGTGCCAACTTTTTAATTACAGAAAAAGCATTATATTTCAGCAATTTATTTGTCCCCGTCAAATATTTGACCAAAAATAATACAAAAAGCGTTGAATTTATTAATCCTAAAGTATGAGTGTTGGTTTCTTGACAATTACTGGTTCGTCGGCTTAATTCGCCTAGCACGGGGTATACAGCAAGCTAGCCTGGAAGCAAAAGGTGGCTAGAGGAGACTAGCGAGGACCGGCTGTAATTGATCTAAAAAGCGCCATCAACATTAAATCATCGCCAACAGAAGCGCTCCCCAATGCCACGGGGTACCTTGAACTTTTGTTCTGGTGGGGCGCTGGCTGTCAGCATGTTGGGCTGAGGCTCCTGGAATTATGTAGCGAGGCGGATGGCTGTAAATAGCCAATATTAGCGAACGGGGGAGGGGGCAATAGTAACCATGCTATTATCTCAAGGCAGCTTTACGAAATTACGTAAAAAGGGCAGTTAGGCGCTATGGGCAGGGAAGAGGCCTGGTATTATGAATTGCTATGGCTAATAAGGTTATGCAGTTTCTGGTTTTCTCTTAATAACTGTTCAAAACGCTCTGCGTTAATCGGTTTACTGTATAAAAAACCTTGCAGCATTTCACACTCATAACGCCGTAAAATAGTCAGTTGGCTTTCTTCCTCAACCCCTTCAGCGACCACTTTAAGGCCAAGGTTATGCGCTATATTGATGATAGCAGCCGCCATATGGCGATCGACACTGCTTTTCGCTATGTCATCAATAAAGGCTTTGTCTATTTTTAATGTGTTAAGGGGAAAGCGTTTCAGATAGGCAAGCGAAGAGTACCCTGTACCAAAATCGTCTAGCGCCAGATGAATGCCTTTTTCACGTAAGCGCTCCATCATTCTCAGGCCTTCTTCGGGATTTTCCATCAAGGTGCCTTCGGTTATTTCACATTCCAAATGCAACGGCGATAAGCCGATTTCACTGAGTATGCGAATGATCCGGTCATCCAGGTCTGGCAGTTCGAATTGTTTCGCTGAGATATTAACGGCTACCCGGCCGCTAAAAATACCTTCGCTTACCCATCGCTTAGTATCGCTAAGCGCCTTACGCAATACTTGTTCGCCAATTTCAATGATCTGGCCTGTTTGCTCGGCTAAGGGGATAAACTGTCCGGGGCTCACTATGCCTTTATTGGGATGTTCAAAGCGCACCAGGGCTTCCATGCTAACCAGGCGTCCAGTATTTATATCAACCTTAGGCTGATAAAACACACTGAATAAATCATCTTTGATGCCCTGGCGAATCAGGTTCTCGATTTGCAATTGACGTACCGCGTTCTGGTTCATTTCGCCACTGAAGAACTTATAGCTGTTGCCGCCATTATTTTTAGCGAAATACATAGCCGTATCTGCGTTTTTGAGCATTTCCTGAGGGGTATTACCGTCCTCCGGATAAAAAGCAATACCGATACTGGCGCCTAATACAAACTCTTGCTTATTAATAATAAACGGCCGCGACAACGTATCCAGAAGCCCCTGGGCATAGTGCGTTATCGTGTGTATATCTGATTTATCTTCTAACAACACACTAAATTCATCGCCTCCGAGACGATAGCAGGTGGCGGTTTTACCAATGGTCCGTTGAATACGTTTTGCAATTTGCTTTATCAATACATCACCGGTTTGATGCCCTAACGAATCGTTGATTTTTTTAAAGTTATCCATATCCAAGCAGAGTAGGGCGTGGTCACCCCCACGGCGCACCAGGTTTTGGTGGCTGGCCTGGAAAAATGAACGGTTGGGTAAGTCGGTCAGAGGATCAGTATTAGCCAGCTTAAGCAACTCTTTTTCCGTGCTTTTACGCGAAGTAATATCTGAAAAAACACCTACGAAATGGCTTATTCGGCCGTCTTCATTATGTACCGCATCGATATTCAACTCCATTTCAAACTTCTCGCCATTTACCCGCGCCGATTCCACCTCGCCAAACCAATTGCCCTTTGCTCTTAGGGTTTTTTTGATTTCTTCGGTAAACGGTTCGGGGTATTGGTGAAAGTACAAATACGACGCCAAAGCCTGATCGCGAGTTTCACCGGTATACTTACAATATGCGTTATTAACTGAAATGAACTTAAAGTTGGTATTAGAAATAAATACACCTTCTGAGATATTCTCAATAGAGCGTTTAAACAGATTAAGTTGCTCTTCGGCTTCTTTCAGGTGGTGTATATTTTTAAGCGTGCCTGTCATACGAATGGGTTGAGCATTGTGATCCCGCGATACCACTTTGCCGCGATCTAAAATCCAAATCCATTGGTTGCTAAAGGTTTTCGCTCTATAGGTAAGTTCATAGTATTCGGTATGCCCCTCAAGATGCGCCTTAAGCGCTTCTTGCACCCTTAGCAGGTCATTGGGATGAATGTTTGCATCATAGGCCGTAGAGGTGCGGATATTATCCTGAGGGAAGTCGAGTGTTCCCCAGGTATTTGAGCGAAATACCTGACCGCGATAAACATCCCAGTCCCATAACTCATCACCGCTACTCCATAGGGTTAATTTAAGACGCTCTTCAGATTCCTGAATAGCAAGTTGGTTTTGTTTGCGTAGTTGATATTGTCTTACGATAAACAGCAATAACCCGCTTAATATAGCGGCGTAAAAAACCAACGCAGCGGTATGTAACCATGGCGGTCTGCCAATGCTGATTTTCATTGTCGCTGCCGGTGACCACTGAGAGCCGGCCTCACGTGCCTGTACCTGAAACTCGTATTGGCCGAATGGGATATTATTGAACTGCGCAGTGCGAGATCCTTCTGTTTCCAGCCAGTTTTCATCGTAGCCTAAAAATCGATAACGGTATTCTACCAATTCAGGGTACTTAGGATTCGCCAGTAAAAAGGGCACACTAAAGCGTGATTCATCATACTGCAGCATAATGCCGTTGTTGTTTTCAGCTCTTAGTAGTTTCTGGCCGTCTTCTGACAAACTATTAGGGGAGTAACCAAACACTTTGGTAGGTAGAATTATTGGTGCGCGGGTAGTGGTTTCTCGAACCGCTGCCTCTTCAATCACAGCAGGGTTTATACGGTTAAAGCCTTCGTTGCCGGCAAATAATAGATTGCCGTTAGCCGTTCTTAAAGAAGCTCCCTCATTGAAGCTATTAAAACCAATTTGTTCAAGACTAAAAGAATCAACCTGGCTGAAATTAGATAAATCTATCCCGTAGATAGTATTACTAGTGGCAACCCATAACACATTTTCGAAGTTTTCGGCAGCCATCGCCATATTTTTATTTAATTCAATTTCGTGGTCTTTTTTTATCTCAAATGAGTTTTTATCCACTTGAAAAATTAAGTTTGTACTGGTAATGAACCAATATGAATTTCGCCATTTGAATATCGCAAGCGTCTTTGCATTCCCCGTCCATTGCGAGTCTATTTTATGGACAACTCTATCACTATATTTATCGTAAATAATTAATCCAGACTCTACCGAAATCCACAGCCTGTTCTTATCATCTACAAATTTTGGTATGAAAAATTCGGAGTTCGCATCTACTTTATGGGTGGATGTGATAGATTTTTTATCTGCTTGCGTAAGGTTCTCGGTGAAAGCATTTATATCTATGCTAATTAATTCATTATTTTCAATGGTAAATAGCAAGCTATCGTTGCTAAGAAACAAAGTATCTATAAAGTGACCTTTATAAAAAGTGTCTATGAATTTAAATTGTATACCGTTCTTTTTATAGACTTGGACACCGTCGGAAGTTGCTATCCAAAAGTAACCATTATTATCAATTTCCAAGTCCCAAAAGGTTTCTTCATGATCGGTAAGGTAATAATTCATGATCCCAGAATCAAAGCTGAATCTGCCGATACCTTCACTTTGAGTGGCAAACCAGATATTTTGCTCTTTATCTTCGGCAAGTGCCCATATTGAATTACCATCAGTTTTTTCTTGATATGGCTTCTTACTGGAATAGACTCTGGTTAAGCTATCTTCTTTGTTATATTTGTATAGGCCTTGATAACTTCCAATCCATACATTACCCGTCGAATCTTTAAAGCCTGACAAAAGATAACGCTGATTAAGACCGGTTAGATATGCGTTTTCAGGTGAAACGGAAAGTAACTCTTCTTCTCTGTAATTGTATATATATAATCCCGTATCGGTACCAAGCCATATATCGCCATTCACTTCAATACCATAAAATACATGAGGGGCGGCAAGACCTTTTTCCCGTTTTTGAGTATATAGTTCAGTGTATTGGCCATTTGCATTGATTGAATAGTAACCTTGGTCGGTCGCCATTCTATATTTACCATCAATAACTGAAATTTGGTTTATTCTTCGGGCAGTTATATTGATTGACCAGGGATTAGCTTCTCGGGCTGAATAAATCTTCTTATCTATTTTATCGTAAAAATAGAGGCCGGCTCCTTGGGTGCCAATCCATAATCTGTTCTTTTCATCAAATAAAGAAATGATACTTTTTGTGATTTTCTTTGAGATTAAATACGGCTTAATCGACTCTTTATTTTCTGAAGTAATATACAGATCGGTGCCAGCAGCTAATAACAAATTATTATCTTCGACCTCTATTACTGCATTGATTATCTTATTATCAGATTGCAGTTTTTCTGTCTGGATAGTTTTGAATGAGTCCGTTTTGGGTTCATACCGCGCGAGACTGGTATTTATCCCAACCCATAATTGCCCTTGAGAATCAGTGAATAAGGCGTGAATAGAGCCAGCAGGGAGCGAACCTTCTGCATCAGAGGGGGTGTACTGTTTAATATCGTAGCCGGAATAGCGGTTGAGGCCAGTCAGGGTGGCTATCCAAATATAGCCATCTTTGTCTTCCGCTATATCCAGCACCGTTAAGTCAGACAAACCATCGCGTAGGGTTAATTCTTTAAAATAGATGTCAGTGATCGATACCGCATAGCTATGGGGGGAAATTAAGCTACCGCACAGTAATATCAGACACACTAGTAAGCGAGCGATGGTCGAGCGCACCAAAAAAACACCTTTACTTGGCTTTAATAGCCTTATCATTATTAGTTAATGTTATTTATCGGCAACTATCCTGCAAACCGAAGTACCAATATGCCCAAATCGCGCATCCTCTACAAGAGATTTTTGTGAGATTACAAAGACTAGCATAAAGTTTGTACAGTTGGGGAAACCCCTGCTGCATTAAAAGCAGGGGGTTAAGTTTTTAAAGGTGGCTATATCGTCAACGCGTTGACCTTTTGAACAGTCTAATTCATCAAATTTTCCCGCCGCAAATAATACCAATTCACCAAACAGGGTTCGCTCAGCTATCTGATTTGCATATGTTTTTATTTCATTAAAAGACAAACCACGGACACATTCCGCGAGCTGCTTATTGCGATTAAATTCGTAATCAGCTGTTCCCAGGCTAATCCACAACCGTTGGGATTTCATGGATAAAGACAGGTCTCGCTCTTCAAGTTGCTTCAACAGGTTGTGTTGGATGGTTTCCCAATACGCGCGGTAAAAATCCACTTCCTGCATTTGCTCAAACAAAAAGCCGGTAATTTCGCTTAAGATATGATCAGGTGAGTGATTCGGGCTTTGAATATAAAACGACATACCCGGGTGCTGATTATGGGGAACGTAACCCGTTCCAACCACATAGCCAAGTTGCTTTTGGGTGCGTAGCGTATTAAAAAAGGGTGCCGATAATATCTGTTCCAGCACCAGACACATTACGGTATCCATTAAGCTACTGCTGGGCGCTTGCAAATATAGCACAACAGCACAGTCTTCATGTTCGCTTGGCACTTTATGGTACAAGGTAGTGCCGGCTGGCAGGCGTGAGACCTGGCGTGACAGCGGGCTACCAGAGGCATTAGGGTTAGCATGGGCCACGTCATCAGCAAACGCCGTGGCTTCAGCTGCCGTCCAGTTACCGTGTACAAAGCTCTCAAGATAATATTTATCTAACGCCTGTTGCGACACCATCAGCATATGCTCATAGCTGCATTTTTCTACCGCTTTGATCAAATCAATCGGCGCCTGGGTACTGCGCTGAATTAGCACACTCATTCGGGAAAACAAACGATTGGTAGGTTTGTTCAATAGCGAGTTCTGTAAGCTCTGGAGTTGCATGGCCTTGCGCAGTTCAAATTGCTCACGGCTAGGTTGCTCGGTATGCAACGCGCTTAACAATTGTGCTGCCAGTTTCATCTGTTGATTAGTAAACCCACGGGTGTGCAGGCTAAAACCAGCCTGGTGACCATACAAGCGGTAATGCAGCCCCGCTATTTCGGCGCGATAGTACTTTGCCTGCAAGGCATCGTTTAAGCAGGCCAACCAAATACGTTTGGCTGCAACAGCTTCCAGATTTTGGGTAAAGGCTTCAGCGTCAAATGAAAAATAAATATCACCTTTCGGGCTGTTAAACTGATGATCCTGAGCAAACCAACACGCCAGGCCATCCTGATGTTTGATTTTCTGGGGCAAGGCATAATCAGCTTCCTGTGCTACTAACTGATAATCGGTGCCGAGATAAGGATTGGGCGGGGGTAAATATAGGGCGCTATGTCGTTGCGGCTTATACAACGCAGCCTTTACGGTGTCAGGTAAGGGGTCGATGCCATAACAGGCATCATAGTGTTTACACTGCCGGTCAGTAGGCAAGCCCTGGGCGATAGTTTTAACCCGAATATTATCCGGGTTAAACAAGCTAAGCGCCTGTTCTAGCGTAGCTCTGTCGAAGCTGTCAGGTTCGCTACGTAACATTTTTATTTCATCGAAGGTAAATACAAACATATGCTGGGCATAATCACATGCCAGGGGCATCAGTTTTGGATTTTCCTCGTGCTGATAGGCCAGGCTATGGAGCTTGGCTTTTTCCTGGTAGCGCCACGGCTCATCCAGCGACTCACCAATAAGGCGCACATAGTCAAATAACGCTTCCAGTATTTCCAGGCGGTGATTAAGGCCATCTCCGGTAAGCTGAAAACTTACATTAAAGTCCTTATAGTCATCGCCTTCAATACCACTGCCGGCAATCAGATTCGTCACCCAGTTACGACCTTTTAAATAAGCCAGCAAAGAACCTTCACCCTCATCGCCTAACAGATGGCTGATGTAATCTAGCGGCTTTACTTTGAAGTCGTTATGCAGTGCCGGCAAGGGGAAAGTAACAATCATCCGGCGGGCAGACTGTAATGGCACAATGCTAATCTGAATACCTTTATGTTGATCCAGATAAAGCGGTGGCCAATTATCAGGAGCCGGTTTACCCGCCGGTACTGAACCAAAGGTATGGGCTATCAATTCTCGTAACGGTTCAAACGGCAGCGCCGAAAAAATACACAATGCCATATTGCTGGCGCAATAATACTGTTCGTGGTGTTGCTTAAGCGCTGCTTGCAAATCACTTAAAGGCATTTGCTCAAAGATACTGGCGTTACCCACGGAAAACTTGCTAAAGGGATGCTCGGGGTTACAGGTTTCTTTATGAATTTGATACAACCGCCGCAAGTCATCCTTGCGTTTAAACTGAAACTCAGCCTCTATCGACTGTATTTCTTTGCTAAGTGCTTCAACATTTAATAAGGGGGTTTGCAACATATCGGCAAACGCTGGAAGTAATGCCGGCAGGGCCACGTTGTGGCAATGAAAATGATAATTCGCGTATTCAGTTCCGGTCCAGGCGTTGATTGCGCCACCGTGGCGTTCGATAAGGTCATTGATGCTATTGGGTTGAGGTAATTGTTCACTACCTAAAAACAAACCATGCTCAAGTAAGTGGGCGAGCCCCTCACAGGATTTTGGGTCATAGAAGTGACCGGCTTTCACTGCCATCGAGACATAACTGGTTGAAGCGTCCTCAATAGGACAGTGCATGATCTTCAAACCATTTGGCAGGGTGAAAAAATGTGATTGAGCGAAGTTAAGTGTTGTCAAAATGCCCTCTGGTGATTGGAATTAACTGCATTTTATCTAAGGAATCGTCCCGCCTACTTATTCCCTGAATTAAACATTAGTATGAGTTACCAAAGAATTCGAACATTATCTCTAGGCTATAAATTACGGTTCTGCTATCGTTAAAGGGCAGTACTTCATCTTATTAGTAATGTTATGTCACGTCAAAGTAGCGATTCCATTTTACTATTCATCATGCGCCACGGAGAGGCAGAAGCCTTACGGCGGGACGATAAGTCGCGCAATCTCACGTCCTTTGGGTGTGCGCAAGCTGTGTCCACGTCTAAATGGCTGGTCAAATATACGCCTGCGCAGCAGATTGATTTGGCGCTGGTTTCTCCCTATCAACGTACCCGTCAGACATTTGATATGATGACAGTCGATAATAAGTTCAGTGACATGGAAGTTTGTGACGATATTGTACCTGATGGAGATGTGCATATAGCCCATGATTATATTGACGCTATTTTATCGCAAAGCCGGTACAAGGGGCTCGATAGCTTGCTGTTGGTTAGCCATATGCCCTTCGTGAGTTATTTTACTGATGAAGTCTGTCGCTCTCACCGTTCAGCATTGTTCGCTACCGGCTCGGTGGCCGTTATCCGGTACAATGTAAGGCGTCACCAAGGCGAATTAATAGAGCATTATCAGGGCCAGTGAGTGGTGCATGCGCCATAATCCAAATGGATATAGCCACCCGCGTCAACATATCAGCCCACCTTACCTAGCTACGATGTCCAGTAACAACCTCATGGCTTTTTGGTCAATTCTACTTTAGAAAACCCCATCGCGACCGATATAGAGAACAAGTGAGAGGCAGGCGGGAATATTTATGTAGTGGCATAGGTATTGTCGTTGAGGATGGGCAATGGGACATGACAACCAAATCAATCCCCGAGTTATTACAGCGATCGCTGGAAAGCCACATGGCTGAATCAGACTTGCGTGATGATGAGGAATTAAGACAGCTGCTAGGCAAACTAACTAATCTGTCAGAAAAAGTCGCCGCGGCAAAAGCACAGGCACTGGCGCGACGTAGTGCGGCTAAACTGAAATAATATAGCGCGCCAGCGTAGGGTACATCCTAGCGGCGAATTATCCGGGGCGGCCTCTTGCTGGTGCCCGGCAAAGCACAGTTAACCAACGATAGAATACCCAGCGTATAGCAGCGTATAGTTGTTTGAGGTAATGGTTTAAACCACCCCTGTGACAACCGTTCGAGTAAATCCGATATCCAACGAACTTGCTGCTATCAAATGGCTAACTGGCGATTTATTCTGATGAATTAACCTGCTGGGCTACAAAATAATCCGGCATAATGCGCACAGTTTTAATCATGTTTTCGCTAATATCGACAATTTCAATGGGGTAACCCGCCAGGCGAACGCTGACCCGGTGTTCAGGTATTTCTTCCAGATATTCCAAAATTAAACCATTAAGTGTTTTCGGCCCCTCGGTTGGCAGGTTCCAATCCATTTCTTTGTTCAGGTCGCGAATGTTCGCGCTGCCATCAACCAATACACTGCCATCCTGCTGCAAATGAGCTTCTTTGCTATGGTCTGGTACCATACTAGTAGTGAAGTCGCCGATTATTTCCTCAAGAATATCTTCCAGAGTTACCAGCCCCATAATATCGCCATATTCATCCACCACCAGCGCGATACGCTCTTTTTCGGTTTGAAACTTATACATAAGCGTGTGTAGCGGGGTGGACTCTGGCGTGTAGTAAATTTCGCGTACGGCGCGTAACAAACTGCTCTTAGTGAACTGATCTTTAGACAATAAGCGTAGGGCGTCCCGCACATGTACAAAGCCTACCGCGTCATCCACACTGTCGCGGTAAAGGAGTACCCGGGTATGCTGTGAACTGGTTAACTGTTTCTGTATTTTTTTCCAGTCGTCATTGATGTCAATAGCAAAAATTTCTGCTCGCGGCACCATGATGTCTTCGGCGGTCACGCTTTCCAAATCAAGTATGCTCACCAGCATGTCCTGGTGCTTTTTAGGAATCATAGCGCCAGCTTCATATACCACAGTGCGTAACTCCTCACGGCTGAGTGAGTCATCACTACCACTGGTAGGATTGATCCTTAGCAAATACAAAATACCATTGGTAATACTGTTTATCAGCGCCACAAACGGGTACATCACCGTTAGCATGGGCAGCAGAATAACCGAACTGGGAAAAGCAATTTTTTCGGGGTATAACGCCGCCAGTGTTTTCGGTGTTACTTCGGCAAAAATAAGCAGTATAAGGGTTAGGCCGAAGGTGGTGGCAAAGAAACCCCAGTAATCACCAAATAAGCGCGTGCAAATAATGGTGGCAATGGAAGACGCCGCTATATTTACCAGGTTGTTGCCTATCAGAATCAAACCGATAAGTCGATCCGGCCGGTCCAGCAGTTTCTGTACGCGTTTGGCTGAAGTATTGCCTTGATTATGCAGGTGTTTAAGCCGATATCGGTTAATCGACATCATGCCGGTTTCAGAACTGGAAAAGTACGCAGAGAATAAAATGAGCACCGCCAGAATAATAAACAGCGTGCTGGTTGAGATGTCGTCCAACTATTGGTTTCCTATGCCTTGGTGACTTTTAATGTAGTAGCTGGCAGCTATACCGGTGGCTGATTATTGCTAGCACTGTGTTCTGCCAGAAGCAATGAACTATAGCAATACCTCACGCACAAACCGGCTGCCAAAATAGGCGAGGGTCAGTAGAACAATCCCTATTACATTCATAACAATTAATTGGCGGCTGCGCCAGCCTCTGAGCTTTTGGCCTGCCAAGATAAAAATATACAGGATTAGCGCCAGGATAGATAACACTGTTTTGTGTGCATACAGGCGGTTGAACATATCCTCAAGGAAAATAAACCCGCTAAGCAACGAGATAACCAATAACGCGGTGCCAATTTGTAACAGGCGGAACATCATACCCTCTACCAGGGTTAGTGGCGGAAGTGCGGAGTGCAGTAATGAGGCGCCTTTTTGTTTCAGCCTGAACGTAATATAGGATACTTGCAGTGCATACAGGAAGGCTATAGCCAGGGTGCCGTAAGCAAACAGCGACAATGTAATATGTATAACCAGCCCGGGATGCAACTCAATGTGCATTATATGAGCCACCGGAATCAACGTTGACGCCAGTACTGTCAATGCCGAAAACACAAACACTACCGGCAGCATAATCCGGTTGGGCAGCACACTTACCGATACCAGCATAGCGGCAGTGATCAGCCAGGCAACTAACGACAGTACATTGGTGATACTCATATTCTGGCCTGGCGCCAGCATAATGGTATTAATCAGAAACGCCAGATGAGCTACCCCCGCCAGGCTGGCAAAAACAATCGGCGACACCGGACGCTGATGTTCCTGGTGATGGATAAAGTGACGCAACAGCAAAATAGCAGCCAGCGTATAGAACAAGACAGCCATAGAGGCGAAAAGCGAGGTCATTAAAAGTCCTGTAGTACCTGCAAGAGGGAAATTCGATAAACGGTTTATAGTGCCGAAAACAGGCATAATAATACCAAATGTGCTGGTATTGATACTGCAAGTCACAGTTAAATTCAACCATCACCTTGATTTTCCGTAACCTGAGCCGCCATATCATAGGCAATACGAGCCAGGCTTAACGGCAATCCCGGCCAGTTTAAACCATCAATTTTAAAAACAACCTTAAAACTTCGTCATCTGATGGTACGTTCGGTGGGCTATTTTCGTTATACTAGGCACATTCACCAAGACAAAGAAGATCCTTGTGTATGTTTGAGAATTTATCTGAACGCCTTGGCCAGACGCTGAAAAATGTCAGCGGGCGAGGGCGGCTGACCGACGACAACATTAAAGACACCCTGCGCGAAGTCCGTATGGCACTGCTTGAAGCCGATGTTGCCTTACCGGTAGTAAAAGAATTTGTGGCGCAGGTTAAAGAGCGTGCCGTAGGTACCGAGGTATCAAAAAGCCTTAAACCCGGCCAGGTCTTTATCAAAATAGTTCAGTCTGAACTTGAATCTGTGATGGGTGAGGCGAATGAAAAGCTGAACCTGGCGACACAGCCGCCGGCAGTAGTGTTAATGGCTGGTTTGCAAGGTGCGGGTAAAACCACCAGCGTTGGTAAGCTGGCAAAATATCTGACCGAGCGCGAAAAGAAAAAAGTAATGGTAGTGAGCGCCGATATTTATCGGCCAGCGGCGATTAAACAGCTGGAAACTCTGGCAAATGAAGTCAACGTCGGGTTTCACCCTTCTACTGTGTTACAACGGCCAGTAGATATAGTTGAAGACGCTATCGATGCCGCGCGTAAGCAGTTTTATGATGTGCTATTGGTGGATACCGCCGGACGCTTGCACGTAGATGCGGACATGATGGATGAAATCAAAGCCCTGCATAGCGCCGTCAAGCCGATAGAAACCCTGTTTGTGGTCGATGCCATGACCGGTCAGGATGCTGCGAACACGGCTAAGGCTTTTAACGATGCCCTGCCACTGACCGGCGTAATTCTGACCAAAGCTGACGGTGATGCGCGTGGCGGAGCGGCGCTTTCGGTACGTAAAATTACCGGCAAGCCCATTAAGTTTTTAGGTATGGGCGAAAAAGTCGATGCGCTTGAGCCGTTCCATCCCGAGCGTGTGGCATCGCGCATCCTGGGTATGGGCGATGTGCTTAGCCTTATCGAAGAAGTCGAACGCAAAGTAGACAAAGATAAAGCCCAGAAGCTGGCGAAAAAAGTTCAAAAAGGCAAAGGGTTTGACCTGCAGGACTTTAAAGAGCAGCTCGAGCAAATGAAAAACATGGGCGGCATGATGGGCATGATGGACAAATTGCCCGGCATGGGCGGTATGGCCGACAAAATAAAAGATCAGGCAAATGATAAGCAGTTCAACCAAATGGAAGCGATCATCAGTTCAATGACGCCGGGTGAACGGGCTAAACCTGAAATTATTAAAGGCTCACGTAAACGTCGTATCGCCGCTGGCTCAGGTACGCAGATTCAGGATGTTAACCGTCTGCTTAAGCAATTTACCCAAATGCAGAAGATGATGAAAAAGATGTCTGGCGGCGGCATGAAGAAGATGATGCGCCAGATGAAAGGGATGATGCCTCCAGGTGGCGGTGGCCCAGGTGGCGGCGGCCCGGGCGGCATGGGCGGTATGTTCCCCCCTCGGTAAGATATTACGCAGGTTTAGCGTTACAGGTGTTCGCCCGAACCCTGTAACGCTAGCTTCTTTGGGCTTATCGTCCTTCATCTACACGGTGGTATATACACCAACGTAATGGCGGCCGCGGGCCACCACCATATTAACTTTATTTGCAAGGCCGAGGCATAAGTCATCGGGCCTGCCAAACGCTACAAGGGGAATGTGGCATCCTTCGTCCTGCCTGTCCCTGAATAACAACAATAACAACGCGGTTATTGCCACAAAACAACAGGATTTTTATGGCTGGTTTAAAACGCATTATACTCATTGATACCCATCTGCCCGGTGTGGTTGAACTTAAGCTTGATGGTCACACCAATATTTGTGGTACCAATGCCTCCGGTAAAACCACCCTACAGCGGCTCATACCAGTGTTTTATGGGGAATATCCCAGCCGGGTGGTGCCCGCCACCCGCGATAGTTTTGAACGGTGGTATTTACCCCGGCCTTCCAGTTTTATTATTTATGAGTATACCCGTGCAGAAGGCGATCTGTGTCAGGCGGTGCTCAGTGCTTCAGGAAGTGGTGTAAATTACCGGTTTATCGGTAAGCCATTTGCGATTGAAGATTATCTGATTGAACAAAAAAGTGGTAAGCATATAAGCGTCAGTAGCGCTGAGTTAGCCCGGGCGATGAAACGCAACAATGTATTGGTAACCAGCCAGCTAAATACCAAAGATTTCCGGGCCATTTTGCAAAATGACCAAGGGGTGTTGAATCAAAGCAGCAATGCGCGGGAATTACTCGGTTACGCCCGCATTTTTAGTCTGTGCGCCCAGCAATATCATATCCGGCACATGGAAAAACTGGCCAAAGCGGTGCACTCCAAAGAAGGCAAGATGGAAACCATTAAAGCCATGATAGCGGCCATATTGGAAGAAGATGGGGTTCAGCCTCCCACTTCCGGACTAAGCCGCAATCGGGTGGATGACTGGATTCGTGAATGTCACCTGATTAAACAATTTGATCGTATCAGACCTGAATTTACCAAGCTCGAACAGGCCGATCTGGCCCTTACCGAAGCAGAAAAAACCCTGGCCGGCCTTAAACACAGTTTTGAGTTGGATAAAGCGCACCTTGCCGCGCGGGTAGAAACCACCACTTTGCAACTGCAAGACAATGAACACCAACGCAAGCGCGCAGATGCACAATGGCATGAACGGCGCGACGAATTAAACCAGACGCTTTCTGCAACGCGCGCAGACGTGGAAAAGTACACCAGCGATCTGGAGTCGGTGGAACAGGAATATGAGCAGTGGCAAACGCAGAATATCGATCAGCTTAAAGAGGATGTGGCCAACTTATCGCAATGGCAACATGAACTGGAAACCGTATCGGGCCGCTATGCTCTGCTTACTGAAAAACACCAGGATGTGGAGTCGGCTTATGCTCGCCGTGTGGCAGAGTTGGGGGAACGGTTGTCAGCAACCTTGGAGCAACTATCGTCACTACGCCAGGAGGTCGCGGAAAAGCGCGCGACGCAACAGCAGCAAGAGCGCGATGCACTGCATCGTATTAAGGAAGATTTCGCCAGCCAGCAGCAACGCTTACAGCAGGATTATCAGCAGCGCGCCGGTGAGCTCAATGTTTTGGCAGCGGAACTAAAAGCCGGGGTTAACAACGCTGGTTACAACGAATTCGAGCAATCCCAGTTAGACTTAATGGATGCCGCTATTAAAGAAGCCACGGTAAATGAAGACTCGGCCCGTGCTGCTTATCGCGACGCCCAGCATGTGCACAGTAAGGCGGCTCAGCTGCGCACCCAGGCGTCTGCAGCGCTAGATAAAGCTCGACAGCAGTATCATAAAGAACAAAAGAGCGTGGCCCAGATACACCAGTTGTTATATCCCGGCGAAGGGTCGCTATTAGAATACCTGCGTAAGCACAGCGATAACTGGGAGCTTACCCTGGGAAAAATTATACGTCCTGAACTGTTGGACCGTACCGACCTGGTGCCTCAACCCGCAAGCAGTGCTGACGGCGTGTATGGTATTACGCTGGCTACCGAGGTCTTACAAACTCCTGATTACGCACACTCTGAACAGCAACTTAAACAGCAGTTGCAACAGGCTGAAGCGCGTTTGGCGGAAGCACTGGAACAACAAAATAACGGTGAAGCTCAATTGGCGAAAGCGAATGAAGAGGTTCGCAATACTGAGCTGGCGCTTACGCAAAAAGATAACACCGTACGTAGTGCCGAAGCTACGCGTAAACGTGCCCAGCAAGACCGTGATACCTTAGCCAGTGAATACCAGCAGGCGCTTTCTACCCGTAAACAAAAAGCACGCACCAAGTTAGATGCCAATGTCCAGGCACAACAAAAATGTAAAGCGCAATTCGAGTTAGCCAGTGATGAACTAAAAGATCAGCTGCGTGAAGCGCAAACTGAACACAGTTTCCATTGGCAGCAATTGCTTGAAGACACAGAAGCAAGTATTGCCCAGTGTGATGCCGATATCCGCAAAGCGCGGGAACTGGCTGCCCAGGACCGTAAAGAGATGGATCACTGGCTGGAAAATGAATTAAATAACCGTGGCGTGGATGTTGATGAAATCGGTGCGCTGAAAAAGCGTCAAAAAACGCTTAAAGATAGCATTTATAAAACCGAAAACCAGCGTCATAAAGTGGCCGACTATGAACGTTGGTACCAAACGGTTTTCACTGGCCATAAAGTAAACTGGCAAGCGGCGCTGGCAAAGTCGCGTAAAATTCTGGCTGAAGCTGAAAGAGGGTTGGCAAGCGAGCAGGCGCAATATCGCGATCAACGTGAACAGCTTAAAGAGCAGCATAGTGTGCTCGAAGCACAATGTAAAACGGCCACCGAGCAGCGCGAACAAATTATTGCTCTTAGTAAAACGCTGGCAAAACTTACGCTACCTCACAGTAATGACACCAGCGGGGTAACCCATGATGATGCCACTATTAATCAGCGCTTATCGCAGGTGCAAAGCCTGCTGCAAGAGCGAGAAGAGTTATTGGCCAACGTTAAAAGTTATGTCGAACGCTTTGATCAGCTGATTGCCGCACAAGCCGGTACTGGGCTATCGGATACCTGGGAACGAGCCCGGGAAGAGTGCGCGGTAATCAATACGGCTGGGATAAAAAGCGTTGATCATCGTCGTATGGTTACCCATCTGGCCCAGTTACTAAATGTCATTGTGCCGCAAAAATTGCAGGGGTTGAAGGAGCAGGGACGTATATTTGGCGCGGACCTAACCCAGTATTATTATGTATTGGCTGACATCGACAAACGCATTGTCAGCCAGAGTCGTCGTATTACCAAAGAGGTAGACGGTGAGCTGTTTCTTGATGGGGTCTCCGATTCGGCAGTCAAAATTCGCTCGCGCATTAGCGAGCTGGAATTTTGGCCTGAGCTTGAGCAATTTCGCCAATACTATGACCAATGGATGGAAGGTGGCGCGACAGAATTACCTGATGATGATTACGCCCAGAGCATGCGAAAAGTCCTGGATATTCTGGGGCGTGCGGCACTAACCGGCGGTATTAGCAAATTGCTGGATATCGAATTACATCTTAAAGAAGGTAACAGCGAGCTGGTAATACGTACCGATCGGCAGCTCAATGAGTCCTCCAGTCATGGTATGGCCTACCTGATATTGTGTAAGTTCTTGCTAGCCTTTACGCGTTTATTGCGCGGCGACGCTGATGCTACCGTGCACTGGCCTATTGACGAGCTGGGAACACTGCATCAAAGCAATGTGAAAAAAATCTTTGATGCCTGTCAGAATAATAACATCAGTGTTGTAGGGGCTTTTCCCAATCCCGAATCTGATGTTCTCACTTTATTCGAAAACCGCTATTTAATAGACAAAGTGAGCCGTAAACTGCAGGTGGTACAGCCTAAAAGCAGTGCCATTGCTGACCGTATTCAATCACGCCGTGCCCAGCAGGAGGCCACCTTATGATGACCGAAGCAGGCCGTATACTAAGCCTTTTACTGGAAGGTAAATTTATTTGTCAGGTCACTGATGAAGATGCCTGGCGCTTTTTAAAAAGTCGGGATAACGCGCAGAAGCTTGAACCGCATTTAAATATGCTTAATCGTACCCTAGCCAGTGCCGCAGATGCCGAAGTGTTTTTTTCTGCCTATATGACCCTGGGGGATGCGGAGCGCAAAGTGCTGGCACAACAGTTCCAGGACACCGCTACCAACTTAGTGCCTCTGGTCGAATGGCTCATGCTGGTGCAGCAAGCCAGTGAGTCGGATGTGCCGGTGACCATGGGTACGGCTATCCGACTGAATGAATTACAGTCAGTCATTGAAGATACGCCGGCATATGCTGAGCAACTGGAAAAAATTTCTCGCTACCGATTATTTAATTCGGCCAGTGTGAATGTAGACGGACAAATAAAGCAGGTTTTTAAACGACTTACTGAAATGGGCTATTTATTCCGGCCTAATGCAGAAAAACAAATTTACCTGGCCACTGGCAAAATAGAACACCTCTATGAGGTGATAAAATTTATCGATGAAACAGAATCGTTGTCGTTGTCTGAACAAGCTGATGCCGCCATAAGTCAGGGAAGTTTATTATGAGCCAGGCATTAATTCAGGCCGGCTCGCGCCTGTTAAATGCATTGGGGCGACATAGTGAGCTTATTATGCAGGCCTACCTTAATGGTCATGTAGAAGAAAGCGCCCATAGCCGCAAAGTATTAGAGCAATTGGTGCAGCTGGGGGTGCTTTGGCGCCCGGACCCGCATAGTGCGCTACGCTTGAAAGCTGCGGTAAGAACCTTGCTGGAAGGTAGTCTGCAAGACGAGCGAAACCGTAATATTAATGCCAATATAGGCACGGCATTAGCCAGCCTGAAAACCCTTGCCGAACATTACAAAGAAGCGTTGTATTACAATCGGTACAGTGAAGCCCACGCCCATATGAGCGATTTAACCGAGCACGTTTACCAGTTGACGGAATCACTGGCCAATAGTGTTCGGGTAATGTTTAGCCGGATTAACAATGAATTTGGTTATGTGGCCTCGGTAGAGGCAAAGATCCGCGAAAACGAGCTGGCCCAAAGTCAGGTATCAGAATTATTACATCAGTTGGAATGCTTTCGGTTCGACGAACTTAGCGATATCGCTGCAAGTAATCGGGAATTACGCCATCTGCTGGTGGTCGCGTTACAGCAGAGCTTTGCCAAAGCGGCGCAGGAACTGTCGATAGCCCAGGCCCGGTTACTTGATTTGTTAGGTCGCTTCCGCGAATTTCAGGGCCGAACTCGCCTATTAAAAGGGTTTTTACTGCACATGGAGCAGCATCCTGATTTCGCGCCAGGCAACTACCCGGCGCTATCCCAGGTGCCGGTGCTATTCAACCAATCGGGAAATGTGTTGGCCAACGCGGCCCCTGATATGAACCAGGTTGACCATGAGCAGGATTATCAATATCTGATAGCCAACCTGACAGATATACATCGGCGCGCCGACCATGCCGATCACAGTGCTGCCGCGCCAGAGATAGACATTAGTGAACAAACCACAATCGAGCTGGAAAAGGATCCGATTCAGCACGCTGTAGAAAGCTATTTTTGTGAGGTAATTGACTCCGGACAGCCACGTACCGCGTTGCAGTACTACGCTGACCATGATTTAGCGTTTGATCCGGAAGTTTGGATTTATCAGGTTATTGGAGGATACCAGGCGCTGGACGAAACCGATAAGCAGTTTTTTGCGCTGGAGCCTACCGGAGAGCAACATAGGGTGTTTACCGGCAATTTTTATATTAACGACATTACGCTGGGATTGCGATGATCCCAGCGCGGGTGTTGGTCGCAATACCCCGCGCTTCAGTAGAACAATATTAGAGGCCACGCTACAAGCCTATTTGACCGGTAACCAAAAATGCCGCCAGGTAAGTGAACGCTGTAAATAAGCGCAGGATGCACTCGGTCATGCTACCTAGCTATCTTGGACCCTGGATTATGCAGTAAATCCAGGGTTAACCAGCGTTAAGCTCTGGCCACTCTTGGTTAGTCACAATACCCTGGGCTATCAATTGCTCGCGCAAATCTGCAATTGTTTGTATGAGTTCATCACGAATCAGCCGGATAGCGGGTGAAATAAACTGGCGGCTTGGTAATACTAACCACATTTGCGTCAACGCAAATGTGTATTGGGGCATCAGCCTGTGAAGGCTGCCGGCCAATAAATCTGGGCCAACATCAATCGCCGATTTTTTCGCGATACCTTCGCCGTCCTGACACCACCGCCTGACAATATCTCCATCATTGACCGCACGATCGCTGTTCATCTTAATTTTGTATTGCTGATTATTGCGATACAGCTCCCATCTGTCGTGCACAACATCATACAATTTATATAGTAGCGCGTTATGTTGGGGCAGGTCGGCGGGGGTTAACGGCTCGCCATGCTGTGTTAAATAGTGCGGGGAGGCGCATAGCACATGCGGGATATTGCTGATTTTAAAGCCGTACAAATTGAGATCTTTCGCCGCTTCCTGCGTCACTGCCCGTAATGCCACATCAACTCCATCACGGTAAAAATCGGCGCGGCTATCACTAACATGCAGACGTAAGGTAACTTCCCGATGGCGGCGCATTAGCTTATTAAGCAGAACGCGCATAAGATTGCGGCCCATTTCTGACGACACCGCTATACGTACTTCCCCGCTAATCGTGTGCTGTTCTTCGTGTATCAGCCGCTGGCCTTGTTGCAGCAGCGCCAGCGCTTGATGGCAAAGCGGTAGATAGCGTTCACCTTCAGATGTCAGGCGCAGTTGTCTGGTAGTGCGCACAAAAAGTTGGGCGCCAAGGGCTTGCTCAATGCGCTTTAACGCCACACTGGCTGCTGACGAACTCATATCTAACTGCTTAGCCGCAGCGGTAATAGAATTAAGCTCTGCCACTTTCAAAAGTACCTGTAAATCCGCTGTCTTCACTATTCGTTCCGGTTCTCGACGAGCAATATACTCGCAGGGGGATAAGCCCATTATTATCCACGTTTTAGCGAAAGTGTATTAAACATTTGCCTGTTTATCGAATGAATTGTAGAGCATAAGCTACGCTTACTAACTGAAACAGTACAAGCTTAACGGAGTGTTCTACATGAAAGTCTTATTCAACCTAACTACCATAGCCATTATTGCCACATTAGCTTCCTCGCCTGCGCTAGCCGATACTGGTACGCCCAACGTAGTACCAGTGGAGGATGTTCAATGGGGGTATCTGAATCCGCTACGCGGTGACCAAAGCCCCGGCGCTGCCGATCTCTGGGGCGATCGTACCCAAGATACGGCGAGTGGCATGTTGGTGCGCTTTAACAAAGGGTTCGCGTCGCCGGCGCATATTCACAATATTACCTATCGGGCAATTGTGATTGCAGGGCAGATGCATAACGACGATCCCAAAGCAGAAAGAATGTGGATGCCGACAGGCTCATTCTGGACCCAGCCTGCGGGGGAAAACCATACCACTGCGGCCAATTCGCCCAATAACTTAATTTATCTTGAGATTGACTCGGGCCCGTATTTAGTCGAACCCAGCGCAAACGAATTTGATAATGGCGAGCGGGCGATTAATTTACACCGCGATAATAGTGTCTGGCTAAACAATCGCGAGCTTGAGAATATTCATGTCGATGGTGTCGAGGCGACCTATCTTTGGGGCGATACTTCTAGCTTACACGGAACAATGATAAAACTGCCAGCTGGCTTTAGCGGACAAATAGTCACGCCTGCCAGTGAGTTTCGAGCGGTGGTAGTTGCCGGTACGGTGGTATACCAGGCTTCGACTAACCGTCCTTCCAAAACGCTACGCCCGGGGAGTTACCTGGAATCGGCAGGTGACGCTAGCCTTAACCTGAGCAACCCCAATGATACGGTGGCCACCGTTTACATTCGTACCAATGCTCACTACTTGGTTGAGTAAGCCGCTACGTTATTTAGTACTTCGGGTTAGGGCATTTCGACTTGTCCCGCCCGATGGGATGAAGTACTAACGTAAAACAATAAAAATTGCTCTCTCAGTGATCGTGTGAGTACCTTCCCAGGCAGGAAAAACCTCCTCAGGCTGACATATTTTTTTACGCAAGAACGCCTGTGGCTGGCCGCGAGGCTGCTGGCATTACTTCTGAATCCTCTTTGGTGGCAGGGCAGGGCGAAAGTCGTTGCCATCAGTGCCGCGAATTTGGCTAACCGCAGGCCCAGGTAAGGCAGCCCTCTATTTGTTCTTCTTGGCGGTATTGCTAACTTCAATAATAGGCTGCAAATTATCTGCCTATCAGCCCGGGTTGTAGGTTGAAATATCTGCTGTTCACGTCACCAATGCGGGCAGTTGTCATGGGTATCGCTTGGCGTATTACCAAATACAGTGTGTTGGACCTACGAATTACATTCCGGGTAAAACTTTATCCTTATTTTGGTCGCTAAACATTGGCTTTCTGATTTGAAGGCGTATAATTAACAGATTGTTAACAACATGCTGAAGCGCTTGTAGCGTATGCTTTACAGCTTGATTGCAGGTGCTTTTTTGACCGTTTGGCGGCGTGAACCTTTCATTGTGATAGCCCGTAACAGGCTTGTCATTTTTGTTTGTTAGTTTACGCCACCTTACCGGCAGAACCGGATGTTTTGCCAAATAAATTTCGCATTAAAAAAAGCGCGAATGGAGTGATATATGCAGTTATCCAGTCAACAATCCTTCAACCAGGCACTGATTCGTTTGTCAGTGCTTCTATATCAAATAGACAATAAGGTCACCCTTACTGAGCAGGACTATCTGGAAGAAGTTATTGATAGTCTTGACTGGCAAAGTCCTATTTGTCGTGAAGCCTTTTTCAATGATGTTATTTATCAAACTCGCCAGGCCCTGGATGCGGGCGATAGCGTGAGCTATCTGCGCTCATTCAAGGACGATTTGGTTTATGACGCGCAAAAAGCCATGGAAATTGCGATGGCGATGACTGGCGTGGACGGCGAAAGAAGCGATGAAGAAACCGAAATTCTTGCGCTACTAAGTCATAAGATGTTGGCCAAGGCCTTGGTAAGCAACGATAAACCGTTGGATGCCAGCCGCTTGAACTAAACCCCTGTGAGGTTACAGTCCGGCTCCATAAACGGCGCAATTAAACGCACAGGAATAAGGGTTTACTAACGATAACCCGGTAATGACCGCCAGTAGCCATAGCCAGTAATAAGCGCCAAGCTAAAAAAGCGGGTAACATTGGCCGGGTTCATAGGGGCGGCTATATTTAACTTCCGCCCCGCTTGGTAAAACAAATGCTGACAAGCACTACCTGATGCGCCGCGCGGGTGGTTGCTGTGCCCGGCTGAATTATAGTGGTCATTAACAGGCTGAGTGTTTGGCGTCCGCTGATTTGACGCCAGTAATATAACCCGCCCCAACACCCAGCACCGCAGCACATGATAATCATCCTTCACCCTGGTGTGAGCCCAGCAGAGCGTTTCAGCATCTGGGGTGAAACCGCAAGGCTTGCTAATGAAATAACCAGAGGTGAGCAAAACAGCGATGTGATTAGTTTTTTTGCTTCACTGGCATAGCTGCTAGATAAAGCAACCATGAGGCACGAAACTATGGCGTCAACGTAAGCCGTTACCGCCTGCCGCCAGTAAGATGTAACGGCATATTCAGGTTTTTAATTAAGTGGGCAAGGGAGGTGGCTAATACGCCCGTCGGCTGCTTTTGCGGCATAGCGGCTAATCACACTTATTCCTGTTCACACGGCAAGGGTAAAAACAAAAAGGCACCATGGGTGCCTTTTTGCTGTTTATCTCACGGAACGAAAATACCTACAAAGACTGATGATGCGCATCGTCCAGTTCGTTTTCCAAACGCTGACTTTCATCTGCCCGGGGTTTGGTAAAGCGAGCCAGGCCTAAATACAGCACAGGGGTTAAGTAAAGTGTAAATACCACTGCGATACCCAGTCCGCCAAATACCACCCAGCCTATAGCATTTCTAGCTTCAGCACCTGCTCCAGCAGACATAATTAGCGGTAAGCCACCTAATATAGTGGATACCAGCGTCATCATAATGGGCCGTAAGCGAACCTTACCGGCTTCAACAATGGCATCATAAACTTCGTAGCCGCGATCCCGTAGCTGATCGGCAAACTCAATCAGTAAGATGGCATTTTTGGCCAACAGCCCTATTAGCATGACCAGTCCTATCTGGGAATAGACATTGATAGTTGTGTTTGTCAGATATAATGCATATACCGCCGCGGCAATACCGAACGGCACCGTTAGCATTACCACTACTGCGCTGTTCACACTTTCAAACTGAGCGGCAAGTACCAGTAGCACAATAACAAATGCCAGGATATAGGTTAGGGCAACCTGCTGCGAGGTCTCCTCATATGTTTGTGCTTCACCTAAGAAAATCATACCTATGCCATCGGGCAGGGTATCTTGCAGTGCCCGAATTTTATCTACCGCTTCGTTAAGAGGTACATCTTCGGGCAACTCCATTTCCAGTTCTATGGCCCGGCGCTGGGCTTGACGCTCAAGCTCCGCAGCCACGCCTTCTTCGGTAATATAGGCCACGCTGGATAAGGGAATCAGGCTACCGGTATCTGATTTAACATACAGATTGGTTAAATCTGCAGGGTTGCTGGTGTTACGCTCACTGGATTGGAGCATAATTGGTATAGACTGATCGCCGACGTTCAAATCTGCGATATCATCACCATTTACTGCCGCCCGCAGGGTGCTGGCAATATCACTAAGCGGAACCCCAAGTTCATCAGCGCGGCGGCGATCAATATTGATGCGCATTTGCGGCTGGGTAGGCTCATAACTGATTCTGGGCGTGCCCAGCTCTGGTGCCGTTTCTTCTATTTTCTTCGCCAGATCCTGGGCAGCCTCATATATACGCTCATAACTGTCGCCGGTGAGGGCAATTTCCACACCACCACCCTGGCCGCGCAGGTCCAGGCTGTTACCGCCAAAAGCATTGGCTGGCGCGCCGGGGATGGCGGTTAAATCGGGTCGTATTTTTTCGACAATATCCTGTAACGATTCATTGCGGTCATCCCAATGCTTAAGGGGCGCCGTAATAAATACAATATTAGGATCCCACGAACCCACGATAGTATAGACCGACTCCACAGTACCATTATCGACATAAGGCATCAGAACTTCTTCCATGCGCTCTGCCTGCCGGTCCATAAAGTTCATCCCGGCGCCATCTGGCCCCCGGGCAAAAATTTTGATGGTACCGCGATCTTCACTTGGAAGCAGTTCGCTTTGTATATTTTGCGCCGTGAACCAGGCGCCTACCGCAGCCAGGATACACGCGGCTACCACTAGCCAGCCGTGCTTTAACGACCAGGCGAGCGTGGTATTATAAAAGCCCAGACAAGCATTACCGAAGCGGCCAAAGGTACGTTGAAAAATACCCGGGGAGGTGTTGGTTTTTACCGGTAATTTCGCGGTAAGAGCAGGAACCAAAGACAGCGCCACAAATGATGAGATAATTACCGCGCCAGCTAAAACGCCACCAAATTCGCGAAACAGTTTACCCGCCGTAGAGGGCAAAAAGGCAATGGGGATGAACACTGAAGCCAATACAGCAGTCGTGGCAACCACAGCAAAAAATACCTCTCGGGTACCCACTACTGCTGCGGCCCTGGCACCTAAACCAAGGCTGCGCCGCCGCTGAATATTCTCGGACACTACAATCGCATCATCTACAATCATGCCAGTGGCCAGCACCAGAGCCAGTAGCGTAAGAATATTTATTGAAAATCCGAGTAACCAAATTACCCCAAGCGCGCCGGCCAGGGAAACGGGTATCGACAATGCCGGAACAATCGTGGCCCGCCATGAACCAATAAATACCAGTAGGGTAAAAATAACCAGCAACACGGTCAGGCTAAGCGACTCAACCACTTCACTTACCGAGTCACGAATAAATTCAGCATCATCCGAGGTGATAACGATATCCATGTCGTTAAAGCGTTTATCAAGGCCCGCCACCATACTTTTAATTTCGTCAGAAATTTCGATCGTATTTGAACTGGCCTGACGTAATATTCCCAGCCCGATAACCGGTTTACCGTTTAAACGGACCATGCTGGTAGTATCGGCCGGGCCAAAATACACACTGGCTACATCACCAATGCGTACATCACCAGAGAGCACGATAGAGGCGACATCTTCAGCACTGACCGAGGTGGCATCGGCGCGCACTATCAGCGACTGGTCCTGGGACTGGATACTGCCGGTAGGAACATCAAACGGCGCTAAGCGTAGCGCTGCCGCCACATCGGTCATCGACAATCCAAAACTGGTAAGGCGTAGCGGATCGACCGAAACTTTAAGTGTGCGTTCGCGGTTACCGTCTAACACCACATCGGCTACACCGGGAATGCTTAAAAACATAGGGGCCAGGTCGGTATCGACCCGTTCGGTCAGGGTTTCCATGTCCAGAGTATCCGAAGAGACCGCCAGGCTAACCACTGGTTCAGCATCACTATCGGCACGCACTATCGAAACTTTTTCCACATCGTCTGGCAGCTGTTCCTGCACCCGGCTAACAGATTCACGGGTCTCATTCGCCGCGTCTTCAATGTTCACCCCTGGGCGGAATTCCACTCGGATACGTGCTGAGTTTTCTTCGCTTTGAGCCGAAATACTCTTTACGCCACTTACCCGGGCTACGGCGCCTTCAAGCCGACTGGTAAGCTCAGCGTCTACCGTCTCCGGCGAGCCGCCAGGCAGCTCCGCAGTAACGGTTAATTTGGGTGTATCTACATCAGGTAATTCGCGTACTTCCAGGCCATTGAGCGCCGCAAAACCGGCAATAACAATTAACAGGTTGAGCACCACAATCAGCACTGGACGGCGGATGGCGGTAGAAGGTAAATCCGTAGCTTTAGAGGTTAGCTGGCTCATTACAGACCGCTCCGCGCCAGCTCAGTGGTTACTTCCTGCCCATCGCGTAAACGCTGTACCCCTTCGGAAATCAGCAGGTCACCTTCTTGCAGGTCACCAGAGACTAATATAGTACCGCGCAGGCGTTGGTGCACCTCTACATTTACCCGTTTAGCTTTACCTTCTTCAGAAATCCACACATAGGCACCATTAGCACCCCAAAGTAATGCCGCTTCAGGAATGGCAGCGTAACGGTTGCCATTAATTGCCATATTCACCCGAAAGCTCATACCCGGGCGATAATTGTCATTGCTGTTATCCAGTAGCGCGCGTGCGCGCATGGTACGATCCGTTTCATTGATCCGCGAATCTACCTCGGCAATCTGCGCATCTATTTCCTGCTCTCGGTTGGTCCAGGGTTCCAGAGTGACGCGGGGCGCATTCATCATTATGGGTAACGCCGCTTCAGGGGCTTTAAAGTTGATATATAACTTGCTGCGATCATCGAGCGTGGTAATGGAGGTCTGCTCGGTAATGCGGTCGCCTTCTTCCACATCTGTTAAACCGACCACGCCACTAAACGGGGCTTCTACTGTGCGATCGTCTAAATTAGCCTGCGCTTCATCTAAGGTGACCCGTGCCAGATCGCGTTCGGTGCGGGCCAGGTCCAGCTCGCTCTTAGGAATAGCGCCTTTGGTATGACTTTCTTCCAGGCGGTCTAAGTTGCGCTGGGCTTCAGCCAGTTGTAGCTCAGCCCGCCGTAAAGCCACTTGTTGGCGACGGTCATCTAACCGTATCAGTACTTTACCTTTTTCAACATATTGGCCGGGCACAAAATTTACCTTTACTACCTCATCAGCCACAGCTGGATAGAGAGTTACCGAGCGCACAGCTTCAGCCGTGCCCACTGCTTCTACCTTTTGGGTGGCATGTTGAAAGGTCACCTTTTCAAGAACCACCAGCTTAGCTTGGCTATCACCAAAATACTGGGCCTGGACAGAGTGTCCCGACAGTGCGAAAAATAAACAAAACCCGAGCAAGGGGCTTTTCTTAACAAGCATTCTAAACATTATGATTCCATTGCGTAATAAAGTGTCGAACTTTGGCTGCCTGTTCGTGTGTTATTGAAACGGCGCATGCTGCTATAAGGTTCGAACGTTGCTTATTGTTAACGTTATGGCAACGTTCCTTTTATAGCACCATATGGGGGCTAGCTAAGCAATTGCAGTTCAGCGTATTCCCGATACAGTGTGTCGCTTTTCATCAACTCTTCGTGTCTGCCTTGAGCAACAATTTTTCCCTTATCCAGTACAATAATTCGGTCTGCATGCTGAACTGTGGCTAACCTGTGAGCGATCACTATCGTGGTACGTCCTTGCATAAGTGAGGATAGCGCTTGCTGTACCATTTTTTCCGAACGGGCATCCAATGCGCTGGTGGCTTCATCAAGGAGTAATACCGGCCGGTCAGCCAGAATCGCTCTGGCAATCGCAATACGCTGACGTTGGCCACCAGACAACCGGATTCCGCGCTCCCCTAATTGCGTAGCATAGCCAGACTCTAGCTGTTCAATAAACTCGTGGGCAAAAGCATTGCGGGCGGCTTCGATAACTTGTTCGTCTGTCGCCTCGGCTTTACCATACCGTATGTTTTCCATAACAGTCGTGGCGAAGACTACTGATTCCTGGGTTACAATCGCAATCTGGCTGCGCAATGCGCTAAGTTTGAGGGAGGCGATAGGCTGGTCTGCCAGACAAATATTGCCTTGCTGGGTGTCGTAAAAACGCAACAGAAGTTGGAACAACGTGGTTTTACCGGCGCCGCTAGCCCCTACCAGAGCTACCGTTTCGCCCGCCTCTACGCTAAGCGAAAAGTTCTCAAACAGGGGGGCTGAATCGGGGTAAGCAAAATGAATATTATTGATATGCAGGGCAGGGGCTTGGTTCAAGCTGGCCAGTTCCTGTTTGCCATCTGCAATATCCACGGGCGACGCCAGTAGCTCTAATAGCCGTTCTGAAGCGCCTACGCCCCGCTGCACTTCGCCGATGACTTCGCTAATGGTAGCGACACTTCCGCCAGCCATAATGGCGTAAAATAAAAATGCCGATAGCTCCCCAGGCGTCACACTGCCAGAGAACACCTGACGCGCGCCAATCCAGGCAATCAATAAAATAGCAGTCAGGCTCAAAACCATAATCAAGCCGATAAGTAACGAACGATAATGAATGCGCTGACGCGCCACTGCGAAGGCGTCTGCCACTCGTTGGTCAAAGTGCCGGGCTTCGCTGGATTGCGCATTGAAAGCTTGCACGGTAGCAATTTCATGCAGGCTTTGGTCAATATGAGCACCTAAGTCGGCAATTTTGTCTTGGCTCAGGCGGGCATATTTACGCACTTGCGGGGCTAATATCCGAATGGGCACCAACACGGCCGGTACCGCTAGTAGTACGCACAGGGTAAGCAGCGGGCTGGTCGTCGCCATTAGAATTAAGGCGCCGGTGAAGGTCACGGTCGAGCGCAGTGCCATAGATAAACTCATGCCCACCACTGTCTGCAAAATAGCCGTGTCGCTGGTAAAGCGCGAAATAACCTCACCGGTACGTACCTTCGAAAAAAACGATGGCGAGAGATGTAGCAGGTGTCCATAAAGCTGCATGCGAATATCTGCGCTAATGCGCTCGCCTAGCCAGGTCATCAGATAAAACCGGCAATATGTCGCTAAACTGGCCAATATACAGATAATCAGGACCGCCACCGCCGCCTGATTTAAAATACCTGGGTGATCGCCCATAAACCCTTTATCAATGGCGTATTTTACCCCTTGGCCTAATGCCAACCAGGCGCCCGAAGCAACGAACAATGCGACAACCGCGCCAGCGACCCGCCAGCGGTAGGGGCGCAGATGGCCGGCTAGCCAACGTAGCACTTGGCGTGTGTTTACCTGAGTAAGTTGCGTTGATGTAGCCAGAATAGCCTCCAGGATCGTTAAAAATGCGCGTATTTATTAGTGCAGGGTGGCCCGTACAAAAGGTAGCCACCATAGGTTTCAGGCGCCAATGATATACTAAACCCCCGGCGTCTCCCGCTTTAATTCTTTTTAAGGCGGGGTTTTCCTTGCATTCGTTCCCTATATCCGTATAATTCTGCGGCCTTCCAGCCTAGCTTAAACATAGCGAACGGCACGGGAAGGGAAGTTAACGGTAACGCTACAACGAGTTTGAGGCACCCATGGTTACTATTCGTTTACAGCGTGGCGGCGCGAAAAAGCGTCCATTTTATCAAGTTGTCGTGGCTGAAAGCAGCCGTGCACGAGACGGTCGTTTCATCGAAAACGTCGGTTTCTTCAACCCAACTGCACAAGGTCAGTCAGAGCGTCTTCGCTTAGATCTTGACCGTGTTGAATACTGGGTTGGTGTTGGCGCGAGCTTATCAGAGCGCGTTGACAGCCTGGTAAAAGAAGCAAAAAAATCAGCAGCGTAAGCTGCAACACTGGTAGGTATAAATGAGTCAAGCGTCTGACAATTTGGTTATTGGCAAAATCGGCGCGCCGCATGGCGTTAAAGGTTGGGTTAAAATCAACACTTATACTAACGTGCCAGAAGGTATTTTTGAGTATTTGCCCTGGATATTGGGCGAGGAACAAGAATACCGCGTTGATCAGTGGCGACCGCACGGTAAAGTACTGGTAGCAAAACTTGTGAATATTGAGACTCGTGACGATGCCGAGCGCATCAAGAATCTGGATATCCGCATTACTGCTGAACAGTTACCTGAACTTGATGAAGGTGAATTTTACTGGCGTGAGCTTACCGGCATGCAGGTTGTAACAACGCAAGGTTACGATCTGGGTGTGGTGAAAGATGTATTTAATACCGGTGCAAATGACGTTATTCAAGTCAAAGCAAACGCGAAAGATGCATTTGATCAAAAAGAAAGATTACTGCCGTTTGTTCTCGACGAAGTCGTACAAGCGGTGGATAAAGTCGGTAGGATCATTACCGTAGACTGGGATCCGGGGTTTTAAGTGACCGCGGATAAATGGTTTGGCATTGTCAGCCTTTTTCCGGAAATGTTTGCGCCATTCACTCAACAGGGTGTTATTGGCCGGGCAGTAAAGTCGGGAACGCTGGCGGTTGAGACATTCAATCCCAGAATCTACACCCATGATCGCCATCGTACTGTGGACGACCGCCCTTATGGCGGGGGTCCCGGAATGCTCATGATGGTTAAGCCACTAACTGACGCAATTTCGGCAGCAAAGCAGGCTGGCGGAGAAAACAGCAAGGTTATCTACTTATCTCCACAGGGTAAGAAACTTGACCAGGCCGGGGTTGCCCGGCTGGCAAATAATGACCGCATGATATTAATTTGTGGTCGTTATGAAGGAATCGACGAGCGGGTAATCGAAAGCCATGTTGACGAAGAAGTCTCTATTGGCGATTACGTGTTAAGCGGTGGTGAACTACCGGCTATGGTCCTGATGGACGCAGTAGCGCGGTTGGTTCCTGGCGTGCTGGGGCATAAAGCCTCGGCGGTTGAAGATTCTTTTACCGACGGGTTACTGGATTGTCCGCATTATACGCGGCCTGAAGTGCTCGACGGGCGGTCAGTTCCTTCTGTGTTGTTAAGCGGTGACCATGAAAAAATACGGCAGTGGCGACAAAAGCAAGCGCTGGGAAGAACCTGGCAGCGTCGCCCTGAATTGTTAAATCACCTAGCTCTGACTGAGGAGCAGCAGCGTCTACTTGAAGAATTCAAGTCGCAGTTGCAGCGAGATGACAGTTAACTAGGACGAGAGGATATGATGAGCAAAGTCAGTCAAGATATCATCAAGAAAATTGAGCAAGCACAGCTCAAATCTGATGTTCCTGCGTTTGGCCCAGGTGACACAGTTATAGTTAAAGTGCGAGTTACTGAAGGTGACAAAGAGCGTCTACAGGCATATGAAGGCGTTGTTATCGGTAAGCGTAACCGTGGTCTTCACTCGTCTTTTACCGTACGTAAAATTTCAAGTGGCGAAGGCGTAGAGCGTGTTTTCCAAACACACAGCCCGGCAATCTCTTCTATTGAAGTGAAACGTCGTGGTGCGGTTCGTCGTGCTAAGCTTTATTATCTTCGTGAGCGTTCAGGCAAATCTGCACGTATCAAAGAAAAGCTTAACTAAGATTACTAATCCTTGCGTTATTGTTAACTTTCTAAAAAAAGCCCGCAGCATGCGGGCTTTTTTTTGTCTGGAGTAAAGCCACCATGACCGCCAAATTACAGGCATCACAAATTTGGCAACAAATGCTATCTGGGCGTTGGTACCAAACCCATGCTAAACCACTAAGACGAGCCAGACAGCATGCCAAAGCGCAGTGCGATACCTTAAATACTGCACTAACAGAACAGCAGCGCTTGGCTGTAGCCGCGCAACTTATGCCTTTGATCCAGCTAAGTGCGATAGGTGCGGGTTTCTATTGCGACTACGGGTTGAATATCACTAGTGGCGAAGGCCTTAGCGTGGGGCGAAATGTGGTTATGCTGGACGCTGCAAAAATCATCTGCGGCCACCATGTTACCATTCACGATGGCGCAGTGATTGCTACAGTAAACCATGCTACCGATCCGCAAAGGCGGCAGGCGGGCTGGCAACAAGCAGTAGGTATCGTAATCGGTGACAATGTCACCATAGAAAGCGGTGCGACCGTGTTACCTGGGGCAATAATACCCAGCAATACCCGGCTCCCTGCCCATTCAGTCTTTACCAAAACGAACCCATAAGTCCGCCAAATTGCCGGAACATCCCTTATTTTGGGCTTTTTAGCAAATGTAGGTTGCGGCCTTAATGATATCTTGGTAAAAAGTCAATCAAGCTATAATATAAAATTATATTAGCAGTGTAAAAATAACCTTACACTTAAGTATGTGGTAGGAAGACGCCTATCGTCCTACACTTAGTTGTCAGCTTTCGTATTTTAAAGAGTGGTACCATGACGGACACAGTAAACAATATTCATATCAGCACCGAAGATGTGTTGATTACCCCTGATGCACTTAGTGCCGAACTTCCCGTATCCGATAAGGCGTTAAATGCCATTTCAGACGCTCGCAGCATTATTTCAGACATTATTCATGGTGAAGATCACCGGCTACTGGTCATTTGTGGTCCATGTTCTATCCATGATATTGATGCCGCCAAAGACTATGCCCTGCGTCTCAAAGAGTTACATGAGTCATGCAAGGATAGCCTATTTGTGGTCATGCGGGTTTACTTTGAAAAGCCCCGCACCACTACCGGCTGGAAAGGGTTAATAAACGACCCCCACCTGGATGGTTCATTTGACATTGAAACCGGCTTACGTAAAGCCCGCGAACTGCTGATTTGGCTAGCCGAGCTGGAGTTGCCGGTAGCTACCGAAGCGTTAGATCCTATCAGCCCGCAATACCTGGCTGAATTATTCAGCTGGAGTGCCATTGGCGCGCGTACATCTGAATCACAAACTCACCGTGAAATGGCCAGTGGCCTGTCGATGCCGGTAGGCTTCAAAAACGGCACGGATGGCAGCCTGGATATCGCTATTAATGCATTAAAATCGGCCGCTTCAGGGCACCGTTTTATGGGTATTAACAAGCAGGGCCAGGTAAGCATTATCGGTACCAAAGGGAACCCTGACGGTCATATCATTTTACGTGGTGGTAAGCAGCCTAATTATGATTCTGTCTGTGTGGCAGAATGTGAAATTGAAATGGCCGATGCCGGCCTGACTGCAGGCTTGATGGTAGATTGTAGCCATGCTAATTCCAGTAAAGATTACCGCCGTCAGCCCGCCGTGGCGAAAAATGTAGTGAACCAGATTCTGGAAGGCAACCAGTCGATCATCGGAGTGATGTTGGAAAGCCATATTAATGCGGGTAATCAGAAAGGTGATGGTAAATCGTTAGATGAACTGGATTACGGTATTTCTATTACTGATGGCTGTATTGACTGGGCCACCACTGAAGAGCTGATCACCCAAATGCGCGACCGCCTTATCACCGTATTGCCAATGCGCCGGGATAAGCGGTTCCAGGTAGCTTAAGTAACCACAGGGAGGGTGGCCACCCTTTATGACTGACTTGTCTAAGCGGTTAGAACAACTTCGGGACGGTATCGACGCGCTGGACTCCCAGCTAGTCGATTTGCTGGCAAAACGCGCACAATTGACCACCGAGGTGGGCCAGATTAAGGCTCAAACCGGTATGCCTATCTATGTGCCTGAACGGGAAAAAAGCCTGATTGCATCGCGCCGGGCCCAGGCAGAGACCGCCGGCGTAGCACCGGCTTTGGTAGAAGATTTACTTCGCCGTATTATGCGGGAGTCTTACCACACACAAAATAACCAGTATCTGTGTGTTAACCCTGACGCCGGTAAAGTGGTTGTAATTGGCGGCGAAGGCGCGCTGGGCGGTGTTTTTGTGGGGCTGTTTGAAAAAAGCGGTTACGATGTTGCCGTGGTGGAAAAAGCAGACTGGGAGTCGGGCCAGGCCGAAACCATTCTCAAGCAAGCCCGGCTTGCCATTGTTGCTGTTCCTATAAACATTACTGAGCAAGTGATAGCGCAGCTTAATGTATTGCCAGACGACTGTATTTTGGCGGATATAACCAGTGTAAAGCAACGCCCGTTACAAGCTATGTTGGATGTTCATCCGGGGCCGGTAGTGGGGCTTCATCCCATGTTTGGCCCAGATGCCCCGGGTATGATTAAGCAGGTAGTCGTGGTATGTGACGGTCGTCAGCGCGACGCTTATGCATGGTTGGTGGAACAGATGACTACCTGGGGGGCCACTATTCACCGAAGTGATGCCGGGGAGCATGATGAAGCTATGGCGTTCATTCAGGTGATGCGCCATTTTAATACATTTGTATATGGGGAACATTTGCGTGGCGAGGATCCGGATTTAGAGCAACTTACCGCATTTAGCTCGCCTATCTATCGGCTGGAGTTGGCAATGGTGGGCCGCTTATTTGCCCAGGCCCCGGCGCTATATGCAGATATTATTTTTAATAACCCCGACAATTATGCGCTATTGCGACGGTTTCATGAACGGTTCGGACACGCTTTAAGCTTGCTTGAAGCGGGCAATAAGCAAGCATTTATGGCCCAGTTTTCTAAGGTAGGCGAGTGGTTTGGTGATTACGCCAAACGCTGTTTAACCGACAGTAAACAGTTACTATTGAAAGCGGACGATGGGCATCTGTTAAGAAAGTAAATAACCAGGTAAAACCGGTGATATAGCTATACACATTGAACCGTGGTTTATCTAATGTAAAAAAGGCAGTCCAACGACTGCCTTTTTTCATGTTTGGAGGAATTAACCAGCCATTTTTACGCCACACAGCCTAAGGGGTCAATATGCAAAGGCTCTATGCCTAAGCACTTAAGCCTAAGCACTTAAGCCTAAGCACTTAAGCCTAAGCACTTAAGCCTAAATACTTAGGCCTGAGTACCCGAACCCAAATACTTAAATCAACAACACTTAGCACATCAGCGCTGAACAATCCGCTACCTAACCTCAAGGATTACCGTAGATGGGGGCGACTGAAAGGGCAGAGTAATTGCCCCCGTCACCCAGCACCACCGGCTTTACTGCTCTTGGGCCAATGCACTGGCCGCAGCCACTTTGGTGGGGCTGATTTCTTCGCTGGGGTAGCAGCCCAGCACTTTGATATAGCGGGTAATACCCCGTAACGCTTCCAATGCCTTTTGCACGGGGCCGTCCTGTACATTGCCCTGTACATCCAGATAAAACATTTCTTCCCAAGGGTTACCGTTGATGGGGCGAGATTCCAGCTTAGTCATATTGATATTATTATCTCGCAACACCAATAGGGCTTCGACGAGCGCGCCGGGCTTTTGAACCGTAGACATTACCAGGGTGGTTTTCGCCGGTATTTGTAACGGTACGACTACCGGGTTTCGCGCCACCACTATAAAGCGGCTATGGTTTTCTTTCTGGTTTGCCAGATTGGATTTTATAGCCATTAAACCATACAGACTTCCGCCAGCTTCACTGCCAATGGCGGCCACATCGTCACGTTGCATTTCGCTTACCGTGAGCATTGCAGAAGATGTACTATCAATGGTTTTTACTTCCACATTGCCAAGCTCAGCTAAGAAGTGGCTACATTGCGTAAACACCTGAGGATGAGCATACAGTGTTTTGATTTTATCCAGGCTGGTCGAGGTGGCAACTAACAAAGAGTGACGAATAGGGTGGGTTAACTCGCCGATGATACTAAGCTGTGTATGCTGAAGCTGGTCGTATACTTCATTAATACTACCAGACGTAGTGTTTTCAATTGGCAGCACCGCATAGTCAGCTTCGGCATGTTCTACCTTTTGAACTATTTCGGCAAAGCTTTGGCAACCCATTTCCAATAGTTCGCCAGGCCGGCGTGAAAAATACTTCTGGGTAGCTAAATAAGAGTAGGAGCCTTTATCGCCTAAAAATGCGACCCGATTAAGCGGTAAGTCTGATCCCGGGTTCGCCCGCGCCGCAAGCATCGCCTGCTGATTCAACACTGAATCTTCAATAATGACATGAAAAATCTGGGTAACATAATGGGCATCTAAACCGCTGCGCTGGCCTTCTTTTATCAGCCGTACCAATAGCTGCTCTTCACGTTTCACATCCCGTACCGGGATATGGTGCGCAATCTTGGTCTCCGCAACATCGTTGGTGAGTTTACGGCGTTCTGCCAGCAATTGTAAAAGCTGACTATCCAGTTCAGTAATCCGTGTTCTAATTGAATCCAAGGCTGTTTGTGACATTTGACTTCCCATCATTAAGCAAAAAAAAACCCCCCGTTGGCGGGAGGTTTTTACACACGGCGCATCCTCCCTCAGGCGAAGGTGGTAAAGCCAAAAAAGCGGGCGCTGGTGTGTTGTATCGTATTTTTCATAGTACTGACTTTATGGGGCGGGCTCGTTTGTGTCAACCCGTTTTTACACTTTGACGAATAACAATTTTTTGAAGCGCCTTTTCGACGCTTCAATAGTATGGTAGAGCCGCTATTCACCTAATAAGGCAGCCAGCATGGCGCGAACTTCGGTAGGCTCAAACGGCTTATCGCACAAAGCGTTAACACCGGTTTGCTGGATATTCGACATATGCACACTGTCGGCGGCTTCTGAAGTTACCATAATAATTGGTATATGAGAGGTTTCAGGGTTGAAACGGATAAATTCTGAAAGTTCCCGGCCGTCCATTTCAGGCATGTTGTAATCGGTAACCACCAAATCAAACGGTTCATCCTTTATCAAAGTCAGTGCTGTTGCACCATTTTCCGCTTCTTGGATTTTTTCCAACCCCATGCCTTCCAATACGCGGCGAATATGATTTCTGGCCAGCCGGCTATCATCTACTAACAATACCCGAACTTCACGCACATCAAATAAGTCGAGTTCCAGTTCATCATGGTTAATTAAATCCAGGCTGGCATTAAGCGCGCGAGATAGGTGCAATGGTTCAAATGGTTTTGGCAGAATAGCTGCCACACCAGCCTGTTTTAACTCTTCTAGTTTGCTTAGGCGATTTTCCGAGGAGACCAGCATGAAGGGGATACTGGAATATTGCGGATCCTCTTTTATAAACTTTAATAATTCCGACGCGGTACCGTCTTCAAAGTACATTGCACTGACGACCAAATCGGCACCATGAGAGCGCACAGCGGCGCGAGCTTCGGCTAGGGTAGATACCGAGTCTATCTCTTTCACCTTTTCTTTTAGCAATAAGGTGGTGATGATTTTTCTTTGGGTGTCAGATGGCTCAACCAACACAATGTGCAGGTCACTAATTAACAGCTTTTCCATCAGATTCTCTCACTATTACTTCTGTTATTATATGAGATCAGTGTAGCCAACTTTGTGAAGATCCGTGCATTAGCCGCCAGCGAGTTTTACTGTAAAACCTTTACCTTCTAGCAGCGTTTTCAGTTTATCACGGTCATCGGTCTGCACTTCAATCGTGCCTTCTTTCACAGCGCCGCCACACCCACATTTCTTTTTTAATTCAGTGCATAATGCTTTCAGCGCTGTTTCGTCCATACCCAGGCCGGTTACAATGGACACGCCTTTGCCTTTACGGCCTTTTGTTTCACGGGTAATCCGCACTACACCGTCTTTTGAAACCGACCGCGCTTGCGGTGTTTTGCTTTCACTGATTCGGCCTGTATCCGTACTGTATACTAATTTGGAGTCCTGCATAAATTGCCCTTTAGCCTAATTTTTCACAAAGCCAGTGTAGCGTTAATAGCCGGATGAGAAAATAGTCGCAAATATTTATAGCACAGTGCCGGGGCACTGCTATATTTATCAATAGCCAGGTACAACCGGCCTAACACGGACACTGCTGTGTATTCAACGCACCCCCCGTTGTAGTCAGGAGATTTAAAATGGGACTTACCACCGATATCACCTCAGATAATACGCATTTTACCATTGGTCTGGACGAAAAGTTTGACTTTGCCAAGGTGCACGACTTTAAAGAAGCTTACAGCGCGCTGCCACCAGATGTCCAAGTGGTTGAAGTCGATTTAGCCAAAACCGAGTATATGGATAGCTCCGCGCTGGGGATGCTATTAAATATGCAAAAAAGCCTCAGCGGACGCGATTTAACCTTCCAAATTACCCACTGCCGACCTCAGGTCGCACGAATTTTAAAAATATCGCGTTTCGATAAAAAGTTCGACATCAGTTAACCGGCAGTCTATCCATGCGCATTCTGATCGTCGACGATGAATCGTTAAATCGTTTTTTACTGATTCACATGCTTGAACAGGAAGGTTATAGCGAATGTTATGAAGCAACCAATGGCGATCAGGCACTTAGCGTGGCCCGCCAGGTAGATCCTGACCTGGTTTTACTGGACGTCGTTATGCCTGATATGAGCGGATATGAAGTGGCGCCCAAATTAAAGGCGTTATCGAAAACCAATTACCTGCCTATTATTTTTATTACCTCACTGGAAGATCGGGCCAGTTTGATACGCTGTCTGGAAGTAGGGGGCGACGACTTTGTAGCCAAACCTTTTGACCGCTTGGTGTTAGCTGCAAAAATTCGCGCTCATGGTCGGATTCGTAGCCTGAATACGCGTATTGAACAGCAAAATGCAATGCTGTTACAGCACCAGCAGGCAATGGATCGTGAACATGAAATTGTTGATCACATTTTTAAAAACGCCATTCGGCACACCCCCGAAATGGCGGCTTGTTTTGATTTTAAGCTAGCTCCTGCAGAGCAATTTAACGGTGATGTATTTTTAACAGAGAAAAGCCCCTCAGGGGGGGCGTATTATCTTATTGGTGATTTTACCGGTCATGGGTTGGCCTCGGCCATTGGCGTACTACCGGTGGCACGGGCGTTTCATATAATGGCTGAAAAGGGTCTGGGCGTGGCGGAAATGGCCCGTACTATCAATGCCACTTTATTGCATCTGCTACCTGCCAATATGTTTCTGGCCGCCATTATTGCTGAAATTAGTGATGATGGGTGTCAGCAGCAAATATGGCATGGTGGTATGCCCCAGATATTAGTGAAACGAGCTACAAACCAATGTATTGAAGCATTGCCGTCAGCTCATATGGCGTTGGGCATTTTGGCGCCCCAGGAATTTGAAAGCCATTGCATTACATTGGAATGCAATCGCGACGATCAGTTGTTGCTGTGTACCGACGGTTTGATTGAAATAACCAATAGCGAAGGTGTAATGCTTAATGAAGAAGGAGTGGAGCAATGGTTTGCTCAGCCAGATGCTACCGCCAGTGCTATCCATGCGCGGGCTAACCAGTATACAGGGTGTGCGCAGCAGCAAGACGATATGACCGTGGTGATTTATACTTGTCAGCCTTTTGCTTCAATCCTTACTAGCCCGCCAGATAAACCGGCGCTGCCGTTGACGGTGGCGATGACCTTAGCCGCACCGCAACTTAAAGATCCGGATATTATGACGCGGTTTGTCGATACGGTATGCCAGGACCCGGGGATGGCTGCTATTCGTAGCCGGCTGTTTACGGTATTAAGTGAATTATACAGCAATGCGTTAGAGCACGGTGTATTGCGGCTCGACTCCAACCTTAAACAGGCTGAAGATGGCTTTATCGCTTACTATGAAACCCGGGCCATCCGGTTGGCTGAACTTACTGCCGCCACTATTCATATTAAATATGTGTACGATCCTGACCGAGCCTGTATTACCCTGACCATCACCGATACCGGCGACGGTTTTGATCTTGAACAAGTTCAAAAGGTGGGTGATAGCGCTGCTTTCGGACGCGGCTTGCCGCTTATCTTTGAACTGTGCGATACCGTACAATACTCAAAGGGGGGCCGTGAAGCCACAGTAACGTTATTATTGCCCTGGGCGGCTGCATTGCACTAATCCTCGCGTCGATATGGGTAGGGGTCTGAATTGCATGGCTGGCTGGCGTGCCAAGTCTCGGTGTTTACCGGGGCTATCATCAAGCCAAGACCAACCAACCAGAATAAAAGCCAGTCTGGCGAACAAACTTTTACGTCTTGTGGTCGTAATGAGTATTACTCTATATAGTCAGGATATTAGGTATGTTAAAAGCAGTTCTTGATTTGTTCGATCGCTCCAGCGAAGACAAAGAAAATCCACAATACTCCGTTGAATTAGCGACGGCTGCCTTATTAAGCGAGATAATCCGCGCTGATAATAAAACCGACGAGCGCGAAAAAGCGGCCTATCGGGACATTCTAAAACGGCAGTTCACCCTTGATCAACAAGCATTGGATGCCCTTATTAGTGAAGGCAAAGAAACCGCGGAAGAGGCGGTAGATTTGGTTAATTTCACCAAGGTGATTAATCAAAAGTGTGATAATGAACAAAAAAAGAGTATCTTAACAAGCCTGTGGGAACTTGCTTATGCAGATGATAATCTGGCGCCTATGGAAGAGCATACAATTCGGCGCATTGCTGATTTATTGTATATTCCACACAGTCAGTTTATTAAAACCAAACTTTCGGTATCCGACGACGACAATCCCATCTAGGTTGGGCCGGCGGGGGGAAGTTAGCAGGGACAGGGTAGTTGCTCATTGTTTAAATCTATTAAAACCCCCATCGCCATCATGCTGGTATGCGCCGTATTAGTAATCTCGGCCATGGTCACCTGGTTTGCTGCTGACGAACATGAGCAGCTTTACACCGAATCAGTAAAAAGCGACTTGGCCGCACTTACCCGTAATCTGGCGGCAGATATTCTTCCATTGATGGAGTCAGGCTCTACTCAAACTCATGCTATTAGTGAGCGGTTGAAAAACTTATCGTCTTATCAACATATTCTGGTAGCGCGGGTGTATGACACCAACCAAACGGTATTGCATAGCCAACTTGGTGCTGCGGGTCGAAAATACGGGGTACCGGAAAAACTGCCGCTTGCTGATATAATAAACTCCCCATCAGGGGCCTACCTTATCGACAATCAGCTTATTGCCAGTAGCCGTATCGCTAGAAACGGTGTGACCTATGGCTATTTGCTAATTATGAACGATATCGAAACGCCGGTACGTAAGAGTTGGCAGGCTCTGTTGCTGCATGTCTCGCCATTGGTTTTTATCACCTTAATTATTACCATCGCCATCGGGCTGTATTGGTTGAATTTATTGTTGAATCCTCTGGCTCGCTTATCAGGTTTTACTCATCAACTTAGCCAGACTAAAGATTACACCCCCCGGTTTAAAACCCGCTTGCGGGGAGAAGTCTCGGTATTGGGCCATAATATCAATATGTTGCTAGATACCATTGAAGCTGAACTTACTATTAACGATGAGCAAAATCAGACGCTGATGGAACAGCAGCAGACGATGACCCGGTTAGCTAATTTTGACAGCCTGACCGGTTTGCCTAATCGCCAGTTTGTGATGGACAATTTGCGCCTGGAACTGGCCCGCGCCCGTCGTTTAAATAACGACATCGCAATGATGTTTTTTGACCTGGATGGTTTTAAGGGCATTAATGATTCGCTGGGCCATGAAACCGGCGATCTTATCTTGATAGAAGTGGCTGACCGGGTTTCCTCCATGTTGCGAGAAGGCGATCTGGTGGCCCGCTTAGGCGGAGATGAATTTATCATCGTACCGGACCGGGATGTGACCGATGTGTGCCTGCAAAACTTGGCCGACCGGGTGATTGCCGCGTTTTTAGAACCTTTCCACTTTCGTGGCCTGGCGCTTACTGTGGGCGTCAGTATCGGTATTGCTAAAGCGTCCGATGCGCATTTTGAATTGAGCCAGTTAATGAGTAATGCTGATCTGGCAATGTACCGCTCAAAAGCCAGGGGGCGTGGCACCTCTACGATTTTTACCAACGAGATGGTGGAGTCGCACAAGCGAAAGCTTTCTATTGCCAACAGTATTGACCAGGCACTGGCGAACAATGAGTTTACGCTGTATTACCAACCGAAGGTCGCGCGTGATGGCGAATTGGTCGGCTTTGAAGCATTAATGCGGTGGCAGCATCCTGATTTTGGCTTGGTTATGCCCGGTGAATTTATCCCCATTGCAGAACAAAGCGGTAAAATTTCCAGCCTTACGCGGTGGGCCATTGAACGGGCTTGTATTGATTTACCATTACTTCAATCGGTTTTCTTCAATAAATTCAGAGTGGCGATTAATTTGTCCGGCCATGATTTACGTCATTCGGGTATGTTCGATCTCATCCACCAAATTTTTACCCAGCAGCAGGTTAACCCTGAGTATATTGAATTTGAAGTGACGGAGTCGGCGTATCTGGAAAACTTCGCGTTTGCTAATAAATTTTTCAGGCGGCTAAGCAACATGGGCTGTGCTATTTCCCTGGACGATTTTGGCACTGGTTATTCGTCGTTAAGTTACCTTACGCAGATTACTATCGACACACTGAAAATTGACCGACAGTTTGTCCGTGAACTGAATACTTCACACCGCAGTCGACTGGTAACCGGTTCAATCATTGATTTAGCTAAGCGCTTGTCTTTAACCGTATGTGCTGAAGGCATAGAAGAGCTAAGTCAGTGGGATTACCTGTTAAATCATGGCTGCGATCACGTTCAGGGTTATTTGTTCAGCCAACCTTTACCATTAGAAGATGTGGCGTTACTGCCTGCCCGATTCGAATTCGGGCCAGACCATGTCAGCCGTTTATCAGGTCAGTAAGTTCCACCCACTTGCTGTCTTTTTTGTGCAACACTTCTGTTACATGTGTATCTCGCTTTATCGCTAAGTAGCTAATAAATAAGTGCTAAACCGAATTGGCACAGTTTTAGCTAATTCGATATTAAGACACTAAGTTGTTAGTGCCAATTTTCAGCTCTCAGGCTGAACCAGGAGAACACCATGAAACGCGTCGAAAAAGTATTTCTTATTTTACTGACTCTTATCGCCGTGCAGTCTGTGGCGGTGGTAAATGCCAATGCAGCTGAAGCCACTATCGCTCGTTTAGACGTCGATCAGGATGGGCAGGTTTCACTTAAAGAGGCAGTAAGTGACACTGAACTCTTGCGCCGCTTTGGTCGTCTGGATGATAATAAGGACGGCAAACTCAGCGAGCAGGAACTTTCTGCCGACGAGCTTGTTGTCAAGGCGACCGCTAAATCATAAAAGCCGATAGGTATAAGATGCGATAATGAGCTGTATGTCTCTGACTTGCTAGCAGTTTAGGGGTGTGCCATTCTGATTGACCGTTTTTCTTTCAGTGAGCAAGCAGTGCGACTCGGTTCCTTAAGACAATTGACCCTAGCCAGTTTCGTACTGGCCCTTGTACCTCTTATTGCGTTGTTGTGGCAAAGCCAGAACGATTTAGCAAAAGTGGGCAAGATGACGCACGTAGAGACCCGCTACGTGGTCGATGTAGTGGGCCTGATGCAACAGCTCGATGGTGCAGCTATCGATCTGGAGCGGGCTCTTCGCCAATATGCCATTATCCGTAATGAAACGGTTGCCACATTAACTGATAACGCAATCATTCAGTTTATTGAAGCGCTTCGCCAGCTCTGCGATACGCTGCCCGATAGTGCTACCTGCGACACCATTAAAAAAGATATCACGCAGTTAAAAACCTTCCGTAATATTGATGATACCTTGCTGCTTAACGCTTACCTTAATTCGCTAAGTAATAATGTGGCATTGATGAGAAAAGATGTCGATATTGCTATTCAGCAACGACTGGAAGTACAAAAAGAAGATTTAAATGCCATGCAGGCCAAGCAGGCCTGGTCAACAGCCATGCTGGTAAGTGTGTCGCTGTTATTGATTTTGCTCGGCAGCCAGCTAATTGTGAATCCGGTCAAGAAACTTAAGCAGATAATCCGTATACTGGCGCAAGAACAGGGCGAATTGCCACCATTGTCGACGAAGGCCCCCACTGAACTGATTGGGGTGGAAAAAGATTTGCACTGGTTGGCTGACCGGCTAGGGCAACTGGAACATATCCGCACTGCCTTATTGCGGCACGCCGCGCATGAGTTAAAAACGCCGCTGGCAAGTATCAAGGAAGGTTGCAGTCTGCTGTCTGAGCATGTGGTGGGGGAACTTAACACCCAGCAGACAGAAGTGTTGTCATTATTGACATCAAGCACCCAGCGTTTAAATACCCTGGTAGAAAAGTTATTGGACTACAACCTGTTGTTACAGCAGGCACAGCCCACATTTACCGAAGTCAATCCTAACCAGATGGTTAAAGATTGCCTGGAAGATTATGCCCTTGCTTTACAGGAACGTGAAGTTACCGTAGATATCCGGGTTGCCCGTATCTGGGTAGATGAAGAATTGTATCGGCGTATTTTGGATAACCTTATTTCCAATGCTGTGGCCCACGGGGCCATTGGTCGGCCGATAAATCTGGCTATTTATGAAAAAGGGCAGCAAGTACTACTGGATGTAGCTAATCGGGGTAAGCGTATTGCGCCCGATGCCGTTAAGCGTTTGTTTGAACCCTTCACCCGCGGCGACGACCCCCGTAACGACAATGTCATTGGAACGGGGTTAGGTCTGTCAATTGTGTCAGATTGTGCCAAGCTTATGCACGGTGATGTGGAAGTGGTAGATGTAGACTACGCAGACGTTTGTTTTAGAGTGACTATCCCGCAAGAGGAAAGACAATAATGAGAAAGGTGTTAGTGCTGTCATTGATAGCTGTTCTGACAGGCTGTGCGGGTCTTCAACCTACACCTACGCCCGAGCCCGAAACTAATTCGCCGCCGCCGGTGACTATTATCAAGGATAGTGACGATTTGTGCCTGGTATCAGAAGATACCGCAGAGTTTGACCATCAGTGTGACTTACTGTACTGGGTGAACCTTTGGATACAGGCTGACGGTACTCCCTGGCCCCAACGTAAGGCGGCAATTGATAAACTGGGTGATACCTTACCGCAAACTATCGAACGCGTTATTTTGTCGCTACCCGTAGACACGCCTTACCAGGCCCGTTTACGGGCTCACCATTGGCTTAACAATGTGAAAGCACAACTGGCACCGGAAATGATGCCGCTAATTGAGACTTTAGTGGCTGCGCCCAATAATGAAATGCTGGAGCTGGAATCTGCATTGGTTATTTTAAATAAAGTCAATGCTGAGCAAGCGCAAGCCAGTGAAGCGTTGGAAGAAGAGTTAGAAACCCAGCGTAAAAAGCTGGAAGAACTGCTAGAAATTGAAGCGACCTTGATGGACAAAAACAGGAGTAACCAGCAATGAGTCAGTCCGGAACCAATAATCCGCAGTTGTTGCTGGTGGATGATGATAAAAGTTTATTACGCCTGCTTACCATCCGTTTGGAAGGTGAAGGCTATAGTGTAACCGCGGTAGAAGATGGCCAGTCAGCATTAAAGAAAATTCGTAATGATGAATTTGACGTGGTACTGAGCGACCTGCGTATGCCGGGCCTGGACGGGCTTAGCTTGTTTGAAGAAATTATGGGTATTCGCAAGGATATTCCAGTTATTTTAATGACCGCGCACGGCACTATTTCTGATGCAGTAGCCGCTACTCAGCGTGGGGTTTTTGGTTTCTTACCAAAACCGGTTGATCACGAAGAGCTTCGGGCGCTGCTTAAAAAAGCCCTAAGCCAGTCGCAAGCATCGCAACCTGGAGAATGGTGTCAGGATATTATTACCCGCTCACCAGAGATGACCAGTGTGCTTGATCAAGCGTACCGGATTGCCCAGCGTGAAGTTAGCGTATTAATCACCGGGGCCAGCGGTACTGGTAAAGAATTACTAGCCAACGCCATACATCGCGCCAGTACGCGTAACGATAAGCCGTTTGTGGCAATTAACTGCGGAGCCTTACCGGAAAACCTGTTGGAATCAGAGCTGTTTGGCCATGCCAAAGGGGCTTTCACCGGCGCTGTACAGGCTGCCCCGGGGTTGTTTCGTGAGGCCAACGGCGGCACGTTATTCCTAGATGAAATTGGCGATATGCCAATGACCCTGCAAGTGAAATTACTACGGGCCCTGCAAGAGCGGCAAATTCGTCCGGTGGGCAGCAGTAAACATGTAGATATTGATGTTCGGGTTATTTCTGCCACCCATAAAGATTTGCACAAAGAAATGGAAGAGGGCACCTTCCGTGAAGATTTATACTATCGGTTGAACGTGGTTAACCTTAAATTGCCTTCGCTTAAAGAACGTAGCGAAGATATTCCGTTACTGGCACGAACGCTATTACAGCAAAGCGGTCAACGACACAAAGTGAATGTGACGCAGTTTTCTGATGACGCAATGCAAATTTTAGTAAAATCAGATTGGCCCGGCAACGTGCGCCAGTTAGTGAATGTGGTAGAGCAGTGTGTGGCGTTAACCCAAACGCCAAATATTCCGTTACACCTGGTAGAGCAGGCGTTATCGGCCACTAAGCAAAGCTGGCCAACCCTTACCGAAGCCCGGGATGCTTTTGAACAGCAGTATTTATTTAAACTGCTGAAAATGACTGATGGTAATGTTACCCGCGCAGCTGAACTGGCCGGGCGTAACCGGACTGACATGCACAAGTTGATGAAAAAACATGAACTTGACGCTGCTGATTTTCGCAATATTTCAGAATAAACGTTCCTGTGTAGAGCCAGGTTTAACTGGCTCTGGTAGTGCGCTGTCAGGATATGCCTGGTTGTACAGTTGCACAAATAATTGCGCCAGCCACGGCGCATCTTTATTATCAGGCCGGTGTAAAAACAGGTAAGGGGTTTTACCTTGCTGGCGCCATTGGTGGCATTTGTGTACCCAGGGCTGCAACTTACTTCGGTTTGTTTGTTCATCATTTGATCCCACAAAGCGCACCACCGGATGTTCTGCGGTAGCAATAACATTAACCGGAACCCGCGGCTTTTTAAGCCGTACCTCACCGGTCAGAGGGGAATCACTGGGGCCACTAAACAGGGCCCTGGTGTCCATTATCATTCGGTTAGCCCCAGCCTCCAACAGTAGCCGGTTAAGTTGTTGTTCCTCGCGTCCTTTAGCAAAAAAGGCCGGATGGCGCACTTCTACGGCTATCGGCCAGCGATCGTTCAGATAGTCCAGTAACCGCCCAAGTTGACTAAGCTGAGAAGGATCAAATTGGGCAGGAAGCTGCAATAGCACAGCCCCAAGTTTATGTTCCAGTAGTGAAAATAGTGCAATCTGTCGGTCTAACAGTGGCAGGTCGGCGCCCGGTATCGCAGTATGACTAATGGCTTGGTGCAACTTAAAGGTAAAACGGAAGTGGTCTGGCACTTTGTCCCGCCAACCACATACGGTAGCGGGCTCGGGAAGCGAATAAAAGGTAGTGTTGCCTTCAATACTGGAAAGCTGACGGGCGTAGTAAGTTAGGTTTTGCTGCCGGGCGGCGGGCTCGCAGAACCAGCGGCTAGCCCAGCTACTATGTTGCCATACGGGTAAGCCAATGTGGATTGGGGCTAATGCTGGTAAATCTGTCGCTGCTAAAAGCGTATTTGCCATTGGGGTTTATACCGCATTTGTTTATACTATGCGGCCATATTTTGTCACAAAGACATCGGCCGCCGCGCATTTTTTTCGTCAGTTGGGTACCGGGTGGGTGCTTTTTAAGCAACATCACCGCAGTTACTGGCGTTGACGACTGTGCTGGCCGCAACGATTATCAAAGAACTATCAGGGGTCAAAGACCATGCGCACAGATTACTGTGGGAATATTGATTCATCTTACATCGGACAGGAAGTTACCCTGTGCGGTTGGGTAAACAAACGTCGCGACCTTGGCGGCCTTATTTTTATTGACCTGCGAGACCGTGAAGGCTTGGTACAGGTGGTGTTCGATCCTGATTTGCCTGACGTTCTTGAAGAAGCGAACAAACTTCGTAGTGAATTTTGTATCAGACTGACGGGTAAGGTTCGTGCCCGCCCAGAAGGGCAGGTTAATGACGGTATGCGCACTGGCCAGATTGAGATTCTGGGTACCGGGTTAGAAATTTATAACAAATCCGCTGTCCTGCCACTTGACTGGAACCAGGAAAATTCAGAAGAACAACGTCTACGTTATCGTTACCTGGACTTGCGTCGTCCGTTGATGAGCCAACGTTTAAAGTTTCGTGCTCAGGTAACCGCAGCGGTTCGCCGCTACCTTGAAGACGATGGCTTCTTAGATATTGAAACACCTATTTTAACTAAAGCTACACCAGAAGGCGCGCGGGATTACCTCGTACCAAGCCGCACCCATAAAGGTGAATTTTTTGCATTGCCACAGTCGCCCCAATTGTTTAAGCAATTGTTGATGATGTCGGGGATGGACCGCTATTACCAGATTGTAAAATGTTTTCGCGACGAAGACTTACGCGCTGATCGTCAGCCAGAGTTTACCCAGATAGACTTGGAAACGACTTTTCTGGGTGCCGCAGGCGTAATGCAAATCACCGAAGGCATGATTCGCGATCTGTTCCAAAAAATGCTGGATGTTGATTTAGGTGAATTCCCCCAGATAACTTACGCTGAAGCTATGCGTCGCTATGGGTCGGATAAACCGGATCTGCGTAACCCGCTAGAGTTGGTAGATGTAGCAGACTTGCTTCAGTCAGTAGAATTTAAAGTATTTAGTGGCCCGGCTAACGATCCGAATGGCCGCGTATCAGTGATTCGGGTGCCAGGCGGGGCAAGCTTGTCGCGCAAACAGATAGACGACTACACCAAGTTCGTGGGCATCTATGGTGCGAAAGGTTTAGCCTGGATGAAGGTGAACGAGTTAGCCCCAGGCCAGGAAGGGCTGCAGTCGCCGGTACTTAAGTTTCTTAGTGAAGACATTACCGATGCGCTATTGCAACGTACTAACGCACAAGCGGGCGATATTTTGCTGTTTGGTGCAGACAACGCTACCGTGGTTACAGAAGCACTGGGCGCATTGCGTCTCAAACTTGGCGAAGACTTTGACTTACTGGAAGGGGAATGGCGCCCACTATGGGTCGTTGACTTCCCGATGTTTGAAGAAGCTGACGGTCAGATGCATGCGCTTCACCATCCGTTTACCGCTCCGCGCGGACTATCCGTGGAGGCGCTTAAGAGCAACCCTGCAGAAGCCTTGTCAGATGCTTACGACATGGTGCTCAATGGCGTAGAATTAGGTGGTGGGTCGGTGCGTATTCACGACCAGCAAATGCAGTCGGCGGTATTTACTATTCTGGGTATAAGTGAAGAAGAAGCGCAAACCAAGTTTGGCTTTTTACTGGATGCCTTACAATATGGTGCGCCGCCCCATGCTGGCCTGGCGTTTGGTCTTGATCGGTTGGTTATGCTAATGACGGGAGCCACCTCGATTCGTGATGTTATGGCGTTTCCAAAAACGACCACCGCAGCGTGCCCGCTAACAGACGCGCCTAGCCCGGCAAATCCTCAGCAATTAGCAGATTTGGCTATTGAAGTGGTCAAGAAAAACGCTTGATAGCAATGGGCTATAAAAGACCTGAGTCTGTCCTGGTGGTGCTGTATGATCAGTACCACCGGGTGTTATTACTACAACGTGAAGATGATCCTGACTTCTGGCAATCTGTTACCGGGACCATTGAGACCGGTGAGCAGCCTTTACAAACAGCCTATCGGGAAGTTGCTGAAGAAACCGGTTTGCACCTGGACACCGCCCGGCAGGCTATAGTCGATCGTCGGCAAACCAACCAGTACAAAATTCGTTCCCGTTGGTTATACCGTTATCCCCCCGGCACCCTCTATAATACGGAACACGTGTTTACTGCTCAGGTGAGCAGCGATATTGCACTGACGTTAACTGAACACCTTGCTTACGAATGGGTGCCCAAAGCAGCCGCGTTGGCGCGCTTGTGGTCACCAAGTAACCGCACCGCAGTAGATACATTTGTTCCCGGAGCAAAATAATGATTATACTGGGTATAGATCCAGGTTCCCGAATTACCGGCTACGGTTTGGTAGCCCGACAACAGGGTAAACTGGTCTACGTTGCCAGTGGTTGTGTTCGCCTTTCAACTGATGCGCTGCCTGAGCGCTTATCGCAAATATTTTCCAGCGTTGGAGAAATAATACGGCAGTATGCGCCCGAGCAGTTTGCTATTGAACAGGTCTTTATGGCGAAAAACCCTGATTCTGCGCTAAAGCTTGGGCAGGCCAGAGGGGCGGCCATTGTCGCGGCCACCCAGGCCAGTCTGCCGGTAGCGGAATATTCTGCGCGGCAAATAAAGCAGGCCGTGGTAGGCAAGGGCGGGGCCGATAAAACCCAGGTTCAGCATATGGTAAAGCATTTATTATCATTGCCGGGTACGCCGCAAGCCGATGCCGCAGATGCCCTGGCCGTAGCATTATGCCATGCACACACTGAGCAAAGTCTGATTAAACTAGCCGGCCAGGCACGCAAAACTGTGCGCCGGCGGTTGCGATAAAAAGAGCATATAAATGATAGGTCGTATTCGAGGAACATTAGTAGAAAAACAACCGCCGGAAATCCTGGTAGATGTGGCGGGCGTGGGGTATGAGATCCAAATGCCGATGACCAGCTTCTATCAATTGCCTGCGCCAGGCGATGAGGTGGTGGTATATACCCATTTTGTGGTGCGTGAAGATGCCCAGCTGTTATTTGGTTTTGCTGACAAAATGGAACGGGGCCTGTTTCGTGAGTTGATTAAAGCGAACGGGGTCGGCCCCAAACTTGGCTTAACCATATTATCCGGCATGTCTGCCAGCCAGTTTTTGGTGTGTGTACAAAACGAAGATGTGTCGTCGCTGGTCGCGATGCCGGGGATTGGTAAAAAAACGGCTGAACGGCTGGTGGTGGAACTTAAAGACCGCTTAGCCAAATTCGGTAACATTCAGGATGTGAATTTACCTCACTTACCTATGGAAGGCGCGACCGGTAATGCGGTTGTACCGCTAAATGATACCCGGGAAGAGGCCGCCAGCGCGCTGGTGTCGCTGGGCTACAAACCCGCTCAGGCCAGTAAAATGGTTAGCGGAGTGTACGAGCAGGGAATGAACAGCGAAACCGTAATTCGCGAGGCCTTAAAGGCCGCATTATAAGGCAATGTAGTAATGATTGAAGCAGATCGTCTGATTGGCGGCGCCGCGACCCACGAAGATGAAGTGATAGACCGGGCTATCCGGCCTAAGATGCTCAGTGACTATACTGGTCAGGCGCATGTTTGCGAGCAAATGGAGATATTCATTCAGGCCGCGCGTAACCGGGAAGATGCATTAGATCATCTGCTCATTTTTGGGCCTCCCGGCTTGGGTAAAACGACGCTGGCTAATATTGTGGCCAATGAAATGGGCGTGAACATCAAAACCACTTCCGGCCCGGTGCTTGAAAAAGCCGGCGACCTGGCTGCGTTGTTGACCAATCTTGAGCGCAACGATGTTCTGTTTATCGACGAGATTCATCGCCTAAGCCCGGTGGTGGAGGAAATACTGTATCCGGCCATGGAAGACTATCAGCTGGATATCATGATTGGCGAAGGGCCGGCGGCTCGCTCAATCAAACTTGATTTACCCCCCTTCACGTTAATCGGCGCTACGACCCGCGCCGGCTCGCTGACCTCGCCTCTGCGTGACCGCTTTGGAATTGTTCAACGCCTGGAATTTTACTCGGTGGCCGACCTGACTACTATTATCTCGCGCAGTGCCAATTACCTGAATTTAAATATGGATGAACAAGGCGCGTTTGAGGTAGCAAAACGCTCGCGGGGCACCCCACGTATCGCCAACCGCCTATTGCGACGGGTTCGGGATTATGCGGAAATTAAAGCCAATGGCGAGGTAACCAGTGCGGTAGCGGCAAGCGCGTTGGATATGCTGGATGTGGATAAGCAAGGTTTTGATTATATGGACCGCAAGTTGTTGCTGGCTATTATCGAGAAGTTTGATGGAGGGCCGGTGGGGCTCGACAATTTGGCAGCGGCAATTGGCGAGGAAAAAGAAACTATAGAAGATGTTATTGAGCCATTCTTAATTCAACAAGGTTTCTTGCAGCGCACACCGCGCGGGCGTATCGTCCAGCAGCGCGCCTATCTTCACTTTGGTTTTCAGCCCGACCAGTAATTTTTATTCGAAAAAGGGTGGCTGCGCTTAGCGTTGCTGCCCGCCGGAGCGGTGCCAATATATCAGCAATAGGTCCCATTCGGCGCTAACTGGCAGGCATAAAAAAAGCCCGCTCAAAATGAGCGGGCTAAAACAACAAGTGTTGAAGGAAATAAATCCAGGGAACTCATGTCCAACAGGGAGAAAAAATCTCGTTCATCCCGGCCAGGCCGTGATGTCTGTGTGACAGATGCAGCGCATTATAAAGAAGAATAGATGACGCACAATTGAGGAAAATTTTATTTTTGTGTTAGAAAATCTAATCCGTTAATGTAATGTAAATTGTTGATAGATTTACGTTTAAAAGTGTTGTTTAAAAGGGTTTGTCGCGATATTTTCTATACGTGAACAGCGCAACGGATATTGCCGGATAACCTTGAGCAGATTAATTATATTAAGGTAGGAAGCATAACTATGCATAAATGGCCTGTGCGCATTTATTATGAAGATACTGATGCTGGCGGTATTGTCTATTATGCGAATTATCTTAAATTTATGGAGCGGGCAAGGACTGAATGGTTACGTGCTTTAGGCTACGATCAGGACGTGCTGTTGGAACAATCCATTGGTTTTGTCGTCAAACGCGTTGAGATGCATAACTATGCGCCTGCACGGTTTAATCAACTGTTGAGTATTGAATCACAGATTGTAGAATTGAAGGGCGCTAGTATGGTGTTTCAACAAAAAATTAATAATGAAAGTGGCGAACTGTTAGTCGCCGCAGATATTCAGGTTGTGTGCGTGGATCAGGCAAAAATGCAAGCCCGTAAAATTCCACGCACCTTATTAGGGGATTTATCGCGTGGAATCTGATTTAACATTTATCGGACTGTTCCTACAGGCCAGCTTTGTAGTGCAACTGGTCATGTTATTGTTGCTAAGTGTTTCGGTAGCATCCTGGACCTTTATTTTTCAGCGTACCAAAGCACTGAAAGCCGCTGAAACCGAAATGCGCCAGTTTGAAGATAAGTTTTGGTCAGGTGCGGACCTGAACAAGCTGTACCAAGAACTTTCCGCGCGGGCTAATGTCCGGGGTATCTCGGGCATCTTCTGTTCTGGTTTCAAAGAATTTGTTCGTTTACGTAAAGGCAATACTGCGGTAAACGGAATTGTAGATGGTACATACCGGGCTATGCGCGTCACTATGTCCCGGGAAGTTGAAGAGCTCGAAAGTCGTTTACCGTTTCTGGCTACAGCTGGCTCTATCAGCCCGTATATTGGTTTATTTGGTACGGTATGGGGCATTATGAATGCGTTTATTGCATTGGGTGAGGTTCAGCAAGCTACCCTGGCGATGGTTGCGCCCGGTATTGCTGAAGCGTTGATTGCTACCGCAATAGGCTTGTTTGCTGCTATTCCGGCGGTTATTGCGTACAACCGGTTTAGCCATAAGGTTGAAAAGCTGGAAAACAATTACGCCAACTTTATGGAAGAGTTTTCTGCAATATTGCACCGCCAGGCGATAGCTGCACAACAGCATCAGACGCCGTAGTGCAGGCTGTTATAACCTCAGGAGTCTGTAATGTATACGCGTAAACGTCGCCGCCCAGTGTCAGAGATAAATGTTGTTCCCTATATTGATGTCATGCTGGTATTGCTGATTATCTTTATGGTGACAGCCCCTTTAATATCCCAGGGCGTAAAGGTTGATCTGCCCAAAGCCAGTGCCCAGCCGATTGAACAGGAAGATATCCCTCCGTTGATTGCCTCAGTGGATGTACGCGGCAAGTATTTTTTAAATGTGGGTGACGATCAGGAAGCTGAAATTACCGCTGATGAATTGGCCGCTCTGGTGCAGGCCCAGTTGCAAAAACAGCCCGACACCCCGGTGGTGGTGAAAGGGGATGGTCAGGTGGCCTACAATAAAGTAATCCAGCTGATGGTATTGTTGCAAAATGCAGGCGTGCCTTCAGTCGGCCTCATGACGGATCCGGAAGAGTAACCCTGCCTATGCCGAAGCCCAAATTATGGCGTAAGGTGAAAGCCACGGATGAACAAATCGCCATCTACAAATCCCTTGGTGTGCATGTATTGATCGCCTTGGTGTTGCTGATTAGTGTCAGTTTCTCTCCCGATCCTTTACCTACGCCAGCGACTAGCCAGCCGGTTATCAAAGCAACTTTTATTGATGCCCAGGCCATAGCGGATAAACAAAAAGCGGAAGCTGAAGCGCAAGCTAAGGCAGCCGCGCAGGAAGCCGCCAAACGTAAAGCTGCTGAAGCTGCGAAGCAAGCAGCGGCTGAGCGTCAGCGTAGAATCAATGCCGAGCAGGCGCGTCAGCGGGCTGAACAAAAGCAAGCCGAAGAGCAGCGCAAAGCGCAGGAAGCGGAAGCGCGTCGGCAGGAGGAGCTTAAACAAGTAGCGGCGCAAAAGGCCAAAGAACGGAAGGAACGCGAAGCCAGAGAAAAGGCCGAGGCCGAACGAAAACGTAAAGAAGCTCAGGAACAAGCAGAAATGGAAAGAATGTTGCAGGAGCAGGCAGAAGCTGAACGCGCAGCCCAGCAACAACGCCGGCAGCGGCAGGTGCTGTCTGAAGTAGACAGGTACAAGGCGCTAATACAACAAAAAATTATGCAGGGCCTGTTTGAAGATGCCTCTTTTAAAGGTAAAAAGTGTCGATTAAATGTGAAGCTGGCAACAACCGGCTATGTCATTGAGGTGCGAACCCTTAGCGGCGATGCGGCTTTATGCAGGGCTGCGGAAGCTGCGGTTCGCCGCCCCGACAAATTGCCGATGTCAGATGAGGCGGACGTTTATCAGGAACTTAAAGACATTAATCTAACGGTGGAACTGTAGTGAGAATAAATAAATTTGGAATATGGTGTAGCACAGTATTGTTGATGTTCAGCACGCTTGCGCAGGCCTCGCTGGAAATTGTGATTACTGAAGGAGTAGATGGCGCCCGTCCCATCGGAATTGTGCCATTCACCTGGAAAGGAAATGGCAGCTTGCCAGGGGACATCGCTAAAGTGGTACGCGACGATTTAACCCGCAGCGGCAAATTTAACCCTACCGCGCCGGATGCCATGCCCCAATATCCTACCACGGATACCGAAATTAACTATTCGGCCTGGGCGGCCAAAGGCGTTGATACTGTCCTGGTAGGAACGGTAGAGCAGCAAGGTGACGATAAGTACAAGATAGCGTACGAACTTATCGATGTGCTACGTGGTCAAGCCACAGGCGGCAAATCGAAGGGCATGAGTAGCAGTAGCGATCATATCATCGACAAACGCCAGGCGGTTATTAAAGGGCAGGATTTTCGTCAGTATGGGCATCGCATTTCAGATGTTGTATACGAAAAGCTCACTGGCACCCGCGGGGCGTTTTTAACCCGTATTGCTTATGTGGTAGTGCGCGATCGTAACAGCACAAATGTACCCTACCAACTGGCGATTGCAGATTATGACGGCGAAAATGAAACCCGCTTGTTGTCTTCTCCTGAGCCGTTGATGTCACCGAACTGGTCGCCTGATGGAGAAAGGCTGGCGTATGTAAGTTTTGAAAACAAACGCCCGCAAATTTTCATTCAAGATATTTATACAATGAAACGCGAGCAGATTACTGACTTTCCAGGTATCAATGGTAGCCCGGTATTCTCCCCGGACGGCAAGCAGCTGGCCATGGTGTTATCTAAAGATGGTAACCCGGAAGTCTATGTAATGGATATTGCCACACGTAATTTACGCCGGATTACCCGTAATCGGGCTATCGATACGGAGCCTTCATGGGCACCAGATGGTAAGAGTCTGATATTTAGCTCAGAACGGGGTGGTAAACCCCAGATTTATCGCGTAAATTTAGCATCAGGGAAAGTGAGACGGCAGACGTTTGACGGCGAACAGAACCTTGGCGCGACCATTACGCCAGATGGCAAGGAAATGGTGTTAGTTAACCGCACTAAAGGCGACTACCGCATTGCCAGACAGGGGTTGCAGGACGGTGCTATTCAGGTATTGACAAAAACATACCTGGACGAGTCGCCCAGTATTGCGCCCAATGGAAGTATGATTATTTACAGCACCTTGCACAATGGTACTCAGGTATTATCCTTAGTGTCATTAGATGGTCGCTTTAAGGCAAGGTTACCAGCCACTAACGGACAAGTTAAGTCACCGAGTTGGTCACCGTTTTTGTTTTAACGAAACAGTTGGTTATTAAAACTATAAGGAATAAGAGGATGCAACTTAATAAAGTAATGAAAAGCTTCGTTATCGCCTTACCCGTGGTGACAATGATGGCATGTTCATCAGGTCCAAGCGAAGAGGAATTGGCGGCAGAGCGTAACCGTGTAGCTCAGGAACAGGCTGAAGCAGAACGTCAGGCCCGTGAATCTGAAGAAGCCCGGGTGCAGGCAGAAGCTGCCCAGCGCATGAACCGCCAGCAAGAAATGGCGCAAGAACAACTCGAATCTTTGAAAAAAGAACAAACCGTATATTTTGACTTCGATCGTGCAACGATAAAAGCAGAGTTTCAGGAAGTGTTAAATAAACACGCTGAGTTCCTGGTACAAAACCCGGATCAAAAAGTTGTGGTTGAAGGTCATACTGATAGCCGTGGTACGCCAGAGTATAATATCGCGCTGGGCGAACGTCGTGCACAATCAGTTGAAACTTACCTGATGAATGCCGGTGTAAGCAGCGATCAGTTGTCTACGGTATCTTACGGCGAAGAAAAACCAGCTGTGATGGGGTCTACTGAGTACGCTCAGGCGCAAAACCGTCGCGGTGTGGTTGTTTACCAGTAATGGTTAATTATGTACGTCACCGTACCTTCAAAGGCGTCGCGTTAAGCGTCGCCTTTGCTGTTTCGGCTGCAGCTCAGGCTCAGGCACCGGTTTACGATGTTAACAACCCGCAGGGAAGTGATCTGGAAAAACGGATCACCGTGCTGGAGCGAATGGTTGATAGCCGTACGCAAATGCAGCATCGTTTGCAACAACAGCTTGATACCATGCAGGGCGAAATCGATAATTTACGTGGCGCTGTTGAGGTGCATACTAATCAATTAGAAAAAGTATTACAGCGCCAGCGTGAGTTGTACCTTGAGATAGATAAGCGGGTAGAAGCGCTTAAGCAGTCGGTAGGAGAGAGTGACGCCACGCAAACTAACCTTTCTGCGAACCGTCCTGACAATACAACTGCTGGCAATAGTTCATCTTCAAGCAGCAATCGCGCATCGCAGGCAGGCGAAGAAGAAGCCTACGATAACGCGGTTAACCTTATTTTAGAATCCAGAGAATACGACAAAGCGATTCCTGCTTTTCAGTCGTTTATCAGCGATTTCCCGAATAGTCAGTATGCCGCTAATGCGCATTATTGGTTGGGTCAGCTTTTGTTTAATAAACAAAACTGGCAACAAGCTAAAGCGCAATTTTCTGAAGTGGCCGATCGATTCAAAAAGTCCAGTAAACGTGCCGAAGCATTATTAAAACTGGGAGTTATTGAACAGCGGTTGGGCAACACAGAGCAAGCAAAAAACTATCTTAACGCTGTGATCTCTGAATATCCTAACTCATCAGCCAGGAAACTGGCAGAGTCGAGGTTGAGCTCGCTGTAAGGCAGAAAACCTCTGCTAGCAGAGGTTTTTCATTTAATGGGCTTGCTGTACGTTGTTATAGCCCTCAAAAAACGTCTATTTTTACCTACTTTGTAGTAAAAAAATGCGTTTTCTATTGTTATCAAAGATACCGGCTGCGGGTTATAATTCGTTGTCTGTATCGTTTTTGCTTGTAACCAAATGCAGAAACTTTGCACGTATTGTTGTGATTTTGACCGTTTGGTACGCATTTTCTTAAAAAAAGAAAATAAAAAGCGATTTAGGGTTGCACGCCCTCAGGAAATGGGTAATATATGCCGCCGTTGCCACCGACAGGCAACAACAGGAAAGAAATGGGTCGTTAGCTCAGTTGGTAGAGCAGTTGACTTTTAATCAATTGGTCGCTGGTTCGAATCCAGCACGACCCACCATTTATTCTAAATGTTTTCTTTTCGGCTATGCAAAGGGTCGTTAGCTCAGTTGGTAGAGCAGTTGACTTTTAATCAATTGGTCGCTGGTTCGAATCCAGCACGACCCACCATTGCATAGAAATCCGATAAGCCGCCAAAGCTTATCAGCCAGTAACTAATGGTTACTGAACACCATAAGATGGGTCGTTAGCTCAGTTGGTAGAGCAGTTGACTTTTAATCAATTGGTCGCTGGTTCGAATCCAGCACGACCCACCATCTTATTGAAATCCCGCCCATACCAAATTCTATAAAAGCTTTAATACCCGCGCAGGATGTGAACCAGCGAAGCGGCTCAACACCAAGCGACGTGCAGGTGAATGTGCTTTAGCACGGCCCACAGCGCGCAGAGTGCGTTAGCACCAAGTAATCCAGCACGACCCACCATCTTATTGAAATACCCCCATACCAATTTTAGAAAAGCTTTAATGCCCGCACCGGATTAGAACCAGCGAAGCGGTTCGACACCAAGCGCACCGCGTATTGGATTAAAACTCTCGTAAAATAAATAAAACGCTTTGGCTGGTTTGTTATCTCTGCTGTTCGGTATCCAGGCTATATAGGCCTAATTATTCGCGAGCCCAATAACCGTGCCCCCAATAGGAAAGCGCCGGGATAATTTTTACCGGATGCTTATTTAAGTAGTGCCGGAAGTTGGTCACCACGGTACATGCCATGCCACCAGGCGGTACAATTGCGGGGCTGTCTGGTATAGGCTCGCTGCAGGAGCATTTGGTTGCGGGCATGGCGCATTAAAAAAAATATTTAAGGAGCAGAGAGGCTTATAGCGCCGTTCGACACGGTACGCTTGTGACCTCCTATCCGGCGGTTGGTTCATCGTATCGCGTTGCGCGACTCTCCATTGGAGCTCCGATCCGGCCGCGTAATTACCCAGCCGAGCAGTTATCCTGCAGCGCAATGAATAAGTCCTGGCTCGCATTCACCATTCCATTTAACAGCATGTTTTATTTTTAGGCTAAAGGGCTTTGCCCCTTGAAACACAAAAATTTAATCATACCTAACAGTCTACTCTTCAAAACAGTGAAATTTATATGACAGTCGGGTATAATTTGTGCCCATTTTAGCTGTCGTCAATTCAGGTCAGTATGCTATGACAGTCGCATTTCGCGTAGAACAAGTTGATTATCCTTTTCCTGCTATGCCTGAGCCACTCACTGCGGCTCGAAAAAGCGAATTGCGGGACGAGATTAAACAGTTACTTAAAGACAAGAACGCTGTGCTGGTGGCACATTACTACACTGATCCCGAAATTCAGGCACTGGCCGAGGAAACTGGCGGTTGTGTTGCGGATTCCCTGGAAATGGCACGCTTTGGCCGGGATGCCGATCAGCAAACCCTGATTGTGGCGGGTGTCCGGTTTATGGGGGAAACCGCTAAAATTCTGAGCCCGGAAAAAACAGTGCTTATGCCTACGCTCGAAGCAACATGCTCGCTGGACATAGGCTGCCCGGCAAAGGAATTTACTGAATTTTGTGATGCGCATCCCGACCATACGGTGGTGGTGTACGCTAATACATCAGCCGCTGTTAAAGCGCGTGCAGATTGGGTGGTCACTTCGAGTATCGCTTTAGAAATCGTAGAGCACCTGGACCAACAGGGTAAACAGATTATCTGGGGGCCTGATCGCCATCTGGGTGCTTATATTGCTAAGCAAACCGGTGCAGATATGCTGATGTGGCAGGGCGAATGTATCGTGCATGACGAGTTTTCAGCACAAAAGCTGCGCGATATGAAAGCAATTTACCCGGACGCCGCGGTGTTGGTTCATCCTGAGTCGCCTGCCAGCGTAGTAGAGCTGGCTGATGCTGTAGGTTCTACCAGCCAGCTTATTAAGGCGTCTCAGGAGCTGCCTAACGAGACTTTTATTGTGGCTACTGATAAGGGTATCTTTTACAAGATGCAACAGCAGGCGCCGCATAAGAACTTTATAGAGGCACCTACAGGTGGCAACGGGGCCACGTGCAAAAGCTGTGCGCATTGTCCGTGGATGGCAATGAATGGCATGCAGGCGATCCACAATGCGCTATCGGGTAACGGTAAGGGGCATGAAATCTCAGTCGATGATCAGTTGCGTCAAAAGGCATTGGTACCATTAGACCGCATGCTTGGTTTTGCTGAAGATATGAAAGCCAAAAAGGCTGTAAATGCTTAATAAAACGGCGATTGGTGAGTTTTTTGCGACTGGTTCTTGATTCATTGCGTAAGTTTACCTACTATACGCGCGCTGCATCCAACAAGCAGTGTAAAAATTCGGAGAGGTGGCTGAGTGGCTGAAGGCGCACGCCTGGAAAGTGTGTTTAGGGTTAAACCTAACGAGGGTTCGAATCCCTCTCTCTCCGCCATATATAAACAGTAAAGCCCCGCCTTGTGCGGGGCTTTACTGTTTGTGGCGGTGTGCAAAGGTATGAGAACCCAGGGGTTCGACAAAACGGCAGCAAAGCCGTTTTGCACAGCTAGCAGCTGCCCGCAGGGCGAGCGCCAGGGACGGCACGAGTGAATCCCTCTCTGGGCCATATACAAACAGTAAAGCCCCGCCTTGTGCGGGGCTTTACTGTTTGTGGCCGGTTGAAAAAGGATGAGACCCCTCGGGTTCGACAAAACGGCAGGAGAGCCGTTTTGCACAGCTAGCAGCTGCCCGTAGGGCGAGCGCCAGGGGCGGCGCGAGTGAATCCCTCTCTGGGCCATATACAAACAGTAAAGCCCTGCCTTGTGCGGGGCTTTACTGTTTGTGGCGTTCTGCAAAGGTATGAGAACCCAGGGGTTCGACAAAACGGCAGGAGACCCGTTTTGCACAGCCAGCAGCTGCCCGCAGGGCGAGCGCCAGGGACGGCGCGAGCGAATCCCTCTCTGGGCCATATACAAACAGTAAACCCCTGCCTTATGCGGGGCTTTGCTGTTTGTGGCGGTGTGCAAAGGTATGAGACCCCGGGGTTCGACAAAACGGCAGGAGAGCTGTTTTGCACAGCCAGCAGCTGTCCGGAGGGCGAGCGCCAGGGACGGTACGAGTGAATCCCTCTCTGGGCCATATATAAACAGTAAAGCCCTGTCTTGTGCGGGGCTTTTGTATATCTGCGTTAACGAGAAAATGAGGTCACTACAAATCTTTAGATAGTGCAGGGATAAATGAGCAAAATGGTTTGTTCCGCTGAGGATAAAAGTACGGCGTATAGCAACTTCTTGGGGAACGCGTTGCCCGGTCACTGTGCTTCTGCAAGACCACCGTCTGATGATGCATTGAGCCCAGGGGGGCACATCACCCTGGCCTGGCGCCTGCTGAAAACAATACTGGTTTAATGAATTGCAGCAATATAAAAGCTAATGCTTGCGGGGGAAAAGGTAATTATCCATACCGAGAAGAATTATCACCTGAAAGCTAAAATATATAGCTTGATAGGAGTATTAGTGACTATTTTATCGGGAACATTCTTATTCTTGAAGGTGATTAAAGTGGCGTTATTAACGGGCCAAAAAGCGATGGCTCGTGCACAGCAATCAGGGAACACAGTACGATGGTACAGATTATCTGGCGTTCATGATGTAAAACATCCTCAGGCTAATCATGAGCAGATAGTAATAGCTGTCGCGGTAATATGGTTGTGCAAAGCGTTTTCGCCAGGCTTAAAAACGGTTACACAGAAGTAGATGTATGGCGCCCGCAGTGAAGCCAGATCAGAGTTAGCTAATTTATTGAGATGTTTTACAAACACGAAAATAGCCCTTTCAAACAGGGTATGTCTCACCTGCACAATTCCAAAAGCGCCTGATTCACGAAAAAATAGATAACTACCGAGTCAAAGCTGGGAAGTTCAAATCTATCTCAAATGGAAATGATCTTTTTCAACCTGAAATTGTCGGATACGGATAACCCCCTTTAATTTTTAATCAAAGCTTTGAAAATACTAGCTATTTTCATGTGGCCCTGAACTTGCTCTTCAATAGATACGCTAATGATAATAAGGAGAGCAATGCATGGGATACAAAATCAAAGTCATTATTCCTATCCCGGTAGATGATGCTGGCGTGCAGGCACGCGCTGCACAACTGCCACCGGGGTTATTGTCTGATGATTGTACGGTTGAATTTGAAGCAGTAAAGGCAGGGGCTGCATTAGGTGATAGTTATCACGATACCTTGTTAATGGACGTGTCGGTGGTAGAAGCAGGTTTGCTGGCCGAGAAGCAAGGGTTTGATGCGGTATGTATAGACACAGTCAGTGACTCGGGCATGGCGGCTTTGCGCTCTTGCTTGACTATCCCGGTCGTGGCGCCCGGTATTTCCAGCATGTTAATGGCCTGTAATCTGGGTAAAAAATTCTCCATTATCACTATGTGGGATGAGTGGTTTGCATTGTATGACAAAGTGCTCACTGAGCATCATTTGTGGGACCATCTGGCATCAATGCGCTCTATTAATACCCGCCCTGACCTGGCCGAATTACTGGCAGGGAAAGAGGAAGTGGTATTCAACAAGCTACTAAAGGAAGCTGAGCTAGCGATAAGCCATGACAAGGCTGACGTTATTATCTTAGGTTCAACCACTATGCACCAGTCTCACGCCTTTCTGGCACAGCGACTTAGTGTACCGGTACTCAACCCTGGTCAAATCGCTTTTAAAACGTGCCAAACCTTACTCGAGCTCGGCTTGTCACACAGCAAAAAAGCTTATCCCGCGCCCGAACTGCCCCGTTTTGATGTTTACCACCGAATTGGCAAGTCAGCATAACCTGATGACGATGTGCTGATTCATCCTTTTTTAGCGATAAAATTAAATAGAAGAAGACTATGACAACATTATCACGCGATGAACTTATAAAAATGGCCACCATGGACTACTTTGCCAATGTAGATAAAAAGAATATGGCTGGGGTGCTGGCTAACTTCCATGAAGATGCGGTTTTTACCATTCCTACCGATCCTATTGTGCATGAAGGCCGAGACCAGGGAATACGAACCATGTTTCAGACCTTGTTTGATTCATATGTGGATGTATGGCATGGCGATTTTGAGTGTACAGCAGATGAACAAACCCAAAGTATTGCAGCCCGTTTCAATGTTTACTTGAAAACCGAAGAGGGTACTGAAATAAAGCTTACTAACTGTAATTTTTGGTATGTCGAAGAAGGCAAGTTTTCGCGGGTGTTTGTATTTATGAGTGGGCCCAACGTACTTAAATAAATGGCGTAACGTTCAATGGTACCCAGCCCGCGATAAAGCGCCGATCTTAATTCGGCGTTTTATCGGTATTAACTGCCAACGTTTTACCCACCACCGGAGGCCACATGCAGCAGGTACGAATAGGTACGTCCTACCGTATAGATGCACTCAGTTTACACCAAGCCGATACCCCCCAACCTGGCCCCTACGAGGTGCTGATCAAAGTAAAAGCGGCATCGCTTAATTATCGAGACTGGGAAGTCATCAACGGCCAGTATCATACAAATTATCCTGCGGGTTTAGTGCCATTGTCTGACGGCGCCGGAGAGGTGGTAGCAGTAGGCGCTGAAGTCTCTGGATTTACGCAGGGCGACAGAGTAGCTTCAAGTTTTTGGCAAGGATGGAACGCCGGAGAGCTGGGGCTGTCACCTTTTGCCCGAACGCTAGGCGGCCCGATCAACGGTATGCTAAGTGAATACCAGGTGTTACCCGCACACGGCGTGGTCAGACTGCCCGCCAGCCTTAGTTATGCTCAGGGCGCTACGCTACCTTGTGCGGCGGTCACCGCTTGGCAATCTTTGGTAACTAAAGGCAATATCAGCAGTGGCGACTGGGTATTGATTCAGGGCACCGGTGGGGTGTCTATGTTCGCGCTGCAAATTGCCCGTATGCACGGGGCCCGGGCAATCGTATTATCCTCCAGCGACGAAAAGTTAGCTATTGCATCAAAGCTCGGCGCTACGGCCACTATCAACTATACTGCTAACCCAGAATGGGCAGAACAGGTGCGTCTGATTACGGAGCAACAAGGGGTCAATCATGTGGTAGAAGTCGGTGGGCCTACTACCTTCCATCAATCATTACAATGTGTAGCTGTTGGCGGCCAGGTTAATGTGGTTGGCTATGTGGGAGGTAAGGAAGGTAACCTGAACCCATTGCAAATTTCGCAATCGCATGCCACTGTTCGAGGCATCGCGGCAGGGCCCGCCAGTACCTTGCGTGCCCTGTGCCAGGCGATAGAAGCAAACCAGCTGCAGCCAGTGATTGATAGTACCTATCATTGGCACGAGTATAAGCAGGCGCTCAATCATCTGGCGGCGGGTAAACATGTGGGGAAGATTGTCCTGGATTTCGACTAATTCAGGGGGATCTGCGTGTTAGACGGCCAGTACCGGCCAGACATTATCTTTTGCCTCGCAATACAACAACACGACGGGCAGCAAAGCACCATGCTTAGATAACCTTGCCGCGCAGGGTAAGATAACGCGCGCCTATCTGCGGCGGTCAATCCGCTCCTGCAGCTGGCTTTCGTGGCTTTTTAGGTGTCGGCTATTACCAGTTTGTTGATTGTTTTTACCTATAAGTGCATGGTTTCAGTCAATCCTAAGACGCTACGGCATCCTCTTTACTCCCCGCCTGCGCTACCGATAGCCCAGGCCGCGTCGAATACAGCAGCGGGGAAGCTTATTTTACGTGATGCGCATTGCATTAATTGACCTGGGCGCTGCCCTCAACCTCCAATGAGAAAGCGACGGGCTACGCGATACAGTTAAAAGTAAAAAAGCCCGCGCAGAACTCACCTCAAAATGCTCCCGGCTGTTTATTTTTTGTTCGACATATCTTTATTGGTATTCGCCTGCTATTACTTTTATAAGCTGTTTTGCAGTTCTGGCCATCAGATCACTGGAGACACATCGTGGCAACAACCCTCAACCTGACTGTAAATGCATCACCCGAAGCGGTTTGGCATAGTCTTACTCAGCCTGAAGCGATAAAACGCTGGGTAACAAACCCCGGCCGGTGGCGATGTACTGACTGTCATAGTGACTTTCTGGAAGGTGGGTACTTCACCTTGCAGTTAATTGGCGAGTCAGGAGGATGGAGCGCCAGTGTTAAAGGTCATTTCGGGCAAATAAAGCCCTACCAGAGCGTTACCTTCAGTATTGATGGCGGGCAGCGCGCTGCCATCATGATGCAAGTTGCCGGCAGCCAGGTTGCATGTCAATGTACCCTAAGCGGCGCCACGCAATTAGCCAGCGGCCATAGTCATAATGTATTGATGCAGCGGTTTAAAGATTACACCGAAAAACGGTTTGCTCAGCAGCAGTAGCAGCATTGCACAGTGTTCTTGAGGGCATAATATAACGAGTTGAAAGAAGGAAACTGCGTCTACATGGGTGGTTATTCAGCTTTTTATTCAGCTACCTCAGTAGCATCGTATAACCGGTTTGTGGCCTGTTTTGCGGGGGGCGGTGAAGTGGCACCAGGGGGTAATCTCGTCCGCCATACTGGCATTGTTAACGTAGCGGCAACAGCCTGTGAAAAATAACGGTGCTGTAGCATTTTCGCTATGGCTTCTGGGGCTATTGCAGGTACTGCTTACGGGGTTATTATTGACCCTGCTTATATGGATTTTGCTTAGGGTTGTAGGCGGCAATAATCCGGCCGTTACTATCTTTGGTTTGATTGCTATCGGGGTTTTAGGTATAGGAAGTAGAATAAACAAAAAACCCGGCAGAATTACGTTTCGGCCGGGTAAGGCAGGCTGCTGAGCAGCCTGACGTTAGGTTTTTTGGGTAAACCTTAATGAGCAGAAAGCTTACATAGCAGGCTGCAGCTCTCTAACCGTTAGGTTATTGGTCAAGGCCTCGGCGTTCAAGTAAGGCGTCAACTTCCGGTTTCTGGCCGCGAAAATCTACGTAATTTTGCATCAAATCTTCGCTATTGCCTTTCGAAAGGATCTCCTCACGGAACTGAGAGCCGTTATCCTGTGTCAGCCCACCATTGTCTTGCATATAGGCAAAGGCATCGGCGGCCAGAACTTCGGTCCACAGATAAGCATAATAGCCGGCTGAATAGCCACCAGCAAAGGTATGGCTAAAGTAAGCCGATTTATACCGGGGAGGTATGGGGGCATACGCTATGCCGTGTTTGGCCAAGGCCTGTTGTTCAAAACGTTCTACGTCGGCAACCTTGGTATCGGTGTCAATCATATGCCATTCCATATCCAACAAGGCAGAGGCCAGATATTCTGTCGTATCATAGCCCTGATTGAATTTAACCGCTTTAAGCACTTTGTCTAATAACGGTTTTGGGATAGGAGCACCGGTTTCGTAGTGTTTTGCGTAGTTTGCTAATACGCTGGGTTCAATAGCCCAATCCTCATGAAATTGCGAAGGAAATTCTACAAAATCACGGGCGGTAGCGGTACCGGCCAGGCTCGGATATTTAACCTGCGAAAAGAGCCCATGCGCCGCATGGCCGAACTCATGGAATAAAGTGGTTACTTCATCAAAGCTTAGAAGAGTAGGCTCGCCTTCGGCTGGCTTTACAATGTTCAGCTCGTTGAATACAACCGGTTTAGTATTATTGTGAAAGCTCTGGGTAACAAATTCGCTCATCCACGCGCCGCCAGCTTTACCTTCACGTGCGTAAGGGTCAAAGAAGAACAGACCAATAGCGCTACCATCTTGGTTGAATACCTCAAAGGCGCGGGCGTCTTCAACGTATAGTGGAAGGTCAGTACGCTCTTTAAACGTGATACCGTAAAGCTTTTCCATGGCAAAAAATAAACCATTTTCCAGTACACTGGTCAGCTCGAAATACGGCTTAACTTCGCTGTCGTCCAAATCGTATTTCGCTTTCCGGACTTTTTCAGCATAAAACGCCCAATCCCATGGTTTAACGGCGCCACTGATGCCTTCTTCATGCATCACTTTTTCTATATCCGCAGCTTCCCGTTTGGCCTTTTCTACGGCTTTGGGGGCAAGGTCATCCAGAATATTAAAAACATTATCCGGGGTGGCAGCCATTTGATCATCAATCTGGTAAGAAGCCCAGTTGTCGAAACCCAGCAAGGCAGCTTTTTGTGCGCGAAGCTTAGTGAGTTTTAAAATAATCGGACCATTAACATCCATCGCGCGGGTAGCCGACTGCCGCCAGATTTTCTCACGCAGTCCGCGGTTTTCAAGGCTGGACAAAATAGGCTGGCGAGTTGTATTTACCAACGAAATTAAGTAGCCGTCTTTACCCGCTTTTTTCGCGGCAGATTTCAGGCTGGTTTTGTCGCTATCCGACAATCCGGCTAACTGGCCAACATCAGACACTAACAGCGTATCGTTTTTAAATGACGCCAGAACGTTCTGGGAAAAGTCCGTTTGCAAGGTGGTGATTTCTTCATTCAGCGCCCGCATCGTCGCTTTGTCGTCATCCGACAAATTCGCCCCGGCTCGAATAAACTGTTTATAGTAATACTCGGTTAAACGCTGATCTATTTTGCTTAGCGCCTCTTTATTTTCGTATACTTTTTTCACCCGCTTAAACAAGGTGTCATTCAAAAAAATATTATCAGAATGAGCCGCCAGCTTTGGCGCGATGTCAGCTTCAATGCGCTGAATTTCATCGTTTGAAGCAATGCTCGAAAGATTGAAAAACACGGTTTCCGCACGGCTTAGCAATACGCCGCTATCTTCCAGCGCCAGGATGGTGTTTTCAAAAGAGGCAGGTTGCTCGCTTTGGGCTATCAGCTCAATCTCGGCGGCTTGTTCACGCATGCCCTGGGTAAACGCTGGCTCATAGTCGGCGGTCTTAATTTTATCAAATTGGGGCGTCTGATAAGGCAGCTCGCTTGGCTGCAAAAGCACATTTTGAGTTTGGTTCTGCATTTCATTCATGGTGTTTTCGGCACTGTCGGTAGCACTGCTGTCGCTGCCTGAGCAGCCAGCAAGAAGCAGAGCTGTGGTAACAGCACTGGCGAGTAATGTCTTACGCATTAACGTCTCCATTAATTATTGTTCTTCGGCTCATTAGAAGCCGGATTGGATTGTGACCCTACCAATGTAGCAGTGTAGGACAGGGGGCTCAAACAGCTTCCTGTGTGGCGCCACTGTACGGTGCACAATATGAAGGCAAATTAGCAGTTATGCAGGAATTGTGAGCCGAATGAACGTGAAATAAAGTCAAATTGTAGCGATGCTTAGATTTTAATCCACCGTGGGGCTGTGTAGAATGCTGACAGGTATTTACAGCAGGTAGTATAAAGTCAGTGAACCGAACGCGTAGCGATATTAAACGGGATGCCATAATATGTGCTGCCAAGCAGGCATTTCAAACTTATGGCGTGGCCGGTACCAGCATGGACAAACTGGCAGAAATCGCCCAAGTGTCTAAGCGCACCGTTTATAATCACTTCCCGTCAAAAGAAGTGATAGTCATGCACCTTATACGTTCTTTATGGCACAAGTGCATGGTCAGTATTCCGGTACAGTATGAACCCGACACGGCACTGGAGCCGCAACTCACCCGGCTATTACGCGCTGAAATAGAACTGGTAACAGGCGAAGAATATCTGGAGCTGGCTAGAGTAGCCTTTGGTTATCTGTTTTATAATCCTGACCGGTTGCGCGACGAAGTAGACCAGCTTACAGCGCAGGAAACGGTGCTGCATCGCTGGATAAAGGCCGCCAGTGAAGACGAAAAGCTGCATATTACTGATCTCGCCTATAGCGTAAAAGAGTTATCCAGCTTAATAAAAGGGCACTGCTTCTGGCCCCAGTTAATGAAAATGGAGCCGCCGCTAGATGACAGCAACAAAGATTGTATTGCGCGCTGTACCGCCCAATTATTTTTAAGTCATTACGCTACCGCGTTAGCCCAATAGGTCTCGGGGCTAACCCTTATCGTTAACGTGATGCCAGAGCGTGCAAAGCATCTCCACTAAGCCGATACCCCAGCCATTCGCTTTTGGCTACGGCGCCAAGAGATTCATAAAAGTCGATGGCGGGCTGATTCCAGTCCAACACACTCCACTCAAAACGTCCGCAGTTGTGCGCCACAGCATGGCGCGCCAGATAGCTTAGCAAGGCGGTGCCAGCGCCATGGCCTCGGCGGTCAGGCGTAATATATAAATCTTCCAGGTACAAACCGTTGCGGCCCTGCCAGGTAGAATAATTGTAAAAATAGACGGCAAAACCTATTGGCTTGCCGTGTTCTTCGCATATCAGGCAATGCGAGGTGGCATTGTCGCCGAATAAGGTGGTTTGGATATCATTTACACTGGCTTCTACTTCATGTTCGGCTTTTTCGAAGATAGCGAGTTCGGTGATAAAGGTAAGGATTTGCTGACTGTCGTCAACTGTTGCGGGGCGAATTGTAAGTTCTGACACGTGGGCAGGATCCTGTCTGAATAAAAAAGTAGCTTAGCATAGCGGGGCAGGCGGGCCATAGTGCAGCCTACATTTACATCTGTAAATGCCTTTAGAAAGATATTTATTTACTTATAAATTATGGTGTTACATTTAATCTTTGAGCGCTTTTAAGCAACTGTAAAGCTAGGTATAGTGTGTTTACAGACGTCCTGTTACCCCTCGGCAAAACGGTAACAGAGTTCAGTACTCTTGCCAGCGGATAGACATTTGAGAATTTTTTTACTGCTTCTATTGTGCAGCGCCAGTTGCGTTACGGTAGCCGCGCCTCTCGCACAATACGACTACGCCCGTCAGCAGGTGCTGGCCCTGCCTGTGGGGCAACAACAAGATGCCCTAAACACCCATGCACTGTTACAGGCCGATAGCCCTGTGGCCCGCTATTATCGAATCTCACTGTCCTATGCATTGCAGGCGCACCCCGTTAAAGCAGTACAGCGTACCGCCCCGGCCACTCCGCCCTTAACCACCCCTACCGCACTTGATGATCTGATTATTGACCGAAGCCTGTTACTAGCCCTTGAACCTTTCGCCCGGGTGCATTTAGAAGCACGCCTGTTGCAATGGGCGCTAGCCGACGATTTATCCTATCAAACGCGTAGTGAGCAACTTAAACCCTTGTTAGATGAAGCGACGGATAAACAATGGCCAAGGCTTGAGCGCTGGGCCACCCGGTTGTGGGTACAAGCAGCAATAGCCAACGGGGATTACCTTACCGCTATTATGCAAATTCAGCATATAGCTGGTACTGCCAGTGCACTACGAACCCCCGTCGACGCGTTTGATTACCCGCTGGCGGCGGCGTACCTGGATATGGCGGATGCATTCTTTTATTTAGGTAATGCTGGAATGTCACTACAGTTTTGCCAGTTTTACAACCAGCATCTGGCTAGCGATCCCTTGCGGGTGGCGGCTGGCTTATTGTGCCAGATTCGCGCCCATACCAGTGACGGGCAATACAAAACCGTATGGCCGTTATTAAGCCAGTTGAATCATCTCGCTACTGCGCACCAGTTAACCTCAGTCAGAGTTAATTCAGCGCTAGCCTCTGCCCGGGTTTATTTGCATAAAGGAAATTACCGGTTAGCGGAAGAATTTGCCCAAGAGGCGCGGTTTCATGCCCGCCATAACGAATTAGCGTTCGCCCCCTGGCATTATGCGTATTATCAAATACGTATGCAGGCGTCGCTAGGGCGCGGGCAGGCCGCAGACGCTCGCCAACACTGGCAGAATATGATGCTGGGGTACAATTCGTTAGCCCAGGTGCAAGCACCGGGCTTCGAACGTATCAAACAATTAGTGCTGGAAGCCACCCTGCTGGGACTGGAACAGCAACACCAGCAAGCTTCACAGCGCTATCAGCAAATTCATGCACTGGAACATCGTCAGAAAAAGCAGTTCAGGTTGCTGGAACAATTGGCGGCGTTTACCGATGAAATCAGCCGACAGCAGTTGGCTTATCTGCAGCAGCAGGCACGGCTGAACGAAAGCCAGTCTCGCACCATGACTCACCTGGCTATTTTTACCAGTTTTTTTACCCTTATCCTGCTTATTTTACTGGTAAGGGTTTTCCGACAAAAACGTGAAATAGAACGCAATGTGACATACGACGGCCTGACTTCGCTGGATGCCCGTTGGTTTGCGCTGGATAAGATTCAACGGCACCTAAACAGCGGTGATAATCCGGGGTGCGTGGTATTGTTGGATATCGACCATTTTAGTGAGATTAACCAACATATCGGGCCTATTGAAGCGGATCAGGTACTTATACAGCTGGCACGGCTGTTTAAATATCAGGTGGGCAATAATAATATTATCGGCCGATACGGGGGAGAGAAATTTGTTTTTACCCTGTCAGGCTACCCGCTTGCCGCTGCTGAAAATTTTGTTGAGGACCTGCGGTGTGCCGTTAACCGCATGCAAGCGGGCCGCGACGCCCGTTTCAGTGTTGCCAAGTTAGGACCAATACATTTTTGTGCTGCCATCATTGAGGTCACGGCCAGGGCCAAAGTGGATATCATTATGGAGCGGTGTGAAAAGCAACTTTATCAGGCTAAAAGCCAGGGAAGTAATAAAACCTGTAGTTATGGGGGTGACCTGGCTGGGCAGTTATAAAAGCACTGTTAATATATGCGCCTAAAACCGCAACTATGTATACTGTCGCTAATCTAACTAAAAAACTGAATTGTGAATGCTGCTAAACGATGTTTTGCGACGCCTGCGCTTTGCGCTAAGCCTGGACAACAGCGCTACCATTAGTATCTTTAAGCTGGTTGACTATAGCCTTGAGGAAGACTATTTAACCAGCATGATGCGCCGCGAAGAAGAACCGGGTTTCTTACCTTGCCGGGATAAAATACTAGGCTTGTTTTTAGATGGGCTGATTATCAAAAACCGAGGTAAAAAAGAGGGCGTTACCCCCCCACCATTAGGTGCAGGCGATCGCCTGAGCAATAACGATATTCTTCGTAAAATCAAAATTGCTATGAATTACCAGCAAGATGACATGATGAATATATTGCGCGCGGCTGAGTTTCCGGTGGGCAAAAGTGAGTTAACAGCATTGTTTAGAAAATCGGACCATCGTAGCTATCGGCCGTGTAACGACCAGTTACTGAGAAACTTTTTACAAGGCATGGTTAAAGTGAACCGACCGGATGCCAAAAAGTCTCAAGGTAAACCTAAACCGTAAGCTCAACCACGCAAGGCCGTCCTTCGGTGTCAGCACACGATAGCCGCTTATTGTTTTGTTTAACCAATAATACCGGTCAATAGCGAGGCAGCATGGTCGAAGGGACGGTGTAAGCTAATGTCGTGGCAAAAGCGATATGGGCCAATAGGTTGCTGCAATAATTCACAAACCGCGATGCAGATTACACAATGCCATTCAGCTTATTATTCCCGCTACAATAAAATGTTTGGCGATGCGCCGGTTTATCAACAAATTATCCGACTGACTACACAGTTATGCATGTTAAAAAACAGGAGCAGTCTCTCAAAATGACAGGGTCACTGGCTATCGGAGGTTACCCGCAGCGTGTAGCAACCCGCATAATGTTCTTTATTGCGGGGATGATGACCGCCTCCTGGGCATCCATTATTCCGTTTATCAAACATAGCCTGAATGTAAGTGATAGTGTGATTGGAGGCTTTTTGCTTTGCCTGGGCGCGGGCGCTATGGCCGGCATGCCCCTGGCCGGTGTAGGTGCTAGCCGAATAGGCTGTCGGCCAGTATTGCTCACTTGTGTAGGTGGTTTCGCCCTGCTTTTTGCGTGTATACCGTTAGTTAACAGCCTCGTCGGGCTGGCTATTGTTTTATTGCTTTTTGGGATGTTGTTAGGCATTACCGATTGCGCTATGAATATTCAAGCGGTGGCCGTGGAAAAGGCTGCATCATTGCCTTTAATGTCTGGATTTCATGGCTTTTACAGTTTAGGCGGCATGGCCGGCGCGGTGTTTATGGCGCTACAATTAACGGTCCATGGCAATGTACTGGCCGCCTGTATGCTTACCTCATTCGTTATCATAGGACTAATGCTATGGAGCGTTAAAGGGCTATTGGGTAAATTGGCCGCCGACCCTGGCCCCTTATGGGTATTGCCAAAAAGTGTGGTGATATTGATTGGTATTGTATGCTGTATTTTATTTCTGGCAGAAGGCACTATCCTTGACTGGAGCGGGATATTTTTAATTGAATTTCGTCAGATATCGCCTTCATTGGCGGGGATGGGGATTGCCTGTTTCTCGGTGGCCATGACATTCGGCCGCTTAACCGGCGACACCATCGTCAGTCGGTTGGGCGCGCGAAAGGTTATTAACCTTGGGGCCATGACCGCGATTAGCGGTTTTTTAATTGTATTGCATATCAACCTTTGGCAAGTCGCGCTGGTGGGTTATGTGCTGATAGGCTTGGGTTGTGCGAATATTGTACCTATTATGTTTTCGGCTACCGGGCGGCAAACGGTAATGTCTCAGGCGATGGCCGTTACTGCGGTGTCAACCTTAGGCTATGTAGGGGTGTTGGCAGGGCCTGCACTGGTAGGTTTTAGCGCCGATATTATTAGTTTGCCTGTATCTTTACACATTATTTTACTATTACTTGGACTGGCTTGGTGGGTAAGCCGGCGCATACCCACAGAGTAAACGTTATGCTAACAATACACGATGAAGATGTGCTGTTTACGGCCCTACAAATACAGCAGGGTGTTGCGCAGGTAGCGGCAAAATTAAACCATCGTTATCAGGATTTGGTGATGATTACGGTCGTGCCCGGCGGGCTTTTTTTCAGTGCAGATCTAGCCCGTCAGTTAACAGCAAAACTCAGCATAGATACCATTTCCTGCCCCCACACGCCCGGCGAAAACGAAAATCGCTCACCGATCATATTTCAGCAAAATGTGCAGCTAACCGGACGTGATGTTGTATTAGTAGACGATGCCATAGAGTCTGGCGGCACAATGGCCCGGCTGGTTAGCTACCTCACCCAACACTATCAGCCGCGCTCGCTGGCGGTGGCAACATTATTTGTTAAAGCTGCCCGGCGAACCATCGAGATCCCCCAATATTATGCCTATGAAGTTGATACTGCTGATCTACTGGTGGGTTATGGACTACCGTGGAACGATCAGTACCGGAATCTACCGTATATTGCCTGCCTGCCAGCTAGTACGCGCTAAACTTCAACAAGGCACCACCCTAATCATAAACAGCACAGCCAAACGTACGATCGCTCACTCTCCCTCCTACGGCGCATGCGGGCAAATTTAGCGCAACGGCTATTATTGCCAGGAGTGAATGCATAATGCGCTTCAATCTGTTTGAAAATATCCCCTGAACAGTCTTTCTCATTGATGCAAAATAGCGGAAAATAGCCAGGTTAGTATGAAGTCCACGCCAGTCTGGTTGGTCATTTATAACAGGATTAAGACATGCCAAAGGCAAGTGAAATTAAAAAAAATAACACTATCGTATTTGATGGAAAGACCTGCATTGTAAGGGATATCGAGCGCTCCGTACCGCAGGGGCGTGCGGGCGGAAGTATTTATCGTATGCGAATGTACGATGTGGTGAGCGGCACCAAATTTGACGAAACGTTCAAAGATTCAGATATGCTCGAGATGGCCGACCTGGTTCGCCGGCCGGCTATGTTTTCTTATATGGATGGTGATGATTTTGTGTTTCTGGATAAAGAAGATTACACCCCTTATCACCTGCATAAAGACAGTATCGCTGATGAAGCGCTGTTTATTAATGATAAAACAGATGGCATTCAAGTGCTGATAGTTAGTGAAGCACCAGTGGCACTGGATTTACCCATGAGCGTGGAGCTGGAAGTGGTAGAAACAGATCCTTCAATCAAAGGCGCTTCCGCCACTTCTCGCACCAAGCCCGCTACTCTGTCAACTGGCTTGGTTATTCAAGTCCCTGAGTACATTAGTACCGGAGAGTGGGTTAAAATCAATACTGAAGAACGTAAATTTCAAAGCCGGGGCGATAAGCATTAACCGAGAAGGGTGACGCTTGCGCTATCATGGTGAACTGTGTGGTAACGCTGGTTTAGCGTATTGTATAAGGCGCTGAACATGCCAGGGCTGGTATATTAAGGCACCAGCTGGTTCAGGTCGCTTGCTGATACTTACCCAGCCCTGTGCGCTGCACATTGCAACAGCTAAACGCTATAGACAATTGTTCGATGCACGGTATAGCGTAAACGGTATAAAGGCTACCCGCGAGGCGGGTAGTTTACTGCTATTTACCGCACTGGCGTGGGTATTTCCAATACAATTTTACCCGCGTGCTGCTTTTCGGCAAAGACTTCCTGGGCTTGGTGGATATCTTTCAATGCAAAGGTATGGGCAACAATTGGGCGAATTTTTCCCTGTTCAATACTGCTAAGTAAGTTTTTAAAAACCGTTGGCCCCAGCACTGTGCAACCCAATAAACTCAAATCTTTTAAGTACAGCGTTCTAACATCCAGCTCAACCATAGCACCGGCTATAGCGCCAGCCACGGCGTAGCGAGAACCGGGTTTTAGCACCTGTAAAAATTGGGGCCACTGCTTGCCTGCCACCAGATCAATAACGACATCGACACTACTTTCACCCAAGGTGGAGACAAGGTCGGCATCACGGTCAATGGTTTCATCTGCCCCTAAGTCAAGTACAGGCTGTTTTTTAGCTGGGCTGGTAACGGCAATAACATAGGCGCCCCGTGCTTTAGCCAATTGAATAGCGGCAGATCCTACGCCCCCCGAAGCGCCTGTGATTAGCACTCGATCTGTGTTGACCACATTGGCGCGGGATAACATGTTTTCCGCAGTAGAATAGGAACAGGGAAAGGAAGCCAGTTCAACATCGGTAAGCGTGCTATTGATAGCGCAGGCGTGGCGGCTATCAACCACGGTATATTGCGCAAAACCGCCATCGCACTCTGAGCCTATATACCAGGGAACCTGGCGTTTCTCGCCATTAACATAGCTAAGGCAGGGTTCCACTAACACCCGCTCGCCTATCCGACTCTGGTCAATATTAGCACCCACCGCGACAATCTTGCCGCACACGTCAGCGCCCTGTATTCGGGGAAACCGTAACGGCTCAGCTGACCAACTGGCATCTTCATCGCTGCTATCACCTTTGGAATACCAAGCTGTTCTGGTGTTGATATCGGTGTTGTTTACCCCCGCGGCCGATACCTGCACTAATACTTCATCAGCGGTAGGTACTGGCACCGGAATATCAGTTCTGTACTCCAACATCTCGGGCCCACCATGGCCAGTCAGGTATACGCCTTTCATTGTATTGGAAATCATTGTCGTTGTGGCTCCTCGGTAATAAGTTGAGACAGTAACCTGTGCGCGGTATCAATAGCTTCATGGCCACGTACCGGCCATGCACTGGATACCCCTTCGTGCAGTAAAAATAGTGCAGTCGACAAGTCTTCACGCCCACTTTGCTGACCTAAAAAGTGTCTGACATCCTCTTTGTGCGTGGTTACTGCATCCGTAATAATGTGATTATCCGGATACGCCGCCATAGCATTCATCGACAAACAACCATTCGGAGCAAAGTCCTGCATCCATTGCTCCAGCCGATTAAAGATATGCTGAACCGCGGCAATCCCTATTGCAGGGGCATCTAACAGTAAAAAGTCCAGATAGCGCTGATGCCGAAATTGTAGCGCCGCTACAATCATCGCGTCCTTGGAAGGATAATATTTATATAGCGTGCGCAGGCTTACCTCACAGGCTTCTTTTAGCTGGGTTACACTTGGTTCGGCGAATCCGTACCGGCTGAACGCCACCTCCAGGTTTGCTGCTATCTGTTCTTTGCGCATTACTCACCATAGGTAGAATGTTTACTCTACTTTTAGGGTAGAGTAAACATTCTACTTCGTCAACACGGCGGAGTTAAACCTGTCTCAAGGACCGTGAATATAGCGGTTCAAAAACAAAAAAATAAAAAAATAAGTTGGTTATGCGCAAATATGCCAATATGCAAAATGTAGCTTATGACCAAATGCTTTGGCGGCGTCAGGCTATTAAGCGACCCATCACAACCGCGTTACACTGTATACCCATAGCAAAGCCAGAATCGGCGGCAAACTCAGGGGGTAGTAACCACTCAGGCGCTCACTTTTCGCACCGCTTTTGGTTAGCAAAAGCGGCACCATAACGCCTATATTATGTGTGACCAGACCGGTGTTTATAGTCTTACGTTACGCTCGCCTCCGTGCCTCGCCTTGGGCTGCCGCGAGCAACTGTGGGCCAGGGCCAAGGCGCCCATTATTTTCGAAATAGGCGACACCACGGGATAGAGTGTTGCCATAAAACGATACTAAGTATTCGACTGACTACGCGTTGCCGCTGGGCTACTTTTAAACAAGGCGCCAGCAAAGCAAACCAGAGTAGCGGTTTGTGCAGCTTACAAAGGGGTATGAAAAAAGCGTCCACGCCGCCTTATATATTTAGCTAGCCGGTAACAACTGGCAGTAGCAATAGCATGGGAAGAGGTGCGCAGTGAACAACATACAGCGCTACGAGCGCACAATGCATCTCTGCCTGCGTTTATCGGGATTTCTTAGCGCCGTAGCTCGTTAGCACTATGGCTTATTAGCACTATGGCACTTTGGTCGGGGTCGGGGCGGGGACGCGGGGCCAGGGCAGAGTGCAGCACATGAAAGAGGCCGCGTGTACGTTCGAAAAGGACCAAATCTGGTGGCATTATGTATTTAGCTATCCGGTAACAACTGGCAGTAGCAATAGCATGGGAAGAGGTGCGCGGTGAACAACATACAGCGTTACGAGCGCAAAAAGCATGTCAGCCTGAGTTTATCGGGGGTTCTTAGCGCCGTAGCTCGTTAGCACTATGGCTTATTAGCACTATGGCACTTTGGTCGGGGTCGGGTCGGGGTCGCGGGGCCAGGGCAGGGCGCAGCACATGAAAGAGGCCGCGTGTACGTTCGAAAAGGGCCAAATCTGGCGGCTTTAATACCACGCCATACAGCACATACAGATGCTCGTGCCCTGCTAAATGGCCGGCTGTCCGGTGAGCTTATTTGCATCTGTGGGGCGGGCTGGGCTGCACGCAGCATACGAACGCCAACATCTACGGCTAAACCAACCGCGATAAGTGCGGCAACATGGACTATACGGGGGAGCCTATAGTGGGGCTACCCGAATCATTATGAAACCTGCAGCATGACGAAATGTAAAAAAAAACAGCAAAGCGGCTGGTTGGGGTAGCCCGGGGGGAAGATCTACCACCATTAGTTAAGCCATAAATATGGCTAAAAGCGTTTTAAACCGAGACCGGTAAAAACCGGCATACAGCGTTATTACCCGCTTATTTCATTACGGATGTATTCATTATATTGATACCAGGCTATACATGTATAGCCTGGCACATTTTACTTTTAGTTAGAGCTGCGAAGGCTCGGCAGGCGCAGGCTTATTGTCGGGACTGCGCTTATTGCTGGCTACACGCCCCACCAGTCGGCCAATGTGGCTGAGGCCGCGGGTAATATCTTGTAGTACCATATACAAACAAGGCACCAGGATAAGGGTTACCAGAGTGGCATACATCACAGCAAATCCTAGCGCCGCAGCCATCGGTACAACAAAGGCGGCCTGCAGGCTGGTTTCAAACAATATTGGTAAAACGCCGGCAAAGGTAGTGATAGAGGTCAGGGTAATAGCACGAAAACGCGCTGTGCCGGCCTCTACTACCGCTTCTTTAATCGAATACCCTTGTGCACGACGCTGATTGACATAATCGGTCATGACCAGGGAGTCGTTAATAACCACCCCCGACGCAGCAATAATCCCGAAAAACGACATCATCGACAGGTCCAGATCCAGCAAGAAGTGCCCCCAAATAGCGCCGGTCATACTAAACGGGATAACTGACATTATAATCAGTGGCTGGCCGTAACTTTTCAGGGGGACCGCCAACAAGATATACACCATTACCATGGCCGCCATAAAGAATAACTGCTGCTCATTCTGTTGAGCCTGTTGTTCTTCAATATCCCCACCCAGCTCGCTCAATACCGACGGAAAAGCTTCCTTAAGCTGTGGAATCAGGTTTTCGTGGACATTTTCAACCACTTCATTAGGTTCGACTTTCTCTTCGTCAATAGAACCCCATACGTACACACTGCGATAGCCACCTTCACGACGTATGTAACTAATACCTGGCTTCTCACTTAAATTAGTCACATCCCCCAGCATCACTTCCTGCCCGGATGGGGTAGTAATAACAGAGTATTTTAGGTCAGCAAATCGTTCCCGGGTCAGTTGTGGGTATCGCACCATAACTTTTACTTCTTCGCCATCACGAATCACCCGCTGTGCCTCACCACCATAAAAACCTGCTCCCACCTGGCGGGCAATATCTGCCAGGCTTAAGCCTAGATCATAAGCAACGGGCCGCAAACTAAGCTGAACTTCTTTACTGGCAGGATCGATAGTGGAGCTCACATCAAACAATCCGGGTTGTTGTTGCAGCATCTCAATAAATTTACGTCCGGCTGCGTTTAACTCATCAATATTTGCGCCGTACAATAGGAAACCAAATTCGCCATCATCACCTCCGCTATTGACGTCATCGTATATTTGCAACGACTTCATACCGGCAATCTCGGGAATTCTTTCGCGCCAGCGTCGGGCCAGTTCAAAGGTGTTAAATGGTCGTAGTGTTTCGTCTACTAAAGGCACCACTACACGGCCCTCTGTACGACCCTGATTAAAGGCCAGTACATCACGCACCATATTCTGACCGGTTTCTTCCTTGGTCTCTTTATCAATCTCCCAAATAATTGCCTCTATTTGTTTCAGTGCATCAATAACTGCGCTATCTGAAACATTTTCGTTCATTGCAATACTAAACTGGGGGAAATCATGGGGCACTTTAGGGTTGGGCACAGTGCGTACGTAGTTGGCCATAATCAGACCTACGCTGATCATCAGTACTGCAAAAAATCCCGCAAATACAGTGTAACGCCAGGCTACCGCGCGTTCTACGGTACGCCGATAAGGGCCATGAACAAAGCCGTTAAAATGCTTATTAAAACGTGCCCGCCAGCTGTTTTCTTTGATAGGGGGGAATTTGGTATGCGCAATATGCGCGGGTAAAATAAGCTTGGACTCTATCAGGCTAAAGACCAGACATAAGATAACCACCACAGAGATATTATAGAAAAACGCGCCTTCCGGACCGCTGCTAAGTGTAGAGGGCGCAAACACAGCGATAGTGGTTAATACCCCAAAGGTAGCGGGCGTAGCGACCTTTTTGGCACCCCGTATGACATTGTCAATTCCTCCGCCTTTTTGTTCCACCTCCGTGTAGGCACTTTCACCTATGACGATGGCATCATCCACCACAATACCTAAGACCATGATAAAGGCGAACAGGGACAGAATATTAATGGTAACGCCAAATAGCGGCATCATCATAATCGCGCCTAAAAAGCAGATAGGGAGTCCTAACATTACCCAAAACGCCAGCCTGAAACGCAAAAACAAGGTAAGCAATAAGGCGACCAGTAACGCCCCTTGCGCCAGGTTCGACAGCATCATATTAAGCCGCGCATTCAGGTAATAAGTCATATCTACCAGGATCTCTAACGAAATACCGTTGGGTAGCGTCTTATTGCGAGCTTCGATGTAGTCTCTGACTGTTTGTGCAACCGGTACAATGTCCTGTGTGCGCGTTGCTTTAACGGCGATATAGATTGAGTTTTTGCCTGAATAGTTGAAGTACCATTCGCCTTCGGTAAAGCCATCGCGGATAGTGGCCACATCAGAAAGTAATACCCGCGCTCCGGTAGCGCCAAATTTGACCGGTATCTGGCCAAAATCTTTACCCGTGTAGTATTGGTTTTCTACCCGTACCGAGACTAAACCGGCATTGGTCCGCAGCTGGCCTGCCGAAATGTTAGCCGAATACTGGCTAATGGCCTGCGTGACTTCATCTATCGTTAAATTATATTTACGCAGCATATCCGGCATGATTTCAATCGCAATTTCATCTTCCGGGTATTCCACCTGCACCAGTGATACATTATCCAGTTGCAATAATTCATCTTCAATTTCACGGGCCAGTGGCTTCAATTGCTCCAGCGGTACATCCCCAACCAATGGCAGTTCTAGTACCTGTTGCTGAAATTCTTCCTGGTAAATCGTTACTGGCTCCATGCCGGCAGGGAAGGTGGCAATACTGTCTACACGCAATTTTACTTTGTCTAATACCTCGGTAAGCTCTGCCTTCTTATCTATTTCCAGCGTTACCCGCCCATTATTGCGAAAGGCCCGCGAGGTTACCTTATCGATTTCGGTAACATCTTTAATTGCCTCTTCAATTTTTATCATAATGCTTTCTTCAATTTCCTGCGGCGAAGCCCCGGGATATTGCGCAGCAATACTGATGTAATTGAACTCGATATTAGGGAACATTTGGCGCTGAATACTGCTAAAGCTAGCCAGTCCGACTACCAGAATAAAGCCCATTAACAGGTTAGCGGCCACAGAATTGCGCGCAAACCACGCAATCAGGCCTTTGTGCGTTTCGTAATCAGTTTTCATGTTGTTATCCTGTTACGTACGTGGGCGATGGGCAACCAAGTCCTGGTCGCTCTTTAGCACCTTAACCGGCATGCCTTCCTGGGGGTATTCAGGCGGCGTCATGACTATGCGGGCTCCATCAAAGTCCCCGGTAATAAAGAAGTCACCAGCTTCTTCACGCAGTACAGTCACTTGTTTTGCATACAGTTTGCCTTCGTCATCCAGCAGCCATAATTGGTTATTCGTTATCAGCTCCTGGGCCACCCGATAAACCTTGTCCAGGGTTTTGCCGCTAAAAGTAACATTGACATAGGTACCAAATTTCACTTTGGCTTCGCCACTGCGAATACCGTAAGGATCATCAATACGTAAAATAAGGTGCGTCATGCGGGTCGCGGTGTCGATAAGCCCGGCATCGCGATTGATCACAGCGGTAAACTCTGTGGCCATCGGACCGGCAGTGGAAACTACCGCCGGATGTTGGGCTAAATCAGCAGGAAGAAACGCGCGGTCAAAACCGGCTACCGGAAACATAATTTCTGCTGTTTCAACATTATTAAGGGTGGCAGTAAGGGTGCCCACGGTAACATAGTCACCCACACCAACTTCTTTTGTAGCTATCAGCGCATCGTAAGGAGCGGTGACTTCACAATTCGCCAAATCGCGACGCGCAATTTTCAACATGGCTTCGGCTGATTTTACTGCCGCCTGCGCGCTTAGCATTTGCGGCTTACGCAGGTATAAGTCAGAAATATTGCCACTGGTCAGGCTTTTTGCTTCCTGCTCGGCTACGCGCCCTTGGGCCTGTTCCTGGATGAGCTGGGCTTGCGCCGATGCTAATGCTGCTTCGGCTTGCAGTAAGGCTGCTTCATAGGTGTCTTTTTCAATGGTGAACAGTATATCCCCCCGTTTAACCAGCCCCCCGGTAACAAACGCCGGGTTCCAGCTCATTACCTCGCCATCGACCTGAGCCGCGAGGCGGGTACGCTCCAGTGGGGTGACTTCACCATAAGATGTAATTTGCACGGTGTAATCAACAGGGGAAAGTGTTTCAACAGTGACTACGGGGCGGGTATCTAACGCTTCTTTTACTGTTTCATCTGATGCAGTAGCTACAACAGCGTATGTGCCTAAACCGCCGACCACAATAACGGCCAGCGGGGCAACAAATTTAATCCATTTCATAAAATATCGCTTCTTTAGCAGATTTGTCCCTATGTTATACAGCTATGATAAGACAAACTTTGTACAAATGTAACGTAATGTTTAACATTCGTAAGCTGGGTAACATCCTGCGCAGTGACGCTTGCTAACCTAATGATAAAGTACTGGTTTTTTATTTTACGTCTGACACACTTTTTGCAACGTCCGCCGCCAGCAGCGTAACTAGCTCACGCATGTTAATGACCGCATGCTCAAACCCGTCTGCGGTTAATTCCCGCCGATAGTCAAAACGTTGCATAACGGGCTCGGCTGCAGCAGGGTACAGCCAAAAGTGGCCCCTCAGCACAACTTCATTATTGTTGGTAGCGATGAGGTCATCTACATGAATTGCCACATCGTGAACTGTGAGGTGTTCGTAAACGCCATTGGGTATCACATCTATGTGCTGTTCCTGCCACAAAGATTCACTGAGTGACTGAACTAAGCCGCTGGCTAGTGGCTCCGCCCAGACATGGCTGGAGGAAAAAAACACAGTTGCCGGCCCGGTCTGCATAGCCAGTCCCCGTTGCTTGAGATAATCAGGTAGTGCAATACGGTTAAACCGAATATGTGCAGTAGCGGCGCGTTGCTCTTTTTCGACCACTTTTGAGGGCGAGTGTAGGAGGTAATAATGCAAATTAACCGGGTCACTGGCGCAGCCTGATAATAACATCGCCGTCGCGGCGCTTATGGAGATGAACACGCGCTTCATTGCGACTTTCCTTTTGGTTTGGCCTGCGGTTGAATATCAACTTCGCGGTTATCAGAAAAGATAAAACTGTTAGGGGTTTGGTTAAGCTGCAACAACAAAGGTTGTAGGTTGCGTAAGGTGTCCTGCATAGCATCTACCGTTTCTTGTATTTCAGATGAACTCAGCCCGCCTTGCGAATAATTTCGCAATAGTCCCGACATGTCTGATAACACTTGATTCAGATTTTGGTTGAGCGCTTTTACATCGACCTCTGCCAGCACCTTATCAAAATCTGTACTGGTCTGTTCTAACGAGACTGCCGCAGCTTGCATATCGGTTATTACCTCGCGCACATCTGTGACCATATCACTAAGCGGCAACTGGTTTATCTTATCCAAAATAGCGTCGGCTTTTTGGGTAATTTGGGTGAATTCATTCGACATCGTGGGTATTACTTCCAGTCCGTTAACCACGGTGATACTGGTAGGTTTACTGTTTTTAGCATGGTGCAGGTCAATATATAAGCCGCCGGTGAGCACATTACCCATTCGCAATGTGGCCCGCAGATCCCGTTGAATCCAGCTGGAAAGGGTTTCTTTTACCTTTTGCAACGCCTGGTGGCTATCTTGCTGACGAACTTTACCCGGATAGATATTAATGAGTACCGGTATAGGGAAGTTCTCATCCAATATATTACCTTCAACCTGTTCTACTGCATTAATTTTTACCACTTCACCAATTTCAATGCCGCGGTATTCCACCGGTGCTCCCACGGTCAGGCCGCGCACGGTTTCATCAATTAACAGTAAGTATTCGGCGGACAATTTATAGCGGGCATTGGAGGCCGCGCCTTCATCTTCATATACAGTAAAAGTGGCATCCTCTCTTACTTGCTGGCCGGGCAGAATCCCTTTAGGGATACCAAATGTTACGCCGTTTGCTAACAGAGTTTCCAGGCTGCCAGTTTCAATTTTCACACCGCCCGAACGTAATTGTAGTTTTACCCCGCTGATATTCCAGAACCGGGTATTACGGGTAACCAGCTTATGGTAAGGGCTTTCAATAAAGGCGCTGTAATACACCACGCGCTCTTCAATATTAAATTCGGCTTCTTCAAATTCGCCTACTTTAAAGCCTTTATAAATGATTGGGTCGCCAGATTTGAAGGCAAAGCGGTCATCACTTTTCAGCGTTAAATGTAGTCCCGGGGTGCCCGGTGGCGTAGCGGGGGGCCGCTCCAGCGCCACAAAATGACGTTGTTCCGCGCCTTTATCATTGCCCGACATAGCAATATAACTGCCTGATAACAGGGTGTTAAGCCCACTGACTTCGGAAAAGCTGATGCGCGGGGCCACCATCCAGAATTTTGTGTTTTCTGTAAGCAGGCGTTCGGCACTGGCTTCCATGCGGGCGGTAACCAATACGCCGTCAAGATCGGGTTTGAGTTCTATCTTTTTTACCTGGCCAACATCGAAGTCACGCACCTTGATGGTGGTTTTGTTTACTTCAATACCACTGGCTGATTTCAACTCAATAGTAATAAGCGGGCCCTGGTTTTTCCATTGGGTATACACCATCCAGCCGCCTACGATGACTACCAAAATAGGTACAATCCATATTTTGGATATTCGTCGGGTGGATTTTACCTTTGCCTGTTCACTCATTAATTGTTTTCCTATCTATCCATATCAGCCTGGAATCAAACGTAATAGCAGCGACCATGGTAACAAATACCACGGCACAAAATGCTAACGCTGCAGGGCCCGGATATATTGAAATAGTATTTCCCAGTTGAATTAAGCCAACCAGTATCGCGACCACAAATACGTCTATCATCGACCAGCGGCCAATTGCTTCGGTGAAGCGGTAAAACTTAACCCGGGTTTGTCGGCGCTGGCTGAAACGATGCTGCACGGTAAAGTTCAGCCAGGCCAGAATAGCAATTTTAGCCACCGGCACCGCCACGCTGGCTATCAGAATAACGATGGCTACCGGGTAGGATCCTGACTGCCATAATGAAATTGCGCCGCCCACAATGGTGCTGGGTTCACTGCGGCCAAATAACTCAGTATGCATGATAGGTAGTACATTGGCCGGTATATACAGCAGCGCGGCTACCAACAACAGTGCCCAGGTGCGCTGAACGCTCACTGAGGCACCGCTTACCGTCAGTTTTTTGGGTTTGGGTAAACGATTGCGAAAAAGCCATAGGCCCAGCCGGTTCTTATCATAATTTACCAATGCCAGGGTCAGGCATATAGCAAAACCAATAAAGGTATAAAACGAAATGCCATAACTAACTTCAGCCAGCGAGGTAATTTTAATCAGGCTAACCAGTGTGCCCACCATAAATACTTCAGCCATGCTCCATTGACTTAACGTATTCACACTGCGGTAGGCCAGGCGCAGGCCCGGCCAGCGCTGATTACGAATACATAATAAGGATAATACTGAGATACCCAGCAGAACAATAAACGGAATTATCAAAATGGCCAGGGCGGTAATTACCGCCAGGGATAAATAGTCTTGTTCAATAAGCACATTGAGGGTATCGGTAATATTAATGCTGTGCTGTTGGCCGTTACTTTTAAAAATGAGAAAATTAAAGGGCAGGCTAAGGAGTAATAAGAACAACCCGGAAACGGCAAATGCCAGACTATGCTCATGGCCGTTTTTGCGAAAACTGAGTAGCTCGTGCTCACATTTAGGACAAAACGCCTCCTGGCAATGGCTCAGAGGGGGAATGGCTACATCGGTGTAGCATTGATCACAAGTTATGGTGGTCTGTTGCCCCGTGGCGCTCATATTACATCGCTGTATAGATTGGCTAAGAGTTTACCGGATAACAGCCACTATGAAAGTGGTAGCGGGTATCGGCATAGTGCATTTATAGCATTAATTATAATAGCATTTTACGCGCTGATCAGATCATTTGCTGCTATTGAAAAGTGTTACGAAAAGAATAGCTTACCCCTTTGTAAAAAGATACAAAAAAGCCGGTCTTATAACCGGCTTCAACTATGGGGTACGGCTCGTTAGAACGAGGCACTACCTGGTGTACGCGGGAAGGGAATGACATCCCTGACATTCTGCATGCCAGTAACGTACGCAACCAGGCGTTCAAAACCAAGGCCGAATCCAGCATGGGGCACGGTACCGTAGCGGCGCAAATCGCGATACCAGGCATAATCTTCTTTGCTCAGGTTCATCTCTGCCAAGCGCGCATCAAATACATCCAGCCGCTCTTCACGTTGCGAGCCGCCGATGATTTCGCCGATACCTGGCGCCAGAACATCCATCGCGGCAACCGTTTTACCGTCTTCATTCAGGCGCATATAAAACGCTTTGATGTCTTTCGGGTAGTTTTGCATGATGATGGGCGCACCTACGTGCTCTTCAGCGAGGTAACGCTCGTGTTCAGAAGATAAATCGACACCCCATTCCACTGGGAATTCAAAGGTTTTGCCACATTTTTGCAATATATCGATGGCATCGGTGTAATCCATCCGCACGAAGTCTGAATCAACCAGCTTTTGCAACCGATCGACTGCGTCTTTATTAATACGCTGGGCAAAAAAGGCCATATCATCAGCACGTTCCTGCAAGACTGCCTTGCACACGTACTTCAGCATATCTTCAGCCAGTTGGGCAACATCGGCAAGTTCTGCAAACGCCACTTCTGGCTCAATCATCCAGAACTCGGCCAAATGGCGCGACGTGTTGCTGTTTTCTGCCCGAAAGGTAGGCCCGAATGTGTAAACCTTCGACATAGCAGTACAATAGGTTTCAACATTTAGCTGGCCTGATACCGTCAGATAGGTTTCCTTACCAAAAAAATCTTCGCTGTAATCAATGTCACCTTTATCTGTTTTTGGCGGATTCATCATGTCCAGCGTGGATACACGAAACATTTCACCGGCGCCTTCAGTATCGCTGGCAGTAATAACCGGCGTACTTATCCAGAAATAGCCTTTTTCATGGAAAAAGCGGTGGATAGCCTGCGATAAACAGTTACGAACCCGCGTTACTGCGCCGATAACATTGGTACGTGGGCGCAAGTGAGCATGCTCACGCAAATACTCAATCGAATGGCGCTTAGCAGCCATAGGATAACTATCGGGGTTTTCCACCCAGCCAATAACTTCCACCTGCTCGGCTTCCAGTTCAATGGCCTGGCCCTGACCCTGCGATTCTTTGACCTTGGCACTGACGGCCAGCGAACAGCCTGTCGTCAGGCGCTGGATATCAGCATAATTAGGCAGAGAATTTAACGCGATTACCTGCACGGCATCAAAGCAACTGCCATCGTGCAAAGCAATAAAGGACAAACCGGCTTTTGAGTCCCGGCGTGTTCTTACCCAACCTTTTACGGTCACCGTTTCGCCTACCGCGTACTTGCCCTCAAGTACCTCGACAACGGGCGCATGCGTCATTGTATATTCTCCGTCACAGTTTATAGATTAGCTATTGCGAGACATCATCGCACACTCCGTGGGAGCATGCATCTTGTCTGATAAAACCGGGGGGCATAGCCGAATATTGCGTCATATATCCCCAACCTGTCGCCTTATTTTTCAGGTTGTGAAAAAGTACCAACCTAAGAAAAAGTGACCCCGATAACCCGATTTAGACGAATTCCTGATGTCTCGCGTATAAAGTCAGGCTAGTATACTTAAACCATAACGGGATGCCAGAGTTCATTAATGCATACACACGCCCACCATAGCCCCGGGGCGGGCCATCGTCCTGAGTTGAATAACCGGCGTCAGCAACCGCGAAAATACAACGCGGTGTATCAGGTTGCGGTGGGGTTAAACGTTGCCGCCTGGTTGGTATTATTCGGCGCTCTCCTGGTATTTCATTTCGCGCGGCCTGACTTTATCGCGGGGGTGCAGCGTTACTGGAACTTACCGGGTAATACCCTTTGGTCGGCAGAGTTGGTTCAATGGTTATTTTTATTACTACAAGTGTGTTTAAGCCTGGGGCTGGTGGCTATCGGCATTAAATGGCGGCGCAATCGCCGCCGCCATGATGAATTTGGGGTTAACTTATTTATCCTGTTAGGGATAGGCCTGCTCAGCTTGCTTGGGCTGGCGCTAAACTTTGGCTAAACAAATGCAGAGTTAATCAAATACCACGTATAACCTACATACCCCAATACAAACACACTGCCTTCCAACCGGTTAAGACGCCCCTGACCCTTAATGCCAATGCAGAAAACAAACAGGGCCACCGACACGCCGAGCATAATCATAATATCCCGATAGAAAAAGCTGCTATCAATGGCGGTTGGGTGAATAGTGCCCGCCAAACCAACCACGGCAAGCGTATTAAACATATTCGAACCAATCACGTTACCCAACGCTAAATCATGCTCGTTTTTACGGACCGCCATAAGCGAAGAGGCAAGCTCGGGTAATGACGTGCCAATGGCAATCACTGTCAGGCCTATGATGGTATCGCTGACACCAAAATGGCTGGCCACTTCCACCGCTCCCCAGACCAGAATGCGGGAGCTGGCAATCAGTAACACTAAACCTGCCAGCAGCCATACCAGATTCATTTTAACCGGCGAAACACTGGCGCTGATTTGTTCTGAATATTCATCAGCAAGGTTGTCGCCACTGCCTTTCATGCCTTGCCAAACACTCCAGCCAATCAAAATGACGAACAGGCCTAACAGGGTAAAGGCGTCATCTTTAGACAGGGCCAAGTCCATCAGTTGCCACGCCGCAATAAACGTGATGGCTAGCATAATGGGCAACTCGCGTTTGATAATTTCCGAGCGCACCGCAATAGGGCTGACGATAGCGGTTAAGCCAAGAATCAACGCAATATTAGCAATGTTAGAACCAAACGCATTACCCAGCGCAATACCTGAATTGCCTTGCGTTGCTGCAAATACCGATACAATGATCTCCGGCGCTGAGGTACCAAAACCAATAATCAACATACCAATAAGCAGTGGCGACACCCCAAAATGTCGGGCGATGCCTGCTGAGCCGTCAACAAACTTACCGGCGCTCCATAATAAAACCGGCAAACCAATTAAAATAGCAACCGTTGGCAAAACCATAAAAACTCCTAAAAACCGCAATCCGGCAATAATACGTCAATTGTTGTAGCAGGTACGTTTTTCATCACAAAAGCTCATCGTTACGATGAAAATTTACCGTGCTGATTTTACTATGCAAAAAGCGCGCTTGCATTACACTTTCAGCCACATAAGTTGAGGTTCGGCGCAATTGGGTGTCTTCGCCTTCAACACGACTAAAATAAGATTCCGATTATGCATAACACATTGATTGTGGCCGATGACTTAAGCCCTTTTGCGCAGACCAGCCTGAACGTTATTACGTTCGATAGTTATCTGGCAGACTTTCCTAAACTTAATGAGCCAAAGACCCGGGTCATCAACCTGTGCGATACGGGCAAGTATTTGTCGCAAGGATACTATTGTTCACTGCTGGCCCAGGCGCGTAAGCATGGCGTACTGCCTGCGGTAAAAACAATCAATGACCTACGAATGACGGACGAAGGGCATGGCTTACCACGGTTGTCATTACCCGATACCTTCATCTGGCCAGACAACGAATCCCTGCCTGATGCCATTTATGTACTGTTTGGACAAACGAAAGATCAGCATTTTGCCAAGGTGGCAGAAGTGGCTTTTCGCTACTATCCCTGCCCGATTTTAAAACTGACCGTACATTTAGCCGGCGAAAATGCAGTCACTTCTACCGGTGGGCCAATAGGCGTGGTGGAGTGCGAGGCCATTGGTTTTAATGATGTGCCTGCCTCGCTGCAGGGGTTTGCGATTGAACGCTTACAGGCATTTACCGAATCGCATTGGCGTGAGCGCCCGCAAAGCAAAAAAATGCGTTGGGATATGGCAATTTTGGTTAACCCGGATGAAACCACACCACCAAGCGATAAAAAAGCCATCAGCCAGTTTGTGAAAGCCGCGCACAATGTGGGTATTAATGCCGAAGTGGTCAGCCATTTACGCCCCGACGATGTGGGCCATTATGATGCCTTGTTAATCCGTGAAACAACGGCCATTGACCATCATACATACCGCTTGGCGCGCGCCGCTGAACGGGAAGGGTTGGTGGTGATTGACGATACCCAGTCAATATTACGGTGTTGCAACAAAGTATTTTTACAGGACGCTTTCACCTATCAGCAGGTGCCTGCGCCGCAAAGCCAGTTTGTCTCCTCTCATGAGGATAGCGTATGTGAAAAGCTGATCAGCGACTTAGGGCTGCCGCTGGTCTTGAAGCTGCCGGAAAGCTCGTTCAGTCGGGGGGTGTATAAAGTTGAAGATGCTGCTGAATTAAAGGCCAGACTGGTCGAGATGCTTAGTGCGTCTGCGTTGGTGCTGGTACAGGAATATGTTTACACCGAATTCGACTGGCGTATTGGTATGCTGGGTGGCAAACCTATTTATGCCTGCAAATACTATATGGCAAGAAATCACTGGCAAATTTATAACCACAAAGGTGACGGTACCGATTCAGGTGATTTTGCCACTATGCCTACCTTTGAAGTACCCAAAGCGGTACTGCAGGCAGCGACCAAGGCCGCCAAAGTGGTGGGTAATGGGTTATACGGCGTAGATATTAAGCAGTCTGGTAATAAGGTTTATGTGATTGAAGTAAATGATAACCCGAGTATTGATTCCGGTGTGGAAGACAAATACCTGGGTAAAGCCCTGTACGAACTAATTATGCAGGAATTTGTTAACCGCCTGGAGTTAAGGGGGCGCTAATGGAAGCCCTGATCTTGCCTGCGGGCAGTGAAATTGAAACCCGTGAAGTGGCTGCGGCTGACGTCGCCAGGCTATGGGCATTGGAGCAGCGCTGCTTTGTGGCAGACCGGCTAAGCCAGCGCCGAATGCGTTTTTATGTCAACGCCGCTCATGCCGAATTTATTCTAGCTGAACAGGATGGCGAGTTGTTGGGCTATGCCTTGTTGTTATTGCGTCGGGGGACCCAACTCACCCGGCTTTACTCTATCGCAGTGGCGCCTGAAGCCAGAGGCAAAGGCATTGCCCAGTACCTGATTGACGAGCTGCAAAGGAGGGCTCTGGAGCGGGGAAAGCGATTTATGAGGCTGGAAGTGGCGGAGGACAACGACGCTGCGATCCGGCTATATCAACGCCTGGGATTTAGCCAGTTTGGTATATACCCTGGCTATTATGCTAATAATGCCAACGCATTACGGATGCAAAAGGTGCTTAGCCACCCGGCTACCTATGCCCCTGCAAATGCGTACCCGTGGTATCGGCAAACCACCGAATTTACCTGCGGGCCGGCAGCGTTGATGATGGCAATGCGGGCGCTAAGCGCAAATGTTGATATGTCGCAAACCGAAGAGTTGCGCCTTTGGCGGCGGGCTACCACTATTTTCATGACCTCAGGTCACGGTGGTTGTCATCCGCTAGGACTGGCGTTAGCGGCGGTAGATGAAGGTTTTACAGCTAGCGTGTGGTTGAACCGGCAATTGCCGCTGTTTTCTGATGGCGTGCGCAGTACCCATAAAAAGCACATTATCGAAGTGGTGGAAGCTGATTTTGCTGAGCAGGCCGAACAAAAAGCGGTCGCGATAGAGTATCGGGAATGGCGTATAGATGATTTGGTAGCGACACTGGCCAGTGGCCATACGGTGGTCTGTTTAATCAGCACGTACCAGTTCGATAAACGCAAAGCGCCCCACTGGGTGACGATTACCGGCATTGATGAGCGCTGTGTGTATATTCACGACCCTGATCCTGAAAATGTAGATGAACATGTGGAGTGTCAGCATATTCCCATTGCCAAAGACGATTTTTTGCGTCTGGCTAGCTATGGCAAACGTAAAATTCGTACGGCTGTGGTTATTGCGAGCTCACTATAATCAGCATAAATCTGTGCCTCTTACCATGCGGTCTGGGAGGCCAGGTGCAAAATATCAAGGGCTATGGTTAACAAGTGAGTAAGGCAAACCGGAAAGGCCAAAAAGGGAAATAGCGCCCGTTTCATACCCAGACCGCCGCACTGTTACCCTGTGATCGCCGCGCTAAGCCGGGTGAGTCGCCGAACAGCGTAGTACTGCGAGGGCATTCGCAGCACGGAAAAATCCGCTTGGGAAACCAGCATAAAATATGGCCGCGCGGGTTGGCCATCCTTAATAAACCGACCTATATAAAAAGCCCGGCGAACATGTTCGGCGGGCTTAAGTGTTCATCTGACATCGGCACATTATCTTTGAGACCGCAGCATCTTTGCGACCGCAGCATCTTTGCTACCGCAGCGCGCACCGGCGCCGGGAAAGCCGCTCAGTGATGACGAGTATTGCCGGCAATACGTTGATCGAATTCTTTTAGCGAAGACACCAACGCGTTAAGCTCGCTGGCACTGCCATTATAGACAGCGGGCTTGGTAAAGGCATGCCCTTTAACAGCGCGATCAAAAGGATGATTGGAGTCGAAATTTTCCGTTTGTGCTTGTAGCCTGCTCCATTCTTTCATCATAGAAGACGGAATGGCATGCCGCTTAGCGACGAGTTTGTCTCTAATTTGCAACGCTTGTCCAATCAATAATGTATTTTCATTTTTCATAATACAACCTGCTTATTCGCGGTAAATTCAAAAACCTTTTACGCATCAGGTCTATGAGTCTTACATCTGGCTCATCGGCACTTGTCAAAGGTTTACACTCCTAACAGGTTTTGCAAAATGAATACCGGGATGTCACGAATCCGTCATCAATATGTCATGAAGCCCTTGTGGGGTATAGGATAGCAATGTTTCCCTTACCCGTTAGTAACGGCCGGCAAACCAGCGGCATGTCATACTTTGTTTGTAAATGTGAGGGATCAGGTGTGTAAGTGTGTCTTACCTTGTGATCGGGCTTCGCGGCGGCGCTGGCGAATACGGCGTACCCCGCGCACGCACCATAGCGGCGACCAGATAAACACATTAATGAATAAGGCTAACAATAAGCTATAAAGCACGGCCGACGGGGCAAGTGGCAAAGAAGGAGCAAAATTTTCGCCGACCCGTTTTAATGTAGTGAAGCGCTTGGGGTCGAACATATACCAGGCCTGCTTGAAGTAATTACCCTGGTTTAACACGTTAAGCCCATACTGCAAATTATGGAACGTCTCCAGGGTGCGGGCCTTATTGCGCGCGTCTTCGCGAACCAGTGCCACGTCGTTTTGTTCCAAAGCAGCAATCATTTGCGCCACATTGCTATAGCCAAATTGGTTTGCCAGCGCCTGATATTCTTCTATCGTGCGCTGCGTAGCATCATAATAACCGCTCAGGTATTGCCGATAATGGTCAGCAAGGATGGGAATCTGCATGGCGGCGATAAGCAGCACGGCAAATAGAAATTTATCAACCAGATTAAACAGCACCTTCATACAGAGTCCTTGGTATTAAACTGCCACACTAGCCCTCATGCAGGGCATGGTAAATAGCTGCCGTCAGCTGGGATAACGCCTCGGGTTTAATAATATACGGTGGCATGATGTAAACCAGTTTATTAAAAGGACGAATCCACACCCCAGCCTTTACAAATATTTTCTGCAAACGAGCCACATCCACCGGCTGGTGGGTTTCTACCACTCCGATAGCGCCCAGTACCCGTACATCCTTCACACAGGCCAGCTCGCCACAGCGGGCAAGCTCCTGTTGGAGCTGCGTTTCGATATTACTAACCTGCTGCTGCCAGTGGTTTTCCTGAATTAGGGCTAAACTTTCCGCCGCCACCGCACAGGCTAACGGGTTGCCCATGAAAGTAGGGCCATGCATAAATACCCCAGGTTCACCCTGACAAACGCCCAGCGCGACGTCTTCGGTACACAGTGTAGCTGCCAGTGTCATGTAGCCGCCGGTGAGCGCTTTACCTAAACACATTATATCCGGGCTGATCTGGGCATGATCGCAGCCAAATAATTTGCCGGTACGCCCGAAACCGGTGGCAATTTCATCACAAATAAGTAACACATCGTAGGTATCACACAACTGCCGACAGCGTTTCAGATATTCCGGATGGTAAATACGCATACCCCCAGCGCCTTGCACCACAGGTTCAATAATCAATGCTGCTATTTCGTGATGATGCCGGGCAAACAATTCTTCAAGAGGTAAAATATCGTCTTCACTGAATGTCTGCCCGAAGCGGGTTTGCGGCGCAGGCGCAAATATCTGGCGGGAGAGTACCTCAGCAAATAAACTGTGCATTCCATTTACCGGATCACAGACCGACATAGCGGCGAAGGTATCGCCGTGATAACCATTTCGCGGGGTGATTATCCGATGTTTATCTGGCCGGCCCTGGCAGGCCCAGTATTGCAAAGCCATTTTCAATGCAACTTCGACCGCCACTGATCCGGAGTCGGCTAAAAAGACCCGTTCCATACCATCTGGTGCCATAGCAAGCAATTGCTTACATACCCGGACTGCCGGATCATGGGTTAAGCCGCCAAACATCACGTGAGAAAATTTATCAATTTGCGAATGGGCTGCTTGATTCAGGCGCGGGTGATTATAGCCATGAATGGCAGCCCACCAGCTGGACATGCCGTCGACCAGCGTTTCGCCGCTAGCCAGGTGAATATTAACACCTTCAGCGCCAGTGACTTCATAGCAGGGAAGGGGGTGAGTAGCAGAGGTGTAAGGGTGCCAGATATGGCGCTTATCAAATTCAGTATTGGTCAAAATATCGCCATTGGTAAAGGTTGGTAAATGGTCAGAGTTGACAACTCTGATGGTGTGCATAGACTAAGCCAGCATTTGACAATAGTAAAGGACAGGCTATGACTGCCGCATTCCCTCAGCACACGGCCCTTGGTACAGTGCGCCACGACTGGACTCACCAGGAAGTTAAGGCACTTTTTGAGATGCCCTTCAACGATTTGGTATTTAACGCGCAATCGATTCACCGACAGCATTTTAATCCTAATGAGGTGCAGGTATCTACGTTGCTTTCGATAAAAACTGGCGCCTGCCCGGAAGACTGTAAATATTGTCCGCAAAGCGCGCGCTACGATACCGGTTTGGAAAAGGAACGTTTACTGGAGATTGAAAAGGTAATAGAGCGCGCCAAAGAGGCCAAAGCGGCAGGCTCGACGCGGTTTTGTATGGGCGCTGCCTGGCGCAACCCAAAGGCGCGGGATATGCCTTACGTCACGCAACTGGTCGCAGAAGTGAAAAAACTTGGCCTGGAAACCTGTATGACGTTAGGTATGTTAAGCCGAGAGCAGGCGCTATCGCTAAAACAGGCGGGCCTGGACTATTACAATCATAATCTGGACACATCCCCTGAGTATTATGGCGATGTTATTACTACCCGTACGTATCAGGACCGGCTGGATACACTGGAAAATGTTCGCGGCGCGGGTATGAATGTATGTTCTGGCGGTATTGTCGGGATGGGCGAAACGGCTAAAGACAGAGCTGGACTGTTAATGTCTTTGGCAAATTTACCAACCCAACCGGAAAGTGTGCCGATTAACATGCTGGTGAAGGTAAAAGGCACCCCCATGGATAACGTCGACGATCTGGAACCCTTTGAATTTATCCGTACGATAGCGGTAGCCCGAATCATGATGCCAGCCTCCCACGTGCGATTATCTGCCGGCCGGGAGGATATGAACGAGCAAATGCAGGCGCTATGCTTTATGGCAGGGGCGAATTCAATATTCTATGGGTGCAAACTACTGACTACATCTAACCCCGATACCCATGAAGATGTGCAACTGTTTCGTAAGCTTGGCATCAATACGGAACGCCGACGCGATTATTCAGATGAAGCCCATGCCCAAACATTGCGCGAAGAGATAGCCCAGGGGAATACCCGAGATTTGTTTTATGATGCGACCCGCAAGGGCACGGTGGAGGCCTGATGCCATTTGACTGGATGGCCCGGGAGCTTGAACACAAACAGCAGCAGGGCTATTTGCGTTCACGCACCGTGGTAGAGTACGAAAAAGACAGTGTCATCTGTATTGCAGGTAAGCATTATTTAAATTTTTCCAGCAACGATTACCTGGCGATGCGACAACATGAGGGCTTATTGCAATGTTGGGTAGAAGGACTGGCCCAATTTGGCGCGGGAAGCGGCGCCTCGCCATTGGTGACGGGCTATACCCAGGCCCACCAGGCCTTAGAAAGCTATTTAGCCGAGCATCTAAAACGTGAAGCGGTATTGTTATTTAATTCAGGGTTTAGTGCTAACCAGGCGCTATGCCAGGCACTGTTTCCCGCTGGCGGCAATATTGTGGCGGATAAGTATATGCATGCGTCTTTCATCGACGGCGCGCAAGGGTCCAGTGGTCAGCTGCGCCGGTTCAAACATAACGATATAAGCCACTTACGGCAACAGTTAGCTGCCTGTGATACAGCTGATACGCTTATAGCCTGCGAGGGTATTTACAGTATGGATGGCGACGCCAGCCCATTAACTGAGCTTGCCAGCCTAAGTCATCAGCACGACTGCTGGATGATGGTTGATGATGCCCACGGCCTGGGCGTGCTAGGCGAAACCGGGTTGGGCAGCGTACAGGCATATGGACTCAGCCAGCAACAGGTGCCAATAGTAATGGGCACTTTTGGTAAAGCCATCGGAACTGGGGGCGCGTTTGTAGCGGGCTCTCAATTATTGATTGATTATCTGGTGAACAATGCCCGCCATTATATTTACTCTACAGCGATGCCGCCGGCACAGGCATTAGCCACGCTGTATTCTTTTGAACATATTGCTACCGCAGATAAACGTGACACGCTGCAACAGAATATCGCTTATTTTAAAAAGTACGCGGCGCAATGTGGAATAGCACTGATGCCTTCAACCAGCCCCATTCAACCGGTGATGATTGGCAATCCTCAGCGCGCGGTAGCCTTCAGTGAAGCATTAAAACAACGCGGTATATGGGCCCCAGCTATCCGCTATCCTAGCGTACCCAAAGGTACTGATCGTATTCGTATTACACTGAACAGCGGCCACACCCGACAGGATATTACCGCGGTTTGCGATGCGCTAAGTCTGGCAGCACAAGAGACCAGCCATGTCTGACGTGGGGCAGCCTTTAACGGCGTCTTTACGTGGTGACGCTGTTTTACACAATATTGCCCGCCAGTTTAGCCGCGCCGCGCCGCGCTACGATAACTGCGCGACGATTCAACATACAATCGCTACGGCCGGACTGAACCGGGTACCGGGCAACATAGGCACATTACTGGATATCGGTTGTGGTACCGGACGCAATACCGCCAACCTGGCGGCGCGCGGGTTTACCGTTACCGGCGTGGATTTAGCTCCTGGCATGGTGGCCTATGCCAGCCAGCGTTTTGCCCGTTTGACCTTCAAAATAGCCGATGCCCAAGCGCTGCCCTTTCATCACAATACCTTCGACAGGGTATTTTCATCTATGGCATTACAGTGGTGTGCTTGCCCCCGACAGGTTATTGGCGAAGTGGCCCGGGTGCTAGCTCCTCAAGGCATAGCGTGCCTAACCATCATGGTATCGGGCTCGTTTGCTGAACTGGACGCTGCCCGGGCAGCGAGCGGGCTTGCTCCGGCCACAAATAACATGGCAAGTTTTGCGCAATGGGAAGAGGCCAGCAAGCAATGTAACGTGCGGCTAATTGAATCCACGGCAGCATTGTATATCGATACTTTTACCGACATTTTGGAACTGTTGCGCTCAATAAAAACGGTTGGGGCGGGGACCCGGCTGACATCCTCACCTACACCGCCGTTATCCCGTCCGGCAATCGCGGCTCTGGCTGATGCCTACCCGCGTACTGCCGACGGTGGACTACCGTTGAGCTACCAGGTAGCACACCTCATTTTGGAAAAGTAATCATGCAGACTTTTTTTATTACCGGCACCGACACCGAAGTCGGCAAAACCTATTTTACTGTTCGCTGGCTAAAGACGTTGGCAGCCAATGGTGACAAGGTTTTAGGCTACAAACCCGTGGCGGCTGGCTGTGAAATGGTAGACACCCAGCCTGTTAACGAGGACGCATTAGCCATCTTCGAGGCGTGCAATATGAAGGTCACCCTACGCGAAGTGAACCCCATAGCGCTAATGCCGCCTATCGCGCCTCATATAGCTGCCTGTGAGGCTGGTATACCTATTAGCCAGCAACAGATTCTATCAGGCTATAAAGTGCTTGAAGCGTATCAGCCAGATGTTTTACTTATGGAGGGGGCTGGTGGCTGGCAGCTGCCGTTGGGGAATGGCTTATGGATGCCGCAAATTGTGCAACAACTAGGCCTGCCGGTCATTATGGTAGTAGGGATGCGGCTGGGATGTCTGAATCATGCCTTGCTGACCGCGCAGGCTATTTCGCAAGCGGGCCTTACGCTATATGGCTGGGTGGCAAATCAACTTACTTCCGCGCCCATGCCATATTATCGGGAAAATTTGCGCACCTTATGCGATGCGCTGGAAGCTCCACTGCTAGCCGAACTACCTTATGCTACAGCGCCCAGTCCGACAGACGGGTTACTGGCTAATATATTGCGATAAGTCGGCAGTAGGCTGAACCGTCCTTTTTTCGGTACCACAAAATACAAAGCCTTCCTTGTCGCCGACCAGGGTTAACCTGCCGTCGGTAAGCCTCAAAGCGGTACCTTCAGCAATGGCCAGCACCGCCACATCAGGATTTAGCGTAGTAAATTCAGCCAGCCGCTGGTCGCGGGTTTCCCCATTGTGGCCCGCCGGGGCATAATTACTGTAATGGGGGTTTAACTGGCAGTTCAGCACGCCCAGTGCGTTGAAGGAGGGGGGCTGCACAATAGGCATATCATTGGTCGTTTTAATACTGCGCCCGCAGATATTTGAGCCCGCGCTCCAGCCTATATACGCGGTTCCTTTTGCTATCGCCTGTTTTAGCGGTTCCAGTAAGCCTCGTGCATAAAGACTATGCAACAAATTAAAGGTATTGCCGCCGCCCACCACGATTGCTTGCTTTTTCTCATACGCCTGGGCCAGTGCTTCTGCCGGGTCGGCAAAGGTGTGCAAACCGGTAACCGTAAATTCAGGTAAGGCATTGGCGACCTTTTCGCAATAGTCATCCCACGCCGTAGTTACCCCTGCATAAGGAACGAATAGTAAGTCCTTACAATCACCAAGGTGCGCGAAAATAAATGGCTTTGCATGCTCAAGATAGTCTTCATTACCTTGCCGGGAACTGCTTAACATTAAAACCTGTGGGTGCATACCTGCTCCATGATAAAAGCCTAAGCCTAACGCATTCGGTCGAAGATATGTAGCTTGCCGTACGTCATATTAACTTTCGCTGTAAACACGTCAGACAATAACATGAGGTGTTTAAATAAAGCAGAATATAGAAGCAAAACGGGCTTTGCTTATTCCTCTGGCTCCTCTATGGCTTTTACGCAACCTCGCTTCTGGCTTAAACACAACACCAACGGTTTGGTAGGTTGGTTGCCGCCGCTGGTCTTTGCCTGTTGTGTGCAAGGGGAGAATAGCCGTGCATCCCGTGCGGCTCTCTGGGCATCTACGGGGCTAGGATGAAGGGGCTAGCGAATTATCGAGCAGGAATAGGGCATGAGTCTGCTCAGTTGCGCGTAGGGTTGGCTATATTCATACGGCTGAGAAAATAATGATGGCCAAAAGGGGTAGAGCTGGAAATGGACAAGTCAAGCACCACTACCACCTGTTCCTTTAACAGATTTTATCTTAAACCAGCTATGTGGCAGAACACAGCGACATCAGTTACCGCTGATTGGTGATTCAGACAGGATAGGGCAGTTAAAGGGGTTATCGTCCCATTCTTGTGCATGGTATTGTATCGCAGGTAAACTTTACGTGTAATATGCGCGTAATAAGCCAGGTCATCATAGCGGTGCGACCTGGTTTTACCGCTTTTCCTAATATGCGCGGCTCATGCGCGACAAATCCGTTCTATAAGGAGCGATTATGAAAGTTAAAGGCTTACTTGCAGCATCACTATTACTTACCGCCGGCGCGGTAAGCGCCCAAGAATGTGAAACAACTATCGACAGTACTGATTCAATGCAGTTTGGTAAAAAAGAAATGAGCGTACCAAAAAGCTGTGATGAATTTACCGTTACGTTGACTCACAGCGGTAAAATGGACAAAAGCGTTATGGGCCATAACTGGGTCTTAACTAAGCCGGACGATGCCCAGGCCGTCGCGACCGATGGCATGACCGCGGGCATGGAAGAAAATTACCTTAAACCCGATGATGAGCGAGTAATTGCAGCCACAAAAATTATTGGTGGAGGTGAACAAACCTCTGTGACTTTCTCGGTTGATGAACTGGCCGGAATGGATGAATACACATTCTTTTGCTCTTTCCCAGGCCATATGAGCATGATGAAAGGCACGCTTACCGTTAAATAATATCGGTCTATTCGGGGCTGGCGTATGCTGGCCTTCTATTTTTATTGTCCTCTATTCTCTGTTTCCCCCGCCATGGTACACTCTAGCACTATTTTGCCTGTCCTCGGCTTCGTTCCGTTAGCAGGTATATCAGCGTCAATAGTTAGTATTAATTAAGGTTTGTTTGATGTCGCAACAGCAGAAACCCGCCGTTTTGTTCGTTTGTCTGGGTAATATTTGCCGCTCGCCCACCGCTGAAGCGGTGTTTCGCCATAAGGCAGCGGCCGCCGGGCTCGATGTTACTATCGATTCTGCCGGTACCCATGGTTATCACATAGGTAGCGCGCCCGACAAACGTTCGCAAAGCGCGGGGATCGCCAAAGGTTATAAATTTGATGGTATAGCGTGCCGTAAGGTGGCGCATGAGGATTTTGATAAATACGACTATATCCTGGCGATGGACAAGAGCAACCTGGCCAATTTACAAAAAGTGTCAGACAGTGCATACCACCCCAAAATAAAGCTTTTTTTATCCTTTGCTAACAGTGACCATCAAGAAGTACCGGATCCGTATTATGGCGGTAAGAAAGGCTTTGAGCTGGTATTGGATTTAATTGAACAAGCCAGCGACGGTTTGATAGAGGATATTAAAAAACGGCAGTGAAACGTTTAGCCTTCACCACCTATACCGGCTTGACTACGGCTGGCCTGGCGCTTATTACCGCGGTGTTACTTACCGATTGGCAAGAAAGCGTCGCCAGCGAGGTATTCTGGCATATTCTATGGCAGCTACAGTTACCATTGGTAATAACCGCTATTTTAGTGGGGGCGGTACTGGCTGTCAGTGCCGCCTCTTTACAGGTAGTGTTACACAATCCGTTGGCCGACCCGGGGATCATTGGTATTTCAAGCGGAGCCAGTCTGGTAGCGGCGGGTTTGCTTATTGTACAGCCCATTCAGCTTGCTCAGGGGGCGCTTTATTTATTGCCGTTAGGCTGCTTCATTGGTGCGTTGCTATCGACCTGGATGATATACCTGGTAGCCAGAAGGTTACGCGGTGCAGCCATGGCGGTAATTTTAGCCGGCATTGCTATTTCTACCGTAAGTGGGGCGCTGATGGCCTGGCTGTATGTACTGGCGGATGCACAGGCGCTGCGTAATCTCACCTTTTGGTTGATGGGAAGTCTGTACCAGACTGACTGGATGATTTTAAGTGTAGCAGGGCCAGTAATGCTGGGCAGTGTGGTTTACCAATGTTGGCAAAGCCGGCAACTTAACTGGCTTTACGGGGGGGAAACCCTGGCGGCAGCGGCGGGGGTTACGCCGGAAAAACTGATTAAAAAGACATTGCTGGCAAGTGCGCTGGGGGTAGGGGCTGCGGTATCGGTGGCCGGTTCTATTGCGTTTATTGGCCTATTGGTACCGCACTTTCTACGCTTGGTAATAGGCTATAATAATCGCGCCTTGCTACCGGCATGCGCCCTGTGTGGTGCGGTAGTACTGTTAGCCGTAGCGACATTGACCGAATACCTGCACCTGATAACCCTGCCAGTTTCTATGATTACCGCCACAGTAGGCGGGCCGCTATTACTGTTGGCTTTGTATCGCGGCCAGTGGAAAGTGGCATGATTACACTATCAAAGGTGGGCGTGAGCGGTCGCCTTGACGCTATTAATCTGGTGGTGAACAAAGCTCAGCATTGGCACATTTTAGGGCAAAATGGCGCCGGCAAGTCGACGCTGCTCCAGATAATGGCGGGATTAGCCCTGCCACAACATGGTCGCTGCCTGCTTTCAGGCACTCCCATCAGTGACTATAATCTGGCACATCTGGCGCGATTCAGAGCTTTTCATGGGCAGCAGCAAGTACACTCTTTTGCCATCCCCGCCGGGCAGTATATTGATTTTTACGGGGCGGGGAAGGGCGCTCATCCTTTACCGGCAGTGTTAACCGAAGCATTGGAACTCAAACCGTTATTATCCCGGCCGGTTACCCGGTTATCCGGGGGCGAGCAACAGCGAGTTAACTTGGCGCGGGCACTGTGGCAGGTCTGGACGGCTATTGAAGCCGGTGAGGCGCTGCTGGTGCTAGATGAACCAATGCAAGGATTGGATATCCGCCATCAACTTACCTTTCTTACGTTTTTGCAACAACTTTGTCAGCAAGGCAATAGTACCATCATCAGTTCACATGATCTGACGCTGAGCGCTCGCTTCGCCTCTCATGCGATGTTGCTTAATGGCGGGCAGCAAGTGGCCAGTGGCACAATTTCACAGGTATTTACCGCCGAGAATCTCAAAATGGGTTACGGCATAGCGTTTGATATAACAAATAACCAAAACACGCTACAAATTCACCCTCAGTGGCCTCCTGTACTATCATAAATATGGTAAGCTGGCCTTAAGGGCCGTCTTATGCCGTCGCCTGCGAAAAAGGCGCTGTCAGTGTTTGTTCTGGTGAGTTCACCAATACAATTAAGCTATTTTCATGCCGCACTGATGACAATTTTCAGCTTATGCCGCAAGGCCCGTTCCCTTATCATTAATAGCAATGAAGCAATAGCAACAGGAGACTTCGTGGAAAACTGGCAACCCGATAGCTGGAGAAGCAAACCAATTCTACAGCAACCCGAATATGATGACCTGGCACAGGTCGCTCATGTAGAACAGACCTTAAGCAAATACCCGCCGTTAGTTTTTGCAGCGGAGACCCGCGAACTACGCCGGCAATTGGGCGAGGTCAGCATGGGTAAAGGCTTTTTGCTTCAAGGCGGCGACTGCGCAGAATCGTTTGACGAGTTCAACGCTCCTAAAATCCGCGATACGTTTAAAGTTATCTTGCAAATGGCAATTGTGATGACCTTCGCAGGCCGCTGCCCGGTAACCAAAGTTGCCCGGATGGCCGGGCAATACGCCAAACCGCGGTCATCGAATCTGGAAACGATCAACGGTGTCACTCTGCCGAGCTATCGTGGCGATATTATTAACAGCTTTGAATTTACCGAAGCTGCGCGTCGTCCCGATCCTAACCGTTTACTGGATGCCTATCATCGCAGTGCCGCCACCCTTAACCTGCTGCGCGCTTTTGCCCAGGGCGGGTTAGCGGACTTACATGAAGTAAATCGTTGGAATATGGCGTTTGTGGAAAATAACCCACTTAAAGAGCGCTATCAGGATATTGCACGACGTATTCAGGATACGTTACAGTTTATGGATACTATTGGGATTAACTCTGCCAATACGCCTTCACTGCATGAAACCTCTTTGTTTACCTCGCATGAAGCGTTGTTGCTTAACTATGAACAGGCGCTAACCCGCACCGATACCTTAACCGGTAAACCATATAATTGCTCCGCGCACATGGTTTGGATAGGTGAGCGTACCCGCCAGCTAGACCACGCCCATGTTGAGTTTTTCCGTGGTATTCATAACCCCATCGGGGTGAAAGTTGGCCCGTCAATGGATGAGGACGAGTTGATTAAGCTAATAGATGTGCTTAACCCAACTAATGATCCTGGCCGGTTAACCTTTATTACTCGGATGGGCGCAGAGAACCTTGAGCAGAATCTGCCAAGATTGTTACGTCGGGTGAAGCAGGAAGGGCGCAATGTGGTATGGAGCTCTGACCCAATGCATGGCAATACCATTAAGGCCAGCAATGGTTATAAAACGCGTAATTTCGATGCTATCTTAAGCGAAATTCGTCAGTTTTTTGCAGCCCATGAAGCCGAAGGAACCCACGCGGGAGGGGTCCATCTGGAAATGACCGGACAGCATGTTACCGAGTGTACCGGTGGCGCTTATAAAATTAGCGATGATGACCTTAAGCAAGCCTATAAAACCCAGTGCGATCCCCGCCTGAATGCGGACCAAGTGCTAGAAATGGCCTTTTTAGTCTCGGATCATTTGCGCAGTAACTAGCCCGTAAAAACCACTAATTCAGCTCGCTGGCGATATACGTCGTCAGCGCGGCTTCGCGTTCTGCCTCAGTTAACACCCCGCCAAATATCGTTTTACGCCGTAAAGCCTGGGTTCTGCTATCGGTTGCTAATACTAACGAAGCAAAGAGTTCAGGCTGGTCGCGGGTTTCCAGAATGCTGTGCCATAGCAAATAACTGCCATAACGAATTATCCCCTGGGTATGACGGGTTTCAAGATTTTCCAGCACCTTAGTAAAAAGTGTTGGTTCGGCCAGGCACTTTGCCACCATCACTTCGTGTAGATACAAAATCTGACGGTCAACAATAACCTGCTTATTTCGCTTTGGACGGGCAAACATAGGCAATACATCACAACATTATTGGTTGAAAATTGAGCTTTACAGCGGCACTGTGTAATTATACAGTGGTCATTACACATTTCTAGAGAGAATGCGATGAAAAGTATACAAGGAAAGTTCTCGGTAGACCTGGCGCCGCTGGATGGCCATTTAAGTGGTGAGCAGGGCATGGTGACCCATCGGATGGCGATCACCAAACACTATGACGGCATATTGACCGGTGATAGCAAAGGAGAAATGCTAAGTGTGGTGACGCCCTTTAAGGGTTCGGCTGGCTATGTAGCGATAGAACAGTTCACCGGTTTGTTAGATGGCCGACAGGGCAGTTTTGTTCTTCAGCATTCAGGTATTATGAACCGAGGTGATGATACCTTACAGTTGCAGGTAGTGCCTGATTCTGGCACCAATGAGTTGGAGCATCTGGTAGGCACGATGCAAATCCATATTGCAGACGGTACACATACATACCTGATGCAATACGATTTACCGCCGGTGAGTACCTGAATTCAAAAGGGCATCACGACAAGGCGCGACCAAGCCGCCTACAGCAAATTTACTCTTCATCTAACAATGGTGCCACCACGCTTTCCAGCCCGTTAAGCTTTATTTCGTACATCAACGCTAATTGTTGCCCCAGCGTTGAAGCCGGAAATCCCTGTTTGTGAAACCATACTAAGTAGGGTTCAGGTAAATGGAATAAACGGCGGCCAGCATATTTGCCGTATGGCATGACCTGATTAATAGCGTTTTTGATTTGTTCTGGCTGCATAGCATTGGTATTGATTATCTGTGAACATCATTATGCTCGGGGAGGTGAATTAACACAACAACCCCCTACGTAAGAGAGAACCCCATTATTAAGCTGATCCCAGCCAGATAGACCTAAATAAAATAGCGCTGCGACCTATGCCTTAACCCGGCGCTACACCGGCTGCACAGGGTTTAGCGCAGCGCCGATAAATATTGGGGGCCCGGTCACATACACTTTGGGTAGACTATACCAGCTTCGTCATACGGCATTAGCCAGAGGCGTTTTTCCCTGCCGGCGGGGATGCTGCTTGTTGGCTATGTACCATCTGCATGATGGCCTGCTTAAAAGAAGGGTACAAAACCCGATTCCCATGGGCAGATAAATGGTCTGCATCGAAGTAAAGCGGCGTGTTGTTGTCGTACACCGGGCAACGCGTTTTATTACACAATGCGGGAAGCGGGTCCCACACCGTTAATTGGGCAATATGCTGTTGTACCGTATCCAGGTTTTGCATTACCGGTTCTCTAAAGCTTTCCATAAAGGCACGATCCTGATGGGTAGGGCTTTCACAGGTGGGATTATCCTGGTTGAACCAATCACTACACCGAAAGGGAATGTAAGAAAACACCGGTTTCGGCGCATCAGTAATAATATGTGGTGTCACAGCAGCTATCTTACGCATAATTTGCAGCGTTTCCTGCATGGCTGCATCGCGAGCTTGCTCTGCTTCCTTGCTATACATAGTTGCTACCACCTGTGGTTTGGGCTTGGGCGTAATACGGTATTGGTTGGTAAGCCGGTAGGCCTTTAACGTGGCGAAGAACACTATGTCGTTATCGGTGGCATTCTGCTGTATATGGTGCAACCAACGTTGTAGCTTTGCAGCGCACGCGTTGTCATCAACCAATACCGGCTCGCGCATATTGGCGGCGCCGCAGCCCCCCTGGCTGTGTATTTCGGTTTGTATGCCGGTTTCATCAGCCAACATGCGTAACATGGTACCGTACGCGCCAGCATGGGAATCGCCAATAACATAAATGGTACGGCCTGAGAGCTCATTGCCAGAGGGTAGGTCGGTGGGGTGAGAATAATAGGGGTACCAGTTATATTTATCGTTTGTGTTACTTATTTTTATTTTCGGCTGATTATTAAAACCCCAATATGCCCCAGCGCCACTTACACTAATCACCACCAGGCCCGCCGCCACTGTTTTCCAAGCCACCATGTGTTGCAATAAAGGGCGGCGCGGCAGACGTTGTTCTAGCAGATGATACGATAACATTGCCGGGATAAACGTCAGGCTGAAAGCAGCCAGCCACTGCAAAGGGGTTTCCAGGCCCACAGACCATCTGAAAAAGGTGTAAACCGGCCAATGCCATAAGTACAGCGAGTAGGAAATTTTTCCTATATAGCGTAAGGCGGGCAGACAGAAAATACGGCTAACTGACCCCGCCGCCTGAGGGGTAGAAAAACTGTGTAGAAGGAGTACCGTACCTACTACGGGCAGGATAGCCCAGGGCACCGGAAAGGCTTCTTTGCTGGCCAGCCACAAACCCGCGCCGGTTATCAGCAGTCCGGCTACCGGCAGGGGAGGAAGCGTAAAAGTCGGAGTACGTTGTTTTGCTTGCCATTGAAACAACAACGCGCCGGCCGCTAATTCCCAAAACCGACTGGTAAGTAAATAATAAGAGGCATTAAGATTCGTGTTGCTATAGTACCAGGAGGCGGCCAGGGACAAGATAGCTAGCATTGCTGTGGCATAACGTGCCCGGCCTTTAAGATACCAATACATCAGGATAGGGAATACCACATAAAACTGTTCTTCCACCCCCAGGCTCCAGGTATGCACAAACGGGTTAAATTCCACCGAGGGCGAAAAGTAAGTTTGTGTGTTGGCCGCTAACACTAGGTTGCTTACGCCGAAAAACGCGCCCAACCCGGTATGGCTAATCGACTGACTAAGCCAGGCTTGGGGAATAAACAGAACCACAATAGCAGTACAAACCAATAAACAGGCCAGTAGGGCAGGAAACAGCCTGAGTATGCGGCGTCGGTAAAAAGCAACAATATAAGCCTGAAAGGCGGTGTATTGATGGCCACTTAATGAACGTGCAACCACGTACCCGGAGATCACAAAAAAGATATCTACCCCGGTGAAGCCCCCGGGTAATAGGCTGGCATCTAGATGGAAGACCATCACGGCCAGCACAGCCAGTGCCCTAAGGCCATCGATGGCGGGAATATAACCCCGAGAAGTTGATTGCGTCATAATTATCCTGGCGCAACCTGCAAAGGCTGCCTATAAAGTGATGAACAAAGGTAAGGTAGTTAGCAGAAACGATGCCATGTTCATCGCAGCGGTTTTATCCGGGGGTTCATCGCGCCCTGCGATTAACCGTCGATTAAGCTAAACTGTAAAGCGCGCGGCCACGTATCCACACCAGCACACACAAGTTAGCGGTTTGCGTATTCATCCATCTGTGGCATGGTATACCTATCGCTTCACACCAAGGTTAAATATTGTTAGAAGATAGTTTCGGTCGCCGTTTCCATTATCTGCGGTTATCAATTACAGAGGCGTGCAACTTTCGCTGTCAGTACTGTTTACCAGATGGGTATGACGGTCCGCCTAATAGCGCGTTTTTAAATATACATGAAATTCAGACCCTGTTGACGGCATTTGCCCAGATGGGCACGTCCAAGGTTCGTATAACCGGCGGCGAACCGAGTTTACGGCGCGATTTCACCGATATCATAGCCGCCACTGCTAATACACCAGGAATTAATCGTATTGCCGCCACCAGCCACGGGGCGAGGCTGGCAAAAGATGCTCATCGCTGGGCGCAAGCCGGGTTGCATCAGGTTAATGTCAGTATCGATAGCCTTGATCCTAATCAGTTCGCACTGATTACCGGTCAGGACAAACTTAAACAAATCCTGAACGGGTTAGATGTGGCGGTAGAGGCGGGTTTGAATGTCAAAATTAATACCGTATTGCTACAGGATTTTTCCAGCAATCGCTTACAGCGCTTCTTGACCTGGCTGAAAACAACGCCGGTGACGTTACGGTTTATCGAGCTGATGGAAACAGGCGAACATCATAATTTCTTTAACCAACAGCATATGTCAGGCGCACCGCTACGCGACAAATTGCTGGCCGAAGGCTGGCAACCTATTATCCGCCGGCGCGATGCGGGTCCGGCGCAGGAGTTTTGTCATCCGGACTATGCCGGTAACATTGGGTTGATTATGCCCTACAGCAAAGATTTTTGTGAAAGTTGCAATCGACTTCGCGTGGCAGCTAGTGGTAAATTACACTTGTGCTTATTTAGTGAGCAGGGTTTAGACCTGCGACATTATCTCAGCGCTGGCGATGTAGAGGGGGTTAAACAGTTTGTCACTGAGTCATTAGGCGATAAACACATATCCCATTACTTGCAACAAGGCAGTACCGGGGCAACCAAGCATCTGGCCATGTTAGGTGGCTGATTACCGGTAATAATAACAAAAATTAGATTTTGAGGTGGAGCATGGAGTTCGCAGAAACCGACCGGCTGATATTCGACTATATCACAGCAGCGGATGCTGATTTTTTATGGCAACTTGATCAAGATGTAGAGGTAATGCGTTACCTCAACGGTGGGTTTAAAACCAGCCGTGAAGACATCGAAAGTGTTTTTTTACCCCGCTTGGCAGCGTATGCAAACCCGGCACTTGGTTGGGGCCTTTGGAAAGTACTGGAAAAAACCTCCGCCGAAGCACTGGGCTGGATTTTGGTTCGACCTTTTGGCTTTTTTACTTCCCACCCGCAAATCGACAATATCGAGCTCGGCTGGCGTTTTAAGCGTTCAAGTTGGGGAAAAGGCTATGCCAGTGAAGCCGCCATTGCTGTACGTGATGGCCTTGCCTATACCGGTATAAGTACCTTTTCTGCTATTGCCGCGCCGGATAATACGGCTTCAATAGGAGTAATGAAAAAGCTGGGCATGACTTTCAGCCATACTCAGTTTTATGAAGACAGTATTTATAGCGAAGATGTGGTGGTGTATACCCAAACCTTGTAGGTTAGCTTAACTACCGATAGTTTATTGGCAGTAAGTAGAATTGCTTGCTGCCAGCGCTTTAATCCTCCGTAATCTCAGCTACACAGCTCAAATACAGCATAAATAATCCATGAAGCCAGCGCTACGCCTAAATAAGCAGAGCTATTAGAGAGCATCTGACAGAAGTCAGATTCAAAAAAGTGGTTTATTAGTAATATGCTTATAAAGAAATGACAGCGAATTAAATGCCGTCGCTTGGGTTTGTGGTGACACATTTACTTTCAACGCAAAATGCGCCAGGCATCTCTCTACTTCATTATCACCCATAGATAAAGGGTGACGTTTGTCATGAAAATGTATAAATGCGGAAATCCACTTCAAATAGATAAAGACAGCCCTTAAAAAATACTGCTTCAAAAACATGTATTCAGAGACATAATTTTAAAATGGGGGCTTTATTCTTATCGCTCAACAATATATGCATACGTCTACAGTTATAGTTGCTTTCCCCTATATTCAAGAAAACGATCCAATTGCGCGTTTTCGTGCTTTGTGAAATTAGCTCCGCTATTTTATAGGCATTGTCATCATTGACTTTAAGCGATATGGTTCTTCTGACACTATAGGTAAAAACGAGCTCACGCTCGGTAGAAAAGCTTGCGATTTGCGTACTATTAAATTGTTAGGTCGTCAGGAGGTAGTTAACATGGAATGGTTTTTTGTAATATTTGAAAATGTCTCAGACAGGGCAAAGTTTTTCGCTATCTTTATTTCTTCCGTGGTAGCGATTTCTGTCGTCATTCTCAACAACTACTTTTCAAGAAAGACTGCGAGCAGAACCCTCGACATTGAAAAGCTAGAGTTAATGTATCGAGAATTATTAAATTTCCGTACCAAGTCAAAAGCTTTCATTAAGAAGTTATATACAAAAGAAGAACAAACTGAAGAGCTACGTGAATTAATGAAAAGCGCTGTTAATTCTCTAGAGCCATTGGAAGTCATAGCAACACTTCATTTCCCAGATATTAAATTTGATTCAGAAAAATCTCGGAAAATATCATCAATATGTATAACGACCTCATTCCAACTCGTTACAAGGGCGGGGACGACTGGTACGAAAAGCAAAGAGATTGCTATCAATATATCAGCAATGTTTTTGAATCAATTTCTACTCAATGCATTAAACAGATGAAAAATAGTCGCCATTAGCTACACGCACCTAACAAACAACTATTGGCGCTTACTGCGTTCGCCGGGACACAAATACGTAGGCTCCCGTCGCTTCGCTCCTTATTTTAGCCTACGCATTTGCGCCCCAAAATTGGGCGTTATGCCATTTGGAGAATTGAGATGTTTAAGCAGGTAAGTTGTTTTGGGATAGTATTTTTCCTTGTGGCATGTAAAAGCACTGGTGTCGTCCCACTGGGTCAAGATACATATTATGTGGGGAAAAAAGATGGAACTCCCGGTTTAGGTGTTTCGTTAGAAAATAAGACGGCCGTTTATTCCGAAGCTAGACAATTTTGTGAAGATAAAGGCTTGGAAATTAAACTCCTAAAAGAAACTGTCACACCTGCAATGCCTGCCAAGCTTGGTTCTACAGAATTAGAGTTCTCTTGCGTACCAATAGGAAGTTTAGAAACACCAACGGAAGAGAAACCAGACCAAATAATCGAAACTAGGCAGCGCTAATGGTTTGGCATAACAAAACACTGTTGGCACACCCTTCGGGCGCCGAAACGTATACAGGGGACCGTTTGGCGAATATCACCCCATGTATGCGCCCCAAAGCTTAGCGTAAGACCATGGAAATACTCTTTTTTACAATTGGCGCTGCTATATATTTAGTTGCCGTAAATTCGTTGGTTAAAGGTCAAAAGTTGCTAAATTGTCACTTCGGTTGGCCAAGTCCATCAGGATTGGCTAACAACGCCTTTTGCTATTTCTTTTTTGCTGTATTTATTTGCGTGGTTATTCCGTTCGCTTTCTTTTTTCCATTATGGCTCAACACACTTGTCCCAGTATTGCAGGAAACTCAAATTAACAGAGCTCTTCTCATATTAATCGGTGGTTTTGTTCTTTCCGTTACAATGTGGTCAAACTATAAAAAGATCAAATAAGGCAGTTTTAACAGTAGCTTATAACAAATAAATTATGTAACTCGCTGGGACGCTAACACGTAGACGGCTTCGCCATTATGCCCTACGCATCTGTACCCGTTATTGAAAAATTATGCATTGGAATAAGCATGGAAGTATATTTTGACTTAAATGAATCTCACGCTACTCAAGTTCTATCTTTATTTAAAGAAACGTGGTGGGCAAATGAACGAACATTAGTGGAAGCTGCGGCCTGTATTGAAGGATCGCAGATTACGGTTGGTATTTTCAATAATAATGAGTTAGTTGGCTTTGCTCGTGTAGTAACAGATTTTATTTACAAAGCCATCATTTTTGACGTAATTGTGTCAAAACAGCAGCAAGGAAAAGGTCTTGGCAAGAAACTAATTGCAGCGGTCAAATCCCATCCAAGGTTAATAGGTATTAGGCACTTTGAATTATATTGCTTGCCAGAAATGGAAGCTTTTTATGAAGACTTCGGCTTTACAACACAGGTAGGTGGTATCAAGCTTATGCGGTGTACCAATGCATAACAAAACACTGTTGTCATTCCCTTCGGTCGCTGGGAGGCAAACACGGTGCCGCTTCGCAATTATAGCCCCGCGAATGTCAAACTTCAGAGGCTATTTGCGGTTACGGTACTATAGATAAAGTTGGAAGTCGTTAAGATATATAAAAATAACAAGAGGTGGTGAACGCTGCTGTGACTCGCTAGGAACCGCTTGAGAAATATAAGAATAAAAAGAGATGGTGGACGCTACTGGACTTGAACCAGTGACCCTCGCCTTGTAAGGGCGATGCTCTCCCAACTGAGCTAAGCGTCCGTATAGTATTTGATTGCCCGTGGAAAATGGTGGACGCTACTGGACTTGAACCAGTGACCCTCGCCTTGTAAGGGCGATGCTCTCCCAACTGAGCTAAGCGTCCGCAATCAAAATATTCAACAAATCAAAGTGGTGGACGCTACTGGACTTGAACCAGTGACCCTCGCCTTGTAAGGGCGATGCTCTCCCAACTGAGCTAAGCGTCCTTTGATTTGTCTTTGCCGTAGTGGGCAAGTGGGGCGGTATTATAGAGTTGCTTTTCACAGAGTCAACAACAAAGTTGAATAAAAAGTTCCGTTTGGCTGAAAAGTGTTCGTTATCCTCTATTTTGTTCAATAATAAAGCAAAAATAGCCTTTTATTGACGGTTTTTCCGCTTTGACTTCTACCAGTGTTTTGCCGTTGCCAGAACACTGGTAGAATGCGCAGCAATCATTATTACAGTATTAACAGAGAGTTTGCTATGTCGGTCGTAACCAGATTCGCCCCAAGCCCTACCGGATATTTACACGTTGGTGGAGCCAGAACAGCCTTATATTCATGGCTATACGCGAAAAGCCAGGGTGGGGAATTTGTACTTCGTATTGAAGATACAGATATAGAGCGTTCTACTGAAGAAGCTAAACAAGCTATTTTAGATGGCATGCAGTGGCTGGGATTATCCTGGGACAAAGGGCCGTATTTACAGACCGAACGCTTCGACCGCTATAAAGAATTAATTGAGCGTCTACTTGAAGAAGGCAAAGCTTATAAGTGCTTCATGAGTTCGCAGGAATTAGATGAAATTCGCGAGCAACAAAAGGCCCGTGGTGAAAAGCCGCGTTACCCAGGTACGTGGCGCGATCGCACCGACCACCCTGAAGGCGAAAGTTATGCTGTTCGTTTTAAAAATCCTCTCGATGGCAAAGTCGTTATTAACGACCACATCCGCGGCACTATTGAAATAAGCAATAGTGAACTCGACGATCTTGTTATACAGCGAAGTGATGGCACCCCTACCTATAATTTCTGTGTGGTAGTTGATGATTGGGATATGGGCATTACCCATGTAGTACGCGGTGAAGATCATATTAACAATACACCTCGCCAAATCAATATCCTGCAGGCGCTGGGTGCACCTGTACCCGAATATGCGCATGTATCAATGATTTTGGGTGATGACGGTAAAAAGTTATCTAAACGCCATAATGCTGTGAGTGTGATGCAGTATCGTGATGACGGTTTTTTACCCCAGGCATTGCTCAACTATCTGGTGCGGTTAGGTTGGGCGCATGGCGATCAGGAGATATTTTCACTTAGCGAAATGATTGAGCATTTCAGCCTTGATGCCATCGGGCAGTCTGCTTCAGCGTTTAATACTGAAAAGCTAATCTGGCTAAATCAGCACTATATGAAAACAATGCCAGCCAGTGAAGTAGCGGTATTTGCAAAATGGCATTTTGCTGAGCAGGGTATTGATACGGCAAATGGCCCCACGCTGGAAAATGTTATTGCGATACAGGCCGATCGGGTTAAAACACTTAAAGAGATGGCCCAGATAAGCCGTTACTTCTTCGAAGATTTCGATGAGTTTGATGAAAAAGCGGCGAAAAAACATTTGCGCCCGGTAGCCAAAGAGCCATTGTTAGTGGTTAAAGATAAGCTATTGGCATTAGAGACCTGGACCCCAGAAACTATCGGTGAAGCGATTAATGCTACAGCTGAAGCATTGGGTGTAGGTATGGGAAAAATAGGCATGCCGTTACGTGTGGCGGTAACGGGTAGCGGTAATTCGCCTTCGTTAGATGTAACCCTAAACCTCCTCTCAAAGCAGAAAGTAGAGCAAAGAATAGACAAGGCGGTTAGTTTTATAGCAAACAGAGAAAATTCATAGATTTTCTTTAAAAAACCGTTGACAGGGCAGTGGGGTATGCCTAGAATGCGCCCCGCTGTCACAGAACAGGCACGCAATACCCAAGGGTGGTGTGTGTAGTGATAGACGGGGCCATAGCTCAGCTGGGAGAGCGCTTGCATGGCATGCAAGAGGTCGGCGGTTCGATCCCGCCTGGCTCCACCAAATTTCGGTGTTAAGCATTGTTTAATACCCGCAGGTTACTTGTTAAATGTGACCAAGCTGTTTGCGTTATTTTGCGAATATATCAGGTTTAATAATGATGTGTGGCAGAATACACCTTGAAACAGGTAGGCCAGAGGAAGCATTCCTCAGGACTAAAAATCCCTTTCGGTAAGATAAAGGTCGCTCGGTTCGCTGGCTCACCTCGCCTTACTGAAAATCCACGAAGCTAAGCTTCGTGATAAAGATTTTCAGTCCCCTTCGTCTAGAGGCCTAGGACACCGCCCTTTCACGGCGGTAACAGGGGTTCGAATCCCCTAGGGGACGCCATTTATACGGTGTCGTAGTCCGCAACTACGACATGTTCTTAGGATAAGGTCGCTCTATTTCTTAACAGAAATATCGCCTTACAAAAAATCCTGAAAGCAATGCTTTCAGAAGAAGATTTTTTGTCCCCTTCGTCTAGAGGCCTAGGACACCGCCCTTTCACGGCGGTAACAGGGGTTCGAATCCCCTAGGGGACGCCATTTTTACGGTATTGTAGTCCGCAACTACAAGATACTCTTAGGATAAGGTCGCTCTATTTCTTTATTGGAATAGTACCTTACCTAAAATCTGCAATAGCAGATAGGCCAGAGGTAGTAGCATTCCTCAGGGCTCAAAATCACTTTCGGTAAGATAAAGGTCGCTCGGTTCGCTGGCTCACCTCGCCTTACTGAAAATCCACGAAGCTAAGCTTCGTGATAAAGATTTTCAGTCCCCTTCGTCTAGAGGCCTAGGACACCGCCCTTTCACGGCGGTAACAGGGGTTCGAATCCCCTAGGGGACGCCATTTTTACGGTGTCGTAGTCCGCAACTACGAAATGTTCTTAGGATAAGGTCGCTCTATTTCTTAACAGAAATATCGCCTTACAAAAAATCCTGAAAGCAATGCTTTCAGAAGAAGATTTTTTGTCCCCTTCGTCTAGAGGCCTAGGACACCGCCCTTTCACGGCGGTAACAGGGGTTCGAATCCCCTAGGGGACGCCATAAACCCAAAAAAGCCAGCTAATTAGCTGGCTTTTTTGTATCTGTAGCTCTTACTTTTCATATTAACGGTAGTCAAAACACCAAGCTCCAATCATCATCATTGCTATAAGCTTGGTGCAACTTCAAAGGTTTTTCACTTGAAGTAGGGATTGTCTATACCGACTCTGACGGTATCCATAGCACCAACAGCGGTATACGGTCTATTCGCTATCACACCGAAAAGTCGCCCAAGATAATGTTATCTGCGTAGCTCTGATAAGCTTCTCCCAATTGCTTAGCCATAGGATCGGGGAACAGATGAAAGTCGCCCGACTCAAGGGCTTCAATAATACCTGCAGCAACTGTGTCAGGCCCTGGGGCATCATCAAAACCTGCACCTTTACCCATATCGGTGGCAATAGGGCCTGGATGCACACTCAACACGCTTACGCCTTTTTCACCCAGCTTCTCTTTAAGTCCCTGAGTAATTGAATAAGCAGCTGCTTTAGACGCACAATAGGTCGACATGTCGCCAAATGTTTTTATCGAAGCGATAGAGTTTAGTTGTACCAGTGTACCTTTTGTTTTCTCAAGAACCGGGGCAAACGCCTGTGCGACTCTGATTAATCCGAATACGTTAATTTCAAATTCTTGCTTTAAAGCATCTTCGGCTTCGCTTGCCAGTGGTGAGTAAAGGTTCATTACACCCGCATTATTCACCAGAATGTCTACATCGTCTGCTTTTTTGGCAAGCGCCTGGATAGACGCAATATCCGTTACATCAACGGGTAAAGTTTCCACTTTATCGCCAAATTGCTTTGTAAGTGCTTCGGTGGATGAAGTATCTCGAACTGCCAAATACACCTTCTTCACGCCATGTTCAAAGAATGCCTCAACAATAGCTTTGCCAATACCCCGGTTAGCGCCGGTCACCAACGCTGTTTTACCTTCAACAGATACGCTCATAGGTTCTCCATTTTAATTATTTACCAATCGGTATGTTTTATAAGAGAATTGAGCACAGAAGTTCAGGTGGTCGGGAAGGAATACCCTAGACGGCTGATTTGCAATGTAAAAAAATCTCAAAAAGGAAGGGGGATTTAGTTAAACCGAACCTTTAGTTTATAAACCCATACCACTTAGCGTAGTGTCGATAACCCCATATAACTGCGCAGCCTTTTTGCCAGTGCGTGCCATACTTGCCGTGCCTTTAAGGACGGTGTAAAGCGTCAAAGCATGCTCATCGGCCCGATTGGCTACGCCAAGCGCCCGCGCATGAGCATCCTCTTTAAAAAGACGTACAAGGCGGGTGTAGGCCTGCGCATCTATATCTTCAAGTAAGGCTTTGGCCTCGTGAGGGATATGGCTACCAGCAATTTCATTTTGACATAACACCAAATAGCAACCACGACCTGAAGACTGTTCGCACTGCATATTAACAATGCTCTTCATATAGCGTCGTAGCCTTTCCCCAAGGGCGCAATTGTAGCCTTCTAATTCCGCCAGATGGTGTTGCATATTTTGCTGTATATAGTGTTCCGTAGTTCGGATAAATAGCGCTTCTTTATTCCCAAATGCACTGTATAAACTGGGTTTGTTAACGCCCATGGCCTGAGTAAGATGAGCAAGAGATGCGCCTGCATAGCCTTTGGTCCAAAACACATTCATTGCTGCATCCAGTGCGGCCTGTTCATCAAATGCTCGTTTTCTTCCTGCTGGCATGGTGTCTCCGTTACTGCATAGATAGGGGTACTATTGAGCGATTCGTAGCGGTGTACTAACCAATTACCAGCACCGCTTGCCAGTTACATAACCTGGGGTATATTCGGGTGCCCGGGCAGTATAATCGCGTTACCGTTATCAAATACAAAGGCCCTGTACCCCGCTAGAAAAATACCTGACGTAGGTCCCGTAGGGTGGTTAAGTAATTAATAACTGGCTCCATTATAAACATTCTACCGTGCTGATATACGTCAAAATGCTTTGCATCCTCATTTCCTAAAAGAAAGCAAAACCCAGGCAAAGTTATCAGCGACAGGCAATTCCGTCTTACATACTGGATTTTACCGCCATGATGATGCCAAAATGTATGACCATTGCAACCTGGCAAAACGGTGGCCGTATATCATTACCACCGCGACCTTTTTGCTTACGGGCTTTGTATTTTATTGATTACGTGGGATGCTATTGCTTGGCTCTTCATTCACCCAGCTACTTTCACTTAGGCACCTTCTCTCAAAAGTTTTCACCACTGAACTCTTATTACAGAGCTCTTATCATAGAACTCATACCACAGAGCCCAGATCATAGAGCTCACATCCGTGTATTGCGACAGGTTAGGGTATTTATACTGTCTTATCTTCGAAAATAAGCTTGCCGCAATTAAGCTAATTACACTGTATCGCCGAATAGCTTTAGTACCTATGCCTCAACAACACAACCTTTCACACCAAGCGATCAGCATGTATATAGCCACGTGTAAGGTAGGTATTGCGAAAATGTCTCAGGCGGATTATCTAAAACCAATTGCCAGCAAAATGTGTGACGATGGTTTACAAAGCATCAGCAGCGTTTTTTTCAAAAAGGTTGTCTGAAACATTGCTAGCCTGCGGCATTCAGGGGGTGACATAGGCTAAATGCCTAATGTAAAGTCGAGTATTACCTTTAGTTCTGTTGAATCTATTGGCTTCCCATCTTTAAATTGTGGCGCATATCGCCACTGAGAAAGTGCTTTGATTGCGGCATCAGCGAAGCTCTCATTGCCCTGTGTACTCACCACTTTAATATTTTTAACCAAACCTTGGGTATCAACCCGAAAGGCCAGTTGAACCGATCCTTCCTGGTTTCTTCTAGCTTGAGATCTTGGGTAGTCTGGGTTTACGCGATACAGCGGCTGGGGATCCTGGTTGGTATCCCAAGGGGTCATTTGGCCAATTGCCTGACAATGGTATGTTGCCTGCTCAGACTCGCCACCCTCTTCGTATAACGTTACTAAACGGGCATGAGATGCTAGAGAATAAGGATGAGAAAACGAGTTATTATTATCAAACCCTGTAGCTACAGATAGATAATTATCAATAGCATCGGTACGATGGCCTTTGGCTTCTAACCCTCTTGCCAGAAAATAACGGGTTTCCAGCGTCTGCTGATTATTGGGACCCCATTGTTTTTCGGCTTTGCCTACTGCTGTATTTAAAAAGCGGATTAATTCACTTAACTGCACTGGCATATAGGTTATCTGAATAACTTCTTTTGCCACTTGCGAGTAGAGGTATGCGTGTTCCTGCTCGCTGGCATCCTGCACCTCCTCTATATTTCTTAAAAGATACTTAGCTAGTGCAGGTTTGAGTGTCTTAACCTCACTCTTATGCACAATCTCATACGACAGGGTATTCAGATTTTTTAGTATACCAGTATAGGTTAATAGCGTATCGATATGAGTGTCGCCGTACACTGCTTTATATTGCTCTATTACAGACCTATATTCGCGCGCCGCGTTATCATACTGCTGCGCTAAAACCAGCATGTTTGCATAAGAGTAATGTAATTTAAGCGTGTTCTCACTGGTACTGCCAAATTGTTTCCCAGCAAGTTGCCAGGCTTTTTGGCTCAACGTCACACTGGCGGCAATATCATTTTGCTCATAAGCATGCTGGAATGCTTCGTAAACATCGGAAAATGTATCTGCGTGCGCGTGGGAATTTATCGTTAATGATAAAACGATAACCAGTGGCAAAATGCGCGATGGCCCAAAGATGCTGTACATAATGAAAATCCTTTTTTATGTCAGTGCTTATTCACAAGTGCTAGTCCACAAGTGCTTATCCATTCATCCTCAGGATAATATTTGGTGCGCTAATTTACAACCCGGGTACACCTGCTGGGTTGATGGCGGCTAGTAGCAAATGTAAAGTAAGCGACGTTCATTTTCGTCGCTAATTTCGTCGTTTAGCTGGGTCAAAGGCGCGTAGAATGAGATTAGACCTCGGTACTGCGTAAAGTTGCGATTACGCTTAATTAAGTAGTATTGATAAATGACGGCTCTACTGTAACCATAAAGAGGCGGACATAGGCGTAGTCTGGAAACAAGGTACTATTTTTGTTCAGTGCAGAGTCCATATAAAGTTGTTTGCTGGCGATACGAAAAGTACGCGAAAAGATGAAGGTGCAAAAGAAGCCAGATGTCATAGTATTATTTCGCGCGCGGTTGTTATTCACGCTGTGTTGGCTGAATAACCGGCCCGTACGTTAAAAATTCAATGCGGAATGTTTAAGCTATTTACTTATCATTTGGGTATGATGTTCACCTGAGTTAATCGTTTAAAAGTAACCCGTCCCTATGCCTTCATCTACCCAAATTCCGGTAACCACCGAACCCGCTTCCGCCATTTCTTGTGCTAACTGCAAAGCGTGTTGTTGCCGCCTGGAAGTAATGATAATCGATGATACCGGCGTGCCAGAAAAGCACATTCAACGCGATAGTTGGGGAAGTGAAACAATGCGAAGACTAGACGACGGCTGGTGTTCAGCGCTGGACCGTGAAACTTACATGTGCACTATTTACGAAAACCGGCCCTGGATTTGTCGGGAATTTGAAATGGGCTCGTATGAGTGCCGCGAAGAACGTGAGGAATGTTTGAAATAACAGGGTAGCGGTGATGAACGTATATTAATACTGCATTCATTAAGCAGGGCTAGGCTACATAGTGGCTATAGCTCATGACCAGTGAATTACACAGGCGGACTGACTGATAGACAGCCAAAAAATAACGTTTTATCTTCTCGGTACAGGGCTTTTTGTGCCCGCCCACCACTGCCTAAACACCCTATATTTATGGTGCCCGGCGCCCCCGTCATATTGGCTGAATAAACTTTTTATTTAATTAAAGACCCAACATTTCACGCCCATTTTGCGAACCTCTGGTATTGCTTGTGTAATGCGGCTAAGTTACTCATTTAATAGCTGGCTATTTGCACTTAATACCGCGGATCAGCACTAAACTAATAAGGTAATGATGGGTACAATAAAGTCTGCTGCATGGAGGGTAGCCCTGCAAGTGGCGGCGGTTACCTGGGTATAGCGAATATCAAAGGGAAGCGAATTATATGTTTATTGTTATGTTCGAATTTGTTGTCAAAACAGGCTTTGAAGAACAGTTTCTGGCTAGCTGGCCTAAAACCACCCAAGGCATTTACTTATTTAAGGGCAGCCTGGGCTCGCGTTTACACCGTGATAGCAACGGGGCGTTTATCGCTTACGCGCAATGGCCTGATGAAGCCACTTATCGCCAAGCAGCCTCAATCAATATGTCCCCGGAATACGAAGCGCAGCGCAAATTAATGCGTGATAGTCTTAACCTTGATTCGACCAGAGTCTTACACGAGATGGAAGTAGCGTTCGACTATCTTCAGCGTCGGCGCTTTGCTGTTTAAGCCGGGTCGATGTAATTCCCTACGCCTGAAATTACCTAAGCCGCTCGGTCTGATTATCGAATGGCTTTGGCGTAAAAACTTAGTATCGACTCCCAAGTGCAACATTGACCTCGCATAATCATTCTTCATCTCCTAACGCATTTTAAATCTATACCGGTTGGGGGGCGACTGTTCAGCCGCCACTTAACGGCGTCATATTGCTGCTGGGTAACGTCTCTCATCGATAACCGCTTTGGTAAATACTGCCTTATTAGTCAATTCGCATTTTCGTTGCTTCCTTGTTCCCATGAGTGATGCCCGGTAGCGCAGTAAAGCTGGTGTTCTCACAGTCCGCTCGTTGCTTATCCGTTATTCTTGAAAGTGCAAGCTACTATGCGCGATGTTGAATTGCGCTAACCAGCGTATTCAGGAATGGGGCATAAAGTAGTAGGCCGGAACACCAGATCGACCCAGCAAGTAATACTGCCTAAACCTTCGGGTAAGTTTCCACTCTCCGTAATGCAATCTACCCTGCCACTTCGATGCAACTTTACAGCTATGTTAGTATGACCGCCTTTCAGTACTAAAGAGACGACTTATGCAGTCATATTCCATCGGCACGCCGGGCCAAGCCTGGAACGATGAACATAAACAGCAATGGCGCGATGCGCAGTCTATTGAGCGTAGTTATGCTGACGAAGTGTTAGCTAAGCTGCCGAATAACCTTAAAGGGTTTTCGGTTATCCAGTATGGCGCGTTACCCTATGACGAAAATCGCTATCCGTTGTATGCGGTGGTCAGCGAAAAAATTTCCCTCAGCAAACCAACGGTACTGATTACCGGTGGTGTTCATGGCTATGAAACCAGTGGAGTGCAGGGCGCGCTACAGTTTATTAATAACGAGATGGCCCTGTATGCAGCGCGCTACAACTTTATTGTGGTGCCCTGCATTAGCCCCTGGGGTTATGAAACCATCAACCGATGGGATCCGATGGCGATAGATCCTAACCGTTCTTTTTATGCCAATAGCCCAGCGCCCGAAGCCGCCCAAATTATGGCCTTTGTGGCATCGCTTAATACGCCCGTGCTGGTTCATGTGGATTTGCACGAAACCACTGATACCGATAACAGTGAATTCAGGCCCGCGCTGGCTGCGCGTGAAGGAACCGTAAACCACAATTGGAATATTCCTGACGGCTTTTACACGGTGGCTGATACCACACGTCCTCAGCTGGAGTTTCAAAAAGCGGTGGTACAGGCGGTAAGTCAGGTTACCCATATTGCCCCAGCGGATGACGACGGGCGTTTAATCGGTGAGCCGGTGCAAAGCGAAGGGATAATTTGCTATGACAAAAAAGCCTTACATCTGTGTGGCGGTATGACTGAAGCAACGTACGTTACCACTACCGAGGTTTACCCTGACAGCCCGAACGCCACGGCGCAAATATGTAATCAGGCCCAGGTGGCGGCGATATGCGGCGCATTAGACTTTGTCTTAGCTGCTAATATCTAAATATTCGAATAGACGTTTGAATGTTTAGACGTCTAGATGTATATTGGGGTCTCGTATGGTTTAGGGGCTCCTTGATGTTTCATTACTCCGCATTAATTTATACTGGCACCGGTCAGGCCCTTGTGCACGGCACTGCGGTCGCTAAATATGACTTTGAACAACAACTGGTTGCCCGGTTTGGTATTTATGTGTGCCTGTGGTGTAGTGAAGGGACACCTTGTGCCAGCCCCCTCGCGCCTTCTGTTTTACCTCACTGCAACGAATAGCCTGTATGTCTCAGTACTGTTCATCTAGGAGTCTGCCGGTACTCTCGCCCTGTATTGGACAGTGTCAATTAGATGCTGCCGCTCGCTGTACCGGCTGTTTTCGCGATCTTAGCCAGATTACCACCTGGACCCAGCTAACCGCCAGGGAGCAGCGCCAGGTTATTGCGCTGTGTGATCAACGTCGCTCTCAGACAACTAAGTGTTAAATTACCCCCGTACAATGGAGTCGCGCTAGGCTATTTGGTACACTGCGCGCCCGTTTTTACCTGAGCGTTTAAAATCGTTATGACAGTAATGCTGGCCCCGATGGAAGGGGTGGTTGATCATTTAATGCGCGAAATGCTGACCGAAGTGGGCGGCTTTGATTTGTGCGTAACAGAATTTGTGCGCGTGGTAGACCAAAAGCTGCCAGCAAAAACATTCTATAAGCTATGTCCTGAATTGCTGCAAGATGGTAAAACCAAAGCGGGGGTGCCGGTGCGGGTGCAGTTATTGGGGCAACACCCTCAATGGCTGGCTGAAAATGCACTAACTGCCGTAGAACTCGGCTCGCCCGGGGTCGATCTCAATTTTGGGTGTCCGGCCAAAACCGTCAATAAAAGCAAGGGTGGGGCAGTACTGCTTAAAGAAACCCAGGCACTTTATGATATAGTCCATGCGGTGCGCCAGGCGGTGCCAGACCATCTTCCGGTCACGGCAAAAATAAGGTTGGGCTTTGAAGACAAAAGCCTGGCGATAGATAATGCTGTAGCCATTGCCAACGCAGGAGCCAGCCATCTGGTAGTCCATGCCAGAACCAAAACAGAAGGCTACCGGCCGCCCGCGTACTGGGACTGGATTGCTCGAATCAAACAGCATATCGACATTCCGGTTATTGCGAATGGCGAAATTTGGAGTGCGCAGGATGCGCAACGCTGTCGACAGGAATCTGCCTGTGAAGACCTGATGTTGGGGCGCGGGGCATTGGCATTGCCAAACCTGGCGTTGTGTATTAAACACCACCAAGCGCCTATGGCGTGGCCAGAATTAGCCCGTTTGCTGATCAAATATTCTGGCTATGAAATTTACGGCGATAAAGGCCGTTATTATCCCAATCGTATAAAACAATGGTGTGGCTATTTAAAGCGGCAGTACCCACAGGCCGAGTTGTTATTTAACGATATCAGACGATTAAACCACGCTGATGACATTGTGAAGGTACTGCGCCGCCAGTCCTCGCAGGAGTACGTAGCTTAGTCTCAAGTTAGCTTCATTTTGTGAAATGCTTAAAGTAGCGTTAATCTTGTGTAAACGTATGCGTTGTACACCGCACAATAACAATACGAATAAATCGTTATTCACAACATTAAGGCTACGGAAAACCTATGGCACTCACTCGTTCACGCGTCAGCCTGGCGCTGGCTTGTTTGCTTCCGCTAGTGGTATCTGGTTGTCAGACAACCCAGAATACCACCTCGAAAGACAGCAAGTCAGGCAAGGTCAGTATTAACCCCAACCCCTATCCCAGTACTTATCAGGCCATTGCAGGCACGCCCACCGTTATCACCAATGTGACTATTTTAGATGGAGCAGGTAAACGCATTGAAAACGGCATGGTGTATTTCGCAGAAGGTAAAATTCAGGCCGTCGGCCAGAACATTGATTACCCGACAAATGCCACTGTCATCGATGGCCAGGGCAAATGGGTAACCCCTGGTATTATTGATAATCATAGTCACCTTGGGGTGTATCCATCACCCTCCATAGGGTCACTGTCAGACGGCAACGAAATGGTCAAACCGGTGACTCCCGGCGTGTGGGCGGAACATTCAGTCTGGCCGCAGGATGCCGGTTTTGGCCGCGCGTTGGCGGGTGGCGTGACGACGTTGCAGATTCTGCCCGGCTCAGGCAACCTGGTTGGCGGGCGCTCCATTGTATTGAAAAACGTACCTAACCGCTCTATGCAGGATATGAAATTTCCCGACGCCCCGTATGGTATGAAGATGGCGTGTGGCGAAAACCCGAAACGGGTGTACGGCCAGAAAGGTGGCCCAATGACACGTATGGGGAACGTTCGTGGCTACCGTCAGGCTTTTTCCGATGCGCAGGAATATCAAGCCAAGTGGCAAAAATACAGCGACGATTTTGACGCTGGTAAAAACCCCACTGCGCCTAAACGTGACCTGGATTTAGAAACCCTGGCCGGTGTACTTGACGGTGACATTATGGTGCATATGCATTGCTACCGGGCTGATGAAATGGTCACCATGATGGATATGATGAAAGAGTTTGATTACCAAATTAGCTCATTTCACCATGCGGTAGAGTCTTATAAAATTGCCGATAAACTTAAGCAAAACAATGTTTGCTCTGCAATGTGGGCAGACTGGTGGGGCTTTAAAATGGAAGCCTACGATGGTATTCGTGAAAATATACCTATGGTAGATGCTGCGGGCGCATGCGCAATAGTACATTCTGATAGTGAATTGGGAATCCAACGGCTCAACCAGGAGGCCGCTAAAGCCTGGTCCGATGGTAAACGCGCTGGTATCGACTCTTCTATGGCCCACGCCTGGACCTGGTTGTCGGCTAACCCGGCGAAGTCGTTAGGTATCTACGATAAAACCGGTTCACTTGAAGAAGGTAAAAATGCCGACGTTGTACTATGGAGCGGTAACCCATTTTCAACCTATACCCAGGCTGAGAAAGTCTATATAGACGGGGGCCTGGCGTTTGATCTGAGTAATGCGCAGCACCAACCAGTGAGCGACTTTGAAGTAGGCCAGCAAGCCACAGGAGAGGCACAATGAAACAGGTACTTATTGCAGCGCTCGCTTCTGTCACATTAAGCACACCTGCCTTAGCGCAAAAACTAGCCATTGTCGGTGGTCAGGTCTACACCCAGACGGACCAGGGCGTAATCGACAATGCTACGGTATTAATTAACGACGGCAAAATTGAAAAAATAATCACTGGCACGCAGGTTCCTGGTGGTTACGAACAGTTTGATGCTAAAGGCAAGGTGGTCACGCCAGGGTTGTTTGGTGCCATGACCTCTTTAGGTCTGGTAGAGGTTGAGTCCTGGGCCGGTACGGTGGATGCCTCGGTCGACAATGCTCGTATTTCAAAAACCGGTGCGGCTTTTGATGTCAGTTATGCACTAAACCCTGATTCCACATTGATGGATGTATCACGTATTGAAGGGGTAACCGCTGCGGCCACGACAATCTCCTATACCGATTATTTATTTCACGGGCAAGGCAGTATCATTTCGGTTGGGGCGGACGAGCCCTTAGTAAAACGGCGGGCGTTCATTGTCCTGGATGTCAGTGCCAGTGCGGCTGAAGCGTCTGGCGGTTCGCGGGCAGCTTTATGGGTAACCCTGGAACAATTGTTTAACGAAGCCAGTGTGTTAAGCAGTGTGCCAACGGCAGATAAACCTTGGCACGGGCTTAACAGCCGCGCTGACTTACCCGTGCTGAAAAAGATTCTGGCAGGCGATATGCCCTTGGTTATGCATGCCAGTCGTAAGTCAGATATTCTTCAGGTCCTGGCATTTAAACAGCGCTATCCAGACATTAACGTGATTTTGATGGGGGCCGACCAGGCTTGGCGCGTTGCTGACAAACTCGCCCAAGCTAATGTACCAGTGATTGTAAATCCGCAAATGAACCTGCCCGAAAGCTTTGATGCCATCGGAGCAACCATGCAAAATGCGGCTATTTTAGACGCCGCGGGCGTAGTGGTGGCAATTGGTATGGAAACCCACAATATCCGCCTGGCTACCCAGCACGCTGGTAATGCCGTGGCCAATGGTTTACCCCACACCAGTGCCATCGCCAGCTTAACCAGCAATCCGGCGGCGATGTTTGGTGTTTCAGACCGGGTGGGCAGTCTCACCGTGGGGGCTCAGGCTGATGTGGTGGTCTGGAGCGGTGACCCGCTTGAAGTGACCGAATATGCTGAACAAGTCTTTATGGCGGGTGAAGCTATCGATATGACCAGCCGACAAACCCAGCTTCGAGACCGCTACATGAAGCTACACCAGTCAGATGGTGCTACACCGGTTCAATATATCAAACCGTAAGCTAACGTAGTTATCGTCAAAAAAAGCCTGTAGTGATACAGGCTTTTTTATTGATGAGCGTGTTCGTCCAGCCAGTTTAGTGCGGAGAATTCTTTATCAATGGGCTGAGCTTCGTATCCATGTATTCTGCAATCATAGTTTGCGCTTCTTTGTTGGGATGGATGCCGTCCTTTTGCATTAAATCTTTGTTAAGTGCGATGGATTCCAGGAAAAACGGAACGAGGGGGATATCGTTCTGTTTAGCGACTTCATCGAAGGTATTGGCAAACATTTTAGTGTAACGCTGGCCGTAATTAGGCGGAATTTCCATGTCTTGTAAGATTACAGTAGCGCCTGATTGCTGGGCCAGTTTTACCATTTCGTCCAGGTTGTTTTTAAGTTTATTTACCGGATGGCCCTGAAGGCCATCATTACCACCCAACTCAATAAATACGTGGGTTGGAGAATGTTGCTTAAGCAAGCGCGGCAAGCGGGCTAAACCACCATCTGAGGTCTCGCCACTTATCGCAGCATTTATCACGTCAATCCGATGTACCTCGTCGGCCCACAAGTTTTGTAACAAACTGACCCAACCTTCATGCTGTTGCAAACCATAACCAGCGCTTAAACTATCGCCTACTATTAGCAGCGTTTTTGCTTGGCCAGCTGAAGAGGATTCCTCGGCAATAGATTGATCTGCAAACAGTATCAAGGGTAAAAATACAACAACGGCGAATGTTTGCCGACAATAACGAGATAATTTAATGAACACGACTGCGGTGACTCCTTATGATTAAAACCAGCAATATAACCAAAAAGGTTACTACGAACGAAGGTCTGCTGGAGATTCTCAAACCCATCTCTTTTGAAGTCAAGTCAGGGGAGTCTGTTGCTATTGTCGGTGCGTCAGGTTCCGGTAAATCCACGTTATTAGGCTTATTAGCCGGCCTTGATGAGGTTTCTGAAGGTGAAATATTTCTAGATGATGAACCCCTGCATAAAATGGATGAAGAACAGCGGGCACAGCTGCGCGGCGCTAAAGTAGGCTTTATCTTCCAAAGTTTCATGTTGGTTCAAAGTTTAAGCGCATTGGAAAATGTAATGCTGCCTGCCCAAATTGCTGGTATGGACGATGCCCGGCGTCAGGCACTGACGATATTAGAGCAGGTTGGCCTTGGCCACCGCGCTTCACACTATCCGAATCAACTTTCCGGGGGGGAACAGCAACGGGTAGCAATCGCTCGCGCGTTTATTGGCCAACCAAAAATTCTTTTTGCCGATGAACCTACCGGAAATCTGGATGCGGCGAATAGCGAAAAAATTGAAAAACTACTCTTTACGTTGAACCGCGAGCTGGGTACCACACTTATTTTGGTTACCCATGATGAAGAACTGGCCAGCCGCTGCGACCGGCAGCTTATGATGCAGGCCGGGCAGTTGACCGAGGCCACCACAGTCCAGCCTGATTCAACACCTCACGCTTCCACCACGGCGGCGGTTCGTCATGGGTAAAGTGTTCAGCCTGGCATGGCGGCTGTTCCGACATGAAGCGCGCCGCGGCGAATTAACCATTATTCTTGCCGCTATTATCTTATCGGTGGCGGCGGTGCTCTCATTGTCGCTGTTCAGTGAACGGTTGCAGGGGGCATTAACCGAGCGTTCGGCTTCTTTTTTAGCCGCAGACCGCCAGCTTCAGGCTCGTCAGCCCCTGGATGATAACTGGATGGCGGCAGCGCGCTCGCAATCTTTGGCTACCGCAGCGCAGGTTCAAACTCGCTCCATGGTGTTTAGCAAAGGTAAGATGTCACTTACCGACCTGCGTGCCATCAATGGCGACTATCCGTTGAAAGGCGCTATCACGGTAGCCGACAAACCTTTTGGCACAGCAGCGCCAACCACGGAGGTTCCGGAGCCCGGCCAGGCATGGATCGATTCGCGGCTGTTTCAGTTACTGGATATTAAGCTAGGTGACAGCATCGAAATTGGCGATGCTTCATTTACTGTCAGCCGGGTGCTTGGACAAATACCTGATGCCGGATTTTCGTTATTTAGCACCGACCCGTTAGTTCTTATACGGCAAACTGACTTAGCCAAAGCAAACATCACCGGGCCTGGTAGCAGGGTAACTTACAAGGCTTATTTTGCCGGGGATAACACCAGCCTTGAACAATATTACGAATGGTTAAGGCCGCAGTTAGATGATGAAATTCATCGCTGGCAATCGGTTGAAGACGATACCTCGGCCATCGGCAAATCGGTTGCCCGGGCGGGGCAGTATTTCTTACTGGCTAGTTTGCTGGCTATTGTGCTGGCCGCCGTCTCGATTGCCGTGGCAGCGCAGCGTTACTCTCAACGGCATTTTGATCCTGTGGCCATTATGAAGACGTTAGGCGCCACCCAAAGCATGATACGCCAAGTCTATACGCTACAAATTTTCTTTATCTCCGCCTTGGGAATTATAATTGGTATTGCAGCTGGGGTGGCTATTCAACAAGCCGTAGTGAGTGCCTTGGCCGATAAAGTTGAGGTAAGCCTTGCGGTCTGGCATTGGCGGCCGGTAATTATAGCGGTGTTTACGGGGGTCATTTGCGCCGTACTGTTTTCCATGTACCCGCTACTCAGGTTATTTTCCATCCCTCCGCTGCGGGTATTACGCCGCGATATGGACGCAACATTAAGCTCAAAAACATTACAGTTTGCCGTCTCGGGCCTGGCAGTATTCCTGTTGATGTGGGCGTATAGTCAAAACCTGAAAATCAGCGCCATTTTGTTCGCCTCTGGGGTGGTACTGGTGGCGGGGCTAATCGCCGTCACCTACGGGCTGATTTTTATCGGACGTAAACTTGGTTCGTCAAAAATGGGCCCCTGGCAGCTGGCCTGGGCCAGAATTCACCGGCGGGCAATGGATAATAGTGTTCAGCTGATCAGTTTTTCCATCACCATTATGCTGTTACTGATTGTATTGGTGATGCGCAACGACATGGTTGCGCAATGGCAAGCTCAATTACCTACCGGCACGCCAAATTACTTCCTTATTAATATTACAGAAGAACAAAAGCCAGACCTTAACGCCCATTTCGCCGAAAATGACGTACGTATTGAGCAATTTTATCCTGTGGTACGCGGCCGCTTTGTGGCCGTAAATGAGCAAAGGGTTAGTACCGAGGTTACCAAAGAGGATGATCCGCAAGATGACAATGGCCGTGATGGTTTAGGCCGTGAAGCGAATCTTACCTGGAGCAATACCCTGCAGCATGAAAATAAAATTGTTGCCGGTAGCTGGCATGGTGATGCTACTGCCAGTCAGGACGGTTATGCGGTGTCCGTAGAAAGTGATGTTGCTGATCGGCTGGAAATAGCGTTAGGCGATACACTTACCTTTAATGTGGGATCAGAAGTGGTGAAAGCCAGGGTAACCAGCTTTCGTGAAGTTAACTGGCAAACCATGCAACCTAACTTTTTCTTTGTGCTGTCACCAGCAGCCATGCGTGATTACACCCCTACCTACATCACCAGCTTCTATTTACCTACAGAGCGTAAAGCCGGGTTGACTGAATTGCTCAAGCCGTTCCCATCGATAACTTTATTCGATGTGGATGCCCGTATTAATCAGCTCAGGGGAATTGTTGAACAGGTATCGTTGGCAGTAGAGTTTATTCTGGTGCTGGTGCTTATTGCTGGTTCACTGGTATTAATTGCGCAGGTGCAGGCCAGTATGGATGAGCGCCAACAAGAACTGGCTATATTACGTACCTTAGGGGCTAAAGGGCGACTCATTCGCGCCAGCGTCATTTATGAGTTTGTCATTATCGGCGTGGTTGCCGGGTTTATGGCGGCACTCGCGAATGAGCTGAGCTTGTATTTGCTGCAAACTCAGCTATTCAATATGACGCCTTCCGTACACCCTGAATATTGGCTTATTGCCCCGGTAACTGGTGCGCTTGTGGTAGGAACATTAGGTGCTATTGGCTGTTGGCGGTTGCTCACCCTGAACACCAGTGATTTACTGCGAAAAATAATGTAGCGATAAGTCGCTAAAGGGTAATACGCCTTAATGTACGATACGCCGATAAAGCGCGATAGGGCAGGGCAAGCCGGCGCGCGTGGTAGTAACATAAGACGGCGGTTAACCAGTCATCTAATACAATATCAAAAGGCCTGCTAACTTTAGCAGGCCTTTGGTTTATGGCTGGGGTCGCTAGGCCACACGCTTATCGACCGTGCGAGCACAGTCCAGACAAGGGGCCATTACTGCGCCCTTATCTTATGGTCGTTCTACCAATGCGACATTTTTAAATATTACCTTTCCCTGATCTGGCGCGGCATCGTTATCAGCTGCAAAAGTAAGGTATGGGTAATCGCCAGACTCAAATAACTGACCAACGGGTACGACAATGCGCTGCCATCCGTCCTGCGCTCCAAACTGGGCGTGCACCATACCGTACGTTTGCAGGCCACCGAATGATACAACTTCGGTACTGCTGACAAAATTGTCCTGGTCAAAGCCAATAGCGGCGACTTCCGGGTTCCCCTCAATTTTGACATGGGCCACCAGGTAGGTATTTTCGGTCAGGGTAAAGTTACCGGTAATACGCTTCCAGGCATTTCCTTCCAGGGTCAGGCTTCGGCCATCGGCGCTGGTATACGCTTGGCTAAATGCAATGTCGTCCTGTCCTTCATCATAGCTTTGCAGCGCGTATTGTGAGAAATCTAAAGCGTCGTACATCATTACATTACTGAATGTAAGCTGCGGTTGAATACCGGCTGTTGGCTTATCGTTATCCAGTATGAACAAAAATTGCGAGTAGCTGCCAGTACTAAAATAGTCCGCCAGATTCAGGCTAAACCTTGTTTGATGGTTGCCCGGGCGGTATTGGCCGATGGCGCTACCATAATTTTGCGAGCCATATAAAAACAATACATCCTGCTGTGCAGCGCGATTGTTATTATCCAGCCCTAGCCCGGCAATTTCTGCGCTGTGCTTACCGAAGACGGTAAAATCCAATACGGTATTGGGGGTAACTTCAAACGCGCCTTTTGCGTAAGCCCAGGTATTCCCTTCTAGCGTCAGGCTGTGGGGGGCGCGGGAGGAAAATAGGTGATCTTTATCCTGGGACGTATAACGCTGTACATTATTGCCGTCTAATGCCATCGCTAAAGGTTGGGCATCTTCCAGCCAATGGGCCACACCCACCTGCGTTGTGGTCATCCCCACCACCACATCTTGTTCCTGCATACGGGTGAAATTGGCAATACGGTAATGCGCATCAATGGCCAGAGTTTTGGGCGTCGGTTGATTCTGGATTGCTCGGGCTGTTTCAGTATTAAGCATATCCGGCTGGGCAAAAGGTTCACTGATATTGGCTTCGTTACGCGGCTGTGCGGATTTAAAATTAAATGAATAATTATTGATATATTCGCTTTGCGGCGCTTTCTGCAAATCGTAAATTCCATAACCTACTGACGAATTCGCTTGTTCGGTGATCATCACATTGTTGATAGCGTTAGCCCAAAACGCATTGTCGCCATCTACATTGGCCGCCGTGATGCCGTTGCGGTACACATCGATGTAGTTGTAAAAAATGTTTACCTGGCCGGCTGGGCGTGAATACAAACCACCAAGTTTTATAGATGCCCACATCTTGCCACGTTCATCGCCCATATCGTGAATAGTGTTATTAAATAGGTAGCTGGGGCCGCGCATGTTGGGTGCTACGCTGATACCGGCATAACCATGAGAAAAATCATTGTTGTAAACCAGTACATTTTGCTGCCCGCCGTCTAGTTCTATTAAGTCGTCATTGGCATAGGCAAATGTGTTGTTGTAAATAGCCGAATCACGGATAAACCCGCCGTAGGTTTCTCCGTTAAAACGGCTTTCCACTACATCGTTAAAACGGACCTGCGGCGAACCGGTGAAAGTATTGTTACGCAATATTATCTGGCCCTCGAAAGCAGGGTCCGGATGATTAGCATAAGCGAAGAAGGCGTTCGGGCCCTGGGGGTGCCCAGACCCCCAGTGGTTAGCCGACAGAACGGGGTCGTGCACCAAGCAGTTTTCAATGGTAACAACACCGGTTTGCTGCAGAAAAAACGCTGAATCATAGTTGATGGGGGTATCGTCAGTATCATAAGCAATACCCTCTTCGATGTAGGCAGGCGAGCGCCCCCAGTTCGCTACATCGCATCCATTAACCCAGATGTGATGGGCCTGACTGGAGTGGAAACCCTGCACACCGCCTTTTTCAATCACAATGTTTTCAAAATAAATATAGCTTTGCGCGCCAATCCATACCGCTGAACCTGCTCCCTCTTCGGCCACAATCGGGGTATCGGGGCTACCTACAATTTTTGCCCACGCACCGGGTTTTCCAGCAATGTTCAGGGCTTCCAGATCCAGTGTGCCGCCGGTATAAATCTCGGCCAATTGATACACCTTTTGCGGATCGATTGGTGGCGTATCTGGCCGGGTGGTGAAAGTGGCGGTATAGGTTTGGAGCCCAACTGAAACAGTATCCACACTCACGTTAACCTCATAGGTGGTAGCCGGTGTTAAATACACCAGCACCCCCGCCAGAGAATCAGTAGTAGGGTCAAAGTATAAGGGGTTACCAGCTTGCCATTGGCTGCTACCAGCTTCTCGAAAGCGAATTGTATTGGTTTGGTTGGCTTGTTGCTGGCTTATAACAATACCCACGGATTCAATCAGTGGAGTAATAATAAGATTATCGGGTTCTTCACTTTCAGCACTACAGGCGAGCAGCCCGGTAGCAATAAACAGAAAAACAGCGGTGGATAAACGATGTAAAAGTGACTTCATAACACTTCCTGTAGGTGGCTATACCTCAAACGGGAGGCATGTACTAAAGTCTAAGCCGGTGAGAATATTCAGCAAGGGTGGGGAGGGCATGTAATCTTTGAAAATAGAATATTAAAAACAATAAAAATCAATGGTTTCTACATTTAAAAGTATGCGTGCAGCGAAGTGTGTGTGGGAGTATATAAGGATACACACGCTACAAATTGCGCGCTAAACCGCACGTTTTGAAGAAGATCACCATGTCTGTGCCGGTTTGGTATGGCCTTATAGGGAGTCACTATAAGGAACGTTGGCGCAGGCGGGAACCGATAAATAGGCTATATGGAGCCCCTTATAATATGTGATGGCTACACTATTTAGCCACTAACCATGCTGTTTACTGCCGCCACGATGCGCTTCAGCCTAGTTAAGCCTGCTGGCCCCCTGTGAAATATCGACCTCCTACGATTACCCGGCAACGAGGCATAAACAAGGCATTGAAAATAATGAGAAGAGAGTCTTCAACAGGTTAATTGTATGGGCTGATTGACGTTGCCCGGAGAAAGCGCTGCAACCAGGGCTAAAAGGTTTTTTAAACACCGGTAACATTGCCAAAAGCAAGTCTGAGATCATCGCCCGAGAAGATTGGCCGCTATGGTAGGGCTGCCTAAAGTACATCTGCAGAGCTTACTCTGCGCAATGAGCTGTTACCGCTGATAAGTGCAGTTACAGTCATAAATGCAGGTATGGTCATAAAGTGCACAGATGAGTGTTTACTGGTGGTTCAGCATTATCAATCGTAACGTATTGCATAAGACGTTTTGCATAAGATGTTGCTGCACGGGCGGGTAGCAATAATCGGCTATGTTTCCCAGGAGTGTTCGATATCGAAATAGCTTTTAACCGGGCAAGGATTGTGGCAATAGAAAATGCTTGGAAGGCGCGTCGATGCGCTAGCACACCGGCCTTGTGTATCTCGATTGAGGAAACCATTCAGGCTAAGACTATTTTGCTATGGATCAGGAATTTACCCGCCCAGCGTAAAGTTGTGTTAATTTAAAAATGTACCCTGCAATAGATTAATGTCTGTTAGGGTTGGTGGCTTACGTAGCAATTATATTTTCTGCAGTCTATCTTATCAGCTCTGGCGTACCTTAAAAAGCACCGGCGGCAAAAACACCGGCGGCAAAAGCATAGTGCGGTAAAGCATATGCGTTTGAAGGGCATTCGGTTCGGGGCACTATAACGTTGTTAACTAAAGTTAGCGAAAAACACTTGTTACTATACTAGTACTACTGGCTATCAGCCCGCGTTAATTAACACCGTTTTACGTAAAAGGATTTACATGAAAAATTGGGAAAATCTATCGTTTGTGCAAAAGATATTCGTTGGCCTGACTCTACTTGCTATGGCCGGATTGGCTCCTGAAATTGCGTTATTGCTGCAGTTCGGCGGTATGGAAGTCGCTTTTGCTTTTCTCTTATTTACCTTAAAGCCTATATTCACTTGGTGGCAGCATTCCTTTGGCACGCTAAAGAAGGCTATTTCACTTGCTGTTATTTTGCTGCGGCACAGCGCATCTGCCAAGCCAGCCGTATTCACATTACAGGCCTCGTTCTGTTTGCTTGCGGTTGTGCTAACCGGTTCCACTGTCTTTGCGTTCAGTTTTTTTATGCCAGGTTTGATGATGAATAGTGTATTGGTGTAACCCCACATAGCAAAAAAAGGCGGGTACTCACGACCGGTTAGGTAGCCAATACGAAAAGTATTTCGCCGTATGACTTTCTATTACCTAACATTTTTTACCTGCTTTAAGTTAAAAAAATGCAGGCCTTAGCATAACCTGTGCGCAAGCAGGAGTGAGTCTTTACATGGTGCGTAAGTAAGCGCTGAGCGGTGTTTAATAACGAATGAGTAATTGTTCGAGCAGGGGGAAAGCATTCACATGAAGCCTACAGAACAAGCAGCGAATTACGACAAAATTGCAGCGCATTGGAACAGTAACCGGTTTAATCGGGAAAATGGTATTTCCCAGCATAAAAGAGCATTGAACTACGCCCCTGAAGGCGGCAAGGCTATTGATATAGGCTGTGGCAGTAGCGGCCGTATAATCGAATTATTACTTAAGCACGGGTACCAGGTTGAAGGCCTCGATTTATCTTCCGAAATGCTAAAACTGGCCCGGATAAGACATCCAAATGTGACTTTCCATCATGTTGACATTGACCAGTGGGTGTCGCCCGTAAAATATGCCTTTATATCAGCGTGGGATAGTATTTGGCACGTTCCCTTAGCGCGTCAGGCCGGCGTAATTAGTAATCTGCTTGCTCACTTAGAAAATAATGGTGTGATAATTTTTACAAGTGGCGCGGTGGACGAGAAAGGTGAAGGGAGTAACCTATTTCTGGGACAGCAGTTGTATCACGCGGCGCTTGGCATACCTGCGATACTATCGTTACTGGAAAAACACCACTGTGTATGTAGACACTTAGAAAATAATGACTGGCCCAATAAGCACCTCTATGTGATTGCGCAAAAACGTGGCTGATCATGCCTTATCGCCTTGCTTTTGATGCCAGGGGGCGTTTCTGCGGACAAAAGGTGAAGAATATAAATATGAACTTTATCGTGGTTTTAGCCAGCTCCCGAACAAACGGTAATACGGGTAATCTGGCTCAAGCGGTAGCAGGTAGGCTTCAAGCTGAAATTATCGATTTGAGTAGGTTTTCTATCGCGTATTTTGATTATGAACATCACAATGCAGGGGATGATTTTCTACCTTTAATCGACAGGCTAACATCATTTGACTGCATTATTTTCGCCACGCCCGTTTATTGGTATTCGATGTCAGCGCAACTTAAAACATTTTTTGACAGGCTTACCGATGTGCTAACCATCAATCAAACGCTCGGTCGCAAACTACAGGGCACCTCGGTATCGGTTATCGCTACTGGCTCGCAATCCGCGCTGCCCGCAAGTTTTACCCAGCAGTTTGAATTAATTTGCGCCTATCTTGGCTTACCGTTCACGCCACCCCTATATTGTAGCTGCCCCAGTGGTTTTAATCTTCAGCAACATCACCAGGCAATACAGGCCTATGTTAGCAATATCCTATAGCGCCGCGGTTATTGTCAGTGCTATGTTTTATACTGCCCTTTGAGCAGAGGTAGCCATGCAGGTCACCCTACCGCAACGCATCTCACGTTTGGTAAAATTTGAATATGGGTTGCCATAGCTGCGTGCAAATGAGGCTTGAAATAATAACGACTTACTGTGCTGATAGGTGTGGCGCGGCGATAAAAAAGGAAGTAGGGGACAATGAACCATATTATTGCAGAAATGGGGAAGTTTTTGCTCAGGGGCCTGGCTTATTGGTTAGCGGATATTTTATTCTGGACTATTTGTTACTGGCTGGGATGGTTTATCTGTAAAGTTATTACGTTTGGCCGGTATCCAGATAAACGCCACCAGGCTCATCAGAACCCACCAAAAAAGGCCGGTTTCTGGCTTGCGCTAATCGGGTTTTTTAGCCTCGTTTTTATCATAGTGATCCTTTGGAGTGGGTTAAATTGATGGCGTATCGGAATATATCGAAGGTGAGCTGAGCCGTTATTAACACTATACGCTTATCCTGCTACGGCAATACCGGGGGGAGCTTTTACCGCCGCCAAAAAGGCAGAAGAGCGCTAATGCTTTAGGAATATTTATGCTAATTACCCCAACGATACGCTATGAAGACAGTTACCACGAGTACATTAAGGAATTGGGCACGGAAACACGTTATCCATACCCGCTTGATCTGGACCATCGCGATTTTCCCCATTTGGTTGAAAAGCTAAACGGGTATGCTCATGGTGTGAATTTGCCCGATCACCTGGTACCAAACACCACCTTCTGGCTTGTTGAAGGTGACGACATCGTGGGGTGTTCCCACCTTAGGCATAGGCTTAATGACGCTTTAAGAACAGCCGGAGGACATATTGGCTTGGGCATTCGACCATCCAGGCGGGGCCTGGGCTATGGCACTCAACTCCTTAACTTATAACCTTGGAAAAAGCCACATTAATGGGCATTACCGAGGTTCACATACACTGTTATGAAAGTAACAAAGTTTGTGCGTCGTTGATATTATCGGTCGGGGCTAAACTGGCTTCAACGCTAAACGTTGAGGACCAAAATAACGAAAACCACCAAAGCGAAAAAATACTTCGGTTTATTTATTCGCCGCGCGTCCCCCACCACAATGTTTAGCTTCTTAGCTGTGGGCACACGGTAATATGCCTCGCTATTATTCGATAAACTCAGAGAACATCGCCATGCCCGTACCCCCGTTCATATTAAAAGAAGTGCCCCCTGATGTGGTGACTTTTGCCTCCATCAGAAATACGGTGGGTTGGTCCAATCCCGAATTAGACGTTTTGCAAAACAGTATTGATTCATCTTTATTCTGGGTTTCTGCCTATGACAAAAGCGAGCTGGTGGGATGCGGGCGGGTAATCGGGGATGGTGCTATGTACTTTTATATTCAGGATGTGCTGGTGCACCCGCTTTATCAAAATCGAGGTTTAGGTTCACAAATCATGCATTCCATAAACCAATACATCACCCTTAACGGCCCTATAGGTGCAACCGTAGGTCTGCTGGCTGCCCACGGTAAAGAAGCATTTTATCAACAATATGGGTTTGCCCCGCGCGATGGTCAGCAGCTTGGGCTGGGTATGTGTAAGTTTGTGTAGCACTGGTCTGAAAGCCGCGCTGAAAAATCATTGATACGGGCGGGGCCATACTGACAGTCTGCGCAGCGGGCATGTTGGTAACCTTGGGGGGCCAGCCGGCCCGCAAGGTTATATGTAAATAGCTTGACCGCGCCAGACCAGCTAAGCGAGGGCGTGGGTAGACGCTGCCCCGAAAGGCCTGTGCACTTTATCAGGCCAGCGGGTTGCCCCTCAGTGTGTGCAAACAGTTTCTACTGCGTCTAAACGAGTAACAGTGCTGTACGGTAGCGGACCTTATTTTCCCGTATCCCCGCCTGCTCAGCGCCCTCCCTTTAGCAAGACAAAGCAGGCTAGGTAGTAGCGTCACAACACAACACAGCACAACAAGGGCGGCCCCTCCGGTTTATCTGGTCTCTTCCGGCCTTAGCGTTAGCACATCCACACCTGAAGCGGTGACCAACACGGTGTGCTCCCATTGCGCGGATAGCTTTTTATCTCGGGTAACCACGGTCCAGCCGTCTTTTTTTAATTTTGTTTTATAGGTTCCCTGATTAATCATGGGTTCAATAGTGAAGGTCATTCCCTCTTGCAATACAAGCCCGCTCCCCGCATTGCCGAAGTGCAGGATTTGCGGATCTTCGTGCATTTCCTGGCCTATGCCATGCCCACAGTATTCGCGCACCACACTGTATCCATGCTTTTTCGCATGCTGTTCAATAGCGAAGCCGATATCGCCAAGGGTGGAGCCATGCTTTACCGAGTTAATTCCTTTCCACATGGCCTCATAAGTGACATCGACAAGTTTTTTCGCCAGAGGGGGAACAGTACCGATACCATACATCTTGCTGCTATCGGCGATATACCCGTTTTTTTCCAGGGTAATGTCGATATTAATGATATCGCCATTTTTAAGCCTTTTGGCACTGTTTGGTACGCCATGGCATACCACTTCATTTATCGAGCTATTCAAAACAAACTGATAGCCATATTGGCCTTTACTGGCGGGCCTGGCATTAAGAACATCAACGATGTAACCTTCTACAAAGTCATTTATCTCCAACGTCGTCACGCCTGCCTCAATATAGTCGTCCAGCTCGCCAAATACGCTTGCCAATAACCTACCGGATTCGCGCATCAAAGCAATTTCGTTCGGTGTTTTAATCAGGCTATTCACTGGCTAACCTTACTGTAAAGACATTCTGTGAGCGCATTTCCCGCTCTATAATTTGTTCATAGGTTAATGTGGGGTTTTGCTCTGCCAGGCGGCCAATCTTTAACCAAAACTCGGCTTGCGCGTTGATCGAGCGCTCCATTACCGTGCTTGTTTTGCGGACTTCTTCATGAAGTTGGTCAGATATTTTAACGATGCCCATCGTGTTTCCTCCTAATATACGTATTGCTATATAATGTAGCATTGTGGATGTTTTGTCTAATCGCTTGTCCGTAGCCAGCGCCGTTGTCCGCCAACGCACATTTCCAACATAGCTAACTGAATATGCGTTATGGTGGCGGGCATAAATGCCGCGAGCCCGAATATAAAAGGGTGGGCTAAAGGAATACCGCCAAGCCGGTTTGCTACTTAATCAGCCTTTACTTACTGGCTAACCAGATTGTTAACGGTTGCGTAACGGCGCTTTCATAAAGAGATTTGGCAAGAGGGGAGTCTGCCAAAGATGAATCGGGGCAAAATACCGCTGACCGCGCTACACAGGGGGAGGTTTGAAGGCGCAATGCACGTTTAACTGTTACCATACCGTGCAAAACAGCAATGTCTTTCATTGCTCCCGGTCAATGCCAGTACCCCTCGTATTATCGTTGATTCTGGCATACACATTCAGGAACCATATGGCACTTAAAGCAACCATATTTAAAGCGGATATATCGATAACCGATATGGATCGTAATTATTATAACGAGCACAATTTAACTATTGCCCGCCACCCTTCTGAAAATAACGAACGCATGATGCTTAGGGTTGTGGCTTTTATCGTGAATGCTCATGAACAGTTGCAGTTCACAAAAGGTTTGTCAGATGATGAAGTACCAGATCTGTGGCAAAAAAGCTTTAGTGACGAAATTGCGCTGTGGATTGAGTTAGGGCAGCCTTCCGAGCAGCGTATCAAAAAAGGCTGCAACCAAAGTCAGCATATGAAAATTTATGCCTATGCAGATAACAGCTTTGATAGTTGGTGGAAAAAAGAACAGGATAAATTAAAAACCAAGAAAAATTTATCGGTGTTCACCTTGCCCGAAGCGCTTGCTACCACGCTTGCTAACGCGGTAGAGCGCTCCATGCAGCTTCAGGTTACTATTCAAGATGGTCAGTTTTGGTTAACCATTGAAGGGGCTGAAGCCAGCGGTTACGTAGAAGTTGAAATTCAGCAGCATCTATAACAGGTTGCCCACGCCTGCTATGGGGCGGGCCCATAGGTGCTTCCTCACCCGTTTAGCTAAGCGACGCTGGGCTGGCGATGTTGGCGGTTAACTAAGCCATGGGGGGTGTGCGACATCAGGGGATAGGTTTATAGGGTGGGGACCGGATGACCCGGCCACCTTACGCGAGTGTTGGCAGGAATACAGCGTAGCGAAAACACAACTTACCCTTCGATTGTGTTGCTGGACCTCGCTAGAATGAAAGGGGCCCTGCTATCGAAAATACTGCTCAGCAGTAAGGGTAGCTTACTGCTAATTGCGAATATCCCGTCGTCCGCAGCAAAGGATTTAAGCGCTATGCTGGTCGCCTGCACCTGCACTTTCACCTGCCCCGGGCTGTAGTTACCAACCGGGGTGTATTATCCGTTTTGCTAATAACCCATTTTCTACTACTGCCCCCGTCAGGAGAAAATAGCGGTCGCTAGCATAATGGCAATGAGTACGACATGTGGAAAGGCGACTGTAGGGCGGACCGCCTGTTTAGCATATTCCTGAATTTTTGACAGGCCTTTGGTTTCTACTAATAGGTAGTCGGTATTAAATTGAAACGGGCAGGATTGCGCTTTTTCCTGAATACTTTTCTCAATACGTAATAGTCGGGGCTCTATTCGAGATTGAAACGTTTTTAAAATCGCATCCTGTATCCACAATACTCCTAAAATGAAACAAGTGGGTATAGCAGCCAAGCCAAAAGACAGCGCCAAGAATAACCCCAAAATGCTACTTAATTTTATATACAGTGAATGCTTTTCATAGCTCTCAAACTGATTTTGAAGCAAACACCATTCTGCTTCATACCGCTGTGTTTCCATGTTATTTCCGTCCAAGCTTGTATAAGCCTAATGAAGTGAGTACGAGATAAAGGTTAAGCTTCACAGCAAAGCGCGGAGCTTAAACTATACCGATTATAATGGCATCAATTGGCGGCTGAAACCGGCCGCTCAGGTTTTAACGTTACGTGAGCGTATAGACCTATAGCCTATTAAATAGGGGGACGGCCGCCATAGAGCCCGCCCGCAGCCAGTGTTTTAGTTGGTCCGCAAATACACTTGGGTTGCAGGCGAGGTACAGTTGGCTGTCTTATCAGCCATAGCGCTGAGTGGCGAGCAGCTAGCGGGCACTAAAGCCATTAAAGTAAAAATCCCACAGCTGTGTGCGATATTGTATTTATTGGGGGATTATTACTTGCAATTGTATTTCTTACGCCCGTGCTAAGACGGCAGTACGTAAAGCCAATAATGCTTTTTTCGGTATTCGACTTTATCACCCCCAGCGGTAACTGTAACCCCCTGGCAAAGCACCGGCTGTCCACGCGTTTGCTAAGTCGCCACGCCAGTTTATGCGTCGGAGCGCTATGCAAATTCATGCTCCAGGGCGCTACGCAGGGTAGCAAAGTTAAATGCAAAACCGTTCTCGCTAAGCTTAGCCGGTAATACTTGTTGGCCGGTAAGCAACATATCTGCGGCATCGCCCATCGCGGTTTTCAGGACGAAAGCAGGAACAGTAAACCAAGCAGGACGGTGTAGGCTTGCCGCCAGGGTGGCGGTGAAAACTTTATTCGTCACCGGTTCAGGCGCAGTCATATTAAAGGGGCCTTCGCAGCTGTCATTTTCAAGTAAAAAAATAATTCCGCGTACCATATCGTCAATATGAATCCATGAGAAATATTGTTCACCGTCGCCCATTTTGCCACCCAAGCCCAATTTGAAAGGCAATGCCATCTTGGCTAACGCACCTTCTCCCTTAGCCAGTACTACACCTGTTCGCAGCAAACAAACGCGACTATATTCACTTGCCTCCAAGGCTATTTGTTCCCATTTATGACACACCTGATGCGTAAACTCGTGGTGCACCTGATGATGTTGTTCAGTCACTGCCTGTTGTCCCTGACGACCATAATAGCCAATCGCTGAGCCAGAAATAAAAACCGCTGGTGGGGTAGCGCACTGACGTATCCGGGCTACCAGTTCGCGGGTAATATCCCAGCGGCTGTCGCAAATGCGTTTACGCTGTAAAGCGGTCCAGCGTTTGTCTGCAATGGGCTCGCCCGCCAAATTGATAATAGCATCCAATTTATCAAAGTGAGCGACTTCAGTTAACGATTTGACCAAAGATACTGCGCCCGGTAACAGCTTGGTCGCCCGTTCCGGATCGCGGGTCAGGACCACAAAGTCGTGCTTATTTGCCAGGGTTTCGATCAGATGACGGCCTACAAAGCCCGTACCACCGGTTATGAGTATCTTCAAAGCTATTCCTTACCAGATTAAGGTTTAATGCACGATAATGTTAACGATACCGAGTCGGAAAAACGTAAGGCATGTGGTTTATCCACCTCTACTTCAGCATAGGTTACCCAATGATGTTCTGCTGCAATTCCCAGTACATCGGCGGTGAGTTTCTCCAGTAATGAAAATCGGTTGTCTTCCACCAGTTTGATGATAGCCTTGGTGACAGTTTTGTAATTCAGGGCATCGCCCATGTCGTCGGTATCTGTAGCGCGGTGCGCATCGTAATGGATCTTCACATTGACCACGACATCCTGTTTGTTATTTACCTCAGCTTCATTAATGCCAATATAGGTACGCAACCGCAGGTTTTTAATTTTTATTGTTGCCTGATTTAACGTCATGAAAATTCTCTTATTTATTATCATTGTGTAGAATAACAGGCACCCACATTCGCTATCTTAACGGAGCGGTATCCTTTGTACTTGCTAATTCAACTATTTGTTTATTATGGAACTTAAATCTCCCACTGCCAAAGCGTTAATTGTGCTTGCCTGTTTGGTAGTGGTACTGGCCGGAATTAAAGCGGCCTCGGCGATTATGGTGCCCTTTTTTCTCTCAGGTTTTATCGCTATAGCCTGTAGCCCCCTTATAAACTGGGCCTCCAGAAGAAAAATACCTAAATGGTTATCGGTCTCCCTGGTGATCAGCCTTATTGTCATATTTGGTTTTTTACTGGCCGGCCTGGTGGGCCAATCGTTAACCGAATTTAAGGAAAATCTGCCGGATTATCGAAGCAAGCTAGATACCGAATTTGCGTGGGTTATTGACCAACTGGCTATTTTCAATATCCATGTTAACCGTGAACTTATCGCCTCACATCTTGATCCGGGTATGGCCATGTCGCTCGCCACTAACTTTATCAGTGGAATGGGCGGGGTGTTATCAAATCTGTTTTTAATTTTGCTCACCGTTATTTTTATGCTGTTTGAAGCAGACAGTATTCCGTCTCGCTTGCATGTGGCGCTTGCCGACCCCGATATGAAAATGCAGCACATTGATAAGTTTATTCGTTCGGTTAACAGTTATCTGGCAATAAAAACGGTAGTAAGCCTGGCTACTGGCCTCATTATCGGCGTGTGGCTATATGTAATGGAAATAGACCACTTTTTGTTATGGGCGGTCTTGGCTTTTATGCTTAATTACATACCCAATATAGGCTCTATTATCGCTGCGTTACCGGCCGTATTGATCGCCTTCGTTCAGTTTGGGTTTGCTTCTGCCGGACTGGTGGCATTGGCCTTTGTGCTGGTTAACACCATTATGGGTAACCTGATTGAACCACGCTTAATGGGGCGGGGCATGGGGTTGTCTACGCTGGTGGTGTTTTTATCCTTGATTTTCTGGGGTTGGCTACTAGGAACCGTCGGTATGTTGCTGTCAGTACCGCTAACGATGGTGGTTAAAATTGCTCTGGAATCTCGCCCCGAAAGCGAGTGGCTGGCTGTTTTGCTATCCAGTGGAGATGGTAAAAAAGCCCAGTCTTAAGAGCTTGCGGGCAGGGCAAAGCGAATCTGCACCCCTGCGCCGCCCAACTCACTATCATACACTTCCAATTGGCCCTGATAAATATCGACCAGGTCGCTTACCACCGCCATACCTATACCCTGACCTTCTGTGTAGGTGTCTAAACGGGCGCCTCGCTCTAGCAATGTCTGGCGTAAGTGGGCGGCGATGCCTGGACCATCGTCTTCAATTTTTATCACCAGATACCGAGCCTGATGTTCACAGGTGATACGAACCTGCTTAGCTGCAGCTTTACACGCGTTATCAAGCAGATTACCCAGCATTTCAAATAAATCGGTTTCGTCCCCAAGAAATTGCGCTGTGGGGCCTATATCGAGGCTAATGTTAAGCGCCTTATCGCGATAAACTTTCGCCATCGCCCCGCTAATACGTTCCACCAGCGGGCCAACCGGCACCGGCGCCTGCCAGCCCTTTTGCCCTGCCGTAGCACGTTTTAACTGGCGTTGAATTAGCTGGTCTATTTGCAATAGCGCATCGCTAGCCTCGGGGGGCAAGGCTGGGGTGCCCAGGGCTACCGCCAAGGGGGTTTTCAAACTGTGGGCTAAATCACCTAAACTGTTCTTATACCGTTTTCGCTGCTGCGCCTCGGTTTGCAGTAAACGGTTAATACTGCGTTTCAATCCGGCAAATTCTGCCGGATAACTATGGTTTAACGCAGCCTGACGGCCTTCACTGGTTTTTTTTATTTCAGCAATCAGGCTTCGAACCGGTGCCAGGATGATACTTATCCCGCCTAACAGCAGCAGAAGTAACACCACGCCCAGCGCCAGTAAATTACGCCATACAGTGGCTAAAAACGTTTCCCGTTCCCGGTCGAACTCACTGCGGTTATTTAAAATGTAAAATTGCACTGGCTCAAACTGGCGAGGGCCGGCAAATTCAGCTGTAAAGCCATAGGTGAAATAGTGAGCATCAGAATCGAAATGAGGCCGGGTATCCTGGATAAAGCGTTCTTCTCCCACACCGGGCGAGGCAGGGGGTTGCTGGATATCAAAATGCAATGCAGAGGCCGACTGCCAGACCACTTTATTGCGAAACACCACAATGCCAATATACCCTGAATCAGGTAAATTAAGTTGTTCTTCATAAAGCAGTTCTGGCATCACGGCGTTGCCATCATCCAGCTCAAATGCCGAAACCAGCGCCAGGTTCATAAGCTTTAGTTCATTTAATTTGGCCTGGCCCAAGCTGCGCGTATAGGCATTGTCCAGAATCAGCACCGTTACCGGGATAAACAGGCCTAACGCCAGTAATGCAGCAAGCACACTGCGCAGTTTAAGCGACAGTCGCTTCATAGGTCACGGTTTAGCCGATAACCACGTCCACGCAGTGTTTCAATGGGTTTTAGCTGAGCTTGTGGGTCCAATTTTTTACGTAATCGACCAATAAATACCTCTATGACATTACTATCTAAATCGAAGTCCTGATCGTAAATATGTTCGGTTAACTCGGTTTTGGATACCACTTTTTGCGGGTTCATCATCAGGTATTCCATTACCTTGTACTCATACGCCGTTAATTCGAGCCGGCGTTCGTTAATACGTAATTCCTGGGTTACTGTATCGAGTGACATAGGACCATGCGCAATAACCGGATTGGCTTGGCCTGAGGCGCGCCGTATTAGTGCTTTAACCCGGGCCAGCAATTCCTCATTATGAAAGGGTTTAGTCAGATAATCATCTGCGCCGGCATCCAGTCCTTCCACTTTTTCCTGCCATCGATCGCGGGCGGTGAGGATCAGGATAGGGCAACGAACTTCTTGCTGACGTGCTTTGCGGATGACTTCAAAACCATCCAGGCGGGGCAGACCAATGTCAATTAGCGCCAGGTCATAGGGGTGTTCATTAATCAAATACAGGGCGCTTTCACCATTGTCAGCTAAATCTACACTGTAACCGTGTTGCTGCAATAACCCGTCTAGCTGGGTAAGTAGCCGACTATCATCTTCGGCAATCAAAATGCGCATCAGCGTTCACTTTCCTTATTTTGCGTTTGCCTGACCTGTCCGGAACGCTTATCGACATCTACCGATACTACCCGTCCCGATTTCTTCAACACTTTAACCCGGTACTTGTTGCCGGCCTGATCTACCCGAAGTACCCGGCCTTTAACCTGCTGCTGCGCCCGGGCCGCCGCCTGTGTGCGGTCAAGGGTATCTTGCTGACGTTCATTTTGCTGCGCCATTAGCGGACCACTGCTGACCGCTAGCAGCGTCACTATTCCCATCATCTGCAATGTCCGCATATTCATTTTCGCTCAGACCCTGTAACAGCCAACCACATAAGCCTAATTTACTGTTTTTACCTACTAATTACCATACAACGGATAGCTGAACCCGGCCTGAATAATTTTCTTGCCGGCACAGCAGATGTTACCTGGTCGCCAGGGTTAGTGTTTTTGAGTTTTTCATAAGTTACTGATATATATGCTTTTATTGGGTCATCTGCGAGTGGCATAAGCCATGCAACGTGTTATGCAGGTAATCAATGTTAGTCACTGTATTTTTCCTGGGCTAACAAGGTAAATGCGTTTTTTACTTTATTTACCTGTTTGATAATAATCATTTATGACAGCGTCACGAGTTCCCGTTGTCGGAAAAGAAGGAGCAATTAATGTCTTCAGATATTCGTACAAAAATGTGGAAAGCCATGGCCGACAGCCCAAATGTTATGGTTTCTTTAGTAGGAAAAGACCAACACGCCGAACCAATGCGGGCGCAATTAGACAAAGAAGCGAATAGCGAATTCTGGTTTTATACTACCAAAACAAACCGTATTGCCGAAGGTGGCAAGGCGATGGTACATTTTTCCAGTAAAGGACATGATGTTTTTGCCTGTATCCGCGGTACCCTGGTTACAGAGACGCGCCAGGAAATCATTGATAAATACTGGTCTAACCCAGTAGAAGCCTGGTATGACAAGGGTAAAGACGACCCATCATTACTAATGCTACGTTTAGAATTGGACGATGCTGAGATTTGGCAAGCCGACCCAGGCTTCAAGGGTATGTTCAAAATGATGACGGGCAAAACAATTGAGCCTGATGAAATGGGCGATCACGACCGGGTTAATCTGTAATAATCGAGCCAATATTTTATTAGAAAAGCCCGCGCTATGCGGGCTTTTTTTATCGTGTGGGAACCAAACCTGAGTCCCGCCTGAATAAGGTGTTATGGCTTACCTAAATGAGGTGTCGGTGGTTTGACCTTGCCCTAGGGTAAAACCTTTTTGTAAGGCTTTACTACTACCTGAGCATACACGCCAGCGCCTACATAGGGATCTGCATCTGCCCACTCCTGGGCTTGCGCAAGGCTATCAAACTTCGCCACCACTAAGGAACCGGTAAACCCTGCCGGGCCTGGATCCGGTGAATCGATGGCCGGAAATGGTCCGGCCATAATTAAGCGCCCATCATCTTTTAAAGATTCAAGCCGCGCCAAGTGGTCAGGGCGTGCGGCTAATCTGGCTTCCAGTGAATTAGCATGGTCGGTGGCACAAATCATGTAAAGCATGGGTTATCCTCGCGCCGTAGCGGCTTTCATGCTACCTACAAATTTATCTAACGCGTTTAGCATGGCTTCAGTGTTACCCAGATTTTGCGCAATAATATTTACGGTAGCAGAACCACTTATTGCCCCGGCAGCACCTGCTTCAATTGCTGATTTAACCTGTTCCGGCTTAGAAATGCCAAAACCTAACAAAGGCGGCGCACATTGATAGTGGCTCAGTTTAGCCACCAACTCTGCGGCCGGAATTTCAGCTGCGGTTTCGGCGCCAGTCACCCCGGCTCGACCCAGCAGATAAGTATAGCCGGAAGAATGTTCGCCAATCAGCGCCATCGTTTCATCAGAAGCATTAGGCGGTGCGATCAGAATTTGCTTTATACCTGAAGCCGTGGCGGCAGCCAGAAAAGGTTTTGCTTCACGCAGCGGCACATCGGCTATTAGTATGGAGTCCACGCCAGCGTCACTGGCTTTTTGATAAAATTGGGTAACGCCACTGGCCATCACCAGGTTGCTGTACAACAGCAGACCAATAGGGATGTTCGGGTATTTTTCCCGTACCCGCGCTAACAGCGCAAAACAATCTGCGGTACTAACCTTACTCTGGCGGGCACGGATGCTGGCAGCCTGAATAGTTGGACCATCGGCAATCGGGTCAGAATACGGCAGGCCCAACTCTAACGCGTCGGCGCCGCTGTCAATTAGCTGACCAATGATGCGCTCTGAGGTCGCTAGGTCCGGGTCGCCCACGGTGACAAACGGCACGAATGCGCCGGCATTGTCATTTTGCAGCCGGCTAAACATGTCACTATATCTATCCATTAAATTCTTCTCCCAAAATTTTGGTTACTACACCAATGTCCTTGTCACCCCGTCCGGACAGGTTAACCACAATAATGGTGCCATCTTCTGCTTCATCGGCCATATTCAATGCATGCGCCAAGGCGTGCGCTGATTCAAGCGCGGGAATAATGCCTTCTTTGCGGGCCAGCAACTTAAATGCATTTAACGCTTCATCATCTGTCACCGACACATATTCCGCCCGGCCAATATCCGCCAAATAGGCGTGCTGCGGGCCTACGGCAGGATAATCAAGCCCAGCGGATACCGAGTAGCTTTCTTCAATCTGCCCTTCCTGATCCTGCATTATGTAGGTATAAGAGCCATGCAATATCCCTTTGGAACCGGTGCAAATAGTGGCACCGTGCTCTTTCGTATGCAGCCCTTTACCGGCTGGTTCGACCCCAATTAACCGCACATCGGGTTCGTCAATAAAATCAGCAAACATACCAATCGCATTTGAACCGCCGCCCACGCAGGCCACCACTGAGTCCGGTAAACGGCCTTCTTTTTCCATAATTTGAGCGCGGGTTTCTTCACCTATCATACGGTGAAACTCGCGAACAATATGGGGGAAAGGATGCGGCCCAGCGGCTGTACCTAATAAATAGTGGGCGTTATCGTAGTTAGCCGACCAGTCACGCATAGCTTCGTTAACAGCATCTTTCAGCGTACCTGAACCAGCGTTTACCGGAATAACTTCAGCCCCCATCAGCCGCATTCTAAATACATTAGGCGCCTGCCGTTCGACATCCTTAGCACCCATGTAAATGCGCGCCTTAAGGCCTAACAATGCACATGCCAGTGCCGTTGCCGTACCGTGCTGACCTGCACCGGTTTCGGCAATAACTTCGGTTTTGCCCATGCGTTTGGTGAGTAACGCCTGACCCAGTACCTGATTGGTTTTGTGCGCCCCGCCGTGCAGTAAATCTTCCCGCTTCAAATAGAGTTTTACATTAGGATTACTTACCAGGTTGCGGGTAAGGGTCATCGCGGTAGGACGCCCTGCGTAGTCTTTCAACAAGGATAAAAATTCTTCCTGAAACGCCGGGTCATCTTTAGCATCTATGAAGGCAGCTTCAAGCTGATCAAGTGCAGGAATAAGCAACTCGGGCACATACATGCCTCCGAAATCGCCAAATTTTGCTTCTAACTGATTCATGAGTGATCCTGTACGTTCAATTAATATTGTCTTGCGCGCGCAAATAACGCGCTAAGTAAAGCCGCTGACTTTTGGCCGGGGGCCTCTTCAACACCTGAGTTCACGTCAACCAGACTTGCTCCGGTACGCTGGGCCTGCAACAGGGTGTCTATTGTAATCCCTCCGGCAAGCGCAATCTGTGATTTATCTGTAATGTTATCGAGCAACGACCAGTCGAACTGCTGCCCGGTGCCGCCGGTTTGTTTGCCTACCTGGCAATCCAATAGCACCTTATCTATCTGGTTGTCTGTTAACAGCGCATCCAGGTTAGCGGGCAACGCTTCGCGCACGCCCACCGCTTGCCATAACTGGCAACCTGCGGGTAACTGGGCACGCAATGCTTGCCGGTAAGGGCTATCTTCGTTGCCATGTAGCTGTACCGCCGCCAAACTCAACTGGTGCGCCAGCGCAGCGACTTGCTCCACAGGGGCATCAACAAATACCCCTACATAACGTCCTGGTGTCTGGCTAACAATTCCCTGCGCTTCTTCGCTATTTACGACTCGCGCAGACTTAGGTGCAAATATCAGCCCGCAATAGGATGCGCCCGCGTCAAAGGCTTGTGCGGCCATCGCCGCGTCGGTCATCCCGCATACTTTAATATCACCCAGAACCAAGCCCTTGACCGCACTGGGTAAATCTTGCTGGGCCATAAGTGCACTGCCCACCAAAAAACCATTACACAGGGGGGAAAGTCTAAGTACATCCGCATGGGTATAAATACCTGACTCCGAGATAACCACGTACTCGTGAGTAGCTTGCGCTAACATCGGTACCAACCGCTCAGTCGTGGCCAAATCAGTGCTTAAATCGCGTAAGTCGCGGTTATTTATGCCAATAATATTCGCCTGTAAGGCTATCGCCCGACGCATTTCCTGTTCATTGCTGACTTCGGTTAAAATATCCAGTTTTAGCGACTGTGCAACCTGGGCTAATGCCTGATATTGTTCATCACTTAGCACACTCAACATCAATAGTACCGCATCGGCCTGATGGAATCTGGCCAGATATATCTGGTATTCATCAATGAAAAAATCTTTATTCAATACGGGTTGCGACACCCGGGCGGTGACATAACTTAAATATTCAAAGCGTCCCTGAAAATACTTTTCATCTGTAAGCACTGACAACGCCGCAGCGTAAGGCGTATAAGCAGCCAGAATCTCATCCAGATCGAATTTTTCGCGAATAAGCCCTTTGGAGGGCGAGGCTTTTTTACATTCCAGAATATAACCTGCTTCGGGCTTATTTAGCGCCTGAAATAAGCTCTTCTGGGAAGGTGTTACTGCCTGCTTGATTTTTTCCAGCGGCAGGGCCTGCTTTCTGGCAGCCAGTTCCTGCGCTTTATCGGTTACTATTTTTTGCAGCACATTGGGCTGACTAGCACTGGCTTCTACTGCGCTGGTTTCCAGTACCGCAGAGGCTTCCGAGTGGTTTTGACGCGTATCAGTCATGCGGTTTCTCCTGACTCAACTGAGCCACTTTGTTGAGTACATTAAGCGGTTCGCCGGCAGCCATACTTGCCATGGCCATTTCCGCCCCTTGTTTAAATGTGTCGACGGTGCCGGTCACTTTCAACAGGGCGCCGCAATTCATTGCAATTGCGGCGCGATGCGCTTCTTCGCCCTGGCCTCCCAGCGCCGCTTCAATCATTGCCCGGTTTGCATCGGGTGCGCCGCCTTCAATGGCGCTGAGCGGATACTCCGGTAAGCCAAAATCTTCGGGAGTTACGGTATAGCGGCGAATATCGCCATGTTCAAGGTCAAAAATATGGGACTCACCATGTAACGCCAGTTCATCTAAACCATTACCATGAACAATTAAGGCGCGGTGCTGACCCAGTAACATTAAGGTTTGCGCATAGGGCTCGAGCAACTCGGGGGAATATACCCCAAAAACACCATGGGTGGGGCTGGCTGGATTGGCCAGCGGCCCCAAAATATTGAATAACGTTCGGGTTTTCAATTCAGCGCGTACCGGCGCCGCGTGGCGCATTCCCGCGTGATACACCGGGGCGTATAAGAAGCAAAAATTAGCATCGTCCAGACAATGTCGAGCGGTTTCTGCGCTAATTTCCAGCTGAATACCAAATTGTTGAAACAAATCGGCTGAACCTGACCGTGAAGATACGCTACGGTTACCATGTTTGGCTACCTTAACTCCACATGCTGCTGCCACTACACCCGCCGAGCTACTGATATTAATAGTATTGTGGCCGTCGCCACCGGTGCCAACAATATCGGCAAACGGATAGGCAGGGGTGGGAAACGGCAAGGCATTAGATACCATGGCACTGGCGGCGCCGGCGATTTCCTGTGGCGATTCGTGTTTAATTTTCAGCGCGGTCAGCACTGCGGCTATGATTGCCGGCGACTGCTCGCCGTGCATAATACTGTTAAACAGCCCAAACGCCTGGGTTTGCGACAGCGAGTTGCCCGCATACAGTGTGTCTAAAACACTGTGAGTATCAAACATGTTCAGGTCCTTGTTCGGTTAAAAAGGCTATGCTTTGAGCCAGTAGCTGGCTACCCTGAGCGGTCAAAATAGACTCAGGATGAAACTGAAAACCCAACATCCGGTCAGTCTCATGGTATACCGCCATGGTGGTTTCGCCACACGCAGCAATGCCGGTTAAACATGCCGGTAACGAGGTCGCAATAAGCGAATGGTAACGAGCTACCTGAAGCGGTTGCGGCAAACCATCGAATAAGGCCGCGCCGTTGTGGTGAATAAGCGATGACTTTCCATGCATTACCTGCTCTGCGCGGCCGACGTCGCCACCATAGTGCGCCACGATGGCCTGATGGCCCAAACAAATACCCAATACCGGGTAGCGGCCGGCTACCGCCTCTAGCAATTCAGGCATACAACCGGCATCCTTGGGGGCACCGGGCCCTGGCGAGAGCATCAGCAGCACATTGGCCTGCTCAGCTTCCTGGGCCATCCGTTTCAGTAACGTGGAGGCCGCCACGGTATTACGGTAAACAATGATGGTTAAGTTCATTGTACGCAATTCATCTACCAGGTTGTAAGTGAATGAATCGATGTTATCAAGCAAAAAAACCGTTACAGGTTGCTTCATTTATACCCCCTCCTGATTAGGCAGCGCTGACTTTACCGCATTGATTACCGCCTGGGCTTTGGTACGGGTTTCGTTTGCCTCGCTAAGCGGATCTGAGTCATACACCACCCCGGCACCCGCCTGAATATACGCGGTATTATTCTTAACAAACGCTGAGCGAATGACGATACAGGTATCCATGTCGCCATTGCCATTAATATAGCCTACCGCACCGCCATAACTGCCCCGGCGCTTCTGTTCAACTTTGCGAATCAGGTTGGCAGCGCTGACTTTGGGGGCTCCTACTAAGGTGCCCATATTCATGCAGGCCTGATATGCATGTAAGGCGTCCAAATCGTCGCGTAGCTGGCCTACCACCCGGGAAACCAAATGCATAACATGGGAATAGCGGTCGACCTTTAGTAGATCTTTAACATAGCGGGTGCCCGGCCGACTGACCTTGGCTACATCGTTACGCGCCAGGTCTACCAGCATAATATGTTCAGATTTTTCTTTATTGTCTTCGCGTAAATTCAGCTCTATACGGCTGTCCAAGTCAGCATCGATAGTACCGTCCTGCCGCTTGCCCCGTGGACGGGTGCCGGCAATAGGATAAATTTCTACCTGATTGGTCTGGGTTTCGTATTTCAAGGCTGATTCAGGCGAGGCGCCAAAAATAGTAAAGTCGGCATCCTGCATGTAAAACATATACGGGCTGGGATTTTGTTTTTTGAGCTGCGCATAGGCATTTAGCGGTGACGGGCAGGGCAGTGAAAAGGTCCGCGAGGGCACCACCTGGAAAATATCCCCAGAAAGGATATGCGTTTTCAGGTAGTTTACATCCTCCATGAACTGCTCATCCGACTTATCCACCGCAATGTCCATGGCGTCGCTGGCTGGGCGCTGGCGGGGCGAGGAAGCCGCCGTGGGCACTTGCGTCAAGGTTTGCTGCAGCTGTTCAAGGCGCTGCGCCACGGCAAAATAGCTTTGGGCTACCTGGGGGCCAGAAAAGACACTGCCGATAAGTTCGGACGTTTTACTTTTATGGTCAATCGCTAACAGCGTTTCGGCCAGGTAAAATACATAATCTGCACAGTCATTTTGGCCCTCAACCACCGCCGGTAAATGTTCAAAGGTTGCCAGGAGATCATAGGCAAAAACACCGCCCAAAAATACCGCATTAGGGTGCGCCCTTAACGGCGTAATCTGCTGACGTAACAACCGCAACGCATCAAATACACTGGCGGCTTTTAACCGGGCATCTTCATCCAGCCCCTCATCCGGTGAGGCACAGGTTAGTATGACTGTTTTACCGTCTTGTTGATGGCTGATGCCTGACGGGCAGTGGCTGGCAAACAACGGCATAACCGACTCACCATTGGCCGTTAACGCCGTCACTGTTATCTGATTGCCCCGACATTCCAACCGCAGCGCCGCATCTACCATCAGCAGGCTTTGCAAATCATCTTTGCTGTCAATTTCAGCTGATTCCAGCAGCAGCGCGTTGGGTTTATCTTTACAGATGTGGGTAAACGCGGCGAGTGGATCGGCCAGGTACTCGCCTGTTTGCTGTATTGTTTCTACTTTTCCCGGGATATCTCCCAGTTCTGCTAAACTCATGTTCGCAAATCTCCAGCTGCGATTAAAAAAAAAGGCCCGTATAAACGGGCCTTTCTTAGTGTATTTGACACGCACCAACGCGCACACCGCCCATTAAGTCAGGGAGTGCCACCACCAGATAACGCTATTCAGCGATGTTTGAAAAATGGTCGTTTGCATTGATCTCTACTTGGTATCAGTAAATCTAACGTGATTTGTTTAAAACTTCGATAAGCATCAAAGCGTAAAAACTGTATAATATGCCCTATAGAAGAAAACAAATTCATGCGTGTGTCAACCGGAAATCCAAAAATCAGTGAAAATCGACCTTCATAGCCATACTTACTTTTCAGACGGCCAACTGTCTCCTACCGAGCTGGTGCAACGCGCCCATAATATGCAGGTAGATGTATTGGCCATCACCGACCACGATACCATCGCCGGCCTGCGTGAGGCGCATGATTACCAGCAAACTCAGAAGCGCGCGTTGACCATAATCAATGGCGTGGAAATTTCGACGGAATGGCACGGTTTTGATATTCATGTGGTAGGACTGAATGTAGATTGCGAAGCGCCGGCTTTTACTGCCTTTTTAGCGGCGCAGGCCGCGCGTCGCCGCCACCGGGCCGAAAAAATCGCCGAGAAGTTAACCAAATGCGGGTTTGCGGGCGTATTGGAAAGAGCTATTCGTTTAGCCGGTCCAGGCCAGTTAACCCGTGCCCACTTTGCCCGGGTATTAGTGAATAACTATGGGGTTAACTCAATGGACAGCGCGTTTAAAAAGTATTTAGGTAAAGGCAAGCGTGCTGCTGTAAAAGCAGTATGGCCAGCCATGAGTGAAGCCATTGACGTCATTACTCAGGCGGGCGGCCAGGCAGTGCTGGCACATCCGGCCCATTATGATATGACAGCAAAATGGTTACGCCGTTTGGTGGATGATTTTGCCCAGGCCGGAGGCCATGCTATAGAGGCGGCGTGCCCGGGGATGGCCGCACAAAAACGAGAGCTGGTGTACGAATTAGTCAAAGATCATCAATTAACCGCGTCAGCAGGGTCAGATTTTCATTTTCCCTCTCGCTGGACCGAGTTGGGCCGTAATCTTGGGTTGGCAGACGGGTTAACGCCGGTCTGGCACGACTGGACAATGCTCCATTCTCATCGTTAAGGAGTTTTTATGAGTCAATTTTTTTATATCCATCCTGACAACCCGCAACCCCGTTTGTTAAAACAAGCGGTGGAGCTTATTCGCCAAGGTGAAGTCGTGGTGTATCCAACCGACTCTGGCTACGCCATAGGCTGTCAAATGGACGATAAGCGAGCCCTGGACAAGCTTTGTCAGGTCCGCAATATCGACAAAGACCATAACTTTACGCTGATGTGCCGCGATATGTCAGAGTTGTCTATTTATGCCAAGGTGGATAACGTCGCATTTCGGCAAATAAAAAATAATACACCGGGGCCATACACGTTTATTTTGAAGGCCACCAGAGAAGTCCCCCGGCGTTTACAAAACCCGAAGCGTAAAACCATCGGTATTCGGGTGCCCAATAACATTATTGCATTGAAGCTGCTGGAAGAACTGAACGAACCCTTGATGTCGACCTCGCTTATTTTACCCGGCGCGCAAATGGCAGAGTCTGATCCGGATGATATCCGCGATAAACTGGAAAAGCGGGTAGGCCTGATTATCCATGGCGGTACACTGGGCGAGCACCCTACCACTATTGTTGATTTATCAGATGGTCCGGTAGATATTCTGCGCCATGGTAGCGGCGATCCTAGTCCGTTTGAATAATACCGCAGCAGGGCAGCGATGACTGACACCCGTGCAGATCAGCCCCCGGTTCAGCAGCCTTTACCGCTGGCATTTATTCATGGCGAAGCGCTGCTTGAAAAACCACAGGATTTGTATATACCGCCAGAAGCCTTAGAAGTGATTCTGGAAAGTTTTGAAGGGCCACTCGACTTACTACTGTATTTAATTAAGCGTCAGAAGTTTGATATTACCACGCTGCCGGTGGCCCAGATTACCGCGCAATATATGGAATACGTTGAAGTGATGAAGTCGCTCAGATTAGAGCTTGCCGCAGAATATCTGCTTATGGCTGCGCTGTTGGCTGAAATTAAATCGCGACTTTTGTTACCCAGGCCCGTGGCGACAGAAGAAGACGAAGAAGACCCGCGGGCTGAGCTTATCCGGCGATTAAAAGAGTATGAAGTGGTAAAACAGGCTGCAGCGGATTTAGATCTTCAGCCACGCCTTGAGCGCGATGTATTTACGGTTAATGTGAAAGTAAGCGATACGGTTGAACCTGTTCGGTTGGAGCCAGAGGTGTCAATGGAAGAGCTGGTGTCAGCATTTAGTCAGGCCATGCAGCGAGCCGCGGCTTTTGAACACCATACTATTGCCAGGGAAGCGCTGAGTACCCGCGAGCGCATGAGCCTGATTTTGTCGCTGGTTAATGAGCATGAATATACCCCGCTGGAAAACCTGTTTACTCAGGCGGAAGGACGGGCTGGCTGTGTGGTGAGTTTTCTGGCGGTACTGGAGCTGGTGAAAGAGCAGTTGTTAATCTGTGTGCAGGCTGGGCCGTTTGCCAGAATATATGTGAAATCGGGGCGGCATGAAAAAGATTAATCCAGAGCAGCTGAAACAACTGGTTGAAGCTACCTTGTTTGTAGCGGATAAACCCGTCAGCAAAGCGCATTTAAAAGCAACAGTATTGGCTGATTTTATCGTCTCGGACAAAGCGTTGGATGACATCCTGGCGACATTGGTACTGGATTATCAGCCCCGGGGCGTGCAACTGGTGAAAGTGGCTACCGGCTATCGGTTTCAGTCACTGGATAGTCTGGCCCCGTGGTTAGGCGTATTGTGGCAGGAATCGGCACCACGCTATTCCCGAGCTATGCTGGAAACACTGGCGCTCATTGCATATCGGCAACCCATTACCCGTGGAGAAATAGAACAGGTTCGGGGCGTGGCGGTAAGCAGTAACATTATAAAAACACTAACCGAACGCGAATGGATAAAAGTGGTCGGTTATAAAGAGGTGGCCGGTAAGCCGGCGTTATACGCCACCACCGGCGCATTTCTTGACTATTTTTCGTTAACCTCACTGTCGCAGTTACCTAGTGCAGACGCTTTTGTGGCGCTGGCCAACGAGGCAACTGACAAGTCAGGTGAGAAAAAAGAGGTACCGTCTGTTCAACCAGACCGTACGAACGATAATACTGAACCAAAGGGCATTAGCACCCATGAGTGAAAAATTACAAAAAGTACTGGCCAATCAGGGCCTGGGCTCTCGCCGCGAAATGGAGCGGTGGATTGAACAAGGCCGGGTCTCGGTAGATGGCACTATCGCCACCTTAGGCGATCGGGTTGAGCCGGAGGGACAAATTCGGGTCGATGGCCACTTACTGTCTCGCCAGACTGAAAAGCCAGTGTGCCGGGTATTGATGTACAACAAGCCCGAAGGCGAGTTATGCAGCAGATCAGACCCGGAAGGCCGGCCAACGGTATTTGAACGCCTGCCGGCGATACGGCTGGGGCGTTGGATAGCGGTGGGGCGACTGGATATCAATACCAGTGGCTTGCTGTTGTTTACCAACGACGGCGAGCTGGCCAACCGGCTGATGCATCCAAAATGTGAAGTAGAGCGCGAATATGCGGTGCGGGTGTTTGGTGAAGTCTCTCCTAAGACCCTGGCGGTATTACGTAAAGGCGTAGAACTAGACGATGGCGTGGCTAAGTTCACCAGTATTAAAGCCCGTTCCAACGATGATGAAAGCATGAACCAGTGGTACAACGTAACGCTACAGGAAGGCCGTAACCGCGAAGTACGGCGCCTGTGGGAGTCACAAGAGGTACAGGTGAGCCGTTTGTTGCGCGTACGTTATGGGCCGATTGAACTGCAAAAGCGTTTGCCTCTGGGCGCTTGGGTGGAACTGCCATTGGAAGATGTCAACCAGTTACGTAAACTGGTTCAGCTTGCTCCAGAAGAAACCAGTCTGATTGATAATCGCCAGACAAAGCTGGATCATGCCCGTTTGAGCCGCATGCGACGGTCCGTGAAAAAGCATCGTACCCGTAAAACCGGGGCTCCGGCCAAGCGCCGGTAAGCGCAATTACCATCTTGTTTAACTCAAAGCGAAGCCCTATAAGGCTTCGTTTTTTTTTGGCTAGGTTAACTAAAGGCCAAAAGTGGCATATAAGCTCACCTTGCAGGTGTTGGTCTACGCTGACCGGGCGCTGGTCCTTGAAATCGATCTGTTCGTTATTACCTTGCGTAGGGAAACTGGTACGACGCGCTGGGTAAGCTTTATGATTTTTTATTGCTGGCAGCGCGACAATTTATCAATATGCAGGAGTGAACATGGAAAACATGCCACAAACAGGTATCGGTACCTTTAGACTTGAAGATGACACCGCTCGCCAATCTGTGTTGGATGCCTTAGAAATTGGCTTTCGACACATCGACACTGCGCAGATTTATGGTAACGAAGAGCAAGTAGGCGATGCTATCCAAACTAATGGTATCGCCCGTGAGGATTTCTTTTTAACCACCAAAGTATGGTACGAACGTTTTGGTAATGACAGCTTCATTCCCAGTGTACATGAAAGCCTGGCGAAACTGAAAACTGACCACGTAGACTTGTTACTTATTCACTGGCCTTCACCGGACGACAAAGTACCGATGGAGCAGTATCTCAAAAGCCTGGCGCAAGCCAAAGCAGATGGGCTGACCCGCCATATCGGGGTATCTAACTTTACCATTGAACAAATGGAAAAAGCGGTAGAAATTCTGGGCGAGGGTGAAATTTACACCAACCAGATTGAATTGCACCCGTTTATGCAAAACCGCAAGGTAGCAGAACGCGCAGAAGAGCTTGGCATGAAAGTGACGGCTTATATGCCATTTGCCGTAGGCAAAGTGATGAAAAGTGAAACGCTCGATACCATTGCCCAACAACACGGTGCTTCAGCAGCACAGGTGACATTGGCGTGGATTAAGGAAAAAGGTTACTACACCATACCTTCTTCAACCAATGCAGAGCACCTTAAAGATAACTTTGAATTCGATAAGGTTAAGTTAACCGCAGAAGATTTGGAGCTTATTGATAATCTGGATAATGGCGATCGGATTGTCGACCCCGACTTCGGCCCGAAGTGGGACTAAAAACAGCATAATGTTGTTTTCCGATAGCAAGATGCCACCTCTAAGTGGACAAATTTGCTAACAAAAAGGCCTGCTAATGCAGGTCTTTTTTATTGGTGATAGTGTACTTTAGTAAAGCGTTTGCAATGTATTGCTATAGGTGGAGAGAGTATTGAAAGCACAACAACTGGCTCGGGCTAAACAACAGGCGCTATGGTGCCTCCTGATAGCGGCAGCATTGTTTATTGCCACCACGGTATTGGAGTATGTGTTTCCTTATGCCTCGTGGTCCAGCATGAATGCTTTTTTCAAAATGGTTAGCGAGGCGGCGCTGGTTGGCGGCCTGGCTGATTGGTTTGCCGTTACCGCGCTATTTAAGCCTATTCCGGCCCGTTACCCCATTGCGCATACTAATATTGTGGCCGCCAATAAACAGCGTATAGCGGCCAACCTGGCAGACTTTGTCAAAGAGAAGTTTTTCAACCCGCCCGCGATTAAAGCGCTGGTACAGCAGAGCCATCCGGCAGAGCATTTATCGCAGTGGCTTCAACAGCCTGCAAATGCAGCACGTAGCGCTAAATTTATCAGCGATGCCGGCGCCGGGGCGCTAAACATGGTGAGCGATGCTACGGTGCAGGACGTATTAACCGCAAGCGCAAAGAAACTATTGGCCAAGTTAGATATGCGACCCTTTGCGGGCGGAACGCTACGAGTGCTGACAAAAGAAGGCCGACACCAGCAGATACTTGACCAGTTGATAGCACAGGCTGCCACCCTATTAGAGCGTCCGGCGAGTCAGGCATTTATGGCGGAAAAACTGCATCAGTGGTTGCGCACAGAATATCGCCGGTTGGAAAAAATCCTGCCAACTCAATGGATAAGCGAACAAGGCGCCCAGGTAGCTACCAAGGCGATAGTCAGTACTATTGCTGATATTAACGCTGATCCGCAGCATCCTTTGCGCCAGTCTTTCGACCGTTACATTCAGCGCCTTATTCACCAAATAGAACACGATGAAGATACCGGGCGCAAGTTGTCTCAGTGGCAGCACGCCATGCTGGAAAATCAACCGTTACATGAGTATATGGGCCATATTCTTAAAGATGTGCGCGTGTTTTTACAGCAGGATCTAGCCAAGCCAGATAGTCATGCCCGTCACCATATCCAAACTATGTTAAAGGACTTTGGTCAGGCTATTGCCCAGCGGCCCGAACTTACCCGTACTATCAATACAGCAATTGAAAACAGTGCTGCCTATTTAGGTCCGCAGGTCAGTGACTTTTTAACCCGGCATATTAAAACCACTATTGAGAATTGGGATGACCAGGAAATGGCTGAGCAAATCGAGCTCAATATAGGCAAAGATCTACAGAAAGTGCGGATTAACGGCACGCTGGTTGGGGGGCTGATTGGCGGTATTTTGTTTGGGCTGGAGGGGGTCATTGACGTAGTGGTCAGTGCCAGCTAACCAGCGCTTACCGATATTTCGAGATTCTGATGGGCAACGGTACGGGCCAGGTCCGGGAAAAATGCCAGAAAAGCGCTTTCTAACGTAGTGTAATGCTGTAAAACTTCATCAATGCTACCGGCAAATTGATGGCGAAAGCGGATCCGCGCCGCGGTATTATCCAGCGCCCGGCTCACACCATCTAGCTGGCCGTAAACTTTTAGCCATTCATGTTCTACCATGCCGGTTACGGTGCGCTGCATAGACGCAGGCATAGCGGGTATTTGCTGTTGTAATAGTGTATAGCGCTGTTGGCAAAATGCGTCAAACGGCACAGCGCTAAATTGGCTCCAGTGCCGGATTAGAAAATGATCAAACACAATATCGACGATAATCCCGGCAAATCGCCGCCGGGTGGGGCTAAATAATGCTTTACAGGCCAGCACCTGGGTATGGGCGTCAGTCTCCCGGTCGACAAGCCGATGGTTAGCCAGCCCCTGGCGTACCGGCGGTGAAAAATCCTGGGGGCGCACGCCGCGCATGAAGTCTCCCAGCAAGTTACCAAAACAGGACTCCGCTGTAGGTTGGGCTAAAAACAAGTGTGCCAGATAATTCATTTGGGTTTATCGACACTGGCTGGGCAGCGCGTAGCCGACCAGTGTGGAACCTGAACAGTCCCACAGTACTTCACCGTTCATCAACACCGGCACCATGATAATTTGACCGCCATTAGGGCCCGGCAATGTTGCAGATAGTTCCGTTCGGCTGAGCTGAATAGACTGCCCGTAGTCATCCATCATTTGTTTATCTAAGCGTAGCTGACTAAGATTTTGCGGATGTCTGCCATGCGCTTGAACAAATTGTTGGGTCGCCGTAGCAACCTGTTCGGTAGCGGCCACAATGGCACGCTGCTGTTGGTGCGCCTCAAAGGCGTTTGACGCAGCCTGAAAGGGCAGCCAACTTAATAATGATAATGTGCCGGCGAATATTGCTAAGCCTAAAATCATAAATAAGCCCAATACTTTCCCACTTTCGCGGCCGGTACTAATACCCTGATTGTATTTGGCGTTCCAGGCGGTTTGCGAAGACGACAAAAATACAATGCATTCAACAATGCCAGCTAACCAGGGCAGTGGTGTCCAACAAAAAGCAAGATATAATAACGCGCGCCATTGTTTTAGGTAAAAACGGTGCAAACCAAATAGCCCGCCGAATAAGGCAAGGGCTGCCGCCGCTACCCGGCTACGATAAACAAAACTATCAGCTATGGCGCCACAAGCGCCGCATTGGGGGCCGGTAGTATTACATGGCTCTGCGCAGCGCGCGCATACTGGTTGGTCCTGACGACTTGCATCTGCCTCGCCACTGGCGGGCCGGTTAGCCGAGTTTTCGCGGTCAGAAGCACGGCTTTTTGGAGATATTATTGGGCTGGCCATACATACGCTTTTATAAATAAAATCAACTCTTAGTGTGCCATATTTCAGTGCGTGCTGCTGACTTTTGTGGTTCAGGCGAACCGCTTATACCGGGTGCGAGGCGTGCAAATGCTGATGCAAAAATGTAATCAACAACCGTACTTTGCGGCTCATCTTTTTATGTTCGGTAAATACTGCCCAGATCCCTTCAGGCGCATCGCGATAATTTATCAGTACCTCTTGTAACCGACCAGCCTGTAGGTCTGCCTTTACGTAATAATCCGGCAATTGCACGAGCCCAAGCCCTGTCTTAGCACTTTGTAATAGCGCCAGGCCAGAATTGCAGCGCAGGCGACCGCTAACGGGTAAGCGGTAACTTTTTTGCTTGTCACTAAACCGCCATTGATCGGTAGACCCCAACAGACACTGATGTTTAACCAGGTCGCCCGGCGTTTGGGGAATGCCATATTGGTTTAAATAGCTGGCGCTGGCGCATACATGCATTTGTCTGCTGGCCAATCGACGGGCGACCAGGCTGGAATCTTTCAATTGGCCCAGCCGTACAGCCACATCAATTCCCGCATCCAGCAAATCTAACTGCCGGTTAGTCAGGGTAAGAGTAATCTGCAGCTCGGGGTAGGTTTGCAAAAATTGGTTTATTAAGGGCGCAATATAGGCATCGCCATAGGTGGCGGGGGCGGTAATATGAAGCTTACCTTTTAATGTATGCTGAATGGCGGTGACCGCTTGTTCTGCCACCTCTAAGCCGTCTACCAATTGCTGGCAATGGTCGTAAAACAAGCTACCAGCCTCGGTAACCGATACCTTGCGGGTGGTGCGATTTAACAGTTTTACACCCAGCCGGTCTTCCAGTGCGGCAATCCGCCGACTGACATTTACCACACTAATGCCCAAGCGCCGGGCGGCGCCGGTAAAACTTTGGCTTTGTACAACCTGTACAAACTCTGTGATGCCTATCCACTGGGACATACTATTATTTCATATATGAAATGATGAATTGCATTTTACACATATTATTTCTTCTGGCAAAAGCCAGTACACTACGTGTATCAAAATTAGTCACTATCTTCTTAGGAGTAACCAATGCCATTATCTATTAGTGAAGGGCAAACCTCGATCAAAGCAAAAGCAGCCGTTGCGTGGGGGCCGGGAGAGCCACTTAAAATGGAAGAAGTGGATGTCCAGTTACCAAAAGCAGGTGAAGTATTAGTAAAAATTGTGGCCACGGGAGTTTGTCATACTGACGCGTTTACGCTATCGGGGGAAGATCCTGAAGGACTCTTTCCGGTTATCTTAGGTCATGAAGGTGGCGGTATTGTTGAGATAGTCGGTGAAGGGGTCACCAGTGTAGAGGTTGGCGATCATGTTATTCCTTTATACACCGCAGAATGTGGAGAATGTAAGTTTTGTCGCTCTGGCAAAACTAACCTTTGCCAAGCTGTACGTGAAACACAAGGGAAAGGCCTGATGCCTGATGGCACCAGCCGATTTTCTATAGATGGGCAACCCGTGCATCACTATATGGGCTGTTCCACTTTTTCTGAATACACCGTACTGCCGGAAATATCGTTAGCAAAAGTTAATAAGGCAGCCCCCCTAGACGAAGTTTGTTTGTTAGGGTGTGGTGTTACCACAGGGATGGGTGCAGTTCTCAATACGGCCAAGGTGGAGCAGGGCGATACGGTTGCTATTTTCGGGCTGGGGGGCATTGGTTTATCGGCCATTATTGGTGCACGTATGGCTGGCGCCAGTAAAATTATCGGTATTGATATAAACGAAAGTAAATTTGAGCTGGCACGCCAGCTGGGCGCTACCGATGTGGTGAACCCTACACATCACGATAAACCCATTCAGGATGTGATTGTTGAAATGACCGATGGCGGTGTGGACTATTCATTTGAATGCATTGGCAACGTTAACGTGATGCGCCAGGCGTTAGAATGCTGTCATAAAGGTTGGGGTGAATCGGTTATTATTGGGGTGGCTGGCGCAGGGCAGGAAATCTCTACGCGGCCGTTTCAGCTGGTCACCGGCCGGGTATGGCGCGGCTCGGCTTTTGGTGGCGTAAAAGGTCGCTCCGAGCTGCCCGGTATTGTAGAGCAATATTTAAATGGCGAATTTGGGTTACAAGAATTTATTACCCATCGGATGCCACTACAGCAAATCAACGATGCTTTCGATCTGATGCATGAAGGACGAAGCATCAGAACGGTTATTGAAATGAGCTAGTCGTTTATTGAGGCCCGTATATATGCGGGCCTAAGTCTTTTTACCGGTCAAACACCCCAACTTTATCATTAGTAATTCTGGTACAAATTTCGTCGAAAAGTTCATAAATGACACTTTTGTGTCATATTTATGACAAACCGCTTGACACCAAATACGTTCGCTTTAGACTGCGCGGCTCGATGCAATACCACTTCCGGAATCTGTTTTGATAAATCTTCGACAATGTCAGCGAGCCGCCGTTTTTATTGCGTGTATAACGGCGCCCATCGCCATCACAACTCGTTTTGCTCAAGCTGCTGAAGCGCATTCATTAACCCCAACCGGAACAGGGTTCAGTATTGGTGATGATAGTTCGATAGCGTCGGCAACCATCAATACACGTGCGCAAATTCGCTATACTTCCCAGTATGTTGATGATCCCCGTGAAACTGACGACTTTTTCGCCGACTCAGACAGCAAGCTTAATATCAATCGCGCCCGGTTGAAAATAGAAGGGCATATTTACCAGCCGTGGATACGATACTTTTCTCAGTTTGAGCTGGCTGATGGCTACTTTATAGATTATGGCCTGGCGATTGAAAAATATGCACAGCTGAACGTGAAGATTGGGCAGTGGAAGATGGAATATTCACGAGAGCGCAGTGTCAGTAGTGGCGAGCAGCAACTTATCGACCGTTCCATTATTAATCGTATGTTTACGATAGATAGACACAATGCAATATCTGTTTATGGCCGGCTCAATCCTGACACCCTTGCCGATGTCAATTACTGGGTAGGTATCGGTGCTGGTACGGGGCGCGGTAACAGTTTGTCGAGTCCCGGCAAGCCGTTGTACTTTGCGCGCGTGCAATGGAATCCGTTAGGCGGTGGCGTAGACTTTACCACAGCCGACTTAGCCACCCATACTACCCCTGCATTATCAATTGGCTATGCCCACGCGTGGAACGAAGGTCAATATAGCCGATTTTCCTCATCAGGTGGTGGCCAGTTAGGCCTATGGAAAGAAGTGCAAGAAGCAATCGATGCCACGCCCCTGCCACATCCATTGACCAAAATAAACCAATACAATGTAGATATGGCGTTGATGTATAAAGGCTTTAGTGCGCAAGCAGAATACCATGAGAAAGAGGTAAGTGCACAAAACCAGAATGATCTATCGCTAGATGGCTATTATATTCAAGCAGGTTACTTATTGAATAGCGTATGGCAGTGGTGGCCGAAGCCGTTGGAGGTCGTCGGCCGATATGCTACCTACACATCACAACAGGCGGAAGAAGATCGCAAAAATGAAGAGCACAGTGTTGGTCTTAATTGGTACTTTGCAGGGCATAACAATAAGCTGTCGGTAGATTTTACGCGATTTGATTTACACGCTTTGAATACCGAACAGTTTTCTGATAACCGCTTTAGAGTGCAATGGGATTTCACGTTTTAAAGGGCGGTAACACGAGGGTGCAGAGGGATAGTATGTGAAACGGCCAAGGCAGGTTCGTTACAAACTACCTGGTTTATAGATGCCAAAAATTAACCCCGTTGCCAGGCAACGGGGTTATTTACGTACACAAAAAATGCCTGAGTTAAAGCTTATAATAGCTTCAAATACTGCCGCTGGGGGCACTTAACCATGAGGTGTTTCGCTTTTATCGGGTAGGGCCTGACCAACAAGTTGGTAGAGGTCTTACTTACTTTCCGTTAAAAGTTAAAGCTGCGAGCAGTGTGCTCACGGTAAGTTAAATCAACAGGTAACCCTGTTTGATTCATGTTGTTGCCAGTTACTCGGCAGTAAACAATTCCGACTTCTTCTTGATTTTGCAATCGAAGATTTTCTGTGTGTTTTTTCTTCCAATATAAAACGCCACTGTGTATGGATGTTTACGCTGAAAGAACTTGGTAAATGATTTAATCATACATCCTCCTGTTCTTTTTTGACCTACATAGGTTACTAAGGTTTGAGTCTGAGATCAAGCTTATTTCATCATACTGTAATATTATTGTCATATTCGGGTGGTAGAGCGGGGGAAACTACTCATGACGCTCTTCGAAAACGGTGCGCTAACAACGAAATGAACTGTGCGCTCCCGGACAACGTATCTTTTCAGACTATATACAATACTGATAAGGCTGATCGAGGGTGATCGCAATCGATAACACTCACTCCTTGTTAATAAAGCAATATAGATGCCAAAAATTAATCATTAGTTAACGCAAGTAGAGGCAGTACTTATGACAACGTCTAAAAAACCAACCACCGAACGAAAAGAAAAGATGAAAGATGAAGACGCAGAAGCCAGTGCGCCAGAGCAAAGCAGCATTGCCGGAGAAGAAGATCCCGGTGCCGCATTAGAAGATTGGGTTACCCGTGATGAGCGCACTCGCCGAAAACCTGAAAACAAGTAATATTCCAAGCTAGGGTGCGCGGGCAAATCAATGTGCATTGATTCAGCTATACCAATGACTGTAAATGTTACTGAGCAAAATATACTTTCATTGTAAATCGGTAACAGCGTCGGATTTTTGGCAATCATAACGCTATGCTACCGCACCGCTGCCTTTCCTTTGCTCATCTACGCACACCGCATGTAAAAGCGCGAATATGCCGGCTAGCGGCAACCTCTGTTACCTGCAAGGCCATAAGTCTATACCAATGATAGCCAGGTTAGTCTGTATTGATAGCAAACCGCGATGGAAAACGGCCTATCTTTATAGGACAACAAAAAATAGGACAACAAAAAATAGGGCAACAAAAAACGGGGATCAAAAAGGTACACAACGCTATTTCGCTTTAAACAAATAGGATAACCCTAATAACTTAGCGCAAAGGAAAGACGTATCGGCGACACGGGGCACTTTTTTAGTGCAACTACCGTAATGTAATAGCGCAACAAAGATGTTCCGACCCTATCTTATCCCTTTCCCATCTCTTTACCATCCGAGTTCTATCCATGTCTGACCTATATAGTCGTATTATATTGGCGGCTGTATCTTGGATTACACAATGAATGCGACCCAATATCCGGGGAAAGCGAATTATCATACGGCGCTGCTATATCAGCTACCACACCTGCCTACACGCACCGGATCACCCATTATCAAGCATATATTTTAACTGTAGGGGGTTGATATTTAGACATAATTTAACCTTAGTGTTACTGATGATTAGTCTTTGCGGGAACGGGTAATATTACCGCGAATACTTACACCTATACCAGCACCTACCCCTTCACCAATATCCATACCTATACGCTTTCCGGTCTCGCTTATGCCTGAGTTGTTTTTATTCGTTAAATCTGGCGCGTAATATTTAGCTATCAAAACTTATCATCAAGTCGCTAGCTATCAGGGGCTAATATCATCAGTCATAAGGAGGACTAAGCTTGTATACAAGGGGGCTGGGTAAATAGCACCGCAGGCGGGTGCTTGAACATACTATGGTAAATAGCTTAGGCACTACTATACATAGTTTGCCCGCAAGCAAAACGATGATGCGGCTTCAGTAGCCCGGCTACCATTGTACTACGCCTATTAATAGGGTAGGGCGCGGTACAATTAACGAGAAGGCTACGCGTGTAGTTAAGCGCAATCGCCACGACGAACCGCGCTGTGGCGTATTGTTACCCCATAGCCCATCATTAAACAGCGGCCCTATGGTAGGGCCACTAGTTGATAGGCAGTTTACTGGTCTAGCGGGGTATCAAAATCTTCCGACAATTCAAAATCGCCTTCAGCTTTAGCAAGCTTGTTGTCATTAAACGACAATATTAATTGTTTCTGAAAGTCTTCCCCGCGCTTACGCATACCGCGTTTCATATCGTAAACATAATACCAGGTATCTTTATTAAAAGAGTCTTCAACTACAGGGTGGCCAAGCACGTAAATCACCTGCTCTTTACTCATTCCTACCCGCAACTCTTCAACATCTCTTTTTTCAAGAAAGTTACCTTGCGGTACGTCTATTCGATAAATCCAGTTCGAGCAGGCAGACGTCGTACACAGGACGGTAGCCAGTAATAAATATTGATACAACTTCATGTAAGCGTTTTATCCAATCACATTTTGGTTTTTTATCACCAGGGATGACGTTCAGTAAGCAGCCCCGATGCACTTATTCGCGCGAAGCATGCTACCCCAGTCAAGTATGACCAATCAACCGCTTATTAGTTCGATTCAACACTTTTCAGTAGCTCTCTGGCGTTAGCTAGGGCTGTATCTGTCACTTTGTCGCCTGCTAACAAGCGCGCCAGCTCGTCTACCCGGTCTTGTTCTGTTAAGGCAAGCATACGGGTTTCTGTACTTTCACCATCCGTTAATTTGGTAACAAATAATTGATTATGTGCCTGAGCCGCCACCTGAGGTAAATGGGTAACACACATAACCTGGCTTTGTTTACCCAATGTACGCAGTAAGCCGCCCACAATTGACGCTGTAGGACCACTGATACCCGCGTCGACTTCATCGAAAATCATAGTGGGTGTGGCGCTATTGTCACTGGCAATAACCTGAATCGCCAAGCCTATCCGAGACAATTCGCCGCCAGATACTACCTTATCTAATCGGTCCGGATCCTGGCCCGGGTTGGTAGATACTTTCATTACAATATCATCCAGCCCACTTACGCCGGGTGTTTTATCTGCGTTAAATATAACCTCTACCACAACTTTCGCATGGGTCATGTTCATTTTGTGAATTTGCTTTTCAATGGCCGTAGCAAATTCCACCGCTGCCTTATTGCGCGATTCCGACAACGCTTTTGCCGCCAGTAAATATTCCTCTTTCGACAGCGCTACTGCCTCGGCTAATCCATCAAGCCGGGTGGCTTGGTCGTTAAGTAAGGCAAATTCATTCACCAGGTCTTGGTGACACTGGTATAGCGCTTCAGGCGACACGCCATGTTTGCGGGCAAGTTCCAGCGCCTTACTATAGCGGCTTTCAACCTGTTGTAATCGCAGCGGGTCAATTTCAAGGGCATCGCAATAGGCACGTAACTCTTGTGATGCCTCTTCTACCTGAATCACTGCATCATTCAATAATGTAACAATGGGGCCTAATGTTGCATCGTGTTCTTCCAGTTCGCTCAGTCTGTCCATACTGGTTTGAATAATAGATAAGGCGTTTACTTCATCGTTTTCATACAAGTTATAAAAACTGGTTTGCGCTTGTTCTAATAGCGATTGTCCATTACTCAAACGCCGATGTTCAGTTTCAAGTTCTACAAACTCGCCATCACCCAAAGCAAAGTCGTTTAGTTCTTCTACCTGATAAGCCAGCAGTTGCTGGCGATCTGCCCGGTTACTTGCTTCATCTTGTAAGTGCTTAAGCTCGTTCTGTTTTTCCCGCCATATCCGATAGGCAGAAGCCACACTATTTAACAGGGCGCCATGACCAGCAAAGTTATCGGTAAGCTGGCGTTGCACATCTTCTTTTAATAGCTGAAGGTGGGTATTTTGCCCGTGTATTGCTAACAAAAACTGGCCTAGCGATTTTAATTGCTGCAATGATACGGGAGAGCCATTGATAAAGGCTTTAGAACGACCTTCCCGGGAAATAACCCGCCGAATAAAACATCCGTGGGGGTCGTCTTCACTATCGAGTTCTTGTTCTTTAAGCCAAGTGCTGGCGGGGGTATTTTCAGTAATCGCAAAATGCGCCACAATTTCCGCTTTAGCCGCTTCTTTCCTTACCGCTCCTGCATCTGCCCGCTCACCTAAACACAAACTTAATGCGTCTATAGCGATTGATTTACCCGCACCGGTTTCCCCGGTAATAGCGGTCATTCCAGATTCAAAGTTAACGGCTAATTGTTTAACTACCGCAAAATTTTTAATAGACAGATGCACTAACATGTAAACACTCGATGTTTATACAGTATGTGTAATTTTATACAGTAGTTGCAGCAAGGTTTCAACAGGTGTATTGGCTTTAACATCTACAGTCTTAAAGTAGTTCGAATGAAAATAATAATTTTCAATAACTTGTCTATTAATGAGAAGTAAATACCCCCTTACTATATTGCAGATAGTCGGGGCGGAGGTGGCGATTCGGACATTAGTAGAAGGAAAAGGAAGTAATGTATAGCGGCTAGCCCTGAAAAGCGCGAGTGAGAGTATGCATTGCCCGCATAGCAGGGGGAACGGTTATAGGTGTGGCGGGCACTGCTCCCGCGTGTTTCATTAGTTGGGGTATAAAGGTTACCGCGCGCTTTCTTTTTTGGTGAGGCCGCGGTTCATGTGAAGCTTCCTGGTTTCCCTGATAGGCGGTTTTAATAAATGATGGCCTATTGGTTCGCTACAGGACATGACAATAATTCATTTATTTATGAAAATAAGTCGCTTTTATTCATAGGTTGTGGGGCGTATAAAGTCACCATTGCTTTGGCGTTTAACGTTTTTCACGCCAAAAACTAATTCAGGATTGACTTTAACGAACAGGTTGGTACCTCACGATGAATACAGATTTTACCTTTAAAATTAACAGCATTAGTTTCGATCAAAACTACCAGCCTGCAAACCATACCCGAATTACAACTAATTTCGCGAATTTGGCTCGTGGCGCGCATCGGCAGAAGAACCTGCGCAATACATTGCAAATGATAAACAACCGGTTCAACGCCCTCGCGCATTGGGACAATGCGACCCAGGATCGGTATTCAGTAGAGCTGAAGATTATTTCTGTCGATATAGATGTTGAAGGCAATGGCAATACTTTCCCTACTATTGAAATCCTGAAAACCAATATTGTTGATCAAAAAACAGGACAGCTTATTGAAGGGATCGTCGGCAATAATTTTTCTTCGTATGTGAGAGACTATGATTTCAGTGTGATTTTATCTCGGCACAATGAAAACAAAACAGGGTTTAGCATACCAGACGACTTCGGCGAGCTACATGGAAAGCTATTCAAGCATTTTGTGAATTCAAACGACTATAAGACCTATTTTTCTAAACCACCGGTCATTTGTTTAAGTGTTTCTGATAGAAAAACCTATCATCGCACAGAAAATGAGCACCCTGTTTTAGGGGTTGAATATACGCCAAATGAAACCTCTTTAACCGAGCAATACTTTGGCAAAATGGGTTTGAAAGTGCGTTATTTTATGCCCCCTAATAGTGTGGCGCCCCTCGCTTTTTTCCATTTTGGTGACTTGCTTAATGATTACACCAACCTAGAGCTGATCAGTACAATTAGCACCATGGAAACGTTTCAAAAGATTTATCGGCCAGAAATTTATAATGCTAACGCGCCGGCGGGTAAGCTTTATCAGCCAAATCTGAAACATCAGGATCACTCTCTTACGCAGATTAACTATGACCGGACAGAGCGTAGCCAGTTAGCAGCAGAGCAAGGCAAGTTTGTTGAAGAAAACTTTATCAGGCCATATCAGCATCTTCTTCGCCAATGGTCTGCCGACTGCGCCTAGCCCATTACATTTAACCAAAAAAGACCTTATTATGAAAAAACTGTTACCTACCTCTACCGCCGGCAGCCTGCCCAAACCCGCCTGGCTTGCGCAGCCCGAAACCTTATGGTCTCCCTGGCGGCTTGCCGATGATGAGTTAATTGCCGGCAAACAGGATGCGTTACGACTGGCGTTACAGGCACAGCAACAGGCCGGAGTGGATATCATTAGTGACGGAGAACAAACCCGGCAGCATTTTGTTACCACTTTTATCGAACATCTTGATGGTGTAGATTTTCAGCAGCGTAAAACCGTGAAAATACGCAACCGTTACGATGCCAGTGTACCGGTAGTGACCGACGCGGTGGCGCGGCCTAAGTCGGTATTTGTGGAAGACGCAACGTTTTTGCGACAGCAAACAAATCAACCGATTAAGTGGGCGCTACCTGGGCCCATGACGATGATTGATACCCTGTATGATGATCATTATAAGAGTCGAGAAAAGCTGGCCTGGGAATTTGCTAAAATACTTAACCAGGAAGCCCGTGAGCTCGAGGCCGCCGGGGTCGATATTATCCAGTTTGATGAACCAGCATTTAATGTGTTTTTTGACGAAGTCAACGATTGGGGGATAGCTGCCTTGGAAAAGGCTGTGGAAGGCCTAAAGTGTGAAACCGCGGTACATATTTGCTATGGATATGGCATTAAAGCCAATACAGACTGGAAACAAACCCTGGGCGAAGAATGGCGGCAGTATGAAGATATCTTTCCTAAAATCCAGGCCTCCGCTATCGATATTGTTTCTGTGGAGTGCCACAACTCCCGGGTACCCATGGAATTGATCGAACTGATTAGAGGTAAGAAAGTGATGGTCGGTGCCATTGATGTCGCTACCAGTACCGTTGAGACACCACAGGAAGTGGCGCAAACGCTGCGCAACGCATTACAATTTGTAGATGCAGACAAGCTTTACCCAAGTACCAATTGTGGAATGACGCCCTTATCCAGAACAGTAGCGGCGGCTAAGATGAAAGCGCTATGTGACGGTGCCGACATCGTCAGGCGCGAGCTTTCAGCCTAGTTTCAGCAGCGTGGCGGTCTGGTCCCGGCATAGTTATAGTCAGGCTGGGGCTTTGCCGTTCGGTCAGCGTTCGCCAACGGGGCCGGGCTAATAAATGCCGCTTTCTTAACGCTGTATTGATTAGATAGTTTGTAAGGGCGCATCTGTCTGGCGGCCTGTTTAGTAGAGCCTGGTTTCACCACAGCAGGCAGGAAAATACTTGATGGAAACCCGCCCTGATAAAGGAATATCTGAGTGTTAAGCCCCGCTAAAATAGCGGCCTGCTTTTATAGCGTTTAGTGGAAATCAGCATAATTTAATTGTTATTCCTTAGCCAAAACAGTTTTTATCCAGTGTTCGAAAACGCGAAATGATGGCTTTACATGCTTGCTTTGAGGATAAACCAGGGATAACGGCATAACCGGCGACGGATACTGGTCAAGCACTTCAACCAAGCTGCCATTGGCAATATAGGGCTGAGCGATATAGCGGGCGATCCGAATCAATCCTAAACCCTGCAAACCACAGTTTACATAAGTATCTGTATCATTGACCCTAAGTACTTCGTGCATTTTAACCGAAACCGATGCTTGATTATCCAGAAAATGCCAATCTGCTACCCGCCCGGAGCTTTGGCTAAGATAGCCGATAGCGCGATGATTACTTAACTCGTCTAAATTTTGGGGTTTTCCAAACTGCTCAATATAAGTGGGCGCGGCGACCACCACCCAAGCTGATACGGTAAGCTTCTGGGCAATGAGGGAGGTAGAATCGTCAATCTCTCCAGCCCGGATAACACAATCATATCCATCCTGGAATAAATCGACATTTTTATCGCTGGTACAGAGTAACAGTTCAACGTCGGGGTATTGATGAATGAACTGGCTTATTTCCGGTAATACAGCGTGATGGGCTAAAGAGGTCGGCATACTCACTTTAAGCCTACCACGTGGTCTACCTGCTTTATGGGGAAAATGGGACTCTATGGCGGATATTTCCGCGAGTAAATAGCGGCACTGTGCAGCATAGTTCTCCCCATCCTGGGTTACCCTTAACTTGCGAGTGGTGCGTTGTATCAATTTTACACCTAAATAATCTTCCATTTCTTTTATCATTCTTGACACCCTTGATTTCGGCATGCCAAGCGCCTCAGCTGCCCGGCCGAAATGGTTCGCCTCTACCACCTGCACAAACACTTTCATACCTTCCAGACGCTCCATTACGCTCTCCATTGTTGCAAATTTGAGAATAGACGAACCCAAATTTGATTATTATCGTCAGTACACATCCCTATTAAACTCCAATTTAAGATAATAAGTGAGGAGTAAAGGGGTATGGGTCAAAATTTAAACGTAAATGTCAAAAAAATACTTATTATGGGGGCCGGCCAATTAGGTTTGGCTGTGCTTAACGCGTTACATGCCGATGTCGCATTGTTAAACGGTGATATCACGGTTTTAGTATCGCCAGCGTCCCTTAATACCGATAAGACGCCAACTAACCCTACATTAAGGATACTCGCCGAGCAGGGGGTGAAATTTACCGCTCTTGATTTAGCCGCTATCGATCACAATAGCTTGGTGGCCTTCTTTGCTAAGTTTAATACAGTGGTCAGCTGTACTGGCTTTGTGGCCGGCCCTGGTACTCAGATAAAAATCACGCGAGCGGTGCTTGAAGCCAACGTTGCTCGTTATTTTCCATGGCAGTTTGGCGTGGACTATGACGTAGTAGGTAAGGGGAGTGGCCAACCGGTATTTGATGAGCAATATGAAGTCAGAACAATGTTACGGCAGCAAGTAACTACCGAATGGGTGATTGTCTCGACCGGCATGTTTACCAGTTTTCTGTTTGAACCTGCATTTGATGTGGTGAACCTTGAACAGGGTTACATCAATGCTCTTGGCAGCTGGGGAAATAAGCTAACGGTTACGGCGCCCGAAGACATCGGCCAACTAACGGCAACAATTATGTTAGCCACCCCCAGAATTATCAATGAAGTCGTGTTTGTAGCAGGCGATACGATTAGCTATGCCGAATTAGCTAAGATAGTTGATAATGTAAGTAGCATGCGTATTAAGCGCAATTTATTGCCGGTAGACTGGCTACACAGACAGCTTGCTAAAAAACCTGAAGATCAGATGTTACGGTATCGCGCTGCCTTTGCACTGGGTGAAGGGATGTGGTGGGACATAGAGAAAACGTTTAATTATAAAAACGCCATTGAGACTCAAAATACGACACAGTGGTTAGCTACTCACCTCCGGTAATCTGGTAATAAACGGTATGGAAGTGAGACAATTTTCTGTGGTCCTTACAGCACTCAACGCGATACATTAAACTGCCGCGGCGCAGTGTAGTGAGCCTGCCTATGTAAAATTAGCAACTTCGCGGGCCTCGGGTTTATAACCAAGCTCTACCCGATAGCGTCTGCAGTTACTCAGGCAAAAAACGGTGTCGGGCGTAAAAGCGAGGGAGCAGGCATCACGGTTTGTGCTAAATACGTGGCATAGCGACCCGGTGGGGCTTCCTCTGCTTGCTAGCGGTCTTAGCTTTCCGCCCCTCGGGCGTCTACCTCGGGCCTTCCACGTGCCTTCTACGAGACTGGATAGGGGGCAGATAACGGATAAAGATCGGCGTGTGGGTTTTGGGGCGAAGTTATTTGTAAATGGCTGAGTTGAGATATATTGCCATGCAGCTGGCTGTCCAGCCAGCCTCTACAATATTCCATTGCTTTGCGCTGATATAATCACTTGGATAAGCAAGGTGTCACCCTCAACTGCTGTGGCAGAAATATCTAAATTGCCAACACATACTTTCTTACCTTCCGATATGTCAGCATTTGCTTGAGCAACGTTTCCAGGGCAATGCACTAAAGCCTGCTCAGGTTATTCGCTGGAAAATAGCGCTGAAAGGGAGATTTACCTGGTTATTCCATGCTTTGGTATGCCATTTCGTAAACGCCGTAAGTGTGTGGGAACAAACGAATACTAAATTAATACCCGCACGGTCAAACTTAGTTGGGAAGATAATCAGAGAAAGTCTAGCCGCTAACCGGTAAGAGGCTGTATCAGCGACCCAGGTTACAAGAATGATGAACAATAAAAAAGGAGCCATCAAGATAAGGCTCCTTTTTCAATACTTTTTACCAACTTAACATTTGAGTAAATGCAAAACTGCCCAATTAGCGCTCTTCATTTACTTTTATTTGGGGATCTTCGGATTCGATCGACACATCTGCTTCGGGTTGGTCTACTTTCACTTCTGGGTCTTCACGGTCAACATCTACTGCCGGTTTCCCTGCGCTCACACGAACCTTGGGGTCCGACTGGTCAACATTAACTTCCGGCTTACGCTGATCAATCGTAATATCTGGATCCTGAGAGGTTATCGTCACTTCAGGTTTTGGCTGTTTTACAGTGATATTCGCAGGTTTTTGATTTACCGTAATTTTCGCAGGTTTTTGAGTCACTGTAACCTTATCGCCGTTACGCGGTTGCTCACTACTACTCTGGCTAGAAAGCTCGTTTGCCTGAATATACTCTTTAAGCTCACTTTCGTTCAAACTACCGTCACTGTCTTTATCATACTGAGACAGTATTTTCTTCATATCTTGCGGTTGTTTACTATCCTGAATGCTTTGCTTAGATAGCGGAATAGGTTGCTCTTCTTGCACTTGAGCATAGCCGGAATACGAGGTGAATGCTGCAGTGATAACAAGACCTAATGTGGTAATTTTCATAATTCTCTCCAAAAGTTAAAATAATATTAATAAAAGGTAAGGGTTAGTGCTATTAACTCTTTACGATGTCTTTTATTTGTTTATTTTTTTCGGAAAGAACAGTGTATTCAGATTTGGAATATTCAGGCAGTTTCTCTGCATCCTGGTTATTATCCCAAACAAGATTGTTTCCGTCTAATTTCACTTCGCTTAAAGGTAAAACTACCTTAGAACTGCCGAAGCCATAAAAACCACCTGCTTCCAGCACCAAACTCAGCTCCTGATTACTTTTATTCATAACGATTTCGCTAATATCGCCGGCTTCTTCGCCATTCGCACGCCTGATTTTTTTGGACTCTAACTCACCCACTGTTAGTTGCCCAATAGCAGCAATATCACTGCCTTCGCGTAAATTGCCGTTTTCGTCCTTACGTACAATTTTAATTTCAGGGTCGCTTTTTTGAAACTTTATATTCGGCTCTGCTTTATTAACGGTGACTTCAGGTTCGGCTGAATTTACCACTATCTCTGGTTCGGCTTGCTGAATATCAACCTTCGGTTCTTTTTGCTCAATATTAACGTCAGGCTTTTCATAATCTACATCAACTTCTGCTTTGCCTACGTTAACGTCGACCTTAGCGTCTTTTTGATCCACATTTACCGATGGTGCAGGCTGTTTCACCCGGACATCTGTTTTGCCTTTTTCTACTTCTACTTTGGCGCTGTCAGCTTCCTGGGGAATCGCCATTACAGAAGCTGATACTGTACTTAGCGCAAACAAACTTGCCAGGGTGAGTGCGCGAGGTTTGAATGCCCGGCGACGATCTAGGTTATATTCTGTATCCATTATTACTCTCCTTATTTCTGCTAAAATGTTTGCTAAAAAACATTGGCTAAAAAGTGTCTGCTAAAAACATCGACTAAAAAAGGTCGACTAAAAAAGGTCGGCTTAAAAAGTGCCGGCCAAAAATATTGATATTAATAATCAATTGATAGTTGATAGGGGAAGAGCAAATCTTGCACCAATACAGAATGAATTCGCGGCCAAAACCTGGTAAAAGCTATAAATTGTATCACCCACGTTCTGCGGATATTAGCTATAGGGCACTGTCGTATAAGAACTTTTTAAATGCGAGATGATTTCCAGGCGCGAATAAATTGAGAGGCGGGTTTATCTATGCGTATTGGCTTATTAATATAATTATAATAATCACGTTCACCTGTATTAAAGCAGAATGGTTAGTATTCTTTACAGGCATGTTAGTAGATATTTCATTGGCTATAATGCGCCTAGTAAAAAATCATTAAATCTATATTTTTTAGGTAATTGGTTGTTTGTTATCCCTGTGAATTCGGCAATAACAATAAAGCCGATAATAATCAGGATATTCTCCTTATTGTCATCAGCTGAGGCTGGCCCATACCCGTTTTAGCCTCAGCAAAAGATAATATCGGCTGGGCGACTAACAGTGTGTTAGTCATATTTAAGGTTAGCCATTTTTTTAAACGGTTAAGCTAATGGATTCTGGCCTGACGTACGGGGTGGTATCTTTTGGGGCACAAGCCCGCCCGTACTGTTTTACTATTTACCCGCTACCCGCTACCCGCTACCCGCTACCCGCTACCCGCTACCCGCTACCCGCGCCCGCCACTCCCATCGCCCAGGGAGCATTGAACCACGGCCGAATGGAGGGAGCATTACAGTCAGTTCACTCATGCACCACACAACTACATAGCGTACTCCGCGCCGCTTTCCCAAAACCGCAGCCCTTCTCAAGGTGTGTGGTTACCCTTTATGGCGTCCGGTTGTTATGCCTTTTCACAACGTGGGAGCGAGGCGTGTAGCACTTGATTGTCCTGGTTTACACCCTCATTAGTCAGTATCAGTGCTTACTCACTATTGGTTTCTCACAATCAATGTTCGATAGTGTGGGAATCCCGCACGCTACTGAAAGTCAGCGCCAGCAACGCCCAGTTACCTGCTGATTTCACATAAACTTCTGTTGCAGTAAATTCGTTTGCTACATCGTTACCACGCACATGGGCTTCCAAAGTAATACGGCTCCATACCACGGCAGTATTGCCCGTTATCTCAACATCGGTATCATGTACCACGGTATTTTTGTACCAAATACTGCCACTTTCGATAATTTCTAACTCTCTGGCGGTATTCCATGTACCGCTCATGTGCACGAACTTCGCCTCAGTATGAAACAGCGCGCTTAAGCGGCTAACATTCTTATCCGCCATCCACTGCCACTTTTGCTTCGACAGCGCAATAAGCTGGTTGGTTTGTGACAGCGGTGAGTCTTCGGCTTTTTGAGGCGTTGCTGGGTGGTTAGTCTGCTTGTCCTGACCGGGCGCGCTGATGGCTGCTGGGGTAAATAGCAGGCATATGAGAGGTAAAATAAGTAACTGAGTTCTAAGCATTATTAATGGTTCCTATTGATTATTGCTCGGCGCTATTGCCTAATTCCATCCAATTAACGGTATGTCCATCAACCGGGGCCATATCGCGATTTGTGGCATGGCGGTGTCAGGGGCGGCGCCGTGCCAGTGTTTATATTTGCAGGAATGCACTACACGCATAATCAGCGCGTCAAAGTATCAAGTCAATCAGAGCGTATACCGGAGTAATGGCTGATTATGCCTGATGCTTTATACACTGTAGACGAATTAATATTGGCAGTATTTCGGCTTAGGCGATTTACCTGAGGCATCTGCCAAAGGTGACTTATTTTGTTTTTTTATGCGCATAAATAGTGAGCCAGTGCGTATTGGTATGCGCCGGTGTATAATCGCAGCGGTAACCGCCATTATTATTACCATTCTCTAAGTGGTACCACTATCCATACGATGCCCACGTTATTTTGCCTTATTGGGGTGTGGGTATGGTGTGATGCAATAAAGAGTCGTTGAATGAAAGAGAAATCCCGTGATCATATTGGCTGGATAGACCTTGCCAAAGGTATTTGTATATTACTGGTGGTGTTTCATCATAGTATACAATCGGTGTATCTGCTGCCGGACATGCCGTTATCCGGTATAACTGCGACGGCAGCCAAACTGTATGAACTGTTAAGCATCAAACTGGTGCCTATTCGCATGCCTTTGTTTTTTATGATTTCCGGGTTTTTAGTTTATCGGGGGGTGACCCGTTATCAGTGGGATCAGGTCGGCTTCAAACGTATTCAAACTATCTGGTATGTCTACCTGCTATGGAGCATTATTCAGTGGCTAGCAATCGGTCTTATTGTGTACAGCAGTGGGGCGGCGGTGCCGGGGCACAGTGCCATGCTATCAGCGTTTGCAACCAACATTACTGACTTTACCGTACTTACCCTGACCGGCAGCAGCAGTCTGTGGTACCTGTACGCGCTGCCCGCTTATTTCATCATTTGTAAGCTGTTATCGTCAAAGCCCTGGCTAGCCTTGTCTTTTTTCCTGATATGTTATGGCTTAAGCAGCTATTACCAACTGCAGTTTCCTACCAGCAGTATTGTAAAAAATGGGATTTACTACGCCATCGGCGTATTCTTTTGTCCGGTACTCTTCCCCCTTATCAACCACATAAGTCACAAAGCCTTTTTATTTATTGCTGGGTTACTTGGCATAAAAATAGGGTTAGGATTACTGGAAGTTGACATTCATCTTATCAATACACTGTTGTTTGTCAGTATTATGGTGTTCTTCATTAACTGGCTACAGGATGTTGTCGATATTCCCATCATGCGCTGGATTGGGAAAAATACGCTGGCTATTTATATCATTCATTACGTTTTGCTAAAAATGTTGGCGTTTATCATAGTGCCCTGGCTTATTGCGCAGGGTTTCTTTGCGCAGCAAGCCTTTGTTACCGTTTGGTATTTAACGGCGCCAGTACTGGCAGTTGCGTTCATGACCGGCGGTAGCCTGTTAATTTGGCACTGTACTAACGTTGGGGTGGGGCGGTATTTATACGCTTCTCCGCGCCATCTTATGGCGCCCTTGCGAGCGGCATGGCAAAGCCGTTAAAGCCCCGCTTGCTGGCAGGCATAATTTGTTATTTTTATTGAGTTGTACGCGGGTAGTTCAGCCTGTGACAAATTGGAGGGCCTTTTTGGTCTAATACAATGATTCAGGCAATGCAATCGCTGTTAAATAATATCTATCAGGAAGTCATACCCATGTTGGGGCAGGGGAAGGTAGCAGACTACATTCCAGCCCTGGCCTGTGTTGATCCACACCAGTTTGGTATCGCTATTTGTGATAACGAAGACAACCTATTTTCAGTAGGCGATGCTCATACAGCATTTTCTATTCAAAGCATTTCAAAGGTATTTAACCTGGTACTGGCTATTAATCATTATGGCGAGGGCTTATGGCAGCGAGTAGGATGTGAGCCATCAGGGTTGCCGTTCAATTCTCTGGTGCAACTTGAGTATGAAAATGGTATTCCGCGCAACCCTTTTATTAATGCCGGGGCGTTGGCTATCAGTGATATGAATCAGTCACGCTTTGCGTCTCCGCACTTAGCCATGCGCGACTTTGTAAGGCGTCTGGCGGCCAATCCGGAGATTAGTGCCAATCGCGCGGTGGCCGATTCCGAATTTGAATACCGGGCGCGTAACGCGGCCTCTGCTTATCTGATGAAAGCCTTTGGTAATTTTGAAAACGAAGTCGAAGATGTGTTGCACAGTTACTTCTATAATTGTGCGCTTGAAATGTCTTGCGTTGACCTTGCCCGCTCGGTGAGCTTTTTGGCAAATCGTGGCCACTCCTTGTGCGCTGATGAACAAATTCTTACGCCGTCGCAAACCAGTCAGGTTAATTCACTATTGGCTACCAGCGGCATGTATAACGAAGCCGGGAGCTTTGCCTTTCAGGTGGGTCTGCCGGGTAAAAGTGGCGTAGGGGGAGGGATCATTGCGGTGGTGCCGGGGCGTTTCTCAATATGTGTGTTTTCGCCTGCACTCAACCCCATGGGTAACTCACAGTTAGGGGTGGCGGCATTAACTTCGCTGACTAAACACATCAACTGGTCGGTTTACTGATAACCGGTTAACTCCATAAAACCGGTGCCCTGGTGACTACCTGATACCTGTATACGACCTTCATAATAGGCTACGCGGCCAGGGTTCCATTGCCCTGGTTTAAAAGGTTTTATGGTCAGATGCATGGCCGGCTCAGCCAGATCTATCTGCCATTCTACCGGCACCTGCCGCCCGTTGATTGCCTCATAGCCCGAGGCCGTTATGCTCAATGCGTCGCCCGCTAATGTCGTATTTTCGCCGTGGGCAGTGATAAAAGTGCCGGTAGTGTACGGCGCTTCACCTTTAACGTGCATGGTAAATACCATCAGCTTTGCGCCATCCTTAAGGTGCACAGAAAACCAGTCCCAGCCTAACGCATCATTATTGGCTAGTTGACTGGACCATTCGTGATCAAACCACCCCTGACCCTTCACCTTGACGGCAGTTGCGGCAGAGCCCTGTTTCGGGCCAATCGCTAACTGCCCGCTAGCCTGTATAAAGGGTTGGCTATAATAGTAAGAACGGTACTTACCACTGGCTGACTTTTCACTATAGCCGCCTTGGCCATGGGCTATTAACGGCCCGCTGGTGGTTAACGCCAGCTCAACCGATACGTCATTTTGAATACTGAATTGCAGCACGGAAGGAAATAAATCCGTATTAGCCGATACCCATTGCCAGTTATCTATAGCCAACATAAAGGGTGCTGCACTAACCCCGGCATTTCCCACCCCGCCGCCAGCCAGCCGTTCTTCATAAAAATGCGCGGTAGGTGTATGTAACGAGGCATGGCCCATCCACTGTTGGCCATTGGTCCAGTGACTGTCATAGGGTGGGTTGGTGGTAAACCGGAACAGCGTAAATTGTAAGCCATACTGACGCTGCTGTTCATCACTTAGTACGAAGGTCAAATACCACCATTCCAGCGCGAACGCTGGGTGGCTGGCATGATCCTGTGGCCAGACTACCGGACGCTCGGGGATAACCTGGGCGCCCACCGAGGCGCTGGCCGCTGGCTGGCTAAATACACTGCTACGCGGTGCCGGTTCGCTACAGGCGGTCAGCCAACACCACGCTGTTATCCCGATAAGAAAGGCTTTCATCCGGCACCCTCCTGGCGCAAATCAACTTTATTATTTAACCGGCCCAAGGGCAGTAACAACACCACCAGAATCACTGCCAGGCTAAATAGCACGCTGCTAATTAGTACCTGAGCAGAGAGCTGCAACGGGTACACCCAAGAAAAAGCAAACCGATTGACCTGGTAAATAAATATTCCTGCCAGGCCAATGCCAAAGGGTAAGGCCACCATAGCAGTCGCAGTACATAGCAACATATATTGGGCGCCCAGCGCGGCTTTTATCTGCCATTGTCTTACCCCTAATGTGCGTAACAGGGTAAGTTGTGGCTGCAAGTCAAGAGTAAGCACACTTACTGAGATTGCGAACGCCAGCGCGGCAACCAGCAGGGTAACTATATTTAACGCATCCGTTAACACAAATGTGCGATCAAAGGTGGCCATAGAGGTGGTGATTAAGGCAGATGTTTCGTATAACTCGCCAAACGCCTTTAGCGCTGACAAGTCGGCGCCATCAACATTGTACAGCGCCGTTACACCTGCAAAACCGGCGGCCGGCGCGAAGACGGACAGCGGCAATAGCAACTGCGCGTCAGGGTTACCGTAATCAAGGTATACCCCTGCCACTATTCGCTCTGCAGGGCCGATGTGGTGGGGAGATACCTGATCTTTCACCCGGACAGATCCCAGGGTAATCTTCGCCCCGGGGGCAAGATGCTGGCGCAAGGCCATTTGCTGGTTGATCAATACCGCCTGATTTTGCGAAAACAGCGTCCATGCATTGGGTAACTGCTGGCTCAACGCCAGACTATCCTGGCTAGTTTTGTCGTCAGATACGCTACGTACCGTCACCGGTGCGCCGTTTACCTGAGTATAGCCCCGATAGCTTATACGTGCTGTGATGTTGGAACCTACCTGACTGGGCGAAGGCGGCGTGGCAGAATACAGATAGGCCGGCGCGGCCAAACGTTGGGTAAGCCAACTTTTGGTGGCTTGCCTGAAACTGTCAGTCATCACATTCATACCAATATTCGCGCTTAACGCAATAAAAAAAGCACACACGGCCAGCCGACTTTTTGCGCTAAGCGCATAGGTGCTGGCTACTACGTAGCCGGCCAGCGGGTAGTCAGGTGGCACCCCCCTTACCAGCAGACGGGTAAATCCGGGAAGCCACAGGATAATCAGCAGGCTGCCGCCCAGTAACACCAGCGCCACACTTATCAATGCCCACAGGGTTGAGTCGGCGGTCAGGATAGCCACACTGTTCACGACAACAATGACCGCCGTAATACACAACCGCTGAGCAGTATTTAGCGGCGTAGTGCGGCGACTACGACGATTAAGCGCCCCACCCAGTTGGCGTGCTGGTACTACAAAAAACACGGCTAATGCGGCAAAACTAATGGCAAATGCGCTCAGCAAAAGCTCGGCTAGCAAGGGCGAGGGCCGTACAAATGGCGCATTAAACAGATTAGCAAATGTGCTGCTAAGGGTAGGGGTCAACTGCCGGGTAAGTGCCACGCCGGCCAATACGCCGGCCGGGGTGGCCAGCGCACAGTACAGCGCAAGCTCGCCCAGTAATGCGTTGATCAGACTGTATCTACCCACGCCCAACTGGCGCAGGCGTACCAATTGTGGCAACCGCGAGCGGTACATCAACGTCAGTGCATTGAGTACTATAAATAAGGCTACCACTGCCATCAACATGCCCATAGCCCAGAGATTTAACTGAAAACTGTCCGACAAGGTCCCGGGTTGTTGAATGGCGGGTGGCGGCTTAAATTTAAGATGCACAGGTAACTGCCGGGTTAACGCATTTTGCTGACGGGGCGATAGAGGGGTGGCGGCCACCAGTGCGCTTATCGGCCTGTTATGCAGCGTATAATTCCCGGTGTAAAACGCAGCCAGGGGCACCACGATAGTATTATCAGGTATTTGGGTAAGCGGTGTGGGCGGTCGTATTGCGATACCACTGTCGCGACTTATTCCCCCTGGGCAGTCTAGCCGAGACACTAACGCCGGACTGGCTGCACTGACACTGCTAACAGAACCCGGTATCGGTTGAGGTGCTGCAGTGCTGTTGGCTGCATCAGCTAATGCGCGGGCCAAGGGCAGGTGGGCATTAGCCATGGCCAGGGTATCTATCCCGATGATCTCTACCGCGCGACTTATGTCCCGCGCCCCACGGCCAGAGGCTGGCGCTGAACCACATCGAAGTGGCCCGCTATCGCGACTAATGGCAATTAATTGGGTAAATCCGGCTTTACGTAAAGCGACATAATCAGCCCGTGTAATACTATGCTCGGGGCTACGTGCCACGACCATCGCACCACTTAACAGCCCCGGCTTAGTGTTAGCTAACTCCCCCTGGCTGGCACCAGCATTTATCAGTGACACGGATGATAGCCCACCAGTGGCTACCATAATAGCAACAACTATTAGCAAGGGTTGCCACGGCTTTTGCCGGGCCATTGCGGCCAGCGTTCTCACCATTAGCCACCAGTGCTGTATTGCCCATAAACGCCGCGGCATTAGCGCCCGCCTGCCACGGGAGCTGCGTGTAGCGTACCGTGTCGAAGCCACATGGGGGTTTGCGCTTGTTGGGCCACTTCATTGCTATGGGTTACCACTATCAACGTAGTGGCAAGTTCAGCGCAGATACTATACAGCGCTTGGGCGACCTGGTCGCTGGTTGTTTCATCAAGGTTACCGGTTGGTTCGTCAGCCAATACCACGCTGGGGCGATGCACTAATGCCCGGGCAATGGCCACCCGCTGCTGTTCACCTCCGGACAACGCAGAGGGCATTTTTTGACGTAATGGTGCAATGCCCAGAGTGTCCATGATGTGTTCCTGGTACGGCGCATCCACCACGCCTTTCAAGCGGGCTGTAAAAGCAATGTTGTCCCATACGTTCAGGCAATCCAGCAAATTAAAACTTTGAAATACCACGCCCAGCTGATCGCGCCGAAAGGCATCGGCATCTTTTTCCCGGTCACACGACAACGCAATATTGCCTATCTGTATAGTGCCTGCGTCGGCCTCTTCGAACCCGGCCATGAGCGCCAGCAAAGTGGATTTACCACACCCTGAGGCCCCGCGAATACTTACTGATTCGCCTTTAACGACGTTAAGAGTTAACTGGTTAATTATGGGTGTAGTGGCATGGGGATATTGCTTTACCAGTTCTTTAATAACAATCATCGTGGCACCCTGATACTAAATGGCCTGTCATCTGATGAGCTTGATGATGCCCATCCGGGGAGGCGCTGTCCAGTGAAGGCTTATTCATAAAGTCAGCCCGGCTTATTCACCAAAAAAGCTGGCTCCTTCCCAGGTGACTGAGTATCTGCCATCCTCAGGCTCTACTACAAATAACACAAGCGCCCTCGATTGGAACTGCCACAGGTGTATGGCCAAACTGCCTCACTCAAAGGCAAAATGGGCCACAGATATGCTGGCAGTGCTTTTTATATACGGCGAAAAGAAGGCCGGATAACTCTTGCCTGACCCAGCGCGCAGGCCTTGCTGAAGTGCGGTAAGGGGATAGTGTGCTTGGTGACAGCGCATACTGTTTTATAGCCCGCGCGTGAGTGCATCCCGGCTTTGTAGGCCGCTGGGGCAGATGTCCCTTTCAATAATGCGCGGGCTAAGCCATCGCCAGGAAAAACCAGAAAATAATTGGCCTGTTTCAGGCGATGGCTTACACTAGTATCACGAGGCAAAATATAATCACGATTGCCCGCCCTCAAATAGTACCCGATAGGAAACGCCAGCGTAGTTAATGCCTCTGTGAGGAGTGCTTTATGGGGAGGAGATACCTATTCAAACTGCTGTCTTAAAGCCATAGTGTTCGCTTACATCTTCATTAAGCCACTGTCCATGTGCACTGTTATATTGGCTGGATTCTGCCAGCCCGAAATAAAATACCGCCTGCAATAACAGGCTGTTCCAACAGCCAAACCAAACAGCGTTTCTTCGGTTCATGTAAGCATCTAGGTTAGGGGGGCAGCTTCACCCGATAAAGGTACCCCCTGCTAGATATGCACGGTGAGTGCGCAATAGGGGGCCCTTCGGCGTCACGGGTAAACCACCTAAAAGATAGTAATAATGATTAAAAGCTACGGTAATGCGATGGGTAAACACATTTTTTATCAGCAGAGGCGGTGTCTGCAAAAGGTAGTTGAGCGTCAGTGGCTCAGATAGCGGCTTTGGCTAAGCGCCTGCGCGTGCAGGGGGACTAATAAAAAAACGTCACAATACCGATAAATAGTTGCATGGTTAAACATCCTGATTAATTATAAATTGTTTTTATGTGCCGGCTCGTTGGCGCGTTCGCAGGTGGGGCTTTAGCCCGGCGCTATTGCAAAGCAATATTGTCGACATACATTAACTATTTGATTTTTTTTGATATATTATGTAATCCCCCGCTGCGGTCGTGTTTACAACAGAAAAAAGAAACAGTAATGGTGATATTGACGATTAAACCCAACGCACCGCTGTGCCACGGATTTACACCACGAGCGTAAGCCAAAATGCTTCTGGTGGAGCATGAATGCTGTCCTACTCGTTTGGCAGTTTTTCGCTAAGGCCATGAAAAACTCCCGCGGCGCAGGGCGACGTCAAGGGGCCAGCACGAAAAGTGCTTTGTGGCTATATACTCAGGGCGCCAACCCAGGAAGAGGTGAGTGCTGCCACCAAGCGCAAATTATATCAAGGCGATGTGCACGTTGAACGGTATAGCATGATGAGTACTTCATCCACATTTAATACAACAACATGAGCAAAATGGATATTTCACTCAAACCAATAGATCAGTCTAACTATAGTGTGGTCTGCGATTTAGCTGTCACCGATTATCAAAGCGAATATGTAGCCTGCAATATGTGGTCGCTGGTGGAAGCGGCATACAACCCCGGTTATACGTGCCGGGCTATATACCTTCAAAGCATTGCGGTTGGCTTTATTATGTGGGTCCGGGAAACGCCCGTGAAGATATCTATCTGGCGGCTTATGGTGGATGTTCATTTTCAGTCCCAGGGTATTGGCAAAGCTGCTTTAGCCCTGGCAATTGAGCATATTCGGCAAATTGATGGGATCAGAGAAATAGAAATAAGCTACAGTCCGGCTAACCGAATCGCCCGCTCGTTTTACGGCAGCCTGGGCTTTAAGGAGGTGGGCCTGGATGAATCGGGTAAAGACCTTATGGCTGTAATTACTTTAAATAATTAGCCTGTTGATGGGCCCGCGCACGCTAAAATGCGGTCCCCTTGCGGGACTGCAAGCGCGGGTGGCAGCGCCAGATAGCTTGGCGCATACCGGGCACACAGCGATAGGCGTAAACGGCACCGACACACCCTTTTGATTGAAAAACGCAACTCATGGTCGCTATTCATTACTTTAGTACAGCTTACTTCCCCAACTGAGCTTATTACGCAATACATTAAAGTAACTATACCCCTTGGGATGAACCAGCGAGAGGGTATCCTGGCTTTTGTGTACTTTTATCTCATCCCCTGGCAGCACCGGCAATACAATATGGCTATCACAGCTTATTTGCAGGCTATCGCTATTCACTTTCGAAACGCGCATTGATACGGTGCAGTTGGCATCAACTACAATAGGCCGGCTACTTAATGTGTGCGGGAACATCGGTACCAGCGTCATGGCATCCAGTTTAGGCATGATTATCGGGCCACCGGCAGATAGTGAATAAGCCGTGGAGCCGGTGGGCGTCGCTACAATAAGACCATCTGAGCGCTGGGAAAAGACGAATTGATCATCTATGTAGATCTCAAACTCCATCATATGAGCCACTTTACCGTGGTGCAATACGATTTCGTTAACCGCTGCATTGCTGCTTTTTAGCTTTTCATGACGGTAAACGCCGACTTCAAGTAAAAAACGTTGTTCAACAATGGCTTCGCCATTGAAGATAAGGTCCAACTGTTCGGTGATCTCATCAGGGTGGATATCGGTTAAGAACCCAAGGTTTCCCCGGTTAACTCCTACTACGTGGATATCAAACCTGGATAATACCCGCGCTGCTCCCAGCATACTGCCATCGCCGCCTACCACTACCGCCAAATCAGCCTGTTTGCCGATTTGCACTAAATTATGTCCTGGAATAGTCGGATCTTTTAATTCGTGGCGAATAGTCTCTTCAATTAAGATTTTGCAGCCGCGCTGCTGTAAAAAATCAATTAAGTGGTTCAATGTCGCCTGGGTTTCAGCGTGACCGGGTTTGCCGATAAGGCCGACCGTTTTATAGTGCATGGTGTGCTAATGTCCATGGCCTGAGGAATGGATGGACATTAGCATAAAAAAGCGGACAAAATAAAGGGTTACCGAGCTGTCCAGCCACCATCAAGCACCAGGGTTTGGGCGGTCATATTGCGCGCCGCCGGGCTAATCAAAAATTGGGTAGAGGCGGCTAATTCGGCAATCGTAATAAAGGCTTTTTTAGGCATGGGTTTTAGCATGATATCGCTGATAACCTGTTCCTCGGAGATGCCATTTTCTTTAGCCTGGTTAGCAATTTGCTGCTCTACCAATGGGGTTTTGACATAGGCAGGGCACAGGGTATTAATGGTTATATCAGCCTGTTCAACTTCCAGCGCAATGGTTTTTGCAAGGCCCAACAAGCCATGCTTTGCCGCGACATAGGCTGACTTATACGGCGAGGCCACTAACGAGTGTATAGAGCCAATATTAATAATACGGCCAAAGTTACGGCTTTTCATGCCGGGTAGAAACGTTTGACACAGCAGTGCGGGCCCCACCAACATGATATTGATCAGCTGTTGCCATTTTTGCGCAGGAAAGTCTTCCAGCTTGGATACATGTTGGATACCGGCATTATTTATTAAAATATCGACCGGGGTGTCTACCAGCGCTGCGGGCAACTCCGCCACACTTTGTGCATTGGTCACATCCACCACAATAGCACTGGCTGATAAACCTTTGGCGGTTAAGCTAGCCGCAGCATCATGGGCGGCTTGTTCGTTTATGTCGGCCAGAATGACATGATGGCCGGATTGCGCCAGTTCTTCAGCAATACCAAAGCCTATACCACTGGCACCACCGGTTATAAAAACATTACAGGTCTTCATAGGGATTCCTTTTGTGAAATGTAGGCATCGACAATGGCCATTACCGCGTTGATTTGGGCGCCGTCACGGGTGGCGTAATGCTCGTCAGTATAGCCCCACCAGTCCCAACAGCCTTGTGGGTTTAAAGGCATAAATAACGACTTACGGGTTTGCGGATAAAACACCACCATATTGTTGGTGTCAGCCCAACGGTTAAATCCGGTTTGTTCAACATAGGCCTGCCCGATGGCATCGGCGTACTGATTACAGCCATGAAAACTGATGTGCACGTTACAGGCCTGGCCCTCGGCGCAGCTCTTGGGCACATAGGCATAACCGGTTTGCGCCAGCGTTTCAGCCTGCGGACCCGCCAGGGCATGTTGATCATACCGGATAATCTCACCGCTTAACGCATCAGCCGCAGGTGTCAGTTCGCCATACATAAACTGCAAGGCTGCACCGGCCGCATCATAATTACACTGGCCAATATACGGGCTGTTTGATGCGGCACAGCCTTCACCGTTATCCAGCGTAGGAAACACGTGACCAAAAGGTTTATTTTTAATGTAGCTAACATTTTGCGGGTTTACCCACTGTTGATACTGCTGGTATAACAGGGCGCTGACCTCTTCGGCTACCCGCTGGTCACGGTCGCCATGAAATAACCAGACCTTGTCATTCGCCAGCTCGCTCAACGGCGCAAGCTGGCCGCGGTTCGCCAGTTTTTCTGCATGAGCATTCAGTTTGCCCAAATCCGTTGTCTCTGCCATTTTATCCACGCAGCCACCTAATGCCACGGTAATGTCATTTTGCGCACAATAAAACGGCCCGGCGCTGATAATAGCAGCGCCACTTACCCGGTCGCCGTAGGCCAGATGAAACTGATTCGCCATATAGCCGCCCGAGGACAAACCCGAGACGGTGATATTATCTGCACTGAGCGTCAACGTCGTGGCGAAAACAGGCAACGTCAACAAACTACAGGTTATGGCTACGAGGGTGTTTTTCATAAAATTCCTTAGTTACTTTTCAAGGAAAGCTTTTAGCTTATGCCGCTGTTCTTGAATATCGAGTACCCCTTCCAGATGACCCAAATCACCGGTTAATTCGATATAATCGCTATCTTTTTGTGCATGGCGCAGCGCTTCGTGCGCATTTTTAGCAAGATAAGGCATCAATAATAGATCGTTACTGGCGGGTAAAAATAAGGTTTTTGCCTGAATAGACTCAATACCTTGTGCCAGTGATGCCTGATGGCCCGTCACAAACAGCTGACAGGCTCTCACCAGATACAACAAATGATTCGCATCCATTTCACTGGCCCGCGCCCGTGCCCGTTTTTCCAGCCAGGTGACAATAGAGTGGTTGGCGGTAATATCCTGAAGAGGGGCGTCTTCTAATGGGCGGTAGTTCAGGGTGTTACCTTGCTGGTTGAAAAATCCTGGATGAAGGGCTTGTTGGGTAATCAGCATTAGCGCGGCAACTAAGCCTTCGGTAGGTGGCTTGGCTTTGCTATAATTGCCGTGTTGCCATTGCGGGTCGAGTTTGATGGGTAAAGCCCAGTGCTCAAGGGCTGCGGTGGTCCAGGCATCACTTTGTCCCGCGCCAATTACCGATACCATTCTGGGCACCCACGAGGGGTACGCACTGGCCCAGTCAATAGCTTGCATAGAGCCCATTGAAGGCCCTACCACCGCATGTAAACCGGTTATCCCCAGGCTTTCCAGAACCTGCTTCTGAATATTTACAAAATCCCGTATGGTTACCACCGGAAAATCCAGCCCATAAGGTTTTTGGGTGGCCGGGTTAATACTGGTTGGCCCGGTAGTCACCACATCGGGTGAATAGGCCGACAGATTCACTAACGAGTCGACACTTATTACAAAAAATTTATTGGTATCGATGGCTTTGTCGGGGCCTATTATCGCGTCCCAGTAGCCGGGGGAAGGATCCTCGGTGCGGTATTTTCCGGCAGCATGGGAGGAGCCGGAAAAATAATGTGTAATAAGCACCACATTGCTCTTATCGGCATTCAACGTTCCGTAGCTTTCCCAGCCAACCTTTACTTCGGCCAGACGCTTGCCAGAAAACAGCGCAAAATCAGTAGTGGTATAAGTATGCTTTTCTACCAGGGGCAGTTCATTGGCGTGGCCGGCCACACTGAACAGACAGATGAGGGCAACTAAGCCGCGGATGACAGAGAAGTTCATAAAGCCGTCCTTAAAACACACTAAACAGAGCAATAGCAAGGGTTAACCCCAATACCGGCGTGACCAACGTAAGCGCAGCCATGGCGCGGTAGGCAGCCTGGTGCGTTTCATGGCATATGGCGCGAATAGTGGTTACCACATAGCCGTTGTGGGGCAGAGTATCCAGCGCACCGGATGAGATAGCAACAATCCGGTGCAGTTGGTCAGGGGGCACGCCCTGGTCGATATAATGCGGCGCAACCAAAGGTAATACTATCACCTGTCCGCCCGATGCTGAACCGGTCAAACCAGCAATAACACTCACCGCGATTGCCGCCCCGATAAGCTCGTTGCCTGGCAGTTGCGTCATTAAATCAACGGTAGCCGCAAACGCCTCAGTATTTTTTGCAATGCTGCCAAACCCCACCACCGCTGCCGTATTTCCAATCGCCACCAAGGCCCCTGTAGTACCGGTATTAACCGCGCCGGCCAGGTTTTGAAAATACCGAAAGTTAATTACCATCAGGGTTAATACGCCGCCGGTTAATGCAATTATGAGGGCGTATTGAGCAAGGCTGTCATGTAATAGAAAAGATAAAACCAGCACTACCAACAACGGCACCAGGCCAGATAAAGGATGAGGATAATCGCGTTCAGCAATTTTGGGATCTTGCTCTCGCGGTTCGAAGGTTTCCCCGTTGGCCAGCGCTTTGTTAATCATACGGCGTAACCACCAGTATCCGAAGCAGGCCATAAACAACGCCACCACTAAACTTACTTCCCAGGCTGCAAAGGGCGAAGTACCCAGGTATTTTATCGGGATCCAGTTTTGAATTTCAGGCGAGCCGGCTGAGGTCATGGTGAATGTTACTGAGCCAAAGGCAAGGGTAGCGGGAATGAAACGTCGCGGTAAATTAGCATCTTTAAACAGGCTAACGGCCATTGGGTATACCGAAAAGGCCACCACAAACAGACTTACGCCACCGTAGGTTAAGATGGCACAGGCCAACACCACGGCCAATACTGCATGTTTGAAGCCTAGCTTGCTGACTATCCAGCGCGCCACTGCATCGGCGCCGCCGGTGTCTTCCATAAATTTGCCAAAAATAGCGCCCAGTAAAAACATAAAAAACCAGGCGGCGATAAATCCGGAAAACCCGGACATATACAAGTCGATAAAACTACTGTCGCCGGTAAATACCGGAATCTGATTGGTTACCGCCACCAATAACGCACAAACCGGAGCGGCGATAAACAGGTTCATACCCCGGATAGTCAGTACTATCAGTAACACCAGGCCGGACACCAGGCCAAACATACTTAACATATTGCGTTTCCTTGTAATAATTTGCCGATGTAGCCTGCCAATAATCTGCAAACGCATTGTGACTGTATGCCCCTGTCAAGCCTATAGTACGTTAGTACGTAGGACTTTGGTGCTACGTACTAACGTACTAGATACCTTTGCGCCAAAGTGGATTAGATTACTTTTTCATCGATAGCCTAATAATAAAACGACTCCAGATAGTTACAATAATAGGGACTTGTTATGAAACACATCTACCGTACTACCCGTGAATACCAGCGTTCATTGTGCGCCATTGCTGTGGCTGCTGCCTGTACCTGGGCACCCTTAGCCAGCGCGCAGCAAGCTGAAGCCAGCGCCGAGCCTGAAAAAGGCAAGCTGGAAAGAATCGAAGTCACCGCACGTAAAACGGTTGAAACATTGCAAGAAGTACCGGTAGCCATCACCTCTATTGGCGCCGCAGAGCTAACCGAAAAGGGCATTAGCGTACTCACCGAAGTACAACAGTTTTCGCCAAACACCACTCTACAAACCAGCCGTGGGACGAATTCAACACTTACCGCGTTTATTCGCGGTCTGGGTCAACAGGACCCATTATGGGGGTATGAGCCAGGGGTCGGTATTTATGTGGACGATGTTTATATAGCGCGCCCCCAGGGGGCGGTTATGGATTTACTCGACGTTCAACGTATTGAAGTATTGCGGGGCCCGCAGGGCACTCTGTATGGAAAAAACACCATCGGTGGTGCGGTTAAGTATGTCACGAAAGAAATGACCGGCGAGCCACAGCTGAATATTCAGGGCACCGTAGGCAGTTACAGCCAGCGTGATGCCAAAATCACTGGCCAGTATCCGCTAATGGAAGATAAAGTTTATCTTGGCTTCGGCTATGCCAATTTAAACCGCGATGGTTTTGGTGAATTTCTTATCTCTGCTCAGCCGGGGCAGGATCGGGAAAACTACAATAAAGATTTATGGGCCGCCCGCTTAACGTTGGAAATTCATCCTACGGATAATTTATTTTTGCGCTTTGGCTGGGATAAGACCGAAGATGACTCCAATGCCAAGGGGGGCTATCGCTTATTACCTAGCTTGCGTACTGACGCTCCGCAACCAGACTCGGTTTTTGATTCCTATACCAGTTTACCGACCAATAATAAGGTCGAACTCGAAGGGTATAGCTGGATGCTGCGGTATGATGTTTCCGATGCATTACAGCTAAAATACATAGGCTCGCATCGCGATAGTTATTCGCCCACTAATATTGATTTTGACAATACCCAACTGGACATTTTTGATGTGCCGGCGATTTACGAAGACGATAACGACACCCATGAATTACAAGCGAATTACGCTGGCGACAACTTCAATATTGTTAGTGGTGTGTATTATTATGAAGGTGAATCGTGTGGGGTATTTGATGCGGTACTGGGTGTACTAGGGCGCGACTACGCTGACCTGGCCATATTCCCGGAAGGAACGCCGGGCTTCACCCGCGAGGTGTCAGGCTGTAACAACAGCGAAAGCTGGGCGGGCTATGCACAGCTCAACTATGATATTACCGAGCAGCTATCCGTATCGTTAGGGGCCCGCTTTACTGACGAAGAAAAGCAGGCCACCGTGTATAACGGCACGGTGTTATACAATTTATATCCCGAGAGCGGGTGGGTAGACGGCTTTGTACGCCCTGCCGATGTGGCCATTCCACAGGTATTAGGTAGCGACACCGATAGCGATGGAGTATTGGATGCCCCGGCTACTGAAAGCTGGTCGCGTTTTACCCCGCGCTTGGGAGTTGAGTACAAATTCAACAAAGATATTATGCTGTTTGCCAGCTATGCCCAAGGTTTTAAATCGGGTACGTTCAACCCCAGGGCTACCGTGAACGAGCCTGGCGTTAGCCCGGAAGTGGTTGACTCGTTCGAGCTGGGCATTAAGAGTGATATTAATGAATCATTACGGATGAATGCTACGGTATTTTCCTATGACCACAAAGATCGCCAGTATATTGGAATTGAAGGAAATACCGACGATCCCACCGCGCTACAACAGCGACTGCGCAATGCCGCAGAAACTGCGGCTAAAGGGCTTGAACTGGAAGCAACCTATGTTGCCAGCGATAATCTGACCTTCGATATAGCCTACGGTTATATTGATTTTGAAATCAAAAAGAATAATGCAGTACCGCCCCTTATTGGCCTGGCCAGCACCCCGGAAAGTACGCTTAATCTGGCGGCAAATTACGGAATGGACACCAGTTATGGTTTCTTCACTTTTAATGCTAATTACTATTATCGCGATGATTATCTGATATTTGAAACCAGCGACCTGATTGAGCAGGATGGCTACGGATTACTTAATCTTAGCCTTGGCTGGGAAAGCGTGGAAGGCCAGTGGTATGGCGGTCTGCACCTGAAAAACCTCACGGATGAAGAATATATTGTGGGTGGCTACGATTTTGTCACCCGCAATGAAGGTGGCAGCTTCGGCCCGGGCCTGGGTAACGATACCACCTTAATCGGTTACTACGGCGATCCGCGAACCGTCCATCTTACGGTTGGTTACCGCTTCTGAAGAAACGGTTTCAGGTAAATCTACAAAAGGGCCGTAAGGCCCTTTTTAAATCCGTGGCAAAAGCTTTGTATCGGCCAGACTATGTTGATAGACTGTTAACAGGTTGATAAAAAAGTTGTTCGAAGACTATGCAAACACAGGTACTGATTGCTGACGACCATCCCCTGTTCAGAGCCGCCATGAAGCAAGCGTTAAGTGGCGTAGTACAGGGCACGCTGCATGAAGCGGCAACGCTGAATGAAGCCTGCAGTGTCCTTCAACAACACGATGCCATTGAACTGGTATTTCTGGATTTAAACATGCCGGGTAATCAAGGCCTGTCCGGCCTGGCCGAATTGCTTGCTCGCCATGATCAACTGCTCGTTGTGGTGGTATCCGCAGAAGAAGATCCAGGCTTGATCAAACGTGTAATGGAAATGGGTGCCAGTGGCTACATACCAAAATCGACGCCGTTAGAAACCATTACCCGTGCGGTAAAGCAAATTATGGAGGGCGATGTTTGGGTGCCTGCCGGATCACTTTCGGTGGCCGATTTGAGCCAGGAAGAAAGCCAGTTTGCCAAAGGCTTGGCACTATTAACCCCTCATCAATACCGGGTATTAAAAATGCTCGCCGATGGTCTGCTGAATAAACAGATAGCCTATGAACTGGCAATCTCTGAGTCTACGGTCAAGCAGCATGTATCCGCTGTATTAAGAAAACTCAATGTTGTGAACCGTACCCAAGCTGGCGTGTTGTTTAATCAACTGGTGTCGGGCCACTCTGGGGTTGGCTCAGCAGCTTCTTAACTGCACGCCGTAACAGCAAGGGTTTTACCGGTTTAGCCAAATACAGCAAGTCGAATCGGGCGGCCATCTCTTTAATTCCTTCCTCCCGGTTTGCAGTATTTAATATTCCTGGTACAGGCTGACCCCAGAACACGCGCAACTCACGGGCTAGCGTAGTGCCTCGTTCTTTACCATTTAAATGATAATCCAACAACATAATAGCGGGTGGAGCAGGGCAACATCGCTTAGCTTGCTCGCCATCTGTGGCACAAATCACCTGTGCGCCCCAATCTTGAAAGCACAATGTCAGGGCGTGGGATATCTGCTCATCGTTTTCAACTAACAACACCTGCACATTGTGTAAAAATGGCACCGTGTTATCGGCAGCGGTGCGGCCTATGTTAGCCGGTGGCATAATGGTGGGGACTGTTCGCGGCAGGGTTACTGTAAAACGAGTGCCCTTATGCAGTTGGGAAAACAAACCTACGGGGTGCTCAAGCAGGGCGCTCATGCGCTCTACAATAGTCAGGCCCAACCCTAACCCCGGGTTATTGTGCTGACTATCAAGTTGATGGAACTCGGCAAATACCTCGTGTTGTTTATCTGCGGCAATGCCGGGGCCGGTATCACATACCCAGATTTCAACCTGCCCAGCTAAGCGGCGTCGCGTGCCAATAACCACGCTACCGCGGTCGGTATAGCGAATGGCGTTAGACAACAAGTTTTGCACAATGCGGCGTAATAAACGCCGGTCTGAATGTACCCATACTGAGCTAGTGACATAGCGTAAGTGCAACCCTTTTTGTTCACTGATAACGGTGAATTCCCGTACTAGCGGGCCCAGCACCTCGTCCAGCGCAAAGCGGGAGAACTGCGGCTTGAGTACGCCTGATTCCAGCCGTGTCATATCTAGTAGCATGGTAAGTAAGCTTTCAGCAGATGCCAGGGAGGAGGTGACCCCCTTACTTAATGTTTCCAGTTCGGTACCGGTAGTTTTCTGGGCTAGCATGGAAGCAAATAGCGTGGCGGCATTAAAAGGCTGCATCAGGTCGTGGCCGGCAGCGGCTAAAAAGCGTGTTTTACTTTCATTGGCCAGCTCCGCTTCAAGCCGGGCATGATGTAATTGCTCGGTACGCGCAGCGACGCGTGCTTCCAAAGCATCTTTGGCTTGTTCCAGGGCTTCCTGGATACGCGTATATTCAGTAATATCACTATAGGTCGTTACATAGCCACCCCCGGGCAGGGGGCTGCCGTTAAGTTCAATAGCGCGACCATCCGGTTGTTTACGCAAATACTTGTAAGGCGTGCCGGCTTTCATATAAGCCACGCGTTTGGCAATGTCAGCCTCTACATCACGACTATTTCCCAGCAGGCCGCGACGCGCGTTATAGCGCAATAATGAAGTAATAGGCATACCCGTATGCAGAAAATGTGCTGGGTAATGGAATAGATCAATATAGCGGTCGTTCCAGGCCAACAAGGCAAGATTACTGTCTAACACGCTAATGCCTTGCTGAATATGCTGCACTGATGACTGCAATACCTCATGGTTGAATTGAAAGGTTTGCGAGGCCTCTTCAACCCAGTCGACTAGTTCAGGAAGTTCAGTATGGCTGGTTTGGGCAATGGCACTTAATAACACACGGGCGCTGGGTGGGCCCACTTGGCCAGCCAATTTATGCTCGACATTTTGCAGCAAAGCAGCACTGGCAAAACCTTGGGTAGGTTGGCCGGATAATTGGGCCAATAGACGATTTTGCTCACTGGTTTCCAGTACCCTGGCCGTCAGTTGCATAAGGTCGGCCACCCGAATTGCCAGTTGCGGAATAAGGGGGGCGCAAGACCTAGCGTCTGTGCTGTCGCGGGTAACTCGGCTGCATAAGCTGACGATAATAAAGGTTATACAGTTTACCATCAGGCTTAGCACAAAACCGCGCCCCAACTGTGCATCGCTGGGAGCAGGGTTAAAGTAATAGCTGGCCAGTAAGCTGGGATACAGCAACCAGACTATCCAGCAACACAAGCCGGCCAGCATAGCCAGGCTCGCTGCCATGACCGAACTACGCGACCAATACAAGCCAAATAACATTGCCGGCAGCATTTGTGCTAACAGCGCTATAGCCACAATGCCACTTTTCACTAAAGGTGCCGACTGACTGATATTCAGGTGATACCAAAACGCCACCGATAACACGACCAATACGGTTAAGCGGCGAATAGTCAGAATACCGCTGGATTGCATTGAGCCGACAGAGCGTTTAGCCAGCCGGATTTTAAGCCATAACGGCGTAATAAGATTATTGGCAATCATGATCCCTAGCGCCAGGGTGGCGACAATAATCATGCTGGAGGTAGCAGACAATCCGCCAATAAAGGCGGCCAGTGCTACCGGCGCATTGTCAGTATGTAAAGGCAGGGCCAGCACAAAAGTATCAGAGCTTACTATATCCGTATCCAGTAACATGCTTCCGGCAAGGGCTATAGGTAATACAAAGGTGGTGATAGCCAGCAAATAAAGTGGAAATAACCAGCGTGCGGTGCGCAGCTCACCATCACCATTACTTTCTACAAAGTTCATGTGAAACTGGCGTGGCAAAATGAACATGGAACAAACCCCTAGCAACACATGGCTAAGGTACACCCACAGGGCGCTGTCAGCATAAATGACCGCTTGGGCTACCGGGTGCTGGCCTGCTTGGGCAAGCAGATCAAGGGGCCCATCGAACAGGCTGTAACAAACATAAATACCGACAATAGTCAGTCCGGCAAGCTTGATCACTGACTCAACGGCAATGGTTAGTAACAAACCGGGGTGCTTGTCTTTTAAACTCAGGGTGCGGGTTCCAAATAGAATGGCAAACAGCGCCATCAGCGCAGCCACGTATAAGCCTACCGCGTTGCTTTGCTGTTCCTGATGTGGCGCGAGTAAATTGATGCTTTTAGTGATGGCATCGAGTTGCAGGGCAAGGTAAGGGATCACGCCGATAAAACACAGTAGTGTAATCAGCGCCGCAATAAAATGTGCGCCTTGATAACGCAAGGCGATGAAATCGGCTAGCGAGCTTATGCTATGTTGCTGACATAACCGGTTAATTCTTAACAGTACCGGAAACATAAATGCCATGACTAATATAATGCCTGCGTAGGTGGGAACCACCGCCCAGCCAAATTGGGCCGCCTGGGTAGTGGTACCAAAAAACGCCCATGACGTGCAGTGCACACCCAGCCCCAGACTATACAGCACAGGATGCTGCTCATTCGCTCGTAGCCATTTATCCCCGGCAAACGCGATAACGAATAAAAGTGTCAGGTAACCAATAACAATGGCACCCACCGACCAAATACTGAGCATGTTAATAATAGTCAAATAATCAAAGCATTATCTTAACATACCTGATGTTTTACTGCGGTGACAGCAAACATTGTCAGAAGCCTAGGCGGGGCGAACACCCAGCCGAAACGGCAGCTCGGTTTAGCCAAATTCATAACTAAACAGCCAAAAGTATACTTTAGCAGTAGCTCGCAGGCCGGTGTTGTGAGCTATAGTTTTTTTACTCGCCGGCCGGGACATCGGTCAGACTGGATACTTGTATTGCGCGTGGATAAGAACAACGCAAAAGCGTAATCCCCGTGCCTGAAGGACTATTATGACTGACCCGTTCTCAATGCTCAGCCGATTAACTCGCCCGCGCCAGTTGGGCATTTTGCTGCTGGTAGGGCTATGCGCCCCTGATAGCTTTGCCGAACAACCAGCCAGCAGCCAGCAAAGCCAGCTGAAACAGGCTCAGCTAGGCCACATTGAGGTGACCGCGCGCAAAAAAGCAGAAACCCTTCAGCAGGTGCCCATATCGTTGAGTGTTGCGGGGGGCGCAGACCTGGCCGAAAAAGGTGTGACCACCTTAACCGAGGTTGCCCGTTATTCCCCCAACACCAGTTTACTCAGTAGCCGAGGCACTAATTCCACCCTGACTGCATTTATACGCGGGCTGGGCCAGCTAGACCCGCTGTGGGGCTATGAATCAGGCGTGGGGGTGTATGTAGATGATGTTTATCTGGCCCGCCCGCAAGGCGCTTTATTGAATTTGCTGGATACAGAACGTATCGAGATTTTGCGCGGCCCCCAGGGCACCTTGTATGGCAAGAATACAATTGGTGGGGCTATCCGATATGTTACCAAAGCCTTAACTGGCGATCCGGGGTTAACGGTTGAAGGTACCTTAGGTGCGTATGATCAGGCTGATTTTCGGCTGTCAGGCCAGTACCCATTGATTGACGATACGATGTTTATCGCAGTGGCGTTTGCCAATCTTCAGCGCGATGGCTATGGACAGTACCTGGCTACCTCGCTGGCTGACCAAAACCTGGAAAATTACAACAAAGATGTACAAATAGCCCGCCTGACTCTGGAACTACATCCTTTTGAGCAGTTATTTATCCGGTTAGCGTGGGACGAGACGCAAGATAATTCCAATGCCCGGGGCGGTTTTCGGTTACTTCCCAGTACCCGGTTTGACGTCATGGCGCCAGCCTCAGTATTTGATGCCAGCACCAGTCTGCCGACCCGTAACCAAGTCGAAACGGAAGGCAGTAGCTGGCGAGTACTCTATGCACCAGATGCAGATATTCAGATGAAATATATTGGTTCGCGACGCACGAGCTACTCACAAACCAATATCGATATCGACAGCACGGCGATGGATATTCTGGACGTGCCGGCTGTTTACGATGATAAAAACCATACCCATGAGATTCAGCTTAATGTCGATAAAACCGCCTTTCAGTGGGTCGGCGGCGTGTACTTTTATGACGGTGATGCTTGCGGCGTATTTGATGGTATTTTAGGCGTGCTGGGCCGCGATTTAGCCAGCCAGGGCGTGCTTGAGGCCACCACTTCGGGGGTCACATCACAAGTTGCTGGATGCAACAACAGCCGCAGCTGGGCAGGGTACGCTCACCTTGATTATACATTATCCGGCAACTGGACTTTGTCGATGGGCGCCCGCTACACCGATGAGCACCGAGAGGCCTCGGTATTTAACGACATCGTGCCGTTTATATTATATCCACAGTCGGGCTGGATACCGGGTTATCAACGCCCGGCTGATATGCCTCTCAACCAGGTGTTGGGCGCTGATACTGACAACGACGGCAAACCGGATGCCAGTACTCGCCAAAGCTGGCAGCGCTTCACCCCCAAATTAGGGCTGACCTATCATTACTCGCCCTACACCATGTATTACGTCAGTTATGCGCAAGGCTTTAAGTCAGGCACTTTTAATCAGCGCGCCACCACCAATGAGCCAGGCGTCGAGCCTGAAGTGGTCGACTCGGTAGAGCTAGGGGTGAAAAGTGATATTACCGACACACTGAGGATTAATGCTTCAGCATTTACATATATCCATTCAGACCGCCAGTATCTTGGTTTTGATGGTACCTCTGATAATCTCACCGCACTGCAACAACAATTACGTAATGCCGCAAAAACCCGGGGAAGCGGGCTGGAAACTGAAATTACTTATGCCGTAACCCCTGGTCTATCGCTTTACCTGACCTACGGTTTGCTCAACTTTACGATTAAGGAGAATCTGGCTACGCCACCGCTGGTGGGGCAGGCGCATTCACCAGAACAGACCGTCAATCTTGCGGCTCAGTATACCCTGGATACGCAACTCGGCTTTTTTACCTTTAATGCCAATTACTATTATCGAGATGACTATCTGATTTTTGAAACCAGCGATGTGTTGTCCCAACCTGGTTTCGGTGTTGCTGATATGAGTATCAGTTGGGAAAGCCCCGAACTGAACTGGTATGGTGGACTACATCTGAAAAATATCTCTGACGAAGTATATTTAACCGGCGGCTATGAATTTGTGCAACGTAATGAGGATGGCTCATTTGCTCCAGGCCTTGGTAATGACACTACTTTGGTAGGTTATTATGGCGAGCCGCGAACCCTGCAGTTAACGATTGGTTATCGGTTCTGATCCCGGGGCGACAAATGATATTCTTCCCTGCATACATGTACCGGCATAAAGGTACTCCATAGCAGCAAAAGAGCCGGGCCGCTAACAAGGTGCTGCTTTATCGCTGCCGTGACAGCTTCGGGCCGGCGTTGCCGTAAACCGCCGCGCTCAGCCTAAGTCCGGCTGTGTTCAATCCTCATTTTGCCCCACAAAGCAGCCCTCGCCGGGGCAAGGCCTTGTGCTGACAAGGTGCTTAGCAGTAGCGACATACAATAAATAATAGGTCAACATCCACAAATTTTGTGCGGTTACCCTTGAACCCTTTCCAAGCAACCCCATTACTAGCTCCAGTCAAGGTTCCCGAGGCCGCTGGCGAATTCAGCCAGAGCAAACTTTTTTTTGGCGCGGGACTGGAAAAACGGTTGATAGACCTTATTGATGGGGTAGTGAAAAATTACCCTAAAATATTAGTTGGAGGTAGGCATGAGCGAAAAGCGCGATGATCAGGCGCAGCAGCAAGAAGCTGAAGTGGTTGAGCAACAAATGCAGGATGATGCGCAGCAGGTTCCTGTTCACGAAGGTGAAGTGTTGAGCGAAGAAGAAGCAACGCAAAGCGATGATGCGCAACAACGCATCTACGAGCTGGAAACTGCATTATCAGAAGCTCAGGCCAAAATTAATGAACAGCAGGAAAGTGTGCTGCGCGCACGTGCTGATATGGAAAATGCGCGGCGCCGTGCCGAGGCCGAAGTGGAGAAAGCGCGTAAGTTTGCGCTTGAACGTTTTGCCGGGGAACTACTGCCAGTAGTAGATAACCTGGAACGTGCTCTGGAAGCGGGTGACAGCAGCAATGAAGCGGTTAAACCGTTGCTGGAAGGGGTTGAAATGACCCAAAAATCTTTCCTTAGCACAATTGAAAAATTTGGGATGAGTCCCATAGATCCACAAGGCCAGCCATTTAACCCGGAAATGCATCAGGCAATGTCGATGCAGGAAAGTGCAGACCACGAGCCAAATACGGTAATGGCGGTGATGCAAAAAGGTTACGAGCTGAACGGTCGGTTGATTCGTCCAGCGATGGTTATGGTATCAAGAGCCCCAAGTGGTGGCGTAGATACTCAGGCATAAGATTTTTAGCAACATTGTTTTTTGCAAATAACTATTGAAAAGTGCGGGGAATAACCCCACTAAAAGTGCAGAAATTAACAAGATTTAGCGGAGACACGTAATGGGTAAAATCATTGGTATCGACTTAGGTACAACAAATTCATGTGTCGCGGTTTTAGACGGCGACAAAGCACGCGTAATTGAAAACGCCGAGGGCGATCGCACCACGCCTTCCATTATTGCTTATACAAACGACGGTGAAACACTGGTCGGTCAGTCAGCTAAGCGTCAGGCTGTTACCAACCCGGAAAATACCTTATTCGCCATCAAGCGTTTGATTGGTCGTCGTTTTGAAGACAAAGAAGTACAGCGTGATATCGATATCATGCCGTACAAAATTGCTAAAGCTGATAACGGCGATGCATGGGTAGAAGCGAAAGGCGAAAAAATGGCGCCGCCGCAAATCTCTGCTGAAGTGCTGAAAAAGATGAAAAAGACCGCAGAAGATTTTCTGGGTGAAGAAGTAACGGGCGCGGTTATTACGGTTCCTGCTTATTTCAACGATTCACAGCGTCAGGCTACAAAAGATGCTGGTCGGATTGCCGGTCTTGAAGTTAAACGTATTATCAACGAGCCAACTGCTGCGGCCCTGGCCTATGGCATGGACAAGAAAAAAGGCGACAATGTTGTTGCGGTCTATGACTTAGGTGGTGGTACTTTCGATATCTCTATTATCGAGATTGATGCCGTTGATGGCGAGCATACCTTCGAAGTACTGGCGACCAATGGTGATACTCACCTAGGTGGTGAAGATTTCGATAACCGTATGATCACGTACCTGGTAGATGAGTTCCATAAAGACCAAGGCATCAACCTGCGTAAAGATCCGCTGGCAATGCAGCGTTTGAAAGAAGCTGGTGAAAAAGCCAAGATTGAACTGTCTTCAGCGCAGCAAACAGAAGTTAACTTGCCGTACATCACAGCAGATGCGTCAGGTCCTAAGCACCTTGCTATCAAAGTTACCCGCGCCAAGCTGGAATCATTGGTAGAAGACATGGTGAAAGAAACCCTTGAGCCTGTTAAGAAAGCGTTAGCCGATGCTGACCTGTCAGTAAGCGATATTCAGGATATCATTTTGGTCGGCGGTCAAACCCGTATGCCGTTGGTACAAAAATACGTGACTGAGTTCTTTGGTAAAGAACCGCGTAAAGATGTTAACCCAGATGAAGCGGTTGCCGTAGGCGCTGCAATTCAAGGTGGTGTACTGGCCGGTGACGTAAAAGATGTACTGTTGCTGGACGTGTCGCCACTGTCACTGGGTATCGAAACTATGGGCGGCGTAACGACGCACCTGATTGAGAAAAACACGACGATTCCTACTAAGAAATCGCAAACATTCTCAACCGCTGAAGATAACCAGTCTGCAGTGACCGTGCATGTTATCCAGGGTGAGCGTAAGCAAGCGTCTGCGAACAAGTCGCTGGGTCAGTTTAACCTTGAAGGTATTCGTCCGGCAGCACGTGGTGTGCCGCAGATTGAAGTTACTTTCGACATCGATGCTGACGGTATTTTGCATGTATCTGCGAAAGATAAAGATACGGGTAAAGAGCAGAAGATTACCATTAAAGCCTCTTCTGGTTTGAGCGATGAAGAAGTCGAAAAAATGGTGGCAGACGCTGAAGCCAATAAAGACGCCGATAAGAAGTTTGAAGAACTGATTCAGGCGCGCAACCAAGCTGATGCGATGGTGCATACTACGCGTAAGCAATTGGATGAAGTTGGCGATGCACTTAGTGCTGAAGATAAAGCGCCTATCGAAGAAGCGCTGGCCGAGCTGGAAACCGCTCTGAAAGGCGAAGACAAAGACGAGATTGAAGCTAAAACACAACAGTTGATGGAAAAATCCAGCAAGTTGATGGAAGCGGCTCAGGCTCAACAGCAAGCTAGCCAGGGTGCTGCAGACGCCGGTGGTGAGCAAGCGCAAGGTCAGTCGCAAGACGATGTTGTGGATGCCGAGTTTGAAGAAGTAAAAGACGACGAGAAAAAGTAAGCTGTCGTCCGGTTGACCGGCCCTGATGGCCGGTTTAACGAAACAGTGCAGGCGCAGCAGGGTTAGTCTTGTTGCGCCTTTGTTGTGTTATAACTGTTACAACAACACACTGATTTACAAGACTATTTGAGTGTTGGTTCAAGCCGGCACTTGAGGTAACGAGTAGGAAAAGTAAGCGATATGTCGAAACGTGACTACTACGAAGTGCTAGGGGTTGGCCGCGACGCGGATGCACGCGATATTAAAAAAGCGTACAAAAAGCTGGCCATGAAATATCACCCCGATCGCACTCAGGGCGATAAAGCGCTAGAGGATAAGTTCAAGGAAATTCAGGAAGCCTATGAGATCCTGACCGACGAGCAAAAACGTGCTGCATATGACCAGTATGGCCATGCAGGCGTCGACCCTAACCGTGGTGGGGCAGGTTTCGGTGGAAACGCTGATTTCGGTGACATCTTTGGCGATGTGTTTGGTGATATTTTTGGTGGCGGCGGCCGCGGGCGGCAGTCACGTGCACGCCAGGGTGCAGATTTACGCTATAACCTTGAATTATCTTTGGAAGAAGCGGTTCGTGGCAAAGATGTTGAAATCCGTGTACCCACCCTGGTTGAGTGTGAAAAGTGTGATGGTTCGGGGGCGAAAAAGGGCACCTCGCCCAAGACCTGTCCTACCTGTCATGGCAACGGCCAGGTCCAGATGCGCCAAGGCTTTTTCGCCGTTCAACAAACCTGTCCTACCTGTTCAGGACGCGGCAAAATTATTACTGATCCCTGCACAGGATGCCGTGGTCAGGGCCGCGTAGAAAAAACCAAAACATTGTCAGTTAAAATACCGTCAGGCGTAGATACCGGCGATCGTATCCGATTGGCTGGTGAAGGTGAAGCTGGCGAAGCAGGCGCCCCAGCGGGCGATTTATACGTGCAGGTGCATGTTAAGCAGCACGACATCTTCTCGCGCGATGGCAATAACCTGTTTTGCGAGGTTCCGTTAAGCTTTACTACAGCGGCCTTGGGTGGCGAGTTACAGGTACCCACGCTAGACGGTAAGGTTAAATTAAAAGTTGCGCCGGAAACCCAAACGGGGCGGATGTTCCGCCTTCGTGGCAAGGGCGTGAAATCGGTTCGCACCGGCATGGTGGGAGACTTGATGTGTAAAGTGGTTGTAGAAACCCCGGTCAATCTGTCCTCCCGGCAAAAAGACTTGCTCAAAGAGTTAAACGACTCAATGGGTGAAGAAACAGGTAAGCATCGGCCAAAGGAACAAGGTTTCTTTGACGGTGTGAAAAAGTTCTTTGATGACCTGACCAACTAAATACAGTCAAAACCCTCCAGTCGGAGGGTTTTTTTTGGCCTGTTCAAACTATATTTCCGCCACGTTCGTTTTATATAAGCAAGTTCGTTGTGGCGTTTTATAACCGTAAAGGTGCTGGGCAGCGCTTAAAATTTATGCATAAATAGGACAGGTTGTTTTACTTATGTTCACCACGTTATCTTCACAGACCGGAGAAATACCCTATGAAAAAGCTTGCTACGCTTGCGATACTCGGAAGTACTATCTTACTTAGCGGCCCGATTAGCGCGGCCACCCCGCAGCCCGCCCAATCTGAAAAACATGCCGAAGCCTATGTAGAATACCGTGAAGCCATTTTCGAGCTATTGAAAAGCAACATGGCTCCGCTGGGCGGTATGGCCAAAGGGGCCATTCCGTATGATACCCAAACGATGCAAACCAATGGCATGCGAATGGAGCAGTTGGCAGATATGCTATCTGACTATCTGAAGGTAGATACTCGAAAGTTTGACGTGGATACCGAAGCCAAAGACACGCTGTGGGATAACTATAGTGATGTGGAAAGTAAAATTGGCGATTTGAAAGCTGCTGCGGCTAATCTGCAAAGTGTGGCCACAAGTGGTGACGAGGCAGCTTACCGCAAAGCAATAGGCCAACTTGGGGGCACCTGTAAGTCCTGTCATGACGACTATAAAGCAGATTAAGCCGGCTTTTTTGCCAGTTATTTTCTGCTTTACGCGCGTTGCTCCTATCATGCCAGAATGAGCGCATTGCACTCCTGCCAACTATAGACTAGGGTTTAGTATGAGGAGGTATGGTGCCCCTATAACGGCATCACCTCATACTATAATGGGACCAGATACAGGCTATATATAGGTTTTTTAAGATATTTACCCTGATCAAAGTAACAATTTATAAAGTATAAAGATAATAACCTTTATTTTTGGTTAGTTGGTCCCAGTTTTATTACGTCGATGAACAAACAGGCTATGCTGCTTTCCATCAGACACCGTGAACAAAGCGATGAGATAATGCTTACGGTAATTAAGCATAGTGTGCACCGGCACTTGGCATAAAAGGAGATAGCCTAGTGACACCTAGTCCGGGGCTGACGGTACGAAAAAATAAACAGGGTACTGCCCGCGCAGACCTTATTATCAGTTCGGTTAGTATGCATCCAGCGGTTAAAGGATGCTGGTTAGCGATGGCCAGTACTGACAATCCTGCTGAAATCATTTCTCGTTACCCTCCCGCGTTCCCTTCTTCCTTGCGCGAGCGATTAGCACAGTTTATCTATCAGGCGTTGCACCAAAAGGCGTCACTTTTAACGCTGACGGAAGCGCCCGCATCAGCATCCGCCAACGCTGCTGACCCCCTCGGGCAAGAAGAACCGCAGGTTACCTGGTTCTGCCGGCGATACGCCACCATGGACACCAATCAGTCGTTCTTACTGTTGCTAAAGCATGTAGGCGATACCATTGATCCTATATTGGAAAATCAGTTATCCCTGGCCGGGGAAATTATTAGCCTGGAAAGTTCAGTACTCACCGCCGAATGTGAAACCCATCTGATGGATAAAATTGCCATGCTGGAAGAGGTAAGCATGGTAGCGCGTACCGGCGGCTGGGAATTTGATATCGCTACTAATATTATTGAGTGGTCAGCCCAAACATATCGCCTGTTTGGCCTGCAGTATGGTCATTCATTAGGTGTCAGTCGCTCGTTGGCCAGCTTTCCATCATCATCCCGGCTACAAATTAAAACCATGGTGTCGCAGGTTAGTTTCGATAAACAACCTCGTAAACACGAATTGCCTTATTTTACTGCCCGCGGCAAGCAGCGGTGGGCTAGGCTGACTGCTCGCTACATGGAGGGCGGGGAAGCCGGGCGGGTAGTTGGCACTATTGTGGATGTCTCGGAACAGCGCAGATTGTCCGACACTGAGCATAATTTTACATTGTATTTGCGTACTATCCTCGACAAGCTGAATGACGCCGTACTCACGGTAGACAATCAGGGCACCATTATTACCGCCAATAACGCGGTACAAACTATTTTTGGCTACGACATTGACGCGCTTATCGGGTCAGATATTACCGACATTCTGCCTTCCGTGTTTTGCTGCAAAGATATTGCCACCGCCGTGTCCCGGCTGGATGGTTTGATTACCAAAGGTACCCAATTATATGCGGTCCATGCTGACATGCATGATTTTCCCATTGAACTGGCCGTTTCAGAGATGGTGCAGGATGGCTATCGGCAGTTTGTGGTTATTATCAAAGACATCACTGAGCGTAAACTGGCCTCGGATAGCATTTATCGCATGGCCTTTTTTGATGATGTAACCAATTTGCCAAACATCAAATCCTTTGAGCATGATGTGCGTAAACTTATTGAGCAGGCGCGTGAAGCACGCAAAGATATATTTTGTGTGATGCTTGATATCGATAAGTTTTCTCAATACAACCTGATGTACGGTAAAGAGATTGCCGACTACATACTGCGAATTTTAGCTCAGCGGGTGGCGCAGCGGGTTGGGCCTTTGTTTACCATATACCGCGGACAGGCCGACCGGTTTTTTGTTCTGTATCAGGCGTGTTTTGACGGCCACGACAAAGCGGTGGAAGAGCTGTTAAATGAAGCCGAGTGGGAGTTGCAGCACGGCGTGCTAACCAATATTCCATTAGATGGTCACTCTCAGGCCATCACCGCGTCTTTATCGTCAGCGCTGATAGAAGGCGAGAAAGCCACCTACGAGAAGGTGGTGGGAATTCTGGAATTTGGCCGCAATAGTGCGAAAAAGCAAGGCCTTTCAGGCAAAGTAGCATTTGATAGGCGGGCGTTTTCGGACTACGAAAGGCATAACTTTATTAGCCAAGCCTTTACCCAGGCGTTGGAGAATAACGAGTTCTTTTTAGTTTTACAGCCGCAGTATAACCGCGATCACCAGATTGTTTGCTCAGAAGCGTTACTGCGCTGGGTTCAGCCTAATCTGGGTATGATCACGCCGGGCGAATTTATTCCCATTGCAGAACAAAGTGATGCCATTGTCGACATCGGCTATTGGGTGATTGATGAAGCGTGCCGTATCTTAGCGCATTGTCAAAACAGTGGAGTAGATACCCGTATCGCGATTAATATCAGCGGTCGGCACATCGTGCGCCCTGATTTTGCAGAAAAGCTGGTGGCCATGGTGGAAAAGTGGCAAGTCAGACCTAACCAGTTACAACTTGAAATAACAGAAACCACGTTGGTATCCAGTATTTCAATTGTGCGCGAACGGATGGAAATGCTCGCCACGATTGGCTTTTCGTTTTCTATAGACGATTTCGGGACGGGTTATTCCAGCTTAAGTTATCTTAAAGAACTTCCCATCAGCGAGCTTAAAATTGACCGGTATTTTGTGGATGAAATAAACTTCGATCAGCAGGAAGTGCCCATTGTAAATACCATTTTGGATATGGCCGTTGCTATGAATGTCAGTACCGTTGCCGAAGGAATTGAAAACGATATTCAACTGCACTACCTGGTAAGCCGAGGCTGTAACATTTTACAAGGGTTTCATTTAGCGCGGCCGGTACCGGTGGATGAATGGTTACCGTTGGTGAGCGCCGGGCATAGTGTACCTTAGGTGCTCAGACACTGATTGCATCCAATCGGGCGCAAAAAATGTATGCGCTACGGTATTGCGAAGGCCAAAACGGAAACACACGGTGGGCCACGAATTTTGAGCATAGTAAGTGGGTTAGACACCATGCCATCTGACATTTTTCAATACCAAGTTTGATTGAGCCTGATAGTTCACTAAGTGCCAGTAGTGAACGCTTAGCAACTTCGCTTCTGACTTCCGCTGTGTACGTAAACCGGTCGTCGGCGCATTGAGTTTTTAATTCCATCATTTAACGTAAAACGGTAGTACGTTCGTTATAAATTTAGTAGCAGCTTTCGGTGCCAAAGCAGTCAATAGTGTTAAAACACCATCAAGATAAACGGCTCAAGGACTTACTACGCCATTTGCGCCTTGCTGAAGAACATGAGTATAAATTTAAGTTGTTTTTACATCTGAGTGCCCCAGTTGGGCTTGAACCGTCCGGATATCTGCGCCAGATTGTAGTAAATGGGTGGCAAAGGAGTGCCTTAAAGTATGAGGCGTGATTGGTTTTGTCAAACCCGACACCAACACCGCTTGTTTGACCGCTTTACGAACGCAAGTAGGATGAAAATGATGCCTTCTTATTTCACCAGTTTCTGGATCTGCGCTAAGTTTATGAGAGGGGAACAAGAACTGCCAAGCGAGCGACTTATTTGCTGAAGGATATTTTTTGGCTAGCGCATGAGGCATCCAAACGCCGGCGTATTGCTCATTTTTGAATATCAAGTCTCAGGTATTCATCAACCTGCGCTATTTGATTTCTAAGTAATGGAATTAGCTCCGTTGCCAAAGTTACGACTCGATGTTTTTTTCCTTTACCATTCCAGACCCTTAAACACTTATAATCGAAGTCGATATCTTGCACGCGAAGTTGCACAGCTTCCATGCTTCTTAGGCCACTGCCATACATCAAGCCAGCAATAAGATAGTAACGTTTGTTCAATCCTGACATAAGCAGCTTCACTTCATCCTGCGTCATAACAATGGGCAGTTTGGGTTGACGTTTACTTCTGGCAAAATTCAAATTAAGAGACAGTTCATTCTTGATAATGTGCTTATACAGAAACGATAGCGAGTTTAACGCAGTGGCTTGCGTGCGCGGTGACACATTTGCATTCAGCGCCAAATGTTCAAGGTATTGTTCCACTTCATTATCACCCATTGATGAAGGGTGACGTTTCCCGTGAAAGTGAATAAATGTTGAAATCCACTTCAAATAAGTCGGACATTAAGAGTGCTGTAGCCTTTTTAATATGGCCTTTTCTCGTTCCAGCCTATTCACGCGAGCTTCAAGCTCCTGAATACGTTGCTGATCTGGCGTCAGAGCTTTGGATTTCGGCGTGCTACCGCCGCGTTCAGCCTCAAGCTGCTGAACCCACTTTCTCAACGTATTTTCATGCACATCTACTGCGCGACCAGCTTCAGCCATGCTGTGGCCCTGATCGAGCACCAAGCTGGCTGCATCATGTTTAAATTCCGGACTGAATGACCGTCTTTGTCTTCTCATTGAACACCTCGATATTAAGTGTAATGCTACCACTTAAAATTGTGTTCGGGTTTAGTCTGCCACTACACATCGTTTTATAAAAAGTGCGTAACAATTCGTAACTAACTCAATTTTACCCCAGCGCGAGAATGCTCCATTGCTAGTTGCGTAGATACAAGAAAAATACACTCACTAAATCGTCAACTTATATGGTCAAACTGGGTCATGAAAGTATCTCTTCTAGAACTCAGAAAGTTGGTTTAGAAAACTAGGGAATTTTATTTTATCATCATCCACTAATGCATAAGCTTTCGATAAAATAGCTAAACTCATACTGTCCATGTCTAACAGAGAATCAGTATTTCTCTTAAATTTAAGAGCGATTTTTCTAGGCTCAAAATACAAAACTTGATCATTTGATTTATTTAAAATTTGTGCACTACCAATATGTATTTTATAACTGTGCATTTTTCCTTGAATGACTAAGAAATTACCCTCAATAGCAAAGTGGCTAGATAAAGTTAAGTGCGGCAATAAGTTTTCTAGCATAGCTTTTCTTGATTTAGCCATGTTTGTTAATTTGCCAAATGAATACAAGTGCCAATAGTCTTTGTAGCCCTGTAATTTTTCAGCCTTATCATCTGTCCATAATGGTTCAGAAGCAATACTGGCAACATCCACAAAAAAATTCATATCTCTAAATACTTCAGAAATTAAAATGGCAGGAACAGTCTTTAAATTGACACATTCAGCATTTTCATTAAAAAATTGAATATCATCAGTGACGACATATTGCCAAATCCAGGATTCGTTAATAGCGACTCCGCTAGTGGTGGGTTCGTTTACAAAAAACTTTACCGTTAAGTTATATTCAGCAAAGGTTTTTGTTACTTCTCCTCGACCAGTTCTATCCCCCATTGCCGTAAGCAACTTAAAACTCCAACCTTTTGCTATTGCCAGCGTCTGCAGTTGGTGCTGTTTGAGAATATGTGTTGCTAACCGATTAGAAGATAACTGACCAGATATATCAGGCTCAGTAACATGATAAACTTCTCGATACACCTGTTTAAAGGGCTGCTGTATTTGCATTTTTGCTAGTTGTTTTTGCCAAGCTGTAACAATACTATTGTCTGAGTATAGAGGATGCCAAAGCTGCACTTTAGCATCCTGACTAAATTCAACAGTTTGACCTTGAACATCCTGCCAAGTATTCGCTACAAACATAGCTGGATTATCATCGACTTTCCAAATGATTTTATTGGCAATCTGAGATAACAAACCATGCTCCAAATAGGTTTTGGTAAATGATGATAAAGTCCATTGCATATTTTCACTATACAATCTATCCAAACGATTTTTTTGTACGCTGAGGGTTTGCTTGATCTGTTTACAAAGGGCTCGAACGACCTTGAGTTTTTCAATAAATATATCGTTATTTTTAACTCTCTCGGGTACTGTTTTTTGTATTCTACCCTTGGCTGTCAGCCAGTGAGTTTCAAGCTTGCCAACATTAGATATAGCAATAGTTAATTGATACTGAGCAAAATCGATATTCAGTTTTCCATTCACCAGGCCAAATGTGGGTACAGATAACTCTTCTATTTGTGCTGTACTCATACCCACACTAGTGGCTTTCTTTTCGATATATTTTTGAATAAGTTTATGCGTATTATTTTGACGAATGTTTAACTTCAGTTTTGACAAATGCTTAATTCCGGTTACCCCATCTGCCTGAGCTAGTACATAGATACCTGCGTTGCCAACACTTGGCGCGGCGGCACCTTTGCCAATAATTTTCTTAAAACAAACCACTACTAATTCATCAACAGCTTGCAAGGTTTTTGGGTCTTGATAAAGACTTAATGTCCACAGCATGCCTTTTAATAAATCAACATACTGTTGCTCAATAAACGCTGAGCCAGCTTCAACTGGCACCTTTAACTTTGCAATAGCAGTAATCCATTCTAGCACCTGAGCTTGATACCTATCATTACCAATTTGTGCAATGATTAATTCAGCCGCTTGCATAAAAGATTTATTGGGTTTTGATGCACTAGCAGTAGATAGGTGATTGAATATCACATGCCATTTATTTTGCTCTTGAAAATTTAATTCTGCTAACGACTTGTTTAATATTGAAGCTAGCGCACCGCCATCGAGCACATAGGGTGGTGTTAATTGTTTATCATGTAAAAACAATAATGTTTCTAACTTATTCATTGCTTTGCCAATATCAGGGCCCCAATATTCTTTACCTATTCCTTGGACTGTATATTGGCTTAGCGTGGGGTGTGAAATTAACGCATTAATATCAGCACTAGTAGTAGGATCTAGACCATGCAGTTTCACATGACTTTCGATTTGCTTAACAAAATGACCAAAGGGGCGATCGGGTATCGTTAGTTCAAGAGCATAACATTTATTCGGTTTATAGAGTTGATTAAAAAGGCCTAAAAAAGAGTAACCAGAGGGAAACTGTAATCGGAACCTCAATAGCTTACTTAATAAATGAATATCTACTAGGTAAGATTTAAAACCTAAGTCATCAAAAAATTCAGTGGAACTAATCTTTTGCACTAAAACATGCAGCACTTCAAGCTTATCAGCTGAATTGAGTTTTTTTAATTGTTGATAGTCAGAACTATTTGCAAAAGATAACTCTTGTCCTGCACATATGTATTTTTCAGTGGAAAGTGCATACTGCTCAATCGATAACAACAAGTCATCAAATTGGCTTTCCTGCTTAGTAAAAGAGTTAAGTCCAAAACTCTTTAAAAAATTACCTATCATTATTCCTCCGATGAATAATTAACTACTCTATAAAATCAAATACACATCAGTTAAAATGATATGAAAGCGCTCGTTCATACCATTAGCCATCATATTGCGGCCTATTTGGAGAAGCGAGGATTAATTCAACGTGATATGGATAACACGTTTCTCGATTTACCCATGGATGATGAAGATTTTTTACTGCCCTTGCAAGCAGCTTCAGTCAGTTACCGCATTGCTGTAGGGCCAGATAAGGGCAAAAAGTATTTGCCTTGCAAACCTTGCCCCAAAAGACGAAGATAACTATGGTCATTTAGCTCAAATAGGCGGTTTTAGCTTACATGCTGGGGTGTCTGCTGACAGCCACGAATCTGAGAAACTGGAACGGCTATGTCGGTACATCGCACGACCTGCTATCAGTGAGCAGCGCTATGCATGACGCAACTTGGACAGGTTGAGTCTTATAAAGAACGATTGCTCTAAGCTATTCATGGTTTTTGGATTGATGTAACTGAAGTGCACTGCCAGCTTCGTCATGGTCAGCAAGATTCCGATGCAGTAACGCAGGTTTACAATTTTAATGGCGTTTGTCCTATTAGCCTGCGGCGTATAGCAATCAAATCAAGGCACTTGCTTCGCTCGCTGGGACGCTAACACGTGGGCTGCGTCACTTCGTTCCTATTTTAGCACACGTTTTAGCGCCCCTGATTTGTGTGTCATGTGTATTCAGATGATTAAGTATTTAATTGAAGATGAGAAACATGCTGAAGCCCAAGGGGGAATATGACTCCTTCGACGATGCATTGTTAGAGTTAGTTCGCCGGTCTAAAATCCCGTGGGACGTAGATCCGAATCAATGTCCCTGCGTGAACTGGAAACATGTGGAAGGGAATATCAAATTTTAAAGTATGACACATCAACCAAGCCATACTGGACTCAATTGAAAAGTACCTTGGTACTAACAATTTCCGCGAAGAGTGTCAGTTGGGCTCCTGGGTTTGAAGATAGTGTTAAATACACATAACAATAAAATTAAAACGCGCGCAGGGGCGCGCTGGCACAAAAACGCGGTGCCGCAAAGAGCTTGGCACAGTGTTTTTGCCCTTTATTTAAAATTTTATACAGATTAGGACCATCGAGAGAATTAATATTAATGAAAGTAAGTAACCCACTGACAATTATCGCAATATTCTCAGGTGTAGCAGAGACGCTTGCTACTGTTGCTTTGGTCCAGTTACCATTAGAAATCCAAGAAGTCTTTGTATATTTCGTAATGGCCTTTCCTGCGGGCATCGTTCTTCTTTTCTTTTTTGTTCTTTATTTCAAGAATAATGTTCTCTATGCACCAAGCGATTATGACGATCAGAGTCATTACCTGGAGGCTAACAACCTTAAGGAGAAGGTTACTGACCAACTTGAAGCTGTCTTTAACGAAATTAATCGGCAAGGTGCCCGTCTTACTGAAGAAGAGGTCAATAAGGCAAAGAGGACTATTTCAAAAACAATAGCCAAAGAGACCATTTCGGAGCGCCAGAAAGAGGTGCTTTCCTTTTTGAAAGATAATCCATCAAGATTGAGAGATGTTTCTGAGAACTTTGGTCTATCAATGAATACCGCCAAGCACTACTTAATGCAGTTAGAGCAAAGAGGCCTAGTCGAAAAGCAGCAAGTAAGAACATCAGAAAATACTGTGGCTTCGGTATGGCAATCATGCGCATAACAAGTCAATCAACTACGCGCCTATGACACCGGACGCAGCAAAGCTGCGCCGGTTATTGAGGCGTTATACATCCTAGGAAAAGTGTTTTGCAAATTCGAGCAATTAAGAGTCAAAGAAGATTGAAGCCTTACTTTTACTCGCAGTCTGCGAAAGTTGGCGGTGTTGGTTGCTTATTTGGGTTTGCAGTTGCATACCCTTTATTTTTCGTCATTGCTTCAAGCTTTGGTCTTGAGTCAGATATACCAATCCGCAGCTACGATGGTTATACAGTATTGGTAGTCTTCATATTTTGTTTCTTAATCCTATGTTTATCGCTATTCACGTTTTGTGCTTTATTTGCCTTCATTTACTATGGCATTAAATGCAAAAAAGGATATATCGACAGAGAAAAACTTATTAATATCGTATTCAAAGGTATCTACCCAAAGCGATGGCAACGTAGGCTTTAGTTCAGATGTATAACAATCTACTCAAGGCTCTCGCTTCGCTCGCTGGGGCGCTAACACATGGGCTGCGTCACTTCGTTCCTAATTTTCGCTCATGTGTTATCGCCCCTTAGTGGTGTAAACCTCCCCTAAAATAGCGACATACCTTTTTAGAGTTCTTCGGCGTAAACTGAGTCAAGAAGGAGAACTCCTGATGAAAAAGTCCCGATACACAGAAACACAGATCTGAACCTTTGCCACTATACGGTTATGACATTAACTACTACATATTGAGATTACGTTAGCGGGGTTCTGGCGATAACCGACCGTCTATTTTGCATAAATGCAGTTAAGGCAGACTTAACCGATAGCGACATACCCCGAAAAATTCAATAGTACGCTTCAACCGCAGCCTTTGGCGGCGCTAACTCCACTATGTAATAAGTTAATGCTGCGCTGCATAGGGCAAGTACAATGGCTAACATCAATTTAGATGAAGTAATTCCTTTCGCTTTGGTCACTTTTTTACCGTGGAACATGGCTGGCACCAGTTTTTGCCCTTTGTAGAAAGAATAAAAGGCAATGGCCGCCACGTGCAGCCCGATTAACCACAATAGCAAGTTGAAGAAACGGTGATGAATAAAATTCATGAAATCCTGGGTCGATTCCTCTACTGCATTGCGCCATGGGCCATCCAAAAACACGTCATCTGTTAAAAATAACCCACTTACTGCCTGGCAGGTCACCAGAAAAAGCATAAGTAACACTACCCAGCCACCTAAAGGATTGTGGCCGGCGTGATCCTCATGATGCCGGGAAAGCACCTGACGGCTGTATTGGTAAACTCTGGCCGGGCCGGTAACAAACGACGAAAACTTAGCGTAATCTGGCCCAATCAACCCCCACCATAGCCGGAATATCAGTAAGCCCAATAGGAAATAGCCGCTGTAAAAATGCCATTGCATAGCATCGTCCATCCATTCGGCTGTAATGTATTGCACGAGTAGTCCGCCTACCAGTAACCAGTGAAACAAACGGGTAGGGATATCCCAAATAAGATTTGATTGCATAATCAACACTCACCATGTTTTTTTATAGAGTGCGAAAACCCCAAGATAAACTCAAGTACGTTAACAGATTATTTTTGTTCCTCCGCTTAAAAAGCAGGCCGATACGGCCGCCATTGGCCGGTTTTTATTTACCATACGGCTAAGCCAGCGCTGCCACCCTATATGCGGATATATGCAGCTATCTTAACAGGAGCGTGGTTTATCGGCACAAAGGCGACGCCGCCAGTGGGAAATAATTAACGGTGGCATTGCCTGTGCCAGCATCTGCACGGGGGAGGGCGTATCACTGTTTCAGGCACACATTACCTACATAGTTGTCTGTGACGGCATGTTAGCCAATCTTGCCGGGTATAGAACAAACCTACCCACTGCCCCGATGCGTAGCCTGTAAGTAAAGGCAGAGTAATAACATCGCAGCCGAAGTTTTAGCCTGGCATACTGGGTGGACTACTGCGCAGGGCCAAACAATTTAAGCAGGCAGGCGTTCACCTTTCCGGGCTCATATCTTCGGCAAAGCGGGTTTAGTAAAACCTGCAAGTAGCGTAAAACGAATATTACGCACTGGCTAGGCGGCGCTGCTCAAAGGGGATAGTTTTATCCCAGGTATAATTTAATCAATAAGACGATACGCAAGCCTCGATTGATTACCGTTGGCCGTCGCTAAAATGAAGGCCATACCGTTTATTGATTGCTAACCGGTCAAGCCTATACGGATGACTAATCCACAGACCAGGTTACAAGAGCAAGCCACAAGAGTGAGACGCACGAGCAAGCCAGGCCGTTAGCTGGCAGCGCGCAGGCAGGTTAACTATGACCTGTCATTTGCCGCCTATAAGGGCGGTACGGTGGCCATGCTAAGCTGAAATTCATGTTCGTGCTTTCAACAACGGTTGCATACCGCTCTGCATCAGGCAAAATGCCTTTAAACAGGTTTTGAAGAAACAGTAATGAACGTAGGAATATTTGGTGCAAATGGCCGCATGGGCCGGGTTTTAATTGAAGCAGTCCAAGAGCACACAGCAGCCGAACTGAGTGCAGCCACTGTGCGTGACGATTCGCCTTGGATAGGGATGAATGTCGGCGAGTTGGCAGGTATTGGCAAACAGGCGGTAAATTGTATAGCGGTGAACGCGCTCAGCCCTGCGCAGGTAGATGTAATGATTGATTTCACCTTACCGGCAGCGCTGGACAATAACTTAGCCTGGTGCGTAAAACATAAGGTGCCACTGGTTATCGGCACTACCGGCTTGTCTGCTGAACAGCTGAACGCGCTTGAGCAGGCTAAAGCACACATTCCAATTGTGTTTGCGGCTAATTACAGTGTGGGGGTCAACCTGATGTTATCACTGGTTAAACAAGCCGCCAAAGCGCTGGGGGAAACCGCAGATATAGAAATCATGGAGGCGCACCATCGTTTTAAAAAAGACGCGCCATCAGGCACCGCCATGGCCATTGGGCATGCGATAGCCGACGAGTTGGGCCGAGACCTCAGTCAATGTGCGGTATACGGTCGGGAAGGGGTAGAACCTGAGCGTGACCAACAAACCATCGGCTTTGCCACCGTTAGAGCAGGGGATATTGTAGGAGAGCACACCGCTCTGTTTGCTGATATTGGTGAGCGGTTGGAGATCACCCATAAAGCGTCTAGCCGCCTGACGTTTGGCCGGGGCGCGGTTAAAGCGGCTGTATGGCTGCAGCAAAAGACGCCAGGCCTGTATGGTATGAATGATGTAATCGGCCTTGAAAGTTAACCGGCCGGTTTACAATAAAGTGAGGTTTTTGCAGCCTATTGGCAAAAAATTGTTTAAGCGCGGTGTTTTTACAGGTTTTCTAAAATCCGGATAGACCGCCTTAAAGAATTACTATATACTTCACGGAATTTGCCAAAATTTTGCGCTGGGAAGCTCTACAGCGCATGTTTATTAGCTGCAAAGACTGCAAACGGGACGCAGGATTATATTCTGTTCCCGTTTTTTGTGAGTTTTAGCAATCTGTTTTGTTGAAACACTCGGTTATCCTTAATTTGGAGGTTGACTTGGCTAATTCTGCCCTTTTGGTGTTAGAGGACGGTTCTGTTTTTAAAGGTACGGCAATAGGTGCTAAAGGCACAGCCGTTGGGGAAGTTGTTTTTAATACTTCCATGACAGGCTACCAGGAAATCCTCACAGACCCCTCATACGCTGAACAAATCATCACCCTGACCTATCCCCACATCGGTAATACCGGTATCAATTTAGAAGACGTCGAAGCAGATCAAATCTGGTCTAAAGGACTGGTTATCCGCGAGCTCCCGCTCATTGCCAGTAACTTTCGTCAACAACAATCACTATCTGAATATCTGGCTGCCAAAGGCGTAGTCGGTATTGCTGACATCGATACCCGCAGACTTACCCGTTTATTGCGCGATAAAGGCGCTCAGAACGGCTGTATTGTATGCACCGACGAGTTGGATGAGCAGGCAGCGCTGGAACAGGCAAAAGCCTATCCCGGGCTTAAGGGCATGGACCTCGCCAAAGAAGTGTGTATCAAAGAAACCCGTGAATGGGATGGTGGTGTATGGAAGCTGGGCGAAGGTTATGTAAAACCTGCCGAGCCGGCCAAATATCACGTGGTGGCTTACGACTACGGGGTTAAACACAACATATTACGTATGTTAGTGGACCGGGGTTGTAAAATTACCTTAGTTCCGGCCCAGACCCCGGCGCAGGAAGTGATGGATATGCAGCCAGACGGCGTATTTTTATCCAATGGCCCCGGCGACCCGGAGCCCTGTGATTATGCTATCAGTGCGATTAAAACAATCGTTGAAGCCAACATTCCCACTTTTGGGATCTGTTTGGGGCACCAGCTATTGGCTCTGGCCAGCGGGGCGACCACTGCGAAAATGAAGTTTGGCCATCATGGCGCGAACCATCCGGTGAAAGATCTCAAACGTGGTGTGGTGATGATTACCAGCCAGAACCATGGATTTGCGGTCGATGAGTCAACTATTCCGGATAATCTGGAAGTGACCCATATTTCGCTGTTCGATAAATCCTTACAGGGTATTCACCGCAAGGACAAACCGGCATTTAGCTTCCAGGGCCACCCTGAAGCCAGCCCGGGTCCTCAGGATGCCGCCCCCCTGTTTGACCATTTTATCGAACTTATCGAACAAGCAAAGCAGTAGGAACGAGCCCACTATGCCAAAACGTACCGACCTAAAAAGTATCCTGATTCTTGGCGCTGGACCTATTGTTATTGGCCAGGCCTGCGAATTTGATTATTCAGGTGCCCAGGCGTGTAAAGCGCTGCGCGAGGAAGGTTACCGGGTAATCCTGGTTAACTCGAATCCGGCAACTATTATGACTGACCCCGAAATGGCCGATGCTACTTATATCGAGCCTATTCATTGGGAAGTTGTACGTAAGATTATTGAAAAAGAACGCCCTGACGCTATTTTGCCTACTATGGGTGGCCAGACGGCGCTTAACTGTGCACTGGAACTAGACCGCCATGGCGTGCTAAGTGAATTCGATGTTGAGCTCATCGGCGCCACCGCTGACGCTATTGATAAGGCTGAAGATCGCGACCGCTTTGATAAAGCCATGCGTAATATTGGTCTGGAATGCCCCCATGCTGAAATTGCCCATAGCATGGATGAAGCGCACGATGTATTAAGCCGCATTGGGTTCCCGTGTATTATTCGACCGTCTTTTACCATGGGTGGCTCCGGTGGTGGTATTGCTTACAATATCGATGAATTTGATGAAATTTGTCACCGCGGCCTGGATCTTTCTCCCACCAACGAATTGCTTATTGATGAATCGTTGATTGGCTGGAAAGAATACGAAATGGAAGTGGTACGCGATAAAAACGATAACTGTATTATTGTTTGTACCATCGAAAACTTCGATCCGATGGGTGTGCACACGGGGGATTCTATTACCGTAGCCCCGGCGCAAACCCTTACCGATAAAGAATTTCAGATTATGCGTAATGCAGCGATGGCAGTATTGCGTGAAATTGGTGTCGAAACGGGCGGATCCAATGTTCAGTTTGGGGTAGATCCTGAAACTGGCCGGATGGTTATTATAGAGATGAACCCCCGTGTTTCTCGCTCTTCAGCGCTGGCGTCTAAAGCAACCGGCTTCCCTATTGCAAAGGTGGCCGCCAAGCTGGCAGTAGGCTATTCGCTTGATGAGTTAGATAATGACATTACCGGCGGCCTTACGCCTGCGTCCTTCGAGCCGTCTATCGATTATGTCGTAACTAAAATCCCCCGCTTTAACTTTGAAAAGTTTGCTGGTGCCAATGATCGGTTAACTACGCAAATGAAGTCTGTTGGCGAGGTGATGGCGATTGGGCGTAACCAGCAGGAGTCCTTACAAAAAGCACTACGTGGGTTAGAAGTTGGTGCTACCGGGCTTAATTCCATGGTAAACCTGGAAGACCCTGACGTTAGAAATAAACTGGTATATGAATTACGCGAACCGGGCGCCGAACGCATTTGGTATATTGCTGATGCCTTCCGCCTGGGGATGGATGTAGAAGAGATATTTAGCCTGACCAACATTGACCGCTGGTATCTGGTACAGATAGAAGAGTTGGTTAAACTTGAGCAGGAAGTAACGGATAAAGGTATCAGCAATATTGATGCTGACTTTATGCGTAAACTTAAACGCAAAGGCTTCGCTGATGCCCGCTTGGCTGAGTTAACCAGCGTAGCCGAAAGTGATGTGCGCAGTGTGCGTCATGGTTTTGCTATTCATCCGGTTTATAAGCGGGTAGATACCTGTGCGGCGGAATTTGCGACCAGTACTGCTTATTTGTATTCCACATACGATGAAGAGTGCGAAGCCGCGCCAACCGACAATGATAAAATCATGGTATTGGGCGGCGGTCCAAACCGTATCGGCCAGGGTATTGAATTTGACTATTGTTGTGTCCACGCTGCGCTGGCTATGCGCGAAGATGGATACGAAACCATTATGGTTAACTGCAACCCGGAAACCGTATCGACGGACTATGACACCTCTGATCGGCTGTATTTTGAGCCGGTGACATTGGAAGATGTGCTGGAGATTGTGGCCAAAGAAAAACCCAAAGGGGTTATCGTGCAGTACGGAGGGCAAACCCCCTTAAAACTGGCCCGTGACCTTGAAGCTAATGGTGTGCCTATTATTGGCACCTCGCCTGATGCAATAGACCGCGCCGAAGACCGTGAGCGTTTTCAGCATATGGTCAATAAGCTGAACCTGAAGCAGCCAGCGAATGCGACGGTTAGTAATATGGAACAGGCACTATCGCGGGCGGAGCAAATAGGCTTTCCACTGGTAGTACGCCCCTCCTATGTGCTGGGCGGCCGCGCCATGGAAATTGTTTATGATTTAAAAGATCTTAAACGTTACCTGAACGATGCGGTAAAAGTGTCAAATGATTCTCCGGTGTTGTTAGATCGTTTTCTAGACGATGCGATTGAGGTTGATATTGATGCCATCTGTGACGGTCAGCAGGTAGTTATCGGCGGCATCATGGAGCATATCGAACAAGCCGGCGTCCACTCTGGTGATTCAGCCTGTTCCTTGCCACCACATTCGTTGTCTAAAGAAATTCAGGACAAAATGCGTCAGCAAGTGAAAGATATGGCGCTGGAATTAGGCGTTGTCGGATTGATGAACACGCAGTTCGCGATAAAAGACAACGAAGTGTACCTGATAGAAGTTAACCCTCGTGCGGCGCGTACTGTACCGTTTGTTTCTAAAGCCACCGGTATACCACTAGCTAAGGTAGCGGCCCGGGCGATGGCCGGTGTGACACTTGCTGAACAAGGCGTCACCGAAGAGGTCATTCCACCGTTCTTTAGTGTTAAAGAAGTGGTTTTACCGTTTGCCAAATTCCAGGGCGTTGATCCGCTGTTAGGCCCGGAAATGCGGTCTACGGGCGAAGTGATGGGCGTGGGTGAAACCTTTGAAGAAGCGTATGCTAAAGCCAATCTTGGTGCAGGCGTACCACTTCCGCAAGGCGGTAAAGCCTTGTTGTCGGTGCGCAACAATGATAAGAACCGGGTTATTGAGCTGGCCAGATTACTGGTAAATAACGGCTTTGAGATTGAATCTACCCGGGGCACTGCCACTACATTGTATGATGCAGGTATTGTTAGCAGTGTTGTTAACAAAGTATCAGAAGGTCGTCCGAATATTGTCGATTCAATAAAAAATGGGGTGTACGATTATATTATCAACACCACAGAAGGTCGCCAGGCGATTACTGATTCAGTTTATATAAGGCGCGAAGCGCTGCTAAATAAAATCACCTATACCACTACAATGAATGCGGCATTTGCCACGGTGCAGGCAAAATCTGCCGATGACCGCAGCCGTGTAACTTCTGTGCAGGAATTGCATGCGCGTATGAAACATTGATGACAACTTGCAGGATACGCGGTATCCTGTTGTCATAGTTAGGAAATAAAATGTGCGCCCCAAGGGCGCACTTTTTTTGATCGCGTTTTAGCATAAACAGACATAAAAGTGAGACGAACCCATGGCTCAGTATCCTATGACTGCTCACGGTGCAGAGCTTCTGCGCAATGAGCTTAACGAACTAAAATCTGTTACACGCCCAAGAATTATCGAGTCCATTGCCGAGGCCCGTGAACATGGCGACTTGAAAGAAAATGCTGAATACCATGCCGCACGAGAGCAGCAAAGCTTTTGTGAAGGGCGTATTCAGGATATTGAAGGTAAGCTGTCAAATGCTCAGATTATCGATGTCACAAAAATTGAAAACAATGGCAAAGTTATTTTTGGGGCAACGGTAACTATTTTGAATGTGGAAACAGATAAAGAAATTTGCTACCGCATAGTAGGCGACGATGAAGCCGATATTAAAAATAATCTGATATCGGTTAACTCACCTATCGCCCGAGGCCTGATTGGCAAACAGGTGGATGATGTAGCCAATATCCAGACGCCTTCTGGCGCAGTGGAATTTGAGATTATCGAAGTCGAGTACTTATAATAAAAAAGGGAGCATCAGGCTCCCTTTTTTATCAGCCTGCGAGAATAGCCATGCGCCCGTTTACCTTCCCCGGCTTTGTTCCCCCGCTCAGGCAATGTGGCGATGTTTTGTTTAGTTTACTTACTCATAAAACCCCTTCGGTTGCTTTCTTCAGATCTGTGTGGGTGCTGCTTAGCCTGTTAGCGTTATGTGCGCTCAGCGGCTGTGCTCAGTTAGTGGCAAACCAGATAGAACAAGCGAATGCCTCGGTTTCTGTAACGTCAACAACCGATACCACCGCCACGCAGGCTATCTATTGCAGCGAAGCTATGAGCGACTGCATCAACTATTTGTACCGACCGCCTACCGTGACCCCGGCTAGTTTGCAATACACGGTGGCGTTGACTGCCGATGCGAACCAGCACAGGCAAAAAACATTGCATTTGTCTGCTGATTGGCAGGGCCTATATCGCGGCACTGTGGTATTAATTCACGGACAGGGCAATAATAAGCGCAGCTGGTTGCCCACCATGGCCTATTTTAATTACCTTGGTTTACATACGTTTGCACCGGATCTCATCGGGCACGGCGATTCCCAAGGGGTACGGGCCTACGGGGTGAAAGACGGTATATTGATAGCAGATTTTATTCGCCAACAGCTAGCCGGCTTGCCCCGACCAATTATTGTGGTGGGCCACTCTATAGGTGCGCTGGCTGCGGTGAAGGCCGCCACTCATACACCATCTATTGATGCGTTAGCCTTACTTGCGCCGATGCGCCGGTTTGATGAGGCAACGATTCCGGTGGCACGCACTTACTCCCCCTGGTTAAGCCGGTTTATTAGCAATGCTACATTAAAAGCAGGGGCAGAGTTGGCAGCCCTGCGCGCCGGGGTAAGTCTGAGGCAAACCGATATGTTGTTGGATATCCCTCAATTAACCATACCTATCCTTATTTATGGCGCGGCAAGTGATACTATCAGTAACTTATCGATGGAACAGAGTTGGCACCAGCCTAATATACTGCGGGTTTTAAATGAGAATGAAACCCACCTTTCAGTGGTGATGGTAGGCGAGGATGAGCATCATGCGTTGGCACGCCTGTTGAATCAGGTAGCCGGTACTAATAATTAATCAAAAGAAAAAGGCTCGGCTAAACATGACTACCGCGAAGCATAACCCACCCATTAAAACGCTATCATCCAAAGTGGTATATGAAAATAAGTGGATGCGGGTACGTGAAGATATCATCGCGCGAGAAAGTGGAGCGCAAGGCCTTTACAGCGTAGTAGAAAAACCCCATTTTGCCATTATTCTACCCGTGCAGGATGGTCAGGTGTACATGGTAGAACAATACCGCTATCCGGTTGCACAACATCAACTGGAATTTCCCCAAGGCACCTGGGATGAAAATCCCGATGTTGATCCAGCCGAGTTGGCGGCAGGGGAGTTAAAAGAAGAAACCGGTTTATTGGCGAAAAAGTGGACCTATGTGGGCTTTCAGTATTTAGCCTATGGAATGAGTAATCAAGGCTACCACATTTATCTGGCTAGTGATTTTGAACATGGCGAGCAACAATTGGATGCAGAAGAGGAAGGGCTACAGGTGCACTGTTTACCCGTTACTGAATTGGTTGAAAAAATTCTCAGCGGCGAAATAAAAGACGCCAGTACCTGTAATGCATTCGGCCTTGCCCGTTTAAAAGGACTGTTGTAGTCATGAGTATGTTCGGGGTAAAACCAGCGGGTTTCATGCTACGCCTGGCCGCAGTTATTGTGGACTGTATTGTATTCTTTTTATTTATTACGGTGCCAGTAGCACTGGTATTTGGTACTGTTTCTATGTCTGGCGGTAGCCAACCTATGTGGGCGAATGTCGTGTTCGGGTATATGCTACCGTTTATTGTAACCTTGTGGTTCTGGCAACGCTATTTAGGAACGCCCGGTAAAATGATGCTGGGTATTCAGGTGGTTGATGCCCGCACTGGTCGCAAGCCTACAATAGCAAAGTCAGTGGTACGTTATTTTGCATATATCGTTTCTATTTTGCCGTTATTTTTAGGTTTTATCTGGATCGCCTTTGACAAAAATAAACGGGGCTTTCACGATTATTTATCCGGCACGGCAGTGATAAAACGCGTGCCGGAATACATTAAGCGCTAACGGTTATTGTTGCCAATAAGGTTACCATTAATCTTAATTTGGCGAGGCTTTTGGGACTCAGGGATAATGCGTTCCATATCAATATGCAACAAGCCGTGTTCCATGTCGGCACCGAGTACTTTTACGTTATCGCCAAGTTGAAACTTGCGTTCGAAATTTCGTTCAGAAATCCCTTTATGTAAGAAGGTACGTTCTGGCGCATTGCTATCACGCGGCGCCTTCCGCCCGGTTATGGTCAGGGTATTATCCAGCATTTCAATGTTTACATCGTCTTGGGTAAACCCGGCTACCGCCATGGTGATCCGATACTGATTTTCTGCTAAAAGTTCTATGTTGTAGGGCGGGTAAGCGCTTTGCTTTTCAGCCCGGGTAGCAGCATCAATCAAGCTCGCTAAATGGTCAGATCCAATAAATGAACGGTAAAGGGGAGTCATATCTACAGAGCGCATAGTACCAATCCTTATCAAGCAACAGGTGAAATTGCAGCTGGCCTTGTTATCAAGCACCAGCTTCTTTTTTTATTACGATAAACAATAAGGCCTGGCGCTGCTTTTTCAAGCCTTGCGCGCTACATCTTCAGGCGGTTGAGTACCACATCGCCATCTTTCATAACCATACTGACCTGTTCCATTTTTGACATATCTTGTAAAGGATTACCTGGTATGGCGACGATGTCAGCATATTTACCTGGCGACAGGCTACCCAGGTTGTCTTGCTGTTTTAATAATGTGGCGGCATTAATCGTGGCTGCCTGTATAGCCTGCATAGGCGACATGCCGAATTTTACCATACGAGCGAATTGCTTAGGATTATCGCCATGAGGGTACACGCCTGCATCTGAGCCGAACACCATATTTACACCTGCTTCCACTGCCTTGCGAAAATTATCCCGTTGCTGCTTCCCTACTGTGCGCTCTTTAGCCAGACTTTCTTCTAATATGCCGGCCTTTGCGCCCTCATTTAAGATATATTCGGTGACATACACATCCATCGAAAAATACGTACCGTGTTCCTTCGCCAGGGCGATGGCTTCATCATCCAATAAGCTACCATGCTCTACAGAATCAACGCCGGCGCGGATAGCCGTTTTAATTCCGGAGGTACCATGGGCGTGAGTGGCCACGGTCAGGCCGCGCAAATGCGCTTCCTCTATCAGGGCTTTCATTTCCTGCTGGGTATATTGTTGAGCGCCCACCTTCGTTCCTTTAGACAGTACACCTCCAGTGGCACAAAATTTTATGACAGTGGCCCCATATTTAATATTGCGGCGTACCGCTTTTCGTACTTCCCATGGGCCATCAGCTACGCCTTCGCTTTTTTCATGGAACTCATAGGGCAGTAAATTACTGTCACAGTGTCCGCCAGTGACACCTAAAGAGGGGCCAGCAACAAACATTCTGGGGCCGGGTACATCGCCCTCATCAATAGCATCACGCAGGGCAACGTCGGCAAAACCAGGCGCGCCGACATTACGCACGGTGGTAAAACCTGCCTCCAAAGTTTGGCGCGCATGCTTCACGCCGGTAATCGTTGCCCGTGGTAGCGACACCGATAAGCGCTTGTAGCCATGCTTGGTAGCATCGCTGGTAAGATGGACGTGCATATCCATCAGCCCCGGCATCAACGTATGATCGCCTAATGCTATGACCCGAGCCCCCTGAGGCACATTCACAGAGCGGGCCTGACCTGCAGCGAGAATTTTATTACCGTCAACAACAATCACTGCTTGGTTAATGACTTTTCCTTCAACGACATCTACCATGCGATCGGCGGTGATTGCGACCGGGGCAGCAGTAGCCATCCAGGTCCAGGTAGCGCATAAAACTGCGACAAGTATCTTCATTTTTATCCTTATAACTTGCTGATATGTTAGCCGATATTGTAAACAAACCTCGGCTAATGATAAGACAAACCACGACCAGATACCCGCTTCTTCGGATAAAACCGATAAGTTATACAAACCAGTTTTACGCCAATCAAGTGTGACGCAGCGTATTGTGTTTATAAATACTTTTCAAACATTGATAGCCTTCTTCTCTCGGGCCTGGATGACAATGATAGCCACTTAGAATAACTATAACCCGCTGTGGTAATAGCCACTATATAGTTCTCGCGCAGAGGGTTGAGATATTCCAGGCTTCAAACCAAGGTGTAAATGTAAGTCCACCGTAATGTGCTTATCGACTTACATCAAAGCGCCTCACAATTGTTAGCCCGCTGCAAAAGACGCTGCAATAGAGACGCTGCAATAGACACCCACCTCGTTCAATCACGTTTACGGTGCCTCACGAGCCCGATAGACACCTAGCGCTAGACCGTAGACACCCATGCATAATCGGCTAGGGCGCTTCGTAACGCCCCCCAATAGACACCCACTCACAATCGTGAGGGAAATAATCACGGCGGGCAAACATAATGGGGCAAACATAATAGACACCCACCTCGTTGAATCACGTTTACGGTGCCTCACAAGCCCGATAGACACCTAGCGCTAGACCGTAGACACCCATACATAATCGGCTAGGGCGCTTCGTAACGCTCCCCAATAGACACCCACTCACAATCGTTTGGGAAATAATCACGGCGGGCAAACATAGTGGGGCAAACATAATAGACACCCACGTCGTTCAATCACGTCTACCGTGCCTCACGACCCCGATAGACACCTAGCGCTAGACCGTAGACACCCATGCATAATCGGCTAGGACGCTTCGTAACGCTCCCCAATAGATACCCACTCACAATCGTTAGGGAAATAATCACGGCGGGCAAACATAGTGGGGCAAACATAATAGACACCCATGTCGTTCAATCACGTCTACCGTGCCTCACCAGCCCGATAGACACCTAGCGCCAGACTGTAGACACCCATGCTTATCGGCTAGGGCGCTTCGTAACGCTCCCCAATAGACACCCACTCACAATCGTTTGGGAAATAATCACGGCGGGCAAACATAATGGGGCAAACATAATAGACACCCACCTCGTTCAATCACGTTTATGGTGCCTCACAAGCCCGATAGACACCTAGCGCTAGACCGTAGACACCCACGCATAATCGGCTAGGGCGCTTCGTAACGCTCCCCAATAGACACCCACTCACAATCGTTTGGGAAATAATCACGGCGGGCAAACATAATAGACACCCACGTCATTCAATCACGTCTACCGTGCCTCACTACCCCGATAGGCACCTAGCGCTAGACCGTAGACACCCATGCTTAATCGGCTAGGGCGCTTCGTTACGCTCCCCAATAGATACCCACTCACAATCGTTAGGGAAATAATCACGGCGGGCAAACATAGTGGACAGCCACCTCGTTCAGCCATGTTTTCGCTACGCGTCCGGGCCGCAGGTTGCTAAAATGAGAGCATGCCATGGTATAGCAGTATGCACGCTGTAGCATTTTGGTAGGCGTTGCCGTCGGCAGTTTTTGGCGACAGAGTACCCTGCCGCCGGCCATACTCCAGACAAGCCTCCAGATACATATAACATGGCTATCGGGTAAGGTAATCATTGCCGATTAATATAGTATTATCATTTCCGGTACTCATCTTTAGCACCTTTCCTGAACATCTATCGCGAACAGCCATTTCGCACGCCTATCGCGAACATAAACGTCTAACCTTTTGCAGATCGCTTTAAGAGCTTTACTCATCGCCCCCTATGAAGAAGCCCAACGTAAAGCGTTACCAGGTACGTTGAGATAGAGCGGCTATAAGCAGGGCGTTAGCTAAGCGGTATGGCAGTATTGCCTAAAAGGAGCTTCGGGCAATATCGGGTGTGCTCGCGTAACCTGGCGTGTTGCCAGGGTAAACCTTTGGGGTAAAACATCGCTGACAAGCCCCTGCCTGAGCGGTACACTGCGGGGAACGTCCAAACAACTTTATTTTCTGCATGCTTCCTAAATTAAAAATTCTTGTTGTTGAAGATTCAGCTGAGCTATTGCAACAACTTACGCAAAGTATTCGTTCTACTATTGAGCTATTTGATAGGCCTGATATTGATATTAGCGTGGTGGAAGCCAGCGCCGTGTCAACAGCGCTGCACCATGTACACAATGACGGGGAAATCCAGGCTGTGGTATTCAGTTGGGATACGGAAGTTTATCAAAAAGAAGTGGGCGGCGAAGGCGAGGGCAAGGTCGATAACAATGCGGTGGTCATTAGCGCTATCAAAGCCATACGCCGTGAATTGCCGGTATATGTACTAGGTGATGCTATTAAAGGGCTGGATATTGTTAATGTGACCAGCGGCATGGAGTCATTTTTTTACCGCACCGATATTATCTCTGATCCGGAATCTATCCTTGCCTATATCATCAACGATTTTGACGATAGAAATGAAACACCGTTTTGGACCGCCTACAAAAAGTATGTGATGGAGGCCAATGACTCGTGGCATACGCCAGGTCATAGTGGGGGAGCCAGTTTCCGCCACTCGCCGTACATTAGTGATTTCTACCGTTTCTTTGGGCGTAACGTGTTTGTTAGCGACCTGTCTGTAAGTGTTGATTCATTAGGCTCATTATCCGATGGTACTCACGCTATTGGACGCGCCCAGGCTAATGTGGCCAGTACGTTTGAGGTGCGTCAGTCTTTCTTTGTCACCAACGGCTCGTCCACATCGAATAAAATCATTTTGCAAACGCTGTTACGCGAAGGCGATAAGGTTATTGCCGATCGCAATTGCCATAAATCTGTCCACTATGGCATTGTCCAGGCGCGGGCTATGCCGGTATATCTGGACAGTGTGTTTAACCCTGATTACGGGATTTTTTCGCCGCCTCAGCTTGATCAACTTAAGCAGGTTATCGAAGCTAACACCGATGCCAAACTGATTGTGCTAACCGGCTGTACCTATGACGGCTTGCTAACGGATTTAAAGCAAGTGGTTGAATTAGGTCATCGACACGGCATTAAGGTATTTATTGATGAAGCATGGTTTGCATATTCCTTTTTTCATCCCAAATTCCGTCCCTATTCTGCGGTTCATGTGGGCGCCGATTATGTAACTCATTCAGCACACAAAGTGGTATCGGCTTTTTCTCAGGCATCGTTTATTCATGTTAACGATCCCGATTTCGATGCGGATTTTTTCAAAGAAATATACAGTATCCATACCAGTACTTCGCCAAAATATCAGCTGATCGCGTCGCTGGATGTGTGCCGGCAGCAACTCGAAATGGAAGGCTATAGGATACTAAATGAGTTACTCAGTAATGTGGAAGAACTCAAACAGCAGGTCTCTCGTTTTAAGCGTTTGCGTATACTGGAAGCCAAAGATTTTGCGAAGGTATTTGCCCATTTTGACAAAGACAATATGGGCCACGATCCGCTTAAAATTTTGATAGATATTTCCGCACTGGAATATTCAAACCAGGAAATTCATCGTTTTTTAATGGATGAAGTGGGCCTCGAAATTGAAAAATTCACCCACAGTACTATTTTGGTGTTATTAACCTTAGGGGGGATGCGCTCTAAAATCGTGCGCTTATATAACGCGCTGAAAAAACTGGATGAAGGCTCAGTCACGTTAAATCGCAGCAAAAACCGCCACCAGTTACCTCAGATGATTCCGCCGATTAATTTGGTCGAGCTACCTTCTAATGCATTTTTTGGTAAACGGGTATCACTACCCTGGCAACAAAGTGCGGGGCGTATCGCGGCTGGACTGGTTACCCCTTATCCGCCAGGCATACCACTGATTGTGCCAGGCCAACTGATTGAAGACGCACATATCAATTACCTGCGCTCGTTGTCTAATCAAAAACTGACTATCCAGGGTTTGTATGATGGTGAGCTGTACGTACTGGACGACGCGACTACAGAAGCGTAATAACAGGCAGGTGGCGGTTGGCAAAATCCCCCCGGCGGTAGCGCTGGGGGGAGTTTCTTATGCAGCGCGTGTCCCGCGCGCTTGGCGTTGTAACCAGGCTGCTAGCGAGATACTTATTAACAATAACCCTATCATGGGCCAATCAGCGGCATAACGATAGGGTGTTAAGCCCCGTGTACCAGTCACACTGGCGCTGATACTGCCTTGTTCAAACTGCAGTAAACGCGCGGTCACTTCACCTCGCGCATCAATAAATGCGGTGATGCCATTATTAGTAGCCCGAATTACCGGACGGCCCATCTCCGCAGCCCGCGCCCGGGCAATCTCTAAATGTTGCGCAGGGCCGTGAGAATGGCCAAACCACGCATCGTTGCTGACCGTCAGTATCATATCAGTGTTGCGGTGAACATTGGCTGCCACTTGGCGTGCAAAGGCGATCTCAAAACATATTGCCGGGGCCAGGCGAATACCGTTTGCAACCAGATTAGGTTGCATGAACTCGCCCCGGTTGAACGATGACATGGGCAAATCAAATAACGGGGCTAACGGGCGCAATATATCTTCAAAAGGCACAAACTCGCCTACCGGTAGCAAGTGATGTTTAGCATAACGGTTAGTCCCGCCATATCGATAATGGCCATCATCGCCATCTACCTTTTGACCTACCACTATCAGGTTGTTCCAGATATCCTGTGACTCGAAATTCATATTAACAATACCAGAGACAATTGCCGTACCCTGTTCGGCGGCGTCAGCGTCTAACTGATAAAGGTAATCCCGGGCCAGATATTCCAATTTGGGAATAGCCGCTTCCGGCCAAATGATCAAGTCATTCGACATTAATGGTGCACTTAGCCGGCGGTAGGTATTCATTATGGGCAAGTCCTGTTCAGGTTCCCAGCGAATAGACTGTTCAATATTGCCCTGAACCATTGCCACCTGATACGTTTTGTGGGCGGTAGTCCAGCGATAATTGTGCAATACCCAACCAGAGGCAAAAGTAATAGCCATAACCAGAAGTACAGGAAGATAACGGCGGCGCATGGTCCATATAGCCGCACAGGTGCACAACATTATGACCAGAGCGCTAACGCCAGTTTCGCCGATAACCGGAAACCATCCCGCCATAGGACTATCTAACTGACTATAGCCCACCGACAGCCAGGGAAACCCGCTTAGCATCCAGCTACGTAACCACTCTGAGGTAAACCAAAACGCTGGCAATGCCAGTGGCCATAGCGCAGGTGTGAATAAACGCTTAGTTAGATAAAACGCCAGGGCTGGGTACAGGGCAAGATAGCTGCATAGCAGCACCATTAGCCCTACTGAAGCCACTATCGGAAGGCCGCCAAAATCGGCAATACTCACATGTACCCAGCTAATGCCGGCGCCAAACCAGCCAAGGCCAAATAACCAGCCAGTCATAAAGCCTGAAGGAGGGCGTACGTGGAGTTGGCGAATCGCAATGGTCAGGGCAAAAAATGTCACCGGCCATATAGCAAAAGGGGCAAAAGCAAAGGTCAGGCTGGCCCCGCTAAGTAATAGCAGGACAGCAGAGAAAAACGGTTTCAGAACAATTACTCCAGGGAGGGGATAGTCACTTTAAGCTGCACTAACCGGCGCTTGTCTGAATGGGTAATTTTGAAGTTAATATCACCTATTGCAATTTCTTCGCTGGTGGCTGGCATATGACCAAACGCTTTAAGCACAATACCGCCGATGGTGTCTGCTTCTTCTTCGCTAAAACTGGTTTCAAAAAAGCTATTGAAGTCTTCTACTGGCGTAAGGGCTTTTACAGAATAGGTGTATTTATTTAGCGGGCGGATATCCTGAGTACCGTCTTCTTCGGTATCGTACTCGTCTTCAATTTCGCCAACAATAAGTTCCAGTATATCTTCGATCGTCACCAATCCCGACACCCCGCCATACTCATCTACCACAATAGCCATGTGATAACGCTGTTGGCGGAACTCTTTCAGCAGTACATCGACCCGTTTGCTTTCAGGCACAATCACTACCTGACGTATTACTTCGCGCAGATGAAATTCTTTTTCGGAGTTGAACATATATGCCAGCAAATCTTTGGCCAGCAGTATACCTTCAATGTGATCTTTGTCTTCGCTGATAACCGGAAAACGTGAGTGAGCAGACTCAAGCATGATAGGTAGAAATTCTTCTACCTTTTGGTTGATATCAATAGTCGTCATTTGGGTGCGGGGAATCATTATGTCACGCACCCGCATTTCGTTCACCCCGATAACACCTTCTATCATTTCACGGGTCTGCGGGTCTATCACTTCGCGCTGTTCAGCGTCAGTGATAACTTCTACCAGTTCTTCTTTACTTTGCGGCTCTCCGGAGAAAGTCAGTTTAATTCTATCTAACCAACTTTTAGACGCAGAGCCGTTGGTAGAGTGGGGGTTATCGTCGCTCATAATATCCTTTTTTATTGATTTACAATGGTCAAGTTAATGATCTTGATAAGGGTCGTCAATGCCTAATTCGGCCAATATACGTATTTCCAGTGCTTCCATTTCATCTGCCTGAGTATCTTCAATGTGATCATAACCCAGTAAATGCAAAATGCCATGCACCAACATGTGTGCATAATGAAAGGCCACAGGCTTGTTTTGTTCAGCAGCTTCCTGGCTAATAACCGGCGCACAAATCACTAAATCACCTAACAGAGGCATTTCAATACCCGGGGGAGATTCGAAAGGAAACGACAGCACATTGGTCGGCTTATCTTTACCCCTGAACTGAAGATTAAGGGCCTGAGACTCTTCAATGCCCACAAACCGAGCGGTGAATTCCTGATCATATAGATCCAGAATGCCAAACATCCTGTTCGCCCATTCCTGCAATGTGGATATTGCAGGAATGGCAGCTTCGACATCTGCATCACCTTGATAGGCAAGTTGCAAGTCAATAATGGCCGTCACGAGGCGTCTTTATCCGCAGCGTCTTTCGCTGCTGCCGCCTGTCGTGCTTCTTCGCGTCGGGCTTGTTGCAATGCTTCCTGCTCGGCGTCATGCCGTTCATAAGCCTGAACAATACGGGCCACTACCGGGTGACGCACTACATCAGTGGCGGTGAAAAAGTTAAACGATATATCGTTCACATTTTTCAATACCTCGATAGCATGCCGTAAACCCGAACGCGCGCCGCGGGGCAGGTCTATTTGGGTAATATCACCGGTTATCACCGTTTTTGAGTTAAACCCGATGCGGGTCAAAAACATTTTCATTTGTTCGGTGGTGGTATTTTGGCTTTCATCCAAAATAATGAAGGCATCGTTTAATGTACGGCCCCGCATATACGCCAGCGGTGCGACCTCGATAACGTTGCGCTCCATCAGTTTTTCGACTTTTTCAAAGCCCAACATCTCAAATAGCGCGTCATAAAGCGGGCGCAGGTAGGGGTCCACTTTCTGCGACAAATCCCCGGGTAAAAAACCCAGCTTTTCACCGGCTTCCACAGCAGGGCGGGTTAACAAAATACGCCGTACTTCCTGACGTTCCAGGGCATCCACTGCCGCAGCTACTGCCAAATACGTTTTACCAGTACCCGCCGGGCCTATGCCAAACGTAATATCGTGGTTAACGATATTCGCTACGTATTGCCCCTGATTAGGGTTGCGCGGTTTAATAACGCCGCGCTTTGTTTTGATGTTAACTTCTTTACCAGGACGGGCGGCATCGTTGTCCTGTTCCAGAACTTTTGACTCCTGGATGGCCAGGTGCACCTGTTCGGGCGTAAGTTCAACTGGTTGGCCTTTCAGGGGCTGAGTTTCAATATACAACTGTTTGAGCAACTCGGCCGCACCTTCTGCCTGCTGAGCATCGCCCAACACTTTAAACGCGTTACTTCGGTAGGTAATTTCTACGCCCAGACGTCGCTCAATTTGTTTGATGTTGTCATCAAACGGGCCACACAGTACTGACAACCGTTTGTTGTCTTCCGGTTCTAATATAATTTCGTTGCTTACCAAATTACTCAAGCTGGTTGTATCCTCGCTTTATGCTGTTGGAACAAATTGGCCTACACCAAGGGTGTCAGGTTGTTCGGGTTGATGTTTCGCGGTAATAGATTGGGGTGAAACCGCTACACGCAACCCCATTTCACTTTCCCGGCGAATCAGGTCACCACGCAATGAGTTGGTGAACACATCTGTTATCTTTACATCAACAAATTCGCCAATCATATCCGGTGTACCTTCAAAATTTACCACCCGGTTATTTTCAGTACGCCCAGATAACTCCATCGGGTTCTTTTTCGATGGCCCTTCTACCAAAATGCGTTGTTCAGTACCTACCATATGCCGTGCAATGCGTAAGGCTTGTTGAGTTATACGCTGTTGCAGTAACTGCAGACGCTGTTTTTTGGTCGCTTCGGTTACATCGTCTACTGCGTCTGCAGCCGGCGTGCCTGGCCGTGCGCTGTAAATAAAACTGAAGCTTAAATCAAAATCCACAGCCTGGATTAAATCCATGGTGGCCTCAAAGTCAGCATCGGTTTCACCCGGAAACCCAATAATGAAGTCAGATGACATACTAATATCAGGACGGACCTTGCGCAGCTTACGTACCTTAGACTTATACTCAATAGCGGTATGGCCCCGTTTCATCAGGGTTAAAATACGATCTGAACCGCTTTGTACAGGCAAATGCAGGTGGCTTACCAGCTCCGGAATAGTGTCATAAGCAGCGATAATATCGTCAGTAAACTCCACCGGGTGTGAGGTGGTGTAGCGTATACGATCAATACCATCAATGGCTGCCACTAATTCCAGCAACTCAGAAAAATAGCACTGGGTGCCATCATGATATTCGCCACGATAGGCATTCACATTCTGTCCCAACAGGTTCACTTCCCGGACCCCTTGTTCCGCCAGTTGCGCCACTTCCAGAATGACATCATCTACCGGCCGGCTTACTTCTTCGCCGCGGGTATAGGGCACCACACAAAATGTGCAGTATTTTGAACAGCCTTCCATTATCGACACAAAGGCCGTGGGGCCATCAGCGCGAGGTTCAGGTAACCGGTCAAATTTTTCAATTTCAGGAAAGCTGATGTCCACCACGGAACCGGCGCCGCCCTGTAATTGTTTAATCATTTCAGGCAAGCGGTGCAAGGTTTGGGGGCCGAACACCAGGTCAACAAACGGCGCTCGCTGGCGGATAGCATCACCTTCTTGTGATGCAACACACCCGCCCACACCAATAATCAGGTCCGGTTTGTCTTGCTTAAGATTTTTCCAGCGGCCTAATTGGTGAAACACTTTTTCCTGCGCTTTTTCGCGAATAGAGCAGGTATTTAACAAAATAACATCAGCGTCTTCTGCTTCTTCAGCGCGCGTGTAGCCATGCGTAGAGTCCAACAGGTCGGCCATTTTGTCCGAGTCATACTCGTTCATCTGGCAGCCCCAGGTTTTGATATACAGCTTCTTGGTCATAGAAAAACCATTATGTAGTTTAACCGGCACCGTTAAATGACCGCCTCGTCCGGGCGTATAAAACGCAAACATTGCGTCACATCAATGTGGTGATAAACCATGCCGGTATATGTTCAAAATAGCCGCGTATTTTACCTGTTATAAGGGCTTTTGCCCAGTGATTGTACGGATTCTTAATCGAAAATCCTGCTTCGTTACGTAACGTAAGGAGGACATCATGACGTTATAGCGGGTTTAGGTCATAATGGTGGCCTTACAGCTAGGAGAGCATATGTACGATTTTTGCGTGAATGGTGCCGGGATGGTCGGTGCAGCTACAGCTTTAGGGTTAGTCCGACAGGGTTATCGCGTGGCTTTGATAGAACCGGATAGGCCACAGCCTTATAATCCGCAGCAGCCGCCTGACATGCGGGTTAGCGCTATATCCCTGGGGTCGGTTGAGCTGCTACGCTCGTTGCAGGCGTGGCAGCATATCCCTGCAGCACGACTGCGTGCCTACGATACCTTATCAGTCTGGGAAGGCCCCACGCAGCGTACCGATTTTACTGCCAGCCTCCTGCAATTGGATGCGTTAGGATACTTTGTTGAAAACCGGCTGGTTCAACTGGCATGCTTGGCCGCTATCGATACCCAGGCAACAGCAGGACAACTTAGCCGCTTTGAGAGTGTACCTACAGCAATTAGCTGGCAGACAAACAGCGCCATTGTCACTTTAGCTAGTGGCGAAAAGCTCGAGGCCAGATGGGTTATTGGCGCGGATGGGGCGCGCTCTAAAGTGCGCCAGTTAGCGGGCATCGGCACTACTGGCTGGCAATACGCGCAGCAAGCGCTGGGAGTGGTAGTAGAAACCGCACAGCAGCAGCCTGACCAAACCTGGCAGGAGTTTCATCCTGAGGGGCCGCGCGCTTTTTTACCCATGTACAATAATTATGGCTCGTTCGTGTGGTATGACACGCCTTCGACGATAAAACAGTTAAAGGCCATGGATAATTCACGTCTGGAAAAAACCATTGCGCAGCGCTTCGCAAGCCAGGTAGGGCCGTTTACCGTACTAGGCAAAGCCGCGTTTCCACTGGCCAGGATGCACGCCCAACAATACGTTAAACAACGGGCTATACTGGTGGGCGATGCGGCCCATACTATTAACCCGCTGGCCGGGCAGGGGGTCAATATTGGCTTTAAAGATGTTGCCGCGCTGCTTAACGTTACAGCTTCATCTCACTTGCAAAGTGGCGATGCGTTAGCGGGTGCAGCCGAAGCAGACCAATCATTTGTGGGTCGCTTAGAAAAACAGTACGAAACACCGCGCAGAGTCGACAACCTGGCCATGATGTCGGCAATGGATGGCCTTTACCTCTTGTTTGGCAACGCGTTGCCCCCCATAAAATGGTTACGGGGGAACATCTTAAAAGTTGCCCAACACACTGATTTTGGAAAACGACAGATCCTGCGATATGCAGTAGGGATGTAGTGTATGGAAGTGTTAATTATTCTTGGGGTATTACTGGTAGCCTTGCTGATCATTGTGCCACTAATAGAACGCTCGAAGATGCGAATTAGCAGTGAAACCGCGGGTAAACTATCGCGTTGGATATGGCCACTGATAATGGTCTCACTGGTCATACAACTGATTATGATGATAGCCAGATAGGCCGGCGGTACGCATTTATGAGGCCGGCCACTCACTTTGTAAATCGATGATCAGTTTATCAATAAAGTACATCACCTGTTCGTCATCGTTGGCAAAATAGGCCGCATTGCGTAGGCCCACAAACTGAATCTGTAACCACTGGCCTACCTGGGCGGGCGCAACTTCGCCGCTTATCAGTGATTTTTCCTGTAACGCTGCTGCCAATCCAATAAAGCCCTGCAGCATTTTAGCCATGGCATGTTCTAGTGCCTGGGCGGCGCGATCTTCCAGTTTACTGCTTTGAGCTAAAGCATTTAACAGCAAGCATTGGCGCTGGTAGCGCAGTTCAGCCGGCTTGATTAGCTCTTGTCGGAACATATCACGGGTAGCCTCAAATCCATCCTCGCTTTGAGCGGTTTGTTCCAGGCGCGCCAGAATCTGTTCGGCATAATGCACAATAACTTTTTCAAACAATTCTGATTTGCCCTGAAAACGTGAATACAAGCTGCCCGGACGTAAATCCAGTGCCTGTTGGATATCACGCATACTGGTTGCCTGGTAACCTTTTTGCCAAAAAAGTTCGGTAGCTTTATCTAATAGCGTATTTGGTTCGTACATCGTTATTACTCAGTCTTTATTTAAACTATTTGAACAAATGTTCAAGTAAGGGGTTGAACAAGCGTTCAAGCAGCCCCATTATATTGTGGAACGCAACCTTTAGGAGATGCAAATGACAGATTTTACACTTTATGATGAAAGCAATGCCCCAGAGAAGTCAAAGCCGTTATTGAAAGAGTCGCAAAAAGCTTTTGGCATGATTCCAAACCTGCACGCTGTAATGGCCGAAGCCCCAACATTATTGGAAGGGTATCAGAAATTACACGAGCTGGCGCAGCAAACCTCGTTCAATAAAGAAGAATTAACAGTAGTTTGGCAAACAGTAAATGTTGAACATGATTGCCATTACTGTGTACCTGCCCATACGGGTATCGCGAAAAGCATGCAGGTAGATGACAATCTTATCCAGGAATTGCGCGGCGATAAAACATTGTCTGATGCTAAACTCAATACACTGAAAAATACGGTTCTGGCATTAACCCGCGGACGCGGTAATGTTGAGCAAAGTGTTATTAATGAGTTTTTTGATGCCGGCTATGCGCAGCAGCAATTACTGGAGATTATTGTTATTCTGGCCCAAAAGGTAATGAGTAACTACACCAATCACCTGGCAGATACGCCGGTGGATGAACCGTTTAAAAAGTTTGCCTGGTCACGTGACTAGTACTAACGCCCGGTAATCTTGGAAAAAGCGCCTTTTGTTGGCGCTTTTTTATTGGCTGAACCACGAGATTTTATGCCACGGGAGTAAGGTGCAGCGTAACCCGATAACCCTGGGTTAGCCGTGCTACCGTATAGACCCATCCCAGCCGGGCGGTTAAGCGGTCGACCAGTTCCAGGCCCAGTCCATAACCTGTTTCCTGGGGCGCGCCTTCATCATTTTGCGCGCTACTATTTTCCACTACTATGGATAACTGCTGCTGATGCACGGTGACCGTACCACTTTGGGTATGCTGAAAAGCATTGCGAATAATATTTCCTAACACAATACGCAGTGCGGTGACCGGTAGCTGGGCGTGATAGCTATCGGTTTCCAGTTGCACCTTTACCTGTTTGCTGTTTAACAAGTAATTCAGTTCATGACATAGCTGGGTAACCAGCTGGCCCGGTTGAGTAGCCTGGTAATGTAGCGCGTCGGTTTGGGGCCGGCCTAACCACAATAGGGTTTCAGTCAGGTCGGTCATGGTATGCGAGGCATGACTGATACGCTGGATAACCCGTTGCCCCTTATCCCCAGACACATCCGGCAAGCGATGCAGTAAATCCACACTGGAGCGAATCACGGCAATGGGCGTGCGTAGTTCGTGGCTGGCATGACTGACAAATTCTTTTTCCCGGTGTAGCACCTGACGGACATTTTGCAGACTGCCATGGGTGAGTCTGGCCAACTCATCCAGCTCTTTGTATCTGAACGGCGGTATAGGTAAGTCGAGTGTTTTTTCGTCCAGTTCGGCTGCCCAGTTTTTTAGTCGTTCCACCGGCCTGGCCACACTGCGCATCAGGATCAGTAACATGCATGAGAATAATACCAGCGCGCCAAGACCCACCAATAGCGATACACCTTCATGGGAAATAGCGAATAGCCGGTCTTGTTTTATCCGCGGTGGGCGAAATACCTGGGCAACAAATTTTTCTTCGCCTTGTTCTGTGCGAAGCTTTACCACAAACAGCGCGCCCCGGGGACGAAAGAAAATAAAATCCCGGTCAACTTTTTTATGCAGCCGAAAGGGTTGCATTTGGGCGGCATCGAAGGTGCTGGTGATACTGTGTGGCAAATCTTGCCAGTCAGCCGCAATAATATAGTTAAGCACCTGTTTGGGTTCGCCGGATTTCACCTGGGTCTGAAGCCCGGCCGAGACCATCGTACCGCGTTGCATGCCATCCATGCCTTCAAAAAAATTATTCGCCGCCAACCACGATAATGCAGAAATTAATACAGTGCCCATGATTAGCAGGGCAGCCAGCACATAGCGTCGCAAGCTTAATTTAATACCATTAACCATGCTCACCAACCTGTAACAGTAGGCGGAAACCGGCGCCTGGCTGGGATACTACTGACACGCTGTCTTGTACCGACAGCGCTTTACGAAGATGATGCATGTGGACTTTAAGGCTATTACTGTCAGGCCGTTCATCCCCCCAAATAGCCTGTTCCAGTGAATCGCGGCTAACCGGCTGAGGCGTGGCGCGCAACAATTGTTCAAGGATGATCAGTACCGTAGGGCTCAGCTTAACCGGTTTTTCATTAATAAAAGCCTGCCGTTGCGTAACGTTCAGTGTCACCGGGCCGCTGGATAACTGTTTTATCTGCCCGCTGCGGCGCAATGCCAGTACCTGCACCCGGGCCACCAGCTCAGCCATGGCAAAAGGTTTCACCAGATAATCATCTGCGCCACGGGCAAAACCGGTTAGTTTGTCGTCCAGTTGATCCCGGGCAGTAAGCATTATTACCGGCGTATCGTTACCCTGTTCACGCAGGCGCTGGCATACCGATAAACCGTCCAGTTGCGGCAGGTTGATATCCAGTATCACTACGCCGTAGCAGCCAGATTGCAATAACTGAAGGGCGGCCATGCCATTGCTGGCATGATCGCAATACAGCTCCTCCAGCTCCAGATAATCAATAATATTACCCGCCAGGTCGGGATCATCTTCAACCAGCAGTAGGTTGGTCATGGGGTTCTCCAGTGTTCGCCCGGTTACGTTGGCGTAACTTACCAAGTAGGTGACGGATATCTTCGTTTATCAGTAATAGCGCCGGAATAAGCAATAAGGTAATACCGGTGGCAAACAGAATACCATAACCGAGCGAGGCCGCAGCCGGGATCAAAAATTGGGCTTGTTTTGAGGTTTCGCCCAGGATGGGGTAAAGCCCGGCAAAGGTCGTTACTGAGGTGAGTAATACCGCCCGTAATCGGCTGGTACAGGCTTCCAGAATAGCCTCGTGGATCGCCACATTGGCCTGGCGCAGGCTGTTATACCGGGAAACCAGTAGTAACGAGTCGTTCACTACGACGCCGCTGAGGGCAAGAATTCCATTCAAAGACAACAGGCTTAGCATCAGCCCATTACTCCAGTGACCCAAAATAGCACCGACAATGCCAAAGGGGATGGCAGTCATTATGATCAGGGGCTGAATATACGATTTTAACGGAATCGCGAGCAGCGCATAGATTCCTATCAGCGCAAGAATAAACACGGTTTGCATTGAGCTCTGGGTTTCTTCCTGTTGTTCTGCTTCGCCAGCAAAATGCACGGATAAGTCGGAATACTGCCGGGTTAATATCGGCACCAGCTCGCTATTAAGTTTGCTAACCAGTTCGGTTGACGTGATGCTATCACTTTGCACCGAAGCGGCAATGGTAAGGGCGCGAAGGCCATCAATTCGTGTGATTTGCTTTTGCTGAGTATCGGGAATAATTTGCGCTATATCGCTTAATGACACCACGGTGTTATCGGGAAGCCGTACGCGGGCAGTTAGGATATCTGCCGGGTTGGTACGATCTTCTTCAGGGTAGCGCACCCGCACCTTCACTTCGTTTTTATCATGCAGGTAGCGTTGTACGATCTCGCCCCCGAAAGCACGTAAAAGTTGCTGGGACAATGTTTGGGTGTCCATGCCCAGCGCCCGGCCCTGAGGGGTCAGTTCGAAGCGCAACATTGCTTCTCCTGGGGTTAACGAGCTTTCGATGCTATGCACGCCATCAATGGCAGCTAGCGTGCTACGAAACTGACTTTCCGCAGCAATTAAGGTGTCATCACTAATGCTCTTTAGCTCTACCTGAAAAGCATTCACCATTTCCCTGCGGGATTGAATTTTAAGCTGCTTCACACCTTCGGGATTGCCCGCCAGTTGCCGCCACGTCGTGGCCAGTTCATCAAGCGTATAGGGCTTGTCACTAACCAGTTCGGCTACCAGGGAGCCAGCCTGATCGCCTGATGCTGCCACCTGTAGACTTTTGATCCCACTGCCAGTGGCAGCGTGTTCCTGCATAAGTTGTTTATCTGCCTGATTTACCGCATTTTCCAGGCGCAGCAAATTGGCCTGCGTTTGGCCAAAACTGGCATCAGAATGTAGCGTCATCGATGCTTCCACCGTGTCGCCCGGCATACTGGGAAAGAAGCCCACTCGTACAGCGCCAGACATAGGCATACTAAGCACTAGAATAAGTAAAGTGATAAAGCCAGCCACCGCGGCATAGCGGTATAGCATCACTTTTTGCAAAACGGGCCGGTACAACCGGTCCCGCACCCAGCTTAATCCACTGTCGGCTTTATTTTGAATATTCCCCCAGATACCGGCAATACCTTTACCTGGTTTACGATGTGTCGGTAAATGGGCCAGATGCGCTGGAAGAATCAGTTTGGACTCTACCACCGACAATAGCAGGCATAAGGTGACAATAGTGCCAAACTGGGAATACAGCTTGCCTAAGTTGCCTTCTACATTCGACAGGGCGAAAAAAGTCGCTACGGTAGTAAGCACACCAAACAGGGTAGGTATGGCCACGCGCATAGTGCCCCGCACGGTATTGCCCAGGGTATCGCCAAACCGTTGACGGGTATCATAAATACTCTCGCCGACGACCACCGCATCGTCTACTACAATCCCCAGCGCCATAATAAACCCAAAGGTGGTCATTTCGTTGATGGTCATGCCGGTGAAATCATCGGTCATAAAAAACAGGGTGCCGAAAAAGATGAAAGGTAAGCCGGCCGCGACCCAAAACGCCACGCGCAGATTTAAAAATAGCGCCAGCGTTACAAATACCAATACGATGCCGGTCATCGCATTACTGGTAAGCAGGGTTAACCGCTCTGTAATCAATGTGCTTTTGTCGTACCAGGTTTCCAGTTCGACGCCATCCGGTAATAGCCCTTCTTCGTGCCATTGCTGCACTACGGCGTTGGCCTGTTCGACCATTTTTACTACGTCACCGTTCTCGTCCATTACCAGTTGAATGCCATAACCGTTGCTGCCGTTGTAACGCGACAAACTAAAGGTATCGTCGGCGAAAATGTCGGTAACATTAGCCACATCGCCAATAGTTAAATAGGTCCCCGCCGTATTGGTGAGTAAAGGAATATTGGCGAAATCTTTGGCGTAGTAAGCTTGCTCTGAGGCTTTCAGGCGAATGACCTTTTGCTCGTTTCGCAGGGAAGTGGTTAAGGCAGTAGCAGACTCCTGGTTTATGGCCTGCGACACGTCAGACAGAGTCAGGTTATACGCTTGCAGACGCGCTTCATCGATTTCCACCGATATCATAGGATCGGTGAAGTGAGGCGTACTGACTTCGCGTATCCCGGTTTGCGCTAACAAGTCCCGCTCCAGGCTTTCGCCCAGCTTTTGCAAGGTCGCATGATTGGTATCACCATACAGCTGAACCCAGATCACATGTTCTTGTCGGCGGCCTTTACTGATAACCGGATTTTCCGCATCCGAAGGAAAGTTGTAAATGCTGTCTACCTGAGTTTTAACGTCCGTCAGTAAGGTGTCTAAGTCATAGTCGCTTTCTTTTTCTACCTGCACTGTGGCGCCGTTAGCGGATGAGGTTGAGGTAATGCGTTTAATCCCAGGTACCGCCTCAAGCGCGTTTTCAATATTAATCGCGATGCCTTCTTCAGCCTGCTTAGCGTCACCGCTGTCATAGGTCATCGAGATGGTTACAAAACGTGGCTCCATGGCAGGAAAAGCTTCTTTGCGAATATCAGTAAGCGAGGCGATGCCCAGAATAATCATACCGAGCATAAGTAAATTAGCCGCCACTGGGTTACGCGCAAACCATGCAATAATGCCAGTTTGGTTAGTTTCCATTTACGCTCTCCTCAACGGGGGTTACCCGCATGTTGGGTAAATAGTTGTTCAGCGGCCTGGCTACAATGCGCAGGCCGGTAGGGGCAGAGTGAGCCGCGGAAGATTGCCCCTCGGACAGGTTTTCCAACGGCTGAATATAGGCGGCGTCACCGCGTTGAAAAAGTACCGTGGGGGAAAACTTCGCCAACGTGTTGTCAGGCTTTACATACCAGACTTCCTGTTGCTGCGAGATAGCGGTGGCGGGAATACGCCATACTTGCGGCCAGGTTTTTCCCGCGATCGTAGCTTCTACATAGGTACCAAAATACAGCGGTGATGCTTGGCTCAGGGGCTGCGCTAGGGTAATGATTACGCTGCGCTGGCGTGTATCACTGGCAAGTGTTTGTTCTACCCGATGAATGCTTCCCTGCCAGGTAGCCGAATGCTGCATATCGTTAAGGGTGGCAGTCCATGGGCTGTCTGCCAGGGTGTCTACGCCGGGTAAGCTTTGCCATTGTTGGGCCGACAACGCCACCGCTACCTGAGCGGTATGGGTGGAATATAAAGTAGCAATGGGGGAACCGGTTTGCACAAAACTACCTGGCTGAATATCCCGGCTAACTACTACCGCATCAAAAGGAGCGGTGATTTGGGTATATTGCAAGTCGCGGCGGGCGCTTGCTAAGGTCGCCTGGGCTTGCTCTAAATTGGCGGTAGCCGCTGCCAACTGCGGAGCACGTAAAACCAAAGCCGAAGCCGGTTCGCCTGTAAGCCCGGAGCGACGCCATTCATCGGCAGCTTGGTCGCCCTGCAGGCGCTCCTCTTCCAGCGCTACAATAGCTTCTTCTACCCCAGCTTTTGCAATCGCTACTGCCTGCACATAATCGGTATCATCAAGCTGGGCAATCACTTCGCCTTTTTGTACAAAGCGACCCGTTAAAAAGTTATCAGACAATGCTTGTATTTGCCCGCTTACCTGGGCGGTAAGAGACAAATTAAACAGCGGCTGCACCTCCCCATAACCGGTAACAGAGGCCTGGTGCGGCTGGGCACTTGCCATGATGACACCCACCTCGGGTGCAGTGCTTTGACGCTTCGCGTTGCCTGCCTGGGTACCCCCGGGGCGGCGTTGCTGCGCCTCATTATCGGCCAGTAACGTTGGCTCGCCAGCGCGGGCAACCTTGGGCTGGGCTCGAACAGCCGATTTATCTGCGTCAACCGGCTTTTGGGGCACCGCATCGGCACTGGTTGCAGCCTGTCGGGGTGGGCCGGGGGGCGAAAACTGGTTGGTTAAAAACAGCACAGCCGCCACCATTGCTGCGCACGCAGTCAGGGTGACAAGAAACGTTTTTTGTCGTGGTGTCATGACGATACTCCCAGGCCCAGAGCCTGACCTAAATCAATTCTATTGGATAACTGGTTGCGTTGTAGCTGAACTAGCTGCGCCTGAAGATCGAAGCGGGTTTGATAGACCGACAATAAGTCAAGAATATCTACCAATCCCTGCCGGTACTGATTGGCGTAACTTTGGGCGCTACGGGTGGCATTCGCCAGGGCCTGGCGTAAATGGTTTTGGCGTACACTAAGGCTTTGCTCAAGGCTGAGGGTGTCTTCTACCTCTTGTACGGCGTTTAGCAATGTTTCCTGATAAACCCACCAACTATTCACCGTATCCAGTTCGGCTATCTGCGCATTGGCTTTAAGTTTTCCGCCTTGGAAGAGGGGCGCAGTAAGAGACCCTAACAGTGTCCATACCGGATCCTTTAGCAAAGCAGCACTGGGACTTAAACCTTCATCAGATAACGCGCCGCTGATATTAAGTGAAGGAAGCAGTGCTTTATAAGCTGCTTGCTGGGTGGATTCCGAGCTGAGCAGGCTTTGGTAGGCACTTATTAAGTCAGGCCGTTGAGCCAGGTTTTGTTGCGACATTCCAGGTAAGGGGGCAACCACTTCGGGAAAGGTCTGGGCGGTAACTAAAGCGTCCAGATCTGGCTGGGGGCGGCCTATCAGAACGGCTAAATTACGTTGTGCAGTTTGCAGGTTGTTTTGATATTCAGCAAGGTTAGCTTGAGAGGTTGCACTGCTGGTACGGGCTGTGTCCAAGTCGTTAAGGCTACCCAGGCCATTGCGATAGCGGGTTAAAATAATCGACTCGCTATTTTGCAACACCTCTAAACGTTGCCGCTCAATGGCGATTAACGGCTGTTGGGCAATCACTTCTAAATAGCCCTGGATAACACTGGCTGCCAGCGTATTCTGCGCTGCCAGATAATCTGCTGCACTGGCTTGGGCAGCAAAACTGGCGGCATCTGTGCTATCTGCCAGCTTTTGCCATAAATCTAACTCCCAGCTGACAGTGATATCTGTGGCATACCGAGTTTGCGAGGCTTCAGCATTGACGCCCTGCAAAGTCGCCGAGACCTGCGGGAGCTGATCTGCACCTACGCTAGTTTGCCTTAAGCGAGCTTGCTGTAGGGTGATCAGGGTTTGCTGTACCCCGGGGTTATTGGCCAGGGCTTCTGCAATCAAATCGGATACGACGGGTAAGTCAATCAGCTCGACCAGGGTTTGTGCCGCGACCCCTTGTTCTGGTGTCTGCGACCATGGCTTTAGTTCCGTGAGCGTTTGCTCGCTACGCTTACTGTAGGTTGTGTCAGGCAGGCTGCTGCAGCCCACTAATACGGCGGCAACACTCAGCGCAAATAGAGAAGAGAAAACCTTCATATACTGCTCTTATCAAACATAATGATGACAGCATAATAAAGGTGCGGTTAAAGCAGGGTTAAAGCGCTAAACCGGGAGCATAAAAAAACACAAAAAAGCCACCCGCCGCAAGGCGTAGTGGCTTTTTACTGACTAAAGGTAGACAGGGTAGAGGTTAACCTTCGGTTTACCAGATGCCCTTTTCAGATTTGCCCTGAATCTGGCAATCACCATTAGCATATTCGGGCCGCTCGCCCCGATCCATTTTGGTGAAATAATCTCGGCATACAGAAACAATTGTGGGAGTTAACCACACAATAGCAATGATATTAATAACCGACATTAATCCAAGGGCCATATCGGCCATCGCCCAAACGGTAGGTAATGCGGCCATAGAACCCCATAAAATCATAGCCAGATACCCCACGGTATAGACCAACCGGCCCGGTTTGTTATCAAGCTTAAAGATGTGCAGGTTACTTTCGCCATACGCATAATTTGCCACCACGGAGGTAAATGCAAAAAGACATATTGCCGCAGAGATAAAGTCTGTTCCTGAGGCCCCCAGATGTATACTCAGTGCTTCCTGAGTCAGGCCAATTCCGCCCATGCCTTCGGCGGCGTTTTCTTTACCCGCCAGCAAGATGATAAATGCCGTACAGGTACATAAAATCATAGTGTCGAAAAACACCCCGAGCATTTGTACGTAGCCTTGCGATACCGGATGGTTTGGGTTAGGCGCTGCTCCAGCGGCGGCGTGAGGCACACTACCTGAGCCCGCTTCATTGGAATACAGCCCGCGCTGAATACCATTTTTGATAGCCGCCCCCAGTGCTCCCGCGCCAGCTTCCTCTAACCCAAAGGCAGAATTAATGATATGCATAATCATGCCAGGCAACTCGGATGCATTGGTAAACGTTACGAATAAGGCCACCAGAATATAGCCTACGCCCATGAAGGGAACCGCCAGCTCGGCAAAACGGGCGATACCCCGTAAGCCTCCCACCACTATCATTGCCGCTAAGCCGATAATCGCCAACCCACTATAAAGAGTAGGAATTGCGTAGGCATTTTCCAAAGCATCGGTAATGGTATTGGCCTGCACAGCGCTGAATATAAAGCCGTAACCCAGGAACAGGCACAACGAAAAGGCAATGGCTAACCAGGTTTTATTCAGCCCCTGCTTTATATAGTAGGCAGGGCCGCCGCGAAACTCGCCATTGTCGTCTTTTACTTTATACAACTGGCCTAACACACTTTCGGCAAAACCTGTGGCCATACCGATAAGGGCGATCATCCACATCCAGAAAACGGCACCGGCCCCACCCAGGGAAATGGCTACCGCCACCCCGGCAAGATTGCCGGTTCCTACGCGGGCAGACAAGCTGGTACACAGCGCTTGAAAGGAACTGATGCCTTCGGTGGTGGCGGTGGTGCTGCCTTTCATAATAGAAAACATATGTCCGAAATGACGGATTTGGACACCGCGTAGTTTCCAGGTAAACCAGATACCACAGAAAACCAGCATATAGATAAGCAGGGGGCCGGTGGCGAAATCAACATTCCCAAGTACCGGGAGTTGCTGGTTGAAGGCCAGACCATCTCCCCACAGCACGTTGTTCACGGCTGCGACAATTTTATCAATCACTTATGTTCCCTTGGATAAATTTTTTAATGGCTGGCTATCTTACCATGTGAGGTTTAAACCGTAAGTAGCCCGATAATGTTTAGTGCGTAGTTATGCAGTTAAATGTCATAACTTGTCTGGGGTAGTTACGGGAGTAGAGCAAAATGGGAGCAGCGCAGAAGGAGAAAAAAAGGAATGGCTGGGGTAGCTGGACTCGAACCAACGAATAACGGGATCAAAACCCGCTGCCTTACCAACTTGGCTATACCCCAACAACAAAGGGCGTATTAGCAGGGCGCTAATACCTATCTTAAATAAAAATGGTGGCTACGGCGAGATTCGAACTTGCGACCCCATCATTATGAGTGATGTGCTCTAACCAACTGAGCTACGTAGCCAAATTTTTATAAAGACAAAAAAACCGGTCAAGCGGACCGGTTTTCGGATATGGCTGGGGTAGCTGGACTCGAACCAACGAATAACGGGATCAAAACCCGCTGCCTTACCAACTTGGCTATACCCCAGTTGATAACCACGCAGCGACTGCGCAATTACTTAGAAAAATGGCTGGGGTAGCTGGACTCGAACCAACGAATAACGGGATCAAAACCCGCTGCCTTACCAACTTGGCTATACCCCAACATGGTGCGGAAGGAGAGACTTGAACTCTCACGCCGTGAAGCACTGGAACCTAAATCCAGCGTGTCTACCAATTCCACCACTTCCGCACTGTTGAAACTTCTTAAATGAAAAGATAAAAAGTGGTGGCTACGGCGAGATTCGAACTTGCGACCCCATCATTATGAGTGATGTGCTCTAACCAACTGAGCTACGTAGCCTTACGTTTTTTCTCTTCCCCTTCAGGAAGTGGCGCGTATTATGCGAATATGAGTGGTGTCCGTCAACCCCTTTTTTACTAACTTTTTCTAAATGCTCACAATGTGTACTGAAATGCGGATATTCCCCGCACTATGGTGGAAAAGTCGCCAGATTTCAGTGCAATTCGCCGCAGTTATTCTCTGTTCTGGCCAAGGAGGCTGAAGCTTCAATACTCACGAACTTCTGTCATATAATAGCAAATATCAATTGGCCGTGGAGCCAGTGCATCATCAACAAAGAATGCATTGTTCAGTAAGCGGCCCTGCGCTACCTTTTTTTGATAAGCAGAATGGCCGGGTAACTGAACTTTGAACTGACGCCGTTTTGCTACGGGTAACTCGCTACCGAGATTAGCAAAAATTAACTCGCTGTTCTCCTCAAAGTCGTTGATCATTCCGTTATTCTCGAGGTTGCCACGGGGCAGTTTTTGTAGCGTATCCATGCCGGCTACCACCCGACCAAAAACACTCATGTTGCGGTCTAAATGGCGGGGCGCCTGACCCATCACCACGAAAAAGTCGGTGGTAGCGGTATCTTTTTTGTTGTCTCTGGCCATAGCTACCATACCAGGACAATGCGTTAGCCAATAACGTTGTCGGTCGGGGGTAGTGCCAGCTGGAAAGCCATTGATGAACCCGGCTACCGGAGCGAAAGGAGCCGGACGTTCTACCTCGTAGAATCCTTCAACATCGTTTGCTGTAAACTCGGCGGGTAGGGGGGAGGTGGAGGCGTTTTTTCGGTGCGTATTGTTAGCTCCGGCCTGGGCGACGAAACCTTCAACCACACGATAGAAATAACGATTATTGTAAAAGCCGGTTTGTACCAGGTTTTTAAACCGGGCCACGTGCTGGGGCGCAATGGAATCGGTCAGTGCAATCACCACCTGTCCATGGGCAGTTTGCAAATAAACCAAATCTTTTTGGGGTATATCGTACCAAAAACTCGCATCCGCAGGGTTCTCTGCTACCGTATCAAACGAAAGGCTGCCGATAAAAACTAAAATAATCAACGCAAAGGAAGCGCGATGGTGTTGCATGTGGTGATTCCTGTTTGAAAAAAGCAGATAAGTAAAACGTTGCTATACATACCGCGGCCGTGCACAGTGAAAAATGCCATGCGGCCCAGCTTAATGCAGCAGGTATTATCTATGGTATTTACTCCCCACACAAACACCTTGCCAGTTTGCGCGCAAGAAACCACGTAGAAGACACCGCCCGCCAATGTTGAACACAGTTTGTATCATCGCTGCCGGGGTAGTAAGCCCTTCGATAGGTAGCCATCTTAATAGACACCCACTCACCTCAATAGACACCTAAGGCATGTTTTGTCTCAGAGTCGTAGCGGTAGACACCCACCAGTTCTGTTTGTCTTGGCTCGGTATTCGCGACTCGTTTAAAACCCTTAGAATAGCGCTGGGTTAAAACGGCTAGCCGCCGATCAGTTGACTCTAGTACATCTCAATAGACACCCACCGCATGTTTTGCCTCAGAGTCGTAGCGGTAGAGACCCACCAGCTCTGTTTGTCTTGGCTTGGTATTCGCCACTCGTTTAGAACCCTTAGAATAGCGCTGGGTTAAACGGCTAGCCGCCGATCAGTTGACTCTAGTACATCTCAATAGACACCCACCGTTCGATAAGAGATGAACCGAGATCGCGCTCGTATTTATGTGAGGAGTGTATTGGAATAGCCTATAGCGGATAAGCATCTAGCAACCGCTATCTGTATACAGTGCAAAGGAACCATTCCTTTTTCAGTATTATATAAATACGTTGTTTTGATTCGTTGTCTATATGTTGTAGTGCCGTAGATATCACTGCGGGGCAACGGGCACTAATGAAGGATTAGCCACTGTCTATAAGTGTTTTTCAAAAAAACAAAACATAAAATCATTAATGATAAGTTAATAAAATGTATAAAAATTATTCGCTGTTTTTGTAATCCTACTTTCAGTGGCGGCCTGAATGACCGGGGGACGGGTAGGTGAGCTACTGTCTAGCAAACCTATTAATCAGGAAATAACAAAAATGAAAGCGAATATATGTGCCAGCTTGTTGCTTACCGCAGTAATTACTTTACCAGCATTTGGAGCGCCTATTACAAACGGCGATTTTGACTCATGTACCTTTGATGGATGGCAAAAAGACACGGATGGATGGGGTGATATCTCTGTTGGGCAGGACTTTGTGGTAACCAATGCAGCGGGAAATTGTGCAGGCACTTTGCAAATAGACGGTACAGGAACCGAAGCTTTCTTTGCAAACACGCTGTTTCAATCTATCGACATCGGCTCAGCGCCCTCTTTATCATTTGATATTACTATTGATTCCTTATTAAACAGCAGTGCAAGCGGTTTTATCGCCGATTATTTCGTGGTTGCTTTTGGCGATGGAAGCGGAGCGTTTTATAACGCCGATGGGCAATTGGGAACGATTATCGAGCAGCAGATAAATGGCCTCGCCAGCTTTTCATTGAATATTATGCTAAGTGAAGCGCTTAGAAGTATGGCCAATCTTACATTAGAGTTTCAATTACTGCCGGGCGTAGGTATTGATGGTTTTACCGATGGCGGATTATCGTCATTGACTGTAGACAACGTAGCGTTGAATACCTTCGATGTTACCGCTCCCACCACGCTATTTCTGATTAGCAGTGGCTTATTAGCATTGTCGCTTCGGCGCAGAAAAAACAGCAGAGGTGATGTATGAAACTTTTAACAGGTTTAACAGCAGCCGTAGTTTATGCGTCTACAACCAGCGTGGGCTGGGCTGGGTGGATGTCTATAGAAGATAGTGTCGCGACCTCCCAGTCTCGCGCTGTATTTGATAGGGTTAACCGAGCATATATCTCTACCGTTTCAATCACCAATGCAACAGAGCAGCCGCTTAACGGGCCATTTCGCGTCCTTGTAACGCAAAATAATATCCCTGCTTCATCTCCCGATGGCTATACCTATACAGATGCGCCTTATTGGTTAGTAGCCGCTGCAACGTTAGCGCCTGGGGAAACCATTTCTAAGGCAATACCGTTTGAATTACAGCGCCAACAATTATCGTATCAAACAACGGTTCAGCAAGATAACCCTGGTGTAGGGATATATGCAGAAGCCGAGGGCGGCGCTGATGCGCAATTACGTCACCTCGGGGAGGCGTTTTTACTTACCCAGGGCGCTACAGGATATGTATCGATAGCGTCTACACAGGCCGAGCCGCCACAAGACGACAGTAGAGTAGGGGAACTAGCCGTTTATTTCCCACGCCCCGGCCAATACAACTTATACGCAAGGGTGCGGGTAGGGCCGGAAGGTGCCAACGACGATAGCTTATTTATCAATACAAGGCTGAATACGGAACAAGAATGGACCCTGGTAAATAGTATTGGGGGCTATGCCGCGCCTGGCGAACCAGGCTATCAAAAAGATGAAATCGTCGCTGGGTTGGGTTCGGCACTGACAGAGTCATTTATGTGGACGCGCATGGTAGACACCCAATATACGGTAGAGGTAGCTGGCGAACACATTTTTCGTTATGCAGGACGTGAAGATGGTTTAGATATAGACAAATTTGTATTTGCGCCAGCGGAGCTAACCTATACTGTTGATGAACTTGAACAAGGCCGACCTGGTACTTTGGTGCCGCCGCCCGCCCCTTATGTCCCCGAGGGTCCCCCTCTTGCACAAGGCCTATCGAAATTTTTAGGTGGAGTGTGTTGTGGCCGTCAACGGCCCAATTTTGAAGCGTACTGGAACCAGGTGACGCCTGAAAATGCCGGTAAATGGGGAAGTGTCGAAGCCGTTCGCGATGAATACAATTGGACTGAGTTGGATGAAGCTTACAATCTCGCCAAAAATAACAACTACATCTATAAGCATCATGTGCTGGTTTGGGGAAATCAGCAGCCTTCGTGGATTTCAACACTACCGGCAGAGGAACAGCTTGAAGAAATAACCGAATGGTTTAACGAGGTAAATAACCGCTATCCTAGTATTGATTATATAGAGGTAGTGAATGAATTTGACAATGATCCACCCGATAGTGCCAATAATGGCCCAGGTTATATTGACGCCTTACGGTTGGCCAATCCTCAAATGACGCAAGAGTTAACGCAGCAGTTCCTAAACGCAGGGATGACACCCACAGAGGCGCAAAATAAAGCAGCGCAATACGATTGGATTATAAATAGCTTTCAGTTAGCCAGAGATATATTTCCTGCTCATACCAAACTAATGTTTAACGAATATAACGTTGTTAATTCTACTACCCGAACCGCAAAAATGGTGGAGCTGGCCAATCTTTTGAATGCCAGAGGGTTAATTGATGCTGTAGGATTTCAAGGCCACGCATTTTCCACTACCGGGCCCCTCGAGACAATAAAAACTAATATTGATACGTTGGCCGAGCAAACCGGATTGGATCTATACCTTACAGAGCTAGATATAGACGGGACAGACGAACTTACTCAGCTGTTGGAATACCAACGTCTATTTCCGGTGTTTTGGGAGCATCCTGCAATACAGGGAGTAACTATGTGGGGCTACCTGCCTGGCCACTGGCGAGAAGCGCAGGGCGCTATACTGGCCTACGAAAATGGCGCTGAGAAAGCAGCCCTGACCTGGTTACGCAGCTATGTGCGTAATGAAGCACCTTCTATCGACAATCCAGGGGCTCAGCAAATAGCGCCCGAGGCCACTATTGGCACACCCGTTGTCGATTTAGTATCCAGAAATGCACAAGGTAATTTACATGAGGAGCTAACATCGGTCACCTGGACAATATTAGGTGGCAACGAAGCGGGTTTATTTGAGCTAAATAGCCATACCGGCGAGATTGTTGTAAACGACGCCTTGCGCGCTGGAATTTACAATCTTTATATACAGATAGAAGAGTCAGGCTATACCAGCAAGGTGTTAACTTTGCCTATTGTTGTGCCAGGCGATGATATCGCGCCAACGGTTATTGAATATACCTTTGAGAATGACGCCGAAGGCTGGCGCGGCGATTATGGTACCGCCGCTTCAGTAGAATATAATGCTGACGCTAAGGCCGCAGTATTGCTTCCAGACTGGACTGATAACCCGACTGAACAGGTTTATATAAAAGAGATAAGTCTTAGTGACCTGACAGACGCCGATCTTGAGTACAGCGTAAGTGTCAGTATGGCTCAAGTGCAGGGTGGACTGACCGTGCAACCCTTTGTACAAACCGGTGCGCCGAGTTATGCCAGATTATACGGCGAGGCCATAGCGGTAAATGAGGGCCTTAATACTCTCAGTTTTGCGCCAGTAGATGATGGTTCCGGCAATCTGGAAATTATTGAACGTTTGGGTCTTCAGTTAAACGGTCCGCTTGCCAGTGGCCAATCGGATGCCGTTTTGCTAACGCACGTATCACTGACTTTGCCGGTGGTGATACCACCGACAAATCTGGTTTACGATTTTGCATCTGATGTGCAGGGGTTAAGGGCCGATTATGGAACAAATGCGGCGGTGGACTATGATGCGGGCCTGCAGGCGGCAATATTGCTACCTTCGCCGGACGCCAGCTCACACAACTATATTATGCAAATTAGTGCGACGGACTTTAACGATGCTCAGGTTGAAATTACGTTGAACAGTGGCGCCGATATAGCAAGTACAGCACTGACCGCCCAAGCTTACGTGCAGACGGGAGCGCCCGATTATACAAGGGTTTACGGAACAATAGAGCCCGTCATTGCAGGCAGCCAAACCCTGGTCTTCGTACCTGAAAATGAAGCGAGCCTGGGGATGATTGAACGTATCGCAATACAACTTAACGGTACGTTTTCAGGCAGTTCAGGCCAAACGGTAAAGGTTGAACGCATAGCGGTAACATTCTAAATAGCTAAGTTTAATATGCGAAAAACCCTGCAGTCGCAGGGTTTTTTTGTTATTAATAAAAGCAATCTGAACGTTAGCACAGCTGTAAAAAAAGTAAGCATCGGTAATGATATACCCACAAACTATCGTTACGCAGGCTTGCCATGCCCCGTGCCCGAAAAACTCAAATCGATCTTGAAGCTACCCCTTATTACCACTGCGTATCGCGCTGTGTAAGGCGAGCGTATTTATGTGGTGTAGATAGATTTACCAAACAAAGCTATGAACATCGACGCCAATGGGTAGAGCAACGCTTGTATTTTTTAGCCAGTATTTTCGCTATCGACTTGTGTGCATATGCGGTAATGAATAATCATACCCATATTGTATTGCGAATAGATAGCAGGTGCGCTGACAAGTGGACAGAACAGGAAGTACTTAGACGATGGCATTCGCTACATCGTGGAACTTGTTTAACGCGACGCTACCATACATCTTCGCCCACATTTACATCGAGTGAGTTAACCACTTTAAAAGATACTATTGCAGTATACCGACAACGTCTTCAAGACATAAGTTGGTTCATGCGCGAACTGAACGAATACATAGCGCGTAAGGCAAACAAAGAAGATGAGTGTACAGGGCGCTTTTGGGAAGGCCGTTTTAAATCTCAGGCATTATTAGATGATGCAGCGTTACTAGCCTGTATGGTTTATGTTGACCTGAATCCCGTAAGGGCCGGCATGGCGCATTCACCTGAAGAGGCGCAATACACCAGTGTACGCAGAAGAAAGCGGGCTGCCGTTAATCGCTCAGTGCAACCTTCGGGATTAATGCCATTTGCCTCAGCGGGGAATCATCATTTTGGCGAATCACTACCCTTTGATGTATCTGATTATTTAAGCCTGGTCGAGTGTAGTGCAAAACGAATAAGTGGTAATTTATTAAGTCAGCCGAAGGCAAACATTGTACCTATGCTTAGAAAAGTAAGGGTGTCCTTTGACAGTATAATCAACCTTAGCCAGCATTTTGAACGCGCCTGTAAGGGGGCCGCCCATAGAGGCAAACTTAAGGTTGTCGAAAATAAATAAACTCACAGTACAGACTGCTTTTCTAGCGGTGAATTCTGCAAAAATTAAGTTAAACCACGCTCTATAAATTCCCTAGCTAGCCTCAATTCCAGCCTTCTTCCCTGGAGGAGAATAAAATGTCTAGGTGGGTAGTTAGCCCCATGCCTTATATTACAAAAAATAAGCAACGAGTATCCTTACGCGATTTATCAATCGCTGTTTCAGCATTTTTAGCAGGCAATAGGATAGATGCCATCATGATCATGCAGCGTCGGCACAAGCTGGAAGCCTGCGAGCGGAGCTAAAAGCTAACAAGACACGCACAGAGTGGTGGGTGTCTGCTATAGAATGCAATAGTGTAAGGAGGGGCCGTTAAGAGAGGGCCAAGCGAGGAAAATAGGACACGCATAGTCAGATGGGTGTCTATGATAGGGATTGAAACATCTGAGAGCTTAAGTAGATGGATGTCTAAAAAATGGTAAATACAATGTAGCTACGGCTTACTTCTTAAATAAGGCGTTTTCCAGCTTTATTATTTATTAAACGCTAGGCCTTCGATCTTTACAAAGTGGTAAACTGACGAATTAAGTTGTGATAGACATGATGTAACCTATCAAGTTCGTCACGTGATGCCGTGCCGCTGACTATAAGTGACTGAATAACCTCGTCCAATTCATGCAAGCTAGCCCGCATAGCAGCATCACTTACCATACTTTGCATCCAGGTTATGGCCGCTAATCGTTGACCTTTTGTTACAGGATTGACCTTATGTAGACTGGATGAAGGATAAAGCACGGCGCTTCCCGCTGGTAGCTTAACGGTTTGCTCTCCAAAGCCTGTTTGAATTACCAGCTCCCCGCCGGTGTAAGATTCCGGGTCGGACAAAAAAACGGTCATCGACATATCACTGCGCATTACATCTGGCGTGCCGGGGATACGCATAATAGCAGCGTCGACATGGTAACCATATTTTTGATTTTCGCTATAACGATTAAAGCAGGGCGGGAAAATACGCTGCGGCAATGCCCCCGAAACAACCTTAGCGTGACTCCCCAATGTACTGAGTAATTGATTAGCCAACTGGCGTATTTCGGGCTGAGTAGCATCGGCCTGACCATTATTTTTAACCTGCGCCGCCATTCCTTTAGCAGTGGATGTCCCATCACTAAATGGTGCGTTAGCAAGAGTTTTGCGATAGTGCTCAACCTCTTCCGGGCGGAGCAAATTATCAATAATGATCATGGCGCAGCGTAGTCCTTCTATTATAAAGCTGATTTAAAATGCGTAGCTTACTGTTCCAGTCAGGCTTCTGCCATCGCCGATGTACATGAATGCGCCGGAACGGTAAGCCGCAGTCCAGTATTCTTCATCCAATACATTGCCAATATTAACCCGGAAAGTTAGCTTCTCGGATGCATAGTAGTTAGCAAACAAATTGACTACCTGATAACTGGGAACCACAATACTGTATTCCCCTGTCTCAGCGCTATAGCCCGCGGCGGTATCCGGCTGGCCACCATACATCTTTGACTGGTAGCTATAATCGCCGCCAAATGCGAATCGCTCATTAGGCTGGTATCGAAGTTGAAGGTAGAAGCTTTGGTCAGCAAAGTTGCTTAGTTCAAGGCCCACATTCGCCGTATCATAAGATTCGCGGATTTCAGAGTCCATTACTGCTGCTGATGCTTGGACGCTTAGTTTTTCAGTTATATCACCACTGATACCAAACTCAATCCCTTGCACGCGGTTTTCACCAGTATTCAGGGTACCCAGTGTAGAATAAGCGTCACCCACACTTTCGTGTACATCGCTCTTAGTAATACGAAATACTGCCGCATTTGCCATCAGCTTTTCATCGAACAGCATCCATTTAGTACCCAGTTCAATGTTTTCAACATGCTCTGGATCTGCCTGCGCTGCTTGCTCGGGTGTACCACATAACCCGCCATAGCCACAGTTAGCCCCTAAATCTGACTCGCCGCCATTAATGTTAGTGGCAGTACTGTAAGATGCGTAAATATTGCCTGTTTCAGAAAGAGCATAAACCAAACCTAGGTGTCCATTGAAGAGGTCGTCAGAGAACGCATAAACCTCATCACCACTGCGCCCGGAAGTGGCATTGGTGTAATCGTAACTATCTGAACGAAGCCCGAAAAAAGCATCTAGGCTATCCGTTAATGCAACCGTATCCATCACATAAAAAGAATAAGTTTCAATGTCATACAGTGCATCAGCGTCAGCGCGCTGGTAACTGCGATTAATCAGCCCGCCAATATTATCTATCAGGCTATTAGAGCCATCTGTAATACAATAGCCTTCAGAAACACCTCGACGGCCGCTCACTAAACAGTTGCCAGGGTTACCATTTTCAATTGCAAATGTACCGTTATCGACAGATTCATCAGTATATTCAAAACCAAAGACCAGCCGGTGGTCTAAACCCAGGAAAGGTGTATCCCAAAATAAATTAAATTGAGTGGTAACATAATCAACGTCCTGCCAGCCTTGATGAGTGCTTAAATTCAGTGTATCGACACCGGGGGCAGTGGGATCTGTATCCGCGCGCGTTGTGCCGCTCATGCCTGTAGTAATATATTCATTCTCAGTTTTACCAGCACGGGTTGCATTGTAAAACCGCAATGTGTCGCTTAATTCATATTCGGTGCGCAAGGTAAAAGTGGTTACTTCAGAATTCAAAAAGTCTTCGTCTTGCGCATAAACGGGGATATCTTCCAGCGGATGCCCGGTATCGCGGTTATAATAGCTTCCTAAATCTGGACGGTCTTGGGCGTCAAGGTAATAAACATCGCCAATAAAGGATAGTTTATCGGTGGGGTGTATCACGTAGGAAAGCTGAGCACCGGTACGCTCTCTTTCAATATCCTCACGACCAGGTTTATCTTCGTCTGCGTACAAGCCATTGATTCGAACGGCGCTATCGGGCGTAAGGGTTTTATTGTAATCCAAGGTAAAGCGGGTATGTTCATCTGTACCCGCGCTCGCATCTACCCGACCAAAATTATAGCTGGTCGATGCTTTTTTGGTGATGCTATTGACCGCTCCGCCGGATGAGCCTCGGCCAGCAAACGTAGCGCTTGGCCCTTTGGTTATCTCAACTCGCTCTGTAGCAAAGCTTTCCCGTGTAGTCATACCGGGATCACGCAGGCCGTCCACAAATACGTCGCTACGGGCTTCATGGCCGCGGATAATGTATCTGTCTCCGAATGCATTTCCGTTTTCACCCGTACCCAGGGTTACCCCGGCTTGAGCGGCAAGGATGTCTTTAAGATCTGTTTTACCACTTTCCTGAATTTGATCCTGTGTCAGGACACTTATTGTTTGCGGTGTGTCTACTAAATCGGCTAAACGACGAGGATCGCCGGATTTATCATAGCGGTAGATGGATTGTTGAATGCCGTGAATACGAATAAGCTCAATGGCATCATCATCCGGCATAGCACATTGCTCAGAATTACTCTCTTTACATTCGGCAGGCTCCTGAGCCCAGGCTGCGCCTTGACCAAATGCGAGGGCGGCGGCAATGGTATGCGCACCCATAGTTATTTTTTTGTTATTCATGTGTGTTCTCTGTATTGAAGCGACGCCAAAGTGTAGCTAAAAAATGACACGCTGTAAATACAAATGAGAATGGTTAACAACCGTATTCGTAGGAAGTGCATCCCATACGCTCAAGGAAGTGCGGTGAAGTGAGATAAGCATGTGTGTGGACACCCACCGCACCCATTCACTGTCGCTGTTGTATGGGTGTCTATGAAGAACGGTACTAGACACCCACCGGACGCATTCATTGTCGCTGCGTACGAGGGTTACGAAAAATAGTATGGATGTCTACGAAGAATGCTAGACACCCACCGGACGCATTCATTGTCGCTGCATACGAGGGCTACGAAAAATAGTCTGGATGTCTACGAAGAATGCTAGACACCCACCGGGCTCATTCATTGTTGCTGCGTACGGGGGTCTATGAAAAATAGTATGGATGTCTACGAAGAATAGTATGGATGTCTACGAAGAATACTAAACCCCTCGGTTATCCCCGCTGGCGTGTTTGAAGAAGGGCAGTCATGCATCCCTGGCTAACGTTGATTACAGGTAAGGGGGAGCCTTCAGACATATAAGAGGTTACAAAGGGCCTGCCTCTTCAAACTTATTTGTTATGGCTAGCTTACTCGGTAGTATTTTGATTTCCTTTATAAACAAAATACAAGGCTACTGCTAAGCAGAAAACAGCGGCCAACCGGTTGGGGGAAAACGGTAGCACTTCGTTGCCGAGCCAGCCATAGCTGTCAATTATCATACTCATGGTTAACTGGCCGAAAATAACGGCAACGGTCGCTACTGCCACGCCGATACGTTGAACAGCCAGCACCATTATTACAATGTAAGGTACTCCGCACATCGCACCTAATAATTGCCATTTGGGTACTTCCATAAGACTAACTGGCTGAACTGGTTCAAAGTAAAAAATGAGTAGCGCAGTAATTAACGCCCCTACAGAAAAGGTCAAAAACGCGCTTTTGAACACCCCAACTTTGTTACCGAGCTGGCCATTAACTGCCGCTTGTACGCTGAGTAAAGCCCCGCCAATAATGGCAAGTGATATCATTAATAATGTCATTTAACGTCCTCTAACCCAAACCAATAAGAACTAATGCTGCGACAATAAACAACAGCGCAATTACCCGATTCTTATCAATACGTCTTGATGTTGAGCCCAGCCATCCGAAATGATCAATAGCCAGACTATTTACTATCTGGCCAGCCAGAATACCTATCATAGTTAGTGCGATGCCAATTACCGGCGCAGTAACTGTAAGAATGATCACATAGACGGGCCCCAACACCCCGCCAGTAAGCTGCCAGCCAGGCTGCTTGAAAAATGAGGGGCTTTGGCGAGGGCTAAAAAACAACATTAGTAAAAAGGTCAGGGCAGCGCCTACACCAAAAATACTAAGCGTAGCCCATAGCTCACCAACTACATTTCCCAATGGCCCCAGAATTCCAGCTTCAACAGACAATCCCATGCCCGCTATGATAGTCAGCACAATAAGCACGATATGCATTAATACTCCTGATTAGTTTTGAAGGGCGCAGACTACCGGTTTCTATTAATATGAAAAACAGGATAATATGCATAAGTCTTTTGCAAAAGGTGCATTAATGAAGCTGCCATCGTCTATCGACATTCGTTCTTTATATTTCTTTGTCAATGTGTATGAAGCACGCAATTATACGGTCGTAGCGAGAAAGGAAGACGTATCGGCCTCAATGATTTCCCGAACAATCAGTCATCTCGAAGATGCGCTGGGTCATCAGTTATTTTACAGAAGCACCCGCGCTATAGCCCCTACGGAAGCTGGCCATGTATTTTATGAGTACGCTAATAACATTTTGGGCCAGTACACCCAGGCGCACGAGGTATTGCGCGATAAACAAAATGAGCCGCACGGGCTCGTAAGAATTAATGCACCAGTATTTTTTGGCCAGCGCCACATAGCACCATGGATAGGTGCCTTACTACGTAAATATCCAAAACTTCGAATTGAACTGTCCCAGACAGACAATTTCATTGACCCTCTACAAGATGGGGCAGATTTGTTATTTCGTATTGGTAGTATGTCTGACTCGACCATGCATGCTCGGGTATTTGGACATCAGTATTACCATCTAGCAGCCTCTGCCGCATACCTTGACAGGTACGGAACGCCACAAACACCCGCAGAGCTCGCTGGCCACCAGTGTTTAATATACAAAGGAGAGCAGGGCGCCAACCGTTGGTTTTTTAAACAGGAAAGTGAAGGCTGGCAGCAGTATCAGGTACCGGCCTTAATCACTTCCAACAATGCCGAAAGCTTATTAACCGCAGCCCTTGATGATGTGGGTATAGTTTTATTTCCCGATTGGTTAATAGGAGAACACCTTTACCACGGGCGTTTAATCAAATTACTTACAAACTATGCGCCGGCAATATCGACAAAACGCCAACAAATAGCGGCTATTTATCCCCATACCCGCTACCCCCCGCTAAATGTCAGAGTAGTGATAGATTATTTTGTACAGGTTTACGGCGCCCCGTTGTACTGGCAGTACAAATAAAAAAACCGCCCAATGGGGCGGTTTTCATTATTTAACAGTGTCTTACACGTTAAAGCGAAAGTGAATTACATCGCCATCTTTAACGATATATTCTTTACCTTCCAAACGCCATTTTCCGGCATCTTTAGCCCCTTGCTCACCGTTGTATTCAACAAAATGATCGTAGGCAACAACTTCTGCGCGAATAAAGCCTTTTTCAAAGTCAGTGTGTATTTTCCCTGCTGCCTGTGGCGCAGTTGAACCCTCTGGGAAAGTCCAGGCACGTACTTCTTTAACTCCGGCAGTGAAATAAGTCTGTAAGGTCAACAGGTTGTAGCCGGCTCGTATAACACGGTTAAGGCCTGGCTCTTCTAACCCCATATCCTGCATAAATTCTTCGCGCTCTTCGTCATCAAGCTCGGCAATTTCTGATTCAATGGCTGCACATACCGCTACAACGACCGCATTTTCGCTTTCCGCAATTTTCCGTACCTGGTCCAGGTAGGGATTATTATCAAAACCTTCTTCGTTCACATTGGCTATGTACATTGTCGGCTTTAAAGTCAGCATGTTCATGTAGCTGATAGCCGCATGCTCTTCTTTGTTCAACTCTAGCGACCGAAGTAACAGGCCTTCATCAAGATGGGGTTTTATTTTTTCCAGTACTTTAAGTTCGTACTTGGCTTCAGAATCACCGCCCTTGGCGCGTTTGGCCACACGCAGTAGCGCTTTTTCTGTTGTTTCCAGGTCCGACAGTGCTAATTCAGTATTGATAACATCAATATCATCCTGAGGGCTGACTTTGCCAGCTACATGCACTATGTTTTCATCTTTAAAACAACGTACTACATGACCAATAGCATCAGTCTCACGAATATTGGCCAGGAATTTATTGCCCAGACCTTCACCTTTAGAGGCACCTTCTACCAGCCCGGCGATATCTACGAATTCCATAGTCGTAGGAATAACGCGCTGAGGATTTACAATGCTGGCCAGTTTGTCCAAACGTAAGTCCGGCACAGGCACCACGCCAGTATTTGGCTCTATGGTACAAAAGGGAAAGTTTGCCGCTTCAATACCCGCTTTTGTTAGCGCGTTGAATAGCGTCGATTTACCTACGTTCGGCAGGCCGACGATGCCACATTTAAAACCCATGCTAGCCTCTTATCTCGGTTAGGTTATTTTGCGTCGGCTTTAAATGAATGAAGCCGGTTTTGAGCAGTTTTTAAATCTTTTTGCAGCAAGATATCGATACAGCGCACTGCTTCATCTATGGCACTGTCGATGGCTTCTTTTTCTGCTGCTGCTGGCTTGCCTAAAACATGGCCGGTCACCTTGGACTTGTGCCCAGGATGATCTATACCAATTCGCAAACGCAGGAAATTTTTATTGTTAGCCAATCTGGCTACTATATCTCGCACGCCATTTTGGCTGGAACTACCACCTATCTTAAACTTGGCCACGCCCGAAGGCAGATCGAGTTCATCAAATGCCACCAGAATTTGTTCAGGTTCAATACGATAGAAGTTCGCTAAGGTACCCACGGCCTGACCACTTTTATTCATAAACGTAGTAGGGTAGAGCAACCGAACATCCTGACCTGCAATAGTGATGCGGGCAGTTTTTCCGAAGAATTTGGACTCTGGGGTAAGTGAGGTGTTGTGACGTGCCGCCAGTTCTTCAAGGAACCAGGCTCCCGCATTATGGCGGGTATTTTCATATTCGGGGCCTGGATTACCCAGGCCCACGATAAGGCGAATATCAGCCAAGAGGATTATTCCTCTGTGCCAGCTTCTTCGCCTTCTGCATCTTCATCAGCCGCTGGAGCTTTAGGAGCAGGTTTAATAGTAACTACAGCCAGGTCATGATTTTCATCATCTTTGGCCAGCTCTACAGAGCTAACACCAGCTGGTAGTTTGATGTCTGAAAGGTGAAGGGTAGAACCCATTTCCAGACCTTTCATGTCAACTTCGATGTATTCAGGCAGGTCTTTAGGCAGACAGGTGATTTCGATCTCGTTTACATGGTGCTCAGCAATACCACCTTCGGTTTTCACTGCAGTATTTGCTTCTTCGTTTACGAAGTGCAAAGGTACATTTGTGTGAAGTTTTTCACCTGCAATTACACGCTGAAAATCGATGTGTGTAATTTTAGGCTTGTACGGGTGACGCTGCATGTCTTTAACCAGCGCTTCTACTTTCTTTCCATCAATGTTCAAGGTCAGAACGTGAGAATAGAATGCTTCGTAATCAGCAGAGTTGTTAACTTTGTTATGATCCAGAGTCAAAGAAACTGGCTCTTCTTCGCCACCGTACAGGATAGCTGGTACCAAATCTGCACGACGAAGGCGGCGGCTCGCACCTTTCCCTTTATCAGTACGGACATTGGCATCCAGAGTAAAAATAGTGTTGTCAGACATTGACTGTCTCCAAAAATTTTAATTAATCGATGATGGCTTCCGCGACCAAAAGCACATCCTGAAATGCAAAAACAAACCCGTTTCGGCATTACCCAAATTTTAAGGGCGGCGAATTCTACCACCGTTCCCAAGCTGTTTCAAACAACAGCATTACATTTCATCTTGGGCCGGTTTCACACCGCTACGGTCTAAAACTTTCACTTGGGTTACCTCAAAAACTTCACCAAATTGCGTATAGGTCATGATATCGGTACGAACGTGCCCTGTAACAGCGATTTTCAGACCATCTTTCTTATACTCAGCAGCAAGATTGCGTAGCGTATAGTGCCCGCCATCAGCACTGATAAAGGCAAAAAATCCTCCTTCAAGATTTTTGTAAACAATAGTACCCGTCAATTCCATTGGCGCTTTTGTCGCCGGGCTCTGTTGCAAACTGTCTTTAGGTATCGGGCCTTTTTTCATTGTCTGTTTCTCTACCGATTGTGAAGTTTCGTCATTGTGCATTTGAGCGTTAGGTTGGCCGGTACAGGCAGTGATAAAGAGTAGACCGAGCATGCCAGCAAATAACCATTTTTGCATATTACTAATCCTGCTATTTAACTATAACGGTGATTGTGCAAGCTGTTAGCTGAATAAACAATGAATATAGTCAATCTTACGCTTAGCTAGAATGTCATTTAGCCCCCCAAGCAAGTTAAACGGTTATCAGTGCGCGCTAAATATATGAATAGCCACTGATAGAAAGCCGCGTGTGCGGTGTGCGTAGCCTTTAGGCGATAACCTAAAATAAGTTGCTTCTAGGTAAAGGTGGGTGTCTATGGGATAAGTGGGTGTCTAGGAGAAAGGTGGATGTCTAAGGGATAAGTGGGTGTCTAGGGGATAAGTGGGTGTCTAAGAAATAAGTGGGTGTCTAAGGGATAAGTGGATGTCTAAGAAATAAGTGGGTGTCTAAGGGATAAGTGGGTGTCTAGGGGATAAGTGGGTGTCTAAGGGATAAGTGGATGTCTAGGAGAAAGGTGGATGTCTAGGAGAAAGGTGGGTGTCTAGGGGATAAGTGGGTGTCTAAGAAATAAGTGGGTGTCTAAGGGATAAGTGGGTGTCTAAGAAATAAGTGGGTCTCTAAGGGATAAGTGGGTGTCTAGGAGAAAGGTGGATGTCTATGGGATAAGTGGATGTCTAAGGGATAAGTGGATGTCTAGTAAAAAAATACAGTCACAAAAAAGGCGGCTTTTATAGCCGCCTTGGTAAAACCTCAACGGGTTTAATATTCAAACATTGCAGAGATAGATTCTTCATTGCTAATGCGGCGGATGGTTTCAGCCAGCATTTCTGACAACGTCAGTTGCTTCACTTTTTCAATTGCGCGCATATCATCACTCAGCGGGATACTGTCAGTAACAATAATCTCATCAATAACCGATTCGCGAATATTCTTTGCCGCATTACCAGAGAAAATCGCATGAGTGGCGTAGGCATATACTTTACGCGCCCCATGGCTTTTCAGCGCTTCTGCTGCTTTGGCTAACGTACCACCGGTATCAATCATGTCATCCACAATAATACAATCTCGGTCTTTCACATCACCAATAATATTCATCACCTGAGCAACATTTGCTTTGGGGCGGCGCTTATCGATAATAGCCAAATCGGTATCGTTCATCAGTTTTGCTGTGGCCCGCGCCCGCACTACACCGCCAATATCCGGCGATACCACGACTGGCGACACAAAGTCGCGCCGCATCATGTCGGCTAACAGAATAGGCGTACCGAATGCGTTATCTACAGGTACATCAAAGAAGCCCTGAATTTGCTCGGCGTGAAGGTCGATAGTCAATACGCGGTCAACCCCAACATTAGACAGGAAATCAGCAACCACTTTTGCAGTAATCGGCACCCGGGCAGACCGCACACGGCGATCCTGTCGAGCATAACCAAAGTAGGGCATAACTGCTGTGATACGTCCTGCCGATGCACGGCGAAGGGCGTCAATCATAACAATGAGCTCCATCAGGTTATCGTTAGTAGGCGCGCAAGTAGACTGGATAATAAAAACGTCCGAACCACGGACGTTTTCATGTATTTCGACGCTGATTTCACCGTCACTGAAGCGGCCAACGCTGGCGTTTCCAAGCTTGGTATAGAGACGATCGGCAACTTTCTGGGCAAGTTCTGGTACGGCATTACCTGCAAAGAGCTTCATATCTGGCACAAGTGTTTCCTCAGTGCGTTGATAGTAGAGGTGGCTGGGGTAGCTGGACTCGAACCAACGAATAACGGGATCAAAACCCGCTGCCTTACCAACTTGGCTATACCCCAATAATAATTAATGTCTGTCCGGAGCTGCGTACACATCATGTAGTTGTCGTTTTAATGGCGATTGGGCAACACCCTTGGCCACAAAGCTGCTCCAGTTAGCGGGCAATTTTGCCTGTACTTTCCGGGCGGCATCTTCGTTACTGAAAGTGGCAAACACGCACGCCCCTGTGCCCGTCATCCGCGACGGTGCGTAGTGTACCAACCACTGTAATAATTTTGCAACTTCGGGATGGCGATTACAGACAATTTGCTGACAATCGTTGTGAGTTTTTTCAAACACGTAGTCTGATAAGCCGATTTTTGGCGTATTCCGCGGCAACTCAGGCTCACTAAAAACTGCTGGTGTGCTCACATGAACGCCTGGGTTAACGACTAAATAGCATGCCGGAGCAACGGTTATCGGCGTTAATTGTTCACCTACGCCTTCAGCAAAAGCTGTATTTCCATAAATAAAAACAGGCACATCTGCGCCAAGCTGCAAACCTAATAGGGCCAATGCGTCATCATTGAGCCCACAACCCCATAAATAATTTAGTACCACCAAAGTGGTCGCTGCATTAGATGACCCCCCGCCAATTCCTCCGCCCATCGGTAACTGTTTATCCAGCGTAATAACGCAACCTTGCGGGCACTGCGTGAAGCGTTGTAATAGCCGGGCGGCTTTAATAACCAAATTATCCTGGGCCGGCACACCCGGCAACGGGGTGGCCAGGGTTATAGAGGAATCATCGGTAACCTCAAACGCCAACCGATCGCCTTGGTCCAGCATTTGAAAAACACTTTGTAAATGATGGTAGCCATTATCATAGCGCCCGGTCACATGCAGAAATAAATTAAGCTTGGCCGGGCTGGGCCACCAGGTTGGGGTAGAATCTGCAGGCATTACAGCAATGTCCATCTGTCGATACGAAATTTAATAAAAGTATTGGGCTGCTTAATATCGGTTAACAGCAGAGAATGCGGTAACCAGGTTTCTCCCACCAACCCATAGTTAGCATAACTCACTTCCCAGTTGCCGCACCCGGTACAGTCGCCTGGTACCAGTGTAGCCAGCAAGTCTTTGTTATTAAGCGTATAGTTATCAGTAGCACCCGGCAATCCCTTTACCCAGTTAAGCAATTGGTTTACCGGTAAATCCCAGCCGGTAGTTTGTTTGATCAGGGCTTGCGGGTCGGCATGTGTATAGGTTTCGCCATCGGCTTCCAGGCTGGCTACGTCATCAGCATAGCGCATGTTAATTAAAGTAATGCCCAATAAATTGGTCAGTCTGAAATGAAACGCCTCGGGGCTATTGCGCCATACTAACGTTGCGCTTATAGCTTGTTCGTTGGCTCTTAACGCCATTTTTCCCTGTATTTTCCACTTATTTACCTGCTGTAAAGCCTGCAGTTGTTCGGGTAAATCAACCCGCCGCTCAGGGCCATCAGGTAGGCTGGAACAACCGTATAATAAGGAAAGCAGCGCGCTGCAGAATAATAAGCGTAATCGCATAAAATAAAAAATCGATTGATCTGATTGGAGCATTATATAGGAACACAGTTACCTGAACACTTTCAATAATTTTGGGTTTTTCGTACAATGCCGCTCCGAAGTCGCCACATGAATGTTAATGACCTTACTAGCCCTCGGGATTAACCACAAAACTGCCCCTGTTGCCTTGCGTGAAAAAGTCGCTTTTACACCAGATTCTCTGGTGGCTGCGCTATCGTCACTCAAGCAGCATGCTGGCGTGGACGAGTCGGTCATTGTCTCTACCTGCAACCGCACGGAGATTTATGTCAACGGGAATGAGCCGCAGGCACGGCTAATAAACTGGTTGGCAGATTTTCACCGCATAGATGTCAATACCATCTCCAGCCACAGCTATCAGTTTGAACAGGAAGACGCTATTCGCCATATTATGCGTGTGGCCAGTGGCCTGGACTCTCTGATTCTCGGTGAGCCGCAAATCTTTGGGCAGGTTAAACAAGCGTTTAACGATGCCCGCCACTCTGGCACTATCAACGCCGAGTTCGAACGTTTATTTCAGCACACCTTTGCTGTAGCTAAGCGAGTACGGACCGAAACCGAAATAGGGGCTAATGCTGTATCGGTAGCTTTTGCTGCCGTGCAGCTAGCCAAACACATCTTCTCTGCATTACCCAAACGTTCGGTATTATTAGTCGGTGCCGGTGAAACTATTGAACTGGTAGCCCGTCATTTGAAAGAACAAGGCGTGGAGCGAATCTGCGTGGCAAACCGCACCGTTGCGCGGGCCCAGGCGTTAGCCGAGACCCTCAATGCGGATGTGTTGACATTATCCCAGGTGCCTGAGCAGCTACACAGTTTCGATATTGTGATAAGCTCCACCGCAAGTCAGTTGCCATTGATTGGCAAAGGTATGGTAGAGCGAGCCTTGCGTAAAAGACGCAATATGCCGATGTTTTTGGTGGACTTGGCGGTTCCCCGGGATATCGAATCTGAGGTTAATGAACTCGGCGACGCCTACTTATATACCGTGGATGATCTACAACATATTGTGGAGCAAAATTTAGCCTCCCGGGAAGAAGCCGCCCGCGAAGCTGAAGCCATCATTGACTCACAAATAGATGTTTATGTGAATTGGAAACAGGCCCAGCAATCGATAGATTTGGTCCGCCAATACCGTGCGCACGGGGCTAACCAGCGCGATGAACTGGTGGAAAAAGCACTGAACCAACTGGCTGATGGCAAGCAGGCAGAAGAAATAATAAAAGAACTGGCTTACAAATTAACGAATTCATTAATGCACGGGCCCACCAGAATGCTGCGGGATGCCGCCACGCAAAATGATACTACGCTGACTCAGTGGCTGAGCCATTCTCTGGAGCTTGACGGCCCGCAAAATCAGCGCCAAGAAGACTAAGGTAGAATAAAACATATGAAAGAATCGGTAGTCGCTAAACTGGAAAATCTGGTCGAGCGCTTTGATGAAGTGCAGGCGTTGCTAAGCTCTCCAGAGGTTATCGGTAATCAGGATAAATTTCGGGCGTTGTCTAAAGAATACAGCCAGTTGGAAGACGTCGTAAAAGGCTTTAATGCTTATCGTCAAGCCGAGCAAAACCTGGCTTCGGCGAACGAAATGCTTGAAGAAGATGACGCAGAAATGCGTGAAATGGCGCAGGATGAAATAAAACAGGCAAAAACGGAGTTAGCCCACTTAGAAGATGAGCTACAAATATTACTGTTACCCAAAGATCCTAACGACGACAATAGCTGTTTCTTAGAAATTCGTGCCGGCGCCGGTGGTGATGAAGCGGCTATTTTTGCCGGCGATCTATTTCGGATGTACAGCCGATACGCGGAAACCCGCGGGTGGAAAGTAGAGCTGGTCAGCGCTAATGAAGGCGAACATGGCGGGTTCAAAGAGGTTATCGCCAATGTGTCGGGCGAAGGGGCCTATGGCATATTAAAATTTGAATCAGGTGGCCACCGGGTTCAGCGCGTACCCGAGACGGAATCTCAGGGCCGCATACATACGTCGGCGTGTACTGTGGCGGTATTACCTGAAGTTCCGGAGTCAGAAGCCATTGAGATAAACTCGGCAGATCTTAAAGTCGATACATTTCGCGCGTCAGGGGCGGGTGGTCAGCACGTTAACAAAACCGATTCAGCTATCCGGATAACGCACATGCCTACCGGGCTAGTGGTAGAATGTCAGGATGAGCGTTCACAACATAAAAATCGGGCCAAAGCTATGTCTGTTTTGCAGGCACGGTTAAACCGGATTGAAGAGGAAAAACGCGCCTCGGAAGAAGCCACCACTCGCCGGAATCTGGTGGGAAGTGGTGACCGGTCAGAGCGTATCCGTACCTATAATTTTCCGCAGGGCCGGGTCACCGACCATCGCATTAACCTTACGTTATACCGCTTAGATGAAGTAGTCGAAGGCGATCTTAGCCAGTTACTGGAACCTATTCGACAAGAACATCAGGCCGACTTGCTGGCATCTCTGGCTGGCGAATAAGGTGTGGCCAGAGCATCCGATACAACTATCCAACAGGCACTGAGCTGGGGTACCGCCACGCTGACCTCAGCTTTACCCGAGAATGACGCCAGTGCACTGGACGCTCGGGTGCTGTTGGCTAGTGCTTTACAGCGCTCAGTCACTTATCTGTATACCTGGCCCGATAAAGCTATAGGCAGTACTGAACTGCACCGATATCAGCGTTATATAGCGCAACGCGGCCAAGGTACACCGGTAGCCTATATCACTGGTCAGCGCGACTTTTGGTCCTTATCATTACAGGTATCTCCTGCCACCTTGATTCCCCGTCCGGATACAGAAACCCTGGTTGAACAAGCGTTATTACGTTTACCCACCGGGCCTGCGACAATATGTGACTTGGGCACCGGCACTGGCGCGGTGGCCCTGGCCATCGCCAGTGAACGTCCCGACTGTCAGATTCTCGCCATAGACGTGGTTGCCGAAGCGGTGGAGTTGGCCAATAGCAATGCTCAGGCTAATAATCTGACAAATGTAACAGTACTGCAAAGTAGCTGGTTTGCTAATATCCAGGGACAGCAGTTTGACATGCTTGTTAGTAATCCGCCCTATGTAGAAAATCTCAGTCCCTATCTTAAGCAGGGCGATGTGCGTTTTGAACCGGCTTCAGCACTTACCGCCGGAAGCGATGGGCTGGACGATATACGATACATTGTGCAGCATGCCGGTAATTATCTTACCGCCCAAGGATGGCTGCTACTGGAGCACGGCTATACACAGGGGCCTGCGGTAAGAACACTGCTGCAAGAGGCTGGGTTCATCCAGGTTTCCACCGTAAATGATTTAAGCGGGCAGCCGCGGATTAGCGGCGGGCAATGGTGCGCTAAGGGCCAGGTTGTCTGCCGCTCCCAATGATCAGCATCACGTTTAAGCGGGTATAGCTTTCATTGTAAAACACATTGCACCAGGCATTGCAGGTCGCCAGTTACCTTCAGTATAGTGTCTGAATAACCTGATTATCTATAACAACACATAAAAGGCACCGCTCCATGTACATGATGGCAAAGCATATCCATTTAACCGCCGTGGCGCTCAGCGCACTGCTGTTTATCTTTCGGTTTATTCTGTTGCAGGCTGACGCAGGCATGCGCCACCAAAAGTGGCTTAAAGTTGTGCCCCATGTCATCGACACCGTATTGCTCGCCAGTGCGTTGTGGTTGTGCACATTGCTCTCGCAATGGCCGTTTATCAATGACTGGCTGACATTTAAATTCACCGGCTTGATTTTGTATATTTTAATGGGGCTATTTGCCCTTAAGTGGGGGCGTTCAGCACCCATGCGTTGGATTGGCTTTGTTGGCGCGCTCACCTGGTTGGTATTGATTGCACGGGTAGCGATTACCAAAGAAGCTGTAATTTTTTAAATGTTGGGTAAAACTATGACTGTATCAAACCGTGTTATCAACGTGGGGAAGACCCAGGTTGCGAACAATCTGCCTTTTGTTTTATTTGGAGGTATGAATGTATTGGAGTCGCGCGATCTTGCTATGAAAATAGCTGAACACTATGTTGAAGTTACTCAGAAACTAAACATACCTTATGTGTTTAAAGCCTCTTTTGATAAGGCAAACCGCTCTTCGGTACACTCTTACCGTGGCCCTGGCATGGAAGAAGGTTTAAAGATTTTTGAAGAGATTAAGCGCACATTTGATATACCGGTGATCACCGATGTGCACGAACCTTATCAATGCCAACCGGTGGCTGATGTGGTCGATGTTATTCAGTTACCCGCCTTCTTAGCCCGCCAAACTGACCTGGTGGTTGCGATGGCGCAAACCGGTGCGGTAATCAATGTCAAAAAACCCCAATTTTTAGCGCCTCATGAAATGCGCCATATTATCGGTAAGCTGGGCGAAGCGGGTAATGACAAGGTTATTCTTTGTGAGCGTGGCAGCTGCTTTGGCTACAATAATCTGGTTGTCGATATGCTGGGAATGGACGCAATGAAAGAATATGCGCCGGTGATTTTCGATGCCACACATGCGTTGCAAATGCCCGGGGGACGGGAAAGTTCAGCAGACGGTCGCCGTGCGAAAGCGGCGCAACTTGCCAGAAGCGGGATGGCGTTAGGCCTGGCTGGCTTGTTCATCGAAGCTCACCCCAATCCGGATGAGGCAAAATGTGACGGCCCCTGTGCGTTACCCTTGGCGAAATTGGAACCCTATTTAGCGCAGATGAAAGCGGTAGACGAATTGGTCAAAGGTTTTGCGCCACTAGATACCTCAGCTGGCTAACTCCGCTGAACGTAAAATCTGGCTCGGCAATCTAAAAGTGGGGCTATCGGGGAGAACAGGCAAGCATGGCTTGCCTGTTTTGTATCAGGTGAAAATGAGTCAGGTTATTCGCTTTGCTGAGCCGTAGCCGCCGGCCTTTCACTCTGCTCATTTTGATACGCCAGTAATGGCGCAGATTGGGCGCGCTGGCTTTGGGCTGTAAGCGTAGATTGCACGGCCTGTTGTATATCGTTAACGATATCTGTGGTTACCGTGATAGGGGCGAAGTCGATGTTTAGCTCCAATTCAACAGCGGGCTCGCTGGCACAAACTGTAGTGGTGGTAGTCAGCAGCGCAAACGCTGAAACAATAATGCTAGATAACGATAGTTTTTTCATTTTACACCTAATATAATTAATATAAATCTTGTTCGAAAATTGTTAAGGCATTTAACAATGCAGGTTATTAACTATTTGTTAATACGGCCTAATGTTGAAATGCGAGTGAATTTTAAACAGTATTTGATTAAAAATAAAACGAGTAAATATAGGGTTGGTTGATTAGAAAAACTAATCGTTTATTAATCAAATGGTCATAATAACAGGACGCCCTATGCAACGTCGTTTACCCCCCCTAAATGCGCTCAAAGCATTTGAAGCCGCCGCGCGTCATTTAAGCTTTACCCGTGCTGCCGACGAACTGTTTGTTACCCAGGCGGCGGTTAGTCATCAAATTAAAGCGCTTGAAGAATACTTATCGATGAAGCTGTTTATTCGGCGCAATCGTACTTTGCTGCTGACCGAAGAAGGGCAGGCATACTTTTTAGAACTTAAAGATATTTTTAAAAGTTTGCAGGAAGCCACTGAACGGTTGTTGGCCAAGGGCAGCAAAGGCGCAATTACCGTGGCAATGCCCCCCAGCTTCGCCTCCCAGTGGCTGGTGCCGCGGATCAGTAAATTTAGCGTTGCCCACCCTGATATTGATGTTCGCATCAAAGCCGTCGATTTTGACGAGGGTTTTTTAAATGACGATGTTGATGTGGCGATTTATTACGGTAAGGGGCGGTGGTCTGGTCTACAGGCAGACAAACTGCACAAAGAATTCCTTACTCCGTTATGCGCCCCAAGTTTATTTAGCGGCCCAAAACCGTTAAATAGTCTGGCTGACTTAAAGCATCATGTACTATTGCATGACCTCAGCCGTGAAGCGTGGAAAACCTGGTTGAAGCAGGTAGGTGTGGCTGGCGTAAACGTCAACCACGGGCCGGTATTCAGTCATTCTATGCTGGTATTGCAAGCCGCTGCACTGGGCCAGGGCATCGCGTTGGCTAACACCATACTGGCCCGCCCAGAAATTGACGCTGGCCGGCTGATTATGCCCTTTTCCGAACGGGTAGAAAGTCGCGATGCCTTTTACGTGGTATGTGATGATTCTCAGGCAGAGTTAGGTAAAATAGCGGCTTTTCGGGAATGGATATTGGCGCAGGTGAACGAAGAACAAGATGATATTTGACTATACTATAGACAGCCCTGCCACCGCGCACAGCAGACTAGTTTTGGCCCACGGTGCCGGCGCCTCCATGCAGTCTGACTTTATGCAGCACATGAGCAGCCTGTTGTGTGAACGCGGGATTGAGGTAGTGCGCTTCAATTTTGAATACATGCAAACAATACAGCAAACCGGTAAACGCCGGCCGCCGGAGAAAGCCGACAAGCTGCTTAGCCATTTTAGTGCGCTACTGGCGCACCTTGAAAGTACCTATTGTGCCCTACCACTGTTTATAGGCGGGAAGTCCATGGGCGGCCGAATGGCCACGTTATTATTACCCGATAGCCTGGCTCGCGGCGCCGTAGTGTTTGGCTATCCGTTTCATCCCCCGGGGAAACCTGAAAAGCTTCGTACCGCGCATTTGTTGCAGCCTGACAAGCCCGTTTGTATTTTACAAGGTGAGCGGGATACGTTTGGCACCCGCGCAGAATTACCCGGCTTTAAACTTGCCGCTACTGTGGAGGTAAACTGGCTACCCGATGGCGATCACAGCTTGAAACCGCGAAAATCCAGTGGTTATACCTATCAGACTAATATGCAAAGCGCTGCAGAGTATGCAGCCTCGTTTATACACACCCATACGACGCAGGTAAATTTATGAAGGGCTTTATCGCGGCAGGCGCCAGTGGCGCGCTGCTATCTGTTATGTTGGGGGCGCTGGCTACCCATAGCCTAAAACAGCAGTTAACCGCGGAGGCATTAGCGGCATTTACCACCGCTGTGCAATATCAGATGTACCATAGCCTGGCGTTGTTGTTAGCTTGTGTTTTACCGTTGCGTAACCGTTGGGTGGGGGTGGCAAAAATCTGTTTTGTAATTGGTACGCTATTGTTTAGCGGCAGTATTTACGGGTTGACCCTGGCGCAGTGGACATGGCTGGGGCCGGTTACTCCACTCGGGGGCCTTACCTTAATGATAGGGTGGCTGGCGCTGATTGTGGCATCGTTAGGAGACGCATCCAATGGCTAGTTTATTGGGCTATTGTCGGGCCGGTTATGAAGCCGACCTGGCGAATGAGCTAAGCGCTCGTGCTGCGCAACTACAGTGTTACGGTTATCCTAAATTTGTGCGCGGGCAGGGCTATGTGGAATTCGACTGTTATAATCCTGCCGATGCTGACAAACTGGGACAGCGTCTTGCAGTAGCCGATACTGTGTTTGCCCGGCAATTAGTGGTGGTCACCTCAACGCTTGACGACCTGCCTCGTGAGGATCGGTTATCGCCGGTGTTACAGGAGATTATCGACCACGACGATTCAGCAATGGTCAACGGTCTGCTGTTGGTAGAGCACGCGGATACAGATGAGGGCAAAGAACTGGCAAAGTTTTGTCGCAAATTTGCCGTGGTATTGCGTCAGGGTCTGCGTAAAGGAAATTGCCTAACCTATAAAGAAAAACCACAGGGGCGAGGGGTGCATGTGTTTTTCACCCAGTTTGACCGCTGTTTGGTGGGCTACTCCTACCCGGACTGTCGCAGCGCCTACGCTAATGGAATTTACCGTTTAAAGTTTCCCTCTGCGGCGCCTAGCCGGTCGACCCTGAAGCTGGAAGAAGCGATTTTAACCATGTTAACGCCTGCACAACAGCAACAGGTTTTCAGAGAAGGCGGCCGGGCGGTGGATTTAGGTGCCTGCCCGGGCGGGTGGACCTATCAGCTGGTACATCGACAGATGTATGTAGAGGCCATTGACAACGGTCTTATTGATGAAAAACTGATGGCCAGCGGGCTGGTTGAGCACTTTGCGGCGGACGGCTTTACTTATCGTCCGCAATTTGGCCGTGTAGATCTGCTGGTCTGTGATATGATAGAGCAGCCTGACAGGGTTGCAAGACTCATGGGCGACTGGTTAGTCAATCGCTGGGCCGAGCATGCTATATTTAATTTGAAGTTACCGATGAAAAAACGCTACGAAACGGTGACACAAGCTATGGCAGATTTAACGGCTCGATTACAAAAGCTGGATGACAGTTTTGTAATTCGTCTGCGGCATCTATATCATGACCGCGACGAGATAACAGTTTCGATTTTAAGAGAATAACCCTTCGGGGTTATTTTTTTAATAAGTTGTTGATTAATTAAATTAAAATAAAGTGGTGGCGTGGATCCGCTGGATAAGTTTTATACTTTTTGCGGAAAGGGCTGTCAATCTGGTATTGAAATCCTTTATAATCCCGCCGTTTTTTTACTCTGAACCAATGAAAGTGAACTAATGGCAGACTTATCTCATTACAGAAATATTGGTATTTTCGCTCACGTAGACGCGGGCAAAACTACCACGACTGAACGTATTTTGAAGCTAACCGGTAAAATCCACAAAACCGGTGAGGTTCACGACGGTGAGTCAACAACTGACTTCATGGAGCAGGAAGCTGAGCGTGGTATTACCATCCAGTCAGCAGCAACTACCTGTTTCTGGAAAGATCATCGTATGAACATCATCGATACTCCAGGACACGTTGACTTCACTGTTGAAGTTTACCGTTCACTGAAAGTATTAGACGGTGGTATCGGTGTATTCTGTGGTTCTGGTGGTGTTGAGCCACAATCAGAAACCAACTGGCGTTATGCGAACGAATCTGGCGTAGCCCGGGTTATTTTCGTAAACAAACTGGACCGTATGGGTGCAGACTTCTACCGTGTTATCGGTCAGATCAAAAAAGTACTGGGCGCGAAGCCAGTAGTAATGACTCTGCCAATCGGTATTGAAGACGACTTCAACGGTATCATCGACGTACTTGAAGAAAAAGCGTATATCTGGGACGAAACAGGTCTGCCAGAGAACTTTGAAGTATGTGACGTGCCAGAAGACATGAAAGAACTGGTTGCCAAATACCGCGAAGACATGATTGAAACTGCGGTAGAAATGGATGACGACCTGATGATGTCTTATATGGATGGTGAAGAGCCGTCTATTGCTGATATCAAACGTTGTTTACGTAAAGGTACACGTGATCTGGAATTCTTCCCGACATTCTGTGGTTCTGCCTTTAAAAACAAAGGTGTTCAACTGGTACTAGATGGTGTTATTGACTATCTGCCTAACCCAACTGAAGTAGATCCACAAGAACTTACTGATGCTGATACTGGTGAACCTACTGGTGAAGTCGCTAAAGTATCTACTGACGAGCCGTTCCGCGCGCTGGCGTTTAAAATCATGGACGACCGTTTCGGCGCCCTGACCTTTATCCGTGTTTACTCTGGTGTACTGAAGAAAGGTGATACCATTCTTAACAGTGCTACTGGTAAAACTGAGCGTATCGGCCGGATGGTTGAAATGCACGCGAACGATCGTACAGAATTGTCTATGGCTCACGCTGGCGACATTCTGGCTGTTGTAGGTATGAAGAATGTTCAGACTGGTCACACGCTGTGTTCAACTGCGCATCCTTGTACACTAGAGCCAATGATTTTCCCTGAGCCGGTAATCTCAATCGCTGTTAAGCCTAAAGATAAAGGCGCTACAGAGAAAATGAGTATCGCTATCGGTAAACTGGTTTCTGAAGATCCTTCGTTCCAGGTAGAAACGGATGAAGATTCTGGCGAAACTATCCTTAAAGGGATGGGTGAACTTCACTTAGATATCAAAGTTGATATCCTGAAGCGTACTTACGGTGTTGAACTGGAAGTGGGTCAGCCTCAGGTTGCTTACCGTGAAACTATCACTACACCAATTGAAGATAGCTACACGCATAAGAAACAATCAGGTGGTTCTGGTCAGTTTGGTAAGATCGACTACCGTATCAAGCCTGGTGAAGTGAACTCTGGCTTTACGTTCAAATCAACTGTTGTTGGTGGTAACGTACCAAAAGAATTCTTCCCAGCTATCGAGAAAGGTTTCAAAGGCATGATGGATCAGGGCCCACTAGCTGGCTATCCTGTTCTGGACGTTGAAGTTGAACTGTATGACGGTGGTTTCCACGCCGTTGACTCCTCAGCGATTGCGTTTGAAATTGCGGCTAAAGGCGCGTTCCGTCAGTCTATGCCAAAAGCGGGTCCACAGATTCTTGAACCTATCATGAAAGTTGATGTGTTCACGCCTGAAGATCACGTTGGTGATGTTATTGGTGACCTTAACCGTCGCCGTGGCATGATTAAAGACCAGGAAGCAGGTGTAACAGGTGTACGTATTAAGGCAGATGTACCTCTGTCTGAAATGTTCGGTTACATCGGTCAGCTGCGTACCATGACATCAGGTCGTGGTCAGTTCTCGATGGAATTCAGTCATTATGCGCCATGTCCAAATAATGTTGCTGATAAAGTTATCGAAGAAGCGAAAGCACGTAACGCCAGATAATCTCTGGTAATACGGTAAAAAAACCCGCCCGCTGAGGCGGGTTTTTTTGTGCCTGTAATCGTCCCTTTTCCAGCAAAAACTGGCCTTAACCTGTACCTCGTTCACACTTGCCATTTTGTACACTTAACCACCTGGGCGCAGGTAATACAACACAGACTATGGATAAACAGCCATGACGACTTTGTGGGTTGTAGTTGCAGGGGTGGTAATAGCGGCGATAGCCGTACTGGCAATTATCGTTGGCGCTAAACTTGTGGCCCGCCGGGTATTGGTGCTACAAGTTATGAACTGCCAATCTTATATCGGCTTACGTCGGTTTACCGTACCTTACAAGATGGAAATTGAACGGGTAATTTTGCCGATGGCGATGGTCACGCGTATTAACCTATATCGCGGTGAAATGGTGCTATATGCCGGGCCCTATGAAGTGGGTAGGGTGTGTGTGCCACGGTTTGCTGTCCCCTGGCTTGAGCAGCGCGCTAAAAGGTTATTTCCCATGGCTTGTATTTGCCACTATAGCCAGCGGCGAGGCTTAGTTTCGCGGGGGCTTAAATGGGCCGCGCGTTTTTAAGCTTCGCATCAACACTTTATAGCTGGCCCGTAATGGCAGGAGGTTTTGCTTAGCGGCGTGTTCTGGCTGATATTCTACAGCCTCAAAACATGCTATGAACTGGGCAAGAGCCTGCTGATCTGCTTTATCTAGCAGCGGGTTTAGTCGCTGTTGATAAACCCGGGCAGGGAGATTATCCCGGGGTAGACCGGTTACCCGGTGAAGTTTTGCGGCAGCATGTTGATAGAGGCGCAGTGGCTCTGTAACATTACGCTGAGTGGGGCGTGGCATAAAATAAAACGCCAGTAAGCCTGCAATAAACAATACAACGGCCAGTGAAAATAAGGTCATACGCTCTATACTGGCGTGTCCCAAAATACGGGTGAAAAAATCCTGCTGAGTTTGACCGTCAAAACCCAAAACCCAACGGTTCCATTGATAGTTAATGTTGTCCATGAATTGGTAGACACCCGCCACCATAGCAGAGTTGTGACTGCGGGCCCGGGAGAATAGCGGCAAATCTTCCTGTTGATCGGCCATAGCATTTTGAAAACCATACAATAACCGTGAAGCGGCAACCACCGAGGTAGGGTCAAAACGTTGCCAATGTTTGCCGTCTATACTGGCCTCAACCCAAGCGTGGGCATCGTATTGAAACACATTTAGCACCTTCTCATCTAACAGTTGCCCGCCCTGATAACCTGATACCACCCGAGCAGGAATGCCTGCTATGCGTAGCGCTAATGTCATGGCACTGGCGTAATGAGCGCAGAAGCCCGCCTGGTAATCAAACAGAAAAGCATCCACCGGCGCATGACGCATTACCGCCGGTTGTAGGGTATAGCGAAAACCGCTGTCAGCAAAGTAAGCAAGCAGCCGTTTTATGTAATCCGCATTGCTGGAACTTTGTAGGCGCAAAGCAAGTGCCCACTCACGCGTGCGCGGGTTTGTTTGCTCAGGGTATTGCAGGTTTACTTGTCGCTCCTGCGCCAATGGGCTGAGTAATAGCGGGGTACGCGGATAACTTACTAACGAAAAAGCCTGTTTGCTTAATATTGGTTGCCGACTCATCAGAGTATAATCGTCACCTCGCCACGTCTTTTGGGCGGTACTTGAGTTCTGGGGACGCGTATAGCCTAGTGCATAAAGCCAGCTGTTGCCTGATGGTTCGCTTAATAACTGATAGCGCCAGGCAGGGCTGTCTATCGTTGACTGCACTGCTTCACTTGAACTTTGACTGGGCATGAGCGGCAGTAACTGCTGGCGGGCTTTACGATAATCAGCTACCTGCCAGCTATAGCCATCGAAATGTTCTAATACCATTGCCCGCCAATAGCGCTGCTGCGGCGCCGGCAATGCATTATCAAACGTGGCGGTGAATACACGTTCGGTAGACTGGGTTAAGTTAGCAATATCGCCCGGGGTCATTTTTTCGCTTAATCCGGTTTCACTACTTTTGCCTTCGGGCATGCCCCAGAAGGGAGGTAAGTGCGGCAATACCAGAAATAAAATTACGGCGATGGGCAAGGCCTGCAAAGCCATTTTCAGCAGCGTTTTAACATGTCCTTTAAAGGGTTGCTGGGGAGCATACAGCAATTGTAAAGATAACAGCGCGGCCATTAAGATAACTGCATAGAGGATAGTCGCGAACAGATCCTGGGAAAAAATAAAAGTACAACCTATCAGGAACAGACAACACCCCGATACCTGTAAAAAATCACGATGTTTTTGCAGTAATAATAATTTTAAGGCACATGCACAAACCAGCAGGTTTACCATGGTCAGTAACAAGCCCTGGTCCCGACTAAACCAGCCCAGGGCCACACACGTCAGTAGTGCCAACATGTTAATCGTTCGGGTTCCCGGGGCGCGCTGGTAAGCGCCTTTGAACAAAAATACTCGCGAGCCTACGGCGCAACACATCAATAAGAGCACCCAGGCCATCAGTTGCTGGTACAGGCATAAGGTAATGACGCCTAGGGTCAAAGCGATACATAAGCTGGCCCGATGGCCGGCAATAGGTAAATGGCTACTGATCATTGGCCGCCTCGGTTGCCGGAATGCTGGCCATAGCCGCTAAACAACGGTTACGGTGTTCAAGCCCGCTACCTTGCGAAATAACCGTCGAGCCAATTTTTAAACCGTAAGACAAATTCTGGCGGCATAAGGCGACGGCCTGAAAGGCTGCCCGGCTAATCTGGTGCTCAAGCTCTCCCGAGTTTGGGTCAATCAGCAGATATCCAGCCTGACCGCTTTGTTCGCTAAAAACCTTCACTGCAGGCGGTAAGCCCCGCGCTACCGTTTTCCAGGCGATCCGGTTGAGTGGCTCGCCTTCAGAATACGCTCTGAGGCCCTGGAAATCGTCATGTCCCGGTGCATGCGAGGTGACTTCACCGGAGGCATCGTTGACACTGTGCAAGCGAACCTGACAGGTTTGCTGCTTGGGATACACTGTCAATGGTTGGGTAAAGTCTAAATGGGTCCAGCACTTAAACAACCCCAGTGGATACATGCTGGAAAAGGTTACCCGCGGCAGGCTAAATACGCCGCGGCGGTAAGTGAAACGTGGCAGGCTGATAACGCCAGCGGTATCATCCAGATCTACCACAATGCCGGTGGCGTGGCCCCACCAGTGGACTTTTAATTCACCGTGGGGATGAGCATCAGTAGTGTGCACCAACTGCATTTGAAAGGTGGCATTATCACCGGCAAACACGGGATGTATGCCTTTCGCCTGTAACCGGATGCGAGCGAAATTTCGATAGCTGGCAAATAAATTAATCAGGCCCAGAGCGACAAAAAAATATGTTAGCAATAGCAGCAGGTTATTTTGATAATTGGTACCTAAGATAAACAGGCACACGCAAAGTATCATAAAGCTGAAGCCAAACAGGGTAGGCAGAATAAATACCGATTGTATTGAAAGTTGATGACGGCGCTGGCCCGGAATCCGGTTGGCCAGCCATTGTAATAAGAGACGATTTTTAAACCGGGCAAACATCGTTCAGGCCGCCAGCGGGTCGACACTCTCCAGCAAGCGCTGGCTCAATACAGCATCCTGGGCACTTTCCATATTCACCGACCGTAAGCGGTGCTCTGTTACTGCTTCAAACACCGCCTGTACATCTTCTGGCACGATATAGTCCCGTTCGTGCATAAAGGCCCAGGCTTTTGCCGCCTGCAAAATCGCTTTGCTGGCGCGGGGTGACAAGGCGTGAGGGTACCCTGGCGTGGTTCGACTCATTGTTACCAGACGCAAGATATAGTCAATAACTGCACCGGCAGCATGAACATTACTGACCTGTTGCTGCCATAGGGCAAGCTGGGTAGGGCTTATTACTTCGGCCAACCCAGTGGCACTACGCTGTCCCCCGGACTGGTTAAGCATAGTCTTCTCAGCCTCCCAGTCAGGATAGCCTAAAGATATACGCATGAGAAAACGGTCAAGCTGGGATTCGGGCAGCGGATAGGTGCCTGCTTGATAAGACGGATTCTGTGTGCCAATAACAAAAAACGGTTGGGGCAAAGCAAAGGTCTGACCGTCGATGCTCACCTGTTGTTCTTCCATCGCCTCTAACAGCGCGCTTTGGGTTTTCGGGCTTGCACGGTTTATTTCATCTGCCAGAACTAACTGGCTAAAGACCGGGCCTTTGCGAAATTCAAATTCATGAGTACGGCTATTAAAGATATTGCTGCCCAGCATATCCGCGGGCAGTAAGTCAGAGGTAAACTGGATACGCGAAAACTGTAACCCGAATAAACCGGCTAGCGCATGAGACAGCGTGGTTTTGCCCATACCGGGTAAGTCTTCAATTAACAGATGGCCATTTGCCAGCATACAGGCCAACGCCAGTTTGATCTGCTGCGGTTTGCCCAGAATATGTTGAGACAATGTGTTCATTAACGCTTGATATTGCGTACTGTTCATCCGTGGCTGCCACCCCTGTTAGCGGTTATTCCTCAGTTTACCAATTTAAGCCGGTAAAAACGTCGCGTTACTAATACGTGAGTATAGCCACAAAAGCGCAACCGTTTGTTTTATGCACGAATTAACCCCAAATTAGCAGTGATAAAGTGCTGCGGCGAGCTAGCGGGTTGTCTATAATGGGCCAGCTATTTAAGGAAGTGGTTTATGAAAAGTATTGAAATTGATGATGATTTGTACGCGTTTATTGCCGGTGAAACCAAACACATCGGCGAAAGCGCATCTGATATCTTGCGTCGATTACTGATGCCGCAATTTAACCCAGAACAAACCGCCGAAACTCAGCCTGGTCAGCGTCCGGCTGAACCGGCCGCGGGTAAACCTGCTACTGCGCAAAAAGCCACTGTAACTGCCGCCGCAAATAAAGCGGCAGCACAGAAAACGGCAACCTCATCACGTGCCACCGGCGGACAAAAGTCAGCGCCGGCAGCGAGTCGTGGCCGTAAAACAGTTAACCGCGGCGAAATTCTAAAGCGAGCTACTCCTGAAGCACTAAAAGAATACACCAAGCGGGTCGATTTATTCCTGTTTATGTTGGCGCAATTACACGAACTGCACCCAGAAAGCTTCAAACAGGTCGAGCAAATAAAAGGCAAAAATCGAGTGTATTTTGCCACCAGTAAAGAAGCATTGCTTAATACCGGTAGTAGCACTAACCCTAAACAGATACCAGGTAGTGAGTATTGGGTCGTCACCAATAACAATACCGCCAAGAAAGTGGCCATGTTGGAGCAGGTCTTGCAATTATTAGGGTACGACCAGGCAACCTGTGAAAGCTTAATGAACCGTTTTGCCTGATTCACGTACGCTTTGGCATTAATTTTTTATTCACCTAACAAGGAATCTGCATGGCTTTACATCCTCAGGCGGGGCAACCTGCCGCCAGTGAACAGTTAATCAATGTGGCAGAACTGGTAAGCCAGTACTACGCATACAAACCTGATCCTATGGCACCTGCCGAAGCAGTAAGTTTTGGTACATCAGGGCACCGTGGTAGTGCAGCCAATAGCACATTTACGGATACGCATATCGCTGCAATCTGTCAGGCTTTGGCAGAATACCGTGAACATCAGCAAATTACCGGTCCGATATTTATTGGTAAAGACACTCACGCGCTATCTGAGCCGGCGATGCTTACCGCAATTGAAGTATTAAGCGCCAACGATATCGAAGTGGTTATTCAGACAAAACAGAATGCCAGCCGCGGCTATACGCCTACCCCCGTCATTTCTCGAACAATTATTCGCTACAATCTTGACCGTACGGCCGAGTTTGCCGACGGTATTGTTATTACCCCGTCGCACAACCCGCCAGGCGATGGTGGCTTTAAGTATAACCCGCCGCATGGTGGTCCGGCAGACAGTGATGTCACTGGCATGATTCAAGAACGCGCCAACGCCCTGATCGCGGATAACAATCGGGATGTGAAGCGATTAGATTATCGTAAAGCGATGGCCAGCGGTTCGGTTAAAGAAGATGATTTCATGGAGCCGTATATCGACGAGCTAGCGCAGGTGGTGGATATGCAAGCCATCAAAGCAGCAAACCTGACGTTGGGTACCGACCCATTAGGGGGCGCAGGTATCGGCTATTGGGATCGTATTGCCGAAAAGTACGGATTGAATATTACGGTAGTGAACGACCAAGTGGATCCGCAGTTTGGTTTTATGCGTCGGGATAAAGACGGCAAGCTGCGAATGGATTGTTCATCGGCATATGCGATGGCCGGCCTGATAGAGCTAAAAGACAAATTTGACCTGGCTTGGGGTAACGATCCTGACTTTGACCGCCATGGTATTGTGTGTCAAAGCAGTGGGCTGATGAATCCCAACCATTATCTGGCCGTAGCGATCAACTACTTATTTGAATACCGCAAAGCGTGGCCCGATACGCTGAAAGTTGGGAAAACGCTGGTTTCAAGTTCAATGATTGACCGAGTAGCATCGTCGGTAAACCGGGAACTGGCCGAAATGCCGGTAGGGTTTAAATGGTTTGTAGAGGGTATGAGTCAATCCACGATAGGTTTTGCTGGTGAAGAAAGTGCCGGCGGTATTTTCTTACAACGTGATGGAAAAACCTGGGCCACTGACAAAGACGGTATTATATTGTGTTTGCTGGCAGCGGAAATTTTGGCTGTAACCGGTAAAGATCCGGGTGAACACTATCAGGCGTTGACCGACAAGTTTGGTGCGCCTGCGTATATGCGGGTAGATGTGGCAGCAACGTTAGAAGAAAAGCAAAAGCTGTCTGCTATGGATGCTTCGGTAGTTACCAGCGATACGCTGGCCGGTGAGCCCATCACTGCCGTGCAAACCAATGCGCCCGGTAATAATGCGCCTATTGGTGGGCTGAAAGTATCTACCGAAAACGGCTGGTTCGCAGCCAGACCTTCGGGCACCGAACAAATATATAAAATTTATGGAGAGAGCTTTAAAGGTGATACTCACTTACAAGCACTCATTAGTGAAGCCGAACAATTAGTAGGCAAAATTATTCGTTAAATTCTCTAATGTAAATATTTGCAGTTAATGATGTAATATATTTGTTAATAAAAGGGGCGATTTTTATAATTCGCCTCTTTTTTTTGTATATTTAACAAAAAAATTACAAAAAGTTGGTTTTAACGCTGCTATATTGCTGTCATATCGTACTTCAGTTTTGTAATTAAATTACATTTTTGAGCCTGCACCAATCGCCTTCTTTGTATTCAGGCGCGGTGTATCATTAACCAATGAGAGAGTGATATGAACGCAAAAGCTTCAAAGACCGATGCTGTTCCTGATGTAAAAATGGACAAGGGTGAATTTAAGTCTGCCGTTATACGCCATCTGCATACCACATTAGGTACAGATGAAAACAAAGCCAATAGCCATGCCTGGTGGAAAGCAACGTGCGCAGCCATGCAGGAAAATGTGCTGGAAGGGCTTCGCAGAACTCAAAAAACCCACTATATGAACGACACCCGCGCGGTACATTATTTTTCAGCGGAATTTCTAATGGGTCGTTTGTTGTCTAATAACCTGCAAAACTTTGGATTATACGAAGTTGCCGAAGCTGGCTTAAAAGAGTTGGGCGTAGAGATTGCTGATATTCTGGAAGAAGAGCCGGATATGGCGCTGGGTAACGGCGGCTTAGGACGTTTGGCAGCCTGCTTTATTGACTCGCTGGCGACCATGGAGTTACCTGCTATAGGTTATGGCATCCATTATGAACATGGTTTGTTCAGACAGGAAATTAAGAGCGGCGCACAGATAGAACGGCCGGACAGCTGGCGCGATTATGGCAATCCATGGGAGATCTGCCGCCCGGAGTCGATTCAGGAAGTATCATTGTTCGGTTATGTTGAAACCAAATATGGTGATAACGGCCGCATTCAAAAAGAATGGCACCCAGCGTCTATCGTAAAAGGTGTGCCGTGGGATATTCCAGTAGTCGGTTACGGTGGTAAAACCGTTAACGTATTACGCTTATGGCAATCAGAAGCGTCGGATTACTTTAACTGGGATGTTTTTAATGCTGGCGGTTATTTGGACGCTCAGCGCGAAAACGTACAGGCCGAAACAATTTCCAAAGTGCTTTACCCTAATGATGAAACCGAAGCGGGTAAAGAGCTGCGTTTAATTCAGCAATATTTTTTCTGTTCATGTTCATTGAAAGACATCATTCGCCGTTATAAACGAGCGCACGGTGATGACTGGAGCCGTTTCCAGGACCAGGTGGTGATACAGCTAAACGACACTCATCCGGCTATTGCCATTCCAGAGCTTATGCGTATTTTAGTTGACCGCGCGGAACTGGACTGGGATACCGCCTGGGGTATCTCCACTAAGGTTTTTGCCTACACCAACCATACATTATTGCCAGAAGCGCTGGAAAAATGGCCAGCCCGTATGTTGGAAAAAATTCTGCCGCGTCACTTAGAAATCATTTATGAAATTAACCATCGCTTTATGGATGAGGTGGATAAGAAATGGCCTGGCAATAACAGCATGAAATCTAAGCTGTCGATAATTGAAGAAGGCAGTGAAAAAATGGTGCGCATGGGCCATTTATCAGTAGTGGGGTCGTTTCGGGTTAACGGTGTGGCAGAGCTGCACTCGCGTTTAGTTAAAGAGAACCTGTTCCCCGAGTTTGATCAACTCTGGCCGGATAAATTAACCAATGTGACCAACGGTATTACCCCTCGTCGCTGGTTAAAAGCCTGTAATCCAGCCCTATCTAAACTGATTGACAAGAAAATTGGTGAAGATTGGCCGTTAAACCTGAAGAAGCTTGAAGGGTTGGCAAAACATGCCACCAATAAAACCTTTCAAAAGCAGTTTATGCAGGTCAAACAAGCCAATAAACAAATGCTGGCAGATGAAATTAAGCAGTCAATGGGGATTGAGGTTAGTGTTGATGCTATCTTTGACGTACAAATTAAACGCTTACACGAGTATAAACGCCAGCATTTGAATCTGTTGCACATTATGGCCCTGTATCGTCGTATTCTGGAAAACCCGGATTACGATATGCATCCTCGTGTGTTTATCTTTGGCGCGAAAGCGGCGCCAGGCTACAAGTTGGCCAAAGATATTATCTTTGCTATCAATAAAGTGGCCGATAAAATCAATAACGACCCGCGGGTGGGCGACAAACTTAAGGTGGTTTTCCTGCCTAACTATCGGGTATCCCTGGCAGAGAAAATGATTCCTGCCTCTGATGTCTCAGAGCAAATCAGTACAGCAGGTAAAGAAGCCTCAGGTACCGGTAATATGAAGTTGGCGCTAAACGGTGCAATTACTATTGGTACGCTGGATGGAGCGAACGTTGAAATTGCCGAAGAAGTGGGCGATGACAATATCTTTATCTTTGGTCTGACCGTAGAAGAGGTTAATGAAGTTGTGGCCGCAGGCTATAACCCTAAAGACTATTATTACAAAGATGCGGAAATTAAAGCCGTACTGGATTGGTTAGAGACTGACTACTTCACACCAGGCAAGCCGGGTGCGTTGGTGTCAATTAAACAAAGCTTGCTGGATATGGGCGACCCCTATCTGGTACTAGCAGACTACCGTGCTTATTCAGATGCGCAGATTGAAGTCGACAAAGCCTATCGCGATAAAGACCGCTGGGCGCAAATGGCGATTATCAACACGGCGATGATGGGCAAGTTTACTTCTGACCGCTCCATTCAAGATTATGTTGACCGTGTATGGAACCTGAATGCGTGCCCGGTGACCCGGCCTAAAATTTAGTATTCAGTCATTCATTAATACTGTTAAAAAACCGCTGCTTGTCAGCGGTTTTTTTATGGTAATTAGCCAATAAGGTCTGCCAGGTTATTCGCATTAACAGTTTATTTACTTAATCCGGTTAATGGTTTCCCCTGTATATAGATGGAACAATATTAAATAACTTTGAAAATAATAGCCGGAGACCTGGAATGAACAAAGCTAATCAGCTAGCCGCCCTTACTGCAGCAACACTGTTACCGTTGTCGCTGTGCATGAATAGTGCTTTTGCCGTGCAGGATACTTTGCAAACTGAAGGCGAATCGCCTACACAGACAGCGCAGCAGGAAGCGCAAGTGGAAATGAGCGAAGCTAAGCGTGAGGCCATGCAAGAAAAGCGCGAAGGTAAGCACGAAGCGCGTGAACAATGGAAATCCATGAGTGAAGAAGAAAAGCGTGAGGCAAAGGAGGCCAAGCGTGAAGCGATGAAAGAAAAACGCGAAGCTAAAAAGGAATGGTCTGAAGAAAAACGTGAAGCTAAGCAAGCTACCCGTGAAGCAAAACGGGAGGCCAAACAGGCCAAACGTGAAATGAAAGAAAAGCAACGTCATGCTGAGCAGGAAATGGATGAGGATAAACCCATAACACAGCGCGAACTGGAACAGACTGAACGCGAGGCGCTGGGTAGCGATTATTAATTAAGGTGCTTAGCCGCACGCGATAGCCATGAATTAGCTAATCCACTCAGCACTTGATCAATTGCCCGCTCTATGCGGGCTTTTTATTGGGGAACGGCCCAAGCGATCTCTCCTGTTTGCGTCTATCAAGCTAAGCACCGCCGTTATTTGTGCTCAGCTAAAGGAGGGATAACCAGAAAACTACCATATACCAGGGAAGGGTGATCTACTAAGCCGGTTATCTGCTACTTAAATGGGTAACAGGATGGTTTAACCACGACTTATTTTCAGGGATACATATGGCACAACCAATTGTTCTGGTAAGTGGGGCGTCCGGCAATTTAGGGCAGTCTTTATGCAAAGCATTACGTGGGCGTTTCTACACCATTGGGTTAGATATTAATGATGCCCCATGCGCCGATGAGAGCTTCCACTGCGACTTTACTACGCCCAGCTCCATTGAACTGGCACTTCATAGAATTAAGGAACAGCATGGGGACCGGATAGCGGCGGTGATTCATCTGGCTGCCTACTTTGATTTTACCGGTGAACCCAACTCCCTTTATCAAACCCTTAACGTCGACGGCACGCGGCATTTTTTGTCACAACTGCAACGTTTTGCGGTAGAGCGTTTTATTTACGCTTCTACCATGTTGGTGCACGAAGCAACCGTCCCTGGACACAAAATTAACGAAAGTAGCCCCGTGCAACCCGGCTGGGCGTATCCAGAGTCCAAAGCGCAGGCAGAAGAGGCGGTGCATCAGGCCCATGGCACCATTCCCTTTAGTATATTGCGGCTGGCGGGACTATATGATGATCATAGCGCTGTGCCTACATTGAGTTATCAGATAGCGCGGATATATGAACGCGATATAAAAAGTACCATGTATTCGGGCGACCTTATGGCTGGACAGTCGTTTATTCATGAAGACGATATGCTGGCGTTATTTGATGCTGTGTTGGAACGACGGGACGCCTTACCGTTTAAACATATTGTGTTGGCCGGTGAACCGGAGGTGATGGGGTACCAGGCATTACAAAATAGGTTAGGTCAACTTATTCATGGTGAGCAGGAGTGGCAAACCTATGATATTCCAGAGTTTATTGCTAAACCTGGCGCCTGGTTTCAGGATAAGGCTGAACCTGTGGTGCCTGACGCCTTTGACCAGGGAGAAAAACCTTTTATTAAGCCCTTTATGATTGATCTGGCCAGCGATCATTACGATTTAGATATTAGCCATGCCCGAGATGCGCTTGGCTGGCAACCGCAACATACTATTTTTGATAAATTAGCGGTAATGGTCAGCAACCTTAAGGCCGATCCGCCCGCTTGGTATCGTCAAAATGGCATTGTATTATCTGACTGGATGCAAACCGCCGAAGAAAAAAACGTCAATGCCGACACCTTGCGGGAAAATCACGAAACCCAATACCAACAACAGCATTACGGTTCATTGTGGGCGCACTTCACCAATATGTTGCTGGCATTTTGGCTGTTGACGTCCCCGTTTATCCTGGGTTATGAAAGCCAGCAGATGCTGATCAGCGATATGGCAAGCGGGGCGGCCTTGCTGGTTTTCGCTTCGCTCTCGTTATCATGGCGAATGGGGCTGGCCCGATGGGGCGCCGGAGCAGTAGGGTTATGGTTATTGGGCGCACCACTGCTGTTTTGGGCTCCCAGCGCCGCAGCATATCTTAATAACACTTTGGTAGGAATGCTGGTGTTAGGGCTGGCGATAGGTATTCGCCCAGTGCCGGGTGTAAGCGAAGCCGCTGCCCAAACCGGCCCCAATATCCCCCCGGGGTGGGACTTCAATCCGTCCGGCTGGGTGCAGCGCATGCCGATCATTGTGCTGGCCCTGGTAGGGTTTTTTATCTCTCGCTATTTATGCGCTTACCAGTTAGGCCATATCGATGCTGTGTGGGACCCGTTTTTTGGCGGGGCAACAGCGAACCCGAAGAATGGCACGGAAGAAGTGATAACTTCATCGGTATCTGAAGCATGGCCGGTTCCTGATGCCGGACTGGGAGCCTTAACCTACGCGTTGGAAATTATCACCGGCTTGATGGGCTCGGTTCGACGTTGGCGTACCATGCCCTGGCTGGTCATGTTGTTTGGCATTATGATCGTGCCTCTGGGAGTGGTGTCGATTATTTTCATCATTATTCAGCCGATTGTTATTGGTACCTGGTGCACCCTTTGCCTGATTGGGGCTGCAGCGATGCTTATACAAATTCCTTATTCGCTGGATGAACTGGTCGCGACAAGCGAATTTCTGTATCGGCGTAAGAAACAGGGTCGGCCTTTACTTCGCATATTCTTTTTAGGTGATACAGACGATGGAGAATGGCAGGGTGACGCATCTGAGTTTCGTCGGGGGCCGTTTACTATCATTAAAGACATGGTCGCTGGTGGTGTAACCATACCCTGGAACCTGGGCCTGGCAATGTTAGTGGGGCTATGGCTGATGTTTACCCGCCTTACTCTGGATAGTACAGGTACAATGGCAAATGCTGATCACATTATAGGCTCACTGGTACTTACGGTAGTGGTAACAGCGTTCGCCGAGTCCGCCAGAGCAGTGCGTTACTTACTTATTCCTTTGGGAATCGGGTTATTGGTTACCCCGTTTGTATATAGCGCAGCGCCCATTGCCATGGTGGCTAGCATACTGTGTGGTGGGTTGTTGATAGGATTAAGCCTGCCCAAAGGCAAAATAGGAAATCGTTATGGATTATGGACAAAAGCCATTGTTTAACAGTTTTTTACAGCTTGCATCAGGTGCAATCCATCACCCGCGCAGCGAACAGGTTATATACTTTAAAACGCACATAAGTGGATAATCAACATGAAGTTTTTAGCTGCTATTGATCTAATTTAGCGGGGTTGAATTATCAATAACCAGAAGCGCTGATGTTAATGGCCAGACGCTTCTCTTTTTACTATCTTTCACCACATTTAAGGATATTAATATGGACAAGGGCGCTAAACTTTTAAAAGAACTGTGTGAAGCTGATTTCGACGCCATTGAAGCCTACGAAGAAGCAATTAAACGACTGGACGATAAAAGTATTGCTGATAAGTTAGCGCAATACCGTACCGACCATGTATCGCACACCGAAGTACTTAATCGCTTTTTGAAAACGCGTAACGAAGAAATGGTGGATGGTCCTGACGCTAAACGTCTGCTCACTGAAGGTAAAGTGGTCATCGCTGACCTGTTTGGCGATAAAGCTATTCTCAAGGCTATGGTAGCCAATGAAAAAATTATGGTAAAAGCCTACGAAGAAGCGCGCGACTCTGATGCGTTAAATGTAGATGAAAAAGCCCAGCTCGCTAAACACTATGATGATGAAAAGCGTCACCATGCGTGGATTAAATCTACCAGTGAACAGCTATAGATCTTACCAGCTCCGGATTTTTAACCCTTCGTGTAGGGTTGCATGGTACCCGTTCAGCCAGATAATGCTTTGAGCAGTGTTGGTATGAATAGCAACGGGGCATACCCTGCCAGGGCACTACAGCCCACAGTCATCGTGTTAAAAGCAGCGCTACGCTGCTTTTTTATTGACGGCTGAGTAAATGATGCGCGGCCCGGTCAGGGTCTGGCCCATTGTGCCGTTTTCAAATAGGCCAGGTAAACCCTGTTTTATGTTCCGATACCGTCCATAATTTAGCTGCCATGGCCGTATCAAGTGCCACTTCATGCAGCACGCATTCGCCTACAGGCCCTACCATATCAGCGCGTTTAGTAGGGCCATATAACGTGAAGGGCTTTACAGTGTGATGCGTGGCACACATTACTTCGGGCCAGGCCCCTTTTTGCGCTGATTGTGCAATAAGCGGCGCCAGTAGCGACCATATTATTTTGTTTAACCGGCTCGCGGTATCTTTCAGCAGATTAGTCCGGGAGGCGCCGGGATGGCAGACCCGCACCTGAACGTGCTTAGCGGCAGCCTCAACACGTCGTTGCAGTTCAAAAGCAAATTGCATTTGCGCCAGTTTACTCTGGGCGTAGGCATTCCAGGCAGAATAGTTATTAGTAAAGTCTATATCATCAAATTGAATCTTCTTCAGGCCCATTTTATACGCATTACTGCCCACTACCACAATACGCCCGCGTGAGGCATCAATACACTCAAATAACAGACCACAAAGCAGGAAATGACCTAAATGATTAACCCCAAACTGGCTTTCAAAGCCTTCAGCGGTAGTGGTGTGCTTCGCTACCTGCGCGATAGCAGCATTACAGATAAGCGCAGTTATCTTCGGAGCAGGAACTAATAATTCTTGCGCGGCACGTCTGACCGAGTCCAGCGAGGCGAAATCCATACGAATAAAAGATACCTTAGCATCATCCCCAAATTCTTGTTTAAGCGCGGCGATAGCGGCAGTCGATTTGGCCGAACTGCGGTTCAGCATTATTACCTGTGCGAGTTTGGCCAGTAACAGGCGTGAGGCCTGAAAACCTGCTCCGGTATTGGCGCCGGTAATAACGAAGGTCTGTCCGGTCAATGTGTCTAATTGGTGTGGGGACCAGTCGTATGGGCTATCGGTAGTCGCATTCATATTTACTTTCGCCTGACGCTTTTTAATCAACAATAAAAGGGAGCAATAGTGATGGGTGTAATATAAGTCTCATCCTTTATGAAAAATAGACGTAATAGTTGCTAATACATGCCTGATTGTATCAAAATGAATAATTTAGCCAGTACTTGAATAGTGTTCGGCAATGATGCGGGAGGACCACAATGTATAGAGAAGCCTTAAAGCAGCTAATTAACGCCAGAGTAAGTCATGAAGGTATGCACGAAACAGGGGTGAAAGGAGTACAGCTGTTTAAAGTAACCCAGTCTATACGTTGCGCCCCGGCGGTATACGAGCCCGCCATTATTGCGATTGTAAGCGGCGCGAAAGAAGCCATTCTTGATGGTAATCGTTACCGTTATGACCATCGTCAATACATGTGCTGTACTATGTCGTTGCCCGTAGAAGCAGGCACACCTGAAGCCTCTGTGGATAACCCGTTACTGGGCGTTTACATAAAGCTGGATACCAGGGTAATGACCGAACTGGCCATTGAGATGCAAAATACTGTTGGCGCCATCAGACAACCTACAGCCAGTTTACAGCCGCAGGGACTGACATTATCGGATTGGGACAATACCTTTAGCGACGCCCTTTCTCGGCTGATCCAATTAGGCGATAACCCGCAGGATATCGCGATTCTGGGTAATAGCCGGCTTCGTGAAGTATATTATGCGGTGTTAAAGGGGGCTGCGGGCAATGCAGCAAAACGCGCGTTTGGGGTAGGTAACGAAATAGCCCGTTCAATTGAATATATATCAACCCGTCTGGGGGAGGCTATCACCATTGAAGATATGGCGGCCAGGGTAGGTATGAGCAGGGCGGTATTTCATCGAAAGTTCAAGCAGGCTACCACGATGTCACCTATTCAGTTTGTTAAGGCTATGCGGCTGAATAACGCCGCTATGAGTATTGCCGCTGGGGCCAATGTTAGTGCTGCAGCGATGGAGATGGGGTACGTAAGCTCTTCGCAATTCAGTCGTGAATTCAAGCGTATGTATGGCCTGTCGCCGCGCCAGTGGAGCCCGGTAAAGCAACGTGCGGCAGGTATGATTTAGCGCCAGCCGGGAACAATCGACAAGGCTGCCATGACCAGTTCTGGCACGCTCTGTGGCTTACTGTTCACCACTATCTAAAGGGGCACCACTCCAGTGAGGTGACAAGCCCCCCGGGGGTGTGACGTATATCACCCGTTCCCGCCAATACACGTGTTGTTCGCCATATGTAGCGTGGGTGTGGTTGCTCTTTGTGGTATGCATAAGCTCGCTGTGCGAGCTGACCGAGGTTCTGCTTAAGCCGTGTCAATCAATACAATTAATGCTGAAATGACATAAATAGGGGCTGAATTAAGCATTTCTATAATAATGTGCGCTTGATTACACTGCCCGGCATCATCATTTTATCGAGAGTGTGGTTATGCACAAAGACATGCCATCAGAGATATTGCGCCCCTCTATCATTTTTTTACTGTCCTGCGCGGTGGCTGCTACGGCTGCTAATCTTTATTACACCCAACCTTTGTTGCCATTAATGGGCAAAGAACTTGGCGTAGAAGCGGGCCAACTGGGTATGATCCCTGCATTAAGCCAACTGGGATACGCCGCAGCAATTCTGTTGATCTCGCCATTAGGCGATGTGTTACCCCGGCGCCGGCTAATTAATATCCTGTCCGTCACTCTGGTAGGTGGCGCATTGCTGGCGTACGTTGCTCCCAATAGCGTTTTTCTTGGATTAGCTTGTCTTATAATAGGTATTAGCGCAAACATCACCCAGCAAATACTTCCCCTTGCGGCCACACTAAGCTCGCCGCAAAGCCGAGGCAGGGTGATCGCTTCTATTATGACGGGCCTGACCACCGGCATATTGCTCTCGCGTACCATTAGTGGTGCAGTAGCCGAACACTTTGGCTGGCGCATGGTGTTTTTAATGTCGGCGACGATTGCCACTGTTTTTGGCCTGATGTTACACCGGATACTGCCAGATCGGCCGTCGCCTTTACAACGTTCCGCTGAGGCCGTCAGCTATAAAGCGTTGTTACTAAGCCTATGGACATTGCTGCGCTCGCACCCGGCGCTGCGACAATCCATGCTAACCGGAATGTGCTGGTTTGCGGCTTTCAATGCCTTGTGGGCAGCATTAGCATTACATGTTACCTCGGCCCCATTTTATTTTTCGGTGCAGCAAGCGGGGTTATTTGGGGTCGTAGCACTTGCAGGGATCGCGGGGGCAAAATTATCAGGTAGATGGGTCACCAAACTGGGGGTGGGTAATACAATCAATCTGGGTATTGGGTTGATCCTGATTGGCTTTGGAATTAGCGCGGCGGCGGGTGAGTCACTAAGCCTATTGATTATAAGTATTGTGCTGATTGATTTTGGCGTATTCATGGCTCAGGTGGCCAATCAGGTGAGGGTTTTTTCAATCGATTCAAATGCGCAAAGCCGGGTAAACAGCGTATATATGCTGGGGTATTACCTGGGCGGAGCCATAGGCTCGCTTAGCAGTGTCGCAGTGTATGACATCGCTGGCTGGCAAGGCGTTTGTATTCTGGCGGCGGCCTTTTTATGTAGTAGTTTGATAGCTAATCATAGTAGTCAAAGCAGACTTTAGCTGAATACGTCTTAACCGCCAGACCGCATACCGCGATGTACTTATAATCTGGCGTTTTGTATAGGTCAAGGACGGGGCCATTGTGGGTTTTCTTTGCGGCGCATAGCGGCGGTAAATGATCTAATTGGTTAGCGCGGCGATATTAATTATTTTCAGCGGGAGATAATCATGGCCGGCGGATGGGCTAAAGATGGTGCGGTGCAGGATCAGATAGACGCCAGCGTTGAAGATGCGGTGGCCCGGGCGAAAAGCCATTTACCCCATGGCGAAAGCGCAGAGTTCTGCGAAAATTGCGACGAGCCTATTGCCCCGGCCCGGCGTAAAGCGATACCTGGGGTGCAGCTGTGTATCGCCTGCCAGTCGATTGCTGAAAAGAAAGCCACATCTCATTCGTCGTTTAACCGACGTGGCAGTAAAGATAGCCAGTTGCGATAACTATCCTGAGAAGGTAAAGGGGGTTGCACTAAAGATTTAACAGTGGGATAAGTGCAGGTCGCAAATGGTGTCTGGCTTTGAATGCATGCGTCTTTACCCAGGAATATCTTTTCAGTACTCAGATTTATCAGAAGACTGTTTTTTCATCACAAAGGCCTTACAGCCCACCGATTTTGCAGCTGTGAGTCCTTGCGCTCGCCAACCGAAGGGTGTGGCGGGAGGGGGACCCGATTATGTCCCCCAGTGCAATATAGCTTCAACCCAGGGTTAGGCCATCAACAATGGCGCAACCCAGGGTTAGGCCATCAACAATGGCGCAGAGAGGCAACCGCTATTGCTTCGCTCTTTACCTATCTAACTTATTCATACGCTCTCGCCGCAAGGCCAGCGCACAGTCACGGCCAATACAAACAGCCGTGCTGTCATCTGGTCCGGCAGCGCGGCTTTATCCTTGCAGGTGAGGCTGGCAAATAGTGTTAACCTGTGCGGCATTAAAAATCTCTATCCAATACCCGTCTGGATCCTGAATAAACGCAATTCCTTTCATTGATCCATCCTGAGGTCGTTTTTGAAACGGTACACCCAGCTTATCAAAGCGTTCGCAGGCCGCTTCAGTATCTGGCACATGAAAACCGATATGGCCAAATCCTTTAGGATTGCTATTCCCATTATGATAACTCACCGTTTGCGGCGTATCGTCCCAATTGTGGGTAAGCTCCAGCATTGCCGGACGCCCAAAGGTTTGCTCAGTTCGCTCCGCGTCATCGTGACTGATATCTGATAAAGCTTCAGAGCTGGTCAAAAAATACAGACTAAACTTCATCTGGGCAAAATCGAGCCGTTTCAACAGTGTCATACCCATTATACGGGTATAAAAATCCAACGACCGTTCAGGGTCGGCGATGCGTAACATGGTTTGGTTGAAGACAAAGCCGGAGGTGGCAGCGTCCTTGGTTTCACATAATCCTTCGGCCTGGTCAAAATGGCGGCTCATACGAAGCTCCTTACAAAACGGTTATGAATGAATACAGCACACAATAGGGATCGTTGGGGCAATACACAACCTTCTGTAGGATTAGCCACCTGATAGCAACGCCAAATGGGCCAAGGCCTATAACGTCAGGCCACACCCTCATCAAAGACAGCGGGTGGGGTTAAGGTTGCAGCTGTAAATTTACCAGCCCACTGCCTACCCCATACGGTTGCTACCGCATTGTTGCTGCAACATTTTTACCGTAACCCCCGTGAATGGCGTTAGCCAGGCTTTGGGCCATCGGTCGTCGGTCATCGGCCTTTTCGGGTAAAGCAATACCACGTCTTTGCCGTAATCCAATCCGGTCACCAACCCTAGCGACATAAAGGGACCTATTGTGTTTATAGGAAGAGTTACCTCCCCGGATATTTAGCGCCCTTAGCAACTCACTAGCAATTTATTAGCAGCGTATGCCGGGGAGTTTGTACACTTGCGCATAATCTTTTGCCGATTTCTGCACCAAAATCCATAGTGTATTGATTCGCAGGTTTAGCAACGTCGTTACCTGGGGAACGTGTTCATGGTAAGTTCCTAAACGCGGTAACCCGGGCATGAATAACAGGGGCCCGATGAATGATCATAGCGCCTGCTAAAATAAGACAAACAGCTGTGATAACGGCGCTTGATAACGCGCTCAGACCAAATAGGTACAGCGCTAAAGCAGAGATAACCGGCGTCGCAAAGCTAATCGAAGCCAGTAAACTTTGATTACCTTTTTTCATGGCGGTATCCCATAAATAAAAGGCTCCACCGATAGGCCCTAAGCCGAGTAATACTGCGTTGGCCCATTGTAGCGGGGTGAATGTATAAACGGACGTTTCAGCAATAACATGGGCAGCCAGCGCCAGTAGCGCCACCACTAAAGATACCCAGCCAATATCCTCTACCTCGCTGTGCGATCGAGATAAAAACCATGAATAGCCTGACCAGATTAATGCACACAACAGGGCTAGCAAATAGCCAAAGATGAATTCAGCTTCTATTTGCAGGGTTGCGCCTGCCATTACCAGATATACCGAGCCCAAAAAGCCCAGCAGGCCGCCACACAAGGCATATAACCGTAGCCCCTGGGGCGCTACATAGATACCCAGTAAAAGGGGCCACAGGTAGCCGATTAAGCTGACTTCAATTGCCGGTGCAAAGCGTATTGCCATAAAATAACAAAAGTGAAAGCCAAATAAGCAGCCCGTATGTACCAGCCATTGAATAACAGTGAGGGAGGGCGGGGTGAGCAGCTTTTGTCCACGACATAGCCGCAATACCATCATGATTAGAAAAGAAATACTGAAACAGATAAAAAGTAGTTGAAAAGGCGGTATAGCTTTTGTCTGCAAGCTGAATACCGCCAACATTCCCCACATAAGTATTGCGGCAACGCCAGCTGTGTTAGGCACGGTACATCTCCCTTATCGTTTCTTTGACGGTAAGGTTACCGTTTATATTGAATATAGTTTGTGCTAAAAAGTCACTTTTTTGGGCTCGTCAGGCGTTTTTATACGGCGCGAAAAATGTTTAGGAGAACGGCCAAAGACCGTGGTAAAGCGCCGGCTGAACGCTGATACGTCATTGTAGCCTACCTCCAGCGCCACGCGGGTAACTGGCATATCGGTAAATTGTAACAGCGACCGCGCTTTTTGCATGCGGACTTGCGTGATGTACTGGCCAGGGCTGGTACCTGTTTTCTCGCGGAAACGCTTCTTAAACTGCGTCACACCCAAGCAAGCGTGGCGGCATAATACCTCTAACGATAATACTGATTCCGGATATTGGTGGATTTGGCTGATAGCTAATTCAATTTTGTCACCAGCGCTACGATGTATATGGTGGGGGGTAAGGAGCTGTTTAAACAGGGTAATCAGGGTGGTTTCCACTGTCATCAGCGTACTTTGCTGGAGCTGTAGTTCGACAAACTGTAAATAGGCAGACAAGGCAGCGCTGAGCAAAAATTTGGGGCTGGTATGGCGGGCGAAGGCTGCCGGTAATGCAGCCAGATCGGCCACTACAAATCGGGCTTGCTCATTCGCGCTAAATGCGTGATTGGTGCCAGCCGGGATAACGATCCCTTCGCCTACGCCAATCGCTCCCTCAAAAGTATGCATAGCCAGTTTGATAACGCCGTTAAGGGGCAGCACCAGTTGACAAAAGTTATGCTGATGAGAAGCAACGTTGCGGGTATAGGCACGGATAGTTAACGATTCATGCATTAATTTGCACGCCCCAAAGCCATTAATGTAGCGTTTTATCCGTAAAAAATACAAGTATTGAATGGGGGAGGGCCGCTTAGATAAACGGCCCCGCGCTGATTGTACTGGTTAAAAATCAAACGTGCGGCTAACGCTGGCCACGATACGCTCATCAGCGGTATCATAATCCAGTGTGGTATCTTCAGCGGCCAGTTCCAAAACAAAGCCCTGCCAGCTGGTTTGATACGCTACACGATAGTGCACATAGGATTTATCGTTGGTATCCCACAGATAACGATCGCCGTCCAGTGAGTTTGAGGTGTCAATGCTCACCCGCAAAGCGTGGTTTTGCGCCAGAGTAAAGGTATGCGCCACCATGCCAATCACATGGCTACCGCCTAACCCAAAATAGTCCCATGAATACCAGCCATTGAATTCTGTCATCCCGTAATCTGAGGTATAGCCGAACTTGGCCCATACTTCAGGATAATTTAACCCGTTGGCGGCAGAGGAGCCCATATAGGTGTAATACGCAATGCCATAATCCATCGACCAGTCTTGGTTAAGCTGCTGCCAGTGTCCGGCATAAAAATCCAGTTCCTGCTCAGCCGCCTCACCATAGTCTACATTCGACGTCCACGCGCCGGTATACCAGCCTGCGTCTGCGGCATAATCGACACTTGCTTGTAAAGCGGGATCGTTTTGGGTCTGGCTCACACCGTTGAACATATAGTCAGAGGCCAGCGTAACTGTGGCTGACCAGTTCGCCCAGCCGGGGGCGCTTAATAGCAGCGCGCCCGTACCGATAATCATTTGTCTTAGTTGCATCTTGTTCACCCGCTAATTCGACGATTCAATTTTGGTGTAATCCAGCTTATTTTCTTTAGGTGAGCTTTCAATATTGCGTACGTGGCTCATTTTCTTGTAAAAAATATAGCCCAGACAGCAGTAAAATAAGCCGATAACCAAGGCGCCTACCCACTGTATTTTCAAAAAGTCTATTTTGAACAGCATGGTTAATGCACATAATGAAACAAAGTTGAAAACGAAATACTTTGTTTTACCTAGTCGTTTGGATGAAATATTCAGGTTGTCGGTGTATAGCCTGATTAGCGAATCGAGTGAATTGATCACAAAGACCACGCCCACAAATACCATCGCGATATTGCGGATGCCGCTCGTATCCAGTCCCGCTTCATGATAGTGGTAAAGTACGCCAAACCACAACGCAATGGGAATAGAAGGAAATATCATCATTGCACCCAGTACCTGATAGGTTTTCAGCCCCCCCACAAAGCGTGAAGTAAACTGCCCAATCATAATGCTCCAGGCAAACCACCAGAATAAATAAAAGGCATGGTAATCATTAATCGGGAACAAAAAGTGCTGAATATTGGCAAAGTAACCCCCTAACATAGTGGTGGCTTCAAAATACTCAGCCATTGGGCTGTTACCCCATAGAAAAGCGCTCCCCCACATAAAGAAGATCAAGCCGATAAACATCCAGGTGGTCGAAATACTTAATATCCGAACATATTTTAAGTCGGTACTGCTATAAACCGAAAATGCGATAGCGGCAAATACGATGAGATAAAACACCGGCATAATAGTTTCGCCATCACCTAACCTTGGCAGGTACCAGGGGAGGTTGGAAAGCAGCAAAAACGCGGTGAATGCGCAGGTACCAATAATGACCACATTATTGATAAATTTAACCCAGCTTATTTCAAAGAATTTTACTTTAGGTTCAATGACACAAAAGTAAAAACAGGTTAGAAAATAAAATGACCAGATAAAGAAGCCCCAGAAACCAAATTCAATAGCCAAGGGGTTTGTGAAGTCATATTCGGGGTTCGCCCCGGTATTGGCATAGCCACCGAACTCGGTCAATGGAAACATGATCAGGCCTACGTCCAAACCGGACGTAAACAGAATTGCGACAAATGTCAGCGTTCTTACGGGTGTCACACCCACCATGCGCATATTGCCCCATTTCGCTACTATAAATACTATGGCAGCGAGGGTGAGCAAGATGCCGGCACTTAACCACATCTGCATGTGTTGTCTCCTGTTTTATCGTTATAATAATTATTGTGCGCCTTAGGAAAGTATAAGACGCACGCGGGCGGTGGGCCCGCCTCCTTTATTTGCTGGCGGTAAGCGCTGCACTACGTTGCTTGGTTTGCCAATTTTGTTCTTCAATTACCGCGGCGTTTTCTACCGGCAACAAGTGATTGCCCAGAATATGGTCCGCGGCCTTTTCTGCGACCATAATAGTCGGACCATTCAGATTACCGTTGGGTATGGTGGGGAATATAGATGAGTCCACAACATGTAGGTTATCAATGCCATGCACGCGCGTGGTGGAGTCTACGACGGCCATATCATCTTCCCCCATCTTGCATGAGCAAGAAGGATGATAAGCGCTCTCTACTGCACTGCGTACGAAGGCGTCGATTTGCTCGTCGGTCTGAATAGCTTCGCCGGGCTGAATTTCACTTCCCCGATAGGCATCAAATGCCTGCTGATTGATAATTTCCCGGGTAAGCCTGACACAGGCCCTGAAACCTTCAATGTCGTCAGCGTGTTGCAGATAGTTAAATTGGATCGCTGGCGCGTCGTCCGGGCTATTGGTTTTTACCCGGACAAATCCGCGGCTGCGGGGCTTATTATGGCCAATATGCACCTGAAAGCCGTCACCATCGAATGCACTTTTACCGTCGTAGCGAATAGCCGCAGGTAAAAAGTGGTATTGCAGATCGGGCCATTCCACACCGGCTTTTGAGCGAATAAACCCGCATGATTCGAAATGGTTGGTCGCGCCCAGGCCGGTTTTGAATAACATCCAGCGTGCGCCAATCATGCCTTTGGATACCAGATCCAGTTCGCGATTAAGCGTGATCGGCTGTTTGCAACGAAACTGGAAGTAAAACTCAAGATGATCCTGCAGGTTTTCGCCCACACCTGGTAAGTGGTGCAAACATTCAATGCCGGCTTTTTCCAGATGTGTCGCATTGCCTATACCAGATAACTGCAGTAGATGGGGTGAGCCAATAGACCCTGCACTTAAAATAACCGAGGTTGCCGCGCGAGCCTCAATCATTTTGTCGTCATGTTTATAGCGTACGCCTACCGCCTTTTTACCCTCTAGCAACACTTTGTGTACCGTAGCATGCGTAACAATAGTTAGATTGTCCCGGGATTTAACCGGGTCCAGGTAAGCCCGCGAAGCGGAGCAACGCTGGCCGTCTTTTACGGTCATATGCATAGGGCCAAAGCCTTCCTGCTGGGCCCCGTTATAATCAAAGGTTTCAGCGTAGCCGGCCTGCTTACCCGCTTCAATAAAGGCGCCATACAATGGGTTCTTCATTTCGTTGCCATTATTGGTGCCCAGGGGCCCTTCGCCACCGCGGTACTCGTCTTCGCCTAAATACCATTGCTCAGCCCGTTTGAAATAGGGCAAACAGTGTTGATAGTTCCACTGCTGCGCGCCGTACTGCTCCCATTCATCAAAATCTTTAGCGTGGCCACGTACATACACCATGCCATTGATTGAAGAGGAGCCCCCTAGCACTTTGCCGCGGGGGCAATGCATGACCCGGTTATCCAGATAGGGCTCGGGTTCTGTGTGAAATTGCCATGCATATTTTTCCGTGTTCATCGGGATAGATAATGCGGTGGGCATTTGAATAAAAATACTTTTGTCGCTGCCGCCGGTTTCTATCAGTAATACTTTGTGATCTGCATTATGCGACAGCCGATTGGCCAGCACACAACCTGCTGACCCCGCTCCCACAATGATATAATCAAACGTTTCCATCGGGCCTCCTTAAAATGGACTGTCTAAATCAACCATGCCCATATATACCGACTTTGTCTGGGTATACTGGTTTAACGCCTCGATACCATTTTCACGGCCGATACCTGATAATTTGTAACCGCCCACCGGCATTTCAGCTGGTGAAGCTCCCCAGCTGTTAACCCAGCAGATACCAGCTTCCAATTGATGGATAACCCGGTGCGCCCGACGCACATTTTGCGTCATGATACCTGCGGCCAGACCAAGTGGGGTATTATTGGCCCGGGCTATAACTTCCTCTTCGTCCTTAAAGGTCAGGACACTCATCACCGGGCCGAATATTTCTTCGCGCACAATTGTCATATCGTCGTGGCAATCGGTAAACACGGTCGGTTCGACAAAATAGCCGCCGTCGGCTCCTGGTACTGACATTTTATTGCCGCCGGTGAGCACGGTGGCACCTTCTGCTTTGCCTTTAGCGATGTAATCCAATACCAACTGTTGGTGCTGTTTTGAAATCAGAGCACCAAAGTTAACCTCCAAGTCCTGAGGATCGCCGGCTTTTATATTATTTTCGGTACGCTGTTTTAGCTCGCTGATAAAGGCGTCGTAAACACTTTCATGCACAAATACCCGGGTGCAGTTGGTACACACTTCACCTTGAGTATAGAAATTACCTAACATCGCCGCCGCAACTGCTTGAGATATATCAGCATCTTCAAACACAATCAGGGGTGATTTCCCGCCCAGTTCCATGGTGACATCTTTCAGATTACTGGCAGCTGATGCCATGACTTTTTTACCGGTACCCACTTCGCCGGTAAAAGAGACTTTTTCGATAGCGGGGTGGCCGGTTAGCCACTGACCTACGTCGCCTTCGCCCAATACCACATTGAAGACGCCTGCAGGTACACCGGCTTCAATAAATACTTTCGCCAGCTCAACCGCGCCCCTGGGAGTTTCTTCTGAGGGTTTAAATATCATGGCATTACCGGCAGCTAAAGCTGGGGCAGATTTCCAGCACGCTATTTGAATCGGGTAGTTCCAGGCGCCAATGCCGGCGCAAATACCCAATGGCTCTTTACGGGTGTAGTAAAAATCGCCGCCCAGGTCTTGTTGCTGTCCTACCTGGGTAGGGGCTAAATTTGCAAAAAACTCGATAGCATCCGCGCCCGTTACCACGTCTACACAGTTTGCTTCCTGCATAGGTTTGCCGGTATCCAACACTTCATACATGGCCAGCTCATCATTTTTTTCCCGTAACAGGGCTACGGCCCGTAATAAAATACGAGACCGGTCCATCGCGGTCATGGCGGACCATTGCTTAAAGCCGGCTGTAGCGCTCTCTATAGCCGCTTGTTTTACACTATCATCAGCAATTTCAATTTCGTAGATCACCTTACCTGTGGCAGGATTTGTTACTGCAATGGTTTCGCCAGTGGTATTGGCCATGGGTTCACCATTAATAAAATTCTGCAAGCGCGGTATGCTCATAGTTTAGCTCCAGGTAAATTAATCAGATAAATATTGATTCAGCTCTACTCTTTTTTGGTCGCATCTTGAATTTTAGACACAAAAAAGCGCCAGACTAAGGGCCCCTCCGCTGGTAAATATATGCTGCAATCCTTTGTAATGGCTGAATCTACGGTATATATACTAAAGCATATGAACATTCGGCTCAAAGATTGTGGCACTTTTGTTCTATGTTATAGAAAGATATAGCATTATTATTATGCCGCTGAACGTGCTTTTTCAGCGGTTGGTCGGCGCTTGGCTGGGAGCCAGAAGAACATTGGGTTAGCCAATAACATCAAATCAAACGATTAAGCTGTAGGGCCAACCCGTTTCGCGCATTTGTTTTACTGCTAACATTCCGTTTGTGAAAATAATAAGGTATGGTCAGCTATACCTTTTATGGCTTGAATGCACGCTGACCTCATGCTCTTATGGTCGCCTTCATTTGTTTTATGTCTGTCTATATTAATTCGGGAAACATGAAGTAATGCCTAAATTGCATCAGACCCTGGCAACCATTCCCAACCGCTATGCGTTTATCAATCAGGTTGATAAATTTGCCCAATGCCATGACAATTTCACTCTGATGCTAATTGATGTGGTGCGCTTTTCTGATGTAACCACCAGCTTAGGCATCACCGTGGGTGACCGCTTTTTACTGCAAATCGCGAATCGTATTATCTCCTTTTTTGATGACAAGATTTGTTTTGGCAGGGTGAGCGGCGATATTTTCGGCATTATGTTTCCAGGTAAAGCCGAACAGGGTTTAATGTTGCGGCGTTACGAGCGCATGACAGAACATTTTAAAACGCCAATGCATCATGAACAGCACGCCTTTATTGCTGACTTTAATGTAGGCGCAGTAGCCGGGCGCCAGCACGGTTTTCAAATCAGTAATTTTATCTCCCGGGCAGAAGCGGCGCTAAAGCAGGCCAAAGAGAATAAATATGAAAACTTTTATATGCTTGATGGCACCAGCTACGCGCCAAGCGGGCGGCGTCTTGCGTTAAAAGCTGACTTACGCCGGGCAATGGCCCGAGACGAACTCGAATTATATTTCCAGCCCAAAGTGAATCTATCGACCCTGCAGATTGTGGGCGCTGAATGTTTGCTACGCTGGAATCATCCGTTAGATGGCGTAGTATTTCCCGGCCCGCTTATTGAAGCGGCGGAGTCATATCATATGATGAATGAACTGGCTTACTGGACTTTGAACCAGGCATTTCACAGCTTAGCCAGCATGAGTCTATCGGGGTTGACGCCGCGTTTGTCTATCAATATTTCGCCTACCCAGCTGTACGACAGTCAGCTTATCCCCCATATTAAAATGCTTTGCGAAAGATACGGATTCGCGCCTGCTAAATTCGAACTCGAACTTACCGAAGATGTAGCACTATCCAACTCGTTAATGGTGAAAGAGCAATTAGCCCGGCTGCGCGCGCTGGGGATAGCCATTGCGGTGGATGACTTTGGCAAGGGGTACTCAAACCTGGCATATATCCGCGATTTAGACATCACCGCGCTAAAAATCGACAAAAATTTTGTGATGGGGTTATCAGATAATCAGGTTAACCGGGCCATTGTTCAGGCGGCGAAGATTATTGGCGATGCCAAGCAATGCGAAGTGGTTGCCGAAGGTATTGAAACCATGGAACATTTGCATATTTTACGGGAATTAGGCATTACCACCGGGCAAGGTTTTTTATTTTCCCGCGCCATCCCACTAAACGAATTTGTTACGTTGGCCCAGCAGGATATTATTGTTGGCAGCTCTCCTTTACGTAAGCGCCTGGGCTAGTTTGGCTTTTAGCAGCTAACTGGGTAGACTAAACAGCATTGACCATTACCTACCGGGTTTTATGAAAGCTGAACTTTGTCACAAAGGCGACTTTTTATCTACGTCACGTCACTCCCCGCATTTATTTGAAAGCGCAACTGAATTTACTTTGCAAAATGGCATTCGGGTGGCTATCACCGGCCCTGGTATTATTAGTTTTACGCCGGCGCGCTGGGAGGATGACACTAAACACATAGTGTTATCTTGTGGGATTCATGGCAATGAAACTGCACCAATAGAATTATGTGACGAGTGGGTAAAAAACATACTTACTGAACAGGTCGAGCCGGTCCACCGCGTATTGTTTCTATTTGGCAATTTACCGTCAATGGATATTGCCAAACGGTTTGTTGAAGAAAATATGAACCGGCTATTTTGCGGCGCCCATAGCGAGGGGCCGGGCTTGGTTAACGCCGAAAGACGGCGGGCCAAACAATTGGAAGAGGCGGTAAGCGAATTTTTTAAACCGGCAGGAGCGCTGCGCTACCACTACGATTTACACACCGCCATACGCGAATCAAAAAACGAAAAGTTTGCGGTGTATCCTTATTTGCATGGTAAAGCTCATGATAAAGAGCAAATTGCTTTTTTAAGTGCCTGCGGGGTGAAAACCATTTTACTTTCGCAAAGTCCTACCACTACGTTTAGCTATTACTCCAGTGTGACGCATCAGGCGCACGCCTTTACCGTCGAGTTGGGCAAAGTTCAGCCCTTTGGCCACAATGATATGAGCCGGTTTGCGGCGGCCAGAGCCACTATTAGCGCGTTACTTACGCAACCGCAATTAGCCTTACCCTGTGCCCAGGATGCCGAGATATTTACGGTTAACCAGGTAATTAACAAGCAAGCGGACGACTTTAGTCTGCACTTTGCTGACGATACCCCTAATTTTACTGGTTTTACCAAAGGTACGTTATTGGCAGAAGAAACCGGAGCCCGTTATGTTGCTGAGTATGACGGTGAAGCGATTGTATTTCCTAATGCGAATGTCGCTGTGGGCCAGCGCGCTCTGTTAACTGTGATTCCAACTGAACTGGATGACTAAGCATGTTTGAACTTGATACCAGGCTGGCGAACGATACATACTTTGTCTGCGATTTACCTTTATGTTCTGTTTTGCTAGCCAATGATAGCCAGTTTCCTTGGTTGATTCTGGTACCGCGCCGTCCGTCAGCTACCGAACTTTATTTACTTGACCCAGCCGATCAGCAGCAATATCTGAAGGAGTCGGCCCAGGTGTGTAATGTGTTGGAACAGTTGTTTTCCCCGGCCAAGCTCAATGTCGCTGCGCTAGGCAATGTGGTATCACAGCTGCACATTCATCATGTGGCCAGGTTTACTGAAGATTGTGCCTGGCCTGCGCCCATCTGGGGGCGACAGGCCAGTATTCCCTATCCCCCGAAGCAAGCTCACGATCTTATTGATAGAGTGACATCTTTACTTATACAACAGGAGCTTAACCCATGATCCTTACCACTACACCAAATGTTGAAGGGCATCAAATTGAGCAGTATTTTGGTATTGTTATTGGCGAAGCCGTTATGGGCGCTAATGTATTCAAAGACTTTTTTGCTTCAGTGCGCGATATAGTTGGGGGCCGCTCCGGGGCTTATGAGGGCGAATTAACTAAGGCCCGAAAGGTAGCATTTGCCGAGTTGGAACAAGAAGCCCGTAATATGGGAGCGAATGCCGTAGTGGGGATTGATATAGATTACGAGGTAATGGGCGAAAAGGGCAGTATGCTGATGGTAAGTATTAGCGGCACGGCAGTGAAAGTAAACCGACCGTAAAGTGACTGGCAAACGGCTGGCGCTGGCGTGTGGTGTAAGTGTAAGCAGCAGGGATAAAGCGCCATTGGCAAGCGCTTTACCCCATGTAACCGGCTATATTCTTAGCCAAAAAACGGGCTGATGGTTTAAATAACGGTATCACCGTTGATAACGTTACTTCCACTCATCGTCATCATCGTCATACTTACGGGGAGTAAAGTCAGGCGGGGTGCGCATCTTTTTGGTGTTGCGCAGGAGCAATAAATTTCCGGCGATAAGCCCAACCACCAGCGCCACAATGAGTAAAATCCAGCCGATGCCCATTTCCTAGACTCCCTTATTCAACGCGTAACGATAAAAAATGCTATCAATGTGTTCTAACACGGTCGCTTTACCCGCTAAAGGGCAGTGCGCCAGAGTGTCAGCCAGCTGATGACAATTGCGTAATTGTTCATAGTGTTTAGCAGTTGTACGGTGACTAAGATGCCATAGTTCACAAGCAACCCCGCCCGTGTAATGCAAAAAAGGTCGGTAAAAGCCATAATCTTCAGCGTGATCTTCAAGCCAACCGGCTAACGCTGCGCATGGCCCGGGTGGGCGATACTCGCTATCAACCAGGTTAAATTCCAGCCCCTGGCGTGTTACTTCGCGCCGGTCATATACATCAATATCGGTACCCCAGTGATGACGACTGGTGCCGGGCAAAGCTGACCAGGTCAAAATACTATGCATTTTTTCTTCATCAGTTACCGTGTTGATATCCACTAACTGACCGTGTATATCAAGTATCGGAAGCTCGCCTTGCCATTTACGGTTCCAGATAGCTAACTGGCGATCGAAGTTGCGGTAGCTGCTTACTAACTGGCAGTCGATACCTTGTTCAGCAGCGGCCTGTTGCATAGCATAAAAGGCCGGCAGAGCATCTGCATGTAGCCGGTGCCCGTGCCCGGCATCAGCCAGGTTATCGTGGCTTAAGCCAAGCCAACTGGCGCTCATGCCAACAGCCTTACCATGATCTCGTAATAGATATTTTCCAGTGCTTCCAGGTCGGCCATTTTGACATTTTCGTCAATTTTATGGATTGTGGCATTAACCGGACCCAGTTCTATCACCTGAGCCCCTGTAGGCGCAATAAACCTGCCATCTGAGGTTCCGCCTGCCGTGGAAAGCATGGTATGTCGTCCGGTAACATGATGAATAGCTTGTTGCGTAGCGGCTACCAAATCGCCGGAGTCTGTTAAAAAAGGTTGGCCATTGAAGGTCCAGTCAATGGTATAGGTAAGCTTGTGCTTATCCAGAATAGCCAGGGTGCGCTCAATAAGTTGCTGGTCAGTCACTTCGGTGGAAAAACGAAAGTTAAAACACACTTTGAGCTCACCAGGAATCACATTTCCAGCCCCGGTGCCAGCGTGTAAATTGGAAATTTGAAAGCTGGTGGGAGGAAATGAGGCATTGCCATTGTCCCAATGGGTACGTGCCAATTCATCGAGTGCCGCGGCGGCTTCATGGACTGGATTGCGGGCCAGATGCGGGTAGGCCACATGACCTTGTATGCCTGCCACGTTAAGATTGCCGGTTAATGATCCACGCCGACCATTTTTGACCACATCGCCAATGAGTTCCGTGCTACTGGGCTCGCCCACGATACACCAGTCTATTTTTTCATTTCGGGCTTCCAGGGTATCTATTACGCGGGTAGTACCATTAATAAAAGGCCCTTCTTCATCACTGGTAATCAGATACGCAATGCTGCCATGGTGATTCGGATAATCAGTAACAAAACGCCGCGTGGCAACCAGCATGGCAGCCAGGCTACCTTTCATATCTGCAGCCCCACGCCCATGTAAGTATCCGTCTTTCTCAGTTGCCACAAAAGGCGGTGTTTGCCAAGCCTCTGCCGGGCCGCTTGGCACCACATCAGTATGGCCGGCGAAGCATAGCAAGGGGCCGTTGTTGCCGCGGCGCGCCCATAAGTTGGTGGTATCTTCAAACACCATTGTTTCGTTATCGAAGCCAATAGCCGCCAGCAGCGCTTTCATCATTGGCTGACAGCCGGCATCTTCCGGTGTTACCGACTTTCTATTAATAAGATCCTTCGCCAGTTCAATAACTTCACTCATTGGCAAAAATCTCCTCATACGTACTGTCTTTAAATCCTATATACATCTTGCTGCCGCGAACAAGAATAGGGCGCTTAATCATAGCCGGTTGCTCGCTCATCAATGCCATAGCACTATCACGGTCAAGATTCTCTTTAACCTCGGCATCTAATTGTCGAAATGTAGTGCCGCGTTTGTTGAGCATCGTTTCCCATCCCAGTTGTTGTTCAGCGCACTCTAGCCACTGGCTATCCAGCCCCTGCTTTCGATAGTCATGAAACGTGTAAGAGTGAGCGTTAGCCTCCAGCCATTTTTTTGCTTTTTTAATAGTATCGCAATTGCTTATACCAAACAGGGTTGTACTCATAATTAATCAGTCGATGATGTCAGATAGCGTGAGTCTATCTTTTCGCAATGTGTGATGCAAAAGGTACACAGCGACCGTGCAAACCTTACATAGAATTAATGAAAGCTGTGCAGACGCATCATTAGTAGCGATGTACGGACGTGAACCACCGCGGGGTATAGAGGGTTTTTAAGGTAAATAGGTTATCTCGGCACGCCAAATGCAATACTTCTGTTATCACGTTTTATTCGTATTGAAAACGATTAGGCAAAGGAGAGAACATGGCAATTGTAAAAACAGCATCTGCACATTATCAACCGCTAGGTAAAAGCGGCCAGGGGCATGTAAGTCTGGCCAGTGGCGCACTATCAGAACAGCCTTATGGTTTTAATACCCGTTTTGAAGATAAAACCGGTACCAACCCGGAAGAGCTTATTGCCGGCGCACATGCAAGTTGCTATGCCATGGCCTTATCGTTTGCTCTGGCTGATGCAGGCTATGACAGCGGCGAATTAAAAGTAGATGCCGCTGTGACATTGGAAAAAGACGGAGACGGCTTTGCCGTGACGCAATCTGCATTGACCCTGGATGCTAAAGTAAGTGGCATTGATGAAGACGAATTTTCTAACATTGCTAAAGATGCCAAGGAAAATTGTCCTATTTCCAAACTATTGAAAGCTGAAATTTCATTGGATTATACGTTTCACAACTAAGTAATCAGATGTAAAGCGTAAACAGCGTATCTTCTAAAGCCAGGCACTGCCTGGCTTTAGTGGTTTCATAACGGCTAATATTTTGGCCATTGGGGATCACGATGCGGGCATAAGGGACGGCGCCCACCTGTTTTAAGGTGGTTGAATTAAACTGAAATAACGATTGCCCCTTTGATACCTGCTGACCTCGTTTCACATGTGGCAGGCAGACGCTGCCCACACCACTTTTCCCTACCTCTGCCACCTTTACCCATAGCTGCAAACCTGACGTTGCTTTTAGCTTGATACTTAGCTCGCGGCTGTCAAAGTCAGTCACCATTCCCTGAAATGGGCTATACAACTGATTCCCTGTGACTCTCATGACACAACCAATATTGAATAAAGGCAATAGCTCGCCCAGGCTACTCTCTGTCGCCTCACACACTCTTCCCGATAGTGGCGCAGGGAGGGTAAGTGTGCGACTAGCCGGGACTTTTTGGGTAGTTTCAAGCATTACTGGTTGACCACCGTGTAGCCTGCGCGCTGTAGCGCGTTTACCGCTGTATCGAGTTTATTGTTTTTTACCAGGAAAAAATCCGTATCAAAGGTGGAAAGCACAAAAATACTGACTTTCGTTGCGGCCAATACCTCGCCGATTTTTGCCATTATCCCTACCATCGAAAGTTCCAGAGAGCCAAGCAATTCAAGGGCTCGCCAGTCGTTATCCTGCTCCTGCGCAGCCAATGGGATAGTGTCGGGCAAAATGATAGAAAGCTGATCCGGGGTGCGCCCAATAAAAAAAAGATCGCTGGCCAGTACCTGGGCCGGAATGACCGCATCAGGATCCATCGCATAGATAGTAAAAGGGCGGGGGAGCACCGCTAATGTCTGGATTGCCATTACATCTCGATAATTTAGTATTTATTACTTGACTCATTAAAGCATTATATGGGGGTAACTACCATGTGTTATCCACTCATTCTGTGGATAAGTTTGTTGAGTAGTTTGGGGCTGAATTGTAAGCTCATGAATTTAAAGGGTTAAAAATATTGGTCATTTTTCACTCAGTGGATAAAGTTAGACTACCCACAAGCATTTTCCACAACCTATGTCTAGCAACAAAACTAAAAATAAACGAAAAAAAGTGGCTGAAATTGATCGCTGAAGTGTTGACAACCCTGTTGTTTTGACCGTCATATCTGCACCTATAGACAGTTGTTTATACCCTCAAAATACGCTTTTATAGCTTTTGATCGCAGGCTTTTTATACGCTGCTGGTATATTAAAAAAAGTTATAAACAGCTATTTTTAGCATGAAGTGCACATTTTTAAATGAACTGGTACATTATTGCCATAAAACATATTTAAATGAGGGTGAGGTTTGAGCGCACCGCTAGAGATATATGCCGGGCCTGGGGCAACCAAAACATTGCAGCAGTACGGCTTTTATCCGCTGTTATTCAATTATTTTATTGGTGCCTCGGGCGGCCCAAAATGGTTTGTATTAGCTGGACTGGACCGGGTTTTGTTCCCGGATTACTTTCAGCGTAGAGGTGGACAAATTCAGATTATCGGCTCTTCTGCTGGTGCATTTCGGGCTGCGTGTATGGTCCAGCGCGACCCGCTGGCGGCCATCAACCGCTTAGCAGAAAGCTATGCGCATACTACCTACTCACCACGGCCTACCTCCTATGAAATCACGGCCAAAGCGAAAGAGTTACTGGCCTATATGTTAGGCGATAACGGCCTGGAAGAGATATTAACCAATGAACGTTTTAAAGCGCATATTATCACTGCGCGGTGCCAGGGCCTGGTTAGCCGCGCAGGGAAACTAGCGCAATTAGCCGGCTTGGCTATGAGTGCCGCGCACAATCGCCTGGGCCGACAACATTTACAAAAGGCATTTACCCGGGTGGTATTTTCGGCGCCCCAAAGCAAACTGGATATTATCGATCCCTATGATCTTAAAACCGAACGCGCCGAGCTGGGTTACAATAATATTCAAGATGTTTTGTTAGCGTCGGGCTCGATACCCATGGTGTTAGATGGTGTGGAAAACATTGGTGCAGCGCCGCCAGGGGTATATCGAGATGGCGGAATTATTGATTACCATTTCGATTTATCGTTTGGGCCCCACCAAGGTTTAACGCTTTATCCTCATTTTTACCCACGTCCTGTTACCGGCTGGTTTGATAAACGCTTACCAAAACGGCTGGTCCATCAAAAAAGTTACGATAATGTGGTTATGCTGGTGCCGTCACCGTCATTTGTAGCTTCGCTACCTTACAGTAAAATACCCGACCGTAATGACTTCAAAAATATGGATGCGCCCACCCGGATAAAATACTGGAACAGGGTATTGAGCGAAACCGATAGGTTAGGGGAGTACTTTATGTCAATCACCGAAGATGGCTCTATAATGGATAAGCTGAAACCCTTGCCGTTCGCCTGTAACTAAATACTAACGTTACCTGTAATTACACAACGTAGTAATACCACGTTCTCCTGTACCGGGAAAACTGAACTCGCCAACCTACCTCCCGCGCTTTGAGTTAACAGGCGATACGCAGCGATGTAAATGTAATGGACTTAAAGAGAAAACATCTACGCTATTCGTACGGGGAGGGTAAGGATAGATTAGCGCCAGGATTGGGCACCACACACCTGACTTCGTTATGCTCACGGTTGGTGCTTTTGGGTTATCTGCTTACAACAATAAGGATCTGCATGTACGTTCCTAAAAACATGGAAATGACCGATGCCGAGGCGATAGCGATTTTTATATCGAAGTTTGGCTTCGGTACGCTTATAAGCCCCGACCTGGAAGCTACCCGTCTGCCGCTGCTTTATGAAAACGCTGCTGGTGGGAAAGGTTATATTTTAGGGCATATGGCTCGTGCTAATCCACAGTGGAAAGCGTTGTCGGGAAAGCGGGTGTCGGTTTTATTTAACGGACCGCATTCCTACATTTCGCCTACATGGTATGTTAGCGAACCCGCGGTACCTACGTGGAATTACGCTCAGGTTCAGTGTTTTGGTCAATTTATTGAACTGGACGCAGCAGATACGGCTACCGCCATTCGTACTCTTATTGAAACATATGAGCCAGAAATAGTTAACGATCTCGATTTAATGCCCACAGATTATGTCAATAGACTTCTCAAAGCTGTCGTGGGGTTCAAAATCCACGTAGACAGAATTGATGCTAAAGAAAAGCTAGGACAGCACAGACACGTTGACGATCAGATTAGCGTATTTGAAACCTTAGCTAACAGCCAGAACCTTGAGTCCATTCAATTGGCCAGATATATGAAGCGCCGGGGGCGGGGTAATGGCAATGTATAAAGCACTATTGGTGCTCCCCTTGGCCATTGAACCTGATAAGTGTGCAGCTTTTGCGCAATGATAGCCTATACCTTCGTGCGGGCATCACCCTATGTTAGTTGCTAGCATAGTTTGGGTTAAAACCCAGTAACAGTCTATCTCGGGCCAAATTGTGTAAATGCTCGTTTTCCTATGGCCTGCGCTTGCTACACAGTAGATGCTAGGTTTATCTTTATTGCCCAGAGTATTAAAGCGCTACATAATAGGCCCTGTAACCCTTTCAGGCGAACGCGGAACCGCTGACGAGTTAGCTGGATTAGGCGTAAATAGACAGGTTTTTTCGTTGTGGTTAGTTTCACTCCCCGCTGTTTTTTAACGGGCGTTGTGTACTTGTATTTCAAGTCATTGAAAAGGATTTTATAGATGAATATTAACGCTACATTTTGGGGGCAAGTACTATGTTTTGCGGCCGTAATAGCAATCTTTTTTACCGTTAAATTTGCCCGAGGCAAGGCCAGTAATCTTCTGCTTATTGGTTTTTATGCTTTTTTGCTCAATGTTTTTCTACCATCTGTAGGTTGGATTTATTGCGGCTATTGGCACGTTAAGCAAAGATAGATGTTATTCACAACACGCTTTTTCAGCGTGAACACACCAAACCTGTTAGCGTAATTTTACCAACGTTAGACTTCAGCGCTTTGCATGCTTTACAGCATGTTTTTGTATAACGGTAGTTGAATTCAAGGCAATCCTATACAGAAAATGGGAAGGCAGCGTTTAAGGGGAGGTGGGCTATTGAAGAAGGGTGTTGCCTCGTTGAAATTGGGCTAAGTAGGGCACCTAGGCGAAGTAATTTAGCCTAATAAAGGCGGTCGGTTAGCGCTGATAGGCTGTTATGAATTAACCGGGCCCAACCGAACGAATGTTTGGGATAAGCCTTAGCGCCTGCCCGAGGGCCAGTCAGGTAGGTGTAGCAGCGCGAGTAACTACGCCGAACCTGTGTTATGCACACAGAGTTACTGTGTATTTGCCTGCATAGCTAGTATCGCGATAGTCGTACCGGCATTGTTGTACCGGCATAGTTGCAACGACATAGCTGTAATGAGATAGCCGCGTTAAATAAAATAGGTAAAACCAGGGGCGGCGGCACATAGTGGTCTACCATACTGGCAGGTATATGTTTGGCGGGCAGGGCACCAGGCTGTAGGCTCAGTTTGTTTACAAAGCAGGCAAACAGTTCATAAACACCAAAAATTTTCTTGATTGATATCCCGGGCATCGTTATTATACGCGCCGAATCAACGCAAGCTTGTTGGTTTTCAAAATGCGTCTATAGCTCAGTTGGTTAGAGCGCTACCTTGACATGGTAGAGGTCCCCTGTTCGAATCAGGGTAGACGCACCACTTTCCTCATTGTCAAAATATTCCAATACGACAAACCCTTTATTTGATCTTTCTTCATTAAACATTCCTTCTATATTCATAGTAGCTATCAAGTTTTTTGGTATGGTCCGTGTATAGTATATCTTTAGTGGACTATATTTATTAGCAGCGAAGCTGGGTAGTCGCCTGCGATTTTCCATCAAATGTCAAAGTTAAAAAATTCATAACCTTTTTTCAGTGCTCAACTTTCACCATCTGGACTACGATCCTGAAATATCGGCTGCTGTACTAAGAACCGCGATTTTCCCGCAGTTAGGCTGTATCTGATAATTGTCGATGTCAGTGGGAGAGGGGAAGTGCCTTCAGATATTAGCGCTTCTGATATTCTACTATCCTTCGGCCCACCCACCATATTTCCCGGTGATGAAGCCCATCATAATAGCTAAAAGTAAGGTTCCGTTAAGAATATGCGTGGCGCAGACTCAATTCTGGTTCGGGACTGTAGCGGTGAAATTGCGCCTCAACGTATTAGTAGCGACAAACTTAGACCGTCTGCCCTAGCGCCATTCAGGAGCGTTGTATTTACGCTGATCTTCATCATGGCCGGTTACACCTCTGCTTGAGCACGATCTAACGTCGAAAATTTGCCCTCGATAAATTCAGGTGAGGTTGCGATAGGTCATATTATTGTCCCATTACAGTCAAGCTTTCTTAATGGCGCTGGGTAAGTGTGTGTCTTTTTTATCGCGCTTGCACGCAAGGATTTTACGGCCACGGGTTATTGTCATTATGCTAAAGATTAAAAGCCTGGCAGCCCCCTCAAGAGTGTCAGAGCGCCAAAATTTAATGAATGAACATTGTTTTTTCTCAACGAAAAATAATAGAAGTGGATTCTTTAACCTATCTTTATTTAGCTGGTGCGCTGAAATTGAAATAAAAGCAATAGAAAGCTTCTCTAATAAAATCAACTTAATCGTTTAAGTCGTTTTTATATAAATTGTGAATAAGAATACATATTCTTATTCACAATTATGGTTTTGCTGTGTAATAAGAGTTAGTAAAACAGAAACGGCGTTTATTTACTTTTCGTCATAAGTCTTAATATTATTTACTCTACCAAACTATTATTTTTAGCTTTTACACTCATAGGGTTCATCTTATATACTGATTTAAAAAGGATTTATTTCTATACCCTGCAATTTTTCTGCCTTTTACGATGACTGAACTCGTGGCATCACTTGTAAAAACTATGTTTTTATTTACTATTTTTTATTTCATTTTTTTAATATTTAGGTGGGTAGTATGCAGTATGTAATTTATATGCATTGATCCTTGTTTCTATCTTAATCGTTTAAGTCTCTTGTGCGCTGGTATATACTCATACTGCCTGCATCTTGTAAGGCGGCATAATTACGCCTTAAATTTATGGATAACTGCATAATTCAACCTTTAGCCTTTGCGCGAACCGCTTCGCTTTAAAAATCAAAAACTGCAACTGGTTTTTTGCTGATAATAATTGATTTAGACCAGGGTTCGAGGTGGCTGATAAGGCATCGGAGATCCTTTTTCCGGTAACACATTTTAATTTAGTGAGAACGATATTGATGAATAGTAAAATGAGTAAATCGACTGTCCCAATTTTGGGTGCATTTATGGGTGTAGCAACGGTAGCTGTTGCAGAACCCTATCTACAACCCGGTCCGGAGCCGACATTCCACACCCAAGAGGCATTTTCTCCTGAGAGTAATTTCACTGCGAAGTGGACGCGGGCTGATGCACGCCAGATCAAGCGAATGTCCGATCCGACAGCCGGTTCACGTCAGAATTCGATGCCAGCGGAATACACCATGCCCAGCATCCCGCAGAACTTCCCTGACATGTCGAACGAACAGGTCTGGGTATGGGACTCTTGGCCTCTGACTGACGAGGACGCCAATCAGTACAGTGTCAATGGGCAGGAAATCATCTTTTCTCTAGTAGCCGACCGTAACCTTGGCTTCGATGACCGCCACGTGTACGCAAAGATAGGCTACTTCTACCGGCCGGCAGGGATTCCCGCTGACCAGCGCCCCGAAAATGGTGGTTGGACCTATGGTGGCCTGGTGTTCGATGAAGGTGTTACTGGTGAAATTTTCGAAGACCAGTCTTACAGCCACCAGACCCAATGGTCAGGGTCGGCGCGTATCTTTCCAGGCGGCGAAATCAAGCTGTTTTTCACCGATGTTGCCTTCTACCGTGACGAGGATGGGGGACCAGATATCAAGCCGTACGACTCTCGGCTCGCGCTAAGCGTAGGCCATGTGCATGCTAATAAACACGGTGTAAGATTCACCGGTTTCAACAAGGTTACGTCGCTTCTTGAGGCCGACGGCACCTACTACCAGACTGCTGAGCAAAACCCTTATTATAACTTTCGCGACCCGTTCACTTTCGAAGATCCGGCGCACCCGGGTGAGACCTATATGGTATTTGAGGGCAATTCGGCCATGGACCGGACGACTGCACAGTGTGATGCGGATGACCTTGGCTACCGGGACGGCGACCCCTATGCCGAAACCGTAACCCAAGTGAATGCATCGGGAGCACCCTTTCAGATCGGTAACGTCGGTCTGGCCAGGGCAACGAACGACGAGCTGACCGAGTGGGAATTTCTACCGCCGATTCTATCTGCAAACTGTGTGACTGATCAGACTGAACGGCCGCAGATCTACCAGCAAGATGGCAAGTACTACCTTTTCACTATCAGCCATAGTACTACCTACGCAGCGGGCATTACTGGCCCCGAGGGCGTCTATGGTTTCGTAGGCAACGGTATTCGCAGCGATTACCAACCGATGAACCAGGGATCCGGGCTGGTGCTCGGTAATCCGACGAACCTCAACTACTGGCCGGGTAGTCCATTTGCGCCAGACTATAACCAGCATCCTGGGCAATTCCAGTCGTACTCGCACTACGTGATGCCTGATGGTTTAATCCAGTCGTTTATCGACACTATCGGTACCAAAGAAGATTTTCGTCGTGGTGGCACGCTCGCACCCACGATCAGGATTGAAATCAACGGCGCCTCGTCTACGGTTGATTATTCCTATGGCGTAAATGGCTATGGACTGGGTGGCTGGGCCGATATCCCAGCGAATCTTAATGTGAATTCGGGCGGGCAGGTCAAGCCGCTTAAGAAATAGCGTTAATCAGTTAAGCCACACAGTCTTTCCAGGGGGGGAGCGGCGGTAATATGCCGGCGTAGCCTCTCCTGCCTTGTTTGAGCATGACGATTAAAAGCATGCCGGTCATGACTTATTCGACAGCCTCTCAAACAGTGGCTCTGGGTTTCCTGTTATGCAGCAGGGGATTCATGGGGCGCTGCATTTCCTTCTTTTGCAAATTGTTATCGTGCTGCCCAATGTTATCTAAGGTGTTCATTAAATACTATTGCGCGGCTGCTTTGCTTTATGGTCCACACTCCGATAAGGAGAATTATGAATCACAATCTTGTCTCAATGTTTGTAACTCCCAACCGTATGACAGTTGGCGCGTTGGTCGCGTTGTTCTACTCCGGGATGGCGCCAGCCGTTGTATTTGGTTCCGAAACGCCACCGGGCTCCACACTGTTGTCTATATTGCCAACAGCATCGTCTAACTACCAGCGCCCGGGCGACTGGGCGCCATATCGACCCGCGGTGCACCTCACCCCCGCCAAACACTGGATGAACGATCCCCAGCGTCCGATTCTGATTGACGGCATCTGGCACTACTATTACCTCTACAATGCCGATTATCCCGAAGGAAACGGTACCGAGTGGTACCACGCAACCTCGGTCGACCTCGTACACTGGCAGGATCATGGTGTTGCAATTGACAAGTACAAGAACGGCCTCGGCGACATCGAGACCGGCAGCGCAGTAATTGACATCAATAATACCGCTGGCTTCGGCCCCGGCGCGATAATCGCCATCATGACTCAACAGCATGAAGGTGTGCAGCGCCAGTCTCTCTTTGTCTCAACTGACGGCGGCTATCGGTTTAAGGCTTATCACGGCAATCCTGTTATGGATAACCCCGGCGCCGACCACTGGCGTGATCCTAAGATCATCTGGGACGACGCGCACAATGAATGGCTGATGGTGCTGGCCGAGGGCCATAAGATCGGCTTCTATACGTCACCCGATTTGAAGCATTGGACGTATCAGTCAGGGTTCGACCGTGACGATCTTGGGATTCTGGAGTGTCCTGACCTGTTCCGAATGTCGGTCGACGGTGACCCTGCAACAACACGATGGGTGCTGGCAACGGGCGCGAACGGCTTCAACACAGGGATGACCACGGGAACTTTGTACTGGATAGGAGACTGGGACGGCGAGCGCTTCACCGCGGATCGTGACGAACCTCAATGGCTCGACGCCGGCGCTGATTTTTATGCCGCGGTGACATGGGACGACCCGCGCCACAATGCCGCCGAACGCCTCGCTTCCCGCTACGCGATAGGCTGGCTCAATAACTGGGCCTACGCCACCAAGTTGCCTACCGATGACTGGCATGGGGGGGCCAACTCGATCGTACGGCGCATCGGGTTGCGGTCAATCGACGGCAAGCCGCAGCTTGTCTCGCAGCCCGTCAACGCGTTCGATAAGCTTGAGGGTGATGCAGTGGTCCGTGCCAACGTTCAGCTGACGGAAGCATCGAAGATGACACTCCCGCAGCCGACATCCGATGCCTACCGACTCCGGATTGAGCTTGACGCTGCCTCAGATGCCAGGGAGGTCCACTTCCGGCTCAAGGAAAGCAATGAACACTTTGCTATTGTGGGATACAACTTTGCGAATGATACTGTTTTCGTCAGGCGGGATAGGGATGCTATAGCCGACGCGATGCCCGAGGTTTACCGCGAGGTTCGAAAGTCACCGGCACTGGCGCGCGAAGGTGTTGTTACACTGGACATCATTGTTGATACAGCCTCCATCGAGGTTTTTGTGAATAACGGCGAAGTTGTACTTTCAAATCTCGTATTCGGCGTCCCCGGTATAAATGACCTATCGGTTGAGTCAATTGGTGGAAACACGGAACTGCGCTTATTTGAGCTATCCCCTCTCAAGGTCACTCCGATCACACGCAATAATGGCGATGGTCGCTAGATTTATGCTCACGTGACATGATCGGCTGAACTGTATTTTGAGACACTATGGTTCGTTACGGCCTATCTGAGAAGCAAATCATTTTGAGAAAGGTTTTTCATCGCGCTAAAGAATGAGCGCAGAAAAGACACGTAGTTTCCCTAAGGTAGGCCAAATGTCCAACATGCTGGGGGCCGTGCCCGCCCACGTCATAAGATTCGTCGCCGTATCGACTTCTTTCAAACACCAAGGCGTTCTGAGATGCTGAAAACATGATTTTTCAACCTACGCCCTAGTCTTATCGTTACATAAACTCAATTTAAGTTTGTGTTAGTTCAGAGGAAGCGAGCAGCGCTCTATCCGTCAGACGAATAAGAGTGACTCTTTTCTTCATTTACTGCAAACCAGGTTTAAGAATGCTCCTCAAAATTCCGTAACAGTTTCTGTTTAAAAGTGGCTTTAGCGTGAGTAAGATCGTGAGAATAAAAGTATCCATCAGCGCGCCGTAACTTTTTGCGTTCATGCTCTTTAGTCAATATTATTTTTTGAGTCATGCGGATAGTGTCCGGTGGCTGAAAGGCAATACACGTCTTTGTTGTTATTGGCCCCAAGATGAACAGTGTATCTGCAACACCACCCTTAACAGACTCCGCCTACTTTTTATTGCTACACAGGGGTTATTCTTAAAATCCGGGAATGGCCTGAAACGACCCTTGGTCGTCATAGGAGCTGATGAAGGAAAGGATGAATAAAAGGTGTGGTGGCGGCACTGATGAACAGCAGGCAGGGCCACCCATCCTGATTTATTCAATACCTGCGCTGTATAATGAGCAGCAATACGAAAAAAAGCACCGGCGGTGCTTTTTTCTTCAGGTAACATTAGCTGGTTACGTGTGGTCTCGCGTTTGGCATTACCGGGCGTTAAACCATTTTGCTATCTGTTGTCTTTCTGTTTCGGTCATCTCTGTTTTATTCATAAAAGGCATATCTTTGGTGACTGCAACCCGCCGGTGAATTTGCGGCGCGTAGCGTTCGATATCCTGCCAGGTATCAAACACGACGCCTAACGGAGCGACCTTAAATACGTCGTCCGTTGCAGAGGCGGAATGACAGCTTACGCAATGTTTATTAATTAACGAGGTTACCGTGGCCTGAGTGACCGGTGACATTTGCCTTGATTCGGGGTGGGTATTGCTGCTATCACCGGCTGGAAGGTGGCTTTGTGAAGGCAAAGCGGGCCACGAGACCCACACCATAATAGCTAACATCGCGGCACTAGCACTGACTAAAATAGAGGGGCGAACAATACCTAAATGTTTTAAGTTAAAGAAATGCCTTAGCCACGCCGCGGTTGCCATCATTAGAATAAGCACAAGATAATTCTGTGGATGCTGGTACGTCATGGGGTAATGATTGCTTATCATAATAAATACCACCGGCAAGGTAAGGTAGTTATTATGCACCGAACGAAGTTTGGCGCCGGCGCCCCATGCGGGGTCAATGGCCGCCTTAGCCGCCACGGCTTTGACCATTTTACGCTGGTTGGGCATGATGTTCAAAAAGACATTGGCCACCATAATGGTCCCAATCAGCGCGCCTACATGGATGTATGCGCCGCGCCCGCTAAACCACTGACTAGTCAGATAGCTGGCCACACAAATTAAGCTAACCAGAAAGAGCGCAAACGCTTTGGGCGATTTTGCCAATGGGCTGCGACACGCCGCTTCATAGAGGGCCAGCCCCCCAAAAATTAAGGCCAGGCCAAGGCCTATCGCTGTAGCCGGTGACCAATGTTGTACGGCGGGGTCAATCAAATAAGCTGAAGCGCCGAAATAGTAAACAATAATCAACAGCGCAAAGCCGCTTAACCAGGTGGTATACGCTTCCCACTTAAACCAATGTAAGGTAGTAGGCATGGCGGCTGGCCCGTAAGCGTATTTGGCGACTTCATAAAAGCCGCCACCGTGGATGGCCCATAAATCGCCCTTAATTCCCTGTTTTTTCTTTGCTTCCGGGGGTTCACGTAAACTGTTATCTAGCCAGATAAAGTAAAAAGAGGCGCCAATCCAGGCAATCCCCGCCACTACGTGAAACCAGCGAACCAATAGCGACGCCCAGTCTAACCATAGCATTATTCAACTTCCTTATGTTGCCTGTACTGACATACCCCGGCTATCCAGGTTTGATAGATGGCCCGATCATCGCCTAGCATGCTTAGTGCAAACAGCATATCTTGCGCGCTATGCGGGTGCGTTAATCGTAATGAGGTGAGCTCATCGAATTCCGGTTGCAGCACCACAAAGTCAGCATGGCTGCCGGGGTTCAAATTGCCAATTTCATGATCCAAACCATAAGCTACCGCCGGGCCCTGGGTCATCATGTATAAACCCGCCAACGCCGACAAAGGGTCATGCCTGAGTTGCGATATTTTGTAGCCTTCACCATAGGTTTTAAGCATATTAAATGTGGTACCGGCACCTACGTCAGTGGCCAGTGCTACATGCACGTGGTTATCCCTAGCCTTGGCAAAATTAAACAGCCCACTGCCTAAAAACAGATTCGATGTAGGGCAGAATGCCGCCGTTGCGCCACTGTCACCCATTCTCTGCCACTCGTTGTCGGTAAGGTGGATACAGTGGCCAAATACAGAACGCTGGCGCACCATATGGTATTTATCATACACATCCAGATAGCCGTCACACTGCGGGTACAATGACTTCACCCATTCAATTTCATCTGTATTTTCAGATAAATGTGTTTGAATAAAAACATCCTGATACTGTACCGCCAATTCGCCCAGTGCGGCCATCTGCTGTTCTGTGCTGGTAGGGGCAAAACGGGGCGTTAAGGCATACCGGTTACGTCCATTGTTATGCCATTTATCAATCAAATCGGCCGACTCGCGCTGCGCCCGACTGGCGCTATCTTGCAAGTAAGGCGGGCAATTGCGATCCATACATACCTTGCCTGCGATTAGGGCCATATTAAGCTCGCTGGCGGCCGTAAACAGGGTATCGGTAGCACTTGGGTGAACCGTGCCAAACACCAGCCCGGTAGTGGTCCCATTTTTTAACAGTTGCTGTAAAAACAGTGCACTGATTTTTGCCGAATAGGCGGGATCTTTAAATTTGTCTTCGGTTGGAAAGGTGTAGCTTTCAAGCCAGTGCAATAGCTGTTTACCATAACAGGCAATCATCTCTGTTTGCGGGTAATGTAAATGGCTATCAATAAAACCAGGCACAATCCAGCGCCCGCGATGGTCCTTGATCTGCGCCTGCGGATAGCGCGGGGCGATAGTCGAATAGTCGCCCAGTGCAACTATGGTATTGCCCTGCACCACCATGGCGCCATCGTCAAAACATTCCACGCTTTCGCTTGGAATAGCACAGGCCTGGGGAAAATGTACAATACGGGCTCGAAATAAATATTGGGTGGTCACTAACTGCCTCGGTAACTACTAAAACCAAAAGGGGAGATCAGCAGCGGTACATGAAAATGGCTGTCCTGATCACCCAAAATAAATGAGATATCAATAAAAGGGTAAAATGTCTCACCGTGCGTACTACGCAAATAGGCCTCGCACGCAAACCGCAAACGATATTCGCCGGCGGTGAACACGGTATCCTGCCAGTCGCGGCAGCGGCCATCGGCATCGGTCACCGATGTCACGGTAGTGCCGGCCGGAGTGTAAAGGGTCAGCGGCAATCCTGCTACTGGTTTTCCTAACGTGGTATCAAGCACGTGGCTGGATAGTGTATTCATGGTAGATCCTGTAAGTCAGAAGGGGTGCTTAGCCCTTTGTCCAGTCGCAGCTGGGTAATCTGTAGCTGATGGTCTGCCGCATTAGCTTGTTCGGTCGCGGTGTCGTTATGAAGCCGCAACCGCAACTCATCTAACATGGCCTGCGCCGACAACCCGGTGGCACAAATAATAAAAATAAAACCATGTTTTTTCAGATATTGCTGATTAAGCTGCTTAAGCTCAATCAAGGTTTCGTCGCTAGCCTGACGGGCGCCGTCCTGCTCGTTAGCAGCTAATGTTTTAGTATTGGCAAACCTCGCCCGCAGGCTATCAATATCGCCAATCATGGGATGCGCGGCAAAGGCTTCGAGCAGATCACTGGTTTGCATTTTGTGCCAGTGTAGCTGCGCATACTCGTGTAACTGCTCGCGGCTGGTAAAGGGCCGGCTTTCCACCATCATGTTGATCCAACTGGCAGCCGCGCAACAACGGCTGAACCATTGTCTGGCACCGGGTACTGATAATTGATTTAGCTGTTCAAGTGTCATGCTGTTCCTCCTTGCTGGCGGATACCGTCGCACTGTGCTTGGTAACGGCGTCCGGCGTACTATGCAAACGCGAGATAATTTGCGCACTGATAGAGATAGCGACCTCAATGGGACGTTTTCCGGGGATTCGGGTATCGCCCACCGGCGAGACTAACGCGCGCTGTTGTGCCCTGCTAATGCCGCGGTTGGCCAATCGGGTGGTAAATCTGCGGGCTTTAGTGTCAGACCCAATCATACCGACAAAGTCAAACTGATGATGGCGCAGGGCGGTTTCCACAATATCGTAGTCCAGCTGGTGGTTATGGGTCAAAATTAACAGCCAGCTCGCCGCCGGTAGGGTGCGGATAAGGCCAGGCGGATCGTCATCGACTATTATTTTAACGTTCGGCGGATAAGGCTGGCTGGTAAACATCGACGCTCGGCTGTCTATCCAGCTAATTTGCAATGGCAGCTGTGCTAACACGGGGATCAGCGCCTGTGCCACATGGCCGGCGCCAAATACGGTTATATGCTGGGTGTGATTCACCCTAACCTCAAACAGCAGTTTGGCCGCCCCTCCACAACATTGGCCTAAGCGCGCACTCAGCGGGAATGACTCGATTTGCTGGCACTGCTGATTGCTCGCCAGTAATGCTCTGGCCTGTGCTGTAGCAGTATGCTCAAGATGCCCCCCGCCAATAGTATCGTAGGTGCTATCTCCGGTTATCACCATTTTAGCTCCAGCCTCACGCGGGGTAGAGCCAGCGATACTGATAACGGTAAGCAGTACATAGCTTTCCCCGCGTTGTTCACACTGGCTTAATGCTTCAACCCAGCTAGCGGCTCTCATAAGCCTGCATCCTGGGCCGCTAATACCGCTTTTAACACACGCTCTGGAGTGGCGGGGGTGTCAAGCTGTGGATCTTGGGTATAACCGGACAGGCTCGACAGCGCATCTTTTAACGCGCACCACACCGATATGCCTAGCATAAAAGGCGGTTCGCCAACGGCTTTAGAATGATAAATACTGTCTTGTGCATTAGGCCGGTGTAAAAGATCGACATTGAAGATGGCTGGCGTGTCTCCAATGGCCGGTATTTTATAAGTGGCCATGTTGTTACTGGTTAACCGGCCATCGTCTCCCCACCGAAGCTCTTCGGTGGTTAACCAGCCCATACCCTGGATAAAGGCACCTTCAATCTGGCCAGTATCTATCGCTGGATTAATGCTGGTGCCCACATCATGAAGTATATCTACCCGGGTAGTTTTATGTTCGCCGGTGAGGATATCCAGCGTAACCTCACTTACGGCCGCGCCATAAGCAAAATAGAAAAACGGACGCCCCGATGCGCTGGCCCGATCATAGTAAATTTTCGGGGTTTTGTAGAAACCCGTGGAGGACAGCGACACCCGCGCCAAATAGGCCTGCTGTACCAGTTCGGTAAAGCCGATGCTATGTTCGGCCAGGCTCACCTGGCCCTGGCTGAACTGCGCATCGGTGGCCTGGAGTTGTAGCGAGGTGGCATAAAAGTCGATTAGTCGCTGGCGAATAATCTGACATGCATTTTGAACTGCCTTACCGTTTAAATCTGTTCCGCTGGACGCGGCAGTAGGGGAGGTATTCGGTACTTTATCAGTGCGCGTAGCGGTAACCTCAATCTGATCTAAACCTATGCCAAACTCATGCGCTGCAATTTGGGCTATTTTGGTATGCAGACCCTGGCCCATTTCTGTGCCGCCGTGATTAACCTGAACCGTACCATCGGTATAAATATGCACCAGTGCGCCGGCCTGGTTTAAGTATTTAGCGGTAAACGAGATGCCAAATTTTACCGGCGTCAGCGCCAGCCCCTTTTTAATGATTGGGCTGGTTTGGTTAAAGGCAGTAATGGTCTTACGTCGCGCCCAGTAATCTGCACTGTCCTCCAGGCGGGCTATAATCTCGGGTAATAAGTTGTCTTCTACCTGCATTCCATAAGGGGTGGTATCGCCGGTATCGGGGCCGTATAAGTTGCGTTTTCTTACCGTCAGTGGATCCTGGCCGGTGGCCCGGGCAATGTTATCCATCATCGCTTCAGCCATTATCATGCCTTGCGGGCCACCGAAGCCCCGGTAGGCCGTATGTGAGACGTAGTGCGTTTGAAAACGATGTCCAGTGACCCGGCTGGCGCCAAGGTAATAACCATTGTCGACATGAAACATTGCTCTATCGACAATTGCATCAGACAAATCCGCCGAATGCCCGCAGTCGCCACTTACCGTAACGTGAGTGGCCAATATTTTGCCGCTGTCGGCTATTCCTACGGCATAACTGTTTTCAAACGGATGACGTTTGCCGGTAACCTGCATATCCTGGCTTCGGGCTAAGCGGAATTTAACCGCACAGCCGTTACGCTGGGCCAGCAGGGCGGCCAGACACGCCCACTGGGCAGCCTGGGTTTCTTTACCGCCAAACCCGCCGCCCATGCGACGCATATCCACCGTCACCTTGTGCAAGCCCACGCCAAGTACTTCAGCGACTAACTTTTGGACTTCACTGGGATGCTGGCTAGAGGTATAAATCATCATCCGGCCGTCTTCTTCGGGCAACGCCAGCGAGATCTGTCCTTCCAGGTACATATGTTCCTGGCCGCCCACCTTTAGCTGTCCTTCCAACTTGATGGGAGCCTCGGCATACACCGCCGCGTAATCGCCTTGTTGCATCTGGTGGCTGGGCCGGACCTTGGCAGCTAGGTCGCGGGCCGCTGCAATGCTTAGCAGAGCAGGCGTGGGCTCTACTTCAATGTTGCCTAAGGTAGCAGCATAGCGGGCCTGCTCAACTGTGTGAGCTAATACCGCAAATACCGGTTGGCCAAAAAATTTTATATTATGCTGCGCTAATACCGGATCGCCATCAAAAACAGGGGCGATATCTACGTGGCCGGGTACGTCCTCAGCGGTTATCACATCTATCACGCCGGGGGCCGCTCGCACTGCCGCTAAATCGATATTTCTTATTCGCCCGGCTGCGCAACGGCTTTGCCCTACCGCGCCATAGCACGTATCAGCCGGTACCGGCATATCGTCGACATAGCGGGCGCTGCCAGCTACCTGTCGGCTGGCACTTTCGTGTGCGGCAGGTTTAGCTAAAGGACTGGCGCTGGTGGCGGCCTGCTGTTGTTCACTAAGTTTACGCATGATACTGCACCCGGGTCGAAATACGATTAGTACTGGGTTGTTGTTCTACAAAAAAGCGATGCCACAAGTTAACCACTAGCTGGTTACGGTAATCGGCGCTGGCGCGAACATCATCTATTGGCGCAAAACTGGTAGCTAATATTTGTTTGCCCCGCACCAGTGTAGCCGGAGCGTTTAACGCCATGCCTACCAGGTTTTGCTCCAGCGCTATGGCACTTGCCGGCGTGGCGGCGACCCCGCCAAACCCGGTGGTTGCCCGGGTTATCTTGCCCTGGCTATCAAGGCGAAGCTTGAAAACTGCACACACTGCCGAAATGTCATCTTCAAAGCGTTTAGACACCTTATAGGCAGCCAGGCGGTCGGCGGTCGTTAACCGCGGAATACGTATCTTGCTAAGCCAGGCCCCGGCAGGCAGGCTGGTTTGCCGATAGCCGGTGAAAAATGTGCGAGCGGGCAGGGTATACGTCTGTTGACCATCGTCTGCAATAAAGTCGGCTTCAAGGGCGAGCATGACCGGTGCCATATCACCAATAGGCGAGGCATTGGCCAAATTACCCCCCAGCGTCGCCTGATTACGTACCGGTAGCGAGGCGAAGCGCTCGAATAACTCGGTAAGCGGCGCAAAAGCATCCAGCAATACCTCCTTGATATCGCTAAGGGTGCAGGCGGCACCGAGTGTCAGGTAATCATCGTCACACTCTACGCTGTGTAACTCGGCTAACTGGCTAATGCTTATCAGGGTTTTAAACTGCCGCAACTGTTGGGTAATTTCCAGGCTCAGGTCGGTACTGCCGGCTACCAGCAAAGCCTCTGGGTGCTGGGCAATGCATGCTGCCAGCGCTTCACGGCTGGTAGGCATAAGCAACCCGGTGGACTGGTTATCGTCACTGGTATTGGCCTGCATGGCAGTAAGCGTGGCGATAGTGGTGGCCGCCATACGGTTAAATTTATCTTCTACGGGCTGCTGACATACGGCCATTGTCGCGTCAATGATAGGCCTGTACCCGGTACACCGACACAGGTTTCCCGATAGGGCATGTTCAACTTCGCTTCGGTTAACCGGTTGGTGGCGCTGATATAGCGCAAATATCGACATGACAAAGCCCGGCGTACAAAATCCACACTGGCTGGCGTGGTGGTCAACTAATGCCTGCTGGACGGGATGTAATTGCTGGGCTTCAGCCAGGTGCTCTACGGTAATCAGTTGTTTGCCGTGCAATGACGACATCAGCGCAATACAACTGTTGATGGTACGGTAATGTAGCCCGGTATGGGATGGGTTTAATTCGGCCACCACTACCGTGCACGCACCGCAATCGCCAGAGGCACAGCCTTCTTTTGTACCGGTAAGCCGGCGTTGTTCACGCAAAAAATGCAGCACGGTCTGGTTCGCATTTTCCGTTGAAACGGTAAGCGGTGTTGTATTCAATAAAAAGCGCACCATCAACCTTTCCTCTGGTTTTTCAAAATCTCTGAATGCATCACTATAGCGGTCTTTTTAAATTAAAAGTAGACCAAATGGTCAAATAAAAAAGAATAAAAAAACATGCGCCAAAATGGGTAGCATGCTCTATGTTGGTGCAATAAAATGGCTGATTCACTAAATGGGTTTTTATCATACCCGCCTACAACCCGTACATAGCGCCTTCTGGTGATATTAACACCGGCCCGGGTTGGCACCATCACGATAGGCACAGCAAGTTCTATGCACACTCGGCGAATAGCCAAGATCCGCTGGCGGGATAAAAAATGTTGAGAGAATAGTCGACTATGGCACTATGACTGCTTGGTCAGGAATGCGTTTGATAAAAGGCATAAGGATTTATGGCAGGAAACAGAAGCACTGACATCTCTGTTGGTGAGAAAAATAAAACAAATATTTTGCAGGCGGCAGAAAAGGCTTTTGCCCAGCACGGTTTCAAAGGCACCTCGGTTCAGCGCATAGCCGATGCCGCCGGGTTGCCCAAAACGAATGTACTTTACTATTTCAAAACCAAACAGGACTTATATCAGGCCGTACTAAAACAAACTTTGAGTTTGTGGAATTCCCGTTTTGATCTAGCTTGCGAAACTGATGACCCAGCGGAAACATTGGCTGAATATATCAGTGAAAAAATGGAAATGTCCCGTACCCATCCCATGCTATCGAAGATATTTGCGCTGGAAATTTTAAACGGCGCACCTAATCTGAACCCCTATTTCAATGATGAGCATTTGCACTGGATGCAGGGCAGGGTGGCGATAATTGAAGCCTGGATAACACAAGGCAAAATGAATCAAGTTGATCCCCATTATCTGCTCTATACCATCTGGGCCAGTACGCAGCATTACGCGGATTTTGCCACCCAGATAACCCGCCTGCGGGGGCAGAAAATGAAAAAAGCGGATTTCGCCCAGGCCACCACCACCGTTATTCAACTTATTTTAAATGGCTGCGGCTTGACCGTGCCCCCTCACTATGAAAGATCCCAACATGACCAACTCAGTTAATTACCCGCGCGACCTTATAGGTTATGGTGCCACCCCCCCGCACGCTCAATGGCCTGGGAACGCCCGTATCGCGTTGCAGTTTGTGGTGAATTATGAAGAGGGCGGAGAAAATTGTGTGCTACATGGTGATAGCCACTCGGAAGTATTTTTAAGTGAAATCATCGGTGCCCAGCCTTACCCCGACCGGCACATGAGTATGGAGTCGATTTATGAATACGGCAGTCGGGCGGGCTTTTGGCGTTTACACCGTCTGTTAACCCAATATCAGATACCCGCCACCGTATTTGGCGTAACTATGGCGTTGCAGCGTAATCCTGAGGCGGTTCAGGCAATGCTCGACGCAGACTGGGAAATTGCCAGCCACGCACTGCGCTGGATTCATTTTCAGGACATGGACGTGGCCACCGAGCGTCAACAGATAGCGCAGGCCATTACCCTGCATACCCAGCTTACCGGGAGTAAACCGGCAGGCTGGTATACCGGCCGTACCAGCCCCAACACCCTGGCTTTACTGGCTGAGCGCGATGATATCTTATACTGCGCGGATTCCTATGCAGATGACTTGCCCTATTATGATAACCATTACACCAAACCCTTACTGATGGTGCCCTACACATTGGATACTAACGATATGCGTTTTGCTACACCCCAGGGTTTTAACAGTGGGGAACAGTTCTATCAATATCTTAAAGACGCTTTTGATGTGTTGTATGAAGAGGGTCAGCAAAGCCCCAAAATGCTTTCAATTGGCTTACACTGTCGAATCATCGGACGCCCGGCCCGGTTAGCTGCGTTAAAACGATTTATTGAGTACGCGCAAGGTCATGCTAAAGTATGGTTCGCTACCCGCGAGCAAATTGCCATGCACTGGCAAAAGCACCACCCTGTATCGCGGTAGCACTATACCCTTTAAGAATAACAATTGTGGTATCCGTGGAGTAATACATGTTGAAAAAAACGTTAGCTGTAACCTTTTTGCTGTTGGCGGTTACAGGCTGTTCTAAGCTCAATAAAGAAAACTATGACAAACTGGAAATGGGCATGAGTCAACAGGACGTTGAAGATACTATAGGCAGTGCTGACAGCTGTAATAAATCGCTAGGCACGCTCAGTTGTATCTGGGGTGAGGAAGAGGGTAAACATGTGAAAGTGATGTTTATGTCAGATAAAGCAGTCACCTTTTCCTACAACAAACTGTAGTAAAAAAGCCGGAGGCTTTCGCGTCCGGCTTTAATCAGTTTTGCCAATCACATCATTTACAGGGCGTTAAGCGCTGCATCGTAATCGGGTTCATCAGCGGTTTCAGCCACTTGCTGGGTATACACCACCTCACCTGCGTCATTGATAACCACAACACTGCGTGACAACAGGCCAGCTAGTGGGCCATCTTCAAAAGTCACGCCATAGTCGCTGCCAAAGCTGCTGCGAAAGGTCGAGCCGGTTAAGACATTCTCTACCCCTTCAGCGCCACAAAAGCGGCCAGCGGCAAAGGGTAAATCGGCAGAAACACAGATAACCACGGTATTGTCCAGTCCGGCCGCTTTTTCGTTGAAGGTACGTACAGACATTGCACACGTGCCGGTGTCGACAGACGGGAAAATATTTAAAACAACCTGTTTGCCGCGAAGCTCACTTAAGCTCACAGTCGACAGATCAGATTTTACTAACGTGAAATCCGGGGCTTGGCTGCCTTTGGCAGGAAGCTCACCGACGGTGTTCATGGAATTACCTTGTAACGTTACTGTTGCCACGTTGGCTCCTTATGGATGGTGATAAATATTTTTATTATCTTGCCTGAGATAACCTGTATTGCAATGCTTGTACGCCGGCCAGGATTGCACTACAACCGCTCATCGGCTGGCCGGGCCTTGTTTCGGCATGATCTTTGGGCATTGTAGCCGGGTTATTTCAAATCAAATGCATAGCGCAGTAAAAACAACAGGCCAAGCGCATATGTAAGTTTGCTTACCTGTTTACCTTTACCGGTCCCTAACATAATGGCGACATACGTAATAAACCCAAGAGCAATGCCTTCACTTATGCTAAAGGTCAGTGGCATAGCCAGTAGCGCCACAACGGCTGTGGCCAATGCTCCAAGATCGTCAAAATCCAGTTGGCGGATAGAATCCATCATTAATATACCAACCATTATCAGGGCAGGGGTAGTGGCCATAAGCGGTATCACTTTCATCAGCGGTGTTAAAAACAGCGATAATAAAAAGCAAATCGCAACCACCATGGCGGTGAGGCCGGTGCGGCCCCCCGCAGACACCCCCGCCGCAGATTCTACATAGCTGGTAACCGGTGATGTCCCTAGCGCTGCGCCTGCCACGCTGGCGGTAGCATCGGCGGTCATTGCGCTGCCAATCTTGGGTAAGCGACCTGATTCATCCAGCAAATTAGCGCGCCGTGACACACCTATCAAGGTGCCAATGGTGTCAAACATATTCACAAACATCAGGGCGAAGATAAGATCCCAGGTCTGGGCGAAGTTTTCGATAGGGTACCAGATATCCATTGCAAAAAAGGTTTGCGACATGCTGTCGGGCAGGCCAACCACACCGTCAGGCTGAGCCGTTAAATACCCGGTTTCAGTGGGTACAAACAGGCCAATCAGGCTAAGCACTACGATGGAAAGTAAGATACCGCCGGTAACTTGCTTCATGACCATGATAATGGTGAACAAAATACCAGCAAGGGCCAGCATCACTGCCGGATCAGACAGGTCGCCCAACGTGACGAAGGTGGCAGGATGGTCTACCACCAGGCCAGCATTCTTTAGACCGATAAAGGCGATAAACAAACCGATACCGCACTGTACACCAATTTTCAGCGCGTTGGGGATAGCTTCGGCCACTTTGGTTCTGATGCCCGTTAAGGTTAGCAGTAAAAATAGTATGCCGTTCCAAAATACAATGCCTAGTGCGGCATCCCAAGGCACATCTCGGGTCATACAGATAGTAAAGGCGAAAAAGGCATTCAGTCCCATCCCCGGTGCCATGGCAATGGGATAGTTAGTCATCAGGGCCATTAACATGGTACCAATACACGCTGACAGCGCCGTTACCGTAATCAGCCCCTCAACAGGCATACCGCTAAGGCCTAGAATACCTGGGTTGACCACCAAAATATAAGACATTGCAGCGAAGGTCGTTAACCCGGCAATCACCTCAGTTTTGATGGTAGTGCCATTGGCGTCGAGTTTAAAAAATCGTTGGAGTAAGTCTGTTATCATGCGTTCTCTCAATGGCGCGTTTTTTGTAATACTTTAAGCCGATAAGCAATAAGTTGACCATGTAGTCAACTTCGTGGTGTGCTTTGTGCTTAGTCTGGCCAACACCGCGATAGGTTATCGCTTGGTAATCAGTGACCGTGCCACAATGGCATTGCCTGGCACAAAGGCTGAAAGTTTTAATAAAAACGGCTATCGTGGCATGTTAAGCGTTATCAGTATGATAATGCAGCGAGAACGAAGCGCGGTGGGTTGCGCCGCAATTGTGCGTGAAGCATCATTAAGGTGCAACCGTTGGTCTGAGTTTTTTGCTATCCAGCGTAATAAGAATGATAAAAGGGAGGCATATGGCCATTTCCACACGAATTTCCACGTTACCTAAGGCCGAACTGCATTTACATATTGAAGGTAGCCTTGAGCCAGCCTTAATGTGGCAGCTCGCGCAAAAACATCAGGTGATTCTGCCCTATAGCAGTGTGGCCGAGATTGAAGCAGCCTATCAATTTGATTCGTTACAAAGCTTTCTTGACCTGTATTATGCCGGCGCCGATGTCTTGCGCGATGAAGATGATTTTTATCAGCTTATGTGGTCTTACTTATGTCGCTGTCGTGAACAGAATATTGTACACGCCGAGATTATGTTTGACCCCCAAACACATACCCTGCGTGGCGTCGATTACGCTGTGTTTATGGCTGGTTTTGATAAGGCAATTACGCAGGCCAGGCAAGACTGGGGCATGAGTGTGCTACTGATTTTATCGTTTTTACGGCATCTCAGTGAAGCCGAAGCGTTTGACACTTTAGCTCAGGCAGCTCCCTATTATTCGATGATAAGCGCTGTAGGGTTGGATAGCTCAGAGCTAGGCCACCCGCCGGAAAAATTCGCCAGAGTGTTTGCCAAAGTCCGAGAGCTGGGTTTTAAAGTGGTGGCCCATGCCGGCGAAGAAGGACCGGCTGAGTACATTTGGCAAGCTATTGAGCTGCTTGAAGTAGACCGTATCGACCACGGCGTTCGCTGTCAGGAAGATGAGACTTTATTAGCCTTAATTAAACAACGTCAGATTCCGTTAACGGTATGCCCGTTAAGCAACCTGAAGCTAAAAGTGATTAACGATATGGCTCAGCATAATATTTTGCAGCTATTGGATGAGGGCTTATTAGTTACCGTAAACTCCGATGATCCCACGTATTTTGGCGGGTATCTGAACGATAACTATGTGCAACTTGAACAGGCACTGGCTATGAACGATGCTCAGCTAAAACAGCTGCTTATCAATAGCTTCAAGGCCAGCTTTTTACCCCCCGCGCAACAGCAGCAGTGGATAGACCAAATTAACGCGGCATAATAGGTGTCACTGCTGGTAGCACCTAAATGCCTGGTGTACCCGTATGGGCCGGGCTCCGGCATCACCAAGGCCAAAGGGTCAACTGCCAGGCCGGTTGGGGGGTTATTGCGTAGCAAAGAAAGCCACCCGCGTCGATATCCTATCCTGCACAAGCAAGCGGGATCGTGGCTGGTGTTCTCCTGCCGCTGACTGGTCTGTATAGCCTGCGCAGCGATTTAGTAAATTTACGCCGGTGTTTCGTTATTATCATACTCTGCGTGAGTAACCTTCGCGGCTCGTTGCAAACCAAATCACCCAAGCCACATCCATCAGTTACAGGTAAAGCCAAGGAAAACAGGCATTGAACTGGCCGGTAGCAGGTGGCTTATCCGGGAAGGGGGAGGGGCATAATAGCATTAGCGGTTTGGTAGCGTCGCCACCCTCACTGCGCCCACCCGGTTAAAACCCAATGTGTACCTGGCACCCGACAAGGCCCACGCGCGAAATGCGTTGGGCGAAGGTTATGTACATTCGTGCAGAGCAGCAGAACAGGCAAAGGCAAAATAAACGATTTATAGCCTGGTGGCAGGTACCATATTGGCATGAGTGTTCAAGCGCTTTTGATAATGCTTCGGGGAATAAAGCGCGGTGGGCCGCGTGAATTTCAGACACAAAAAAAGGGCCTTTGCCCTTTTTTAGCCGTGTCTACGAAAGGTATCTGCATGTTACCAGCACAGGACCATCTAATATCACACGGCCAATAACTAACGCCCGACTACAGAATTTCGTAGCAAATCGGTTTGTAACTAAAGTTATTCGACTCTCCGGCGGAGCACGCGGTAAGCCCTACTACCATATCCATCTTTGCTTCAAATACGGTGTAGTCACCGGCTTTACTTTTGGGGGGTAACACGGATATTTTGCCACTGGCGTCGACGGCTACATTCATAAATGTATTGAAGGTGGTGCCTATCAGGTGCTCAGGAATACCATAAGCGGCAAATGCACTGACTAAATTGCCATGGCAACCGGGTACTGGCTCTTCATTAGGGTAAAAATGGCGAAAGGTATCTTTACTGCAAGGCGTTAATAAAAAGTCGTGATCTTCAACCGTATCTTCAATAATATCAAACATCACATTACTTTGGTTTGAATACAACTTCGAGCCTTTACCAAATGCCAAACTTTCATTGTAATCAAGCGATCTGCCAGACGACAGATATTCGTTATGGTTAGCACTGTTAAATGCATACAAATCAGCTACCTGTTCGCCTTCCGGGTCAATAACCTTCAGTTTTTGGCCTGCACGTAATTCAAAGGCGGTGCCGCTGCGAGGGGCAATCTTATCCATTTTCTGTTTGCTCCTTAGAGGGATGGAACGGACATTTCCAATTGTCTTCAAGTAAACGCCCGCTATATTGTTTGGCTTCTGAATCACTACCGTGATTTCCCAACATTGGATTATCCGAGCCACTAAAAATAGTGTCGCGTTTGCGAATATGATCGCGAAAAGTCTCGAATTTTCCTTCGTCTCTTAATTTATCGAACTGCTCATGTAAATTAAACACAATCGCCGGCGACTCAAAACGCCGGCTTTTACGTCTGCTGGCCGGGTTCAGGCAGACGATAAAAAATGCGCGGCCACCTAAACTGAAGCTAAAATTATCATGATCGGGATCACGGCTAACCGCTTTGTCCCAGCCATACAGGCGGCTGTCTATTTCGTGCAACTGCTGAAGCTTTTCCCATAACAGTCGTTCATACTGGCGCTCAGTATGTTGCCATGGGCCTTCAAAGGTGCAGACAAACGAAGAGAACATATGCTTCTTAATATCAAAGTTATCAATAAATGCATAAAGGTCAGACAGGATATCGGTATTGTCGCAGGCATCAGAAAGTCCACCGTATTGATTCAGGTGAATCTGCTCTTTCGCCAACGCAGTTTTTGCGCCTACACAGGGGAAGCCTTGCTGGGCGATAAACTGTTGAAGATTTTCATCAAGTTGTGGTAAATAGGCTTGCATGCGCAGGCTCCTTCAGGCTTTAGCACGAAACAGATTCATATACAGGGAAGAATAACTACCAGGGGCTAAGCACTGATTCCATATTCACTGCTAACTGCAGATGGGTTTTAGGTAGCCCGAACAGCGTAGGTTCAACATTGGCTTGGGCAAGGAGGGCTGGAGGGCGATATACCACCTCGCGAAGCTCCAGGCTCCTATACGGAAGCGCGTAACCCTGCAACTGCGAAAGGTGCCTTACGAATAAGTAAAAAGCACTGGTAAGCGAAAGCTAAGGCACATAAGGTTTCCATTGGTCTCTCCGTCTTCTCTAACCTTACTTTGACCTGGCGGTGAACCGCGAACAACAGTGATAGTAAGGGATGTTTATCTTGTTAGTTATTATCTATTAAGCAAGAACCCTGCCCATTAAATTTACCCGCTAAGTAAATGAAATTTAAAGGGTATTTTCATATTTTATATTGGCTCTGTCCCCGCGTATGAAAAACTATCTGAAAGCTGGGAATTCTTTACCGGGTAAATATCACCGGATCACTGGTAAATCCTTACATTATTGCGGTATGGGCCGCGCCAGATGTGCAAAACGGCTAGGCACCACGGTTCTTCATCAATTAAATCCACTGCGCGAAAAGGTATAAAATACCTCTATTTTTACCTTAAAGAATGACTGAGGGCAGATAAAGCAGGTATACGGCCGGCTAGCGCTATAAGTCGATGACTCTGTAACGCTGCCAGTCGACGGATTTAGCGCCTTCAGGAATGCAAGGAAACATGTGATTCGCGGCTGGGGCCGGAGCTGGGAGAAGGCCGGTCACCCTGGTCAGCGGCAATACAGGTAGAGAACGGCAATTCAGATAGGCAATGGGTTAACTGATGGATAAGCCGATAGGCCTTAAGGGGAAGAGAAATAAAGACGCGGGGACCAGGTATTCCCCTCTGCAGGAAGTACAATACGCTGGCCACAGCGCTACACAGTGCCGATGGCCAAGCGTGACGACTCCGTTACCAGTAGCAACGGGTTAATAGGGTTGTTCGCTGAATGCCTGCGTTAGTTCCTGCTCAGACGGTTCGCGCAATAACGCGACCTGATGCGCCTCTTCATCCAGGCTAATCAACTGTTTTTCTTCAAATGCTTTTAACCAGCTATACATTGGTAGATATCCATGTTGCTGGGCAAAGTAATTCGCATTTTCGCAAATACTGGCCACATAATTCATCGGCGGCGTATATTTGGTATGGTATTGATGTAACACCTCCGCATCACACATTACCAGTTTGCATCCTTTGTTAGTAAAACGCTCGGCAAAGTCGGTATCTTCCCCACCATAACCGGTGAAATTGTCGTCAAAGCCGCCGGCTTCGTTAAATGTATTACGATGAATACAAAATACTAGCGACCAGAAATGTTTATGGTCGATGGGCGTTCCAACCGGCAGATTAGCCCGTTTGGGGTGGGCAATAGCATCACTGCTTAACCGGTCATAATTGCCATGCTCGGGAACGTCACGTAGATAGCGAACCCCGGCAGAAGAGATGGTATGTGGGCTTGCCTGCTGTAATAGAGCATCAAACAGATTAGGACTGCAGATACAATCTACATCTAAAAACAATAAAATAGGCTGCGTAGCGGTATCTACGCCCAGATTTCTGGCCTTCGCCAAAGGTAGCCCATCACCTTCACACGTTACCTGATGAATCGGTACATCCTGTATCTCGTCCTTATCAAGCCGATCCTCTTCCATCCACACAACCACGACTTCCTGCGGCTTTACTGTGCTTCGACCAATGCTCTCAAGCAGATTTTCCAACTGTTTTTTGCGCCCTTTTACCAGGGTTATCACTGAGAATGGAGGCATAGTACGTCCTTAATTAAAGCGGCAAATTGTGCAGCCGCATGAGGGTTGACCAGCGCACTGGTGCGGCTGATATCAATTTTTGCAGCATGTTGTATAGCTAGCTGCCACAGGCTTGGGTGGAGCATATCCTGTGACTCCATCATTACTGCGTAGCCACCTTGGGCGAGCCGGTTGGCTTTCACCACCTGTTCGTCATAGGGACGTGGTTCAGGAGTAATAATTAATTTTTTGCCCATGATGATGAGCTCAGAAAGGAGGTTATTACCGCCGCTACAAACTACGATGTCTGTGGGTACATGTTTGGTAATGTTCTGGCAAAAACCCGCGTAATGAATGTGTGACGTGGACGGGCCATCGCAGCCAACCACCCAAATAGGCAGGTTTACTTGACTGAGCCCTGCAAGGACCGAGGCAACCCAGGCCGGGTCAGTGGATATCAGGGTCAAACCCCGTCGGCTGGCTGGCTCGTGGGCTTGGAACTGCGGGCTGAAAAAACCCAGATAATGTGTTTTAAACTGATACGCAAAGTCTTCATTCTCTACCACCTGCGGATAGGGAGCAAAGAGAGCCTCAGCACATTCGTACGCATAGTTCTGGGTGGGATCAATGGCAGTATTCCCGCTATGGCGCTGCATAATGCATGGCACCCCGGCTGCGCGCGCTAAAATAGTTAGCTCGGCTGATACATCGCTAATAAACACATCCACTTTATGAGCTAACAACAGGGTACAAAATACCTGGGCGCGATTGCCCGCTTCGGGGGTATAGGCAACACCTTCAAAGGCGCGGTTAAATGTTCGTGCTGTAGGCACTGCGTCTGCCGGCCACTTGGACGGTAAACACTCACAGTACAATGTAGGAAACGTACCCTGCACCTTATCCTGCATGCTCTCGCTGGCTACCAGCAATACTACCTGATAGTGCTCCGGCAGGGCCGCAAGCAAGCTTTTTGCGCGCTGCAGATGCCCTGAGCCATGATGATGTATGTAATACAAAATGGTACTAGTGCAGTTGTTCATACAGACTCTCGTATTGCGTCAGGGTATGGGCAAAATCGAACTGCCTGGCGTAGCCAGCGCAGGTGCCCTGGGGAAGTGTTTTAATAGCGTTAACCGCCTGCATGAGTTCACTACGGTCGTCCGGGGATACAATTTGAGTTGCTGGAAAATGGCGCAGTTCCGGCACAATGGCAGAGGCAAAGCCAATTACCGGGGTGTCACACGCTAATGCTTCGAGCGTAGCTAACCCAAACGGCTCGTTCCAGCGAGAGGTGGCAAGCGCGGCAAATGCTCCTGCTACGTATGTGCGAAGCTGGGCCTGATCAAGATGACCAAGATAACGCACGTTAGTGTTTAGGCGGGGCTCAATTTCCTGACTAAAGTAGTGCTGATCGCTGATGGGCCCGGCAATATACAAAGGCTTACCGATGCCAGCGGCCAGCGTTATTGCAGCTGTGATGTCTTTGTCCGGACATATTCGGCCACTAACAATGACATAATCGTGTTTAACCTGCGGTGGTAGCGTAAACGCGCCGGGGTTAATACCATTATTGATAACCTCAATACCCGTGCCAATTACCGCTTCCCACTCTTGTTTAAGGCGCTTCGATACCGCGATATAGCGGTCATCGCTGCGGGCCCGGTGCAACTGATGCGCTAAAGCTAAACGTTCCGATACCGGACTGTGCAGCGTTACAATACTAGGACGTTGGTGCATAAACCCATAATCATAAATAGCATGATAATAGCTGTGATAATGGACCGCGTCGTAGCCGCTGGTATCGATAAGTCCGTATTGGGCGGCCTGATACTGTTTTTGACCATCTGCTTCACTGGTAATAGCATCACACATGCGCATCGCCGACTCTTCGATGGCCAGGGTGTTAAAGCGGTTGGTTTCATCGGCATGCTTGCATAAAACATCCACATGATGGCCCTTGGCGGCTAAGCCATTGGACAGCTGTACTACAAACGCTTCGGTCCCCCCTGCAAACGGTTCGGCCAAAGACACGATAGGGCTGGTTACCATTAATATTTTCACAACAGGGCACTCACTTTATCGCTATATGCCCGGCACATGGTGGCAAGTGGGAACTGGTCGGCGCGCTGTCGAACATCGTCACGATGACATTGCACTGCCTGTGCCAATGCTTCAGCCAGACTATACACATTATTTCCTGCCGCCAACCGGCCCCCAGAGTCGGCGACAATTTCCGGGAACGCACCCCGGTTAAAAGCCGCGACCGGTGTTCCGGTGGCCATAGACTCTACTGTAGATAAGCCAAAAGGTTCATCCCAGCGGGCCCCAAATACCACCGCCTGAGCTTGCTGCAAACATGTATTGATTTGCTGGTGGGTAAGGTGCCCCAGATATTCGACATTATTGCTTAGCAGGGGGGCTATTTGCTGGTCAAAATAGCTTTGATTAAAAATGGGGCCAGCAAACTTGAAAGGCAAATCAAGCTCGTTCGCGGCGCGAATAGCCAGATCGAATCCTTTTGACGGTAAAATCCGGCCAAACGAAAAGGCAAACCGGGGATTGTTCTTTTCCACCTGCCACTGGCTTAGATCAACGCCATTATAAATAACGTCTATATGATCGTTAATGAATGGCCGCCATAACTCTGCCACTGAATAAGATACCGCATTGTAATGCACATAAGGGGAGTAGGAAGCCAGATCAGCGGCCGCTTTCAGCTTGCTATAGGGCGGTGTATGCAGGGTGGTTAAAATAGGCATATCGTACTTACATGCCCACAGTGGAGGCACAGAGCTGATCGCATTGTTATGAATAGCATCAAAACCACGCCTGCTGATGTCAGCCATAACCTTGAGCAAAAAGTCATTCTCTACAATATCCGGATAGCGCTGGTACGCTTGCTCATCGATAGGGAAAGACACCAGCTTGGTGTTGACCTGACTATCGGGATGCGCATAAAGCGTTACATCAATATGTTGGCTATACGTATCAACTAACGACGCAATAAACGCCTCAAGCCCGCCTGCAAAAGGCGGTTTAATAGGAAATCTGGGATGGGCTATAACCGCCAGTTTCATCTACACAGTTCTCCCATGGGCAGCTTTATACAACACTGGCTGGTTAAAATAAGCCGGTGAAGCAAGCGTAAAGGCGCGCTCAAGCAGGGCCCAGTCGGCTCCAGCTTCCTCCTCAAACGGTAATAGAAGCTGTAAAAAAGCAGTGTCAAAAATCACCCCCTCAATCGGGCGCTGCCAGGACAGGGGTATTTGATAGTCCTGCTTAAAATAATGCGGGGTCACGGCAAAATGCTGCCATTGGGTCGTTACCAGTTGAGCCCTAAGCGTTGCTTCATCAAAGGTGTCGTCATCCGTTCGAAATACCACATAGGGGTGGCTGATTTTTGCACATGCAAGGTTATAGGCGGTAAAACGGCTATTCGTTGGATTGTCGATATAATCCAGTTGCGTTATACCAGACAACGCCTCGCCCAACTTTGCATATCTTTTATAGGTGGCAGGGGAGTTATCTACCACAATAATCTGACTGTCGGGAAAATGCTGTTTAAATTGCATAATCCGCTCTGTTACTCCATCTTTCATCTTGTAGGTAACAAAAATTGCGCTAATCGACAGTGCCGGTTCCATGTGCGTTCCTAGTGAGTGAGTAGGTTTCTCATCTGTTTTACCCGTAGTTCAAGGCGCAGCCGTTCACTGGCTTTCCAGTAAGGTAAATTGCCCAGCAGTTGCTCGGCATGTTTGATTTCTTTAAGTAGTGCGTTGTAGCTAATCAGGGTCATAAGTGCCTCCAGTGAAAAGCTATTCAGCAACTCTTGTACCGCATTATAAAAATGCTTTTTTTTTAACGAATATATTTAATTAACAGTGAGTTAAAATAAGGCAGGATGCGTTTGCGGGGGTGGTGGAATTATCTTCTTTGCATATTTATTACATCCACTCTGTGTGTAATTTACACCTCTGGTACCCCGTGATAAGGGGGAACGTTGCCGCAATTCTTACACAGGCAACCAGATTACTCCTCAAAAGATAAATCCCTATGGCTGATCTAATAATCGTTAACAATCGAAAAGATTAAACAAAGTTAATATAGGCAATAACATGATATTTTTTCAAAACTGGCACGAGTTGTTTCGCGTCTTGGTTACTGCACTGGCTACCTACACCATATGTGTCACGTTTATCAGTCTGTTTGGCAAGCGTTCGACCGCCAAAATGAACAACTTCGACTGGATAGTTACGGTCGCTATGGGCTCTATTTTGGGCTCCTCCGTGCTATTAAAAAAAGTGGTAGTGATAGAAGTTGCGTTGGGTTTGCTAACGCTTTTGATATTACAGTATGGCTTTACCAAGTTATCGGTACACTCCTCTTTATTCAGACGAACGATGAAAAAGTCCCCTACGCTACTTTATTACGCGGGTGACTTCCTGTCGGTAAATATGCAAAAAGAAAGGATTACTAAAGAAGAAATCTTATCGAACATGCGCATCCAGGGATTTGCCTCCCAGCAACAGGTTATGGCGGTCATTGTTGAGCCTAGCGGAGAATTAAGTGTCATCCCGTTTGTGGATGGGGAACATAGTGATGGCAGTAAGCCCGCTGACCTGGCCGCGCAATATCCTTTGGTAGATAGAGTCAGGCCCACCGGCGTGGATTAACCCCGTCCCAGCTGCCCCAGCAAAGCAGATAATAGCGCATGGATGTGCTACACAATTTGCCCGACCAGGCACCCTTGCCGGGCTATCACGCTGCAAACAACACTAATACGTCGGGTATGCCTGGCGGGTTCCACCATACCGATGCCTGATGTAGGGCCTCCGCTCGCTTCCCCTTTACTTGGAAAAATGCTTAGTGGCGAAGGGTTACCCAAACACGTCGCCGCTACGCATTCCAATAGCGTTATTACCGGCTAGCGAATGGGTATAGATTGGCTGTTACGAACACTGACAGAGGCCGCGTAAATTCTGGGTTTATCGGGCCGTAGTCTGGCTTAACAATAGCATTGCAAAGTTTGGCCGCTATCCCTATCACACAGGTAGCCTCAATTGACCGTGCCAGTAAGCTAAGGTGTTAAAAACTGAACAGTGTGGGGTAGCTATCTGCAAATGGTTTGTTTAGGGTAAGGAAAAGATAAAAAGCAAAATGAACGCTGCTTAACGCCCTGCCCAGACGCTTAAACGGGGCAGGGCGCAAAAGTTAGAGCAAACTTATGCAGCAACCTGGGGGGTTACTTCTCACCGGGTAACTGGGTTTTATAAGTATCCCAGTGCTCGATTATATTATGTACGACTTTACTGCCCACCAGATAGGCTGCTTCCAGGGCCGGCTGCATAGCGGCATAGCCGGTAGATGAGCTTTCCATTGCTAAATTTTGCGCCGCGCTAAGCCCCGGCGGTTGCATAGTGAAATTACTGGCTGTGCGTAAAACCATAAAGCGGTCTTTATCGGCTTTTCCCGCCTTATCCAGGTATAGCATCGCTTGATAGCTGCCGGTATCTTCCATTCCCGAGGTCACAAAATTACCTTTGTTATTGGTCCAATAGGCGGTCCATTCATTCGCCCAGTCATTCAGTAGTTTACCGTGCCAGAAAGTGGCCGCGGCCATTTGCGCACCGCGCATAACCTGGGGTTTGCCCAAGGCGTTCGGGTAGCCTTTGTACCGTGCGCGTAATTCATCCATTGCCTTATTGTTATGTAAGGCGGTGTCTTTAGTCAGGCTGACTGCCCAGTTGACCAATGACGCGTTTAAGACATACATCTCACCGTTTTTGGCGTTAGCTGGCTGCCCACTTGCAGACTGGTCGGCGGGCTCGGTAAAGAACAAGGGGAAATAACCGGTAGACCAGTCTGCTGGAATCTCGCGCGCATCAATTTGATGGGCCAGATCGCCATCAATCAGATAGTCTGCCCATACCGCAGAACCAATGGTGCCATCCTGGGGATCAACCCCCGCTATACCCGCTACCAACCAGTAGGCGTGGGATAGGTCAAAACGCGGATCTAAACCCAATGCCATAATCGCGGCACTGGCTCGCGCGGTGCCCATGCCCGTCACCATTGCCAATATGCCCGTCTCTTTATTCACATAAATATCGTGGAATCCTTGGGGAAACGCATAGCGGGTATTTAAGGCTTCTCGCGCTTTCCACATCTGAAATTCACCAGGCTCATCGCCCGCATCTTCGCCTATCTCAAACATAGTAACCACCACTGCTTTAATTTCCAACGGGGCTTCGGCGGCGGCAGCAAAAGTTATCGTCATACAATAAAGTGCGAGTGCACAGATAAAGCGCCGGGTAAGTAACGTTGCGCGCATAAAATTTCCTTTAAAAAAATACGGCATACAAAATTGTATGCCGTAGGGTTACGTGTTTTTGAAATTAACACCGCTAGCGCAAGCGCAAGCCAAAATCTCTAGCCTGATTAGCGGTAGCCGAATTAAAACTTGTAAGCAAACTTCACATTAAAATGACGGGGAAGTTCAGGTAGAACCACCTGGCTACCGAATAAATCCGGGAAATTAGCCCGGAAGTAACGCTCGTCGGTAAGGTTTTTCACGGTCAGGTTTACATTCCAGTCTTCGCTTTGATATGACAACCCGGCATTGACCAGGGTGTAGCCTGGTAAGGTGACTGCACCGGAGAAGCCAGAAGATACTTCTTCGGCATCTACCACACTTATATTACCCGCAATACCGTTTTGAAAATCGTAGGTAGCGGTAAAGGTATAAATGTTTTCCGGAATTCCAGCTTTACGGGCATCCGGGTTAGACGTTCCTTCACCTACCAGATTCAAACCAATTACATTGCCGCCCAGAACCAGCGATTTGTCTTCAAGGTTGACCAAATCCTCTAGCCCCAGAAAGCCAAATTGGCTTTCATCTTCCAATGCCGTGAGGTTGATTACCTCAACATTAGAATAGCCGGCGGATAACACCAGGTTTTCATTCACTACCCAGCGTAATTCAAACTCGGTACCTTCATTGTGCGTTGTTGCATTGGTTACAATAGCCTGGCTGTTATAGTCGGTTCGCTCCTGCTCATAAATAGATAAAGCAAAATACAGTGTGTCATCTAAAAAGGAGCCCTTAACCCCATATTCAAACAAATCTGAGGTATCAAACGCGCCGCTGCCATCATCATTATTCAACTGGCCGATAGTAATTTCTGCTCCTTGGCCGGCTACCAGAGTAGCTTGCTCTGCCAGGGTAATGTACGGCACTAAGCCAATTGGCGAGCTATAAGAGATACTGGTGTTCCAGGATACGCCATCCACGGTTTCCTTTTCAGTAATTGGGGTCGTACTATCTTCTACAACCCGTTCTGCTGGTAGCAGCAAATCCTGGCGCGAAGTACTTTCAATATCAATGGTGTCGTAGCGCACCCCTAATACAATATTGAGACCATTTTCCCAGGTCAGGTCGGTCATTGCAGCGATACCTAGGTCCAGATAATTACCGTCATCATAGTTATCGAAATTTTTCCCACTGCGGGTAGACAGCAAGCGCCGGTCGAGCGCCGATGACGGCATCGTCAAGTCGCGGCGATTGAAATATTCATAGGTAAAATCATCACCGTGCAAAAAGTCGGTATAGCGGATAGACGGTGACAGATGAAATTGAGCCAGCAGGCTATTGCTTTCATAAGACGTGGCAAATATCAGTTTGTCTTCAATAACCCAGCTATCGTGAAACTGTGAAAAGCCGTAGGCGTTTTCGTTAATATTGTCGTACCCGTCATAAAATAACTGGTTTTTGATCTCCCAGTTATCGGCATAGTACATCATATCGAAATACAGGGTATTGGCTTCGTTTTCTAACCTGTCATCTGGCGCTACTAGCGTTTGCGAGGCATTCAGTGTTGTAGTGCCCACATTTTCCAGAGCCATTAAGGCAGTGGCGTCGGCATCGGTAAACGCAGCCGCAGGCACATAAAAGCCATTTTCACCGGCGATATTCACATCACCGTATTCTTCATGAGATATCGACCCGTCGCCGTCGGTGTCCAGTGGCTGAGCGGTTCCGGTAATATAGGTTCCGTTATCAATAAGTTCCTGGGTCAAACGGTTCCAGCCTGCCACCTGGTTACCGTCATATTTATGGTACATACCACCAAATTCGACTCGGAAATTATCGCTTATATCCATATTAAAGGAAGCTTGCAGGACGGACTGATCAGTGGCTGAGTTTTCGTAGTAGCTTCCCGAGTTTTCTACCTCGCCATAAATAAAATAGCCCATTTCTTTACCGGCGATAGTGGCCGGGCCACCGACTTCGGCAGTAAGAATGCTTTTATCCCAGGTCCCATGGGTGTACGACATGCCACCGGTAGGCGCTTCCAGGTACTGGCCCGAAGATGCGCGGGCAGATTTGGGATTGAAATTAAGGTAGCCCCCTATTTTTGACGGCCCATAAATCGGCGATGCCGGTCCACGAACAATATCGATACGGCTTGAAGCGCCTATTGGGGTTGGGTAGTTACCGGGATTGTCTAACCGCTTAACCCCTCGGAAATACGTTTCGCCAGGGTTGCCTCGCACATCTAATGACCCCGCTACGCCGAAAAATGACTGGGTAAAAGTACCCGGCGCAAAAGCTACCAGCTCATCAATATCAGAAACATTGAAACGCTCCATTTGCTCGTCACTGATTGTCGAAGCGGAACGGGGCGTTTCCAGAATAGACTTGCCGAAACCAAACACAGCTTCAACATCCTGCCCAGGTAATGAGCCTAACGAACCCTTAACCTCGATTTTTTCAATTTCGCTATCCGTAGGCGTCGTGGCACTTTCCTGTTGAGCAAAAGCGATAGCTGGCGTGCTAAGCAACAGCCCAAGCGTAACGGCTTTTGTCAGTGCAGACATAGTAAAGCGTGAGTGTGTCATGTTATCCCTCTGATATTTTTATTTTCTAACCACTGGTTGCCTTGCATTGCTAACCAACACCGGCCCTAGGCATGTAGCACAAGAGGTGCCAAAAATCTGTCCAATTGGTCAATTTTTGATATATTCCTAACCTATTGAAATATAGATATAAAAATATTATTTTCCGGCGATAGGATTGTTGTTAAATTGTTATCAGAAGAAAACTGGTCAGCGCAGTGCACTTTACTGGTGCGAAAAACTCCGTCTTTGCACTGCGACGAAACGCGTAATTACCAGGTTAATGTGCCAATGGAGGTTGATCCTTTGCCTCTGTTACGCTTTCTGGCTCGACCTCGGCTGGGCGGGGAAGTACCAGCTCTAGTACCACTGCGCAAACGCCCGCCACGGTAATGGGAGAAGAGGCAAGGGTGCTTAACCAGCCGGGGAGTGACGCAATCGCGGCCGGTTGTAGCAGCACACCGCCACCTAAGCCCAGGGAACTGGCCACAATGAGGCTGGCGCGCCGATCCAAGGTCGTAGAAGTCAGTATTTTTATGCCGCCTACCGCGACCATCGAAAACATCGTTAATGTTGCGCCGCCCAATACGGGTTTGGGAATCAGTTGCAACATTACCCCAATGAAGGGAAAGCAACCGAGCACGACAAACATACCTGCAACGATGTAGCCTACTTTACGACTGGCTATTCCGGTTAATTGTATAACCCCGTTATTTTGCCCAAAGGTGGTATTTGGAAAGCTGTTAAAACAGGCTGCAAACATAGAGTTCAGGCCGTCCGCCAGTATGCCGCCTTTCAACCGCTTCAGATAAACCGGCCCGGTAATGGGCTGTTTGCAAAACAAGCTATTAGCCGTCAGGTCGCCAGCCGTTTCAATCGCACTAAAAAAATAGATAAAAGCCACGGGGATAAATAGCGCCAGATCAAAGTCCAGCCCATACATTAATGGCACGGGCAGGGTAAACAGCGGCGCCGATACCATTGTCGTGGAATCAATCATATCGGCTATGTAAGCAATCACAGTGCCGATGGCCATCGCGATAAATATGGCGCTCAAACGCAGCCAGCGGGAATGACATGCATTTAAAAAAATAATAATAAACAGCACGGTAAGGCCCAGCGATATATTGGCACTGTTGCCTAAGTTAGTGGCGTTGACACCGCCGGCCAGGTCGGTCATACCTACTTTAATTAATGATAAGCCGATGGCGGTAATTACAATACCGCTGGTAAGCGGGGTTAAAATACGTTTAAAGAAACGCAGGCCCTGGCTTAATACCACCTCTACTAACGCGCCGAATAAACTGATACCAAACAACATTGCCAACACGTCTTCATCGCTTCCGCCCTGCTTACGCACGCTAAGGCCGGCCACCAGCAGTGCAGAGATAAAGGCAAAACTGGTTCCCTGAATGGCTACCAGTCCGCAGCCTACCGGGCCGATAGATTTTGTTTGCACGTAGGTGCCTACGCCACTGGTAAATAACGCCATGCTGACCAGGTAAGGGGTATAATCGCCCAGCTCAAGTACGCCGGCAATAATCAGGGTAGGGGTAACTACCGCGATAAAACTGGCCAGCAGATGCTGAAAAGCTGCGATAGTGGCTGGCACCGCAGGGGGCGAGTCGTGTAATGCATATAATAATTCGTGGGGTTTACTCATACTTATCTCCGGTGGCCAACGAGCAGACTTTAGGTGCGTAGCGACAAATAAACTGGCCAGTTTGGCTGGGGTGATACACTGTATTATGGGTAATCTGCTTTTGTTCGAAGACGGCCGTTTGCTGTTGCCAGTGCTCAATCAGCGCGCGCTTTGCGGGTTCCGCTATAAATGCGTATTGCAGTGAATTGCGATGCAGAGCGAGTAATTCCTGCCAGCTAAGGTTAAACCGGGTCACCGCCAGGTAAAATTCGTCTGTGAGCGTACTGTCCCACATGCCGCGGTCATCGGTAGACAGCGCCACCGGAATGCCGGTACGCAAATATTCGGCAAACGGATGCTCGGTGAAATCTTTGACGTATTCCAACAATAAATTAGATATCAGGTTTATCTCAATTAAGTATGGACCGTGGCGCATCAACAACAGGGTCTGGGGATCGCTGATGGTATTGAGGCCATGGCCTATACGTTTGGCGCCCAGCAACAGGGTGTCGCGAACATGATGATTAGGCTCATCAACTTCCCCGGCGTGGATAGATAAGGCAATTGCCGGATAAGCCTGGCGTAGTTCACGCAGCACAGGCAAAAAACGTAAGGGATAGCCTTTATCGTTGTCTTCACGTCCCACGAAGTTGATACCCACATAGCGGTCACGATGCGCATCCACAAACGCATAAATCCAGCGTAATTGTTGTTCTGCATCAGGCAAAAAACGCAATAATGCATATTGAAACCGCACCGTTACACCGGTATCCGTGGCAGCCTGGCTGGCCAGCATGGTTTCTATGGTTTGCAACGCCTGCTCGGCCTGCATTATGCTCCCATCAGGGTAAAGCATGCCTTTTACATTGACCTGGGTCTCCAGATAAGTGACTTGTTCGAGCTGATAGGCCTGCATATTTTTAAGCAATAAATAGGCTTGTACATGCGGGTTACGGGTAAGGTCGCCTAACCGCTGCCAATGGGTTTCAAAAAACTCATTGCGGCCCTCATACGGTTTATCCAGCCGAATACTGTCAAGAAACGCGCTTTGCTGATCCGCGGTTAAATCAGATAGCGCCGTGTATTCACTCTTTTTACAATCACTTAAAGCATTGTAAGTAGACTGTTGTACGGTGTGAAACAGCAGATGCTCAGGCATGGGACCATAGGCATTGGTACCGTAGCCATTACACAGTTTGGCAAGGGTACGGGTGTAATAACGATAGCCCCCATTGTGAGCTTCATCAGTGGCGATATCCCACCACCAGTGGCTAAAGCCTGAGCCGGTTAAATGGTGGTGTAAATCGCCGCCTTTGGGCATGTGTTGTAAAAAGCCGTAGAGCTGGGCCGGGGTCGCCTGCGCTTTAAAGGCGCTAAACCATTCATCCATGGTAGAGGCAGCAAGCACGGGGGCACTAAAAATTAACGTACAAAACCATATAGCACAATACGAGACAACACAGCGAACCACAGGCACTCCTAAGCGGCAAAACCACCAACCTTGCAACTATTTGACCATTTGGTCAGTCAAAATGATTTGTTCTAAGGCGTTGTTATATAATTAAAACATGGGAATATGCGCGGCCCGAGATAACCGGCTGTGCAGGGGGTTGCACATAAAAGGTGAAGCGTGCCCGAAAATGATGCGTCAGCGCGTATCACCCGGCAGGGGATAGATTGATAAGAGGGCGGAGCGCGACATCTACCCTCTGTAAGTAGTATGGCGGGTCAATACTCAGGTAAAATGGTCCCAGCGGGCGTTGTAGAATTTTAGCTGGCTGGCTAACCGCTACGCGGTGTACACAGATGCTATTCAGCCCCAGGAGGCTCAGGGTAGATCGGGCTCAAAAACCACATCATCGCCCAGAGTTACAAAAATAGAGTCGCGAACTTCATTATACAATGCACGGCTGCAATGCCCCTCACCTTCGGTATCCTCAAGCAACACTACGTCGCCTGCGCCAAAGACTTTACGCGCGCCGCCTGACACCGTAAATTCCGCCCGCCCTTTTAATATAAACAATAACTGCCGCGCGGGGGCGGGGTGCCATTTAAAATCATAATCGGCCGGGGTTTGGCGAAAAATAATGTTGCCCGCGCTATAGCGCTCTGACAACATTCCGATGGGCCCGCCGTCACTCACCGGTATAGTTACTTCACCAAAGTGGCTTTTGCCATGCTCGTCATTGTATATACGGGTAATTTTCACATCACTTCCTTCTGCTTAGTGGGCTCGGCCACCGCCATAATAGTGTCAAACAAAACCTGTAAGCTCACCTCGATGTCCGCGGTGGTGATAGCTTCGGCCGGGTGATGGCTAATGCCTTTATCGCAGCGTGTAAATAACATGGCCACCGGACACAGGTGGGCCATCGCCATAGCATCGTGGCCCGCCCCGGAAGGCAGCGTAAAGGGACGTATACCATTTTGCTCAACCGCATCGCGCAGATAGGATTGCAAGCTCGGATCGCACGATACGGCGTCTGCTTCGTGGGTTTGCTGGTGGTGTAACTGCACCCCCCGACGCTGCGCTATATCCTCCATAGCTAGCATAATGTGTTCCAGGGCCTCGTCACGCTGGGCGTCACTGGCGCTACGAATATCCAATGAAAATTGGCTCTGACCGGCAATAACGTTAACCCCGTTGGGTTTGTTATTAATCCGCCCTACGGTAGCCACTACCTGGTTTTTCACCGCCAGCGCTTCCACCGCCAGAATCATCTCACTGGCAGCCGCCAGCGCATCCTGGCGCAGCGGCATTGGCACCGTGCCAGCATGCCCCGCCATGCCTGTTACCGTAAACTCAAAGCGTCGCGCGCCGGCAATAGCACTGACTATTCCTACAGGCAGATTCTCGTGTTCAAGTACCGGGCCCTGTTCAATGTGAAGTTCAATATAGCCCAGCAGGTTTTCGTTACTGATGGCTGCCTGGTGGACCTGGGTAAAATCCAAACCAGCATTTTGCATGGCCTGGGCCAGCGTAATATTGTTCTCATCGGTCAGCTCGGCCCAATCGGCAGGCCAGTTACCTACGAGCGCCCGGCTGCCTAATAAGGTGGAGCCAAAACGACTTCCTTCTTCATCGCCAAAGCCCACAATGTCTAAATGAAAAGGTAAACTGATGGCTTGTTGCGCCAGTAATTGGGCCACGGCGATGGGGGCTAGTACACCGAGCATGCCATCGTATTTTCCGCCATTTGGTACCGTATCCAGATGGCTGCCTAAAATAAGTCGGGGGGCGTCAGGGACGGCGCTACTGGCCAAGCGTCCCCACAAATTAGCGGCAGCATCCTGCCAGGTTTGCATGCCGGCCTGGTGCATCCAGTTAGCCACCAGTTGATTAGCGCTGGCATGTTCAGCCGTTAAATAACGCCGATCCAGATATTGCGGGGACTGGCTAATAGTGCCAAGCTCCTGCAGTTGTTGCATAACCTGTTCTGCCTGGGTTTTAAAAGCACTCATTGTCTATTCTCATCATACACGGCCAGGGCCGCATCGACCCCGGCGCCGGGAGTGCCGGTAATCGGCCCGCGCTGCTGACGCAGTACGGTTTCTAACGACTGCAAGGTATGTAAAACCGCATCTTGGCGTGCGTTATAGCCCATCGTACCGATACGCCATATTTTGCCTTTCAATGGGCCAAAGCTGGTGCCAATTTCAATGTTAAACCGGTGCAGAAGGGTATGGCGGATAGCTTCACCATCTACGTCGTGTGGAATCGTTACGCCTACCACATTGTTCATCTTATGTTGCAGGTTACCAAAAGGCTGCAGGCCGAGTGCCTGTATACCTGCCAGCATTGCATCTCCAGCCAGTTTATGCCGCGCGATCACGGCGTCTTTACCTTCATCCAGTAACGTAATGGCGCACTCTCTGGCGCAAAACAACATGGAAGCTGCCTCGGTATGGTGGTTTAAGCGCTCCTCGCCCCAATAATCCAAAATCATTGGTATATCAAAATAATTAGACTGTATACGGCTTCCACTGGCCCCATGGTGATGGGAATCTTTAATACCGGCTTCCACATGATGACGCTTGCGCACCAGTTCAACATAACGTGGGCTTAAGGTAATCGGAGCACTGCCAGACGGTCCCCCCAGGCATTTTTGCAGGCCGATAGATACCGCGTCTAATTGCCAGGTGTCGGTGTCAAATGCGTTGCCGCCAATCGATGCGGTAGCGTCACTATAAAAAATCACATCGTAACGTCGGCAAATTTCGCCCAGTTGAGCTAACGGCTGCAACATCGTAGTAGAGGTATCCCCTTGCACTATAGCGAGTAATTTTGGCCGTACACGTTGCACCGCCTCTTCAATTTGCTGGGGGTCAAACACTTCACCCCAAGGCACCTCAATGGTATGTACCTTGGCGCCGGCACGCTCACAAATCTCAGCCAGCAAGTGACCAAAGCGGCCAAATACCGGAACTAAAACACAATCGCCCGGTTCCAGCGCCGAAACCAATACAGCCTCTATACCGGCGCGACTGGTGCCATCAATTAATACCGTATGTTGATTGCTGGTATTAAATACCCGCCGGTAAAGAGCCATAACTTCATTCATATAACCGGTCATCACCGGATCGTACTGACCTACCAGCTGGGTAGCCATCGCACTGAGTACCCGTGGGTAGCAGTTTATCGGGCCTGGCCCCATCAGCAGACGGGGCGGAAGCGAAAGGGTAGACATAACAAACTCCTAAAGCAGGACCTGCGCCAGCATGCGCAGACCAGTGATGATCAGAATAACCGCGAAGATTTTTTTCAGTACCGCTGCATCTAGCTTAGCCGCAAGCGCGGCGCCCAGCGGGGCAAACAACACCGTCAGTGGTACGATGCAGGCAAACCCTATCCAGTTAACCAACCCGTAGGTGCCGGGGGGCGCATCGGTTGGTGCGGTGCCCGCCAACGACAGCATTAATGCTGCAGGCAAAGATATAATTAAACCGACTGCCGCGGCGGTTCCCACCGCCCGGTGTGCCGGGTAATTGCAAAAGGTTAAGGTAGGCACAGTGAGGGTACCGCCGCCAATCCCGACCATCGAGCTGAATAAGCCGATTAAACCCGCCATAATGCTTTGCCCGGCGCGGCCGGGTAAGCTCTCGGTAAGCGCTGCTTTTTTACCCACCAGCATATTGATAGCCGATAAACAGGCTATGATGCCAAACAGCAAAGTAAGCCATTGGCCGTTCACCTGAGTGACTAAATAGCTACCAGCCAGCACGCCCAGTAGCATAAAAAGTGCCCAGTTCTTTAATAGCGTGGTATCTACATTACCTTTTGCCAGATGCGCACGAATTGAACTTAGTGAGGTAGGAACAATGGTGGCCAGCGAGGTCGCGGTGGCGACCACCATACTGGTCTGCGCGGAAACACCCAGCGCCTGAAATAAAAAAAACAACACCGGAACGATAACAATTCCGCCGCCTACGCCTAATAGTCCGGCTAGCAGGCCGGCGAAGACGCCGGTGCCCATCATGGCTAACAGGGTCGGAAGATTTTCGGTAATAAACTGCATATATCTCGACTTTTTGAATAAGGTTAGGAAACACGTACCGGAAAGGCTTTACCATCGCTACGCGGATCAGTGGCGGCTTCGACCCGACCTTGAGGATGGCATACCACTGCGCCGGCGTGGCCCATCAGCTCATTGCAGGCTGGCACGGTGACCATATCGTGGCCGCGAGACACCAGCGACTCGCCGACGTAGTCTGCTAAATCCTGCTCGACCTTAAGGTTATGACTTTCATCTCCCCAAGTTCGACCAAGCAACCAGCGTCCCAGGGCGATTGCCTTCGGCAACGGTTGATTGTGATAGACATAACGACTAAATAGCGCAGCCTGGGTTTGCGGCTGTCCCTCTCCGCCCATCGTGCCATAGCTCATACGGCGCCCATCGTTCAGCTCGGCAAATGCCGGATTGAGAGTATGCATGGGGGTCAGTCCGGGTTGTAAAAAGTTAATATCTGTTGGGTCTAATGAGAACGAGGTCCCCCGGTTATTCCACACTATGCCGGTGGACGGGCTAACGATACCCGAGCCAAACTCCCAATACAGGCTTTGAATATAACTTACCATGCGTCCCGCGCTATCGCAGGCCCCCATCCAGATGGTATCGCCAGGTTTGGCGGAGTGGGGCCAGGGGCTGGCCTGGGCTAATTCGATGTTATTGCGCATAGCGGCCAGCGAATCAGCACTTAACAGGGTGCGCAGGTCAATATCCAGCCGGCTGGGGTCGCTAACATAGCGGTTACGCTGAATAAATGCTTGTTTGGTACATTCGATAAGCAGGTGCACCATATCGGCATCGGTAGTACCCTGGCTGGCCACCTTATCGTAAAGCGCCATGATCAGCAGCGAGGCTATGCCCTGGGTCGGCGCAGGCAGATTATACAAGGTGCCTTTAGAGGTGGTCACGGCTAAAGGTTCAGTAACCTGGGCCTGATACTGATGAAAATCCTCCAGCGTAATAGGCGAGCCGGCAGCCTGTAGATCCGCTGCTAATTGTTGTGCTATCGCGCCTTGGTAGAAGTCATCCAGTCCCGCTTCAGCAAGCCGGGCCAATGTCGCGCCCAACGCCGGTAGTTTAAGTATTTTACCTTTTTTAAGCGGCTTTCCTTTAATCAAAAAAGGTGAGAATGCAGGTTGCTGACCAAGTTCGGCAAATGTTTTATGGCTGGCCTCTGAGAGGCTCTGCGTAACTTCAATACCCCAGTTTGCTTGGCTAATGGCGGTATCCAATAGGGTACTTAACGGCAAAGGACGCTGCCACCTGGCACTGATTTCAAGCGCCTTTTGCCAGCCTGCCACGGCCCCCGCCATGGTCAGCGCCGCGCCGCCGCCCCGCGCCTCAATGGCGCCGCTGCCAGCGTAGCGCTGTGGTTGAGCCTGCTGGGCTGCTACACCGGCAGCATTGATGGCCACCGGGGTCTTGCCCGGCTCACTGATAAGCCAGAATCCATCGCCCCCCAGCCCGTTCATGTGAGGGTATTCCACCGCGATAGACGCAGCCGCCGCCACCATTGCTTCAATGGCGGTGCCACCGCGTTCTAATATAGTATTGCCCACCTGCGCCGCAGCATAATGCGGGGCAGTAAAGCCAAAATTCGAAGCCGTTTCCATAATGTTATTCCATTAATACATCGGCTGTATCAAGTAAGCCGAATTCGTTATTTTTAGTGCCAATTAGCGACAACCCATGGGGCACGCCAGCTTGGTTACAGCAAGGCAAATGTAGCTGCGGTAGTCCGGCGAGTCCAGCTATTGCGGTGTGTTGCAACAAAGCCTCTCGGTACTCACCCAATGACGAGGCCGGCGTCGCCAACAGCGGCGCCAGGCCGGGGGTGGTAGGTAGCACTAAGGCATCATATTGCTTAAATATCGCAGCCAGATGCTTGCACCATTTGGCCTGAGCATCTTGCGCCTGATTAATCTGCGATTCCGGGATACCTCTACACCAGTCCAGTCTGGCCTGAATATCGTCAGCCAGCAATGGCTTTTGCGACTCCAGCCAGTCTTGATGTTGCAGCGCTATCTGCGCGCCTTGTAGTACTTTAAATGTGTTACCTGGGTTGGTGGGTAATAGATTAAGTGAGACCGGTTCAAATCCCAGCGCTGGATGGGCGTGTTGCCAGGCTTCCAGTTGCAAATTTAACTGCAGGGCAAGCGGCGAAGCTTGGAATAGCTCCTGTACCACGCCAATACGATAGATCTTTTTTGCCGCCTGTTGATAGGGCAATAACACCTTTGCCACCGACCGCATCAGGGGACGCTGTTTACACATCCAGCCCACGGTATCAAAAGACGGTGCCAGGGCAACCATATTGTCGCAAGGAATTACCCCGTGGGTGGGGCGCAGCCCGTATAGGCCATTATAGCTGGCTGGCACGCGGATAGAGCCGCCGGTATCAGTACCCAACCCGATATCGGCCAAACCGGCGGCTACCGCTACCGCAGAACCTGATGAGGAGCCACCCGGCAGTCGGGTCGGCGTGCAGGGATTCTGCGGCGTACCATAGTGAATATTCTGGCCGTTAAGGCTGTACGCCAGCTCGTCGGTAATCGTTTTGCCGATAAACCGCGCGCCGGCGTTTAGCAGCCGGCTAACCGATGTATTGGTATCTTGCGGCGCAGGATGCGATAGCAACCAGTCTGGGTTGCCAGCAGAGGTGGGCAAGCCAGCCATATCAAACACATCCTTCACGGCCAACCGCTGTGCGGCCAACGCCTGCGTAGGTGGCTCGGCTGTGCCCGCCGCCGGTCTGAAAGGTACGGTGGTACCGGAAATAAATGGAGAGACAGCGGCGTGATGTTTCATGATAACCCTCATTATTGACCTATCCATGAAACAATCGTTTCATATCTAAGTCAAGTGAAACGGTGAAGCGGGGATGTATTTTTTTACTTTTCTGTCGTAAATGGACGGTAATGGTCCGTCATGGACGATAAAAGACGTTAACGGGAGGGCAAGAGGCGGTTAGGAAAATCACGCGCCACCGCTGGCGCAGTAAAAGGTGACAAACGCCTAAACAAGGTGATGGCTGCGCAGATAAACAGAAAACAAGCTGTTCAGAAGTGCGAATCAGGTTCCAGCAGAAAGGCATTTTCGGCGGGCGTAGACGCTCGTCCTAAAATAGCATTGCGATGAGGATAACGACCGAACTCCAGTAATATTGCCCGATGCTTACGTTCAAAATGAAACTGCTGTTCCAGCCCCTGCATATCGAAAAGCTCCATCGCAGTGTCGTGTACTTCCAACGATTCACTGTGCATGAACGGCATGTATAAAAAAGCACACTCTTGTGGAGTCATACTGCGATCAGCGCCCACGCTTATCGCTTCCTGGGCCAGCGCCAGCGCCAGTCGATCGCACTCAAAGGCGGCTGGCGTATCGCGAAAGATATTACGGGAAAACTGATCCAACACAATAATTTCCGCTAACCTGCCATAAGGGTTTGCCCGCCAGGGCCACAGTTCACAATTTGCCGCGGCCTGGTGCACGGATGAAAACCGCGCCCGTATGAGCGTATCCAGGCTATCATCTTTGGCAAACCACTGTGCAGGCTCGAGCTCTTCAAACCAGAATGCCAGTACGCTGGCGGCTTCTTCCACAGTGACTAATGTTTTGGCATCCATATGCACCCACCTAATGGCAATGTATAAAATTTATACATGGCAATGCTTTGTTTTAGTTTTACTTATTGTGAATGAGTATAAAAAATAATCAACTTAAACTGGTAGCATTGACGTTTTTTGTTTAATGGTCTATCGCTATAGATAACTTATTTGCGTTCAAGTTCCTGCAATTCATCGTACATTTCACTGATTATAGAAGTGCGTTGACGGGCGGTGTCACCCAGCTGTCGATAAACCCGATTACACAGCATTGCAATAAGGCTCATTGGCGCAGCATAACTGTCAAAGGGCGCATCCTGGTCAAGATGACACACCAATAATTCTGCCACCTGTGAGCGGTAATGCTGGCCTGTAGGGTCTGTAATAAGCACAGTATTGCGATGTTCAAGCGCTTTAACTATACGGCCGAATAGGCGACTGCGGCGACGAAAACCTAATAACACGATAACTTCATCGTCGGCGATATCACATAAATCCTCTGCCAGCGTTTGGCCGGGCTGAGGCAATAACCTTACGGTGCTACGTATTTGCTTAAGCTGCTGACGAAAGTGCAAGGCGGCAGGGTAGGCGTTACGAAAACCAATTAACGTAATTCGGCTGGCGGTGGCCAATTGTTGCGTGATGCGTACAAGGGCATCTTCGTCCAGAGCGGCAAAGGTCTGACTCAGATTCTTATTATCTTGCTGAAGGTGATCGCTATCAGGTTGGCGAGTATCCATTGGCACACCCGCCTGGCGCAGCGCCAATAGCGTCTCTTTCGCCTGGGCGTGAGAGGTAAACCCCAACTGGCGAAAGAAACGGCTGACCGTTGCCTTCGAGGTATGCGTGGCGCTGGCCAACTCCGCCAGCGACAAGCTGATTATCGCGATGGGATGTTGCTGAATATAATTCGCAATCGCGCGCGCTGAGGGCGACAGGTCGCCATAGCGTTTTTCGATAAGGGCAAGAATGTCTTGCGGTGCTGACAAAATAAGGTACCTGGCCACTGACAGTAAGCAAAGGCTCTAAAGTAAAGCAAACTGGCGTGAATGCCAATAAACAGTCTTACAGGTGAGACATGCAATAAGGCTCGGACTGGCTTTGTTACTGCGTCGCTCGCACCGCCGTCAAAGCCGGCCTAGCTGATGAGCCAGACCCGGGCCAACGCCACACGCCAGCATGACCTCATGCGCCCACGGCCCGGTGACTGCGGGCCGTGCTATCCCCCTGCATCGTTTGTTCACGCTGGTGCGGGGCTACAAAAGGTCTGCAAATTTTGCACGGCAGAATATGAAGCAGTGACCTCAGAAGCGCTAACTAAGCCCATTGTTACAGGCCAGGTAGCCTGCAAGCACCACTCACCAACGAATTAAATAAACCCGTACGTTTATTTTTAACTGTTTGCTGTTGTTTGTTTTTTCACCTTCAGGCCTGACCTATTTGGCCCTTGATATGGCGGTTTATTGAGCTAAAGCGACATATCGGTACGGGGAATGTGCCAATAGGTATGCTGTGTGCTTATTGTTAATAGTGGCAACGCCTGGTGTTGAATATTTCGACTGGCTAAACCCAGGTGCCCACGGCATAGCAGGTTTGCTGTCGTGGGTGAAACGCCCCTAAAGAACAAAAGGTAGCGGTAACGATACCTTAGCCTGATAGCAGGCAACGTGTTTTTCCTATCTGGTATTACACTTTAATAAAAGTGTCATGGTTTTTTCATAAAAGAGGTTAAAGTGGCAGCAAGACTGTGGGTTGAAATGATTGCCCTGTTTCTCGGTATCCCAATAGTAGTGGCCTTATGGGTTCAGCAGTTAGGTGGATGGCTTATGCCACTGCTTGGGGTTATCGGCATTGCCTGTCTGGCCGTGTTGTTAGCAGACAAACAATTTAAGCGTTTCAGACTCTGGCATTTCGCAGATTTTAAAACGCATCTGGGGGCCACGTTAAAAGTGTTTATTCCCTGGGCGTGCCTGACAATGGCACTGGTCTATCTGATTAAACCCGATATTTTTATGCAGTGGCCTATCGAGCAGCCCGCCTTATGGGTGACTACATTGTTAATCTACCCGATTGTATCGGTCATTCCTCAGGAAATTATTTTTCGTACCTTCTTCTTTCACCGCTATAAACGTATTATGCCGTCCAAACACGTGCGATGGGCGGTAAGTACGTTCGCCTTTGGTTTGGCGCACCTGGTTTACGGTAACTGGATTGCGGTAGTTGTATCCTGGTTCGGTGGCGCGCTGTTCGGGTATCGCTACATGCAGACCCGTTCTACCCCGATGGTGGTGATTGAACATGCTATCTGGGGCAGTTTTATATTTACCGTAGGACTGGGAACCTATTTGGTGGTGGCGCCCGGTCAATAGCGGCGCCAGCTATCCCGTGGCCACTCTTGCTATAAGGGGCCTTCTACACCTCCCGATGCCGTTTTTACGCAACTGGGCGCAATTATTTAGCGCTCAGCAGGGCCCACAACTAACCCAAAAGCTGATACTCAGGCGTATGCATAGTTATCAAAATAGCATTTGTGTATAACTGATAACGAGCAAAATATATGTGGGCAGAGGCAGGGCAAACAACCGCGGCGGTAGGCGGCACTGAAGGATCGGGGCAGGCATTAGTACAGCTTTATGGCGATATTATCGCCCGCTTACCCAGTATCGGCATAGGCCTGGCAATACTGCTGATATTGTTTTTTATCTCCGGGCCATTGGCCTCGTTTATTTTAAAGCCTTTTAATTATATTACCCAAAGCCCATTAATTCGCTCCGTATCTCGCCGGGTACTGTCAGCTCTGATTATCCTGCTGGGGGCTTATTTATTCCTTAAATTAGCAGGTTTAACCGAATTTGCGGTGGCGATTATCAGCGGTACCGGGCTGTTAGGTCTGATTCTCGGTTTCGCATTTCGTGATATCGCTGAAAACTTTATCTCTAGCCTGCTGCTTACTGTACAGAGACCCTTTAGAATCGGCGATGTTGTAGAGGTAGACAACTACCTTGGGGTGGTGCAGAAAGTCACTGCGCGGGCAACTACCCTGGTCGATTTCGACGGTAACCATATACAAATTCCCAACGCGACTATTTATAAAGGGGTCATCAAAAATTTGACGGCTAACCCTAATATGCGGGGGCATTTTGTAATTGGCGTGGGCTACGATTGCGATGTTAAACAAGCCCAGCAACTTGCTACCTCGGTGATCCGGGCTCACCAGGATATTCTGGATAACCCCGAACCACAGGTACTGGTAGATAATCTGGGATCAGCCACGCTAAACCTTAAGGTTTATTTTTGGATAGATGTGGAAAAGACCAGTGTGCTGAAGATGGCCTCTGTGCTGATGCGTGAGCTAGTTAGCGCGTTTGATGAGGCGGGTATCAGTATGCCAGATGATGCCCGTGAGGTGATATTCCCCCAAGGGATCCCCGGAATACGTAAGGAAGACGCTAACGCTGAGGCAGACCACACGCAGCCACAGGAGAGCCAGCACGCAGTAAAAAACACTGCTCGGCCGGATAACGCCGATGCGCCGCCAACACCCCACCAATCTGTGCCGGCACCCGCCACGTCTGCTGCGCTGCCCGATTCTAATACCGCGCCAGGTTCGCGCCAGGGCTCTGCTGCGAAACGAAAAACCGATGATGTTAGCAGTGAAACGGGCGAAATAAGACGCCAGGCTGCGCAGGCCCGGGATCCGGAAGATGGTAATAATATTTTGTAAGGGGCTGCATCTGCGGCGCCAGCAACGGATAGCGGATACCGTGCCGCGATACCGGATAAAAATAGCGCTGTGTCAGTAAACTGGAGTATGCCAGTGAGGACTCTACGGCGGGGGCGCCGGCGATAAATTACAGCGCGCGAACAAGGTTTGCCACAGCGTGACATGATCTTTAATTGCACGTTGGTAGTTAGCGAAACCGATCTGCGCGTGCTGTTGCAAAAAAGCTTTAAATGCCGGATGTAAATCCGGGTCATGCTGCCATTGCTGCCACACTGGCAGCATGTGGTAATGGTACTGGTTCAGCTTGCTGCCTACCGGTTGGATTTTATTAATAAAAAACAACGAAAATACATTGTGCAAAATAGTGACCTGTTCAGAGGCCTTTTCATTTGGGCAGGCAAGGGCGGGCAAGTGCTTAGCTAACGTACTGTTCAACGCGTTAAGCTGGCGCGCAATTTCGTACTGGGTACGCCATACCCGGGCTGGCAGACGGTTACTATCGATTGCTTTAAGCTGTTGTTCCAGCGAAGTGAGGGCGCGTTGCGGCGTTTGTTTAATGCCTTGTAAAAATCCCAGTGCGGCAAGGGTTGCACTGGCGCTATCGTTGGTGGTCGGCTCAATATAGCTGGCGCCACGGGATAACCCGGCACGCAGTTCAGGACTGGTTTGTATCAGGTTTGCCCATAATACGGGGCGTTGTCGCTGCTTGGCGGCTAGCCATTGCTCAAGCTGGTGAGAAAGCGTTGGATTGCTTTTATCGATGACTTTGCTACACGCTGCCAACTGGCGTAATAACCGGGTTTCATAAATAAACCGTTGGGAAGGGTGGGCGGTTTTGCCTAACGCCGTATTGCGCTGCGCGACCAGGGTACCCAGTTCGCACTGCTGCAACTGATAAAAGTCGCGAAGATTCACATTCATACGCTCAACTGGGCGGGTTAACAAGGCATTAGCGGGCAGCGTTAACGACACAGCAGAGGCCGGCGCCGGAAACGCCACGTCCAGCACCCTGGCTAACCGCGCGCGATATTCCTGCATATCGTCTTTTACACCTGACGGCCACTGGCAGCCACTTACTATAGCGCCCAGCAGGCCGATCAGCAGCGCGGCGGTCACGTGCCGACGCCGGCTGAACACCTCTTGCAGGCCGGAGCCGCGGTTATACCAAAGCTTGTGAGGCAACACTTCGTCCTCCATCAACGGCGATTATCTGGCCGGTCAGGTAGTTGGCTTCAACTAAAAACAACATAGCATGGGCAATATCCGCTACCGTGCCTAAGCGCTGTAAAGGAATACTGGATAAAGTATCGGCTTTTTGCTCCGCCGATAACGCCTGTTCAGGCCATAGAATAGCACCTGGCGCTATGCCATTAACGGTTACCTCGGGGGCCATTTCTACCGCCAGTGAACGGGTAATAGACGCCAAAGCCGCTTTAGCGGCGCAATACACACTGTAATGTGGCAGCGGGCGGGCGATATGAATATCCACCATATTTATAATACAGCCGCGCTGTTGACGTAACAAAGGCATTAATGCTTGCGCCAGAAATAACGCCCCTTGGACGTTGCTGCCCATTATGGTCTGCCAGTCTTGGGCGGTAACCTTACCCAATACCGTTGGGTAGAATGCTGATGCATTGTTTATCAGTAGGTCTAACCGGCCGAAAAACGATTCAATCTGCGCTGCCAGGCTAGTAAGTTGTGTTAGGTGGCTTAAGTCAGCCTGCAGCAGCCTGGCCGAGTTAGCGCGGGACGCGTTTAGCCGGTGAGCTAAAGCCCGGGCCTCCTCATCAGAGTGATTGTAATGAATAATGACGTGGTAACCACGCTCGTGCAAAGCGCTAACGAGCCCGGCGCCAATACGCCGGGCCGCACCGGTTACCAGTGCCACAGGGGAGTGGGGCATAGTAGAGCACCTCTTAATAAACGGTAAACCGTCAGTAAGTTAGCATCGTTTCTGGCAGGCAATGATTGCAGATTTTGCTTGTTCCAGATAGTGCCCTTTGAACAGTAATGCATGATTGAGTAGATGATATAACTGATACAGCGGTTTGCGAGCTTCATAGTCGTGCGGTAGTGGCGCATGTTGAGCATAGGCTTGATAGAATGCAGGTGGCAAGCGGCCAAACAGTTCACTCATGGCAAGGTCGGTTTCCCGATCGGCAATATGTACCGCGGGATCATATAACACCGGCCCTTTGGGTGTAACGCCGATATTCCCGGACCACAAATCGCCGTGCACCAGACTGTAGGCGGGTTGGTGAGAATGTAAGAAGTGCTCTACCTGGGTAACGAATACATCTGGGTTAACCCACCGGATGCCCTGGCGAGCCAATTTTTCCAACATTGCACCAAGCCGGCATTCGGAAAAAAACACCGACCAGGTAGCGTAGCGGTCATTACATTGTGGGGTTAGGCCAATATAGTTGTCTTCGGGCCAGCCAAAATGTGGTTCTTGCGGCAGTTGGTGCAGGGCGGCAAGCTGCTTACCCAGTAGGGCCCAGTGGGCAGACTCAGGTGCGATGAAGCGCAGGTAGGATAACACCAGGTATTCGCGGCTGCTATTCCCCTCCTGCGTTACTCCGTGGCAAATTACCCGTGGCGTGGCCACCGTGTGGCCCTCACTTAGTGCCTCAAGTCCCAGGGCTTCATGATGGAGCTGAAGGGGGCCGCGATGGCGGCGTAGTTTAACAAAATAACGGGCATGGTTATCCCGCACCACATAAGTCAGATGCGAATCGCCGCCAGTAACCTGTTGAGTATGCTGGCACAAAAAACAGGTGGCGGTAGCCTGGCTGATATGTTCGCTGATAAAATGCCACATAGTCTGATTCTGCGAATCGGTTTGCATTGCTTACCTTATCGGATTATTAAGTATAGTTAGCTGCGCCCGGTTATGCTTCTTTTTACGGGTAAACACGTCAAACTGATTCATTTTTACTAGATAGCCGTGCTGGCCGCTTAATGGCCATTGATGGGATTTTCCCCGGGTGGGCTTAGGTTCATTTCACGACAGGCATTGCATGCGCCCGGCAAGCCGTTATAATTCCAACCGTTTTACGGGGCGGCAGGTGATGACAATGCACCGCGCTATCGATTGAATACTTACCTTAAACTCATATTAAGCAAGTGGCACAGAGTAGGTGTCACCACTGTGAAGGAATTAACATGCCTGTAATTACTCTTCCTGACGGAAGCCAACGCGCGTTTGATAACGCTGTCTCAGTAATGGATGTTGCCGCGGATATCGGCCCTGGGCTGGCCAAAGCCACCATTGCTGGAAAAATAAACGGCGAATTGGTAGACGCTGTCGACCTGATTGAACAGGATGCCGCGCTACAAATTATTACAGCGAAAGATGAAGACGGGCTGGAGATTATTCGTCACAGCTGCGCCCACCTTATTGGACATGCTATCAAGCAACTGTGGCCCGATGCGAAAATGGCCATCGGACCGGTTATCGACAATGGCTTTTATTACGATGTTGATATGGCGCATTCGTTGACCCAGGAAGATCTGCAAAAGCTTGAAAAGCGGATGCTGGAACTGGCAAAAACCAACTATGAGGTGGTTAAGCATAAGGTGAGCTGGCAAGAAGCCCGCGATACCTTTGACAACCGCGGTGAAGCCTACAAAGTGCAAATTCTGGATGAGAACATTCCACAGGATTCTCGGCCGGGTTTGTATCATCACGAAGAATATATCGACATGTGTCGCGGCCCGCACGTGCCGAATATGAAATTCTGTCAGCATTTCAAATTAATGAAAGTCGCGGGCGCTTACTGGCGTGGCAATAGCGATAATAAAATGCTGCAACGGATATATGGCACCGCCTGGGCAGATAAAAAACAGCTTAAATCGTACCTGACGCGTTTAGAAGAAGCGGAAAAGCGAGACCATCGCAAAATTGGTAAAACCCTAGACCTGTTCCATTGGCAGGAAGAAGCGCCTGGTATGGTATTTTGGCATAACGATGGTTGGTCAATCTATACTGAACTGGAAAGCTTCATTCGCCGTAAGTTACGTGACTATCATTACGATGAAGTCAAAGGTCCATTAATGATGGATCGGGTGCTGTGGGAAAAATCAGGGCACTGGGACAAATACGCTGAAAACATGTTCACTACTGAATCAGAAAAGCGTGAATATGCTATTAAGCCAATGAATTGCCCAGGCCACGTGCAGATTTTCAACCAAGGTTTGAAGTCATATCGTGATCTACCCTTACGCATGGCCGAATTTGGTTGTTGTCATCGCAATGAACCTTCGGGTGCATTGCATGGTCTGATGCGAGTACGTGGATTTACTCAGGATGATGCTCATATCTTTTGTACAGAAGAGCAAATCCTGTCTGAGGTAAGCGGCTGCATTAAGATGGTATATGAAACTTATGCGGCGTTTGGATTTGATAAAGTAGCAGTTAAACTGTCCACGAGACCTGAAAAGCGAGTGGGTTCAGATGCTATCTGGGACAAGTCTGAAGCGGCGCTGGCTGAAGCACTCAAAGCCAATGATATTGAATTTGAATATCAGCCAGGAGAAGGGGCATTTTATGGTCCTAAAATTGAATTTACCCTGCATGACTGTTTAGACCGCGCATGGCAATGTGGTACGGTACAGCTGGATTTTTCGATGCCAGGTAGGTTAGGCTCTACTTATGTTGCCGAAGATGGCGAACGTAAGGTACCAGTAATGATTCACCGAGCGATTTTAGGGTCGCTGGAACGCTTTATTGGTATACTGACAGAAGAATTCGCGGGTTACTTCCCGTTATGGTTGGCTCCACAGCAGATTTCAGTAATGAATATTACTGACAATCAGGCCGAATATGTGGGTCAAACAGTAGAAAAATTGCAACAATTTGGATTTAGAGCAAAGTCAGACTTGAGAAATGAGAAGATTGGCTTTAAAATCCGCGAGCACACCCTAAAGCGTGTTCCTTATATGCTGGTGGTCGGCGACAAAGAAGTTGAGTCCGGTCAGGTGGCTGTGCGTTCAAGACGTGGTGAAGATCTGGGGACGATGAGTCTGGATGCTTTCATTGAATTAGCACAGAAGGAAGTCGCAGAAAAAACAATCAAATAGATTGTTACGGGTCTTGAAGGTGCCTGCTTTATCCCCATATAAGGGGGCAGGCATAAGATTTTAATTTTTGGAGGAATAGCACATTAAAGGCGCTAACAAACAGGCTCAGGGCGCAAAAGCCCGCATTAACGATGAAATCAAAGCCAGAGAAGTAAGACTTATCGGCAAAGATGGTGAACAGATAGGCGTTGTGACATTAGCTGAAGCAACCCAAACCGCTGAAGAAGCGAGTCTGGATCTAGTTGAGATTAGTCCAAATGCCGAGCCGCCAGTCTGTAAAGTTATGGACTATGGCAAGTTCCTCTTTGAAAAAAGTAAAGCTCAAAAAGAGCAGAAGAAAAAACAGAAGCAAATTCAGGTCAAGGAGGTTAAATTCCGCCCTGGCACTGATGAAGGCGATTACCAGGTAAAACTGCGCAACCTGCGTCGCTTTCTGGAAAGTGGGGACAAAGCCAAAGTCACAATTCGCTTTCGCGGACGTGAAATGGCTCACCAAGAGATCGGCATTGAACTTCTAAACCGCATTAAAACGGATTTGGAAGAGATTGCAATCTGCGAATCTTTCCCCCGTCGGGTGGAAGGGCGTCAGATGATCATGGTGCTTGCCCCAAACAAGAAGCAGTAATGGTCTAAAGTTTTCGAAGACTCTGCCCCTTCGAAACACCTTGCTGTATAACGTAACCGGTTTGTGATGACTGCACATCATACGGACCGATATTAACAATGCGGAGTTTTAGCAATGCCTAAAATCAAATCTAACAGTGGTGCAGCCAAACGGTTTAAGAAAACCGGTTCTGGTCGCTTTAAAAGCAAGCAGTCTCACTTGCGTCATATTTTGACCAAGAAGAGTTCTAAGCGTAAACGCCATTTGCGTGGCAAAAAACTGGTTCATGATGCGGATACCAAATTGGTTCAGCGCATGTTGCCTTACGTTTAAAACCCAGGAGACTAAATAATGGCTAGAGTAAAACGCGGCACTGTCGCACGTGCACGTCACAAAAAAGTTCTAAAACAGGCTAAAGGTTATTACGGTGCTCGTTCACGCGTTTATCGCGTAGCAGTACAGGCAGTAACTAAAGCTGGTCAATATGCCTACCGTGACCGTCGTCAGCGTAAGCGTCAATTCCGTCAATTGTGGATTGCACGTATTAACGCGGCGTCACGTCAAAATGGCCTGTCATACAGCCGTTTCATTAACGGTTTGAAAAAAGCGTCTGTTGAAATTGATCGTAAGATCCTTGCCGACATCGCAGTACATGACAAGGTAGCATTCAGCGCATTAGTCGAAGCGGCTAAAGGCGCGTTAGCTTAATTTTTTAACTAAATTAAGTTTAAGTTCTTTCGGAAAACGGCGAGCAGGATGCTCGCCGTTTTTCGTTTCTGCGTAACTATATTTTCTCTTTATTAGCCGTTTTCTGTTAACCCTGCAGTTTTACCCTTAATGAAGTCGTGAATAAAAAATCCACTAAATTACCTGGAAACTTTTGACCTGCTGGCAGAATAGGTTCAAAGTGAGGAAATTAGCGGATTAAATCAATTTATTCGCATAATTGTCGGAATTATCAGCCCGTTAGGGTAGCGGCGGCTTTTAACTGTCGTGTAGACTATAGCCTTTTATATTCAGGCAAACTCTTTTAGTAAAAAAGAGCTATCCAGTCATATGCCAAATTGAGGAAATCATGGAGCTTGAAGCGATTATCAGTCAGGCACAAGGCCAGATTGACGCTGCCCAAGATGCAGCAACACTCGACCACGTTAGAGTCGAGTACATGGGTAAAAAAGGTAAACTGACAGACCTGTTAAAGGGGCTGGGTAAATTATCTAATGAGGAACGCCCGGCGGCCGGACAAAAAATTAACCAGGCTAAACAGGTTATTCAGCAAGCCATTACCGCCAAAGGTGATGCATTACGTAGTGCGGAAATGAACCGTAAGCTTGCTGAGGAAGCGATTGATGTGTCGCTACCTGGGCGGGTGGAACACCCTGGCAATCTGCATCCGGTAAGCCGCACTATTGCGCGCATTGAGCAATTTTTTGGTGAATTAGGTTTTGCGGTAAAAACCGGCCCGGAAGTAGAAGATGGTTTTCATAATTTTGATGCCCTGAATATTCCGGCTAACCATCCTGCACGCGCTGACCATGATACTTTCTATTTTAATCCTGATGTGATGCTACGCACGCAAACCTCGGGTGTACAAATTCGCACTATGGAGACGGCAAAGCCGCCGTTACGGATTATTTCGCCGGGACGCGTTTACCGTAATGATTACGATCAGACCCATACACCCATGTTTCATCAGGTTGAAGGGTTAATGGTAGATAAGAATGTCAGCTTTACTGAACTAAAAGGTATTCTGCACGACTTTCTTCATCACTTTTTTGAAGAGTCATTAGAGATCCGTTTCCGCCCCTCTTATTTCCCGTTTACCGAACCCTCCGCCGAAGTGGATGTAATGGGTAAAAATGGTCAATGGTTGGAAGTACTCGGCTGTGGCATGGTTCATCCGAACGTGCTTAAAGCAGTTAATATAGACCCTGAAGAATACACTGGCTTTGCCTTTGGCATGGGGGTGGAACGCCTGACCATGTTACGTTACGGCGTCACCGACCTTCGTTCGTTTTTTGAAAATGATCTACGTTTTCTAAAGCAGTTCAATTAAGGCAAGGCAGAGTAAGTATGAAATTCAGTGAAAAATGGTTAAGAGAGTGGGTTAATCCGGCTCTGTCTGCACAGGCACTATCTGAACAGCTAAGCATGGCGGGTTTGGAAGTAGATGAATTAGCACCGGTTGCCGGCGCGTTTTCGGGCGTAGTGGTAGGCGAAGTGGTGGAATGTGGCCAGCACCCCAATGCAGACAAGCTACGTGTGACAAAAATCAATGTTGGCGACGATGAACTGGTTGATATCGTGTGTGGTGCACCTAACTGTCGTCAGGGCATCAAGGTGGCCGTAGCGAAAGTGGGTGCAGTACTGCCTGGCGATTTTAAAATCAAAAAGGCCAAGCTACGTGGTGAACCCTCATTTGGTATGTTATGCAGCTTTTCTGAGTTGGGTATCAGCGATGATCATGACGGTATTATGGAACTGCCCGCGGATGCGCCGGTAGGACAGGATATACGTCAGTACCTGAACCTTGATGATTACAGTATCGATGTGGATTTAACCCCCAATCGTGCTGATTGTCTGGGCATTCGCGGTATAGCCCGGGAAGTGGGTGTACTGAATAATCAGGATGTATGCGAACCTGCTATTGAACCGGTGACGCCGACTATTGACGATAAACTTTCGATAAACCTGGAAGCGCCCCATGCGTGCCCTCGTTATTTGGGACGGGTTATCTGTAATGTAGATGTTTCAGCAAGCTCGCCACTGTGGCTTAAAGAAAAACTACGCCGTAGCGGTATTCGCAGCATAGACCCTATTGTGGATGTGACCAATTTTGTATTGCTTGAGCTGGGTCAGCCTATGCATGCATTTAATCTGGATAGCATTGAAGGCAACATTCATGTGCGGATGGCAGGCAACCAGGAGTCGTTAACCTTACTGGATGAGACCACGGTAGAATTGGCTGAAAATACATTAGTTATTGCAGACGATCACAAAGCGCTGGCTATTGCGGGTATTTTTGGCGGACAGCATTCAGGAGTGAATACCGACACCCAGCACATATTGCTGGAGAGCGCGTTTTTTGCCCGTGATGCAATTATGGGCCGGGCCCGCCAGTATGGTTTACATACTGATGCCTCACATCGTTACGAGCGAGGGGTAGATCCAAATTTACAACGCAACGCTATGGAGCGTGCCAGCGCGTTAATTATTGAAATTTGCGGTGGTGAGCCGGGGCCGGTGATCGAAGCCGTCGCCAAGGAACATTTACCTGAACGAGCCACGGTAGTCTTACGCAAAGCACGCCTGGAGCGGGTGTTAGGAATTCATATTGCACCTGACAGTGTAACCGAAATGCTTACACGGTTAGGCATGCAGGTGACTCAGCTTGAAGACAGCTGGCAGGCCGAAGTTCCGGGTTATCGATTTGATATCGCTATTGAAGAAGATTTAATCGAAGAAGTTGCGCGGGTATATGGATATAACAACATTCCAAATGTAGCGCCTGCTGCCAGTTTGGCGATGTTGCCTGCTCAGGAAGCCCGGATTGATGAAAGTGTCTTTAAAGCACAATTAATCGCTCGTGGTTACAATGAGGCCATCACCTATTCATTTGTTGACCCGAAGATTCAGGAAGCTTTGTTCCCTGAGGTAAAAGGGCTGGTATTGCCGCATCCGATTTCAATGGATATGTCGGTAATGCGCGTCAGTGTATGGCCTGGGCTACTTAGCGCTGTGGCTTATAATCAAAAACGCCAGCAAAGCCGGGTGCGTTTGTTTGAAACCGGCCTGCGTTTTGTACCGGATGCGTCGGCGCCTAATGGGGTATCTCAAGAACCTGTTATCGGCGGAGTAATCGCTGGACGTCGCTTGGCAGAAAGTTGGCATGGTAACGATGAACCAGTTGATTTTTTTGATATAAAAGGTGATGTTGAAGCCTTATTAGCGCTGATGGGGAATAGTTCTGCGGTGAGTTTCGAAACAACTGAACATACCGCGTTACATCCAGGCATGTCGGCAAAGATATTGCTTAACGGTGAAGTGATTGGCTATATAGGCGCGCTTCATCCGCAATTTACCAAATTAATTGGGGTAAATGGCCGTCCGTTTGTGTTTGAGTTGGACTTAACTGCTTTATCTAAAAGAACTTTACCTCAGGCAAAAACGATCTCTAAGTACCCTGCGAACCGTAGAGATATAGCAATTACAGTAAAAGACGCAGTTTCTGTTGGAACCATTCTTTCTTATGTAGAAAAAATTGGCGTAAATCAACTAGTTGGCCTAAACTTGTTCGACGTATATAAAGGAAAAGGCATAGAGCCCGGGTTTAAAAGCCTGGCTTTATCCCTGATTTTACAGAATCCGGATAAAACATTGGAAGAAGCTGAGATACAACAAGCAGTGGATACCGTGGTTAGAGGGTTAGAATCCGAGTTCGGGGCAGCGTTAAGAGAGTAGACTATGGCATTGACCAAAGCCGAAATGGCTGAACACTTATTCGAAAAACTGGGTATAAACAAAAAAGACGCTAAGGATTTAGTGGAAGGCTTTTTTGAGGAAGTCAAAACAGCCTTGGAATCTGGTGAACAAGTGAAATTGTCAGGTTTTGGTAACTTTGACCTGCGGGATAAAAATGAACGTCCGGGCCGGAATCCGAAAACCGGAGAGGACATTCCAATTAAAGCCCGTCGTGTGGTTACCTTTCGACCTGGCCAAAAATTGAAAAGCCGGGTGGAAAATACTAAGCCGACTGTAGAATAGTTCTACACGACGTAAACTACTGCTCAGGCGGATAGCAACCTTGTTATCCGCTGTTTATCCTATGGGGCTGATTTCGTTCAGTCTCTTTCATAAAATCTCCCCATACCGGTAGGCTGTGCCTGTTGGTAGCGTGTTTTGGCGACACGCTAAAGCTTAGTTAATTAAAGGCGTATTATGAAGCAACTGCTTATTCTTGGCGTGGTATGTATTATTGCGATTGGCGGCTATTTTATGTGGCTGTCGGAACAATCAGCAGAACCCGTCGGTGAGCCTGTGCCGGTTATTAATGTTATGGATATTTTAACGGCGACCGATTTAAGTGCAGGTATAAAGCAGGCGGTTAAAAAGAACGATCAGCAGGCGATTGACGAGTGGTTGGCAAAAGGCCAGGCGGTCGGTAAAGAAGCAGGTTTCAGTGAGCGTGATTTAGCGTATTTAGTTTCTGATAAAGCCAGAAATTATGTGGTATTTAACGCAAAACGTTGCTTGTTTAACGACGCATTTGAAGCCCGTTATGCCAATTTACAGGATATAACAGACTTAAAAGAAAAGTACCCGGAAGCGGATGATTTGTACAAACAAGCGCAAGCGCTTATTCGCAAACGTGACAGCATCATTGAACAAATTGCCGGTACCCTGGCCGAGGGGCAGACAGTCACTAAAGCGCACCGTCAGGCTGCCCAAAAATTATGGCAAGAACGCTTTATCGCTGCCAGCCAACCAGTATCAAACGCCGCAAAGTAGTAAGCTCACGTCGCCTTGTTTAAACATCGCGTATAAATAGTATTCAGGTAATGCTCGCCGTTACATAACCGCCCAACTCATCTGGTTGTGGATGCAGCCAGGCGTGATGGCATGCCTTAAGCAATTACCCGTTGTCCCTGTTCATCTAATATTTGCTCACCATCTTCTTTAAAATACGGACCCGCTGGCCATTGGGGTAACAGATCAAGTATCTTTTCACTGGGACGGCATAGCTCAACGCCTTTGGCGGTTGCCACGATAGGGCGGTTAACCAGTATCGGGTGTTCGAGCATAGCAGCTAAAATAGCCTCATTGCTGACGCCCTCTTCCAATAACCCTAACGCTGCTGCTGGCGACTTGCTTTTACGCAACGCCTCAGCCGGTGTCAGTCCGGCGGCCGCAAACAAAGCTTGCAGCTGAGGTCGCGACCAACCTGTTTTAAGATACTCGATAATGACAGGCGTATAGCCAGCGTCCTTAATTAGTTGGAGAACATTACGCGACGTTCCGCATTCCGGATTATGATGGATAACTACCTGGAATGTTTCCTGGGAAGTGGGTTGTGGCATGGGCATATCCTATAAGTCGTGGTGGTCACTGAACGGTTTTATATATTATATATGAAAATTCATATGTCAAATGACTTCTATGGCTATCCAGGCTTGGTTGATTGCATAACAATACAGGCTTGAAACGCCGTTCGCAGCGTCGCCATTTAGGTCTTCTTCCCCCGGCGGCTTATTGACATACGTCAAAGCATATGTGATAGTCTCACATACGAAAAATCATATGTAATGTATTCATTGAAGCCGCGCTCTTCATAGCTAACTTGGAGTCACGATGTCCAGCGACCAAACTACCCCCTTGCCCAATATCGAAAGCGAACAATTTTCATATCCGGAAATGAGCCATTTTTCACTTGATGAGGGGGAGCACAAGCCCCGTATCTTGTTGCTTTACGGCTCATTACGTGCGCGTTCTTTCAGTCGCTTAGTGGTGGAAGAAAGTGCCCGAATCCTCGAAGCGATGGGAGCAGAAGCAAAAATTTTTGACCCGACAGGCTTACCGCAAACCGACACAACCGATGAAAGCCACCCGAAAGTAAAAGAGCTCAGAGAACTGATGATGTGGTCAGAAGGGCAGGTATGGTGCTCTCCTGAGCGTCATGGATCGATGACCTCAATCTTTAAAAGTCAACTTGACTGGGTACCGCTTAATCTTGGCGGGGTGCGCCCTACCCAAGGTAAAACATTAGCGGTGATGCAGGTAAGCGGCGGTTCGCAGTCATTTAATACTGTCAATCAACTACGTATTTTGGGACGTTGGATGCGTATGTTTACTATTCCAAATCAATCGTCAGTACCCAAAGCCTATCTGGAGTTTGATGATGAAGGCCGCATGAAGCCATCGCCGTTTTACAATCGCATTGTTGATGTGGTGGAAGAACTCATGAAATTCACTTTGTTACTGAGAAATAATAAAGCGTATTTAGTGGACCGGTATTCAGAGCGTGTAGAAACCGCAGAAGAAGTCAGTAAACGGGTAAATCAACACGCTATTTAAGCGCACTATCTACCGCTTCAGGCTTGCGGCTATCCTGTGCGCGAGCCTGAAGTCCGCCGGCCAGGCCTATCTCACGCGTAATTCACACGTAGCTCACGGGTAACTCAGGCATAGCTAATAATGTTAGGCTTATTTTATTAACACCTATGGGGGCGGAACGGTGCGCCCGAGGATTATTGCGCAGGCTCGGTCTTTGGCATACAGTAAAGTTGATAAAGGGTCGCAATTATTGTTTTTACCTCGGTACTGGCCAACGAGTAATATATGGTCTGAGCATCACGCCGGGTGGTAACCAGAGCTTCTTTACGCAGTACACTTAAATGCTGTGACAGCGTCGACTGGGGCAGCGCTAGTACTTCATTGAGCTGCGTTACCGAGCGCTCCCCATTATTCAGTAAACACAGCAACATTAGCCGATGACGGTTTGCCATTGCACGGAGCAAGTGTGCAGCGGTTTGTGCATTTTCCGCCATGTCTTGCGGGCTCATTCAGTTTCCTTAGTTTATGTTTTACGTAGCGTCCGAGTGGTTATCATACCAAGTAACATGCACCCGATGAACATGAATATAGCCGGATCTCCGCCAGTTAAATTCGTGATACCGGGCCCGGGGCAGATCCCGCTTAAACCCCATCCGATACCAAATAGCCCAGCACCGCTTACTAAGGGGGTGTCCAGCGCAGTAGCGGCAGGGAGCTGACAGGGTTCACCGAAAACGGTGCGCGCGCGGGGTTTTACGTAAAAATGGTATATCGGCATGTATATCGCCAACGCGCCCGCCATTACGAAAGCCAGGGTAGGGTCCCATGCTCCTGTCACATCTAAAAAATCAAGTACCCTGACCGGGTCCGTCATCATCGACACGGTCAAGCCCGCCCCAAACAATACGCCAGCGATAAGCGCACTAATAAACTGTTGCATGGTAAATTCCTAAAGTAAATGGCGAGCCAGGGTGACAGTGACAATGCCGCTGCCCATAAACACCAGGGTGGCCAGTAACGAGCGCGGTGAGAACCGCGCTAAGCCACAGATCCCATGCCCACTGGTGCAGCCGGAACCCAATTGGGTTCCTATACCTACCAGCAAACCTGCCGCTGCCATAAGCCATAAGGTTCCTGGTATTTGTGCTGGTAAACTAAACCCGAATTGGCGGGTAAGTAATGGCGCTATGACTAAGCCCACTAAGAATGCCCAGCGCCAGCTGCTTTGGCCTGGCGCCGTGAAGGCGTTAGCAGCAATCCCTGATATACCGGCAATGCGGCCGTTAAATAACATCAGCATAATGGCCCCCAAGCCTATTAACATGCCACCGGCAAACGCTTGACCCCACTCAGATACCTGCACAATCAGCTCCTTTACAATCCACTGGTATTTTTATAAACCGACGGCCGTTATCTTCCTTTGCAGGAAGTAATGCGCCCCACAAATTTACTTGTAAAGCCGGGTACAGCAAGGCGGGAACGCCTAATGTGCGATCTTTTGCCTGGCGCCGGTGGATAAATTCGTGTTTGCTAATTTGGTGATTGATATGAATATTGTGTTCCCGGCTTTGGGCTACCGTGGTCTGCAGGGACACTTCCCGTCCCGGCGGCGGGTAGTCGTGGCACAGCCAGATTTTAGTGGTACCCGGAAGAGCATGAATTCGAGCAATACTATGATACAGCGTAGCCGCGTCAGCACCGGGAAAATCACACCGCGCGGTGCCAATATCCGGCATAAACAGGGTGTCGCCGACAAATATATTGTCTTCAATATAATAGCTCACGCTATCAGATGTATGCCCGGGTGTGGCCAGTACGTGTATTTCTATCTCCCCAAGTGTCAGGATGTCGCCATCTGCTACCAGCACATCATAAAGTTGGGTTAGATCTTCTACCACCGGTTTATTAAACCGAGCGCTAAAACGTTGCTGTACTTCGCCAATTCCCTGACTGATCACCGTTAGCGCATCAGTGTGGTTTTTTAGATAAGCCGCAGCGCTAAGGTGGTCAGCGTGGGCGTGAGTATCGCAAATATACTTAAGCTGTAAATGGTTGGCTTGCAAAAATGCCAGTTGCTGGTTGGCTAGCTCGAATGACAACTGCCCGGAATTCAAATCAAAGTGCAGTACGGGGTCGATAATGAGGGCCTGGTTACTGGCCCTATTAATGACAATATAGCTTCCGGTCCCGGTCGCGGAGTCATAGAAGGCTTCTATTTGTACAGCCATGGTTAATCTCCAAAAAAGAGTAGCAAGATAAATTATTAGATCGTATATTCGTAATATACGAAATAAAGTGAGATTAGCAAGCAAATGTTGTGGATGATTGTACTAAGCGCCATGGTTATTGGCCTAAGTTTAGGGGTACTGGGCGCGGGGGGCGCCATACTCACGGTGCCAGCGTTAATATTTTTTACCCCCATGGACGAGAAGACCGCTATTGCTCATTCGCTGGTGATTGTGGGGATCATTGCGTTAGCGGGTACGTTAATCAACAGTGTAAAAGGCCAGGGCCGTTTTTGCTGGCCGGTATTTAACCGCTTTGCCCTTACCAGTGTACCGGGAGCAGCGTTGGGCGCAATGGTCGGGATGTTTATTGCCGCGCAGCTGCAGCTACTACTGCTGGTCGCCATTATGTTAGTCAGTGCCTGGCGTATGCTAGCGAAAAAGCCAGCGTTACCTGCTCATACACCCTCGTTAGGCTGGTTGTTACCCATTGGCTTTATTACTGGTGGCATAACCGGTCTGGTTGGTGTGGGCGGGGGCTTTTTAATTGTGCCTGCGCTTACCTTGGTGGCGGGTTTAACAATAAGTCAGGCGAGTGCTACCAGCCTGGCTTTGATCGCTATTAATTGTGCCATTGCTGTGTTCAGCCTGGTTATCAGCGACGCCTCGGTGAATTGGCTACCCTCTGTGTTATTGATTATGGGCGGATGCGGAATTGCCGGTACCTGGGCAGGTATTTATATGGCGGGAAAGCTTTCCGCTACCTTTTTACAACGGCTATTTGCAGGATGTTTAGTTGCAATTGCCAGTATTATGATTATTGACCGGCTCTGGTTAGTCTAAGGGGGCACCAATGGAAACTTTTGAGCACTATGTGGCGCAAGTGACTGCAACAATAGCGCAACTCACCGTAACCGAGGCGGCCGCCGTCTCCCCGGCTAATGTATTGTTTATCGATACAAGGGAACCGGCGGAATGGCAAGACGGTATTATCGCGGGGGCGATATGCTGCCCGCGGGGGCTGCTGGAAAGCCGCATTATCCAACTTATCAGCGTCCACTGTGGGGGAACCAGTAAGATTACTCAACCCGCCGATACCCCCGCACAGGAAGCATCCAGTGCCACGGCATACCCAGTGAAGCGTCCGATAATTATTTTATATTGCCGTTCGGGCGCGCGTTCAGCCTTAGCGGCCCAATCATTACAACAAATGAAGATACCCCTGGTGTATTCGCTGGCCGGCGGCTATAAAAAATGGTGTGAAACAGGTTTGCCGGTGGCGCAGTATACCCCGTAAACGCAGGGGTATAGGTTGCTCACGCTTTGCAAAGGCGATGAAACGCCGCGTCGGTCAAGGTTGCTAAATCTTGCGGGGCCAGTGAGATATCCACCCCGCGTTTGCCAGCGGAAATGTAAATGATGGGCAGCTGGCTGGCGCTGTTATCAATAACGGTAGGTAAATGTTTTTTCTGTGCCAGCGGACTCACCCCGCCGGGTAAATAGCCGGTGTGCCGGATAACTGCCGCCGCCTCGGCAAGGCTTGCTTTACGGGCAGCGTAAAGTTTGGCGAGCTGTTTCATATCAAGTTTTTTATCCACCGGTAGCAAGGCCACTGCGCCCAGGCTACCATCCAGACTGACAACTAATGTCTTAAATACCAGAGCTGGCTCTACACCTAGCTTTGTGGCCGCTTCAATCCCATAAGGTTGTGCTGATTTACTGTGACCAAACTCATGAACCTGATGCGCAATACCGTGTTTTTCGAGCAGCAATATAGCTGGGGTCATTCGGCTACCTCTAAGCGTAACGTATGTTTTGCCGGGCCTGGTAGTAGCGGGGTGGCGTCTCCCTCAGCATACGCTTTGAAACCCGTTCGATAAAAACTGGATAAAGGGTGCCCTGACTGACCGCCAGGTAGCGTGAGTACGGCAGTATCCAGTTTCCCGGGTTGCACAAACAGGCGCTGCGAAGCGCCAAAAGCAGGCTGTTGTACAGCAGGCATAAAGCGGTCGCCAAACCCCGCGACCGCCGGCATATTGAGATAGTCCTGCAAAAGTGGAAGGGTCGTGGCGAAGGGATGAGCCACCCTAAGCTGATTAACCTTACCCCAGGTCAGCTGGCTAAGCTGGTCGGTATTGTGATGTTCAAACAACCGGGCCTTAGTGGCTCGCCAGGTGCCTAAATAAAAATTATCCCAATGCTGATAACCTGGTGGCAACCAATCGTCAGGCTCGGTGTTAATAAGCTGCCAAACAGCGGGTTCTGCCTGGCGCAGTAGCCCGTTAGGCTGGTAGCCATGGACCGATAGGGTATGCATTACCGGGCTAAGTAAGCGGTTCATAACGTCTTGCCTGAATACACTTACCAGCGTATAGCCGACCGACGCTGCACACGCGCAGTGCTGCCAGTTAGCCAATGCGTTCAATTCTTCGGCAAACTCGTTAGGCCTTTGCTGAAGTTGGCGGGTTAATAGTTCGTGCCATGGGGTTAAAAACCGCGCTTCGTTGTCAAGCTGAATCTGGTAGAAGTCACTGATAGTAAAGGTGTCACGGGCAAACAAGCGGTCTCTTATTTGCTGGGCTCTGGCGCCTAAAGCATATCCGCCATCGCCATAGCGGTTCAACTGACCGGTTGAGACTACCCGCGAATTCGCCGTCCAGATCCGCCCTGACTCAGGTTGCATAATGACCGGTGGGTTGGTTTCGTTGGCGGCCCATTGGGCCGATAGCTGATCGGGTGTGATAGCCGTAGCCGTAGGTTTACTGCGCCCCGTTAGGGCACCCGCCGGGGTCCAGGCAATGGCCCCGGCGGCATCGGCTATCACCATATTTTGTAATGGTATTCGAATGCCGTGTGCCACCTCGACCGCTGCGGCGACATTTTGCGCCAGATCCATATCTGCAATGTTCAGGTTAATCGCGTACGGCTGATGGGCGACCCATTTTAACGCATAACGCTGATTGTCGATAACCCTGACCGGCCCATACTGACTTAGGGTTAGCTGGTGCTCCACGGTAGCGTCTTTACTGGTGAAATGGTCGTCTTGCTGCCAGGTAGAAAGGGCATAAGGCTGGGAACGGCTAGTGTCCTCGGGTAATGCCACCCAGTCGACATTATCCAGGTTGGCGTTGGTAAACCCCCAGGCCACATGGCCATTGGTGCCAACGACAATACCGGGTAACCCCGGCAAGCTTACTCCGGTGACTTGAACAGGCGTTGCATTACGGGTGTAATTTAACTGGGCTCGGTACCATGTGGTGGGGACCCGTAAGCCAAGGTGCATATCATTGGCCAGCATGGCACTACCTGAATGTGTACGCGTGCCGCTAACCGCCCAATTATTGCTGCCCACCTCCGGCGGCGGTGAACCATGCCAGGGGGCTTTATTCGCCTCGTCCAATGGGGGAACCGGGCCACTGTAAGGCGCTATGCGCGAACCATCCAACGCCGCCTGGTAGGAAGAGCTTTGCTGCAAAAACGGTAACATCTGGGGGCCAAAATAACGGGCAACGCCGGTGTGGGCCAGGTCCAGTTCCAGCTGTCCGCCTTGTAAATCCAGATACATGGAAAACACCACCAGTAAGCTATCTTCAGGGGACCAGGGCGCGGGTTCAAAATCGGTTAGCCAGTATTCTGGTGGTTTGCTGCCAAAGGCCAACAGGGCATCATTCACCCCCTGACTATAGCGGGTAAGTAGGCGGCGCTGGGGGGCGGGCAGGTTGGACAGGATGTGCTGCGCCCGGGTACGAAACTGATGAAAGCGGGCTTTCTTATCGGTCTCGATGGCCCGCTTACCCACCCATATTGATAGTTCACCTGCAGCCACTCTGCGCTGTATATCCATTTGAAAAAAACGGTCCTGAGCGTGTGCATACCCTAGCGTATACGCTGCATCGTCACGCGTGGCAGCGTGAATAACCGCCTGACCCAGGTCATCGCGTATCAGTTTAGCCGGCTGGCTGAGTGGCTTGCTCTGTACAGTGCCATCAAGCTGTGGCAGGCTTTGGTTTAATACAACAAACACGCCGGCAAGTGCCAGCAGTCCGAAAACCAATACACTGAAAAACAATCCTTTTATCCACTTAAACACGTGCGATACTCCCTGTTTTTCTCTATCGTAACGGTTTGAACGTTCCAATTGAAGAATAAATAAGCAGGAGATGTAATGGGACCACTGATGCTGGACTGCGCGGGTACCGCGTTGACCGCCGAAGAGCGTGAACGACTGGCCCATCCTTTGGTTGGCGGGGTCATTTTGTTTAGCCGCAACTATATCGATAAGCCCCAACTGGCGGCGCTGATCCAAGATATCAGGCACGCTGCCAAACACGCTATACTCATTGGTGTAGACCACGAAGGCGGCAGGGTGCAACGGTTCCGTCACGGTTTTACATCATTACCGGCAATGGGCGCACTGCTACCGGCGTGCGCAAGTTTACCTAAGGCGTGCGAGCTGGCCGCAGCGTGTGGACATATCCTGGCTCACGAGTTGACAGCGCTGGATATTGATTTAAGTTTTGGCCCGGTACTGGATATTAATGGTAATTCCAAGGTAATAGGCGATCGCGCCTTCGCCAAAGACCCGGCGACCGTAGTAACTCTGGCAACCAGTTTAATTGGCGCCATGCAGGCGCAGGGCATGTCGGTAACTGGTAAGCATTTTCCCGGCCATGGCAGTGTAGAGCCAGACTCGCATGTCGCCTTACCAGTGGACGAGCGTGACTTCGCGGCGATTGAAGCGCTCGATATGCAGGTGTTTACCCGGCTTATCGCCCGCCTTGATGGCATTATGCCGGCACATGTTATTTATTCTGACGCAGCGCCCGAGCCTGCTGGCTTTTCGCCGTTTTGGCTGCAACAAATACTGCGCCAGCGATTAAGGTTTAAAGGGGCTATATTTTCCGATGATTTGTCGATGCATGGGGCCAGTGTGGCGGGCGATTATCCACAGCGCGCTGCCCGGGCGCTCTTAGCTGGTTGCGATATGGTGTTGGCATGTAATAACCCGGCAGGCGCCTGCGCTATTTTAGAGAGTCTGACTGATAATTGCTTTCTTCAGCAAAGCGGTCTGTCTGATAGCCCGGCGATAGGCTATTTAAATGGGACCGGAATGGATAACCCGCGGCTGACGCATTTCAACCGCCATCAGGCGGTGGGGAATGCTGCTCAGCAATACCAACACGCAGTTTCACTACTAAGTCATTATGAAAATACGTTATAAATGGATTGGTATTAGCCTTGTCAGCAGTATGGTTAGCTGGCAGACACTCGCGTTTGCAGGGCTGGCGTATCCGCAAGCGATCACGGCCGGGCTGACCGTGCTTATCGCCATGTTATGGGTGACCGAGGCGCTGCCCATTGCATTGACTGCGCTTATTCCTTTTGTGGCGTTTCCGGCTGCCGGGGTGATGACCTACCAGCAAGCTTCTGCGGCCTTAGGTAGCCACGTAATATTACTGCTCATGGGCGCATTTATGCTGTCCAAGTCGCTGGAAAAATCGGGTGTGCATAAACGTTTAGCTGTTTACATGCTTAACGTCACTGGTGCCAGTAGCGCGCGACGGCTGGTATTAGGCTTTATGCTAACCTCGGCAATTCTAAGTATGTGGATCTCTAACACCGCGACCACCCTAATGCTGCTACCTATCGCGATGGCAATCATTACTGTAATGCCCTCAGAACGTTTGGCTACCGCCCTGTTGCTCGGTATTGCCTACGCTGCCAGTTTAGGTGGGGTAGGTACGCCGATTGGAACCCCACCCAATATTATATTCATGAATGTGTATACCCAGGTAACCGGCAGTGAAATCAGTTTTTTAAACTGGATGAGCACCGGTGTACCCATTGTGGTGTTGGGCATTCCGGTGATGGCATTATGGCTAACCCGGTCGGTAGGCGCTATGCCTAAGATTGATTTGCCGCAGTCAGGAACATGGCAACGTGCTGAAAAACGAGTGTTAATCACATTCGGGCTGGTGGCGATGGCGTGGATTTTTCGTCCGTACTGGACCGCTTTTCTGAATATGCCGAACGTTAGCGACAGCACGATTGCCATAGCTGGGGTATTGTTAATGTGCTTAATTCCGGATGGTAACCGCGAAAAGCCCGGCCAAATTTTAGACTGGGATACCGCTACCCAAATCCCCTGGGGGTTGTTGCTGGTGTATGCTGGGGGGATTTGCCTGGCCAGTGCTTTCGTGGCGTCAGGACTAAGCCAACGGTTGGGCGATGCCTTTGGCGGGTTATCAGTATTTCCGTTACTAGGCATCATACTGGTGTTGTGTATTAGCGTGAGTTTTGTTACCGAAGTGACCTCTAATACCGCCACGGCGACGCTGCTTATGCCCATTCTGGCCAGCGCAGCAATGGCGATGCAAATAGACCCGTTGATATTGATGATGCCAGCAGCAATCAGTGCCAGCTGCGCCTTTATGATGCCGGTAGCCACACCCACTAATACCATTGTGTATAGCAGCGGGCGGCTGAGCGTACCGGTTATGGCGCGCGAGGGCGCTATTTTAAATGTTGTCCTGGCATTGATTGTTACCGGCGTAGTTGCGGTAACTCGTTTATAACGGGCCGTTTATAAGTGAGCCGTTAGCCACGTGCAGGTACGCTGATGTCTGGCTGCCCGGCACTTGCATTAAGGCTTCTGGCGAGCACAAAGAAATAGTCCGATAAGCGGTTAAGATAAGCCATGGTGGTGGCGGGAACCGGATGCTCCATACTGGCTGCTACTAGTGTACGCTCAGCCCGCCGGCAAACCGTTCTGCACACATGCGCCTGCGCTGCAGAAACATGCCCGCCGGGTAAAATGAAACTGCGTTGGGGGGGCAGCGGGGCGGCCAAACTGTCGATACGCTGTTCCAGTGCTAACACATCACTTTCGTTCAGACTGGAGGTGGCAGAGATCGCATAACCCAACTGAAACAAATTTTGCTGAACGCCGTGCAAAAAGTCGGTCTCGCTATCGGCATGGCAAGCCAGCAGGCCCACCTGGCTATTCAGCTCATCAATATCGCCGTAACATGCCAGAACGGTATCGGCTTTACTTACCTTCACCGGTTTATCAGCATAAATACGGGTTTGGCCCTGGTCGCCCCCTCGGGTGTATATTTTCATGTTATTGCTCTTTTGATGTGGGTGAGCGCCGTAGCGTGACCACCATGCCAAACAAGGGATGATCAAAGTAGTGCAACTGCTTGCTAATGACCCGGCGCATTTGATGAAAAGGCACTGAAACCAGCTTGTACTGCGGTTTTTCACCACTGGCAATCTGGCTAATATTCATCGGTACCGGCTGGCGGTAATACAGCATTGAATCAATATGCAGGTAAGGCACCTGATTAATATATTTCAGATAAACCTTTAAATAGCCATCCATTTGCCAGATGGGCGCATGTGGCGAAACACTGGTTTTCTCCACTTTTGCCTGCAGCGATGTATCGGCGTTATCGGCTGCGGCGAGCAGCGTAGCAAAGGGAACATCTTCATCACTGGCCAACTGCTGGCTAAGCTGTTCAAAAAAACGCTCCTGCTGGGGGCCGGCCCGCGTCCCGTCAACATCCAGCGTAACCAACTGTTCCTGTTTGGGCTGTCCTGACAGCAAAAACTGCTGGGCATAATTTTTCCCGGCAAACAGCCGTACTGCTGCAGCATTATCCTCACCAAATGCCACCGGTTGGCGCCACGTTGTGTGCAACAACCGGGTTAACCCGCGGGTGCTGCGTATTTGCAACGACAACTTCTCGAGTTCATTGGCCTTGGCACTAAGTATTCGCGGGCTGGCTGCGGCAGAATCATCGCCGGACGGCACAATTGGCACCTGTGCCGGAGCGGGTAAATGGTTATCCGGTGCATACACTAACCACTCATTATCTTGATAGCGAATCCATGGTTGCGCCGGTTCGCAATACGTCATGGTCGGCACCGACACCCGGGCTGGTTCGGGCCAGTTAAAAGCCAGCCAGTAACCCGCTATGGCCCAGGCATCAGGGCCTGGCGAATCGTTTAGCTGAGTAGTGCGGTCTACCGTGCTGGCATACGGCGAGGTACCAAGCGCACCTACCGGGCGTTCGCCGGAAGACGCTTCAGGGGCCGCGGGTAGCGCGCCCTGCGTATAACCCGGTTGCGCTTGTTGCCACTGTTCATAGCGCTGAGTAATCTCTTTAAGTGAAGGCTGCGCCTGCCACAGGGGGGAGGAGGATTGCCCGCATACCGGTAAGTTTTGTTTTAACCAGCTGATATCCGGATACAGTAAATTTCCCAGCAAGTCCCAGTCAGCTGAAACGGGGGCAAGATCAGGAGCGTAATCAAATTGTTCTTTGGTTTGGGATATTGCCTGACCGCGGTCAAACAAAATCACTTCCACATCGAACCACCAGTCTTCTTGCGCGTGTCCCATAGAGGCACTACTCATCAGCACAGTGGCCATTAACGCTTGTAGCGCAGACTTCATTTAGCGCGTCTCCTGGGCAAAACCGCTAAGAATATCCCGCGTCAACGCTATACGCTGCTCCGCAGTCTCAGTCGGTTTGACCACTTTTAATTTTTGACTGCCTTCAAATTTGAAGGTTTTCGGCTGACTTTGTACCAGCTGGATAATATAACCCGGATCAACCGGTGTATCTGCGTTAAATTCGATGCTACCGCCGCCGGCAGACAAATCTATTTTGCTGATACCCAGCGATTTGGCTATGATTTTAAGCTCCGCCACCCGTACCAGATTTTTTGCCGACTCAGGCAATAAGCCAAAGCGGTCAATACATTCTACCTGAAACTCATCAATCTCGTGTTGTGTGGCGCAGCTAGCCAATTGTTTATATAACGAGAGGCGAGTATTAACATCGGCAATATAGTCATCAGGTAATAATGCAGCAATACGTAAATCTACTTCGGTCTGGCCTGCCATAGAGGCATCCAGTGAGGGTTCCCGGCCTTCCTTTAATGCGGTGACAGCCTGGTCCAACATATCCATATACAAGGTAAAGCCTACCGTCGCTATCTGACCTGACTGTTCATCACCCAGCAATTCACCCGCACCACGAATTTCAAGATCATGGGTGGCCAGAGCAAAGCCAGCACCTAAATCTTCCAGATTAGCGATAGCGTCAAGTCGTTTACCGGCATCTTTGGTCATTCGTTTAGGATGAGGGGTAAGTAAGTAGGCGTAGGCCTGATGGTGCGAGCGCCCCACACGGCCGCGTAACTGGTGAAGCTGAGCCAGGCCCAGTCGGTCGGCGCGATCCATAATAATGGTATTGGCCGTCGGTACATCAATGCCGGTTTCGATAATAGTAGAGCATACCAGCACGTTGTAACGCTGGTGGTAAAAGTCGCTCATTACCTGTTCTAACTCGCGTTCGCGCATTTGGCCGTGACCAATGGCTACTCTGGCTTCAGGTACAATTTCGCCAAGCTCTTCTGCGGTGCGCTCTATCGTATCCACTTCATTGTGCAAGAAGTAAACCTGGCCACCACGCAGAATCTCGCGCATGATCGCCTCACGTATAACCGCCTTATTACGCTGTTGAACAAAGGTTTTGATAGACAAGCGTTTGGCCGGTGGGGTGGCGATAATTGACAGGTCGCGCATTCCCGACAACGACATGTTTAACGTGCGGGGGATGGGCGTGGCGGTCAGGGTTAAAATATCCACGTCAGCACGTAAGGCTTTGAACTTTTCTTTCTGGCGTACCCCGAAACGGTGTTCCTCATCAATAATTACCAGCCCCAGGTCATGAAACTTAATATCATTACTTAGTAATTTATGGGTTCCTACCACGATATCGACTTTGCCTTCACTGATGCCTTCACCAACGCGCTTTTGTTCTTTGGCACTGACAAACCGGCTCATTACCTGGATATTAAATGGCCACTGGGCGAAACGGTCCTGAAAATTTTCAAAATGCTGCTGCGCTAACAGCGTGGTAGGGACCAAAATGGCGACCTGTTTTCCCTGGCTGGCCGCTAAAAATGCAGCCCGCATGGCTACTTCAGTTTTACCAAAGCCGACATCACCACATACCAGCCGGTCCATCGCATTCGGGCTACCCATATCTTGAATAACGGCGTTGATGGCTTGCTGCTGGTCGGGGGTCTCTTCAAACGGAAAGCTATCGGCAAAGCTCTGATAATCCTGCCACTCAATGGGGTAGGCAAAACCAGGATTGGCGGCCCGTTTGGCATACACATCAAGTAATTCTGCGGCCACATCACGTACCCGCTCTGCAGCTTTTTGTTTGGCTTTGGTCCAGGCATCAGAGCCCAGCGCATGTAAAGGGGCGTGATCAACATCACCGCCGGTATAGCGGGAAATTAAATGCAGTGACGCCACAGGAACATACAACTTCGACTGTTTAGCGTATTCAATACACAAGTATTCGGTTGTCACCCCCCCGGCATCCAATGTTTGCATACCCGTATAGCGACCTACACCATGGTCAAGATGCACCACCGGTTGGCCTACTGACAGCTCGGCCAGGTTGCGGATAATGGCGTTTTCATCCGTCGTACTGGCCTTGGTACGTAACCGACGCTGGCTTATCTTGTAACCCAGTAGCTCGGTTTCCGTCACAATAAGCAAGGTAGTGTTATCACCGGTCCAGCTAAAGCTGTTTTCAACTAACCCTACGGTAATGCCGATGGGCTCATCCGCGGTACAAAATGCGTTAAAGTCGTCAAACTGACGCGGCCGGATATCTGCTTTTCGCAAAATCTCCAGCATGTTTTCACGGCGCCCCTGGGACTCGGCGATAAACAATAACCGCGCGTGACGCTCGCTAGCTTCCTGCAGGGTCTTTAGTAAAGCTTCAGCAGGTTGTTTTTTTTGCGGGTTTAACGCGATGTCGTTGAGTTTGACACTGGGCGCGTTGGTATAACCGGGCTTGTCTTCTACAGGCTCGTTTAATAATGTTACCCGAGGCCACTTCTTAATTTGCTCAAACAAGCTATTGATGGGCAAAAATAACTCGTCCGGGGTCAGCAGGGGACGCGCCAGATTATAGCGATGCTGTTCGTACCGCTCGCTAACATCTGCCCAGAAAAATTCAGCCGCCTGCATCAGGTCGCCATGCAGTACTAAACGGGTAGCAGGATGCAAATAATCAAACAGCGTGGCGGTCTTTTCAAAAAACAGTGGTAAGTAATATTCCACCCCACTGGGCATCGTCCCTTTACTAACCTGAGAAAACACAGATTCATGAGCCTGACTGGCGTCGAAGCGGTCAAGAAATTGCTGCCTGAATAACGTAATGGCGTCTTTATCTGTGGGGAACTCGCGAGCCGGTAATAAGCGAATTTCACTGACAGTATCGCTTGACCGCTGGGTTTCCGGGTCGAAATGCCGAATGGATTCTATTTCGTCATCGAATAAGTCTATCCTAAACGGACGATCGCTGCCCATTGGGTATAAGTCGATTATTGAACCGCGAACTGAAAATTCACTGTGGCTCATTACCTGGCTAACATGCAGGTAGCCTGCTTGCTCAAGGTTACGCCGAAACTGATCGCGATCTAAGGTCTGACCTTGCTCAAGCATCAATAAATACTTGTTCAGATAGTCTACCGGCGCTAACCGTTGCATCAATGTATTCACGGGTACAATAAAAATACCCTGGCGCTGGCTGGAAAAATGAAACAGGGTTTCCAGTCGCTGCGAGACAATATCCTGATGCGGCGAAAACATATCATACGGTAATGTTTCCCAGTCGGGGAACATCGGAACCTGTGCGGCATTGGTATTCAGGAAAAAGGCAATTTCACGCTGCATTTTAAGCGCCGAAGGCGTGTCGGCAGTGAGCAGCACAACCGGCCCTGAGCTTTGCTGATAAGCGCGGGCCACCGCTAAGGCAGCGCTACTGCCTTGTAAGTGGCCCCAATGCTGATGATCTTCACTGTGGCTATCGGACCGTGCTTTCGGAAGAGGCAAGACTGTGGTTGTAGCTGTCATGTCACCTGGTTTTGGTTAAGAAACGCGGTGAGACCGGGGCCTAAGCCGCCAGTCAGGCATCATCTTCTCTGGCTTCAGCCCGTTTGCGTAACTGCTGGGTTTGCAGATGCAGACTGGCTCTGACCAGAAGTTCCTGATCCTGTTCGCGAATACGGTTAAAAATAAAGGCTATATGGTAATCATCCTCGTCTTCGTGACAAGCAATAACTTCACCAAAACAAAAAATGGCAGCCGCTTCCTCGGTTAAAAAGAGCTTTATCTGCGCATAGGTGCCTACCTCTAACGGGGTAGATGAGTGAATTACCACCCCGCCGCCACCAATTTTCACGGTGGTTTGTCGGTACTCGGGTTCATCCTGCTGTTGCAGGATAAACGACATCATTAAATCAATCTTTTTCGATTGGTGGGTTAAGTACTCTGCCAGGGCCGAAGCATGATCACTTAAATTTCGTAATGGCCGGATCGCAGCAGCGTCAATAGCTGACATTTCTCCGGCAATTCGAAAGGCATACGGCATGGCGTCTTCTAATTGGTTCGGCGCCGGCAGTAAGGTAACATCACTAAACGGTTTAATATTCGCTTTAAGCTCGTGTTTAATGCTGAAAAATTCATCGAACTGCGCCTGCTTCTCAGCTAACGATAAGGTATCCATATTTATTACCACCAATTCTTGTGCGCACATACGCTTACACGTAGTATACCCCATGCCATACGCCGGTGTGTTGCTTAGCAATGTGCTGCTGTTATACCGGCACTTTAGCACGATGTTACCCATGCTGCGCATTACTTACTCAGGTAAGTGTGAGCTATCCATTTCGATCAAACAACGAAAATTGTATGTTTCACCCAATTTCAGCTTTTATTGCCTGGCGTTATTCTCTGGCTGGCAAACACAATAGTTTTGTCTCGTTTATCAATCGGTTTTCAGTTGCAGGTATTGCCCTGGGGTTAATGGCACTCATTGTTGTGGTGTCGGTGATGAACGGATTTGAGGCACAGTTAAAGTCACGTATCTTAGGCCTGGTGCCGCATATCGTGGTGCAGCAAAGTGCGGCGCAAGCTATTAAAGCTGAAGACATGCATAATTTGCCTAATGTACGGCAGGTAATGCCCTATCTCGAAACCGAGGGGGTAGTGCAATCGCGTAAGGCGCTCCGGGGCGTCCAAATTCAGGGTATTGTACCTGATGCAATGCAACACAGTGTGCTGGCAAAACATCTTGAGATTGGCCGGTTGGATGATCTAAGCCCGGGATCATTTAATGTGATTATCAGCCAGGCATTATCGCAACAGTTGCAAGTTGCTACCGGCGATACGTTACGCGTGCTGGTGGCTGGGGCCACCGTGTACACCCCCTTTGGGCGCTTGCCCAGTCAAAAGCTGGTAACGATCAGCGGGGTGCATGACGTGGGCTCGCGGATGGATGAAAAACTCATTTTTATGCAGCTTTCAGATACGCAGCGTCTGCTACGGCAAAGTGCTGACAGCCCTACCGATTTTCGGCTATTCTTGCACGACGCTTTTGCTTATCAGCAAACCCTGGCGCAGATTAACCAGCATCAATGGACATCGCAAAACTGGCGGGATCGCCAGGGACCGCTGTTCGATGCGGTTAAAATGGAGGGCAATATGATGTTTTTAATGCTAACGCTGATTATCGCCGTAGCAGCCTTTAATATTGTGTCGGCGTTGGTGATGGTGGTATCGGAAAAGCAGGGCGATATTGCGATCTTGCAAACTCAGGGGTTATCCCGTTCCCGAATCATGCATATTTTTATGCTCAATGGCGTGTTCAATGGTATTAAGGGGACGGCTATTGGTTTAGTTCTTGGGCTATTGCTAACCTTTCAGCTGAACAACATTTTGCATCTGTTAGGGGTTGAGTTGGGGCTTTCAGCTGATGGCAACGCAGTGCCGGTAGATTTACGCTGGATGCAGGTCGCCATTTATACTGTATTATCGTTGGCATTATGTTTTATCGCCAGCCTGTATCCGGCGTACCGGGCAATGCAAACACAGCCTGCCAGCGCCCTACAAAATGACTGAACAGAGTGTGCGGGTGCGACCGCCAAGCCCATGCCGGTACCGTGCTCAGGCCATTTAAACGGCTCAATCTGCGGTAAAACAATGCCCGATTAACCGTGCAAAGCGAGCCGGAATTTACTATAATCCCGGTCTTTTAAAAGTTGGGCCGATACGTCATATGAAAAAGAATTTTATTACCTCGCAGTCGTTATTAGAAGACTCGTTTCGTCTTGCAGCCAGGGTTTATGAAGACGGTTATCGTCCCGATTTTATTATCGGTATCTGGCGGGGCGGGGCACCAATAGGCATAGCGGTGCAGGAGTTTTTTGAATTTAAAAATACCTCCACTGATCATATCGCCGTACGGACGTCCTCGTATTACGGTATTAACAAGCAAAGCAAAGAGATTCGGGTGCACGGTTTGCACTATCTGGTAGAAAACGCCAATGCAGATGACAAGTTGCTGATTGTTGATGATGTATTTGATTCCGGCCGAAGCGTAGAAGCATTGATTGCTCAAATCAATAAGCTAATGCGTTTGAATATGCCTAAAGATATACGTATAGCCTGTCCGTGGTATAAACCGCAGAACAATAAAACTGATATCGTACCAGACTATTTCATTAATAAGAGTGATGAATGGTTAGTGTTCCCCCACGAAATCGCCGGGTTATCGGAAGAAGAGATTCGCGAAGGTAAAGCCGAGTTGGCAGGGGTGATGGATACACTGTTTAAGTAACGTCTTAGCGCTCTAGGTAATATGTCTGCATAAAAAAACCGGCCTTTAAGCGCCGGTTTTTTTATGCCGGTTTGTTATGTTTTTATTGGGTCTAACGGCAATTGGGTGTACTCGCCAGGCGGCCCTCCGTGCGCAGCATTCCAATGGCGTTGGCGCGGGCCGGCCGGCTGGGATAAACCCACTTGGTGACGGCCAGCAGACTGTAAGTGGCGCCGCGGCGGCAGGTTTTTATCAGCGCAGTAGAATTTAATCCTGGTCGTCTTTTACATCAAAATACAGTTTGTCGCTAAAGGTATAAACCCATTGCGGTTTGTACAGTACAAGCAAGGTCATTGCCATGCCATTTAACAGAGCTTCGGGGAATAATAACAGCGGGATAACGCCCAGGTAGTTGTCTTGCAGCAAGTCGAAATGGTAGATCCCGTCGAGCGCTAAATAGCCTGCATACAACCCCATATGTAGTGCAATTCCAAGTGCCGCAGGAATAAAGGCGCAGGCAAAAATGTAGACCAAAAAGTGCCGCGGTATCTTATGAAAAGTCAGGGCGTAAATACTGTAGGTAACACATATTGGCGCCGCAATACTGGTTAGCCCTAGCACCCCTGCCTGGGCCCAGAGTTGTTGGCCGGCCAGCAGCAGGGTAAACAATACTAAAGATGCGCACAACACCGCCCCGCGAAAACCGAGGGTGAGAGTAAGTGCACTGGTAAGTAAAAAATGAATATCCGGCCCAAGTTCAGTTTTTAACCGAAACAACCACATAATTAACAATAGTACAAAACTATTGAAAAAAGCAGCTGCCCGCGAGCGCTCTCGCACCAGCGTTATGGCATCAAACCGCTGATAGACTACCCATAACAGGATGCCATAAGCGGCTAATGCGACGAGCTGTAAATTACTCACCAGCGGGAGGGGCCAGGGTTACACCGAATAGTCTGCCCAGATAGGCGCATGATCTGAAGGTTTTTCAATACCGCGTAGCTCATAGTCAATACCGGTATCGGTAAGTTTAGCATGAACCCCTGGCGTGGCCAGAATATGGTCTATCCGCAGCCCGCGATTATCCAAAAACCCTTTTGAGCGATAATCAAACCAGCTGAACTGATCATCCGTGGTCGGGTTTTGCGCTCTGAAACTGTCGGTAAACCCCCAGTCATATAAACGGTTTATCCATTCGCGCTCTTCGGGTAAGAAACTGCATTTACCCGTACGTAACCAGCGTTTTGCATTTTGTTCGCCAATACCTATGTCGTGGTCGCTCGGGGAAATATTGAGATCACCCATGATGACAATGTCGTCTTCATTCGTGTGCGCATTATCTAAATACTCCATTAAATCAGCATAAAACTTTTGCTTAGCTGGAAATTTAGTTTCGTGATTGCGGTTTTCGCCTTGGGGAAAGTAGCCATTGAGCACCGTTAATGGGGTGTCCCGGCCCTCACTAAATGTCAGCATAATCATACGTCGCTGGGCATCGTCACCGTCAGTGGGAAAACCGTACTGTACCTTGTCTGCGGCAATACGGCTTAAGAAAGCCACCCCGTAGTGGCTCTTCTGGCCGTGGTAGTAAACTTCATAGCCCATCTCGCGTACCGCTTCTTCTGGAAACTGCTCGTTGTGAACTTTAATCTCCTGAAGGCCAATAATGTCAGGCTGATGTTTATCGATAATCGCTTGTAACTGGTGGAGCCGGGCGCGCAGGCCATTGATGTTGAAAGAGATAATTTTCATGATTCTACTTATTTCCCAACCTTAACTTAACGGTATTATAAAATATTTTGTGTACGGGCGCTGTACTGGCGGGCACATTCAATTAATGCCTCAAATAAACCATTCGCGGACGCTATGCAGCGCTGGTGGTCGATAGTATGACTGGCTGCCAAGGCTAATGCGCATTGCTGATAATCTCGCCACTGCCGGCCCAGACTGCTCATGTGGGCATAGTAGGCGCACGGTAGATGTGCGTAACCTTGTTGGTTTAGCCAGCGGTGTAACATTTTGGCCCCCATTGAAGACCCCATCCAGACATAGCTGGCGCCAATCAAGTCGGCCATATTATGGCTATCTATTGGCGCCGTAAATGGTGGGGCAAAGGAAGGTACAGCTAACTGCTGTAAATCCTGCTTAATAGTGCCTAGCGTTAGTTCAGGTTGCAGATAATCCGTTAACGCCCTGGCCTCACTGTTCGGCTCAATTTTAACCGCGACATACTCATGAAAACTGGCTAGAATTGAAAGATTAGCGGTATAGCTTTGCTGGCTGAATAAGCCGGGTTTTAGCATGGTGTTGAACGGTGCTGTGGTTTCCAGCAACTGATGTGAGTCGACAGTGTTTTGCTTCAGGCTGGTAAACAAATTTTCCATAGTGCTCAGTATCTTGATCTTGTTAATCCTTGCGGCGTACGGGACAGACATTATTAATTATGAAGACAGGGAAAGGATATGAACGACGCCGAGTATCTCAATAACGACCGCGCGGTCGATTTATCAAACTGTGATCGTGAACCTATTCATTTGTTAGGTCATATCCAGCCTTTTGGCTGTTTTATTGCCCTGCGTTATGATTGGATTGTAGCGTTTTGTTCGGCCAATACACAGGACTATTTTGGCGTCGGGCCGGACGCCGTTATCGGTACCCCGTTAAAGCAATGGATAGATCACCAACTACTGCATGATATTCGTTCAGGCTATCAGGCGGCCACCATCACCGGCCGTAATGAACGGATGTTTTCACGCCGGATTGAAAGCAGCGGCCGCGCCGTAGATATTTCGATTCATCATAATGGCAAATACATTATTGTAGAATTTGAACAGATACCGGCCGAGCGTAGTTCAGAAGACTCGTTCGTCAGGGCGTTGCTGAGCCAGTTTTACCGGGCCACGGATAGTCAGCATTTACTGGAAGATACCGCGCAGCAGTTACAGCTTATCAGTGGTTATGATCGGGTGATGATTTATCGTTTCCTTGCCGATGGCGCGGGGGAGGTGGTGGCCGAGTCGACCGTGGCCGGGGTAGAGCCATTCTTAGGCTTACGTTACCCGGCTTCAGATATTCCCCGCCAGGCCAGAGCCCTGTATTTGAAAAATCTGCTACGGGTTATCCACAATGTCGACGCCCCCACGGTAGAAATTGTGCCTGGGGTGGGCCCGCGTGAAGAACCGATGGATTTATCGTTTTCTACCCTACGGGCGGTTTCCCCTATCCATATTCAATATCTGCAGAATATGGGGGTGGCGGCCTCGTTGTCTATCAGCCTGATAGTTAACGGTAAACTTTGGGGCCTTATTGCATGTCATCATTACAGCCCGAAAATCCCATCGTATTTTATGCGTACCGAGCTGGAGCTATTTGCCGAGATCTTTGCCCTGGAGCTATCTTCACGCTTAGCCCGTGAACGCGAGGAAGAGTCGCATCGGCTGCGCGCAGTACACGATAAAGTACTGGCAACGATGGGGAGTGACGGCAAGCTTTTAGACGTGCTGTTTAATCAATTTACCACTATGCGTAAACTGTTTCGCTGCGATGGGGTGGCCGCCGTGGTAGATGGTCGGCAGCGAACAGAAGGGCGCTGTTTACCCGATGAATTGCTACCGCAGATATTACGCTTTTTGAACCGGCTGCCTGCTAGCGAAGTCAGTGTTATACATTGTCTTGAAGAAGAAATGCCAGGGTATAATACCCAGGCTTACAAGGTGGCTGGGCTATTGGCTATCCCTATCTCGAAAAGCCCGCGGGACTATCTTTTGTTTTATCGCGATGCGCATAGCCAAACCGTTAACTGGGCAGGCAACCCTGATAAACCAGTAGATACCAGTAAAGGCGGCAGCCGCTTGCTCCCACGGGCCAGTTTTGCCCTCTGGCAGCAAACCCATGATGACCGTTGTGAGCCGTGGAGTGAGCAGGATTATCGTAGCGGTGAATCACTACGCATTACCTTACTGGAAGTGGTTATCCGTAACTTTCAGGAACGGGATGACATTCAGCGTAAAGCCTCGCGCACCCATGAAGTGCTCATTAGCGAACTCAACCACCGGGTACGTAATATTCTTAACCTGGTGAATGCTATTGTGGCGCAAACTGAGCAAACAGGGCGCGATTTGCACGAGTTTGTGAATGTGCTCACTGGCCGAATTATGGCGTTGGCTTCCGCCCACGATCAGTTAACCGCCTCGCGCTGGACCGCTATCTCGTTTGGTCAGTTACTGAATACTGAAATACAAGCCTATGCCTCAGGTTGTGGGGATATTGACCACGGCGGGCCGGAAGTTCTGTTAAAGCCGGACGCCACCACGCCCCTTGTATTAGTGGTGCATGAGCTATTCACGAATGCGGCAAAGTATGGCGCGTTATCAACCTCGGGTAAAAATGGCAAGGTGGCGATTGTGTGGGAAGTGGATGAGGATCGGGGCCTTACCATTGACTGGACCGAAAGCGGAGGACCGCCGGTAAGCCCCCCCGGGCGCAATGGCTTTGGTATGACCCTGATAGACAGTATTATCCCCCATGAACTGGGCGGCGAAGTGACGGTGAACTTCGCGCCAGGCGGGTTACAGGCAAAACTGCGAGTACCAGTCCGTTTTATAGATATGCCAGATGTTGCCGATATACTGGATGCCGACACCGCTTCAGCCCCCGCCCAGATTAAATGGTCGTTGCCTGACAGCGCGTTGATTATTGAAGATAATCTGGTTATAGCGTTGGATTTACAGAAAAAGCTGCTCGCCAATGGCATTAAAGATGTGATGATCGCGGGCAGTGTAGCAAGAGCCAATGCATCACTGGCGTCACGTACCCCGCAGATCATTATATCTGACGTACATTTGGGCTCAGACACCACCTTTTCACTGATAGAAAAGGCGATTGATGATAGTATTTTATGCATTATTGTCAGCGGCTATGGCGAAGAACTGTCGGTTCCCGACTCGCTCAAAGATGTGCCGCTACTGACCAAGCCGGTTTCCGATAAACTTTTGCTGCAAACATTACACAGTCAGTGGATGTCAGCCGATGCGTTACAACAGAAGAAGTGATTCATGAGTTTACTGACCAATAAGCGTATTTTGATAGTGGAAGATACCACCATCGCTGCAACCTACCTGGCGCGGGAATTAGCTGGCCTGAATGTACAGGTTGTGGGGCTGGCACGTTCGGATAAAGATGCGGTTGATATGGCAGCTAAAACTAAACCGCACCTGATATTAATGGATATTCATCTGGCCGATGGCGCCAGTGGTATAGATGCGGCCAGAGCTATTAATGCCCGCTTTGATATTCCTATTGTTTACACTACTTCATACAGTGATGATGAAACTTTAGCGATGGCCTTAAAAACCTCGCCTTATGGCTATGTAGTTAAACCGTTTAATACGAAAACTATCAAAGTGACCTGTGAAACCGCCTTGCGCCGTTTTGCGTTGGAGAGCCAGGCAAAATCAAGCGAAAAGAGCTTTCTTACCACCGTTCAGGCTGCGCAACTGGGTGTAGATGATTTGTGTAATGAAGGCGAGACCTTTGAATTCGAGGACGCTAGCAGCTTTGTGTCGCGCTTCGGTGGCAGTACGGAAATTCCGAAAGAGGAGTTTGTACAGCTGTTTGACCAGGCAGAACATCCGCATATACAGGCGCAGTTAACCGCAAATCAGGATATTCGGCAAACCATTTGTGTCGACCCGGACAAAGACACCTGGATTGATGTCATGTTTAATGACATACACGAAACCGCTGATACTTATCAGATTGGTAGTGTAGTGGATGTCACTGCCAGAAAACGCCCCCGCCACAAACTGCGTTTGTCCAACCTGATGCTTAAGCAACTGGCGGAAGGAGTAGCGACATTATCCGATGACTTTACCATCACCCAGTGTAACGCGCCCTTGGCGAAGCTGCTTAAGCTGCCGGTCCGCTCCCTGATTGGCAAGTCGCTGTTTGACCTGGGAATCAGTGATGTGTTGCTAAATTCAAGTTCTGCCCAGTTGCAGCAGGGGGTATTGCGTGAAAAGCTAAGCCTGCTGAATGGCGATGGGGATGAGTTCCCCGCCATGATGACGATAAGCGCCCTGACGCCCGGGGTAGGAAGTGGCGGTTATATCGTAACTATTTCAGATATTACCGAACTAAATCAGGCGGAGAAAAAGCTCGAAGCCTTAGCATTTACTGACGCCCTGACCGGTACGGGTAACCGTAACTATATGAAGCTGTTGCTTAATGATCGTATTTACCAGGATGCTATCCATGCGCTGGTGTTTATCGATTTGGATGGGTTTAAATCAATCAATGACACGTACGGTCACGATATTGGCGATGAGGTGTTATGCGAGTGCGCTACCCGTTTAGGTGATGTAATACGCGAAGAAGATACGCTGATTAGACATGGCGGCGACGAGTTTGTCGTACTGGTGCAACACAGCGATGACCTGCAGGCTTTTAGCGAACGTTTACTGGCCGTATTTGAAGAGCCGATAAGTGTCCAGGAACTGGAACTCAATATCGGGGCCAGCATAGGCATCGCAGAAAGTGCGCTGAATAACGATACCGGCGGCTTACTTAAACGCGCGGATATCGCTATGTATGAAGCGAAGAAGCAGGGTAAAAACCAGGTGGTGTTTTATAGTGAGTCGCACAACGATGCGATTGAATACCGGCTGTTTGTGGAACAGGGGTTACTGAATGCTCTGACCAATCACGAACTGTATGCAACGTATCAGCCCATTGTAAATACAGGGGGCGATATTGTCGCATTAGAAGCGCTGTGCCGTTGGCGCAATCAGGATATGGGAGATATCCATCCTTCGTCGTTTATCCCTATTGCAGAAGAAACCGGACTGATTAACGAGCTTGGCCTTAAAATGCTACGCGAGGTCTGCATTGCTCGTACCTTACTCAAAGACGCCGGGCTGGGGCATATTAAGGTACACCTCAATGTGTCGATATTGCAGCTCAATTCCAATGCACTGGTCAGTAAATTTGTCGCCTTTTTACATGAGTTTGATATTAGCGCAGAAGATATTGTGCTGGAGGTAACCGAGTCAGCTATGCACGACGTGGGAACCCGTAGAATATTACGTCAGCTGGCTGCTCAGGGGTTTACCATTGCAGTGGACGACTTTGGCTCAGGCTTCGCCTCGGTTGCCGAGTTAACCGAATCTTATACGCATATCGTTAAGTTAGATAAATCATTAATGCCAGGCAAATATGGGCCGGAATCCAAGCGCGTAGTCGTTGATAGCCTGATTCAACTATGCAGCAAACTGGGTAAGTCAGTGCTGCTAGAGGGCATAGAAACGACCGAGCAAGCTGACTTTGCCCGCCATGCTGGCTGCGATTTGATGCAGGGCTTTTACTATCATCGTCCAGTAACAATTACCGAACTAATCAGTGCCTTCCATCAGCAAGCCAGCGCTTAAGGGTAGCCTTAATGCTCATAACGCTGGCGGTGATCGTTGATGTAATCGGTAGGTGACATATCGATATTTTCCATCTGCGGCAATTCAAAAATATCAGGGCAGGGCATACTTTGCAGCCCTTGATAGACTACCTGGGGCAAGGGCGCTACCAAAGCTAAAGAACAGCGAAATTTATCAGCTTCGCAGCAGATTATCCGGCAGTTTTTGGCTTGCAAAGTTGACTGTAATAGCGCCATGGCTTGTAGAGCGTACTCGGGCAGCTTATTTAAACGGGAAATAAAATTGTCTGAACTGATGTGGCTGCTCCAGGGAAATTGCACCTCTGTTACCACCCCTTCCAAACTGGCTACCAAATCGGCCCGTAACCACATTGAAAAATAGCGATAGTTGATACTAACTACGTCACAACTTTCGTAGTCATCGGGTACCGCGACAAAATCATCAGGGGCAGCAATACGCACTATTGTTCTCCGCACATAAGATCGTCAGATAAATTGTGATTATTCACATACATGGAGATGGGGAAGCGATCATAAACTTTATCTCCGAAGGCTCGGGTTTTATGCACCACGAATACATTGGCATATTGCGCCCCAAACTGGCCGATAAACACATTCACAAACTCAGAGATAGTATCGTGAGACTGGTCAAAGACCTCTTTGGTCATGTTGATAGCCATATCGTGTAAACGACTCAGGCTGGTGTTGAACTCTGTAAGTAGCGCGCGGATGTCTACCCGTTCCGGGGTTTCCGCCAAAATCGAAGCGCGAAAGTCAGCCGGGCCGCCAATAAAGTCTCGTTCAACATAAGCATGAAAGTCATATCGACGCACCTGCTCGCCATTTTCTTCAATTAACGTGGAGCGCGACTGAAAAGCATGGCAGCTCAAGCCATAGTAGGTCACATAGTCGTATAGCGCATCAACAAAGCGATAAGCAAAAGACCGCTGATATTCTTCGTCCATGGCATCAGACAATTCCCGGATAAGATCGCGCTCCAATGGCAAGCAACCCTGTACATGCCGCTTCAACTGACTGGTGAAAATACGGGCACTTAAAATATAATTATTGATGGCCGCATTGAGCTGCGGCTTCAATTCTTCAATACGTGCTACATCACGGTGGCTGGCGTAGAGTACTCCCAGTTGCGCCATCTGCTTTTCGATAAGCGCAAAGTTACATTTAACCAGCCGAAATTTATGCACAATTGCATAAATAAGAGAGAGGCGTTTGCGACTACGCTTCAACTCCCGAAACTGCTCGTCATTTAGCGGCAGAGACTTTTCCTGGTTGCGCGAGGTTAAATAAAACTCAGAATCCATTTAGCCAGTAATCTGGTACGGTAATACTGGCTAGCGTACCACGCTAAACCAATGAGGTTAAATCAAAAAGACGGTTCTTGATAACTTATATAAGACATCGCTGTAGGGCTATTTTTACGCCCCTTAACACAATGCTGGTAAATGCTCCTCAGGCCTTTATAATTCAACGCAATTCATCCTATGTACAGAAGTTACTATGTTTCCTGAAACCGTTACCCCGTCGCTGTCTGAAGCCGTATTATTACAGGCGGCAAAACTTACGCCCGAAGAACGTCTTGAGCTGTTTTTGCAATATGTTGGAAAAGCCAATGCGCTATGGACGCTGGCCGGGGAATCTGGCTTTATTATGTTAGAGCCTGAAGATGAGAGCAGCGAAGATAATATTGGCGCGCTGCTACCGATATGGCCGCATCAGGACCTGATTGGTTTATGGTCAAGGGCGCAAGAGACCGGCGCCAGCCCCACCTCAATTGACCTGGAGGACTTTATTAATACCTGGCTGCCGGGCCTGGCCACTAACGACGTTGCGCTGGTGGTATGTCCGGTAGGTGAAGATCAGACTGGTATGGTCTTAAGCGCCAATGAATTACTGCAAAGCCTGACTGAGGAAGCCCGGTAAGGTGGCGGATACTGCAAACTTGCCATTAGCAACTGCCGTAAAGGCGGCACAGGGGTGGGACGAAATGACCCGTCAGCTGATGTTGGCAGGAAAATACTTACAACCAATGCCAACCGCGCTGCAGATACCTGAAAATCATGTCTCGGGGTGTCAAAGCGAGGTATGGCTGGCAGCCTGCCCGCAAACGCCAGGGCACTTTGTGGCATATAGTTCAGCGAAGATTATCCGCGGGGTTTTAGCAGTTCTGCTGGAAAAGGCGCATAGTTTGGAAAGCCAGCAGCTCGCCCAATTCGATTTTGCCAACTACCTGGCCGAGCTGGGAATCAGCCGTCAGATTAGCCAGTCCAGGGCGGACGGAGTAGCCCAGGTGGTAAAAACATTACATGCCCTGGCCGGCACCGCGGCTTGACGAAATCATATAACGGCCTCGTCTTGTGCTTGCCCGGCCCTATGCCCGGCTTTACGCCGGCATAGCTATTCGGCTAGGTGCTCAAATAAGCCAGGCCCGCGAGCGGGGCAGCCTGTTAAATCGCCTGTTGCTCAGGTAAATCGTAAAATACCTGCTCCAGGCACCCGGGATCTGCTCTGCTCATATCACAGCGTGCAATTACCATACTTGAGATTAGCGCTATCTGACTAAGCTGTTGTGTATAGTTGTAAATACACGCATGGGTATACAGTGCAGCGGTCCAATATTCAGGTAACCGCCGTGTTTTGTCTAAAAACGGATCAACACTGCTCATCAGGTCTTCTTCAACTACAGAGCTAAGCTCATTAAGCATATTAATGGCCTGATTGGCGCTATCTTCTATGCCACTGCGGCGGCCCTGTTGCACCTGGCCCACGGTATTACCAAGACCATGGCACAGCATCACAACATCCTGCTGACGGGTTTGGCCGTGAATATTGGGCGGATAGAGCAGTGCTATCGCGCACACAATAGCAACAAATGGGGCATATGGTTTCATGCGGTCTTCATTTAAAGCGTGTGTTTCTATAGGTATAGCAAATAATTGCGGGTAAGGTCAGTTTGTTGCATTTTTAGCTTCAATCCATTGCGACATATACTGCGTACTGCGCAATGTTTCGTGCCATAGCAGCTGTTGCAAAAATAATCCCTGGCGATGTTGCGTAAGGTTTGTAATCAGACTCTCGGTAGTGTTAACCAACCGCTGCTGATTAGCCCTGGTAGCAAATTGCTCATCAATAATTAGTGCTGCGCGGGCGGCCGCGTTGTTCCAACTGGTTTGCTGATTATGTAATTCAACCGCCTGTCTGGCCATGTCATCCACCGTATCCACCACAGCGCCAGGCCAACCTGCCGGGTAGCGGATTCCTTCGGTGGCTACGGTAGTAGTGATACTGGGGGTGCCACATTGCATCGCCCCAATCAGCTTGCCTTTAATACCGGCGCCAAAACGCAGAGGGGCCAGCATAACACGGTGGGCGCTAATCGCGGCGCGAGCGTCTTTCACCCAGCCATGCACATGAAAGCCTTGCGCCGGATTGTGCAGGTTGGTGACTTTTTTGGCCGGATAGGCACCATACACCGCCAGTTGGGCTTGTCCGAAACGTTGCCTGATGGCAGGCCACCACTGCTCTTTTAACTGCAATACTGCGTCCCAGTTAGGTGCATGGCGAAAATTGCCAATAAACATAAATCCCTGGCGGGCGGAAAATGGCGGAATATGCGTGGGCGCCGCACTGATAAGCAACGGCAGTGATAACAACTGGGCGGGGGGCACCGCAAAGGTCTCTGTTAGTAGCCGGTATTCAGCCGCAGAGATAATCAGCGACAAGTCGCAACGTAAAATGGCGGCAATCTCACGCTGTACCATCGGCTCGCTAAATTCGACATGTGGCTCTTGCTGTTTTTTTACCGCTTGTTGGCGGGTATGCCGCAGACTGTGTAAGTCTTCTGTATTTAAAATTCGCACGGCCTGGGGACAGGCTTGTTTAACCCGCCATGAAAATTGCTCCTCAATCATAAACCGGTCGAAGACCACCGCATCCGGTGCCAGGGCACTCAGTTGTGTGTCAAACGAACTACAGTTTAACGCGATCGGCACCGACCGAATACCAGCAGCGGCCAGGTCAGCCTTATGGCTGCTATCGCTGGCGGCGGTCATAAACGTGACCTGCCAGCCATGCTCAACAAACGCCATCAGCAGGTTGAACATATTTTCGCCGGCCGCGGACGAGGCGGGCTCCGGCCAGACATAACCAATTACCACAATATTCGGGTGGGACAAAACAGCACTCATACAAAACATGTTACGTTGCCCCAATAATAACAAATTCTGCACCAAATTACGTTTTGGGCTATCACCGAGTGTTTATGGAGAAGCGCAAAATGTATCAATTCGTAACCTGGTGGTATCCCCCTATACTTAAGTTGCTAAGCCGATAGTATATTGGCGAAGCAACATAATCTGATCTATAAATCAGATTACCTGAAAGACAAACCATAGCGACAATGAGAAAGCCGTTACCACAGGCTATCTGAAGGAGCCACACACAATGAATGTGCAGGAATTAGCGGTTAGCGCCAGTGAAGTATTTGTGCTACCAGAAGCGGTAACCCGTTTAAAAGAATGCATGGACGATCACGCGGCCAGCATGGATGATGTGGCAGAAATTATTTCCTTTGACCCCGGCCTTACCAGTCAGATTTTAAAGGTGGCTAATAGTGCGTTGTATCGGTTCCCCAATGCTATTGAAACCATAACCAAAGCGCTGCAGGTTATTGGCACGCGTTCGGCTTATGACCTGGCGTTAGCATATGGGGTCACCCATGCTTTTGGCAGCATGGAAGCCAATATAATAGATTTAGATAAGTTCTGGGAACAAAGTGTCAGCTGTGGGCTATTGGCAAAGTATTTTGCGGAATATAAACGCCAGCGGGAGCCAGAACGGCTATTTGTCGCCGGGCTACTGCATAATATTGGTGAGCTGGTGGTGGTAAGCACCCACCCCAAAGAAGCAACCCGGTGTCTGGCTTTCAATAGCCGGGTAGGGCCAAACGATTTACAGCGTGCGGTGCTGGGTTTCACCTATGCTGAATTATCTGCGGAGTTGATCAAACAATGGGGCATACCAGCCACGATTCATCAGCCCATCCGCGCCTTGCATCAGCCGTTAAGCAGTGACTTGGATGCCAGCATAATGCAGCTAAGCTATACGCTGGCCCTGGACAATGTACACCCGGATATTTACCCCGAACTATGTAACCTGGAGCCACATCTTCACGAAACTCTCGACCTTGCCCGGGACGAGCTGGAAGATGCGCTGGATATCACAAATTTACAGTGCATCAGTGTCATTGCGTTGTTTAATCCTAACTCTTTTGTTTTGTTTTAATCGAAAACCGCTACCGTTTGGCGGCTGATTGCAACCACTTCGTTGTCTTTGTCCCAGATAGTTGCCTCGGTATGCCCGTACCCATCCGCTGCCTGGCGCGTATGTGCCTGGTACGCAAACCAGTCGGCGCCGGTTACTTCACGATGAGGATGGATAAATTCCAAATTCCAGGTAACCGTACTGGCCGGCGCCGGCCATTTCATCATCTGTAACAAGGTAGGCGGCCAAGCGTCAATCATGGTAATCAGATGCGCGTCAGTTAGCGTGGAGGGAGGCTGGGTAAAACGCATGAAACCATGATAATGATTGCTTTTACGCCCGGTGAAAGGAATCCCGCCATCAGCAATGGCTAAATCAAAATGACGTAAAAATTTAGGGGTAACTTTAGGAATTTGGGGAATAAACTGGGCCTTTTTCGGCGGGGCCATAGCATGGACCTGATGGTTTTCGACCTGTATTTTTGACGATCTACCCACCCCAAAGCAGGCCTGACAGGAAACACAAATCTTGCCATCCTGTACCACCTGGCCTAGAAAATGACTGACATTTTTACCTTCGCGTAAGGGGATCACCTCTATTGTAAAAGGTTTTTCCAAGGCAATAGGGCCAATGAAGTTGGTGTTAAATGCCCGTAATACCCGGCTACCGTCTACGAATTTACTAATCGCAGTGTAAACCATGCCTGCGCTCAGGCCACCAAAGGCAGTTCTGCCCTGCGCCCAGCTGGATGGAATATGCAGGTTGTTAAAATACCCTTTGTTATTATCTTTTAGTTCTGCGGCAGGCAGATTAAGTAGTTCATCAATATGCATGTGCTTCTGGTCAGATGAGTTGTTTGTGCTATCCTAACCCAACCGAAACAAAACGCCAATTGCGAAATTTACCATCAAGGAAAAACGTGTCTGAATCGCCTGTTACTTTGCACTTTGCGCATGCCAATGGTTTTCCGGCAGCGAGTTATAATGAAGTCTTTAAGCGATTGCCGAAGCATTGGCAAATTTTGGCCAAACCTATGTTTGGTCACGACCCGGCCTTACCGGTGGGGCGCAACTGGGAAAACCAGGTGGCGGAACTGCTTGAATATGTAAAGGTAAACCGTCAGGGCACAAAAGTTTATGCGGTAGGTCACTCGTTTGGGGCTATTATTTCGTTTATGGCGGCCTGTGAACAACCTGACTACTTCGCCGGCCTTATAGTTATTGATCCGCCGTTGGTGTTGGGCCCCGGTAGTTGGCTCCTACGGGGAGCCAAACTTACTTCTTATATAGATAAAATTACTCCGGCGAAGCTAGCTCAAAATCGCAATAGCCAGTGGCAGGCCGACAGCGATCTGGTGAGCTATTTTCAGCAAAAAGCGTTATTTAAAAATATGCAACCAGCCTGTGTGGCCGATTATGTTGCAGCCGCTACGCAACATGAAGAAGGTAGGATAAGCCTAACGTTCAGACCGGACGTGGAAGCAGATATTTTTCGCAATGTGCCGCATAATCTGGACCGTTATAAAGGCCGGTTACAGTGTCCTGGCTTACTTATTACCGGCGCAGAGTCGGTAGTATGTAAACCAAAACACTGGCAGCGGTTTGTGCAGCAAAACCGCATTGAGCAGACATCGTTACCGGGCGGCCACATGTTACCCCTGGAGTTTCCGCAGGATGTGGCTGACCGGCTAACCAAGACGATTAACCGGTGGGCCGCTACTTGTTAGCCGGTGGCCATTAAGCCACCCACGGGCTGGCCAAGCATTTCCCGGGTAACCAGAACCACGCCCTTTTCTGATACCCGGAAGCCACGAGCGCGATCTTCATCATGGTCGTAACCAATTACCATTCCCTCGGGTATTTCGCAGCCGCGATCGATAATCACTTTACGCAATTTACAATGGCGCATAATTTCCACATCCGGCAAAATGACCGCTTCTTCGATTAAGCCATATGAATGAACCCGTACATTCGAAAAAACCAGGCTCTGGCGAATAGTTGAACCGGAAATAATACACCCACCAGAGACCACCGAATTTATCGCCTCACCGCGACGATCGTGATCTTCCCACACGAATTTTGCCGGGGGCAGCTGTTCCTGATAGGTCCATATTGGCCATTTCTGATCGTACAGGTTCAATTGTGGTACCGGTGCAACCATTTCCATATTCGCTTCCCAGAAGGAATCAATGGTTCCTACATCCCGCCAATAAGCAGTGCCGTCTGTACCACCATCATAGGGAAACGCGAACACTTTCTGGTCGGCAATAATCGAAGGAATAATGTCTTTACCAAAATCGCGCTGGGACCCTGATGTTTCGGAATCACGCTTCAACTGTTCAAACAAAAATTCAGTGTCAAACACGTAGTTACCCATGGACGCCAGGCACCGGGTCGGATCATTAGGTAGCGGGGTAGGGTTTGCCGGCTTCTCTTCAAAGCCCACAATACGGTAGTTCTCTTCTACAGCAAGTACACCAAAGGCTCCGGCGGCCTCTTCTATGGGGACCGACATACACGATACCGTCATTTTAGCGCCGGTCTCTACATGGTGTGCCAGCATATGCCCATAATCCATTCGATAGATATGATCACCTGACAAAATCATCACATATTTGGGTAGCTCGTCACGGATAATATCGATGTTTTGAAATACGGCATCTGCGGTACCTTCATACCAGCTATCGGAAAATCGCTGTGAGGCCGGTAGAATTTCCACCGATTCGCCCAATTCTTTCTTAAAGTGGCCCCAGCCGCGCACCAGGTGGCGGATCAGAGAATGGGATTTGTATTGGGTAACCACACCGACCCGGCGAATCCCTGAGTTTATGCAGTTTGACAAGGGAAAATCGATGATGCGAAATTTTCCGCCAAAATAAAGTGCGGGTTTCGCCCGCCAATTGGTTAGCTCATGCAGGCGTGACCCTTTACCTCCGGCGAGGATTAGGGCATAAGTATCCCGGGTCAGATTACTGATATAACGCGAGCTATTATCTGCCATGTTTGGGTTCTCCGTTTAAAATGTGCATCGGTTTCGATGCTGCGCTCGGTTGGATGCCAGTAAGACGTTAACGTCTTGGTGCTGCAGGCAGTTATCTCCATCTTACACAAGAAGAAAACTTTAGCCACTAAAGGTTATTTATGAAATCTAAACAAGCAACTATTCCCGTTATTTTTGACCATGATGGTGGCATTGATGACATCCTTTCTCTGCTTCTTACGCTGACGATGGAGCAGGTGGATTTAAAAGGGGTATGTATTACGCCAGCCGATTGTTATGCCGATGATGCCCTGGTGTCATCACTGAAATTACTGACCCTGGCCGAGCGCACTGAGGTACCCGTGGCGGTAGGGGAGTTGGTCGGCCCCAACCCGTTTCCGCCAGAGTGGCGGGCCCAGCCCCGAATCTGTCATACCATGCCGGCAATGCTCAGAATCAACGAGTCGCGGGAGGCGGTTAGTGCCTTACCGGCTCATCTATGGCTGAAACAGTATTTACAAGACACCCCGGATAAGGTGACGATGGTTCTTACCGGCCCGGCGACCAATTTGGCGTGGGTACTTCAACACTATCCGGCGTTAGCAGAAAAATTGCAGACGGTTATCTGGATGGGCGGGGCAATAACCGTTAAAGGTAACGTTGCGATGCATGACCACAACGGCAGCGCTGAATGGAATGCTTATTGGGACCCTAAGGCCACCCAGGCGCTTATTACTAGCCGGGCTCCACTTTTAATGGTACCGCTGGATGCCACCAACGCTTTGCCGGTGAATAAAGCCTTTTTACAAACATTGGCGCACACCGATACCGCGTTGTCAGATCTGGCGGGGCAGCTATGGGCCAATACCGTTACGGCTATCCCAGCGTATGAGTTTACCTACTTTCTATGGGATATACTGGCAACCAGTCTATTGGGCCTTACCGAAGAGGCTTACAGCGTAAGCGAAGATTGCCTGCAGGTCAGTGTGACTACCCCCAATGCCGGTCAGACTTACCGCTGTTCAAGCGGTAACCCGGTACGCTGGGTTAGTCAGGTTAACCCTCAGATTGTCATCGACTATGTTATTAATCAGTTCACTGGCGACCATAAAAAATTGCTGTCCTCGCAAAATGTTAATGAAGTGTTATAATGTTGAAGTTTGTTATTGTCAGAGGGTAAGCCTATGGGAATTCTGAAAAAAAGCGCGATAGCGATAACCGCCTTATTGTTCGGTGTCATTATTGTTAGCTTCGTGCTGCCTGATGAATACGAGGTAGAACGTAGTATTATTATTGCTGCGGAGCCTGACGACATTTACCCCGAAGTGGTTAATTTAAAAGCCTGGCCAAGCTGGGGGGTATGGTTTCAGCGTGATCCCAACATGCAAATTAAATATGGTGGCCCCGACCGTGCTATAGGCATGTTTTCCAAGTGGGAAAGTGAGAGTCAGGGCGATGGTAAAATGGAAATCACGGAACTTAAGCATAATAAAAAAGTGATATACAGCCTGTACTTTCCCGAATATGAAATGGGCTCTACCGGTGTCATTACGTTAGAACCTACCGAGGAAGGTACCCGGGTTACCTGGAGTGATAGCGGCGAGGTAGGTAACAATCCGGTGAACCGTTATTTTGTGCTGATGATGGACGATATGATTGGGCCGGACTTTGAAACAGGTCTTGAAAACCTCAAAACTGTAGTAGAAAACCGCGGCTAAATACTCTGACGTAAATATAATCGATACTAACCCTGTCTCAATTCCCGGATTGTGACAGGTTTTTTTTGTCCTGAAACCGAATAACAAAGCAGTATGCTGATCTCGCGTCATACTTTTACCGTAGAATGTGCGATTGATTTCCCCTTATATGCTGATAGATATAGGAGCGCTTTTATAGGCATTAATCGCTTTTAGTCTGACACGATAAATGAACGCGGAGCAGCAATCGGTGAACAAGCAAAAAAAACGACTTATTGGCAGCTTATCCGCCAGCAAACTTGCTGACCTCTTGATATCGGCTAAAACGACGTTGCCCGCCTTGTTAATCACCCTGGGGGCGCCTGCCTGGATGGTAGGGTGGCTGGTACCTATACGCGAATCCGGCGCGTTACTCCCGCAAGCTGCCATCGGTGTGTTACTCCGTAAAATAGCGGCCCGGCATGGCGTATGGCGGGCGGGTATGGCAGTACAGATTATCGCATGTGCGGGCATGTTGTGCGCTGCACTGCTAATGGAAGGCGCTCACGCCGGCTGGGTGATTCTGGGCGCTCTGGTATTGTTGAGCCTGGGCCGTTCTGCCTGTTCGCTCACCGTAAAAGACATAGAAGCAGACATTGCCGCAAAGGGCGAACGGGGCAAATTGCTGGGCAGGGCTTCTACTTTGTCAGGCATTTTAACGCTGCTGATAGCAGTACCGCTAGTGATGTTCCAGTCGACCCTGGGCATGACCCTTATCACGGCATTAGTTACCTTAGCAGCAGCCGGGTTTTGCTGTGCATTGCTGTTTTTACTGCCGGTAAAAACCTATGTTCGTATGCAGCAGAAAACCAGCACGGACACCCCTTCCAATAAGGTGGCCTTTTGGCAGTTCGACGCGGTGGTTTACCGGTTCGTACTGGTACGCGGCTTGTTTGTACATTCAGCTTTGGTTGCGCCTTATTTTATGCTGGAAAACGAAGCTGGCCCCCAGCAATTGCTACCGTTTTATCTGGCCGCTCAGGCTGGCGCCACTATGTTATCGTCCATCGTGTGGGGGCGCTTATCAGATCGTAGTGCCCGACTTACCTTACAAATTGCTGGCGCTATCGCGCTGCTGGCCTGCGCCGGACTACTGAGCCTGACTGCACCTTCGGTATGGTTATCAGGCGTGTTGTTTTTTATTTTGTCGGTGGCCCATACCGGGGTGCGTACAGGGCGAAAAACCTACAGCTTGGATGTTAAAAAAGGGCAGGGGCGAACCGAACTTGTTGCGTTTAGTAACACGGCGATAGGTTTGATACTACTCGGCTTTGGCGCCTTTTATGCGCTTATTAAACCGTTTATAGGATTTTCGGTGGTGTATATCATGGCTGCCGTGCTGGTCCTGGCTATGTTGTTGACCTTTTGCCTGCCCCGGGAAAAAGCCTGAAGATGTACTGCAGTCAGCGATGGGTCAGGCTAAAGGCAAAGTGGTGGCTGGTAATAGCAAATTGTTCCTTTAAATAAAAGCGGTGCGCAGCAAAGCGCTGTACGCCTGAATCAAGATGTACTTGTATACATTTCTGGTCGCGGCCATATTCACATACCCATTGCAATAAGGCAGTCCCGGCACCGTGGCCCCGATACCCGGCGTCGGTTACCAAATCATCAATATAAATATGGCGACCCCATGCAAGGTTTTCGCGTATGACAAACCCGGCCACCGCGTGAATGGCGTGTTGATGTTCAATATACGCCAGTTGATAGCCCTGTTGTTGTTGCCGCGCAAGCTGATGTCGCAACGAGAGTTCGTCCAGATGGGGGCGCAACTGCTGCAAAATTGCCAATATAGCGCTAAACGGCGATGGGCTGGTCTCTGTACTGGCGTTCGCGAAAGGCGCACCAAAAGGAAGCAGGTGTACCTGCGCGTGTTCCATCGTGGCTGACGTCGTGGTATGCATAATGTTTTTACTAAATCCAGGTGATTGCCCGCCCGGCCAGTGTAGCCAACGACAGGTTTAATTAACCAGCAATAATATAACTATTTCGTCAAAACCTCCCCACTGCACCTTATATCATCATTTCAGGGTGAGTTATCGCGATGAATATTCACCTTCCATGGCGGGGCTAGCCTGTGCTGGCCTGCACGGTATAGTTTTATTCGGTTACCAGAAGGGTCTTTTAGTATTGCCTCTCGCCATAAATAGGGGTGTGCGGTAGGAAGCCGGACAAAATCTACGTCCCTGGCGATGAGGTCTGCCACCCGTTCATCTAAGCGTTCCGACTCAAAATACAAAGTTGCGCCATTAGCAAAATTTTCGGTTTCCAGATAAAGCGACAATGTGGAGTCGCCCTGTGGGCAGGCAAAACGCGCGTAGTCGGGCGTATCTACAATCAGGGTAAAACCAAGCTTAAGATAAAACGCCGTGGCCTCAGGCATATTACGTACCGGTATAGTTACCTGATTTAACTCCATTGACAGCTCCTTGTTTACTTCACACATGGACCCGGCGTGCCAGCCACGGCGTGCATAAGTAAGTGTACCCGCCGAGCATCACACGAAGGGTGCTTTGGTTTGCCGCGCTCTACCCTGTAGGCATGCGCTGCATAAAACGTGTTATCCGCATCCTGCGCTGGCGCTACGTCGCTTATTGGCGGGTATTTTTGCCGCCTCCTCACGTGATTATATCTAACGTCTGCATGATTTTTAACCATTTATGAGCTCGGCAACTGGCCGCCCGGAATATATAGCTCTGACAGATATTGGCCCGACAACATCTTGTTAACGGTTAATGAGGACCAGTAGCGGCTGTGCATCACTATAAACTTCGAAGCTCAGGCACCGATGTGTGCAGCCACACCTGCTTAAAGATAGGGATATCATTCCCAACATAAGGGCGTACCGTCCGAGGTGAGGGTTATGCTGGCGTGTTATTTACCGGCCCTTGACTATCGATATAGACATGTGAGGTGCTAACAGTATCGGGTGTAAAGAAACCGGACTTGAGCAGCTACTGGTGCGCCGGCCTGGCTCATCCACCGCCAGTAAGTTCACGCTCAGCGACAAGCGCCATGCGCCTATTTAGCGCCATGCGCCTATTTAGCTCCATGCGCCTATTTAGCTCCATGCGCCTATTTAGCTCCATGCGCCTATTTAGCGCCATGCGCCGATTTAGCGCCAGGGGCGGGGTCAACCTAAGCCCTCAATACCAGCATCAACAAACCTGAAATAACTTTATCTTTATCCTCATTTTCAATTCTGAGGCTCAGATATTATGCCTATAGCGTTGTATATAGGCCGGCCCTGGTGGGGTTAGCGCGGCCTTGTGGCCAGCCAGCCCTGCAATCTGTCTACCGGAGAGTCAGCTTAGCCACGCCATATCGCTTGCGGCGCCTAAGTTACGGCTTAATGCGTCATCACGCAGAACAACAAACGGTCATGAGGATTTTTATACCGGTAGACGGTGCGCGCTTACTGACAAACAGACGTATCCAGGGCAACAACCTGTTTTGGTTTTGCATAATGCGTTTTATACACTGCTGATGCCCCGTTCACTAAATACGCTTTTTGCCACACCTGCGGCATTCAATGCTGCCGGAAAGCCAGCATAGACGCTTATTTGGATAATGATTTCGATGATTTCCTGGGCCGTACATCCCACATTTAGCGCAGCATTTATGTGTACTTTTAACTGGGGCGCAGCATTGCCCATCGCAGATAGTGCTGCCACGGTGGCTATCTCTCGTGACCTAAGATCTAAGCCCGGCCGGCTATAAATATCTCCGAAGGGGTATTCAATTGTGTATCGAGCCAGGTCAGGTGCAATATCGTTTAACGCGGCGATAACACTTTCCCCGGCTTCGCCGTCTATCTCCTGAAGTTTTTTCCATCCTCTGGTATAGCGGTCATTTTCTGCATTTTTCATTATTTCGGCCTCGGTTAATCTTACTTGGCTTGCGTTGAATAAACCGCCGCTATACAAACCGCCATAAATAGCCGGTTGCAATTAAAGCTAAAGAAGGCGCAATGCGTTACCGCCTTCATTTGCCTACGGGTTTATGCATGGGAAGCAACATTCGCGGGTAGCGAAAATCCACCTTACGCCTTTGAGTAAGCTCTCAGTCAAGGTTTACTTCACCGCATAGTGCAGATTGGTACAGTCCAATTTTTTCTTTTAGCTGGTGTAAGTGACCTTGCTGTTCAACAAGCTTACGCTCTACCTGTGTGGCGTGGTCGCATAACAGTTGGTGCCTGGCAGCTAAGGTCGGTGCGCCAGCTTTACGTAATGTGGCGTAAGTAAGAATATCTTCCAGCGGCATACCCGTCGCTTTCAATCGTTGAATAAACGCCACCCAGGCAACATCCTTGGGCGTAAAATAACGGTGGCCGTTAGCTAAACGTTGGACTTTATCCAACAGACCTAGTTTATCGTAATAGCGCACCGTATGCGGATTCAGGCCGACCCGTTTTGAAAACTCAGCAACATTCATATTAATCCCCCTTCAAAAACCGTGGGTTTATTGTACAGCTATGCAATACAAAAATGTGCGCTTTATGCCGTGTGGTAGGGCTTGCTTATTGGTCATCCAGCGTCAGCTGGTAAAAGGCACTAAATTGATCTTCAACGTAATCGGCAAAGGGGGGGCAAGGTATAAATTTACCGCGCGTATATAGTCTGATGGCCGGTAAAAACGCAGCGTGTGTACCGGTTTCCAGATACACACAGCGATAGTGACGGCGTCCTGCTTCGACTATCGCCGTATGTAACAACTGTTGCGCCACACCTTGACGCAAGTAAGGCTCAGCCGTCTTCATGGACTTTATTTCACCGCTATCGGCGGACAAGGCTTTGAGTGCCACACAACCTGCTAACAGAGTATCAGCGCGAGCCGACCAAAATGTCAGTGACGGTGAGAAAAGGGCAGCCTCATCTAAGGCATGGATACTTTGTTCGGGTGAATACCGTTGCATCTGGCGGCGATGTGCTTGTAATAGCGCAACAATCGCACCATCGGTTAAGTCGTCCTGGCGAATGGTGAACCTGGTCATAAACTAAGTTGGTAGTGAGGTCCTAAAGCGCGATACTAGCAAATTTGCGCTCAGGTATGGCGGTTTTTTGACTGCCAGTAAGTACACGATAGAAGGGCGAATGGTAAACGTACCTGGCTTTAAAACTGTAGCCCAGTATACCAAAGAATGCCGAAAGGCGGGGGCGGTTAGGCGTTAAGGGTAGCGCACGGGTGAATAGGTTCTAACACCGTGCGCTACAGTACAAAGCATTACTGAGTGGCTATCCAATTCTCTACATCTTGTTTAACCAACGCCATCGGCCGGGCGCCGGGAAGTAGAACAACATCGTGAAAAGCGCGTATGTCGAATTTGCTCTTCAGGGTATCGCGGGCCTGTTGTTCTAAGGCAACAAACTGCAGCATACCCAGTTTATACCCCAACGCCTGCCCCGGCCACGCCATGTAGCGCTCTACCTCAGGCACCACATCCGACAACGATGTGCCGGTTGTAGTATGAAAATAGTCTATAGCCTGTTGCCGAGTCCAGTGCTTGGCGTGTAAACCCGTATCCACTACCAGGCGGACGGCGCGGTACAGTTCGGCTTGCAAACGGCCCAAATCGCCTAGCGGATCATCGGTGTACATGTCCATATACGTAGCTGCCACGTATTCACTATACAGTGCCCAGCCTTCAACATAGGCATTATATGGTGCGTTTTGACGCAGCAGGCCAATATCTTGCTGCGCCATATTCAGGGCAATTTGAAAATGATGTCCCGGCACAGCTTCGTGATACGTCAGTGTTTTAAGACCAAATTTGGGTACTGCCTGCATATCGCGAAGGTTTATCCAATAAATACCGGGCCGGCTACCATCAAGCGATGGCGGGGTATAGAAACCACCGGCTTCCCCCGCTTCAGAGACAGGCGGTATACGACGAACCTCAACAGCTTGCTCGGGCAACGTGCCGTAAAACGCTGGCGCTTTTGCCATAATAGTGTCGATTTCTTCGCTCAGATAATCCAGTAGATCCTGTCGGCCGGCGTCGGTAGCCGGATATATCTGCCCGGGCAATGAAGCCAACTGCATCATACGTTCACCTACGCTGCCGGTGGTATAACCGTTAGCGTTTAAAATCTGGTCCATTTGTTGTGATATGCGGGTAACTTCATCCAGTCCAATCTGATGTATCTGTTCTGCCGTAAACGTCGAGTCGCCTAAATACTGGATAGCGTGAGCATAAAAGGCATCACCGTCGGGTTGTGACCAGATTCCGTCATTCTGGCTGGCGCGCTGCTGGGTCTCGGCAACCGCTTGCCGGGCACGCTGATATGCCGGATAAACCACGTCACTGACTAACTCAATGGCCTGATCTATCCATTGAGTACGTTGTTGCTCGCTTATCGACTCCACGTTCTCTAATTTCTTGGCAAAGGATGTCACCAGGGCATGTTCTGCGGCCGGGCTGTCTAAAAAGCGGTCAAAAAACGCCAGGGTTTTCGGGTGCAGGTTGGCGGGCAGGAGGACGCCGCCCGCAGCGTCTTGCTTATATTTACTGATGACCGCATCTACCAGGCCCTGGATATTTTGTAGCCGTGTAAGGTAGGCCCGGGCCTGGGTTTCGCTGGTCACTGCCTGTTGCACCTGCATCAGCTTGGGGATGTCAATAAGCGGCCCGGATATCTGATTAATAATATACGGCAGGTGCCCGCCCCAGGTATCGATATAACCGGCTTTAAATGCTTTGTCGCCCGCGTAGTAGTTAAAGATATTGGTCAGAATTTGCTGGTGGGTTTGATCCGCAGGGCTTAAACCCTGGCGGTCTATTTGACGTAACGCCTGCGCCGCGCTGGCCATACTGTTTTGCATCTTTTGCATGCCAGCGGTGGAATAATCAGGGAACCGGCTGTTGTAGTCGGCGCCCCCTTCAAGCTCAGATAGGGCCAACATGGTGGCCAGGGTAGGTTGCTGGCGCAAAAAGGTAGTGGTGCCAGCATCTACAATCTCAGCGAGTTGCAGGGTGGCTGCTTCATTCGTCGGTTGCTCGCTGGCCTGGGGCGCGCCGTTATCCGGCGTAGGCGAGGACGCGGTGGTATTACAGCCGGTGGCAATGCCCGCAGCAAGTAAAGAGACTATCCATATATTATGTTTCACAGTGTATCCCCTGGTAATTAATCGTTATTATGGGTGGTGCTGGGTATTGCGCAAAAGCATCCCTTGCTACCTATTGTGCGCTAATGGTGTAGGCAATACAGTATGCCTACCTGACGTTTTACGCTGTTTAACCCGCCCAGTAAGCAACCAAACGCTTTGCTTAAGCGCCGCTTTCCTCTGCCACTAAGTGTGACCAGCTAGCAAGGGGGGCAGGTTTACCAAACAAATAACCCTGAAACAGGGTGAACCCCATTTGGGTAAGTCTGGCCAGCTGGGCCTCCGTTTCTACCCCCTCCGCGATGGCGTCCATACCGAGCGCGTGGGCTAATTCAAGTGTCATCTTAACGATTTTACGATGGCGCTCTGAGCTTTCAATGCGCTCTACAAACTCACGATCCACTTTGAGGACTGAGGCGGATAAATCAATAAGCTGGGAGAGCGAGGCATGGCCTGTTCCAAAGTCGTCGATAATGATCGTTACGCCCACATTGGCTAATGAAGTAAGCCGCTTTTTGGTTTCCTCGTGACTGGCCAATACCGAGGTCTCGGTCAGCTCAAGCTTCAGCCGGGAACGCAACTGAGGCTTTTCTGAATAGTGGCGCAGCAGCTTTTCATAAAATATGTCATTAAGCAGTTCTGGCCCGGAGAGGTTGACGGCCAGCGGCACTACAGGCATAGCCGCTGGCCAATGCTCTATCATCTCGATAGTGGCCGTCAGCACCTGTTGTGTGAGCAGCAAATGCCACTGGTTTTTTTCTACCTGGGGTAAAAACTGGTAAGGCTGCAGTATGACAGCAGCTTCAGCATCGTACAGTCGTGCCAGAACTTCAAAGCCGATAATCGTATGCTCGGTAGTAACCTGCGGCTGTAACCATAACTGCAGGCTGCCTGTATCCAACAACTGTTTTACCCGGTCCTTGTTGCGGCTATCCTGTCGAAGTAATTTAACGATATTTCGATCATACTGTCTGCTGGGTTGCCCCGCACTGGTTTGGCTTAAGCCCATCGCGCAGGCTTCAATAAGCCGGCCGGGTACATCAAACAGCGCGGCATTGCAGTAACCCGAGCGCCAGTGCACAGTCCGCTGGGGCAGATTCGGGTTACCTGTATCAATGGTGGTGGGCAAGTAACCCGTTAACCATTTGCTCATGTTTTCCACGGGGCATGTCTGGTTATCCACGGTGAGTAAAAACTTGGCGCCAGGAAAACGGAAAATACCTACCTTAGAAGGTAGGCTGGCCTGAAGTTGGCGCGCCACCGCCAGCAAAAATTTATCACCGGCGCTAAATCCATACTGCAGGTTAATATCCTGTAAGTTGGCGACTTTCAATAGTGCTACGGTACATCCTGGCGGGGCGGAATGGGGATATTGCTGGGCCCAGTAATGGTGGTTTTTTAGCGCGGTGAGCGCATCTGCATAGTGACGGGTAAAATGGTGGCGACGCATCTGGCCTAATTTTTTGTCTGCGGTGGCGGTTTCGGAAATATCAAAGCAATGAACAAGTTGTTTTGTATGGTGTATTAAGCTGGCCGGTTGAAGCCGAAACCGGGAGTCAGGTAAATGGCGTAGCGCGGTCACTTCACTTTTGTCTGGGGCCATGGGTTTATCCAAGGTGAACAGCTGCTGCAGATACTCACAGGATACCGGGGTGCCATGCAGTAGTTTGCGGCCGCTCTTATTGGCCTGCAAAATTTTTCCATGCTGATCACAAAAGAACGAGGGGGTGCCGCCATTATTAAAAATTTCCCGATAACGCTTTACCAGCTTGCTCATATTACGGCTATGCTGACGGTTCATCAGCGACTGTTTTTCCAAAGAGGCTAGCACGCGCATAACGGCGACCGGCAAACAGAAATTCAGGAACAAAAATATAAGAGAGCTTAAATAGGTGTGTGTGTGGGGTAAGGTTATATCAATATCAAATAATGGCGCTACCGGCTGGTTTCTAAGTAGTAATATGAATGGCAGTATATTCAGTAACATGCCTAGAATGGCCGCTTTAGTACCATAAAACAGCCGCAGAAAAATTGGCAGGGTAAAAAACAGCAGTAACCCGTAACGGGCGTAAACCAGATCAATGGTGAAAAATAAAATGCAAAACGCAGCCAGAATAATAGTGCCGGTTAACAAACCGGTAGCCAGCGATATCTGTTCCTTACTTAAGGTAAGTGAACCCCACAGTAATGCTGAAAAGCCGAAAGTGAGTATTAACACATGATACAGTTTTTGGGTATACGCGGCATAAGAAGAATGCACTACGATGCCCAACGTAAGTATTATGCCACTGGCTAGCACCAAGCGAATAACACTTAATTTCCAGACCGTATTATCGGTGGTTTTCAAATGGTGTTGGTCAAATAACAGGTATTGCTTCAAGGTGCGAGTAATAAGCTGTATCAAGATGTAACTGCCTGTTTTATTATTGTTTTTAATCCTCAGCAAGGAATAAAATATAACAGCTGAAACCGCTTGTCGAGCGAAGGATTCTGGCATCGGCCGACTCCCAGCGAAAAAGGGCGAAAGCTTATCCTAAAGTATAAAGGCGCCCGCCCATTATCAAGCACAAAACAGATTGGGGTATACCTTCTAGAGGGGATAACCTTAACTAGAAGATGGTCAATACAGCGAACCCAAAAGACCGATGCAAACCATCGCTAGCATTAGCTGCCGCAACCCTTGGTGGATTAGAAATAGCTGATTCTATGTGACTTAAATTTTTCACTGCCTACCGCGAATAACTTACCTCTACAGTGACTATAAAGGGCATACCATCTAAACGATGTTACCCGTGTGAAGTTTGCTTGTTGGGCAGCATAAGTCCTGAGCCAGAGACTCAATACAGCCAGGGCTCAATAAATAGGTAAAAATATCTTCAAGCCGGCGGGGTTAGCAAAATACTATAGGGGCCGTGTATCAGCCAACATATTGTGTCTTTTTTATAGGGGATACCTTGGGGCGTTACCGGGCCTGCATAGGGTGTTCTTCGCCACGCGCAATTCGGCTTACGTGGGGCGCGAATACAAACTCGCCAGGTTATTCTCTTCGGTCCCGTTTAGCTGGAAAATCCATCCTATTACAGGGTCTTACTATCGTCGCCACCTTTAGTAGCTTATTTGCCGTTGTTGCCGCACGTAAGCGCACTACACACCGCAAAGCGAGTTGGCAATACACACAGGGAACCAGCTTTCTTTTTATTCGTCAATTACGTAATGTCTTACCCGCAGCGATATGCCCCCGACGGGCATTGTAGTGTAACAGTGAGGGCGCGGCGAAGTGGGCCAAGCTGAAACCTGCGGCGACACGGAGGGGGGCGCCAGTGCATAAGCGGCCAAGACGTTAGTATCTAACGTGACCAATGGCACTTCCCACCGACTTTATCACCGCGCCGGGTAACAACATATTGGACTAACCGCGGTAGGAAAACCCATACAGGTTTACCCCATTAAGGCGTTGGCCGCTTTAGACAAAGGTTTGCGCTCAAGTGCCTTGCTGATAAACCGTGTGGCATCTAAAAGTTTATCCATCGATATACCCGTGTGTATGCCCATACCATTGAGCATATACAGCACGTCTTCAGTGGCTACATTTCCACTGGCACCTTTGGCATAAGGACAACCGCCCAACCCAGCTATAGCGCTGTCAATTACGCTGATACCCTGGCTAAGGGCCACATAAATATTCGTTAATGCCTGGCCATAGGTATCGTGAAAATGTACCGCCAGCTGCTTCGCCGGCACTACGGCTATTACCGCCTGTAACATCGCGGCTGTTTTAAGCGCCGTGCCGGTACCGATAGTATCGCCCAGCGATATTTCATAGCAGCCCATCTCTGCCATGCTTTTAGCCACCCGGGCGACCGACTCTGCGGCAACGTCACCTTCATACGGACAGCCTAGCACACACGACACATACCCACGTACTTTAATCCCCGCGGTCTGCGCCGCTTCGCAGATTGGCGCAAACCGGGCCAGGCTTTCTTCAATTGAACAATTGATATTCTTCTGGCTAAAGTGCTCTGAGGCCGCACCAAATATTGCTACCTCATCCGTACCGGCGGCAAGGGCTGCTTCAAACCCCTTCATGTTAGGTGTAAGCGCACTGTAGCTTACCCCTGGCCTACGCCGTATTTTAGTGAAAACCTGGGCGGAATCAGCCATTTGTGGCACCCATTTAGGGGATACAAAACTGCCGGTTTCAATCCGCGATAAACCGGCCTCTGCCAGTAATTCAACCAAGGTGACTTTAGTCTCGGTAGATAACCGGGCAGCCTCATTTTGCAAGCCATCGCGCGGGCCTACTTCCACCAGGGTAACGCGCTCAGGAAGATTACTCATCCGCGCTAAACTCCAATAAAGGGGCACCGCCATCGACTAAGTCGCCCGCGGTGTAGAAAAACGCGGTAACACTGCCTGCGCTGGGCGCTTTAATGGCATGCTCCATTTTCATTGCTTCCATCACCAGCAGGGTAGTGCCTTTGGTGACATGACTATTTACGGGCACCGTGGTCTCGACTATCGTGCCATTCATGGGCGCGGTAAAACTACTCTCGTGCGGGCTGTCGTCTGCTTCGCCCACGTCAGGTGTTTCATATATTACCTCGACCGTTCCGGCACGGCTAAAGACCGTAAAGTGATTGCCGTCCTGGCTGTAACCTATACGTTGTTGATAACCGTCGATATGCGCGTGCAGCGTTTGCTGCTCACACCGCCCGCTAACCTGATACGTTGCGGTGGCGGTGCTCACCTGCCACTGACAAGGCGCCGTTGGTGTTCCGCGATGAATAATATTCAGGGTATAGCGTTGTTGGTTAATCATTAGCGTTAGCGTTTCTGATAACTGATGATTAGCCCGCCATGCCAGTGGCAGCGCCCAGGGCGAAGACTCCCCGCGGGACAAGACAGCACAGGTTCTGTTTACCAGCACCAATAAGGCTGCCAAGGGTAACAATTCCTCGTCCAGCGCTGTTGGCGCATTAAACAAACTAGCGTAATGCTTTTCGATAAACGTGGTGACCAATTCAGCCTGGCGAAACGCCGGGTGCGCCGCGACATTGTACAAAAACGGTAAATTGGTGGTAACACCGGCTACATGATAATCCCGCAACGCCCCCAGCAGACGTTGTAGTGCGCGTTCACGGGTCGTGTCCCACACAATTAGTTTGGCAATCATCGGGTCATAATAGACACTGACTTCATCACCTTGCATCACCCCGGTATCCACTCGCACATGCTCAGAGGTGGCGGGTGGGCGAAGTAACGTAAGGGTGCCGGTTGCGGGGAGAAAATCGTGTTGTGGATCTTCTGCATATAAGCGCGCCTCAAAGGCATGGCCATGCAGCCGTAGCTCATCCTGAGATTTGGGTAACGGATGGCCGTCGGCTACCTGAATTTGCCATTCAACCAAGTCTTCGCCGGTGATTTTTTCGGTAACCGGATGCTCGACCTGCAGCCGCGTATTCATTTCCATAAAATAAAAGCGGCCATCCTCATCAAGCAGAAATTCAACCGTACCGGCTCCGATATAATCAATCGCATGGGCCGCCTTTAATGCCGCTTCACCCATTTGCTGTCGCAATGTCGCAGACATGCCCGGGGCAGGGGCTTCTTCAATGATCTTCTGATGCCGGCGTTGTACCGAGCAATCGCGTTCATAAAGATAAACACCATTGCCGTGGCTATCGCAAAATACCTGAATTTCAACATGACGGGGCTGGGTGAGATACTTTTCGACTAACATTATTTCATCGCCAAAGCTGGCCATAGCCTCGCGTTTGGCGGCGTTTAACGACTCGGTAAATTCGGCCTCGCGCCATACCTGGCGCATGCCTTTACCCCCGCCTCCGGCGGCCGCCTTTAATAATACCGGATAACCCATATCATTAGCATGTTGCAATAACACGTCGTGGTGCTGGTCGTTGCCATGATAACCAGGCACCAACGGCACACCGGCCTGCTGCATAATGGTTTTCGCCGCCGACTTAGAGCCCATCGCGGCAATTGCTTGCGCTGGAGGCCCCACAAATATAATTCCGGCTTGATCGCAGGCCCTGGCAAACGCGGCGTTTTCTGATAGAAAGCCATAGCCGGGATGAATCGCATCCACCCGTAGCCGCTTAGCTACCTGCAAAATCACGTCACTTTTCAGGTAACTGTCTTTTGCCGGTGCCGGGCCAATAAGCACCGCTTCGTCGGCCATACTGACGTGCAATGCCTGGCTATCGGCCTCAGAGTACACCGCTACTGTGCTGATACCCAGTTTGCGGGCGGTACGGATAATTCGGCAGGCTATTTCGCCGCGGTTGGCAATTAATATTTTACTGATCATCAGTTAGTCTCCTGCCAGGGGGCGGGCTGTTTAGCCAAAAAAGCTTGCAGGCCCTGCTGGCCTTCGTCGCTGACGCGTATGGCAGCAATCCACTGACTGGTTTTGCTCATCAATGCGGCGTCTATGGGGACGCCCGCTACATATTCCACCAGCGTTTTTGCCTGTCCCACCGCCTGTGGGCCGTTTTTGAGTATCTGCGTGATAATCTCGTCAATAGTGCTATCAAGCTCATCTTCGGTCACCGCCTCGCTCAATAAGCCAAGGCGGCGCGCCCGACGGGCAGAAAAAACCTCGGCAGTTTGAAAATAGCGGCGGCATACTCTGGCCCCCATCGCTTCAACTACATAAGGCGCGATAGTGGCAGGAATGAGACCAATGCGGACCTCGCTTAAACAAAACTTGCTTAAACGGCTACCTATAGCAATATCACAACAGGCTATCAGCCCTACGGCACCTCCAAAAGCTGCGCCCTGAACCCGGGCGATGGTCGGTTTGGGCAGGGTATACAGCGTTTGTAGCATTGTTGCCAGGGCCATTGCATCACGCTGGTTTTGTGCTTCGCTATAGCCAGCCATACGTTGCATCCACTGCAAATCTGCGCCGGCACTGAAGCTTTTACCCTGGGCGCGCAACAACACGGCCCGCACCGAGTCATCCTCGGCCGCCTGTTTGAACAACGTGGTCAGGGTGGCAATCATGCCATCATCAAAAGCATTGTGCTTATGGGGATTATTCAGTGTGACGATAGCCACTCCCCGCTTATCAACGCTATAGGTAACTGGGGTCGGCGCCTCGTCGCGGGCGCTGGCCGCTGAACTGGAAAATTCGCCGGATGTGGCTGAAAAAGTAGTCATTACAGGTGCGCTCCTTACATTCTGAAGATGCCGAACTGAGTCGGTTCAATAGGTTTATTTAACGCTGCGGATAATGCTAAACCCAATACCAGTCGGGTATCTGCTGGGTCAATAACGCCGTCATCCCATAGCCTGGCAGACGCATAATAGGGATGCCCCTGACGCTCGTAGGTATCTATTACCGGTTGTTTAAACGCTTGCTCTTCTGCTGGCGGCCACTGTTCACCAGCACGTTCTTTCTGGTCGCGTTTAACTTGAGCCAACACCCCGGCGGCCTGCTCACCACCCATTACCGAAATACGGGCATTTGGCCACATGAATAAAAACCGCGGATCATAGGCACGGCCGCACATACCGTAATTTCCAGCCCCGAAGCTACCGCCAATTAAAACGGTAAGTTTGGGCACATTGGCGCAGGCCACTGCCGTAACCATCTTTGCGCCGTGCTTAGCGATACCGCTGGCTTCGTACTGCTTACCAACCATAAACCCGGTGATATTTTGTAAGAACACCAGCGGAATGTTGCGCATTGCACACAATTCAATAAAGTGCGCCCCTTTTAAGGCACTTTCGCCAAACAAAATTCCGTTATTTGCCACGATACCTACTGGCATGCCATAAAGGCGGGCAAACCCACATACCAACGTGGTGCCATATAAAGGCTTAAATTCATCAAATTCGGAGCCATCGGTAAGCCGGGCAATAATGTCCCGAACATCAAATGTTTTTCGTGCGTCGGCCGGGATAATGCCATAGATTTGACTGGCCGGATAAAGCGGCTCACACGCTGGTTTGATGTCCATTACTGAGGGTTTAACCCGGTTCAACCGCGCTACCGCATCCCGCGCTAAACTTAACGCATGATGGTCATTGTTAGCGAGTTGGTCAGCCACCCCAGAGGTACGTGTGTGAACATCGCCGCCGCCCAGCTCTTCTGCGCTGACAATCTCTCCGGTAGCCGCTTTTACCAGCGGCGGGCCGCCTAAAAATATGGTGCCTTGCTGTTTTACAATGATGCTTATATCGGCCATGGCAGGCACATAAGCGCCACCGGCGGTACACGAGCCCATTACCACGGCTATTTGGGGAATATTTTGCGCCGACATTCTGGCCTGATTAAAAAAAATCCTGCCAAAATGGTCTTTGTCCGGAAAGACTTCATCCTGTCGGGGAAGATTAGCGCCACCTGAATCTACCAGATAGATACACGGCAAGTTATTCTGTTCGGCAATCGCTTGCGCCCGTAAATGCTTTTTCACGGTTAGGGGATAATACGTCCCCCCCTTAACCGTTGCATCATTGGCTACCACCATGCACTCAACCCCTGCCACCCGCCCTATGCCAGCGATAACACCGGCGCCGGGGACATAATCATCGTACACTTCCCACGCTGCCAACTGGCTAATTTCCAAAAAGGGTGTGCAGGGGTCTAGTAACGCTTCAATACGTTCGCGGGGGAGCAATTTACCGCGGTCTTTATGCCGCTGCGCGGCCTGTTCGCCGCCGCCTTGCATTATGTGGCTGACTTTTTCACGTAAATCCTCAACCTGCGCTTGCATATGGGCGTGGTTATGCGTGAATTCTTCGGCTTTTACATTAATAGTGGAATTAAGTACGGGCACGTGTCCCTCCAGTACAAAAAGGGCAGGCGGCCACCGTGTCTGTCGCCAGCCTGCAGCAAATAGATTATTCGGATTCTTTAAATAATTCGCGGCCAATTAGCATGCGTCTGATTTCAGAGGTGCCCGCACCAATTTCATATAACTTGGCATCGCGTAACAGCCGGCCGGTGGGATATTCATTAACGTATCCGTTACCGCCAAGTAGCTGTATAGCATCCAGCGCCATCTTGGTGGCCAGTTCCGCAGAATATAAAATGGCGCCCGCTGCATCTTTACGGGTAGTTTCGCCGCGGTCGCAGGAACGTGCGACCGCATAAACATAGGCCCGGGCTGCGTTCATCTGGGTATACATATCGGCCACCTTGCCCTGAACAAGTTGAAACTCACCAATGGACTGGCCAAACTGTTGTCGCTCATGGATATACGGCACCACCACATCCATACAAGCTTGCATAATGCCTAACGGGCCTCCCGACAGTACCAGTCGTTCATAGTCCAGGCCGCTCATCAGCACTTTAACGCCGTCACCTTCCTGGCCCAGTATATTGGCCGCTGGCACTGCGCAGTTGTCAAAAATCAGCTCGCAGGTATTGGAAGAACGCATACCCAGTTTGTCGAGCTTTTGCGCATGGGAAAATCCGGGGGTGTCTTTTTCAACAATAAAAGCCGTAATGCCTCTGGGTCCGGCACTGGTATCAGTTTTGGCGTATATCACAAATGTATGGGCATCGGGGCCATTCGTGATCCACATTTTATTGCCATTCAACACATACATATCGCCTTGTTTGTCAGCCCTTAATTTCATACTGACCACATCTGAGCCGGCATTTGGTTCACTCATGGCCAGGGCTCCGATATGCTCGCCACTGACCAGTTTAGGTAAATACTTTTCGCGTTGCGCGTCGGTGCCGTTACGGTTGATTTGATTCACGCACAAATTGGAGTGCGCACCATAACTCAGGCCAATACCCGCCGAGGCCCGGCTAATTTCTTCCATCGCAACTGTATGGGCCAGATAGCCCATCTCGCTACCACCGTATTGTTCACCTACGGTCACCCCAAGCAGACCCATCTCGCCCATTTTGGGCCATAGTTGGTTGGGAAATGCGTTGTCCTCATCAGCTTTCGCAGCTAACGGTGCTATTTCATTGTGAGCGAACTGATAAACCTGATCGCGCAGCATATCGATATCTTCGCCCAGGCCGAAATTAAGAGTAGGGTAGCCAGTGTTCATGCAATGTTTCCTCGTTTCAATTCTGACAGTTCTTCCTGACAGCGGGCTTCTACATCGTCCAACTCTTGCATTAGCATAGTGATATCTTCTAATTGCTGAGTCAGCACGGCCCGTTTTTGTTCAGTTAATTGCAGCATGGTTTCTAACTGCACTGCCGAATCCGGATTAGTGTCGTATAGTTCAAACAGGTTTTTCACTTCAGCCAGCGAAAAGCCTAACCTCTTACCACGTAAAATTAGCTTTAACCTGACGCGGTCTTTGTTACAGTAGATACGGTTTTGCCCGGTACGCGCGGGACTGATTAACCCTTGCTCTTCATAAAACCGGATAGAGCGAGGGGTAATAGCAAACTCGCGTGCCAGCTCGCCGATAGTATAGGTCGGTTCAGATTGGGGATTACTCATTCCACAACATCCTGTGATGTACGCCTTGTTGTAAACCGGTGGGTCGTGTAACCCCGCTTTCACTTGGAAAGCGGTGCATTGACACTCGACGTGTTCAGGTTTACGTTAACGTAAATTGCATATTACGTTAAGGTAAAGTAACAATTCTTTAACGTCAATACGGCAACATTACGTTACGCGGTAAACCACGTAACGAATGTCAATTATTAAGGCGCGCGAGCATCAGGCTCAGCGCACCAGTTAATCAACATAAGGCACATACATTATGAGCAATGAAGCGGTAGTAATCGTAGCGGCAAAACGCACGCCAATGGGTGGGTTCAATGGCGCACTTTCAGCAGTGTCGGCCACAGACCTGGGTGCCAGTGCTATCAAGGCCACCTGTGCTGATTTGGATGTTAGCCAGGTCGATGAAGTGATTATGGGATGTGTGCTACCAGCGGGCCTGGGTCAGGCGCCGGCGCGGCAAGCGTCACTTAAGGCAAACTTACCGTTATCAGCAGGTGTGACCACCATCAACAAAGTGTGTGGTTCTGGATTAAAAGCAGTCATGATGGCGCATGATATTATTAAAGCCGGTTCAGCTTCGGTGGTAGTAGCTGGCGGCATGGAAAGCATGAGCAACGCGCCGTATATGTTGCCTAACGCACGCTCAGGCTACCGCATGGGTCACGGTAAAGTATTGGACCATATGATGCTGGATGGGCTGGAAAATGCTTATGACGGTAAAGCTATGGGGTGTTTTGCGCAGGATACCGCTGATGCTGAAAATATCTCGCGCGGTCAAATGGATGAGTTTGCCCTTAGTTCATTGTCCAAAGCCAACGAAGCGATTTCCAACGGTACCTTCAATGACGAGATTACCCCGGTGACTTATAGTAGTCGCAAAGGGGAGGTTACCGTTGATACAGATGAAGGGCCAGGCAGCGCGCGGCCGGAAAAAATCCCCAGTCTTCGCCCCGCCTTTAAAAAAGAGGGTACCGTCACAGCTGCTAATTCCAGTTCTATCTCTGATGGGGCGGCCGCGTTACTGGTAATGAGTGAATCGAAGGCCACCGCCTTAGGACTGCAACCCTTGGCAAAAGTCGTTGCCCATGCCACCCATTCTATAGAACCTGAAAACTTTACGGTTGCCCCCGTTGGTGCAATGGAAAAAGTGTTGGAAAAAGCCGGTTGGAGTAAAGCCGACGTCGACTTGTTTGAAATTAATGAAGCTTTCGCCATGGTAACCATGTTGGCGGTACGTAAGCTGGGGCTGGACGAAAGTAAGGTCAACATCAAAGGCGGCGCCTGCGCGCTGGGCCATCCGATAGGCGCCTCAGGTGCCCGCATCCTGGTGACTTTAATTCATGCCTTAAAACAAACTAACGGTAAGAAGGGCGTGGCTTCGCTATGCATTGGCGGCGGCGAAGGGGTCGCATTAGCAATAGAAATGCTGTAAAGAAATATTTACAAACGAGTCAGAATGAATGTTCTGTGTAAGCACTTCATTTTGCAACAAATCTTAATTAAAAGCCCGGCCATAGTGTCGGGTTTTTTTACATAAACCATTTCAATGCGTTAATTTCATTAAAAAAAATTCTTTTACATCAATGTATTGCAATTAGAGGTTTACTCTTGCATATTTTCAAAGCGGGCTAGTCAATATGCGGTAAAGGAGACTAGCCCTCTAATAATAATAAATTCAGAGAACCAACTCGCCAGAACGCGACACCCCTTTAGTGGACACAGCCATAGCGGCTGCTGAAGCATGGAGTTTGAGGGGCAAAAGGCAGCAATATAGTGTAGAAGCACGACGTATTGACTGCAAAACTATAAAAAGTGTCGATGGGAGACGCAAATGACATTTAGGAAGCATCTATTGGGAACCATGGTCTCAATGGCAGTAACAGCCTCGCTGGTACCGACTGCCCTTGCTGGACAACAAATCTCGGTTCCTGAACCAGGGAAACTCAATCAATCCGGACCTGCAAAACCTGCCAGAACTCAATCCGGGGTATACATTGTTCAATTAAAAGACGCTGCCGCTATCACCTATGCAGGTGAAATCGGTGAGCTCATTCCAGCCAATCAGGCGGTAGCGGATAAAGGCAATCGGTACAATGCGAAAAGCAACAAAGTTAAGCAGTACACTGCCAAGCTGAAGTCGCGTCAGCAAAAAATTGCCAACACCTCAGGTAGTGTTAACGTGCTGCACAATTATGTGCATACGTTCAATGGTTTTGCCGCCAAAATGTCTGAGTCACAGGCCCAGGCGTTGCGCGCCAACCCGGATGTGGCCGGCGTTTGGGAAGATCAGATGTTTACTATCGATACTGCCAATACGCCCGAGTTTTTGGGCCTTACCGGCGCGGGTGGTCAACATAGCCTTGGTATTAAAGGTGATGACGTTATCGTAGGTATTATGGATACCGGTATTACCCCGGAGAATCCCAGCTTTGCCGACGATGGCAGCTATAGCGATCCGGCTGAACTAGGCTGGAGTGGGGTGTGCGATCCAGGTGAGGACGATACCTTCAGCTGTAATAATAAGTTAATAGGTGCGCGCCATTATGGCGACACTTTTGCTTCAGTTTACGACATTCAAACCAGCCTCGGCGAGTTTATCGGACCGCGCGATGCAGATGGTCATGGTAGTCATACTGCCAGCACTGCGGCGGGTAACGAAGGTGTGGTGGCAATGAAGAACGGCGCAGACCTTGGCGTGATGTCAGGTATTGCTCCGCGCGCCCGTATTGCCGCGTATAAAGTATGTTGGAATTCCGATTACACCACACCAGAAGGTACTGATGAAGCCGGTTGTTTTCCGTCTGACTCAATGGCTGCTATAGACCAAGCCGCCGCAGATGGTGTGGATGTCATTAACTTTTCTATTGGTGGTAGTTTAACGGACCTGACGTACCCCTCTACTGCTGCGATGTTACGTGCTGCGGATGCAGGTGTATTTGTCTCTGTCTCGGCGGGTAACTCGGGACCGGCGGCGCAAACCATTGGAACTCCAGCGCCGTGGGTGACCACCGTGGCGGCGTCTACCTATGATGGGGTAAGTAAAACCAATGCGCTTAATGCGGTGGTGGGCGATACAGAAACCCGTTATGGATTTGTTGAAGGCTCTATTACTAAGCCGTTATCAGAAACTGGCCCGGTAAGCGGCAAGCTGGTACTGGCTGAACCGTTGCGCGCCTGTTATGCCGATGAAGTAACCCCCACACCGTTAGATAATGCGGCGGATATTGAAGGCAATATTGCGCTTATTCAACGCGGTGATTGTGCGTTTACGCAAAAAGTCACTCGTGCAGTGGAATCCGGCGCGAAGGCAGTGGTGGTGTATACCGTGGCGGGTAATCCGGTAACTTCACTTGGTGGTGACTATGTTGGCCAAATTCCTGGTGGAATGATTGGCGATGAAGAAGGCGATGCATTGGCCGCCGCCCTGAATAGCGGCGAGATGGTTACTGTTGATTTAAGTGCAGCTATCTTTATCGACCAGCAGGAAACCGGCAATATCATGGCTGACTTTTCTTCACGGGGGCCTAACGCCTCTACGCTGGATATTATTAAACCAGATATCACCGCACCGGGTGTAAGAGTGCTGGCAGCAACGACTGACACACCAATGTTTGGTGAAAAAGGTCAGCAGGTCGCTTACCTGAGTGGCACCTCAATGTCATCGCCGCATATTGCGGGTATGGCTGCGCTACTGATGGGCCAACATCCTGACTGGACCCCAGCACAGGTCAAGTCAGCGTTGATGACTACCGCATATCAAGGCGTAACCAAAGAAGATGGCGTAACAGCAGCTGATCCGTTTGATTTTGGCGCGGGGCATGCTGCACCAGTGAGCGCCATGGCGCCAGGGTTAACATATAATGCGGAATACTATGATTACATGGCATTTATGTGTGGCCTGGAAGAGGATACTTTTGTTGAAAGTGAGTCGGGTTTCGGTTGTGCCGCTTATGAGGGCGCTGGCTTCCTGACTGACCCGTCGCAGTTGAACTATCCTTCTATCGCCATTGGTGAATTACAAGGTAGCCAAACGGTATTCCGGACTGTAACAGATGTTAGCGGTAACGGAGGTAACTACACTGTTAATCTTGAAGGTATGGACGGTCTGGATGTGACCGTAACCACTTACAATGGTGAAGGCGTTGAAACCGACAGTCCCAACCTGGTAGTCACACCAAATGGCCGTGCCGCTTACGGCGTGTCAATTGAAAAAGGGGACAGTGCCGTTATTGGGGAATGGGAGTTTGGCGCCTTGACCCTAACCGGCGAAGATGGCACCACAGTGCGCAGCCCGATTGCGGTTATGCCTGCTGCAGATGAAAAAATCGATGTACCGGAAAGCGTTTCAGTAGCATTGAAAAAAGGACGTGGTGCATTCCCGGTACAAATGCAATACAACGGACGTACCAGTATCGATTATGCAGGTTTGGCGCCGTTAAACCTTGCCGAAGATTCGGTGACGCAGGATCCGGCGGCCACGTTCGAGTTCCTGGGTACGGGTACGCAATACACGGCATGGTTAGTGCCAGATGGCTCAAGTTTGGTGCGCTTTTCTTTACGTGACCAACTGGTAGAAAAAGAAGGCGCTGATCTGGACCTGTATGTTTATCATTGTATCGGGTACTCGTGTACCGAAGTCGGCTCATCATTTAATGGTGGTTCGAACGAGGATGTTATTTTGACTAACCCCGCGCCAGCGGCGAACGCCGCAGCCGGTGATTTTTATATCGCAATGGTTCATGGCTGGTTTGTACCAGATGGTATGACAGAATACAGCCAGATGACGTGGGTAGTTGATGGGAAAGAACCAAATGTACGAATTAACGCCTCAGCCCGTGCGGTAGATGGACGCTTTAACAATGTGAACATCCTCACCCGTGGGTTAGACGATTCTTTGTATATGGGTACTGTTAGCTTCTATGACGATGAAAAGAACCTACAGGGTACTACCGCTATAGAAGTGTTTAACGAACAAAAATAATAAGAAATAACAAGAAGTCAGGGGTCTTCGGGCCCCTTCAATATCAAAAAGGAATACACAAATGAAGTCTTTAAAACAATTGTTTTGCGCAGCGGCGCTAATGGTAACCGCACTATCTGCCAATGCAGCCCTGATTACACAGGAAGTAAAAATAAACGGTGTGAGTGTGGCCTCAATGGGAGTGGATTTAGACGAGACTGCTTTGGCAAGTTATTCATCGGATCCGTTTTTTGATGCAACAGTAGTAGATAACCTGTTTTACCCCGACGTATTTACCCTGCTAAACTTTAATCTGTTTGGTGAAGCAGTGGATCTTGTCGACGATTTCTTGATTGTTCAGGATACGACTAACCTGAACAAAGGCTTTGACCTGCTTTCGTTTGATGTGACCTCGTTTGCTTTCGGCTTTGAGATGATTGCGTCATTTTATTATGACGTAACCAGCCCAATGGATGCGTTTTTCACCGTGTCATATCCTGGCGGTGTGTCAGATACCATCTTCGGCGATGAAGCTGAATTTTCCGTGGTACCTGAGCCTTCCGTATTATCTGTTTTCGCGCTGGGTATGATGTTGTTATTGACGGCCCGTCGTCAGCGTAAATAAGCACAATATGTTATTAAGAGAAAGGCCTTCTTTATGAAGGTCTTTTTTGTTTTTATCTGCAAATGAAATTATTTTCCTTGGATAAACAACCTACTACGTAGGCTTACAGTCCCAAAGTTGCAATAATCGATACTTACATAGATACTCTGTATTAACGCTTTACCATTTAAAATCAGGTGTTTGTATTGCAGCGGACGGCATTTTATATCGTTTTTCTGACTCTACTTGGTGTGTGTAGTATGCCGGCGCATGCCCAGCAACCCCAAGTACCCTATTGTGCTGAAACCAACTGGATGCCCTATGAAGGGGTCCGCAATGGCAAGCATATCGGCTTGGTGGCGGACTACTTACGGTTGGTTAGTGAGCTTACCGGGATTCAGTTTAGCGTCGTAAAAACCGAAGACTGGAAGCAGTCTCTGACCTATCTGGCGGCGGGTAAATGTCATGTGGCCGTAATGAGTAAAAGTGCCCAGGCCCGTAGTCGCTCGATTCGGTTTTCCCATGTTTTTATGGACATGCCGGACGTGCTGATAACGCGTGCCAATATGCCTATGCTGCAAGGTTATGCCGGTATTGGTGATCGGCGCCTGGCAGTGGTGCGCGATTACCGTCACGCTGATTATCTGGCCCGCTATTATCCTGCTGTGACAGTCGTGCCGGTAGCCTCAGAGTATGAAGGGTTTCGTGCATTAAGGGAACATGAGGTCGATGTCATGGTTGGCTCTTTGCTTAGCGTGAATGCCTATCTAAATAAACATGGCGATGACGATTTTGTTTTATCCGGCATTGCTGAGCCTTATGACGGGTTGCGCTTTGCCCTGGGAAGTACTGCGGATCCTGCAATGGTAGGGCTGCTTAATCGTGGTATCAGTGCCATACCCCAAAGCCGTACTGTAGATATTTATAAGCGTTGGAACCAGGTTTCGGTGCGCCAGGGGCAGACGTGGTGGCCTATCTTAGGTGGGCTAATAGCGGTGATGCTGGTAGCGGGGCTGATTGCCTGGCGCCAGCGCACACTGCGTCAGTTCAAACAATTGTTGCATAGCCGAAATGCCGACCTGGAAGCATTACAGGCAGTAGTGCTGGAAAAAAACCGTACCATTGAGTTTTTGAGCAACCATGATGCGGTAACGGGGTTGTTTAATCGTAATCACTTTATTTTAAAAGGTGAAGAAGAAATTTCCCGTTATACCCGCTTTCAATCGCCGGCTTCGTTGGTGGTAATGGATTTACTGGCTATTACCGCACAGAGTCCGGAGGCAAAAAACCGTACCCAGGAATACTTTTTACGGTGTATCGGCAAGGCGTGTTTATCCTCTGTCAGGGAAGTCGATGTGATTGCGCGCTGGAGTAATGATCAGTTAGTTTTTCTTTGCCCGCAAACCTCGCAAAGTGATGCCACCACCTTGGCTAACCGGTTGCTCCAATGTATTGAGCTGGCGGCGCGTAATCAGGGATTTACCGTCACAATAGCCGCAGGCGTAGCAGCATTAAATGACAACTGGTCATTTAATGACTGGTACGAACAAGCATGTAGCGTTTTGTACCAGGCTCGTCGGCAGGGCGGCGGCGTCGTGACCTTGACGTCGTACTAACAAGCATTATCGCCACCAGCGCAAATGCTGGCGGCGATAATATTTGGCTATTGGGTCACATAACCCTGATTGGCTTTGATGGTAAGTGGATGATAGCCAGCCTTGGCTTGATTAAACGCTTTGGTGGCGAATGCTTTACCTTCAGGCGTTTTGGATAACTCCCGGTATAAAGGTTTAACCAACTTATTGCGACCAATACTAACCAGGTAATCATACAGTCTGTCGTACGCAGGTTTGTATTCATTTTGTACCGCAATCATCAGCCAGCTATGAGCAATTTCATTGTTCTGACTTGCCGTTAACGCAAACGCACTGTCCAGTGCTGCTAATTGCTCATCGGTGAGGCTACCAGGCATATTATTCAAGAAGTACAGCCATTCGTGGGTAGTCCACTTAGTGGTGTCGATATTTTGCGCGGTGACTTCACCTGCCAACCAGGCCTGTCGGCTGGAATCTATTTTACTGAAGGCATCTGAGGTCGGTACGGGCGCGTTTTGGGGCAGCCCTGGTTCAAATATCCATTGTTCAATGCGTTGCTTACTGAGTTTGTCTTTGTACTGGGTAAGCAGCGTTTTGTCCAGATAGGTGATAAACGCATCGGTAGTAATGCTTTTAAACGCAAAATGGTCGAAATAGTCGAGCAAAAATTTATCAAAATTCTCGCGGCCAATTTTTTGTTCCAGCTCGCGTAAAAATAACGCCCCTTTTTCATAAGGAATATCAGAAAATACGTCATCCGGATTGCGCCCGCGTAAATCTACCGCCAGAATTTGGTCTTGCGGATCGAGGCTGTCCAAGTCAGCTTGCAGGCTTTGATAACCCAATACGGCTTCCATATTATAGCGATCTTCGCCGTACAGTTTTTCCATAATACGGTAAGTCAGATAGGTGGTAAAACCTTCGTTTAACCAAAGATCACGCCAGGTCGCATTGGTTACGGTATTACCTGACCAGCTGTGAGCCAGTTCGTGCGCTATCAAGGATACCAGGCTTTTGTCACCAGCAATCACGGTAGGCGTTATAAACGATAACCGCGGATTTTCCATACCACCAAAGGGGAAGGATGGCGGTAAAATAAGCAAGTCGTAACGGTCCCAGCGGTAAGGTCCGTAGGTTTGCTCCGTTATCTCCAGCATGGACTCGGTATCTTCAAATTCTTTGGCCGCGTCTGCCAGTAACTGAGGTTCAGCATATACCCCGGTGCGCTCTCCCATAGCTTTAAATTCAAGATTGCCGATAGCCAGGGCTATCAGGTAGGAAGGGATCGGCTGGGGCATATCAAACTGGTATTCCCCGTCACGCACGGTGTCAGGATCGTTTGCCGCACTCATTACCGCCAGTAGGTCAGTAGGCGTGTGAATAGTGGCGCTATAAGTAATTCGTACCTGCGGAGAGTCCTGCAAGGGAATGAAACTACGAGCATGTACCGCCTGTGCCTGGGTAAACAAAAAGGGATGCTGTTTACCTGCCGTTTGCGCGGGGGTTAACCATTGCACGCCTGAAGCGCTGGGCGAAGTAGAGTAGGTCACCATCACTTTATCAGCCTGCTCAGGCAGGGTTATCTCAAGCGCTGCGCCCAAATCAGGATCGGCTGCCTTGAGCTGGTAATCCACTGGCTCACCTTCAACCGTCACCTTATCAATCCGGAGTTCACGCGTATCCAACACTAATGTTTTTGCGTCAGGCTGTATACGGTCAACCGTTAATGTGGCCTGGCCCTGTAATACAGACTGTTCAAAATCCGCCGTCAGGTCTAAATCAAGGTGAGTAACTTTGATCTGGTCAGGGTTAGAAAATGAGTGGTAATCAGTCCCCGCGCGCATAGTGGTATCGTTAGCTACGGCGGTGGCAGAATCTGCCGTGCGATCGTTGGGGGCCGGGGTAGGGGCTGGTTCACTGCAGGCAAACAGCAGGGGTGTAGCCAGCCACAGCAAGCGTAGTTTGTTCATTGTTATCCTTATGAAAATGATCATAGCGCGCATTTATTGGCGGTGCGAAGCAATGCACCGAGCAGCGCCAGGGCTTTTACACTGGCCATGTTAACCTGAACAGGGTGGGTGTCCAGTAGCAATACGGTAAAGCCAAGCGGAAAAACGACAGGACAGGGCGATGTAAGGCGTAGGCCTTTGGACCGTTAGCCGCACAGCGTATACAGCAGTAAAAAACCGGTACCAGAGAAAGCATAATGAATGGTTGCCCGAGCGAGCGCTAAAACCAGCGCCGGCGCGCCATGCGCGCCGGCCTTGGGCTGTTATTTACCTAACGTAAAACGGGTATCGGCATCGCGTAAAACATATAACGCGAAACAAGCAGCCAACATTGGCCAGGCCGCGAAAAACAGAAGATTGTTGAAAGCATCAAAGTACTGGGCAAACGCAGATAATGTGGAAGCCCCGTGTAAGATGAAAATAATTCCATAAGTCCAGCGTTTGGCTATGCCCGCTACAAACGCCAGGACTAATACCAGCTGCAGCGACCCCATAATGTAAACCAGTATTTCGTTGACGCCTTTTATTGAATAAAACGCTTCAAAGATGCGCATACTGTGCCCGGGATTAACAAATTTATCCAGGGTCCACACAAACATAACAATGAATACACTGATGCGCAGGGCAAATAAAACCCAGCTTAACCGTGATTGTAAACCAGCAGAAGGCTGATCAGACATAAAGACTCCGTTTTTGCGCTATTATAAATGGTTATGTGAGAAGAACGTTCGGCTCTCTATTTAATTTCATCGTAGAGTAACTTTTTTACCGACGGTGAAAGTTTTCACAGGGCTGAACGGTCGATAGAGGTAAGCTGATGTAAATGGAAAATTAAATGAAAAGTATGTGCACCCAGCACGGTTATCTAAGCCTGATGATAAGCTTGGGAATGGTAAGCGCCACCAGCGCGCGTGCCGAAGAGGATGTCGAAATTATAGAGATAACCGGACAAAGGCAGCAGGGCGAGATACTGAACCCGGGTGCAGGAAGCGCAGGGGGCTTGTTTGGAGCGGATATGGACGTTAGCGATATCCCCCGGGCTATCACGTCGTTATCAGCCGAGGCGCTGGCCCAATATAATATTACCAGTTTACACGATATTGCCCGCGTCGCGCCTAATACGTATGCTTCGAGTGGGTTTGGCACCCCTAGTCTGCCATCTATGCGCGGCCAGTTAGGCGAATTATTTCAAGATGGTATACGCCGTCAGGCCGGCAATAATGGGTTTGGGTTGCCTTTTTCATTTAATAGCATAGCGCAAATGGATGTGGTAAAAGGCCCGCCTACTGTTTTATTAGGCAGTACCCAGCGTAATGGCGGGTTTGTTAATGTTACCAGCAAAACCGCCTCGGTAACCCAGAACCGCGGCATGGTACAGTTCACGGCCGGACGCTGGGATCGCTATTCGGCTACGCTCGATTATTCCCATGTACTCGAACAGGGCAAATCCGGCTTACGGGTGAGTGCTCAGTGGCAGGATGAAAATAGCTATTATCAGCATGCCAGCCAGCAAAGTGAAAATCTGTTTATAACCTTTGCCCAGCAGTTTTCTGCGCAGACCCGCTGGGATATCAGCCTGGAACACTATGATGCCGAATACCCCGATATCGCTGGCATTAATCGACCGACCCAGGATTTGATTGACTATAATCTGTACATAACCGGGCAGGGCCGACAGGCTAACGGTAGTGAGGTACCGGCGGCGGGTTCAGTAATCAGCCCCACGGGCGAACAGATTATTTCCCGAGCCAATGTGCTGACTCACCCCGAGGATGTGAACGGGGCGCAAACCACACTAGTGCGTAGCCGGTTTACCACCCAGATAAACCCCGCCTTGGCACTGCGCAATATTAGCTATTACCAGTACCTTGAACGAGAAGAGATTGCGACTAACAGTTTCGTTGAAATAATTGATGGAGCGCATACCGCGCAAAATCGTACCGAACTGGATATAGCGTTAACCGACCAGCAACTTACCACCGTAGCGCTAGATGTTCGTTATAACGATGTACTGGGCTTTAGTCAGTTTACTACCGAAGCGGACAACCCGATTGACCTGACCGCACCATTAAGCGCCCGGCTTATCCCCCTTTCCCAGGCGCAGCAGCAGCGTTTGGTAATGCTACGCGACGAGGTGTGGGTTTCACCCGGGGCACAGTACGATATAAATATGGATGGCACCGGCGATTTCAGTTTATCTGATACCACCGACTCCAGCACTTGGCAAACCGGCTTTGCGATACAGCAGCAATCTCGCTGGAGCGAACGCTTTTCCACCATTCTAGGTTATCGCGCGGATTATTATGCCGTGACGGCTCAGGATCCTTTGCCCCCGCCAGGGATGGTTGCAGCCCGTGATACCTATTCTGACTGGCTCCATAGTTATCAGCTTAATGCCACCTACGCGTTGTCGCCGGCGCTGAATCTTTATGCTACCTACAGCAACAATGACGCGACTTCCAATAGTATGGCCGGGGGGACGGTACTGGGTGTAGATAACGCTATCAGCGCAGCTAATTTCGCGACCCGGAACACTTTATACGAAGCCGGCCTGAAGTACGCACCCGACCCCGCGTTATACGCTGAAGTCGCCGTATTTGAACAAACCCGCAGTTTGCGCAACCGCGATGGCAGTAATACCGGCATACAAACCACCGGCATTGAACTGCAGGCGTTTTTTCAGACAGATGCATATTGGCTGAACGCCAGTTACAGCTACCTGGATGCGCGCTACGATGACTCTGCCGCGTTTCAGGGGACCCGGCAGGTAGCCGATGCTTTTGATAACAGTGCGCCACACATTATTGTTGGCTCTGCGCAAGGTTCCCCAGCGTTTGCGGCGTTTGCTGCATCCAGCCAGCGGGTGCAAGGGGTGGTCCCCCAGTTAGTTGCCTTAAATGCCGGCTGGTCGATAGCTGAGAATATCGAGCTTGGCAGTAGCCTGACTTATACCAAATCATTTCCACTGGATTACCTGCAAAGCGTGTATATACGGGACCAAATTCGCTGGGACCTCAATGCCAGTTGTGAATTGACGGCCGCGCTGCGGGTGCGGTTGGATGTTATCAATGTTACCGATGAAGACAATTGGCAACCGGTATTTGAAGGAGGCTACTTTGGCGCTGACCTGGTTATGCCCGAATTGCCGCGCCACGCTAAGCTTGCGCTGCAATACGCGTTTTAAAACATCTCAGGAGCTATTCTGTGCTTAAAAAATCTGCACTGTTAATTGTTATTGCCGGCCTTATTGCGTCGTTTTTTATTTTTGACTTAAACCAGTATCTAACGCTGGCCGGGCTCAAAGAGTCAGTAGACCAATTCAGCCGCTACATTGCGCAAAACCCGGTAGTAAGTGTCAGTGTGTTTTTTGTCGGGTATGTAGCAGTGACCGCACTGTCCCTGCCCGGCGCAGCCATTCTAACGCTGGCGGCGGGCGCATTATTTGGCTTATGGTTGGGTTTACTACTGGTTTCATTTGCGTCTACCGTAGGGGCCACTCTGGCATTTTTAAGCGCTCGGTTTGTATTCCGGGATACCGTAAAAAACCGGTTTAGTGAAAAGTTACGCCGGATTGATGAAGGCGTTGAAAAACAAGGGGCCTTTTATTTATTTACCCTGCGCCTGGTACCAGTATTTCCGTTTTTTCTGATTAACTTACTGATGGGGTTGACCGGCCTTAAAACCCGAACTTTTTATTGGGTTAGCCAACTGGGGATGCTACCCGGTACACTGGTATTCGTAAACGCCGGTACACAACTGGCCCAACTTAATAGCTTATCTGGCATTTTATCCGCTGATTTGATATTAAGTTTTGTTTTATTGGGCATATTTCCCTGGATTGCCAAAGGCATTGTCGCTCTGGTTAACCGTCGTCGGGTGTATAAGGGGTACCAAAAGCCTGCTACCTTCGACCGGAATCTGGTGGTTATCGGCGCCGGCGCGGGCGGCCTGGTAACCAGTTACATTGGCGCCGCGGTCAAAGCGAAAGTCACTTTAGTGGAAGCTTCGGCAATGGGGGGTGACTGCCTCAATTATGGTTGTGTACCGAGCAAAGCATTAATCAAAAGTGCCAAAGTTGCCCATCAGATAGCCAACGCTCAGGATTATGGATTGACGAATACCCGGCCTGACTTTTCGTTTAAGCAGGTTATTGCCAGAGTGCATGAGGTCATTGCAGCAATAGCGCCTAATGACAGTGTGGAGCGCTATACTGAGCTGGGTGTCGATGTGGTCAAAGGTTATGCGCATATTGTAGACCCCTGGCGGGTTAAAATTCGCTTAGATAACGGCAGTGAGTATACGCTGACTACCCGCAGTATTGTGGTGGCGACAGGGGCCAGACCATTTGTTCCGCCGCTGCCGGGTATAGCAGATAGCGGGTATGTTACCTCTGATACAATGTGGCAAAGTTTTGCCCAGCGCGACACCGCGCCCACGCGCTTAGTGGTATTGGGTGGTGGGCCTATTGGCTGCGAACTGGCCCAGGCGTTTGCGCGTCTAGGTAGCCAGGTAACGCTGATAGAGCAGGCCCCCCAAATTATGGGCCGCGAAGACGCAGAGGTGGCTGAGTTTGTGGCTAACACCCTTACTGCAAATGGCGTTCAGCTACTCACTGGACACCAGGCCAGGCGATTTTATCAGCAACACGGGAGCCGTCAGTTGGAAGTTTCCGACGGTGACAAATCCATTTGCGTGCCCTACGATGAAATCATTGTTGCAGTGGGACGTAAGGCGCGTTTGGAAGGGTTTGGTTTAAAAGAGCTGGGTATACAGTTTGATAAAACCATTGAGGCTGATGACTTTCTGCAAACACGGTTTCCTAATATTTATGCGGCAGGCGATGTGGTGGGGCCATATCAGTTTACCCATGTAGCGGCGCACCAGGCATGGTATGCAGCGGCCAATGCCTTATTTGGCACCTTTAAAAAATTCAAAGTCGATTATCGGGTCATTCCCTGGACAACGTTTGTTGACCCGGAAGTGGCACGGGTGGGGCTAAACGAGACAGAGGCAGCCGAGCGGGGCGTTGCCTATGAGGTGACCCGCTACGACTTTGCTGAGCTCGACCGGGCGATTACTGAAAGTGCGGGTAAAGGCTTTATTAAAGTTCTAACGCCGCCGGGCAAAGACACTATTTTAGGGGTAACTATTATCAGCGAGCATGCAGGTGATTTGTTGGCGGAATTTGTTTTGGCTATGAAGCATAAGCTGGGACTCAATAAGATTTTGGGGACCATTCATGCGTATCCCACCTGGGCAGAAGGCGCCAAGTATACGGCAGGCAACTGGAAGAAAGCTAACAGTCCGGAACAGCTGCTTAAGTATGTCGAGAAGTATCATGCATGGAAACGTCACTAATGCGCTATCTGATAAGCGGTTTTGTGCTATTGGTATTCAGCCTGGGGAACTTGGCAGCGGCGACCACGCTCTTCGATATGCCATCCGCAGATACTTCGCCGGCTACTGTTTTTGAAGTCACCCTGCATGGCCCCTGGGACAGTATGTTAAAACGTTATGTGGTGAGTGTGAGCAGCGAAGCTAACCAGCAACATCAGGCCACTCGCGTGGATTACCAACGCTGGCACGCTAACCCCAAGGCGTTAACCCGGTATCTTCAGGCGTTGGCGCAGGTTGAGCGAGTCCAATACCAGCAATGGTCAGCGCGCCAACAACTGGCATTTTTGATTAATGCCTACAATGCCCATACGGTGGCGGTTATCTTAAAGCATTATCCGAAGCTTGATTCAATTAAAGATATTGGCGGGCTTTTTTCCTCAGCCTGGGACCAGCCGGTGGGCCAGCTACTGGGGCAGGCACGCACGCTCGACGATATTGAGCACGGCATGATTCGGGGTAACAGCAGCACTTTCGATGGGTTTGCTGAACCACGGATTCATTTTGCCGTAAACTGTGCCAGCATCGGCTGTCCGGCGCTCCGTCGTGAAGCCTATATCAGCACAAAGCTCGACGCGCAGCTAAATAGTCAAACCCGGCAATTTTTAGCCGACAGGTCGCGCAATAGAGTTACCCCTGACGCCCTGTACTTATCCAAATTATTCGATTGGTACGAAGATGACTTTCTGGCCCCGGCAACAGGGTCTGATAGTGCCAGGCCCCGCCATACGCTGACGCCTTTTTTAACCACCTATGCAGATGCCTTACAATTCGATACTGCCGCACAGCAGGCGCTGGCTAATGGTGAGCTGGCTATTCGCTATACACGCTATAACTGGGCGCTGAATGACCTTCACGAGTAAACGGCATGGCCGGCTGTGGCCCCTCGGCTGGGCCCTAAGTTTATTCCTTAGCTGTCTGCTATCTACCGCCGCGACAGCGGGCCCCACCGTGCAGTTTTTCGGATGGGGGGGAAGTACTCAGGTAAACCAGTATATTCAGTGGGTATCGGCGCAAACTGAGACTGAGTTTGGGATTCGGGTTAACCATGTCAAACTGGCTGATACCAGCGATGCGGTCTCCCGCGTGCTGGCTGAAAAAGCCGCGGGTAACCATCATGCCGGCAGTGTGGATTTGCTGTGGGTTAACGGTGAAAATTTCGCAGCCATGCAGGCACACGGGTTGCTAAAGGACCCGTGGGTTAACCAGCTACCTAATTTTTCTTTGACGCGTCCTGGCGATAATCCATCAATGACAATGGACTTCGGCGTGCCGACCCAGGGCCAGGAAGCGCCGTGGGGCAAAGCGGCAATGGTATTTTATTATAATCAACAGCGCGTTAAGCAGCCTCCCCGTAATTTACCGCAGCTGCTGTTATTTGCTCAGCAATATCCTGGTCGGTTTGCCTATCCGTTACCCGACGATTATCTGGGGATCAGTTTTTTGAAATATGCCGCGCTGGTGTTAAACCCGCAGCATCAATCGCTGATGTATAAACCGGTTACGCCCGCTGCCTTAGCACAAATTAGCCAGCCGCTGTTTGGCTATCTGGACGCGCTGCATCCACTGCTTTGGCAGCAGGGAACCTATTTTGTGCGCCAGGCCAGCGGGCTACAGCAACTGTTTAGCGATCACGAAACTCTGCTGTCTTTTTCCTTTACCGCCGCTGAAATTCCCGCTGCGGTTAACCGGTTTGATTTACCTGAGTCTACCCGGACCTATGCTATGGAGGATGGCAGTTTAGCCAATGTCCATTTTTTAGCGATAACCTATAACAGTGCGCAAAGCGCTGCTGCGCAAACCGTGGTCAATTTTTTATTATCGCCCCGGGCACAAGCGTATAAACAGCGCCTGGAGGTATGGGGGGATGAAACCGTACTGGCTGTCGACGCACTTACACAGCGCCAGCAGCAGATGTTTACTACCGGCGAGCACCCCGCCGCCATGCGTAAAACCGGCTATTCACGCTTACTTGCCGAGCCTCATGCCAGTTGGGCGGATGCGCTTCGCGATGCCTGGTATGCCCGCTACGGAGCACGATGGTAAATGGTGTTTGAGCTGTGCATTCGAAGCGCGCGGGCGTTGTTTTATCTGGTGTTACTATTGCCGGTATGTGTGGGCGTTATGGGGATTGTTCTGCCCGCTGTCGGCTACTTTCCGGCGTTAGGCGAAACCGAATTTTCGCTCACCGCGGTACATCGCTTGTTGGCGGTAGAAGGATTACCCAAAATGGTGCTGTTGGCGTTGTTTACCAGCATCAGCGCCACCGTTATCGCGTTACTTTGTACGATAGCCTTACTGGCCCAGTTTTATCAGCGACCGGCATTACAGATCATTCAGCATGGCTTGAGCCCGGTGTTGGCTATACCTCACGCCGCCACGGCCATTGGGATTGGTTTTGTGCTGGCCCCCACAGGTTGGGTGGCCAGGCTGATAGCCAGCGTAACCGAGAGCTGGCAGCTGCCCCCGCAATCCTCGTTATTATACGACTCGCAGGGCGTGGCCATTATTCTAGCGCTGGCTATTAAAGAGCTGCCGTTTATATTACTGATGGCGCTGGGCGTATTGTCGCAACCGCATTTGAAGGCACGCCTGGCGGCTCAGTTTGCCGTGGCACAAAGTTTAGGCTACCAGCGGCAGACAGCCTTTATCTATGCTGTCTTTCCCGTGGTTTACAGCCAGCTAAAGTTGCCCATTATAGCGGTCTTAGCCTATGCCAGTGCCAGTGTGGAAATTCCTTTACTGTTAGGCCCGCAGAATCCACCCACGCTGGCGGTGGCTATTTTACAATGGTTTAATCATATTGATTTGTCTATGCGCCTACTGGCCAGCGCAGCAGCCTGCTTGCAGCTGTTGGTTACCGCCGGAGCGGTGGGCTTATGGTTGCTTGCCGAGCGGGTGGCAAAACTATTTTTTACCGGTTTAGTGGTAAATGGAGCCCGCGGCGATGGCGCACGTATGATCGCGTTTTGTGCATGGCTTACCGCCAGCGTGATGGCACTAATGATTAGCGTATTTTTAGTGAGTTTGCTGAGTTGGTCCGTGGCGGGTTACTGGCCTTACCCGCAACTACTACCGGACAGTGTTACCGTGCAGCATTGGCATACGGCAGTGCAAGCTTTAGCAGGCCCGCTGGCGAATACGGTGTGGCTGGCTGGTTTAGCTACACCTATCGCCGTGGTACTGGTACTGTTATTTTTGGAAGGTGAGTCAGTGGCGCAGCGGTGCCAACGCCGTTATTTTACGGTAGATCAGGTATTGTTTATTCCGTTAATTGTACCGGGCGTGGCTTTCCTATACGGTTTGGTATGGTGTACCCAATGGTTACTACCCGGCCATGTCTGGTTGCCTACGGTAGTGTCGCATCTTATTTATGTATTGCCTTACGTTTTTTTGTCGTTAGCCGTGGCCTATCGCAGGTTGGATATACGTTTCATCAATGTCGCCTCAAGCCTGGGCGCTTCGCCATGGCAGGTCTTCTTACAAGTTAAATTGCCGATGTTGTTCGCCCCCGTTATGGTGGCAGCAGCACTGGGTGCTGCTATCAGTTTTGGCCAGTATTTACCTACCCTGTTAGCCAGCGGGGGGCGTCTTGCGACCTTAACAACTGAAGCGGTAGCCACTGCCTCTGGGGGCAGTCGCCGGCTTACCGCGGTATATGCCATTATGCAAATGTTATTGCCGCTGGCTGGCTTCGTGCTGGCGTGGCTATTACCCCGGGTGTTATTCAATCCGGCGCAACGACATCACACAGGTGCAAAATGACTCAGGCAGCACTGGTTCTGGATAATCTTGTTGTACAGCAGCAGAAGCAGACCTTAATTCGTCTTTCTACATGTATAAACGCAGGTCAGATAGTGACTATTATGGGACCTTCTGGGGTCGGGAAGTCGTCGCTGCTAAGCGCGATAGCCGGGCTATTACCGGACGGCCTGACATGCGAAGGTACGATCTGGTTAAATGGCCAGAATATCACGCATATGCCTGCTTATCAGCGGCGTACCGGCTTACTTTACCAAGACGCGTTATTATTTGAACACCTGGATGTGGCTGGAAATATTGCCTTCGGTATGCCCCGGGGTAATCGCGGTCAACGGCGCGAACTGACCCAGGCTATGCTTGAGCAGGTGGGGTTAAGCGATATGGCTGCCCGGCCAGTGACTACCTTATCCGGCGGTCAACAGGCGCGGGTCGCGTTGCTTCGAACGCTGGCGGCTAAACCTGCTGCGTTGCTGCTGGATGAACCCTTTAGCAAACTTGACAGTCGCACCCGGCAAACCACGCGCGACTGGGTATTTACCCAAATTCAGGAAGCCGGCCTGCCGGCCTTGCTGGTTACCCACGATAAGCAGGATGCGCTTGCTACGGGCGATAAAATTATAGAGGTGACACCATGCTAGATGCGCTAATTACTCCTGTAATAAAGCCGTTATTACAGCCTCTGATTTACACCCTGGATAAAGTCGGTGCAACCGCCGACCGGCTCACGGTAATTGGCTTTGCTATCGGGCTGATAGCGGTTCCCCTGATTATTACAGAGCATTTTAGTGCCGCGTTAGTGTTTATAGTGTTGAATAGAGTGATAGATGGTCTGGATGGCGAGTTGGCGCGTTACCAAAAACGCAGCTCCAGCGCCGGCGGCTATCTGGATATTGCCCTGGACTTTTTATTTTATGCCAGTATCCCATTAGCCTTTGGCCTGGCGAACCCAGCGCTGTGGGCAGTTCCTGCGATGGTCCTGTTAGTCAGCTTTATTGGTACCGGAAGTAGCTTTTTGGCGTTTGCGATAGCCGCAGAAAAATTTCAGATCAACCGGCCACAATTTGAAAACAAAAGCTTTTACTACATGCAAGGGCTGACCGAGGGAGCCGAAACTATTGCCTTTTTTATAGCCTTTTGCCTATGGCCTCAGTGGTTCACTGAATTAGCGTATATATTCGCCGGGGCGTGTAGCATTACCATCATCACCCGCATTGCAGGAGGATATAAAACCCTGCAAAGAGCTGAAAAAATGAGCGTGCAGGAAGGCTGATGGAATCTCAGGCGTGGGTAAGGTTAGCCGTATTTGCCGGGGTATTTGCTATTATGGCGCTGGCTGAAATGGTATGGCCTGCACGGCAGTCTCCGCTAACCCGCTGGGTCAGATGGCGCGCTAATCTTGCCATGGTGGTGGGCGGGGCCATTTTAGGCCGTATTGTATTACCAGTGACCGTAGCGGGCACGGCAATATGGGCTGAGAGTCATGCAATAGGGTGGTTGCATCAGGTTAACTGGCCGGGCTGGGTGGGCGCTGTGATGGGGTTACTTGCCCTGGATCTGGCAATTTACTGGCAACACCGCTTGTTTCATCAAATTCCGGTCCTTTGGCGCCTGCATCAGGTACATCACGCGGACCCTCATATCGACTCGTCCACCGGTTTACGCTTTCACCCGGTAGAAATTGCCTTGAGCTTATTTATTAAGGTGGCTGTAGTGGTCGCGCTAGGGATACCTGCTGCGGTGGTAGTTTTATTTGAGGTGGCATTAAATGGCTTTGCCATTTTTAATCATGCCAATATCAGATTACCGCAAAAGCTGGACGATAAGCTGGGCTGGTTGATTATCACCCAACGCCTACACCGGATACACCATAGTCAGGCAGCACGTGAAACCAACAGCAACTTTGGGTTTAGTGTGTCATGGTGGGACCGGCTGTTTAAGAGTTTTCGTTCCCGTGCGGCGTTGTCAGACGAAAAGCTGCAAATCGGCCAAAAGGCCTATCCGGCCACTGTTGCTAATAGTGGCCTGATAAAATTACTGCTAATGCCGTTTTCCGGCAAGGGCGATTAGCGCCTGCTTAAACAATAGGATCAAAATGCCATTGATGATTATCATAATGAATTCGGCTGCGGTCGTATTCGCGCTCTGAGCGCCAGTTTCGGTTATTCAGCTTCACTGATACCCCGCTGTACAGCCGCTTATTGGCTACCAAACCAATGGCCTCCTGGTACTGCTGTTTTTGTACCCGCATTTCCATTGCCTTCAATTCGAGCCAGTTGAGCAGGGCACTTTCGCCTTTGTACATTTCCACCGCTTCATCAACTTTATTTCTTAGCTCAGCAGGAAGCAGTTTTGCTTTGATCAGCTCAAGTTTTTCTTTATGCCGCTCATTGTTATCACGCAATTGGCGTAACAGCTCATCAAGCATATCTTTTCGTTCCAGCAATTTACTAAAACCGGGACTAAAGTCCACTTTTAGGGTGCTACCAGATACCGCACCCAAAGTGCCCGCAGTTATCCGGCCCTGGCTAATAATTTCGCAGGCAAACAAATTGCCTTGTGGGTTGTCTATTCGCCCCACCGTAACTGAGCCAGCACATTGAATACGGCTATAGGCTAACTGCCGACCCACAGTAACATTGCCAGCGCAATGGACATCGATGCCCTGGCCATGTTGTACATGAATACTGCCTGCGGCGTTGAGCTTGCACGAATACTCGCCGGTGCGTTCGTCCATTTTACCCATGGCCCCTTCGGTAATAATAATATCACCACCGGCCTCAATAGCTGCCGACTCAACAAAACCATTGATGGTGACATCACCAGACGCTTTGATTTCCATTTTCTCAGTAACATCGCCGTTAACCAGCACCGCGCCGTCGTAATTTACGTGGCCGCTGCCCACATTCACGCCGGTACAGATGAAGGTATCGTCAATGTTCATTATCTGGTCGCGGTATTTAGGCATACCCGATAATGCAGCCACTAAAAGATTAGCATCATCGTGGCTGACGGCGGTGCCTTTGCCCATAGAAAACTCCAGCCATTGGCCAGGCTTGGCGTTTAAAATATTCCCCCGCACATCATAGCCATGACGGCCATTTGATGGTTCGACACGTTGCAAAACGGGGGTATGGGTTTTCACACATATGACTTCGCCCAGGTTACGCATATCAACGCGGTCGTTGTCATCGATCTGGGGCTTTAACACGCGCTCAAGCGCATTTGGCACCAATGGTATAAAGCGGCTATTACGGCCGTCTTTGGGCGGCATGCCTCGGGCAATTTCACCTTCAATAATGGTGCCTGGGGCAGCACTGGATAGCGACACTAACAAAGCATCCAGGCGTTTATGGCTCAAACCTCGGCAAATCCCCGCGTTGGCGGCCATATTGTAGAGTATTTGCGCTGTAGGCAGACGTCCACCGTAGGGGGCAGTGAGGATCGCAGTAGCAGATAATCCATCGCTGCTGATTTTAAATTCCACTTCGGTATTACGGCGTTCGCCGATGCGCTCTTGAACTAACGTGCGGTCGTTGGTTTTAAAATAGTGGTTAGCTTTATCACAGGCGCTTTTAAGCGAATTTTGAGAGATATAAAGACTTTTGTACTGGCCCTCGTTTAGCTCCTTCCATAAGCTTTTTGAATCCAGCTCGCGCTCGAAGGCGCTGGGATCCAGCACCATATCAAGATAGTTTTTGGTATCATCAAGATTGACAGAAACGCCTATCATTACTACTTCCAGTCAGACAAATCCATAGCAGCGGCAACATGCCGCCGTACTCCATATTAGCACTTACTCTATAGTGTTTTTATTTTATCCGTCAAAGGTTTTCGGCGTACTGATACAGGGCGCGCAAAATGGCTTGTTTATTAGCATCGATATCCGGTTGCTGTGCCAGCTGCTCGATCTGCTCCAGATACGGCGCCAGAGTTATGCTGGCCGCTGAATCGGGTTCAGTCAGGCGGGCCTGTCGATGGGCGTGCCAGCGCTGCATTTCAGATTCAGACAAGGTATGCGGATAATTACGCGCGCGATAACGAAATAACATACTGCGTAACTTTTGATTCTGCGTTTGTTCAGTCAGCAGTGACAGCTGTTCGGGATCCGTAATTTGCACCTGTTCGCACCAGCGCCGTTCTTCATCAGTTAAAAAACCCCCACTGTATAGTGCGTGGTCAATGTCGTCCTGATGTTCAGGTTGTGGCTGCAAATAGACTTGAGTCAGTTTTTGCGCTAAATCACTGGCGCCCGCCAGCAGTTTGAAATTATCCAGACAGGCTTCACGGGGTAACCCCAGGCGCTCAGCATTTTCTTCGGTCATGGCTTTGGCGGTTGTCACAAACGGTGAGCGGTTAATGTGAATTAACTTAATGGCCGGGCGTGACAGCTCACCTAATTCGGCGCGCCGCATGTATAGCCGTTGGTGGATTTCCTCGGCTGATAGCTCCAACAGCGCCGCCACAGGCTGCGCCAAATCTACTGCTATAATCGCGTTGGCATTTGTTGGATGTTGGGCCACGGGCATTACCCAAGTGGCACAGCCCTGGCTGGCGGGTAATTTGGAGGATATATGCAACACCACCGACGGGCGGGAAAAATCAAACTGCTTAAGCACCTGTTGTTTGGCGCGCAGCGAAAACGCATACTCAAATAACCTGGGCTGTTTATCTTTAATTAAGCGGGCCAGGGCTATCGTGGCATGCACATCAGACAGCGCGTCGTGGGCTTTGCCATGGTCCAGGTTGTTGGCCGCTGTCAGGTGTTCCAGTTTAAAGCTGGGCGAGCCGTCGTCACGCAGCGGCCACTCAATGCCTTCTGGCCGCAAGGCATAACAGGCTCGCGCAAGGTCTATAATATCCCACCGGCTGTTACCATTTCGCCACTCGCGGGCATAAGGGTCGATAAAATTCCGGTAAAATAAGTGGCGGCTTACTTCATCGTCAAAACGAATACTGTTATAACCGGCCACGCATGTATTCGGCTGGCTCATGTGTTCAGCAATTTTGCGCGCGAAGTCAGCTTCCGTCATACCATCACGCAGGGTTTGCTGCGGGGTTATGCCCGTTACCAGGCATGCACCAGGCTGGGGTAAGTAGTCATTGGCAATCTGGCTGGTAATATTGACGGGTTTACCGATAATGTTTAAATCCATATCGGTGCGAATAGCGGCAAACTGGCAAGGCAAATCTTTTTGCGGACTGGTGCCAAAGGTTTCATAATCGTGCCACAAAATGCTTGGCGCTGTCGTCATAAGATGTCTTGTTACCCGTTAAGTGAATATCGCCTTGCAGTGTACACCGACTCTATAAAAAGGTAAAAACCTGCGCATGGCATACAACGTGCTAACCTGACATGGTTTTACTGCTGTGCCAGTGTTGGCCTTGGCACCTCATATTGATAAGGACAAATAATGAAAAAAACGCTGATGGGTTTAATGCTGGCTACGCTAATCGTATGTCAACCAGTGGTGGCCGCCGAGGTGGCAATTGTTATCCACGGGGGCGCCGGCACTATTTTGAAAAAGGAGATGAGCGCCGAGCAGGAGCAGGCTTATACCGCGAAACTCAAAGAAGCAGCTAATACCGGCTATGCGTTATTGAAAGCAGGCAAGCCGGGTGAATACGCAGTGGTGGCCGCCATCCAGGTATTGGAAGCTTCGCCGTTATTTAATGCTGGGGTAGGGGCGGTGTATACCTATGACGAGACCCATGAATTAGACGCATCTATCATGCATGGCGGTGCGTTAGCGGCAGGGGCGGTAGCCGGGGTTAAAACCATCAAAAGTCCGATTGCAGCGGCCCTGACGGTAATGCAAAAATCTGCCCATGTGATGTTAGCCGGATCTGGCGCCGAAGCCTTCGCGCAAGAGCAGGGCCTGGCAATGGTGCACAATAGTTATTTTGATACCCACCGACGGCTGGAGGCGCTACAGGACGCCAAAGCTCGAATGGCCCGGGCGGGGCGCGCCGATGGCGGCCAGCAAGGCAATGAAAAAATGGGCACCGTAGGTGCCGTAGTACTGGATGCTCAAGGTAATATTGTAGCGGGTACGTCAACCGGCGGGATGACCGCAAAACGTTATGGCCGGATTGGTGATTCGCCGGTAATCGGCGCGGGTACCTATGCCGATAATCACAGTTGTGGGGTATCGGGTACCGGCCATGGTGAATTTTTTATTCGCTATAATGTGGCGGCCGATATCTGTGCTCGGGTCAAGTACCAGGGGGTTAGCATCAACCGCGCCGCTCAAACGGTCATCGACGAGCTAAAAGAGGCGGGAGGAACCGGTGGCGTGATTGCCATGGACAAACGAGGCAATATTACTATGCCGTTCAATACGCCGGGAATGTACCGGGCCAGTATCAATACTGATGGCGACCTGGCGATAGGCATTTATCGCGACATGCAAAAGGCTGACGAGCGCCCGGCTAACTAAAAAGAATTATAAAAAGTCCTCGCGGTTTCAGCCTTCTGGGGCTAGTCTTGAAGTAACACTGATAACAGGTTGTAGCAGTGTTAAACAAAAAGAACATTAGCCCAAAATAAGAGTGTTGTGGGCAGGCAGTAATGCGCCGACCCAACAACTCGGGAGGCACTATGGAATCGTTGCAGGTATGTGACTACATGAACCAGCATCCAGTGCGGCTACTGGCCGATATGCCCGTCGCCGAAGCGGTGGAATGCTTGCTAAACAGCGGGCAGTCTGGTGGTGCAGTTATAAACGAAAGAGGCCGTTTAGTCGGTTTTTTGTCTGAACAGGATTGCATCGCACAAATGATTGAGTCCTGTTATTACCGCGAACAGGTTTGTCGGGTGAAGGATATTATGCAAGCACCCGCTTTAAGCGTAAAACCCTATATGTCGGTTATCGAATTAGCCCAGCGTCTTATTCACGAAAAACCGCGGGTATATCCGGTAGTCGATGATGATGGTATTTTAGTTGGCAGTATTAACCGCGCCGCCGTACTGCGCGCAATAGACAAGCAATTACGATCGGGATATCAGGTGGCAAGTTAATGCACTTACCACCTGAATGGCCCTGACTTAGCTTATCTCCGGCCGGGGCTTAGTGTTCCGCCAGCAACTGTTCAATGACGGCATTGAGCCTGACGCCGCTAATCAACTTAAAATTCTGATTAGCGGACGGCAGCACGTTGTGACCATCCTGTACAACCAGCAGGCCAGCAGGGTAGTGTTTGCCCAGTGGCGCACTGGTCGCGGCCAATCCGTCCGTTTCTGAAACCCCATCAATTCCTTTAGTCAGATCTGCGGTAACCGCAAACGTGCCCAGCAAGGTGTACGGGGCGCGACTTTGGTATATCGCATAACGATGGTTCCCCTGGCTTGAAACAATCAGATAGCGCTGGCCGGACCCGGCATGGTCGAACAACGCCATACCTTCAATATCGGCTTGAACCTGCTGGTTAACCTGCGCAATTAATGATGGCTTGGCCGGCCCGTTTAAATTACGGCGCCACACACCGGCCTGTTCTTCACCGTAAAACAGAATTTCACGTTCATCATCTATGACACACCCTTCAGGTTGCGAAGGCAGCGAAAAACTTTCAAGATGAATTCCGTTTAAGCTACTACCCGACACATCCAGGGCAAAGCGCTCGAACCTGCCGTCAGTGCTATTTACTATGATTTGTGCCTGGGCACCCGGGCGGCCAGCACACAGCCCGTACACATCGCTAAGGGAAGTGGCTATGCGTCCTGCGGCGCTAACTCTGCCCTGTGGAGTGATTGTAAAAAGCTGGATACTGTTATCTGAACGGTTGCTGGCAGCGGCTATGTCGACCTGTTTACCGGCTACATTTACGTTATAAATAATATCGACATTGTTGACCCGACCTACCGGTAAATGCTGCAGACGCTGGCCCGAAAGCGAAAAAACATCTAAACCCTGTTTTTTATCAGTGCCTAAAATCCGGCTTTGCGCCGGGTTGAGCGGGTTTATCCAGATGGCGGGATCATCAGCCGCATCACCTACGCGGGCTACCGGCGCAGTTTCGGCATCCGCGGTAATGAGGATGTCTGGCAATGGTGGTACAACCGCTGGCGAGGCTGGCATAGATGTCTGCGATAGTTCTGAGGGCAGGGCGATTTGTTTGATGGTAGCCGAAGCGTCATCGTACAAATTGACATACAACCTATTGCCATGCTGATACGTTGACAGGCCTTCGACCTGGATACCCGGTGGCAATGTAAACTCCCTTGCTTGCTGGCTATTAACATACCATAACCGGTTGCTCGTGGTATCGGCAGTGATAAAAGCGCCTGGCTGGACCGCGACAGACTCAATACTGGCGCCGGGTTCATGCCAGACTAACGTACGCTTTTCCTCTGCTTCGGCCAGCGCGCTCAGTTGCCAGATACCGGCATTTTCATCTGCCAGGTATAAGGTATGTTGGGAATCGTCCACGGCACAGGCTTTGATGCCAGGTCCGGTACTAAACTGGCGAACCTGGACAGGTGTCTGCAATGCGGGGGCCATAAGCGCAATATGCTTCATTTGCCCGCCCGCCTCGGCGACGAACATATCCAGCTGTTCGCCATGTTGATACAAACATAAGGCTTCCTGATCAGCGGCACTGGCCGGCCAGCTAGTTAACTGTTGTAGTTGGTGGGTATCAGGGTTAAACAGAAAGGTGTCTATGCTACTGGTGTTCAGGGCGAGCGCGGCAATGACAATACCGTCTTTGGTAGCGCGCCAGTCGCCCATCTGGTAGCGTTGCGGATGCGTTGCCAAAAGCCCTCCCTCGTCGGTTTTGATGGTCATTCCCACGGTTTCACTTAATTCCAGTGCAAACCGATAAGTCGGTGTATTGATAAGACTAAGTTGATTAGCCTTTATGGCGAGCGTGTCGACTGCCAGCGGGGCCATTGCTGTCGACGTGGGCAATCCGGCAACCCCGGCGTTAACGACGCCAAAGCTTGCGAACAGACCAGCCACTAAAGCCAGCCAGAATTGACAGGTAATACGTTGTAATAGGTTCATCATGCTGCTTTTTATAGAGTTAATGAAAATAAGATGGGTTCCGCACCCGGGCCTCAGGGCCCGGGGTTGGGACGCGCGTCTAGTAGATACCCCCGGCTCCGGCCACTTAGTGACCTGGCGCGGTTGTTATAATTGCCAGGTCAGGCCCAACTGAAACGTGCGGCCGTACTCTTCATATTGTGCATTAACGTTAGGCTGGTCGAAATAATGGTAAAATGGCTCATCGGTAATATTGATGATATTGAAATAGACTAACGTTGCCGGTGTGACAAAGTACTTGCCCATAAAGTCCAACTGGGTATGGTCATCCTCTATGCGTAACATATCGCCATCAATTTCCTCCAGATTATCGCTTTTATATGAGGCGGTAAGGCGCACCGAGAGTGCCGTATTCTCGTAACCAAGGGTCAGGTTGCCGATACGGTCAGACTGATTGGGCAGGCGGGTATCATATTGTTCGCCATCGACAAAGGTGGTGGCATCAGAATCGGTAAAGGTGGTGTTAGCCGATATTAAAAAACCATTATCAAAGGCTTTAACCCAGGCCAGCTCAAGCCCTCTAAGCGAAGCTGTCTCGCCGTTGATAGCCTGTGTGACTTCCTCAAATCCTGCCCACTGCGCAGTCGCTGCGACGTCGGCATACACCACAAAATTATCGATTTTCTTATAGAATAGCCCGGCTGACATTACTCCGATATCACCTGGATAGTACTCTATGGATAGATCCAGGTTATCTGCTTCATAGGGCTGTAAGTCCGGATTACCTACCTCTGCTTCACGTTCGGTGACCACCACACCCTCGTCCTGTGCGGTTTTGCTTTCGATTATCTGAAAGGCCGCAACATCTTCAAAACGGGGGCGGGAGATAGTTTGGGTGTATGCCGCCCGAAGCAGTAATTGCTCGTTAACATCGTAGCGTGCATTAATACTGGGCAGCAGATGGTCGTAACGGCGTTCGGCTGTCCAGGGGGAGTTAATCACCTCTTGTACATCATTCTGCTCGTCATCCACCAGTTCAACCCGATTGCCTGCGGTACTAAAATCGGTGTCTTCATAGCGCAAACCGGCTACCAGATGCAGTTTCTCAATATCTGCGGTAAGCATGAAATAAGCCGCGCTGATATCTTCTTTGTTCACATAGGTAGCCCCGTTTGACTCCAGCGCCGAGTCAAGCGCCGCCAAGCTCAAATCAGCGCGGTTTTGGTTAAAAAAGTCACGCATCCGCTCGCGGTTCAAGCCCGGGCCAAAATTACCTAATCCGTAATCTGGCTCCGTGATGGCTAAGTCTGGTGGCGATAAGGCATCAAAGCCGCCATCGTAAATAAACATCTGGCTATCCCGGCGCTTTTCCCGACTCCGGTATTTTCCACCCAGTTTTATTTGGCCGGGATAGTTGCCTAACGTGATATCGCGGCTCAGATCGAATTTAAAGGACGTATCGGTATCTTTTGCATAGTTGTCTTCAAAGCTGATTTCATCGGTTTCGTACTGGCTTATGTCAGTCGCATCTGCATCAAAGGACACTATGGGTATTGGATGGTCCAGCTCGCCATCAACCGATGAATTCTCGCTGTTGAATACATAATAAAGGGCGTCGGGTTCATCTTCAGTGGCGGAGGCATAGCCAATTTGATAGCTCACCAGCCACTGCTGTAGCTGGTGCTCGGCGCCGGCGGCTATGGTTGCAATTGACTGGCTCTCATAACGATCTTTACTCTGCCGTTCTATCTGGGAGTCTTCACCTTCCAAAGTGTAAATGACGGCCTGACGGTATTCGTCATCAGAAAACTTGCTGTAAAGCGTACGCAAATAGTACTGGTTGTTGAAATCAGGACGCCAATCTATATTAATTGCAGCGCCAAGACGTTCACGCGTAATGGTGTAATGACGTTGTTCTACCTCATCGGCCCCATTACTTTCGATATTGTCAGAACCAAAATCACGGTCAAAATAGGATAACGCCGCGGCGATCCCCAGGGTCTGGCTAAATTGGTGGGTTAAGCTACCTGCTAACTTGGGGTTGTAGGCCTCACGCAGGGTATTGTAGCCACCCTGAACGGTAGCACTGGCGGTGGTTTTTTGTTGGCGATCAAATGCAGACACACTCTTTACAGTGACCGCACCGCCAATAGCATCCGCATCCATATCCGGCGTAATCGACTTTGCGACCTCCAGCGACTGAATCAGTTCTGAAGGGATCACATCCAGCGCTACCGAGCGCACTCCCGCTTCCGGCGAAGGAATATTTAAGCCATTAATAGTGACATTGTTTAAATTTGGATCGATACCCCGAATACCCACAAAGCGGCCTTCGCCCTGGTCGCGCTCGATAGATAAGCCTGGCAAACGCTGCAGTGATTCTGCGGCATTTTGATCGGGAAACTGGCCTATGGCATCGGCCGAAACTATTGAGGAGATCCTATCCGAAACCCGCTGCTGATTAATGGCCGAAGCCTGACCACTGCGCTGGCCGCGAACCACGATATCAGCCATAGCGGTAGCCACAGGGTTAAGCATCACTGTGGGTCTTACGATACCGGTACTATCGATAGCAATTTTTTGCGTAACCGGCGCGGCGCCCAGATAACTGACATGCAGCGTATAACTTCCGGCCGGCACGTTGGTAAACCTGAACGAGCCATCGCGTTGGCTTTCGGTAGACAAATTCAGCTCTACCAGGGTAATACGGGCTCCAGCATACACGCGGTTATGCTCGGCATTGGTAAGTTGTCCTATTATACCTGCCGCACCTGCCGCACCTGCCGCCGCTGCGGCCTCGGCATGGACCAATGGGCAAAGCGATAACCCCAGTGCCATTAGGCATGCCCGGGTCAGTGTATTGAATGACGTTTTCATAGTTGTCCTGTTAAGTGGCGATGGTGTGGTTTTTTATTGCAGACGGGGGGCTTTTCACGTTGCTTGCCAACCAAGCAAGCTGAACATAGTGCTCGCTGCCAGCTCCCTTTCCAACGCCCCCGGGCTGCAGTGTTCTACTTACGCCACCCTAAAAACAGTATGTGACATCGCGATGACGCGGAAATTACAGCTAGTATCTAAGCTGTTGATATTAAAGTGTTTAATAAATGGTGGCTAACCGGGTGAGCTTAATTGACCCCTTAGTATGTTATTGATATTTATGCGGTAATTGACCAACCGAATGCGTTAACCACGAGGGTTATCACGTGGTTGTCATATTGATGAGCCACAATGACCCTCCACGCGGGCGTCGGCCCGGTGTATAACCCTGTTTTAACCCTTTGTGTGGCAGTACTGTAATGAATTTGACCGGACTTAACCTGCATACCGGATGGCTTATTGGCACCAGCTCATTGATTGCTGTGGCAGTTAATATGGCGGCGTATGCCGGACAGGCTAAAACAGCCCGGGCTATATCCTGGCTGGATGTCTGTGGGGAAGGCAGCATTGTGATGCTTACATTACTGTGGCTGGTAGCGATTCTGGCGAGCCGTCCGGCGGGGCATGTCACGCATTTACTAAGTGCAGGCCTTAATTGTTTTTTATTCACCGCTTTGCTGGACCTGTTGGATGAGTTTTTTACTTATCCCCATGCGCCCTGGATTAGTATGATGGAGTCTCTGCCCGGCGCCGTGGGAATGGTTATTATGTCGGTGGCGCTACTAGGGTGGCATCGCGAGCAGTTAGCGCTCAACCGTCAGTTGCAGGGAGTAGAATGGTTTTACCGTAGTCATGAAAAAATTGACCCGATAACCCAGCTATACCGAGGCGACTACTGGCGAGCCCGGGTGCATGAATGTCAGCGGCAACAATGGGCTGCCGGCGTGCTATTACTAGACTTAAACAACTTCAGACAGATTAATCATCGTTACGGCCAGGCCGAGGGGGACCGTTTCCTAAAAGAAATCGGGCGGTTAATCCGCATGCATTTACGCCCTCACGACCTGGCCTGTCGCTACGCCGGGGATCGTTTTGCCGTATTGCTGCCGCAAATGAGTGAGATTGATTTGGTGAACCTGTGCAGCCAACTTGAAGCATCAGTTCAGCAAGTCGCATTCAAAACGGGCCAGCAAACTACCGCTATTTTTCATTCAGCCCGCACTGCAAGGGCATTACTTACCCCTGAGCAGTCGTTGGACGCCTTGTTATGTAGCCTTAATGCGCAGCTAGATGGTAATGCGCACCAAGCGGCGGGGTAAAGTGCTGTGACCACACGGACGTTGGTATTGGTTTCAGATAAGCAATTACGGCTAAAGCCCTTATTACAAGCGCTGTATCAAACGGCCCAGCATACCGGCTTGAATACCGCAGCACTGTTGCGGGGCACAGGTTTGTTTGAAGAGGTATTTAGCCAGCCACTGTGCATAAGCCCCAGCCAGTTAGTCCGTTTACTCAATAATTTTCAGCGTTTACAGCGTACCCCTGATAGCGCATTTTTAGTCGGCGATCGGTTGGCCACGCTGTTACAACAAGATGTGGCTACGCCGTTGCTATACAGTCCCACTCTTAAGCACTGGCTGCGGGCCGCCCCCCTGGTATTAGGCGATTTCTATACATTGTTTTATGTACGACGTTACATTCACCAGCATGACCAGTATTTAGTTGTCACCAGCGCCCTGGGCACGTTTGCCGGCTGGCCTTTATTACACCAAATCTTATTGAGTGCGTTCAGTCAACTACTTAAGCAGTGGGGCCACCAGCGTGTGTCACTGCGCTACGAGTTCTGTCGGCCCACGCCTACTAATATTGCGGATTACCAGGTTATGCTGGGTACCCGACTGTACTTCGCCAGACCTCTTGATGCGATAGTGGTAAAGCAAACTATTACTCATTTAAGACCTCACTCACCGCAATTGGACGGTAAGCATATTGATGCAACAATGCCCCCTGCGGCGGTAAGAACACCTTACCGGCCTCTTGTAAGCCTGTGTCGCTTAGTACACGGCCGCGCGGCCAGGCGTGTAACCTTGCCCGTGGTGCTACGCCAACTGGCCTTAAACCACAGTGACCTTAACCTGGCTGAAGCTGCCCGCTGCTTAGCGTTGAGCCCTGCTACACTGAAACGCAGGCTGGCCGATTTCAATACCAGTTTTTCGGCGATATGCGCTGACGCGAGCCGGGAACAAGCGGTCTTTTTACTTAGCTATGAAGGCTTAACCAATGAACAAAGCGCGTTAAAAATGGCCGTATCTGACCTGACTAATTTTCGCCGGGCTGTCAAACGCTGGACCGGTCTTACCCCAAGCCAGTTACGTCAACGGTAGCCATTGCACTGCTATGCTGGTCTGTCGCGGTACAGGCTTTAACGATTTTCACTGGAAATGTCGGGCTGTTTTCCCTAGGATCGTCGCACTTTGACCGTTTAAGGACCCCCCATTGAATTCTGGCGATATTGCAGCTCCATTGCGCGAACTCAAACAACAGCTTTCCTTTACTATGAGCGCCGATCGATTCCGGCTGGGCAGACGTTTGCAAAACGCCCAGCAAAAAGCGGTATCAGACGACGTATTGGAAAAGTTGAGCCAGGATATCGAGCGCTCAGTGAGCCGGCGCGCACTTCGCGCAGCGAACCTGCCCCAGGTCAGTTACCCACCATTGCCGGTACGCGATAAGAAAGATGATATAAAACAGGCTATTGCAAATAACCAGGTGGTGATTGTAGCAGGCGAAACCGGCTCTGGAAAAACCACCCAGCTACCCAAAATATGTCTGGAGTTAGGGCGCGGGGTCACCGGCATGATAGCGCACACCCAACCGCGGCGTTTAGCCGCGCGAAGTGTGGCAAACCGGATTGCCGAAGAGCTCAATACGCCGTTAGGCGATAAGGTCGGCTTCAAAATTCGGTTTTCGGACAACGTGAGCGACAGCAGCTATGTAAAGCTGATGACCGACGGCATGTTGCTGGCAGAAATGCAGCAAGACCGTTATTTGAATCAGTACGATACGATTATTATTGATGAAGCCCACGAACGTAGCCTGAACATCGACTTTTTACTGGGTTACTTACGGCAGTTACTGCAAAAGCGGCCCGATTTAAAACTGATAATTACCTCGGCAACTATCGACCCCAGCGTTTCTCTAACCATTTTAATAATGCGCCGGTTATCGAAGTCAGCGGGCGCACCTATCCTGTGGAAGTACGCTACCGCCCGCCTCAGGATATGGGGGACGATGTTGATCAGACCGAGGCGATTGTTGCCGCGGTAGATGAACTGAGCCAGGAAGCTCCTGGTGATATTCTGGTGTTCCTGAGTGGGGAACGGGAAATTCGCGATACGCAGGAAGCCCTGGACAAACAGCACTATCGGCATACTGAAGTGGTGCCCCTATACGCCCGGTTATCTGCCACCGAACAAAACCGAATTTTCCAGCCCCATAGCGGTCGACGAATTGTATTGGCGACCAATGTCGCTGAAACCTCGTTAACGGTGCCAGGCATAAAGTATGTGATAGACCCGGGCACTGCCCGTATTTCACGCTACAGCGTGCGCTCAAAGGTGCAACGCTTGCCCATTGAAGCCATATCGCAGGCGTCAGCGAATCAGCGGGCAGGGCGCTGCGGCCGGGTAAGTGAGGGGATCTGTATTCGCTTATACAGTGAAGAGGACTATCTGGGCCGCCCGGAGTTTACTGACCCGGAAATTCTGCGCACAAACCTGGCTTCAGTCATTTTACAGATGCTGGCGCTGGGGTTAGGCGAAATCAGCCGCTTTCCTTTTGTTCAGCCCCCCGACAACCGTAATATCAATGATGGCTTCAGACTACTTGAAGAGATTCAGGCGGTAACCCGCAACCAGGGTAAAATGCAGTTGACGCAAACCGGCCGTCAGATTGCGCGGCTTCCCATTGATCCCCGATACGCCAGAATGGTACTGGAAGCGAACCGAACCAATGCCTTGCGCGAGGTTATGATTATTGCCGCCGGGCTGTCCATTCAGGATCCTCGTGAGCGGCCCGCCGATAAGCGCCAGCAGGCAGATGAAGCACATCGTGAATATGCCGACAAAGATTCTGACTTTATTAGCCTGCTTAATACCTGGAACGGGTTTCGGGAGCAACAGAATGCCCTGACCCAAAATCAGTTGCGAAAGTGGTGCAAAAGCCATTTCTTAAATTATCTGCGGATGCGCGAATGGCAGGATATTGTGAGCCAGTTGAAAAAATCACTGGCCGAGCTGAAGCTGGGTTTAAGTAATCAGCAAGCTGACTATCAGGCGGTGCATCAAGCCATTTGTGCCGGTTTATTATCGCATTTAGGCACTAAAGACAAAGATCGCGAATACCTGGGTGCCCGAAATGCCCGCTTTATGATTTTTCCTGGCTCAGGCCTGGCTAAAAGCCAGCCTAAGTGGGTAATGTCGGCAGAGCTGGTAGAAACCTCCAAATTGTTCGCGCGGGTTAATGCTAAGCTTGATCCTACCTGGGTAGAGCCGCTGGCCAAGCATCTTACGCAAGCCAGTTATTCAGAACCACACTGGTCAAAAAAACGCGGGGCGGTTATTGCGTTTGAGAAAGTCACCTTGTTCGGCTTGCCAATAGTCGCTAAACGCGCGGTAGTATATAGCCTGATTGACCCAGCTATATGTCACGAGTTGTTCATTACAGAGACACTGGTAAACGGCGATACCCGGCTTAATTATCCTTTTTTGCAGGATAATCAGGCTTTGCTGGCGCAGGCGGACGAGTTGGAGCAAAAAACCCGGCGCCGCGACTTGGTGGTGGAAGAGCAAACGCTGGTGGAATTCTATGCTGCTCGTATACCACAGGAGGTCAACAATGAAGCCGCCTTCAAGAAATGGTATAGACACAAGCAGGCCGAGATATGCCTAACGTTTACCGAAGCTGATGTCTACCGACAGCAGCCTGATGCGGTGGAAAATGGTTATCCTGACGTCTGGAAACAAGGCAATCTGACGTTACCGCTAACCTATCATTTTGAGCCTAACGCGCCGGATGATGGCGTTACGGTAAATATCCCCCTACCGGTGTTAAACCAAATAGATGATGTGGGTTTTGACTGGCAGGTCCCTGGGCTGCGTCACGAGCTTATTGTGGCATTAATCAAAAGCCTGCCTAAGCGTTTACGGCGCAATTTTGTCCCTGCACCTAATTTTGCGCAAGCCTGTCTGGCTGATATTCAGCCCCAGGATAAAAAAGGTTACCCGGTGCGGTTAATTGATGCGCTTAGCGATAAGTTACGAAAAATGACCGGTGTGACGGTAACGGAAGAAGAGTGGAACCTTGCTCAGCTTGATACCCACCTGATAATGCACTTTGCGGTGGTCAACGATAAACGTGAGGTGATTGCCTCGGGTGACGATTTGCATCAGGTAAAACAACAGTGCCAGGGAAAGGTACAACAAACATTTGCCCAGGCGGCCACGCCAGAACTTGAACGCAAGGGGCTCACCGAGTGGGACTTTTCACAGTTGCCGGCTACCTTTGTGCAAAAAGTTGGCGGGTTTGAAGTACAGGCTTTTCCGGCCCTGGTGAAAACCGGCAACAAGGTCGATATCGTGTTGGTGGATGAAGCCGACAAAGCGGCAACTCTGCATCGTCAGGGGGTAAACCTGTTAATTAAAAATGCCATACCGTCACCATTGGGCCACCTGGAAACTCGCTTACCGAACAAAGCTAAGCTGGGCTTGTATTTCAATCCGTTTGGGCAGGTTAAAGCGTTAATCGATGATTGTATCTTTGCTGGCATTGATGCCCTGCGCGAGGAGTTCGAACAGCAAAGCGAGCAAGCCGTACGCAGCGAGCAAGCATTTAAAGAGTGTGTCGATTATGTGCGCGCCAATATTAATGAGCGGGTTTTACATATTGCCAGCCAGGTAGAAACCGGCTTAACCCTGGCCCATCAATGTCAAAAACAAATGAAAGGCAATGTACCGCTGACCATGGTAGGGGCGCTGGGGGATATAAAGAGCCACCTTGCCACCCTGGTGTACCCTGGGTTTGTAAGTGATTTGGGCGCTGCCCGGTTACCTGACTGGAACCGTTATATCAAAGCACTGGCCCGGCGATTAGACAAGTTGCCTATCGATCCGACCCGCGATCGACAAGCTCAGATGAGTATTGAAAAGGTCACTGACGAATATGCGAAAGTAGCCAGTCGTTATCCGCCAGAAAAGCAGCCGCCTGCTCTGGGAGAGGCAAGATGGATGATTGAAGAATTCAGAGTGTCTTTATTTGCCCAACAGCTGGGCACGGCATATCCGATATCAGCTAAGCGAATACAAAATTTTCTGGCAGACTTTTAAGCTTATCACAGGCTTACCTCGTACAAAGCTTCAAACGCTGGTATGGAGCGGGTTGGCAAATAGGTAAGCCAGGTGCGATCCCGGTTGACAAGCTCAGGTTCACCCCCTATAACGAACATAACAGCATGCGGTTTTTTAGTATTTACCGGCGAAGAAGTCAGGAGATGTAAAATGTTGGGATACGACGACAAACGTAACTTTTTCAGGATGATGGTGAACTCACCGTGTCAGGTGCAAATTAACGATGAAGAGTCCAGCCGGACTTTACAAGCCGTTTGCAAAGACATTAGTGCTACTGGCATGTCACTGGAGGTCGATGAACCTTCGGTTGAGCTGGGTACGCAGGTGAAAGTGTCGATTGACTCGACCAGTTCACAAATTCCCTCACTTTCTGCTATTGCAACGATAGTACGCTGCGTGCAGGAATCAGAAAATAGCTGCATCATTGGTGTGGAAATCTCTGAGATGAAATAAGCTGCAGTTTTTGCAGCTTATTTGTATAGGCCCGGCTATGTACCGGGTTTTTGCGGAGGTTAATCCGCTACCTGGCACACCAGCCCTTTAAGATAGTAACCTTCCGGGTAGGTTGTTTTCACCGGATGATCGGGCGCCTGCGATAACCTTTCGATGATTTTCACCGTACGGCCAGCATCCAGCGCTGCATCAGCAACTATTTTCTGAAACAAGTCGGCGGGCATTAATCCTGAACAACTGAAAGTCAGCAATAAGCCACCTGGTTTAACGGCATGAATACCATACATGTTGATGTCTTTATAGCCGCGGGCAGCGCGGGTCAGGGAGGCTTTGCTATCGACGAATTTGGGTGGGTCAAGTATAACCATGTCAAACTGGGTCTGTTGTTCATGATATCGGCGTAATACCTCAAACACATCTCCTTGAACCATGCTGGCTTTTGCCGGATCCAGGCCATTTAAGGTTAAATGTTGCTCGGCTAGCGTCAGGGCCGGGGCTGAAACATCCACATTCGTTACGTGGGTGGCTCCGCCGGCTAAGGCATAACAGGCGAAGGTGCCGGTATAACTGAAACAGTTAAGCACCGACTTGCCCTGCGCATAGTAGCCGGCCCTGGCCCGGCTATCACGTTGGTCAAGATAAAAGCCTGTTTTGTGGCCGTTTTCTATATCAACATTAATACGCAGGTTATTCTCCAGTATCTCCACCTGCGTAGGTGGCGCGCCTACAACCGGACCGGTAAGTGGCTCAAGCCCTTCTTTTTTTCGTACATCAACGTCTGAACGCTCGTATATAGCAATCTCGGGAAATAGTTTCCCTAAGGCCCACACCAGTTTGCTGCGCTGTCTATCCGCGCCCGCGGATAGCAATTGCAATACCGCCACCTGGGCATAAATATCAATGGTAATCCCTGGTAAGCCATCCGATTCGGCGGCAATAAGCCGATAACCGGTCGTGCTGGAAAAGTTGATAACACTTTTACGCAGGGCGTAGGCCTGCTCCAGTCGACGCATGAAAAAGCCATTGTCTACAGGCTCGTCTTTGACAAAGGTCCAGATGCGCACACGAATTTGTGATTCAGGGGAATACGCCCCTCGGCCCAGCCATTCTCCCTCGCTGCTCATCACCTCTACTGTATCACCGCTGCGGCAACGGCCGGTAATAGTGTCAATCGCGCTGGCAAATACCCAGGGATGATGACGTTTTAGCGATTTTTCTCGCTGTGGTTGTAGAACAATAGTGGCAGACATAATCACAACAACTGAAGCTTTATTTGGGGGCGAAGTATAGCCAGATTCATCTTAATTCACCACCGCAACGTACCCCATCAGAACGGTAAGTAACATGTCTGAGGCGTATCTATGCAATTTATTAATTTCAACGAAGGTGAAGGCCCGCAAGGCCTTTTTCTGGACAATACTGCTGCACCCCAGCTCAAACCCGGTAAGGTCATTATTCAGGTACATGCTTTTGGGATAAACCGCGCCGACACTTTGCAGCGCCAGGGAAAATATCCGCCACCGCCGGGCGAAAGTCCTATTTTGGGTTTAGAAGCGGCCGGCGAAGTGGTTGCGGTGGCTGATGATGTAACGCAGTGGCGTGTAGGCGACAAGGTATTTGGTCTGATGCCGGGTGGCGGTTACGCCCAACAAGCCAGCGTGGATGCCGGGCACCTGATGCCCTTACCATCCGGAGTGTCAATGGAACAAGCAGCCGGCCTGGCCGAAGTATTTTTAACTGCCTATCAGGCGCTGTTTGCTTTATGTCAGGTACACCGCGGCGAACGTGCCCTCATTCATGCGGGCGCTAGTGGGGTGGGGCTGGCCGCACTGCAATTATGCCGACTCACAGGGGTGTCTACCGCGGTAACGGCTTCTTCTGCAACCAAGCTTGCGCATTGCGAACAGTTGGGCGCCAGTGTACTTATTAACTATCAGGAACAGGATTTTGCGGAAGTCTTAAAACAAGCGTGGCCCGAGGGCGCCAATGCTATTGTCGACTTTGTCGGCGGTGACTATCTCAACCGCAACCTGAACGTGCTAGCCACTGATGGCACCATTATTTATCTGGCCATGCTGGCCGGACGTTATGCAGATAAGCTCGACATGGGACTGATGCTGGCAAAGCGGGCGCGGGTGCAGGGGTCAACCTTGCGTTCGCGAAGCGATACCTACAAAAGTGAATTGATAAACCGCTTCACCACCGACTTTTTAGGCGAATTTGCGAATAAAAATTTACACGTCAACATTGATACCGTGCTGGGCGTAGAGCAAATTAGCCAGGCCCATCAACGCCTTGAAGATAACGATACGCGGGGTAAAATTGTGGTCAAATGGTAGCAAAACAGTAAACCCAGCTACTACAGATAATCACCTGTAAGCGTTGCTGCACTGCGGTTTGCGCCACCGGCGGCAAGCCATGGTTATTCAGCTAAAGCTGCTTCAAGGCTACCGATAGCAGGGCGAGGGGCTAAACAAAACGGGTCCTTCGCCAACTAGCTTTATTCAGCTGCATAAAAACGAAAAAATAAAATTAATAGCGGCGATAGCCACCACATTGAGACAAACGGTCGGGTAATTCGTGGTTTGTAGCGTTACTCTTTAGCTATCAAATTCGTTAACAACTATTTTCCCTTAACTCTATGCCAGTCCATCCTACATCCGCGTATACCGCTATGACGATGGGGCCGATTACCGACCCGCGGTTATTGCAGGTGGTTAACTATCTTAACTGCCATCTTGATAAAAAACCCGATACCGCACGCATCGCCAAGCTATGTGGCCTGTCAAAAGCCAGCTTACACCGCCAGTTTAGCTACCAGTTCGGTATTGGTTTACAAACCTTAATGCGAATCATCCGACTGCGCCGCGCCGCCTGGCAACTGGCCTTTAGGCCTGGCCAGTCGATTACTGAGATTGCGTTACAAGCACAGTTTGACAGTACCGAAGGGTTTGCCAGAGCATTTAAACGGTATTGTCGGCAGACACCTTTGGATTTTCGTAAAACCCCGTCGTTTGAGGTATGGCAGCATATGCAGCCGCTTATTGAGCAGATGCGTACGGCCCCTAACGCCCAGCCCAGGGCAGGCCATAGGGCACCCCTCAAATCGAGCGAGCCCCATGGGGTAGAACACTTTTCTTCAATAGCAATCGCGTTATCGGTTCATCGGGGGGCGGGTCTCTCATTAATGCAGCATGTTGCGCAGTTTATCGCCTGGCGGCGCACGGCAGGACAGGTACCGCCGAAAAGCCGGACCTTTACCGTGTTTTACGAGGACCCGTATCGTGTTGCCAGCCCCCGTACAGGACTAGCAGCCTCTGTGGATAGTCCGGTAGCAGATAACAGGTATGGGGTGGAATACAGCACTTTACCCGCAATGTACGTGGCTAAACAGCCAGTAACAGGCGACGAACGAAAAGTGAGCCAAGCGATGCAGGCGTTGATGTTAACCTATCATAGCCAACTGGCGTTGGAGTTTCATCCGCCCTTTGTGGAACGTTTAGCATGGTACCCTGATGTGCCAGCTCAATCGGCTAAGCATATTATTTATTTACCACTGGTAAACCCTTCATCAGTCAGCGAAGGTGCTTCGGCCGCGTTGCGTGCCAGGGTGTCACATCGTTCATTTTCCGGATGGCCAGAATGACCTTTTACCCAATGCCATTTAACCTGATGTTTAGCGACGGCGGTATCCAGCTGACGCCATAAATCGGCATTTTTTACTGGCTGCTTGCTGGCAGTACGCCAACCATTTTTTCGCCAGTTATGAATCCATTGATTAATACCGTTTTTCACATACTGGCTATCGGTGGTGATATCGATTGTACAGGGTTCGCTAAGGCTATCCAACGCTGCCACGGCTGCGAGCAGTTCCATTCGGTTATTGGTGGTTTCAAAATAGCCCTGGCTAATTTCTTTCCGGTGGTTTTTATAAATTAATACCGCGCCGTAACCCCCTGGCCCGGGATTACCTAAACATGAACCATCGGTATAGATTTCAATTGATTTTGTGGCCACCTGGGCTCCTTTTTTTGTGGTTTTGAATGCTCACCCGTGAACGGCTTGATATACTATCAAAAAAGCGGCTTATAACGAGAATATTCTATGCGTCAGATTGTACTGGATACCGAAACCACGGGTATCGATCCCCGGGCTGGACACCGGATTATAGAAATAGGCTGTGTTGAAGTGGTAAACCGCAAGCTTACCGGGAATCACTTCCATGTTTATATCAACCCACAGCGTGAAATAGAAGCAGACGCAATAGAAGTACATGGTATCACCAATGAATTTTTGGTCGATAAACCGGTATTTGCCGATGTTGCTGCCGATTTTATTGCCTTCATCCAGGGTGCGCAGTTGGTTATCCATAACGCCCCATTTGATGTCGGCTTTATGGATCATGAATTCGCTCTACATTCCGCCACCCGCTCAACCAAAACGGCCGGTATTTGTGAGGTACTTGATACGCTGGCTTTGGCCAGACGAATGCATCCTGGCCAAAAGAATAATCTTGACGCCTTGTGTAAGCGATACGGTATAGACAATAGCCACCGTGAGCTGCACGGCGCCTTGTTGGATGCCGAAATTCTGGCTGATGTATATTTGCTGATGACCGGCGGCCAGACCAAACTTAATTTGCTGGGGCAGGGCGCAGAAGGGCAATCCGGGGAGAGTTCGGGCATACGCAAAGTTAACCGTTCAGCAAATAAATTAAAGGTTATCTATGCCAGCGCCGATGAATTAGCACAACATGAGGCACGATTAGATATTGTGCAAAACAGTGATGGACAATGTTTGTGGCGAGCAGGGCAAAGCGAATAAGGCAATTGATTAGTCTCCGATGTCTTGGGGGGCTAGGGGTATTGTGTCTAAGCGGTATGGTGAATGCTATTCAGGCAACCCCGCCTGAGGGCGCCGAGCCTCAAGCTGCGCCGGTTATTGAAGCATTAGGTGATGAATACCAAAACTCCATTACATTGCTGCAAAACCGCTTTAGAATAGATCACAATGTCAGTGAAATTACCATGGTGTTTTTTCGCCAATACGGTTCTGCGCCAGTTGTTCTGGTACGCCCTGATGGTTCAAAAATTTTTCAAAGCCGGGCTGAGCAGGAAAATGCAGTGTGGTTTGATGCTGACACCTACGACATGGTGACCGTGAAAGATCCGGTACCCGGCCCCTGGCAGGCGGTAGGCCAGATTAAGCCCCATAGTCGCATCATGGTTATATCTGATATAACTCTTGAGGCCCAGCCACTACCCGCTACCTTATTTTCCGGCGAAATCATCAAACAAACAGCCACCTTGTCGAATGGCGACAAACCCATATTGGAGCCAGGCTTTCGCGATGTAGTGACATTAACGGTTGAGCTGATCTCTACGAACAATCCTAACTATGCCAACTTCAAAGCCGATAATCAGCTTATTGCTACCTTTGAAGACAATGGGCGGGGAATGGATGAAAAGCCGCTTGACGGGGTATTTACCGGGCAGTTTAACCTTACTGTGCCTGCTGGTGAGTGGACGCCGGTGTTTAAAGTTACCACCCCGATGTTCAGCCGTGAACAGGTGGATCCGCCCTTTATGTTGCTGGAAAACCCGGTTTCACTGGATGTGACGCTGGCCAAGGCGGATGAGCAATACCATACTCTGTTAATTAATGTTGACCGCGAACAGATTAATATTGATACCTTGCTGGTAGATGGCAAAGTACGTTATCCCAATGGCGATATACAAAACTTTTCGCTTACTGAGCCTACCGACGCTGCCCGGGTACATCCTGTTTTGGCTATGGATGAAGGATTATTCAAAGTTAAACTCACCGCTTACGGGCAAACCCATTCTGGCCGGGATTTTATTCTGGATGTACCCGAATACAGTTTTGAGGTTAACACGCCGCAGCCTGCTCCCACGCCCGAGCAAGAGCCCCAGGATTTGGCCGCGGCGGCGTTACCCACCGACCCAACAACTGCTTTACAAGAGCCGCCGCCAGAGGCCGATGAGGCAATGTCTACCGGTACATTGATTACATTACTGGCGGTGGTTAACGGCACTATCTTGCTCATTGTGGGGGGCACTGTTGGGTATATTTTATGGCGGCGCCGGCAGCCGGTTGCCAGTGCATCAGCGCAGCCTGACCTGGTGATGCAAGATGCCCCAGATAACAGTACAGCTAAGTTCAACCCGGCAGCGAAGCTCACAAAGTGGTTTGCCCGTTTTAAAAAGAAACCACCGCCGGCTGATTAATCGGCCGCCGCTATATATTAACCGGGCCAGGATAGGGCTTAGGTCATTCCTGTGCTGAGTAGTCATGCAGGGCGGCATACGCCGACGGGCTGAGTACTTGGCGACCACGCTAGGATGTCGCCGGTTAAACCGGGCCGGGTACAGTGAATTTTTCAGTATGATTGTTGTATATTGCAGCATTATGTCGAATATTCATGCAAACAGCCGTTATTCTGTTTTTTTGTGGTAAAAAAGCATTGACTCTTAAAATCGATAACCGTATTATCTGCGCCGCAGTGAGGGGGGAACGTTCTGAAAAGCACGAATCCAACTTGCTGAAAGTGTTAAAGAAAGTGGAGCGGTAGTTCAGTTGGTTAGAATACCGGCCTGTCACGCCGGGGGTCGCGGGTTCGAGTCCCGTCCGCTCCGCCACTTTAATACAGTAAGCTAAAGGCCTACGGAGCGGTAGTTCAGTTGGTTAGAATACCGGCCTGTCACGCCGGGGGTCGCGGGTTCGAGTCCCGTCCGCTCCGCCATTAGTTTACGCTAGATCTTTTACGCTTCGTGGAGCGGTAGTTCAGTTGGTTAGAATACCGGCCTGTCACGCCGGGGGTCGCGGGTTCGAGTCCCGTCCGCTCCGCCATCTAGTGTATAAGATCGTATATCATCCTTTGCGGAGCGGTAGTTCAGTTGGTTAGAATACCGGCCTGTCACGCCGGGGGTCGCGGGTTCGAGTCCCGTCCGCTCCGCCATTTTATGACATCCCCTTGTAACATCCCTCGTTGAATTTCTTGGTTGCCGAAGGTAATCACGTTACCATCTAAGCAAGTACAGTCTGGCTTTGTTAAATGGTTAATATGCAGGAAATTCTTGTCTGTCGCGACATCAGTAAAACCTATCATGACGGTGCTGTAGACACCGCCGTATTAAGTGATATTTCTTTTCAGGTCAATGCTGCTGAGCATATTGCTATTTTAGGCAGTTCAGGCTCGGGTAAGAGTACCTTGTTGCATATTTTGGGCGGTCTCGACTCACCGACCCACGGTGATGTACTGTTCCATGGCCAATCCATGTTCTCCCTTTCTGCCTCAAGACTTGCCGCGTTGCGCAATCAGCATATGGGCTTTATATACCAGTTTCACCACTTACTTGCTGAATTCACCGCACTGGAAAATGTTGCTATGCCTTGTTTGATTGGTGGTCTTCGCCCTACGCAAGCTAAACAAAAGGCCAGTGCCCTATTAGAGCGTGTAGGTTTATCCCATCGGTTGAAGCACAAGCCTGCGGCATTGTCCGGCGGCGAACGCCAACGGGTGGCAATTGCTCGCGCTTTGGTTTGTGAACCCGCGTTAGTGCTGGCTGATGAACCTACCGGTAATCTTGATCATCAAACGGGGATTCAAGTCTACGCCCTGCTACGTGAACTTAGCCATGAATTCAATACCAGTTTTGTCGTCGTAACCCATGACCGGGAGCTGGCGGCGCAAATGGATCGCACACTGACTATTGTAGATGGGCAACTCACGGCTACATCAATAGGGCATGAGCAATGAAACTGGCGTGGCAGCTAGCCCGGCGTTTTCGTCAGGCCAAACAAAAAAATCGGTATATCTCGTTTATCTCCTTTTCATCGACCTTCGGTATTGGCCTAGGCTGCTTTGTACTGATAACCCTGTTGAGTGTTATGAACGGATTTGAGCGCGAACTTACCCAGCGTATTTTAGCGGTTATCCCCCATGGGGAGCTTTACTCTATCTCCAACGAAGGGATAGAAAAGTGGCCCCAGGTAGTTAAGACCTTGCAGTCCGATACCCGTATAGCCTCGGTTGAGCCGTACACAAAAATAACCGGCATGTTGCAGCACAAAGCCGCTCTCAAACCTGTGGAGCTGACGGGCCTGGATGTATCCGGCGCCAGTCATGATAACTGGCTTGAACAGGTCACCCCAGCTGCGTGGCAACGCTTTGTAAAGCAGCCGGATGGCGTATTGTTAGGGCAGGGGCTGGTGAATAAACTACAGCTTAAAACGGGCGATACCCTGAGCGTGCTGGTACCGGTAACCACCGACGATCTTGCCTTTAAAGCGCCTAAAATGGTGAAGCTTACCCTTGTAGGTGTACTGTCTATTGGCGGTGAACTAGATAACTACCTGGGCATGATGCACTTGGGCCTCGCCTCACAGGCCGCAAACATTACCTCCGGGGCGCAAGGGGTGCGGGTGATGTTAAATGACCCGTTTGCGGCCAAATCTGTCATGCGGGAAATTGGTTTTGATTTTCCTCAGGCGGTGTATATGTCTGACTGGACCCGAACGCAAGGGCACCTATACAATGATATACAACTGGTACGAACCGTAGTGTATATCGTCCTAACGCTGGTGATAGCGGTGGCGTGCTTCAATATCGTTTCGACGCTGGTTATGTCGGTACGCGAAAAACGCGCAGCCATTGCGATTCTCAAAACAATGGGCGCGCAAGATACTTTGATAAGGCAGGCGTTTATGCTGCAAGGGCTGACCAACGGTATTATTGGTATTGCTGCAGGCACATTGATGGCAGTTCTCATTGCGCCCAATTTATCCATCATTGTTAAAGCCATTGAAAACCTGTTCAACACAGAGATTCTGTCGGGCGATATCTATTTTATTGACTTTTTGCCTTCACAGCTGGAAACAATGGACGTAGTAGTGACAGTGGTAGTAGCCATTATTCTGGTGGTATTAGCCACCTTGTATCCTGCCAGCAGAGCGGTAAAAGTGGCACCGGCTAGCGCGTTAAACGGCTAGCCGGCAAGGGCGGGTTAGCTGTTTCTGTCGAAATGTTCCAGGTCAATATCCTCTTCTCTACGCCCTGCATTTATATCGTTAAAACAGGCTTCATCCAGCTCGTTTTCGCTTTTCGCAATAATACAGGCCACTGTGCAGTCGCCGGTAATATTCACCGCTGTTCGGGTCATATCCAGTAACCGATCGACACCAATAATCAAGCCAATACCCTCGACTGGCAAATTGACCTGCTGTAATACCATAGCCAGCATAATCAGCCCAACGCCCGGTACGCCCGCGGTACCAACTGAGGCCAGAGTGGCGGTAAGTACTACCATAAGATAATCGGATAAGGTTAAATCTACCGCATAGACCTGCGCGATAAACACAGTCGCCACCCCCTGCATTATAGCCGTACCATCCATATTGATGGTTGAGCCTAAGGGCAGAGTAAAAGAAGAGACCGACTTCCCAATCCCTAGCTTATTGCGTGCCGTTTCCATGGTGACGGGGAGCGTGGCACTGGAGCTTGAGGTAGTGAACGCAAATTGTGCAGCATCGCGCATCTTTTCAAATAAGATAAGAGGATTCAGGCCGGTAAACACTTTGAGCAACACGGAGTAAGTTACCAGAGCATGCAGAACCAATACGCCCAGAACTAACAGAAAGTATGTGGTCAGACTGCCCAGCATATCGGCGCCGATGGTGGCAAATAACTTGGCCATAAGCACAAATACACCGTAGGGCGCCAGGTTCATAATAATGGTTACCAGCCGCATGATAACGGTATTGATATCTTCGAAAAAGTTTGCCACCCGCTTGCCAGCTTCGCCACACATCGCCATGGCTATACCCAATAACACAGCAAATATAATAATCTGCAGCATTTTGCCCTCGGCCATCGCATTCACCGGGTTGGTAGGGAACATATCGATAATTACGTGGGATAGCGAGGGAGCTTCCTTAGCGGTGTAGGTAACGTCGGTGGCGGCTTCTACATTCGCACCTGGGGCCACCAGTAAACCTAACCCAATGGCCAGTGATATTGCGATGGCAGTTGTGAAAATATATAACCCTATCGATTTCGCCCCCAGACGACCCAGTTTACTGGGCTCTGTCAGGCTGGATGTACCACATATCAGCGATACAAAAACCAGCGGCACCACCAGCATTTTCAAGCTCGCAATAAATATTTGCCCAAGCGTTGAAAATATACCATCTACCAGAATGTTATACGTGGAAAAGCTATAACCAAATATCGAAAAGCGTAGATCTCCGCTATCATCAAAAACCAGTTGGAGCAATACACCGATAATGATTCCGGCAATCATGCCGATAAAGATTCTGACGGTAAGACTATACTTGTGCGCGTTTTGAGACATGAGTGTTCCCTGAAACATTTGTTTTTATATTTATAACGCCGAGTAGTGTGCCAGATTCCCAACAGATTGAAATAATAAAAACGTAACAAATACGATGAATAGAGGTTCAGGAAGACGAATATGCGTGCATTAGCAAAATCGCTGTTATTCATAGCTATCCTTTCCATGCTAACCGCTTGCGGCGGCGGTGGCGAGCTGGAAAGAGATACCGACACCAGTACCGGCACTGACGGTACTGACAATTCCAATGGAACAGACGGTACCACGAGTGAGTATGCGGTAAGTCTGGCGCTACAAAGCGCTGATGGCTCCAGTAATAAGAACCTTAGTCAGGATTCTCCGCTCACTCTATCTGTAACGGTGAATGATGCGGATGGTAATGTGCGGGCAGATACCCTGGTCACGTTCACCCTGTCAAACGAGGAGCTGGCTACCTTTAGTAATGACACCGGTACCGCGCGTACGGATGATAACGGAGTGGCAACGATTGGCCTGACCGTGGGCGCGGCGGCAGGTGATGGCCTGATCACCGCTACCACGACTCAGGGTGAGGTAGGCACTACGACCTTCAGTTCAACCGGTACCACCCAAGTTAGCGTGCAACCTGCCAGCCTTGATTTATTTACCGATAAAGTACAACTGGCCTCAAGTGGCTCAGACACTGCGCAGTTAACCGCATTGGTAAAAAACGCACAGAGTGTATTGATGGAAGATGTGTCGGTGTCGTTTTCAGCTGTCGGCGAATCGGGGGTAGAAATAGAAGTTACCCAGGCTCAGACCGATCCCAGCGGTCGCGCACTGGCCACCTTGTCGACCGAAAATAATGCTGAGAACCGTGTGGTAACTGTAACCGCACGGGTGGGTGAGCTAACCCAGGATATCGATATAGAAATTGTGGGAACCGAAGTGACTATTAACGGTCCGCAGTCGGTAATTTTGAATGATACCGTGGCGCTGACTTTACGGGTACAGAACTCGGACGGCGTAGCCATTGCCAATCAAACGATAGAAATTACAGCTGACAAAGGCGAACTGTCAGCCACTACTGTGCAGACCGGCAGCGATGGTCAGGTAAATGTTGATTACACCGGTTCTGAATCAGGTAAAGATGTCATTACCGCCACCTCACTTAATGCGGAAATCGAGTTTAACCTTACCGTGCAGGAAGACAACTTTGTTTTCAGTCAGGCTCCGTCGGAAGATGTACCGCTAAATACACCTACGACACTCACTGTAAGCTGGTCTAAAGAAGATGCGGCCTTTGCCGGCGGTGCGGTTACCTTTACCGCTTCACGGGGCGCTATCACTTTGCCTGATTCGCAGACCGATGCCGATGGCAGGGCCAGCTTTACAATCCAGTCTGATAATGCCGGTATAGCTGCTATTACCGCCACGGGTGTCGACAATAACAATGAAGAAGTCAGCGCCCGAATAGAGGTTGAATTTGTCGCCACTGTACCAGCCACGCTGCTTGCCGATGCCACCCCGGATATTCTGGGCCCGGACGGACAAAAAAGCACTATTACTGCCATTGTTCGGGATGTGAATGGCAACCTGGTAAAAGACTCAGTGGTCAGTTTTAATGTTCGGGATACGAGTAGAGGCTCTATTGCTCCTTCGCAAGCCACTACCGACAGCAATGGGGTAGCATCTACTGTGTTTACCTCAGGGGCGGTCACCAGTGAAGATTTTGTGGTTGTGACTGCTGAAGTTGCTGATGACACCGCCGTAACGGATAACGTAGTTCTGACGGTAGGCGACCGCCCGTTTGATATCTCGTTAGGCACAGGTAATTTGTTGCAGTCTCCCGATGAGTCTACTTATCTTAAAGAATTTGCGGTGTTCGTGACTGATTCAGTGGGACGTCCAGTTGAAGGCGAAGCACTTACTGTTTCAGCTACGCCGGTAAAACTTTCAGCTCTCGGCAATTACCGAAAGGGCAGTTGGGTATGGAATGACGAAAAGTCATTATATTTCTCTGTAGTAACAGCTACTTGTCCAAATGAAGACAGAAATGCTAACGGGATACTAGACGCTGATGAAGAATACAAGAATGCAGATGGGGACCAGGTGGTCGGAAACGGTGATGGTATGCTTACACCGGGTATTGTAGGCAGTGTCCGTTTGACAGGTGATGGGATTACTGATGAAAATGGTCAGGCCACTGTGCAATACCGTTATCCAAGAGAATACGCAGAATTCACTGATATCGAGCTTGCGGTGTTTACCCGCTCGACCGGCAGCGAAGCCTCTGCTTATACGCGCTATAAACTCGGTATCGCCGCGTCGGATATTACTACCGAAGCGAGCCCACCACCGAGTAGCCCATTTGGGATTTCGGCTAATTGCAACAACGCATTTTAGTTTACTGCGTATTTGTAAATAGTTCGTTACAACGTCAAAAGCCCCGTTAGACGGGGCTTTTTTATGCTAAGCAGTGTGCGGCGGACGAAAAACAATCCCATCAATTTAACGGAAAAAAATCCCCTGCCGTTGCAGGGTATTTTAATATGCAAACTATTAGTCTAGCTGGAAAGGGTAAACCGAGCCAAGTTTTAACAGTTGTGTCAGCTCATCCAATGCAGTGCGCGACTCAGTAAGTAGTTGTGGGTCGCGCAGGTCGTCTTCACTTAACTGATCACGATAATGCTTGTCTATCCAGCTGTTAAGGCGGTCAAACTGGGTGTCGGTTAACAAGGTATGCTGGTTTACCTGTTGCAGTTCATCATCATTTAACGCTACACGTAGACGTAAACAGGCTGGGCCGCCGCCATTACGCATACTTTGCTTAACATCGAAATACTTCACCTGTTTAATCGGGGTATTCATGGTGACCACGCTGTCTAGGTAACGACTGACTGCGGTATTTTCCTGGCATTCGCTAGGGGCAATAATGGCCATCTCACCATTGGGTAAAGTAATAATCTGGGTGTTAAATAGGTAGGTTTTTATGGCATCTTGCAACGACACATCGGCGCTGGAAACTTCAATGAAATGCAGGGGATTGTCGCCGAATTTACGCTTAATTTGGGTTAATGCCTGATCTTTTTGATAAAACGCAAGTTCGTGGAAGAACAATACATTTTGGTTGCCTACTGCAATAACATCATTGTGAAATACGCCCTGGTCAATGACTTCAGGGTTTTGCTGAATATAGACCACTGAATCGTCATCCAAGCCGTGTAGCCTCGCCACGGCTTTACTGGCTTCGATTGTTTGGCGTGCCGGGTAGCGGGTAGGGGCAGGTTGGCTACTATCAAACGCATGACGGCCATATACAAAAAGTTCTACACCGGCGTGGCCGTACTGGGAACAAAGTCGGGTATGATTCGCTGCACCTTCATCACCAAAGTGCTCGTTATCGGGCAAATGAGTATGATGAGCAAAATACTTGTTATTGGCAAAGGTGCCTTTTAGAATGCGCCCGGTTACGTTTGGCTCCAGTGAACGGTGAAACTTGTTGGTCAGGTTCGCCGGAGTGAAATGCACTCGTCCGTCGGCTGTATCGGCGCTGGGCGAGACGGTAGCGGCGTTGGCTGTCCACATGCTGGAGGCAGAACAACAGGCTAAAAATACCTGTTTGGCGTGTTTAGCGGCATTTTGAAGTACGGTGGCATCGCTACCGGTAAAGCCTAATCGGCGTAAAGTATATATGTCGGGCCGTTCCTGCGGGGCTAAGATACCCTGGGTCATACCCATGTCGGCCAGAGCTTTAGCTTTGGCTAACCCTTGTTTGGCGGCCTGTTTGGGGCTGCTTGTTGCATTGGCATTACTCTGCGAGGCAACATTACCAAACGAAAGGCCAGCGTAGTTATGGGTAGGGCCCACCAGGCCATCAAAGTTTACTTCAAAATGCTTCATGCGTTCCTCAGTCTGTTTAAATGACATAAATTGTCACTATATTAGGGCAGTCCGTATGGTCATTTATTGCGTATGCCCCACACAGGGGTATAGCATAAAACCGGCGTTTACCGCATTGTCTATGGCCCGCATTATACGGCTTTTACGCGCCTTGCCAATCAAGGTGCCTGAAAAGTAAACAGAATTTGCATGGTAAAAAAGCGGTTAGTGGAATAACTATGAAGAAGAACTTGTTTTCCATTCACTTTGTCGATATATGTTAAAAAAGCATAAGCGTCACCTGATCACATTGTCTGGCGCGAAATTCAAAATTTAGGCTATATAAGTCTAAGATTTAAAACAGGTTTAGTTCAATCATATGGCAAAATCACTGGTCATCGTCGAGTCCCCGGCCAAAGCAAAAACGATAAATAAATATCTTGGTAAAGATTTTATCGTTAAATCTTCAGTAGGCCACGTTCGTGATCTGCCGACTAAGGCATTAGGGCAAGTTGAGCCGAAAAAACCGGCAAAAGAACTTAAAGCATTGTCCGAAGAAGAACGGACGGAATATTTACGTAATTACGAATACCGTAAGCTGGTAGACCGTATGGGCGTAGACCCCCAGCAAGACTGGAAGGCTCATTATCAGGTACTGCAAGGTAAAGAAAAAGTCGTCAACGAACTGAAAAAGTTAGCCAAAGACGCTGATACTATTTATCTGGCAACGGATTTGGATAGAGAAGGAGAAGCCATCGCCTGGCACCTTCAGGAGCTACTGGGTAACAAAAACCAAACCTATCAGCGTGTGGTATTTAACGAAATCACTAAAAATGCCATCCAGGATGCGTTTTCCAGTCCTGGTGAAGTGAATGTTGATCGGGTTAATGCCCAACAGGCTCGGCGCTTTTTGGACCGGGTCGTGGGCTTTATGGTATCGCCCCTGCTTTGGAAAAAAGTTGCCCGGGGGTTATCTGCAGGTCGCGTGCAATCGGTTGCGGTACGGTTGGTGGTTGAGCGCGAGCGCGAAATTAAAGCGTTTGTGCCGGAAGAGTTTTGGGATATTCATGCTGATTTAGATGCCCAAAGCAAAGCAGCCTTACGCATGTTGGTTAGTCGCTATCAGGATAAAGCGTTTAAACCGGTTAACAAAGACCAGGCTGATAAGGCAGTGGAGGAGTTACGTCAGGCCGATTATGTAGTACGTAGCCGCGAGTCCAAACCGACCCAAAGCCGGCCCTCCGCCCCCTTTATCACTTCGACTTTGCAGCAGGCTGCCAGTACCCGTCTGGGCTTTGGCGTGAAAAAGACCATGATGATGGCGCAGCGTCTTTACGAAGCTGGGCATATCACCTACATGCGTACCGACTCCACCAACCTGAGCCAGGAAGCGGTTGAAAACTGCCGTGAATACGTAAATAAAAACTTCGGTGAGCAGTATTTACCCCAAGACCCTATTCGCTATGGTAGCAAAGAAGGCGCTCAGGAAGCCCACGAAGCGATTCGTCCTTCTAACGTGATAGTAAAGGCAGATAGCCTGAGCGACATGGAGCGAGACGCACAGCGCCTGTATGAGCTAATCTGGCGCCAATTTGTGGCCTGTCAGATGACCCCGGCAAAATACGATGCCACAACTATCAAGGTCGCCGCCGGTGAATACGAGCTAGTAGCCAAAGGTCGCGTGCTTAAATTTGATGGTTGGACCCGGGTTCAACCGCAACTGCGTAAAAAAGGTGAGGAAGACCTGTTATTGCCCGACGTCCAACAAGGCGATGCTTTAGCCTTGAAAGAGCTGGATCCGAAACAGCACTTTACCAAACCAGTAGCTCGTTTTAATGAAGCCTCATTAGTCAAAGAGTTGGAAAAGCGGGGAATCGGGCGGCCGTCTACCTATGCCAGTATTATTTCCACCATTCAGGACCGCGGATACGTGCGGCTTGAAAATAAGCGTTTTTACGCTGAAAAGATGGGCGAGATAGTCAACGATCGGTTAATGGATAACTTTGTCGATCTGATGAGCTACGACTTTACTGCCAATATGGAGCAGCAACTGGATGACATCGCCGGTGGCAATAAAAACTGGAAGCAGGTGCTGAGCAGTTTTTATGAAGACTTCTATAACAAGTTGCTGACCGCAGAAAAAGATCCTGAGGAAGGCGGCATGCGCGCTAATCAGGCTATTCCGGCTGGGATAACCTGTAGTAAATGTGACCGCGAGATGAATGTTCGTACCGCCAGCACCGGGGTGTTTTTAGGTTGTTCCGGCTACAACCTGCCACCCAAAGAACGTTGCACCAATACCTTGAACCTGACCCCAGGTGATGAGGTGATGAAGGTGGACGATGAAGAGGAAATGGAAACCGAAGCATTACGCTCGAAACGGCGTTGTGATAAATGTGGCACTGCGATGGACAGCTACCTGGTAGATGAAACCCGCAAACTGCATGTGTGTGGCAATGTACCCACATGTGACGGCACCTACGTTGAAACTGGCACGTTCAAAATTAAAGGCTATGATGGCCCTATTATCGAATGCGATAAGTGTGGCAGTGATATGGAGCTGAAAAACGGCCGCTTTGGCAAGTATTTTGGCTGTACAAACGAAGAATGCAAAAACACCCGTAAACTGTTACGAAATGGTGAAGCAGCGCCGCCGAAAGAAGATCCGGTAGATTTACCAGAATTGGAATGTGAAAAAACCGATGCGCACTTTGTCTTGCGCGATGGGGCTTCAGGAATCTTTTTGGCTGCTCACAACTTTCCTAAATCGCGGGAAACCCGAGCGCCCAAGGTGGCTGAACTCGCGCGGTTCAGAGACCGTATTTCACCTAAATTCTATTACCTGGCTGATGCACCACAAGAAGATCCAGATGGGCAGCCGACTATTGTCAGGTTCAGTCGTAAGACTAAGCAACAATATGTGATGTCGGAAAATGACAGCGGCAAGTCAACAGGCTGGTCAGCGTGGTATGAAAACGGTAAATGGGTAGCAAAAGATACCCGTAAAAAATCAAAATAAGGAGTTTCCTGTGGCCTCACTTCAGGACCAGCTACTTAAGGCAGGTCTGGCTGATAAATCGTCAGCCAGGCAAGCGCGCCAGGATAAGCGCAAAAAGCAGAAGATGAAAAACAAAAGCAGCCAGCCGCTATTGGATGAAAACCAGCTTGCTGCCCAGCAAGCCATCGAGCAGAAAAAAGCCCGGGACCGTGCGCTGAATGAACAACAGCAAAAAGAGCGCGAGCAGCGCTCTGTTATCGCTCAGGTACGCCAGCTAATCACGGTAAATATTCAACAACGTGGCGGATCAGAAGCCGTGTTGAACTTTACCGACGATAATGTAGTGAAACGCATGCATGTGGGTGAAGCAGTGCGCAAGCAAGTTACCCAGGGAAGGCTGGCGGTAGTAAAGCAGGATGAAGAATACTTCTTAGTACCAATGCCGGTTGCCGATAAAATTGCTCAGCGCGACGAAGCATCGGTGATCTACCGAGCCGATACACTTGAGGAAGCTGCGCCTGGTGAAGAAGATGACTGGTATGCTGACTATCAGATTCCGGATGATCTGACCTGGTAAGCGACTGGCGCTACTGTTAAAAGACAGCTACACCGTAAGTTATCTGGAGTGAGCGCGGAGTCTTTCTGCGCTTATTTTGTGGGCATAATAACGCACAGCTATCAAAGCGGTAATAATGGCTGGTACTACCGCAATGGCGATAACCCCAATCATATAAAATGGCGAGCTTAATATCTGGTAGCCAGTAATCAACCCCACCCCAAATCCAAATAGCAATGCTGCCACGGGCAGTAACACAAGCATCAATTTTAGCTCATGTAAGCTGGTATTCGAGTGGATAGATGACCGCATTGAACGGGCAGTGGATTTAGGGTTCATGTATTGCGTTCCTAGCTTAAAGAAGATACCGGACTTCCTAACCGGCATGGCCAATAATATACCAAATCAACAAGATTAATAAAGCAGCATTTGTGCAAATAGCTGGTTAACTTATCGGCAGTCAGCACAGGTCCGACTTTGCCGCGGGTTAATCATTTGTTATGGTGCGCGCCCCTTACCGGCAATGGTCTGCACGCAGGCTTACCGACGCGTATTAAGTTAAGCCAAAGCGCATATATGGGCATACTCCACCACATTGAAGTGATCCTTTTAACACCCTTGTGCGATATTGTTTGTGTTCAAAGTAATGCAAATGTTGATTTTATTTTGCGTTTTTAAACATGGGCATTGGAGGCTTCATCGTATTTTGTCAGCTTTTTCGAGCATTGGATAAAACACAGGATGTGACGCCTGTTTACGTTGTACGTGTACGAGACAACGCTATCCCGATTGACAGATAACAGCTAATTTTCACACTCAAACACCAGGGTTACTGAATGAGAAAGATACTTTTCAAATTGCCGGTTCTAATGACCAGCGCACTGGTTGCAATGCCATCTTACTCGGATGAACTTCCAGTCGAAATTGGCGGACATGTCAGGGTCAACTATGGGCATCTTGACTGGCAACCTGCCCAGCTTCGGGATGGCTTTGAATTTGAATCCATCCGCCTGAACCTTTCTGGCGAAACGGAACAATTTAGCTGGAAAGCGGAGTACCGATGGTACGAAAACGTCGATTTTGATACGGTTCGTTATGCAGATTTGACCTATAAATACAATGACGATCTGTCGTTTACGGGAGGCATTACCAAAGTGCCATTTGGGCTGCTGCCGTTTGCTTCCAACAACTTTTGGTTTGGTGTGAACTACTATATCGGCCTGGAAGATGATTACGATGCCGGATTTACCACCAATTATCAGACGGGTAACTGGGATTTTCATGCTGGCTACTTCCTTAACGATGAATACAACGATGCTACCGAAACGGGCCGCTATAGCTTTGACTTATATGCAGATCCTGCTGGCGAAGATGGTGGGTACCGTAACCAGGAAGATGGGCAATTTAATTTGCGCGCCAACTACACCGGAAAATGGATTGAAGGAGCGACCACCGATGTCGGTGCGTCCTTCCAGCACGGTAATATACTAAACCTTGATACGATGGATGAAGGCGATATGACGGCCTATGCGGTGCATTTACGTCATATTCAGGGCGACTTCAAAGTAGAGCTCCAATATACCGATTTCGACTATGACCTGGCTGCCCCGGAAGGAGAGTTAACCGATAGAGTGCAGTTGTCTTCATTTAATGCGCCGTTTTTCATGGCTTCTGAAGGACAGAGTTACGTAGCCAACCTGGTATATTCTATCCCTTACCAGTTTGAAGCAGTATCAGATATAAGCTGTTATAGTGAATACAGTAAAGTAACGTCAGACCTGGAAGCTGGCAAAGACTCGTCATTGTGGACCAATGGCTGTAGTTTTGGCTGGGACAAGCTATTTGTGTATGTCGATAGCATTCAGGGTGAAAACATGTGGTTTGCCGGCGGCCCGGGCGTGGGGCTTGATTTGGGCGGCCTGCAGGATACCACCCATCGGTTAAATATTAGTCTGGGTATTTACTTTTAAAGGGACAGAACTATGAAAAAAACAGCACTTATCCTTTTCGCTTTATTACTGCTACCAACACAAAGCTGGGCCCATGCCTGGTTAAAGCTTAAAATAGCCACCTCTGAATATCCTCCTTTTACCTCCAGTAAAATGGAACATGATGGCTATATTAACCATATTACTAAAGAAGCATTCCTGGAAAGCGGTGTGGTAGTTGAGTTCACCTCAATGCCGTGGGAAGACGCCCTTGAAGCAACCCAGAACGGGGAATACGATGCTGTATCGTATGGTAATTTTGTTCGCGCCAGAGAAGACGAATTTTTTCACAGTAAACCCATTACGGCAGAAAATCTGATATTTTTTACCCGTACTGACAGTGAAATCGATTCCTGGAAAAACCTCAGTGACCTGGCGCAGTATAAAATGGGTATCACCGAGGGCTATCTTTATACTGATGAGCTCAACCGGTTTATTAAAGACAACAGCAACACGGTTGAGGCCAAAACAGACAAAGAAAACTTTGAGGCTTTATTGGATGGAAAAATTGATATTTTTCCCACCGACGATTTGTCTGGCTGGTATTTACTGCAACGCGATTTTAACGACAGCCAGCGCAAGCAAATTACCCAGCTAAGACCGTTTATTTCATCGGTCACCACGCACCTGTTAGTTCCCAAAGGAAGTGAGAATGGTAAGCTAGTACTCGCGCTGTTTAACCGCGGCATTGAGCAGCTGACCCTGGATGGCAAAATGAAACGCTTTAAGCGTTTGCTCAAAGAAGGTTACTATCAAACACCTAACAAGCCGGTTAACTACGACAGACGATAGTTAGTCGGCAGGTAATAGCCAGTGATAGATGGGCCCTTCTTGGTCCGGCTTAAGCAATAAGCTGGGGTAGGCGGGGCCCGCTGCTGTTTAAGGGGGCCATGGCCAACTATCCTGGGCATTGACTATTGGTCACCTCAGGTGTTTTGTGCCAACCACTGGTCAAGCTTATTCCCAAACGCCTGCTTTTCGGTGGAGGAAAGGGCCGCAGGTCCGCCGGTTTGGATGCCACTACTGCGTAAGGTATCCATAAAGTCGCGAACATTCAGTCTGGACTTGATATTTTCTTTGGTAAATAGCTCGCCGCGTGGGCTCAAGGCTAAGCAACCCTTAGAAATAACTTCATCTGCCAGCGGAATATCTGACGTAATCACTAAATCACCCGCCGTGCACCGCTTTACAATTTCATCATCTGCCACGTCAAAGCCTTGGGTTACCTGGACAAAGGTGATGAGTTTTGAGGGTGGGGTTTTAATATAGTGGTTAGCAACCAGCGTTACCGGTAACTTGGTACGTTGAGCGGCGCGAAACAATATTTCTTTAATCGCACCCGGACAGGCATCTGCATCGACCCAAATTTGCACTTCAACTCTCTTTTCTTTAACAACAATCAATACTATTAGCTTACACCAACATACGCTTCGGCACAGCAGAATTACGGTAACTGAAAAGTCAGGCTTGTCCCTATGAAGGCGCGTTAACGCCAGACACCTTACGTGAGGGTGGGCACAGCAGGGAGATCAATAACCAAGGTGCGAGGTACATTACAATGCCGTAGAGGCCGGCAAATACGGAATAGGCAGGGGTATGTAAAAAGCTCAATGCGATCACCATAGCAAGGGCGGCATTTTGTACACCTATTTCAATACACAGGGTCCGGGTTACCGGACTATCTGCCCTACATGCAGCGCCACTTAACCAGCCAAGCGCGGAAGTGGCAAAGCTTAACAACAACGCACTGCAAAGCAGCAGTACGCCCGTTTGCATTAATAAGTCCCATTCCTTTACAACCATTCCCACTACTAACACACATAAAAATAATAGTGAAAAACGCTGAAAATTAGGCTCAAGTTTCTGCGCCGGTTTCGGCAAAAACGCATTGAACAGCATACCCAAACCTACGGGAACCAAGGCAATTATAAGTATACCCAGCGTGATATGGGCAACATTTACCACCGGCGCAGTGGTATGGCCAAAGCCCTCGATAGCAAGATGCAAAATAACCGGTGTTGTCAAAATACAGCCAATTGTAGACAGTGCCGTCAGGGAAACGGATAACGCTAAATCAGCCCGAAGTAACTGACTCATCACATTAGACATAGTGCCTCCCGGACAGGCAGCTAACAACAGCATTCCGATCGCGATAGGTTCAGGCAATTGTAATATCCAGGCAAGGAGAAAAGCTAAAGCGGGCATAAGCAACAATTGGCCCAGCAGCCCGATAAACACCATGGCGGGGCGTTTACCCAGGCGTTTAAAATCCGCCAGGGTTAGTGACAGGCCAATGCCAAACATAATGAAAGCAAGCGCTAAGGGAAGTAACCAGGCGGTGATAAAACTCTGTGCCATCATTACACCATATGGTTAGTTTAAAAAGCTGTCATCGGTCGCCAGCAACTTTTGGTACATTGGCTGAAAATTCCCCCAGGTGACTAAATCTGAACCGTTCATCGCGCGGGTTTTCTGCGCCGTGGGGTCATCTATCAGCTTAACTTGTCCGGCGGCCTGCGCCAGCAGCTGACTGTGACAGCAACTATCAAGCATCACAAAATTCGCCGCAGCAGCATCCACACTACTGCCTACAGTCAATAAACCGTGATTTTGTAATATCAGCGCACAATGGGTGTCCAGAGCTTCAGCAATCATGTCGCCCTCCCGGGTATCGGCTACCACGCCATCAAAATGTGAAAATAGCGCGTGGTTTTGATAGAACATACATGCATCTTGAGAAATCGGTAAAAGCCGTTGCCCCAATGCTGCAAATGCGCGGCCATAGGTAGTGTGGGCATGCGCCACCGCATTCACATCGGGGCGCGCCATATGAATGCGTGAATGAATGGCAAACGCGGCATTATTGATGGCAGCCTGACCCTCTACAATATCCCCCTGGTGCGACACCCTGACCAAATCAGACACCGTTATCAAGCCAAAATGAATACCCACTGGATTGACCCAAAACGTGTCGGGGTCAATACAATCGCGTAGCGTGATATGTCCCGCCAGGCCTTCATCAAAACCATATTGTGAAAATAGCCTGAAGGCTGCTGCTAATCTTTGCTTTTCGTAAGTTTGTCGGTCTTTGTCACAACCAAACTCAGGAACGTTAAACAGCGTAAAGCGTTGCGCGCCGATAGTGAGTTTTTCAGCCATCGCGTCACGGGATGAGGAGGTTGCGGTCATTAATAGTCTCCGTTAAATAGTGCTATACAGAGTACCGACATACATGATAAATAAAAGTGATAAATGTTAATGGATTGTGATAAGTGGTATGCATAGTAGAGTGGATTTGAATTTGTTTGTGGTGTTACAGGCCATCTATACTGAGGGTACGATTACCGCAGCAGCCCACCGTTTGTGTTTGACACAACCCGCCGTTAGCCACGCCTTGGGAAGGTTACGCGGTATCTTGCAAGACCCGTTATTTGAACGCCATGGTAGAAAGATGGTGCCCACCACACGTTGTCATTTAATAATCCCCCAGGTTAACAGTGCGCTAAAACAGCTGCACAGTAGTGTGGCTGAACCTATTCCAATAAACCTGGAGCAGGTTACCCGGACCATTAATGTTGGCCTGCGCGATATCACCGAGGTAGTTCTGCTGCCGGCATTACAGCAAAAAGTGTTGGCATACGCGCCGGGGTTAAGCATTCACAGTAGCCATTCACCGCTATCCAGCTTATCGCATAGCCTTGAACAGGGGGAAGTTGCTATCGCGGTAGATGCGATGGTGCCAGCAGGTAAAGACATTTTGCACAAGCGGGTGAGACGTGAGAATTTTGTCGTATTGTGCCGTCCCCAGCACCCGGCGCGCCGGGGGATGTCGCAAGACGCTTACACCAGTGCGCAGCACGTATTAGTATCAATGAAACATTCTGAAGTGAATCATGTTGATATGGCATTGGCGCAGACCGGGTTAAGGCGGCATATCAGTCTGACATGTGAACATTATATGGCAGCTGCCCAACTGGCTGCCAGCAACGATCTTATCCTGACACTACCGGCGGTGTATGCCAGGGAAATTGTCCGTAGTGTTAAAGTGGAGGTCGTGCCATTGCCGGTAAAGATCCCGCCGTTACCGGTACATATGTATTGGCACCGGGCTACTGACAATGATCCGGTGCTTACCCAGGTGCGCCAGTGGATTGCCGACATAGTTACCCAGCCATTTTAGCTAATCGGGCTGACCCACCAGAGGCAAACTATTTAACGGCGGCCAGGGCCCGGCAGGTATAACTATTAAGCACAGAGTTAAGTTTGTGATGGCCAGGGCTCCAGCCCTCCAGAAAACGCTGAAAATCGGCACAAGCAACGGCATAAAGACCTCGCCACTCTTGTTCAACAGCATGTACTTCGATACGACTTCGCCAGTACCGCCGCAGTGCGGCAAAGTAATAGTCCAGACAGTGTTCGGTGAAATATAGCTGATCATCAGTGTTTAATGCGCTACCAATAAAATACGCAACATCCTGTACCCCGATACCTTTTCCCACATACTGAAAGTCTACCGCCGCCGCTTTGCTGGCGGCCGGGTCGAAGCAGAAGTTGGCGACTTTAGCGTCGCCATGAACCAGCGTAGTAAAGCGAGCTTCGTCAAGTTGCCGGCTGATCGCTGGGGCGTGCTGTTTAAGCAGGCCGGTCGCCATGGTTTGCCATTCGCGTTGGCGAGTAGACAAATGCCAATAGGTGCCTGCCGCCCATAAACCGTGGCCGTTGGTTTGCATAAAGTCGGCATGAAAACAGGCCAGCCACTCAAGTACCGGTTTGGCTTGTTCGATTGTCAGTTTGCTATGGCGCTGGGAAAAGCCAGCCACATTGAGATCGCTCATGATTGTCAGCGCATGGTCGCCATGGCGCTCGCAAGCAATCAGTTGTGGGGTAAAGGCCCTACTGCAGGTAGCGTAGTGTTGATAAAAATACTGTTCAATTTGGTATGACTTACATTTACGTTGATGGCTATGGGCATCATTCCAGCCTTTAGGATGGGCAGAGGCTGGCTGTGCCTGCACAGCTTTTGCCACCAGGTATTGATTAGCGTTGGGCGAGAAAAACCTGCAGCACTGGCCATAGCCGCTCCACAGGGTCTGTAATAGGGTAAAGTCAGTAATCCTTGCATCATCAATTACGCGGCTGATCCACTGACTTACAGAAGGGTGTATAGGTTGGTTCATAGATAAAAAAACCGGGCCAAAGGCCCGGTCTGTTGTCAGCTGAGGTTATGCAGCATCACTGCTGTCAGGTTTGGTCATCGGCGCAGAGGCTTTAGACTTACTCGATGATATCGCCGCTGTACGGCCAGACACGTCCCACGATGGGCGAGCCTCGTCCTGACGGGCTGTTACCTGTACCGCACCAAATTGTGCATCAACCTGTTTCGGCGAAGCCATTGGATGTGAGGCAGTAAATTTACCGCGGCTACTGGCTCCTGGTGTCGACGCCGACGGCTTGCTTACCGATACGTTTTGCTGGGCAGCCTGTTTAGCTTCGGTGTCGCTACTTTGCTCACTTGGCGCTGGTTGCTGTTGGGGCGTGCTTGGCGTGGATACCGCACTGACAGATGCCACCGGTTCCTGTGGCTTAGCTGAAGCATGTTCAGACGCTTGCGCAACCGGGGCGGACTCGCTATTTTCACTAACCGACTGCGCTGATGGGGCCTGTTGCGGCTGCTCTACAGCGGCTTGTGGGGCCTCAACCTGCTCATCAGGTTGTACTGCGCGTGCTTCGGCCGATGCATTCTCACCACGTGCAGCCGGCGTCTCGTCTGCTGGAGTGGCCTGTGCCTTGTCCGCTGGAGTGGCGTTGGTCACATCGTTTGCAGTGGGGGCTGGCTGCTCGGTTGAATCAAGATTAATTTCAACTTGTTCAGGCCTTGCCTGACGAGCCGGTTGTTCCGTTACAACCTGCTGGTCATCGGCAGTATTTACCTTCGCGCTGGCGCTGGTATCGTCTGCCACATTGGCTTTTTGCTCAGCGTTAACCCGCATACCGTCAGCCCGGTATTTTTCCCGCGGCTTCTGGGCGAAGTTGGTGGTGGCTTGCTGTTTAGGCAAATCAAGTTCCAGCTCGTCCTGTTGCGAACCGCGGTTACTGCTTTCCAATTGTTGTGCAGCTACTTCATCAGGGGCTTCCACAGGTTGCGCTATGGTGGCGTCTTTCTGTAGCGTGTCACTGCTGCTTTGCGCTGCATGCGAGGTAACATCAGAATGCTCGCGGTTTGGTTGTTCAGCACGTTCAGTGGGAGTAGGGCGCGGCTGCTGTGCCACAATGTCAGCCTGGTTGTCATTGTTGGTACTATCAGCCTGGTTATGCTCTGCTACACCATCTTCGCTATGTTCTTCGTGTCCATGCTGCTCTTTCTTACGACGCTGGCCAGCGGCGCGAACATGGCGTGGAGAACGTCGGCTGCGGCCACGATTACCATTGGCATCACGCTTAGCGTCATCGCCATTAACCTCATTTGATTCTACAGCAGTATTATCTTCGGTAGGTTTGGGCTGATGACTATCCGCTTTGGCCATTACCTCACTGGTATTGCCTGAGGGGGCGTCTTGCGCCGGAGCAGAGGCTTCTGTAGTAGAATGGATTTGCTCGTTACCTATGCGTACGCTCTTGCGCATATCACGACGTTTACGACGTTCTGCCAGCTGCTTTTTCTTCGGCGGCTGAGTGTTATTGTCTTGTGAGTCGCGGTTATCTTTGGCGTCCCGGTTATCCCGGTTATCCTTGACGTCGCGATTGTCGTCCGCTGATTTGTTTACCTCCGGAGCCGGCGTGGCCTCGGTTTTATTGTCTGGCTTGTCATCACGTTGTGGTTTACGCGGCTTGCGGTTAGACGAGGTATTCTTATTACGACGCTCAGTCGGCCCTTTAGCCTGCTGCTGAGCATCATCACGCTCTGCATTTTCCGGGTTGCGCGGGCGACGCGTTTTATTGCGCGGCTTGCGATTACGGTTATCCTGACTACGTGAGCGTTGACGGTTTGACTGTTCCTGCACAGCAGGCTCAGGAGTCGCTTTAGGTTGTTCACTTTCGCTGCTACCCAACAGGCCTTTTAACCATTTGGACAGTTGGCCTAGCAAGGAGGTCGAGGGTTCAGCTGCTTTTGGCTGCGCAGCCGGTTTAGGCGGTACCACTGGGGCCGCATCTGGGGCCACCATACCTTTGATGGCTGGCTCTTCACGCTTAACCACTGTTGCGGCAGGTTTGTCGGCATCGGTAGTGGGGGTTTCTAACAACGATACATCGTAGCTGGCATCGCTAACAACCTCTTCAGGACGACGCCGGGTAACTTCATAATGTGGCGTTTCAAGATTCGGGTTAGGTATAATCAGCAACTTCACGTCATGTCGTTGCTCCAACACATTTACCGATTGACGTTTTTCATTGAGCAGATAAGTTGCCACCGGTACCGGTAACTGGGCTTCAATCTGGCCAGTGTTATCCTTAATGCTTTCTTCTTCCATAATACGCAAAATGGACAGCGCCAACGACTCTGTACCGCGAATTGTACCATGGCCTGAACAGCGCGGGCATACATGGTGGCTTGATTCGCCCAGTGACGGACGTAGACGCTGACGCGACATTTCCAGCAAACCAAACCGGGAAATGCGACCCAGTTGAACCCGGGCTCGGTCGGAGCGTACGGCCTCTTTCAAGCGGTTTTCAACTTCACGTTGATGGCGCACAGGGGTCATATCAATAAAATCGATAACCACCAGACCACCTAAATCACGTAAGCGTAATTGGCGGGCAATTTCATCGGCGGCTTCTAAATTAGTATTAAAGGCCGTCTCTTCAATATCGCCACCCTTGGTCGCCCGCGCCGAGTTGATATCAATCGAGGTCAGTGCTTCGGTAGGGTCAATCACTATCGAACCGCCAGAAGGCAAGCGTACTTCGCGCTGGAAGGCTGATTCAATCTGACTTTCTATCTGGTAATGACTAAACAGCGGAACATCGCCATCGTATTTCTTAACACGATTAGCAAAATCAGGACGAACTAATTGAATATGTTGTAATGCCTGTTCGTATATCGCGCTTTTATCTACCAGGATTTCGCCAATATCACGCCGTAAATAGTCCCGGATTGCCCGAACAATAACATTACTCTCCTGGTGAATCAGGAACGGAGCAGAGCGCTTATCAGCTTCTTCGCGCACGGCTTCCCAGTGTTTAAGTAATACCCGTAAGTCCCATTCCAGCTCTTCGTAGGACTTGCCCACACCAGCGGTACGCACAATTAAGCCCATGCCATCAGGCAGCTCAAGTTTACTCAACGCCTGTTTTAATTCGGTGCGCTCATCGCCTTCGATACGACGGCTTATACCGCCAGCGCGTGGATTATTTGGCATCAGCACCAGATAACTGCCGGCTAACGATAAAAATGTAGTCAGCGCCGCGCCTTTTTGTCCGCGTTCTTCTTTGTCTATCTGAACAATAACTTCCTGGCCTTCGCGAATAACATCTTTGATGTTAGGACGACCTTCGAATTTATAACCTTTGGGGAAATAAGTGCGAGCAATTTCTTTTAGGGGAAGGAAACCGTGACGATCAGCACCGTAGTCAACAAATGCCGCTTCAAGGCTTGGCTCGACGCGGGTTATTTTGCCTTTGTAGATGTTTGCTTTTTTCTGTTCGTGCCCGGGACTTTCTATATCTAAATCATATAAGCGCTGTCCATCGACTAGCGCTACGCGCAACTCTTCTTGCTGAGTTGCATTAATTAACATTCTTTTCATTGTATCTAACTCTGTTTTGTACAGCCGTTTAGACACAAAATTAAACTGACATGTGCAAACCCTCACCACCACGCCTCACGGCACTGTATGGAGTTTGTTGTACTGTCGTATTACCCAGTGGTGCTAATAGCCTGTGCTACGTATTGCAGGCGTTTGTTATCAATTAGCGGGTGTCGGGAACGACGGCCCTTTTCATATTTTCAATTTTAGCATCGCTTCACTGTGGTTGGTTAACCTGCCAGCTGAAGCAATTGTCATTTCAATTCTGTATAACTAAACGGCGAACTTTGTGTTTTTCGTGCTGCAATATTCAAATGAGAGAAGGTTTTAGTACTACCTTCTAAATTAGCTCATATCAGGCAATGGATAATTTTATGCCGAATCATTGCAACCGGTTCGTTGACTTTTCAGTTCTTGCCGTCTTAACGTCGCGATTATGTTGGCGCGTTAAAACCTCTTGATTATCGCACCAATTCTTGAAAATAGGCAAGCAAAGTTCAAAGCGCCGGCTCAGGTTTTTCTTATATTAGCGCGGGGCGCTCATTATTGCATCGCTAACGAGTGTTTTTTCAACGACTAACCTATTGTTAGTGCACAGTTAAAACCGCCAACAACAAACTTTCGTAGGTCTGCTGCGACATTTGTTTTATAATTGCAGGATGAATAAAGATTCCTCCCCAAAAGTACAGTTTGTCACGATTGATGCTGACCTTGCCGGTCAGCGCGTTGACAACTTTTTACGCACTCAGTTAAAGGGTGTGCCGAAAAGCATGATTTACCGTATTTTGCGTAAAGGCGAAGTGCGGGTGAATAAAGGCCGTGTGAAACCAGAATATAAACTCCAGGCAGACGATGTGGTAAGAGTGCCACCGGTGCGGGTTACCGAGGCCTCGGATACGCCAAACCCGAAGCTGGATAAAGTCGCTGATTTAACCAACCATATAGTGTATGAAGATGACCGGGTAATGGTGATCAACAAGCCGTCTGGTATCGCCGTGCATGGTGGCAGTGGGTTAAGTTTTGGCTTGATAGAAGGGTTACGGGCGTTGCGCCCTGATGCCAGTTTCATGGAGCTGGTACATCGCCTGGACCGCGATACTTCCGGATGCATTTTAATTGCTAAAAAACGCTCTGCTTTGCGTCATATGCATGAACAATTGCGCAATGGCCAAATGGATAAGCGCTATCAGGCGTTGGTTGGTGGGACGTGGCCGGAAAATCGATTCAAGGTTAAAGCGCCGCTGCGCAAAAATGTTTTGCAGTCTGGTGAGCGTCTGGTCAGTGTCAGTGAAGATGGCAAGCCGTCAGAAACTCGCTACCGGGTACTGGAAAATTTTGCGCAGGCAACGCTGGTAGAGGCGTCACCTATTACCGGGCGGACCCATCAAATTCGGGTTCACTGCCTGCATGCCGGGCATCCTATTGCCGGCGATACTAAATACGGTGATGAGCAATTCGATGCTAAGGTAAAGGCGTTAGGGTTAAACCGGTTGTTTTTGCATGCGGCCAGTATCCGCTTTATCCATCCGTTATCTGGTGAGCCCGTAACGTTTAGTGCGCCATTGGATAAACAGTTAATGCGTACCCTGGAACAACTTCGATGAAAGCCTATCAGTTGGTTATTTTCGACTGGGACGGCACGTTAATGGACTCGATAGCCAAAATTATCCGCTGTATGCAGCTTACTGCGTTACGGTGTGGGCAACCTGTGCCCAGCGACGCCCAGGTGGGCGATATTATAGGTATTAGTTTGCGTCCGGCTATCGCGCGCTTATTTAATTTACGCTGTGATGAAACGGTCACTGAACTGGTGGCGACCTATAAAACTATTTTTGTCGAGCAGGACGCGGAACCTTATCCTTTATTTGCTGGCGCCCCGGCGTTGCTAGATGCCCTCACCGCCAATGGTCGGCAGTTGGCGGTAGCCACCGGGAAGGCCCGCAGGGGGCTAGACAGGGCATGGCGAAACACTAACACCGGGGGCTATTTTATCGCCTCGCGCACTGCTTGTGAGGCGCAATCAAAACCCTCCAGCGATATGTTAGAGCAACTATTAGCTGAAACCGGCGTACAGGTTAACGATGCGGTGATGATTGGCGATACCACCTATGATATGCAGATGGCTGAACAGCTTGGGATGGATCGTATCGGGGTTACCTACGGCGTGCATGATGCTATCCGTCTTGAACAGCATCGCCCGGTAGCATTAGTTAATTCAATTGAACAGCTACAGCATTATTTACTGGCCTGAAGCCTGACGGTTAACAGGCTTGCTGGTCGCTAACGCCAGTAAGTCTATATTGACTTTGGCTAACAGGTCTCGCAGCAACATAACGGGCAAGCCAATCAGGCTATTGGGGTCGCGCCCCTCAATTCGCTCAAATAAAAGTGCCCCTACACCTTCGCACTTAAAACTCCCCGCGCAGTCCAGAGGTTGTTCATGCTCAACATAAGCTTGGATAGCCGCCTGGCTTAGCGGCTTAAAATGGACAACTGTGGTGTCGGTGGCATTAATCGGCCCATGCTGGGGACTATACACACATAGCGCCGTATAAAATGTGACCTGATTGCCGGCGCAAGCAGTAAGTTGTTCCACCGCCTTATCGAAGGTGCCGGGCTTGCCCAGCAGGCGGGGCTCTTCTGCTTTATTATATAATACGGCTACCTGATCAGAACCAATAGTAATAGCGTGGGGATGCAAGCTGCCTATTTTACTGGCTTTAGCACAAGCCAACCGCGCCGCGACGGCCCAGGGTTCTTCACCAGGTAACGGCGTTTCATCAATGTCCGGAGCAATCGCCTGCGCCTGGATGCCCAGCCCTGCTAACAAAGCCTGGCGGTAACGTGATGAAGAAGCGAGTATAATTGCTGTCATAGTAAGTTGTTAGCTGTTAGCCAATAAGGCCACTAGTGTAAACGGGCAGTATAGCTTGTAAAGTAAAATGGACTGGCGTTTTATCCAGGAGGATAGCGCAATATTTTGTGCGCGAAATGCTGATAAACCTTTGACACAGCGACAATGAGCCTATAATATGCGCGCCCTATGCAGAAAGTGAAATTACCCCACTCGGTTGACCCGGTTAAAAGCGCTGTCAAACGCTCTGATTATCAGGGTGTTATTGCCAGTAAAGATATGCCACGTTTACAGGGTGCAGTAGTTAGTTGCGCCGAATGGGTGGACGCCGAAGTACAGTTTCAAAAAGACGCGCAGGGTCTGACTGTATTCGATGGCCATCTGAAGACGCAAGTATCACTTATCTGTCAGCGGTGTAATGGCGAATTTGATTATTCGCTTGATGTTGATTTTTGTTTCAGCCCGGTGCAGGGGCAGGACGAGGTCGACACATTACCCGAAGCTTACGATCCGGTAGAGGTCGACGACCACGGAACTGTCGATTTGTTTCAAGTACTTGAAGACGAATTGATTATCGCGCTACCTATTGTGCCCCTTCATGCAGAGAAGGCGTGTCCAATTGGGCAGGATGATATGACATTTGGAAAAATCGAACCGGAACAAGAGCGCACAAACCCTTTCGCGGTTTTGAAAGAACTTAAGCGAGACCAGGAGTAAGTTATGGCCGTACAAAAAAATCGTAAAACGCGTTCAAAGCGCGGTATGCGTCGTTCACACGATGCGTTGACATGCGAAACTTTGTCTGTCGACTCAACATCAGGTGAAACGCACCGTCGTCACCACGTAACCGCTGATGGTTACTACAAAGGCAATAAGGTTATCGAACGTTAATCACGTTTGATGACAATACTTTGTCTCAACTAACCTTAGCGTTAGATATCATGGGGGGCGATCATGGTCCCCCAGTTATCCTCTCTGCCGCTCTCAAGGCTATTCGCCTTCATCCCGACTTTAATTTTATTCTCTGCGGCGACCGCAGGGTAATAGATCCTGAAATAAATCAGCTCAGCGAAGCACAACGCTCACGAGTTATCGTGCGCCACTGTGAAGAAATCGTGACTATGTCCGATGCCCCCGCGCATGCTTTACGGCATAAAAAAGATTCCTCTATGCGGCGAGCAATTGAAGCGGTGCAAACCAAAGAAGCTGATGCCTGTGTTAGTGCCGGTAATACCGGTGCATTGTTATCATTAGCGTATTATCTGTTAAAAACCTTGCAAGGCGTAGACCGCCCGGCACTGGTCTCCTTTATGCCTACCGCTGGCCATCATAAAGTATTGCTACTAGACCTGGGTGCAAATGTAAATTGTACCTGCGAAGCCTTATTTCAGTATGCGGTAATGGGCTCGGTATTAGCCGAGCTGATGATGGGCAAAACCAAGCCTCGGGTGGCCTTACTAAATGTGGGCGAAGAAGATATCAAGGGCAATACCCTGGTCAAGCTGGCCGACGAACACTTACGTTCAGTCCCTGCGCTTAATTATATTGGCTATGTAGAAGGTGATGATATATTTACCGACCATGCTGATGTAGTGGTTACCGATGGGTTTACCGGCAATATTGCGCTCAAATCCAGTGAGGGGCTGGCTAAACTTGTGGCCAGTGAGGTTAAAAAGCAGTCAGCGAGCAATGTTTGGTCACGTATTCGAGCCCGGATTGCCTTACCCCTATTGAAATCTATCTATAATAGGGTGAACCCCGACCAGTATAATGGTGCCAGTCTGATAGGATTGCGCGGCATTGTAGTAAAGAGTCACGGGAACGCTTCGGCCGACGCATTTTATTATGCAATTTTTCAGGCCATGCAGGAAGCGCGTTTACGTGTTCCAGAAAAAATAAAACATAAAATAGAAACGGTTTTGTTGGAGCAACTTTGAGTAACTATTCACGAATTATCGGGACCGGCAGTTATTATCCCAGCGAAGTGCGGTCCAACGCAGATTTGGAAAGCATGGTAGATACCACCGATGAGTGGATCACGGACCGTACCGGCATTAAAGAGCGGCGTTTAATCGGCGCGGATGAAACCGCGGCCACGATGGGGGCTGAAGCAAGTTTACAAGCCTTGGATGCCGCAGGTTTACATGCCAGCGATATTGATATGATTGTTTGTGCGACCACCAGTGGCCGTTACGCTTTACCCAGTACCGCCTGCGAAATTCAGCAAATTTTAGGGGTAGATAATATCCCCGCCTTTGATGTTGCGGCCGCCTGTGCTGGTTGGTGCTATGCACTCAGTGTAGCAGACCAGTATGTAAAATCAGGTATGGCTAAGCGCATTCTGGTGGTGGGCACCGACTGCCTGAGCCGGTTAATTGATCCGGCTGACCGAACCATGGTGATATTATTTGGTGATGCAGCAGGGGCTGCCATCATAGAAGCCAGTGAGGAGCCGGGGATATTATCTACCCATATCCAGGCCGCCGGGTCTTATAAAGATCTGCTTTACGTGGGCAACCCTACCCGGGGCGATGAAGCATCGGTGCATGCGAACTGGGGGGTGATGAAAGGCAACGAAGTATTTCGCGTCGCGGTCACTAAATTATCCGAGCTAGTGGAACAGACCCTGGCTGCCAATAACATGGATAAATCTGAGCTTGACTGGCTGGTACCTCATCAGGCTAATTTCCGCATTATCAAAGCGACCGCGAAAAAGCTGAATATGCCGTTGGACCGGGTAGTTTTAACATTAGAAAATTATGGTAATACGTCGGCGGCAACGGTTCCGACCGCGCTGGATACTGCAATACGCGATGGCCGCATTCAGCGGGGCCAGAACCTGTTGCTAGAGGCATTCGGTGGCGGCTTCGCATGGGCCTCTGCATTGGTACGCTACTAATCCTAGCGACCTGTCGACGATATAGATAACAATAAGGATCGACTATGACTCGTACAGCCTTTGTATTTCCCGGTCAGGGCTCGCAGACCACTGGTATGCTGAGCGAATTGGCTGAGGCATACCCGCAGGTAGAAGAAACCTTCGGCGAGGCCTCAAGGGTATTAGGTTATGACCTTTGGGCGCTGGTTCAGGACGACAGCGATGGCAAACTAAACGAAACGCATATAACACAACCGGCGTTACTTACCGCCAGTGTTGCGATATACCGGGTACTGGAAAGTAAGGGCATTGCCGCTGATTTTATGGCAGGGCATAGCCTGGGTGAATATTCTGCACTGGTGTGCGCAGGGGCGCTGGACTTTAGCCACGCTGTTAAGCTGGTTGAGTCACGTGGTCAGTTTATGCAACAAGCAGTGCCAGCCGGCGCTGGTGCTATGTTCGCTATCATTGGTTTAGACGATGATAAAATAGCCGAAATTTGTCAGCAAACGGCTATTGCTACCGGCGAAGTTGTGGCCCCGGTGAACTTTAATTCGCCCGGTCAGGTTGTTATTGCTGGTGAAAAAGAAGCGACGGGACAGGCCGCGCAAGCGTGTAAAGAAGCGGGCGCCAAACGGGCGCTACCTTTACCGGTAAGCGTACCGTCCCATTGTGAATTAATGCGACCGGCCGCAGATCAGCTTGAAGAAGCGTTGGATGCCCTTACATTGGTACCACCTACCACTGCGGTCGTGAACAATGTTGATGTGAAAATTGAGCAGGACACTGCGAAAATTTGTGATGCATTGGTACGCCAGTTGTACTGCCCGGTGCAATGGACGGCCAGTATTGAATATTTGGCCGGTCAAGGCGTAGAGCGAATTATCGAAGTTGGACCGGGTAAAGTATTAACCGGCCTGATTAAACGCATTGATAAAAATATTGAAGCATTTGCAGTGAACACGCCAGCGTCGCTGGATGCACTGTAAAGACAACATAAGGGTTATATATGTCTGAACTTAACGCTAAGGTTGCGTTAGTGACCGGCGCGAGCCGGGGCATTGGCAAAGCGATTGCCGAGCAATTGGCTAGCCAGGGCGCAACGGTTTATGGCACCGCCACCAGTCAGGCAGGTGCCGACGCTATAAGTGAATATCTCCAAGCCAGTGGCGGCAAAGGGTTATGTTTAAACGTGACCGACAAAGACGCTATTGATGCGGTGCTCAGTCAAATTAAAGAACAAAGCGGTGGTGTGGATATTTTGGTCAATAATGCCGGTATCACCCGCGATAATCTGCTAATGAGAATGAAAGATGACGAATGGCAGGATATAATAGATACTAACCTGACGGCGATTTTCAACTTGTCGAAAGCCGTTTTACGGGGCATGATGAAGAAAAAGCACGGACGCATTGTTAATGTGGGCTCTGTGGTTGGCTGCTCTGGTAATGCAGGACAGGCTAATTATGCAGCAGCTAAAGCAGGCGTAATCGGGTTTAGTAAGTCATTGGCACGGGAAGTAGCATCCCGGGGCATTACAGTAAATGTAGTGGCACCAGGCTTTATTGACACCGATATGACCAAATCGTTAACAGATGATCAGCGGGAAGCTATCTTCAAAGACATTCCCGCCAATCGTTTGGGCCGTCCGCAGGAAATTGCCAGTACAGTGGCCTTCCTGACCAGTGATGGCGCTGCTTACATCACCGGTGAAACCATTCATGTAAATGGTGGTATGTATATGAGCTAAAAGCGTTATAATACGCTTTTGGATCCTCACCAGGTGGTGTTAAACTACCTTGTATGTTAAAAAATTGTTTAATAGACTTTGGTTCGTTGCTGGTTAGACCAGGAAATTTGTTAGTACTGGTGCTTGCAAGCGTAGGTCTTGCAAAATAAACTAGCGGCACTTTTTATATCTAGTTACGTTAAGGGAAACCTAGAATTATGAGTAACATCGAAGAACGCGTTAAAAAGATCATCATCGAACAGCTTGGCGTGAAAGAAGAAGAAGTAAAACCGGAAGCCTCTTTCGTTGACGACCTGGGCGCGGATTCACTTGACACTGTAGAGCTGGTTATGGCTCTGGAAGAAGAATTCGACACTGAAATTCCAGATGAAGAAGCAGAGAAAATCACTACAGTTCAATCTGCTGTTGACTACATCAACGCGAACAAAGACGCGTAAGCATCTGACTTAATAAAACGGCTCCTCTTGAGCCGTTTTCTGTTTTTCCTACCTTAGTTCCAATGCGAGGGCTTTTTGTGACAAAACGTCGCGTAGTGGTTACTGGTCTTGGCATGTTATCTCCTTTGGCGCAATCGGTTGATGAAACCTGGCGTCGAGTGCTATCTGGCGAAAGCGGGATAGGCGAGATTACACTTTTTGACTGCAGTAACTATTCGACTCGTTTTGCCGGTCAGGTTGATAATTTTGACCCGCAAGAGTACATCGATAAAAAAGAAGCAAAGAAGATGGACCGGTTTATTCAGCTAGGTATTGCGGCTGGTAAACAGGCCTTGGCGGATTCTGGTTTGAATATTAGCGCAGCCAACGCCCACCGGGTTGGTGTTGCGATAGGTTCAGGTATTGGCGGTCTGGAACAGATCGAACAGAATCACACCAAATTGCTCAATAGCGGGCCTAAACGGGTATCGCCGTTTTTTGTGCCATCCACGATTACTAATATGATCTCTGGTTTTCTTTCTATAATGGAAGGATTAAAGGGGCCAAACCTGAACGTGGTGACCGCCTGTACCACCGGAGTACATAACTTAGGTATAGCTGCACGGACTATCGCTTATGGCGATGCCGACGCAATGTTAGCCGGGGGCGCGGAAGCGTCTATTACGCCGTTGGGTATAGCCGGGTTCGCTTCGGCCAGAGCATTGTCCGCTCGCAATGATAACCCACAGGCTGCTAGCCGACCGTGGGATGCAGATCGGGACGGGTTTGTTATGGGCGAAGGGGCTGGCGTGGTCATGCTTGAAGAGTATGAAGCGGCTAAAGCGCGTGGTGCAACAATTTATGGCGAGCTGATTGGCTTTGGCATGAGTGGTGACGCATACCATATGACCTCACCGCCAGAAGATGGAGAGGGCGCAGCAGCGGCAATGGAGAATGCCATTAACGATGCGAAAATTGATAAAACCGACATTGGTTATATCAATGCTCACGGTACATCTACACCGGCCGGTGACAAAGCAGAAGTAGCGGCGGTTAAACGCGTGTTCGGCGATCATGCCTACAATGTAATGGTGAGCTCGACGAAGTCGATGACGGGCCATTTATTGGGAGCAGCAGGTTCGGTAGAAGCGATTTTTACCATTTTGGCGTTACGCGACAAAATGGCTCCGCCGACTATCAACCTGGACAATCCGGGCGAGGGTTGCGATTTAGATTTTGTCGCGCATAAAGCTAAAGCGTTCGATTCGCCCTATGCCCTATGTAATTCATTTGGGTTTGGTGGTACTAACGGATCGCTTATCTTTAAACGCCTTTAGGGGCGTAACGATAGCATTATAAAAAAGCAGCTCTGATGTGAGCTGCTTTTTTTATGCCCATACAACCGGCGTGCGCCTATGCCATATGGCGACCTGTTGGTATACTTGACCGCCTAACGTGCATCATGGAGGGTAACCGGGTGAGCGAATTCGCCATAAACGACAGAGTGGCTAACTACGGGGACGGGCTATTCACCACAATGGCAGTACGACAGGGCCGTATTGCGCTGTTTAGCCGACATGTAAAGCGTTTGTGTGACAATGCTGAGCGTCTGGCGATCCCCATCGACCGCACCACGCTCATTACGCAATTGCGACAAGCAGCCCTTCGGTGTGACACGGGGACACTGAAGTTATTAATTAGCGCCGGGGTTGGCGGACGCGGTTATGCCCGGACTCAAGACAGTGGGGCAGGCTTTCATTTTTCTTTTCATCAGCCGCCGTCACAGTATGCAGACTGGCGCCAGAACGGCATAAGCATCGGTGTGAGTGAGATCAGGTTGGGGCACCAACCTGTATTGGCTGGGCTTAAACACACTAATCGGCTTGAGCAGGTTCTTATTAAAAATACCATGCCCAGTAACGTTGATGATGTAGTGGTGTGCGATACTGAGCAATGCATAGTTGAAGCCAGCGCTGCCAACCTGTTTTGGCGGGTCGGGAAGACCTGGTATACCGCCGATTTAGCGCTAAGTGGCGTAGCCGGCGTAATGCGAGAATTTGTGCTTGAACAATTAGCGGCGCAGGGGCTTCGTTGTGAAGTAGGCCGGTATCATATAGCGGGGCTGACCAATGCTAACGCCATGTGTGTAACAAACGCGCTGATGCAGGTTGTACCGGTGCATACCTGGTGGTATTCCTCCCAACGTTATCCATTTAATATTGCGCCAGTGCAGCAGCTGGCCGATGTTTGTCAATCAGCATATCAGAGTGAATATGACGATAATTAAAACCAGCCTGGCAGGCTTATTCTTATTAGTTGTGATAGCAGTGTCAGGGGCGGTCTATTTCAAGCACCAGATAAGCAACCCACTCAACGTTTCCGAGCCGACCCTGTTGGTAATACCGAAAGGCACCACCGGCCATGGCGCCCTTAGCCTGCTGCAAAATAGTGGCTTCACCGACATCGATACGCTTAGCGGTAAACTATGGTTGAAATTTTTTGCCCATGGCGGCCATGTCAAAGCCGGTACTTACCAGCTAACCGGGCAAATGACCTTAACCGATGCATTTTGGATGTTTTCCCAAGGTGCTGAGTATCAGTTTTCGGTGAGTTTGATTGATGGGTTAACGCTGCAACAATGGGAAACGATACTGGCAAATCATCCGCACATTAATAATGATTTGTCTGCGCAGGTCACTGCCGACTTACTGGCGCAATGGCCCTGGCAACCAGAAGATGGCCTGGCCTCTTTGGAAGGGTTATTTTTGGCCGATACCTATCACTTCACCGCAAATACCCGGGCGTCTACGATATTGCGGCGCGCCATGCATTCGATGCAGGAATTTTTAGCGGCGCAATGGGAGGGCCGCACGGTGGGCCTGCCATTGGCGTCGCCTTATGAAGCGCTCATTTTAGCCTCAATTATCGAAAAGGAAACGGCGGTTGGCGCAGAACGCGCGCGCATTGCCGGAGTCTTTGTTAATCGGCTCGAGCAAAATATGCGTCTGCAAACCGATCCCACGGTTATTTACGGTATCGGCGCTACCTTTGATGGCAATATTACGCGACGTCATTTACGCGAAAAAACCGCTTATAATACTTATGTCATTCGTGGGCTTCCGCCCACCCCCATCGCCATGGCGGGGCGGCCTGCTATCAAAGCGGCGTTGAATCCAGCGCTGACCGACGAGTTGTATTTTGTGGCTAAAGGTGATGGCTCTCACCAATTTTCGCAAACGCTTGAAGAACATAATCAGGCAGTGCGAAAATATCAGCTTAATTAATAGGGTAATGTGGTAATGCGCGGTAAATTTATTGTGGTCGAGGGGCTGGAAGGCGCCGGTAAAAGTTCTGTGATTGAGCTTATAGTCAGCCTATTGCAGGGGGCGGGGCATACTTGTCAAACCACCCGGGAGCCAGGTGGCACCCCAATGGCTGAAGCAATACGCGAGTGTGTGAAGCAACCTTGGGAGGAGACCGTAGCGCAGGAGACTGAGCTAATGCTGATGTATGCCGCGCGGCGGCAGCTTATGGTAAACCGTATACTGCCGGCGTTAGACGCTGGCCAGTGGGTAGTAGGCGACCGTCACGAGCTGTCTTCTTTGGCTTACCAGGGGGGCGGACGACAAATAGACGCCGATACCATGCAAACCTTAAGCGAAATTACCCTGCAAGGGTTTCGTCCAGACCTTACGCTGTATCTCGATGTTGACCCTGCAACGGGTTTAGCACGGGCCCGGGGGAGGGGTGAGCTGGACCGGATAGAGCTATCCGGCCTCGACTTTTTTACCCGTACCCGCGAGCGTTATCTAGCACTCGCTGCCGCTGATGACAGTATTGTCACGGTAGACGCCATGCAGCCTATGGCACACGTTCACGAGTGCATTACTCACCATCTAATGGCGTTTATTGCATGTCCGTAGTACCTTGGTTTGCTACCCGCTATAGCCGTTTGCTTGCTCGCCTGCAAAGCCGTCGCTTGCATCATGGATTATTGCTTACCGGGCCGCCCGGTATAGGCAAGTATCAATTCGCCCGGTTACTGGCAAAATCAGCGTTGTGTAAAGCACTTACGCCGCAAGGGTATTGCTCGGCCTGTCAGTCGTGTTTATTGTTTGATGCAGGTAACCATCCCGACATGGCTGAACTGGTAAGCGATAAACAATTGGGAGTGGATGCCATCCGTGGGGGCATTGCCAAGCTCCATGCTACCGCTCAGCTTAATGGCAATAAGGTATTGGTAATCCCGCAGGCACATAGAATGACTGAGCCGGCTGCCAATGCGCTATTGAAAACACTTGAAGAACCCACAGATAATACCTTTCTGGTGTTAATTACCGACCGCCCGCAACAATTGCTGGCCACGATAGTAAGCCGCTGCGAAAAGCACGTAATGCCACCCCCTGATACTGAGCAGGCGTTAGGCTGGTTACGGGAGCAGGGAGTGGATGATGCCACCCCCGCACTATTACATGCTTATGGCGCCGCGCCGTTTACTTTATTACAGGCTCTACGCGAAGAAACAGGTATTGCTTATCGCACGTTTCGCGAAGGACTGGATACATTGTTAGCCGGCGGCAATGATGCCGTAACACTGGCCACGCAGTGGCAAGATAGTGCGCCAAGTATCGTCGGCTGGCTGCAGCAATATGCCCATGAACAATGTGTACAGTATCCGAACGCTTCGTCATTTAGTTTATTTGAAGCATGTACGCAGGCGAATCGGATGTTACAGAACCCGGGCGTGAATAAAGTTATGATCCTCAGTTGTTTATTAGCCGAAATAAAGCAATCTGTGTAGGGTCGTCTTTACCCCAATAGTTTAAATAGAGGTTATTTTGTTTGTAGATTCCCATTGTCATCTCGATCGATTAAAAATGGATGACACACAATTAGCGCAAACGCTTGATTTTGCCCGTAATCGTGGTGTGGAGCATTTTTTGTGTGTCAGCGTTTCAGTAAAAGATTTTGACGCCATGTATGAAAAAGTTCGCCACTATGATGATGTGTCGGTAAGTTGTGGTGTACATCCGCTTCACCAGGAAGATGCCTGCTCGTATGAAGCATTATTGCAAAAAGCAGCTAAACCAGAAGTGGTAGCGATTGGTGAAACCGGGCTCGACTATTTTTATAGTGCAGAAACAAAAGATGTTCAATTACAGTCTTTTATTGATCATATAAAGGTTGCTAATGCGTTAAACAAGCCGCTTATTATTCATACTCGTGGTGCGCGTGAAGACACCCTTGCATTGTTACGGGAGCACAAAGCCCCCGCTACAAACGGTGTCTTGCACTGTTTCACCGAATCACTCGAAATGGCGCAAGCCGCTATTGAGATGGACTTTTATATCTCTATTTCTGGCATTGTGACGTTTAATTCTGCTCAGGAGCTGCGCGAGGTGGTGAAAGCCGTGCCGCTGGATCGTTTACTTATTGAGACCGACTCTCCCTGGCTGGCCCCGGTGCCTCATCGCGGTAAGCAAAACCAGCCTGGTTATGTGGTAGAGGTCGCCGAATTTATCGCGCAACTTAAAAACATCACCGTAGCCGAGTTAGCCCAGGCCACCACCGCAAACTTTTATCGGCTGTTTAGCCAAATCCCGGCTAAACATAAGGAGTAAAGTAATGCCCGGCTGGAACCAGCGCTTAACGAAAAGCCTCCATCAAAGCAAAAGCCAACCAGAAAGCCGTTACTTTCAATTGGCCACCCTCACTGATGATTTGGTGCCGGCAAATCGCACGGTAGTATTTCGGTACTTGGAAGAGGCGAGCTATTCCCTGGTGGTGGTATCTGACACCCGTTCAGCAAAATGGCAGGAACTTGCTTTACAGCCCAATGCCTCGGTGTGCTGGTATTTTTCTAAAACCAGGGAGCAGTACCGGTTTGTCGTGAAGGGTGAGGGGTTTACGGTTGATAGCGACCCCGCGTTAATCCACAAGCAATGGAGTAAGCTGTCTGATGCCGGGCGTAAACAGTATTTCTGGGGGCAGCCTGCCAATCCTCGGGCTAGTGATGCACCGCTTCGGGTAACTAGCGATATGAGTGAAGCCCCTGAGCATTTTTGTGTATTGAAGTTGAAAATCCAGTCGGTAGATTATTTATCTTTGCAAGGGAACCCCCAGTACCGCGAAAAACACTGGTTAGATGGTAACGGGGACTGGGTTTCTCAACCTATTATTCCCTGACCCCGAAGCGCAAACTCGTTTATTTAAGCCAGCAGGTGCAAAAAAGCGTATAGCATATCAGCCGTGCGGCTTGTGAATATTATACATCTCTAGCAGCTGCCGATATGCTATCCCGACGCCCCCATCCATTACCGGCAACCGCCCTGATGATGACATAGCAGACGCTAATCAGGCTGTGTTATCCCAATGTCTTAGCATGTGTTGCGCATATCCCAGACGTAGCTTACCTTGCTAGGCATCGCTAAATCAGCGGCAGAATTCATCTTGTCAGATTGGATACAAGGGTAAGGGCATACGGCTGTTAGCTTCCTAAGCCCTTTGTGTGGCCCTGAAATTGGGTATTACAAAGCTGTTAGCGCAGGGTACTGAGTGTCTGCGTGTTTCCACTTTCAGCCCAGGTCCGCAATGCTAAGGCCTGATTTTTACCCAACACTCAGCTAGCCTAAAACCTATTACAAAAATTGCACTGCTGGCTGGTAAGGTGAGAGGTAAAGCAAGCTTTAACCGCAACGTTTTATCTATGGTATGAAACGTTGCGGTAATTCAAAAGCGGCAACAACCAGCGGCATTGTTAATAGGCACTTGTGAAGCGTAATTTACTTACACTGAAGCACAGCCAAACGTGCTTTACACTGCCTGATCGCCATCTGGCACTGCGATGTTAAGCATAAAGCGCGTCATTCTAGAATAGACAACCGAAGGGTAGAGGAAGGGTGCTGTACCTGTTTTATATGATATCAAGGTAGCGTCAAGCTAGTGCTCATGCTCACAGCACAATAGATAGCACCTTACGGATATCTGTCAGCAGGATGCTGGTATCACTACTTGGTTTTTTTAACACTCCCTTTATCTGTTCTTTCCTCTCTCTTCTTTTTCTTCCGTTCATTTTTATCGGTGACGATTTTAATTGCTTCTTCTTTAGTTAAATGCGGATGTTTAGCGATGAGTTCGCTAACCTTGTCATCAAATTTTGTCATTGGTAATCCCGTGTATGTTGGTTTTTGGATTTAGGTAGTTTTTAGCATCTTATGGCAGTGAGTAGGTACCGCTGTTATTGACGTAATGGTGAAGCCGATAAGAGCATATACCCAAAAGGGCAAATATAGGCCAATAAAGGATAGCTACGAACGCGGATGTAGGCATTTCTATATGCTCGAAGATACAAGATTTAATTTCCTGAAGCGAGTTGAATTTTCCTTCAAGTATCTATTTAGTTATTATATGGTTAAAAACAACGCAATTAGCGCGATGTTCCTCCCGTTCTGTGGCTGGCAGGTAGGCAACATACTGCCCTGGCCGCTTTTATCAATGCGGGTGCTAAACCTGGCATGTAACGCCCAGCAAACGTATGGTTACACAATTAGTGCTTATGTTGTGCAAGCAAAAACATTACAGCTCATGATCCATTATATAAAACAGTTAATAAAGTAAGATTATATTAATGGATGGCCGGATAGGCGGAACAGTGACTTTTGACGCGTTGAAGAAGTAATGTTTTACGGTTGAATTTCACCGCCACTTGCCGCTGCAGCTTAACTCCAATATAGTGTGCTCTATAGTATTCGATACCAGGCTTCAAGCTATCGCGAGGTAATAGAGACGATGAGGCGAGTAATCCCACTATAACACCAAAATTAACCTCCTAGTTTATCTTCCTATCTTATCCTTCTGTTTTGTCCCGTGACCTTTCCCCCCGATATAAAATGTTACATTCTATTTTCTATTTAATAGCGCTAGATAGGCATGTAAAGTGATATGTTTACTGGTAATTTCACAAGGAGGATAAAAATGAAATTTAAGTCAACCCTAATCGCTTTATCTGTTGCATCTAGTGGAATGGCCTCTGCCAATGTAAATAACGCTAATTTTGACTTTTTTGAAGCCGGCTTTATTGATATGTCACTTAAGCAGAATGCATTCAATCTTGAGCCAAATGGCTACCGGATAGCCGCTTCTAAACGCTTTCAAAACCTATTTGCGTCAATACAAAAAACGCAAACCATGGATAGCCAGCTTAATAAGCAGTTCAGTGATGAGGAAACCTTTTCAAATTCAGTCAATACCCGAGCTGAAGTGGATATTGAACAGCTACAACTTACGGCGGGCTACATTTTCGATATTTCCGATACGCAAACCTTTGATATCAGTATTTCTTACTCTGATGTAACTGAAGAGCACAAGCATCGTACAGACCAGGTTATTGTTTACGCGGATGAAAAACCAGCCAACGTAATTACCGATATTGGCATTAGTGAATTTGATATCGACGTGTACGCAATCAATGCTCGTTACATGTATTACTATGAAAATATACAGCTGAAAGTAAATGTTGGAGGGCAACGGCTAGAAGCATCTGATGAAGATGAAAGTGCATTCGTGTATGGTGCTGAGCTTGGCTATTATTTTACTGAATCATTTTCAATATCCGTGAGCTATCAGGATTTTGATCGTTACGATACTACGGGCGCAAATGTACGCTATCATTTTTAAATACTAACTATTTTATCAAGCCGCCTTATTATGGCCGCCTTATTTTGAAAGCGCGGCTTTTTTATTTGCCAGCGCTAGCAAATTGATTAATTATTATTACTAATATCGATTAATTTGGTCCAAAGACAATGGCTTAATAGATCTGGTTTTATTTATAGTAATATTTATTTCCTTTTATTTCTTTTTTTCAAAATTTACCCGTTGGCTTTATTCTGGTAAAGGCTAACGCGATAGCGTGCAAAGTGCTAAAATTTCGCCCTTCACTGGCAGGCAAAAAATCGTGTTCGGCTCGAATTATACAGCCAGACGGATCTGTCGATTAGCTGTGTGTTGCGTTTTTTGGCGAGAGGGCTGGGCGAAACCAGTAGGGCTATGCTGACAACAGTCTTTTAGATGCCCAAAAGTATATCGATAAGTATGCGTTCCCAAAAAGGTTTACCATACTGAAGCCTGGGGATTTTAAGCGTAGGCGTGGAATTGTTACGATAAACGTTATTGCAGAACCTCCCAGCGCTCGGTTTATAACCGTTCCCAATTGGTGGGGCTGGCTATCCGCAGGCCACGCCGCACATGCTTTTTGACCAAGCGCTATCTATTGTTACCGGTTTACAGGAAAAAAAGTACGTTGAAAATAAGATGTTTGGAAGAGCACGATAGTAAAGACCTTCATGAAATCTATAGTTTTACCTCAATATGTGAAAATACCTCTCAGTTACCCTTTCTAAGCGCAACTGATATTTCCCGTATATTCACAGGCACAGAACAATACACATTAGTATCTGTCATTGAAGGAAGAGTAATAGGGCACGTGACGTTTTTCTTGACCAACAAAATTCGAAACAGACATAGCGCCTCTGTTGCTATAGCCGTTCACCCGGATAGTCATGGTAAAGGGGTGGGAAGAGCGTTGATGAACGAAGCCCTTAACCAAGCTGATAATTGGCTTAATTTGGTAAGGGTAGAGCTTGAAGTGCACGCAGATAACCTCTCGGCCGTTTCACTTTATGAAAAAGCAGGCTTTGAAGTAGAAGGCAGAAAGCGTTTGAGTACTTTTAAAAATGGTCGTTACATTGATATGCTCATAATGTCTCGCCTTCATCCGCATTTCTGTGGGCCCACATAATAAGCGCATTCATTGGTAGCCGTTCGCTGAAACATAACCCTATGCCAGAAACGGTGTTGCGGCGGTTCACTCACATTTCACGGCGCCCAGGCGACGCTGGGCACACAAAATAAAAGCAAAAGAGCAATGCAAGGCCAAAAAAGTAATGTGATAGAAAATGCTTTTATTGCTTATCTGGCCAAAGCCGCTTCTGTTCTGTTCACGTTTATAATCATAATGTGTTTTGGCATGCGCTAAAATGCCGAAGAAAATTACTTTTCTGTAAGTCCTTTTCTATGGATGTATTTAAGCCGCCTTTCATTTCTTTCTCTGCTGTTTGTCAGATCGCTATATTTTCACCTTACCTGGGTGAGGTGTAAAACCATAACACATCATAAACTCATGCTTTGTTCTGTCAGGGTTACGTCATAACCCGACGCACCGCTTAACCCTGTTTGTATATGATGTAGCCCTTTCTTAAAATAGAGAGGATAGAAAAGGCCTGATAGTTTTTTTCATAATATTTTACGCTAATTAGTACATAGCCCATGGCGGGTTAAAAAGCGCAGAAGGCTAACTATTTGTTGCGCAGGGGTTATGTTATAAAGCTCATTATCCTCTATGCATGCCTGTTTCAGATTGGATTCAATTAATTGCCACGCATCAGTCAATACAAAGCGTAAATAGGGCGGTAATTGGCAGCTGAACGCGCTGGCTATCGGTGCAGGGCATTATGTTTGCGAGGAGAGATCACCGGTAAAGCGATAAAAAGCCTATACTCTTGCAAGCCTAATAACAAACAATATACCCAGTTCTGTAGCTTCTTATTTCGTGTCGTCCTATGTTAATCGAATTTATGGCTGGCGTTTTTAACCGTTAACTTACCGGGTGATGTGAGGATTGACGATAAACGTGCTGAGTCTCACTTTGGAAGCAAAGGGAATACCAGGTAAATTTCTCGGCCCCGCCAATGTTGGTGAAGTTGTGCTATACCATAGCTGACTAAGCAGGAGATGCACCTTATTCACACCTATTCGTAACATTCGCACTTATTTGTAACGCACGACGGGGGGAGCAGTTCCCTGAGGTTTTGTATTAGCCTACTGGTGTCGCGAGGCTCTGGCTTTTTTAACCCGGCAACGCATCGATTTCAGTAACTATTTTCTATCTCTCCCGCTATCCCTATCCCCAATGTCATGCCGGCCCCATCCTGGGCGACTAAGTTAAGCGCAGGCCAGCCATTGTCACCTTGGTTGCTGAGCTGTTTACACTGAAAGTCTCAGGAAAATCAGTGTATCCCGGATGGAAGGTGGGCCGCTTTTAGGAAACTGCCTTAAATATGAAAAGGTAGCTCCCGGATATACCGGTCTCAGGCGCTAAGGAAAATAGCGAAAAGGGGATTGGGTCGTTTAATTCACATAACGCCCACTGTGGCTTTATCCATGCCTATTAACCCACAGCCGATTAGTTGATACTTAATGGTGCGGCATTGAGTAATGGGCGGTAAACACAATCGCTATTTAGTTATTGATGCAGGGTTATCTGGGAAGTACTTATTGAGGTTAATGGGTAAAGAAAAATAGTGCCAAGCGCTCCATATTGGTATTAGAAAATATACACAACCAAGATGGCGTATTAATTGATGGTGTTATGCACACGATGTGCGCATAGAAAGGCCCGCGCAGCCTGCGGGCCCGCTAAAACAGATTACTGAATGACTGCTTTTAATGGCTGATCACCGGTAAATAGACCATAAATGCGATTATATGCTTTTGGATTATCTACACTGTACATTATGGCCGTCGCCACATCTTCACGGGGGATGGTTCTGGCTTCGTCATTACTAGGTACGAGTTCTTGTACATATTCAGTACCTGGCTCATCTGTCAGGGAACCCGGACGCAAGATAGTATAATTCAGACCACTATTACGTAGGTGCTCATCTGCCATGTGTTTGGCTACCAGGTAAGGTTTTATCGGAGAATCTATAGCGTCTGGGTCGTCTGAGCCCACCGAGCTAACCATAACAAATTGCTGTATATTTGCTTCTCGGGCGTATTCCACAGCATTGCGCGCGGCCCACAAATCTATCAACAGGGTTTTTTCAGGGCCGGTATTACCCCCGGAACCGGCGCAAAATACCACGCTATCACAGCCTTCAAAAGCAGCCGAAAAATCATCTTCAAGATCTTGCTCATAAACTGACAGTGCAGAATGAGTGATATCTGAGATTTTATCTTTGTTACGTAAAAGTGCGGTGACATTGTGGCCTGCATTTAACAGCTTCTGAGTAGCTTGTTTGCCAATTTGTCCACTTGCACCGATCACTAAAACATTACTCATACTCTTCTCCACTTTAAAAATATGCTATTTGTTCGCTTTGGTAAGAAATACAGATCACCTGAATTCGGGGACAGCCATTATCCTTTTAATTTGCAACGTTGACGGACGCAGTAGATTAGCCGCAAGGTGTGACAGCTTTATACAAAATGTTTCACTATGTAATCCTGTTTTCCATTATGCCATGCTCTACAGTATAACAAGGTGCGCTATACCGGTGGTTGTTCCGGTTAGTTGCGTTTCCTGTCTTGGCGCTACGCGTACAGCGGGGCTTGCAGGCCTTTTGTAGCCCGTCACGTACCCGCTGTACCGTGCGTCCTTTTCGTATAATCCACGTTTCGATTACTCCGTAATTATTGTCACTACCATCCTGTCAGCATTCCTTTACCCTCAAAAGCAGCGCATATGAAAAGTCCTGATTTTGATCAATCGTTTTTTATAATTACATATTTTTAATAAACCGATGAACCATGCGATTTTGTCCCCGTACGCATTGCACAAGACAAAGGAATATTATCTATGTTTGGTGAGTTTTTTGAGGCGCAGTCCGTCCAGATTCTGGATCAATCCGGCCGGTCACTCGGCTTTTTTAAAGCCAATCGGCAGGCTGATAGAGCATTTGTGCAGGTTCCCGCTGACCTACTAGAACCTTGTTCACAGATAAAGCTGGTATTTAGCAACCTTGAAAAATACCGCTTTCCTCGGCAGAAACTCACTATTACACGCGGCATGATGATGGTTCCTGATTGTCTTGAGGTGCGACTTTGCTAGTCGTCGTGCACCAAATCTTTATTTGTTTTAACCCATTTTTCTGCAATTGATGTAAAAACCGTAGCAGTTAATTTTTGTTTCAAACTCATCTATGAAGGATAGCATTGAACATGGCTGAATCTTTTAAATATACCGGTAACAAAGGCAATGGTGGGGAGCTGCACCAACTGCCAGCGGATGAAAGTGAAATCATGACTACGGCACAAGGGTGCCCGATTAGCGATGATCAAAACTCTCTGAAAGCAGGTGCGCGTGGACCCACGTTGCTTGAAGACCATATCATGCGCGAAAAGATTTTTCATTTCGACCATGAGCGTATTCCTGAGCGGGTTGTCCATGCTCGCGGTTACGGCGCGCACGGTTACTTTGAAACCTATGATGACTTTTCTGATATAACCTGTGCTGACCTGTTTCAGCGTAAAGGAGAGCAGACCCCCGTTTTTGTTCGCTTCTCCACCGTAGCAGGGAATAAAGGATCACCTGATCTGGCACGTGATGTACGTGGCTTTGCAGTAAAATTTTATACCAATGAAGGTAACTGGGATTTAGTAGGTAATAATATCCCCGTATTTTTCATCCAAGATGCTATCAAGTTCCCGGACTTGGTTCACAGTGCTAAACAAGAACCTGATCGCGCTTTCCCGCAGGCGCAAACGGCACACGACAATTTCTGGGATTTTGCGAGCTTGTCGCCAGAATCTGTTCACATGCTGATGTGGATTATGTCGGATCGTGCAATTCCACGTTCATTCCGCTTTATGGAAGGTTTTGGTGTACATACATTCAAGCTGATCAATAGTAAGGGCGAAGAAAAGTATGTGAAGTTCCACTGGAAGCCTAAGTGTGGTTTACAGTCAGTAGTATGGAACGAAGCGCTAAAAATCAATGGTGCGGATCCAGATTTCCATCGTCGTGACCTATGGAATACTATCCAGGCTGGCGATTTTCCAGAATGGGAACTGGGTGTTCAGATATTTGACCAGGAATTTGCTGATAATTTTGAGTTTGATGTGTTTGATGCAACAAAGATTATTCCTGAGGAACAAGTGCCTGTTACCATCGTTGGTAAAATGGTACTAAACCGCATGGTCGACAACTTCTTTGCAGAGACCGAGCAGGTTGCTTTCTGTACCCAGAATATAGTGCCAGGTATTGATTTTACGCCTGATCCACTACTGCAAGGCCGTAATTTTTCTTACTTGGATACGCAGCTTAAACGCCTGGGTAGCCCTAACTTTACGCAAATCCCAATTAACGCCCCGCGTTGCCCTATGCGCCACTTCCAGCAAGATGGCCACATGGCTATGCAAAATCCTAAGGGTCGAGTTAACTACGAACCGAATTCCTGGTCGCAGGGCGAAGATAACCCTCGTGCATGTCCTGCACATGGTTATAAGAGCTCAAGCCAGCCAATTGAAGGCGATAAGCTACGCTATCGTTCTGAAACATTTGCTGATCACTACAGCCAGGCCATCCAGTTCTATAAGAGCCAGACGCCAGTAGAGCAAACCCACATTCGCGATGCATTTATTTTTGAATTGTCGAAGGTAGAAACGTTAGCTATTCGCGAGCGTGTTGTATCTCACCTTAGAAATGTAGATGAAGCTCTGGCTACCGCCGTAGCTGAAGGGCTTGGTTTTGAAGAAATGCCGGATAAAGCGGAAGCCGCTATGGCACCGCGTGATGATTTGATGGTATCCGACAAGCTGAGTATTCTTAAAAACGGTCCAAGTACCTTTAAGGGTCGCAAACTGGGTATTTTCTGCTGCTCAGGTGTAGAAGATGAATTGCTGGAAGGTTTATTACAATCGCTGAAAGCGGAAGGTGCAATGTACGAAATTGTGGCGCCTACCGTACACGGTATTAAAACTGCTGGTGGTAAACACATTAAAGGAAATCAGGTTATCGATGGTGGACCTTCGGTATTGTACGATGCCGTAGCAGTATTGTTAACTGAGGAAGGTGCAAAAGCGCAAGCAAAAGTGCCCGAAGCTAAAGACTTCGTCATGGATGCTTTCGCTCATAACAAGTTTATTGGTTACATCGGCGGTACTAAACCGCTCTTTGATGAACTTAATATGACATCGAAAATGGATGGCGGATTTGTTGATTTAGACAGCAAAACCGCTGATGATTTCATCGCGACCTTGCGCAATACCCGCTATTGGCAACGTGGCTAAGCCATAGAAGCTTTTGTTTTAAAGTAAAAAAGGCGAACCCAGGTTCGCCTTTTTTGTATGTGAAAAACATAAATTCACGGGTTATCGTTTAGTCCTGCACAGCCAAAGGTATCTGCTGGTTGTATCAGAGCTGAACTTTTGCACCGGTCCGCTAGTAGAATGTGGCAACAATTATGGCAAACGGCAAACGGCAAACGGCAAACGAGAAAGTGAGGAAACAAGAAAGTGGGCAAACGAGAAAGTAGGGAAAGTAGAAAGTAGTAAACGCGAAGCTATTTCGTTAGCGGCAAATAGCGAAGCATATCAGTTGGATGAACAATACTAATTAGTGGACGACAAGCGGTTAGGTTATTGGCTGCTGTTACTAAAAGGCGTGAATGCTATGGCATCAGTCCGCCACCCTTATAACCTGAAACATCATAACCCGCATCTACATAGCCAGCCAGCGTCATAATCTCGTACTATAACCACCGTTACCGACAAAGCTGCTAGCTTTATAACCGCGTGTCATTACCGCCTGTACCGACAAAGTTGTCAGCATCGTGCCCCCGTACCCTCGCACTGTGACCACCTGTAACGAAAGAACCCGGTAGCATCATAACCTCGTGTCATTACCGCCTGTACCGACAAAGTTGTCAGCATCGTACCCTCGTACCTTCGCACTGTGACCACCTGTAACGAAAGAACCCGTTAACATCATAACCTCGTGTCATCACAACCGGGGAGCATCACAATATTGCGGCATATAAACTGCCATGAGGAACAGATCGAATACGTTATCGGTCACGCCAGCACAATTCTATCGGGCGCAGCAATGCTTAAATTTTTTGCCACTTTGGCAGGGGCAGGGATCGTTACGGCCTATTTTTATACTACCGGAGTCGGTATGAATAACCCCATCGTGATAACGCCACTTGCTATCTTCAAATACAAATTGGGATGTTTCATGCAATATACCGGTGTTATTACCTTCAAAATAGTAAGCGGAAAATTCAACCGTATTGAGGGCGCTGTTTGCAGCATTTACGTTTAGCGCAAACCATTTTATGCCAACCGCACTACTTTGTATGTCCTGCTCACTAAGGGCTTGACGTTGCGCCTTACTGTATGTGGCGATAATGTATTGATAATCACTTATACAGTATGCGCTAAAGCGAGAGCGCATGAGTTGCGCAGGGCTATCGGCCTCTCGGGCGCCTGTTATAATTGGCTCACAACACTCAATAAACGATATTTGACTACAGCAATAACAACGCATGGCACATTCCACAGAAAAAGCAGAACGCTATTTTACTGGTTTTGCGAGGAATCACCAGGGACCCACAACCACCTTATTGGGGGCTTCAGCCGACACCGTAATATTTACCAGCGATACGTCGTACTGCTTGCACATTACTGCTACTTCCAGCGTTTCCTGATTATTTAATATCAGGTTTTCAACGTATACCGACTCACACTTTCCGCTCTCTATTAAGCGCTTTATCCAAATGCCGAGTTTTTCGCGGCCCGGCTTTTGAATTCGGATACCATTTTCTACCTCTTTAGAAAACCCTACCGTATTGGCTAACAGATAACGCCAGCCTTTTGGTTTTGGATGTGGCACTACGCCACTATCCAGAGGCAAAGGAAGTTGAAAAGCATTGGAAGTGTGTTCAATCATCGGGATACCTGTTTATCCATACAGTATGTCTATACAATAGTACTGTATAAAAAAACATGCAAGTAAATTTTTGGCGCAGGTTATTTCCAGTTGCTCTGGTGAGCGCGGTAATAGGCGGGCGTTACAATCACTTGCCATCTGCTCGATAGACAACCAATGCAATGTACCGCATGCAGCACAGGCAGAGTCCACCATAGCGCCTTCTGGTTTTAAGCCCTGACTAGCCGGTAAACCATTGCCTAATGCTAAACCTATCCTTTCTGCCAACGGTGTAACCCTGTTATTTGTTATAACAGGGCAAGCCGTGTATCACGGGTTAGTTCTGGCCGTTAAGCCGACGTGTGCAGCGCAATCGCCGGGCAGGTTGCGCTTGCCAATGATGTCTGTCGAATAGCAAAGTCAGCCTGTCTTGCTTTGGTAATGAAAGCCGCCCGCAGGCGGTTAGACTGCGTAGGGCATAATGTGGGTCTTGCTATTAGGCCATAGCGGTTGATCGTCTGATACGTTAGCATGCAGTCACTGTGTATCTATATTCGAGTAACCATGCCGCGCCACCGTTTTTCTGCCCCCGTCGATACGCCTATACGCTGGCATACGCTTTCTCAGCTAACCCCATATCTGTTTGAATTCAAGGGCCGGGTAGGGTTGGCGATGGCATGTCTTATTGCCGCTAAATTGGCCAGTATTGGCTTGCCATTTGTCCTTAAACATATCGTCGATACATTGGACACAGAGAATCTCACCGCGGTTGCACTAAGTGTGCCTTTAGCGCTGGTGGCAGCTTATGGGGCGCTACGGTTTCTAAATACAATTCTTAGTGAAGTGCGCGATACCTTGTTTGGCCGGGTGACTGAGCGCGCTATGCGTCGGCTTGGGTTAAAAGTGTTTACGCACTTACATAGCCTGGATGTGGATTATCATCTAAGCCGACAAACAGGAGGGTTATCTAGAGATATTGAGCGCGGCACCAGTGGCATCGGCTTTTTGTTGCGCTTTCTGGTGTTCAATATATTGCCTACCTGTTTGGAAATTATTATCGTAGTGGGTGTATTACTCAAGCAATATGGGATGTCGTTTGCCCTGATTATTTTGGGGGCGGTGGTGTCTTATGTCATATTTTCAATCAAAGCCACTAATTGGCGTACGCGCTTTGTTCATGCACTGAATCAGGCCGACTCCACCTCCAATACCCGGGCAATCGATAGTTTGCTTAACTTTGAAACCGTAAAATACTTTAATAATGCAGACTTCGAGGCGCAACGCTACGATACATCGCTGGCTAGCTGGGAGCTGGCGCGGCGGCAAAACCGCCTATCATTGTTTGCATTAAACGGCGGCCAGGCGCTGATTATCGCCATTGCCGCCACGGCGATGATGATTAATGCCACGCTTGGTGTTATGTCCGGTACCATGACGCTGGGCGATTTTGTGCTTATTAACGCCTTTACTATGCAGCTATTCATGCCCCTGAACTTTTTAGGCTTTGTATACCGCGAAATCCGTGGCGCAATGGCGAATATTCATAATTTATTTGAGGTATTAGAGCGTGCACCAAAGGTACAGGACAGTCCGCAAGCCAAAAAACTGAGCGCGACGCAAGGCCGCATACGTTTTGAAGGGGTGAGTTTTCATTATCAGCCGGAACGGCCTATTTTACGTGATGTATCTTTTACGGTTGAGCCTGGACAAAAAGTTGCTGTCGTAGGCGCCAGTGGGGCAGGCAAATCCACGCTGGTTAAGTTGCTGTTTCGTTTATATAATCCTACGCAGGGCGAGGTTTTTATAGACGACCAGAAAATCACCGCGTGTACGCAAAACAGCGTACGTGAAGTGTTAGGTATAGTGCCGCAGGATACCGTTTTGTTTAACGATAGTCTGTTGGAAAATATCCGTTACGGCGATCCTCAGGCCGATGATGACAAGGTGCGGGCGGTCGTTAAACTGGCTGCACTGGATACCTTTATTGCCAGCCTCCCCGACGGGATTCAAACACAGGTAGGCGAGCGGGGCTTGAAACTATCCGGCGGCGAAAAACAACGGGTGGCGATTGCCCGGGCATTATTAAAAAATCCCCAAATACTGGTTTTCGACGAAGCCACCTCTTCTCTTGATAGCCAAAGCGAACAGGCTATTTTACAGGCTTTGAAGCAAGCTGCTCGGGCCCATACCAGCCTGGTCATTGCGCACAGGCTATCTACCATCACCGATGCGGATTGTATCCTGGTTTTAGATGGGGGCGTGCTGGTAGAGCAGGGCACGCATACAGCACTGTTACAACGCAACGGGCATTATGCGCGCTTATGGCATGTACAACAAAATACCTAAAAAATCAGATTCCTGACGAGGCGCCTGGCTTAGTCGCCTCGGGTTAAGCGAACAGGAGCCTATCGCGCAGCGTCTATAGCGCCTTCTTTTTAAGGCCACCCGCCTTGCCGGAAAAGTGAGGGTGGTGCGTCCAGCTGCTAAAAACACGCTGAAAAACCCATTTGGCGCAGTGTGCGGGCTAGTGTCGCTTTATTGAAAAGATGTTTGAGGGAGGAATAAGTAGTCCGGTAAATAAACTCGGTATTGGCCAATGAATACAGTATACTGCTATGTAAACAAGAACGATTATCAATAGCATATAGGGCCGTGCTCCGGTTTACTGCCATGTCATTTGCACGTATTTTAATCATTGAAGACGATATTACCTTGAGCGGCCAGATCGCCAGGTTATTAGAGCAAAAGGGCTTTAGTACAACGCTTTGCCTGGATGGGCAGTCCGGCTTACTTACGGCATTAAACGAGCGTTTTGATCTGATTTTGCTAGATGTGTTATTACCTGCACTTAATGGGTTGGCCGTGTTGAATCAACTTCGAAAAGTTAAGTGTACACCGGTGATGATGATCACGGCCTGTGGCGCGGAGCAAGAGCGCATTGAGGGCTATCGAAAAGGCGCGGATGATTATTTACCAAAGCCGTTTAATTTTACAGAGATGATGCTTCGTATAGAGGCTATTTTACGGCGCAGCCAAGTGGGCTCATTAGCGCTGCTACAATCTACCCAACTCGACGTTCACGATTTACGCCTTAATCGAATACAGCAAACGGTTTTCTTTGCCAATCAAGCCATTGAGTTGACCCCGATTCAATTCAAGCTGCTGTGGATACTGGTAGAAAACAAGCACGATATTATGACTAAGGCGTTTCTTTACCACAGCGTGCTTGACCGTTCGTTCAGCCGCTACGATAGAAGCCTGGACATGCATGTTAGCCGTGTCCGCAAAAAGCTGGTAGAGGCAGGGATGCCGCCAGAGTGGCTTTCCACCCTCCACGGCAAAGGGTATCGGTTTTTATGAAGTATACCCTGTTGTGGCGTTTGTGTACGGTAATCGCTTTTGGCACTGTGCTGCTGTTTTGGGCTATAGACTGGTTAACCACGCATACCGAGTCAAGCATGAGTTTTATTGCCACTGAGCATCAGCAGCAACTGCTTGATTATGGCAAACAAGCCGACGAAATTATGCGCTCAGAAGGGGAAGCTGGGCTGGCTATATGGCTGAAAAACCTACAGCAAAAAGAGCAAACCTGGGCGGCCATTGTTAGCACCGATATTTCCCCGATGGCCGAGTCTACGCTTTACGCGCCGTTTTTTGAACGGTTTCAGATTGGCCGAAGTGTAGAGTGGAAAATTCATCTGTATTTTCAGGAAAACCCCGTCATGGAGGTGCCATTTGCTGACGATAATACCCATTTTTTGATTCAACTACCCCAGCGAATGCGCCCGGGGGCATTACTGATTTATGCCAATGTACTACTGCAAATTGCGTTGCCGCTGATTTTATTGTGCCTACTTAGCGTTGTATTGTACCGCCATGTTATGACCCCATTGCGTAAACTGGAAAATGTAACCAAAGCGTTTAGTGAGGGCCATCTGGATGTGCGCACCAATGCATCGTTGCAAAGCCGTCACGACGAACTAACCCGCCTGGCCATCACCTTTGATAAGATGGCTGACAAAACCAGCCAGCTAATTTATACCCAACGGCAATTGTTAGGCGATCTGTCGCACGAATTACGTACACCTCTTACCAGAATAGATATGGCAATCGATTTTATGGAACAGCGAATTAATCCCCGCCAAGCGCTGGAACGGTTGCGTTATGAGGCCTCCACTATGCGTAATCTGGTGGAAGATACGCTAACGCTGGCTTGGTTAAATACCGAGTCGCCCTTGTTAACCTACGATGATTTCGATTTAGTGGAGTTACTTCAGGTGATTTGTGAAGACGCTCGGTTTGAATACCCAGACAGAGTATTGACCACCGCGCTACCTGACGCGGCGCCGATAAAACATAGCAGTCAACTTGCTTTGGGCCAGGCAATTGAAAACATTGTTCGCAACGGTTTACGTCATACTCCTGTCAATACCGCAGTGGCCGTGTTACTCACCCGGGTTGTACAAGGTTATCAGTTAGTTATTAAAGACCACGGGCCGGGTGTACCGCCCGATATGCTTAACGATATTTTTAAACCCTTCTTTCGGGTAGACAAAGCAAGGGCCGCTGTGCAGGATTTAAAAGACCATAACCAGGGCAGGGGGTTTGGGTTGGGGCTGGCCCTGGCCTACCGCCAAATTGAGGCGGTAGGCGGAACTATCACAGCGCAAAATTATACCGATGATGGTAACCGGGCCAGCGGCCTTTGCATAACTGTTGCATTATATGACACTGGGGCGCCCGCCCAGCCTGCCCGGCCCGCCCAGCCTGCCCGGCCCGCCCAGCTTGCTTAGTACGGGGGCTTTGGCTTGCGCTATGGTCGTCAGCCCGGCTTATTCGATTTAGGCTTAGCAATTAAGCGCCGCCATGCCAATACAATCCCTGTGTAAACCAGGATACACGCCAATAGAGATAACCCTCCTGCGAGGGTTTGGCCGATAAAACCAAAATATTCGCCGGTATGAAGAAAGCGGGCGGTTCCCCAGGCTTGACCGCCGGGGGACCAATCTTCTTTACGCAGCACTTTTGATACGGCTTCCGTTTGCGTATCAAAATACAACGAATAAGCTAGCTCCTGCCGATGCCCAATGCTCTGGTCGATATAAAAACGTGCTTCATCCTTATACGCGCCTATTTCAAGCCACATTGAATACCAGTTGTTGTAGTGATACGCGCTGGCATGCTCCCGGGCTTTTGCATACAAGGATTCATAAGGTATTGCTGGCGGAGTCAGGTGTTGCACTGTGGGGCGCGGTGGTGGCGGTGGCACGGCTTCGCCGAACGCCCCGTACAAGGCGCGGTTAGCCCAGTCAAAATGAAAAATAGTGGCCGTTAACGCAATAATAAGTAAGCCGGGCAACGCCCAGATACCAAATACCAGATGCCACTGATGCCGTCGTTGATGCAGGTTTGCGTGTTTTGATAATAATAAATGGTGTTTTACAGCTCGCTTGGAGAGTCGCTTAGGTAGCCACAAATATAGGCCACTGATAAGTAAAAAAACCAACACCAGATTGGCATAGGCCGTAATATTTTTACCGACAACACGGTAATCGCCGGTGAAAGACACATATCGATGGAAGTCGGTTACTGCGTGAAAAAATTCACTTATCAAGCCTTCTCCTTCACGCAGGATGGCGCCGGTATAAGGATGGAGTAAATAACTAAATGGGCCGGCCCAGGCCGCAATAGCGGCGCCATCCCGGTTTACCCATCTGACATAAATATGGGGCTGGTCAGGATGCAGGGTTTGCATTATAGCGACAACGCTATCGGTATCGAGGCGCTGCGCCGTCCTGTGAACCGGGACGGTGTAGCGCATTTCGCTAAATTCAACAATCTGCCTTTCATAGGTAAGCAATACGCCACTAAGCGCCATGCAAAATATCACTGCTCCCGCGCTCACCCCGGTAAAAAGGTGAGCCCAAAAAAAACACCGTTTAATTGTTTTCGCCATCATTTATATTGGCCCCGGTACGCTTAAAACGTATAAGCTAGGGATAACCGGATGTCTCTGCCTGCTTCATTCGGCCCCACCACGGTGGCGAATACCTCGCTGTAATCACCGACACTGGAATGATCGATATAAAGTTCGTCAAATAAATTGGAAACCGCCACATTAACCCGCAGAGACGGCGTGGCCTGCCATTCGCCAAACAAATCCACTGTGGTATATCCTGGTTTATTCAGTGTGTACAAGCTATCGGTCCAACCCAGATCCACCGCCTGATGCAAGGTATCGATATCAATTGAATCAACCTTGCGTACGCTTACTCCCATATTAATGCTGGCATTGAGGGTGTAATCTACGCCCACTACCCATGTGTTACCGCGGCTGTTACCTAAGCCAATAAATTCGTAACCGTTAAGATCTATGGCCCCATAAGCAACGCTGTACAAGCCATCTTTGGGGGTCAGCTCACTGTCGGCACTGGAAAATCCACCGAAAAAGTCGAAACCTTGCCAGCGGTAGGCGATATCAAATTCCAAGCCATCGGTATCAACGGTGCCGATGTTATTAAACACCGCGTTACCTGCAAAACCCTCAAAAATCACATCATCCAGTGCAGAGTGATAAACACTCAATCTGGCATTTAGGTTATTAGCGCTGTATTCAACAGCGGCTTCCATATTCTGTACTGTTTCCGGCGCCAGGTCGTTAGCTACCACCGGCACATCTGCCCCGTCGTAAAGATAGCCATCAATAGTAAAGCCATCACCAATTTGTTTACCACGGGCGGCTTCGGCGTAGCCTGCGCTGATAGTCCAGGCTGGCGAAAGGTTATATGCTAAACCCACGTTTACACTGACCTTACTATCGTTTATAGATGACGGGCTATCGGTGACGGGGGTACCGTAATATTCTTCCAACAATATACGTTGTTGGAAGTCGTAATCGTCGTAGCGTATCCCGTAACTAAGCAATAACTCTGCGGTAAGGTCACTATAGCCCTGGGCATACAAACCTAATACGCTGCCTTCTTCGGCGTTTTCAGTGGCGCCCGCGGCGGCCCCACTGGTGACTTCATCGTATCGGTAGTCTGCACCATAAATAAACTTATGCCGGGCGGTTTCACTGGTATTGCGTACATCAAAGCCATAGGTGTCTATTTCTGCCAGCCAGGCAAAGCGGCCCCCATTAAATGAAGAACGGGTCTGATAGGCAGTAGCTTCGATATAGATCATTTCATTATGCGCAAACCGGTAGTTAGCGACCAAAGTATCGCGTTCTGCTTCGCTGGCGTAAAGTGCATCACCTTCTTGCACGGCCCAGTTGGGGCGCGCAGAGAACGCGCCGGTTTCGTCACGTTGTTCAACACTTAGCGACAGATAATGATTTTTCGCAATATCCCCACTAGCTTTAACAAATAACATGTCCTGATCAGCTGCCGTGCCGTATATTTCATCACCATCGCCGTCTTCCATGTTGTTACGGTCAATGGTGCTGTAGTACCCCAGTACGCCCCAGGTTTCTCCTAATTTGGTGTAGATACTACCGCTGTACCGCGTACCCTCATTTGAAAAGTAGCTTGCTTTAACCCGTCCCCCAAACTGTTCCTCCTGGTCGAGCAGATCATGGGCATCTTTAGTTTGAAAACGAATAGATCCGCCAATAGCGCCAGGCCCGCTAATCGCTTCACCAGCGCCAGCCTGTACATCTATTTGTCGCAGTAAATCCGGGTCTATGGTTACCCGGCCAATATGGTGAAAAAGGGTAGAGGTTTGCTGCGCCCCATCAACCGTCACATTCAGGTACGCGTCTTCCAAACCCCGAATATATATTTTCTGGGCCACGCCCACTGACCCGCCCACACTGATGGAAGGGGAATAGCGAAATATATCGGCCAGATCATTCGCTTGATACTGTTCAATATCTTCCGCATTAATACTGAGATTGGTAGCGGCGCCTACCACCGCTATCTTTTCCACTGCTGCAGTGGAAGAGGCAGGCTGAGTCTGAGCCATAGCGAAGGCGCTGGACACTGTGTATGCGGCGCCAATAAAGACTAAATTTTTCAAGTAAAAGCTCCCGTTGAATGTTTTGTTATTCTAAATAAGAAACATTCTCATTAACTTTTGCAGGAATGAGTAGTACTTTTACATTTGTTACAATTGGACAGCATAAAGGAATGATAAGTAAAGGTGGACGGTTGACGCAAAGCAATACCCGCCGCGCATGGGATTTACGGCAATGGTAATTGCATGCAGGGCCGGTGGTGACGAATACGCAGCCTGAGCGGGTGGGCCACATCATAACGGCCCCCCGGCGCTGTATTACTACGGCGATTTCAGGCTTTACGAGCGCAGTCAGCAGTGTGGGGTTCGCTCAGGTAACAGCGGCTTTAGTACGGTATTTGTTATGGGTGTAGAGCCTTTGCTGCATAATATTGTGCAATACGGCAATCGCCTTAGCGACATCCGCAAAACTAAGATAAAGCGGGGTAAATCCAAACCGCACAATATCTGGGGCGCGAAAATCAGGCACCACGTTATGATCTATCAATGCCTGGCATATTGCATAAGCCGCAGGATGGGAAAAAGACAACTGGCTGCCTCTTAGCTCACTGTCGGTGGGAGAGCACAATACCAGGTCATCCAGGGCCGGGTGCTGGCGCTTAAGGTGTAAAAACAGCTCGGTAAGAGCGCTCGATTTTTGCCGAATCTGAGCCATGCTAACACTGTCAAATACATCAAGGGCAGCATCCAGTGCCGCCATAGCAATAATGGACGGGGTACCGGTAAGAAATTGCTTAATCCCTGGCGCTGCATCGTAGCGTGGAGAAAACTCGAACGGCTTGGCGTGACCCATCCAGCCATTGAGCGGTTGGCTTATCTTATTATGATGGCGCTTAGCAGCGTACAGAAACGCCGGTGCGCCGGGGCCGCCATTTAAATATTTGTAACCGCAGCCTACGGCAAAATCCACGTTACATTCATCTAGCGCTAAGGGCACAGCACCAGCGCTGTGCGCCAAATCCCAGATAACAATAATGCCTTTTTGATGGGCCAGGCGGGTCAGCCGCTGCATATCGTGAATACGGCCGGTACGAAAGTTGATATGCGTTAACATCAGTACGGCGACATCGTCGGTCAACGCATTTTCTATGTCTTCACTTGCAACACTGATAAGCTGGCAGCGGGTTTCACCTAATAGAGTCTGTACGCCCTGCACCATATATAAATCAGTGGGAAAATTATCTTGCTCCGACACCACTTTTGCGCGTCCGGACTGCATAGTTAACGCGGTTATCAGCAGTTTATACAGGTTGACGGAAATAGAGTCACAGACCACGACTTGGTCTGGCCCCGCGCCCAGTAGCGGGGCAATTTTTTCGCCGGTTTGTAGCGGCAAATCTATCCAGTTATGCTTGTTCCACGAGCTGATTAAATCGTTACCCCATTGCTGATTAACCACCTGTTGAATACGCTCGACGCTGGCTTTGGGCAACGCCCCCAACGAATTACCATCCAGATATATAACCTCTTCAGGTAAGTTAAACAGTGCACGTTTAGGGGCCAGAACGTCCTGCTTATCAAGTTGCGCAATGTTATATGACATTATAAATTCACTTATTCTTTAGTATTTCAATGAACTGGCTGAAGGCGAGGGTGCCCGGATGTACCCAGTCAAAATGACCGGTGTGCTCAAAACGCAAAAACTGCGCACCGGGTAAAGGATTGTCGGGAATGGGCACAATGCTATCCTGTTCGCCCGCTAAAATTGTGATGTTATCAAGCTGTTTTGCAGCCGGTAGGGTATGCAGGGGATTAGCCTGCGCATATTGCTCAGGGCGTTGTTGGGGTGTGCCTTCCATAAAATCGATAGTGGCCCGCTGGCAGCTGTTGGTGCCCTGCGCATAGGCTTCAATGTCAACAATGGGGGCCAGGCCGATTATACGGCCAACTGACTTCGCCAGCCGCTCACTCGCCAGCAGAGCCAGATGACCACCGGCGGAATGGCCGGTCAGCGTGACATTCTGCAAGTTGAGGGCAATATTTTCGTTGTGGTCTTGCGACATAATAAAATCTATCGACTTTACCACATCTTCCAGACTGCCAGGCCAGCCGCCGCCTAAATCTCCTGTGCGTCGGTATTCTACTGTCCATACCGCAAAGCCCGCCTGAGTTAAAGCAGAGGCAAGAGGATAACTATGCTCAATATCATATGCTGATAGCCAGCACCCGCCGTGAATAAAGATAACCAGTGGCGGCGGGGTATCTGAGTGTGCTGGCAGCCAAAGTTTGCCAAATTGCAATGGCTGCTCACCGTACTGCAGGGTGGTATTGGCTGCGGTATACTCAAGCTGTTGTACCGCGGCAAAGCTGACCTCATGTAAAGGCACCTGCGCGCTATTATTGTTTACTTTCACTGCCGGGGTTTGGCTACCTGGTACCAATGCGTGCTGACACCCACTTAGCAGAAATACTAAAACAATACCGGCCAAACTGCGCATGCGATTACCTTTATCTGGGATTAAGCATGGTATAGGAGCAACAAATTTAATAAGTTGCAAGTTCAATACAGTGCATCGTTAAATAATTCTGGTGAAGTAGGCATTTGTGCGAAAGCAAAAAAGATAAGGAAGGTAAACCAGGGCAGGTTAACAGCATCGCGTGGTAATTAGCAATTACGACAGAATTGCTTGGTAATTAAAATACGACAAAGTTGCTTGGTGTTAACACAAGTAGGCAGATTAGCTCATATCTGACCCGACCCTTTTAACAGAGCGTTTATACATGTTTTAGCAGACCGCTATGCGCGAAAATCGGTTGAGGATATGTTGGCGAGAAAACGGCAGCGTCAGACAAGGAGCAGACATTTAACGCCTCATTCGGAGGCAAATAATTGTTGGCTAAAATAGCGACGCAGGAGCAAAGCCAACTGTTATTTGTCCTGCTGCAATGACTTGTTATGTATCGCCATCACCTTGTTTTGAATTGTATACTAGAGTCAGTAATTGTTTAACGGCCATTCCAACACAAAAAAGTAAAGTACCCCAGAAGAAGTAGGGATCATCTTCCATAGAAAGACCACCATGCTTGCCGGGAATATTTCCATAATAAAGACATGCTGCGGCAGCAATTAAAATAAAAGAAGATGTGATAATTTTTTCTTTATTAGTGCGTTTAGGCTTTTTAATGTCTTCCTTAATTTCAACTTTGGGTTTAGCTTCCTCTCTTAACTTTAACTCATGTAGTAAGTCTTTATGTCTTTCAGGGTACGCGTCCTTATCAATATTTACTTCTACATCATATAGCTCTTCAAGAGTGTAAGATTGATAGTCAGGTTTCACCAAATCCTTCCTTAGATACATAACTTTTAAATAAGGGGCGCAGACGTGTGGGGCACAATGGCGAAGCCGCCCCGCATGTTTGTGTCCCAGCCCGCGCAGCGGGCGAACTTGATTTTTTTGTTAGGTGCGTTCATTTTTAGAGCTCTAAGCCGCTTTTGTCATTTAAACAGCCGACTAAGATACTAAAGCCTTTGAGCTGTTCTGTAACGGATAGGAATCTATTCCCTTTAGAGTCGTAAAGATGGAGTATTTGAGCGCTTGCTACGTGGCGAACTTTTAAAATCGAGCTCCATTGCACACTTGTAAATTTGCTCCCATTATCAATACAGATTCCATTTTCCGATAGAGTGATAACAGCATTCATAAATGGAAGTGTCTTTAAACCATGTATAGTCATGTATAAGCACCCACCGCCTAAAAATGCTGCTGAAAGAAACAGAAGGAATTCATATCTCTGATACCAAACAGGTAAGAATAGGCACCAAATAGAAACTCCCAACATTACGGGTAAAAATACCCATCCTATAATACGTACCCAATAAGGGTGACTTAATTTTAATTCTTCCATGGAAGCACCTAACAATTTAATAGCACGCAAATCGCGCGTCTTTCTCCCGAGCGCGTGCTCGTTTTTATCCATAGTGCCATCATTCCGAATTTACTGAAAGTCAAAGAATACAAAGGGTGTGCTTAATTGGGGCCAATCATGTTCAGCACAAAAAACGCGCGATTGGGTCGTTTTCCTGAATATAGGGGAAAGGTCGCTGTAACTGTATATATAGAAGGGCACCTAACTCTCAACAATGAAATACTTTGGTTAGCTATGGCAATTAAAGCAGAAGGCCGGTATCAGTCGGGGGAAGGTCAGAAATTAGCGCAGTGACGCTATCAAGTATTCAATGCGCCAACTTCCGCTTTACCTACATTTAACCCACCAATCACCTAAGAGGTACCTGCGCCACTGGCACTTTACAGCCGTTAGTAGAAAGACACTAATAAGCGAATATAATAAACGAATAGGGGGCGGCGCCATACTGTCATTTGATTGGCAAAAAAAGAGATGAGCAGGCCATTAGCCCACATTAATATTTCAGCGCTTAAGCAAAATTAAATGCGCCGGGCGGTTTCGGCTTGTTTGGTACGTTGGTGTTAAAAACGTACCGATATGTGCAGCATTGCTGCTAAGCGCTCGGGCTTGTCAGTTTGGCTTTTGTGTAAAATCCTAGAATTAACGTAAAGGTCTGAAAATGGATAAAACATAAGTTACTTTACGTTTATACAGTATGCCATTGCGGGGATAAAACGTAAGCCGCGCCTTGTTTTACTCACTTTGTTTTGCCCGTAATCAAAAAAATATATCGACTTATTTCTTGGTTTTTTTACATGTTAAAGTCGATTTATGATAATCATCTCCTCCTTTTTTGTCGCATTCTCTCCAAAACTATTTTGCCTTCGGCCGCGTAGCTATCTCAACTCGTATCGAACAATTGTCGGTCTGATGATAATTGTTCATAGGCCTTTTTTACAGAATCCTGACATGATCGCCATCAATTAATACAAGGAAGAAATATGACAGATGAACAGCGCGCAACACCCAGCCTCTTACTTGCACTAACGCCTGTTTTTCTGACGCTTATTATACTAGGAACGCAGATATTCTACTTTGGCGTATTCGAGCCGCATATTCCTCTTGCCATTGGGGTGGCGCTGGCTAGTCTCGTGGGTATTTACCTTGGTCTTACGTGGGAAGATATTCGCGCAGGTATTTTCAAAGTCATACACGTGGCATTACCCGCAGTAAGCGTCCTTATTGTGGTAGGAATGATTATTGGTATCTGGATTGCGAGCGGAACAGTGCCAACCATAATCTATTATGGGTTAACACTGTTGTCCCCTGAGATTTTTCTGGCAGCGGCAATGGTTATATGTGCAGTGGTAGCCGTTTCGCTAGGAACAAGTTGGGGAAGCGTGGGTACAGTCGGCTTGGCCCTCATGGGCATTGGTGAAGGGTTTGATATTCCCATGTACTGGACTGCTGGCGCAGTGGTTTCTGGTGCGTTTTTCGGCGATAAGGTATCGCCGCTTTCTGATACAACTAATCTTGCCCCTGCAGTTACTGGCACAGACGTGTTTTCTCACATTAAAAATATGATGGCCACCACCATTCCCGCTATGTTAATTGCGTTTCTGATTTATCTTGGGGTCGGCTTTTTTGTTATCGATACACAAAGTGTGTCATTTGACAAAATAGAAGGCATCACCACCGCTTTAACAGACAATTTCTATATTTCTTTGTGGGCGTTGCTACCGGCTGTAGTGGTAATGGTGCTGGCGCTTCGCAAGCTCCCTCCATTGCCTTCGCTGTTCGTGGGAGTAGTGGTAGGGGGCGCGTTTGCTATGATTGCACAAGGACAGAGCCTGCAGGCTGTGTTTGATTATGCCAACAATGGTTACTCCATCGAAACGGGCATAAGCGAGATAGACAGCTTGCTAAATCGGGGTGGTATTCAATCTATGATGTGGACCATTTCATTGGTGCTCATTGCACTGGCTTTTGGTGGTGCACTAGAAACTACGGGATGTCTGAAAAGTATAATTAATTCGATAAAGAGCAAAGCGAAAACCTTTGTCAGTACGCAGATTGCAGCGGTGGGAACGGCGTTTGCAACCAACTTGGTGGCGGGCGACCCATACCTATCAGTCGCATTACCCGGGCGGATGTTTTCGCCTGTTTATCGCGGGATGGGCTATTCTACGCTGAATTTATCACGAGGCGTTGAGGAGGGCGGTACCTTAATGTCTCCGCTGATTCCCTGGAATGCTGGTGGGGCTTTTGTTATATCAGCCCTTGGACTGGGGATTTCTGGTGATAATTTAGAAAACCTGCTGTATATCCCCTTGGCATTCGCCTGCTGGACCGCGCCGCTGATAGGAATACTTTACGCTTACTTTGACTGGTTCTCACCCAAAGCCACAGAGGAAGAACGCCAGCAGTGGGAATCATCGAACGCCGAAATTGCAAAATTTAATGATAACGGTAAGCCTGTGGAAGAACAGGTTAAAAAAATGGATACCTAAAACTAAGATGCTAACGGTTACCGGCAGGTATTTTAGCCTGCCGGTGTGATTGGAAATTGGGTTAGGTAGTTTTTTTGTAAGCCTTTGATAGCCGCAGTTTGGCGTTTTGAGTTACCGGATAGCGCTCAGCGGCTGAACCTGGTCGGCGATGAAGTGCTTTGACGTAGCGAAAGTTGGTAAGTGGCAAAATGTTGGCCCTCACTTAGCGTTGAAAAGGGGGAGGGCTAAGCCATACCCGTACTAAGCTTTCACGGCTGATACGACAACTTAATGGTTACAATACCAGGCCTGCATAAATGATTTCACAGTCAGTTGGGTAACGAATCTTACTTTTCTTTACCATAATAATCTTCAAAAAAGTGCTGACCAGTCCTTTTTAGGCATTCATCGCTTGGTTAGAAACATAAAGGTACAGGCTGCAATGTGAATCGGCTCATGTGTTTATGTTCCACGCTGCGCCAGCCCCCATGTAACAACGTTTTATGGATGCCTTTTAGTTTAAACTTGGTAATAACACTAGACTAAAAAACATGAGCAAGGAAACGCACGTTGAGGTGCTAATGTGTTAAGTGGTCTTCCTATATACCGCGGCCCATTTGTTCAACATCAAGTGTGGAAAACTTGCACCCACAGCGATAACAGATTTTGGTTATTTTTTGTATGAACTCTGTATTTCCCCCCTTTGTAAAGGTTGGAAAGGCGGCTTCGTTAAGGTTTGAATATCCATTTACTTACCGGTTCATCCAGATGGCAGGTTAACCTCCCGCTGGCTGGCTTATCGTATAATAAGTTACGGCTGTTACCCTTTCGTGGCTGATAATGCTGCTTATCTACGCAGTAAGTTTGTTCAGGCTCATGGTACTTCATATCTGTTGTGTCGCTCGATAAATGCCACGCCACAACGTTTTCTTAACTATGGTAGCTACCACAGATCACGTGGGCCTGCGTATAGCGCTACGGAATAAGAAATTAACAGAACAGTGGGGGCTCAATAGGGCAGTCACTTTGTAGCGAAACACGTTATAATGGCAGGCAAATATAAATAGGAATTATTATGAAAGTTTGCGGTGTAGATTTAAAAGGCAACGAAGCAACAGTATGTTTGTTGTCATTGATAGATGGTTTATTTCATGTTCCCGACTGTCGTACACGCCGGTTAACGTTAGCTGATACCAGTGCCAAAGGGCTAAAAAGCTTTCAAAGTACTTTCGCAAAGCTTGTCGCTGACTACAAAATAGATGCTGTGATCATCCGCCAGCGCCAAAGCAAAGGCAAATTTGCCGGCAGTTCCATTGGCTTCAAACTAGAAGCCGCTATTGAGTTAATCGAAGGGTTAGAGGTTGTGGTATTTAACCCAACCGATATTAAAGAATCTTTACGCAGAAACCCCATCGCAGTGCCTTTTTCAGACACTGGTTTAAAGCAGTTTCAAGAGACTGCCTTTACTACCGCTTATGCCTGGCTAATGAAACGTGACAGCCCATCGCAAACACCAGCTAGCCTCTAGCTAATCTGGCCGGTGAATAATGAGGCAGTGCATGTTACCACTTCAAAAGTAAGCTGCCTCTACTTCATGAATAGGTAACGAATAGATAAGATGCGTATGACTTACCGGTGTCCGGTCTTCAAACCATCCAGCTACACAACAAGCCAGGTTCAAATTGGAGAGGGTCGAATTGGAACAACCAGTTACTATTGGCCAGCACGGTTGGGGTTTACGCTAACTTAAGCCTAACTTAAGCTCACCACCGACATGCTGCTAGCACCACGCTATATCAAGCCTGCTGAAGGTGATTCGTAGTCTGAGGCAAAAAATGAAACGGTGAAAAGCTTTGCTCACGTTTATCCCAACCGAGTTTTTGATATCAGTTGGCTGATGCGGTGGGTCAGTGCCACTAAAGCGGCCTTAGCGGACCTATAGCTTGGTGGCTATACCGCTGTTTTGAATGGACCGAATTGTTATGTGCAATCGAGGATGATAATGTGGTAATACTAAAAAAGGATTTTGGTAGGTCACAATGCGAGTGCTCGTCTGGTTTATCTGCGTCATGCTCGCCTTTACAGCAGGCTATTTTGTTAATTCTTGGCCGAAACAAACGCAGGTTTGCAATACCCACGCCCGTGAACGCCCTCCAGCCAAAATAGCCGCTGAGCAGGGTGAGAATGTCGCCGCAAATATAAATAAATCAAAGCCTAACCTTAGTAAAATACAAACACAGAACAAAAACCAAACATTACCCATCAGTGAGCTTGCCGGACATCTGAGTTCGCTCATAAGTAGTGACCCTACGGTGTTGTCATTTTCGCAGACAGCTAGCGTATATACCTTCGTTGCCAATTTGCCAGAATCCCAGCTCCTGGGGCTTCTTCAATACTTTTCCAGCACCAATTTTAATCATAACAGTACTGAATTTTCCGCCCTGTTTAGTCGTTACGCCGAGCTGAACCCGACTAAAGCAATAGACTTTGCATTGACTGAGATCGATGACGAAAGCACTAAAACTGGCTATCTTGCAACAGGGCTTGATGCTTTAGGCATGCAAGATCCCATTGCCGCCTACGATTATTTTTTGCAACTTAACCATGCGTTGCCAAGCTAAACATCGCACAATCAGCAAATGCCAACGGGGGGCTTGGTGACCACGTTTGCCGGCCTGGCAAAGCTGGATATGGCATTGGCTATAGATAAGTTAAACGAACTGAATCAACTCGGTTACCGGCTCTCAACGCTAGTATGGGGGCTTACCCAGGCCCTTGAGTCAAAGCACGATTTTGTCGACTTGCTTACTCTTACCAAAGCGATTGACGACCATGAAGTAGAGGAGAGCATTATTCAAGAGTGGGCCAGAAAAAGCCCTGAAGAGGTGGGCGCCTGGCTCGTTGAAGATTATTCTGGCAATCGCTACGATGAACTTAAATCTAAATTTATAAACAATTGGTCTTACCAAGATAGAGAGAAAAGCGGTGATTGGCTTACTGCCCACACAACACAAGACAAGCTTGATGACGACGTAGTTAACTTTATGCGCTCCTGGAGTTGGCATAGTCCTGAAGCTGCGATGGAATGGTTTAAGCAACAGCCAGAAAAAGTACATAACCAAAGAAATTTCGGTGAATTTATTAACAGTGTAGCGGTATCTCAGCCTCAATTTGCCGCCAAGTATTTAGGCTTTGTCGACAGCAAAACAAAACAGGCAGATATTTCCCGTAGTATCTATCGAGGGCTCAAACGCAGAAGCACCTCACTAGCAACTGCATTTTTGGAACAGTCCCCTTTGAAAAATGACATTCTCGAACTGGAAGCAGAGTCTAGCCGATAATATAAAAGCAGGATTCTTGCCTAAAGTATTCGCAATACGCGCTGCCACCCCAAACATTGATAGGGGGCCTTTACCAAGCAATGTTCAAATCTTTTACGACTTACTGGCAATCTGATGCAGGATAAAATCCCCAGTCACTTTTGAATATTTCGCTGTTAACAGGGCACACGGAACTGTCATTCAATCGTCCGACACCGATACCGCTTGTAATGAGCAATTACCTAACCACCACCATCGCGAAGGCGGTGATGTTCTGTAAGCGATGCCCGAACCATTCGTCTAACCCATTCAATTGGAGGCTTTGCTCAGCTGTGATCTGCGGTTCACCTAATTTTTAAGCACGTTTCCGGCAACACTTCTAAGCATATGAATTGTTACCGTAAGCTGTACTATGCAAATATGAAGTACATTTATATGGGGCTCTTAATGAGCCCATCGTTTTGATATGAGACCTTGAAAATCTTCCTAAATAACAACCTTAAAATGGATTTTAACAATATGAAATTGGTTAAATTTGTATCATTAACTTTGATTGTCGTGGTTATCATCATGGCGCTTGCTTATGAAAAAATCATAACTGGCATTCTGTTGCCGCAGTATATAGCTTGGGCGCATGAGACGGACCGCGCTGGTATGGAAATAGGTACTCCCTTAAATCAGAAGGAATTATCGCTGGCGACAGCAATAGGTATTGAACATCCTGAAAAGGTTAGGATTGTTTATGTTAATGAAGTTCCTTACCCTTACGACAACTTTGCATTGAAAATTTTTGGCGAAGCTGTTGGGCTTATTGGTGAGGGGATAATTAACAACGCACAAGTTTTCGGCTATTCAATATATACGCGTAAGGATTTTGAGCTGGATAGGCCAAAGCTAGCGCATGAGTTAGTGCATGTGTTACAGATTGAAAGGGCCAGTTTAGATAATATCGTAACCCAGCATTTTTCTGACATGGCAGAGTATGGGTACAATAAAGCACCGCTGGAAATAGAAGCTGCTGAAGCCAACAAGAAATATAGTGCCGCCTGGTAATTGAAAATTGCTGTTTGGCTGTCTTTAAACCCCACTACGGCATCTTTCTCGGCGCTAAGTGCGGTGAGCTAAGAGACAGATTGACGGTCCTAAGAGAGCGAGAAGCGGACGTTTCGTGTGAATGGGGGAGCGACAGGTCGCTATAGAAAAACAGCAGGCGTTCAACGATTAGGCTAATGGGCGTCCAGAAGGTTATGAAGGCGCAGTCGGGTGTACGTCCCAGACCATAATCTCTAACGGGTCCCATTGAATAAGCTATGTGGCGTGACATTTGAAATCGCCAAAAGGCGATGGAAAGTTATGCATGTCAATGATATTGACTCTATTCTGTACTAGCTCAGACCTGATCTGACAGTTACCCGTTTCACGGTGCCAGTGTCAGATTAGCTTTGAGCTAAGTTCTTCTCAGCCCAAATCTGCTTCCCATCGGTTAATGTTTCCATTGGCGTTCTGCCGCAGCACATTTTGCCCTGATGAGTCCTTCCATTGTTGTAGTATTCCAGCCACTCGTCCAGATCTTTCTGTAATGCTTCCAGCGAGTCATAGAGCTTTTTGCGGAAGGTGACCTGATAGAATTCATTCAGGATGGTTTTGTGGAATCGCTCACAGATCCCATTGGTTTGCGGATGTCGCGCCTTGGTTTTTGTGTGGTCGATATCGTTGATGGCTAAGTAGAGCTGATAATCATGCTGTTCCACTTTGCCACAATATTCTGTGCCCCTGTCTGTCAGAATCCGCAGCATGGGCAGCTCCTGAGCCTCAAAGAACGGCAACACTCTGTCGTTGAGGATGTCGGCCGAGGTGATTGGCGTTTTGGTCGTGTAGAGCTTGGCGAACGCAATTTTACTGTAGGTATCAACGAAGGTTTGCTGGTAAATGCGGCCGACACCTTTGAGGTTGCCGACGTAGAAGGTATCTTGCGAGCCTAGATAGCCGGGATGGTGTGTTTCAATCTCACCGCAGGCCTCATCATCCTGCTTTTTCTTCTCAAGCGCGGCAACCTGCTCATCGGTCAAAATGATGCCTTCGCTTTCAACTTTGGCTTCCAGTGCGGCAAGTCGCTTTTTGAAGTTTTCCAGATTATGTCTGAGCCATATCGAGCGAACACCGCTGCCTGAAACGAACACGCCTGCTTTACGCAGCTCATTACTTGTTCTGGCTTGACCGTGAGCGGGAAACTCAATGGCGTGAGCTATGACAGCTTGTTCGGTCTGCTCATCGACCCTGTTCTTGAGATTAGGTGTGCGTCTTGAACGGTTAATCAGCGAATCAACACCGCCTTCTTCAACCAACTCCTGATGCCGATAAAACGTGTCACGAGACACGCCCATCACTTTGCAGGCCTTCGATACATTGCCCAGCTCTTCAGCCAGATTTAACAGTCCTGCTTTGTGTTTGATGATTGGATTGCTAGTATGCAACATGAGAGTTACCTATTTTGTTTTGATTAAAGATTCGACACCTTTATCAAAACGGGTAACTCTCATCTTTTCAAGAAGAAGTGTCAGATTAAGTCGAGACTAATTCATCTATTCAGATTTAGATTGAAAGTAAACTGTAAACGCAACATCACTTTCTGAATCTGGGGCATTCTGCACTTCCATTTGAGCCATATTCATATCAATATCAGCTGAGCTTTTTCTTACAATATTATGCCAATCAGCCTCAGGGATATTCCGGTCACTGTATAGATCTGCAGTTGATTTATAAACTATTAACTTGCATATCGATGCTTTGCAAGTTAACTCTTTGATATCAAATGTATCAGCAAATTGTTGAGTCTTTAATGATTCGCTTATAAAAAACTCTTGGTCCTGTGACCAGATTTCTTCTCTTTCTTCTTTGTCAAATTCTCTGATGATTTTCCCGAAAGAAGATACTGACACGCTAGAATCAGGGTTTTCAGCCGGATTTACGTTCATGTCAGGTAGTTCTTCTTTTATCTCTCTCATAGATCGCGAGCCCTTCAAATTAGCAGCGTTGCTAATAATCTCCGCATCTTTTGACGTTATTCTAACTGTAGTGTCGGGTGGGGAAGTCACAGTCGTATCGTGAGATTTTTCCTGATTTTCTTCTTGAGACGAGTCATTAATAAAACCTCTGGTAAAGTACCCCAGTACGAACACGATAATTATGAAAGCTAAACTAAGAGTTCTACTCACCAGACTTCCTTATGCTTATTTTTGAACACTCCTGGTACACTAAATGCTGGTTACAGAATAATCAAATAAGAAGTGTAATATCGGCTTATGACCAATATCTGAAATTTTTCCAGATGTTTCAATGATGGCTAAAGACAAGGAGCCGACGTTTATCGCCTCGTTTTAAGGGGAAACACCTTGACCATAATACGAAGTATCCCAGGTGTTTGTGACCCAGTCGACGTTTGTTAAGTGGTGAAGGACACAACCAAACATTTAAACCCTCTCGATCAAATGATAGGCTTACGATCGTCCCTGTGGCAGCTACAATTGTTCTTCTAGAACAAGTTTCGGTCTTTTGCACTTAACCAATACCGCTATGAGTCATTGTACGGTGGGCCAGGTACTTGTGTTCAGCTGTTTACTATCCTGTTCTCAGAATTTGTTTTTTTACCCGGCGCCGGCCCCCCGGAGCTTTACCATCTTAAAGGCGGCGTGAGTAGGCTTAGCGGTTTCGATGTTGATAGCGGTGCCGTGGAAGCGTTGGTTATAGCCTTTTAATTTGATTAATGATTAATGAGATTACAGAGGAATGAATACCTCCAGACGGGCCAAACATAAAATGATGTTTACTCTGACGTCCATCTTTTCTATTAACCAATACATGCTTCTCGATAATGATAAGATTCTCCACTTCTTCTGCGCTAATTTTTGTAAAAGTTGGGAATGTTTGGATATAGATATACTTGCCGCGCTTAATTACTGAAAGCCTGCCCCATCTCCAGCAAGCCAATGTCACCACTAAAACAATCGTTGTATAAAAAACAAAACGCATGGATAGATTGTTGGGTGTGAGTACACCCGAGAGGATAAAAACAAGAAACAACGTCGTCGTATAATTTAATAAAAATAGTACCGTCATTTTACTTTCCAGAAAGAGAGGCTGATGCCTCTCTTTATTATGGGTAACAAAAGTATGCGCCACCAATTGTACCAATTGCAGAGCCTAACGAGCTACCACCTGTGATGCCAGCGCCCGCTCCGAAACCAAAACCTCCCACAAAGCCTGCGACCCCACCAATAACTCCACCAGTGATACCACCACCAACAGCCCAGTTAGACATACAATCTCCGCCAGAAATTTGTAAGATCTCGTCAAGGTTTAATTCATTCATATCGCTATCCTTAAGGTATGCAAACTGCTGCGCCAACCTGCGTTCCAAATCCAAATCCCCAAAGTGCGCCAGCCCCCATACCTATGCCTGCTGTAGCAATACCCCACCGATAAAGCCGCCTAGTGCGCCCAATGCACCAAAACCAGCTACGCAAACGCTTTGGTCCAAACCGGCGCCATTTACGCTATTAAGCTCTTCTAAAGTTAACTCATTCAAGATAATAATCTCCATATAATTTATATTTAGTCCCTTTAACAAAGGGCCAATACAGGCTATTCATATCCTCTAAGACTGAATACTGACCTGATGAGTAGTTTTAGAGATTGAATTGATATTTAGGGTTAAGGGTGGACCTTGCTTGCTGCAATTGGCGTTGATGATCACCGCCGATAGAGCTACTTAACACCATGCAAAAACATATGCCGGTTAGAGCCAGGTTGAAGTAATTCAATGAGGTTGAGGTAACCTATATCGTGTTATTTAACCCAGCGCTTGGTTTTTGGGTAAAGTTTCTCATGTACCTACAAGTGCCTAACCGTATATGAACGGAAGGTTTACCCGAAGCGGCGACGCGATATCGCCAGATACCGTAAAGTAACTTTTTGACCAGGAACGTTGCCGCTTTGTGTAAAAGAGCCTGTGCTTTTTCTTGGTAACGAGGTTAGCCGCTGCTTTTAAATGTTTTATCTTGTGATTGCTCAAGTTCACGCTTCCAGCAGCGCAGAAGGTTGGTATTGAAACCGCTATCCAATGCAGTCTGACGACAACTGGCGTTAGGCTTCGGCGTAAGTAACACCGCTTCGCGATTGAGCTGTGGGGAATACTCTCTTCCTTTGGTCATAAACATTCCATTTAGGCTTAGTCTGTCTCTTTATGGATGTGTCCGTAAATTCTGGGAAGAACCCTTACCAATGGGGCCGGTGGAGTCAATCAGGCTTCGGCGTTTTCGCCATCGGTTATTAATATTGCTGAAAGGAGACGCTGAATAGTTGTTCGCTGACATCCAGAGAAATTTCACTGTCGTTCTCACTGGACTAAAAAGTTGGGTGAACGCCCGTTCATTACCGCCTTCTTCGCAAAAATACGTATCCTGACCCCGGTAAAAAGAATTAAGTTTGCTTGGGTTGTAAATTTTTGGTAAACAAAGCGCTGATAATACGCAATCTGCCCCTTCATCCAGACAAGGTATCGCCATGGTAGTCAATGTTCGTCAATGTGTTTCAGTTACGCTTTCTGTACTGCTTTTTACCAGCTTCACTGTGAGTGGCAATGACAAGCAATCAGCTACGTCAGCTTCCGTTGCAGCCGAGAAGCCGAACACACTGAACGAGGCGGAAAAAAATGCTGGATGGACGCTGCTTTTCGATGGCAAGAGCACACTCGGCTGGCACACGTTTCAACAGCCAGAAGGCACACCATCATGGAAAGTTGTTGACGGTACGCTCACTGTTGACCCTGGCGCAAGCGGTGTTCAGCACGGCGACCTGGCTACGGATAAAGCGTATGAAAACTATGAACTCAAATTTGAGTGGAAATCACCGGAAAACGGCAACAGTGGTGTGTTCATCAACGTGCAGGAGGATGCCGAGCATCCGATTGCGTGGCAAACCGGTCTTGAATATCAGTTACTGGGCGTTGCCCATGCAGACAACGACGATAGCGCAAAAAAAACCGGCGAGATTTTCGGCTACACATCGCAGATAGCGACGAGCCCCGCTCACGGAGACGGCCAATGGAATCAGTCTTCGATCAGACAAACTGACGGCAAAGTCGAGTTTTATCTTAACGGAAACCTGACCACACGAGTTGATATCTACAGCGAACAATGGAAAAACTGGGTTGCCACATCACGTTTTAAAGATTTCCCGGCGTTCGGTGCATCAGCTAAAGGCCACATTGTGTTGCAGGAGTGGACCTCAACAATTTATTTCCGCAATATGAAACTTCGCACACTGTAGCCTGTGTGCGTGAACGAGTCTGACGTTGTCAGTGATAGCAGTAGCCTCTCGCCACAACGTATTGCTGACAGTAATGCGATAGTAGACGGTCGGTACCCGGCTCTCTGTATGGCCCTGGATAACCCAACGCCATACTCATCCTTCGATAGACTCTGATATCTCAAGGGCATCCTCCACTTCGAGGTCAAAATAACGAACAGTGCTCGGCAAGTTCTTGAAGCCCAGCAATAGCTGGATGCCCCTTGAGTCCCTGATCTTTTTGTAAATGAGATAAGGCTTGGTCTTCACATTTATTGAGCGCTGTATAGCGAGGTATCAAGCCCTAATTCGCTATTTAACTAAGGAGTATTCGGCTGAATTGTTGGGTTGAAATATGCTTTGAATCAGTAGCGCTAGAGTTAAATAGGTAGTCTGATTCTTATCGTTTCGCGTAGTTTATTCATGCAGATATCGGCTCCCCGGTCTCTGGAATTAGTTCACTGGAGTTAGTTCAATCGTACTGGGCACCTTGTGTTCTGCTAGCCAACATAAGAGCGAGTCAGCATTGAACGCCCACATGATACGTCCGCCACTTTAAGTTTTACCAGATCGCATCCTCTTAGCTTGCTATCCAAACCAAGAGTGAATAGCGCTAAATCTCTAGTCTTACCTTTCTGCCCAAGTCTGCAGGCCCCCCCCAAAAAATATGAGATATTCGCTGTGGCTTTTTCTGACCGATGATGCGATCTTTGTTTCAAGGTATAACTTGTTGAACTGTCATGATTAATCCCATCAAGTTGGGGGATTTTAGTATGGCATTTAGATGAGCGATTACATTCAAAATAATTGTTTAGCCGCTTGGTTAGCTACCTATCCATTCTTAAGTATGGTTATTCGTGCCTAGTGAACCAGTGGCGGTGCAAACACGCCCTGGTAAGCAGAGAAAAATGTTATAAAATTATGGATAATATTGTGGTGTAGCGTGAACTATATTGGGCAAGTTCACGAAAGCGAACTCTAAAGTTGCTCGACGATATCGCAGAACCGCCTTGGTGTGGCGGGTAATCGTATTAATTTCGTAGGCATACCTCAGGAACTTACCCTTTCTATTTTTGAAGTTTGCCGTGAAGTTTTAGTCACGGCACGTCAGGTGATATAGGGAAGGCCCGGTTAAATGGGTCTGTAGCCCCTAAATTGGCAGGTGTGGGTAAGCAAGTTGACGGTTTTGATAAGCCAGAATATCAGGTTTTTGAATGATGCCTTTATCAACATTGATGGCTCGACGAATGGTTTCATTTTTCTGCCAGCCTTCCGGTCCTGCGGCTATGGCCGGTAAATGGAAAACTAATGCGGCAGAAATTGACCGTGAAGCACTTTCCCAAAAATAGCTGGGCGTATGATCAACGGCGTAGTAATCCACTTTTTCGACTTGAAACATAGGGTTTTTAAAGGTGGTTGGCTTGGCAAAGTAAAAACCCATACCTTCGTCACAACTGACATCAATAATTAAACAGCCCGGCTTGAGACACGCTTTTTCTTGTTCGATGACAAAGTCGATAGGGTGATTGGTGTCTTGATAGATGCCATTGATAATGAGCCCCGATTCGCTGATTAAATCACACAATGGTCTTTCTGTACCGTCATGTTCAACCACCATCATCCTTGCCTGGCCGGCAGCGCCAGCTTTTAGCCACACATAATGACAATCAAGGATCTCTTCGCGGACCTCGTGGTCGGGACGCTGAATGCAGATAGTAATATCGCGAAAACCATGGGCTTTGAGTGCATATATAGCACCACGACTCACGGCACCAAAGCTGAAAATTATCGCTTTACGCTGGTTACCATAATGCCCGTCTATACCCTTAAGCTGCAGCGCATGAATGACCCCGCAATATCCCGCCATTTCGTTATTTTTGTAGAACGTATGCCGCCCAACCTGTCCCTGGGGACCCCAGACATACATATCTTCAAAAGCGATTAATGTCTGTTTTCGCTCGATGGCAATCTGAGTTATCCGTCGTTGTTGAGTGCAATGAGGATACCCCCAGAGTACACCGCCCACCCGTAACTGCTCAAAATCGGCAAGTACCGGTTTGGCGATAATGACAGTGTTCATGGTTTCCAACAGCTCGTCTCTTGATGCCAATCCTCCCACCTGAGCGCTGAGTGCAGTATCATCGATACCAAAGCGTTCGCCATAGCCAGTTTCAAAAATGAGTTGCTTGCGTATTGTTTCGGGGATCCTGGATAAATGTTCAGGATGTATCGGCACCCGCCGTTCATCTTCTTTTTTAGAGCTACCAATAACGCCTAGAGAAGTCATATTCATGGTATTGCCTTGTGCTTGAGCGTTTGAACCAACAGGGGTTGGCACTCCTTACTGCAAGCGAGAGTGAGGTGTGTAGGTAATTTGGTGTGGAGAATAGGTTTTGGTTGTAAAAGCGAGAAGATTCGAGCTTGTGAACCTAAAGCCCGAAAACTAATTCACTTAAAGCTAGGCGTTGAGTGTAACAGAGTTGAGATTTTATATCGGAATATTAAGTGCCGTGTCTTTAACTCAATCTCTAGGACCACTGAATAGGACAGGTTACATTGGTATGGGGCGTTTTTTAAGGTGAGCGCGGCCGGATTGTCTGGACGCTAAACCAAAAACCAGATGGTCGCTGAGTGAAGATAAATCCGATGATACCAGGTCTACACACATCCACGCCTACCTATAATGATATGGCCACTCTGATACACACCATCAGCTGGCACGGGGGGCTGGTCTTGCATAGTGCACAATGCCGGCTTCTTGCACAAAGCAGGCTATTAGGTTCAATAACGCCCCCAAAGCAACACACCGAAAAGAATTTTGGTCAATTCAAGTGCGTTAGCCCTTGATTAATGGAACCTTTCCCGTCTAGCCTTAAAATTGCCCTAAACGGTATCGCCGGAGCGCGTATAGCACATCACGATATTACCGGTTTGCTATAGTATTTACCCGTTACCGGCTAACGTATGGTACACCCGAATGTAGTTTGCAATCTGAGTACGTTTCTCAGCGTCTATAGAATGCCCGGCCAGGTGTTCTTGATACACACCCATTACATTGCTTAACACGGGCGGGTTAGCCATCTGGGATGGGAAATCTGGCCATGAGCATAGTATTTTCACGCTCGCCACCCAGGCATTATAGGACGTGTGCTTAGTCGTTAACTAAGCAAACTTAGCATTTTAAGGAGAAAAATATGACTGAGTTAACGCCCTGTGGTATCCCGTTAGTGAGTGGTGGAATTTTTAGCCGGATGCTACGATTTGGCTTTAGCTCTGCCGGAGGCGGTATGGCGTGGGATGGAATGAAATATGCTGGTTCGCAGATGATAGGGTTAAGTCACAACGCTTCCCACTTTGGGGCAGCAACGAATCGACTATAGCATACAGGCAGAGGGCAATCAGACCTCTGCCTTATTTATTGGAGAACAGTATGCATAATCATATGGTCGTAAGTCACCCATCAACAGTGACAACCCGCCCGGGTTTTTATATGGCATTGCTCTGTTATAGCATCGCAACGGTTGCAGGGGCGATGCTTATTGTTGCAGTGTTATTCACTATCAATGAACTGTTCGATTTGGGCTTCATTCCCCAAGACCACTACGACAATTTTTCATTAAATAGGTGGGATACATTAGGTTATATTGTTATTGCGCCGATAATAGAAACCTATCTACTAGCGTTAATAATTAAACTTGGCTTAAAAGCGGGTTTAACCCCTTTAAAGGTCGGTATTGCGAATACTTTACTATGGGCAATTTTACATTCACTTATTAACCCTACAAGCTTTTTAGGATCATTGTGGAACTTTAGCGTATTTAGTTACGGATATTTACACTGGCTTTCCGATTCTTTTAAACAAGCCTATTTAGCGGCACTCGTTCCTCATGTTGTACTTAATTCTACAATAATCATTTTATATTTTTCTTTTGGATAAGGCGTCAGGCCTATCTTCCACTAAGCCATGTGCCAAAAGATAGCTTATCGTTATTTTGTTGTTTTTAAGGGTAATCCTGATTTTGGGGTGAGCTGGTAGAATGTTAAGCGCTTTTATTATGATCTAATGCAACTGTGTTAATGCTAGATTTTTAATTGCTTTTTTGTTGTTTGTAAAAAATGATTTGAAGTGAATTGATTTTGTCAGACCTGGAGAAATAGGATCCGCTGGCTGTTATTGGGCTAGGGGCCATAATTATCGCGTCAGGGGGCTGCTATTACCTTATAAAAAAGAGCTACCGCAATAAGTCTTTGTAGTATTCATTGACGTTATCGGTGTCAGAAAAACCTTTTATATGGCGGTGAGAATATCTCAATACAGCGCCCTTGCAACGGGCTAATTAAGAACAGAGTAAGCAAGAACAGGGCAGTAAAAGCAGATTAAGCAACAGTAATTTAGATCAGAGCAGCTTAGGCCACAGAAGTGTAGTTGAGGAAAGCGGGGCAAGGCATGGGATAAGCCTTGCACCCATCGCCTTCGTTGCTTGCATAATGAACAGCGCTACCTGTTCGAGCGGATTCATAACCTATATTATAAAACAATTAGGTAGCGCTGTTGTCTAGCACATTATTCTATGTCTCGCTTAGTCGTGAGAGACCACAAGCGAGTAGAAGGTAGCTTGCACGTAATCGCTATCATTACCGGTGTTGTTTTGATTGTAAACACCGGCTTTGAAGTACATATATTCATCTGCAATATCGTACCCGCTGTTACTCATATCTACTTCCTGAGTGATCGTATCTTTGCCATCACGTAAAATTTTGACTGTAAGATCATTACCCTTTACGTCAATTTCATAGCTAAATACTTCATTCAGAGCGATACCATCGGCCGGTTCAGAGGCTGAACTTGAACGCGATCCAATAAGTTCATACCATTGTTCACTATTACCGTTTCCTGGTTCGTGGGCAAGATAGATAGAACCTTTGTCATGGCCAGGTAGCTTACGATAGTACAAGCGTACAGGCTCGTCGCTCGAGGCATGTATTTGACCTACTATCACGCGGCCCACCTGCCCGCTATCACCAGAAGAGGTGACGTGGTTAACAGACAAAGTAGCTTTCATATTACCATCAACACCACCCGCCAACTGCTGCGCAGCGGATGGCGCGGAGCTGAACACCCAGTTATTGCCGTTCACACCCTGAGTATCAATTGAAGTATCTCCGGCGCGTATCATCTCTCTTAATTCCGAACGGGTATAGCTGGTACCTGAAGAGGTTTTGAAGCCGGCTATGGTACTTTTGAACACCATACCGCCATCTGAACCAGTATAGAAATACTGGTTGTTTTCATATCCTGCATTAAGTTCAGATTCTTTAATAGAGTCAGCTTTGCCGTCATTATCTTCATCAGACGGTACGCTTAAATACCAACGCGATAGGTCAAAGTTTTCCGACGGTGCCTTGTTACTATCCAGATTAGTGTCAACAGGGGTGCCACCGCCTGAACCGCCGCTGCTTTCACCACTGCCATATACTTCAACCTCGGCAATATTAGTCCAGCTACTACCGGCAGAGTTGCTAAAGGTTTTAATACGAATTTGCTGCGCTGCGATGTCAGTAACATCGTAGACTTCGATACCAGCAGTCGTACCGCTACTGACATCATCGTACACTTTTGTCCAGGTGCCACTGGTGCCTGGCCGCGCGTAAATTTCAAAGGTATAACTTTGGGTGTCGCCGCGGCCCCATGCAATACCTACCTGGGTAACATCGCTGGTGTTATCAAGCTGGGTTGTAAGGTTTACGGGTGTGCCTGAGCCTGCCCAGCGTGAAGAGAACGCGGTATTGCCATCTATCACATTAGTCGCGGGGTAGCTACCATGACCACTACCATCATCAAAAGCCGTGTTTATAGAGAGCTGGCTACCGTTGGCAACCGGCGTAGGGGCAGCAGAGTCTGTGCGTGTCAGTAGCCATTGCTGGTTAACATTACCGCTATTGGAAGACCATAAATAGAGCTCTTGCTGGCGAGCTGCGCCGCCATTTCCGTCAATTGAATAGCCCGAGGCATTACGCTTTTGGAAGCGATAGACTTCAGCGCCCGAGGTGATTTTTATTTTTTCCCAGTGCTGATTGTAATTGGTGGAATCGCACTTTTGCAGTGTTATCGGTTGCCGATTAGACCCACCATTTCCCCCATCCCAGCACAGGTTAGTATCTTGCTTTTTAAACGAGTAATAACCATCACCGTGGCTAATCTGTACCCACTGTTGGTTAACGTTATTGGTGTCCGAGTTCCATAAATAAAGCGGCTGACTTTCAATCGCCCCACCATTTCCATCAATAGAAAAACTGGTGTTCTGTTTGGCAATATTAAAAGTTGCTGCATGGGCCAGCGAAATGCTGCTGGCAAGTAGGGCGATAGAGAATTGTACTTTCTTCATTGAAAAAATTCCGTAGTTGCAGACGGTAGCTACCCGTAAAACAGTACATCATGCGTGCGCCTGACCAATTGGTAATATGGCTTATTATTATGTTCTATGCCGAGAAATATTTAATGTTTGTTACCAAATATCCTTATTGGTAATAAAAAATTAACATAGTTTTTCCTCTTTCTCACCCTAAATGTGGGTAAATTTTAAACGTTAAGCTAACCAACGTCGTTCAGTAAGCCTGGCTCCTTCGTGCCAGGCCTTATGAATCAAGAGCTATAAGCAAATACGGTAAGATAAAATAAGGAGAATAAATAAGTGAAAATATCGTCGTAATAAAAGCGGTAAATAGTTTCAACCCCCACGGGCCCGGCGGGTCAGTTAACGTGTACTAAGCCGCGCATTATAAAGTCGGACAAAAGATTATGTGTAATACAAAGCCGACATAAAAAATAAGTCTGTATCTTATGTATATGAAATATAGTGATATTTTTAATATTGTAATTGGTGGAGACGAGAGCATGGGAAAATTTTATAGACTTAGAAAAAACAAGATGACATGAGTTTCAGCCTATCCACAAGGTAGGTCGGGCCCGGGGTGGGGCAACGCCTAATACACTACTTCAGGAAGAATGAGTTCGCTATTATGGTAGCGCAGCAGGCATACGTTATACAGTACTACCCATAATGCAGAGCTTTATAAATATAGCGCAGACCGTTCCTCTTTTTCCCAAGCCTTAAAATAGTGAATTCTGGTGAACCAATAATTTAACTTTGGTTAGCCATTTGTAGCATCCCATTACGAAAAGCGGTGGACAATTTCGGGGAAGTATCGTTGCTGCTATGGCAATACCATTTATCCACTGTTACAGGCCTTGAAACCCAGGGGACCGACCTGATTAAATCGGCAGGTACCCACATAGTAACTCCCCCTGAGTACACTTCACCCCAATCGCTGGGCATTCGGCCTCCATTAATCCTCTGGGCTATTTTTTGCTTATGCAATCGCCTGATTGCCCGCTTGGGGTCAGCGCTCTTTTTACCCATCCAAAGTGTGCCTAACAACCCGCCTCCCCGTGAAGAAATATAAAATGTCTCTAATCAGCTGAGCGTATTGCTATGAGCATCGTAAAGAGCCCCGATATGGCGAATGAAAAAAAAGTGTTAAACCAATGTTGATTATTTAATAAGTCCCGCGTATAACAAAAAGACAACGTTGTTTTTACTGTTTTTACTTTTTCAACATTGGAATGTGAGATGACAAATACCAAACTTCATCCATTGGCTCGTCAGGTTCGCCAAGCATTTACAGCCAGCTCGTTGGCATGCTTGTTTACCGCTTTGCCTGCCATGGCGCAACAAACGTCAGACACTGATAGCAGTGATGCTACGCAAGAAGTAGAAGTTATCGAAATATCTTACGGTTACAGCGCTGTGGAGAAAACTGATTTAACCGGCGCCATTGCTACAGTTGACCTAGAGGACATAGCAGATTTACCGGCAGGTAACATAATGCAAAATTTGCAAGGGAGAGTGCCGGGTTTGCAAATTACTACTAACGGTAATCCTAGTTCTAGCGCCACGGTCAGAATCCGAGGGCAGGGTTTAGGGCCACTGGGTAACAACGATCCGTTATATATCATAGACGGCATCCCGACCAAGTCTGGACTGCAAGAGATTAACGGCAATGATATAGCTGACGTCCAAGTTTTACGGGACGCCGCCGCAGCCAGTATTTATGGGGCTCGTTCTGGTAACGGGGTGATTGTTGTTACCACCAAACGCGGATATGACGGATTAGATTTCAATTTTCGTTTCAACCAAACGGTTGAAGATTACAACTACGATCTTAACCCGTTGAGCACACAAGAGCGCGGCAACGTTGTGTGGCAGGCCGCAGTAAATGATAGAGCGGACCCGAACTCCGCTAGTCCTTTGTATTCTTATGACTGGAATCAGGACTTTAATAATCCGGAATTATATTCAATAACCATCCCTGAATATACCGATCCCCAGGGTGTTCAACGCGCTGCGCAAACCAATTGGTTTGATGAAGTCACCCGAACATCGCTGGTAAGCGACATGAATTTTTCGGTATCTGGCGGCAGTGAGCGCGCTCAATTTTATGCCTCATTGGGATATTATGACGCAGAAGGTATTGTGGATGGGTCTAAGTTTGAACGCCTTTCATTTCGTGTAAATTCAGAGTTCGACATCATTGAGAATAAACTGAAAGTAGGGCAGACCTTTCTTGTCACCGATCAGAAAGCAAACCTTATAAATGATATGGCTGGGCAAATTTTAGGCTTGTCTATTGAGCAGCAATCTATCGTTCCAGTCTATAACGATGTTGGAGGATGGGGCGGCCCGGTGCCCGGCATAACTGACCGCGATAATCCGGTAAGGCTTATAGAACAAAACCGGGATAATGATCATACTTATAATAAAGTAATGGCCAGTTTTTATACTGAATATGAGCCTATTGAAGACTTAATTCTACGCGGTACTGTGGCTTTGGATTATGGCCAATTTTACTTTAGAAATTTTCGTCGAGCATTTAATGCCGGCTCGTTAAGTGCTAACGACCGCCTCTCCGTTGAAGACAACTTCAATCAAAGCATTATAACCAGTGCTACTGCTGCGTATAAATGGCAACCTGATGAAAACCACAAATTTAACTTTTTAGCAGGTATTGAGCAGATTGACTATAAGCGAGAACTATCAAGAGGGATAGGTTCTGGCTTTGCTTCAGATGATCGTGCCTTTGCATATCTTTCGCAGGCTACATCAGATGTCAGAGTTGAAGGGGAAGGGGAAACCTGGGCGCTGGACTCGCAATTCGCCCGGATTGATTACAACTATAACAATCGCTATTTAGCATCCTTTACCATTCGCCGCGATGGTTCTTCGCGTTTTGGTGAAAATAATGAGTACGGTAATTTTCCGGCGGCTTCTTTAGGATGGGTAGTGAGCAATGAAGACTTTTTTGATATCAGCGCCATAAATACCCTTAAATTGAGAGCGAGTATCGGTGAAACGGGTAACCAAGAGATTGCGACAAATGCTACCTTTACTACCTATGTTCCACGTTATGCCACCCAATCACTATTCACAGATCAACAGGACGAGGGGACTGCTTATGATATCAGCGGTAATAATAGCGGAACATTACCTTCGGGATTTGTAAAAGCGCAAACGGGCAATCCGGATTTAAAATGGGAAACCTCTACCCAAACCAATATCGGGGTTGATGTTGAGCTATTAGATGGCGAAATCTACGCAAGCCTTGATTGGTTCAAAAAAGAGACCCGGGATATCCTGACATTAACTCAGCCAATCGCGACCCTGGGAGAAGGTGCACAGAAATGGGTGAATGGGGGCACCATCGAAAATGAAGGCTATGAACTGGTAGTTGGCTTTGATAAATGGGTCAAGCCAGATTTTCTGGCCGACGAGCTTCAGATTGATATCAACTTCAATCTTTCTACCGCACAAAACACCGTGACCTCATTACCTGAGGATGTCGTCAATTCGTTTGGGGGAAATGGTCAGGATAAAACTATCTTGGGTAAGTCTATCAATTCAGTGTTTGGCTATGTGGCTGATGGCTTGTTTCAAAGTTCTGCTGAAGTAAGTGAGCATGCTATACAAACCGGCGCGGCGCCTGGGCGCATTCGTTTTAAAGACTTGGATGGTAATGGCGTTATCAACGAAAACGACCAAGACTTTTTTGCGGATACTGATCCCAGTTATATTTATGGGATGAACTTTACTTTTCGTTACCAGGCATGGGACTTCAACATGTTCTGGCAAGGCGTAAAAGGGGGCCAGATTCGAAATAACTGGCGTCTGTTTACCGACTTTACATCACTAAACATCGGTTCAAATTATGGTTCGCGCACGCTGGATGCGTGGTCACCCACTAATACTGATAGCGATGTTCCTGCCTTAACGCTCATCGACAACAACGGGGAAGGGCGACAATCAAGTTTCTTTTGGGAAGAAGGCACTTACTTAAAACTACGTAACATTAGCGTGGGATACACGCCGTCCTTAGATTTTATTGAGCGCTTTGGTCTTAGCGATGCGCGAATTTATTTACAGGGTCAAAACCTTCTTACTGTTACCCCATCCGGTACCTTAAGCCAAGATCCAGAGACGCCAAACGAGGTGTTTCCCGTTCCGCGCCGCATCACCCTCGGTCTGGAATTGTCGTTCTAAGCGCATTTAAGCACAGGTTTAAAATTATGAAACAACTTACAAAGCTATTGGTTATTGGTCTTACTGCGATATCTGTTACTTCCTGTGGGGGGAGTGATGAACTGAACACCGAACCCCAGGCAGTGCTGACCGAAGATCAGGTGTCCACTGCACAGAATATTGACTCTCTCGTCATTGCCACGTATTCCTATTTAGGGAACGATCATTACACCGCTCCTAACTATTTATGGCCTACCGGGGACCTTAGAGGAGGGGATGCGCATAAGGGAGGCAATGGTCCTTCAGATATTTTTGCCTACCACGCCCTATCTATGTTTGATCCTATCGTTCCGGATATGGAATCGTTCCCACCTGATCTTATAGATTTAAATAACAAAAAATGGGTACGTAACTATACTGGAATTTCCCGTGCAAATTCTGCCTTACAGGTTATTGCTGAAACGCCCGCTGACGCCTTGCCAGAAGGAAACGAAAAAGCTGCTGAACTCCGATTTATCCGGGCAATTTTTTATTTCGACTTAAAAATTCACCATAAACATATTCCGTGGATTGACGAAACAATGACGCAGGTTGAAGTGGAATCTGCGTCTAATCACGATTTGTCCGATCAGGCGTTATGGGACAAGATTGCAGCAGATTTTCGTTTTGCTTCGGACAACCTTCCAGTAGAGCAAAGTGAGATCGGCAGAGCTTCGGCATTATCCGCAAAAGCTTATCTTGCAAAAACACTGCTTTATCAAGCATATGAACAAGATGAACTGCACAACGTTATCAATATAAATCAGGACAAACTGGAAGAAGTGGTTAGTCTGGTAAGCGAAATTGAACAAAGTGGTGTTTACGCTTTAAATGATGATTTTGCAAAAAACTTTCTCGCAGAGTTTGAAAATAGTCCAGAGTCGGTATTCGCCATTCAACGCTCACTTAATGATGGTTCGCCTGATGGCCGAGGCAGTTGGCCCAGTGCCTTAAATGCGCCGATGGCGGGGGGCTTTGGCTGTTGTGGATTCCATGTTCCTACCGAAAATTTAGTTAATGCCTTTAAAACCGGGGCTGATGGGTTACCGGACTTCGATGGTTATAATGATACCCTCTATAACGCGCAAAGCGATTACGTTGACCCTCGGTTGGACCACACTGTAGCGATGGAGGGAAAGCCCTTCAAATATGATCCTGATTTACTGCATGGTGGGGATAGCTGGGCCCGTGCACCGGCTATTTATGGCAATTTCACTGGGATGAAAGATTTAGAACATCCCGATTGTGATTGTCGGGGTGAAAACGGACCTTTCCCGATATTTTCCCTCAATACTACCCTGATTCGCTATGCCGATGTTTTGTTATGGAAAGCTGAGGCATTAATTGAGCTTAACCGGCTGGATGAAGCGCGACTTATTATAAACCGTATTCGAGACCGTGCTGCGGCAAGTACCGGACGTTTAAATGAAGCTAGCCTCTATCGTATTGAACCCTATCAAGCATTTGCAAACCAGCAACAGGCTCGTCAAGCATTACGTTTTGAACGCCGTATAGAGCTTGGGCTGGAAGGTCATCGGTTTTTCGATTTGGTTCGGTGGGGGATAGCCAAAGAAACGTTAGACGATTATTTTAACGTAGAACGTACGCGTAAGCCTTATCTGGAAGATGCCCATTTTACGAAAAATAAGCATGAATACCTGCCTATCCCTAATCAACAAATTAATCTAAGCGGCGGTATTTACTTACAGAATCCCGGCTATTAATAATTTTCGCGGGGAGCGAATCCCCGCGCAACGATCGAAGGATATATATTTTTATGAATAAGATTATTAGCTGGTCGGTCACGGTGGCTGTAGCCGGTTTCCTATTTGGTTTTGACACCGCTGTAATCTCTGGGGCCGACCAAGCTATTGAAGCATTATGGCAAACATCACCGTTGGTTCATGGACTGTTTGTAATGTCGTCTGCGTTATGGGGAACGGTGCTAGGCGCGCTTTTTGGTAACAAACCTTGCGATAAACTAGGAAGAAAAAAGACGCTTATTCTGATTGGTATACTTTATCTGGTATCAGCTTTAGGGTCAGCGATGGCGAACGATCCATATATTTTCGCCGCATTACGGTTTATCGGTGGCGTTGGTGTGGGTATATCCTCAATTGCTGTACCGGCTTATATTTCTGAAATCGCACCACCGCGCATGCGTGGAAGACTGGTAGCGATGTATCAGTTTCAAATTGTATTCGGCATTTTAATTGCGTTCCTATCAAACTACCTCTTAGCCGGTGTGATTGTCCAAGACTGGCGTTTAATGCTGGGGATTGAAGCTGTGCCAGCTCTTATCTACCTATTAATGGTATTAAAAGCGCCGGAAAGCCCCAGGTGGCTGCTGCTACAAAACAATAATGAAGCCGAAGCGCGCCGTACCATGGAATCTTTAGGCAGTCTCGACGTAGAGCAAACTATTTCATCAATACGCAGAGACAGCGAACAAAAGCACGAAGGGCGTTTGTTTAAGCCTCAATATAAGTTGCCAATCGCACTGGCTTTTCTCATTGCGGCCTTCAACCAATTATCCGGCATCAACTTCATTATCTATTACGCACCCAGAGTATTTGATATGGCGGGTCTGGATGCTAGTACAGCCTTGCTATCTACCGCCGGTGTAGGTTTGGTGAATCTTATCTTCACCATGATCGGCGTTAGTCTTATCGATAAGTATGGTCGCCGGGCATTAATGTATGTGGGCTCGTTTGGTTATTTGCTTTCCCTTTGTACAGTAACCTGGGCTTTTTCTACGCAGGCAGCAGGCGCTGTGGTAGTCGGTGCTATATTCGTTTTCATCGCTTCCCATGCAATAGGTCAGGGGGCGGTAATTTGGGTATTTATAGCCGAAATATTTCCCAACGCGGTGCGTTCCAAAGGCCAGTCTCTGGGAAGCGGCACACACTGGGTATTTGCCGCATTGATCGCGTTATTCATGCCTTATGTTTTAGAGGCCTTCAGCGCGACTCAAGTATTTGGATTTTTCGCTTTTGCAATGTTTTTGCAGTTATTGTTTGTGCGTTTTTTGATGCCGGAAACAAAAGGCCGTTCGCTAGAAGAAGTATCCGCAGCATTGTCGAATAAAGGACTCTAAAAGAATGAAATTAATAACAAGTGTTTTCCTATCTTCAGCTTTAATCGGATGTTCAATGAGTAATATTAGTTCAGCTCCCGCCTCTTCGGCATCAGAGTCCGTCGCTTCCAGGAATGAATCTTTTCGACCGCAGGTCCATTTTTCTCCTAAAGAGAAATGGATGAATGACCCCAACGGGATGTTTTTCCTTAATGGAGAATATCATCTTTTTTTCCAGCATAATCCAAATGACTCTGTATGGGGGCCAATGCATTGGGGCCATGCAGTGAGCAAGGATTTGTTACACTGGGAGGAACTTCCGATAGCCCTTTACCCTGACGAGCAGGGCACGATATTTTCCGGTAGCGCTGTTGTTGATTGGAACAATACCAGTGGTTTAGGGACCGTTGATAATCCACCTATCGTTGCATTGTATACCTATCACAATGCTGAAAAAGAAGCGCAGGGACGCGACGATTATCAAACCCAGGCTATGGCCTACAGCCTGGATCAAGGTCGAACGTGGAAAAAACACAGTAACAATCCGGTTATCGAAAACCCTGGTATCGCCGACTTTAGAGATCCTAAAGTAATGTGGCATGCTGATTCAAACAAGTGGATTATGGCTTTGGCGCAAAAAGACCATATCGGCTTTTACAGTTCGCCTAATCTTATTGATTGGACAGCCGAAAGTACATTTGGGAAGGACGTAGGAGACCATGGCGGTGTATGGGAATGTCCGGAACTCCTGCTGCTACCAGTGGAAGGAAGTGACGAAGAACGGTACGTTTTACTGGTGAGTATTTCGCCCGGAGGGCCTAATGGTGGCTCTGCTACACAGTATTTTGTGGGCGATTTTGATGGCAAAAATTTCACCTTGGATAAAACCATGAAAGCCACACTAGCCCCTACAGAAGCGACGTTTCCCAGTGGTCAGGTGTTTGAAAATTTCGAATCGACGTTATCCGGTTGGAACGTAACAGGCGAGGCCTTCACGTCTTCACCTGTTAATGGCGGATATCCTGGCCAGCCCGCGCCTGAGGGGTACCAAGGGGCAGGATTAATCAATAGTTTTGCTGACAAAGATCTGGCCACCGGTACATTGGTTTCGCCCGAATTTACTATTAATCAACCCTATATTAATTTTCGCATCGGAGGGGGTAATCTGCCTGGCGAGGTGGGTATACAGCTACTGGTAGACAATAAAGTAGTAAAAACCGAGACCGGAAAAAATACTGAACAACTCACCTTTGCCAGCTGGAACGTACAGCAGTGGGCGGGAAAAACGGCAACATTGCAGATTATCGATGAAGCTTCCGGGAGCTGGGGGCATACCTATATTGACGATATAGTATTCGCTGACCAGCCGGCTACCAATCGGGCCGAGCCGGCTATCTGGCTTGATTATGGGACCGATAATTACGCCGGTGTGACGTTTTTCACATCTCCTTCCAGTAATGAGCAGCGCCGAATTTTTATGGGGTGGATGAGCAACTGGCTGTATGCAAATGAGGTTCCTACGCAGCAGTGGCGAAGTGCTATGACTTTACCGCGTACATTGCATTTAACTAAAACTGGCCAGGGCCTCAGACTACAAAATCGACTTATCGCTGAAGTAGACCAATTGGCTGAAGAATCTGTCACAAAGACAAAAATGAAGGCGGGCGAATCTATAAGCCTGGGTTCGGAAGATACCACTGGCAGGGAAGCGGCGTTACGTTACCGGTTTAAGATCGCATCTCAAGCGTCGGAAAAAACCTTATTGTCCCTTGAAAATGACTCTGGTGAAGCCGTGTTTTTAACCATTGATACCAACAATGCCGAGGTGTTTTTTGATAGACGACAATCCGGCAGGATTGATTTTAGTGACGAGTTTGCCACCATCCAACATGCCCCCCTCGTCACCACCCAAACCGATGAGGACATTGAAGTAGTGCTGGTGGTCGACCGATCTTCAGTTGAACTGTTTATCGATAATGGCACGACAGTGATGACAATGTTGGTGTTTCCCACGGCTGTTTACAATACGCTGCAGCTGGACGCCAAAAGTAGCAGCGTAAGCCAGTTATCCATAGAACGCCTTGCTTCTATATGGGCTGATGAATAAAGCCATCGTGGGTAAACCCGATAGCATTCAAAAAATAGCGACAACGGCCTATTGGTCGTCGTCGCTAACCCTTTTTGCCTTTTTCAACACCTGGTCATTTTGTTTTTCGCTATTCCCATTATGGCTAAGCCAAACACTTCAATTAAATGGTAAAGATATTGGTACCATCTTCGGTGCTAACGCTTTAGCAGCGTTAATCATTATGCCCTTTTACGGCGTAATCCAGGATCGCCTTGGCACCCAGAAACAACTGCTGGTGCTAGTAGGAGGGCTATTGGTTATTACCGGCCCATTCTTTGAGTTGGTTTACCGTCCGCTACTGGATAGGTATTTTATAGTCGGGGTGGTGGTCGGGGCTGTTTATTTCGCCCTCACCTTTGGGGCGGCGGTGGGCACGCTTGAAGCGCTAATCGAAAGGGTAGTAAGACAGCATGCAGTAGAATTCGGTAAAGCCCGGCTGTGGGGCTCGCTTGGTTGGGCGTGCGCCAGCTTCGTGGCAGGAAATCTGTTCAACGTCAATCCAGAGCTAAACTTTTGGCTTGCCAGTTTAACCGGTATAGGCTTTTTAATATGTTTAATCTGGCTACCTTCCCCGCTTATCCAGGTTGGGCCCACTATTTCTACGAAAGTGACATTTACCGAGCTTATAGGCGTGTTTAGTTTACCTGCCTTCTGGCGTCTGAGCCTGTACGTGATGGGGGTATCGTGTATCTATCAAATTTATGAACAGCAGTTCCCGATTTATTTTGCCTCCTTTTTTGCAGATATCGCTCAAGGAAACCGGTTTTACGGTTACCTGAATTCCTTTCAGGTGTTTTTGGAAGCAGGACTGATGTTTCTTGCTCCAGCAATTGTAAACCGTATAGGAGCTAAAAATGGTCTGTTATTAAGTGGCCTGGTCATGGTGGTCAGAATGGCCATGTCGGGCTTAGCCGACGGACCGATACTCATTTCACTATTAAAACTACTTCATGCGCTAGAACTGCCTATCCTCTTGGTAGCCATATTTAAATATATCGTTTTGCACTTTGACGCGCGGCTTTCTGCCACTATCTACCTGGTTGGTTTTAATGTATTTATGCAAGTCGTTACCACCGCTCTGTCTTCACAGGTAGGGGAACTTTACGACACATTCGGCTTTGCCGAAGCGTATTTATTATTGGCTGGGGTTGTAGCCACCAATTTGTTGATTTCTATGTGGCTATTGGACGAAAAGCCTTGTCTGGAAAGGCTTAAGTCTGTTAGTAGGAGTGCCGACTAATCAACGTAAAGGGTGCCATTTGGGTGGTTTTCTCAGTCTGGCCGCTTAGCAAATAATTAAATGCCCATTGACCCATCTCGTAGTGGGGAAGCGCCATGGTAGAGAGCGCCGGTTGCAGCAAACCGGGGATAGTATCCCAATCATCAAAACTGCCTATGCCGATATCTTTGCCAACCGTTAAGCCTAGTGCCTGAACCACAAAGTAAACTTCCACCGCCATAGGATCCTGCCCACACAATATGGCGTCAGGCTTAAAACCGCGAATTAACTCTGCCGCCCGTTTGCGGGCAACGGAATACTCATTGTGTTCACTACCGATAATGACTGATTCAATAATGAGGTTAGTTTTATCAGCGCCAAATTCGGCAAACGCGTCTTCAACACCTAATTTACGTAGCTTAGCAGCAATAATATTTTCGTTTAGATTCAAGAAAACCAAACGCTTATAACCTTGACGCAACATGCTGAGGGTTATCTCTTTGGCTGCATTTCTTTCATCCGGAACGATGGAAGGATACGAGTTAGATAAATCGTAGCAATTTGCTAATACGGTGGGAAGCTCTTCGAAAGCGGATGGGAGTTTTACCGCTCTGTGATACATCGAAGCATAAATTACCCCTTCAGCACGATGCTGGAATAAATGGTTCAGCGCTCCATCCACACTGTATTTATTGATATTAACGTTTAATACCATGAGCTCTTTGTTGTTTTCCCACGCCAGGTCTTGGGCGCCGCGGATAAGGTCAAAGGTGTATGGAACCTTTAATAGCTCATCGGCAATAAATCCAATAACACCTGATTTTTTGCGGCGGGTTAATTGCGCCGCACGATTTGGCCTATACCCCAGCACTTGTATGGAATTAAGCACCTTTTCGCGGTTTTTTTGTTTAACGGTAGGATCATTGTTCACTACCCGGGATACCGTTTTGAAGGCAACTCCTGCATGCGCAGCGACATCTTTAATAGTCACCATTGAGGATCTTTTCCATGTATTATCGTCAAAATTAAAGCGTAAAGTTACACAAGTTTCGCAATGTTTACTATTAGTTCATCAATAGCGAATAAGGTTCAAAGTAGGCTCTCAATTGGTTTCATTAACTTGTGCTTTAACAAACCGATGCAGAAACTCATCCGCACTTACCGGCTCTCCGTAATAGTAACCTTGTGCTTCATCGCACCCATAATGTTGTAAAAACGCCTGTTGGTCGGGATTTTCCACTCCTTCAGCAATAATCGACAAACCAAAGCTTTTGCCTAAGTAAATGATAGCCTTCACTAACGCCGCGTTACCTTTATCGGCGGTGACATCGTGCATGAAGGTTTTATCAATTTTGAGGCGGCTTACCGGGTACGTTTTTAATAAATTCAGCGCCGCAAAGCCCGTGCCGTAATCATCAAATGCTAACAGCACACCGAGCTCGCGCAGGGTATTAAGGCGGGCCACCGTATCCAACTCTTTTTGTAAAAAGGTGGTTTCGACAATCTCCAGCTCAAGCGATGTTGGCGATAGCTGGTGCTTATTCAGCGCTTTTGCTACAACGCCGGGAAACGCTTTGGAAGATAACTGCACATCGAACAGATTGATACCTATTCTAAATTCGGGGATATACGCTTGCCATTGTTTGGCGCGCTGGCAGGCTTCATCTAATATCCAGTCGCCTACCGACATGACAGCCTGTTTTTTGTTTAGCAATTCAATAAACTGGATTGGCTGAACAATACCCAGGGTAGGGTGCTGCCAACGCAAGAGCGCTTCTGCGCCTACCAGTTGGCCGGTAGCCAGTGAAATTTGTGGCTGAAAATACAAAACAAACTCTTGTTGCATAATAGCCTGGCGCAGTTCTTTGCGTAACGCGCGCTGCTGATTAGCTACCTCCTTGAACGCCGGCTTGAATATTTCACAACGGTTTTTACCTTCGCTTTTGGCTTGGTATAACGCCAGGTCTGAGGCATTTAATAGCTCTTCAAGCTGGGCTCCGTGAGCGGGCGACTGGGCGATACCAATACTCATTCCTACGGCTACCGGATGGTCATTAATGATATGTGGTTGAGCCACATCGGCTATCAAAGAAGCGGCAATCGCAGTTGCCTGGTCTATCTCTATATCACAGAACAACAACGCAAATTCATCGCCGCCTAAGCGAGCGATAGTAATTGGCTTTCCTGCGGCTCTTTTTATTCGTTTCGCCACCACTTTTAATAATTCATCGCCCGCGGCGTGACCCAAGGTGTCGTTTATTTCTTTAAAGCCGTCCAAATCTGCCAGTAATATCGTCACCGGTACAGCATCGTTTAACTGCGCCTCCGCTATCCGCTTCCAGGCACTTCGGTTAGCCAGGCCGGTGAGCGCATCGGTAAGTGCAAGGCGTTTAAGTTTGGCATAGTTTTTACGCCGCTCAGTGGTATCTCTGACGATTAAACCGATGCTTCTGCCGCCTTCTTCGAGCCAGGTAGAGAACGATAGTTCTGCGGGGAAGGTAGAGCCGTCTTTGCGTTTTGCAGTAACGTGTAAATTACGTTCAAAGAGGCTATCTGAAGCCAAAAACTGTTCTTTTAGCTGGCGAAAAAGAGCTAAACCAGACTCATCGGTTAAACGCTTAATACTGGTATTAAGGATCTCTTCCTGGCTATAACCAAATAACTGCGCCGCCGCATCGTTCCAAAAATTAATCAGGTCCGATAAATTGGTACATATAATGGCGTCCGGTGAGGTCGTTGCAATATTCTGCCACTGGGTTTGGCCCACGTGGTGCAAATGGTTCAGACGCCATAGCTCAAGTTTATCCGTCACCACATTAGCTAAATTTTGTAGTAGGGCTACCTCTTTTTCGCCAAAGTCGTGGCGAGCTTTCGTATCGATAATGCACAACGTACCCAGTTTGAAGCCATTCGCGGAAACCAGCGGATAACCAAAATAGCTGCGGATATGAGGGGGCCCGGTGACCAGGGGATTATCTACAAACCGAGCGTCACTTAAGGCATCAGGCACCAATAACGGCCCAGTAGTTTCTGGCGCGATAGCATGCGCGCAAAATGAGATATCCCGAGGCGTTTCGCTCACCGCCAGACCGACTCTGGATTTAAAAAACTGACGCTTGTCGTCAACCAGCGAAATCAATGCTATAGGTACATCGAAAATTCGTGACGCAAGATCAGTCAGCTGGTCAAATTCGGGGGTGGCAGAGGTATCCAGCTGATAGCTTTGTAGTTCGCTAACGCGCCTACGCTCTAAGTCCTGGGGCTGGTTTACATTGCTACTCATTCATATTCCCATATTATGTTGCACTGCAATATAACAACTACAGCGGATATGCCTAATTAAAACGTGGGGGCTATAAGAACATTGGCAAGCGAGTCCGTTCAATAAGCTATAGCACACTATTTAAATTTTGTGGGTAAACGATCTCAATTCCCGCCCCCGCTCTATAAATTTGACACCTAACGTCAAAAACCATTTGAGGTAACTATGCAAGGTCTTACGCTGGGGAAGGGCTACATAGCCTACAAGCTAACCAATTTATTACGTTCTAAGGGCAGTACTAAAGGTAATGGTATAGTCACTTCGCAAACACTTAGCGCAGTTACCAAGCCACCTTCGGTAGTTGCGGCCACAGCCACGGCTTATGTCGCGTCGCGCTATTCGGGGCACAAACAGCTAGAAGATACATTATTAAAAGCCACCTGTAGCGCAGCCCTCGCCGGGCTAGCCAATGCCGGGCTTAAACGTCTTATTGGCAGAAAGCGCCCGCGAACCAATACCGGTCCGGCGTTTAAGGGCGCCACTTTAGATGATAGCCATAATTCAATGCCTTCAGGCCACGCGGCAGCGGTGGCGGCGGTAGCAGCAAGTATTCCAAAATCTTCCGGGCCGTTATTAGCGGCGGCCGCCGCTACGGCAGTTATTGGCCGTTCCCGGACAGGGCGCGATGCGCATCATTTTTCTGATGTACTGGTGGGAAGCTGTGTTGGGTTTGCGGCAGCGCAGGTGGTCAAACGCTTAGCCAAGCCAGTAACCGAAACAGTGACCGAACAGGTTCACAAAGTTGAGGAAAAAATACATAACCGGTAAGGCCCGGACGTTACCGAAAGGTAATCTGCCAATAGGAAAAAAGTAGCAACGCCTCATCGGCTTGCTACTTTTTTTACGCCTGAAAGGTTATCTAATTAAGGGCAATTGCCGGGTTGCCACTGGTTATTATCTGTGGAATTCAACATTGTTATCCCATATGTTGAACCTGCTAGTGGGGCATCCGATCCCTGGGCAAAATAATCTGGCGCATAAGGGTTTCCTGTGCTGTAAGCTCTGCCGGCCATTTTATGATAGTAATTGTAAGTACTGTACTGTACACAAGTATTCTCGTCTACCGGCGGCGGCTGGCCTCCTGTCGAACCATCTGCGCTACAGGCTTGTACCGGCCCGGTGCAACTGGCATCGCTGTCCTGCCACTGACATTGACTGGAATTGGCGGACACTTCACGTAACGTAAAAGCGGATGTACTGTATTCCAGATAGCAATTTGCGTAATTCGTATATGCCAGCCTTCCAGCACTTATATGCTGATCAAGGGTGGCAGTTTTACCCGCATCAATAGTAAATTCCACCGTTTCGCTGGCGCTCAGGCCGGTGTCATCTACTGCTGTTATGGTGGCGCTATTACTGCCTCCTGGTAGCGCACATCCGGTGGCAACGTAGCGGTTTTCCTGGAGCGCAGCGGGAATACTGGTAGCGCCAAATACCACCGTCACTGTGGCTATATCATTATTAATATCCGCCACATCAGCGCTGAGGGTGGCGCACTGCTCGCTGACACTAACCAGTATGTTCGACAATGTCGGCGCAGCAGGGGCGGGGGGCGGTCCTATACGGACATAGCGAATAACCGGGGCAGAATCCTTTCCGGCATTATCAGTAGCGATAATGGTAACTTTATATAAGTCGTTCGTCAGTGCGCTGCTACTAATGGTAAAGTCACCCGCGCTGTTAACCGAACTGGTATCGCTTTGCAGGTTGTCATTACTGCCGGCATAACTGATCAGCACCTGGCTCACACTGCCCTGCGCATCTATTGCGGTACCACTGACTTCGATAGTATTGCCTACTACCTGAACATTAATATTACTCAACGCTGGGCCAGTATTGCGATCAACCCGCAGATTATAGGTAGCGAAATATTCGCCAAGGTAGTCTGCATAGTTGATGCTGTTGCCGCTGATGTATGCACCACTGGCACCCGCGCCCCCAGACCACGCGTGGTCCACATTATTAAACCACAATTTGGATACCCGACCATCTTGCCACAAGGTTTCATCTGCCGTGCGTGAAGGCCCATCGCTGATTACCTGGCTAGCTGGTAGCTCACTTACGCCATACAACTCAGCCATGCCGCTGGCGTTTTGCTCGTTATAGCAAAGATTCACCGTTGAATCCTGGTCGCCCTGGGCGATAGAGGCAAGCTGCGTATCAAAATAACTGCTGTAACCTGCGCCATACTGAGCGCAGCGTGCTGCTACGTTGGCCGTTTCACACGGGCCCAATGCTCCGTTAGAACTGGTACCAATGCTGGGACCTGCACTGATGCCCATGCCGGCAAATACATCGGGCGCTAAGCAAGCTGTGGTATTGGCAAACGCCGCACCAGAGGATAGGCCGGCAATATATACCTGTTGTTCGTCGATATTCCGGGTCGCGTCGTTGGCCATGGTTTGGGCCAGTGCAATCAGATTTTTATAGTCGCCATTGCTACGCGATTTGGCGCCTTGCCAATAAGACCAGCAACTAAAACCCGCTTTGTTCATCGCATCAGGTACCGCTATTACCATACCATGGCGTTCAGCAGCGGCTTCCAGATTAGCGCTAAGATAAGCACTTACTGGCTGCACGCAGCCATGTAACACAATCAGCAGTGCCTTACCTTCGCCAATTGATGAGTTGCTATCTGGTGTATAGATATTCACGGTATTAAAGCCGCCAAGCGACTGATTATTTTGCCAAGTGCCGGCCCCGGCATGAGCGGGCAATAGTATGCTTATGAGTAACCCCAGACGGAGTAAAGCAAAAGGGATAAAACGGGTGTTTATCATGGTGTGTCCACTGTCGTTAACGTTTAAATGTAAATGACCAGGGCACCACGGCTGCGTAGGCAATTTCTCACAATGTGCGATAGGTCACAGGTTGCTGTTGTACTTCATCCCTATCGACTATAGGGGCTAACTAACGTGGCGGCTGTAGACCTTTAGTACTGTGCTAACCCCAAAAACAACTACAAGTGGTGACGGCCTGAGGTAACCGTATCCCGTCACTTTGCATCTTGCGCCCTGGGTAATAAAGGTGCGGATAATCATTAAATTGGCGTTCAAGTATTGTTATCAATACGTTAACTTTATACTTTCGCCTACATTTGGCCTGACCAGCTTTTAATATACTTGTCTGGGTATAAGCTAATGCTATAGCCGGACAGGTGTGTGAGTAACCTGGGCTGGTTAAACACATAGGTTTACGGCCGGGGATAGGTAGAAAAGGGCAAAACACGTAATGAATATTATCAGTGAAGGCAAAACCCATCCAAACTACTGCGAAGCAAGCTTGTTTTTGCTGGCATCCATGCTGAGCGAGTTTTTTAGTGAAACAATGAGCTCGGTTGAACTTAGCGCAAGTAAAGTAAAAGCTACATTACGAGGTAATCGAACGCTCACTGTTTACGCCAGTGGAATAGATAGCTTTTTGAGTATTTTCACACATGGCCTGGCTACGGATGTGTACAACATCCAAAAAGACGTAGATGGCTGGGTAATAAGCAGCGATAAGCTACAACAGGGTATGTTGATGCGAATTGAGTAACCCGATAATGGCAATAAGGGAAAAAGGCGCCGGATGGAGGGTCGTTTTCCTTAAACTCGTGGGCTGGCCCTGAGTTTTTTATACTTTTGTTGAATGTTTATCTGTGGGCGTTTAGCGCAAAATTTAAAAAAAACTTAGCATCCGGATGCATTTATGCAACCTTCATCTTTTGACGTAGATTCAGCCGAAAATACACCCAACATGTTAACCAAACAGTGTATTGAAGAATTTGCTTCAGGGCATGGGTTGATGATTAAAAATATCACACCCGCCAATACCAACGCTATGGTGGCGCAACTGCACGACAACGGCGTGATATTCGCTCAAGCTGTTACCCATAAAAACTGTATTCTTGAACATAAAATTAATAACAAAGCGATGCAGCATTATGAAGCTATGCTATCAGAAGGTGTTTTTCTATTTACTCGTTTGTCAGCAAACTTGCCCACCAGTTTTAGCACCAGAGACTGGCTAATCAGCTTTTAAGACTACACGCTACCCCACCAGCGCAAGGCGGCAGTGGGCCGCCCTTTAGTGCTCTAACATTGCCAACGCGACGGCTTCAGCGACCCGAATTCCATCTATTCCCGCAGACCAGATTCCCCCGGCGTATCCGGCTCCCTCGCCGGCCGGATAAAGTCCCTGTATATTCACACTTTGATAATCAGCACCGCGCTTAATACACACTGGCGAAGAAGTACGGGTTTCAACCCCCGTCAGTAATCCATCACGCTTCGCGAACCCCTTGATTTGTTTATCAAACGCAGGGATTGCTTCGCGTATAGACTGGCTAACATATTCAGGAACCACTTTACTCAAGTCGGTTAAGGTAACACCTGGGGTGTAAGAGGGTGCTACATCTCCCAAACCCGTACTGGCTTGGCCCGCTAAAAAGTCGCCAATTAGCTGGGCCGGGGCATGATAGTTCTCACCGCCTGCGGTATAGGCTAGCTCTTCCAGGCGCCGCTGTAATTCAATGCCTGCCAGGGGGTGACCGGGAAAGTCCTGTTCTGGTGTAATTCCCACCACAATTGCACTGTTAGCATTGCGTTCGTGACGCGAATACTGGCTCATACCATTGGTAACTACACGCCCTGGTTCAGATGCTGCAGCCACCACGGTGCCGCCCGGGCACATACAAAAACTGTATACCGTGCGGCCATTTTTGCAGTGGTGAACCAGCTTATAGTCGGCCGCTCCTAAAAGAGGATTGCCAGCATTATCACCAAACCGGCACTGGTCAATCATACTTTGTTCGTGCTCAATTCTAAAACCAATAGAAAATGGCTTTGCTTCGATATAAACGCCCTGTTCATAAAGCGCTTTAAAAGTGTCTCGTGCACTGTGGCCTACCGCCAGCACGACATGACGGGTGGCCAGATATTGGTCGTCCGACAAATATAAGCCATGAATTTTGTCGTTCTGTATATCCAGTTTTTCCACGCGGGTACTAAACCGAATTTCTCCACCCAGCGCAATAATTTGCGCGCGCATTTTTTCCACCATATTAACCAGCTTGAATGTCCCGATATGGGGCTTGCTGACATACATGATTTCTTCCGGGGCTCCCGCTGCTACAAATTCGTGCAACACTTTACGCCCGTAATGTTTGCGATCCTTTACCTGACTATACAGCTTGCCATCTGAAAAGGTGCCTGCTCCGCCTTCACCAAACTGTACGTTAGACTCAGGATTAAGCGGTTGCTTACGCCAAAACCCAAACGTGTCTTTGGTACGTTCACGTACCGCTTTACCACGCTCCAGGACAATAGGCTTATAGCCCATCTGGGCAAGTATTAATGCGGCGAACAGCCCGCAAGGTCCCAGGCCTACCACTACCGGGCGGTGGGCTAAGTTGGCCGGAGCCTGAGCCACAAATTTATACTGCATATCTGGGGTGATCCTGACCCGCGGATCCTGGCTGAATTGCTGTAACAGTTCAGCTTCGTTTGTCACCTCAATATCCAGCGTATAAATAAGCTGAATATCTTTATTATTGCGTGCGTCATACCCCCGTTTAAAAACGGTTACCGCGGTCAGGTTGGCTTTATCCAGCTTTAGTCTTGCCAGCACGGCCTGTTCAAGCGCTTGCTCGTTATGGTCAAGGGGTAATTTAATATCGGTTAAACGCAGCATAATACAGTTACTCTTTAAAACACCGGACAGCCTTTTCTGCCAGGGCCGGGCATTTTAAATGACTTATCTCGCTTAAGATAGGCCGAATGCAGCAATCATTGCGGCAAAATGGCAAGAAAACTTGTGTTTTAACGACGCTACTTTAGACTTGTCAGCCATGCAAAATAATGAACAACTTGGCCTGCTATGACCTTTGTAGTGACCGACAACTGCATCAACTGTAAATATACAGATTGTGTTGCAGTATGCCCTGTAGATGCCTTTTTCGAGGGCCCTAATTTTCTGGCAATTGATCCGGCTATTTGTATAGATTGCGCACTCTGTGTGCCTGAATGCCCGGCTGACGCTATTATCCAGGACACCCATATAAGCCCCGATCAGGCTGCTTTTTTAGCGCTGAACGAGGAGTTAGCTCAGCAGTGGCCCAATATCACCGAACTCAAGCCAGCGCCGGCGGATGCCGATGAGTGGAACGGTGTGGCAGATAAAATCGGCTTACTTAAATATTAGTCTAAAGATCGTCGCGTTTGGGTAGCGGTCCAGGTCGAACGGCTGTTGCCGCAGCAGGATTAGGTGCCCCCGGCGATAGCACCTTAGCCGTCTCGGGCAGGCAGATTTTCATCATGCTATCAGAACAAGGCGGGTTCGAGCCGGACAGGCTTAGATATTATGAGTACGAAAACAGGTTATTATGAAACTGGACGACGTTAAAAAACTCCATCAGAAAAAATACCGCTCACAGTTTGGCTATTATCTGGTGGAAGGGGAGCATTTAATACTGGAGCTGGATAAAGCGAGGGCCGGGGGTTATGCCGGTAGCGACGTTACCTTGTATGTCACCGAGGAATACACGCAGTGGACTGCGCAGTTATCGGGTCGCTATACCCTAGTCACCGTAACTTCGCGCCAAATGAGCCAGTTGAGTGATACCAAAACCCCACAGGGTATTATCGCCCGGGTACCATTACCCGTTGCCACTGCCCGGTCAGATACATCGTCCCAGCGATGTATTTATCTACACGAGGTTCAGGACCCCGGCAATCTGGGCACGATATTGCGCAGTATGGCCTGGTTTGGTGGCTTTCGGCTATTGCTTAGCCCCGCGAGCGTCGACCCGTATAATTCTAAAGTGGTACGGGCCAGTATGGGCGCCATCTTCCATGTGCCGATGGAGCAGGACGTTAGCCTTAACAGTTTGCGATCGCGCTTTTCTTCTTTTGCCTGTTTAGATATGCAGGGCATAAGCATAAACAACAAAGCATTTGGCGCGTACGACTGTTATTTATTTGGCAATGAAGCGCGGGGTGTTCCCGCACAAGCACTTGCCGACTTTAACGCGCAGGCGTTTACGATCAAAGGCAGCGGCAAAATAGACTCGCTTAATCTGGCCAGTGCGGTCACATTATCGGTTTACCAGTTGTCACAATGATTTTTTAGCGAACACAGTGGCCCGTCGTTACTCTTCTTATAGGGCGGCCTATGCCAACGATTGTGTCGTACGTAAATATAAGTAGAGGAAAAAAACGTGGCCTTACACTGGTTTCCCGGGCATATGCATAAAGCCCTTAAAGAAATAAAAGAGTCATTAAGCCAGGTTGATATTTTGATTGAGGTGCTTGATGCCCGTATACCTTTTTCAAGTGAAAACCCCGAGATCGCCAAAATAAGAGGCGACAAACCTTGCATTAAAATTCTGAACAAATTTGACCTTGCTGATCCTGATTTAACCGCCCAATGGCAGACCCATTTAGAAGCTCAGCGCGGTGTGAAAACCATCACGACTTCAAGCGACAATCCGGCAGGCAGTAAGCAAATTATCAGTCTTATTCGCAGTGTGTGTGCGCAAAAAGACGCTCAGGTGAAGTCAATTAATGCCATGATTACGGGCATCCCGAATGTGGGTAAATCGACCCTGATAAATATTCTGGCAGAACGTACGATTGCCAAAACGGGGAACGAGCCAGCGGTCACTAAAGGCCAACAACGAATTAATTTAGGCAGTGGCATTGTATTGTACGATACCCCCGGCGTGCTATGGCCTAAGGTTGAAAACCCGCACTCCATTTATCGACTGGCTGCCTCCGGGGCAGTTAAAAATACCGCAATGGAATACGATGATGTAGGTTTTTTTGCGGCAGACTATCTAATTAAAGCCTATCCGCAGGTTATGCAGGAACGCTACAAACTGGACATGTTACCTGACACGGAACTGGCATTTTTGGAAGCGGCAGCCAAAAAACGTGGCGCATTAATGGCGGGCGGTAGGGTAAATCTGCATAAAATTTGTGAGATTCTGTTAAAAGAGCTGCAATCTGGAAAGCTGGGTAGAATTACCCTTGAAACACCGCAAATGATAGCGCAGGAAAATATAGAGATAGCCGAAGCGGCGGCAAAAAAACAAGCAGATAAAGAAAAGCGCAAGCAAAAATTCAAAGATGGCTCGCTAACGCCTGAGAAACGCGACCGCAAAGAAAAACGCAACGAGAAACGCGAAGCACAAAGCCAGCGAATGAAAAAGCGTTAAGGTGCCTTAAAAGCCGACAGTGCAAAAGCTAGCGGTGTGAAAACCGGCAGGGCGACGCTTCAAAGTGTCGGCCGCGTACCGTTTTTAAAGGACTTTTTGTATTAAATGCCCTGACGTATCGCATAAGCGCCAAATAGCTGTGCCGGTTTACCTACCGGCCAGCCTTAAATGCGCCTGATGCGCCTCGACCATCTGGCGGCGGATAACCCATGCAGGCAAGGGCCGCCGCCTTCCTGCCTTAGCCATAGAAATAGCTGGAACTGTTGGCCAACTCATGTCTATCATTGACGAAAAATAATACAACATCACCCTATATGACGCTGGTAGGGCATCGTCCAGCGCTATCTAAGGCATTGGGTCGATGGACGATTTATCAACAATTTACACTAAAAACCTGTTTTTTACCGGTTGTGCCTTTTCGACCGGGCTGCTGCTTCCTTACACCCGGGACAACGGCTGGGCAGTATTACTGCTTGTTGCTGTTACTTTTTTTATTATTGTTTTACATGATAAAGCTGCTGGTGGATGTAATACGTCTGGTCAGCCGCAAAGAAACCTCTATTCACGAGCTGAAATTTTTCTTCATTACGTTGGCGGTGGTAAGCGCCGGTGCATACTTTTTTATCGCAATAATTGACTCTAAAGAGCAAATGATTGCCGGTTTACGTGAGGTAGAAGCGGAACAGGTATACAACTTTCAAAGCCTGAACGGGTTAATGGGAGGTATGCCCGCGATCTTGTCTCGACCTATTTGAACAGTTTGTATTACTCTATTGTGGTGATGGCCACGCTGGGAGATTCAACCATTACAGCTCATGGAGGGCTCACCAGAGTCATAGTTGCCTTTGAAGTAGCGACCGCGCTTAGTTTAACAGTATTTAAAATAGGCGGGTATTATGGTGAACGCGCGACCCTTGAAGCGCAACAAAGCGAAAGCCGTATTATACGCGAGCTACAAAATGTTGGTCTGGGCCGGCCATGCCAGCCACTCCAGACTGTTGACCCGGCCGCAGGGTGGTGGAAACGTCTGTTTACCTAGTTGTCACTGAGGCTAAGGGCGCGGCGAAGAGCCCGCGGGTCATTGATTGTGCTTTCCCCCCAGCACAATTAATGCGCTAGGGGGCGTAGTCCTTGTGCAGCTTTGTGCGAACACGGTTACCGCCTGTCCCTCCACAGCTTAAGATTTATCTTAAACATAACGGCAGCGGTTAGGCGGGATGCCATCGAAAGGGCGTGGCGGCACCAATCTATTGCCGCCCAGCTTAGGCCACATCCGGCTTTATAATGGCGCATTATTCACGATAGAATCCTATCACCAACGACAAACTACACCGTGAGGCTATGGCTAAACCCAGTAAAAAAGGACCGGTTCGCACGGTACTAATATCGTGTTTACAATGTAAAGCGCCTATTTTTAAGTACCGCAAGGGCGGTAAGGGTGCGTTGGTTAAATGCTTTATCGAACGCATAGTGGAAGATTACACAACTACTGCTTGCCACTGTCCAGGCTGTGGCCAGGAGTTTGCCCGCGATACCATGATTCGGGGTACACCAGCGTATAAAATTATTGGTGGTAAAGTTCACATGAAATAGTGGGCGCTGCCTAGTCGCAGCTTACTAGAAAACAGCCAATAGACGTTAGGAATACGCTTTGGGAAAAAATGAAGCTTATGCATTATCTTTGCAACAAAAAGGCATTAAACACCAGCTCGTGGCTGGCGTTTTCATAACAGCGTTGGCGCACACCCATAGCCGGGACTTGGCAACGGTGTGTCAAAGGTTACTTATTTAGTGCGGCTTTTTGCTGGCGCTTCAGCCGCTTTTTTTGTTTACGTTTTTTCTCTGCTTTGGCTACATGCTTGGCAATCCAGCGGGTCATTTTAGCCATCAGTACCGGTGGGAAATCATGCCCCATGCCTTCTACCACCTTTAAAGTAGACTTTTTAATATGTTTGGCGGTTTCCTGGCCACCGGCCAACGGGATGACCGGATCGTTACTGCCATGAATTACCAGGGTAGGGGCTTTTACTTTTTTCATCAAAGGCCGGCGGTCGGCGCTGGCAGTGATGGCTACCAATTGGCGCTTAAAACCGGCCGGGTTATAGGCGCGATCAATAGAACGGCTGGCTTGCTCATACAATGTTCGTTCATCGCTGGGGTAAGAAGGACTCCCGATTAAACGATTCAATTTCATATTGTAACGAATGGCCGCTTCTCGGCTTGAGTTCAATCGATGGGCGCAACACATCGGTTAAATTTCTGTGCTGGTGTTTCATAGTCTAACGTTTTTCTTGGTCTTTCGTTAAGTTGTCTCGCTACGCTGCTAAGTTTTTGTTGGCTGTGTACTGATAAGTCGGTACTTTTTGGAAAATACTGCCGTAGTAATCGATTGGTGTTTTCATTGGAACCACGTTGCCACGGTGAGTAAGGATCACAAAGATAGACTTTTATATCAGTGGCTAGAGTGAACTGTTTGTGGTCTTTAATTTCTCTCCCCCTGTCCCAAGTTAGAGATTTATATAGTTCCTTAGGTAGCTTTTGAGCGTGCTTAATAAGTGCAGCAATCACGGTCGACGTTTTACTATCATCCACTTTTGCCAGCATTACGAATCGAGAGTGCCTCTCTACTAGTGTCGCTATGTAACTGTTGTTAGAACCACATATAAGGTCGCCTTCCCAGTGACCAGGTATCGCTCTATCTTCAACTGATGCAGGTCGCTCACTAATAGAAACGGCGTCAGGAATTTTTCCTAGACCTAACCTTTTCAGTGAAGATTGACGCGACTTGCGAACCACTCTTTTTGACCGCAAACACTTTTGCAGTTCTTTCTTTAGAGCGCTTCGCGTCTGAATGAAGAGTGTTTTATAGATGGTTTCGTGAGACACGTACATTTCCTGATTATTGGGGTATTGTCGCTTTAACCAACCTGCAATTTGTTGTGGTGACCATGCCCTTTTAAGCTTAACGGCTATCAGCTTACATAAATCTGGAGAGTCAATTAACTTACATGGCTTAGGTCTCAATGCTTCGTCCCATGCTCGTTGTTCAGCTCTTACGGCACGGTAGTGCTTCAGCCCACCATTTCTTTTTACTTCACGGCTAATTGTAGATGGCGCTCTAGACAAACGTCTGGCAATTTCTCGAATGGATTGTTTACCGACTAAGCATCGTGATATTTCTTCTCTTTCATCAAGCGAAAGAGACTGTAGATGTCTTTTTCGTTCTGGTGGCCGATACCCACCAGTTTGATAAATGGTTGGCATAATAGAAGAGTGAAAGCGGTCAAACATTCTAGCGATATCATGCAGCGAATCACCTCGCTTATACCTGTCCCAAATAAGTGCTTTCTGTTCTGGTGAGTAATAGATACGTTTTCTTTGTTTCATGGCAACATTCCTCCTTTAATAAGGATAGCGTTGCACTCACCAATTGAACTCAAGGGTTATAGCGGCCTGGGCGGCGCGCCAGGCTAAGTAGTAACTTTATATTGGAGCTGGTTTGCGGGGTAACCGCAACGGTGGACATAATAGATGTTAGGCTTAGTACCTTCTTTTTATGCCTGGCAGCGAGTATCTGGGCAATCATCCCGCCCATAGACGCGCCCACCATATGCGCTCGTTTAAGCCCCAGGGCATCCATTAAATGCAACACATCCTCGGCCATATCCTCTAGTTTATAGGGTACTGACGAGGCCATAGGTAGGCGTTTGCTCAGCCAGGCTTTTAACAGACTAGGGTTGCCCAGGTCATCCAACTGGCTTGATAGGCCCGTATCCCGATTATCAAAACGAATTACCCGAAATCCCTTTTTAACCAACCCCTGGTACAAGGTATCTGGCCAAATCGTCATCTGGGCCCCAAGACCCATTATCAACACAATAGCGGGCGCGTTTTTATCTCCTGCGTCCTGATAGTGCAGGGTAATGCCGCTGGCAGTGGTAATGGTATTAGCTAAACCAGGTAAAGGTTGTTCCAACGCTGATTTTTTCGGCAAAGATTATCCCGTCCTAACAAGCACTTACTATTTCAGTAATAGCCAGCCTATGACCCCATAATGACGATTTGATGAAAAACGTTCCTCTATGGGCTTATTACGCTGTTTTAATTGTCTTTTGTGGCTAACAATAGCGGTAAAGCTGAGCAGAAAACATCATCTGATTTTTAGCGCGATGGGGCGGCGTTCCGGGGCTGTTTCGCCCGATAAATATCTTTGCCCCGCCTTGTGCAAAAATCAGCCGCGCGAGTATGGGGCTTACTGTGGTATGGCTCAATTAGGTCGAGGGGAAATGTACGATATGGTTACACAGCGTAATGTTTTTATGCTGTGTTAGGCCCAGCGCAACCGTACCGGGGAATAAACTACCCGGGGTAATTATTCTATACTGAGGCAAGGGCTGGTACATTGGGAATAGCCAGGGTTAGCAGTTATTAACTGTGCACTGCGGGCTAAATCGAACCAGCACGTTATCCTCATTTCGCGTGGCGGAAGAAAGGCGGCTGTCGTTTCTCGGTGACTAACCAGACTGGCACAGGCTCATGAATGGCGATAAAAGCAGTATGGCAACTAACCTCTACGCTTTACTGCCAGCGAAATAGTACGCTATTGGTACAGCTATTAGCTCGGGCAGGCCAGTTTACAGGGAACTATCAAGCCACTATGGCGATTACCGGGCACTGCGTAATTTAGAGCATAAGGCGCTTCGGTTACGCTAGCGCAGTATCATCGTATATGCAGTATAGGCTAATGACATTGTCCCCGCCGCGCGCAGTCGCCAAACTGTTTAGAAATAATCAGGTTTTTTACACTGCCGGCAAAAATACTGCTAATTTAGGCTTAAAATAGAATAATGTAGCCTGAATTGCTTATGTCATTTACGTGGTACAAAACGTTTCCTGACTATCCGGACCACCATCCTGATTACTGGCGTATACGTCTTATTTTCCATATCTTTTTGCTCGCTACGGTAAGCTTTGCCCTGTTAAGCGTAATCAACCTTTTTGTGTTTAAAGCCTACACGCTGGCAGTGATGGATGGGGTAGGTTGTCTTATCGTACTCGCGCTATACGGGTTGTTCAGACGGCTAGCAAACGTCGCGGTAGTGGCCGTTTTACTCGCGTGTGGCATAGCCGGCGTAATGCTTGCGTTTATCCTATTGGTGGAGGGGCGAAACTACTCAGTAATCTGGGCTACCGTGATACCTCCGGTAACCTTCTTCCTGGCCGGTCGACGGGTCGGTACTACCCTATCAACTATCGTTTTTTTAGCATGTGTGTATACCGTCTATTTGCAATTACAGCACAATCCGGCCTTTACCATAAATACCGGGGCGTTACTGAATGTCATTGAAGCCTCAATTGTGCATATTCTGCTATTTCGCTTTTATGAAGGAACCCGCTATTTTGCGTTCCAGCAAGCTATTGAGCGTGAACAGCAACTTATAAAAATATCCCAAACAGACACGCTTACCGGTATTTATAACCGCAATAAGTTTGCAAAAGAATATGCCAGCCGCTTAGCAAGTGGCGCTGAACCTTATTGTCTGGCGGTTATTGATATTGATCATTTTAAACTGGTTAATGATACCTATGGCCACGCTAAAGGTGACGCTATCCTGGTAGCGTTTGCTCAGCGCTTAATGCAAAACCTGCGTGGCGGAGATGTACTTGCAAGGTGGGGCGGCGAGGAATTCGTTATTCTGATTAGCAACACCACCAGGCACGATGCAAAAACAATAGTAGAGCGATGGAAACAGGCCGTTAGCGATGCCCCGTTTGATGAAATACCCGTTACCTTTAGTGCCGGTATTACGGTCTGCGACAGGCTACAGTCGCTCGATAGCGCATTTAAACAGGCCGACAATGCGCTATACACAGCAAAGCAAAATGGCCGTAACCGGGTCAGTCTGTACAGAGATTCGCCCATCATAGTCGTGCGCAAATAAAGTCACTCCTAGCCGATGATAAGCGCTAGCCATAACTCGCCAGAGGCCCCGGACAACATATATATCAAGGCTATGGGTTAAACGCTTATTCCACCGCGAGGGACCAACCCAGGCGCGCGTTTTAACGCGCGCTTTCGCTTACAGGTTGCGGCGACCGGGCCGACTGGCTCATTACAATCAGTAACCATACCAGTACCCCACCGCCGGCCAGTGCTACACCCACCCATCCGGTAGCCGCATAACCATAGCCGGCGGATAATGCCATCCCAGCCAGCCAAGGCCCCAACGCGTTCGCGGTGTTGAACGAGGCATGGTTCATTGCCCCAGCCAGGGTTTGCGCATTTCCGGCTACATCCATTAAGCGGGTTTGCAGCGGCACCACCATTCCACCGCCAATACCGATGAAAAATAAAGATATGGCCATTAGCACAGGATTTCCCATCGAGGCCGCATACGCAGCAGCAGATAACCCGAGTAATACCTGAAATGCAATAGCACTGGATAAAAGACGGCCTTCTGAATAACGGCCGGCAATAATATTGCCCAAGGTAACGCCGATACCGTAAATTAACAGCGTGGCCGAAATACCCCATTCCGGCGCGCCGGTGGTATTCAAATAAGATGCACTAAAATAAGAATAGACAGAAAACATGCCGCCAAAGCCGATGGCACCCATCAACAATACCAGCAAAACATCTTTATTTTTCAGTGCCTGTAATTCGGTCATAGGCTTGGCATCGGGGTTAGCACCCTGATAGGGGGCCGTTTTCCAGACCATAAGCGATGTGACCAAAGCGCCTGCAGCGATCATGAAAAACCCGGTGCGCCAACCAAATATCTGACCAATACCACTAATAGCAGGGACACCGATAATGTTGGCGATAGCCAGGCCCATAATGACATTACTGACCGCTTGGGCGCGCTTCTTTTTGCCCGCTATATCAGCTGCGAAAAGCATGGCAATACCGAAATAAGCGCCGTGGGGTAAGCCCGCGATAAACCGCGCCGCATTCATGGTCCATTCAGACCATGCCAGCGCGGTCAATAAATTACCGCCAGCATAAAAAATCATCATGGCAATCAACATCGTACGACGGGCAAGCCGTGAGAAAAACAACGTAATTAAAGGGGCACCTACCACCACACCCAAGGCATATGCGCTGATGGCATGACCGGCTACTTTTTCGCTGATACCAAAATCTTCAGCAAAATAGGGTAACAATCCCATTGCAGCAAACTCACTGCAACCAATCATAAAGGTCCCAAAAGCCAGCCAGAACGTAATTACGGCAAGGGAATATTGCTGCTGCTCATTAGCAGCACCCGAGGTTGGGGAAGAGTGGGACATGCCTGCCTCATAATAGTTAAAGCGGTTAGCTCATTGCCGAGCCAGTTAGGGGCAGGATCCTATCACCAGCAGCGCGCAGAGTAACGAATTGCTTTGTTTTTTATTAGTTAAAACAATGTATTAAGAGTATTTTATTGTTAACCACATGTAACTTACCAAGCTTCACCACAATGCCATAGAACAAGCAAGCTATCGGGCGGGTTTTATCTACTGTCCGGCGTATTCGATGGCCGGCGCCGTGGCTATTTATTAAACGGAATTAAGCGCAGTAGCTTATCTTTACGAAGCCATAAAATAGCCGCGGCAACAACCCAGTAAACCAGCGGATCAGCAAACAAGGTTTTCTGCGACCAACTGAAGTGCAACAACACCAAGGGGACACAAAGATAAATTGTGTTATGTAGCCGATGCCAATGTTTGCCCATTTTTTGTTGAATTCGTTTGAACGATGTGGCGGTCATTGCCAGCAATAACAACAGCGCAAGCATCCCGACCACAATATAAGGGCGCTCGGTTATCTCGCTAAAAATGAGCGCCCAGTTAAGTTGTAGTTCAAATAAAACGTACACCAGAAAATGTGCCAGCGCGTAAACAAATACATAAACCCCCAACATTCGCCGAAACCGCATTATATCGCCACAGGGAATGTGCTTAGCTGCCGGTGACACCAGCAAACTAATGAGTAATAAGTGAATCGCATTGCGGCCGGTAAAATTGATGAGGGTATCCACTGGATCCGCGCCAAGTTGATCGGTAAAGCCGAAAAAGAATGTCAGCCCTAGCAGTCCTGCAATAATACAATGACACCCAAGTTTGCCGACAAAAACCTGCGCCCGGCTCAGCCGTAACGGTCGTTTTAATAATCTACGCATAGCCACAACTAATAATAACGGGTTAAATCCATACCTTGATACAACGGCGCCACTTCGGCATATCCGTTAAATAACTGTGTTTCAATACGATTTCGCGAGAGTAACCCGCCGCTGGTAATGCGCCGCTCACTGGCCTGGCTCCAGCGCGGGTGGTCTACCGCGGGGTTTACATTGGCATAAAAACCATATTCGTTGGCCGCCAACCGATTCCACGTAGTGGGTGGCTCCTGGTCGGTAAGGCGAATTTTGACAATAGATTTGATACTTTTAAACCCATATTTCCAGGGCACTACCAAACGAATCGGCGCACCATTTTGTGGCGGCAGCGTTTTACCGTACAACCCTACAGCCATAAGGGTTAGGGGATGCATTGCTTCATCTAAACGCAGGCCTTCCACGTACGGATAGTCCACCCCGCCACCGGTAAACCGGCTGCGCTGGCCACGCATCTGCGAAGGCCGTTCAAGCGTTTCAAATGCCACGTATTTAGCCCCGGATAGCGGCTTGGCCAGTTTCAATAGGTTGGCAAGCTCGAACCCTGTCCAGGGCAATACCATTGACCAGGCTTCAACACAGCGCAGGCGATAAATACGTTCCTCCAGAGCGAAGCGCCCACTTAGCGCGTCGTAATCCAGTTTTATCGGGTTTTCCACCATTCCCTCTACCGATAATGTCCACGGGTCTACGGTGAGTTTGCTGGCGTATTCACTGGGGTCGTCTTTACCGGTACCAAATTCATAAAAATTATTATAACTGGTGGCTTTCTCGTAAGGGGTTTGGGTTTCATCTGAGCGATAGGCTGCGGGCTTACGGTAATCCAGAGGTTTGCCTGCAAAAGCTGGTTTGTCATCGTCACTAAACCAGCCCAACGCGTGTGCATTGCCACTGATCAATGCCCCCGCGCCTATAAACCCCATGGACTTTAAGATCTGCCGGCGTTCCCGGTAGACCGTTTCGCTGGTCACATCATGGTCGGTCAAACGGACAGACGGTTTATAAATCCTTGGCATAGCTCACCTCGTGTTATAACAACTAAGTACCGGTAACATAAAATCAGAAGAAACATGCATGGACCGCCAACCGTGAGATACGTAAACAGCCGGGAAGCTGCAACCGTTCCTATCCGAGGACGCCCGGCAGAGAGAAATTGCCCTGCGCTAACCTGCACACCATCTCATTTGCTACGAATAAGACCTTACAAAGCACAGTTTTCTTTCAGTTATTACACAAATTTCATGCACGCAGGCGGGGGGGACGATGTATGTGTCAGCCGTGTTTGGGAATAAACAGTGTGGAATACAACCGTGAAGCGAACTCGTCTGTCATACCCGAAATGTAATCTGCAATGATACGTGCACCGTTGTCTTCTTGTTGGGCAGCCTCCCAGCGCAGACGTGTATTCTCCGGCAGTAATCGAAGCGGATCGCTACTGTAAGCCTCAAACAGTGCCATCACTATTTGCTGCCCTTTGTATTCTAAAACCTGTACCTGCGACTGTTGAATCACTTGTTTATACACAAAGCGTTTAAATAAACTCAAAGCGTGCTCAAACACCTCGGGTAGCCGTGCCTGAAAACGTAATAAAGGGTGATCAAACAGGGGTAATTCGCAAATGTCGATGGCCGTGATAAAGGCGTTTACCAGCGCCCCGATAGCATTTTTTCGTTCATGCTGTTGTGGGCTGAACAACCGTTCCGCCAAAGGCATAATCTGCGTCGATAGTCCTGTTGCGCCCAAGCGCTGCAACGGTAACACAACCTGCTCGATAAACGCCGATTTATCCACCATTTCCATCACAATGGCATCTTCTAAATCATGGATCCCGTAGGCGATGTCGTCGGCCAGCTCCATAATGGTACAATCAAACGATTTGTGACAGGTTTTCCCATGCTGATTTTCACCCGTCTCAAACTGCATGAAGTTATCTCTGTCAGACTGGCTAAAGGGGGCTAATACCCACTCGAACATTGCAGCATCGCATTGGTATAGCCCTTTGGGCGGGTGCCAGTCACTGGCTTTTACCGTGCGCAGTGAATGACTGGTACGCCCATGACAGTATGGGTTAGTTAAGGTGTCTATAAAATTAGGGTATTTGACTAACCCCAGCATACTGCGCCGAGACAAATTCATACCGTGATCAGCGGTATAAGGCTCAAGCTGCGTAACAATTCTGAAAGTCTGGCCGTTCCCTTCAAACCCGCCGTGCTCATGCATCATATAATGCAGGGCAATTTCTCCCCCGTGACCAAAAGGCGGGTGGCCAATATCATGCGCCAGGCACAAGGTTTCGATAAGTGTTGAGTCCAGCTCCAGCAGCGTGGCGGCAGCCGGGTATTTTCCCTGTAGCTGGGCCGCTATCCCTGTGCCGATTTGCGCAGCTTCAAGCGAATGAGTTAAGCGGGTGCGGTAAAAGTCACTTTGCCCTACACCCAGTACCTGGGTTTTGGCCTGTAAGCGTCTAAATGCAGCGGAATGTAATACTCTGGCCTTATCTCGCTGGTAACTGTTTCGATGGTCGCCATCACGGTTTTGTACGCGGGGCAGGCGTCGGGCCTGCCACAGGGTGGACATATCAGGTTTAGCAGGCGTAGACATTATTATCACAACTCCGCAAATACTGGTTTAACGTATCTGTACTAAAAGGCTCAGGCGCGAAAACAACCAATCTGTTACTTAACAACATTCGCCCCGCATGCGTGTTCTGCTAACGTTATACACTTAATCTTGGTTAACATCTTCCTGAGTGATTTCATCCAGGCTGAGCGAAAAGCTGGGAACATAGCGAGCTACAAAATAATCTACTTCGGGCGACTGATAGTCATTAAGCAGCTTGTCCAGACGCTTCTTGGCTAATTTAAACTCCTGGTTGCCTGCATTAAGCTCTTCCAGCGTTTTAAGGTAAGCACATAAAACATCCGCTGCTTTTACAATAAAGGCTTCCTCAGAACTGTGCTGTTGGCCATCAATTAATTGGGCGTAGTCAGCTTTGAAATCGTCCGGGGCCATATCAATCAGTTTTTGCTCAGCGATTTTCTCGATTTTTTTGTATTCGCTGGCAATGGTGCTGTTGAAGTATTTAACGGGGGTAGGTAAGTCGCCGGTGATCACTTCAGAGACGTCATGAAACAAAGCGAGGGTGGCAATCCGCTCAGGATTCAGGGTACCACCGAAAAAGCGATTTTTTATCAGCGCCAGGCCGTGTGCCACCATTGCCACCTGAAGTGAATGTTCCTGCACATTTTCCGTACGCACATTGTGCATCAGTGGCCACCGATTGATCAGTTTCATGCGGGCCAGGTGAGCAAAAAAATGACTTTTATCGGACATGAATATTTATACCTGTCGGTAACTACTGAAAAAATTATTAATTTTGCGAATTGCCGGGGTCAGCATATCGCTATGCGGCAAAAATACCAGCCTGAAGTATATTCCTTCAGATAAATTAAAGGCCCGGCCATGCACCAACAACACTTTTTCGCTACTTAGCAAATCCAAGATCATTTGTTCGTCGTTTTTGATATTGAACTTGGCGGCATCGACACGGGCAAAGCAGTACATAGCGCCTTTAGGTTTCACGCAATGTATCCCCTCAATTTCATTGAGCATGTTATAGGCGAGGTCGCGTTGAACCCGTAAGCGGCCGCCTTCGGCCACCAATTCGTTGATACTTTGATAGCCGCCCAGAGCGGTTTGTATTGCGGTTTGGCACGGTACGTTGGCACACATACGCATAGACGATAATATGTTTAGCCCTTCTATATAATCCGACGCAATACGCTTATTGCCGCTAACCACCAGCCAGCCCGCCCGAAAACCAGCCACCCGGTAGTTTTTCGACAGGCCACTGAGGGTGACTACGAATACATCATCGGCCAATGCAGCGATACAGGTATGCTGGCGGCCGTCATACAAAATTTTGTCGTAGATTTCATCCGAAAATATCACCAACCCGTGTTCCCGGGCCAGTTCAACTACTTCCTGCAACAAAGCCTCACTGTATACCGCGCCTGTAGGATTGTTTGGGTTAATCAAGACGATAGCCCGGGTGCGCGCGGTAATTTTACTTTTTATATCATCAATATCCGGAAACCAGTCGGCCAGTTCATCACAGCGATAATGTACCGGCGTACCTGATGACAGGCTTACTGCCGCCGTCCATAGTGGATAATCCGGAGAGGGCAGAAGTACTTCATCGCCGGTATTCAGTAGGGCCTGCATTGACATCATGATTAACTCGCTGACGCCATTACCGATAAACACATCGTTAATCCGTAAATCTTTCACGTTCATCTGTTGATAATATTGCATAACAGCAACACGCGCCCCGTAAATACCTGTAGAGTCTGAATAACCCTGAGAGGTGGGCAGGTTATAAATGACATCCTTTAAAATGTCGTCTGGGGCTTCAAAACCAAACGGTGCCGGGTTCCCGATATTCAGCTTTAATATACGATGGCCTTCATCTTCCATTTTGCGGGCTTGCGCTGCAATGGGGCCACGAATGTCATAACACACATTATCTAACTTATGGGAACGGGCTACTGGCTTCATAATCCTGACTACTAATACAAACGGTTCGTCAGATTATCGCAAAGCTAGCGAAGTTGCGACGCCTTATTTAACCTAAAAATTGAAAATATTTAGCTAAATCATACCGCCACTGCAAATAAACGGTCGATTATGAGCAATATCTATCCTGTACCTGGCGAAATTAACTTAAGCTTCAGACCTATCGCAGAGAATAAAAAGCCGGTATATAAGTTTTAGTGCATTAAAATGCTGTAATAGTGGGTTATAAAGTTGTTAAAAAAAGCACGTGAACTATGTTTATAAAACAAGTGCTGAAGGCGTTTTAATGGCAGGCTCTGCGTTACCAGAATGGTCTGTTGCGATGCCCAGGCTCGGTTTTGCTATAGCGAGATACTGCATGTCACATTCGTTCAAACACACACCACATAATGCCATTACTGATAGTGGTATTGCACGGGTCATACCCTGTCGCGAACTGGACTTAACGGATCCCTTCAAATGGCTGGTACTGGCCGTGCACGATATGCGCCGGGCACCCTTACATACGCTGCTTTACGGCGCGCTGTTTGCACTGGTTCCCTGGTTTATTGTTTATTTGGTGAAGTTAACTGGTTGGCATTTAATCATTATGCCCGCCATTGTATGCTTCATGCTTATTGGGCCATTTTTAGCCGCCGGTTTATATGATGTCAGCTGGGAGCTGGAAAAAGGCCACCGGCCTAGTTTTTTGCATTCGATAAAAGCCACCACGCGTAATGCGGTAAATGGTTGGGGCTTTGCGGTGGTGTTAATGATTTTGATGATATTCTGGCTGCGAGTTGCATCGCTTATCCATGCCCTTTACCCACCTTACTTAGACGAAACGTTGCGCGATCTCTGGCCGTTTTTGATCTTAGGCACCGGCGTCGGCGTGCTGTTTTCCGTATTACTGCTTTTTATCAGCGCATTTACCCAGCCTATATTAATGGAACGAAAGGTTGATCTGGCGACCGCGCTGCTTACCAGCGTCAATGCCGTGTGGCTGAATAAACTGCCTATGGCGCTATGGGCCGGAATCATTTTTACCATCGTAGTATTAGGGTTTATTACCCAATTTGTTGGGTTTATCTTGTTAATGCCCTTGCTTGGCTATGCCACCTGGCATGCCTATATCGATACAATAGAAACAAAGAGAGCACGAAATTATGTTTAAAATGTAGTTTTATTACAACAAAATCGGATTTGTCTGTTCAAGAATTATGCTATTTCTACGTTGAATAATATTAAATTTCAGATCTCGGGAAATATCTGCGCAAAATTTGCACATATAAGCCATACTTTATTAGAATAAAAAGATCACTCGTTATACTACTTAGTAATTAGTGCGCGTGGTTTTTTATTAACTAACAGTAACTTACAATTGTAAAAACTCTATAACAAGGGTTTTTACGCACTTGTTACTCACTTACAACAATATTCCAACAGCATTTATTTTTTATTTGGTGCATAACTATAGTGCGTTCTGACTACAGAGCGCTTAACCGAGTTTGCCAAAACCGCTGAGGAATATTGAGATGAAAGTACTAACCAAAACACTGACCACCCTATTAGGTGTAGCCGCTCTTGCTGGACAAGCGCACGCCGCTCAGCCTGAAAAAGATGTTCGCTTTGTTGGCGACACACAGTTTTCTGGTTTTTGTAAAGCTATCGTAATGGACGATATCCGTATTCTTCGTTCAAGCCTGTCACGTAATGTAGGCCGTATCGGTGCAAGCCAGCGCGAAGTATTACGTTTGATTACTGCTGAAGATGGCCTAACCTGTAATGGTACCAGCCTGATTGAATTTTCAGTAGAACGCGATGCCAACTCTGTACATGATTTTCTGGTTTCACGTAGCTAAGATGCAGTTTAGTGGCGCTCGGGCAGTACTCGCTCAACGGTACTGCCCGACATAGCCCACCTAAACGCTTCGTTTCAGGTCATCAGGTCGATAACCTATAGTCAGGCATTTTCCAGTGTAAAGCTGGTGGTAATATCCACATTACCCTTTAGCATCAACATAACTGAGCAATACTTTTGGGCAGACAATTCAACCGCTCTGGCCACTGCCTTTTCAGATAAGTCCGTTCCTTTCACCGTATAATGAGCATGAATTGCGGTAAACACCCGGGGCGACGATTCGGCCCGCTGCGCGTCTAATTCGCACTCGCAGGCAATAACCTCTTTACGACCTTTTTGCAGAATATCTACTACATCGATACTGGAACAAGAGCCCACCGCTAATAATACAGATTCCATTGGCGATACCGCTTTTCCATTACCGTCCATGACCGTTTTATAGCCTGTTTCTGTTACCCCGGTAAAGGTAAGATCCTGGTCCCAGGATACTGTCGCTTTCATAACTAACCTTATTTGTCCGCCAGGCGTACAGCCTGTTTATCAATAATGACTTTACGTTGTTTATAAAGTGCGCCCAATGCTTTTTTATAAGCGGCTTTACTTACCTGGAAACGTGAGTAAATTTCATCTGGGGGGCTTTTATCGGTTAATGTTGAAATACCACCATGCGCTTGTAAATCTTCTATAATCGCGTCGGCCAGGCTCAGCCGACCCGCTTTATCAGTACGCTGCAAGGCGATATCCAGTTTTCCATCTGGGCGAATTTCTTTAACCACGCCGGTGACTGCCTCACCAATTTTCAGTGGCTTAAAAGCATCCGAATGGAAGATGACCCCCGTATAGGTGTCGTTTACCACAACCTTAAAGCCCAGCTCAGTTTTGGCATAAACAACTGCATTCACCTGTTCGGCGGGCGCTAACGTGTCGTTATGTTCCTGCAAAAAATAATGGAGACGGGTAGCCCCCAGTACACGCTGTGTTTTGGCATCAAAAAACGCGTGAACCACATAATACATACCAGGATTAATCTCATTCTCCTGATATTGCGAGGGTACCAGTAGGTCTTTGTCCAGGCCCCAGTTGAAAAAAGCACCAAAATGTGTCACATTTACCGCTTTAAGTACTTTGGTTTGGCCCACCAGAATAGCTGGCGTAGCCGCTTTCGCCACCAATGTGCCGGTTTCGTCGGGTAATACAAACACCGACAACTGTTGACCAATCGCCGTATTGGGCGGCGCATCAGCCTTTAGCAGCGTCACTATTTCTTCCACACCTTCTTGTACAGAAAGCTGAAAACCAAAAGGAAATTCACTGGTGACTACCAATTCGTTTATTTGACCGACCTGAATCATTAGACCTGACTGTTTAGGAAATTACAGTTAACATGATATCGCACATTAGATTTAAGAGCGAAGAAACTATGTTGTTAAATTGCGATTTAGGTGAAAGCTACGGCGCCTGGAAGATGCCTGTAGATAGTGCAATTATGCCGTTGCTTGATCAGGCTAATATAGCCTGCGGTTTTCACGCAGGCGATCCGGTGGTTATGCAGCACGCAATTGAAGCGGCGGTGACCCATAAGGTCGCTATTGGCGCCCATCCGTCTTACCCCGACCGCGAGGGGTTTGGTCGCCGCAGTATGGCAATGAGCGCCGCAGAGCTTATCGCCTGTATCCAATATCAGGTTAGCGCACTTAACGGCATGGCCGGACTACAGGGCTCTCAGGTAACGTATGTTAAACCTCATGGCGCTTTGTATAACGATTTCATGCGCGATGCTGCGATACGGCGAAGCGTATTTTTCGCGGTGGCCGGCTTTGGCCGGCAACGGCTTCCTCTGATGGTACAAGCCCACCCAGACTACCGGACCCTGCAAGCTGAAGCCGCCGAGTATGGAGTACCATTGATATACGAGGCGTTTGCCGACCGGGCTTATACCGATTCCGGTTATCTGGTCTCCCGGCAGCAAGCAGGAGCGGTATTGAGCCTGGACGCCGCCCTGGAACAAGTTGCCAGGTTATTGCGTGATGGCACAATTATATCGCAGGGCGGACAACCGTTATCGGTCAACGTTGACACTCTTTGCGTCCATGGCGATACGCCCGGCGCGGTGGCAATGGCCACGCAAATTCGCCAGTTAATTGCGCAGCAAGCAAAGACATAAACATGGAAGCATTTGGTAATATAACGCGTATTGAGCCCGCCGGAATTGACGGCCTTATTGTGTATTTCGAGCATGATACGTTAAGCCAGACCAATCAGGCTGTGCAGGCAATGAAACGAGCGCTTAAACACAGTAACCCAGTATGGTTAAATGCACTGATCCCGGGTTACGATTCGTTGCTGGTTTTATTTAACTTGCAGCATGCTGATGTTCACACGGTGTATCAAGCGCTACGCCACGCCAAACCGACCGGGCAAAGCCAGCACAAGAGTGAGCATTACACTCTGCCTGTGTGGTATCAGGCAGCTTCTGCCGATGACTTTGACGCGATATCACAGCATACCGGCTTAACTGCCAGCCAGATTATTGAGCACCATACCAGTCAGGATTTTCATGTCTTTACTGTTGGTTTTGCGCCGGGTTTTGCCTACATGGGAGAGTTACCAGAAGTATTAAGTTGCCCCCGTTTAACCACACCGCGCACCCGGGTGCCTAAAGGGGCTGTGGCTATCGCCGATCGCCAAACGGCGGTATACCCCAGCGACTCCCCAGGTGGCTGGCATCTGTTGGGCTTGTGCCCTACAGCGTTATTTGATTTAACCTGGCAGCAGCCGGTGAAGCTGCAACCCGGCGACACTGTGCGCTTTTATGCGATAGATGAACAACAATACAAGGCACTATGTAATGAGCCTGGTTAATATTACAATACAAGATGCAGGAATGCTTACTCTGGTAGTGGATGCCGGACGGAGCCTGGCGATGCAGGAAGTCGGGTTTTGTGTGTCAGGGGCCGCCGATATCCGAAGCTATCATCTGGTTAACTGGTTATGCGGTAATCCACGGCATAACGCGGTTTTTGAAGTGATCGGTAGCTTTGGTATGCAGGTCAGTGAACCCTGTATCGTTGCTACCGGCGGGCCGGAATTCACCCTTACCGTAAATGGCCAACCGGCATCGCCGTGGCAGGCTATGGCGCTGGCCACTGGCGACATCCTGGAACTTTGTCCCGCGCGGCTGGGCACCCGCAGTTATATCGGTATTGCAGGGCAATGGGCGCTGCCCCTGGTGGCGGAAAGTCAAAGCATTGTTATGCGTGAGGGGGCGGGGGGCCTTAACAATGACGGCCAGCCCATCCGGCGACACGATCAAATATCAATTCAAACCAACGATAAACCGTCACGCCAGTTACGTAGCCTGTTACCGCACGCTATACCCGATTACTCGCTAGGCACCGCATTGCAGATGATACCCGGTTATCAGTACGCCAGCTTTGAAGGGTGGCAACAGCAGCTCTTCTTTAGTAGCGAGTATGAAGTAACCAATCAGATAGATCGGATGGGATATCGGCTGAAAGGGCAGCCCATTGTATGTGATACACGTACAATGCGTTCAGAAGGTATTAACTTCGGTGCCATCCAACTGCCGCCGGATGGCCAGCCAATAGTCATGTTATCGGATCGCCAAACCCTGGGCGGTTATCCCAAATTGGGCTGTGTGGCAGAATACGACATTTACCGTCTGGCCCAGGCAGTACCGGGTGACAAAGTAAGCTTTGCGCCGGTGGATATTGATAATGCCCGGGCGCAATGGCTACTTAGACATCGCTTAGACCAACAGTTATTTGAAGGTGAATCACAGTGACGACCACGGCGTTTTTAAACGACACTTATCTCCCGTTAGAAGAAGCAAAAATTTCACCGATGGATAGGGGATTTTTGTTCGGCGATGGAATTTATGAAGTTATTCCTACGCACAGCGGAAAGCCAGTAGGCCTGCAGGCCCACCTTGCGCGACTGGCCAATGGGCTGGCAGAAATCAACATAGCCAATCCTTATGACAATAAACAGTGGGAAGAGATTATTGTTACGTTGGTGGAACGAAACCGAACCGCGCAAACCGGACCGTATATCGGTATCTACCTACATGTCTCCCGGGGCACGGTTATGAGCCGACAACACGCATACCCACAGGACATACCGCCCACTGTATTTGCTTATGGTTTTGCACTGGCGTCACCGCCACAACCTGATGTGGACAAAGTCAGCCCCCTGTCGGTGGCGCTGGAACAGGATCTACGCTGGGAAAGATGCCATATAAAGTCTACCTCGCTGCTGGGCAACGTAATGCATTTTGAACAGGGCCGGATGCAGGGTAAACAAGAAACGATATTGCTCAACGCTAACGATGAAGTCACCGAAGCCAGCTCGTGCAACGTTTTTGTTGTTAAAGACGATATTATCTATACGCCGCCGCTGGATAATCAGTTACTGCCTGGTATAACCCGGATGCTTGTAATCGAAAGTTTGTCCCGTGAGGGAATGAAGGTTAAGCAAGAAGTCGTCAGCAAAGCGCTATTATTAGCCGCAGACGAGGTCTGGCTAACCAGTTCAAGTAAAGAGATTACGCCGGTAATATCGATTGCCGATCAGCGCGTAGGCAATGGTAAAGCCGGTCCGGTATGGGCGCACGCCATAGCCATATTTAATCGCCATAAATTTAGCCTGTAAGGCTATGTGAAGTAATAAGATGCCACTGTGCTTTAACGAGCGTCTTTATTTGCCTGCGACGGTCGCGCACTCGTTTAGCTAGGGGTATTAAGGATGGTGTACCGGCTGAGTGGCAGTTTTACCTTAATGCTTGCGGACCCCCTGGCACCCCGATAACAAAAAGCCCACCGGATTAAGTCATAATTCGGTGGGCTTTAATGCAAAGCTGCTGTGTACACAACGTATCAGTCCAGCTGGTCGCATTCCCCATCGGCACATTCACCGTACAAATAAAGGCTATGGTGGGTCAGCTTCATATTGTTTTCTTCAGCAATCTCGATTTGACGACGCTCAATCATGTCGTCTTCAAACTCAATTACCTTGCCACACTTTAAACATACCAGATGATCGTGATGGTCTTTGTGACTAATTTCAAATACCGACTTGCCGCCTTCGAAATGGTGGCGATTCAGGATCCCGGCATCATCAAACTGGTTTAATACCCGATATACCGTCGCCAAGCCTATCTCTTCACCATGATCAATCAGAATCTTATAGACATCCTCAGCGCTGATATGCTGATTTTTCGGCTCCTGCAGAATTTGCAGTATTTTCAGGCGGGGCAGAGTCACTTTTAGACCGGCCTTTTTCAACTCTTTATTTTGATCCATTAATACCAACTTCAGAGGCTGTTAGAAGATAGCCGTTATTATAGGTAACTTGTATGGATTTGAAAGTAAAAGGAACGGTTTGTCAAATATTCGCAGGTTTTTTGAGCATCGTTATACGGTGGTTGCCCAGTAAACTTTATTATGACGCCTTAACTTTCCCCATGATCTCAACCAAATAAACTCATAAACGCATTGTTAAAGATAAATTTACAAATATTAAACAATTTTGTATGTTAGAAGACGCAGTATTATTTACAGGATGTGGTAAATGCGGCTAACGGTAGTCAAAAAAATAATAATAGGCTTCGCAATATTCTGGTGTTTGCTTTTTCTGGTAGGTATTTTGTCTTATTTCGGGCTGACTGAAATACGTCGTGCCGCCGTTTCTGTGGTAGAGGAGAAAATGCCTCTGCAGGTGCAGATGATGGATATCAAATCCCAGACGTTAGCGTTATCCACGATGGTAGCCAATGGTTTTCACGAGGAAGACAAGGCTAGCCTGGCCGCTAACCAGCTTCAGTTCAGCGCACTGCAAACCACGTATGAGCGCCAGTTGACCAACCTTGCGAAGGCGCGCAGAAGTGTCGATGTACCCCATCAAGGCGTCGTCGAACAGTCACGGCAATTTATTCACCACGCCGGCCAGATGTATCATGCACTCAGTGCGAAGCTTGACTATCATGCCGCCCTGCAAGCACAGCTCTTGCAGGTTATCACACTGGCAGACGAAGCCAGTGCATTGATGCTGGATTTGAGTTACCTGGACTCGCAACAACCAGGTATAGCGACCCTTATTGGCGCTGGCAATAATATAGATAATAAACTGCTTACCCTGAACACGGCCCTTAGTGAACTGGCTAAAACCACTAGCAAGGACGCCACCCTGGCCATCATAGAAGACCTGGATTATCAGTTCAGTAATCTACAAGTAGATACTGAATACCTGAACCGGCTGGCCGAAACAATTAATACAAATGGTACGGTTGAGGCGTTTAACCAACAGTTTTCGGCACTACAAGAAGCGGTAAATGGCGCTAATGGTCTCATCGCCCTGCAACAGTCGCGACTTAATGCTGTCGCGCAAAGCCAGCAATCTCGGCATGCGGCTACCCAGTCATTGGCGGCTGCGCTACTGGCTATCAATGCACTATTTGAAACCGTTAGTCAGGCGACTATCGATGGCCAGCAAAGTATTGTCGAAACGGTACAAGAAAGCCTGACAGAGACGCTGCTGGTATCCGCCGTAGGGCTGGTGGCCGCGTGTATACTGGCTACGATGGCAACGCGCAGTATAGCCCGGCCCCTGGCCAGGATAAACGCAGGGTTGGGTAATGTGGCTGACGGCGATCTAACCATTTCACTGCCCGACCATGGCAACGATGAATTTGCCGACTTAGCAAAAAAAGTGAATGCACTTATCCATAGTTTGCGCGAGCTGATTGGAAATATCCATACGCAGGAAACGCAGCTGGTCACCATATCCAAAGACAGTGTGGCAATGGGTGAGCGAAGCCTGAAAGATGTGGATAAGCAGCGTGAGCAAGTGACCCGCACTTCATCGAATACCCAGAACGTACAGCGCACCAGCCACAGTAACCTGGCTCAAATTCAACAATCCAGTGCCGCTTTGGAAACCATCACCGAACAAAGTCAAAGCATTACCCGGCTGGTTGAACAAAGCCGCCAGCAAAGTAACGAACAAGCCCGGCAGGCTGAACAGTCAGCACTGGCTATCGCCCGGTTAGATGACAATAGTCGCAGCATCGGTAGTATTCTTGATGTGATAAAAACCATTGCAGAGCAAACCAACTTGCTGGCACTGAACGCGGCGATAGAAGCGGCGAGGGCGGGAGACCAGGGACGGGGATTTGCGGTAGTCGCTGATGAAGTCAGAACGCTTGCGACTCGTACGCAAAATTCTACTGCTGAAATCGAAGGAATGATCGATAGCCTGCAACAGGATGCTGCCGGCGCTGTAAATGCCATAAGTGCCGGACGCGAGCAGGCCCAAGTCGGGGTACAAATTATTGAACAAGTCAAACAGCAGGTCGCTCAAATAGCGGATATTATTACTCAATTGAGCCAGATAAACCGGCAAATCGTGACCGATACCCAGCAACAGGATACCTTACTGGCGGATGTCGCCCGTAGCCTGGATGTGATAGTGACATTGGCTGATTCCAGCGCCCAAAGCACACATAAAGCCAATGATTCGGTTATGCAGCTGGATGCGCGAATGGATAGCCTGCGGGCAGCCGTAGAACGCTTCACCCTTTAACCGCAACCAACGCCTTGTGGTATAAATAAAAAAAGCTGCCATTTTGGCAGCTTTTTTCAGTATGTGCGCAGTGCAAATAACCCCACTGGCCAACTTAGGCTAGTTCAGCCAGACACAGCTCATCATATAACTGTTTACACCAGGCTTTTACACGCTCTTCAGTCAGTTCAGGCTGACGGTCTTCATCAATCCCCAAACCTACAAAGTGATCATCGTCCGCCATTCCTTTAGATGCTTCAAACTCATAGCTGGCGGTAGGCCATTGACCCACCAGAATTGCGCCTTTTGGCTCAACGATATCACGTATCATGCCCATGGCATCAAGGAAGTATTCGGCATAATCTTCCTGATCACCACAGCCAAAAATAGCCACGAGCTTATCGTTGAACTCCAATGCCTCAAGTTCTGGGAAAAAATCATCCCAGTCACACTGTGCCTCACCGTAATACCAGGTCGGGATACCAAAAATCAGCAAGTCATATTCCGCAATGGCTTCTTTGCTGCTTTTCGCAATATCAAATACATCGATAAGATGTTTACCCAGTTCTTTTTGAATCATTTTCGCGACATGTTCTGTATTGCCGGTGTCGCTGCCGAAAAATAGGCCAACAGTTGCCATATTCAACCTCTATTGTTTAACTGTTTTGCTTACAAGCCCGTACCTAACCAGAATACTTCAATCAGCCCTTTTGCTAAAAAGCCGAGGGCACCTGCACCCAATACTCCGTAAACCACTACTTTCCCAATCAGGGGAACATCGTTTTTCTTAAGTACGTCATGTACTGCCAAACCCATTAAGATAAACAAGCCTCCCAGGCCAACGTAAATCGAAACAGATTCAAATAACTCGTAACTGTTAGCGGGCATATACCCCATCCTAACTTGGCGTGACTATATCATATTCTATACGGCCGAGGCACAGAATACCGTTTAAAAAATACCGCGTTATTTAGTCCTGTCGGCGTAAAAAGCCTTCTACAACACTGTTAAACGCCGCTGGCTTCTCAGCGTGCAGCCAATGCCCTGTACCTTCTATGATGTGGGCCTTGGCGAGGGGAAAATGTTTAGCAATAGCTGCCTTATATTCACTTTGGATATAATCTGACTCACTACCCTTGATAAATAGGGTAGGTTTATTGAATTGCAAGGTGCTATCTGGCCATCCACGAATATTGTCATAGGCCTCACTGAGCCCTTCAATATTGAAGCGCCATTGCCATTGTTGTTGCGCATTCTGATACAGACTTTTTAGTAAAAACTGCCTTACACCAGGATTATCAACATACTCAGCTAATTGACTATCTGCTTGCTTGCGCTGTGTTATTTGTTCCAGGTCTACCGCTTTCAGCCCTGCAATAATCTCGTTATGTCGGGCGGGATAAGATACCGGTGCAATGTCAGCCACAATTAAACTGGCCACGTGCTCAGGATAATGTAAAGCATAAAACATGGCTGCTTTGCCACCTAGCGAATGGCCCAATAGGTGGTATTCGCGGGCACCAACGTGCAATAGCACCTGATTAACTTCTTCTACCGTATGCGATAAGGAAAACGGTTGTGCCCAGTCAGACTTTCCATGGTCGGGTAGGTCAATACTCAGTACATTGTATTGCTGGCTAAAATGCCGCTTGATTACTGCTAAATTGTCAAGGTTGCCGAACAAACCATGAATTAATATCAACCATGGCGCAGCGGGCGTGGCTTCTGCTGTTTCGTAATATAAACCTGTACTCATAACGATGTTCTTACCATTAATAATTGGCGCTGAATAAGTGTATTGAAAAAAGCAAAAAGGTGATAATAGCGCTTTAGATGGACAGCTATATAGCGCTAACAAAATTCGCTTTCAACAGCTTAAGCGTGAAATGCTACGCTGAATAAATAACTATGGGGATAGCATTATTTTAAACCAACGTTGCTTTTGCTCAAAGTTTGTCAAAAAACGCCAGCAACAAAAAAGCCGGCTTAAAAACACAAGTTTTTAACATCCGGCTTTAATTCAGCCTTTATACTTAAAGGCTGCAATACAGATAAAAGAAACTACTAAATAGAGTAGTCTTCTAACTTTTTGCCACTATCAATGGCTTCTTTAAATACTTTAGGCATTCTGCCAATACCGGTCCATTTATGTTCCTGGCCGGTTTTATCTGTCAGGATAAACTTAACGGGTCTTTTCTTACCTGTTTTACGAGGCTGCGCTTTTTGTGCAGGCGCAACTTCTAAATCACTTACATCAAGACCAGCGGCTTGTAATTGCTGTTGGATTTCAGCAATCTTAGCCAATTTTTCCTGTTCTTTTTCTTGATCTTCCGCCGCTTTTTCACGACGCTTCTCAATAATGTTGCCAAGTTTTTCCTGAACCGCTTCCAGTTCAGCAAGCGACAACTCTTTTACTGCTCCCTGTAAACGTCTTCCATGGGTTAAAATTTCTAAAAATTCGCTCATTTATTAACCTTACGTTTATTTATTACCAGCACTGAACACATCATAGTTAATTTCTTTCAAAAAAAAAAGCAGCGATACGCTGCTTTATTAATTAAAAACGAAAAAGAAAGATCAAATTCACATATTTGGGTAATTTGGCCCGCCAGTACCTTCTGGTGTGACCCAGCGTATATTTTGTGAGGGATCTTTAATATCGCAAGTTTTACAATGAATGCAATTTTGCGAATTAATTTGAAAATGCTTCTGTCCGGCCTCTTCAACTATCTCGTAAACCCCCGCCGGACAGTACCGTTGAGCAGGTTCGGCGTAGTTGGGCAAATTCACCTGAATAGGGATAGACGGGTCTTTAAGTTGTAAATGGCAGGGCTGGTCTTCTTCATGGTTGGTATTCGATAAATACACAGAAGATAGTTTATCAAAGCTGAGTTTCGCGTCCGGCTTTGGATAATCTATTTTGCTGGCTTTATCTATAGTGACCATCTGCGCATGATCCTGCGAGTTATCCATAAGCGTTCGGCCAAACATACTGCCACCAAAATAGTTTTGTTCTACCGTATTGTAGGCACCACCCCAGAAATTGCCGTATTTATGAATAGCCGGACCAAAGTTTCGCGAACTGTAGAGTTCTTCATAAAGCCATGACGATTTTAAATTTTCAGCAAACGCTTCCGGTGTTTTTTCCGGCGTTTCTTTTGCCAGTTCTGAGAAAACGGTTTCAGCAGCAATCATGCCGGATTTCATTGCTGTATGATTGCCTTTTATTTTCGCAAAGTTTAACGTGCCAGCATCGCAACCAATTAATAAGCCCCCGGCAAATGCCATTTTCGGTAACGAATTAAAGCCGCCTTTAGTAATCGCTCTGGCTCCATAGGAAACGCGTTTGCCATTGGTTAAATATTGACTGAATACAGGATGGTGTTTCAGACGTTGAAACTCATCAAACGGACTTAAGTATGGGTTTGCGTAATTCAAATCTACAATTAAGCCTACCAGTACCTGATTATTTTCAGCGTGGTACAGATAACTCCCGCCAGTGGCATCATTGAGTGGCCAACCAGCCGAATGGATTACCAGCCCCGGTTTATGTAACGCCGGGTCGATATCCCAAATTTCTTTAAAGCCGATAGCGTAATGTTGTTCACTTACATCGCTATCCAGATTGAATTTAGCAATGAGCTCTTTCCCTAAGTGACCACGTGAGCCTTCTGCAAATAACGTATATTTTGCGCGTAATTCCATACCCGGCATAAAGCCATCTTTTTGCTCGCCCGTGTGGCTGACGCCCATATCGCCGGTAATTACACCGCCGACACTACCATCTTCATTATAAATGACCTGGGCGGCGGGGAAACCCGGAAATATTTCGACCCCGAGCTGTTCTGCCTGCTCGGCCAACCAGCGGCACATATTACCCATAGAGACAATATAGTTACCCTCGTTATGCATAGTTTTGGGCGTCATCCAACCGGGGAGTTTACGCGCAGAAGTAGCGTTGTTTAGCAGGTATATTTCATCTTCTGTTACCGGCGTATTAAGGGGCGCTCCCCGAGAGCTGTAATCAGGGAACAACTCAGCAAGTGCGCGTGGCTCGAATACGGCGCCGGATAAAATATGGGCGCCCACTTCTGAGCCTTTTTCTACCACGCATACCATGAGCTCCTGGTCAGCTTCGTTAGCCAGTTGCATAAGTCGGATAGCAGCCGACAGTCCACTGGGTCCAGCGCCAACTATGACAACATCAAAGTCCATTGATTCACGTTCCATACAGGCTCCTTAAAAATTATCGTTATAGTGCACTATAGGTGAAACAAATAATGCGAAGTGTCAAAAACTTGTAAATTAAATGCTGCTTCGAAAGGTAATCCAGGTTGACGTTTACGTCAACAGGAAGTAGATTGCAAATAAGTTTACGTTAACGTAAAGGTTGTAACTATTCTTCGTCTATTTACGTTAATAAAGCGTAATAAGTCGAGACGAAGCGAGCGAATGTTTCGCTGATGATTTGGAACGAGGTGCTAAGACACCGGCAAAACTCACATCTTGAGGTAACCAATGAAAATACTTGTACCGGTCAAACGTGCCATTGACTACAACGTAAAAGTGCGGGTAAAGGCCGATAATTCAGGGGTTGATTTAACCAACGCCAAAATGGCTATTAACCCTTTTTGTGAAATCGCGGTGGAAGAGGCCGTGCGTTTAAAAGAACAGGGTATAGCTGAAGAAGTCGTAGTGGTTTCGGTAGGTGACAAAAGCTGTCAGGAGCAGATCAGAACCGCGCTGGCGCTGGGTGCTGACCGCGGTATTCAGATTGATACAGAAGAAAAGCTTGAATCCCTGCAAATTGCGAAATTACTCGCCAAGCTGGTAGAAAAAGAATCTCCAGGCCTGGTTATTCTGGGTAAGCAAAGTATCGATTCAGATAATAACCAGACCGGTCAAATGCTTGCTGCACTTACCGGTATGCCACAAGGAACGTTCGCCTCAAAGGTAGAAGTCAGTGAGAACAGCGTTAAGGTTACCCGGGAAGTTGATGGCGGATTGCAGACGGTCGCGCTCGACCTGCCCGCCGTGGTGACCACCGACCTGCGCCTGAACGAACCGCGCTATGCATCGTTACCCAATATTATGAAAGCAAAACGTAAGCCGCTGGAAGTAATCCCTGCAGCGGACTTTGGCGTCGATTTAACCTCCAAGGTTACCGTGTTAAAAGTCACCGCGCCGGCGCAACGAGCGGGTGGGGTGAAAGTTGCCAGTGTTGCAGAGTTAGTCGACAAGCTTAAAAACGAAGCGAAGGTGATTTCATGAGTGTTTTAGTTTATGCCGAACATGACAACCATCAGTTAAAATCAGAAACCGCGAAGCTGGTTAATGCCGCTTCTAAAATTGGCGGTGATATTCATGTACTGGTTGCAGGTAGCGGCTGTGAGGCCCTGGCGCAAGCCGCAGCAAAAATTGCTGGTGTAGCGAAAGTTTTGCTGGTAGACAACGAACACTTTTCCCATCAGCTTGCTGAAAATACAGCTGATCTTTTGGTAGAGATGGGCAAAGACTACAGCCACCTTATGGCAAGTGCTTCAACTACCGGAAAGAACTTTATGCCCCGGGTTGCGGCATTATTGGACGTAGCACAGTTATCCGACGTTATTGATATTATTTCTGCCGACACCTTTGTACGCCCTATCTATGCCGGTAATGCCATTGCAACAGTACAGTCGCAAGACACCATCAAAGTCATGACAGTACGCGCTTCGGCGTTTGACGCATCGCCTGAGTCAGGCGATGCGGCGGTGGCAACATTGGCCCTTGGGGGCGCGGCGAAAGGTGCACAGTTTGTAGCAGAAGAGCTTACCGAGTCAGCACGACCGGAACTGGGCGCTGCCGAGGTTATTATCTCTGGTGGCCGAGGCATGCAGAACGGCGAAAACTTTGCCCTGCTGGAAGGTATTGCAGATAAGCTTGGTGCAGCAATCGGTGCCTCGCGGGCTGCTGTGGATGCTGGCTTTGTTCCAAATGACATGCAGGTCGGCCAGACCGGTAAAATTGTTGCTCCGCAACTTTACATCGCGGTCGGGATTTCTGGCGCTATACAGCACCTGGCTGGCATGAAAGACTCTAAGGTCATCGTGGCCATCAACAAAGATGAAGAAGCGCCTATTTTCCAGGTCGCTGATTATGGCCTTGTAGGCGATTTATTTGAGATTCTACCTGAACTGGAAAAGTCACTATAGCTGCGGCTTTTGGTACCCTGGCGGCGTAAGTGCTGCCAGGGTTCCCGGATATTGAATGTAGCTTGCCAGTGGGGGAACGATCATACCCGCATTATCTATCTGTTTTGCAACACCGCACATTTGGCGTTACACACTTACCACCGAGTTATCTTCGTTACTGATAGGTGAACGCCGATAGCTGTCGGCTTCCCAATCGTTCTCCCAGCTACCATTGTCTAAAATATATCTGAAGGCGTAATCATTGTTGGTGGAAAGCTCCACGGTTTGCGTAAAATCACCGTTCTTTAATCTTTTCATTGGTTCTACGTTTTCATTCCATTGATTAAAGTCTCCTACCAGAATCGCCGAAGTGGCATCTCCTGCTTCCTTTGCTTTAAGTCGAAAGGTAACCTTGCAGACAGGTTTAGATTTAAGAAACTGCTTTTTCAGGCTCATGGTTGCTCTCGTTTTAGGTAATGGCTACTTCACTAAATTACGTTTAAAAACTAACCATATCAAGCATCCTGGGTAAATTTTCAGCAAGAAAGTGAGGGCGCTTACCCAGGGACTGGACGGGTACGCGGGCCAACACATATTTATTAACAGTTTTACACAAGCACTTCTTGATAAGACGCGTTACACTGCAATTATAAGACTATAAATAGACCATCTGCTAACGGTAACTTCTTGATAGTTAGGTTATTGCAGAGATTATTCTCAAAGGGAAAAGGATGAAAAACACCGCCTTGGCTAAAGCGGGTATACCGTTAATTATTGTGCTTATCGCGATTGTATTTACTGTCGTACTGGTTAAAAGTAAGCAACCCCCAGAAAAGCAGCCGACCGAAGTTAAAGCCTTTTTGGTTGATGCCGCGCCGGTCAGCCGGCAGACCGTAACCTTTAACGTTACCTCCCAGGGTAACGTATTACCCAGCCACAGTACTGAATTAAGCGCCCAGGTTAGCGGCAAAGTAGTCAGTATGGCCGATGCCTTTGTGGCGGGCGGCATGTTTAATAAGGGCGACGTGCTACTGACGTTAGAACAACAAGATTATGAAACAGAGTTGAGCCTGGCTGAAGCTGAACTAGCCCAGGCCCAAGCAGCATTGACAGAAGAGCTGGCAAGAGCGGAAGTCGCCAAAACGGAGTGGCGCTCAGTAAACTCGGTGGTGCCCCCTGAATTAGGGTTACGCAAGCCTCAACTGGCCCGCGAGCAAGCCAATGTTAAGGCTGCCAAAGCCAAATTGGAGCGTGCCAACCGTAACTTAAACCGCACTCAGATTCGGGCGCCGTACAATGGTCTGGTCGTGCAGCGTAATGTGGATATTGGCCAGTTTATCAGTATAGGTAGCCCGGTGGCCACAGTCTACAGCACTGACGTTGCTGAAATACGATTACCCGTTGCTGACAGCGATATGGCATTTATCGACCTGGCGCAAGGTATAGGGCAGCAGAACAATGTGACCTTGCAGGCCCGGGTGAACGGCAGTGTTCGCCAGTGGCAAGCTAGCCTGGTACGCAGTGAAGGGGTACTGGATGCTGCCAGCAGAGTAAGTTACCTGGTGGCTAGACTAGCCGATCCGTATCGCCGCGAAAGCAACCAAAATCAGCCCCCCCTGCGGTTTGGGCAGTTTGTTGAAGCCACTATATCAGCTGGCGAACAACGCTCGTTATTTGTGTTACCGCGCAGTGTGCTGCGACTTGATCAAACCATCTTAACGGTTACTCCGGATAACGAAATAAAAATCACCCCGGTAGAAGTAGCCCGCACTAATGCTGAGCAGGTTTATATCAGCGCTGGGGTTAAAGAGGGTGACAAAGTCGTGCTGAGCGCCGTACCCAACCCTTACAATGGAATGAAAGTTCGCTTACCAGATGAAGACGCCGACGCCCCTGCGAACACCAAGCCGGCGACCCAGGATGTTCCGAGCAAGGCTGACAACCTTGAGGTAGGGGAATAAGCTGATGAATAAAATAGATACGCAGAAAGGCCTTATTGCGTGGTTTGCCAGAAACAACGTGGCTTCTAATCTATTGATGTGGATTTTGCTGGTGGGCGGCATAGTAAGCGCGTTTACCATTCAAAAGCAGATATTTCCGTCTATTGAAATTAATGTCATCAGCGTACGGGTACCGTACCTGGGGGCGGCCCCACAGGAAGTGGAAGAAGGCGTATTACTTAAAATTGAAGAGGCAATTGAAAACCTCGAAGGAATTAAAAAAATTACCTCAACCGCGCAGGAAGGCATGGGCACGGTAAGTATTGAGGTTGAGGAAAACTATGATGTTCAGGAAGTACTGGACGAAGTAAAAGTACAGGTTGATGCGATACCCAGCTTCCCGGGGAATACCGAAAAACCTGTTATTTACCGCGAAAAAATTCAGTCTGATGTTATCTGGGTGTCGGTTTATGGCGATGCATCGGAACGTGAACTTAAAGAGTTTGCCAAAGGCATCCGCGATGATATTGCTAATCTCGATGGCATAACCAGTGTAACGGTGGTCGGAGCCCGCGACTATGAGGTCTCAATAGAATTATCTGAAGCCGACCTACAAAAGTATAACCTGACATTTTCTGAAGTTGTGAATATGGTCAGGCAATCAAGCGTGGACTTACCTGGCGGCTCTATTCGTACCCAAAATGGCGACATTTTGCTGCGCACCAAAGGCCAGGCTTACACTGGTTGGGACTTCGCCCAACTTACGCTACTTACCAGTAGCGACGGCACGCGTGTGCGGTTAGGGGATGTTGCCACCATAAACGATGGCTTCGTAGAAGATAACCGATTCGCGTATTTTGATGGCAAGCCTGCGGTAAGTATGCGGGTGCGGGCGGTAGGCGATCAAAGTGCACTGGATATTTCCACCCAGGTCAATAATTACATAGAACAACACGCCGCAGATTTTCCAGATCACTTAAAAGCAGATACCTGGGGCGATGTCTCGTTTTACCTCAAGGATCGCCTCAATATGATGTTGGAAAACATGGGCGTGGGGGCTTTACTGGTGTTTATTGTGCTGTCTTTGTTTTTACGGGTGAAGTTGGCATTTTGGGTTATCTGGGGACTGCCGGTGTGTTTCTTAGGGGCGATCCTGGCTATGCCAATGGAGTTTATTGGCGTATCGATTAACCTGCTGAGCTTATTTGCATTTATCCTGGTGCTGGGCATCGTGGTGGATGATGCCATTATTATGGGAGAATCGGCTTACACCGAAATCGACACCAAAGGCCATAGTACCGATAATGTTATTGCGGGGGTTCAGAAAGTCGCTATGCCAGCCACCTTTGGTGTGTTAACGACGATTGCGGCGTTTACCCCGATGTTAATGGTATCAGGCCCGTTCGGGGTGATCTGGAAATCTATTGGATGGGTGGTAATTATCTGTCTGATTTTTTCTTTAATTGAATCAAAGCTCATTTTGCCCGCCCATTTGGTGCACATGAAGCTTAAAAAACCAGACCCAACCAAACAAAATCGTTTTCAACGGTTTCGCAATATCTTCAGTGAAGGTCTCAAACGGTTTGTAACCCAACGTTATGCGCCATTTTTGGCCAAAGCAGTGCGTAACCGCTACACCACGTTAGCCACGTTCGTGGCGATGCTGATATTAACCATTGGCTTATTTGCCGGCGGTATAGTGAGGTTTGTGTTTTTCCCGGATATTCCTAGTGATTTCATGTCTGCCAGCTTTGAATTACAACCAGGCTCGTCTTTGGCTCAGCGGGACAAAGCGTTACAAGAAATGCTGAGTGCCATGAAGCGCATGGATAACAACATAACCGAGGAAACCGGCTCTGGCGTGGTAAAGCATGCCATTGCATTTGATAATGGCAACCTTGGCGGAGAGGTATTTGTAGAGCTCAGCAAAGGGGAGACACGTGAGCTGCCAGACTATGAGATACATCAGCGCTGGCGCGAGCAGATGCCTGAAATACCAGGCGTAAAAACCTTAAATATCGGCTCTGGAGACGGCTTCGGCGGACCGGATTTAAGCTTTGAATTTACCTCTGCTGATATTGATGCATTACAAGCCGCCGCACAGGCACTGAAAGACAAACTGAACGACTATGAAGGGTTAAGTGACGTGAATGACTCCTTCGCTGGCGGTAGCGATGAAATTCAGTTGTCGCTGACCCCCCAGGCTGATGCCTTGGGCGTCAGTTTGCAGCAACTTGGCCAACAAGTGCGGTACGGTTTCTATGGGGCGGAAGTCCAGCGTTTGCAGCGCGACGACGAAGAAGTCAAAGTTATGGTGAGATACCCTGAAGAAGCCAGAAATTCTATTGAGTATCTGGAAAATATGCGGATAAGGGCCCCTAATGGGGATGATATCCCCTTCGAAGAAGTGGGTAAAATAAGCTTGGGTGAAGGTTTTTCTTCGATCATTCGGGTAGATGGTAGCCGTTCCATTACGGTAGGCGCAAAAGTTGACAAAGCCTTGCTAGATCCCGGTGAGGTTACCCGCGATGTAGTGATGAACGTAGTCCCAGATATTATGGCTCGTTATCCGGCGGTAAATTTTCAGTTACAAGGCAATTCAAAAGAAGAGCAAGAAGCGATATTCAGTATGTTTCAAGGCCTGATGTTTGCGTTGTTTGCTATCTATGCATTATTGGCCGTGCCGCTGCGTTCTTATTCCCAGCCATTCATTATTATGGCGGTTATTCCATTTGGCGTGGTAGGCGCAATTGTTGGGCATCTGGTACTGGGAATGGCGGTCAGTTCACTGTCGTTGTGTGGAATCATTGCCCTGTCGGGAGTGGTAGTGAACGACAGCCTGATTATGGTGGATTTTGTTAACCGAGCCCGCGCAGAAGGACACCGGTTAATTGATGCTGCAATAAGCGCAGGAACCCAGCGCTTCAGGCCGATTATTCTTACCTCGTTAACGACCTTTATGGGCTTGATGCCGATTGTGTTTGAGCGTTCACTACAAGCGCAAATTGTGATTCCGATGGCTATATCGCTGGCCTTCGGGATACTGTTTGCTACTGTGATCACGTTATTACTGGTGCCCTCGTTATATCTTATTTTGGACGATATCCGGGGGTTATTCAGAAAACGACCCAAGCCTCGGCCCACGGATTTGCCGATAACCAGCAGCAGTCAATAAGCGCTACCGCTGGCTGAGTGGATAGTCAGCCAGCGGTCATTTAAAGCCACATTGAGCCGTTTATCAGCGCTCGGCATTATGGTGATTAACTATCTGCCTTGAAAAAATGGCCCCTCGAGGTATACCGCATTATTAATTAAAAAAAGGTGTTGCTCTGCGCTTTTGTGAGTGACCTAGAAGATAATATTTAAGTTAAACCGCCCCCCCCCCGTTTATTTACCTTAAATCGCTGTTACCGATGAAAAGAGATGGCGGTTTAGTGGTTGAAGCCTGCGTATAACCTATATTCCCTCGATTATAACCTCCCGATATCAGCCGGCCCCTGCCAGCGGCTGAAGCTGGGCGTCTTTTGCTATTTGAATCGCGGATACTGGCAACCCGCTTTGTACATAATTAATACAAAACGGTTGAATTATACGCATCCGTCATTATACTGTTTATATATACAGTGTTTGGTGGGGTAAGTAATGAGTACAGGTATTAAAGCGGTAGATAACCTTATTGTGCGCTATGGCATTCAGCCACAGCCCTCTATTTCGGATTTTCAGCGGGTCACCATACTAAATAGCCAAAACGCCTACGGTGCAGGTCTTGGGCTACCTTATTGTATGCAGCAAGCACTACAACGGGTACCAACCGCATGCCAGGTATTTTTACACCAATTTTATTTACCGTATCGCGCGCAGCGACTGGCAAGTTATTTGGTTACCGATGAAGGCCAGCTACTTGAACAAGTTTGGTATGTAAAAGACCACAAGTACCAAAATGCGGCCAGAATAATAGGTCGGCGGGTGATGAGTAGCTATCTGCAGCGTGCTAACGCCGCGTAACAGTTGCGATAACCCTAGTACTTTTAAAAAGATGCTTCACCATTTGTACAATAGGCTATGGGGCGTTCTTTTGTACCTGCATTAATCGTGAGAAAATTAAGCCACCGCTTTAGTGGGCAAAGCAGAACACGGGTATAGGTAAAAGCCTTTGGCATAAAAAGCATTTATTCAAAATAAGACCCGGGCCGAATAATCCCTAGGATGCGCGCGACTTAACTATTCCTAACCCACCTTACCCCGGCGGTTAATTATTGCAGACGTGCAAAGCACCGCCATATGCCATAGTACATCAAGCATTAGCTACACCGGCTTAAAGGCAGTCATCGCGTGCAGTGGTAGCAAACAAGGGGGGCATTAATATTATGGTTGCTTATCTAACCTCGGTTGGTTTTTTACGATAATCGAAGAGGGTAAATGCTTTTTGGGGTGGCTTTGAGTATAAAAAATCCCACTACCTGAAGGGAGTGGGATTACCGGGACGCCGTACTAGCGATTTACCGTGGAGTATCTGAGGTAAACCGCAAGTAGGGTGCGCCTGGCTTGTAGTTGCACATTTACCGCAGAGCCTGAACCAAATAATTTAAACCCTACAGTACGTTACGTAATTAATAAAAAGACACTTTAAGTTCAGCTCCCCAAATACGAGGTTCGTTCACTATGCCGGTCAGGTTATTGAAATCGATAGCACCTTTGACGTTGTCTTCATCGGTGATATTACGACCAAACAGCGCCACCGTATAACCGTGGGTAAAGTTTTCGTAACCTATGCGCAAGCCACCTTCAACATTGTCATCGGTGGTAAATTCAACCGCATCGTATAGGAACAGATTGGTTTCACCCTGGAACGCCCAGTCGGTGAATGCAAAAATTTCACCGTCGCTACCCATGGGTATAGCGTAACGGGCGGTAAAATTAAAGATGGATTCCGGAGCCTGAGGAAACGGGTTTCCATCAATATAAGCGGCGTAGCCATCAGGACGCGGATTGTTAACTGTACAGTTGCCTGCAAACGCAAAGTCGGGGTTAGCGCCACACGGTTGAACGGTTAACTCATCGTCTTTTATCTCAGTATGGTTATAGCTGTAACCCGCAGTAAGGGTAAGTGCTTCGGTGGCAAGCCACTGGGCGTCTACCTCAAAACCATACGCTTCACCCTGATCGGCATTCACCAGCGCAGTGAAGTTATTCCCGCCACCAATGGCAGATAGCTGCATGTCGTCTACCGTATAGTAAAATGCGGCTGCATTCAGGCGTAGTGTTTTATCTAACAGGTCAGATTTAACCCCCACTTCAAAGGAATTGATGGTTTCGGCTTCAGCAACAGAAGGCGAGCCTTCAAAGGCAACATCCCGGCCCTGGATGGTTTGCGCCCGAAAGCCATTGGCATAGCGAGCAAATGCTGAGATATCTTCAGTCAGGCGATAGTTAGCGCTTAACTCAAAGCTTACCTGTCCATCGTCCACATCTACCGGGGCATAGTCGGTGATCGTGGCATCGCCGGTAACCAGTGCAAAGCCATCTACATTCTGGTCGCCTACGCGTAAAGATTTATCGTCATAGGTGTAACGAATACCACCCGTCACGTTAAGCTTTTTATTCACCTGGTAAGAGGTTTGGCCAAAGACTGCCCACGTTGTGTTTTCGTGAAACACAGTGGTGGCACCATAATAACCGTCGAAACTGGTTACATTGAACGAAGAATCAAAAAAGAATGCTCCGGCCTGCCAACTAAGTGGATCCGTGGTGTTGCTGGCAAATCGGATTTCCTGGGTAAACTGTTCAAGATCGTCCATCTGATCTTTGGTTACCGCTGAAAAACCGATAAAACCCGGGCCTGAATCTAATCGGTTGCCAGACTCGTCTGCGACAAACCAACCGCCATCAACATCACCTAAACTAAAGCCTTCAGCGGTTTCTATCGCAGAGATAGAGGTGAGCTCAACCGCATCAAAGGCGTACGTCAGTTTTAGCGATGAGCCAAAACCATCGTATTCTTGGGGGTTATTGTCCGGGCCGTTTCCTTCCAAATCACCATCATAATAAACCGTTTCACGGTCATAATTCTGGTTTAGATCGTTGCTGCCTTTATCGAACACATTAGCCCGAAAGATAGATGCCGTACCTTCCAGTTCCCGCCCATGCACATTAAGCAAGGCTGAAAAGCGATCGTTTGGTTGATACAGCAACTGGGCACGCCAGGCTTTTTCATCAAACCCGCCGATAGCATCATCTTCGCCCGTGTAGGCGTTATCGATGTAGTCATCGCGCGTCTGCGATAATACCGAAATCCGGCCGGATAAATCATCGGTCAGACCGCCACCTACAGCACCTTCAAAGTTAATCGTGTTGTAGCTGCCATAAACTGCTTTACCGTAACCTTCAAAGTCCTGGCCCGGTTTAACCGTATCAAACTTTACAATACCCGCTGTGGTATTACGGCCAAATAGTGTGCCTTGAGGCCCACGTAGTACTTCAACCCGCTGGATATCGAACAACGGGAAGCTTTTCAGTACGACGTTTTCCATCACCACGTCGTCCATTACAATCGATACCGGTTGTGATGCCGCCAAATCGAAGTCGGTATTACCCAGCCCGCGAATATAAAAACGTGGCGCAACGCGGCCGTTAGATGATTCAGCGTAAAGCCCAGGTACGCGTACAGCCAGGGCCAGAATATCTTCGCCGCCGGCGAACAGGCTATCAAGCTTTTCGCCGCTTAACGTAGCAATGGAAAGCGGTACTTCCTGAATCGACTGGGTACGTTTTTGTGCGGTAACGGTAATTTGCTCAAGGCCCGGTTCTTTTGATTTTTTTTGTGTTTCCTGAGCCATCAGGGGCGCGCTTAGCGCAGTACTGATAGCCAGCGTAAGCAAGGCGATGCGATGTGTTTTCATGTGTCCACCAAGTGTGAAGGTAAAGGTTTTTAGTCATTATGTATGAGCAGTCTACTGAGGCGCTGCTTGCGGTTGCTCAGTTTACTTCATTTACAATTTTTTTATATGACGTTTTTATTACAGTAAGTCTCCCGGCGCGAATTTTGACCGATATTGGGACGGAGAGCAACCGGTTTGCCGCTTGAACAGGCGAGAGAAGGAGCTGGCATCTTCATAACCGATTTCGCTAAGAATGCGCTCAATGGTCCAGCGCTGGGTTTCAAGTAACTTACGGGCATGATCAATCCGGATTTGCTGAATATACTGCACCGGGGTTTGGCCAGTAGCAGCCTTAAACCGTCGGATCAGCGTACGGGTTGTAAGGTTGAACTGCGCCGCTAGCTGGGGCAGGGCAACCGGTTGACGCAAGTGATCAGCAAGGTAAGACTGCACGGTTTTAATCAGCTCATCCTGGTGATGCTGTTGACGACGACTACCCGCGTATAAGGTCTGGTTAAAACGCGGCAAATCCAAGACGTGGGCTTTTGCTGTCTGCCGCGCCACCTGAGTACCGGCATAACGTTCAATAAGTACCAATGCTAAGTCAAACCAGGCCATACCGCCTCCCGCACAGAATAGATTTTCATCCATGGTATGCAATTTCTCGCTATGTAAATTAACCGTCGGATAAGCCGCGGCAAATGCGTTCGCAAATCCCCAGTGCGTCGTTGCCTGACGTCCTTCCAGGATGCCGGCCTGGGCGAGTAAGAATACGCCGGTGCAGTTAGCGGCGATATCCACTTGTTGCTGATGATACTGGCGTAATATGGGATATAAACGTTGTTCACTGGTTAGTACCTCCTCAAGTTGGCTACCAATAGAGGGGATCAATAACACATCGGGACGGATAGCAGGGTCCAGAGCGCCATCAGTTTTAAGCGTCAGGCCATTGGCGCAGCGAATGTCAGTGCCGCGTGCAGATACTAACTCTACCGAGAACACCGGGCGACGAGTTTCGCCATGTATCGCCTGCCAGGTCACCCCAGCTTGGGCAAACAAATCTACCACTCCGGTAATGGCACTGGAGAGCGCATTATCAAAACCGTATACCATCACTTTGGCAGGTCGCTTATCCGGCATCATTAGTTAATTCCATAAAGATGTATAACGAACATAAATGTATGTCCTAATTAACCATAATTGTGTCATTTTTGACAGTAATTAGAAGGTCCGACCTGTGTCACAATCAATTAACATTTCAGCTTACTGGTATAATCCAGGGTAATGATACGGAGAGATGATGAAAAATAAGCAATGGTTATTGGCCGCCCGCCCGCAAGGTGAACCCACCCGTGATAACTGGCAATATACTGAAACTGAATTGGCCGAACCCGGCGCTGGAGAAGTACAGGTTAAGGTTGAATATATCTCTTTAGACCCTGCTATGCGCGGCTGGATGAACGATAGTAAATCCTATATTGAGCCGGTGCAGATAGGTGAGGTCATGCGTGCAGGTGCTGTAGGTGAAGTCATTAAATCCAATGATGATAACTTTTCTGCGGGCGACAAAGTATACGGTAACTTTGGCGTACAGAGTTATGCTGTATGTTCTACTAAGGGCATCCATAAAGTAGACCCATCGCTGGCACCACTTGAACGGTATCTGGGTGTATTAGGCATGCCAGGTATGACCGCCTATTTTGGCTTGCTAAAAACCGGTTTACCGAAAGCAGGTGAAACCGTAGTGGTATCCGGGGCTGCCGGAGCGGTAGGCAGTGTCGTAGGTCAGGTAGCTAAAATTAAAGGCTGTCGGGTAGTCGGTATCGCCGGCGGCCAGGAAAAGTGTAAATATCTCACCGAACAGCTGGGTTTTGATGCGGTGATTGACTATAAAAACGAAGACGTTAAGAAAGCTTTACGCAGCGCTTGCCCGCAGGGCGTAGATGTATACTTTGATAACGTGGGTGGCGAGATTCTCGATGCAGTACTTACGGCTATTAATTTACATGCACGTATCGTTATTTGTGGGGCAATTAGCCAATACAATAATACTACCGCGGTAAAGGGGCCTTCAAACTATCTGTCATTATTGGTAAATCGGGCCCGTATGGAGGGGATAGTGGTCTTTGATAATGCCCCGCATTACGGCGAAGCCGCACAGGAAATGGCCGGCTGGATAGCCCAGGGTAAACTCAAAGCTAAAGAACATGTGGTAGCGGGCTTAGAAACATTCCCTGATACGTTGATGATGCTGTTTAAAGGGGAAAACTTCGGCAAACTGGTCATGCAAGTAGAGCATGGATAAGGAATGTGTAGATGAAGGATTTGTTTAACCTGACCGGCAAGGTGGCCCTGGTGACTGGCGCAAGCCGGGGCATCGGGGAATCGATAGCACATTTGTTAGCGCAGTATGGGGCCCACGTAATTGTTTCCAGCCGAAAACTTGAAGCCTGCGAAGCCGTCGCTCAGGCTATCCGGGAAAATGGTGGCAAGGCCAGTGCACTGGCCTGTCATGTTGGCGACATGCAGCAAATTGATGCCCTGTTTGACAATATTCAGGCCGCCCATGGCCAGTTGGATATTCTGATAAACAATGCGGCTGCCAATCCTTATTTTGGCCATATTCTTGATACTGACCTGGCTGCGTTTCAAAAAACTGTAGATGTGAATATCCGAGGGTATTTCTTTATGTCGGTGGCGGCAGGCAAAATGATGCGCGAACAAGGCCAGGGGGTAATCTTAAATACAGCCTCAGTTAATGGTGTTGTAGCTGGCGACATGCAGGGTATTTACTCTATTACTAAAGCGGCCGTAATTAGCATGACCAAATCATTTGCCAAAGAGTGTGGCAAATTCAATATTCGGGTTAATGCCCTGTTGCCAGGGTTGACTGACACCAAGTTTGCCTCAGCATTAACCGGTAACGACAAAATATTAAAAAGTGCGCTGAGCCAGATCCCGCTGGGCAGGGTGGCGCAGCCCGATGAAATGGCCGGCACCGTGCTGTATTTAGTGTCTGATGCTTCAAGTTATACTACCGGCAGCACCATTATTGTAGATGGCGGCATGCTGGCGTAGCAAAAGTAACGTGTAAACTGGCGCCTCAATGGCGCCTTTTTTATGCGCTGAGCGAGGAGCGTGCCCGACTTGTTCAGTTGGGTCTATTGTGGCGCTGCTGTTTAATCCACCCTGTGTCAATGATAACCGCATTGATTTTCCCCTGGCTATCGAAGCATGGCCTAATTTCCCGGCAATCGGGATAAAAAGAGGCACAACGGTGAATCTGGGTCTATAACTACTGCTATGGTGTCATTAATGGCGCATTGTGCAATAACCGAACGCGTGGGCAGCGTTAATCAGGGAGAATGATATGTTACGGTTATTAATTATAGAAGCAGACGATACGCAATCTGAGATTTACCAGATGGCGCTGGATGAGTATTTTACTATTGAACGGGTGGCCGATTTTAGCGCTGCCAGCGAGCTTATCCCCCATAGCGATATTGTTATCAGCGACTGGGAGATCGGTGCCCAAAACGTGGCTTGCTTAGCTACGCATTTTACTAAACAGCAACCAGATGATTTACCTGTATTGATAGTTGTTACCACCGACAACCGCGAATCGAGCATGATACAGGCTTATAATAATGGAGCCTCTTTTTATATTACCCGGCCCTACAAAGTTATTCAGTTTACCGAATCGGTGCTGGCGGTAAAAAACCAGATTGAAACCGTAGCCCAAATTCGTCGGGACCGTGAACAAACCGCGTTATCAACAAAAACGGCTATCGGCCAGTGTACGTTATACGGCATGGGAATGGATTTAGCGTCGGCGCTGGTGCTAAGCCAGGATATGCCGGCTATGGCTAAAAAAATGCTAAGCACATTACGTTTAAATGGTATTCATGCCGCTATTGAACTGCGCGATACGCAAAATCGCATTTTGCTAGACAGTGATGAAAAGGAATGTGATGAAACACTCGCCGAAACCTTTTCGGTGTTAAAACACCAAGGTACATGTTACCGGTTTGGACGTCGTTGCATGCTAACGGAAGGGGATATGTCATTATTGCTCAAACATGTGGTACATAGTGAAGATGATCTATACGAAACGACCATTGATGTATGCCGAAAACTGTTAGTGATAGCCCATGCGCATTACTGCCAGTGGCGCCACCGTGAAGCATTGCAAGATACCCAGGCACAAATAATTAATCTGATAACCGCCAATGAAACCGAGACCCGGGCGCGGGGTTTGGAGGATTTAACAGGGATGTTAGACACCGCGAGCGCCCCCGACGAGAACCACGAAATACGTGGCGCACGGTTACTTGATTTAGAGCGGTTTTAAAACCTCCGGGGCCTGCCGCTTAACGACAAACCCCGGAGAAAATACGGTCTTTACAGTACCGATACCAGCGCTTTGGCCAGCGTATCAACATTATTTTTGTTGATACCTGCTATGTTGACCCGGCTTGAATCAACAAAGTAAACACTGTGCTGGGCACGCACCTGGCGTACTTGTTCAGGCGTGATACACAAAAATGAGAACATACCTTTTTGCGTATTCAAAAAGCTAAAGTCTTTTTGGGCGCCATTTTCTTCTAGTTTTTCAACCAGCATGGTGCGCAAGCTATGCATACGGTTACGCATACTGTTAACTTCGCTCACCCAATCCTGCTTTAATGCCGTATCGGACAAAATAATATCTACCAGCGCACCACCGTAGCTTGGCGGCATAGAATAAATACCCCGGGCCACCGATTGTATTTGTCCCTGGGCAATTTTCTTCACTTTGCTGCTATCGGTGATGATCGCAGCCAGGCCTACCCGTTCGCGGTACAAGCCAAAATTTTTGCTACATGATGCTGCAATAATGACTTCTGGAAGATTTTCGGCCAGCAGGCGAACACCATATGCGTCTTCTTCCAAGCCATCGCCAAAGCCAAGATATGCGACATCCAGGAAAGGTAAAAAGCCTTTTTCCTGAGCCAAGGTTAACACCGCGTCCCACTGTGCGTTGGTTAAGTCAGCACCGGTAGGGTTGTGGCAACAACCGTGCAGTAATACCACATCGCCTTTACCGGCTTCACTTAACTTCTCCATCATGGCATCAAAATTAATCCCTGCCATGGCTTTATCAAAATAGGGATAGGTTTCCAGTTTCAGGCCGGCGGAGCCAATCAGAGGAATATGATTGGCCCACGTTGGGTCGCTAACAAATACCCGAGCACCTTTATTACAGCGAACCAACAACTCAGATAATATCCGCAGCGCGCCACAACCGCCAGGTGCTTGTACCGCGGCTACCCGGTCAGCCATCATTACCGGGCTTTGTTCACCCAATAGTAAGGCGAGCATATTATTGATATAGCCTTGGTTACCCTGTGGTGTGATGTAGGTTTTGCTGGTTTCACGCTCAAGCAGGATGTGTTGGGCCTGTGCGACAGACGATAAAATCGGTGTATTGCCTTTTTCGTCTTTATATACACCTACGCCAAGGTCAATTTTGGCATTATTTTTATCTTCCGAGAAAGCGGCAGACAAACCGAGAATCGGATCAGGATCTAAATGGGGTAATACTTCAAACACAGTGGTTCCTCACGTTGCGTGAATAATAAGCGAGGCAGGCATTATGCCAGTCGTAGTAAAAAATACGAGTCCTAAAAGCAGAAATTATCAATAAGTATTGAATGGTTATGCATAAATATCAGATAAATTGAAACAGCGCGTTAGCCTGATTAATTTGCTCACCCTCCCGGTTGAACGTTCGTTCTGTCCAACTGGCGCTACCATCCCGTTTAACCAGGAGCAGGGTAGAGGACCGCGTACCATACTCTGGCAATTGAATAAATATGGGAGATAGACGTTTTTCCCACGCTTGTTCGATACCGGTAGTGGGTAATAATTCATCCGGCGCCTGGGTACTATCCTTAAGTAAGGCGAACAGCGCTTCTTCTTCTAAGTTGATCGCGTTATTACAGTATTCGGTCAGCGCGCCTACGCCCCGAGAGACTTTAGGCCAGGGAGCATTAAAAGAAGCGTTGGATAAACCATGGACACCATCGCTTACCGACTCAACTTGCTCACGGTGGTTATTAAATACCTGTAGCTTTTGCCATGTACCAAACAGCAGGTTGTAGCCATTAAACTGATTGGCTTGTTGGCTCAATTCATGGGTAAAAGCCGAATCTGAAGACTGACTCAGTAAATAGCGCACCACCAATTCGCCGCGGGAGCGGGCTTGCGGATTTTCACTATCCGGTTTTCTGATATTCGTTAGTGCTGCGATGCGCCCGCTACGGGTTACCCCCATCCAGGTGCCACCTGCCTGTAAATCTTTGCCTGCAAAAATAGGCGGATGCGAGCTCCATATATGTGAGCTCTGGGTAGGGCGGGCATGAAACTCATCCCGGTTTGCAGCGATAATGAGCGGGTAATCTTTACGCTGCCTTTGCGCAATGAACAAAATACACATAACGGCAGATACATCTCCTATAGGCCCTAGTGCGTGGTTCTTATAAGCCTTTTGTATTAAAGCGGATCATCGAAACAGCGGTGTAAGCACCACTACCCGCGCATAAAGTGCGCAGCGAGTGTAAATAGCCCTTAACGAAATGCGCGAACACGCACACACAAAGATATTTTTATGCTAACGTTGCAGCTTATTATTTTAGTCTGCAGATGGAGCATCCTTTTCGTGAGCAAACAGGGCTTTACTACCCGCCAAATCCACGCCGACCGGCAGTTAAATCAACCTGAACATGGTGCAGTTCATACTGCTTCAACCAATTCAGTACTGTTTGAATTCAAAGATGCGCAGGGCATTATTGATGTGTTTCAGGGGAAGCAGGCCGGACATGTTTACGGCCGTTCATCAACCGGGTCTGCGGTAGCCTTAGCGAATCAGATCAACGCGCTGGAAGGCGGTTGTGGTGCAGTATGCTTTGCTACCGGTATGGCGGCCATTAGCGGGTTGTTTTTAGCGTTATTCCGCCAGGGCGACCACATCATCGTTAGCCAGTATCTATTTGGAAATACACGCAGCTTAATGGCCACCTTAAGCGATATTGGGTTGCAGATTAGTTTTGTGGATGTCACCTCCTTAGAGGCGATACAGGAGGCATATCAGCCTAATACCCGAGCGGTATTCACTGAAACCGTCGCAAATCCGGCTACTCAGGTAGCGGATATTCAGGCAATAGGTAAATACTGCCAGGAACGCCAGATACCCCTGATTGTGGACAATACCATGTCACCGCCGCCGCTTTTCAACGCACGGGATTTGGGGGCGAGCCTGGTGGTTTCTTCGTTAACTAAGTTTGTTGCCGGTCACGGTAACGCGCTTGGTGGTGTAGTAGTCGATACCGGCCTGTATGACTGGCAAGCTTTTGACAATATTAAGCCGGCCTATCAAGTTGCCGATCCCCGCCAGTGGGGCCTCACCCAGATAAAGAAAAAAGGCCTACGGGATATGGGCGCGACCTTATCTCCGGATGCTGCGCATAAGATAGCGGTGGGAATGGAAACCCTTGGCTTACGTATGCAACGTGCTTGTAATAATGCTCAGCAACTGGCCACTTTTCTGGATAACCATGACAAAGTGGCAAGGGTATTTTATCCGGGGCTGGCAGACCATCCGCAGCATTTTATCGCCCGCGAACAAATGCAGAATGGCTATGGGGCGATGTTAAGTATTGACCTGATAGACAGTATCGACCCGGTGGCCTTTTTAAATGCCTTAACCCTGGTAATTTGCGCTACGCACCTGGGCGATACCCGTACCCTGGCGCTACCCGTGGCACCCACAATTTTCTTTGAAAGCGGCGCCCAGGAACGAGCACGCATGGGAATCAGTGAAACTATGATCAGAATATCAGTAGGCATTGAAGACCTTGACGACCTGATTGCTGATTTTGGTCAGGCATTGAACCAGTTTTAATACGGCAAGGTTTAATGACTCGAATCAGACCTGCTTAGACCATGCCGGGGCGTATTAAAACCTCGGCATGGTTAGGCGCGATAGGGCTAATCTTTATTGGTGCAATAGCCTGGTATCTAAGCCGTGCACAATCTCGGGGGGACTTCACGATGCATCTTGTGCTTTTGCCTCTTCATAGCGGGCTTCAAAGCGCAGAATTTTACTGGCCGGGTCTATAATCACAATATCTTCAGGCTTGAGCTTTATAGCAGTGGGCTGCGCCATGGACAGGGTTGTTATCTTGCCATTAATGCTTACCTCTAGCGGCATGGTAAATGGGCTGGATGCCGCGGTTTGCCAGCGAAAACTAATAGAGGTTTTATCGCGTGTGACATCTAGGCGGGGCAAACTGGCCTGATATAAATAGGTATCAAAAAACCAGTTCATGTTTTGACCGGTCTGTTGGTTGACATTGTTGATAAAGTCTTTGGTCGCTGCATACACCGGCGAAAAGTTACCCGGCTGGGGATCGTTGCGGCCATATACAGTGCGGGTGACCGCGTTAAAAAACGCCTCATCACCAATTAAATACCGCAGGGTGTGCATTATCCATGCGCCTTTATAATAAATATCCAGCCCCGGTCCTTTGTCGCTATCGTAGACTTCTTCTTCGGCACGCGGTTGGCCGCTTACAATAGGATAGCGATTAGTTATCTGCTGACGAATTTTATTCAGATACGCGTAATAGGCCAGATTGCCATGCAGGTATTGGGCGTAAAGCGGCTGCATATAAGTACCCAACCCTTCGTGCAGCCACATATGGTCCCAGTTGCTGTTGGTTAACTGGTTGCCAAACCATTCATGGGCAAACTCATGCTGCATTAGCCAGTCAAAACCGTACTCATCTTTTGCATAATCGTTACCATAAGCATTAATTGATTGATGCTCCATACCTTTATGAGGGGTTTGCACCACGCCCACTTTGTCGTTAGCAAAAGGGTAGGGGCCGATGAACTTCTCAAAAAACGCTATCATCGAGGGCAGTTCATCAAACAAGACCTGAGCTTTGGTTTTTTCTTCGTCGTTGGTAGGAAGATAATAGTAAGTGATAGGAAAACGGTTACCATACTGACTAGTAAAACCCGCCGATAAAGTTTCATATGGGGCAATATTTAACGCGATACCATAGGTATTTGTAGGGTAATCGGAATGCCAGTGAAATGTATGCGCGGTTTCCTGCTGTGTCACCTTATGTAAGGCACCGTTACTGGCTGCGATTAAATGTTTAGGCACCGTTATGTGCATATCAAGCGATTGTGGTTCGCCGGTAGGCTGATCGATACACGGCCAGAATAAATCGCAACCTTCACCCTGGACCGCGGTGGCAAGCCATTCGTCACCGGAGGCGGTTTTTTGCCACATCACACCACCATCCCAGGGTGCATTCACCGGGGTCCGGGGGCGGCCATAATATTTCATTTTAAGTTTAAGAGGGAAGGTAACCGCCGCGGGTGGGGTGATGAGCACCTGACCATCCGGGTTTTTTACGTTACCTGCGGGCACGGGCTTGTCGTTTACCCACACCTGTTCAATTTTAAAGCGGGTATCAAGGTCCACAGAGAGGGTTCTTTTCTTGCGTTTGCTGTCCAGGGTTAGAATACTGGTACCGTATAGCACTTCGCGCTCGAAATCGAAATTGAACCATAAATCAGCGTGCTGAATTCTTAAGCCTCGCTGCAACGGGGGAATAAAGCCCCCGCTTTTCAGCGTATAGGGGGTCGAAAGCTCTCTGGAAGGCTCACCTTTGACTACCGGTTTGCGGGTAGCGCAGGCGGTTAACACCAGCAAAGGTATTAAACCTATTGCGAATTTCTGCATTAAAAATTCCTGCCAAAACTGTAGTAGATGATAAAAACCAGTAATGATGACGTGGTTTGTGTGTGCAGTACAGCATTCGCGCGCCAAATAACGCGGTGAGTGCGGTAAACTTTATTATCTTTGTGGCTAAACAATACCTTACAATGCTTTGGGTATACAGCCCTGTGAATGCTAAACGGCTGTTTTAACATCAATAGATAAAACATGTAAATGATGCGTTAAAAGCAAGACAAAGCGTGAACATCAGTGATATAGTTTATTTTGCAAGTTGTGTGGCCTCCCAGTTGTCGCTTAGTCTGGTTACTCTCTGTTTTGGCGAACTCGGTATACGGTCTTAGTGCGGAAGCCACCCTTGCATTACCTCATACCCCTACCTATATTCCATTTATTCGAACGTTTCCTTGCATATTTTAAAATTTTAATCGATTTACTCCTGACGTAGACTAACAGCACTTATTGAACACGTCGGAGTACACTATGACAAATGTTCTGGTCCTCAAGTCCAGCCTTAATCAAACTAATGGTAATTCCAATAAATTAATCAACAGCTATATCGCAAAGCTGACCGCCCAGCACACTGTGAGTTTGGCTGAGCGCGATCTAGCGGCGCAGCCATTATCCCATTTGTCAGAGCAGGAAATGGCCGCATGGATGACTGAACCGGCAAAGCGCAGCGATGAACAACAAGCGCTGGCAGCGCTATCCGATAATATCGTGGCCGAAGTCATGCAGGCAGACCACATCGTTATCGGGGTACCCATGTATAATTTTGGTATTCCTTCTGTACTTAAAGCCTGGATTGACCGTGTTGCGCGGGCGGGAATTACCTTTAAATATACTGATACCGGCCCGGTGGGATTGCTTGAAGGCAAATCTGTTACGATACTGGCGGCCCGGGGAGGCCAGTATCAGGGCACTGAATTTGATACCCAAAGTCGATACCTGGAACATTTTTTTAATTTTATCGGGATTACCGATATCAACTTTGTGTATGCAGAAGGGCTGGCGATGGGCGCCGAAGCAGCCAACCAGGCATTTGATGCAGCAGATAAAAAAATTGTTGAACTAATTGAACAGGCCGCTGACTAACTTTATGCAGTTAGCGAAAAGTGTTCATTGCCCGGCAGTGAATACGTTTCAAGCTAAAGTGTGTTCCAAGTTGAGTGTGCTTGATTGCCCCGCGGGATAGCGGGGCTTTTTTTTGCCGGTTATTTAGTGAATGCACAGGTTGCCAGCCGCTTAAGCCGCGCTTGGGCTTCTGCGTTAATTTAATGTATCTTTGGCATAGGTGTGCTGGTTACTGGGTTGCCGCAGACGCGCCCCAGGGGCGGATGATTCCCTGCACCTGAGCGAGAGCCTACCGCTGCTAGTACAAAGCCAAATCAGGCAGTGTGAGCTTAGCCGCTGGTGATCTTTTATCCCCTTGCCCCCATCGCGGGCCTAAAAAGAGGCAGGACGATTGCGCCAACATAGCAGATGAAGCTTGACCGGCAATCACCTGCTTTGCGTATAATGCGTGTTCAAATAACAAAATATAAACGACGGACACACATGAATAAACTTTCCACTTTGGTATTGGCTGCCGCGGTGGCCAGCGCCCTTGGCGCTTGTTCATCTACTTCTGCACCTACACCTACGCCCGATACTACCGCCGACGCGCCGAATACGACCAGCCAGCCTGCTCCGGCCAAAGTTATTAAGACGGCCCCGGCCGCCGCCGCATCAGACAACAACACTATAACCTTGAAAAAAATTATGTCTGATCCCCAGTGGATGGGGCGCCAGCCTCAGCATGCCGGCTTCTCCATCGATGGCGCAAAGATTGTTTTTGAACAAGAGAAAACCGATAGCGATTTGCGGGAGGTTTATAGTGCCAATGTAACGCGGCCAGACCATGCATCAAAAGCTGAATTAGCCGACTTGCATACTTTACGTTACGACGAATATGTGGTCAGTCCCGATGGCAATACAACGGCCTTTCGCTTTAAAGACAGTGTTTTTGTAAAATTTGATCAGGGCCAGCAGACCGGTCAGATTGTTCAGCTTACCCGGGGCGGGGCGGCACTGTCGCAACTGCGCTTTATGCAGGATGGCCGGTTGATGGCCCGCAGTGCCAATAAGATTATTGCTATTAACCTGGCTACAGGGCAGCGTGAGCAATTGCTGAGCTGGCAGTTTGCTGACCAGCCTGAACCGGTTACCGAGCCAGCAGACTATGTGGCGCGCGAGCAGGTTTCTTTGTTGGCTTATATTGCAAAACAGCGTCGCCATGCTGAAGAAACGCAAACCGCAGAACAAGCGTTGGCCGAGCACAGTCCGGCAGTCGCTGCGACCCCTGTGTACTTTGCCGCCGATGAACGTTTGGTCGCCGTCTCTATGTCACCGGCAGGGGATAAGGCGATATTAGCCACCACCGAAGATACCCCGTGGCGCAAGGACAACGATATTATGCCCCATTATATTCAGGATGATGGCAGAATTGAGGCAAAACAAGTGCGTCAACGGGTTGCGGATGCTGAGTCGGTAAAGCATAACCTGTGGTTAGTAGATGTTGCCAGCGGTGAAAAAACAGCCTTATCAATGGTGAATTTACCCGGCTATAACGATGATGTTCTAGCGGAAGTAAAAACAGAAAATGCCAAAGCCCGCGGTGAGACGTACCAGGTCAATCGCCTGCCACGCGATATCACGTTATTAGAAAGCTGGTACTGGAACAAACCATCTATCCGCTGGCACCAGTCAGGTGAGCAGGTAGCAATAATGCTTGAAGCCTGGGATAACAAAGATCGGTGGCTGACTACGGTTGACCTGAAAAACGCTAAGTTGGTTAACCAGGCACGGTTACATGATGATGCCTGGATTAATTATCAATTTAATCAGTTTGGCTGGTTGCATAATAGTCACACGCTTTACTATCAATCAGAACGTTCAGGCTACGCTCATATCTATACCCAGGTTCCGGGGCAGGCTGCCCAGGCCCTGACCCAGGGACAGTTTGAAGCGGATGAACTGACCCTGACCCATGACGACCAGTTTATTTACTACAAAGCCAATAAAAAGCATCCTGGTATTTATGAAATTTACCGGGTTAACCTGCAAACCGGTAAACATGAGGCGCTTACTGATCTTAACGGTATGACCGACTACACATTAAGCCCGGATGAGCAGACGTTATTGTTAACTCACAGCTCAGTCACCCGGCCGCCTGAGTTAATGATTAAACCGACGGCGGCGGATACCAAGCCCCGCCAGATCACCCATACGGTGAGCGAAGAATTTCTGGCGTTACCCTGGGCCAGCCCGAAGGTGGTGGCCATCGAGTCCAGCAATACTGCACAACCTATTTATGCGCGGGTTTATTTACCGGAAAATTATCAACAGGGCGGTCCCCACAAAGCGGTCGTGTTTAACCACGGCGCTGGCTATTTACAAAACGCGCATCTGGGCTGGTCAGGTTATTTTCGTGAATTTATGTTCAATAGTATGTTAGTCCAGCAAGGCTACGTGGTGATGGATATGGATTATCGTGCATCAGCCGGCTATGGGCGGGATTGGCGTACTGCTATATATCGCAACATGGGCACGCCAGAGGTAGACGATCTGCGAGATGGCATCAATTGGCTGGTTACCAATGCGAATGTTGATGCTCAGCGAATAGGCACATATGGGGGATCCTACGGCGGCTTTTTAACTTTTATGGCAATGTTCACTCAGCCGGATTTGTTTGCCGCCGGTGCGGCACTTCGGCCAGTGACGGATTGGGCGCACTACAATACGCCATACACTGCCAATATATTGAATACGCCTGATATAGACCCTATCGCCTATCGTCGCAGCTCCCCCATCTATTTTGCTGATGGGTTGTCAAAACCATTGCTGATTAACGCCCCGATGGTAGATGACAATGTATTTTTCCAAGATACGGTGCGCCTGGTACAAAAGTTAATTGAGCTGGAAAAAGAAGACTTTGAAACCGCCATTTATCCGGTAGAGCCCCATGGTTTTGTGCAGCCCAGTTCGTGGTTGGATGAGTACCGGCGTATATACGCGCTCTTTGAAGAAAACCTTTAAGTAAAAAGCCCGGCCTGATAGCCGGGCTTTTTGTTGTTGTATGTTAAGGGAGCACGACAGTTATCGCTATCATTCACTATGCGCGTATATGAGCTTACCGGTTTATTGCCTTGAAGGCTTTTTTCGTTGAATGCCATACATGGCGAAAAATAGAATACCGCCGCTTACCGCGCCATATAAATGCGCATCCACCGCCACGTTGGCCTGAATCAGGCTGGCCACAGACGCACTGCTACCATAAAGTTGTTCGTAGCCAATTTTGGCTGCTACCCCGGCGATAAGCAGCCACCCGGAACGAACGCCGGCAGCAATATCCATGCATGCGCCCCATACAAATACACCATGTAACGCGCCAGATAAACCGGCATACCAGATTAACTCTGGTGAACCAATATATATCGCCATACTGGTGGCCAGGCTGCACCAGGCAAACACCTTAAGAAAGCGGATTATCCGATAATGCTCAGCGTGAAGTAGCCATAGAAGCCCGAGACCCGCCAGATTTAATAACAAATGATAGCCATTAGTATGTACCAGATTAGCACTCAGTAAGCGCCAGGTTTCCCAACCTTGTAATGCATAGCGGTCGTAAACCAGCCATTGGGTTGAAAGCGGTTCAAACAGGTAGATAAGAATAGCAGTAATAGCGACCAATAACGGCCCTAAGCTGTACTTCGGTGCAAGTGGCAGTACGATCATTAATTTCAATGATTTCTATTTTAAACAATGCTGGCTATCATACAGAAAAACAATGAAAAATAACCCTGCAATCAACGTAAAAGGATTAACTATGAATAATGTTACGGTGACCCAGCACGATACTATTTTAGTCCTCACCCTGGACCGGGCAGAGAAAAAGAATGCGTTAACCCGACAAATGTACCAGACGCTGGCCGATGCATTAACTCAGGCCAACGATGACCCGGCTATTAAAGCCGTAAGAATACAAGCCAATGGTGATTGCTTTACCGCGGGCAATGATATTAGTGATTTTGCTCAGCAGGATGAAGGGCGGCATATTTCGGAAGTTTCTGCTTTCATGCATGCACTGGTAGATTGCACTAAACCTGTTGTCGCGCAAGTTCATGGTATGGCGGTGGGTATCGGCACCACAATGCTGCTACACTGCGATCTGGTGTATTGCGAACCGCAAACCCGCTTTGTGTTGCCGTTCATCAATTTAGCGCTGGTACCTGAATATGCTTCAAGTTATCTGTTACCGCGCCTGGCAGGGCGGCGCAAAGCCAGTGAGTGGCTAATGCTGGGTGAACCTTTTAGTGCTCAGGACGCGTACGCTGGCGGCATTGTCACTGACGTGATAGAGGCCGATAATTTAGCCACCCGGGTTGATGCGGTGTGCCAGTCTTTGGCTGCAAAACCCCAGTTTGCGTTACATCACACCAAAGCGCTGCTTAACAATAATAAAGATGCTATCACGCAACAAATTAATGTTGAGTTGGACTTATTCTTAGAAGCCATGGCCAGTGAAGCAGCAACAGAGGCGTTTGACGCATTCTTACACAAACGCCCGGTGGATCCTGCAAAATTTAAATAAGAGGAAAGAGATACCTTGAAACATCCTAAGGGAGCAATCAAAACGACATTGTGTGCCATTTCGGCGAGCCTGGTTCTGGTGTTTGGCAGTGCCGTAGCCTGGGCGCAAACCGCCAAGATTGAAACACGGGAGCCCGAGGCCAATACCGGCTATCAGCATAAGCAAGCGTTTAAAACTGACGACTATATGGTGGTAGCCGCGAACCCTTATGCTTCCTGGGCTGGCAAAAATATTATAGAGAGCGGTGGTAGTGCCATTGATGCTGCTATTGCCATTCAGGCAATGCTGACGCTGGTCGAACCGCAGTCTTCCGGTATTGGTGGGGGCGCCTTTATCCTGTACTGGGATAATCAGAAAAAACAGTTACATACGTTTGATGGCCGGGAAACGGCACCCTCTCAGGTAAATGCCTATTGGTTTATGCAGAATAATAAACCTATGCCCTGGCTCGAAGCTCTGGTAGGTGGCAAATCAGTGGGCGTACCTGGGGCTTTGCGCGGGCTTGAATTGGCGCACCAGCAATATGGTAAATTGCCCTGGAAAAACCTGTTCAATGATGCCATCGATACTGCGGAGCAGGGCTTTAAGGTGTCACCGCGACTGGCCAAGTTGGTGGCCCTGGATTATCACCCCGGATTGCGTGAGTTTCCGCTTAGTAGCACCTATTTTTTTCCGGGCGGTATGCCTTTAAAAGCGGGTGTCACGCGAAAAAATAAACCCCTGGCGAATACCCTACGGCAGATCGCCGACCAAGGTGCCGACTATCTGTACACAGGAGAGTTGGCTAGCCATATTGTTGAGACTGTTAATAACGCGCCGGTGAACCCCGGGAAACTTAGTCTGGATGATTTACGCAACTATAAACCGCTGGAACGCACGGCGGTATGTGGGCCGTATCGGGACCGTAAGGTCTGCGGCATGGCGCCGCCCAGTTCTGGCGGAATCAATGTCTATCAGATTCTTAAGCTGTTGGAAGGTTTTGACATTGGTTCTTATAGCCCGTTAAGTCCGGCGTTTATTAATTTGTTCGCCCAGGCCAGCGCGATGACATTTGCTGACCGCGATAAATACATTGGCGATACCGACTTTACTAATTTGCCAGTCGCGGCGTTAATCAACCAGCCTTATCTCAAGCGCCGGGCACAAAGTATCAGCCCTGACAAAGCCTGGTCGAAAGCACGGGCAGGCAAACCTTATGATGATGCTAAAGTAGGCCAAGGCGTGTCGCTGGAACAGCCTAACACCAGTCATATATCAATTGTAGATAAGCAAGGCAATGCTATTTCGATGACCACCAGTATCGAGTTTATGTTCGGTTCAGGTTTGATGGTTGATGGCTTTTTATTAAATAACCAGCTAACCGATTTTTCCTTTAATCCTACAAGTGGCCGTTACCCGGTGCCTAATAGGGTGGAACCGCACAAGCGCCCTCGCAGCGCCATGAGCCCGACTATGGTATTTGATAAGCAAGGCGAGTTGGAATTGATTATCGGTTCACCTGGCGGCAGTAGAATTATCGATTATGTGGCCCAGACCATTATCGGCGTAGTAGATTTCGATTTGGATGTGCAACAGGCTATAAATTTGCCACGTATTACAAACCGTAACGATTATACAGCGCTGGAAAAAGGTACCGAAGCTGAAACGCTGAAAGCGCCGCTTGAAGCGTTAGGTCACCCGGTTAAAGTGATCGATTTAAACAGCGGCTTACATGGTATACAAATCAAAAATGGCCAGTATATCGGGGGCGCCGACCCACGACGAGAAGGTGTAGCAGTAGGGCAGTAGCCTATATTACACCCTTCAGCGTTCCCTGCCTGGGGCTGAACCATCCGTGTTGCTAAACGCAGGTATTCGGGTGTTTAGCCTCTATCCGGTAGGGGCACCCGGTTACATATAATCTGCGGTAACCCGGTCAACTTTCCATTGGCCGTTTTGCCGTACCAATTGCACCGTGCGTAAATCTTCAATTCGGTCATCATCATAGGTCCCACTGAAAAATAAGGTAATCGATGCGGTTTCAGAAAATTGCGCCCGGCCAATTTTATTACCGCCGTCCGGTACTATGTTGACCTTATCGTATTTCAGGTTGAGCACATGACGCTGTACATTGCGGTTTGTATGATAACTGTTGAGCACCCGCTGCATACGATCAGTACTTAGCGCCACGGCGCCGTCAATAGACTCCTCGTGATAAATGCTACGGGCAAACATCAGTGCTGCATACTCAGGGGTTTTATCGTCAATCTCACTGTCGCCAACTGCGCCGCGTTGGGGTTTTTCGCATCCGTTTAATAGTAAAACGCACAGCACAGCCGCAACATATTTATAAAATTGTATCCTTAGCATTAGTTCTTCCTTTAAAAGTGCGCTTTAACAATAATATCCATCCTCTTTGTTCAATCATACCCTCTTTTTAATAGCAAAATAAGGCCAGGCAACGCCATTAAGCTATGCGATACAAGTCGCTAGAATAATACTGTAAACCTGCATTGCGGTGGCCCAGCGCATCTGCGATAGCAGACAGATGATAATCGCTCGCAGGGTAAAGCGACTATCATCCCCGAGTTGGATAAATTCCCTGCCTTTTGCCTGGCACTCACATGGCAATACGCACCAGGCGCGCTTCTGTTTAAAGCAATAGCCGGTCGCCTTACACATAAAAAAACGGGGCGCAAGAGCCCCGTTTTTCAATTGTGCAATAGGTGGTTACGCGCAGTTCACTACCTGCGCTACCAGCTTGCTGGTTATTGAACTTCTTCCTGATCGCCAAATGCGCCAGCAAACAGTGGACTGCTCAAATAACGTTCAGTAGCACTAGCCAGTAATACCACAACAACTTTGTCTTTATTTTCCGGACGTTCAGCAAAACGCTTAGCAGCGACTACCGCCGCCCCTGAGGAAATCCCTGCCAGAATGCCTTCTTCTTTCATTAAACGATGCGTCATTTCCATACACTCATCATTAGTAATCTGCTCGACTTCATCAATTAGATCCAAGTCGAGGTTACCAGGGATAAAGCCGGCTCCTATGCCCTGAATTTTGTGCGGCCCTGGGGTCAGTTCCTGACCATTTTTGGCCTGGGTGATTACTGGCGAGTCCGTGGGTTCTACTGCAATAGAAATAATTTGCTTACCCTTGGTGTTTTTAATGTAGCGGCTTACCCCGGTAATGGTTCCACCTGTGCCTACACCTGCTACGAATGCATCCACTTTGCCATCCGTATCTTCCCAAATTTCAGGGCCGGTGGTTTTTTCATGAATTTCAGGGTTAGCAGGGTTATCAAATTGCTGTAGCAGGACATATTTATCAGGATCGGAATTAACAATTTCCTGCGCAGCGGCCACCGCACCTTTCATTCCTTTAGGCGCTTCCGTCAGTACCAGATTGGCACCTAAGGCTTTCAGTAGTTTACGGCGCTCAAGGCTCATACTGCTAGGCATGGTTAAGGTCAGCTTATAGCCGCGCGATGCCGCCACAAATGCCAGCGCTATACCGGTATTACCGCTGGTGGGCTCGACAATCTCTTTACCCTGGGTCAATACACCGCGCTTTTCAGCGTCCCAAATCATGTTAGCGCCAATACGGCATTTCACACTGAAACTTGGATTACGCGATTCAATTTTTGCATAAACATTGCCGCCGGTGACCCGGTTCAGCTTAACTAACGGTGTACGGCCAATGGCCAGTGAATTGTCGTCAAATACGTTCATAAGTCGTCCTTTATTCGCTTGGAATATCTGCAATAGGCGATGGTCAGCGTTTTACCGTCGGCATTAGCCATTTTACCGTACCATCTCGCTGTACACTCTCAGCGTACGAGCTCGCCGTGCGATCTCGCTGTACCTTGGCGCCAGTCGCATCATATTTTGATTATCTTTCATATCATTGGTGCCGCAGACTAAAAATTAAAGTGATTTTTAGCTATATGATATGGTTATTTGTATTGATAACTAATTTGTGGCCTAGTGTGGCAAAACCAAGGAGCATGCATGGCATTTCACAGCACCGACAATTATATCGCCAGTAAAGAATTACAACTGGCCGTTAATGCGGCTATCACGTTACAAAAGCCCCTGTTAATTAAAGGCGAGCCGGGCACTGGTAAAACAATGCTGGCTGAAGAATTAGCCGCCAGTCTCAATACCTCATTAATACAGTGGCATATTAAATCGACGACCAAAGCCCAGCAAGGATTGTATGAATACGACGCAGTATCCCGCCTGAGAGACTCACAATTGGGCGATGATCGGGTCCATGATATCAGCAACTATATTGTAAAAGGCAAACTTTGGCAGGCCTTTGAAGCGGGTGACCGCCCGGTTTTACTAATCGATGAAATAGACAAAGCCGATATTGAATTTCCGAATGACCTGTTGCTTGAACTGGATAAAATGGAATTCTTTGTTTATGAAACGCAGCAGGTCGTTAAGGCGGCGCAGCGGCCGGTGGTAATTATTACCTCTAATAATGAAAAAGAGTTACCGGATGCATTTTTACGACGGTGCTTTTTCCACTACATTCAGTTTCCTGATGCCGAACAGATGCGGGATATTGTTAATGTACATTTTCCCTCGCTTAAAAGTCGGCTACTGGATGAAGCTTTAAATGCTTTTTTTGACATTCGCGAAGTACCGGGCCTGAAGAAAAAACCTTCTACTTCCGAGCTAATCGACTGGTTAAAACTGTTATTAGCTGAAGATATACCGCCTGAAGCATTGCACAACAAGGAGGGCAAAACTGCTATTCCGCCTTTGTATGGGGCGTTACTTAAAAACGAACAGGATATCCATTTGTTCGAAAAACTGGCCTTTATGGCACGTCGCTAATGCTTATCGATTTTTTCTTTACCCTACGTCGGTACAAAGTCCAGGCCAGTCTGCGTGAATTGTTAGATTTACTGGGCGCATTAGAGCACCATGTGGTCTACGCTGATATTGAAGGGTTCTATTATTTGGCGAGGCTGACCCTGGTCAAAGATGAAACTCGGTATGACCATTTTGACAAAGCCTTTGCAGATTATTTTGCCGGCGTACAGACATTGGATTTATTCGACCGGGATATTCCTGAAGCTTGGTTGCGTAAAGCCTTTGAAAAAAACCTGACAGCTGAAGAAAAAGCCCTGCTAAAGAGTATGGGGGGACTGGACGAATTAATGAAAACCCTGCAGGCTCGTCTGGCTGAGCAACAAAAGCGCCATCAGGGGGGCAATAAATGGATTGGTACAGGGGGTACTTCACCCTTTGGTGCGTACGGCGATAACCCCGAAGGGGTGCGTATAGGGCAACCAGGTAATCGCAACTTTTCAGCGGTGAAAGTCTGGGACAAACGCGAGTTTAAAAATTTATCCTCAACGGTAGAGCTGGGCACCCGGAACATCAAAATAGCGCTACGAAAACTGCGTAAGTTTGCCCGCACCGGGGCCACCCTTGAACTTGATGTTGATCACACTATCCAGGAAACGGCCCGTAAAGGGGGGCTGCTGGATATTCATATGCGCGCCGAGCGGCACAATGCGGTGAAAATACTTATGTTTTTTGATGTAGGCGGTTCAATGGACTCGCATATTCAGGGGACACAGGAGTTATTCTCGGCTGTACATACAGAATTCAAACACCTTGAATATTTTTATTTTCATAATTGTGTATATGAAAATGTATGGCGCGATAACGCGCGCCGGCGCAGCGAAAGCATACCGGTTTGGGACATAATTCATCGCTTCGGTAGTGACTATAAGGTTATTTTTGTAGGTGATGCTACGATGGGACCGTATGAGATAACCTATCCAGGAGGTAGCGTTGAACATTGGAATGAGGAGCCGGGTAGTGCCTGGATGCAACGCTTGCTTAACCACTTTCACGATGTAGTGTGGTTGAACCCGCAGGCGATTGACTACTGGCCTTATTATCAGTCGATTGCGGTGATGCAGGAGATTATGTCACAGCGTATGTATCCACTTACCCTGGATGGCCTGACAGCAGCAATCAGTAAATTGAGTCGTTAACCGATAGTGCTTTTTAGTGAACAAATTTGCCTCACCAAGTGTACTGATAAACAGATGACCACAACCGTCTGGTAGCAATACCCGACAGGAACCCGGCGACATAGCGAATGAAACATCATTTTTTCCATATCCTAGAAAATTGGTATGCCCACAAAGATGAAGGGCAATGGCTATTAGCCACTATCATCAATACGCGCGGCTCTGCGTACCGAAAAGCCGGCGCGATGATGTTGTTTAATGATCAGGGCGGTCAGTTAGGCGTGGTGAGCGGGGGATGTCTGGAAAGTGATTTGTTTCACCAGGCGCGTAAATGCTGGATGACCGGCGAAGCGCGCACGGTAACCTATGATATGCGAGAAGAAGGGGATGTAGCATGGCGTCTGGGGATAGGCTGTGGCGGGGAAGTGACGTTATTATTGCAACCGGTTACCGCTGAAAATCATTATCTTTATTTGCCACAAATGCTGACACAGTTAAAACAGCACGAGCCCGTAACAATTTATCATCAAACCGGCCGCGGCAACGCCAGGTGCGAAATTAATCCTTCAGTTGAACACTCAGATGGCTTTTGTCACACGATTAGCCCTCCTAACACTTTGATGATAATGGGTGGAGGGGTAGATGCTTTGCCGCTGGCTGATATGGCCACGCGGATTGGCTGGCGGGTGTTTGTTAATGACGAACGCGCGCGTTATGCCCGGCCTCACGACTTTGCCCAAGCCAGTGGCTGTACCGAATTGGACGCTGAGGCGCTCAGCAACACGGTTCCTTACCAACAGGCCGATGCCATTATTGTTATGCACCACCAGGTATCGTTGGACGCCCAAGCTATCCGTGCAATAAGTTTACAGGCTCCGCCCCGGCTTAAGTATCTGGCACTACTGGGGCCACAACATCGTACGCAACGCGTGTTAAGTGAAGCCAATGTGGCGGTAAGCGAACTACCGCTAGCCTTACAGTCGCCGGCCGGATTTGATATTGGCGGCGATTTACCTGAGTCGATTGCCTTATCTATGTTATCTCAGGCGCATGCGGCGGTGCATAATAAACCTTACCAAATTAATAGTCTGGCATGTCAGTCGTTCTCGGCGTAGCCATCCTGGCGGCAGGCAAAGGCCGCCGTTTTGGAGGGAACAAACTGCTGGCTACCTTAGGTAGCGGGCAATGTTTGCTTGACCATACACTCACCCAGTGTAGCCCATTAAGTGCAGTGCCGGTGGTAGTGGTAAGCGGGGCTTATCATGATGCCTTGTCGCAACATCCGTTTTCCACCGAGATATCACTGGTCCACAATACCCATTGGCAACAGGGCATGTCTGGAAGCATCGCGCTGGCCGTGAAGCATATGCAACGTCAGCATCCAGAGGTTACTCATTTACTTATTACGCTTGGCGACTTGCCCCTGGTAACCACTACCAGTTTACGTAGTTTATGGGATGTAGCAAAAACCGAACCGGCCACTATTATTGCCAGTTTTTGGGAAGGTAAAGCTACGGCGCCGGCTATTTTTCCAAAACAATACTGGCCGGTGTTGGCGCAGCTTTCGGGCGATCAGGGGGCAGGCATGTTGTTACGAGAAGGCATGGCGCAAAGCCCGCCGGCGTGTATACCCGTGCCTCACGGTGAAGCCAGTGTGGATATTGATACCCAGCAAAACCTGGCTGCCCTTAGCAGTTGATTGATAATCGCCGTTTTTCCCCCATTATGTAGGTATCTCCAATGGCGAAGCATGACGCTTTGCCGGCTATAATGCGAGCCCTTATGCCGTTGACCTCTTCACATCAATATAGCCTGGCCGAGGCCATCAAGCGCAGTGTAATACTGGTTGCATTGCTATGGATTATTCAATCCGCGGGCGTGTTGTTCAATTTACCATTAGCAAACCTGGCAGTGTATCCGCATGCGTGGGACCGGCTTTATGGAATACTTAGTGCGCCACTGGTGCATTCCGGATATGAGCATTTATTCAATAACACGTTACCTTTGGTGGTTTTAGGTAGTGCGCTGCTTTATGGGTATCCCGCCACGCGCAACAAAGTGTTGTTATTAGTCTGGTTAGGCAGTGGAATCGGCGTATGGATGTTTGCTCGCGAAGCAAACCACCTTGGGGCCAGCGGTATTGCTCACGGCATGTTTTTTTATTTATTCGTAGGCGCAATTTTGCGCCGCGACGCGCGTTCGGTGGGGTTAATGCTGATCGCATTTTTGATGTATGGCACGATGATTTTAACTATTTTTCCGACGGAGCCGGATATTTCCTATGAAGCCCATTTCTTTGGCGCAGTCTCGGGCGGCATAGCTGCGCTGTTGTGGTGGAAACAGGATCCTAAACCCACCATCAAGCGCTATAGCTGGGAAAATCCGGATGAGGCTGACGATCCGGTCATTGGCGAACTATGGCAGCAATCGCCCCATCCAGACGACGATGAAGGTTATAAAGAAAAGTAATCTTTAATCCCCGCCAGGGTGTTCGCTGTCGCGAGGGCGGCCAAAATTAATCCCATTACCCGGCTGATAATATCAGCCCCGCCATTGCCGATTACTTTAGAAAGGCCATTGGCCCCAAGCATAACCAATAGCGTAATTAGCAAAATTACCAGCATCACCAGGGCGGTTTGTGTTTGCTCCCACAAACTGTATACCTGGTTCCGGGTTAACAGCACCGCCGCTAGCATAGCGCCGGGGCTTGCAATAGAGGGTAGGGCAAGCGGATAGATAGCGGTATCTTTTAAGGACTTGGCAAGCTTTACTTCAGTTTGTGGTTTACTTTGCCCAAAAATCATTGATAGGGCGAACAAAAATAACACAATGCCGCCCGCTATTTGAAACGCGGCCAGGGGGATATGCATGGCGTTTAAAATAAGTTCGCCAGCCACAATAAAAAACACCAGCACCGCGCAGGATACCGCAAACGCCATTAACGCAATCCGACGTTTTTCCGCAGCAGTATTGCCGGCCGTCACAGCCAGGAATACCGGTAGCGTACCAATCGGGTCTATAACAGCAAAAAAATAAATAAAGATTTGCGTTACATCAATGGTCATAGCGTGCCACTTAATCCTTGTTGAAGATGAGCCGTTGGGCGTTGCCGGTGCACCAAATAATACACTCTGGCGCCCAGTAACACGGCCGCGCTGCTCAGGCCAACAATAAAGCCTATCCAAAAACCTGCAGCTTCCATAGGTTGTGCGGTAAGCCAGTCAGTGCGACCTAAGATAATGCCGGTAGGCAAGCCTATTAGCCAGTAAGCGAAGAAAGTAATAACAAACATCGCTGTAGTATCTTTGTATCCTCTTAATGTGTTTGCTGAAATAACCTGAATGGCATCAGAAAACTGGAACATGGCAGCGTAGATTAACAATGCAGCCGCCAGCGACGAGACCGCCGGATCCTGAGTATAGAGATCAATAATGAATTCTTTTGCCAACAGGGTAAAGCTGGCGGTGCCCACGGCCACTATCAAGCCGATACATAAAGCGCTATTAACCGCAGTAGCGGCTTGCTTAAGATTGTTCTGGCCGACGCGGTAGCCGACCCGGATAGACACGGCCATACCCATGCTCAGTGGAAACATAAACATCAGTGCGGAAAAGTTAAGTGCCACCTGATGTGCAGCTACTGTCGTTGCCCCAAATGGTGCTAAAAGCAGTGCCACTACAGCAAACAATGTGACTTCAAATAATAACGTCATCGCAACCGGAAAACCCAGCCGAAAGGTACGTATCATCATCTTTAGTGATGGCGGCGCAATATGGGCGAATAAGCCAAAATGATGTAACCGCTTGCTTTTGGCGGTGTACACCAAGGTCGAGACAAACATAACGCTAATCACGATAGCGGTGGCAATACCACACCCGGCGCCACCAAATGCAGGTATCGGGCCTGCGCCATAGATAAAAAGATAATTTGCTAAAATATTAAAACCTAGTCCAATGACCGTAATGATCATAGTGGGTTTGGTGTTTCCCAGCCCCTCACAGTAGTTTCGCAGCCACTGGTACAAGGCAAAGGCTGGCATACTGAGCAGGACGTAACGTACGTAATCCAGCGTAATCGCATATAAGCCGGCTTCCATTGGAAACCACCGCAATATTGCCGGTACGGCGGGATACAGGGATAAAATGACTACCCCCAGAATAAGCAGTAAATAGCCGGCTTGCTGTGCGGCAAATGCCACCTGGCCCGATGCCTTGCTTCCCTGGTAACGGGCTATAATGGGGGGCAGAGCAAGGGCGATACCCTGCAAAAAGCACATCAACGGAATGGTGATACTAAAGCCGAGCGCTACGGCGGCCATATCCAGTGCGTTATATTGGCCGGCCATAACGGTATCGACCACACCCATCAGCATTTGCGTGATTTGCGCAACCAACAGAGGCCAGGTCAGTTGAACCAGGCGCTTACTTTCAAGCGCAAAGCGTCGTGAGACTAATTTCACAGTGGGGGAGTGCTCCGCATACCAGGTTGAGAGATAAGATGTGAGAATGGTTGAACCATCACGGTTGTGCCGGCAACCACATCTGCGCTATCGGCAGCTACCACAATGTAACAGTTAGCCTGGGTAACAGTGGTCATGACCCCCGAGCTTTGGCGAGGGAGCGGCGCCACCAACCACTGGCTATCTTCGTCTTGCGACAGCACGGCGCGAACGTATTCAACACGACCGGGGCGGTGCCTTACCGCAGACTGAACTATCGCACGGAACTGTAACGGCTGGGGAGCACTGGTGTCACCCTGAAGCGCGCCTATTAAAGGCAAAACCAACTGCTGGGTGGTGACATAAGCGGAGACTGGGTTGCCCGGAACGCCGCAAAATAAGCAATTATTCAACTGGCCAAAGGCAAAGGGTTTACCAGGTTTAATCGCGACTTTCCAGAAACCGATATCGCCCAGCGAGTCGAGTACCGATTTGACATAGTCGGCGTCGCCTACCGAGACTCCCCCTGAGCTAATGATTAAATCCGCTGTGGCCGCAGCCTGGGTGAATGTATGGGCCAATTGGTCCGGGTCATCGCGTACAATGCCCAAGTCAATAATATCTACATCATAAGGCCGTAACAGCGCGGCTATACCCACACTATTAGAGTTATAGAGCTGGCCGGGCGCCAAGGGACTGCCTGCCTGCTGTAACTCGTCGCCAGTAGCCATAATAGCCACGCGCAGTTTGCGCTTTACCAGGCAGTCTGTCAGTCCCAGAGAGGCCAGTAACATTAAATGGCTGGCCTGTAGGCGCGTTCCCTGGCGAATAACTACCTCACCCTGACAGACATCATTGCCTTGAGGGCGAATATTATCGTTAATTTCAGGCGCAGTAATAAGCATTACTGTATTGTCGCTGCGCTGGGTGTTTTCCTGCATAACTACCGCGTCAGCGCCTTGAGGAATGCCAGCGCCGGTCATAATACGCGCGGCCTCGCCGTGCTGAATTTGCAAAGTGCTTACGTCATCGCCGGCTAATATAGTATGTACCACTTTCAATGTAATGTTATTGCGCAGCGATGCAGCAGGGACCGCATACCCATCCATGGCCGACACAGCCTGGCCGGGCACATCGATAGGCGCAGTGATATCTTCGGCCAGAATTCGCCCAAGGGCGGCGGGAATGTCGCATCGTTCGCTTTGCTCTACCGCAGTGGCGTATTGTAAAAGAGAGGAAATTGCCTCTTCCAAGGTCAGCCAGTTAGAAGCGGACATGTTAAACTCCTTGATTCAGCAATTAAAAAGCTGATTATCGCTAAAATAGGATAGGGGTGCTACCGGTTTGTGAGGAAAATAGCGTGGCGGGTAAAAAGTCAGCAGTGGAAAGCGGAAAAGCACCAGGCTGAATTAGCCAGCCTGGTACTGCACGTGATAGAAAAGCCGGTTATTGCGGGTCCTGGTTACTTATCCATACCGTCTGATATGGTTTCAACTGCAAGTAGCCGCTGTCGCCGTCTATTTCTTCGCGGGTAATCAGATCTATCCAATGATCAGTACCAATTAAATTGATATCGGTTAGCAGAACCGATTGCTCTTCACAGGTGATATTAGCAATACAGAATAAACTCTGCTTACGGTCCAGACTTTGTCGCCAATAGCCGAATAACTGATTACCCAGTTGCAGCGTAAACTGCGTAGCGTTGGGATGAAACGCCGGCTGGGCTTTGCGAATACGGATTAACTGCGACATTCTGGTTAACACTTTATGATGCTGAGAAAACGGCGAATCAAGCAATGCTTCCAACTCGCTCAGGTCCCACCGCTTGCGATTTATAGAGCGGTTCTGGCCAGTATTTGCCACTTTTTCATAGTCGTTCGAGGTACCCAGCAGACTGTGAATATACACCCCCGGGATCCCTTCCATACCCAGCATAATTGCATGCGCGCAAATAAACCGGTCCACCTGCCACCGATCAGGGCCAGCGGTGGTCCCTTGCAGTGCATCAAACAGCGTGATATTGATTTCATAAGGCTTTTGCTGGCCATGTGCCGACGCTCGCCAGGAAATCTTGCCGCCGAAATTTTGCATGGTATGGACCAGCGTAGATATCTCCTCATCGTCCAGCAAACCTTCTGCCGGGCGCAACCCTATGCCATCATGCGAGGCAATAAAGTTAAAATAGGTCGTACCGTTTTGGGCGGGCGGCATACTCATCATCCAGCTTTTCAAATACCGGCAATCGCCGGTTACCAGCGTATTTACCAACAATGGTGGGAGTGAAAAGTTATAGATAGCATGGGCTTCGTTAGCATTACCAAAATAGGTCAGGTTTTCGCGGTTCGGAATGTTGGTTTCGGTAATAATAATAATACCGGGGTCAACATGCTCAATAAGCGTGCGCATCAACCGGATGACTTCGTGGGTCTGGTCTAAATTAATGCATGAGGTGCCCACAATCTTCCATAAAAACGCCACCGCATCCAAGCGGAATATCTTGGCACCTTTATCAATATAAAGCCGAATAATTTCCATAAATGCCAACACCACATTGGGGTTGGTAAAATCGAAATCGACCTGGTCATGGCTAAATGTGCACCATACGTATTTGGTGCCGTCATTGGTCTGGGTTTCCCTTAGCAATGGCGACACTCGCGGACGGGTGACCTGAGACAGGTCATCGTCCGGGCTGGCAGTGAAGAAAAAATCACTGCCCGGGCCTTCCCCTTTAATAAAGTTTTCAAACCATGCGCTACGGGCAGAACAATGGTTCACCACCAGATCAAACATGAGGCCGTAATCTTCTGCAAGCCGGGTAACATCTGACCATTCCCCCAGCGATTCATTCACGCTGGAATAGTCGATAACCGAAAAACCATCATCCGAACTATAGGGAAAGAAGGGCAGAATATGCACCTTATTGATGGTGTTTTTGCAATAAGTCTGCAAAAACCGGTTCAATGTGAACAAAGGCTTTTCATGACCATCCATGACGCTATCGCCATAGGTGATCATGATGATGTCTTCTTCATCCCAATAGTTGGAATGAGACTGCGGCGAGACAATATCATTGTCCTCGTGCAGTCGCATCGTTTTCATTAGCTGGGTAGCCAGTTCACCCACCGGCCTGTCCAGTTGAACATCGGCATAAATAGCCTGCAGATGATGTGATACTTTTTCGTGTAATGTATTCCAGTTTGCAGTCATGGATTACTCCAGTAATTCAGACGTGTCAGCCTCTACTGCCTCCAGCAGACGATCAAGAATGTCAGGTACCGCACTGGTTACCCGGTTCCAGCTAGGAATGAAGGGGGTTTCCATTGGGCTATCCAGAAAACTCTGACCAGCTTTCATGATATTACTGGCAAACATTTCCACGGCTTTCTCTTCGCTATGAATGTCTAACTTCAAGCCATTCATTACCGCATCATTATGATAGGTTTCCACAAAATCCAATGCAATCCGGTAATAGGTTGCTTTAATTGAGCGGAATGTTTCGGTACTAAACGTCGTTCCCTGGGTGGCTAGCTTGCGAAAAACTGCTTTTGTAATGTCGATAGACATCTTAGATAAGCCGCCCTGGTCATCATGTAGCGATAAATCCTGATGTTTGTGATCGTAGGTTTCTGCAATGTCTGCCTGACACAGGCGATTGTGAGAATAGTTGCGGTGCATTTCCGATAGCACGCCGATTTCCAGTCCCCAGTCACTAGGAATGCGTATGTCATTGAGCACATCGCGGCGGAACGAAAACTCGCCGGCGAGCGGATAGCGAAAACTGTCCATAAATTCGAGATATTCGTTATCACCCAGCGTACGTTTTAATGCACGCAACAGCGGCGTAACCAGCAGTCGCGAAACCCGACCATTAATTTTGCCGCCCGCTACCCGGGCATAATAGCCTTTACAAAATTCGTAATTGAACATGGGATTGGCAACCGGGTAAATCAGCCGGGCTAACAGATCGCGCTTGTATGTCACAATATCGCAGTCATGCAACGCCACCGACTCAGCGCGGTTAGAGGCTAGGATATAGCCCATGCAATACCAGACGTTGCGGCCTTTACCTAATTCTTTAGGGGCCAGGCCTAGCTCGGTTAATTCATCATCAATTGCCTTTAAGCGCGGACCATCGTTCCACAACACTCGATGGTGCTGGGGTAAACGACCGAAGAATTTAAGCGCACTCTGGTATTGTTCTTTGTTCGCGCGGTCCAGGCCGATAACGATTTCAGACAAATAGGGCACATTGGTCAGCTCGTCAAGAATGTGGGGCAGGGCTTCGCCTTCCAACTCGGAATACAGCGACGGCAGAATAAGCGCCATCGGACGTTTTTGTGAGAAGCGAAGCAATTCAGCTTCTAGCTCTTCAGTAGGGCGATTAGCCAAATTGTGTAACGTTGTGACCACACCGTTTTGATAAAAATCGGCCATGTGTCCTCCTAAATAGGTAATGAGAGCAATGATGTTAGAATTTCAGTCCAGCCTTCGGGGCCGAGTTTAGTACTGGTAAACACGTTTTCGTCTTTGTTTACGGCTGGCGGCGCATGACTGGGTGAGGCGATACGTACCGCGACATCAGCTGCTTCCAGCATGGCCACGTCATTTTTACCGTCACCTAAAGCGATAGACCGCGCTTTACAGTGATGTTGTCTTTCGTACTCACTGACCAGCCAGCGTAATGCATCCCCTTTGTTGCAATCGCCAGATACATGAATAAACCGGCCGCCTTCCAACGGATAAGCCCCACGTGAGCGTATTGAATCAATAAAGTCCTGCTTACGGCTGTCTTCTCCCTGCCACAAAACGGGTTCGCCGAATTGTCGCTGAGCAGCCAGTTTGGCAGAGGCTTCGTCCAAGCCTGTTGCCTGTTGTATTTGTTCGATACTCATCTGGCTAAAGTGCGTAAATTCACCGGCATACTCATCTTTAATTTTTTCTAGCAGCTTTAGCCAGTAATTCTTTGATGAGATAAATGATTTGCACCAAAAACCGTCCTGCCATACGGTGCCGGTAGGTTTTTGATCAAAAAAACCGTGAGGGATATAGGCAGCAGCGCCGTTTTCCACAATAAACGGTCCGGCGAGATCAATTTGCTTCCGTAATACCAGCATTTCAGCAAACGTTTTGCTGGTGGTAGGTATAACCGGAATGCCCCGGTTTTTTAACGCTTCCAACGTGGGCGCGGCCGCGGCAAAACTATAGGTGTCATGGTCGAGCAAAGTGCCGTCCATGTCTGTAAACACAAGGATGTTGTCCAAATTCATGGTTTCCCTTTCAATACCTGGGTAATCGAACGTTGCGTATCCAGCGTAAACACGCGGTCGCAGCGTGCCGGTAAATGCGTAAAGCACTGCTCAGTGAGTCGCTGATAATGCTGTATAAACCGGGCTATCTGTACATCATTCATTATTGCCTGGCTGCGCTCGGGTTGTTGACGCGCTGCCAACTTATGTTCCTGTTCACAGCGCCAGCGATAGACATGATCAAAGGATGGTCCTTTAAGCATGATCCAATAGTTCATCTGGGCAAATAGCGACTGATAGCGTCCGGCCAATTGGGTATTCACAAAACGACGCCAAATGCCTTCGGGGTCTTCTGTGTCCTCAAGCGCGTTCACTGGCTTGGCCAGTTTACGCTCATCCTGGGCTGGGGCACCCCAACACCAACCCTCCATTAAAACGGTATCAACCGGCGTATTGATCACCGGCCACTGTTCAGTTGGATAAGGATTGTCCGTTGCCTTATTAAAACGGGGCAGTGTGACAGGCTGATGTTGCTGCAAGGCGCTGAGTGTTTGCGCTAATAATTCGGTATCGTGGGTGCCGGGTACGCCCCGGGTGGCAAGCAGGGGATGGACTTTGGTTGCCAGTAAAGCACGCTCATCACGCGGCAAATAAAAGTCATCCAGTGACAATACCGCCACTGTTTGCTGATGGTGGGAAGTAAGATAATAGGCTAAGAAATCGCATAAAGTAGATTTGCCAGATCCCTGGCAGCCATTCACGCCCACCATTAATGGCCCTGATGCACCACTGTTGTGCATGGCCAACTCGTCGGCTAACGGTATGAACCATTTTTGTGCAGTGAGTGCGTAGCTATCCGGTAAATTGTGGGTGGCTAAAAAGCCTGCTAGCGCCATAGTGCTACCTATCCTGGTGCGATTTCGCACATTATCGGTGAAAGACAAGTAACAACTATTGTGCCAACTCCCCGCTCAGGTCAAGCTATTTACGGGTAGCAATGAGCACCGCCCGTTGTGGTGCAGCATAGCCTTCAATGGTTTTTGTTGGATCTTCCGGGTCCAGAAAGTCGGCTAAACTCTGTCCTTGCATCCATGGTGTTGCGCGCTGTTCCTGGGTACTGGTGACTGACACATCGGCCAATCTTACATTTTTAAAACCGACCCGTTCCAACCATAAGGTCAGTGCCGCCACACTAGGTAAAAACCACACATTGCGCATTTGCGCATAACGGTCGGTCGGCATGAATACCGTTGATGTGTCTCCCTCTACTACCAGGGTTTCAAGGACGAGTTCGCCCCCGCGACGCAATTGCAATTTAAGTTGCTCCAAAAATTGCATTGGATCTTTACGGTGATACAACACACCCATAGAAAATACTGTATCAAACGCCTGTAACGGCTGCATTTGTTCAATACCCAGCGGTAAATAGTGCACCGGGCGCGGCCCGATAAAGTGTTTTATTGCCTGAAACTGAATCAAAAACAGTTCGGTGGGGTCAATGCCTATCACACAACGGGCGTCCTCGCCCAGCATTCGCCATAAGTGATAGCCGCTGCCGCAGCCTACATCCAGTACTTTTCTATCCTTCAAACTACTGATATGTTCCACCACCCGATCCCATTTCCAGTCTGAGCGCCATTCAGTGTCAAGGTGCATTCCGTAAATATCAAACGGCCCTTTGCGCCACGGCATAAACTGGCGCAACAACCCTTCTATTTGTTTGTGCTGATGCTCACTAATGTTCGTCGCTTCGCCTATACGCACGCCGTCTTTAATACAGACATCCTGGGCGGGTAAATCAGGTAGTTTCTCGATTAACCGGCACCATTTATCAAATTCACCATGCTGTCCTTGTTTATCCCAGGCCGCTAACTGTGCGGGCAGAGTTTGCAGCCAGTGCGACAGGCCCTGTGTGACCAAACACTGATACGCCTCGTCAAACCATTGCAAAGCTAGCTTATTCATTATCGTCTCCTTTAATAGCAACCAGCGACATAAAGTTGTAGCACTGATACCACTTCACTACGTCGCTAAAGCCGGCTTCCAGTAAACGGGCCTGGTGCACCTCAAATGAGTCAGTAAGCATGACCTTTTCCAGGGCTGCGCGCTTTTGCGATACTTCCAGTTCGCTATAGCCGTTGTCACGCTTGAACTGATGATGCAGGTCTATCAGCAACTCATTGCCCTGCATGGTGGGATGGCTGACTTTTTCTGAAAGTACCATGATACCGCCGGGATTAAGGCCAGCATAAATACTCTTAAGCAGCGCCAACCGGTCCTGCGGGGTGATAAATTGCAGGGTAAAGTTCATTACCACCATCGATGCATTATCGATATCCGCATCCTGCGCCAGCTTCTGTTCAACCTCGATGGGATTGGGCAACGCGAACGCCCGAATAGTGCGGTTACACCGTTCTACCATCGCGGCCGAGCTGTCTATGGCGATAATTGAGCAGGGCGTCTGGGCAGTAGCCCGGGCCACCGATAAACTTGCAGCGCCCAGGGAACAGCCCAAATCATAAACGCGGGTATCTCTTTTAACATATCGGCTGGCAAGTTCGCCAATGGTGTGTACAATAGTCTGGTAGCCGGGAACTGATCGTTTGATCATATCCGGAAATACATCAGCGACAGCTTCGTCGAATGTAAAATCTTCTACGGATTTCATAGGAGAGGCGAAGATAGTGTCTTGTTTGTGCACAGTGGCAAGCCTTTGCTAACAGGGATAGACCGCAATTTTACCTTTCTGGCAGTATTTTCCAATTACTGATGAAGAAAATTTGCAAGTTTATCAATGAATTTTCTTTTTCACATTCCCTGATTAGTCTAAAGTATAACTAACGCCATTCTAATTTAGGTATGAAATATAATGACGCAGATTCTGGTTGCCGACGATCATCCATTGTTCCGAGAGGCTCTGCGAGGTGCACTCGCTCCCTATTTCAAAGATACTGAAATACTGGAGGCTGAGTCGCTTGACTCTATGATGGCGGTGCTTGATGAGCAGCGCAATGTCAGCTTGGTGTTACTGGATTTAACCATGCCCGGCGGTGAGTATTTTAACGGACTGATAACGGTTCGCGAAGCTTATCCGGATATTCCGGTGGCTGTGGTATCCGCCAGTGAAGGCATAGAAGTAGTGGCGCAGGTGATGAGTCTTGGTGCGCAGGGTTTTATACCCAAATCGGCGCCCACCAAAGATATCGCTCAGGCAATTATTCGCATTACCGAAGGGCACACCTGGGTACCCGAAGCCATGCAGGCCGAGCTGGAAGCAGTAAATGAAGAACTCGCACAACTGTTGCAGCGCTTCAGAGAACTGACCCCTAAGCAAATTCAGGTATTGTCATTTTTACGGGCAGGGTTGATGAATAAGCAAATTGCCCACGAAATGAATGTGACCGAAGCAACAATAAAGGCGCACATTAGCGCTATATTGCGTAAGCTTGAAATTAACACGCGTACGCAAGCGGTGTTGCTGATGGATAAACTTCAGTTAAGCTAACAGTTGCGGGCTTATCGCATTGCTCGCATTGGTTATTACACCACAAGTTATAAAAAAACCGGCTATCCAGCCGGTTTTTTTGTAGGTCGCAACCACCCGTGATTTATTTCACTTGCTTACCGGCAGCCTGCTGGTCAGCATGGTAGCTTGAACGCACCATAGGACCCGAGGCAGCCTGCTTGAAGCCAATTTCACGTGCATAGTCGCCCAGCGCATCGAAATCAGTAGGATGAACATAGCGTTTCACCGGGAAATGGTGGCGACTTGGCTGTAAATACTGGCCTAATGTAAGCATATCTACATCATGCGCCCGTAGGTCGCGTAATACGCCTTCTATTTCATGGTTTTCTTCACCCATACCCATCATCAGGCCTGACTTAGTCGGTACATGAGGGTGCTGCGCTTTAAACTTTTTCAGCAAATCCAGTGACCACTGGTAGTTTGCGCCGGGACGGCACTCACGGTATAGCCGTGGAATAGTCTCCAGATTATGGTTAAACACATCCGGCACACCTTGCTTAAAGATTTCTAATGCCCGATCCATCCGGCCACGAAAATCGGGTACCAGAACCTCGATGGTGGTTGAGGGGCTATGTTCGCGGATAGCATTTATACAATCTACAAAGTGTTGTGCTCCTCCGTCGCGCAAATCATCACGGTCCACCGAGGTAATAACCACATACTTAAGGTCCATCTCAGCAATAGTGCGGCCTAGTTTTTCAGGCTCTTCAGCGCTTGGCGGTAAAGGTTTACCGTGGGCCACATCACAAAACGGACAGCGGCGGGTACAAATATCACCTAAAATCATAAAGGTGGCCGTACCATGGTTGAAGCATTCAGCTAAATTCGGGCAGCTGGCTTCTTCGCACACTGAATGCAGGTTGTTTTTGCGTAGCGTCTGTTTGATATGGTCGATACGATCCGTGGTACGCGGTAGCTTGATTTTTATCCACTCAGGCTTGCGCAACATTTCTTCTTTGTCGGTAGGAATAATCGTTACCGGAATATGTTTGACTTTTTCATCGTCACGGAGCTTCACTCCGGCTTTGGGACGTGCGTTACTCATCAAAACCTTCTTTATACAATGTGTCCTGAATAGTTAACTCATTCAGTAATTTGGCTACCAGGGCAGGGCCGGCTTCTGCCATAGAAGCGGGGCCGCCCAGGCGCTGAGTATCTATCATTTGCATACCGGCGTAGCCACAGGGATTAATTCTGTCAAACGGTGACAGGTCCATGGCAACATTTAACGCCAACCCGTGAAACGAACACCCCCGGCGAATTCGTAATCCTAATGAACAGACCTTTTGTTCATCGACATAAACGCCCGGTGCATCTTTTTTGGCATAGGCGGTTATAGAATATTCTGCCAACAACGCGACCACAGCATTTTCCATCGCTGTAACCAGGTGGCGTACACCCAGTTTGCGCCGTTTTATGTCCAGCAGCAAATAAATAACCTGTTGGCCAGGACCATGGTAGGTAACCTGGCCGCCTCTGTCTACATTGACTACCGGTATATCACCCGCCATCAAAATGTGTTCAGCTTTACCTGCCTGGCCCTGGGTGAATACGGCATCGTGTTCCACTAACCAGATTTCATCGGCGCAATGAACATCCCGGGTATCGGTAAACTGTTGCATTTTATGCCATACAGGCAGATAAGCCTGACGGCCTAATTGGCGAATCACTAACGCCGGGTTATCGGTTGCCACTTATAATACAACCCGAACTAATTCAATTTTTGCCAGCTCGGTATAAATGGTTTCCATGTGCTCTTTGCTTGTCACCTTAACACTCACTGACACAGAATGATAATTGCCTTTACTGCTGGGTTTTACGGTCGGCGAATAGTCTCCAGGAGCGTGTTGCTGCAAGCAGGCAACCACTTGATTAGACAGATCATCATCTGCTACACCCATCACTTTAAATGTTTGAAAGGTGGGAAAATCCAGTAATTCATCAAAACGGGTATCCATGCGATATCCTTCACTGCAAATAAAAACGGCCAGATTGTAACAAATCTGGCCGCCTTAGAACTAGGTTTTGTTACGTTTTATGCGGTTACTCTTCCCAGCCAATCTGCAACATAGCCCAATCCCAGATACGGTCGAACATGCTACCTTCGTTGACTTCTTGTAACGTAACCAGAGGGTATTGCGCCACATCTTTACCTTCAAGTTGGATATACAAGGTACCTACGACTTCACCTTTGGCAAGTGGCGCTTCAAGTTTTTTATCCAACTCGAAGTTAGCCTGCAGGTTCTCCGCCTGACCGCGCGGGATAGTAATAGGCGTTGCCTGATTAATACCTAAGTCAACGGTGTCGCGATCGCCCATGTATATACGATGAGCGACAAAGCTTTCACCTGCTTTGTAAGGGGTTACTGTTTCGTAAAAACGAAAGCCGTAACGCAGTAATTTTTTGTTCTCAACTTTACGCGAGCGCTCGCTATCAGTGCCCATAACTACCGCAATCAACCGCATATCGCCTTGGGCCGCTGAGGTAATCAAACTATAGCCAGCATCAGAAGTATGGCCGGTTTTAATACCATCTACGTTCAGACTCTTATCCCACAGCAGGCTGTTGCGGTTGTACTGTTTAATTCCGTTGTAGCTATATTCTTTTTCGCTGTATATCGCATAGATAGACGGGGTTTCTGCTACCAGGGCACGGGACAATATAGCCATGTCTTTAGGGGTAACATAATGATCCGGGTCGTGCAGACCGTGGCTATTAACAAAATGCGAGGTGGTCATACCCAACGACTGGGCATGAGCGTTCATCATACTGGCAAATGCATCTTCAGAGCCGGCTACATGCTCAGCCATAGCCACACACGCATCATTGCCTGATTGTATAATAATGCCGCGCAATAAGTCAGCGACTTTAACCTGGGTACCCACTTCAATAAACATTTTTGAAGAGTCAGGAAATTTCTTCGCCCAGGCATTTTCTGAAATAGTCACTTCATCTTCAAGGCTGATGTTACCTGCTTCCAGCTCTTTACCGATAACGTAGGTCGTCATCATTTTAGTCAGGCTGGCCGGAGGCAGTTGCATTTCGGCGTTTTTAGACGCGATAACGTGGCCCGTTTCATAGTCCATCAGGACGAAACCTTCGCCATTAACATCTGGCGCCGGAGGGGTAACCACTGCAGCACTGGCTGACAGGCAAAAAATAGATAACAGTAGTGTAACCAGTGCCATGAAAGGCACACTGGCGGAAGGCTTAGCGCATTTTATATTATTATACATGATAGATCTTGTTTACCGTTTGTTGTTGCTAACTGGGCTAGGTGACAAAGTGTAACGTAAGGCCCAGGGTAGGACTAGGTTTGTGCAAAAAAGTTTACCCGTTTTCAGCCAGAACACGAGAATTCCGCGGCGGCGGCACAAAAAGCACCGATGAGTGCCATAAGTTCGCCTTTTTTAACGCACATTCACAGGCTGGCTTCCACCGTATAGGCATTCGGATAACCATTGTTCTTAAGCTCATCGAGTAACATTTTAGCCTGAAAACGATCTGCTAGCGGGCCTAAGCGGAGTTTATAAATGTTGTTGATCAGAGGAATATGCGCAGGAACCTGATATAGCGCGGATAATACCGTAGATACTGAGCGCGCGCGTTCAAGGTCGCTGACCGCCGCAACCTGGATAAATATTTCTTCAGCGCGGGTAGCTGGTGAAGAGCCCGAAGCAGATGCTAATGCGGGGGTACCGGCCATATCCGTGGGTGCGCTTGGCATAGTCCTGTTCGCTTGAGTCCTGTTCGCTTGAGTCCCGTTCGCTTGCTGGGGTACGCTGGCAGACACGGTGCCGCCGGTGTCGTCAGATGTAGTGAAGCTATCGGTAAGCCCCGCGTATTGAGCGTACGGGACAGTGGGTTGAGTTCCTACTGTTACATTATTGTCTTCATCAAAATGGATAACCTCCAGTTTTACCCTGGCGGTGCCATGTTGCTGATAACCGAGCTTTTGCGCTGCGGCATAAGACAAATCTATGATGCGATCAGAGTGAAACGGTCCCCGGTCATTGACGCGCACAATCGCGGTTTTGTTATTGTCCAGATTGGTGACGCGCACAAAACTGGGTAAGGGCAGGGTTTTGTGGGCCGCCGTCATGGCAAACATATTATAGGTTTCGCCGTTTGAGGTCAGATGGCCATGAAATTTCTGGCCGTACCACGAAGCATAACCTTGCTGTACAAATCCTTTACCGGTTTGCATAGGGTAATAGCGTTTGCCCAGTACTTCATATGCCCGGCTGTTAAAGCTTCGGTACGGCTCATAACGGGGAACGGCATCGGTCAGGTCCGGTGTTTCGTACACAAACGTGGGGGCTGAATCTTTATGCTGGGCATAGCGACCCGCAGGGGTCTGACAGGCGGCTAACAGCAGCACGCAAAAAGCCATACTGAGTAATCGAAATGCTAATGCTATCATCGTGATAAGAAGCGCTTTTGAGTTCCTATGCCCATCAGAATGCCAAAACCGGCCATTAATGTCACCATAGATGTTCCACCAAAACTAACCAGGGGTAATGGTACGCCCACCACGGGTAACAGACCCGAGACCATGCCCATGTTAACAAATACATAGACAAAAAATGTCAATGTAATACTGCCTGCCAACAGTTTGCTATAGGCATCCTGTGCGCGGTTGGCAATAATAAGGCCGCGGCAGATGATAAACACGTAAATCGCCAGTAAGCCTAGTACGCCCAACAAACCAAATTCTTCGCTGAATACGGCAAAGATAAAGTCGGTATGTCGTTCTGGCAAAAATTCGAGTTGGGATTGGGTGCCTTGCAACCAACCTTTACCTTCCAGTCCGCCAGAACCAATGGCAATTTTTGATTGGATAATATGATACCCGGAACCCAGAGGATCGCTCTCCGGGTTTAGAAATGTCAGTACCCGCTGTTTCTGGTATTCCTTCATCAGGAAAAACCACATAACCGGTAAAAAGGCACCACACAAACCCGCCACAATAGTAATCAGCCGCCAACTGACCCCAGCCAGAAAGATAGCAAATATCCCAGAGCTGGCAATAAGCAAAGAAGTGCCTAAATCTGGCTGTTTGGCGATCAATACGGTAGGTATTACCACCAGTATGAAACTACTCACAATATGCAAAGTACGGGGCGGCAGGGTAAATTTACTGATATACCAGGCTACCATCATCGGTACCGCTAATTTCATCACCTCGGAAGGTTGGAAGCGGATAAACTTTAAGTCCAGCCAGCGCTGCGCGCCTTTTCCCATATCCCCAAACAATAAAACGGCGACGAGCATCAGTAAGCCAGCAATATAGGCATAGGTCGACAATCGTCGAAATGCCAGGGGAGGAATTTGTGCCATTACCAGCATCACGCCCAGGCCTACGCCAAGTCGGGCCAGTTGACGTTCCATCTGCCCAATATCCTGCCCGGACGCCGAGTAGAGCGTCACTAAGCCAACCCCCATCAGGGTAACTAAGCCCATCAGCAAAATGGCATCAATGTGAAACCGTTCAAGCAATGTAGTCTGGTTGTTTTTGAAGGTGGTTTTTCTTTGCTTCATTGCACTGCTCCGGTCATACCTGGCAAGAAGTCGGAGGCAATATTATCAAAATAAAAATCCATTACCTCACGGGCCACTGGCGCTGCGTTAGAGCTACCGCCCCCCGCATTTTCGATTACTACGGTAACCGATATCTGTGGCTCGTCGAACGGCGCAAAGCCCACGTACATCGCATTATCTCGTAAGTGCTCTGCGACTTCGTCGGCTTTATAAGACTCGTTCTGGCCAATGGCGAATAGCTGCGCAGTACCGGTTTTACCAGCCGACACATAGCCTACGTCTTTAAAAGCATGGCGGGCTGTCCCTTCTTCACCATTCACCACCTTCCACATTGCATTTAGCACAACGTCCCAGTTTTTGGTTTCTTTCACCTGGTAAGGACGCAGAGTTTTAAGCGGTTCAAGCTGCACCTGCCCGTTGTCGTGCATATAACCGCGCATAATCTGCGGAACGTAGCGCTCTCCGCGATTAATAAGGGTATTTACCGACTGATTTAACTGCACGGGCGTGGCGGTCCAGAAACTTTGGCCTATCCCTACCGGAATGGTGTCGCCTATATACCAGGGTTGATTAAACCGGGCACGTTTCCAGCCGCGGCTGGGCATATTGCCATCTGACTCTTCATACAAATCGATTCCGGTATAGTCACCAAAGCCGAATTCAGTCATGGCTTCACTTATTTTGTCGATACCCAGTTTATAGGCAAGATCGTAGTAATAGGTATCACAAGACACTTCTATCGCTTTGCTGACATCCACTTTTCCATGCCCCCATTTTCGCCAGTCGCGCCAGACATGCGAAACATTGGGTAGCCGAAAACGGCCGGTATCGTTGATGGTATGGCGGGTAGTAATTGTGTTGGTATCTAATCCTACCAACGCCAGGTGCGGTTTAATAGTGGAGGCGGGGGGATATTGCCCTTGTGTTGCGCGGTTTATCAGTGGCCGGTCTGGTGAGTTGAGTAACTCGTTATAGTTTGCCCGGCTGATACCATGTACAAATAAATTGGGGTCGTAACTGGGGCTGGAATACATCGCCAGCATCCCGCCAGTCCGAGGATCTGACACCACAATAGTGCCGCGTTGACCTGCAAGGGTTTTTTGTACTGCCATCTGCAGCTGCAAATCAACATTCAGAACAATGTCCCGCCCCGGCGTGGGGGGATCAATATTTAACGTGCGGATAATCCGGCCCTGGCTGTTCACCTCAACCTGCTGATAGCCTACCTCGCCATGCAGGACATCTTCGTGAAACTTTTCAATACCCAATTTACCAATGTCGTGGGTGGCCGCGTAGTTGGCTTCCTGACCAGCTTCAACAATTTTTTGTAAATCGTTTTTATTGATTTTGGCTACGTAGCCAAGAATATGGGTAAGGGTATCCCCATAAGGGTAGTAGCGCGAAAGGCGGGCTTCGATTGATACCCCTGGAAAGCGATGCTGATGGGCTGAAAACCGCGCTACATCTTCTTCATTGAGCTGGGTGCGCAGGGCCACCGGTTTAAAACGCCGCTGACCTTTAAGATGCTGAGCAAAATCATCCAGTTCTTCTTGGGTCAGGCTCATCAGGTCAGTAAGCTCAGCCAGGGTGGCATCCAGATCTTCAATTTGCTCAGGCACCACTTCTAAGCTGAACACTGGCCGGTTTTCTGCCAGTAAAATACCGTTTCTGTCGTAAATTAATCCGCGGTTAGGGGCAATAGGTACAACTTTAATGCGGTTACCATTGGAGCGGGTTTGATAGTCTTCAAACTGCTTCACCTGCAACACATACAGGTTACTGATCACCACTGCCAGCATGCCAATAACGATAAGTAATGCAATAGCCGTGCGGCGAGCGAAAAGATTCGCTTCAGCGCTGTGGTCGCGAATTTGTTGGCGTTTTCTTACCATAACCCTATCATTCCCGATGATACGGGTGATTTTGCGTTACCGACCAGGCCCGATACAGGCTCTCGGCCACAATAATGCGTACCAGGGGATGGGGCAGGGTAAGTGCAGATAAGGACCAGCGTTGTTCAGACGCACTAATACAGGCGGGCGCAAGACCTTCCGGCCCGCCGATAAGTAAACTGACATCGCGGCCGTCCATCTTCCAGCTATCCAACTGGCTAGCCAGGGCTGGCGTATCCCATGAGCGGCCATTTACTTCCAGTGTAACCACTTTATGGTTAGCAGGAACCGCGGCCAGCATGGCCTGACCTTCTTTGTGTAAAATACGCTTTATATCAGCATTTTTACCACGCTTTTGTGCGGCAATCTCCACAAAATTAACCGGCATGTCAGCCGGAAACCGACGAATAAATTCATTCGTACCGGTTTCTACCCAGGCGGGCATTTTTGTACCGACCGCGACTATCTGTATACGCACAGCTTAGATACCTGTTTGAGTTTTTGACACAACGTGGCCCGCACCAACTAAAATTAGTGCGAGTAGCCACTGCCACACAGGCACATTAAGCCCAGAGTTTTTCCAGCTGATAGAAGTCTCGGGTTTCATCCTGCATTACATGGACAATAATATCGCCCAGGTCTACCAACACCCACTCGCCGGTATCTTTACCTTCTACACTAAGCGGTATATGGCCGGCCTGTTTGGCTTCAACTACCAGATTATCGGCAATAGACATCACGTGGCGCTTAGAGTTACCCGAGCAAATAATCAGCAGGTCGGTGATGCTGGATTTACCTTGCACATCCAGTTCTATGATGTCGCGGCCTTTCATGTCGTCAATTTTATCAACAACAAAATTTTTCAGTTCAGTACTCTCCAAAGGGTCTCCTTTAAGGGTAATTGTGTCAGACATAAAGTCGTTTCTCTTTAATATAGTGTAATACGGAATCAGATAACCAGTCAGTTAACTGAAATTCGTGTTTATTTTCATCATTACCCGCCAGCGCGTTGCGCAATGTGGTGGATGATACCGGTTGCAATTGCGTGTTAGCAAAATATATGCAGCCCGCGGGTTGTTGATGTAAATGCCTAACATTTGTAGTACCAGCCGTTTCGGCCAATGCTGTCAACCGACTATCCGGTTTAGCAGGCTGAAACTCGCCGTGTCGCCGCAGTACTACAAGATGCGCTAATTGATGTATCGATTCCCACTCGTGCCAGGACGGTAAATTGTCCCACGAATCCTGGCCCATCATAAACACCAACGGGGTGGTGGGGTGACGCTGTCGCAGCTCGCCAAGTGTTTTAACGGAGTACGACGGCGCGGGTAATGTTAATTCGATCAGTTCAGCAAATAACCGGTCAGAATGCGCACAGGCTAATTTAACCATGGCGACCCGATCATGTTCATCAACCCCAGCCGTGCCTTTATGCGGGGGCAGTTTACTCGGCATTAAGCCTACCTGGTTAACGCCAATTTCATCGGCCGCCTCCAAACAGGCCCGTACATGCCCAAGATGGGGGGGATTGAACGTGCCCCCAAATACACAAATGGGTTGGGCCATCAGGCTATACCCGCGCCTAGCGGTAATGTCAGCGGCATGCCCATAAACAACATGCAAAGATGACATAATTTAACATAGGGCCGTACCACCTGATTTTGCTTAAATGCGACATCGGCGTCGCGTAATTGCTGGCGAATTTCGGCCAATGCCGGTTTCGTTAAGCGCGCCAGGGCACTCTGGTAGCAAACCTGGCGGTTACGCCATATACCATGACGTTGCCAAGCAATGGTTTGTCCCTGATCTAATTGGTTCTTCAACTTCCACAACAGCTGCCATTCACGCACCAACGCCCATATTACTATATTGGGTTCGATACCTTCACTTTCCAGTCGATAAAGCATTTTAACACAGCGTTGCTGTTCACCGTTAAGCATCACATCAACCAACTGAAAAACATTGAAGCGGGATTGATCAACAATAATTTTTTCCACATGCTCCAGCGTCAGCTGTTGCCCGGCATACACCAAAGCAAGTTTTTCAATTTCCTGATGTGCTGCCATCATGTTGCCCTCACAATAATCTGCGATAAGGGCAATTGAGGGTGGGTCGGCCTGTAAACCAAATTGCTGCATGGTTTGGCTTATCCAACTATGTAGCGGTTTGCCTTCCAGCGGATAACAAATAGAATGCACCCCAATCTCGTCGAGTACTTTAAACCATTTGCTATTTTGCACATCCTTGCCAACTTTGGGGCCGTGCACCACTAAAATAGTGTCCTTTGTCAGATTACCGGCTACCTGCTGCAACATTTTGCTGCCTTCTGTACCCGGTTTGCCGGTAGGAAGTTCCAGTTCTATCAACTGGGTAGTGGAAAATAACGATAATGCCTGAGTCGCTTCAAGCAATTGATTCCAACTAAAGTCTTTGTCAGCAACCAAAACCGTGCGCTCTTCAAATCCGGCCTGGCGAGCTTGGTGACGAACAGCATTAAGCAGCGTAAATTTTTGCTGTGGTTCATCGCCAAACAGCAGATAGCACGACGTTAAACCCCGTTGTAATTCTGCCTCAAACCGATTGGGATATACCTGCATGCTGTTCTATAGCCCACTTGCCTGGCGCGAAAGGCGTCGAATAATTCGATCCGCCGCCTCCTGGCGCATTTCGCTGACCACTAAATCAAGCTCACGAGATTTAGCCAACACTTCGTCAGGGTCGTCCTGGTAGTCGCGTAGAATTTCAAAATACGTCTTGATGGGGGGCCTGCCAGGAAACGTGACCAGATAGGTTACCCCGTAAATAAGTTCGTATTCAGCGACCTGGCCGGTGGAAAATACCGACAATAAACGTCGTTCAATGGTTTCGGGTAATAACTGAATAACCGCCGTATTATCGCCATTTTCTATATTATCAATGTTCACATGGGGTATCTGATACACCTGTAAGCGAGCATTAAGCTCGCGTTCAAGCAGCGCATGGGGTTTTACGGCGGTCACCGCTACCTGTTCAATCTCTTCAGGTAGCGTTTGTGAACCGCGCAACTGAAACCCACACCCGGTCAGCAATACGCCCATGGCAAGCACAAAGAAGGCTCGAAAATAGTTCATCAGTTCGCCACAATGTTAACCAGTTTGCCGGGCACAACAATCACCTTGCGAATGGTTTTATCTTCAATAAACTGCTGTACGTTAGGCTGGCTTTTTGCCGCCTGCTCCACATCTTCTTTAGTGGCTGAAGCGCTAACAGTAAGTTTGGCTCGCACTTTACCATTAACCTGAACCACAATCAGTTTCTCGTCTTCAACTAATGCTTCTGCATCGGCCACCGGCCAGGGCGCTTGCTCAATATCTGAGGTATGGCCAAGTGCCGCCCAAAGCTCATGACAAATATGCGGTGTGATAGGGTTAAGTAACAGTAAAACCGACTCAACCGCTTCTCGCATAATGGCCTGATCTGCCGCTGTTTCCTGGGGAGCTTTTTGTAGATGGTTCAATAGTTCCATTACGGCGGCTATCGCGGTATTAAAGGTTTGGCGCCGGCCTAAATCATCACTGACCTTTTCAATGGCCCGATGTACTTCGCGGCGCAGCGCTTTTTGTTCTTTGTTCAACGAGGCCACTTCTAAGGCTGGCACAGTTCCACTTTGTAAATGATCATGGACTAGCTTCCAAACCCGACGTAGAAATCGATTGGCCCCTTCCACTCCAGAATCAACCCATTCCAGAGTTTGTTCTGGTGGCGCAGCGAACATCGTGAACAGCCGGACAGTATCCGCGCCATACTGATCAATCACCTGCTGGGGGTCGATACCGTTATTTTTTGACTTCGACATTTTGGTCATGCCACCGTGCTGTACCGGTTCGCCAGAAGAGGTCAGCCAGGCCTTAACAATACGGCCTTTGTCATCTTTTTCGGTAGTCACATCGGCCGGTGCATGCCAGGTTTTTTTCCCTTTTTGATCTTCGCTATAATAAGAATCAGCCAACACCATGCCCTGACATAGCAGGCGTTTAAACGGCTCATCCGAGTCGACTAAACCTTCATCGCGTAATAGTTTGTGGAAAAAGCGGGAGTACAGCAGATGTAAAATAGCGTGTTCTATACCACCGACGTACTGATCTACCGGCAACCAGTAATTGGCTTGTGCAGGGTCCAGCATAGCATCCTGATTTTGCGCGCAACTATAACGGGCGTAGTACCAGGATGATTCCATAAAGGTGTCAAAGGTATCGGTTTCGCGCACGGCCGGTTGGCCGTTATAGGTGGTTTTAGCCCACTGCGGATCGGCTTTGATGGGTGAGGTGGTACCGTCCATTTCGACATCTTCAGGCAATACTACCGGTAACTCGTCAGCCGGGACAGGAACAGATTCGCCATTCTCCAGATTAAGCATAGGAATCGGTGCACCCCAATAGCGCTGGCGACTTACGCCCCAATCCCGCAGGCGATAGTTAACCTTTTTAGTGCCATGGCCGTCGGCTTCAAGTTTCGCCGCAATCTGGTCAAATGCATCAGCAAAGGCTAAACCATCGAACTGTGCCGAATTTATTAATACACCTTTTTCGGTATATGCTGCCTGACTCAAATCACACGGCGGCGCCTGATCGTCCGCTGGTGCCACAACTTGCTTAATAGGAAGCTGATAGCGGGTGGCAAATTCCCAGTCGCGCTGATCGTGACCAGGCACAGCCATGACCGCGCCCGACCCGTAATCCATCAATACAAAATTAGCGACCCATACAGGTACCGACTCACCGGTTAACGGATGCACCGCAAACAAGCCGGTGTCGCAGCCTTTCTTTTCCATGGTCGCTAATTCTGCTTCAGCGACTTTAGTGTTTTTACACTCTTCAATAAAGGCCGCCAATTGCGGATTATTGCGCGCCGCATATTCGGCTAGTGGGTGCTGGGCTGCCACCGCAACATAAGTTACGCCGTAAAAGGTATCTGGACGGGTGGTATACACCGATAACTGGTTTACGTCACCAGCGCTTTGCTGTAGGTCGAAGGTAATGTCGACCCCTTCAGAGCGTCCAATCCAGTTGGCTTGCATTGCCCGCACTTGGTCCGGCCATTCTTCAAGTTTTTCCAGGTCAGCTAAAAGTTCTTCCGCATAGTCGGTGATTTTGATAAACCACTGGGGAATTTCTTTTTGCTCAACCAATGCTCCTGAACGCCAGCCACGGCCGTCGATAACCTGCTCATTTGCCAGCACGGTTTGATCTATCGGATCCCAGTTAACGGTGGAGTTTTTCTTATAAACCAGCCCTTTTTCGTACAAGCGGGTGAAAAACCACTGTTCCCAGCGATAATAATCGGCTTTACAGGTCGCTACTTCACGATCCCAGTCATAACCAAAGCCCAGCGAACGTAACTGGTCTTTCATATACTCAATATTGGCGTAGGTCCACTTAGCCGGGGCCGTTTTATTGTTGATTGCTGCGTTTTCTGCTGGTAAACCGAACGCATCCCAGCCCATGGGCTGCATTACGTTTTTGCCTTGCATACGCTGAAAACGGCTGATTACATCGCCAATAGTATAATTACGTACATGGCCCATATGCAGACGGCCGCTAGGGTAGGGGAACATAGACAAGCAGTAGAATTTTTCCTGGTCAGGATTTTCCGTCGCTTTGAAAGACTGGTTTTCAGCCCAGTATTGCTGAACCTGTTGTTCTATTTCTTTAGGGTTATACTGTTGTTCGGCCATGAAAATAAGGCTTCCGCGGTTGAATATGAGTGTAAATATAATTAGCCGCATAGAATACCCCAGCGGCTACGGCCCTCACAATAGCTCAGCGTTATTTTCTGGCTGGATGATGTATTTTTGCTCAGTATTCGTGTTGGCTGGCAAAATCAGCTAACCGGGCGAGTTGGTCGGCCTGCACTTTATCTACCGCGCTGGCCAGCCTGGCAAACCCCTCTGGATGAAAGCCGTGTACCCGATAAGTCAGCGTTAAACGGCTACCCTTTTCCACCTCATCAATTTGCCACTCAAGGGCGCCATTCAGCCCGAGGCCCTGTAGTGGTCCCAGGCCCCCGGTCATCCTCAATAAGAAGGGGGGCTCAACATAGCTAACCCGCATATGCTCAGCAGATTTTTTGCCTGCTTGTTCGCAAAAACACCCCCCGCACGAGGCTCCAGGCGCATAGTACCCAGCCACCAACTGTGGTCTTTAGGCCACCACGTATCGATATTGTTCGTCAGGCTGTACCACACCAACTCTGGCGGTGCCGCAACAGTTTGTTGTTGCACCACGATAAAACCGCTGTCTGTTTGCGCCACTACCTTGGCCTGTGCGCCATACCACGGCAAACAGCAGCACACCCATAACAGGGCGTGGGATAAACGAAAATAAGTGAATTTCACAATAATGTTCCTTGTTGGACGCAAACCTAAGATTATTACGGTTTTTATAGCGACACAACGTGAAGGTCAATTGACACCGCCGGGTTTTCACGTTTCACTTAGCCAAAAGCAGACAACACTCGAAACTATGACAAGTGCAGTAACCCCATCAGCCCTCGATGCCGAGCAATTGGCTCCGCGTCTTAATCGCCGGCTGATAGCCCAGGCGTTAAAGGACGACGCTTGCCTTAACGCAACCTTTATTGGTCAGGAACGTGCCCGTGAAGCGCTCACTTTCGGCCTGGCAATAAAAGCGAAAGGTTATAACCTGTACGTTATGGGTGAACCTGCTACCGGGCGGTTTACACTGGTACGCGACTATTTGGAACGCGAAGCGGCCCGTCTGCCGTCACCGGATGACTGGTGTTATATCGCTAACCTGGAAGATGACCGTGAACCCATGCTATTGCGGCTGGGGGCAGCCGAAGCCAGACGCTTTCTGCGTAGTATGCAGACCCTTATTGACGACTTATTAGCTACCTTCCCGGCCGCGTTTGATAACCCGGGTTATCAGCGTAAAAAGTCGGCTATCGCGCGCGAATATGATCTTCTGTATGACAAAGCTATCGACAGTGTCGAGCGCTACGCCAGTGCAAATGATGTCGCAATGGTAGAGAAAAACGGCAATATTTCCTTCTCGCCCATGCGCGATGGTAAGGCGATTACCGACAGCGAATTTGCTACGCTGGATGATACCGCCCGCCAATATTACTATGATTTGGTTGACGATCTGGAAAATCGCTTAACCGAAAGCCTGATCAGCTTGCCGGTATGGCAACGGCAGAATTCAGACAAACTACGCCAGCTAAACCGGGATACTGCGGAAAACGGGATTCGCCCGCTACTGAAGAGCCTTGAACACACCTATGCCAACAATCTGGGTATTTTGAAATACCTGCGTCAATTGCGTACGCATTTAACCGATACCATTGTTGCCTTGCTGGTGGAAGAAGCTAAAGAGGATAAGCCAGACGAGCTGGACCGCCGGGATTATCTGGAAGAGCTTTATCTGCCAAATGTGCTGGTGTCGCATAAAATTGATGCCGGTGCGCCTATTATTTATGAGCCGAACCCAACCTATCAAAACTTGTTTGGGCGGATTGAGTACACTAACGTGCACGGTAGTGTATTTACCAATTACCGGATGATTCGCCCTGGCGCCTTACACCGGGCAAATGGCGGCTATCTTATGCTGGACGTCGACCAGTTAATTGAACAACCCTATGTGTGGGATACGCTGAAGCTGGCCATTAAATCTGGTACGTTAAAAATGGATTTACCCCAGCAGGATATCGGCATGGTCAATGCGATTACGCTGAATCCGCAGCCTATGGACCTTAATATCAAGGTAATTTTGTTAGGCTCCCGTGACTTGTATTATACGCTGCAGGATTATGACGACGAATTTGATGAGCTGTTCAGGGTATTAGTTGATTTTGACCCTGAAATACCCATGGTTCGCCAGGCTCTGTTTGATTTTATAGGGAAAGTCAGACAACACGCTCACGCTATCGGTCTGACCGAGATTAGTAGCGGGGCGATGGCGCGGTTGGTGCAATATTCTTTGCGTATGGCAGAGCATCGGGAAAAACTCTCTGCGCATATTGCCGAAATCCTGGAGCTGGTAAGCGAAGCGGCTTATTTTTGTATGAAGAGCCAGCAAACCACCTTGCATAATACCCATATCGAAACCGCATTACAGGCGAAAAAACGACGTACTGGACGGGTTAGCCAAACGCTATTGGATGATATCAAAGAAGGCCATGTGCTAATTGAAACCCAGGGTACGGCAGTGGGGCAGGTAAACGGGCTGACGGTATTGGAAGTGGGCGATACGGCGTTTGGTACCCCTGCCCGTATTACCTCGACAGTTTATGCTGGAGCCAATGGGGTGGTGGATATTGAACGTGAAGTAGAATTGGGCCAACCGATTCACTCAAAAGGGGTAATGTTACTGACTGGCTACCTGGGCAATAAATACGCCCAGCACTTTCCGTTGACCCTATCGGCGAATATCGCTCTGGAACAAAGTTATGGCCACATTGACGGCGATAGTGCTTCACTGGGAGAGCTGGTGGCCCTGATTTCCGCGCTTACAGGTATCCCCGCATTGCAAAGTCTGGCCATCACCGGCTCAATTAATCAGTACGGCGAGGTCCAGGCCGTAGGCGGGGTGAACGAAAAAATCGAAGGGTTTTTCGATTTATGCCAGCATCGTGGTCTCACTGGTGAGCAAGGTGTAATTATTCCTCACTCAAATACGGTCAATCTGGTGCTTGATAGCGGTGTCATCGATGCCGTAAAGCGCGGACAATTTCATATTTATACTGTTAAAACCGTGGATGACGCGATCACGCTGCTAATGCAACAAGACGCTGGAGTGCTAAACAGCAAAGGACGCTATCCGAAGAATTCAATTAACTATCATGCTGTGAACCGACTGTACAATATTGCGCTTATTGTCAACGGGGGCGAAGAATAGCCTATCGCACGGTGCTGCATGAAAAGGCTGGTTAACGTAAGTCGCACGGCCAACGGCAGATCTTCTGCAATAGGGCTCCAGCGAGCCCTCACAATTTAACAGCGCACTGGGCCGTATTTAGGTATGTTTCTGGCCTGGTTATATGCTTAGTTACATCCCCGTTTATTGATTGACACACATAGCGCGAAAGACTTATTTGGGCGGCATGCGCAGCGCGCCGTCTAACCGAATTGTTTCGCCGTTAAGATACCGGTTACCCGCCATATGCAACACTAAAGCAGCAAATTCTTCAGGTAAGCCCAGACGTTTAGGGTAGGGGACATTCCCGGCCAGGGCATCTTGTACGTGCTCTGGCATAGCCAGCAACATTGGCGTCGCCATAATCCCCGGTGCTATGGTATTTACCCTGATCCCCAGGGCAGCCAGATCCCGTGCCATGGGCAGCGTCATGGCAATAATTCCGCCTTTGCTGGCGGCGTAAGCACACTGGCCTATTTGTCCATCGTAACCGGCTACGGAGGCGGTATTAACTATTAGCCCGCGTTCGCCATCGGCATCCGTGGTGGCTTGTTCGGCCATAGCTTGCGCAACTAATCGGGCGACGTTGAAACTACCTACCAGGTTGATGTCTATGGCTTGCTGAAAGCCGGCCAGGGGAGCGGGTTGGTTATCGCGGTTTAAAATGCGGGATGCTGGCGCGATGCCTGCACAATTAACACAAAGGCGAATGTGGCCAAAACGGCTTTTCACTTGCTCAATTGCCTGAGCAACCTGTTGTTCGTCACATACATCTACCTGACAATAGAGCGTATTGTCAGCCCCCAGCTCTACAGTACGGCTTTCACCCGCTGCTGCGTTAAGGTCAAACAAGGCAACATTGGCGCCTGCTTCCCGTAATGCACGAGCAGTGGCATAACCCAGGCCAGAACAACCACCGGTGACCACGGCGGTAATTGATGTTAAATCCATAGTTATCCTGCTTATTGTTGCTGTATTAAAAGATTGATAATACGCATTTAATAATTAGATAACCATGGGGTAACAGTTTTTTAACCTGTTATGGTAAGCCTATTTTGGCAATTGTATTTTACGCTCTTCGGTAGGCCGGTATAATACCAGTACGTGGCCGATGACCTGCACTTTCACAGCTTCGGTTTCACGCACGATAGCATCATTGATTAGCGCTTTTTCTTCACGGTCATCGGTGGGCACTTTTACTTTAATCAATTCATGATGATTAAGTGCATTATCAATTTCGGCGACCACGCCTTCGGTTAAACCATTGCCGCCCAGTTGGACAACCGGCTTTAATGAATGGGCCAAGCCCTTGAGGAACTGCTTTTGTTTATTAGAAAGTTTCATTGCTCAAATTTCTTTAATTAATTAGCGTTTATATCTTGAAAACACGTATTCTAACGCCATCTTGACCTCAATCCCAATGACAAAGTTGCGTAATGACGAAAAAGAAACACTCAGCCAGTAGTAAGCGCTGGTTAACCGAGCATTTTAATGATCATTATGTGCAAAAAGCACAGAAGCAGGGGCTGCGTTCGCGCGCCGTTTTCAAGCTGGATGAAATTCAGCAAAAAGAGAACCTCATAAAACCAGGTATGACAGTGGTAGACCTGGGCGCTGCCCCCGGCAGCTGGTCCCATCGGGTACGTGAGCTGGTAGGCGATAACGGGCAGGTTATTGCCTGTGATATCCTGCCTATGGACCCCATCGCCGGAGTAGATTTTCTGCAAGGCGATTTTCGCGAGGAAGCCGTTCTTAACGCATTGTTGAACAGAATAGGCGGGAACAACGTAGATATTATATTGTCTGATATGGCACCTAATATGTCGGGCAATAACGCGGTAGATCAGGCCCAGTCCATGTATTTGTGTGAATTGGCGCTGGATATGTGCCATCAAGTGCTCAAACCTGGTGGGAATTTTGTAATAAAAGTTTTCCAGGGTGAAGGCTTTGATCCGTTTTTACATGCGTTGAGACAGTCTTTCTCAACGATTAAAACCCGAAAGCCCGATTCATCGCGGGCACGTTCGCGGGAAGTGTATCTGGTGGCTTGCAACTATAAAGTGTAGTAGGCTTACACAGAGCGAAGAAAGGAACGATTTCGTCCGGTTCAACCGGTTCTGGTGGCAGATAGCGTATACCTTGCTATGCTATTGTTGTCGGTTCCAACGGGTTTTTCCGGTTTTTTTAGAGGTTAGTAGCATTGAGCGATATGGCAAAGAATTTAATTTTATGGTTGGTAATTGCAGTAGTTCTTATGTCTGTCTTCCAGAGCTTTTCGCCTGGTGAGTCGACACGAGCACAGACCGATTACACAACCTTCTTGAAAGAAGCTAATCAGGGCAATATCCGTGAGGTTCGCATTGACAGTGAATCGCGGGAGATTCGCGGAACCAAGCGTTCTGGTGAAACATTTGTCACTTATATTCCTTATTTTGACGATAAGCTGGTGTCTGACCTTGCTGCCAAAGATGTTCGCATCTATGGCGAACCGCCTGAGAAACCTTCTATATTAACGTCAATTTTTATTTCGTGGTTCCCAATGCTTCTGCTTATTGGTGTATGGATTTTCTTCATGCGTCAAATGCAAGGTGGCGGTGGCCGTGGGGCAATGTCATTTGGTAAAAGCAAAGCGCGTTTGTTAGGTGAAGACCAGATTAAGACGACGTTTGCCGATGTTGCTGGCTGTGATGAAGCGAAAGAAGATGTTTCTGAGCTGGTAGACTTTTTGCGCGACCCCTCGAAGTTTCAGAAACTGGGCGGAAAAATTCCTAAAGGCGTACTGATGGTAGGCCCGCCTGGAACCGGTAAAACGTTGTTGGCGAAAGCCATAGCGGGTGAAGCAAAAGTACCGTTTTTCACTATTTCGGGTTCTGATTTTGTTGAAATGTTCGTGGGTGTGGGTGCATCCCGGGTTCGCGATATGTTTGAACAGGCGAAAAAGGCCGCGCCATGCATTATCTTTATTGACGAGATTGATGCAGTAGGTCGTCAACGTGGTGCTGGTTTGGGTGGTGGTCACGATGAACGTGAGCAGACGCTGAACCAGATGCTAGTTGAAATGGATGGCTTTGAAGGACATGAAGGGATTATCGTGATTGCTGCAACCAACCGTCCAGATGTGTTGGATCCAGCCTTGCTACGCCCCGGTCGTTTTGACCGTCAGGTAGTAGTGGGATTACCCGATATTCGTGGCCGTGAGCAAATTTTAAAAGTACACGTGCGTAAAGTGCCGGTGGCTGATGATGTCGAACCCAGTGTTATTGCCCGTGGTACGCCTGGATTTTCCGGGGCCGATCTGGCTAACCTGGTGAACGAAGCTGCGCTGTTTGCCGCCCGCTCTAACAAGCGTTTGGTGGGCATGGAAGAGTTTGACAAGGCAAAAGACAAAATCATGATGGGCGCTGAGCGCAAGTCAATGGTTATGTCGGAAGATGAAAAAGCCATGACGGCCTATCACGAAGCTGGTCATGCAATTGTGGGACGCCTGGTACCTGAACATGATCCTGTGTACAAGGTATCAATCATTCCCCGTGGCCGTGCATTAGGTGTGACTATGTATCTGCCCGAGAAAGATCGGGTAAGTCATTCCAAGCAGCATCTGGAAAGTATGATATCCAGTTTGTTTGGCGGCCGTATAGCTGAGCAAGTCATTTATGGTGACGATAAAGTGACTACAGGTGCGTCGAACGATATCGAACGGGCTACTGAAATTGCACGTAAGATGGTGACGCAGTGGGGCTTATCGAGCAAAATGGGCCCGATGTTGTATGCCGAAGATGAAGGTGAAGTATTTTTGGGTAAATCCATGTCTAAGGCATCAAGTATGTCTGATGACACGGCACGCGCCATAGATGCCGAAATTAAAGCCATCATTGATAGCAACTACGACCGTGCGAAGCAGATTCTGGAAGATAATGTGGATATTCTGCATACTATGAAAGATGCGCTAATGAAGTACGAAACCATCGATGCCAAACAAATTGATGACCTAATGAACCGTACAGATGTACGCCCACCGGCCGACTGGGATGATCGTACGCCATCTGGTGGTGACAAACCAAGCGGCGGCAAACCTGCCCGCGAAGGTGAAATCACTAACGATGGGGTAGATAAACCCTCGGTAGGTAAACCTGGTGACCTGCCAGGCTGATAAATAAATTTAACGCCAGCCTTAGTGCTGGCGTTTTTTATCATTTCACAACCACGCTATTGTGTTGTTCTCCTCATCTATTTTCGATCCGTTAATATCATGAAATTTAATTCCAAAGACCTCGATCTATCTACTCCCCAAGTAATGGGAATACTCAATACCACACCAGATTCATTTTCTGATGGAGGCCAGCATGATTGTTTTGATAGTGCTGTTCGTCATGCTGCGGGGATGGTAAAAAGCGGCGTTAGTTTTATAGATGTTGGTGGTGAGTCTACCCGACCAGGCGCACCTGAAGTGTCGGTTCAACAAGAACTGGATAGAGTTATACCTGTTATAGAAGCCATTCAGCAGCGCTTTGATGTAGTGATCTCTGTTGATACAAGTAAACCTGAGGTTATTACTGAAGCAGTGAGAGCTGGAGCGGCACTGATCAATGATGTTCGTGCGTTGCAAGCGCCGGGGGCTCTAGCTGCCGCGGTAAGCGCCCAGGTACCGGTATGTCTGATGCACATGCAAGGTGAGCCTAAAACAATGCAAAGTGCGCCTGTGTATCAAGACGTAGTGGGAGAGGTCACCGATTTTTTACGCCGACGCACCAATGCGTGTATAGACGCTGGTATAGATAAAGGTAACCTGATAGTGGACCCTGGCTATGGTTTTGGTAAATCATTAGCGCATAATTATTTGTTGCTGGCGCAATTATCCAAGATCCAGGTTTTGGGTTATCCAGTACTGGTTGGCATGTCGCGAAAATCGATGATTGGTAAGGTGTTACATAACGAGGTTCATGAACGGCTTGCCGGCAGTATTGCGCTAGCTACCTTGGCCGCGCAGGCCGGAGCAAATATTATCCGTGTTCATGATGTTCAGCAAACGATAGATGCGGTTAAAATTGTTAATCAATTTTTAGCAGTACAACAATAATTAAGGAGTCCACTGTGACAGAACGTAAGTATTTCGGTACCGATGGTATTCGCGGAAAAGTAGGCGAAAGCGCCATTAATCCGGAGTTTGTCACCAAATTAGGCTGGGCAGCAGGAAAAGTGCTGGCTGGCCAGGGCACTAATAAAGTACTTATAGGTAAAGACACCCGTATTTCCGGTTATATGCTTGAATCTGCTTTAGAAGCAGGATTATCGGCAGCCGGTATTAATATTGGCTTGCTAGGACCTATGCCAACGCCCGCCATTGCGTATCTGACGAAAACGTTCCGTTCTGAAGCAGGCATCGTAATAAGCGCTTCGCATAATCCTTATTACGATAATGGAATTAAGTTCTTCTCGGCTGACGGCTTTAAACTGGATGACGATATCGAGTTGGCCATTGAGGCGATGATGGACCAGCCGCTCGAATGTGTGGCATCAAACAAACTAGGTAAAGCGACACGGGTAGAAGATGCTGCAGGGCGTTACATTGAGTTTTGTAAGGGCACTTTTCCTTCGGACCTAAACCTTAAAGGGTTAAAGATTGTAGTAGATTGTGCCCACGGCGCTACGTATCACATTGCCCCAGATGTTCTGAGTGAATTAGGCGCCGATGTTATCGAAATCGGCACCACCCCAAATGGCCTGAATATTAACGACAAGGTCGGCGCTACCTCAATGCGCGCCATCGTGGATAAAGTACTTGAAGAAAAGGCAGACCTTGGGTTTGCGTTAGACGGTGATGGTGACCGGATTATGATGGTGGACCATTTAGGTAATATCCTGGATGGCGATCAGATTCTGTATATAGTGGCCCGAGATGCACTGAAGTGCGGGCGCCTGCAAGGGGGCGTGGTCGGTACGTTAATGACGAACCTGGCATTGGAAAATGCGCTGGCTAAATTAGGTATTCCGTTTGCACGCAGTAAAGTGGGCGATCGGTACGTAATGGAATTATTACAGCAAAAGGGCTGGGCAATTGGCGGCGAAAGCTCGGGCCATATATTAAACCTGAATCTGGCCTCTACCGGTGATGGTATGGTGGCCGGCCTGCAGGTAATTACGGCTATGTTGCGGGCGAACATGAATTTACACGATCTCAGTAGTGGCTTTGAGAAATACCCGCAAACATTGATTAATGTGCGATATGACGCCAGTGCCGGCAATCCGCTAGAGGATAGTCAGGTGGCCGAAGTAACGACACAGGCTGAAGCTTCTTTGGGTAAAACCGGACGTGTTTTATTACGTAAGAGTGGCACTGAACCACTGTTGCGGGTTATGGTTGAAGCTCAGGAGTCCTCCAGTTCTAAAAACTGGGCGGAAAAAATAGCAGAAGTTGTTCGTAAAGTGGCCAATTAATTGAATTTGAGAAAGTAATTCTATTATTGGACTTGTATAATGGGGCGGGAATCGTTAATATCTCGCCCGCTTTTATGACAGGGTAAGGTCTAGGCACATGACAAAAAGAACACCAATGGTTGCTGGAAACTGGAAGATGAATGGCTCAAGGTCATTAGTTGAAAGCTTCACCAATGTACTTAACAGCCATACGTTTGATAATATGGACGTGGTGGTGTGTCCTCCCGCCGGATTCTTATCGATGTTTGTAGCCCAAACCTATAGTCTTGGTGCACAAGATTGTAGTGCGCAGGATAACGGAGCGCATACTGGGGATAACTCAGTCCAGATGCTCAAGGAACTGGGGGCTAAGTACGTTATTGTTGGTCATTCTGAGCGTCGCCAGGACCATGACGAGAGCAACGAGACAGTCGCCCGCAAAGCTCATAAAGCTCTGGCTGACGGCCTGGTACCTATTATTTGTGTAGGTGAGTCACTAAAGATTCGTGAAGCCGGCCAGGTAAACGAATTTGTAGGCGAACAGCTTGGTGCCATTTTTGCTATATTGGATGCAGAGCAAGTTGGACAGTGCATCATTGCGTATGAACCAATCTGGGCTATTGGTACCGGCAAGACGGCCAGCCCAGAACAGGCGCAAGACGTTCACGCTTTTATCCGTGAGACATTAGCGAATTACCAAAGCGATTTGGCATTGAACACAAGACTGCTTTACGGTGGTAGCGTTAAACCTGATAATGCTGCACAATTATTTGCCCAACCCGATATTGACGGCGGGTTGATAGGGGGCGCAAGCCTCAACACAGACGATTTTATTGCAATTTGCCAAGCGGCAATTTGACGAGGAAGTTATGGTATACGAAGTACTATTAGTAGCGTACCTGATTGTAGCCCTGGTGCTGGTTGGATTTGTTTTAATACAGCAGGGTAAAGGTGCAGACATGGGAGCCTCGTTTGGCTCGGGCGGATCTAATACAGTATTTGGCTCATCTGGTTCGGGTAATTTTATGACCCGCACTACAGGTATCCTGGCGACTTTGTTTTTCCTGATCAGCCTGATTTTAGGTAACCTGACTGCTAATCGGGAAGAGTCTACAGACGGTTGGTCTGATCTTGGTTCGCAAAGTCAGTTAACCGTACCGGCAGAGCAGCAAAGCCCGGCCAAAAATCAAGACTCTGATATGCCGGTTACTGAAGATATGCCAACAAATGATTTACCCGCCACAGATAGCGCAGCGCCTCAGGGTGATATACCTGCTGCTGATGAAAATGCTGAAAAAGGCGATACACCAAATTAAGTAAATTTGCGGAAGTGGTGGAATTGGTAGACACGCCATCTTGAGGGGGTGGTGAGCATAGCTCGTGCGGGTTCAAGTCCCGCTTTCCGCACCAATTAATAAAAGGCTGCACTGCTAAGGTGCGGCCTTTTTTATGTTAACCCAAGCGGGTATTATCGTGCCTCGCCCCCAAACCTTCGGTAAAGCAAGTTCCCAGCTACGCGAATGCACTCAGGCTAGCCAGACATATTGCTGCATTAACCGGCGTGCACATACACACGTTAGCTTTATTCATCTCTTCCAGGTTTGACCGGCAACGCAGAAGCATCGTTATCTTTGAGTGTTGTATCTTATCTGCTTTAAGTATTTTCGCCCGGTGCTTAGCGGCCGTTTTGCGGCTATCCATTTGGCCCGGTGAACGGTCGCAAACTTCCCCTTGTGGCTTGGCTAAGTGCATGCCTATCATCTGTTTTCTATTATTTGTAGATAGTCTATGCGCGACCTCGCATTTTATTAAATCTCTACTAAGCTAAAAAATAAGATAATGAAAAACGTTAATTGCCCGACTGCGGGAACGCGTTGTAACGGACTTCTCAGTATTTATGTATAAATGGATTCTAACTGCGTGCTGGCTATACTTTCCTGTGAGCACAGCTGCCAGTGTAATAACCTTGCAGGACAAACACGGGAAACCGTTACCCAATGCGATTATTTCGGGGGGCTATAGTAGCCAGTCTACCCCCCCGCAGAGCGAACAGACCGTGCATCCCGTGCGGGAGATGCAGCAAAAGCATCGACAGTTCTTTCCCCATACGCTGGCCATCGCGGCCGGCGAAGCCGTCTCTTTTCCCAATAATGACAATACCCGGCATCATGTTTATAGCTTTTCCAGTGCTAAGGTTTTTAATTTAAAACTTTATGATAACCAGTTTGTACCCAGCGTGACGTTTGACACACCTGGGGTGGTGACGCTGGGCTGTAATATTCATGACCAGATGAAAGGTTTTATCTATGTCAGTAAGGGTGATGACTTTTGGGTCAGCGATGAGCAGGGTAAGGTATCCCTGCCCGATGATGTCCGCCGCTTTACAGTATGGCACCTGGCGTTGTCAGCAGACCATAATAGCAAGGTTAATTTCAATTACACTGCCCATGCCGCACCATTACCCAGTATTTTGATATTAGACACTGTCTTGGTTGTACCGGCCAAACCAGGTCAGCGATTTGGTCAGCGCACGTTTGGCCAGCAACCGCGCGGTGGGTCAACTAAAGGCCTGCGGCCGCTGGTGCAGTAGGTCCATAGTGGGAGTCTCTACCGTTAGCTTTCGCAAAAGCTTATTCCAGGTGGTCATTGGCAGTATCCTGCTAACGGCGATTGTAATTTTAGTCGCTGTATGGACGGCCACGCTTACCCTGGTATCTGAGCAGGCCAGCAGAATCCTGACGGTAGCCAGTGCGGTATTTACCAGTACCGTGAAGGAGCGGCAGCAACAGTTATTATCATCTGCCAGTGTATTAACCGCTGATTTTGGTTTTATCCAGGCTATTGCCAGCGGCGATGCCACCACCTTGTCTACCGCACTGAATAACCAGCGCCAGCGCATTGGCGCCGATTTTCTGTTCACGGTAACGCCGGATCGCACTATTGTATGTTCTCACCAGCCGTGTTTTTCCTATATAGACTTGCTTGACGATGAGGCCCCGTTTAATGAGTTATTAAGTACAGGGACTATCGGTAAATACCAGTTTATTGATGATGCGCTGGTACAATTGCTGTTGGTACCGGTAATCCGCGGCGGGGTAACAGCCATAGCAGGGCTGGGGTTTGTTATAGACGACCGTTTTTTGGCTGAATTATCTGCTATATCTCAGTCAGAAATTGTTATTGTACGTAACCTGGATAGGGGCCCACCTCCGGTTACCTCACCCAATCATCTGATAGCTGCCAGTCAAGGCCCTGACATGGCTAAGTATCTGTTGGATAGCCCCAGTTCATTAAGCTGGCTTGACGTTAGTCTGCAGCATACCACCGGCTTTATCGTCCGCTCTGTGGCTCTGCCGGAACAATCTGATATCGGCGTATCTATTGTAGTGGCCCATGATATCCGGGATCAGCTCGCCAGCTTTGCGACGTTGCAAATGACCGTATTGGCGCTATCCGCTTTAGCTATTAGCTTAGCGGTGACGGTGGCAATGTTTCAGGCTAAAAAGCTTAGCGAGCCTGTGCATCAACTGGTGAGTGCGGCCAAACGCATTGCTTCTGGCGATTATGGCTCGAACCTGACTATACGTCACACAGTGACTGAACTGGCTGTGTTGGCTGAGTCATTTGATACGATGCAAAGCCAGATTGTAGAACGTGAGCAGCGTATTCGTTATCAATCTGAACACGATCCCCTGACCGGATTATATAATCGCGCCAGGGCCGCCACCGTAATCAATGAGAAACTGGCTAGCCGATTACCTTTTCAGTGCCTGGCGCTTAAAATTGTGGCCTTTCGTACCGTCAACGACTTATACGGTTATGCAATCGGTGACTACTGCGTACAAATTCTGGCAAAACGCCTGTTACGCTGGCCTGGTCAGGCGGCTCGGTTATCCGGTGGAGAGATTTTATATATACCGGAACAGCCGCTGAACAATACTCAACTTGAAACATTAAAACTGATTCTTGAACAGCCGATTGAAAAATCTATTCTGGTTATTCCGATAAAAATCATGATTGCTAAAATTGCCTGCCCGGGCAAAGTAATCACCGCCGAAGATCTTTTTCGTAAAGTTAATATTGTGTTTGATGAGGCTACTCGCAATGAGCGATGGCTGGTGACCTACAAAGAAAGTATTGAAGCGAAATATTTGCGCCGGCTAGCCATTATTACCGAACTTAAGCAATCGCTGACTGCCGAGCGAAACGAGTTATCTATGGTATATCAACCTAAAATTAACTTGCAGACTATGCAGGTTGTCAGTGTTGAAGCTCTTATTCGGTGGGATAACCATACCCTGGGCAAGGTGCCCCCAGACGAATTCATTCAAATTGCTGAACGTGCCGGACTGATAGATCAGGTGACGCACTGGGTGGTTACCCAGACGCTTCAGCATCTTCGATATTTTCGTGATATGGGCTTTGCATTTACGGTAGCCATTAACCTATCTTCTCAAGACATACAGAACCCGGTAGTGTTTGAGCGCCTAAACCGGCAGCTATCTGAGCTAGGGCTATCAGCCAGTGATATTGAGCTGGAAATTACTGAAAGTGATCTACTGGCTGATGGTCCACACGCTTTCCAGACGCTACTCAATTTGAAAGCGCAGGGCTTTACTCTGGCAATTGACGATTTTGGTACAGGCTATTCTTCTTTGTCCTACCTGAAGAAATTGCCAGTAGACAATTTAAAGATAGATAAAAGTTTTGTGCTTAAATTATCTACTGATACTGATGATCAGCGTCTGGTCCATACCATTTTAAGTCTAGCCGCCATGTTTGAATTGAATGTCGTGGCTGAGGGGGTTGAAGATGAAGCCGCACTACACATCTTGCAAGAGTGGGGCTGTCAGGTTGCCCAAGGCTATTTTATCAGCAAGCCATTACCCTTACAGGAGTTATTAGTATGGTTAAGGGATACTGCCTATACGCCCAAAAATATTGGCACCGCACTTGGCTAGCCGGGCTTTGCTATTGTTTCGTCACGGCATCTCTGTGGATGCTAACAGCCGATAAGGCTATGGCAGGAGACGGTAAATTAATTGCTACGGCTGGCCTGCAGCAAGTTGAAGGGGCCGGCGGCGGCGGATTGGTACCCTGGGCCACATTAAGCGGCCATGACACCCGGGCCCAAACCTCGGGCAGTGTGTTTATGTCAAGATTACCCTTACCTGACTTTACGCTTACCGCGTACGGTGTTTCGCTGTCACTGTATGATAGGGTTGAATTGTCCGTAGCCAGACAAGAATTTGATATCGCATCGCTGGGTGAGCAGTTGGCCCAACAGATTGTTGGCGTAAAGGTCCGTTTGTATGGCGACCTGGTGTATTCCCGCTGGCCCCAGTTATCGGCTGGTGTGCAATATAAAAACACGCAGTACCCCCTCATCCCTCAAACACTGGGGGTGCAAAAAATGTCAGGTACCGATGCCTATATCGCTGCCACCAAAGTGCATCTTAATGCTATCGCGGGTAGAAATCTAATATGGAATACTACTATGTCCTACACGGATGCCAATCAGTTTGGATTGCTGGGTTTTGGAAATGCCAATGGCCACCAGCGACGTCTTCAATTTCAAGGTAGTATAGCGGTGTTGCTTACCCGCCAATTGGCAATCGGGTTTGAGTATCGGGAAAAACCCAATAATCTCCCGCTGCCTGAAGATAATGCATTGGATGTATTTGTTACATACATACCCTCCAAATACTTCAACATTACCGCTGCCTGGGTAGACCTGGGTCGCATTGCTGGGCAGTCTGATCAGCAAGGTTGGTATTTTTCTTTGGGGGGGCAGTTATGGTAAAACACCTGTTGATAAGTGCTGGGCTGCTGCTCCTCAGTGCTTGTGCTTCCTCTGGCCAAACAGCGTATGCCAGGCTAGGAGGGATGCCCGCCCTGTACGCGGTAACCGATAACTTTATTACCTTGATTGAACACGAACCGCGCATACTAAAATACTTCAAAGGCGTTGATATAGCTGAGTTTCGGCGTCATTTCGCGATACAATTATGTATGGAAACCGGTGGTCCCTGTGAGTATACAGGGCGCACAATGCAGGATGCACATGCAATGATGAATATCACTGAAGCTGACTTCAATCTTACGGTAGAGTTATTGATTAAGGCGGGTGAGCAGGCCGGTCTGGCAACCAGCGAAATAAATTATTTACTGATGAAATTAGCAACAATGCGTAAAGATATGCTGTATAAATAGTGTTGGCAGAGTCCTTGCTTTACTCTGGGTACTAAATGAAACTTTGAATAAAACGAGGAAACGTTATGGATATTATTCGAATTATACTGTCTATTCTATTACCCCCACTAGGCGTGTTTTTGCAGGTAGGTATTGGCGTGCAGTTCTGGATAAATGTAGTGCTAACTTTACTGGGTTATATTCCAGGTATCATCCACGCGATTTACATCATCGTAACCCGTTAGACCCTAGGTAATTCTTAACAGGCAGTACCGAAAGGTACTGCCTGTTCTATTTTCGTTGTTTTTATTCTTGTTGTTCTATCCTACCGTTATTTTGTACCTTGCCGGTAAGCCCCGCCAACCCCGTTAATTATGCGCGCGTGTATCCATCACTTTTACGTATGTTTGTCATATATCCCTGATAGTGCGATATATTGCTAGGGATTTCATTTTACCACCCGAAGCGTGGTGAGCGGACTAAAGCAATACTAATCACTACCACGCAAGCACAGCCATGCTAATCCAGTAACACTAAATCGAATGCGCTTATCACAAAAAATGCTAATGAGAACACTGCACTTACCGCGATACTGGGGATTGGGTAGCAGGGCGGCTAATTCAGTAGTAACAACGCTTATACCATTCAGGCTATCAGCTGGCCGGACGAACAAGCTAGGTCAATAAGTAAGGCTACTAACGTTGGGTTCATTGGTGACCACTACGCATTCTTGAGCTCACTAACTTAAACCCGTTAACGTAAACCCGCCAAGCCGCCGCTTACGTTAATTATTTGAAGGGGGTAAATGCTCGTTCCAGCTTATGTATGTCGGTGTCACTTTGTGAGGTGCTCATCACCAACTCGTAGGTAGCATTAGCCTGGGTAACAACCAGCTCGTTCGTTTGGCTGGGTAAATAATGTAACAGGGTTTTAAGGCAGCTGAGTATGTGTAAGCCGATAGCCATATGTGTACGGCCGGCCTGTCTGATTTGATTGAAGGCTTTATCTAGCACGCTATCCAAAGTAAAGGTTCGGCGTTTAATCCATAATTGGTTTTGTTTATGGGTGATACACGGCGCGGGAAAAGTGCGCTTGCTCATCGCCAGACAACAGGCGGTAAGCTTATCCAAACAGGATATCGCGGTAACCGGATCGTTAATACCGGGTGAGAGCGCCCGAAGAGCAAGCTCAACTAATTGCCCAATGGCAAATTCAGGATCTTGTATCGGCGTTCGCTGCGCCCCTAATACAATATTTTCCAACAGCCCGGAGAGCTTTGCCGAATTATGGTTATACCGACTATGCACCGTAATGACCGGCGTATCCGGAAACACATAGTCGCCGGGGCGAATGTGAATATCTAATCCTTCAACCCCTTCAATATCAGTGGACAATAATTCATCGATATTAACGGTTTGTACGTAACCAGTCTTGGGGAAATTCAAGTCAATTTTAAACGCGGACTCTCCCAGCAATTGCTCGGGGATAGCCATATAATCAGCATCATTCAACGTAGCCGGAAGGTGATTGTCGATATCGTCTAAACAGTCGGTGTAACACCGGTGAATTACCTCGTCAGCCTGAATAAAGCGGGCGATATGATGTATAAAATAGACGATAGCAAAGGTATTAATTGTCACTAATACCACCGACAAGCCACTGAGCAAATTCATTGCCGCTTGTTCAGGCTCATTGCCGCTGACCTTATGCAATGAAAACATGCAGAACAAAAATGTGGAAACCAACAGCCCTAATACAATCTGCGTTCCCTTATCATACATAAAAGTACGCAATAGACGCGGTCCAAACTGCGATGACGCCATGGTAAGCGCAACAATAGTCATGGAGAAGGCAATACTGGTAGCGGTAATGGTGGCAGAGGCGATAGTGGTAAGAATTTGATGGGACCCATCACGCGATACATCCGGCAAATGCGCAACTACCCACTCACTTAGCATAGGGTAGGCCATAGCCTGAAGACTAAGGGCGTAAAAACAAAAGGACAAGAGCATCATACATACCGGAATGAACCAGTAGCTGGTGCTAATGCCCTCCAACCACGTCCCCAAACGTGTGACAATAATCGTTTGGCGCGTTTTTATACTCATTTACCCTTCGCTTATCTCTTTTTACCTTTTAAGACCGAGGCTACAAGAGAAATGACTAACAGTACCACAAAGACGAAGAATAAGAACTGTGCGATCGACGTTGCCGTACCTGCTACGCCACCAAAGCCAAATATGGCTGCCACAATAGCAATTACTAAAAATATTAAAGCCCAACGTAACATAATGTTTCTCCAATGTTTTAAAGCCAAAAGTGGCTTGTCCTAATTAATGTTTTGCTAACTCTTTTTGCATTTCTTCACGATAATCAACCGCGAGGTTTTTAAGCTCACTGGCAGACAATACTTTCTCAGCAACATCGAAGAACTCTTGTTCTTCATCAGCCAGATGGTGCTCAACTTTTTCCTGTAACGTTTTCAAATGCGTTAACCAGCCTGGCGAGCTCATGTCCGTTTCCTCAAGGGTTTCAATCAGCTCGTCAATCTCATGGTGTTCGGCAATGCCATGTCGAGACAAATCAATTGCATCATCTGAGGCCATTAGCGGCGCGTAAAAGTAGCGCTCCTCTGCCACCGCATGGCTTTCTAACTGCTCTTTTAACTCTTTAAAGTAATCGTGTCGGGCTGGGGTATCACCACTCGTTTCAGCCAGTATCTTTAATAAAGAACGCTGTTTTTCGTGGTCTTCTTTCAGTTCTTCAAAAATCTTCATCAGATGCTCCAGCTTTACCGATATTTGTAATATTTATTTCAGAATTGCTAAGGCTATTGCTAGAATTATTCCAACTTTTCGATTTCTATTAAACCGTGCAAAAACAGATAGATAAAAAGATTTTTCAGGGTTGGGGGAACCCTGAAAAATGGAGCAGGGGGAAGTTATTACACGCATTTTGCAAATAGTGAGTTATATGCCCTGGGCCACCATTGCATCAGCCAACCGTTTAAAACCGGCAATATTGGCCCCTTTCGCATAATTGGTGCGGCCGTTGTGCGTACCTTCTTCCACCATCTTTTGGTGAATATCACGCATAATTTGTTGCAACGTTTTATCTATCTGCGAATAGGAATCTCGCTGGAATGAGGCATTCTGCGCCATTTCCATACCTGAAATAGCCACGCCACCAGCGTTGGCTGCTTTGCCTGGCACAAACGGAATATGGTGCTGTTCAAAAACTTTGCGTGCGGCATCAGTGCATGGCATGTTTGCGCCTTCCAGTATAAAAGCCACGTCATTGTGGACCAATGTCTGGGCAGCATCTTCATCCAGTTCGTTCTGGGTAGCACACGGTAGCGCGATATCCATAGGGGCATCCCACGGTGTTTTACCATCATGCCAGTCGCCGCCGGCATGCTCTTGTAAGGCCGTGAGAATATTGTCTTCGTTAGCTTTATGCGCGATCGCCCATTGAATATCTGCTTCGCTAAATCCGTTATTATTCACTATACACCCCCGGCTGTTCGACAGACTTACTACCGTAGCCCCTAACTGAGCGGCGCGCAGTGCGGCGTGCAGCGCAACATTACCGGCGCCGGAAATACCTATGCGCAGCCCCTCAATCGCCTGTTGGTGATGCTCAAGCACTGCCTGTAGCATATAGATAAGTCCAAAACCGGTAGCCTCTGTTCTGACATGGCTGCCGCCGAAGCTTAACCCCTTGCCGGTTAGTGTTCCGCTGAAGCGATTATGGATATTTCGATACTGTCCATACATATAACCTATTTCGCGGGCCCCGACATTGATATCGCCGGCTGGTACGTCAGTATTGGGGCCGATATGGTGTTGTAACTCTGTCATAAATGTCTGGCAAAAGCGCATGATCTCGTGTTGGGAGCGCCCCTTTGGGTTAAAATCAGATCCACCTTTAGCGCCCCCCATCGGTAATCCCGTCAGAGCGTTTTTAAAGGACTGTTCGAATGCCAGAAATTTCAGAATGGATTCATTAACCGTAGGATGAAACCGTAGGCCGCCTTTATATGGACCTATTAACCCACTATGCTGTACCCGCCACCCCTGATTAAATTCAACCTTACCGGCATCATTTAGCCAGCACACTGAAAAATGGATAATACGCTCCGGTACCGTTAAGCGGCGTAATACGTCAAACTGTTGGTACTCCTCGTTTGCGTTGTATACGTCGATAATGTCTCCGGCAATTTCTCTGGTGGCCTGAAGGTACTCCTGCTGGTCAGGATGACGCTGCGATATCCACTCATCAAAGGCATTGAAATTAGACTCAAAACTCATAAACCGTTTCCCGTTAACGTTAGACATTGTTTATGGATACCGGAATTTACAGCACAATGATCAGCCGCGCCGGGCTAGCCATTCGGTGGCGCCAGGCAGGGCGGTCAGCGCAACGAACGTTGAACTGGCGGAAGAGGGGGCCGCAGGCGGCCCCCTATGATGTGCCAAACAGGCTCACTGCCGTGGCCCGCGTTGCCAGGTTTATTTCAAGCTTGCAAACAGTGCCAGCGGGCGTTACACAACGCAGGTTTTATGCAGTAACAAGGCAGGTTTTATGCAGTAAATTGAGGAGGGGAATACCCACTAATCAAGGCCGACATAGATGCCGGCCTTTTGCTAAGACGCTATATCGCGGATTATTGGCTCTTTTCTTCGCTCAGCGGGGCATAAGAAAATACCCGCAAACTTGCCGGGTCAGTCGTAATTTTCACTGTATCGGCCTGCAGTATTTCGCCATCAAGGGCATAGTCACCGCTATCGGGTAACGTGATCATGATGGTTTTAGCCTGTCGATGACGTATACGCTCGGATTGCTTTTTACTTTGCGCATCAGTGAATACAAGTTCCGCCAATGACAAAAATTGCTGATCAGCATCTGTTTGTGGCTCGAGCCAGGTAATATCCAGTTTTCCATCGGTCATATCTGGTTCATCACCGCCCTGCGCCAAGGCGGTAGTCACCGGCGCCGCGTTGGCCACAACGAATGAGGGGGTATCAATGGTTTGGGCCGGTTCATCGTCAAACGCCACCTGTAACGACATCTTATTATTTTGGCCAATGGCTTCCCACAATCCCCGCAAATACGCAAACTGGCCCCCTTCGTTTTTCTGTGACCGGTCGGCAGAAGAAATCATCTGTTGTTCAAAGCCCACAGCGGCTACCAGTAACATAAGTTTATCGTTGCAACGGGCGGTATCTACCGTCATTTTATGCCCCTCGATAATCACATCGCAGGCGTGGCTGATAGGCACTAACTTCGAATAATAGCCGTGCACCACCTGGCTCAGCGCATTGGCCGTACCCAACGGAATGATACCCAAGGTAACATCACGATCTATACACGCCTGGGCTACTTCGGTAATGGTACCGTCACCGCCGCAAGCCACTACAATATCGCAACCATCACTGATGGCTTGTTCTGCCAATGCAGAGCCGTCTATATCCTCGGTCGTTTCGTGCACGCTAACCCGGAAATTTGGATTAAGCTGCGCCAGAATATCGTTTTTTTCTTGTTTCCACTTGCCGCCGCCGGCAACCGGATTAGCGATCAGCGCCAGGCTGTGGGTTAACGAAAGGCGGCCACCATGCTTAATTTTTTTAAGCGACTTTAATTGCCGTTTATTTAAACGCGCAGTGGAGCGAATAGATTGAATCTGGTTCAGCGCATCGATAACCGATAATGTATTGTCTCGAGCTAAAAGATAGGCTGCCATAGTGAGTACCGAACGTCCGCGGCCTAATGCGCAATGTACTACCACCTTACGCCCTGACTTAATTTGCTGGTCAATCCAATTAATCGCGGTATTGAGCTGATCTTCGTTGGGGCTGGTGTGATCTAGAACAGGTAAATTAAGATACGCCAAATCCAGTTTATAGGCGGTCCAGTCCAAGCCGTCAAACTCAGCGGTAACATCTAAAATAGCGGTGACCCCATTTTCTTTCATGTGCTCTATGTCTTTGCCACCCAACCGACATGCCAGAAATAAGTGCTCGTCAATCTTTTGAATGGCCGGCACTTTATCGTACTTGCGGGCGAAATGATTATAGGCCCCGGTTCCGAGTAAAAATGGAATAAACAGCCATCTGATATAAAACGGGATTGACCCGTCCTCGCGTTTACGAAACAGGGCAGGGTAGTTGAAGATATAAGCAAAACTAACCGTGCCCAAAGAAAATGCTATCCAGGCTAGTAACACCTGAATAATAACCACAGGAACAACAAAGGCCAGTGCGATAGCCAGGCACATCCCTAACAGGTAATACTTAACCATTTTCAAGCGCTTCACCCCTTCATCTGACAACAGTATCGGACGGTCACTGAACCGCCCCGGTTAATGTGCGTAACAATGATCACTCTCTACATTTTTGTAAAATGTGATGTTCGCAAAACCTAATATGCAGAAAATTTGCCATGAGTATCAATAGCGTAAATAAGCTGGTTAATTTTGTCTGGTTTCAGGCTATCTGGATACTGGCTATTTTCACCCAATATGACTATTGGTGGGCCATGCTCATACTTCTGGCAGGCTATTTCGTTGTTACCAGCAAACCCATAGAAGATGCCCTGTGTATGGTTATTGTGGTTACGCTGGGAGGAATAACGGATAGTGTATTAACCCTGCTTAACGTATTTGCGTTTTCCAGCTTCACACTGCTGCTACCAATTCCATTTTGGTTGTTGGCTTTATGGGCCGGTTTTGCCCTTACCCTGGGCAACAGTTTGAATTATTTACAGGGAAGACCCGTAATCTGTGCCGTATTGGGCGCCCTCTCGGGTCCACTAAGTTATTGGGCCGGCGAACGTTTTCACGCCGTCTCGTTCGGCTATTCGCTGCCGGGCACATTAGCAGTGTTGGCGTTGGTATGGGCAGCGTTGTTTCCCTTATGTATGTATATAGACGAGCATTGCCGTAAAGCAATGCAGCGAAAATCCTTAAGTAATGCACATTAACCAACAGGAGACATTATGACCCCCATTGTATTTGTAACCGGAGGGAATCGCGGCATCGGACAGGAAATCGTCAGAGGCTATGCTCAGGAGGGCTGTAAAGTGCTGCTGGGATGTCGCAATGAGGAAGACGGCGAAAAAGTCAAAAAAGATATCGTGGGTGCAGACATCCAGATTATCGAAATGGACTTATCTAATGATCAGGATATCGTCGATCGTATTGTACGGGCCGAAGCGGTTTATGGGCGAATTGATGTTTTGGTCAATAATGCCGGTGTAATGGATGATGCCGATTGGCAGGAATTACGCCCGGCCAAACTCAAACGCTCTATGCAAGTGCATGTGAACGGGCCGTTGAATCTGATGCAGACGTTGTTGCCGGGAATGATTGAACGCAATTATGGCCGCATCATCAATGTATCTTCCGGCTGGGGCTCGTTTAACGAGGGTATGGAAGGCCCGCTGGCGTATGCGGTCAGTAAAGCAGCGCTTAACGCACTAACGTTGAAATTAGCCAATGGCATAGATAGTGATAAAAATATCAAGATTAACGCAATGTGTCCTGGCTGGGTACATACCCGAATGGGTGGTCGGGACGCGCCGCGCACTCCAGAAGAAGGCGCTGAGACAGCGATATGGTTGGGACTGTTAGATAAAGACGGGCCTACCGGAAAATTCTTCCGGGATAAAAAAGAGATCAGCTGGTAGTGTAAAGGGCACCTATTAATTGCATTGATGGGCGTCGGCTACACGCAGCACCTCCGGCTATAGGCGGGCAGTGAGCATTGTCTGCCTATAGCCTGGCCAAATGGCTACTCGTGGGGGGGGGCCAAAGAATCAGGTGAGGACGGTGGACATTTAACTCTGCCCAGCGCATGTATACCCATTCCCCGTGAGCCACCCGTAACATAGTAGTCTCGACAGCCACCCTTTACCACACCGTGTAGCGTTTACCTGTTACACATCTCGGTCATTATTGCTTTGAAGCACTCGCGCTCAACGCGAGGGGATCAATGGGTAAATGCCGTAGTAGAAACCCTTATTCGTACTTTCACGCGGGTGGGATTTTAGCCGTCACCCCACGTGAGCTGCTCAATCGTTGAGGGCACTGCATATCACTCGCGAGCATGTAAAGGCAACCGCTAGAAGCATTGTTTGGGCATCGCGTTATTTTCGTTTGGCTTTGAGCTTGGCCAATAGATAAAGGCCTGGCCGCGTACTTATCTTCATATCCGTTTGTTATCTGATGCTTTATAAAGGGTTGTCTTTACCCTTTTCCAGTCATCTTTTTCAACACCTAACTCGACACCTAGCTCAACACCTAAGAGCAAATAAGCTAACATATATATTTGTTACCTAGTATGTAAAAAGGCCCGCTTTAGCGGGCCGATAGAAGGGTATCAATGGCAGGGCGTCAACAGCAGCCAGCTCGCCTGCGCGGCGCATCAGGAAATCGCTTCCACTACCTTATGGCTTCGGTGAGACAGCAATTCGCTGATTTTTGCAGCTGATTGGTTTTTGCGAAGATTAACCACCACAGCGTAATGCTTACGGCGCAACGCATGGCGCACAGTATCAATAATTTCGCTTCGGTCAGGGCGCAAACTGATTAACCCGGCCACAAATAACCCTACAAAAATACCGGGGCTAATCATTGCAATGTAGGTAAACAATGGATTGTTCTGAGTGAGCTGCGGTCCAAAGTTAACTAACGCCCACGCAACTGCCAAGCCCAATGCCAAACCAAATGCCCCCAGCCAAAGATGGGCGCGCCACATATGCTTACCCAGTTTATTGCTGTCATCTTCAATTTTTCGACCAAAGTCGCTATCTTGGGGGTCAATCAAAGTAATTTGTTGAGCATCGATATGGGCAGTCGTGGTCAGGGCGCTAACAGATTCCCGTGCATCCTGCTCAGTTTCAAAAACTGCCGCAATCTGGGTTAGCCGAGAGGCCATTACCGCATCGCGCATTTCATCTAATGTAGACCTGTCACTCATACATTCACCACTTCTTGTGTTTACTACACCGTCAACAACACAGCTTTTAGAACCTGTTCGGCCAATTCATAGAGCCATTGAGCCTTGTTCACAGCGGTGCAAAACCATTTTGCCTGAGATGTATTAAACAAGACTTGTACCTAAATATTTAACTGCATGATAAATAGAGATTTTGCTGCTGTTGTCAGGAAAAATGAAAGTCTATAGAGGTAATGTCTCAGGTAACATTTGCTTAACGCCTGCAAAAATTTCCTGTCAGCGATGTTTTCCTCTTAATCAAACTTACTGTGTTTTACGCCGCGAGGGCAGGTGGCAAAGCTCATTAAAAGGTTGTAGCCAACTCTGGCAAAAACATTGCAGTCCCTCGCAAGGTCCGCAGTGGAATAAATCTTATCCGGTGGCGAGCACGTGATTTCTAGATTGCGGGTAGGGAAGTCCAGGGTCAAGCCTGCCCCCGCGCATTTAGTGAACGGGTGGCTATGACGTGTCGGGCGGTTTTGACGTTGATAAACTGTCGTTCGCGGGGTAGCCGTTACGATTAGGTCAGTAACGCTGGTCAACCGTGCTATATCCGCCAGGTATGCAGTGAATAGACCCAATTATCTTAAGTAGTAGCAATACTTTTGCACAACGGACAGGGGAATGCGTTTTTGCCCTAGGCGCCGGGACATTTTTGTCATTAATTACAAGGACCAATGTCATGATTCTTTCCAATATCCGGTTATCAGCTAAAACATCATCCGGTGCTTCATTGGCTAGTGATGCTGACATTTCGCAAGAAGCTGTCGGCTCCCACAGGGGTGGGCACGCGTCGGATAATAAACCTGCTACTTTTACCATGGCACTGATTTATGCTGGAGAGGACGATATCGCTAGCGCTGTTGACTTGGAAAAAGGAGCCCAGAGCAGGGCCGTTGCGGTAGAGCGATATACGCTTGGTCAGGCAGACGAAAGTATTGCTCAGCTAAGTCGGCATAATGCGCTTATCTTTACCGATGCCTGTTTAGCCAGTGCACAAAAAGCGCATCTAGCGCGTTTTATCGACCAGTGTGTGTTACAGATAAATGAAGATAAATGGCGCGAAGCGATAGGCGGTCTGTACACCCCCCATACGTTATGCCGAAAGAGCATGGCGGCGCGCATTACTATAGCGCAGTTCTTCAAGCGCTTTAACATGATAACCGTAGATACCGAATACCCTGCGCACGCAGAGCCTGGCGCCGGGTTAGCCGCTATACCGACAAGTACCGTTAGTCAGGCTGGTTCGCTGGACACCGGTTCGGTTAATGCCCAACCTGACTCCCGGCCATTGGCCACCACATCCACGCCAGCCTCGTTACCTTCAGCAGCGTATCTGTTTGGTCAGCACGTGGCTGAGCTTATTAAATACTGGCGCAGCCAGTTCACTACCTGATACAGACTCTTTTACGATTACATCATTCGCTGTATCGCAGTTTAGACAAAGGACAATAAATGGCGCAACCGGAACGTAATATCAGACGGGTCAGACGTGGCAAAGGGTTTGAATATTTTTATCCGTCTGGACGTAAAATATCTGGACAACGCGTTATTCAACGCATCGCTAAGTTAGGAATTCCGCCGCGCTGGCAGGATGTGCGTATCGCCCAAGACAAAGATGCTGACCTGCAGGCTACCGGATATGACATGAAGGGGCGAAAGCAATATATTTATCATACTGAATGGCACGCCCGGCAACAGCAAGCGAAGTTTTCCCGTTTAGCCGAGTTCGGCCAGGCGCTCCCCGCGTTTCGGGAATATTGCTGGTCGCACGTGAATCAACAAAAGTGGCGTGAAGATAAAACACTCGCGTTGGTCTGTTTGTTGCTCGACCACACCGGTTTACGAGCCGGCAACCGGCAGTACACTACCCAAAATAATACGCACGGCCTTACCACTTTACGCCGTAAGCATGTCCAGCATGACGATTCAGCCACCCGGTTATCGTTTATCGGTAAGCACAACAAACCCAGAGACGTAGAAATAGATGATCCTCGCTTAGCCGAGTTGGTGGCCCAAAGCGCTGAAGCGCAGGGCTACGCGTTATTTCGTTATGAAGATGGCCAAGGCCAGTGGCACGATGTGGACTCCGATGACGTGAATAGTTTTATTCACCAACATTTAGGTGAGGCGTTTTCATGCAAGGATTTTCGTACCTGGGGTGCCAGTCGCTTTGGTTTGTTTTCACTGCCGGATGTAGACCTTATTGTACGCGAGAATTCGCGGCGCTCATGGCCTGCCACACTGACCTCGCACGTAGCTAAAATGCTGGGTAATACACCGGCAGTGTGCCGCCAATATTATCTGCACCCTCAATTGGTAAAATTAGTCGAAAACGATCAGCCCAGGGTGAAAACCATCGATGAAGTTCGCCGTATTGTTGAAAAACAGGGGCTCAGTGATGCCTCAGTCAGCGCCACCGAAAAGCTATTACATTCAATAATTAAAATTTAAGGGGTTCAATATCAAATTCAATTGAAATGAATATTATTGCAGCTAACTCTAATGAAAATAGCTTTGTTAACTACGTATTAACATTATATTTTCTGCTACCTATCAGAATTCAAAGTATGAAAAACAAGGCTTGTAGGGACGTATAGCAAGATTCACAATGTTAACAGGGCAGTAATAGGCATTCTGTCGGCAAGCAGTATTTAGTTAGACATAAACGCTTCTATTATTTGCAATTAAATACTTGTGACTGATATAGTTAGAACTCAAATTAAAGGGCGGGTGTCGTTACCTCGTCAGTTTTTTCACCAATACAGGAGTGTTTCCCCACACTATGCCTATAGAAAGTTATATTTCGCTGGCAATCTATTTTCTTGCGATGCTGGGAATTGGGTTATTTGCATATCGTGAGTCCACCGGAGATATCTCTGGCTATATTTTAGGTGGACGGCAGGTAAGTCCACAGGTAACCGCATTATCAGCCGGTGCTTCTGACATGAGTGGTTGGATGCTAATGGGGTTACCTGGTGCAATGTATGTTACAGGCTTTGATGCGATGTACATTGCAATCGGACTGGTAGCGGGGGCGCTGGCCAACTATCTGCTGGTGGCGCCTAAGCTGCGCGTATACACCGAAGTCGCCGACGACTCCCTTACCGTTCCCGAGTTTTTTGCTAAGCGCTTTGGTCAAAAAAATGCGCCAGTTCGCATTGTTTCCGCAATTATTATTGTGATGTTTTTCACCTTGTATACCTCGGCTGGCCTGGTAGCAGGTGGCAAGCTGTTTGAAAGTGCCTTTAATGTGCAGTATCAGTGGGGCTTAATTATTACCCTTGGTGTCGTCGTATCTTACACATTATTGGGCGGGTTCTTAGCGGTTAGCATGACTGACTTTGTACAAGGGTGCATCATGTTTATTGCTTTGGTGCTGGTACCGATAGTGGCATTTAACCAGTTTGATAGTGCAGCACAAATGAACGCGGCAGCAGCTGAGTCGGTCCCTGGCTTATTTGAATCGTTTGAGGCGATGACGTGGGTAGGTATTGTGTCGAGTCTGGCGTGGGGGTTAGGTTATTTCGGCCAGCCACATATTATTGTCAGGTTCATGGCCATCCGGTCGGTTAAAGCAGTGCCCACCGCTCGTAATATTGGCATGTCCTGGATGTTGGTGACTATCGTAGGCGCCCTAGCCACAGGCTTTGTAGGTATTGCATACGCCAACCAATTTGGCTTGCAGGTCGACGATCCGGAAACGATATTTATTTTGTTTTCACAAATTTTATTTCACCCCATCATTAGTGGTTTTTTAATGGCGGCAATCCTGGCTGCAATAATGAGTACAATTTCTTCGCAACTGCTGGTATCAGCCAGCTCGCTAACCGAAGACATTTATCGTGTGCTGAGCAGCAAGCAGGTTGACGACCAAAAAACGGTTACTATTGGCCGGTATGGTGTAGGTGGGGTGGCAATTGCAGCATTATTACTGGCGCTGGACTCATCCAATTCTATACTGTCTTTAGTGAGTAATGCGTGGGCAGGATTTGGCGCTGCGTTTGGTCCATTAGTCCTGTTTTGTCTGTATAAAAAGGACCTGACGCAAAATGCAGCTCTGGCAGGCATTATTGCCGGCGCCGTTACTGTGCTGTTTTGGATTTATGCGCCTGTCCTGGCCGACGGCCAGACGCTAAGCAGTATAATTTATGAAATTATTCCAGGGTTTGTGGTAAGCACTATCACGCTATGGGTGGTGAGCTTATTAGATACAGCCCCCGACGAGCGGGTGCGTAATATGTATACACAAGCTAGTCAGGAACTTGCAGAACAACAGTCTTAAGGTGATTAATACTATGAATCGTGCAAATTGGAAACGAATTGTAATTAAAGTAGGCAGTGCACTTATTGCACCCAACAGACAAGGTTGCAGCAGCCACTATTTGCTAAGCATCGCGCAATTCATTGTCAAATGTCGAGCAGAAGGTATTCAGGTTGTACTGGTTTCTTCAGGTTCTGTAGCGGCAGGCTCACATCAGTTTAAAGCGCAAGACTCAGATGATATTGCGATTAAAAAGGCGATGGCGGCAGCGGGGCAAACCGAAATGATTTCAACCTGGGATCGGTTGTTTGATTTTCCTTCAGCACAAATCTTGCTGACCCATGCTGATCTGCGTGACCGGGAGCGGTATGTCAGTATTCGCGATACTCTGTTTAGCCTGTTAGACAATGATATTCTGCCCATTGTTAACGAAAACGATACGGTAACTACCGACAAGCTTAAAGTGGGTGATAACGATAATTTGTCGGCGATGGTGGCCGCAGCGGCGGATGCCGACTCGCTTATTATCTGTTCAGACATTGACGGGCTATACGATAAAAATCCGCATGAACACGATGATGCGAAGCTGTTGTCGTGGGTAGAAAATATTGACGAGAGTATCTATGCCATGGCGGGCGGTGCCGCCAAGGGCGGGGTAGGTACAGGTGGCATGCGCACCAAAATTGAAGCGGCCGAAAAAGCCGTCTCGCATGGTATAGATACATTTATTATCAATGGCTTTACTGAGCTGTCTTTTAATATGCTGTTAGAAGGTAAGAACCCGGGTACGCATTTCCAGGCGCACGAAGTCCCAATGAAAGAAAATGTACACTGGATGCGCCATACATCAAATGCCCAGGGGGAAGTCATCGTTGAAAGCAATTTTGCTGGCTCGTTAGGCGATGATTCGGAAAAACTTACCAGCAGCGAAATAGTCGACGTGAAAGGCGAGTTTTCTGTAGGCGACACAATACTTGTGCGCAAAAATGATGGAACCAAACTGGTGAAAGCCAGATCCAACTACAGTAGCTGTTTGCTTAACTTTATAGCAAAACAGGAAAACGAAGAGTTCGCTACCGAGTTTGAAGAAAAGACCGGTCCGATTATTTCGAATCAGCATCTGGCAAATTTGGAGAAAGAATGAGTTTAATTACACAGTTATCACAAGACGCGAAAAAAGCTGCACAGAAACTGGCAGTATTAGATACGGCAACCAAAAATACAATCTTACGCGATATGGCACAGGCCATTCGTAGCAATAAAGATGTCATTAAAGACGTCAATACGAAAGAAGTTGCGCGCGCCAAAGACAATAACCTGGACGCGTCGATGATCGACCGGTTAATTTTAGACGATGCCCGTATTGAAGATATGGCAGCGGGTATTGAAGTTATTATTGATTTGGACGATCCGGTAGGTGCCACTCGCGAATTCGGCACCCGGCCCAATGGCATTGAAATACGTAAAATGCGCATTCCGCTGGGCGTAGTCTGTATGATTTATGAAGCCAGACCCAATGTGACTGCCGATGCCGGCGCACTATGCTTTAAATCTGGTAATGCGGTTATTTTGCGTGGTGGTAAAGAGGCGTTAGATTCAAGCCTGGCCATTGCAGGTTTACTGCAAGATGTGCTTGAAAAGCATGGCCTGCCACGTGCACTCATTACCGTTGTGCCCAATCCGGACCGGGCCCTCATGCAAGAGCTAATGGAGCAGCGCGATTATATCGATGTGATTATTCCGCGCGGCGGCGAGGGCTTAATTAATTATGTCACTGAAAACTCTAAAGTGCCGGTTATTCAGCATTTTAAAGGGGTGTGTCATCTGTATGTAGATAAAGACGCCGACTTGGATAAAGCGCTTCAATTGCTATTAAATGGTAAAACACAGCGTACCGGTGTATGTAATGCACTAGAAGGGCTGGTAGTCCATCAGGCAGTTGCGGCAGATTTTCTTCCTAAGGTAGCTGCTGCATTCAAAGAGCACGGTGTTACCGTGCACGTTAATAAAGCCGGTAGCGAATACTTTGATGGCGCTGACGTGATTGATGAAACTCAGTACGGTGAAGAATACCTTGGGCTGGAAATTGCTATTCGGGTAGTGGATGACTTTGATGGTGCGCTGGAACATATTGCCCAGTTTGGCAGTAACCATACTGAAGTGATTTGTACTGAAGATAAAGCTGCTGCCCAGCATTTCCAGTTAGCCGTTGATGCTGCGGTGGTTATGGTTAATGCCTCTTCGCGCTTTTCCGACGGTAGCCAGTTAGGGCTAGGGGCAGAGATTGGTATTGCTACTACCAAACTTCATGCCTACGGGCCGATGGGTCTTGAATCGTTAACGGCAGAAAAATACCTGGTTAACGGTGAGGGTCAGATCAGAAATTAACTGGTCAGCATTGTTAGGCGAAGCGGCTTTCGTCATAATGAACACCGGGCTTAGTGCCCGGTGTTTTTTTATGCGCATCAAAAACTTATTTCATGCTACAGGAGAGCAGGCGTGCCGTACGATATACAACCGCTTTGGCAACAGACGCTGACATTCACAGCCGACTACAAGTTACTTACCTCGGCGGTCATTGTCGTATTGTTTCTGGTGGCACAGCGGTTAACACTCAAAGTGATAAGGTATCGCAGCCGCCGCAAAGGTGAAGATCGCCGCCATACGCTTAATTTGCTTGAACAAATCAGCAATGGCTGCCTGTTTGTACTGTTAATAATGGTGTGGAGCTCTGAAATTCAGAGTCTGGCCATTTCTATCGCCGCCTTTATGGTGGCCATTGTTATCGCTATGCGCGAATTCATTCAGTGTTTTCTGGGTTTTATTTATTACCTGGGGGCGAAGCCATTTCGGGTGGGTGATTGGGTCCAAATGAATCAGGCCGTGGGTGAAGTGGTGGAAATGGATTGGGCCAAAACAGCTTTGCTGGAAGTTGACCCCGATACTTATTCGTATACTGGTAAACACGTCTATGTTCCCAACAGCCAATTGGTCACGCAAAGTGTACGTAATCTAAACTTCTTACGGCGCTACAATTTGCACGCTTTTAGTATTACCTGTGAACCCCAGGTTAACCCCTATAGCCTGTTACCTGCGTTCATTGCCCGCGCCAAAGCTCACTGCGAATTTTATCGCGATGTAGCTGAGCGGTATAAAGGATTGATTGAACGCCATCTGGATGTTGAATTTATCCATATTGACCCGACCATTGGTGTCTCTACCAACGAGATGGCTCATTTAGTCATTACGGTGGAACTCTTTTGTCCTACCGCCGAAGCCCACGACCTGCAGCAGAAAATTTCGGCAGACTGGATGAACCTTTGGCACCGCGCCCTGGCCGAGTTGAAAGAAGGAAGAGAGCCGGAGCTTATCGAGGCTTAAACCGCTACATCCCATCGGCGATGATGGGTAAAATGGCTGCTCAGAAAATTCATTTGATCAGCCAATATACGGCGGTTCATTAAATAAAAACGCTCGTATACATTCGGTCTGAACGGGACGGCCAACAGTGGCATATTGGCTTCTTCGGGGGTGCGGGCGCCTTTCGCATGGTTACAACGCTGGCACGCGCTAGCCACGTTTGTCCAGCTATCACGCCCGCCACGCGAACGCGGTACAATATGATCCCGGGTTAATACCGCAGGCGCAAACCGGTTGCCACAGTACAGACACAGGCAGTCGTCGCGGCGAAATAAATAGCGGTTAGTTAAGGCTACTTTACCGGAAATATCCGTTACCTTCCCTTCGCAGGCAATAATTGTAGATAACTTCAATCGGCTTTGTTCGCCAAGTCGGTTCCAGCCACCGTGCAGTACCCGATGCCCTTCGCCCAATTCAAATAACACCTTATCCTGACAATATAATCGCGCGGCTTGTTCAGGGTTCATCCATTCCTGGGGCATACCTGCTTTGTTCAGTCTTAGTATTAGCATGACAACTCTCCACAGTGCTTATCTCTAGCATACGCCTTTATATTGCAAATTGATGAAAAAATGCACGTATTAGATGAATTTAACGCTGTATTTATCCGCTGACAAGCTCAGCGCAGAGGTCGCTATGTGTCAGGATACTTGGCACAAAGGGCGATGGCTGATAGGGTAACGGCACCTTGACATGGGCAATGGTCAAAATTGTCTGTGCAATCACGTTATTTTATACTCGGTGAGTAGCTTTTCGCGCGGGCCTGAACACATTTGCAATGGTATTGACCGGGTTTCAAAGCTATACTATGCACCGCGTTGAAAAGCGAAATATAAAGACAGATATTAAAGGACAACTAGTGACTCCTATTACTAAATCATTTCAGTATGGTCAACATACTGTGACTTTGGAGACCGGCGTAATTGCCCGTCAGGCTACCGCAGCTGTAATGGCCAGCATGGACGACACGTCCGTATTGGTAACGGTAGTGGGTAAAAAAGAAGCCAAAGCCGATCAGGATTTCTTCCCGTTAACGGTTAACTACCAAGAAAAAACCTATGCCGCGGGTAAAATCCCAGGCGGTTTTTTCAAGCGTGAGGGACGTCCTTCTGAAGGCGAAACACTGACCGCACGTCTAATCGACCGTCCTATTCGTCCACTGTTCCCTGAAGGGTTCAAAAACGAAGTGCAGGTAGTAGTAACGGTCATGTCGGCTAACCCTGAAATTCCAACTGATATCGTATCGTTGATTGGTACGTCGGCCGCGTTAGCGATCTCAGGTATTCCATTTAATGGTCCAATTGGTGCAGCGCGTGTTGGCTACACAAATGGCGAATACATTCTTAATACCCGTGTTTCTGAACAAGCTGAAAGTCAGCTTGATCTGGTTGTAGCCGGAACGCAGGGCGCGGTATTGATGGTTGAGTCGGAAGCAGATGTGCTATCTGAAGACATCATGCTGGGTGCTGTTATGTTCGGTCACGAGCAATTACAAGCAGTCGTCTCTGCGGTAAATGAATTTGCCAGCGAAGTGGCCACTCCAGCATGGGATTGGCAGCCAGCAGCAGAAAACACAACTTTGAAAGAAAAAATCAAAGCAGCTGCTCAGTCCGGTATGACAGAAGCGTATCAAATCTCTGATAAACTGGCGCGTAAAGAGGCAATTACCGCGGTAAACGAGAAAGTGGTTGCGGAAATTACCGCCGCTGATGAAAACCAGGATAAGAAAGAAATTCTGGACTTACTGCATGAGCTGGAAAGTGACGTAGTACGTTCACGTATCCTGTCGGGTGAACCTCGTATTGATGGCCGTGATCCTGCGATGATTCGCGCCCTGGACGTGGCGACGGGTATTTTACCACGGACCCACGGTTCCGCTCTGTTTACCCGTGGCGAGACGCAAGCAATTGTTGCCGCTACTCTGGGTACGGAACGCGATGCACAGATGATTGATGAGTTGCAAGGTCGTCGTGATAGCCGTTTCATGTTGCATTACAACTTCCCTCCATACTGTGTGGGCGAAACCGGTATGATTGGTTCGCCGAAGCGTCGCGAAATCGGCCATGGCCGTCTTGCTAAGCGTGGCATCCAGGCAGTTATGCCAAGTGAAGAAGAATTCCCGTACGTAGTGCGGGTGGTATCTGAAATCACTGAATCAAACGGTTCGTCGTCAATGGCTTCGGTTTGCGGTACCTCTCTGGCACTAATGGATGCGGGTGTACCAATTAAAGCCTCGGTAGCGGGTATTGCTATGGGTCTGGTGAAAAGCGATGATAATTTCGTTGTGTTATCAGATATTCTGGGTGATGAAGATCATCTGGGCGATATGGACTTTAAAGTGGCCGGTACCACGGGTGGTATTACTGCACTGCAAATGGATATCAAAATCGAGGGTATCACGCAGGAAATTATGCAGATCGCCCTTAAACAGGCAAAAGAGGCCCGTTTACATATCCTGAATGTGATGGACGAAGCCATTGGCGGCCACCGTGAAGAGCTAAGTGAATACGCCCCACGTATCTACACCATGAAAATCGATCAGGACAAGATCCGCGATGTTATTGGTAAAGGTGGCGCGATGATTCGTCAGATTACCGAAGAGTCTGAAACGAACATCGAAATTGAAGACGATGGTACTATCAAAATCTTCGCCACTGAACGTGCTAAAGCGGATATCGCCATTAGTCGGATAGAGCAGGTTACTGCAGAAATCGAGGTAGGTAAAACCTATCACGGTAAAGTTACCCGTATCGTTGATTTTGGTGCATTTGTAGAAGTATTACCAGGTAAAGAAGGCCTGGTGCATATCTCTCAAATCGCCCATGAGCGGGTTAACAAAGTAACCGATTATTTGTCAGAAGCGCAAATGATTGATGTTAAAGTAATGGAAATTGATCGTCAGAACCGCGTGCGTCTGAGCATCAAAGAATTACTTGAAAAGCCTGCCCCTAAATCTGAAGGTGGCGAACAAGGCGAGTAAGTCCTACGCCCTGATGGGCGCCGGATGGTATTACAACAAAAAGGGGCGTTAGCCCCTTTTTTTAATGGAAGATTTTATAATGAACCAACAAACCCAAACTGAGGTGGAAGCCGCCGCATTTCGCCGTTTACTCACGCATTTGGACGAGCATAAAGAAGCTCAGAACATTGACCTGATGATTCTGGCCGATTTTTGCCGTAATTGTCTGGCTAAGTGGTATATGGCAGAAGCGCAGGAGCGCGGCGAAACAATGAGTTACGATGAAGCGCGCGAAGTTGTTTATAAAATGCCGTATGCGCAGTGGAAGGAGCATCACCAATTGCCTGCTACAAAAGAGCAGCTTGAGGCATTAGAAGCCCGAAACAACACGTAACGAGCCTGGTTACCATCACCCAGATACTGTTATTGAGGTGAGGCTAAATCAGCGCTTCGAAAGGCGTAGGGTAATAAGTCAGCCATAGTGAGGACATTGCGCTCACCCTGTTTTGTGACCATAATTACCTGGGCAGAGTCCGCTGCGAATTCAGCTATTTTTTGCCGACAGCCGCCACAGGGATAACAAAACTCGTTGTTCGGGCTGGCAATAACAATGGCATCGATTTCTTCTGCACCTGCGCAAATCATATTTCCAATGGCGGTAGCTTCGGCGCATTGCCCCAGTGGATACGCGGCGTTTTCGACATTGCAGCCGGCGTGGGTAGTGGCGTGCTTACTGAGTACGGCAGCGCCCACCTTAAAGCCGGAGTAGGGCGCGTGTGCGTTCGCTTGTGCTGCATATGCAAGATCAATCAATTGTTGTAGTTTTTTACTGTCCATACGGTACCTGTGGTGGGGTAGATATACTTTACTTTTAAGAACAAATAGGCGAAGGTTGCGCGTGTCATAACTGGCGACGGCGAGTCATCTTCATCAGGCCGCTCCAGCATAACGGGCAAATATGTGTCTTTGTCTTTTTCTTAATTTTTAGTGATGCCATTTTTAACATGCACAAAACCATAAGTCTCATTCTTTTTTCGCTGGCGATGTTGCAACTTGCTGGTTGCGCTAAGACTTCCGCACCCACCGCCGGTGGACAAATGGGCAATCTGCTGTTGGCTGAGCCAATGCCGGTTAGTCCGCGTTCTCAGTTAGCCATTGTGCGCTACAACCAGGTACTGGCCAGCGCCGAACTTGAGGAGCAGGAGCGCGCTGAATTGCATTATCAGCGTGGTATGCTGTATGACAGCGTTGGGCTTGGTGGCCTGGCTCAATTCGATTACAGTCAGGCGCTCCAGCTTAAGCCAGATATGGCAGAAGCGTATAATTCTATCGGTATCCATTTTATTCAGCAAAATGAATTTATTCAGGCGTATGAGGCATTCGACTCTACGCTGGATATAAACCCTGACTACGATTTTGCGTTTTTGAATCGCGGTATTGCGCTGTATTACGGTGAACGAACTGATTTAGCCAGTAAAGACCTAACCAGGTTTTATGAAATGGATGCCAGCGATCCGTTTCGCGCCCTGTGGGTATATTTCGCCCGCGCGAAAGACGACCCCATTGCCGGCACTGCGTATCTGGCGCAAATAAGAGATGATTTGGACCAGCAACATTGGGCTATTCAGATAGTCGACTTGTTTCTAGGCAATGCTAGTGAAGCCGATCTGCTAAGTGGGCTGTTGGAAGGAGTCTCAAGCCAGCGCACCTTGACCGAACGGTTGTGCGAGGCTTATTTTTATCTTGGTAAATACCACAGTGCACAAGACAATAAAGGCAAGGCCGCCAACTATTTCAAGTTAGCATTAAGTACCAATGTCTATGATTATGTGGAGCATCGCTACGCCAGATTAGAGCTAAACCGTTTACGTCAACCTGACGATTTAGACTGATACGACGTTTATGCGTGGAATGATTATTGCCTTGCTGGCACTGGTGCTGGTGAGCGCCGACGCGGCTCATTACGTCCCCCAATTGTTGGCCAATGCCCAGACTTCTGCTAATCCGGCTCCGTTGCTATGGGAGGCCTCGCAAACCGGTAGCAAGCGCGCCCAACAGGCTTTGGTGGACTATGCCGAAAGACATCACAAACCTTTTTGGCTGGAAAAACTGGTTGGGCTGAAAAACCCTGCTGCCGCCTGGGCGCTATATCAGCGCATGCCCCTGGACAATCGCCAACCTGCGTTATTAAGCTTAGCAGCTAACGGCAACGTGCCTGAAGCACAGTTGGCGTTAGCAATGTCGACAGATACGCCAGAACAGCGCGAAAAATGGTTAGTCAAAGCCGCTAAACAACAATATTTACCTGCCCAGGCAGCACTGGCGGACTGGTATCTATTAAACCAGGCTCCCGCCAAAGCCCGGCAATGGCTGGTAAAAACGGCTGAACAGTACCCGCAAAGTGCGTACCAGTTAGGCCGCTTGCTATGGGACGAAGGAAAATTTACAAAAGGCAAAGCGTTGTTAGGACAGGCGGCCTCGCAGGGTCACGAACTGGCGCAGCGCCTGACGCAGGTATTGTCGGTATATAAACCCGTTCGGCCCGCCAGCGTGGGTGCGGCGAATTGGCCTGAGCAGCAGCAATGCCGACAACGAATTCAGATGTTTGCGACCTCATTGTCAAGTATTGAACGAGCCAGCCAGTTGTATCGACAGTTTGCCGGCGATAAACGTCTCGCTAGCTTACCCCTGTGCATTCAGCCTCCTGTCTGGCTGGCGAATAACACACTAAAATGTGACAGTAATCTGGATAACAGCGGCCGGCTGGGCTGTGATTTACGGCCTCTGGCAGGGGCAATTGAACAGCGCGATGCCACCCATATTATTGTGGTGGCGGACCTGGGCAAGGCTAATGTGCATAACGGAGCAATGTATCTGGACCTATCCGACAGTTATTCTGTGATGGTGCACGAGCTGGCTCACTTTGCTGGCTTTATTGATGAATACCCGTTACCCAGCCCGGTAGCCCAGCAACATTGTACGCAACCCGATGCGCCTAATCTGGTCACCCATGGCAAGCTTACTTACGCGCCCCAATCTACCTTGGAGCGCTGGCAGAATGTGTCTGGTGCCTTACAGATTGCACCCTCTAAAACCTGTGAGGCTATTGGCCAGCCGGCATACAAGCCCAGCCAGCAAATAACCTTTTTAGAGCATCATGACAGTGGCGTGATCCCCGGCCTGTACCTGCAACTGTGGCAGCAACAGCTTGCCCGGCCTGATCAACAACGCCCAATTTATATGAATCTGTTTCAACGGTTTCACTATGCCGGCAATACGCCTCAGGCGGGTAAGTGGTTGAAAAAATATAATTCATTCAACTCAGCTGATAAGCCGACCTCATCCTCTACCAAGGCGCTGGAAGAATAGCGCGTTATGGTTTCACCTGGTGTTTTAGCTCGTTAACCCACATATGGGTTGCGCCACAAATTGCCACCGGCATAACCACGAAATTAAGCACCGGTACCAACGAAAATATATTGACCATTATACCAAACGATAATGCCTTGGATTTATGTCCGGCCAAATGCTGGCGCATCGCTTTAAACGGTACCTTGTGATTATCATAAGGATAATCACAATAAACAATGGCCTGCATCCAGGCAGAAAATAAGAACCATACTATCTGGCCAATTATCGGCACCAGCAAAAATAGCAGGAAAAAACCTATCGCTCTGGGCATGTACCAAACAAACTTAGCCGCTTCGCGTCCCAGCGTACGGGGAATATCTTTAATTAAACTTAATACCCCTTCGTCACCCAAATCCTGACCGGTTAAATGTCGTTCTACTTTCTCTGCCAGAATGCCGTTAAATGGTGCAGCAATCCAGTTCGCCAGGGTCCCGAAAATCAACCCAAAGACCAGCAATACACTGATCACTGCAATGGGCCATAACAGAAATTCCAAGCCGGTTTTTAACCAGCCAAGCCATTGGGGTATCAGGCTCAGCAGCCAGGTAATGGCGCTGCCTATTTCACCGAACAAAAAATAAAAGGCCACACTGAACAGTAATAAATTTACTACCAGCGGCACCAGCACAAAACGCTTTAAACCCTTTGTACGGATTAATGAAAATCCACTGGAAAAATACCCTATACCACTGCGCGAAACCATATTTACTCCACTATACTTTAAGACGTATTAGTATACAGGCTAACGCCCTGCATAACTCAAATGCGAATTGTTACAGCCTGTGACTTCTGATAAAGTCAAAAGATAATAACAAATCCAATGCGTTAGTTCTGATCGCTGTGACAACACTCCACTTTTACTCGAGGCACTTTCTGGTGAATCAACCATTGGCAGAGAACATCATGCTGGCCAGCGTTTATGCGTCTTAAAAAAATCAGACTTGCCGGCTTTAAGTCGTTTGTAGACCCCACCAATATTCCGTTTCCGGGCGATATGACCGCCATCGTGGGGCCAAATGGGTGCGGCAAATCTAACGTAATAGATGCGGTACGTTGGGTGCTGGGTGAAAGCTCAGCAAAAAATTTGCGCGGCGATGCGATGACCGATGTTATTTTTAACGGCTCCTCGGCCCGTAAGCCGGTTGGCCAGTGTAGCGTCGAGCTGGTGTTTGATAACAGCGCGGGCCGCATTACGGGCGAATACGCTGCGTTTAACGAACTGTCCGTCAAGCGCCTGGTAACGCGCGAAGCGCAGTCTAGTTATTTTTTAAACGGTACGCGGTGTCGACGTAAAGATGTTACAGACTTGTTTTTAGGTACCGGCCTGGGTCCGCGTAGCTACGCCATAATAGAACAGGGAATGATTTCCCGGCTGATTGAATCCAAGCCTCAGGAACTCAGAGTTTTTTTGGAAGAAGCGGCGGGCGTATCTCGGTATAAAGAGCGTCGGCGCGAAACTGAAAACCGTATAAGTCATACTAAAGATAACCTGGAACGTCTGGATGACGTTCGGGCAGAGCTGGGACGCCAGCTTGACAAGTTGTCTCGCCAGGCTGCCGCGGCCCAACGTTATAAGACGCTTAAGGCTGAAGAACGCAGTTATCGGGCCCAGTTAGCGGCCATGCGATGGATGGCCCATAATGAAAAAATGGAAGCGGTACGGGCACAGCAGCAGCACGAGCAGCGCGAACTTGACGCATTGCAGGTGCAACTGCGAAGTGGCGAAGCCGGCCTTACCAGTAAGCTGGAAAAGGCCGCAGAATTAAAAGCTGTACTGGATGATAACCAACATAAAAAATTCACGCTGACAACTTCTATTACCCGCATAGAACAAGACCGGCTACATCATCAACAGCGTACCACGCAGCTTACCCGCGAACTTGCCGAACTTAACGAGCAACATACCAGCTTGCAAGACGAGATGGCGCAAACTGAAGCCGCCCTAACCGAGGCCCAGGGTGCATTGCAGCGCTATAGTCCAGAATTGGCGCTACTGGATGCCAGGCTGGAACAAAGTGAAGACAATCAGCAGCACAGTGAAGCCCGGCTACGGGACTATCAGCAGCAAGTGCGCGATACTGAGCAGCGCTACCAACACGTTAAACAGCAAGTGGCGCAATTTCATAGTAAAATAGAGGCCACCGCGGGTATGCAGCAACGCACGCATCAGCGTATAGGCCAACTGCAAGAGGCCCTTAGCGGCTGCGATAAAGTGGTACTTCAGGCGCAGCTGGACGAGGTTGATTCACAGTGTGCGCAGCTAAGCCGGGACGTCGTTCACCTCGAGGAACGGGTTGACGCCACTCAACAGGCGTTAGCGATAGCTCAGCAAGAGCAACACGAAGCCGCCCACAGGCTCGATCTGAGTAAAGGGGAATTACAAGATTCTCGCGCCAGCCTGGCGGCCCTTAATACATTAGCCCAGACCCGCGCCGCCGCCGAGCCTGCCGGTGAACAGTTTTCACCGGCATGGCAGCACATTGCCATAGCGCCCCAGTGGGCAAAAGCAGCGCAGGCGGTGCTGGCTTATTTTCATGACCCAATCATAGCGAATACGCCGCAAGGCCACGCTTTTGACAATCTTGCGCTACCCGATGGCACGTTACTATGGCTCGACTCACAGCTTAGCGACCAGCCTGTACCGGATTCCCTGGCTGCTTATTTGTTACCGCATAGCGCGATACCGGCGGTGTTTAATCAAATTAAACCGGTATCTACGCTGGCCGAGGCCATTAGCGAGATCAGCGAGTTAACCGATGAACAGCTCCTAGTGACGGCTCAGGGTCAACTGTTAACCGCAGGCTGGATTTATCAGTATGGCGACGACACGGGCCAAGGGGCATTAGAAGTTGCCATGCAAATCGAGCGCTTAACGGGGGAGGTCGCCAGGCTCGATGGCGAGGTAGCGCAGGCGCGACAGACATGGCAGAACACCGATGCAGCACGGCAGGACGCTGATGAAGCCGTCAAGGCCAGTGCCAGTGCATTACAACATGCCCAGCTTGCGCTAACCAACCAGCAGCACAAAAGTAGTATGCTAAATGAGGAAATCCGCCGCCAGAATAGCCGGAGTGAACAGCTCACCGATGAGCTCAAACAACAAACCATGCTCATGCAGGAAGAAACCGACGAGATAGACTTGCTGAGCGAACAATTGTCAGTCGCCAGTGAACAATTAGCGCAATACGGTGAGCAAAGAGAGCACTGTCAGGCTACAAAAGAACAACTGGAAGGGCAACTGGCGCATCATCGGCAAGCGGTGGTGCAGTGCCAGCAGGAACGCCATCAGTTACAACTGACCGTGCAGCAATACGAAAACAATGTGGCCCGGCAACAAGATAACCTGCAGCGTTTTGAGCAGCGCTACCAGGAACAGGAAGCGCGCCAACAGCGGCTGCAGCATGAATATGACTCACTTAGCGCGCCACTGGCACAACAGCAGCAAACATTACAGCAGTTATTAGCTGATAAAGAAGCGCTGGATAAGCAAATGCAGATAAGTCGTAGCGAGCTACAGGCGCTGGAAACCTTTATTGATGACGCACGTAAAACGCAACAAGATATAAGCAGTCGACTGGCCAGTCGCCAGACGGGGATCGACGGGTTGACTATCGAAATTGAGTCAATACGGGCGCGGGCTGATGCGGTATTGGAACAGCTAAGTGAGGCTGGGCAGGCGCTTAAAGAGGTGCTTGAAAAACTACCGGCAGATGCGCACGAAACACAATGGCAGTCGCAGTTGGAACAAACCGCAGCGGCGCTGGGTAAGTTGGGTGCAGTGAACCTTGCCGCAGTAGAAGAGTATGAAATACAAGCCGAGCGTAAACAGCATCTGGATACTCAGTTTGATGACTTAACCCTGGCGCTGGAGACATTGCAAAGCGCGATTAGAAAGATTGATAAAGAAACCCGGACGCGTTTCTCTGCCACTTTTGATCAGGTAAATAGCGATTTACAAGCGTTATTCCCTAAAGTATTTGGCGGGGGCTCAGCCTACCTGGACCTAACCGGCGACGATATGTTGGAAACCGGTGTAACCATCATGGCCAGGCCGCCAGGTAAGAAAAATAGCACGATTCATCTATTAAGCGGTGGAGAAAAAGCGTTAACCGCTTTATCATTGGTATTTGCTATTTTCAGATTAAATCCGGCACCATTTTGTCTGCTGGATGAGGTAGATGCGCCATTGGATGACGCTAATGTAGGTCGCTTTTGCAACCTGGTTTCACAAATGTCATCCTCGGTGCAATTTATTTATATCACCCATAATAAGATTGCTATGGAAATGGCTACGCATCTTACTGGTGTTACTATGGCTGAACCTGGTGTTTCGCGCATGGTGGCAGTGGATGTGGATGAAGCCATGGCATTTGTAGAAGCATAACAAAGGGCGACTTAATTAAGATGGAAGATGAACTACGTCTGTCATTACTGGTAGTAGGCACAATCATTATTGTTGCAGTGCTGGCTCACGGTATTTGGAAAATCAGAAAAAATAATGGTCATTCGACAAGACGCAATCGAGTCGAGCCTGGCCAGTGGGATGAAGCCCGCCACAGTGATGACGGCGATTATCAGGATAAAGGCTGGCATATTAATAGTGCAGACAGCAACCTGGATAGCCCCTCAGGGCAGCATGATTTTGACGAGCTTGGTGTGGGCAAAGTACGGGTTGTAGGCGGTGCCACAGCCTCTTCTGAGCAGCACAATGAGAGCACTGGCGGCCGCTCTTCCCCGTCCAGTAATGCTGGTTCAGAGTCGGGTAATACAGCCAGTGAACAAACGAAGCCGGCTGCTGCTTCGGATGTATCAGGCGCCGCCTCGCAAGGTAAAAGTGATGCGGAAAAACAACAACTATACGGCTCAGTAGTCAGTAATCCTAAGCCGCATATGCAAAAGCCGTCGGGCGCGCATTCTGAACACGACAATGAAAGCGATCATCTACCGGAACCGCCAGGTTTCTTATTAAAAGAAAAACACGGAGCGGGGGCGTCAACGGCAGCCGGCGAAGTCGATGATTTTAGCCTGGATGCGCCAGGCCCGGGCCAGACGGAAGCTGACGAAGATAGCAACAGCCAAACCTTGCGTAAAACCCGCGGTTATCGGCAACGGCAGGAACCCAATTTCGGTGATGATCAGATGCGTATTGATTTTGATGATACGCCAGCTGCACCGGGGGCGCAGCGTCGCGAGCCCGAACAGGCCACGCCGTCTGCCGCCACGAAGCCTGTGCAGCAGGAAGTGCTGGTATTAAACGTCAGAGCTACAGAAGATAATCCTATCTCGGGTGCAGCCTTGTTACCGATGCTGCTTACCCTGGGCTTTAAATTTGGCGATCAGGATATTTTTCATCGGCATGTCAATTCCAATGGGAAAGGGCCGGTGCTGTTTAGCCTGGCAAATATGTTCAAACCGGGTGTGTTTGATATCGACAATCTGGAAACCTTTACTACGGTGGGGGTCTCATTATTTATGATATTGCCGATAGAAGGCGAGGCACACCAGGTTTTCAACATGATGCATAATGCAGCAAGAAAAATTGCTGAAGAATTTGGTGCACAGGTATTGGATGGGCGGCGCAGCGTGTTGACCAAGCAGGGATTGCAACAATACTTCGAAAAAATCAGGGATTTTGAGCGGCGCAGAATGCTCTCGCGCGCATAGGTTTAGTCAGGGCCATCCTCTTCGGGTGGCCTTTTCATTTAAAAGTAAGTTATGTCTGATAAATCACAATCACCAGAAGTACAAATAAATACGCTGCGAAAAACCCTTCGCCACTATAATCATGAATATTATGTGATGGATACGCCCAGCGTTCCTGATGCAGAATATGACCGCCTGATGCAGCAGCTTATTGAATTGGAACAAGCGCACCCGCAATTTGCCAGCGCGCAATCACCCAGTCAAAAAGTCGGTGGCGCCCCGCTCAGCGCGTTCACCCAGGTAACCCACGAAGTACCCATGCTGTCGTTGGATAACGCTTTTGATGAAGCTTCGTTGTTAGCCTTTGAAAAGCGTTTACGGGATCGGTTGAAAACACCGCAATCCTTTGTATTTAGCTGTGAACCCAAGCTTGATGGCTTGGCAGTTAGTTTGCTGTATGAAAACGGGGAACTGGTGCGGGCTGCCACCCGGGGCGACGGCCAGGTAGGGGAAAACATTACCCAAAATGTTCGCACAATTGGTAATATTCCGCTGAGGCTGGAGTCTGCTGAATTACCCCAACGGGTAGAAATTCGTGGTGAAGTATTCATTCCTAGAGCAGGGTTTGAAAAACTTAATGCCCGGCAAAAAGCGTTAGGGGCCAAAGTTTTTGCTAACCCGCGCAATGCGGCAGCGGGAAGTTTACGCCAGCTCGACCCCAAAATTACGGCAAAACGGCCGCTTATGTTTTATGCCTATTCTTTGGGGCTGGTTACACCCGAAGATTTTAGTTTGCCTGCTACGCATAGTGAACGGCTTGCTTTGGTAGCCCAATGGGGCATTCCTCTGTGCCCGCAAATAGATACGGCGACGGGCGGTAAAGGCTGTTTGGAATATTATGAGCGGATCCTCAAAGCCCGCGATACGTTGGCGTATGATATTGATGGTGTAGTATTTAAAGTTGACGATATCAGCTTGCAACACCAACTTGGATTTGTTGCCCGGGCGCCGCGTTGGGCCATTGCGCAAAAGTTCCCGGCACAGGAAGAGATGACGCGGCTGCAGGCAGTTGAATTTCAGGTAGGCCGTACAGGCGCAATTACCCCGGTGGCAAAACTTGATCCGGTTTTTGTCGGGGGCGTCACCGTATCTAATGCTACGCTGCATAATCAGGATGAAATCAATCGCCTCGGTGTGATGGTGGGCGATACTGTGGTGATTCGCCGTGCCGGCGATGTTATCCCGCAAGTGGTGTCGGTGGTATTACCCCAACGCCCGGCCGACGCAACGCTTATCGCATTTCCTAGCCAATGCCCGGTTTGCCAGTCGCAGGTAGAAAAACTTGCCGATGAGGCAGTGGCCAGGTGTACCGGCGGGTTGATTTGCCCGGCTCAACGCAAGCAAGCGTTAAAGCATTTTGCTTCGCGCAAAGCTATGGATATCGACGGCCTGGGCGATAAGCTCATTGACCAGTTGGTTGACGCCGATATGGTGACCAGCCCGGCTGATTTTTTCGATCTTACCGTTTCACAGCTTATCAGCCTGGAAAGAATGGCTGAAAAATCTGCATCGAAGTTACTGATCGCCTTAGAGAACGCTAAACAGACCACCCTGGCGAAGTTTCTGTATGCGCTGGGTATTCGCGAAGTCGGTGAGTCTACGGCTAATAATCTGGCAATCCATTTCACCAGCCTTGAGGCTGTTATGCAGGCCGACGTGGAGGCGCTGCAGCAGGTAAACGATGTAGGGCATATCGTGGCTCAGCACGTATACAATTTTTTCAATGAAGAACACAATACCAACATTGTTCAGGCATTAATCAACGCAGGTATACATTGGCCGGCTATTGAAGCGCCTTCTGGCGATCTGCCGCTGGACGGTCAAACTTGTGTATTAACGGGCTCGTTGGTGCAAATGAGCCGTAACGAAGCAAAAGCATTATTACAGCAATTGGGCGCCAAAGTAGCCGGTTCTGTATCGGCAAAAACTGACTTTTTAGTGGCGGGCGACAAGGCCGGGTCAAAATTGACCAAAGCGCAGGAACTCAATGTGGCAGTTTGGGAAGAGCAGGAGCTGGTTGACTATTTAACCCGCCAGGGCGTCCTGTAAGCCCGGTAAGTACTTTCCTCTGGACGCTGCGCTCGCAGCGTCTGCTGTTGTCTTAAATGCTGTTTTTATCTTAGTCGTCAACGGGAAGATTATTGTGCGTTACGCTTGGCGCGCGCTTGCCGTCTGGCTTCCCAGGCTTTTTTCACCGAAAAGCACCACACCATATTCAGGCCAAAGTACCCTATAATTCCGGCCACCACTGAGCATATCGCGCAGCCCACCACAAAGGCCGGGCCTATAGTGCTGATACTTTCCACCACCCATTGCCAGCTAAACTGAAATTCAAAGTGTGTCGGTTCGGACCCAAGTACAGTCGTGCCCACCTTATAAGCGGCGTAGAATATAGGTGGCATAGTAAAGGGATTAGTTATCCATACTGTTGCTACCGACAATGGCAGATTTGCTCGAAAGGGAATCGCGGTAGCCGCTGACAGCCACATTTGAAACGGCACTGGCCAGAAGGCAAAAAATAACCCGATACCAAAAGCGCCTCTGGCTGAACGACGGTTCAGATGCCAAAGGTTGGGCTCATGAAGAACAGTACCGAAAATCTTTAACGCACGATTACGTTTGATTGTCTGGTGGTCCGGCAAAAATCGTTTAATAAATTTTCTTGGCATAACTGGATTAAAACCACGTTCGCGCTTCAAGGCTATTCAATGGTCAAGCATACCACGATCTGGATGACATGTTTTTGCATCGCCTCGCTATCAGCGGTTATTTGGCCTGTTTTACCTCATCCGTTGCTGTTAACTGTTTGTTGGCTACTACTGGTTGGTTGCCATGTGTTGCTAAGGCAATCCAAATGGTATCGCTACTTTGTACCCGTTCGGCAAAGAAATAGTTTGCTACCTGAGTACTTGCTTTGGGCCATGATAGCGTTTAACGGTTTTTTGACGGGTTGTATATGGGGGGCGAGTTTAGGGTATTGGTATATCAGTTGGCAACAGCCAACCGAAAAATTTCAACAAGACGTCATACTCCCGGTGGCTGTAGAGCAGGTTCGCCCTGCCCATAGCACTACCCAGTGCATCCTCACCGTCGCACTGATAACTCACAGCCAGCATTACCCGCACACGGCGGCGCTGGATACCAAGTTGATAGCTGGGTGGCATAACTTTTGGTTAACCCCAAAAGCGCGGCTGTACTGGTATGCAGCGCAGCCATGCCCAACGCCGGGCCAGCGGCTTTTGGTCCGGGCCAGATTACGGCCGCTAACCTTTTTGCGTAACCCTGGCGGCCCAGACAGCGGTCGGCAGTACATCGCGCAACGTATCGTCGCCACAGGCTATGTGAAGTCCCTACTGCAACAATTACCCGCCTCTGCTGCCAGCTTGCATCAACGTATAAGCCAGGCCATCAGGCAATTGGCTATGCCCAACCAGCGTTGGACATTAGCCCTATTAACCGGTGATCGTAGCCAGCTTACCGATACCGACTGGCAGTCGCTTCAACATACCGGCACGGCACACTTATTTAGTATTTCGGGGATGCATTTAGCGCTTATCGCCGGTTGGGCAATACTTATAGCAAGTTACTGTATTTTACCGCTGGTCTCGTTATTCACGAGGGGCCGTGCTCAACCCCCTCTGCGGGGGGCGTTGATATTTATCACCTGGCTGATATGTGTAGCCTATACAGCCTTAGCAAACTGGCAGCTGCCCGTTTGCCGGGCTTTGTTATTATTGACCGTGGCTGGGCTGTGTTACCTGCGCGCAGCTTTCATACGCCACACCGATATGGCCCTGATAATGTTATGCGTTTGTTGTGTTGTATTCCCGTTTGCGGTCTATGGTTCAGGCCTGTACCTGAGTATTGGGGCAGTCATGGTTATCTGGCTCGTACATTGGCGGATACGACCAAACCTTACTTCGTTAATGGCACGGTGGCGTTGGTTCATGCTGTTGCAAGCGTGGCTTACAGTATGTTTGTTACCGTTAACCCTAGGCTTTTTTGATACATTCTCAGCCACTGCTCCGCTGATCAATTTATTGGTGATTCCGATTATTGGATTATTATTACCACTAGGAATGGGGGCCTTACTTGTATTGGTTTTAAGCAATGGAGCATGGTCTCAACCGCTACGGGTATTTGATCAGACGTTGGGGGGATTAACCACAGGCTTGCAAAATGTCGCATCGGCATTGCCGTTAGCTACAGTGTCGCTGTCATGGCTGTCCCTCGTGGCCTTGTTTGTGGCGATTTTACTACTTCTGGCGCCAGCTTTTTCAACCAAACGATGGTGTATAGGTATCTTATTGATGCCTGTGTTGAGTCAGTTTCTACCGTTTAATCCGCGCTACTGGTATTTACACGTGTTAGATGTAGGGCAGGGTACAGCATTGGTTTTTAGCCAGGGGGCCCGAGCTATTTTAGTCGATACCGGACCAGCATACCCTGGCGCTGCCAGTGCATTCGAACGCCACATTCAACCGGCTTTGCGCACTTTGAACCTGACCTCCTTGGATGCCGTGTACATCAGTCACGGTGACAATGACCACGCAGGCGGGGTGCCGCAAGCGCTGGCTTACGCCTCGGCCGGCCAGGCGCTAAGCTCTGTGGCCGGGTGTCAACAGGGATATCATGTACAATGGCAGCAATTAACTTTGACCGCGCTGTGGCCCCAGGCGGCAAATAACATAGATGACAATAATCACTCGTGTGTACTGTTGGTTGGCGATGGCATTAACCATGTATTGGCGCCCGGAGATATTGAAAAACAGGGTGAATATGGCATGTTGTATCATAGTGCTATCAGGCCCGTAGACGTACTTATTGCCCCACACCACGGCAGTGCCAGCAGCTCTGGTGCGCTATTTGTGGAGCGCTTTAAGCCTGACTACGTGGTATTTACCACTGCCCGGTTCAATCGATGGGGCTTTCCGGCCCCGTCGGTGACGAAACGCTACGCACAGGTCGGTAGCCAACAGCTTAACACGGCTGTGGGTGGCTATACTCGTTTTCGATTTAGCGAGGACGATGCGGTATCGGTGTTAAGTTATCAGCAACAGCACCCCAGATGGTACTATCGACCCCTGCAATAGGCTTTTTTAAGGTCGGCGGGCAATAAACCACGCCGACATATTATGGAATTTGGCCGGTAGCAGGTACACTATTGCGGTTATTTTTAGTGGTGAATGAAATACATGCAACAGACTGATTATTCGGGAAGCCAGATTAAGCGCTTTATGGGCTATCTGCGCCATTATAAGCTTGAATTTGCCGTGGCGGTCATTGGGATGATTGGCTATTCGGCCCTGGATACCTATGTGGTCGCGCACTTAAAAACGCTGATAGACGAGTCGTTGTCCAACAACGACAGCGCATTTTTGCGGGTGGCGGCATACGCTATTGTGCCGCTGTTTATCGTGCGCGGTATCTTCAATTTTATGGGCACCTACACCCTTAACTGGATTGGCGCTAAAGTAGTCATGCGGATGCGCCAGCAGCTGTTTGAAAAATACTTGCATTTACCGGTAGCCTTTCACGATACCCAAGCGGTAGGCAACCTTATCAGTAAGGTTACCTATGACACAGAGCAGGTCGCCAATGCTGCGGGTAAAGCCTTTTTGACGTTGGTACGTGAAGGCGCGTTGGTGATTGGCTTGCTGATCGTCATGTTTTATTATTCCTGGCAGTTGTCGCTAATATTTTTGCTAATCGGGCCCGTGGTGGCAGTGATTGTGGCATTAGTCAGCAAGCGCTTTCGCAAAGTCAGCCGCAGTATTCAGCAATCTATGGGAACGGTAACCGCCGCGGTCGAGCAAGCGGTGAAAGGACATAAAGTCATTTTGATGTTTGGTGGCCAGAAGATAGAGGAAGATCGCTTCGCGGCCAAAAATAATCATAACCGGCAACAGAATATGAAGCTGAATGTGACGCAAATATTAAGCGTGTCGTCTATTCAGGTGATTGCTTCTATCGCGCTGGCCTTTGTATTGTATATGGCGAGCATGCCTTCTATGATGCAGGACCTTACTGCGGGCACTTTTGTGAGTGTGGTGTTTTACATGGTGATGTTACTCAAACCGTTAAAACAATTAACCACGGTAAATAACGAATTTCAAAAGGGTATGGCTGCCTGTAGTAGTATTTTTGAAATACTGGACACGGCCGATGAAGATAATTCGGGTACTAACGAGCTTGGTCGGGCACGCGGTGAGCTTGTTTTTGATGACGTTACGTTCACCTACCCGGGGAAATCAACCCCAGCGCTGAAAAATATATCGTTCAGTGCCAATCCTGGGCAGACCATCGCTTTGGTCGGCCGCTCCGGCAGCGGAAAGTCCACCATATCAGCGTTGCTTACCCGCTTTTATTCGCCGCAACAGGGCACTATTTCAATTGATGGCTATCCGCTAAACGAGATCGAGTTAAAAGCCTTACGTCGTCAGTTTGCGTTGGTTTCCCAACATGTGGTGTTGTTCAATGATTCCATCGCTAACAATATTGCATATGGTGCCAATGAGTCGGTTACCCTTAAACAAATTGAAGAAGCCGCCAATATGGCGCATGTTACCGAATTTGTTGATCAGTTACCCGAGGGGCTGGACACTGTTATTGGAGAGAACGGTTTAATGCTATCCGGGGGCCAGCGGCAACGTATAGCGATTGCCCGGGCAATATTGGCAAATGCGCCGATTTTGATTCTGGATGAAGCCACCTCTGCGTTGGATACAGAATCTGAGCGATTAATTCAGGATGCGTTGGAAACCTTACAAAAATCCTGTACCAGCTTGGTTGTGGCACATCGCTTATCAACAATAGAAAATGCAGACCAGATAATGGTGGTTGAGCAGGGCGAAATTATCGAGCGGGGCCGCCACCAGGAGTTGTTGGAGAAAAAAGGCCCTTATTCACAATTACACGCGTTACAGTTTGGCGAGCAGTCCTAAGGTGGTCTGGTGAGCGTACTTGAGCGGGCCTGGTACCGCGCAGGTCCCTGGTTATGGCTGTTATGGCCACTGTCGTGGCTATTCGCCATTATCAGTGCCAGCCGGCGCTATCTGTTTAAAGCCGGTTTCAAAGCCAGTAGCAAGCCTGCGGGTACCTTGGTTATTGTGGTCGGGAATATCAGTGTCGGTGGCAACGGTAAAACGCCGGTGGTCATCGATGTCGCTGAATACTTGTTAAAACAGGGCTTGCGGCCAGGTATCCTGAGTCGTGGCTATGGTGGCAGCAATACAGTATTTCCCCATCTGGTCACCGCCGGTGATACCGCGGCTCAGGTTGGCGATGAACCCAAATTGATGGCCTTGCGTACCGGCGTGCCAGTGGTGACCGATCCGAAACGGGCACGCGGTGCCAACTGGTTGCGCGAGCAACATCAATGCAATGTCATCGTCTGTGATGATGGCTTGCAACACTATGCCTTAAAGCGCGATATGGAACTGGTGGTAATGGATGAGCGCCGCTTCGGTAATGGCCATCTGTTACCCATGGGCCCACTTCGCGAAGGTGTATGGCGGTTGGATACCGTGGATATGATAATTCACAATGTCAGACAGTTTGGTAGCGCCAGATTGTTGGGCGTAGCCCCTGCGCAATACCCAATGCAGCTGGCGCCTAACCACTTTGTTAATGTTGCAGATCCCTCTCTCACACAATCTTTAGCAACGTTTATGGAGACTGACCGCAACATTACTGCGCTGGCCGGCATTGGAAATCCGGCACGGTTTTTTAGTCAATTAGATAACCTTGGTATTTCCTGCAAGCAGCAAATCCCGTTTGCTGACCATTATGAATTTAGCCCGCAGGATATACCATCGGGCACAGTTGTTATGACCGAAAAAGACGCCGTGAAAGTGGCCTCGTTTGCCCACGATGATTGTTGGTATATAAAAGTGTCAGCCCAGCTCCCGCAGGCGTTTTACCATCAGCTAGACCAGAAACTGGCGCCGTTTAAAAAAATACAGAAGGAACATGATCATGGTATTTGATATTAAACTACTCGATGTACTGGCTTGTCCGGTATGCAAAGGAAAGCTTACCGCCGGCAGTGATAAGCGTACCCTGGTCTGTCGGTTTGACCGGCTGGCCTATCCTGTACGTGATGGTATTGCGGTCTTAATTGAAACTGAAGCGCAGCCATTAACCCAGGCGCAACTGGATGATATGAAATGAACACGGCCAATGATTTAGCCTTCACTGTGATTATTCCTGCGCGCTACGGCTCTAGCCGGTTTCCCGGTAAGCCCCTGGCCGATATCAATGGTAAACCCATGGTTGCGCATGTGATTGAACGTGCTCAAGAGGCTGGCGCACAAGCTATTGTAGTGGCGACTGATGATGATCGTATTGCCAGTGCCGTAGCCAACCTATGCCAGGTATGTATGACCCGTACCGGCCATAATTCCGGTACTGAGCGGATAGCCGAAGTCATCAGCACTTTGCAAATACCGGCCGATGCGGTAGTGGTAAATGTACAAGGCGATGAGCCATTCGTGCCAGCCTGTAATATTCGACAGGTAGCGCAAAACCTGGCGCAGCAGAGTAGCGCACCGATGGCTACATTAGCCACCCCATTTTTAAATGCTGATGACATTGCTAACCCCAATATGGTGAAAGTGGTAACCAATCACGCCGGCCATGCGTTGTATTTCTCGCGCTCGGCGATGCCTTATGATCGCGCGGCGATGCTGGAAAATACAGCGGCAATCGATCCTTCACATTATTTACGACATATTGGACTATATGCGTACCGGGCAGGTTATGTAAGGCAATATGTGGACTACGCACCCTGTGCTCTGGAGTCACTTGAATCGCTGGAGCAACTACGCGCTTTGTGGTACGGCGATAACATTATCGTAGACGTAGCAGAGCAAGCGCCCCCCGGCGGCATAGATACGCCAGAGGATTTAGCCCATTTACTGACATTGTTATAAATAGACAGCAATTATAAAAGGAGAGAGCCAGGTGAACGTTGTTATCACAGGAGCAAACCGGGGTATCGGACTGGCGTTAGTTAACGCGTATTTGTCCCGTGGTGATACAGTTTACGCGCTGTGTCGCAATAGCTGTGATGAGCTTAACCGTAGTGGTGCACATATTCATTGCGGAATAGATGTCTCGCGCCCGGAAGTATTAGAGGAAGGCTTAGCCCCGCTGAAGAATGTCAAAATTGATATTTTGCTCAATAACGCAGGGGTCCTGGGGAAGGAAACGTTAGGTGACTGGGATCCCCATACCATTGATTATCAGTTCCGCGTTAATGCATTAGGGCCTCTATTGGTGACCCAACGCCTGTTGGGGAATCTTTCAAAAGACAGCAAAATAGGTTTGATGACCAGCCGGATGGGGTCGATGACCGACAATGGTTCGGGCGGATATTATGGTTACCGAATGTCCAAAGCTGCGTTAAATGCGGCGGGGGTGTCGCTGGCTAACGATTTACGGGATCGCGGAATAAGTGTTGCTTTGCTGCATCCAGGCTTTGTGCAAACTGAGATGGTTAATAACGCCGGTGATATAGATGCGCAGACAGCAGCCCAGCGTCTGGTACAGCGAATGGATGAGTTGACGCTGGCAGATACCGGTAAGTTTTATCATTCCAATGGTGAAGTACTGCCATGGTAAGCCGTCACCGGCTATCCAGGTTGCTTGGGCTGATTTGCCTGGCAGCCAGTGGCGCTGCCAGCGCCGCAGCTAAACCTATCTATCACTGGTCAGCAGGGCCGAATTTGCCTGCGCCGGTGCAGGAGATTTATCCGGCTGTGGTGCAGGGCAATATATATGTTGCTGGTGGCTTGGCGCAGGATGGCGAAGCGATATCTATCAGTGACGATGTTTTTGTATTGAAAGATAAGCCTACCTGGCAGCACACTGTCAGCTTACCTGAGCCTCGCCATCACGCCATGCTGGTAAACTATCGTGAAACCTTGTGGTTGTTTGGCGGCTTTATCAATTCTGCCAGGGGGCAGTGGACGAATACAGATGCTGTTATGTCACTTAACCTGCAAAAGAATCAGTGGGAAAAACAAACTCCCATGCCGAAGCTGGTATCTGAGACGGTAGCCATAAATTTGGCCGGAAAGATTCATGTTATTGGGGGGCGCACGGTTAAAGGTAAGGTCAACGGGCGGTGGCATGATCATACCGACACTGACTGGCATGGTGTCTTCGATCCTAAAGCCGATGTATGGACAACTGCAGCGTCCATGCCCACGCCTCGCAACAGCGCATGTGCGGTGGCTTACGATGACAAAATACATGTAATTGGAGGTCGCCAGGTTGACGGCGGGAATGTAGATAGGCATGAGGTTTACGATCCGGCTGACGATTCGTGGAAAACCTTACCGCGCTTACCTCAGGAACAGGCTGGCATAGCGTGTGTCGTTTATCGTCATGGCATATTTGTTTTTGGCGGTGAGCATTTTATCGATGGCGGTGATGTCTTTTCAGATGTATGGCGCTATGATTTACATCGTAAAAACTGGAGTAAAGTCTCCGTCATGCCTTTGCCCCGTCATGGATTGGGTGCGGTGCTCGCCGACGATAAAGTTTGGCTGATTGGTGGCGCGGCGAAAGCAGGAGCAAAGGCCACCAGTGATACTGTCAGCCAGTTAACCAGTTTGCAATAACCAACAGCAAGGCTGTATTACAGCCTTGCTGATATCCGCTAAAGCCCGGGGCAGTTGCTCTGGTGTCAGTATCATTTAACTGAGTTCAGGCTAAACGCTCCACCACGATAGGCTATAGCCGGCTATTCCATCACGGCGCTGTGGGCAGAATCAGCTTCCTCTTCGAGTTCATCTTCAACAGGAACAGCCCAGGTATCGTGATTGTCGGCATGGATTATTTCTGCCCACACCCGTTGACCGGGTTTAACGTCATACACACCGTTTAGGTGAACAATACCATCTACCTCCGGGGCATCAGCAAAAGTGCGTCCGGTAGCCCCTTCAGCATCAACGCTGTCAATCACAATCAAGTATTCTTTACCAATCCGCTCTTGTAGTTTCTGGGCACTGATACTTTCCTGGATTTCCATGAATCGTTGATGGCGCGCCTGTTTAATTTCCTCTGGTACGGGGTCTGCCAATTCATTTGCTTTGGCTCCCTCTACCGGTGAATACATAAAACAGCCTACACGGTCCAGCCGTGCTTCACGAATAAAGGTCAGTAACTCTTCAAACTCTTCTTCGGTTTCCCCTGGGAAACCTACTATGAACGTTGAGCGAATGATCAGCTCAGGACAGATTTCCCGCCATTTGCGAATTCGTTCAAGCGTCCGATCAGCACTACCTGGCCGCTTCATTAAGCGAAGGATACGTTTATTGGCGTGCTGTAATGGAATATCCAGGTAGGGCAGTATTTTGCCTTCATTCATCAATGGAATCAGGTCGTCCACATGCGGGTATGGATATACATAATGCAAGCGAACCCACATATCCATGCCCCCCAGCTTCTGGCATAACTGCTTAAGATGCGTTTTTACCGGCATCCCATCCCAGAACCCGGTTTGATGCTTAACATCAACGCCATAAGCACTGGTATCCTGCGAAATAACCAACAGTTCATTGACTCCACCTGCCTTCAGCCGTTTCGCTTCATCCAGAATTTCTCCGACTGGACGGCTAACTAAATCGCCGCGCATCGAGGGGATGATACAAAATGTACAACGATGGTTGCAGCCTTCTGAAATTTTAAGGTAAGCAAAATGGCGTGGGGTAAGCTTGATTCCATGGTCAGGCACCAAGTCGGCAAACGGATTGTGCGCCGGTTTGGGCAAGTGGGTATGTACCTGATTTACCACTTCCTCATAAGCGTGCGGGCCGGTTACCGCCAGGACGTTGGGGTGGACCTCACGTATTTCGTCATCTTTGATGCCCAGACAACCGGTGACAATAACCCGGCCGTTTTCTTTCAGGGCTTCGCCAATAGTATCGAGCGACTCTTCTACCGCCGCATCAATAAAACCACAGGTATTAACGATTACCAAATCAGCATCGTTATAGGTGGGGACCACATCATAACCTTCAGTGCGCAACTGCGTTAAAATACGCTCTGAATCGACCAGGTTTTTAGGGCAGCCCAAGCTAACAAAGCCAATTCTGGGACTTTGGTGGTCCGTCATAGCAGTGTCAGATTGCTGACTTCTAAGTACGTCAGCGGGACCACTTAATGTGGTGGTTTGGTTTGGGGTGTATTTCTCTACTGTCATTAATTAAAGCGGGGTTCATGTACTGATGGCGGTGATTATAGCATTAAGCACCAGTTCATCTCACTATTGTATTTACTGTGGTAGCAATTGCGCCTGAAAAGGCGCATTCTAGACCCCAGGTAAGTTGACCCATAATACATTAATCCGTACGGTGTCTCTTATAATTTTGTTTTACCCGTCAAGGATATACAGTTGCGTACTTTATTAAAGCAGCCCGCCGCTATCACCACCCAGGTGGCCCGCCAAATTATCCAGGCCAGAAACAGTTTGCTAGGAAAACTCGATATGGCCTTAAATAAATTTGACCTCACCGCTGCCCAGTATGGCGTACTGGATAGCCTCGCTGAGGCAGAGGAAGCCACCGCCGGGCAACTCTGTCAGCGGTTGAATTATGATAAGGGTGCGATGAGTCGAATGTTAGTGCGGCTGGAGAAAAAGAAACTAATTACCCGGCTGGTACAAAAAGAAGATGCCCGGGTTTTTAACCTGGCGCTATCCGCCAGTGGTGTGGCCATGTTCCCCAGCGCCCGCTCGTGCGTGGATAAAGTGTACGCAGATGTATTTGCACATATCAGTGGTAACGAATTAAATACCCTTCAGTCAGTGTTAGCCAATACCCTTACCACACGAAAATAACCTTCCTTGCCGTCGCTATTGGTAGTTTACATATCGCGCCGTGAGTGAATACCCCCCTGGTTTACTGCTAATGCCTATTTTTTTGCGCTTTAGCCTGGTATGTCTTTTGTGCTTTTACTTACGCTTTTTTTAGCAGGCGAAGTTCAGCAGGGGGTTGTTGTTTTTCAGCCAGACTCCATTACCATAGCCACAGTTTTTGCAACGTTAATGTGAATATGGCCATTCTTCCACTACCGCTGACTTATTACGATGAAGCCGGCATAATCAAGCCGCCCGTATGGCTGTACCTACTATTACTGGCCAATAGTGTGGACTGGCTTATTACTACGTTTGCTGTGGTAAGTATGCAGCATACTACGGTACTGCTGGGGATTTTTTACCCCCACTCTTCGTTACTATGGGTCAAATTAGTAGCCAGTGTGCCCTTTATCCTGGCGCTCCTGTTGATAGGTAATCGGGAAAGGCTATGGAAAAAAAGCTGGCGTCGCTGGGTGGGCGTTTTACGTTTGTTGTGCTGGGTAGGAATTATTGCCAGTGGCACATTACTTATGCAACAACTGTGGCTGAGCCATTGGGCTTTTCATTGGTGGCTGGCCATACAACTGGTAACCCTACTCTTATTTAGCGCGCTGCTAGCCCGAAGCCAACATCTGCGGCTGATGTTGGCTGATTGGCGCAAGGCAAGCTAACCCAGTAAGGGGTTACCTGCGCAGACAATGGCTATTGTGTTTTGGTTTGCAGCGCCTGGTCAAAATAGGCCTTCACACTGACATGGCTATCATTGACCAGTCGTTCATAGCAGATGCCGGCAAATGCATAAGAATGCTCACCGCTATCAAGTACAACAAAAGGGGCGTCTGGATTTGTTTGGTCGTAGCGCCATTCGCCACTCACCAAACGTCGATAAGTCTCACCCAGGTAGGCCCCGTAAATATTGCACAGGGTGAATACCGCACTATCTTCAAGTGCTTTATCCTGATATTTTTCGACAAACGCGAGTAATAGATCGTCCACCGCACGGATACTTTGCGCACTGTAATCCAGTTCAATGGCAAATTCTTCGCGCGCTGTTTGTACTGCATTATGTGCTGAGTCGCTCATCAGCTTTTCAAGTTCCTGTTGTTGCATCGGTATTCTCCTGTAGGCGTTGCAGTTGGGCAACCGTAAAAGGCGCAGTTACGCTGCGGTTATTCTATTAATGATACTTGCTGCTGCCAGCATCCCAAAGGTGGCTGTTACGGTAACACTGGCACCAAAGCCGCCAGCACAGTCCAGCCTGGTGCCATTTTCCATTGCCGATTTATTAAAACAAACACTGCCATCGGGCTGCGGATAGCGCAACTGTTCTGTGGAATATATGCATTCCACGCCAAACCGTCGTTTGGGGTTTTTGGAAAACCCATAGTTGCGACGTAATTCATTGCGTAACTTCGCGGCCAGCGGGTCTTGTATTGTTTTTGCCAGATCGCCCCGGGTTATCTGCACCGGATCGATTTGTCCCCCGGCACCTCCTATCGTAACGACTGGCATTTTATTGCGTTTGCAACAATATATGATAGCGGCTTTTGCCCGAATACTGTCAGTGGCTTCAATAACCGCATCGAACTGTGAAGTAATGTATTCTTGCACATTTTCGGCAGTAACAAAGTCTTCCACCTGGTGGACGGTGCAAGACGGATTGATTAATTGTATGCGCTGGGCCATCACGGTGACTTTAGGCTGTCCGATGGTGTTATCTAAGGCGTGTATTTGTCGGTTCGTATTGGTCAGGCAGACATCGTCCAAATCAATCAGGGTAATCTGACCTACACCTGAGCGTGCCAGTGCTTCAGCACTCCATGAGCCGACGCCCCCGATACCTACTACGCACACGTGACTGGCCGCCAAGCTGGCTAAGCCATCATCCCCGTATAGCCTGGCGGTACCGCCAAATCGTTGTTTATCACTCATAATGTTGCTCTTCCTATACTACCGAGGCCGTGCAAAAGGACTGCAAATGTAAATTAAGCCGGCCATTGTACCTAAAAATGCGTCGCGTATTAAACTGTCGAAAACCTAAAAGCGACCTGTGGGTTCGAAAAAGTCGAACAAACAATCCGAAACTGGCTGGCTTACGTTCAACAGTGTGTATGGTTTAATCGACTTCCGACACACAAAGTGGAGTAACAAATGGGCTTACTGGTAGATGGCAAATGGCAAGATAAGTGGTACGACACCGATAAAAACGCCGGCAAATTTGAGCGCCAGGAAGCCAGCTTCCGGCACTGGATACAAGATGCACAGGACGCCCGCTTTCCCCCGCAGCGCGACCGCTACCATCTTTATGTTTCGCTGGCGTGTCCATGGGCGCACCGTACGCTTATTATGCGCCAGCTAAAAGATCTTCAAGACATTATTAGTGTAAGCGTGGTATCGCCCGAGATGTTGGATAATGGTTGGACATTCGCCGGCTATCCTGACGCTACGGGCGATACGCTATACCGTAAGCAATTTTTGTATGAGCTATACACCATGGCAGATGCCCATGTCACGACGCGGGTTACTGTACCGCTACTTTGGGATAAACAGCAAAAGACCATCGTCAGCAACGAATCGGCAGATATTATACGAATGTTTAACAGCGAATTTAACACGCTGACGGGCAATACTGACGACTATTATCCAGCGCAGCTCGCACAAGAAATAGAGCAGGTAAATGCCTTGGTGTACCACAACATCAATAATGGCGTGTACAAAGCGGGTTTTGCCACGACACAGTCGGCGTATGAAGAAGCGGTGACATCACTGTTCAGAGCACTCGATACCATAGAACAGCGGTTGGTTCATCAACGCTATTTGTGTGGTAAGCAATTTACTGAAGCTGACTGGCGCTTATTTACGACACTTATTCGGTTTGATGCAGTATATTACGGCCACTTCAAATGTAACATTCGACGTATTGCCGACTATCCTGCACTTAGTGGTTATATGCGCGAGCTTTACCAACATCCAGGGGTGTCACAAACGGTTAATCTCAATCACATAAAACACCATTACTATTTTAGTCATACGATGGTTAACCCAACCCAGGTAGTGCCGTTAGGCCCTGAACTGGATCTTGATTCACCGCATGGCAGGGAGCAGTTATTTTGAAGCAGCGTCACGTCACGCATCGGCTATCCGGACAACCCGCTTCTGATGGCGCAGGAGTGAAATTACAGCGGATAATTGGCCAGCCCGCGCTACCCAGGCTGGATCCATTTTTATTATTAGACCATTTTAGCTCAGACCAGCCTGATGACTACATAGCCGGGTTTCCGGCCCATCCTCACCGCGGGTTCCAAACCGTTACTTATATGCTGGCCGGTAAAATGCGGCATCGCGATTCGAAGGCCAATGAAGGGATTATCTCGGCAGGCGGTATTCAGTGGATGAACGCGGGTAGGGGACTTATCCATGAAGAGATACCTCAGCAAACGGCGGGGTTGCTAAGTGGCTTTCAGTTGTGGGTCAACTTACCGGCGGAGCAAAAAATGTCCGACCCGGGGTATCAGGATATACCGCCTGAGGCTGTACCGCGTATCCAGCATAATAGTGCTACAATCGACATTCTGGCCGGTAGTGTTGAAGGGGTAACCGGCCCGGTTAAGCACGTGCCCGTAGACCCGTTATTCGTTCATATAAATACTGACCACGCCACCCAAGTTTCTGTTGCGATCACTGAGTCACATACGGCTTTTTGCTATTGTTATCAGGGTGGTCTGATTATTGCTGGCTCTAATGACGAAGATAATCAGCACGTGAACACTGTGCAAAACAATGCAACAACCAGTGCTGGTACGCAAATTAACGAAGGCGAACTTGCCGTGCTAAGCGAGGGGGCGAGTGTGACCCTGCAAATGGCGGCTAACAGCGGGTGTATTGTTATTGCCGGCGCCCCCTTGAACGAACCTGTAGTGCAATATGGTCCATTTGTAATGAATACTCAGCAACAGATAGACCAGGCGCTCAAAGATTATCAGGCGGGGAATTTTGGGTAATCGGCTATAAATTGTTCGCTTAGTAAAAAAGTGCCAGTTTTTTACATCTGTTTTGCTTCGAAAACAGTAAATAACGTGAGTTTATAAACAAGTTCATTGATTGCAAATTTGAGCTTGATTAACATGGCATTAGGACATTAAGGCTAAAGCCGTCAATCATAGGAAAGAGAATGAAACCAGTAATCTTGGCAGGTGGTACAGGCAGTCGTCTGTGGCCAAAATCACGCGCAGCACTTCCAAAGCAGTTTCTTGCGCTTACATCTGAGCAAACTATGCTGCAGGAAACATTAAGCCGTTTGCACGGGGTTCAGGCTTCTCATCCCATTGTAATCTGTAATGATGCGCATCGCTTTTTGGTGGCTGAGCAGCTACGGCAGCAAAATATCGAACATGGCGGTATTTTGCTGGAGCCAGTGGGGCGCAATACCGCACCCGCCATCGCGTTAGCGGCCTTGCACGCGTTGCAAAGTGATGCAGACGAAACCTTACTGGTATTGGCGGCCGACCACTTAATTAAAGATACTGGTGCCTTTCATCAGGCCATCGGTAAAGCGCAAAAGCTAGCCGATGCCGGATATCTGGTGACTTTCGGTATTGTGCCTGATGCCCCGCATACCGGCTACGGTTACATCAAAGCCGGTCAGGAATTAGAGACCGGTATGGCGGTAGCGCAGTTTGTTGAGAAACCAGATATGGCAACTGCTCAGACCTATGTGGATTCGGGCAATTACCTGTGGAATAGCGGCATGTTTATGTTCAAAGCATCCCGTTTTCTGGAAGAGCTGGAAAAATATAACCCCAAGATGCTGGAAATTTGCAAAAAGGCCATCGCAAGCGAATCACAGGACTTGGATTTCATTCGTATTGATGGTGATATTTTCGCGACCTGCCCGGATGACTCAATAGATTATGCGGTAATGGAAAAAACTGCCAAAGCCGCCATGGTGCCGCTGGATGCAGGCTGGTCAGACGTTGGTAGCTGGTCTTCCTTGTGGGAAACATCGGCCAAAGATGCAAACGGTAACGCGGTTATCGGTGATGCTATTTTGGAAAATGTTTCCAACAGCTACATCAACGCCGAAGAGCGCTTGATATCAGTAATTGGTTTAGACAATGTGGTAGTCGTGGAAACCAAAGATGCGATTATGGTGGCGCACAAAGATAAAGTGCAGGACATCAAAAACGTAGTGACCCGCCTGAAACAGGAAAAAAGACCTGAGTTTGAGTTTCACCGCGAAGTATTTCGGCCGTGGGGCAGTTACGACTCAATCGATCAAGGGGCCCGTTTCCAGGTTAAACGAATTACCGTGAAGCCCGGCGAGAAATTATCGGTGCAGATGCACCACCACCGCGCCGAGCACTGGATTGTTGTATCAGGGACTGCCAGTGTAACGATTGGTGAGGAAACCCGGATGGTAACCGAGAATGAGTCAACCTATATCCCGATTGGTGAGGTTCATGCGCTGGAAAACCCCGGCAAAATTCCGCTGGAATTGATTGAAGTACAGTCTGGTGCTTACTTAGGCGAAGACGATATTGTGCGATTTTCGGATCGTTACGGCCGTACAGCGAAAAAATAGGAAGGGACTATGACCAGAGCAATCACCTGTTTTAAAGCTTACGATATTCGCGGTGAGTTAAACGAGCAACTAGACGAAGAGGTTGCCTATCGGATTGGATACGCATTTTCCAGTGTGCTGACAGCCAGTAATGTGGTGGTCGGTGGTGACGTGCGTTTAACCTCTGCGCCACTTAAGCTGGCGCTCGCTGCAGGGCTGATAGACGGCGGTAGCGCGGTAATCGATTTGGGGCAGGCGGGCACCGAAGAAATTTATTTTGCTACCAAGTATCTGAAGGTAGATGGTGGTATTGAAGTGACAGCAAGCCATAATCCTATTAATTATAATGGGATGAAGCTAGTAAAAGCGGACGCCATTCCCATTAGCGGGGATACAGGCTTGCATGCTATCAAGCAAGCTGCTGAAGAACTCGACAGTGATTACGTGAAGCAGCGCCTGGCTGAGTATACCCAGCAAAAGCCTATTGATCCCAAGGCCTTCTATAATGGTCAGGGGCATATCGCGGTAAGCGTGCTGGAAAATAGTGGGAAATACAAGCAGGATAGCTGTCTGGATGCTTATATCGACCACTTACTCACCTATATTGAGTCAGCTAACTTTACGCCGTTAAAGCTGGTGGCCAATGCCGGTAACGGCGCCGCAGGCAAAGTGGTTGACGCTCTGGAAACAGCCTTCGAACAACGCCGTATTCCCATTGAATTTATCAAAGTTCATCATGATGCGGATCCGACCTTCCCCAATGGTATACCTAATCCACTGCTGCCAGAGAACCGCGCCGATACGGCGCAGGCCGTACGCGAACATAATGCGGACTTTGGAATGGCGTGGGATGGCGATTTCGACCGCTGTTTTTTGTTTGATGCTAAAGGTAACTTTATTGAAGGCTATTATATTGTTGGATTGCTTGCCCAAGCCTTTTTGGATAAAGATCCCAGTGCGAAAATTATTTACGATCCTCGTCTTTACTGGAACACAGAAGATATCGTGAATCGCGCAGGCGGCACCCCAGTCAAAAGCAAAACCGGACATGCCTTTATTAAAGAGCGTATGCGTAAGGAAGATGCTGTATACGGCGGCGAAATGAGTGCCCATCATTATTTTCGAGATTTTGCTTATTGCGATACAGGCATGATCCCATGGTTACTCGTGGCAGAACTGTTATGTACTAAAAAGCAAACATTAGCCTCGATGGTGGAACAACGTATAGCGGCTTACCCGTCTTCCGGTGAAATTAACAGTAAGTTGCAAGATGCTGACGCGGCGCTAGCCAGGGTACTTGAAAAATACCGGCCATTGGCTGAAGCCATTGATGAAACCGACGGAATTGGTTTGGAATTTGGGACATGGCGCTTTAATTTAAGAAAATCCAATACCGAGCCGGTTATTCGTCTGAATGTAGAGTCAAAAGGTGATATACCTTTGATGGAAGAAAAAACCGCAGAACTGTTGGCGCTAATTCGCGCAGAGTAAGCTCACCAATATATTATCTTTCGAAGGGAAATAAGATAAGAAAATAGGCAAATTGGCGTCCTACACAGACGAAAATATCTGTTGATAACACTAAGGCCAGCGTATGATGCTGGCCTTTTTTGTGCTTAATACGTTTACCTGCGCAGGTCAGAAGGTCAGAAGGTACGCCGTTAAGCCAGAATTGTTACCCACAGGCTTGGGTTCACCGCATTAAAAATATCATTACAGCGTGGCACAGGACGACCACAGTGGTCAATCCTACCCGCATTGAAATATAGCTAAGTATCAGATCTTTAGGCAAGGCCAGGGTAAACTTGTCGTAAAATAGAATCAGCAGATAACTGATAGACAGCACGCCTAAGACTCGGACGTCTGCACCATAAGCCAGTGCTAGCCAGGCTACAATGGTCGGTAGCATAGCCAAATAAAGCTGATGATTGGTTTTGCGGGAGGCAATTGCGTCAAACCAATGTACGCCGCCAAAAAACGATAATAATACAGCTGAATATTGGGTGAAATAATGTAGAGCGGCCAACTCGCCAATGACTCCACTAAGGCTAAGAATCGGCAGGGCAATAAACGGAATAAGACCGGCTATACCTAACAGCAGCGCTGGATACGGCATAATATCTCCTCTATCTGACAACGACGGCGACGGGGCATTATGCCATTTTGTCGCTCGCCAACAAGCAGGTATCTTGGTAAAAAACCTGCTACAAACAAAAATAGCGCCCTAAGGCGCTATTTGTAGTCAACTGACCAGAGCTATTTAAGCGGCGTAAATTTACGCTGGCTGTAGCCTGTATACAACTGACGCGGACGACCAATCTTTTGCTTCGGATCGCTCATCATTTCATGCCAGTGTGAAATCCAGCCAACTGTGCGTGACAGGGCAAAGATACACGTGAACATGTTAGTGGGTATACCAATCGCCTTTAGGATAATACCTGAATAGAAATCAACGTTCGGGAACAGTTTTTTCTCTACAAAGTAATCATCACTCAGGGCGATACGTTCAAGTTCCATTGCTACTTCAAGCAGCGGATCTTTTACGTCTAGCTCTTTAAGCACTTCATGACAGCTTTCGCGCATAACAGTGGCGCGTGGATCGTGGTTTTTGTAAACCCGGTGTCCAAAGCCCATTAAGCGGAAAGGGTCATTCTTATCTTTAGCCCGTTCGATAAACTCAGGGATACGATCAACACTACCAATTTCTTCCAGCATGTTTAAACATGCTTCATTGGCACCGCCATGCGCAGGGCCCCACAGTGAAGCCACACCGGCGGCAATACAGGCGTAAGGGTTAGCACCTGATGAACCAGCTAAGCGCACTGTTGAAGTAGATGCATTCTGTTCATGGTCAGCATGTAACGTAAAGATACGATCCATCGCGCGTTCAACCGCAGGACTAATCTGATAATCTTCAGCTGGCACAGAGAACATCATGTTCAAAAAGTTAGCCGCATAGCTTAAGTCATTACGCGGATATACGAATGGCTGGCCTATGTTGTACTTGTAACACATCGCTACCAAGGTCGGCATTTTTGCAATCAAACGATGCGCGCTGCGCATACGTTCTTCGGCATTACCTACATCTAAGTCACTGTGATAAAACGAGGACATAGCGCCTACGGTGCCACATAACATTGCCATAGGGTGGGCGTCGTTACGGAAACCGTGGAAGAACATGTTGATTTGTTCATGTACCATAGTATGGCGGGTTATCGTGGCACGAAACTCTTCGTTTTGTGCTTTATCCGGTGCTTCGCCGTTAAGTAACATGTAGCAAACTTCAAGATAGTTTGCATCACGCGCTAACTCTTCAATGGGATAGCCACGGTGCAGTAACACCCCGTTAGCGCCATCGATGTACGTGATTTCTGACTCGCAGGAACCTGTTGCCATAAAGCCGGGGTCAAATGTGAAATACCCTTGCGCGCCCAGAGAGCGTACATCTATAACATCTTGTCCTTCGGTACCGGACAGAATAGGAAGTTCAATTTCCTTATCGCCCGCTTTAAGAATGGCTTTCTTATCTGCCATATAATGCTCTCCTCAGAATGGTTCTGTTGTCAGCAAAAATCGTCAAAAAATAGCCGCTTTGCTGGGAAAAGTGGCGTAGTTGTACTTTATTATGCATCTACAAGTCAATTTAAATGCATTTTTGCACAATAAATATCCGATATTGGTATAGCTTATAGTCCCCAGCGTAATAACTGAGCAATTAAAAATGTTTCACGAAACACATAAAAACCCGCAGCGACTTGATTTTGAGGTCAAAATGGCTGCTTTTTATTAACAAAATAAATGGGTTACGAAATGTACGCCGACATTTTATTTATCAAGATCTGACGTGATCATCAGTACTATACGCCAGTTCGCCGTAGTTATCATATACAGGTGCTGATAAAATCACACCGTCTTATATACTCTAAAGGTTAACATTTTTGATCAGCAAGACAACTGAATCTTAACTGTAAAACACTTGTATAAGACGATAGTCCTACGTGTTGACAAAAAATTGTAATTATACAACGCGCTAGATATACTCAGCCGAGCCTGAATTAGAAAGATTCTCTTTAGTTAATCAGGCAATTATAAGTTCACAAATTGTTAACATCTCACAGGATGAGGCAATTAACAGTAAACAAACGAAAATTACTCAGTCAGGACATAAAAACAACGGGTAATTCATTGTCCCTACGGATAAAACAGGCATACATTGTGAAAAAGCAAAGACCAGTAAATTTAGATCTCAAGACCATTAAATTTCCTCCTGCTGCTATTTCGTCAATTCTCAACCGTATCACAGGCGTGGCCATGTTCTTCGCGCTGCTGTTCGTTATTTGGGCATGGGCGGTTTCAGTCGCTTCGCCTGAAGGCTTTGAACAAGTGCAGTCAGTAATGGCCGGTGTATTCGGAAAAGTAATTGCGATTGGCACCCTATCTGCTTTGATTTACCACACTCTTGGTGGTATTCGCCACGTCATTATGGATATGGGACATTGGGAAGAAATGAAATCAGGTAACCTGAGCGCGCAAGCAATAATTGCGCTTTGGATAATCCTGACAGTCGTATTGGGAGTAGTACTATGGTAACGAATCAGGCAAGCGTTAAACGTAACGGCGTGCAGGATTACTTATCGCTGCGCACCACAGGAGCAATAATATTTGCCTTTACTGTGTATATGGCGTGGTTCTTTATTTCAACCGACAGCATCACATTTATCGAATGGCACGGCTTGTTTTCAGGGATACCGATGAAGGTGTTTACCCTGGCTACGCTAGTGTCGATTATGATTCACGTACGCATTGGTCTGTGGCAAGTGCTGACAGACTATGTTAAAGCGCCTAAAGTACGCGCTTTGGTGCAATGGGTATTGAACCTGATTGCCTTCGGGTACGTGTTAGTTGGTCTGTTTGTTCTGTGGGGTGTGTAAGATGAGTCTACCAGTACACGAATTTGATGCCATTGTTATTGGCGCCGGTGGTGCGGGTATGCGTGCCGCTTTGCAGATTTCACAATCAGGTAAGTCCTGTGCGTTGTTGTCTAAAGTATTTCCAACCCGTTCGCATACGGTATCTGCCCAAGGTGGTATTACTGTTGCGCTGGGTAATTCCCATGAAGATAACTGGGAATGGCACATGTATGACACGGTTAAAGGGTCTGACTACATTGGCGATCAGGATGCCATTGAGTACATGTGTAACGTGGGGCCGAAAGCCATTATAGAAATGGAAAATATGGGTCTGCCATTTTCACGTTTTGAAGATGGCACAGTATATCAGCGCCCATTCGGTGGCCAGTCGAAGAATTTTGGTGGCGAACAAGCCGCTCGTACGGCTGCGGCAGCCGACCGTACTGGTCACGCACTATTGCATTTGCTTTATCAGCAAAATGTTAAGAATAAGACCAAAGTTTTCAGTGAATGGTATGCCCTTGATCTGGTGAAAAACCAGGATGGGGACGTAGTGGGTTGTACGGCCATCGATATTGAAACCGGTGAAGTCGTTTACTTTAAAGCGCGGGCTGTGGTGCTGGCTACCGGTGGTGCAGGGCGTATATTTGCTTCTACTACCAATGCCCATATTAATACCGGTGACGGTGTGGGTATGGCGATGCGAGCTGGCGTATCTATGCAGGACATGGAAATGTGGCAGTTCCACCCAACTGGTATTGCGGGTGCGGGTACGCTGGTCACAGAAGGTTGTCGTGGTGAGGGTGGTTATCTGCTCAATAAAGACGGCGAACGCTTTATGGAACGCTACGCACCGAATGCCAAAGATCTGGCAGGTCGTGACGTAGTGGCGCGTTCAATGATGACCGAAATTCGTGAAGGACGTGGTTGTGATGGCCCGTGGGGTACCCACCTTAAGCTTAAGCTTGATCACTTGGGTAAAGATGTATTGGAGTCGCGTTTGCCAGGTATTCTTGAGCTTTCACGTACCTTCGCTCACGTTGACCCGGTCAAAGAACCTATCCCGGTTATTCCTACCTGTCACTATATGATGGGTGGTATTCCTACCAACGTGCATGGTCAATGTATCCGGGTAGATGAAAACGGACAGGACCACATCGTAAATGGCCTGTTTGCATGTGGTGAAATTGCCTGCGTATCGGTGCACGGCGCTAACCGCCTGGGCGGTAATTCACTGCTCGATTTGGTCGTATTTGGCCGTGCTACAGGCCTGCATCTGGGTGAATCGCTGAATCAAATTGCCACTACTCGGGATGCCAGTGAGTCTGATCTTGAGGCGGCTATGGCGCGCTTCAACCGGTGGGAAGGTTCTGAAAAAGGCAAGGGTGAAGACCCGGTTCAAATTAAAAAAGACATGCAGGAATGTATGCAGCTCAACTTCTCGGTATTCCGCGAAGGTGACGCAATGGCTGACGGTCTTAAACAACTTAAAGACATTCGTGAGCGTTTGCAGCATGCGCGTCTGGATGATAAGAGTAGTGATTTCAACACCCAGCGTATTGAGTGTCTGGAATTAGACAACCTGATGGAAACCGCGTACTGCACAGCAGTAGCAGCAAACTTCCGTACCGAAAGTCGTGGCGCACACAGTCGCTTTGATTATCCAGACCGTGATGATGAAAACTGGTTGTGTCACTCAATCTACCGTCCGGAAGATGAATCAATGACTCGTCGTGAAGTCAATATGGCGCCCAAGCTGCGGGAAGCCTTCCCGCCTAAAGCGCGTTCATATTAATAGAGGTGACCAGTATGCAATTAAATATTTCGATATACCGATACAACCCTGACGTTGATAAAGCGCCGCGCATGCAGGATTACAAACTGGATGTGGAAGAAGGCCGCGATATGATGGTGCTGGATATTCTGATTAAGTTGAAAGAGCAGGATCCATCGTTATCATTCCGTCGTTCATGCCGCGAAGGTGTGTGTGGGTCTGATGGTTTGAACATGAACGGTAAAAACGGTCTGGCGTGTATTACGCCAGTATCCGCGCTGGGCAAGGGTAAAATTGTGATTCGCCCGTTACCTGGTTTACCGGTTGTGCGCGACCTGGTGGTAGACATGACCCAGTTCTACATTCAATATGAGAAAGTGAAGCCGTTTCTTATCAACGATACTAAACAGCCGCCTGCCCGGGAATTCCTGCAAACCCCGGAAGAGCGTGCTAAGCTAGACGGACTTTATGAATGCATCCTTTGCGCATGTTGTTCTTCTTCGTGTCCATCATTTTGGTGGAACCCTGAGAAGTTCATCGGCCCGGCTGGTTTGCTGCATGCTTATCGTTTCCTTATTGATAATCGTGATACGGCCACTGAAGAACGGCTTAGCGATTTAGATGATGCGTTCAGCGTGTTTCGTTGCCACAGCATAATGAACTGTGTCAGCGTATGTCCTAAAGGGTTGAACCCGACCAAAGCCATCGGCCAGATTAAGTCGATGTTGCTACAACGGGCTGTTTAGTTACACTAGTTTGTGTAAGGTATTGTATGCACAAATGATATGCGCTAAATGGCCATCCTGTTAAGGATGGCTATTTTTTTTGTATACGTGGCGTAAATGGTTGGTTCTGTTGTAAATAACAGTCATAATAGCGCCTCGTGTTATTTAGTTTTTACAAAACGTAGCAAGGCACAATAATGCAAGAAAGCGTGATGAAAGCATGGTGGGATTCGTCGCATATGGCTGGTAATAACGCCGCCTATGTCGAGGAGTTGTACGAAGCGTACCTCGAAGATCCGCACAGCGTTTCAGATTCCTGGCGACAGGTCTTCGATAGCCTTCCCAAAGTGGAAGGTGCTGAATTAGAGAACAATCATACAACCGTTCGTGAACAGTTTCGAAAGATGGCGGCCCTAGGGCCCGCAGCACGAATGTCTTCACCGGCCGCCAGCGCCGGCCCCAGTTCATCCGACGGCCGTCAGGTCAAGGTTCTGCAACTTATCAATGCTTATCGGTTTCGTGGACACCAACATGCGAATCTCGATCCGTTAGGTCTTTGGCAGCAACCTCGCGTTCGTGACCTTGAACTCTCCCACCATAACCTGTCCGAGCAAGACTTCGATACCGTTTTCAACGTAGGCTCTTATGCCTATGGTGGCGAATCTATGTCGTTAGGCGAGCTGGTTAAATCGTTAAACCGCACTTATTGCGGCTCTATCGGTGCTGAATATATGCACATTACCGATACTGAGCAAAAGCGCTGGTTACAACAAAAAATTGAGTCAGTTCAGGCCAAACCAGAAATCAGTAAAGAACAGAAGTTACAAATTCTTAAAGGCCTGACCGCCGCTGATGGTATGGAAAAATACCTGGGTTCCAAATTTCCCGGCGCTAAACGTTTCTCATTGGAAGGTGGTGATTCACTGATTCCTATGCTGAAAGGGCTGATTAGCGAAGCGGGTTCGGCCGGCGCGAAAGAAGTGGTAGTGGGCATGGCTCACCGCGGCCGGCTAAATGTATTGGTTAATGTCCTGGGTAAGAACCCCTCAGTGCTATTCGACGAATTTTCGGGTAAGCATGACGAAAGTCTTGGTTCTGGTGATGTGAAGTATCATGCCGGTTACTCTTCTGACTTTGCAACCCCCGGTGGTAATGTTCACCTGGCGTTGGCGTTTAACCCTTCTCACCTTGAGATAGTTAACCCGGTGGTAATGGGCTCTGTGCGGGCGCGTCTGGTACGTCGTCATAACGACAGCAGCGCGGTATTGCCGATTACGATTCATGGTGATTCCGCTATCGCCGGCCAGGGTGTAGTACAAGAAACATTTAATATGTCGCAAACCACGGGGTTTGCGGTCGGTGGTACAGTTCGGATTGTTATTAACAACCAGGTTGGTTTCACCACCTCGAAGTTAGAAGATACCCGCTCTACGCAGTATTGTACGGATATTGCGAAAATGGTGCAGGCGCCTATCTTCCACGTCAATTCGGACGATCCGGAAGCGGTTATGTTCGTTACCAAACTGGCCTTGGAATACCGTAATAAGTTCAAGCGCGATGTGGTAATTGACTTAGTTTGCTATCGCCGTCATGGCCATAACGAAGCTGATGAGCCAAATGCTACCCAGCCGTTAATGTACCAGAAAATTAAAAAGCATCCGTTACCCCGCGTTTTATATGCTGAGCAACTGCTGGCCGAAGGCGTGATGGAACAGCGTGAAGTCGATAAGCTACTTGAAGACTATCGCGCCGCACTTGATCATGGTGCCTGTGTGGTAGATGAATGGCGGCCTATGACCGAGCATTCAGTTGATTGGTCTCCTTATCTGGGACACGACTGGGACACGCCTTATGATGGTTCAATATCGCTCGACCAATTAAAAGAATTAGGTGAGCGGCTGACCAGTTTTCCCAAAGATGTAAAATTACATTCGCGGGTGAACAAGCTATATCAAGACCGCAAAGCCATGGTCGCCGGCGAAAAAATGCTTGACTGGGGTATGGCCGAGAACCTTGCATATGCCAGCTTAGTTGGTATTGGTACGGATATCCGGTTGGTGGGTCAGGATTCAGGGCGGGGGACTTTCTTCCATCGTCATGCGGTTCTGCACAATCAAACTGACGGTTCAACCTATACACCGCTTCAACATATAAAAGAAGACCAAGGCGAAATTGAAATATACGACTCGGTATTATCTGAAGAAGCAGTGATGGCATTTGAATACGGCTTCGCTACCGCTGAACCTTCTTGCCTAACCATTTGGGAAGCACAGTTTGGTGACTTTGCCAACGGCGCCCAGGTAGTGTTTGACCAATTCCTGAGTTCAGGTGAGGCAAAATGGGGTCGACTCTGTGGTCTGACCGTATTGCTACCTCATGGTTACGAAGGTCAGGGGCCAGAGCATAGTTCAGCGCGATTGGAGCGGTTCCTGCAGCTATGCGCAGACCACAACTGGCAAGTATGTATACCGTCAACACCGGCGCAGGTGTTTAATATGCTACGCCGTCAAATGATTCGTCCTATGCGTAAACCCTTGATTGTAATGTCGCCAAAATCATTGTTGCGGCATGCTCAGGCTACATCTTCGCTTGAAGAGCTTGCCGAAGGTGTGTTCCACAATGTCATTGGCGAGATTGATGACATAGAGCCGTCAAAGGTTAAACGTGTAGTCATGTGTTCCGGTAAAGTTTATTACGATCTGTTAGATCAGCGTCGTAAAAATGAACAAACCGATGTGGCCATTGTTCGGCTGGAACAGCTTTATCCGTTCCCGTCAGAAGAATGTGCTAAAGTAGTGGCCGATTACAGCCACGTTAAAGATTGGGTTTGGTGTCAGGAAGAACCGCAGAACCAGGGCGCATGGTATTCCAGCCAGCACCATTTCTGGGCGGCTATTCCAGAAGGTGCCAAACTGTCGTACGCAGGCCGTGAAGCATCGGCTTCACCTGCCGTAGGTTATGTCTCTGTCCACAATCAGCAGCAAAAGGCCCTGGTTGAAGACGCACTCACTATTAAATAAGGAACAATGATGACAATAGAGATTAAAGTTCCGGTCCTACCAGAGTCAGTTGCCGATGCCACGATTGCAACCTGGCATGTGAAGGCCGGTGACAAGGTAACACGCGATCAGAACCTGGTTGATATTGAAACCGATAAAGTGGTACTGGAAGTGGTTGCCCCGGCCGACGGCGTAATCAGTGAAATCATTGATGAAGAAGGCGAAACCGTATTAGGTGAGCAGGTTATCGCTAAGTTAGATGATAGCGGTAAAGCAGAACCTAAAAAAGACACAGAATCTTCGAAGTCTGAAGAAAAATCAACGTCTGAAGAAAAACCAGCCGAACAGCAGCAGGCGAAAACTGCCAGTGCTGGCGGTAAAACCTCAGAAGTAAAAGTACCGGTTCTGCCTGAATCAGTCGCAGACGCTACCATTGCAACCTGGCATGTATCGGTAGGCGAGCAAGTTAGTCGCGACCAGAATCTGGTTGATATTGAAACCGATAAAGTAGTATTAGAAGTCGTTGCACCTGGTGACGGCTCTATTTCTGAAATCCTGGCGGAAGAGGGTGCCACGGTTACCGCAGAAGAAGTCATCGCTAAGTTTGTAGAAGGCGCATCAACGGGTGGTAATGCACAAGTTGCTGAAGACTCTACCGATGAAGGTGCCGAAGACGACGCCGATGCACTTAGCCCATCAGTACGCCGTTTGCTAGCCGAAAAAGGCGTTGATTCTGCGAAGGTTAAAGGTACTGGCAAAAATGGTCGGATTACCAAAGAAGACGTTGAGCAATATCTGAAATCAGGTAAAACTGAAGATAAGGCGGCCGCGAAATCGTCACAAACTGAAGCGCCTTCAGTAGCTGCTGGCGAACGCACTGAAAAGCGTGTGCCTATGACGCGCTTGCGTAAAACCATTGCTAACCGGTTGCTAGAGGCGAAAAACTCTACTGCCATGCTAACTACGTTTAACGAAGTTAACATGAAACCTATAATGGACTTACGTAAACAGTACCAGGAAAGCTTTGAAAAGCGTCATGGTATTCGTCTTGGCTTTATGTCATTTTATGTAAAAGCGGTAACAGAAGCACTTAAGCGCTTCCCAGAAGTAAATGCCTCACTAGATGGTGATGACATTTGTTACCACAACTATTTTGATATCTCGATTGCCGTATCCACCCCACGTGGTTTGGTTACTCCAGTGTTGAAAGACACGGATACGCTTGGTATGGCCGGCGTAGAGAAAGGTATCAGAGAGTTAGCGCTAAAAGGCCGTGACGGTAAATTAGCCATGTCTGATCTGCAAGGTGGTAATTTCACGATTACTAACGGCGGAGTATTCGGATCACTGATGTCTACCCCTATCATTAACCCACCACAGAGCGCGATCCTTGGTATGCACAAAATCCAAGATCGGCCAATGGCAGTTAATGGCAAGGTTGAGATACTGCCTATGATGTACCTGGCATTATCTTATGACCATAGAATCGTCGATGGTAAAGAGTCGGTTGGATTCTTGGTTACAGTTAAAGAGATGCTCGAAGATCCTACTCGTTTATTACTAGACGTTTAAGACTTTCATCTTATGCATTGTGTGCAGTCACGGCCTGAAGGTATGCTCGGGTCGTGATTGTCACAACGTCGGCAGGCTCGGCGTCTGTCGGTCAAGTTAATCAAGTCGCAATAGCGGCTTTTGTCTTACTAAAAATCGGATAGAAACACCATGAATTTGCATGAATACCAAGGCAAGCAGCTATTCAAAGAATACGGCTTGCCTGTTTCTGAAGGATACGCAGCCGACACACCTGAAGGTGCAGTTGAAGCAGCAGACCGCATTGGCGGTGAAGAATGGGTTGTTAAATGTCAGGTCCACGCAGGTGGACGCGGTAAAGCTGGCGGCGTTAAGTTGTTTAAAAATAAAGACGACATTCGCGGCTTTGCGGAAAACTGGCTAGGCAAAAATCTGGTGACCTTCCAAACTGATGAGAAAGGCCAACCGGTAACTAAAATTCTGGTAGAAACCTGCACTGATATCGCTAATGAGCTGTATCTGGGTGCAGTTGTTGACCGTGGAACCCGTCGTGTGGTTTTCATGGCCTCAACAGAAGGCGGTGTTGAAATTGAAACCGTTGCAGAAGAGACGCCAGAAAAAATTCTGAAAGCTGAAATTGACCCGATTGTTGGACCACAGCCTTACCAGGCGCGTGAGATGGCATTTAAATTAGGTCTTGAAGGTAATCAAATAAAGCAGTTTGTTAAGATCTTCTTAGGTCTGGCGAAAATGTTTGAAGAGCTTGATGTAGCACTTATCGAAATTAACCCGCTGGTAATTAAGGCCGATGGCGATTTGCATTGCCTTGACGCTAAAGTGGGTATCGACGGTAACGCACTGTATCGTCAGCCTAAAGTTAAAGAAATGCATGATCCTTCACAAGAAGATGCTCGTGAAGCGCATGCGGCTAAGTTTGAATTAAACTATGTTGCGCTGGACGGTAATGTTGGCTGTATGGTTAACGGTGCGGGCCTGGCAATGGGTACCATGGATATCGTTAATTTGCATGGCGGTAAGCCAGCAAACTTCCTTGACGTTGGTGGCGGTGCAACCAAAGAGCGGGTTGCTGAAGCGTTTAAAATTATCTTATCAGATGACAACGTAAAAGCCGTATTGGTTAATATCTTTGGTGGTATTGTACGTTGTGACATGATCGCTGAAGGTATCATCGGCGCGGTTAAAGAAGTCGGTGTAAATGTACCGGTAGTGGTTCGCCTTGAAGGTACAAATGCAGAGAAAGGCCGTGAAGTTCTGGCACAGTCAGGCCTGGATATTATTGCTGCAAGCAGCCTGACTGACGCAGCTCAGCAAGTTGTTAAAGCGGCGGAGGGCAAATAATGTCAGTACTTATTAATAAAGACACGAAAGTAATTTGTCAGGGTTTCACTGGCGGTCAGGGTACATTCCACTCTGAGCAGGCTATAGCCTATGGTACGCAAATGGTAGGTGGTGTTACACCTGGTAAAGGCGGTACTGAACATTTAGGCCTGCCTGTATTTAATACAGTGCGCGAAGCAGTTGAACAAACCGGTGCCACTGCATCAGTAATTTATGTTCCAGCTCCATTTTGTAAAGATTCAATCGTAGAAGCTGCTGATGCAGGTATCGAACTGATTGTATGTATTACAGAAGGTATTCCTACCATCGATATGCTTTATGTAAAAGAGTATGTTGATGCCAAAGGTGTACGTTTGATTGGACCAAACTGCCCAGGCGTTATTACTCCTGGCGAATGTAAAATCGGTATCATGCCTGGTCATATCCATAAACCAGGTAAAGTAGGTATTGTTTCGCGTTCAGGTACGTTGACCTACGAAGCGGTGAAGCAAACTACCGATGAAGGTTTTGGTCAGTCTACCTGTGTAGGTATTGGTGGTGACCCGATTCCAGGATCAAACTTCATTGATATTCTGAAGATGTTCCAGGAAGATCCGAAGACAGAAGCAATCGTGATGATTGGTGAAATCGGCGGAACCGCGGAAGAAGAAGCGGCGGCGTTCATTAAAGAAAATGTTACCAAGCCAGTGGTATCCTATATTGCTGGCGTGACTGCGCCTCCAGGAAAACGGATGGGCCATGCCGGCGCGATTATCGCCGGTGGTAAAGGAACAGCTGATGATAAATTCGCAGCTCTGGAAGATGCCGGCGTGAAGACGGTTCGTTCACTGGCCGATATCGGCAAAGCGTTACGCGAAGCCACCAACTGGTAAGCGTGCACTACGCACTCTGTGAAAGAAATCACTGATAAAAAAGCTCGCCTTTGGCGGGCTTTTTTTTACCCTTGTCACCTGCGCCGCTAGGCAGGTGGAACTAACGTGCTTCTATTCGGCGTAAATCACTTTTTCTGCCACCGTTTTAGCCCCCTCATCAATGAACGGCAAGGTACTTCCGCAGTTTGTTCCCCAATATTGTTTTTATTTAATCTGTAACGTTTTCTTCGCACTGTCCTCAAATGTTAACGCTAAGGGATGTTTAACCTATTGAATATAAAGAAAAGAAAAAGATTTAGGAAGTTAACGATTCGTAGCCAACAAGATGCTGCTGTTAATCAAATGTATAATAATATTTATGAATACGTATGCATAACATTGAGCAAACACGCCTATGGGGATAGGATTTAGCCTGTTTTATATCTGGCCTGCCTACTCAATAACAATACCGGCAGAAGTCTTAGGATAGTCAAGGGATACCTACATATGAACCACTTTAAACCAAATTCAATCAAAGCTGCGCTGGTTGCCAGTGGGCTTTGTGCTTTTAGCCTGCCGGTGATGGCGCAACAGGCCAACACGGCCAATCAGGATGCAGAACCGTCTGTAGAAGTTATTGAAGTTTCAGGTATACGCGGTAGCCTGCAACGTGCTCAAGCGATCAAAATGGATAATTCTTCCATCGTTGAAGCGCTCTCTGCCGAAGATATTGGTAAATTACCCGATACCAGTATTGCCGAGTCACTTTCACGTCTACCAGGTCTATCTGGCGAACGTCGTAATGGCCGTACCAGCGGAATTTCAGTACGTGGCTTTAATGAAAACTATGTCGGTACCTCACTTAATGGCCGCGAGCTATTGGGTATGGGTGATAACCGTGGCGTAGAATTCGACCTTTATCCAACTGAAATCATTTCTAACATCCTGGTTTACAAAACCCCTGAAGCAGGTATGACAACGCAAAATATCGGTGGTTCCGTAGATTTACAAACGGTGAAACCCTTGGTCGCAGAACAAACATTTACCATTAATGGTACGTTTGAAAAAAATGCGGACGATTCTGGCAACCCCGATTTCGACAACGATGGCCACCGGTTATCGTTTAACTACATCGATCAATTTGCCAACGACACAGTCGGCGTTGCGTTAACCTTTGCCACTATGGAGTCGCCACGCCAGGAACGCCAGTTCCGCGGATGGGGCTATCCAAATGTACCTACCGGTGACGATGCGACGGCGGTTAGCCTTGCTGACGGTGTAGCCGTGGATGAAAACACGGTAATCCTGGGTGGTCATGACAGTTTTGCCCGGTCAGCTATGATGGAGCGTGACTCGGTCGCCGCTATTATTCAATGGGCACCGAACGATCGTCTGAACTTACAACTGGATGCGTTGTATATTGATTTCCAGGAAAATGATGCTCGCCGCGGTGTGGAAGAGGGGGGCCCGGTATGGGGTCCGGTAGACTTTACCGTTACTGAAGTCGAGAATGGCCTGGTTACAGCGGGTTATCATGATGGTTTTTACAGCATTGTTCGTAACGATGTGCGTAAACAAGATGCCGACCTGACCACGTTTGGTCTTAACATGGAATACCTGTTAAACGATAACTGGACGGTTAATGCTGACGTTTCTACCGGTAAGGTAGATAAAACGATTACGGATGTTGAAAGTTATTCAGGTACTGGCCGCGCTGGCACTGACGGGCGTCAGTTAACAGCTCGCAGCTGGGAAATGACCTCAGAAGGTGTCATGTTCTCGGATCACCCCACGCTGGCACCGACTGACCTGACGGATCCGTCACTTATTCGCCTGGCCGGCCCGCAAAGCTGGGGGCCTACCCTTAAAAACGAAGACGGTGAGCAGGTTTACTTTTCTAATCAACAGGATGGCTTCTTAAACCAGCCAGTATTTGAAGAAGAGTTATCTACCTATCGGGTGAGCACAGAAGGCTTTGTAGAGTGGGGTATGTTCACCGGTGTAGAATTTGGTGCGATTTATTCTGACCGTAGCAAGTCGAAAATAAACAATGGTGCCTACCTTACTGCGCCGGCTTATCCGGATGATGCGGCTATTCCTGATGTACTTGGCATAACACCCCTGGACTTTGTCGGTATTGAAGGTGTATTGGCCTATGACGCACTGGGTTTATACAACAGTGGTTATTACAACGAACTTGATGCGCAGTTAGTACAGGCTGACCGTTTAGGTGACACCTACGAAGTAGAAGAAAAACTGACTACGTTGTACGCCAAGCTGGATCTGGATACCGAATATGAGGGTATTTATATTCGCGGTAATCTGGGCCTGCAAGTGGTGCATGCAGATCAGCAGTCTTATGGCTTCAGTACGGTAACTGATAGCCTGGGCTTTGTGGAATCGACCGTTGTATCCGGTGGTACGGATTACACAGATGTATTACCCACCCTGAATTTGAGTGCAGAAGTTGCCGAAGGTCAGTTTGTACGTATGGGTCTGAGTAAAGTACTTACGCGTCCACGTATGGACGATATGCGCCCCAACAGTCAGGTAACGTTCTCGTTCAATGATGCACAGATTCTGAGTACAGACACCGATAACGGACCCTGGGGGGCAGTGCTGGTAACCCGGAATTGAAACCTTATGAGGCTAACCAGCTTGACCTGGCTTACGAGAATTATTTTGCAGACACCGGATATGTCGCAGTGTCATTCTTCTTTAAAGATCTGAAAAACTGGCATAGAAATAACGCCATTGCGGCAGACTTTGAAGAGTTTTATATCCCAGATATACATCAAAGTTCAGACGGTCAACCACCGGTATTGTTTGTGGGTGAACGCACACAGCCGCAAGATGGCTTCGAAGGTTTTGTTCGTGGTTGGGAAGTGCAGGGTAGCTTACCAGGTGAATTGTTGCATGAGTCGTTACAAGGCTTTGGTATGTTCGCCAGTGCAACCTTTATGGATGGCACGGCAGACGCAGCCCCAGGTACCGATGAAACCCGTATACCAGGTCTATCGGATGAAAACTATAGTCTAACTGTATTCTATGAAAATCAAGGGTTTGAAATTCGCTTAGCTGGCACCAAACGGTCAAGCTATTTAAGCGAAACGCGCGGCCTGAGCCTGGCGTTATCAGACTCAACCAATCAGGGCGGTACCTTTGTTGATGCTCAGGTGGGTTATGATTTCAGTGAATCTGGTATTGAAGCTCTGGATGGACTACGGGTGACTTTGCAGGCCCAAAACCTGACAGATGAAGATGATATCCAAAGCTCTGGTACGGATTCTCGTCAGATAACCTTGTACCAAACTTATGGCGCAAACTATCTGCTTAGCTTTAACTACGACTTTTAAAGACTAGCCGTAACCTACGTGGCTTACGGCGGTAACAGCAGTTATAGCAGTTGTATATGGGGGTTACCGGAGCGAGAGCTGCGGTAACCCTTTTTAGTTAATAGCTCTATACAGCGGTACCGCGCAAGGTTTAGCCACCTACCTTTCATTGCTTTCAGATAATTTGGCCTGAGCAGCGTTTGTGGCCGCCCTTATCGTGAACCTTAACAGGCTATATACGCTTACCCCTGCGTCACAGTGACCACGGTTAGCCGGCAACCTTTACACCGATGTTTATGCGTTTTCATCGTATCTTCCAGCCATTGTAACGTCTTTTATATCCCGCTATACCCCTCCAAAAATCAGACTGCATACCCTATGGATGTAATCGTAATGTAGCAAATATGTAATGAATACGTATGCATCGCGTTGCTCTAAATTTCGCCTGTCCTTACTATTAATTGCGCTATGGGAAGGCATTGCTTCATCGCCTATCTACAGTAGCTCAATAGCAAAATTGCGATCTTACCGCCGCTGGTTAATTCATTTACGGCCGGGCCGAGTAAGTGGGCTGTGATGCAATAACAAGGAAACGTGAAAGGCATGGGAAACACAATGAAAAGGTTCTCTATAAACAGGGTTACTGCCGTTTTAATATCCGTGGGGTTAGCCGGCCAGGTTAGCGCTCAGGAATCTGCGGCAACTCCTCAGGATGACGAGATTGAAAAAATAGAGGTGAGAGGATTTAGCACTAGCCTTATTCAGTCTTTAAATCAAAAGCGTTACTCCGATACAGTAACTGAACAAATTTCGGCAGATGATCTGGGTGGCTTACCCGATGTATCGATGGCAGATGCATTAACCCGCCTACCGGGTATTTCAGCGGTACGCACCGGTGGGCAAGCAGCCGAAATAAACATTCGTGGATTATCCGGGGATTTTGTATTTTCGACATTGAACGGGCGTGAACAGGTTTCCACCAGTGGTAGCCGGTCTATCGAGTTTGACCAGTACCCGTCAGAGCTGATTAATTCCGCTGCAGTGTATAAGTCACCTAAAGCCTCATTAATTGAAGGTGGGGTGGCCGGCACCGTTGAACTGCAAACCGCCAGTGCGCTGAATAACGAACAACAACATACCTTTAGTGCGAATGTGCGAGGTATGTTCAACGACCGCGCTGATGAAATTTATGATGCAACCGAATACGGGCACCGCCTAAGTTTTTCGTGGCAGGGAAAATTTTTGGACGATACGTTGGGAATTTCGGCGGGCTTTGCCCGACTGTATCAACCAAGTGTGGCCACCCAGTTTGTCGGCCTGGCTTACAATCAGCAAATTGATGTAGACGGTTTAGCGAACGATACGCAAAATCCTAATGCCCAGTGCCCTGGTTGCGAATTGGTAAGCGAAGGGTTTGAACTGCAACACAGAGGCGGTGAGGAAACCCGGAACGGGTATCTGGCATCCATTGAGTGGGCGCCCCACGATACATTACGAATCAAAGCCGATGCTTTTGTGTCCCGTTTTGATACGGCTACGTTCGCGCGCGGCTTTCGGGTAAAGTTCGGCGGTGAGAACGCCAGTATTACTAATCCGGTAGTGGAAAATAACGTGGTGACAGGGGGCGTCTTTACCCGCACTAAAGACAACTATACCCGTGTTGAGCTGGTTAATGATGACAATAACGAACAAGATCAAATAGCCAGCTACGGGATCAATGCTGACTGGCAGATCACTGATAACTTTGCCGTACAAATTGATATTTCGCTATCAAAAGCGCAAAGCGATTTCAAAAACGGTTTGTTGTGGGGATTGGTGGCACAAGATGCTACGGCGCTTAACCCTGTCATTGATAATAATGTGCAAATTGCATATCAACTTAACGGGCTCAATTTGCCGGATGTGGCATTTAATCAGGCTGAGGCGTTTGCCGACACTTCACGGGTTATGGTGAGTAAATATGGTATTTACCCGTTTCACAATGAAGATGAGCTTGATGCATATCGCGGTGATTTTCAGTATTTTGTCGATAGCGGTCCACTTGCGTCAATTGAAGGAGGGTACCGTTATTCTAACCGCGAGTATACTAACCAGCGTTCGGTATTTGAATATGGTAATGATGGAGCGTTGTCCGCTGCTCAGCCGCCCCTTGCATTAAATAATGAGATTACCGAAACAGTGAGCTGGGGGGGCCAGTTTGATTATTTTCCTGACTATCTTGCGGTAGATGTGCCGGGTGCATTAGCGGCCTGGTTTCCGGCAGGGGTGCCGCAACCAGTGCAAACCTGGGGACCAGGTGCGGCCGGTGTTATCAATGGCCCGGGCAGCGGCGCTGATACGGCCTGGACTATTCAGGAAAGTGGCGATGTGTTCGAAACGGTCAATGCAGCCTACCTTATGGCTAACCTGGAATTTAACGTATTGGGTTTGCCCATCAACGGCAATATAGGGGTACGCTACGTGGACTCTATGCAACGTTCAACCACGTTGCAAAGAGCCACTACTATGCTCAGCCAGGCAGAAGGACAAACGGAAGTAAGCGATCCTACCGCTGGCGCGCAGAATATTCTGGATGAGGCCGGGTTAGTTAATAACTTTTATCGTCCGGCAATGCTAACCCATGAGTATACTGACTGGTTACCTTCTATTAATTTGAATATTAAACTGTCAGAGCAATCGCAATTACGGATGGCCGCAGCCAAAGTGATGGGTCGGGCGCCTATTAACCGCTTTGCTGCCAACACCACGACGAGTGTCGAAACGCTCACCGCCTCTATGGACCGCGACTCTGGCGAAATACAGATCTCCCAGCCAACCGCTAAGGTAAGCGGTTCATCCAGAAACAGTCCTTACTTAGACCCGTTTTACGCTACCCAGTACGACATTTCTTATGAGTATTATTTTGCCCAAAGTGATGGCGCTATTGTAGTGGCCGGCTTTTATAAAAATATTGATTCCTTTATCGAAAATATCGCTATCGACCCTTACGACTTTGCGGCCAACGGGTTGGTTACGCCGGACAGCGTTGAAGTGCCTGTTTTTATGGCGGCGCAATTTGAAGGCGAAGAACCCGAGCAGGCTGTCGATGCCACAGGAGCGCCATTATTTATCACTGTACCGGTTGAAAATGGCCGCTACGAAACAGCGGTAAATAACGCTAAAGGGGGCTACATTCGAGGTATTGAGATAGCTTATACGCAAATTTATAGCATGCTACCTGGTGCTTTATCAGGGCTAGGAGTAAACGCTTCTTATTCGTTTACCGAAAGCGAAATTGAACGGTCAGTGGGCGATGGCGTGTATGCCTCTGCGCTGCCCGGCCTATCTGAGAATGTTGCAACGGTAACCCTGTTCTGGGAGTACGCAGATTTTGAAACCCGTTTGTCGGCCCGCTATCGGGATGCGTTTGTGTCACAACAGGTGGCTGTTAACGATCAAACGGTTAACTTTGCCGAAGAACTTATCTTTGACTATCAGGCCTCGTACAACCTCAGCGACCACGCCAGCGTGTTGTTTCAGGTAAATAATGTGACTGATGAACCCACCAGAAGTTATTTCAGCGATGAAACGCAAACCGGGACTTTGCAGTATTTTGGCACGCAATATTACCTGGGCATGACCTATTCGTTTTAAGGACAAACAATGAAGATTACTAATCAATTACCCTGGGCCGGGACATTAACAATGTTCCGTAACCGGTTATCGCCAGATAACTTGCGCTATATAGTTAGTACCGTATTGCTGCTGTTTATCGTCAGCGGATGTGGCGCAGACAGTGTGACTTCGGGCTCGGCAGATTTACTCACCTGCACAGCGCCAAATGTACCCGATGCTGAGGGTAACGCATGTGTAGCACCGCCGCCCATTGCCTGCGAAGCACCCACGGTTCCCAATGAAACCAATGACGCCTGCGTGGTTGGCGCTGATCCATCATTACCAGATCCGGTTTTTTTCCCGGGCGACAATGAAGCGGTGTTGTATTACAACCGCAAACATGTTGATGCAGAAAATACGCCATCGGATACCGCTTATGACGGCTGGCGCTTACATACCTGGAACAATGAAACCTGCGACGCTTATGCAGATGACGATACAGCATGGGACAATGGCCGCCCGATAAGTGGTATCGATCCGACCTACGGAGCCTATTGGATTTTAGCGCTAAAACCGGATTACGATCAGTGCCATAATTTTATCATACATAAGGGCACTGACGATGCTGGTAAGGCGCTAGGTACTGGTGACTTTCAGGCCCCGCTAGACCAGGACGATGAAACATTTACGCGGATGAATTTCACCCTCGACGGTGAAGCCACAATATTTGAGTTTCCTATTGCCGGGCTGGGCCCCCAACCAGTAAATATCGAAGGTAGAGCTGCCCACTGGATAGATCAACAAACGCTTATCTGGCAGGTGGGCGATGAGGTCAGCCAGGTCAAGCTTCATTATAGTGACAATCAGCCGTTGCAAAGCTCTATTGAAACCGGGCTAAGTGGCGAGACATTGGTACTGGAAGCGACCTCATTAACGGATGAGCAACGCCAGATCTATCCGTTTATTGCTGACTGGCCAGCCTTTTGGGTGGATATTGATGACGTTACCGCCAAAGCTTTGTTAAAAGGACAGATTGCATTAGCTGCTTACAATGCTCAGGGCGCCTTAATTTCAGCTACGGGCATACAGCATGCGAAGGTATTGGATGCATTGTATACACAAGGTGCGGAAGATGCGGATAACCTACCGCTGGGAGCCACCTACCAGGATGGCGCAATTAATGTGGCGGTGTGGGCGCCGACCGCCCGGGCTGTTAGCTTATTAAGCTACGCCGACGACAAAACATTGCAGCAGCGCTACAGTATGACGCTGGACGAGGCCAGTGGAGTCTGGACGTATCAGGCGGACGAGGCCCTGGATCGTACATTGTATCGTTTCGAAGTAGATGTATTTGCGCCCACCACCGGCCAATTTGAAACCTTTGAAGTTACCGATCCCTATTCGCAATCAGTATCAACTAATGGCCGTTTTTCGCGGTTCGTTAACTTAGCAGATGACGATCTGAAACCGCAAGGCTGGGACAGTCATTTCATTCCCACCCTCGACAATCCAGAGGATGCGGTTATTTATGAAGTGCATGTTCGCGACTTCAGTGCCCGGGATGCTACCGTCAGTGAAGCTAACAGAGGAAAATACCTGGCCTTTACCGAAACCGACAGTGCACCGGTTGAGCATTTGCGCCGGCTTCAGCAAGCCGGGCTTAACTATATTCACCTGTTACCCCTGGCGGATATCGCTACCATAGAAGAGGATCCCACGAAGACCGTTAATCTTTATAGTAGTGTGGCCCAGCTATGCCAGCTTAATGCATCGGCCGCAGTATGTGCAGAAGAAGATGCCGAACGTCAACTGATTGATGTGTACCAAAGCTACGATCCCATATCAGAGCAGGGTAAAGCGCAAGCGCTGACTCAGCAACTGCAGGACATTGATACGTTCAACTGGGGCTACGATCCACATCATTTCAATGTTCCTGAAGGCAGCTATGCCACGGATAGCGAATCTGTCGCCAGAATCAAAGAAATGCGTGCAATGATTATGGCCCTGCACGAGATGAATTTGCGGGTGGCCCTGGATGTGGTATTCAACCATACCCACGCCTCGGGCGTTTTTCCAAAGTCAGTATTAGATAAAGTGGTGCCAGGCTACTATCACCGCTATGACGCTGCGACCGGCGCGCTGATAAATGAAACTTGTTGTGATGATACAGAGCCTCAACAGGTCATGATGGAAAAACTAATGGCTGATTCATTGGCCATGTGGGCAGAACACTACAAGTTTGATTCGTTTAGATTTGACATTATGAGCCAGGCTACCGTCGATACTATGGTCAAATTGCGCGAGCAGATTCAGTCCATCGATAGCGACAACTATTTTTACGGAGAAGGCTGGCTAAAAGAATACCCGGGTTATACCCAGGCAAATCAGCTCAATATGGCAGGCACCGGCATTGGCACCTTTAATGACCGGCTACGCGAAGCGGTCCGGCAGGGCAATATTTTTAACCCCAACAGCGATGCTGCATTGGCTGACCAAGATAAACTGAAAGTGGGTTTAGCCGGTACAATGGCCGACTTTTTACTGACCACATCTACCGGCAATGCGGTAAATGCCAGTGCGTTAGGAGGCTACGCGCTACAGCCTGCGGACATTATCAACTATGTATCTAAACACGATAATGAAACCTTGTGGGACCAATTCAACTATACCCTACCTGCTGATATCAGCTTAACTGAACGGGTACGTATCCAAAACATTGGTATTGGTATCCCGCTGGTAAGCCAGGGGATTCCTTTTCTGCAGCTTGGTGGTGATATGCTGCGTTCTAAATCGATGGACCGCAATACCTACAACGCTGGCGACTGGTTTAACTTTGTCGACTTCACCTATCAGACAAACAACTGGAATATCGGGTTGCCGCTGGCAGCAGATAACCAAACGCGCTGGCCTGAAATGGTGGAATTCATTTATGCGCCGGAGCGGGCGGCTGGAAGTACAGAGATCCAGTTTGCCAGTAGCGTGTTCACCGAATTTTTATCAATTCGGCGCGATTCTGCTTTATTCCGATTAACCACTGCGCAGGCTATTTCCGACCGTGTGGGTTTCCATAATATTGGATCAGCGCAACAGGTGGGTTTGGTAGCGATGAGTATTGATGATGGTATCAGTAACGATCCTGAGCATCCCCGGGCTGATCTGGATCCCATGGCTGATGCGTTGATGGTGGTGATTAATAGCGGCTATGACGAAAAATCGATAAGCATAAATACGGCGACCGGTTTTAGCCTGCATCCCGTCCAGGTAAATTCGGTTGATTCGGTGACAGCCTCTGCTTATTTTACAGAAGGGCAAGACGGCAATGGTACGTTTACGGTGCCCGCCCTGACTATGGCAGTATTTATTAAATCCCAGCAGGGCGCCCAAGGCGCGGGTCTTGCCGCTATTGCGACCTCCGGAGCGCCAGACGTTGCGCCATATGCGGCAACGTTATATCTTCGCGGCGATATGAACGAATGGGGTACGCAACATCCGCTGAACTACCAGGGCAATGGGCAGTATCGGGTGCAGGTTAACCTCAACGCAGAAACAGAATATCAATTTAAACTGGCCTCAGAGAATTGGAGCGACGTGGATTTAGGCGCTGCGAATACCAATACGCTGACGGTAGGCCAAGCGATAGCGCTGGCGCGCGGTGGGGCTAATTTAAGTTTTACCCCCCCGCGCAGTACCATGTACGAATTGCTGCTTGATGCCAGTGATGCTGAAAACCCGGTGTTACAGATAGATTTTGAACAGCCCTATGCAGATACACCGCTATACATCCGCGGCGACTTCAATGCGTGGGGAACCGGTAACCCTATGGTCTACCAGGGAAACAAACTCTATAGTGCGCAACTAACGATAGCGCCAGGCACCTATGGTTTTAAATTGGCGTCGGAAGACTGGAGTACGCTTAACTTTGGCGCATTATCTGCGACTGAGGCCGACACTGCGCTGACACTAAACACAGAATTAGCCCTGACAAACTCGGATAATAACCTGACATTCAGTATAGAACAGCAAACCGATGTAGTGTTTGTACTGGACCTATCAAACCCTCAAGCGCCAAAAGTCAAAGTATTTGAAGAGCAATTCTTTGGTAGCACCGAGGTGTTTGTCAGGGGCGCCATGAACGGCTGGGATACAACCGATTTACTGCAATGGCAGGGCGGCAGTACGTATGCGGTGGATATCGCCATTGCGGGTGGGGCGACGGAATTTAAAATTGCCTCCCAGGACTGGGCTACCGTAAACCTGGGTAATCCCGATAATGCGACCTCCAATACCGTGGTGGTGGATGAGGCCAAGCGGTTAAATAGCAGCAACAATAATCTGGTGATAGATTTACCCGCCGGAACATACACGTTCAGTGTAATAGGTCCAGATGGTAATAATCCCTTTATTTTAATTACTGAAAAATAAAGCGTCTTATGTGCCAGCATCGAAATTAAACTTCGGTGCTGGTTATCCTCTTAAAAACATCTTTCCTGTAGTGTTAACCCCGTCTTATTTTTCGCTCAATTAACCATCATATAATATAAATCTACTATTAATTAATCTGTAAAAATTATTAAGTTAACGTAAATGAAAATGCTTTAATCCTAAATTAACGCTATTCCATCTTTCCAAAAAGTTGCTCTTACTTGCTTGATATTGTTGATAAATTAAACGTCTTTGTTGCCTTTTATTTGCACAATATGATGTTCATCGTTCTAAACCTGTCTTTCACCGATGATATTGAACTTTACGTTGTATTTATATTCCCCGGTTGCTTAATATCGTTTCCGATTTATTACCATCATGTAATAAACATATAAAAATAAATATATTTAGTTGACTGAAAAAGTCTTCCAGGGAGAACAATTATGATAAGAAAAAGTCTACTCGCATTAGCGATAGGGACCTCATTAGGCCTATCTGCGCCGGTCTTTGCCGCAGGTAGTACTTCCAGTATTTCAGGTGTGGTTGAATCTCAGGACAGTACCCAGCTAACGGTTACAGCCGTCAATCCTGACACCGGTTTTTCGCGCACCGTATCGGTTGCTGCGGACGGTAGCTACCGGTTCGCTAAAATGGAGACAGGCACTTACAACATCACTATAAAACGTGGTGATTCAGTGGTGGCCGAAGATACGCTTCGCGTCACTCTGGGGTCCAACAAACAAGCAGATTTTAACGTGGGCGCAATGAATGCTGAGCGCATTGAAGTGACCGGCGCGCGTATTTCTGCTATTGATTTATCTTCTACTGACTCTGGCTTGGTGTTAGGAGAGGCGGAAATTGACCGTATGCCTATCGCCAGAAATATAACTGCCGTAGCGTTACTTGCTCCAGGTGTTGTCCAGGGCGATTCAGGCTTTGGTAACGTAGCCTCATTTGGCGGCGCGTCTGTTGCTGAAAACGCCTGCTATATCAACGGCCTGGAAGTTACTGATACTCGTCAGGGCTTGGGCTGTGGGGCGGTTCCATTTGAAATGTACAAAGAGTTTCAGGTTAAAACCGGCGGTTTCTCTGCTGAGTTTGGCCGTGCTACCGGTGGCCTGGTTAACGCCGTAACGAAAAGTGGTACCAATGAGTGGCAGTTTGATTTTACTGCTAACTGGTCTCCGTCTTCATTACAGGAAGATGGTTCGGTATCACGTGGTATGGGTGGTACTGGCGAAATCTTCCGCGACAATCGGAATGATGAAACTGATGAATGGGATTACAGCGTTTCGGCTGCAGGTCCTATCATTGAAGACAAGCTGTTTTTCTACGCATTGGTAAATCCACGCTCTGTCTCAAATGACTTCTCCTACGGTGCTGTATTTGATGAATATGCTGCAACAGATCAAATGCGTTATCGTGAGTCTGACGGTACTGATAATTTATTCTGGGGTACCAAAATAGACTGGGATATCGTTGAAGGTCACCGCCTGAGCTATTTTGCTTATTCAGACCAGAATGATGCGATAGAAGATGTTTACGGTTACGATGCTGAAAGCCAGACCGTTGAAGAGTATCAAGGCTCTTATTTACGTAAACGGGGTGGGGAAGCACAGAGTGTAACTTATACCGGTTACATTACTGACGATCTTTCGGTTTCCGCCATGTGGGGTGAAATTGAAACCCAGTATGAAACCACGCCTACTAATCTTGATTGCCCTACCATTACTGACCAGCGCAATGTACCCTCAGCTGAAAAAGCGCCACAGTGCGGTCCGGGTGGTTCATTCGGCGATAATTTCGATGAAAATACCCAGTATCGATTCGACATCGAATATTACTGGGGCGACCACCTGATTAAAGCGGGTATCGACAAACAGGACCGTGCTTCCACACGGATTACGCGTCCAGTGGGTGGCCACTCGTATCGTTATTTCTCACTGGAATCGGGCTCTAATATCCAAGGTGATATGGGTAATCTTTACACTAATACCACCGGCGCAGCCCAAGACTTGGTGTCTGACCGGATATTCGACGGCGGTGGCTCGTTTGAATCTGATCTGACCGCTTATTATATTGAAGATAAGTGGCAGGTTACCCCGTCACTGATGCTTACAATTGGCTTACGTAAAGATCTATTCGAAGGGGCGGGTACCACCGGCAAAACCCTGTTTGACTTTGATACCGATATCGCGCCGCGTTTAGGCTTTAGCTGGGATGTAAACGGTGATGGTGAATCAAAACTTTATGGTAACTATGGTCGTTATTATTTACCCATCGCGAATAATACAATCTATCGGGCGGCGTCGGGCGTAAGTGATACCACTACGTATTATACGTTCGATGATATTGATTCGGTAAGTGGTGCTCCTATCGGCGCAACACCAGTGAACGGCGCGGTTGAAAACTCACAAACGGCTTCATCGGTGGCAGCGGTACCGACACAAGATACCTTCCAGGCACAAGAAGCCGACCCGTTTTCACGGGACGAATACATTCTGGGCTACCAGTTTACGGTTAACGACAATCTGACCGCTGAAGTGACCGGGACTTACCGTGAAGTTACCAGTGCGCTAGATGACTATTGTGGTATTTACGCTTATCCGTATTGCGTTATGCTGAATCCTGGTAGTGATATGAGCTGGTATAAAGACGGCTATTATTGGGATGGTTCGCAGCTTGATGAATCAAAGCTGCCATTATTTGATGGTAATGCTGATGAAGGTTCGTTAACTACGCATACCGCGCAAACATTGCAGTTGCCTGAAGGTAAAAATGAATATACTTCGGTTCAGTTGAAACTGAATTATATAGAAGATAATTATCGCGTTAACTTCCAGTACACCTGGGCGCGCAGTGTAGGTAACTTTGAAGGGGCTGTTAAGTCTGATATCGACCAGGCGGATGCCGGGGTCACGCAAGACTTCGATTTCCCAGCGCTGATGGATGGTGCCGATGGCTATCAGCCAAACGATCGTCGCCATACATTTAAGCTCTATGGCTCATATGATGTAAGCGAAGACTTTATCGTTGGTTTTAATTCATCACTGCAAAGTGGTCGTCCGCTGACCGCATTTGGTCAGGGATACCCAAGTGATGATGCTAACCTGTATGGTAGCTATGGTGATACGTACTACATCCTTACTGGTTGCTCAGCGGCGTTGTCTGACGAAGGCTTATGTGCTCAGGACGACAAGCAATATCGCTACAGCCCACGCGGCTCGGTAGGCCGTACACCTTGGACGTTCAATCTTGATGTGTCTGCTGCCTATATGTTTAGCTATCAGGAAGTCGATATGCGTATGACGCTAAATATCTTCAACCTGCTGAACTCGCAGGAAGAAATGTCGACTAACGAACATTATGAGATAGAAGAAGGTACACAGAACCCTTACTACGGTGCAGCCTATTCCTGGCAGGCACCACGTTCAGTTCGGTTATCATTCGAAGCACGTTATTAATTTTATACAAATGATTAGGCATGCTTAGGTTATTCCTAAGCATGCACTACATCATGTACTGATAAACAGTTCCTTGGACCCGCCTGGCTCCCTGCCGGGCAATCCCTTTGGCAGAGGTTTACCCCTCTGCCGTTTTCGTTTGTGGCTACTGTATCAAGACATTATCTACCTGCAGTATTGCTCCTTGCGCTTCCCCCCATTGTGGAAACACCAACAGTAAATTCAGCTTGCTCAAGGTTAGCCCCTGGGCGGCGAGGTCCGCTAAGCGAAACGAATAGGTTTGCCATTCACCGGGAACGGGTTGCTGCTGCTCCAGTGAATCTGTTAAGGCAAATTCGGCAACGCTACCATCGCTGGCTTCAACTTTCAGCATAATGGGCACCGCACTGGCGAGGGGTAACTGGGCAATGAATAGATCAAATTTTACTACGCTGTCCGGGTTGGCTGTGGCGTAGTCATTCACATTATGCTCAATACTCGCCCGAAATCCGGCTACCGTAGGTGCCGGGCCAAAATAATCCAATTCTGCTACCGGTCCATGGTTATCGTTACCCGTATTAACTTCACTAAAGCGCGCATTGCCGCAGCAATCCCATAGCGTCCAGTATGTCGCCAATGCATCCGCGTATAAGGTGTAGGGCTCAGTGATGGTAATGTTCGCTGGGATAGGGGGCGTCAGCCCGCTCGTAGTAAAATGCACATTATCGACCTGTAACACGACTCCTTGTTGATTCCCCCAGTCGGGGAAAATGACCAACGGAGTGTCGACCCGCGACAAACTTAATGTCGATCCCGGCTGGGTAACCAGTTCCTGCAAGGGAATACTGAACGATTTCCACTGGCCCGGGGGGGCCGGCTGAATTATAAAATCGGCACTGCCACACGGATGGCCGCAATCCACTTTTATATTGAATCCGCCCGATGTACGAAGGTCTTCCAATATGAGTAAATCAAACTCAAGTGTATCAAAAGGACGTGCATCAAAGCCTATGGGCGTCCCGTTGTTATCCGGGGCGCTTTGAAAGTAACCTACCGCTTCGTTAGTGTTAAAGCTAAACTGGCGCACTATATTGTGCTCACTATCTGCAGCGACGACATCTTCAATATCAAGCTGGCCGCTAGCCACATACTTCCCTGCCACAAACGGCGGGCTATTGGCGTCGTCAAATATACTCAGGCGGGTCAGGCCGGTGGTGTCAAATTCATAACGAATGTTATCAAGCTCTATTTCCAGCGGGCCGCTTGGCTCTATTACCAAGGTATTGATAATACTGTTTAGGTCGGCGTTATTACCGGGGGCGTAGCGATTACCACCGGCAATTATCTGAGCTACCGGGACACTCACCTGATGCCATTCATTGTCCAGGGGTAACGATACATCATAATCGCTAACCGCCGGCCAGCCGCTATCCAGTTTTATCAGTAACCCACTGGCTGCACTATTGTCGAGTACACGCAGAGCAAACTTGAGCTGGCCAAGCTGGGCGTAATCCGACATATCAACTGCTTCAGCGGCATGCAAATACAGATTGCCGGTATTACCGGTTTGCCTGACGACTAACGAGGTACCGCCCGCATGGTCTTGTAGCGCGTAGGACAAGCTGGCATCCGGGTTATAGGTGTCGAAGGTCAGCTGAGCCGCAAGTTCATCATCAAACAAGTTGTATAGGGGGCCGCGCACCTTAGTTTGCGGACTGATATCCGGCGGTGTATGCCCGGGCACCTCTTGGGCATTAGCATCAACGGTGGCGCAACCCTGGCCGTTAGAGGGGTTTACTGAACACTCGTAAACACGTACATAATCAATCGCCATGCGTTGGGGAAACGCGCTTTCGTCGATGCCGGTTTCATTTACGTTTGCCGCCCATGAACCGCCCACTGCAAGGTTTAGAAGTAGATGAAAACGTTCATTGAAGGGGGCATCTGCGGCCCCGGTTTGCCACTGGCCGCTGTCATCCTGATACTGACTGTACCACCCGTCACTGGTTTGCGTGGCATAATGAATGTCATCTACATACCAGCGTATTTCATCCTGTTCCCATTCTACTGCGTATTCGTGAAACCCCTCGGCTGGATTAATATTACCCGGCAACCGGTAGGCTGTTCCCGAATGCACATTGCCCGGCCACTGCCGACCGTAGTGCAAGGTGCCATAGACGCGATTTTCTGCGCTCCCCTCTGCCTGAGGGTCATCTGATGCAGCAGACAGGTTAACGGCTTCCATAATATCGATTTCGCCGGAGGCCGCCCAACTGCCGTAGACGTAGTCAGACGGTAACATCCAGATCGCTGGCCAGGTGCCCTGGCCCTCGGGTAACTTAGCCTTTATCTCAAAGCGGCCATAAGTCCAGTCTCCTTTGTTTAGGCTGCGTAGCCGGGCCGAGGTGTAGGGTAGGGTTGCGGTACTGGCAGGGTTGCCTTGTGGGTTATCGGGGCCGGTAAAATCCTCGCGTCTGGCGGTGATAATCAGCTTACCATCTTGCAGATGGCTGTTGCTGGCCCGGTCGGTATAACATTGTTGTTCTGCATTACCGCCGCCCCAGCAATTTTGCTCATAGCTCCATTTTGTTAAATCAAGTTGATTGCCGTTAAACTCATCGCGCCATACCAGCTGCCAACCATTGGCCGCTTGCTGCTGTAACAAACGCGGATCAAAACTAAGCGCCCCGCGTTGCAACGCAAAGGGAACGGCAACCTGAAACTGCTGGCCCGGGTGAAGGCGGGCGCGGGATAGTGGAAGGTAATGGATTTGCCTGCCACTGTCCCACTGGGCGTTAACCGGCATGTGCGACGGCTTATCGATAACTAATCGAAATGGGCCAGTTAAGGTTTGATCACTTAAATTAGTCACATCGACAATGACATTGTACTGGCGGGTCGCCCGATTAAATACCGGGCGTCCCTGGCTAAGCTGAAGGGCGCTTGATATATCTGTCCATTCACCTTTTGAAGGTGCAACCGCTGAGGCGCTATCCGGCGTAAGGTTAGGTTGGGCAGAAGCCAGCGCCACGGCGTTAGCCGGCATGGCTATCAATACGCCGGATACGCCGAGCGCGGCAGAGATGTTCCGTACGGTGCTAGGGATTTGCATTACCGTATCTCCTTCGTTGTCCGCCGGGCGCGGCCTAACAAACCGAAGCTCATTATGGCCAGCAGCGCGGTGGACGTAGCCGATACCGAGGCAGGCCGAAACGGTTCAATGGATAACTGTTGAATATCCATCCACGCGGCTGCGCCATCAAAATTACTCAGTAACTGTACTTCCAGTGACCAGCCTGTTTGATTAGCAAAGCTATCAGCCAATAAAAAGGTACCCTGGTAATTAGCTGCGCCATTGATGTCGGGCGTACCAAATAAGGTGCCAACCTCACCTTCTGCATTGAATAACTGGCCACTGCCATCATTAAAGCCCATGGCAAAATAATCCGCTGACAGCGAAGGCTGATTGGCTAGGGTACTATCCACCGAAAAGCGATAGTGTAAAACTAGCGGATCAGTGTCAGAAAGGCTGAAATCTACTGGTTGATAGAGCAAATTAATAAACGCAGAAGAACTATCTATTTCAATGTGGGCCTCGCATCCATCAGGCCTGGAGACAATCGAAAAGTCTTTAGATGTGGCGGGGCCTGGAACAGATTCCGTAGTCCAGCCGGAATAATCGCACCGGCTAAAGTCGGCATTGGTTATACTGGCAGCCTGCACGTTATAGGTCGACACTATACAGCCAGTCAGTATCCCTAAAGCGAATTTTTTCATAGCAGCATCCTTGAATGTTAGCGCTTACATTTGCACCTTGAGTAAGCGGTTCGTTGCGGTAACGGGCTCGCCAGTGCCATATGGCACTGGGCAGTTAAGCTAGCAATGGTAGCGCTTACAAATTAGCCAGTATGCTGGTTTATGTCAACAAAATGTTAACGAAATTGGCGTGGTTACCATTTCAGATGGGGTAGGTTTGCTGGGTCTGGCAAACCTCAGGCGAGTGGTTTTAACGGGCTAGGGACCAGCTAATTGCGTATAGAGAGCAATAATATTCCCACACACGTACCGGCCCCGGTAACTATGTGTAAACCCGAGGTGTCGTATTAGACAGCATTGCTTGCGCCAGCGTAAAGCCTAACCGTGCCGCTAAACGGGCGGTACGACAATCTGTATCATAACGGGGGTTCAGTTCGGCAATGTCTGCCAACTGCCAACTGACCCCAGCTGAACTGGCCGCGTTACCTAGCCAATTCAGCAGTTTTATTACGTGTATCGGGTCAACCCCCAGCGCCGCCGGCGCACTTACCCCAGGCGCTGCATAGCCGGGAAATGCATCCATGCACACAGTGACATACAGGTTATCTATATAACGCAACATCGGTGCAACGGCTATTTTTGCAGTATCAAACGAAAAGTCGGTATCACTGATTACGGTGCATTGTTTATGGTTGGCAAATTCAAATAGCGCGGAGCTATTGCTGGCCCTGGACACGCCCAGACAAACATAGTGGAAAGCGCGTTGGTGGGTGTCGCACCATTGTGCAATTTGCCGAAACGGCGTGCCGGAGCTTGGCCCTGTCGCCGGGCTGCGTAAATCTAGATGGGCATCGATATTAATGATGCCAATGGTCTGCTTGGGTGGCAGATGTTGGGCCAAGGCTAAATAGCTGCCTACCGCAATATCGTGGCTGCCTCCCAGCGATAAAACTGCATGGGAGTGGCGTAATAACCCTGCCAGTTTTTGCTGGTAATGATGTTGGGTGGCAGGTAAATCTGAATATACCGGGGTATTACCACAGTCATAGAGCTCGGCTTGCCAGGGCCAGGCTACTGAAGCCAGCATTTTACGTAAATACGTCGGGCCCTCGGCAGCGCCAACCCGGCCCTGGTTGAGACGTGCACCTTCATCGCTTGGATAACCTATTACCGCCAGCTGCTTTGTCGGGCTATCTTTGCTAGCGGGCGTTTGAGGGGGACTAAAGCGAACTACATGATGCCATAATAAAGCGCGGGCATGGTTGAACGCTGCGTCTTCTGTTCGGCCGCACCATAGCTGTTCAACCGACATATTTTCCTCCTATCCACCGCGCCGTAGGGCGATAGCCATTTATTTCATAAATCAGCGCGGTAGGGGTATCAACATTCCATAAACAACAATCTGCGGCCATTCCGGCTTTAAGCATTCCCTTGTTGGTTAAACCAAGAGCGCTGGCGGCGTGGCGGGTTATTCCGACGAGGGCCTCCTCGGGCGTCAATCCAAACAGCACACAGGCCATATTGGCACAGGTTAACAAAGAGCTGACCGGCGAGGTACCCGGGTTACAATCTGTAGCAACTGCCATCGGGACCTTATACTGGCGAAGCGCTGCGATGGGCGGCAGCTGTTGTTCCTTTAAATAATAAAAAGCCCCCGGTAATAAAACCGCTACACACCCGCTATCGGCTAGCGCAGGTACGTCATCAGCGGATAGGTATTCAAGGTGATCAGCGCTTAACGCCTGATATTCAGCTGCCAACCTGGCGCTGTGAGTATTGGTTAATTGCTCGGCGTGGACCTTGACCGGTAAACCGTGGTTTTTTGCTGCCGCAAAGACTTGTCGTGTTTGGTCAAGGGTAAAGCCGACAGTTTCGCAAAACACGTCCACCGCCTGGGCAAGCTGTAGCTCAGCCACCAGTGGAATCATCCGGGTACAAACAAAGTCTATGTACGCCTGGGCATTATCGCGGTATTCAGCCGGCACGGCATGGGCGCCTAGATACGTTCTTATTACCTGCACTGGCAGATGCCGGGCCAATGCGCGGGCGACATTAAGCATCTTTACTTCGGTGTGCTGGTCCAGCCCATAGCCCGATTTAACTTCCAGGGTTGTGACCCCTTCGTCTATCAGCCGCTGGGCGCGGCGCATACTTTGCTGCAACAAGTCGCTGGCCTCGGCAGCGCGGGTTTGCCGGACCGAATTTAAAATTCCCCCGCCGGCACCGGCGATAGTGGCGTAGGGTACACCATCAAGCCGTTGGCTGAACTCATCGGCTCTGGAGCCGGCATAAATCAGGTGGGTATGACAGTCGATAAAGCCAGGCAGACACCACTGGTTTTTGGCATCAATGGACCGATGGGGGCGCTGCTGCCAATCAGCGGCGGGGCCCACCGCCACAATGTCATTCTCATATATCCATAGTTCGCTATCACACAGGATACCGTTTGCCCCCGATGGCAAAGAGCTATCCATGGTCATCAGGTTAACATTGTAAATTCGCGTTGTAGTCATTGCTGCACCGCCGAAGTTCTTAGGCTGTCTATACTTGTATATACAAGATAGTTGGCATAAAGTAACATTAAATTAACAAATGGGCCAGCTTATGCAGCCACAGTTTGTCAGAATAAAAGCACAGCTTGTCAGTGCCATTGAACAGGGTAGCTTGAAACCAGGCGATAAAATTGCTTCTGAAAATCAGTTGGCCAGCGATTTCGGCGTGAGCCGAATGACTGCCCGCCAAGCGCTATCGGAACTTGTTGCTGAAGGGATTTTGGCCCGCTCGCAGGGTCTTGGCACCTTTGTTAGCGATGAACGGCCGATGAGTTCGATGCTGACGATTGTGGGAATCAAACAGGAAATTGAGCAGCGCCATCATCAATACGATGTTCAGGTATTAAGCCATGAAGCCCGGCGCGCGGATAAAGTCACCGCAGGATACCTGGGGTATGAAGCATCACAACAGTTGTTCTACAGCCAACTGGTACATTTGGAAAACCGCCTGCCGGTTCAGCTTGAAACACGGTGGGTTAACCAGCGTATAGCAACAGATTTTTTGCTGCAGGATCTTACTCAAGTGAGTATCAATACCTATTTACATCGGGTCGCCCCGCTTACCGAAGCAGACCATATTGTAGAAGCGATACATGCTGATGCGCGCACCGCCAGTTGGTTAAGTATTACCACCGGCGATGCATGTTTGTGTATCCATCGCAGAACCTATTGTAGTCAGGGAATTGTTAGTGTGGCCACCTTAATTCACCCTGGTAGCCGGTACCGTTTAGGCAGCCATTTGCAGTTTACCGCCACGGATAAGGGCTAATTATGAAGCGCCTGGATACCCAGCGAATTATTCGCTCTCCTATCGGCAACACGCTTAGCGCGCGGAGCTGGCAAACCGAAGCAATATTACGCATGTTGATGAACAATCTTGACCCTGCGGTAGCCGAACATCCTCAATCGCTGGTGGTTTACGGCGGCATTGGGCGGGCCGCCCGAGACTGGTCTGCCTATGACAAAATCGTGGAAGTTATTAAACGTCTGGCGGATGACGAAACCCTGTTAATCCAATCGGGAAAGCCGGTGGGGGTGTTTCCCACGCATGTTAATGCGCCACGGGTGCTCATCGCCAATTCCAATTTAGTGGGACGTTGGGCGACTTGGGACCATTTTAATGAGCTCGATCGTAAAGGTTTAATGATGTACGGCCAGATGACTGCCGGGTCATGGATATATATCGGCTCACAAGGTATCGTGCAAGGGACATACGAAACATTTGTCAGTGTGGCAAAAAAACACTTTAATGGAAGTAGTCAGGGGCGTTGGATTCTGACCGCCGGCCTGGGCGGGATGGGCGGCGCACAGCCCCTTGCCGCCACAATGGCTGGCTATTCCCTGCTTGCGGTTGAAGTGGATGAAACCCGCATTGATTACCGCCTTAAAAATGGCTATCTGGACAGCAAAGCGTACGATTTAGCCGACGCCCTGGCGCAGATCAACCGCGCCAACCAGCAGGGTACCCCGGTGTCCATTGGCTTATTGGGGAACGCCGCTACGGTGTACCATGCCTTACTTGCTCAGCACATCATTCCTGACGTGGTAACCGACCAAACCAGTGCGCACGATCCGCTGAATGGTTACTTGCCGGAAGGATGGACTATGGCGCAAGCGGCAGCCCAACGCCAAACTAACCCTAACAGGGTGATTCACGCGGCTAAACTTTCCATCGCTAATCAGGTTAAGGCCATGCTGAAAATGCAAAGTTGCGGGGCTGCCACGCTGGATTACGGCAATAATATTCGTCAGATGGCGATGGAGTCGGGGGTAGATAATGCGTTTGATTTTCCCGGCTTCGTTCCGGCCTATATCAGGCCTTTATTCTGTCGTGGTATCGGGCCGTTTCGCTGGGTAGCGCTATCGGGCGATCCACAGGATATTTATAAGACAGATGAACGGGTAAAACAATTGATTGACGATCCGCACCTGCACCAATGGCTGGATATGGCGCGAGCGCGCATTGCATTTCAAGGATTACCAGCGCGTATATGCTGGGTGGGGTTAGGGCAACGTTTACGCCTTGGTCTGGCATTTAATGAGATGGTCAGAACCGGTGAATTATCGGCGCCGATAGTCATTGGCCGCGATCATCTGGATTCTGGCTCAGTGGCATCGCCAAACCGGGAAACTGAGGCCATGCAGGATGGCTCAGACGCGGTAGCCGATTGGCCGCTACTAAACGCATTATTAAATACCGCCAGTGGGGCTACCTGGGTAAGTGTGCATCAGGGGGGCGGCGTGGGCATGGGGTTTAGCCAGCACGCCGGTATGGTGATAGTTTGCGATGGCAGTGTTGAAGCCGACCAACGGCTTCGTCGAGTCTTGCACAACGACCCCGCCAGCGGGGTGATGCGCCATGCAGATGCGGGTTATTCCCTGGCCCAGGAGTGTGCCCAAGCCCATCAACTGGATTTACCGATGCAGGGCTCCGCTCATGAACAGTAGTTTCCATCTGGAACCGGGCACATTAACGCTGGATGATTGCCGCCATTTTTTTCGTCAGCATCAACCTATCCGGTTGTCGGATAATGCACGCGGACCGATTGCAGCGGCACGGCAGACCGTCGATGATGTTATAGCACAAGGCCGGACTGTATATGGCATCAATACCGGTTTTGGACTCCTCGCGAATACCCGGATAGCACCAGACCAATTGATCGAGTTGCAGCGCAGTATTGTGTTATCCCATGCCGCCGGCATTGGTGAGTTTATGGAGGAAGCCACGGTTCGGCTAATGATGCTGCTAAAAATAAACTCCTTAGCAAGAGGCTACTCTGGCGTAGGCTTTGATGTGATAGCCGCGTTGATCACCTTGTTTAATCGGCGTATTTGGCCGGCGGTGCCACAACAGGGGTCAGTGGGCGCCTCGGGCGATCTTGCGCCCTTAGCCCATATGAGTGCTGTGCTGCTGGGCGAGGGCGAAGTATTTATTGAAGGTCAGCGGTATCCGGCTAAATACGGGCTTGCCCAGGCGGGCATTAAGGTAATGACCCTGGCGCCTAAAGAAGGGCTGGCACTACTAAATGGTACGCAGGCCTCTACCGCATTTGCTCTGCAAGGGGTATTTTATACTGAAAGTGCGCTATTAAGTGCTATTGGAATTGGCGCGCTCACCGTCGATGCCGCTGCGGCGTCGCGCGTCCCTTTTGACGCACGCATACATCAGGTGCGAGGACACTGTGCCCAAACCGATATCGCAAAGGCGTATCGACGGCTTTTGGCCAGCTCTGGAATCGGTCAGGCACATGCGCATTGTGACAAGGTACAAGACCCCTATTCGGTACGCTGTCAGCCTCAGGTGATGGGCGCCGTACTGCACCATCTGCGCCATAGTGCCGCTACCATAGTCACTGAAGCAAACGGTGTATCAGACAATCCCTTGGTATTTGCCGCTGATGCAAGTATTTTATCGGGCGGTAATTTTCATGCACAAATTATCGCCATGAGTGCTGACATGCTGGCCATCGCATTAAGCGAAATAGCTGCACTGTCGGAGCGGCGCACAGCGTTATTGGTAGACAGCACCCTCAGCGGTTTGCCGGCGTTCCTGGTGAACAATGGGGGCGTCAACAGCGGGTTTATGATCGCGCAGGTCACTGCGGCCGCGCTGGCCAGCGAAAATAAAACCCTGGCGCACCCGGCGTCAGTCGACTCGTTACCTACCTCGGCCAATCAGGAAGATCATGTATCAATGGCGACCTTCGCCGCGCGCAGGCTGGCCACTATTTATCAAAATGTGGCGGGCGTACTGGCGATTGAATGGCTGGCGGCAAGCCAGGGCATTGATTTTCGCGCACCTTTGAAAACCAGTGAGCCTTTGCAAAAAGTACAGGCAATGTTGCGTTGCCAGGTACCGTTTTATGCCAAAGATCGGTACTTTGCTCCAGACATTGCCGCTGCCACTTCGTTGGTGCAAAGCCATGCGCTGGCCGATTTTATCCGCACTGTTATTAAAATCGACATAATTCAGTAATTTACCCGATGACAGTATAAAAAGATTCTGGCATACTCTGCGCCCCCAACGGCAGTGGTGTGTCTATCATGCAACAAACACAGTGTGATAATAACAATAGTATGTTCAGTATCGGCCTTTCTAACCCGAAGTCAGCCACGAATGTAGCCTCTGTATTACGTGCCGCTGGATGTTACGGTGCCAGTAGCGTCTTTTATACGGGTGAACGGTACCGGCGCGCCAAGGATTTCAATGCTGATACCAAAGCCATGCATAAACTTATTCCCACGGTAGGGGTAGATACGTTATCTGCTATGGTCCCGGCTGGGGCGGTAGCAGTCGCGGTGGAATTAGTTGAAGGCGCAGTACCGCTGCCGGAATTTGTCCACCCCGCCAATGCGTTCTACGTGTTTGGCCCCGAAGATGGCTCGTTATCGAACTGTGATTTGGCATGGTGCGAGCAGGTGGTTTATATCCCTACCAGAGGCTGTATGAACCTGGCAGCTACCGTCAATGTGGTATTATATGACAGGATGGCTAAGTCAGATTATCAGGCTGGCGATGCGTTAATCAGAGCATCCAGGGACACCAATAACCGCACCCGTATCCGTTAATGTAGTTTTTTTACACCAAAGCGCTCTGTGTCTCCATATGGGTACGTCATTTCTATGATGCTGTATTTATTGACTATTTTTGAAAATTTCGGCCGTTAATCGGTGTTTATCCGCTATCGCCTTCTTTTAGTGACGCCAAATGGCAACACGCTATTGTTTGTAATGTATCTATATTTATATTTATTGCGCCTGTGGGGACAAGGGGTGTGTATCACCGCGGCTTTTTTTTATGATTCTTTAGTCTAAATTTGGGGTCGAAGTTGTCGAATCCGCGCTGATTATTCTTTCCCACTATGAAAAAAATTCCTACCGAAGGATTGTCCGTAAATATTCCCAATCTTGTTGTTTTTCTTAAAAGTATTTAGTTCAAAACGCGGAATGCTGAGGTCAATTTTACAATTGGCTATCTAGTAAAAATGTTGTAACAAAATAAAATGCCTCTGCAAGGCTTATCTGGCGGGCTCTCCCACAATGGCACAATTGTTGATACACTCAATAAAAGAATAAATAACCCTCATTATTTTCTTAATTTACTTCTCTGAGATTATGCTGCTGTTTGGCCCAAACTAAATTCAGATATTGTAATTTACTTTGGCGAAGTCATCAGGCAGTGTATCGAATGCGTGCGATCTGGTATCGATCGTGTTTTAGCGCAGTCAAGGAATGGATTGACAGAGGTAAAGAGTATAATTACAAGTCCATAAACGGGAGTCAAAGTGAAACGTCGCTTGCTAAATGTTTTTAAAAGAGTACATAAAGTACCAGGAATCAAGCAGATGATTCGTCCTGTCGTGCGCCGGAAAATGAATAAAATCATCGATGCCGCGGCCGATCATTTCTTCGAACATTTTACGTTAGTCGTAGCCAATGAAGAGCACGAACAACGTACCTGCTTTAAAACGCGCCATCAGGTATATTGCGAAGAAATGGGCTTCGAGGACGCCCGTCCAAATCGTATGGAATTTGATGAGTTTGATGAGTTTGCATTAAGCTGCTACATCAAGCACAAAGCGACAGGCGACTGTGCTGGGACCATCCGGTTAGTTATGCCCCAGCACCCCGGACAGTTGTTACCCATCGAACAAAATTGCCCCAGTGCTATCAGAATCGATGATCATAGTCCGCAGCGTTATCCGCGTTACTCGATTTGTGAAATATCCCGACTTGCTATACCAAAACAGTTCCGCCGCCGTAGTTCAGACAACAGCTTATCGCCAGTGACTGGTAAATCCCTGAACAACGGTTTCAAAAAAGATAAGCCGGGTCGTAATTTTCCTTATTTATCACTTTCTTTGTATTTTTTCGCTGCCAGCATTTGTGTGTTGCGTGACATCGAAAACGTATATGTGATGATGGAACCAAGACTCGCGCGTAGCCTGCGTATTTTAGGGATTCAGTTTGAACAACTGGGTAGCGAAATAGACTATCATGGCAAACGAGCGGCTTATCAAATTTCACCGGTTGAGTTTATGCAACAGGTATCGCCAGCATTACAGCGCTTTCAGCGTAAGATAATGGCCGAACTGCAGGAAGTACCCAATTTTGGTGCTATTTTCCGTCATCAACCATCAATTCTGACCAAAATTAATAAAGAACAACGTGCTGCGTAAATACGTCTGAATACGTATGCATATGGTGGGTTAACTTTCTTTTAACAGGTATTCTTTTAACAGAACTGTTTATCAAAGAAAGTTAACCTATGTTCCGTTTATCTTCCCCGCGCGCCGCTGCCGGTTTCATTTCGCTGTGCAGTGTTCTATTATTTTCCTGTACGAACAGCAATTCTTCGGAATCTGAAACAGTCCAGGCCGCTTCCATGAATACGCCCCCTCAAAGTAAACCAGTTGTCTATCAAGTGTTCACCCGCTTGTTTGGCAATACTAATTCTACCAACAAGCCTTGGGGTTCGATTGAGGAAAACGGGGTAGGCAAGTTTAACGATTTTTCGAATACTGCACTTTCTGCAATTCGCCAGATGGGCGTTTCCCATATCTGGTTCACTGGTGTGCCCCACCATGCTACCGCCACAGATTATACGCAGTACGGTATCGCGCTGGACGATCCTGATGTGATTAAAGGGCGCGCTGGTTCACCTTACGCGGTCAAAGACTACTACGACGTAGATCCTGACCTGGCACAAGACCCTGCACAACGTATGGCAGAATTCGAAGCGCTGATAGCTCGCACGCATGCACATAATATGCAGGTTATTATTGATATTGTACCTAACCATGTTGCCCGCGGCTATCGCTCTACCCAGGCCCCCCCAGGCGTGGCGTCACTGGGCGCGAATGACAACACCAACACGGTATACGCGCGGGACAATAATTTTTACTATGTACCTGGAAAAGCTTTTCAGGTGCCTGAGCAGCCTGAAGGGTTCCACCCTACAGGCGGGGCGGCCCACCCGCTGGTTGACGGTATGTTTGATGAAAGCCCTGCCAAGTGGACCGGTAACGGTGCCACGGCCGCGCAACCTGACGCCAATGACTGGTATGAAACTGTTAAAATCAATTATGGTATGACGGCTGAGGGGAAAACCGACTTTCCAACCTTAGCGCCTGGTCTGGCTAATCAGGATAGCGCAGCCCATTATGCATACTGGCAAGATAAGCAATTGCCCGACTCTTGGTACAAAATGCGCGATATCGCCTTATTCTGGCTAGCTAAAGGGGTGGATGGATTTCGCTTTGATATGGCTGAAATGGTGCCGGTGGCGTTTTGGTCTTTTTTAAATTCTTCTATTAAACATCATAACCCAGACGCCTTTATTCTGGCCGAGGTCTACCAACCGGACCGTTACCGCGAATATATACAATCAGGCCTGATGGACTATCTTTACGATAAAGTGGGATTTTACGACTCACTTAAGCTGGTTATACAGAACCAGGCCAGCGTCACAACGCTGGACCAGGCAGCCGGCGACGTTGTTGATATCGAGTCATCTATGCTGCATTTTCTGGAAAACCATGACGAACAGCGCATTGCCAGTAAGCCATTTGCCGGTAGTGCGGTGAAAGGTAAGCCGGCTCTGGCAGTTTCAGCCTTGAAAAGCGATGCGCCATTTATGTTGTATTTTGGCCAGGAAGTGGGCGAGGATGGTAGTGAAAATATGGGGTACGGGCAGGCCTCCCGGACGACTATTTTTGACTATGCTGGGGTACCGGCGCATCAGCGCTGGATGAATGAGGGGAAATTTGATGGCGCCAGGCTAACCGAAAAAGAGCGCTCGCTTCGTGATTATTACCAAAGCGTGCTGCACGTTGCCGCTTATCATCCGGCAATGGATAGCCCCACCTACAGTCTACTTCAGTACCAACAGGCGGCGCGACAACAACAGACTGATCGGGTCTACAGTTTTTTACGTGATCACCCGCATCAGCCGTTGATTGTAATTAGTAATTTTGATGACGACGAAGCTGCTATGACGCTCACTCTCCCTGAGTCATTAGTGACAGCGTTTCAACTCGCTAATTCAGCAGGTGTAAAGCCACAGGCCGAACCTTTAAATCAGAAGCAGCGGGTGACGCCGTGGTCGGCGTATCGTGTGAAAAACCTGTTGGACCGTACGGCGAAGATAACGCTGAGTCATCAGCAAGACGCTGTCGTGGTTAAGGTTAACGTGCCAGCACACCATGCCGTTGTGTTAGAAGTGAGCGCACTAAACGCTGCGAAGCTGTAGTGTTGACACAAGGTACGCCCCAAGGCTGGCAGCACCGCTGGCCCTGGGACTTACCTTTAGCGGGGATATTAATTAGGTGGGGTTTCGTTAACTAACAAACCTTTGTTTTCATAAATGTCATCCAGCGGTGTGCTTTGGGTTAGAAATCCTGAAGGCGCCCCCCCAACATCATATAGCTTGCTAAAAGCCACTGCCGTACGTTCTACCCGCACCAGAATATCTGCCACTCCCCGGTCAAAATTGAGAATCTCCTCAATTGTTAAGTCTGCCGGCTGTAAGCCATAGGGCAGGGCAACATACCTTGCCTGCGGGTTAATATCACATAGCAACATTACATTGTTGCGCTCGCACCCTTGTGACATTGCCATCAACCTTGCTTTACTGGTTTCGTCTATGGGCATGGTAACAAAATGGCGGCCAACCACCTTGGGTACTCCTTTAACTTCCGCCAACAAATAGCTACTACGTGATTTAACCTTTTTGGCATTCTCGACAATAGCATCAGGGGCTGGGCCTTTTTGGCCCAGCGACATTTCGATTTCACTGGTCATACGCTTCAATATATCCAGCGAAACATCACGGCAGTAATGAGCTACCTGTAAATAGCTTACCGGAGAACGAGGATGAAACGCGTTTAGCGTATTGGCCAGGCTTAAAATAGTAGGGTTTAACATAGTATGTCCTTAATCCACGGCCCGAGCGCTTCCTTAACTACTAAGAACGGGGGCGTCTGGCTCTTATCGTTACACTTCACAATAGGTTCTGGGGCTACGTCATGCCCGGTTTACATCTAAAACCGCAAATTATTAACATAAGGCGTGGCGGCTTTTATAGACAAAAAGTCTGCCACTGAAAGGCGACGTATTATACTTTCGTATACGTCAGTAAACATAGTTTAGAACAATTGTTTACATTGTGATAAACAAATCGCAAATAATTAATAATAACGGCGATATAACAAGGGGTTGGCGGCGTACGGTGATGTTACGCGTAACGTTACGTACAGTAGATTTTGCTGCCTTTTTGTTTTAAAAATGCAAAAAAAGGGACTTTTTCTTTTCGCTGAATACGTATGCAAAGCCTTGGTTGTCAAGGCTTCCAGGGGTAACATCCTGTTAACCTAGCCAAGTAGCATGCTATTTGGCGATTAACAAAAGTAAGGCAGAGCATGCACAAAGCCGTCCACACAATAGTCTTTCTAACCAGTCTCTTCGGGGGCAGCCAGGGCCACGCCAGTCAACCACCCGAATTAACGGTGGCGCCGCCCTCATGGTGGGTGGGGATGCAATCTTCTACCTTGCAACTCATGGTGGCAGGGAAAGATATCGCGGGCAGCGAAGTGACTGTAAATTCCCCTGATGTCAGTATTGTTAAGGTTGCCTCACAGGACAGCCCCAACTATTTGTTTATTGATGTGGATGTCAAACACGCGACCGCCCGGCAGTATACCTTTACACTGCGCCGGCCCGGTCAGGCAGATACGCAGTTTACCTATGATATTCATCGCCGTCGTGATGGCTCGCGCGCGCGGACCGGGTTTGGTCAGCGCGACACCATTTATCTGGTAACGGCGGATCGCTTTGTTAACGGCGACCCCAGTAATGATGCTCATGCCGCGCTGGTAGATAAGCCTCAGCCAGACAAACCCGGCGGGCGTCATGGAGGGGATATTCAAGGCCTAATCGATCATCTGGATTATCTACAGGAGATGGGGTTTACGCAGTTGTGGCCGATGCCACTACTGGAAAATGCCATGGATGCGTATTCTTATCACGGCTACGCCATCACTGACCACTATCAGATTGACCCCCGCTATGGCACCAATGCGCTATATCGCGAACTGAGCAAACAAGGGCGTGAGCGAGGTATAGGCCTGATCATGGATGTGGTACTTAACCATATTGGCAGTCATCACCCGTGGATGGCTGACATGCCATCGGCAGACTGGATTAACAATCAGGGCGAATTCACTGCTACCACCCATCGGCGCGAAGCACTCCACGATATGCACGGCGTAGCCGCAGATGTAAGCGCATTTAGTGATGGTTGGTTTGTACCCACCATGCCCGATCTAAATCAGCAGAACCCTTATTTAGCCACTTATCTGACTCAACAGGCTATCTGGTGGATAGAGTATGCCGACTTAAGTGGGCTGCGGGTAGATACTTATTCGTATTCCGACAAAGCCTTTTTAAGCCACTGGACCCATCGTCTTATGCAGGAATACCCTGAGCTGAATATCGTGGGAGAAGAGTGGACGGTAAACCCGGTCATTACCAGTTATTGGCAGGCCGGCTCGAATCCAGATGATGGCTACCAATCCTCTTTGCCCAGTGTAATGGACTTTCCGTTACAGGCTACCCTGGTGGACGCGTTGAAAAACCAGGAATCCTGGGGGACCGGGCTAGTTGAGCTGTATAGTTTGCTTGCGTCGGATGCGCTGTATGGCGATCCCTATAATCTGGTGATTTTTGGTGATAACCACGACATGAGCCGAATCTTTACCCAGCTGGATGAAGATTTTGCACTTTGGAAAATGGCGATGACCTATCTGTTGACCAGCCGCGGTATCCCGCAAGTATTTTATGGCACCGAAATTTTAATGGCTAACCCGCACAGCGATGACCACGGCGTGATACGCAGTAACTTTCCCGGTAGCTGGCCTGACGATAAGGTCAATGGTTTTACCGGTGAAAATCTGACGGCGCAACAACAAGAGGCCAGGGCGCTTATTCAAGGACTACTGACATTACGCCGTCAGCACCCGGTGATAGCCACTGGTCAGTATACCCATTACGCCCCACAGGAGGGGGTGTACGTATACTTTAAAACGGCAAAAGAGGGTAAGCAGGGTCACGGTGACGGGGCAATGGTGGTACTCAATAAAAACGCCCAGCAGGTAACCTTACCGTTACCGCGCTTTGCGGCACAGTTGCGGGGCATAAACACGCTGCAGCGCTGGCCGGATAGTAGCGAAGTCGCCACGGCCACCGGCGAGATAACAATTGCACCACAAAGTGCTACAGTATGGCTGTTAAACTGATAACCCGTGAATTAATCAATAACCATAACAATAGTGGTAACTATGCAAACACAACAACCCAGACTGCACTTCTGGCAGGTATGGAACGTAAGCTTTGGCTTCCTCGGTGTACAATTCGGTTTTGCCCTGCAAAACGCGAATGTGTCACGAATACTCTCGGATTTAGGCGCAGATCTTCATTCTCTTTCACTGTTCTGGTTGGTAGCCCCCATTATGGGGCTATTAATCCAGCCATTGGTTGGGGCGGCATCTGACCGCACCTGGAACCGGCTGGGCCGCCGCCGTCCTTTCATCCTGGTTGGGGCAATAGCAGCAGCGATAGGCATGTTGCTAATGCCGAATGCCCCCCTATTTGTGACCTTTATGGCACCAATGATTTTTGGCGCAGTAATGCTAGCGCTGATGGATGCTTCGTTTAATGTATGTTTCCAGCCATTTCGCTCACTGGTTTCAGATATGGTGCCTCCCGGGCAGCGTAACGTCGGCTATTCTGTGCAGTCATTGCTGATAAATATTGGCGCGGTAATTGGTTCCATTCTGCCCTTTGTGTTGACCAATGTAGTGGGCCTTGAAAATACCGCTCAAATGGGCGAAGTCGCGCCATCCGTTACCTGGGCGTTCTATCTTGGTGCCACCGTATTACTGGGCACGGTTATCTGGACAGTGGTCCGTACAAAAGAGTACGCCCCGGCGGATTATCATCGCTATAAAGGCATTGAAGTTGAGCAGGCACCCGCGCCAAAACAAAGTATGACTACCCGCCTGGGTAATTTTGGCCGGTTAGTAGTGAATATGCCTGACACCATGAAACAACTGGCAGTGGTGCAGTTCTTCTCCTGGTTTGCCTTGTACATTATGTGGGTATACACCACCCCGGCGATTACCCAGCATATCTGGAACGTCGATAAAAAGTGGTTCGATCCTGCTTTTATCGCCACGGTACCTATGATTCCGGAAACCATTGTCATGGCTAAAGGTGCAGCCGGTGACTGGGTTGGGATCCTATTTGCCGCCTATTCGGTTTTTGCGGCGGTATTCTCGGTATTTCTGGCGCGGTTAGCTGACCGCTTTGGGCGCAAATTTGTATATTCCATGTCGCTGCTGGCGGGTGGCGTCGGGTATATCAGCTTTTTAGTGTTTCAGGATCTCACTATCGTGAACGTGAATTTACTGATTACCCAGGTGGACGTGCCCTTGGGGGCGGTAAAACTACTGGTGCCAATGGTTGGGATAGGTATTGCCTGGGCAGCCATTCTTGCTATGCCTTATGCCATGCTAGCCGGAGCCCTGCCGGCGCAGCAAACCGGCGTCTATATGGGCATTTTTAATTTTACGGTAGCGGTGCCGCAAATTGTGGCGGGCTTGTGCTCCGGCTTTGTTTTGTCCTATGTGTTCGATAATGAAGCCAAATACATCATTGTAGTGGCAGGCGTTTCGATGCTTTTGGCTGCAATATCGGTCTTTTTTGTAAAGGAAGCCGACCCGGTTCAAACGAGTAATTAACAGGATTGACTCATGTATCACTATCAAAAGCGCTTAACTGCACTTGCTGTAGGCGCGGCAATAACGGCATTATCAGCGTGTTCCAGCACCACTCAAATGGCCGGCTCGCAGGTTGAACAAACCGCCGCCCAACAGCGCTTGGGCTCGACCGGTACGCCAATTTATGGCACGGACAACCCGTTTGCCAGTGAAGCAATCTACTTTGTGGTAACGGACCGGTTTGTCGATGGCGACCCGTCCAATAACCAGCAAGATCAGGGCGGCGATAACCCCACCTGGCGGTTACAGTTAGATGGCCCAGATGGCAAATTTGCCAATGTTGGGTATATGGGTGGCGACCTGCAAGGCGTACTCAACAATGCTGATTATATCAGCGAATTAGGGTTTACCGCGGTGTGGCTAACCCCGATTCTGGATAACCCAGACGAAGCTTTTACCGGTGGCGAACCCATTACCTATGGCGATGCATTTAAAGACGGGGGCAAAACCGGCTATCACGGGTACTGGGCAACCAACTTCTATAAGGCAGACGAGCACCTTATAAGTGCTGATTTATCGTTTAAAGATTACACTACCGCAATGCGCCAGCAACATGGCTTGAAAACGGTGTTTGATATTGTGGCGAATCATGGCTCACCCAGCTTTACAATGCCGCACGATCAGCCCGGTTATGGAGAGCTGTATGATGCGCAGGGCAAACTGGTTGCCGATCATAAAAATTTACCGCCAACTGAGCTAGATGTCAGCCAGCCATTGCAATCCTTTTTTCATCCGTATCCGGATTTAATGCAGCTGTCTAATTTGAATGAAACCAATCCGCAGGTACAGGACTACTTGATTAATGCCTACCTGTACTGGATAGAGCAGGGCGCCGATGCGTTTCGTATCGATACCATCCGCCATGTTTCGCATGGTTTCTGGCGTGAAATGGCCGATCGGGTACGGGCCCAGCATCCAGACTTTTTTATGTTCGGCGAAAGCTTTGTATATGATGCAAATTTTATCGCCCAGCATACGTTGCCTAAAAACGGGGGCATGAGCGTACTGGATTTTCCTATGCAAAAGGCGATGGTTGAGGTATTTACCCAGGCAAACAGTGACTTTGCTGCGCTCGAAGAGGTGCTGTATCTGACCCACGGGCCGTACAATAACCCATATGAACTTACCACCTTCTATGATAACCACGATATGGCCCGGATGGATGCCGACGATAATGGCTTTATTAACGCCCACAACTGGTTATTTACGGTGCGCGGCATACCGGTTATTTATCAAGGCTCAGAAATTGGCTTTATGCGAGGCACCGCAGAGCATGCTGGCAATCGCAATTATCTTGGCCAGGAGAATATCGATAAGGCGCCCGCGCACGTTATCTATAAAGCATTAAAGAATATTGCCCATGTTCGGCAAAGTACTCCGGCCTTGCAACGCGGGCTGCAGGTGAATATCGAGCTGGCCGGTGACAAGGCGGCATTTTATCGTGTAGTAGAAGATGACACGGCTGCCCAAACTGCCTTGGTACTATTGAATAAAGGAACCACCCCTGCCGATTTTGCGGTAGCAGAGATGTTGCAGTCAGGGGAATGGAAGGAGCAGTTATCAGGCCAGCAAATGACAGTGCAAACGGGGGCTTCCCTGAACACCGAGGTCGCGGCCAACAGTGTTCAGGTGTGGGTAAGGGAAGGGGCGATTAATCACCCAGCGTTACTGGAAAAAATTCGTGACCAGCTAGCCCGCCAGTAACCTATACCCGCGATTTCAATCACTTTCCTTGGCGCCGCACGAGCGCCTGATGATTAACTCAGCAGGCATCAGGTAATCATATACCTGTTGCTTGTTGATAGCATTAATCAAGGTGGTTACCAACAACTCCCCGGCCCGGGTGGTATTTTGCCTTACCGTGGTCAACCCAGGCGAGGTATAACCGGAAACGGGTATATTGTCGTAACCCACAATAGCAATATCTTCCGGCACTTTTAACTTAGCTTCATGGATAGCATCCAGCGCGCCAATAGCAATCAAATCCGAGGCGCACACTACCGCCCTCGGTAACGTGGGGCTATTAAGCACATGCTGCATAGCCGCGTAGCCGGAATCTTCTGTGGAAAAGGCGTCGTACTGCAACGGGGTGGCGGGAAGCAGATGATGTGTATTTAACGCATCCCGGTAGCCCTGATAACGTGCTTTAAATTCAGGTGCCTGTTCGCCGCATTCCCCTACAAACGCAATATTCTGATAGCCTTGTGCAATTAAATGCCGGGTAATCTGAAAGCCACCTTGATAGTTGTCGCACCCGATATTAACGCCGGGCTGGTCTTTATCCTGCGCGCCCCAACGCACAAAATGCGTGCCTTGCTCTTCGAGGCGAGCTAATTTTGAACGATACGAGCGATAATCACCATAACCCAACAAAATAATCCCGTCGGCTTTATTGGAGTCCTCAAATTCAGCGTGCCAATCATCCGCCATATTCTGAAACGACACCAGAAGATCATAGCCGGCATTGGCACTGGCCCGGGTGATGCTGCCTAACATTGATAAAAAGAACGGGTTGATAAGCGAATCATCGGTGGTCGGATCTTCAAACAGCAATAGCGCGAGGGTGTTACTTTTTTGCTTGCGCAGGTTACTGGCGTTCTTATCAACCTTATAATTGAGTTCGCGGGCAATCTGCACCACGCGGTCGCGGGTTTGCTGACTGACCAGTGGACTATTATTTAAGGCGCGTGACACCGTAGACTGAGACACTCCAGCCCGGTGGGCAATATCAAACGAGGTGGCTTTTTCTTTCATGATCACTACTTACGAATAAACCGGTGGCGTGCCACCAAACGCCCCCACTTTAACATAAAAGTAAAAATGTCAGCCCGTTAAATCTGTGGGGTAAATACGCTATCGGCGTTTATTTAACCAATTAAACCGGGAGCCTACGAAAAAATATCGCCCGCCACACGCCCGATGTTATACTCCCCAACACAGTAATTTTAATTAGTTTATTAAAGGGGAATGCGCGAATGGCGGAGACTGAAAATCGTCCGACCAACTTTATCCGGCAGATTATCGAAAAAGATTTGGCGGCTGGATTACACCAGCAGGTGAAAACGCGTTTTCCGCCCGAGCCGAATGGCTATCTGCACATTGGTCATGCTAAGTCTATTTGTCTTAATTTTGGTATTGCGCAAGACTATCAGGGTGCCTGTAACTTACGCTTTGATGATACCAACCCAGAGAAAGAAGACATCTCCTTCGTCAACAGTATTTCCCATGACGTACGTTGGCTGGGCTTTGAATGGGAGGGTGAACCCTGCTATTCCTCGAATTATTTTGACCAGTTGCATGCTTATGCTAATGAACTTATCGACAAAGGCTTAGCCTATGTTGATTTTTCTTCTCATGAAGAAGTGCGAGCATTACGTGGCACGTTAACCGAGCCAGGCCGCAACAGTGCTTATCGGGATACTGATGTAGCAACCAACCGTCGTGAATTTGCTAAAATGACGGCTGGCGAGTACGCGGAAGGGCAGTGCAGCTTGCGCGCGAAAATCGATATGGCTTCGCCATTCATGTGCATGCGCGATCCCATTATTTACCGGGTTAAATTTGCCCACCATCACCAAACGGGTGATAAGTGGTGTGTGTATCCCATGTACGATTTTACCCACTGTATATCTGATGCTCTGGAAGGGATTACGCATTCGCTGTGTACCCTGGAGTTTCAGGATAACCGCCGTCTGTACGACTGGGTTATCGATAATATCACTATCGACTGTACGCCTCGTCAGTATGAATTTTCTCGTTTAAACCTGGAATATACCGTGTTGAGTAAGCGCCGGTTAATTCAGCTGGTAGACGAGCAACACGTATCTGGCTGGGATGACCCGCGTATGCCAACCATTGCCGGTTTGCGTCGACGTGGTTATACCGCTGGCTCGATCCGTGAATTTTGTAAGCGCATTGGCGTGACCAAAATGGATAACATGGTGGAAATGGGGATGCTGGAGTCGTGTATTCGCGATGACCTGAATGTTAATGCCCCGCGCGCCATGGCTGTGCTTGAGCCGGTTAAAGTCATTATTGAAAATATGGCCGCCAGCGAGAGTCAGACAATCGACGCGCCGTTACATCCTAATGATGAGACGATGGGCACCCGTAGCATTACCTTTAGCCGCGAAGTGTATATCGAAGCGGAAGATTTTCGCGAAGAAGCGAATAAAAAGTTCAAGCGGCTAGTGTTGGGTAAAGAAGTACGGTTGCGCAATGCCTACGTTATTAAAGCCGAGCGGGTTGATAAAGACAGCGATGGTAATATTAAAACGATTTATTGCACCTATGATGTCGATACCCTGGGCAAAGATCCTGCCGACGGTAGAAAGGTTAAGGGCGTAATTCATTGGGTGGATGCTGCCACGGCGGTACCTGCGCAATTTAGATTGTACGATCGGTTATTTACCGTGCCCAATCCGGCTGCCCAGGATGACTTTGTTGAAGCAATAAACCCGGAATCACTTACCGTTAAACATGGCTACGTAGAAGCAGGCTTACGCGGTGCCACCCCTGAATCTGGCGCGTGGCAGTTTGAACGCACGGGGTATTTTTGTTGCGACCCGGATAGCCAGGCCGAACAACTGGTTTTCAACCAGACGGTGGGTTTACGTGATACCTGGGCTAAAATTGAACATGCGCCAGGCTAACTGCTAACCCGATAGTATAGCTAGACCCACATGTTTGGCTGGCGTGGATAAAGGCTACCTGTATAGGTAGCCTTTTTAGCATTGGCGCCGGCAAGAAGACGAAAATTAGCGGGTTATTTTGGCTGGCAATCTAACGACTGCCCGTTTACTCCTTCGCTGTCATAGCCCATTAAATACAAATACAATGGCATAATTTGCGTCGGCGTTTTTAATGTCTGTGGATCTTCAGCCGGAAACGCGCTGGCTCTCATCGCGGTCCGGGTACCGCCTGGATTAATACAGTTGAACCGAATACTACGGTTTTCAAATTCACTGGCCAATACCTGCATCAATCCCTCAGTCGCGAATTTAGACACCGCATAGGTACCCCAAAACGCGCGCCCTTTACGGCCAACACTGGAGGTGGTGAATACCACCGAAGCAGCCGGTGCCAGGCGTAATACGGGGATCAGCTTTTGCGTCATCAACGCCGTCCCGTTAACATTGATATGCATTACATCCAGCCATTCCTGTTCGGGAATATCGACAAAAGCGCTTAGCTGGCCTAGTACCGAAGCGTTATGCAATACCCCGTCAAGCCGGCCGAACTTATCTTCAATGGTTTCTGCCATGTCAGCGTAATTACTCGCCGTGGCGCCTTTTAAATCCATCGGGATAATGGCCGGTTGTGGATGACCCGCAGCCACAATGTCGTCATACACCGCTTCCAGTTTACTGACTGTGCGGCCCAGTAATATGACCGTGGCGCCATGGGCAGCATAAGTGCGGGCAGCTTCAGCGCCGATCCCGTCTCCTGCACCGGTAACCAGAATGATTTTGTCTTCAAGAAGTGTTGCCGGGGCCCGGTAGTCGTTCATTTTCGCCTCTGCATTATTTGTGGTCTATGTTTGCTATAGACACCTTGCCATAAAAATTGCCGCTAATCATACAAAGCTGGCAGCACTTGTAAACGAATGAATGCGAAACACCACATAGGAGCCGCCAAAAGAAAATAAAAAGTTAACAAAATTTTGCAAAGTTGCTGCAATCTCAATAAGATTGCGCTATAACAAACTGGTCTTACTTGTTTGAAATCTATTTTGTAGGCCCTGGGGTGACCGGCTCTTTAAAGACAGGAATGTCAGGTAACGTGGGTTTTAAACAGACCATAAAAACAATGAAATTTAGGGAGAAATCATGAGAAAACTACTTATCAGTTCCAGTGTTGCCATAGCACTGGGGCTAGCAGGTTGTGGTGGCTCTGGGGATAGCATAGACGACATCCAGGCCGAAACCCCCACCCAGACGCCATTATCCCGTATCGTATTCGACCCGGCAGCTGGCGATCTGAACACACCAAACGATTTACTGATGTTACCCGGCGATGATGGTTTTTTTGATTACACCCTGAATATTCCTGTTGATGATCCCAGCGATTACAGCGACCCGGTAAATGCATTAAATGTTCTTGATGGTTGGTCCACTCAGCATCCTTTTGTTATTGATGTTGTTACTCCCGCTGGCGTGTCGTTAGACGAGAGTTCGCTTGCAGCCGGCGTGTTTTTATATGAAGCCACGTTGGGGCTGGACCAAAGTGATGCCGATTGCGCCGCGATCACCACCCCTTCAGCTGGCTGTAAAGTGGGGGATGCACTCACCTATGGCGAAGATTATGTACTTAGTCTGGTAGATGCAGATACTATTTCAGTGGTACCGCTTAAACCGCTTAAGCCAGCCAGCGGCTATATGCTGGTGATGACTACCGGCCTGAAAGACAGTAGTGGTAAAGCCGTACAGGGCTCTACCACTTGGGATCTGGTTCGCCAGGATATTAACGTGAACCCGTTAAGCACAGATGATCAGTTGCAGCTGCAAGGGCTGGTGAACAGCTTTATTACGCCGCTGGAGTCGGCCGGTTTCTCGCGAGACGAATTAACCTATGTAGCAACCTTTACCACCCAATCAGTGGATAACGCCTTACAGTCACTTAAAAAACTGTCGGTAGCCACTTATGCAGCGCGCGTGGCTGGCGGCGATCCTGATGCCGCAGAGTCACTACCCGCTATATCGGTCGATGACCCGGCAGCAGCCCCTACTGCGATGGAAGCGTTGAACCTGGTAAGTGACGAAGTACTATCCGCTACTATACTGCAAGTCTCAGCAGAGCTTGATGCGACTGACTTTAGTCGTCTGCAAAGCTGTGACGGACTGATTAATACCGTAACTGGCGCCCTGGCTGACGAGTGGGGCGAGCTAAACACCGCTGCTCAGGCTGCTGCCAATGGTTTACTGACTCAGGTTGGGCCGTTTTGCGCCGCTCAGCGTTATGAAGGTAGTATTAGCCTACCGTACTATTTACCACTCCCCAGTGCTGAAAACCCTATGGCTCCGGTAACCGGCTTTTGGCATGCCGCCTGTGACAGCGGTATTGTCATCGCTGGCGCCGGTGATGAGGTTTTGGCCGCAGCCCAACCGGGGCCCAACAACGCCCTGTGTCAACAAATCGGTTTAGCTGACTTACGGGTAGACGAGCAGATGCTTGATAGCGCCCGTCATATTACGCGCTACAACCCGGTACCCCAGGCCACGGCACTACAGGCGCTGGATGTACAGGTAACCTTACCCGACCCGCAGGTAGCAGGCGCACTGGGTATACCGCTGACTACGCCCGCCGAAGGCTGGCCTGTGGTAATTTTATACCACGGCATCACCAGCAAAAAAGAAGATATGCTGGCGATTACCGGCGCCTTGTCGCTGGCCGGTATCGCTACGGTGGCTATCGATCAGCCGCTACATGGTAGCCGTGGGTTCGATTTAGATAGCGACGGTACCGATGATATCAATGCCACATCGGTCAGCCCAACCCATTATATGAACCTGGGCAGCCTACCTACGGCGCGCGATAATTTGCGTCAGAGCGTAGCCGATTTACTGGGCGTTCGCTTAGGCTTAAATAGGTTGATAGATAACACCGCTGAGAGCGCTGTAAAGCTGAATCTGGGACGCGTTTCGGTAATGGGTGTTTCTTTAGGGGCTATCACCAGCGGTAACTTTGCGGCAATTGCGAATACTTCATTGGGGGATGAGTTGGCCGTGTTGGACGGTATGTTCAGTGTTAATGCGGCCTCGCTTGAATCGCCAGGCGGTGGCGTGGCGCAGTTTCTGATTGAATCGCCCTCATTCGGGCCGTTGATTAAAGGTTTACTGCTTACCGAGTCATCAGAGGAATTTAAAGCGCTATTAACCCAGCTTTATGGTTCGATAGACGTCACACGTGAACAACTGGTCACCGCAGTTGCGCAGTTTGAACAAGCCTTGAGCGCCGAGCAAGCAGCCCAGGTACAGGCCACCTTAGGCGAATTTGCCTTCGCTGCACAAGCGGTATTGGATGCCGGCGACCCGAATAATTATGCGTCTACTCTGGCGCAAAATACGCCGGTACATATGATGAGTGTGGTGGGCGATGGTAGTGATGAGAATAAGCCTGATCAGGTTATTCCGGTCACCACCGCATTGCCATTGGCAGGACAGCAGCCGCTAGCAACGCTATTGGGCTTGCAGCAGGTTAGCAGCACCGTCACCGGCGATCCGGTTTCGGGCCAGGTCCAGTTTACCGCTGGCGCGCATGGTTCAAGCCTTCTGCCCACTGCCAACCCTGCGGTAACCAAAGAAATGCAAACCGAGGTAGCCACGTTTATCGCTACGCAAGGTAGTACTATTGTGATTAGCAATCCGGATGTGGTGGCGAATTAACCATCAATATTCATTGAGGCCAGCCATTGTGCTGGCCTTTTTTATGGATTTGATAAAACGTGCCTGTCGTAAGTCCTGTTTAACGCTGGTAAACTTGCGTCAACCTCAATTTGAATAGCACTATCTTTGGATAGCATCAGGAGAGAAATTTGGAGTTTTTGTACGAATACGGGCTGTTTTTGGCAAAGGCAGTAACTTTGGTTGTGGCCATTGTCATCATTATTGCTGCCATTGTGGGTGCAGCCAGCAAACAAAAACCGGGTAAAGGGCATCTGGAAATTGTATCGCTATCCGAACAATTAAAAGATATAACCCATTATGCGCGTTCAGTTCTACTTGATAAAGCGAGTATGAAAAAGCTTGCCAAGCAGCAGAAAAAAGAAGCAAAAAGTCAGGATAAACAGGATCACGCTAAGCCCCGCTTATATGTGATTGACTTTAAAGGCTCTATGGATGCACATGAAGTTGAACGTTTACGTGAAGAAGTCACTGCTATCTTATGTGTTGCTGAAAAGGCTGATGAGATTTTAGTTCGGCTGGAAAGCGGCGGTGGGGTAGTCCATGGCTACGGCCTGGCAGCATCACAATTACAGCGGGTAAAAGATGCCGGCATAAAGCTGACCGTAGCCGTTGATAAAGTGGCCGCTAGTGGTGGCTATATGATGGCTTGTGTGGCGGACCACCTTATGGCTTCTCGTTTTGCTTATATCGGTTCTATCGGTGTATTGGCACAGCTTCCTAACTTCAACAAAGTGTTGAAGAAAAATGACGTGGAGTTTGAGCAGCACACGGCCGGAGCGTATAAGCGCACACTTACCGTGTTCGGTGAAAATACCGACGAAGGACGCGAGAAGTTCCAACAGGAAATTGAAGAAATTCACACTTTGTTCAAAGATTGGGTTCATGAGCAGCGCAGCGAAATGGATATTGAAAAAGTGGCCACGGGCGAATTCTGGCCGGGTATTAAAGCAAAAGAACTGGGCTTAGTAGATGAAATCATGACCTCAGATGATTACATCTTGTCAGCCCATCCTGATAAGCAAATCTATAGCGTGAAATATGCGCACAAAAAGAACGTAGCTGAAAAGTTAGGGATGTCTTTTGCCAAAGTCGCCCAGCGTTCATTAATGCGTATGTGGAGTGAGTCGCGCAGTTGGTTCCACTAAGCAACGACCATGGCTCAAACAACCAAAATACGTATTGTAGATGCTGCCGAAGCGCTGTTCGCGGAACAGGGCTTCACCCAGACATCTATGCGCAATATCACGGCCAGGGCGGGGGTTAATTTAGCCTCCGTTAACTATCATTTTGGTAGTAAGAAAAACTTAATTCAGGCGGTATTAAAACGCTATTTTGATGTATTGATGCCCGAATTAGACAAGGCCTTTGCAACATTGCCCTTGCAGACCGGACAACCAGGTATCGGCGCTTTATTTAATGCCATGATTCCACCCATGCTGGCGCTGCGACAGGTAAAACCGGGTGGGACGGAACGCTTTGTCGTCCTGTTGGGGCGCGGTTATACCGAAACGCAGGGCCATCTGCGACGTTTTATCATGCATGATTACGGCGCTACCGTGCACCGTCTGCTTGAGCAAATTCATCGCCGCCTACCGCATATTGATGACAGTGAACTGTTTTGGCGGTTACATTTTGCAATGGGTAGTTTTGTGTTTTCAATGGCGTCGTGTCAGGCCCTTACCGAAATCGCCCAAGCGGATTTCAACCAGCGGGTAGAGGTAGTGGATGTTATTTCTCACTTGGTACCATTTGTCGCAAATGGTATCGGCGGCGCGCCTTTACCCGGGTAAGCCTTAAGAGTTAACATCGGTATCAGGCTTTTTTCTGATGCTTTGTGCTGCTTATTTCTGCCTTAAAATAAATCCTCTGGTATGTCTAAATTATTGCAAAGAACTGGCTGTTACCGACATGAGCCGCCATTAGCTGGCAGAGGGAAGCTTTTTTCTAAAGTTTACTGGTTAATGATTAGCGGTACTGACTCGTAAACGGTCGGACAGTTTGGGATTTTGACTTACTATATCTGATATTTCACAGCAATAGCTTGAACTGCCGCTTTAGACAATGAGCGGACATACGAAATTCAATTCTTACTCAATAACTTTGTGTTAGTAGTAGACATACCTCGCACATCAAAGGTGGAATTTAATGTTTCGCTAGTAATTTGTGTTCAGCTACAATTAGCACTCTAATATTCATACAGAATACTCATTTATACTAGCAATATAAGTAAGAGGCTTCGGGATGTTCGGAATAGATGGAAAGACTGCTCTCGACCCTAGAAATACTATACCTGACATTATCGTTCCCGCGACTATAGGGTTCATATTAAAAGAACCCAAGATAGGTTGGCTTAGGCCATAGCCTAAGCCGGCTACTCCCAAAAATTCAGCTCGTGATATTTTCGCTTTTAAACTTTTGCAAACATACTCAATTTTAGATTCTCTCAGTGTTCTAGCTAGATCGAGAAGAGCTAATTCTAGCCTAGCCATTTCAGCGTTTTTAGCGCGCGGAATGTCACCGGAAGTAATAATATTGTCATATATAGAATCAAGAAAGCATCTGAACGCAAGCAGTTCATCTCTGCGATGCTTTTTAAAATTTAAAATATCATCAAATGGGACTTGTCGCTGAGGAATTGGTATCATATTCAAAAGCTCAATATCTAGAGCACTTCCCATTCTTGGGTCAGCTTTTTGGTGAAAATATCCAGCTTTAGCAAGACTCCAAGCTCCGGGTTCACGCTCACTATAAATTTTATAGGCTTCTAGCTGAGCATGAACAGAGAAAAGATGATCTATGCCGTCAATAGATTGCCTCTTGCCATTAACAGTCCTAAAGCGCGACAAGTTAATGTTGATTGTTTTATCAATAAGTTCATGACGCTGTAAAACACCTACACTCTCAAGGTATTGTAGCTCAGGATTGTTGATAGTTTTTTCTAACATGGGGCCGTCTGGATAAACGATCTCATCCCAAAACAATAAATACTTTCTCAATTCACTTCCGTGTAAGTATCTAGTATGCCGTTGATTGTTATGAATCCAAAATGGCTGACCGACTATAATCCCTCTTTTCATATCCAAAACTTGCCCTCCATATCGAATTCAGCCCAAGATTAGCCAACGTTTTAACATCATTAGAATTTCCATTGCCATGTTTTGCTTTTTTAACATATTTGCCAAAGCGTGTTATAGGACATAACCCGCTTCATAATATAACTTCTTTTACCATCTGCAAATTGCTCTTAGTTGTAGCTGAGTCGAATACTTTCCAACGGCCGCTTTACGTCTTGAGTTCAATCGATGGGCGCAACACATCGGTTAAATTTCTGTGCTGGTGTTTCATAGTCTAACGTTTTTCTTGGTCTTTCGTTAAGTTGTCTCGCTACGCTGCTAAGTTTTTGTTGGCTGTGTACTGATAAGTCGGTACTTTTTGGAAAATACTGCCGTAGTAATCGATTGGTGTTTTCATTGGAACCACGTTGCCACGGTGAGTAAGGATCACAAAGATAGACTTTTATATCAGTGGCTAGAGTGAACTGTTTGTGGTCTTTAATTTCTCTCCCCCTGTCCCAAGTTAGAGATTTATATAGTTCCTTAGGTAGCTTTTGAGCGTGCTTAATAAGTGCAGCAATCACGGTCGACGTTTTACTATCATCCACTTTTGCCAGCATTACGAATCGAGAGTGCCTCTCTACTAGTGTCGCTATGTAACTGTTGTTAGAACCACATATAAGGTCGCCTTCCCAGTGACCAGGTATCGCTCTATCTTCAACTGATGCAGGTCGCTCACTAATAGAAACGGCGTCAGGAATTTTTCCTAGACCTAACCTTTTCAGTGAAGATTGACGCGACTTGCGAACCACTCTTTTTGACCGCAAACACTTTTGCAGTTCTTTCTTTAGAGCGCTTCGCGTCTGAATGAAGAGTGTTTTATAGATGGTTTCGTGAGACACGTACATTTCCTGATTATTGGGGTATTGTCGCTTTAACCAACCTGCAATTTGTTGTGGTGACCATGCCCTTTTAAGCTTAACGGCTATCAGCTTACATAAATCTGGAGAGTCAATTAACTTACATGGCTTAGGTCTCAATGCTTCGTCCCATGCTCGTTGTTCAGCTCTTACGGCACGGTAGTGCTTCAGCCCACCATTTCTTTTTACTTCACGGCTAATTGTAGATGGCGCTCTAGACAAACGTCTGGCAATTTCTCGAATGGATTGTTTACCGACTAAGCATCGTGATATTTCTTCTCTTTCATCAAGCGAAAGAGACTGTAGATGTCTTTTTCGTTCTGGTGGCCGATACCCACCAGTTTGATAAATGGTTGGCATAATAGAAGAGTGAAAGCGGTCAAACATTCTAGCGATATCATGCAGCGAATCACCTCGCTTATACCTGTCCCAAATAAGTGCTTTCTGTTCTGGTGAGTAATAGATACGTTTTCTTTGTTTCATGGCAACATTCCTCCTTTAATAAGGATAGCGTTGCACTCACCAATTGAACTCAAGGTACATAGCGGACCCACCAATTCTATATAGTCTGCAACACATGACCCGCGCTATATCACGCCATATCATTGCGCGTGTTAATAGAAACTCTTGTTTCATATCGAACCTTTGTTCTATACCGCGGCTGGCAAGCTGCCGCGTATGTCAGCCGTACCGTGCGTCGATACTATCGAGCATCTTTAGCAGACGGGGAGCATCTTGGCTGAAGGCAAGCAAATCTCGTGACTGGTACTAGCTATCATGTCACGCGGCCAAACCTACACCATATTTATAGTATCGGGTACCCGATTTAGAAAGTTGGCGCAGAGACCGCGCTAGATATGATCCGCGTATTACACCAGGTGGGGACCCTAAACTAATGGTAAATCGATCTTTTAACATAAGGGCTATTATAGTGGGGCGATGAGGCGGCAAAAATCACTAACCTGGCACACGAGCTGTTTCGCTCACGCTTTTTTCTGGTCGCTTTTCGCCGTGTCCGGATAGCACATTTCTCAATGCTATGTGACAGGTTACCCGTTTGCCAATGCTGCATGTGCTATACGTTTTGGCCTGCCTGACCGTATCCCAATGATTATAGGCCTCTTGCCTTAATTTCCTTGACGGTACATTGATTTCTTTGACGGTACTTGCCATTAATACAGAGAAATCCTTGCGAATTTTCTATGCCAGCTGTTCTGCTAATTGCCAGGCGTTTAAGTCTGCACACCGCAAAGTGTGTTGTTATACATTTGCTAGTCGTTTTCTTTAATATCAAATTTCTTCGCAAATATCTCGTCAACCAGACGCTCTGGCAGCATAGTGGGCAGGGTATAGTTGACGAATTTGTTCGGTACCGGCGCATAGCGTGCTTTAGGTTTGTCAGCGGTCATGGCCTCATAAACGACATCGGCGATATCTTCAGTCTCGAGTCCGTCTTCTGCTCCTTCTATCATCACGTCCAGAAAGTTTTTAATTGAGTCTTTCCACGCACTATCTTTATATTGCTCGGCAGCATTTGCTTCTTTTGCTTTCTTCCAGATAGGCGTTTTAACACTGCCCGGCCCAATCGAGATTGAATCTATGCCGTATACCATCAACTCGCGACGCAAACTGTCTGTGATGCTTTCCATAGCGTGTTTACTGGCAGTGTAAGCGCCCAGAAACGGGGAGGGCAGTTCGCCGCCGAGACTGGTTATGTTGATAATGCGCCCGGGATCGCCGTTAAGGGTTTTATCCGTGCCCAAAAGGGGTAGAAAGGCCTGAGCCATTCGCAGTCCGCCAAAAGCATTCACTTCAAAATGCTGAATAAATTCGTCGATATCCTGCAATGCCAGGGGGCCGAGTTTGGCAATGCCTGCATTGTTTACGAGCCCGCCGAGTGTTTGTCCTGCTAGTTTTTCAACGACCTGGTCTACCGCTTTCTTGATTTGCTCCGGCTTTGATACATCCAGAAAAATAGGCTGTATCTGAGGTTCTTTTTCAGCAAGGTTTTTGGCATCATCCTCGCTGCGAACGCCGGCAAACACTAACCATCCTTCTCGCGCAAACCTGATGGATATAGCTTCACCGAGTCCTGAAGATGCACCTGTAATGATGATTGATTTCATATGACCTTCTATTAATCAAAGAGTTGAGTTAAATTTAGTATTTATAGATTTGCTGCCAGCAGGTAAATCGCCAGGCAGGCTTCTACAATGAAATACCCCCAACTTTTTTTCGAGCCGGCGTCGTTTAACAGAATTCCGGTGATTCGGCCAACTGCGGCGCCTGCATAGAGAAAACCGACCATTGCAAAGGCTGCGGGGATAGATAAAAATAATGCCCCCAGCCCGGCACCCACAAATAAAGCGCCGTTTGCCGCCCGGATTTCGGTATAGCCCATATTGCTTCCGTCTGGTTTGAGAGCAAGTTTATTCATGGTAAAGTCCGGAGCGAGGAACCCTACCAGTCCAAGGGCGATGGTAAGCACTATCGCAATAATATTAAGCGTGTCGATCATGATTTCCCCAAAGTAGTTATTTGGTTAATGTGAAGGGTTTGCCAGACTCCCAGAGCCGAAGTTGTACCATGCTCAGTGCAACTCAATGACAGAACGCATGGAGTTAGGCTTGATTGAGTAAACGCTGTTGATAAAAACGCTGACATTATTGTTACTGCAATTTTCCCGGGCAAGATTATCCCGAAAGGCCATAAGTGGGGGGCTGCAGGGTTAAATATGTTTAATCGGAACAAACGGCCAGTATGCCAGGGCGCGATAGAAGAGACTTTTGGCCTCTTGCCAGTGCCGATAGCTGACCTCACAGCTTTGGCATAGATATCCGGTTAATGAGGGACATCAGCGAATTTTATTCAGCCTGAGAAATCGATAACGCCATGGCAGTGAGGCAGCACAATGCCAGTACCAAGTCGACTAGCAGCAGCTCACATACACGGATTTATAGTATGAAATACAGTATGCATTAGAAGCGACGGTTACCACCACCCTGTGTCCGGATTCAGTACATTCTTTATACATGCTAATCAGGCCCCTTAGCAGAGAAACAGGATAGAACACTTTTCGCATTTTCCAGGGAAGGTTTAAATATGTGCTTCACGTACTAAGTTGCCTGTCAGGTTTGGTCAAGCGCCATAATGAAAAATGGCAGATAACGTTGTGTTTAACCCTGATCAGCTGTTATTTATCAAACAGTGTGCGAAGGGTTTATCCGAGGGTCGTCATACGGTGGCGCCTTCGCCATAGACTTATCAAAGCGCTGTCTCCGTTCAGCTAACAAAGTGGCGGCTACCGGTATATTTCCCGGCTATCTCTTCTGGTCGTACCCCCTAGCCATACCTTCTAGCTATCCTTACTCTCCACCCCTTGTAAGTATGTCTTCTAGTACTGCCCCTTGCCTGTATCTAAACAGGCCGAGCCTTAATTGCGTGGCTTGGTAGGCCTCGTAGGGTATCTCGCTATCGGTATTTTTACCGGTTGGTGATAGACTTTGCCCCATCATTTTTATGTTACGTAATGGGTGCCTGCTAATATGATATCTCGTCTGGAACTATTAAATGTACTGGATAACCTGCTTAAACCTAATGAGGTGAAAGATTACTGTCCAAATGGTTTGCAAGTGGAAGGCAAGCTAAGAATTAAGACTATTGTTACCGGTGTTACTGCTTCTCAGCGACTTATTGATGCCGCCATAGAGCATCAGGCAGATGCCATCCTGGTTCATCATGGCTATTTTTGGAAGGGGGAGCCCGCGGTCGTCACTGGTATGAAGCAGCGGCGTCTTAAAGCATTGTTAACCAACGACATTAATCTGTATGCCTATCACCTGCCCATCGATATCCACCCCGAACTAGGCAATAATGCGCAACTGGGTTCGTTATTGGGCCTGGTTAACAGCCAACCATTGACAGATATCGCCCCCAACGGGATTGTATTTAAAGCAACTTTAGCCGAGCCCGTGACCCAGCAAGCGTTAACGGAAAAAATTTCGCAGGTACTGGGCCGTACCCCGCTGGTAGAAGGCGATAGCAACAAACTTATTCAACATGTAGCTTGGTGCAGTGGGGGCGGGCAAGGCTTTATTGATCAGGCGGCTGCTGCGGGTATGGATGCTTTTATCAGTGGCGAAGTGTCTGAACAGACTATTCACAGTGCCCGCGAGCAAGACATTCATTACTTTGCGTGCGGACATCATGCCACTGAACGCTACGGGGCCAAAGCGGTAGGCGATTACCTGGCCCGTGAACTTGGTTTGGATGTACGCTTTATTGATATCGACAACCCTGCATGAGCTTATCTGAATGAAGGAAACTGATCGCTACTTTAATGGGATAGCGGATAAATTTGCGCGTAATATTTACGGTACCACTAAAGGTAAGCTCCGCCACCTTTTGTTACTTGAGGCGATGCAGCCCTTTCTGGAGGGCGGCCCTCAGCATATTATCGAACTTGGGGGAGGCACCGGTATCATGGCGCGGGCGCTTTTAGCATTGGGGCACAATGTTACCCTTACCGATGCTTCTGAAGATGTGCTTGCCCTGGCCCGCGAGTTATTAGTGGACTATCCCCAGGCGAAGATAGCGCAGGCCACCTTACAAAGTATTGATAATCTCGCTGATTACGACATGGTGGTATGTCATGCTGTACTGGAATGGTTAGCCGATCCGTTGGCTACACTCACCCGTCTGAGCCAGCAGATGCGCCCGGGTAGTGTACTAAGTGTCAGTTTTTTTAATCGCGATGCAGCGCTGTTTCAAAACGCGGTATATGGGAATTTTGATTACATTGCCCGGGGCATGAAAGTAAAAAATCAGGTTCGGTTAAACCCGGATAATGCCCTGGCTCCGCGGGAGGTGATACACCACGTAACGCAAGCCGGCTTCGAGATTGCGGCGCAAAGCGGAATTCGGTGTTTTCATGATTATATGCAGCACAAGCCAGATAATGATGAGGTGTTTGCCCAACTGTTAGCCTTAGAGCGACAATACGGCCAGCAAGCGCCTTTTTGCTGGTTGGGCAAGTACTTTCATCTGATGTTGCGAAAGCCTGACAAGCCGGCAGATTAAACGTCGCTTACGACAGCAAAAAGCGCTTTTGCGTTGCCCGCTGGTGGGCAAAATCCTCAATATTGTTGATGGTGGTGTTGGCAATCTCAGTTAAAGCTTCCTGGGTGAAAAACCCCTGGTGGCCGGTTATGAGCACATTGGGGAAGGTTAATAAACGTTCAAATACATCATCATCAATAATCTGTAACGAGCGGTCGGTGAAGAATAAGCCGGCCTCTTGCTCATACACATCTATGCCTAATGCACCAATTTTCTTTTGCTTTAATCCATCGATGGCCGCACGGGTATCTACAATAGCGCCCCGCGAGGTATTGATAAGCATGACGCCCTTTTGCATCTTTGCGATAGCATCTGCGTCGATAAAGTGGGCGGTATGTTCAGTTAAGGGGCAATGGAGGGTAATAATCTGACTGCGATCAAAAAGCACGTCGGCCGATACATATTCGCCACCCAGTGACTCGACCGCTGGGTTTTTCTGGGGGTCGCAACATAACACCCGACACCCAAAACCCCGCAGTATACGCACCACTGCCAGACCTATTTCGCCTGTTCCTACCACGCCAACGGTTTTATTATGCAAGGTAAAGCCGAGTAATCCATTAAGAGAAAAATTACCTTCTCTAACCCGGTTATAGGCGTGATGGGTTTTACGATTTAACGTTAATATCAGCGCTAAGGTATGCTCTGCAACCGTTTCCGGGGAATAAGCCGGTACCCGCGAAACCGCTATATTATGTGCCTGGGCGCACGCCAGGTCGACATTATTGTAACCCGCACATCGTAACGCAATATGCTTTACTCCCAATGCATGCAGAGTACTTATTACCTCGGCATCCAGCGTATCATTAACAAATACACACACCACCGAAAAGCCTTTGGCCATAGCACAGGTCTGTTGGGTAAGCGCTGGTGGGAAAAAGGTCAGGGCGACGGATTTGTCGGCAGCGGCAGCCGTTAAAGAGGCTTCGTCGTAGGGCTGGGCACTAAAAACAGCAACATTTACGGGCATAAGCGAACGCCTTACAATAATTGTTCAATGGCTTGGGTAAGCGTATCAGGTTTAGCCGGTGGGCCAAAACGCTGCACGGCGTGACCCTGGCGGTTTACCAGAAACTTGGTGAAATTCCACTTTATCGCAGTGGTGCCAAATAATCCGGGGGCCTGATGTTTTAAGTAGCGAAATAGCGGATGGGCATGGGCGCCGTTAACCTCAATTTTGCTAAACAGCGGAAAACTGATGTCGTAATGTGTTTGGCAAAAGGTGGCAATTTGTTGATCGCTGCCAGGCTCTTGCTGGCGGAACTGGTTACACGGAAACCCCAGTACCACCAGACCGCGGGCACAATATTGCCGATAAAGCTGCTCCAGCCCCGCATACTGGCCGGTAAAGCCGCACTGGCTGGCCGTATTTACAATGAGCAGAACCTTATCGTGATAATGCGCCAGCTCATGCTGCTCTGTGTTGTTTAATCGGGCCGAAAAATCATACACTGTGGTCACGGTTACTTGCTGTCCTTATGGCGACTCGCCGTCAATGAAACGCATGAACGGGCAAGTGGCAAATAATGCTTTAGCGTTCAGATGACTAGCATACGCCCTAATGACTGGGGTTTACACAACTAAAAGGTGAACAATGACGGTTCAAAATGTAAGTTTTCTGGGGTTAGGGGTGATGGGTTATCCAATGGCGGGGCATCTGGCCAATGCCGGTTATACGGTCACAGTATACAACCGCACCACTGCCAAAGCGCAGGCCTGGTGTGAAGAATATGCCGGGCACGCTGCCGCCACCGTAGCGGAAGCAGTGGCCCAGGCCGACATCGTGTTTATGTGTGTAGGCAATGATGACGACGTGCGTAGTGTTACCGCCCAGGTACTGCAAACCCTGCCCAGCGGCGCCACCCTGGTGGACCATACTACCGCCTCTGCTGAGCTGGCGCGGGAACTGGAGCAAACCTGTGCGCAGCAAAATATTGCGTTTATCGATGCGCCGGTATCTGGCGGCCAGGCGGGAGCACAGAATGGTCAGCTGACGGTAATGGCAGGGGGGGATGAAAGCGCTTTTGCCAAGGTATTACCCGTTATTAACAGCTATGCCCGCCATGCCCAGCGTTTAGGACCAGCTGGCTCTGGTCAGCTGGCTAAAATGATGAACCAGATTTGTATTGCCGGTATTGTCCAAGGCTTAGCTGAGGCGCTACATTTTGGGCAGCAGGCCGGCCTGGATTGTGAGCAGGTGATTCAGGTGATCAGTAAAGGCGCTGCGCAATCATGGCAAATGGACAACCGCGCGACGACGATGCTGGCGAATCAGTATGATTTTGGCTTTGCGGTTGACTGGATGCGCAAGGACTTATCTATCGCCCTGGAAGAGGCCCGCCGGAATGGTTCGACACTGGCCCTGACGGCATTGGTAGACCAATATTACGCCGATGTACAAAAGGCCGGGGGACATCGCTGGGATACCTCTAGCTTGCTGACCCGGCTGAATCAGTCTTAACTGGGTGGGCGGGCTCAGTGGAGGTATCTGTGTCTGCTATATCAAGGACCTTAGCCGATGCGTACAGGTGCTTATTTTCCGCTACTTTTTGACGTAACTGGGCAAGGCGCTGTTGGTTATTCCCTGATAGTGCCGCCTCACTCATGTTCTCCAGTAAGGCAACCACGGTAAAAGTGCGGTAGGCGGGATGATTGGCCTGTACCATACATTGCAACAGGTTCAGGCCAAAGGCCGCCGTACCAGGAAGCAAGCGATATGCTTGGTAGAAATAGTACATCGCTTGCAGGTATTGCTGTTGCACAAACAGGCGCGTACCGGTGTCATTTAGTTCAAAGGCCTGCTCTGCCGCCAGCCCCATTTTTTGTTCGGTCAATGTCAGGCTTTGTTGATGTGTAATCTGATCAGATAAATCAAGATTAGTTTGGTTACGAGCATGTGCCAGGGCCAGCATTTCGCGTGCTTTTTGGGGCTGACCTACACCACCGTATACTTTTGCTGCGGTAACCAGCGTGCCGGCATCGGTACGCTGAAACTGCAGCGTACTATCTCCTTGCATAAGTTCTGCGGCTTTATCTGACTGATTGTTCAGCAGCGCGGTATAGGCCATTAATACGTCACGCTTTTGCACTGATTGTGGGTCGCTTAAGGTGCGCCCGGCAATCCCGATAAGCTTACGCGCCTGGCTCAGGCTTTCTATCCGGTTGGTCAATGGCTGCTGTTCGGCGATAGATAAATAAAACTCAGCTAACTCGAAAGTAAATTCGTGAAACTTGTCCCGGGCACTTTGGTTGGCGTCACGTTTTTTCTGTAGCAGCTCGATACCTTCAATGATGCGATGTTGTTTTTGATAGGTTAAGGATTTCAGGCGTGTGGCAGGTACGCTCAGTGCACTGGTTTTAATATGGTCAAGATAAAACTCGGCCTGAGAGTAAGCTTCCTGTTCGAAACATAACCCCGCCAGCCATTCGAAAGCTTTGTCACGTGCCAGTTGAGAGGAAACCATTTCGCTAAGCGCATCTTTGCAGGCAAACCAGTTACCTTCCACATAATGACACTTTACTTTGCCCCACTGGGCCCACAACACTTTGTCTGATTCAAGCAAAATAGTATCGTACAATGCCCGGGCCCGGGGAATATTGCCAATATCGAACAGGAGTTGCGCTTTGAGCTTCAAAATGTCGTTGCGCAAGCGCGGCGGAACAGTACTTTCCAATTGCCGTTGTAACAAAGAAAGCGCTTGTTCAGTATCGTCTTTATCCAGTGCATATAATGCATCACGCACAAATCCCCGGTACGCCACATAATGTTTTAGTCCACGGGACAGACTATGCATATTATAGGGCTTGATAAGTAGCAAGTCGGGTTGGCAATCAATAATCTGGCCAATCGTTTGGGGCAGGCGATCACAGGTAATAAAAATAATCCCCGTACTGGGTTTTATGAACTGCTCATTGCGTAACAGTTGTAGCCACTCCACGCCATTTCGGCCTTCGCCAAGATGAAAATCAAGTAACAGGATTTCAAAATTCTGCTTGCGTAAGGCACTTTTAAGCTCATTACCATTACTGAAGCTACTGATGTCAAATAACCCCAAGCTAAGCAAATGGCTGCGTAGGGTAGCCCGGGCGCTGGCGTTATCTTCAACAATGGCGAGGCGATAGGACATCTAAACACACCTGTTCGGTAATCAGGGAAGGCATTGGGTATAGGTTGTTTAAGCATAACAACGACCTGCCAGTACGTCATTATTGATGACAAAATAAATTCGCTAACGGCCATTGATCCTATCAATAGACTGTCGCATGATAAATGTCACACATTCTTTACATATAAATAACGTCAGGTTAAAGCTTTACGTTTACGTGAAGGTAAGGTGGCGTTATGTTGTCGGTATACGCATCGATTCTCAGGACAATTTATTATGCATCAGGTATCCCTACTCATTAACGGCGAAATGCAGGCATCTTCCAGCACACAGTTTATTGATGTGACCAACCCGGCAAATAACCAGGTTATCGCTCAGGTTCCCTGTGCAACAGAACAGGAAATAGAACAGGCTATCATGAGCGCGCAGCGTGCTTTCGACACCTGGAAAGACGTACCGGTAACCGAGCGGGCGCGGGTTATGATGCGCTATCAGGCCTTGCTAAAAGAGCATCAGCGCAGTATTGCTGAAACCCTGGCGCAGGAAACCGGCAAAACCATTGATGATGCCATGGGCGATGTATGGCGTGGCATCGAGGTGGTTGAACAGGCGATGAATGTGCCGTCCATGATGATGGGTGAAACAGTAGAAAATGTGGCTCGCAATATTGACACCTATAGTCATATTCAACCTTTGGGTGTGTGTGTCGGCATTACTCCTTTTAACTTCCCTGCGATGATTCCGTTGTGGATGTTCCCTTTAGCAATAGCTTGCGGCAATACCTTTATTCTTAAGCCTTCTGAGCAAGATCCAATGACGCCGATGCGCTTGGCTGAACTGTTTATAGAAGCGGGCGCGCCGGCCGGGGTGCTCAATGTTATCCACGGCGGCAAAGAGCAGGTGGAACCGCTACTTACCCATCCTTTAATTAAGGCAGTTTCTTTTGTGGGGTCAGTACCGGTTGGCCAGCATATTTACCGCACAGCAACCGCGAATATGAAACGCGCACAATGTTTTGCCGGGGCGAAAAACCACACTGTTATTATGCCTGACGCTAATAAAGAGCATGTGCTGAACAATTTGGTCGGCGCCTCAGTGGGCGCAGCTGGCCAGCGCTGTATGGCGATATCGGTAGCGGTATTTGTCGGTGAGTCGCAGCAATGGATCCCCGAGCTTGCCGAACGTATTGCGCAAGTGAAACCCGGCGTATGGGACGACAAAAAAGCCGGCTTTGGCCCACTTATCAGTCCGGCAGCGAAGCAGCGGGTACTGGGGTTTATTCAAAGCGGTAAAGAGCAGGGCGCGCGCTGTCTGGTCGATGGCAGTGAGTGTCAGGTGGCCGGCTACGAACAGGGTAACTGGGTTGGGCCAACGGTTTTTGCCGATGTAACGGACCAGATGGATATCTATCAGCAGGAAATCTTCGGGCCGGTATTATGTACGATGGCAGCAGCGTCATTGGAAGACGCGCTAACCCTGGTAAATAACAATCCCTATGGCAATGGTACGTCTATTTTCACCAATAGCGGCGCTGCCGCCAGAAAGTATCAGCGGGAAGTAGAGGTGGGGCAGGTAGGAATAAACGTACCGATTCCGGTGCCATTGCCCTTCTTTTCTTTTACCGGCTGGAAAAATTCATTTTATGGGGACCTGCATGCTTACGGAAAGCAGGCTATCCGGTTTTACACCGAAACCAAAACCATTACCGCGCGCTGGCTAGAAAATGACATTCCCGGCGGCCCTAACATGACCATCTCGCTTTCTTAACCGGAGGTTATTATGGATTTTACGCTTAGTGAAGACCAACAAGCGTTTGCCGAAACCGCAAAGCAGTTTGCTCAACAGGTTCTTTATCCCCATGCCGCACGTTGGGATAGAGAACACCACTTTCCTGTCGCTGAGATTCGGCAGGCCGGAGAACTCGGTTTCTGTGGTTTGTATACGCCTGAAACTGAAGGAGGCCTGGGCTTATCCCGCCTTGATGCAGCAATTATCTTTGAGCAACTGGCTATGGGGTGTACCACTACCACCGCCATGTTAACGATCCATAACATGGCGACCTGGATGATCGCCACCTGGGGCAGTACGACAGCCAAAGCGATGTGGTGCCCACACTTAGTTACGGGCGAAAAGCTGGCGTCCTATTGCTTGACTGAGCCGGGTGCCGGCTCTGACGCGGCATCGTTAAAAACCACCGCCACCGCCACCGCCGATGGTTTTATACTTAATGGGGCAAAAGTGTTTATCTCCGGGGCGGGCAGTACCGATGTTTTGGTAGTCATGGCGCGCACAGGGGGCGAGGGCGCTGCCGGGGTGTCTGCTTTTGCCGTACCGGCGGATTGTGAGGGGGTGATTTACGGTAAGGCGGAAGAAAAAATGGGCTGGAACGCCCAGCCAACTCGCATGATCACATTTGAAGATGTGAAGGTAGAACGAGCCTGGCTGTTAGGTGAACCCGGAGACGGTTTCAAAATGGCGATGCAGGGCCTTGATGGCGGCCGGATTAATATTGCCACCTGTTCTATCGGTACGGCACAACAAGCTTTAAATACTGCCCGTAATTACATGCAAGAACGCGAGCAGTTTGGCAAGCCGTTAGCCGCTTTTCAGGCATTGCAGTTTAAACTGGCAGATATGGCTACCGAGCTGGTCGCTGCCCGTCATCTGGTGCGCCTGGCTGCATTTAAACTCGACAATAAAGATACCGACCGGACGACCTATTGCGCCATGGCCAAGCGGTTTGCTACTGATGTCGGGTTTAGCGTATGTAACGAAGCACTGCAATTGCATGGCGGTTATGGCTATATCAAAGAATACCCGCTGGAGCGACATATGCGCGATGTGCGAGTGCACCAGATACTGGAAGGCACCAATGAGATTATGCGGCTGATTATCGGTCGGCGTTTGCTGGCTGATGAGCGGGAAATACTATAAGTGGTAGCAAGGAGATAATATGCAGCAAGATAATGCCATGGCCCCAGTTCAGGTTACTGAAATTCCTTTACCGGACGGCAAAATTGCCGGGCAACTTACGTTAAACAAGCCGGCTTCGCTTAATGCGCTGGACTTAACCATGGCGCAAATAATGCTGACGTCATTAACCGAGTTTGCGCATCGTGAAGAGGTTGCGCTGGTATTTATTGATGCTGCAGGTGATAAAGCGTTTTGCGCAGGGGGCGACATAGTATCCATGTACCGGGCAATGCAACAGGCGCCCGGCGAAGTGCCTGACTTTATCCAGCGTTTTTTCGCCCTGGAGTATCGGCTTGACCACCTAATTCATACATTTCCAAAACCTGTCGTGGTGTGGGGCCATGGTATTGTGATGGGTGGGGGAATGGGGCTGCTGAATGGCGCGTCCCACCGTGTGGTTACGCCAGCTTCCAGACTGGCGATGCCAGAGATTACAATTGGCTTATACCCGGATGTCGGAGGCAGTTATTTTCTTCCGCGGTTACCGGGGCATAGCGGCTTATTCTTAGGCCTTACCGGAGCCAGCATTAATGCAACTGACGCCTGCTTTTTAACCCTGGCTGATTATTACTGCGATACATTAGCTAAACAGCAGGTGCTTGACGCGCTGCAGCGCACCGTGTTCAGCCCGCTGACCGCTCATGACCAGCTTAGCGCACTGATTGGCCAACACAATGTGGCTATCGATGAACGTATCGACGGGCAGGTAGAAGAGCATCTTGAGGCGATTAACCTGGCGTGTCAGGCCGACGATGTTAGCGTGATAGCAAAGCAGATTTTGTCCTTAGACAGTACCGCCGATAAGTGGCTGCAACGGGCCCAGCAAACCTTGGAAAAAGGCTCGCCGATTACCACCCATTTGGTTTTTGAACAAATTCAACGCGGTGCCTCCATGTCCTTGGCTGACTGTTTTAAAATGGAAATGACGATGTCTTGTCGCTGCGGGGAATTTGGCGAGCTGCAGGAAGGGGTGAGGGCATTATTGATTGATAAAGACAATCAACCTGCCTGGAAATACCCTGCCATCGACGCCGTTCCTGCCACGGTGGTAAATCACTTTTTTGCTGATATATGGGATGTTCAGCAACATCCCCTGGCTGATTTAGGAGCATAAGCATGGATATAACATCAAAGAAAATAGCCTTTATTGGCTTAGGCAACATGGGGGCGCCCATGGTAGATAATCTGCTCAGCCATCAGTTAGATGTGGTGGTGTTTGACCTTGTACCCGAAGCGGTTCAGCGGGCATGTGACAAGGGCGCTACTGCCGCAACTGACGCTAGGCAAGCCGTGCGTCAGGCAGATATTGTTATCAGTATGCTACCGGCTGCCGCGCATGTTAAAAGCCTCTATCTATCGGATACCGGTATCATTGCCCAGGCCCGTCCCGACACCTTATTTATTGACTCCAGTACTATTGATGCCAGTACCGCTAAACTGGTGGGTGAAGCGGTAGAGCAGGCTGGTCATCAGTTTGTTGATGCCCCGGTTTCGGGGGGCACGGCTGGCGCTGCCGCCGGTACATTAACCTTTATTATGGGCGGGCATGACACAGCAATCGAACGGGCCCGGCCAATACTGGCGTGCATGGGTAAAAACCTATTCCATGCCGGCCCCATGGGAGCAGGGCAAATAGCCAAAATATGCAATAACATGCTACTGGCCGTGTTGATGGCCGGCACCAGTGAGGCATTACAGCTGGCGATTGCCAATGGTCTGGATCCCAAGGTTGTTAGCGACATCATGCTGCAAAGCTCAGGATGTAACTGGACCTTACAAAAATACAATCCCTGCCCTGAGGTCATGGCTAATGTACCAAGTAGTAACGACTACGCGGGTGGTTTTATGGTGAAATTAATGAATAAGGATCTTAGTCTGGCTATGGACGCTGCCGGTGCTACTGGCTCTGCCACCCCCATGGCCAGCGCGGCGCAAGGGCTTTATCGGTTACATCAGTTGCAGGGAAACCAGGATAAAGACTTCTCCAGTATCTTTACCTTATTTGGTAAGCTATAACTGAACACAGCCAATACGAAGCCAGGCATTTTGCCACTTTGCTTTGCTTCGTTTTTGCTGGCTAATCTGCTAGCATCGCACGCACGAAAGCTCTTTAAGGCGTTAGATGTATTATGTGGCAATGTCCCTTATGCCAGCATCCTTTAACTACCTCAGGCACGACCTGGCAATGTGATAACCGTCATAGCTTTGACCAGGCTAAAAGCGGATATGTAAACCTTCTCCCCGTCCAGAATAAAAAATCTCGTCATCCGGGCGATGACAAAGCGATGTTACAAGCTCGCCGGGCATTCCATCTGGCCCAGGGGTATATGCCGCTAATGCAACACTTGGGAGCATGTGTGGTGAAACACCTCCCAGCGGGCCTCACGCCAGTGCAGCTGTATGATGCAGGATGCGGCGAGGGCAGCTATGTGGCGTTTATTGCCACGTATTTACAGCAGGCCGGCGTACCGGTCACGGCGGCAGGCAGTGATATTGCAAAAGCGGGGGTTGAAATGGCCGCCAGGCGTTACCCTCAGGCCGATTTTGTGGTGGCCAGTTCCTTTGCTTTGCCGGTGGCCGATGCCAGTCTGGATGTTGTATTACAAGTTTTTGCCCCTGGCAGTGAACAAGAGTACCGTCGGATACTTAGCAGTGAAGGTATATTAGTTACGGTGGATCCGGGCCCGGCTCATCTTAGTGAGCTTAAAGCAAAAGTGTACGATAACCCACAGCAACATAGTGCCCCATCAATGCTACCGGCGCCGTGGCAGCTGGTTGAAGAGTCTGCATTAGGTTTTACAGTAGATCTTAGCGATGTTTCGATTTGTAGTGCGTTATTGGGAATGACGCCCTATGTATGGAAATTAAGCGAACATAAGCGTGCCGAAATGGGCCGTATGTTGACTTCGGTGACAGCTGATTTTGTGGTAAGAGTGTGGCGGGTAGACACCAGTGAGTGAGCCAAAACCACACCCAAAACTGCTTTTTCTGGATCGTGACGGCGTGATAAATCACGATACCGGATATGTTGGAAAACCCGCCGACTTTACCTTTATACCGGGTATTTTCACCGTTATTCACCAGTTCGTTAATGCCGGTTTTTTACCAGTAATTGTGACGAATCAATCGGGTATCGGCCGAGGCTATTACAGCGAGAGTGATTTTGCAGCACTGTGTGAGTGGATGCAAAACGCCTTTACCGACCAGGGCCTGCCCTATATTCCGGTCTATTATTGTCCGCATCACCCTGAGCACGCGCAGGGCAACTATCAACAGTTATGCGATTGTCGAAAGCCTGCCCCCGGTATGTTACTCGCGGCAGCCAGAGACTTAAATGCAGAATTGTCCAGCAGTGTCCTGTTAGGAGATAGCTGGCGTGATATTCAAGCCGGCGCCGCCGCTGGCCTGCCTGCGCAGTGCTACATCAATGCTACGCCTGCGCAGGAGGCAACGTTAGGCCAAAGCAACGTATTTCACGCCCCTTCAGTGGCCGCAGTCACCCCGCTGATCCCAGCCATTATTGCGGCGTCGAAAAACGGGTCAGATGCTTAATCGCCGTACTCAGCAAATCAACATTGAGATTGTCTGTGCTGCGTTGACCGGTTGTAATATCGGTAATGTCATAACTACCATTACTTAATACTTCTATACGCTGGTTGGCGTGCATCACAATCACTTTTTCGCCGGTGGTGCTTACCAACCAGCTTCGGTTCGGCTGTGTAAGGTCCCGGCCGGTAGAATAAAAGCTGGCCGGCGCGGCGCAGCCCAGCGCATTTAATATTGTCGGAGCCAAATCTTCGGTACTGGCAATATCACCTTTGAGGTTCATATTCGTATGCAGTTGGCCTTTAGCCGCCTCGCTGCCAGGGTTGAATCCCCGGGCGATAATCACATCGCTTTGGGCCAGCAAGCTTTCACTTAGGTAGTCATCTATTTGCGTGGCCGGTAAGAAAGCCAGATGAAGCCCCTTGTGATCATTACTTATCGGCTGGCGGAACCCTTCCAGTAACGCGTTGGGTAGCGGCGCATCAGTATGAATCGACACCGACATGCCCTGCGCTACAGGCAGCGCAAGCATTACCGGATTTTCTTTGGCCAGTGTATCTTCATATATTTCCGGCACCCCGAATAAGGTCGTCATAATTAACCCCTCCAGAGACGAGGCACTGGAGAAATAGTTATCCAGGGTACGCAGTGACGGCAGCGTGTTTAGCGCCTCAATGGGCGCAGTATCCGTTTGTACAATAAGGGTAAGATTGTGCGCAGGCTCAACAGAACAATACACCGGCTTAAGCGGGTAGGTGATTTTGTGTATCTGTGGATCAAACTGGAGTTGTTTACGCGCTTGATAGCTGACTAAATCAAGCAGACCATACCGCGACATAGTGGTTTTCGCCGTAGCCGGATAAGACAGCGGAAACATATTATCCTGTTTAATAATGGGCTGGTACAGCTGGGCATCTGCCCATACATGGATAGCATGGCTGGCAACAAAGCACACAATAAAGAAACTGGAAACCGGGGTACCAATGTGTTTTTTCTGTAATCGTTCAATACGTTTCCAGATAGCATTAGCCAGAACTAACTGAAAACCCAGCCAGACAATAAATAACATCGCCAGAAAACCCCAGTCTTGCATACTGAACTGACTGATTTGGGTTTGTGCCTCGGTCTTTAACAAGGGGGCGGAGTTAAAGCTGATATGAAAGCCGGTACGATTAAACAGCAGTGCATCAAAAGCCAGCGAAGCCAGACCTACTGCAGCAATAATCGAGGCAGCAGTTTTAATCACCCGCGGGCTCACTGCCAGGTAGCACAGCGGTAGTACAAATATAACAAAGCCAAAGAAGGTCATAAAACTGATATGACCAAACCAGTTTGCAAACAAGAAACCGGTACCAACCACCGTATCGGGCAGGGGCGAGGAAAAGATAAAAACCGACGCAATAGTAATCGCTATGGCAATATTGGCCAAAGCAAACCAATGCCCCCAGTTAACTAACTTGGTAACCCGCTGACGACGGGGTGATTCAGCTAAAATCATGATCAGGCAGCGTTATTGTTTGATACTTTTGACCAGCACACCGGCAAACTTCTCGGCCATTGCGGCCCGGTCTGCTGGCTTAACCTGGGTTTGGAAAATATGCGTAATGACATTACCCAGTACCATCAGGGATAAGTCCCGATCGGCCTGGTTGTCATCCAGAGTCTGGATAACTTTATTCATTAGCGCTTCGAAGTCCGCGTTCTGGTAACGGCTCTGTTGGGGCATTGTTACGCCTCTTTTGCTGAAATCTTTAATAAAAAGAATGGTAAGATAGATACAAGGATTATAATCGTTGTTTGAGTGATAACAATCATTCATTCATAATTCCCCTAATTCCTTTTCTTAAGTTTCAAAAAATAAACAACAGGATGCCATTTTTACTATGAGTGCACTGATTCACCACTTCGTTGTTCATCGTCTGATTGTCAACGAAGAGGAAAAAATCCAGGCGATACCTCGCAATGCCTGCCTGACGGTTACGCCGGAAATTGAGCACCTGGCGCATCAGATCAATCACAGTTTCAATTCCAAGCCAGGCAAGGGTGTAGGTCATTTTGTGGAGCAGGCGCCCGGCGAAGATGACGCCGCAGGGAAGGACGTGAGTGGTTTTGCCACCGAACTGGGACAGTTTATTGCTGCGCAGAATCAGGGACAGGATGATCTGGAAGATAAATTCCATAGCTTGTCATTGTCTGCTACTCATCGGCTAATTACGTCTTTGATAGAGACGGGCTCAGTAGAAACGGGATTTTTAATTTTTTGTCAGTACGAGTATTTAGCCACCCAGTATCTGATGATTGCATTATTAAATACCCGCGCCCACGTTGAGGTTAATCAGGCGCTGGAATTAACCTCTAAAGAACATCTGGATTTAGCGAAAATGCAACTGGCGGTGAGAATCGATTTAACCCAATTACAGGTGCAGCCCGAGCAACAACGCTATGTTAGCTTTATTAAAGGGCGCATGGGCCGCAAAGTTTCCGACTTTTTTATGGACTTTATCGGCTGTGAAGAACTGGTTGACGTTAAGCAGCAAAATAAGCAACTCATTTCATCGGTAGATGCCTACCTGGCGGGCGAGAGCTTAAACCGCGAAGAGCAAGAGCAGCACCGCAATGAAGTGAAAAGCTATTTCAAAGAAAAAATTGATAGTGGTGAGTCATTGTCGATAAGTGAGCTGTCTGGACGTTTACCAGCAGACTCAGCTAGTAGCCATTCGTTTGAACAGTTCACTAACAGTTTGGACACGCCGCTGGAAAAAGCGATTCAGCCTGATCCGGCAGCGCTGCGCCAGTTAGCCAAATTCACCGGCGCCGGGGCTGGGGTAAGCGTAAGTTTTGAGCGAAAACTGCTGGGCGATCGGGTGATTTATGATCCGCAAAGCGATACGCTGACAATTAAAGGTATTCCACCTAACCTGAAAGACCAGTTGCTGCGCCAGTCAGCCGGTTTTCACAGCGACAGTGATGAATGAGATTATGCGCAGCTTGGCGTATAATAGGCTCCAATTAATTATGGCTGTAAGGGCACTATGCAACTTTTTGTAAACGATCTGACAGTGATGGACTTTTCTTACCTTTGCCCCCGCCGGGGCATGGTGGGAGAAAGCTGGATTGTCGATGTCGTTCTGGATGGCAATCTGAACGATGAAAGTATGATTCAGGACTTTGGTAAGGTGAAAAAGAACCTGAAGCGACTGATTGATGAATATGTTGATCATAAACTTCTGGTACCCCTGGAATATACCGGCTCTACGGTTATTCACCGTACCCAGGATGAGCAGGTAGAAGTACGCTTTGAAACTAACGAGCACAGTGTCATTCAGCTGTTTTGCCCGGCCGAAGCCTATGCTTTTGTGTATGCTGATGAAGTCACGATGGACTCGGTGGGTAACTATTTGCGGGAGGTTATTGCCACGCACCTGCCGGATAATGTAGCCAGTATCGAGCTAAAATTACGCGCTGAGCAAATATTAACACCGTACTATCACTATACTCACGGTTTGAAAAAGCATGATGGCAATTGCCAACGCATAGCGCATGGCCATCGTTCAAAAATTGGTATCGTTATTGATGGTCAGGACTGCCTGGAATCGCAACAATACTGGGCGCAGCGTTGGGCAGATATTTACATCATCAGCGCTCAGGACATTATTGAATATGATGCCCGCCAAGCGACGGGGACGGTAGATAATCCAGATGAATATTACTGCTGCGCCTATGAGTCTTCGCAAGGTTATTTTGAATTGCTTATTGCCCGAAATGTCTGTGAAGTGATCGAAACCGATTCTACAGTGGAATGCTTGGCACAGTTTGTATTTGCAGAGCAGAAAAAACGCAGCGGTGACAGCACCCTTCAGGTAATGGCTTATGAAGGGGTTGGTAAAGGGGCAATGGTTAGAGACGAAGTATGCTGAGCTGCCTCGCAAAGCTGCGTGGCTATGTGGCTAGTGCAATCGTGTTAAGCGCTACATTATGCACACCGCTGGCACTGGCTGCGACTACTGATCCCGACCAGGCACTGGTGTTAAACGGCAGACTTACACAGGGCAGTTTAATTAGAGCGCAGCTGCCGGTGGGTAGCCAGATCACACTTGATGGTAAGCGTTTGACACAGAACGGCCAGGGTAAATTTGTTTTTGGTTTTGACCGGGATGCAGGGTTGACCCATACGCTTGCCTGGCAGTTACCCGATGGCAGCCAGCATACCCGGACACTTGATTTAGCTAAACGGGATTATGTCACGCAGCGCATTGACGGCCTAGACCAGAAAATGGTTTCACCGCCGGCTGAGGTTACTGCCAGAATCCGAAAGGATGCGGCCAATGTGGCGGCTGCACGGGCGACCATCAGTGCTGGCGACGCTCTGTTTACCGGCTTTATCTGGCCAGCTGAAGGACCCATTACCGGTGTGTATGGTAGCCAGCGTATTCTAAACGGTACGCCCAGTCGGCCCCACTATGGGGTAGATGTTGGGGCACCCACGGGCACCCCGGTGGTGGCTCCGGCTACCGGCAAGGTAACGCTGGCAGCGGATCTTTATTATTCTGGCAATACATTGATTATTGACCATGGAATGGGGGTATTTACGACCTATCTTCATTTAAATAAAATGCGGGTCAAGGTAGGCGATACGGTGGAACAGGGTGAGCAAATTGGTGAAATTGGCGCCACCGGGCGCGCTACTGGCGCGCACTTGGACTGGCGATTAAATTTAAACAATCAGCGGCTGGACCCAGCGTTACTTGTTCCGGCCAGGTAACTCGACCACCGTTTATAAACCGCCCGCTACCTATGGATGCTAGCGCCCAGAGTGGGCTACCAGGAATACAGCAACACGCCGCACGCACGGCGTGATAGGCTGTTAGCTGCCACCCATACTTAGCCGCAAACAACCTTGCTGTTTGCGGCCTGTCCATTAAGCCTGGGCTAATCCCAACCAGCGATGCAGCCGGGTTCGATCGTCAATAGTGAAATAGCAAGCATACTGCGCCGCATCTTCTACCGGTAGCGACAAGGTCAACACGCGCCCATCGCGAATAACCGTCATAACCATCGTGGTTTGTTCCCAGGTATTAAGCATCCGTAACAGTAAGTTTTCGTTAACCACAAAGTCATCGGCTGCCAGGATAGTATCGTTAATCTGCAATCCCGCCACACATGCCGGTGAGTCGGCAAACACCTGCGCAACGACTACGCCCATTGGCGCCGTTTTTACTGTGGCACCCAGCCAGCGCCGGGGGCCTTTGTTGCCTATATTATTGCCGCCCTTATCAGCAGCATTATTCTTGGCCCGGTAATGCAGGGTAACACCGATATCGGCTAACCAGTCGTCCAGCACCACATCCGTAGTACTGTGTACTACCTGGTCAAGATAAGGCTTAACATCAATGCCCAGTTTTTGCTGACACAAGGTGCTGATAACATCATCTGGCGTGCCCCGCTCATCCTTACCATAATCCTGCCACAGGTGCTGCATAACAGTATCCAGCGAATACGCGTTATGGCTTTGTTGGCGAATCAGTAAATCCAGGCCCATTGCGATAATGCCGCCCTTGGTGTAGTAACTGACAATATGGTTTACCGAGTTGGCATCTTGTTTGTAAAAACGGGTCCAGGCATCAAAACTGGACTGCGCCGCACTTTGTATTTTACGGCCCGGGCCCTGCAATAACCGCGTCAGGTTCTGGCCTACAATTTCCAGGTATTTTTCCGGGGTGATCAGCCCGGTGCGGGCAAGGGTCAAATCATCATAAAAGCTGGTAAAGCCTTCGTAAATCCATAACTGATTGGTATAGACCTCCTGGCCAAGGTCCGGGTTTATCATTAATTCAGGTCGAATGCGCTTAACATGCCAGGTGTGGAAAAGCTCATGACTACACAAACTCAAAAAGGTGACATAACCCTCTGGTCGCACGCCGGTTTCCCCGGGTAAGGGTAAGTCAAAGCGCGGATACAGTAGCGCGGTGGAACTGCGGTGTTCAAGCCCGCCAAAGCCAGTATCGCTCAGTAATGTCATGAAAATATAACGGTCGGTAGGATAGGGCGCACCAAATAGATCCAGGTGATGTTGACAAACCGGTGTTAAATCTTCACAGATACGACCGATATCTACCGGCGCATCACCGCTAAACAGCATGACAAACTCAATGCCCTCTACCTCAAACGATTGCGTAATGGCTTCGCCGATGAATATCGGGTGATCAATCAGTTCTGCATAGCTATCACACTGATAGCTGTTATTGACCTGAGGCATACTGGTTTCGACGATCCAGCCAGGGTACTGGGGATCATGGATGGCGAGGGCGTGTGGGTGTTGCTCCAGCCCCTGCACCTGCAAAAATACTGATGTCCCATTACAAAATGCGTATTGGTCATTAATAAACGCAGAGCGTACCGATAAATCAAACGCAAATACGCTATAGCGCACCATAACCGCTTCATCCGGGCAGCTAAACTGCCAGGTTTGTTTGTCGAGCTTCGCCAGCTCAAGCGGCTCTCCGGTACACGTAGCCGCCTCTATCTGAGTAATATTACGCGCAAAATCGCGGATCATGTAGCTACCGGGAATCCACGCCGGTAGTGACAAACGGGTTTCTGGCTGACCGGTAGCCGGAATCGTCAGACTAACTTCGAATAAATGCTCACTGCGAGAGCCCACCGCTAATTCATAATAAGGGTGGCTAATAACATCAGACATAAAACACCAAAATAGGAAAAGATGCCTATATGATGCCCAACCTGGTTTGTTTTGTCAGTACCTGTAAATTATGCTTATATCAGGTATAGGTATTATTTTAGCAAAATGAGTAAGGTAATCATTGAGTCATGCTACCTGAACAGGACATAGCGTTACTACGCGCTTTGCAATCCGGAGCGATGGTGGATTTACAGATAACCACCCCCACCGCGCCAAAACGCGCCCGTACCCACTATATTGGTATGGATATTCCCAATGCCATGATGTTTGCGGTTCCCCAGAGCGCCAAATGGGCCGCCCTGCGGGATTTATTGCTGCCCGACAATACTATGGTTGTACGCTATGTGTTAGAGGGCGATAACGGTACGGTAATCGCGTTTAAAGTTAAAGTGTTACGGTTAATGCATACGCCGTTATCAATGGTAATTACGTCGTTTCCCCAGTTAGTTCAGTCCCAGGGATTGAGAACGGAAAAACGCGGTCAATTAGGTATTTCGGTGGAAGCTATGATTGACGATGAGCAGCAATTACCGGCCATTATTGTGGATATGTCTTCTAAGGGCTGCCGCCTGGCAATAGCAGAAAAACACCAAAGTACGCCTTTTGAGCTTAACAAAGCATTAACATTACGTTATAAACTGGAAGGGGAAAGCGTCAATATTATCAGTAAAGTGAAAAATCACACCAGTGACAAGGTCTATCGCTACTACGGATTGCAATTCGAACAAACACAATCGGCGGTTACCGCAATGCTGGAACGATATAGCCTATTTTACGAGTAATGCCGGCGCATTAAGATAAGTCACGACAGAAGGCAGCTTATGCGTCAGATAGAACATTTATTATCGCGTTACGGTGAAAGCCATCAAAATCGCACCAATGTAATTATTCATACCATTGCCGTGCCCAGCATCTACTTTGTTACGCTAGGCCTGCTCTGGGCGTTGCCGGTTCCCGATTGGCTGGCCCAATATGAGGTAACCTGGGCGCATGTCATCGCGGTGCCTGTATTGTATTACTATTTTTCGCTTTCAGGTCCTATTGGCGCCGCCATGACAGTGCTAACCATTGCCTGTTTTGGCGCGGTCAGTTTGCTGGAGATGGCTGGTATAGGTGTATGGCAATTCTGCCTGGCATTGTTTGTGGTCATGTGGGTACTGCAATTTGCGGGGCATAAAATAGAGGGCAAAAAACCGTCTTTTTTAGAGGATTTACGCTTTTTACTCGTAGGTCCGGCGTGGTGGTGGGTGCATTGGCTTAAGCGAATGAACATTGCTTATTAGCACTTATATTGTTAACTCCTTCCACCAGGTGCGACCAGCGCCCCTAGAGTTACGATTAAGGTGCCATGGTAGGCGGCTTATCATGCGTATAATTGCATGAAGAATATTGAAATCGGTAGTTATGTGAGCCGCTGGCAACGACTTTTTGAAAGTAACGAAAGACTTTTCTGGGCCCTGCATAGTATGGGGTGGGCAGGCTTTGCGCTGGTGTATTACATCGGCTCCTTCTTGCACGATGTGCGTCCTATCTGGGTATTTATCATTCTGCTAAACGCGTATGCGGGCTGGTTGATGACCGTGCCGCTGCGTTATGTGTTTCGCTGGGCACGCCGGTTAACACCACTTAAGATGTTAGGCGCAGTAATTTTTTCCTGTTATATCATCGCCCTGTTGTGGGCGGTGGTGAAAAATATTAATTACTGGGAAATCTACAAGCACGGCTATCGACCTGACGCCTGGTATATGTATTTCACCAATACCATTAACTCAATGATAATGGTTGGCTGTTGGAGTGGGTTGTATTTCGGCATTAAAAACTTCCAGATGCTGCAAAAAGAAAAGCAGAACGCCTTGAAGGCCAGTACAATGGCCCATCAGGCGCATATTAAAATGCTCCGCTATCAGCTTAATCCGCATTTTTTGTTCAATACACTCAATGCGATATCAACACTGATTCTGTTAAAAGAAAACGATACGGCAGAAGCCATGGTATCAAGATTAAGTAACTTTTTACGTTATTCATTGGATAACGACCCCATAAAGCGGGTGCCGCTGGAACAGGAAATCAAAGCCCTCAGGCTGTATCTTGAAATTGAAAAAGTTCGCTTCGACGACCGCTTAGAGGTGCACTGGGATATTGAATCTGGGTGTGAAAATGCCTTGGTTCCTAGCATGATTTTGCAACCGCTTATTGAAAATGCAATTAAACATGCCATATCTAAGATGGAAGCTGGTGGTCGGCTTGCAATAACCGCCCGCAGCTTCGGCAATGACTTATTAATGGACGTCGCAGACAATGGACCGGGAGCTGATATCAAGGACGGTCAGCTATCTCGTGAAAACGGCGTTGGCCTGGTAAATATCAGGGAGCGTTTGCAGTCACTTTATCATCGTAATTTTGCTTTCTCTGTAGAGCATAACCAGCCAACAGGCGTCAGGGTGAGACTGCGGATTCCCTATGAAGTAAAAGATGCAAAGCATGACTGAGCAAAAAATAAAAACCATTATTGTTGACGACGAACCATTAGCACGCCGCGGTTTACGGGCGCGCCTGGAAAGACACAGTGATGTTGAGGTATTAACCGAGTGCCAGAATGGGTTAGATGCGGTGAGCGCAATCTCCCAACATCGTCCCGATCTGGTGTTTTTGGATATCCAAATGCCTGGCCTTAATGGGTTTCAGGTTATTCATAAGCTACGCGAGCTGAACCAGCCGATTCCGCTGGTAATTTTTGTGACCGCCTATGATAGCTATGCCATCAAAGCATTTGATGTGCATGCACTGGATTATTTACTGAAACCAGCAGACGATGAAAGGCTCACCGAAGCGCTAAGCAAAGTGCGTGAATACCTGACCAATCAGCATCAGGATTCGCAATCCAGAAAGCTGGCTTCGCTGGTTGCGGACCTGACCGGTGATGACTGCGAGGAAATACTGCGCAAATTAGCCAATGGTGAAGCGATTGAAGCCAATCCGTATCCAGAAGTCTTGGCAATTAAAGACGGCTCGGAAGTCACCAGGGTGGCGGTGCAGGATATTCAGTGGATAGACGCGGCGGGTGATTACATGTGTGTGCATGCCCTTGATGGGATGCATATTATGCGTAAAACAATGAAAGAGCTGGAGCAGGAGCTTAACCCGCAGTGGTTTGTACGGGTGCACCGGTCAGCAATTGCCAATATCCGTTTTGTAAAAAAACTGGTGAGCCATATCAGTGGGGAATATCACTTAATTTTGCAAAATGATACTGAACTGAAAGTCAGTCGCAGCCACCGCGACAAAGTAAAGGCGGCAATGAAAATGTAATGCCGGGGAGCCTTGGTATCAGGTTAGTCCTGATACCGCTGGTTCATTAAACACAGGGCGGTGGCGCGCGCGTCTTCGCCCAGGGTCTTTTGCTTTTGCCAGGTGGTTTGCAGCGGCACATTCACTACTGCACCACTACTTATACCCACCATAATATCGGTTACATCCTTGCCTACCAGCGAGACGGCATGTGTACCAAGTTTCACCGCTAAAATACGGTCCTGACTGACCGGTGATCCGCCGCGCTGAACGTGACCTAAGGTGACGGGGCGGGCTTCCAGACCCGTAATATCACTCACTTCTTCGCATAGGCGGGTGACCCCGCCAGGCCACACATGCTCAGATAACACAATCACATAGCTCACCGGCCCGCGGCGTTGCTGGCGTTGCATTATTTGCTGGCGAATCTGTGCCAGGGTTGCTTGGGCCTCGCTAAACAGTTCAGGCACAATGACAAAGTCAGATGCCGAGGCTAAGGCCGCACTTAAGCCAAGAAAACCGGCATGCCGGCCCATTACTTCCACTACAAATACCCGGTCGAAAGCATCCGCCGTATCGCGAACCTTATCAATAGAGTTCACCGCAGTTTCGATAGCCGTATAATAACCGATAGTCGCATCTGTGCCATCTACGTCATTATCAATTGTGCCAGGCAAGCCGATAATCTGACCTTGCCAGTGAGCCTTTAGCGCGTGGGCGCCATGGAATGAACCATCGCCGCCTATAACGATCAGGGTATCGACTTCTGCTTCATTCAAATGGCGGGCGGCTAGCTTCAAGCCGTCCTCCTCACAAAATCGCTCACAACGCGCACTGTGTAAAATGGTACCGCCCTGCTGAATAAGGTTATGCATACGTTCCGCTGTGAGCGTAATACGGTCGGGCTCCAATAATCCATTATAGCCACGTAAAAAACCGGATACCCGGTAACCGGCGCGCTCGCAACTCAGGACGATAGCGCGAATGCAGGCATTCATGCCCGGCGCATCTCCTCCGGAGGTGAGTACAGCAACATGTTTGGTCATAATCTGTAACCTTTTTAAGCTGTTTTATAGAATAGGCCGTGTATTATTATTCGCCAGGGTCATGCTACGTATTTCATTTTATTCGGAATACTAACGTAAAACAGATGGGCTGCTACGTCTACATTAGCCGGCTATTATTAGTACGGTATAAGCGCAGCCTATGGCCAATTTATTGAAAAGGATAAGTATGAAAAAGTACTGGTTAATAATAGCCGTTTTACTGCTATCGGGTTGCACCTCACGGTTGGCGTATAACAACCTGGATTGGCTGGTTTACTGGTATATGGACGACTATGTTGAATTAACCGATAGCCAGGAAGTCATTTTTGATAAAAAACTGGCTAAATGGATTGAGTGGCACCGTAATGAACAACTGCAATTGTATAGCATGCAACTAAAGCAGCTGCGCCAGCATGTGCAAAATAATACACTCAATAAACAAACTATCGCGCAGCAACTCGACCAGGCCCAGGCACACCTGATTACCCTGCGGAACAAACTTGCGCCAGAGTTAGCTCAGTTAGCTACTCAGCTGTCTGACGATCAGGTCATCTACCTGTTCGCCGCCATCAGTAAAGATAATCGTGAGAAACAGGATTCATTAAATGAGTTAAAAGCGCTGTCAGCGCAAGCGCGCTATGATCAGATAAGTGAAGATATTGAAGAAGAATTTGAGGAACGTTTAGGCAGCCTTACCGACACCCAGCAGGCGCTTATACGTGAATACGCGCGACACTTTACCAGCACCCGGGAAAACTGGCTGGCCTATCGGGTCGCTATGCAAAATGAAGCCAGAAAACTATTTAGCGGGCGTGCCGACAACCCTGCATTTAGCCAGCAGTTAACTCAATTGCTGCAAAACCCTGATGACTACCGCTCACCGGAATATCTGCAGCAACGACAGCATAACCGCCAGGCCTATCTTGAACTGGCAAGCCGGGTAGCCGACACCATGACGACACAGCAAAAAGACCATGTAGAAGAGCTGCTCAGTGAGTTGTTGGAAGATATTGAAGCGCTGCAAGAACCATGAAACGGTTTATTGGCCACAGGGCCACCACTGGTTACAGGCTACCCGACCGTTTTATTGCTTGGACCATAGGCGTGGTTTGGATATATCAGGGGCTGGTTCCAAAGATCATTATGCAGCATGAGGATGAGCAATATATCGCGCGTTTATTGGGGGTGCCAGCCGACTGGCTGCAGTGCTTTGTATATGCCGCTGGCGCTGCTGAAATGGTATGGGGCATGATTTTTATCGCCGCCTATCGCTTTAATATAACCGTATGGCTCAACATAGCGGCTATCGGAGCACTGTTTATAATGGTTGCTTGCGCTGCGCCTTATTATCTGACCAGCGCGTTTAACGGGGTTACTTTCAATTTATGTTTACTCCTGCTGACCCTGCAACTATGGCACCCGACGAGGCCCCACACAGGGCAGTAGGTTTAGTCGGTATGCCCGGAAATTATCGCTACAGATTTTCTTCGACATAGTTTAGGGTAGATGTTTTAGGGTAGAAGGTAGCGTCGACATGCATAAACACGAACAGCTTGATTATGTTGAATGGCCCGCCAATGACCTGGCCGCCACCAAGCTTTTTTTTGAAGCAGTTTTCAATTGGCATTTCACTGATTATGGGCCTGACTACAGCGCGTTTAGCACTCCCGTCTTAAGCGGTGGTTTTTACCGAGCCGCGCAAGCCAGCCACACTGAAAAAGGGGGCGCACTGTTGGTCTTTTACAGCCAGCAAATCGAGCAAACTCAACATAAGATTATCAAACATGGCGGTATTATCAGCCGCCCGGTGTTCGATTTTCCCGGCGGTTGCCGGTTTCAGTTTTTAGAGCCCAGTGGCAATGAGTTTGCCGTATGGTCCGAGCAGCTATGTGTCTCCAGCGTGGTGTAATCGGTTCTGTGCTCCAACCGTAAGCCGGGCACTGCTTGCAGAAGAATGCTGGCGTCCAGTACGGTAAGGGTATTGTCTACCGCGCTGCGGTATCTTCAGTCGTACGCGCTAAACGAGTAGTCAAGTCAGGCACTGGCACGCTAATTACCGCTAGTCACTTATTAATGCTAGTCACTTATTAATGCTAAGCACAGCGGCGTCGGTGGGTTTTAGGTTTAAGCCAGGGCGGTTAGTTTCAGCAGGTGATTTATACCATGGCAGAGAAGTAGCGGTGAAGATAAGCGGCGGCCGCGGTGCGCACGCGCTATACATAGGCTATGAGCCAGACTATGGGGCCATCGATAGCCCGCCCAAAGGCTATTGTGTATAGTGCTGATACTATGACACTCGAATCCATACACAACATCAAGGATTATACTCTTTTGCCACGTTTTGCTTTTATTTCATCGTTATTGCTTACCGGCATCCTGTTAGCAGGTTGTTCCTCCACCGCGCAACAAGCGCCTGACGTGCCGGTTAACACCGTTACCGGCAGCTGGCGGGTGCAGCACATAAACCAACAACCGGTGGCAGACTATGCGCCGGTAACGCTGAATCTTTCGGGTACCGGACAGGTATCGGGCAGTACCGGTTGCAACCAGTTTAGTGGCGCGGGTAATCTGAATGATGGAATGGCCACCGTGGGTAAATTGAGCATTACGCGAAAAAATTGTCTTAGTGCACTGGCTACTCAAGAGCAACAGTTTCTTTTGGCATTAGAACATGCATATAGCTATTATCAGCCGGATGCGTCGAGCCTGGTGTTAGCAGACCGTGAACAACAGCCTGTATTGCGCCTGACCGGCAGCAATGCCATGCCGGAACAGCCTGCAACAGACTTGACCCGCTATTTTTGCCAGGGGGCCGGCATAGTCACGGTGCGGAATGTCGGGCCGCAGGTTATTGAAATACAGGTGGGTGAGAAGCAGACGCTCCTGTCGCAAACCCGAAGCGCATCGGGTAGCAAATATGTCGGAAAGGACGTGGTGTTCTTTAGCAAAGCGAAGGAAGCTTTACTGCAGATCGAAGGCGCCAACCATGGCTGTCAGAAGCAGTAAAACGCTGGAGCCAGCTTCGTCAATGGAGCGGTTAGCGCTACGGTATTGGTTATTTGCTGATGATTAACGTCGCTTTACAATAGGTTCAATCATCAGTTCGTTAATCTCCTCACGCAGTGCAGCATACTTTTCCTGATGCTGCGGCTTAAGTGGAACATCATCAATAAGCCGGCACAATCTTTTACATTCCACACTGAGTTCACGGGGCGGATTTTTGTGCGGCGCTGCCAGCTTTAAAATGCATTGCATCAGGTTCAGGGCCACCCCGGTGTTAACTGGTGCGTAGTCCTGGGCCTGCGTAAATGCCATCCGGGCCTCAGCAAACTTATTTTGCTGATAAAGGCTGATACCCTGACGATTAAACTGTAAATATGCAGACTGTTTGTCGGTGGCTTTTGCTGAGGCAAGTTCCACGGCATGACTGGTATTGGGATCCAGGCTGTCGCGGTGTAACGATAGTAGTTCGGCTAAGGGTTGCGCGTCTTCATATTCACCCAACTCTAACATAACCTTGAGTGAGTCAGGTGCATAATACAGTGGATAGCTTTCATAACCTGCATCTATAGACTGCTGTGACTGGAACAGCGCACGTTTGGCATCGAGCTTTTTTCCATCCAGGGTGGCAATCCGTGCCAGAACCACCTGTTCATAGATATCGTAATTAAAGTCTCCCGACATTCGAGCGACCGCTTCATCGAAACGACCACGCTGCAATTGTAATAATGCGTCTTGCTGATACCTGTTACGAGTACGTTTATCTTCGGTATATTCCGCCACATCGAGCATACTGCGTATATAACCGCACCAATGAGCGATATTCTGATGTACCGTGCGCTTCGATAAATCCCAGATAGCCAGACAGGCCTGACTGGCCAGCATATAATCTTTATTCAGCCGGGCGATATCGCACGCGCTGTAATAACGCGGCAACGAATAGGGCGATAGTTTGATGGCCTGGTTGATGGCCGCTATCGCTGCTTCACCATCATTAATAGCCTGGCGGGCATGCGCAATAATGTCATAGGCTTCCGCGCTGAACCGGTTTTTCATTAAAATCTGGTCGCATAACGCTATCGCAGTTTCGGCTTTACCTAATTGCAGGTAGGTGCGGGCTAAAGCGGTTTTTACCCACTGCGCATTTTGCCCCTGCTCGTAGGGTTTAATGACCTCCAGAGCTTGTTGATACTGGGCTTCCTGCCAGTACAGTTCAACCAGTAACTGTTCGGCGGAATGTTGGTAATTGGTATTTGCCTGAATAATGCTATGGCACGCGTCAATGGCAATCTGCGGTTGTTCAGCATTGATGGCACTGTAAATTGGCAATAACGCCTGACGTTTTTGCCACGCCCGGTTTAGCCGGTTTTTTAGCTGCACCTGGGAAAATGGCTTTATTAGGTAATCATCAGGCCGGCGTTCTACCGAACCGAGCACAACAGGCCGGGCACTGTCGGCGCTTATCAGCATAAAAATACTGCTGGGTTTGATTAATTGCCTGATACGCAATTCTTCAACCAGCTCAAATCCATTTTTGCGTTCGGCCCCTAGGTGGAGATCAGCAATAATAATATCAAATTTTTGTTTAGCGCATAGCGCCAGCGCCTGTTCGGCAGACGATTTGGTCACTACGTCGGTGCAGCCCATAGAATTAAGCAGCCCGCGCAATAACAAAAGAAACGGGCGCTGATCTTCAATAATCAGCACACGTTTGTCGGCATAATTCATCGGGTATCGCCGTGATGTCGGTAACAAAGAAACAATTGATACTTAAGTATAACCAACACAACGAAAAAATACCTTTTGCAGGACGTATATATTAAAGAACCCTGCGTATGAACCGATATAAGCATTATCAGTTAAGGAGATAATGTGACGCAGTTTACCTCACCAACCGCTACCCCGCAGCCAGCGCAAATACAACCTGCCAACCATGAATGGCAGGGAAGTCTTGGGCGCGCCACGGGTGAGGGGGCATTGTTTTCGTTATATCTGGCGATCCAAATGCAGCCAGGTGCGCCAGCCGCCCGCTTTGAAACCATGCCTGCGCCTACATTTGATGAAACCGCCTTTCTTACCAGCCTTAACCATTATCGCCGCGCACCTACTTCGGCCCAGCCTGCTTCGTTATCGACCGTAGGCGTTTATAGTCAGCTCACGCAGACCCAGGATATGGCGAACCTTAGCCTGTGGCGGGCCATGCATCCCGATCCGCTGGCCATAGCAGATAATCCGACCCGCCTGGAGCCGCAGGTTGTCGCCAATTGCAGCCTGGCTACCCAGCTTAAACTGCGTGAAAACCATCGCGATGCAGCGTGGCAGTGTGATGAAACTCAGCTTGATGACATTATCACTGGCTCGGCGAGCTTGTTAAGCGCGTAAGCCGCAGTTTGTGCCGGCAGCGCATTTTTGCTATATTGCGCGCGCATTTTGCACTGGTTTTACGTTCCAATAAGCAAAGGTAAGATTACCCATGTCCAACTATATTGTTTGCGCAATGTATAAATTTGTTGCGCTTGAAGATTTTGAAAAATTGCGTGAGCCGCTCCAGCAGGCGATGGAGCAGTACGCCATTAAAGGCACCCTGTTACTGGCAAGCGAAGGTATCAATGGTACGGTGTCAGGCACCCGTGAGGCAGTTAATAACCTGATGGCATGGCTAAATCGCGATCCCCGTATTAACCCCATTTCCTATAAAGAATCTGTCCATGAGGAACAGCCTTTTTATCGTACCAAGGTCAAACTCAAAAAAGAGATTGTGACAATGGGAGTTGAAGGCATTGATCCACGTCAGACCGTGGGTACCTATGTCAAACCCAAAGATTGGAATGCCCTGATTAGCGACCCCGAAGTTATGGTCGTGGATACCCGCAACGATTACGAAATTGAGATAGGCTCGTTTAAACACGCCGTTGACCCCAAGACGAAAACATTTCGGGAATTTCCTGAATATGTTAAGCAGAATCTTGACCCGCAAAAACACAAAAAAGTAGCGATGTTTTGTACCGGCGGCATTCGGTGCGAGAAATCGACTGCTTATTTGAAAGAACAGGGCTTTGATGAGGTATATCACCTGGAAGGCGGAATTTTACAATATTTGGAAGATGTGCCCCAGGAAGAATCGCTGTGGGAAGGGGACTGTTTTGTGTTTGATAATCGAGTAGCGGTGGGCCACGACTTACAGAAAAGCCAGTATGACGCATGCTATGCGTGCCGCTTACCAATAACCGCACAAGATAAGCAAAGCGATAAATACGAGCCGGGCGTCAGTTGTCCCCATTGTTATGGAACCCATTCTGACGAACAACTTGCGCGTTTTAGAGAACGTGAAAAACAGGTTCAGCTGGCCCATCAGCGCAACGAAGAACATGTGGGCAGCGACGCCCGTATGGCCATGGAAAAACGGCGATTGGACAAAGCGCAGGCACAGCGCGAGAGAGCCCTGGCTGCGAAGCAAAATCAGGCGTAGACAGCGCCTGGTCAGGGCGTTACACTTTGGTATAACAAGTTAGTAAATAGGGAAAATCAGTGAACCCCCAACTTTCAGAAGAAAAAGTAGCTGAGATTAAAAGCGACTTTAGTTTTTTCGACCGTGATGGTAACGGTCAAATCGATCTGCCGGAGTTTATTGAACTTCTTACTGTGTTGTCGCCTAAAACAAAGGCTAGCCACGTGGAAGAAGGCTTTAAGCTTATCGACCACAATAATGATGGTTATATCGACTTTGAAGAATTTCTGGCCTGGTGGCAAGAAGGCTGGTGGGAATACTAATTCTCGCCAATAAAGTAATCAACGCAAAAGGCCTGACAATCGTCAGGCCTTTTTTATTGCGGAGTCTCATCCTAAATAGTGCTGATTACGCGCGGCGGCGAATATCGTATTAGTATAAGCCACCGGTGACTTGCGGTAATAGTGCACTACATCAGTTAACCAGACTATTGTATCTTGCGCCATAGCCTGCTTGGCTGATAGAAGCATACCTAGATGGAGGGCACGATTATGCCTGTTCTTCGTCATCATCGGGTTGGGCTGGTGTGCGTTTTTTACGCATAACCGGCATCTCGCCCACATCTTTGCCCGCGGTAGTATCAACCCGCCGCTTGGTCTTCTTCAACGCGCTTTGGGTACTATCTTTATTGGATGTTTTGGCGCTGCTGCCTGCCGGAGTATTAGCCGAGTCTGGCTTCGGTTTGATGCCGTTGAAGCGCGCCGGTGCTTCACTGTGCGCCTGACATTCTACCGGGTAAGCCAAATGCGCTTGAATGGCGGTGAAGCTTTGCCAGTCACGGGGGCCAACCAAAGACACCGCGTGACCTTTTTGCCCGGCACGACCAGTACGCCCGATACGATGGATATACTCATCGGCATGCTTGGGAAGGTCATAGTTTACTACCAGACCAACTTTAAGTAAATCTAAGCCCCGTGAAGCGACGTCCGTGGTCACCAGAATACTGTGTTGTCCGCGGCTAAACTCACTCATAATCTGAGCTCGCTGATTTTGCGGTAAGTCCCCACGCAGCGCAATTGCTTCAAGACGGTGTTCGTTCAGCATGGCGCAGATACGATCAGTATCGTCACGGGTAGCGGTAAACACAATGGCCTGGTTGTATTGTTGCTCGTTGATACATTGGGTCAGCAGGGTATCTTTATGGCTGATGTTATCAGCAAAATAGAGTTTTTCTGTGATGTCCTGGTGCGCAGCGGTAGACTGACCCACCGTAATCCTTACCGGCGCTTTTAGCAGATTCTTGCTTAAATGGGTCAATTCTATATTGTCCAGCGTCGCTGAAAACAACATAGTCTGGCGCTTACGATGGTCGGCAAACTGATTGATTAGATTAAGCTGGGCCATAAAGCCCAAATCAAGCATGCGGTCTGCTTCATCAAAGATCAGCAGTTCCAAACCATTTAAAAAGAAGGTTTTATCCAGTAAATGGTCGGCAATACGCCCGGCAGTGCCGACTACAATAGCCGGATTTTTGCGTAATACTTTTACCTGGTTATTATAATTTTCGCCGCCCACCACCAACGCGCAGGGCAAGTTCAGCCCAGTGGTGAGATGTTTTGCTTCGCTGAAAACCTGTTTAGCCAACTCGCGGGTAGGGGCCAGAATCACGACGCGAGGATCTTTACGGCTGAGAGCTTTTTCATTCAACAAACGGTTAATGGCTGGAATCAAAAAAGCCAGAGTTTTACCCGAGCCGGTTTGCGAGGACGCAATAATATCTTTGCCACTAATAGCGGGTAACATGGCTTTTTGTTGTATCTCGGTCAGGGTGTCAAACCCTTTTGTTTGTAACCGATTGATAATTTTATGATGTACAGGAAGATCGCTGATTTGCAATGGATAGCCCCTCAGTTTGCATTGCGCGCATTATCTACCAACGGGCCAGTGATTGAAAGCCAGCAAAGGGTTTTATCGTGGGTAGCAGCGCGAATATGCGGTTTATCTACTGTTAACCACAGCCTGCTGTCGGCGCTATCGCTAGCTAACCACAAAAACCTTAATATTACGGCACCATACCTATATAGCGAAACTAAACCATAACGGTAACCCCCAAAAGGGGGTTACCCAAAGCAGGTTTGGCATCGGCGGGGATTCACCATGGGCTTTCGTTCAGTGGGGCGCCCAGGCGTTAATGCTTAGGCGCTTTTGCTGAGGCGCTTTTGCTAAGAAGCTTTTGCCCCAGTGGTTTCTTCCCCGCAGCTTTCGCAGCGGCGCGAACTGAGCGTCGCTCTGCGCCCAGGCGAATGATCCATGGCGAATGATCCTCGGCGTAAACGGGTAACCGCTGCCAAGCTAACGCTAGACCTGCATTTCCGGTACATTATCTGCGGCAACCAGTTTACCTGCGGTCTTTTCCTTAATCTCGGCTACCGACACGCCCGGAGCGCGTTCCTGTAAATGAAAAGCCCCATCTTTAACTTCTAATACGGCCAAATCTGTGATGATACGGGTAATACAATTTACTCCGGTTAGCGGCAACTTACAGGCCGGCAGTAATTTTGAATTACCGTGTTTATCGGCATGCGTCATGGTTACGATGATATTTTTAGCACCTGCCACCAAGTCCATAGCGCCACCCATGCCTTTAACCAGTTTGCCTGGAATCATCCAACTGGCAATATTGCCATTGACATCGACTTCAAACGCCCCCAATACGGTAAAATCAACATGCCCCCCGCGAATCATGGCGAAACTTTCCGCTGAATTGAATATTGAGGCGCCCTTAATCGCTGTAACCGTTTCTTTGCCGGCGTTAATCATGTCGGCATCTAGCTCGTCCTCGTGAGGGTAGCGTCCCATACCTAGCAAACCGTTTTCCGATTGCAGCATGACATCAATGCCGGGTGGTACATAATTAGCAGCCAGCGTCGGTATACCAATCCCCAGGTTGACATAGCTACCGTCTTTAAATTCCTGCGCAACACGCATTGCAATTTGTTCTCGGGAAAGTGCCATGTTAACGGTTCTCCTTAGCTGTCACTTTTCGCTCAATTCGTTTTTCGAATGTGCCCTGTATCACCCGGTCTACATAGATACCAGGCGTATGAATATGGGCCGGGTCTAATTCACCAGGCTCTACAATTTCTTCTACTTCCACTACGGTGATTTTGCCGGCTGTGGCGGCCATGGGGTTGAAGTTTTGCGCAGTATGCCGATAAATACAGTTGCCATAGCGGTCAGCTTTATAGGCCTTTACGATAGCGAAATCGCCGGTAATTGACGGTTCAAGAATATAGGGGCGGCCGTCGAAATGTTTGACGTCTTTGCCTTCTCCTACAGGCGTACCATAACCAGTGGCAGTATAAAAAGCAGGAATACCGGCTCCGCCGGCCCGCATTTTTTCTGCCAAGGTACCTTGTGGGGTAAGCTCTACGTCTAATTCGCCAGCCAGCAATTGCTGTTCAAACAACGCGTTTTCCCCCACATAAGAAGAAATCATTTTCTTAATCTGGCGGTCTTCTAACAGCACACCCAACCCAAAGCCATCCACTCCGCAGTTATTCGAGACCACCGTTAGCCCGGTAGTGCCCATGCGTTTTATCTGACTAATTAACCCTTCCGGGATGCCACACAACCCGAATCCGCCGGCAATCACCGTCATGCCATCGGTGAGGCCGTGCATTGCCTCAGCATAGTCGCTGACGACCTTATCAAAACCTGACATCATAAACTCCTGTAACAGACCAAAGACAAATATGAGTATCAGTGAGGGATAATATTTTGTAAAATTAATTTTATATCAATATTAATAAAATAATTTTATCAATCGTGGCAATCTCTTATCGCAATATGCTGGCGTTCATTCGGGTCGCTGAGTCCTCTACGTTTGCCGAGGCGGCAGAAAAACTTCACCTCACGCAACCGGCACTATCGAGCGCGATAAAAAAAATGGAAGAACAACTGGGCGGGAAGTTATTCAGTCGCAGTACACGCAGCGTAAAGTTAACACCTGAAGGAGAAACCTTATTACCCAGTGCACGGCGCTTGATAAACGATTGGGATGACACCTTCGAAGAAATTCAAAATCTGTTTGCCGTGCAACAAGGCCGGTTAACGGTGGCAGCCATGCCTTCGTTCGCAGAATCACACTTACCGCCCATATTACAGCGTTACCATGCGGCGCATCCGAACATTCGCTTACGGGTACTGGATGTCGTCATGGAGGCGACCCTGGAGTCCGTATTAAGCACTAAAGCGGAAATTGGCTTTACGTTTGAACCAGAAAATACGGACGGTCTGCATTTCGTCCCTTTGTTTGAAGATAAATTTGTGGCGGTACTGTATCCGCAACACCCCCTGGCCAACCAACCCGCTGTAGCGTTCAGCCATTTGCTACAAAGCCCGTTTATCGCCATGAACCGGGGTTCGGCGGTACGTAAATGGATAGAGGGAATTGCCGGTGACTTTGGGCATTTACATATTATTGCCGAAACTGGTCAGCTGGGCTCGGTAGGCCAGTTAATTTCACAAGGATTGGGCGTGTCGGTAGTACCGCAGTTATGTGAGCCACAAATGCGGCGCAACGGCCTGCTGTGTATACCGTTATCTGATAGCCCGCTGATAAAACAAGTGGGGATGGTAAAAGCAGCAAGAACCACGATGTCTGTTGCTGCTCAGACCTTATGGCAACAATGCTTAACGCAATGGGCCAAAACTGAATAAGCGAGCCTCACTTACCATTTTTTCTTCGGCGCAAACAACTCGTCAAGTTCATCCCGTTCGGCTTCCTGGCGTTTAGCCCGGTCTTGCGCGTTCACGCTTTTGAGATTGTCCTGAATCTCCCGTAGCCATTCTTTTAACGTGGCAATACGGCCAATAATATAATCATCGGGCTGGTTTTGATTTTCCAGTGCCGCAATCGCCTTTTCAAAATACTGGCGGCCCGAGCCCATCATATTTGATTGCATTGCAGCGCGGCCGCGCTTAATCAGGGTTTCAACATTAACTCTCAGTTGCAAGCGCTCTAAGGCTTTGTCTTCTTCAGCATAAACCCGGGTTTCTACCTTACCGCGCGAGTGTTCAGAGCGCAGTAATACGCGCAGTTTTTTAACCGCCTGAATATACTGAATAATCATTTTATCGTTATCCGGCAGATTGAAGTCTGTGGCGGGAAGGGCAGTGGGATCGGCATTTTTGACCCGGTTTTCTGCATCGGCCACCCGTTGTTTAATATCGGATGGCCCGGCACCAGATTCTTGCATTGTCTTAAGTGCATTTAGCACCCGAATTTGCAGAATTTGCATCAGCTTGCCAGACACCGGCATATTCGAGCTGGCCATCAGCACATTTTCAGTTTCATCAATAATGTTTTTTTGTTTATTGAGTTCAGCGCGACGATCGGCATCCATTTTTGCCTTATGTTGCTGAAAGGCATTGATGAAGATAGCTGCGATGATCAACACAACAATCAGTATTATTATTATGGTAAACATGAATGGTTTCCGTTCGCTATTTTTGGTTACCGCTTTGCCCTGCACAAAAGGCTAAACAACTGATTCTATTATTAACGGCAGAGTTTACGGTATTTTTACCTCAAATACACTGCCAGCGTATAAACCGCCATTACTCAGCGTGATAGATCCGGTCTTGTCGGGTTGGCTATGCGCATTGGCAATAAGCCTCGCAAAGAACAATCCCAGGCCAGTACGGCCCTGGCTTACCACACAATCTGCCAGTGCTGTCTGGCTTTGCCTGAGCATAGGTTCAGGATAGCCGTTACCATCATCTTCTACTTTAATCACTAAATAACCATCATCACAAAATGCACTTAGTTTGATACGCTGTTGGCCGTATCGCAGGGCATTAATTAGTGCATCGTTAATCAGCAAATAAAGCAGTTCGCTGTCCAGATACCAGCTAAGGTTTTCGTCACATTCTACCTCTACGCTAAACGCTTTGCGCTGCTTATACAGTCGTACCGACCCCATTACATCTTCCAATAAATCTGCGATAAAGCATTTGTCGACGGTTATGGGCAGGTTATCCAGTTGTGCGCGATATAACGACAATAGTTGCACCAGACTGGTATTCAAGCGGGTCGCTTCATAATGTACATCGGCCACCTGGTTGCTGGCCTGGGTATTTGCCGGGTCAAGCGTTTCACTAAGTTGTTCTATTGATTGAATCAGTAGACAAAGAGAGTTCTTCATATCATGTACGGCAGCGGCCAGTACCGAAGAAAAGTCGATATTTTGTGGGGCGGATGAAGGTGTGTCGGGCATACAGATCTTTCGTCGAACTTCGTTAACTGCTTATGCTAGTATCTAACAAAATCACCGTGTTTGCCTGTTTTTTTGCATAAGCTAGCACTTATAACAAAAATGACTATAGAAATGCATGCGGGATTTCGTTATAACACTAGCATACTGAACCAATTGCGCCAGCCGGTAAGGGTCGCCCAACCATGAAATTACAGCAACTACGGTATATCGTAGAAGTAGTGAACAATAACCTGAACGTTTCTGCTACTGCCGAAAGCCTGTATACCTCTCAGCCGGGTATCAGCAAACAGGTTAGAATGCTTGAAGATGAGCTGGGTGTACAGATTTTTGGCCGTAGCGGCAAACACCTGACCCACGTTACCGATGCCGGCAGGGACGTGATCAATATTGCCCGGGAAATTCTGGCGAAAGTCGAAAGCATCAAGTCGGTGGCCCGCGAACATACCTTACCAGACCAGGGTAAGCTGAACATTGCCACCACCCATACCCAGGCGCGATATGCGCTACCTGATGTTATTCAGGGATTTATGCATAAGTATCCACGGGTATCATTACACATGCATCAGGGGACACCCTCACAGATATCCGATCTTGCGGCGAAAGGCGAAGCAGACTTTGCTATTGCCACCGAAGCGCTGCATTTGTACAACGATCTTGTGATGCTGCCTTGTTATCACTGGAACCGTAGCGTCATTGTTAACAAAGACCACCCCTTATCTAAAAAGGGCTCAATCGATATTAGCGATATCGCAAAATATCCGCTGGTCACCTATGTGTTTGGCTTTACTGGCCGGTCGGAGCTGGATCATGCGTTTGAACGGGCTGGTTTAACCCCTAAAATTGTGTTCACCGCCACCGATGCTGATGTGATCAAAACTTACGTCAGGTTGGGAGTTGGTATCGGTGTCATTGCTTCGATGGCGGTAAGTGAGGAACTGGATGACGATTTGGTTAAAATTGATGCCAGTCATTTGTTTGATTACAGCACCACCAAGATCGGCTTTCGAAAAGGCTCGTTTTTACGTAGCTATATGTATGACTTTATCGAGCGCTTTGCCCCGCATCTGACTAAAGACAAAGTCGAAAAAGCGATGATGCTGAAAAATAATGATGAAGTGGAAAAGATGTTCAAAGGTGTGACGCTACCGGTAAAATAAACCGGTAGCGCTCCCCGTATCGAGATTACACGGGCGTTAACACTCAATAATATTGACTGCCAGACCGCCACGCGCGGTCTCTTTGTATTTGGTTTTCATATCATTCCCCGTATCCCGCATGGTTTTGATGACTTTATCCAACGATACCTTATGTTCGCCGCTGCCACGCATGGCTAGCCGTGATGCATTAATCGCCTTTATAGCCCCCATTGCGTTACGTTCAATACAGGGTACCTGAACCAAGCCGCCAACCGGGTCACAGGTCAATCCAAGATTGTGCTCCATACCAATTTCTGCAGCGTTTTCCACGGCCAGCACGGTTCCGCCCATTATTTCGGTTAAGGCTCCCGCCGCCATGGAGCACGCGACCCCAACTTCACCCTGACAGCCTACCTCAGCGCCACTTATCGAGGCATTTTCCTTATATAAAATCCCAATAGCCCCAGCGGTAAGCAAAAAGCGCGCAGCGGTTTCAGTATCCACCGGTCGAATGAATTTATCGAAATAATGCAATACGGCGGGGATAATACCGGCGGCACCGTTGGTGGGGGCGGTGACTACCCGGCCGCCAGCGGCATTTTCTTCATTAACCGCCAGGGCGAATAAATTGACCCAGTCAAGTGTTTGCATCGGATCAGAGGTATTTTCGGTTTGCAAACGGCGATATAAACCGGGTGCTCGGCGCACTACTTTCAGGCCGCCGGGTAATATCCCCTCGCTTTCGATACCGCGCTGAACCGAAGCTTTCATGGTTTGCCAGATACCAAATAAGGTATCTTTAACTTCATGCTCGGGCCGCTGCACAGCTTCATTTTTAAGCATTAGTGAAGAAATCCGCATACCGTGCGTTTTGCACAGTGCCAGCAGGGTTTCTGCGGTTTTAAACGGGTAGGGGACCTGTGTTTGCATAGCCATAGCATGTGACTTGGTGGCAGCAAAATCTTCCGCCTTGATAATAAACCCGCCTCCAATACTGAAATAGGTTTGCTCACGTAATAGCGTTTTACCTTCATAAACATAAAACGTCAGGGCATTGGCATGTTGCGGCAATGTCTTACGGCGGTGAAATACAATGGCGTCTTTATTGGGAAAACGGACTTCATGGGAGCCGTTTAACAATATACGTTGGCTGGCGTCTATCTGTTCGAGCCAGCTATCAATAGCATCGACATCGATGGACTCTGGCGCTTCACCTAACAAGCCCAGGATAACCGCCTTACCCGTACCGTGGCCCTTACCGGTTTGACCCAACGAACCAAATAAGGCTACTTTAATACTGGTTACGCGGGTTAGCTGACCGGTATGCTGAAGTTCACTCACAAACTCAGCGGCAGCACGCATTGGCCCTACCGTATGCGAACTGGAAGGCCCGATACCGATACTAAACATATCAAAAACACTAATCATAAACGTATAGACATCCTTACCTGTTATAGTGCGATCTTGCCTGTACCACTCGTGAACTACAATACAGAAATGCTAATCAGGTGATAAGAATAGCTAATCAGATGTAAATAAAAGTTGGCTAATCGTCAGGGCTGATATGGTGGGACAAATTCCGCAAAATAGCAGCGGTCGCGCCCCAAATCATCCGCTCACCCCAGGCAATAAAATAGATCGGAAAAGGTTCGTTGTGGCGATGAGCATAGTGAATTAAGTGATTTTTCTTATCCATTAAATGGGCTAACGGAACATCAAACACACTGGCGACTTCATTGCTGTCGATGGCATATTGAAAGCCCGGATCAACAAAGCCCACCACGGGGGTTATCTGGTAGCCGCTGATGGTGCGATAAACCGGCATGGCGCCAATAACCTCAACCTGCGCAGGCGGGATCCCGACTTCTTCCATCGCTTCGCGAGTAGCCGTATCAAACAATGATGTATCCTGCGTTTCAAAGCCGCCCCCGGGAAAGCTTATTTGCCCAGGGTGATGGCGTAAATGCAGGGCTCGCTCGGTAAACAACACATGTAAGCCGTCAGGATATTCAAGTAGCGCAATGAGGACTGCTGCATCCCGCCCAGGCTGTTGCAGCGGAAAGTCAGGCTCCAGGTGTACCCGGCGTATATGCTGAAAACGGGCTAAAAACTGACGGCGGTTCACAACATATCTTCCAGTGCCGGAAGTATTCGGGAAACTTTGTCCAGCGTTTCCTGGTATTCCTGTGATTCATCAGAATCAAGCACAATGCCGCCCCCGGCCCAGCAATATAATTGCTGATTTTCAGCCAGTAAGGTTCGAATGGTGATACTGGAGTCCATATCTTGTTTGATGCCATAGTACATAATACTGCCACAATAAATATTGCGTCGGTCAGGCTCCAGCTCCTCAATTATTTCCATCGCACGTATTTTCGGCGCGCCGGTGATTGAGCCCCCCGGAAACGCGCCAGCGAGTAAATCCAGCGCGCACGCATCGGGGCAAAGCTGGCCCTCTACCGTGCTTACCATATGATGCACCGCAGCATAGGATTCCAACGCGAATAAATGGGGCACATGAACACTATGGGGCTGACAATGTTTACTTAAATCATTGCGTAACAAATCAACAATCATCAGGTTTTCGGCGCGATCTTTGGTGGCGCAGAGTAACGCTTGGGCGCTTTGGTTATCTTGCTCGACACAGCTGTATCGGGGGCGTGTGCCCTTGATAGGCTTGGACTGCACCTTGCCCTCGTTTACCGCAATAAAACGTTCGGGCGAGATACTTAAGATACAGCTTTGTTCCAACCGGATAAAGGCACTAAAAGGCGTATTATTGGTCTCGCGTAACCGCTGATATGCTTGCCACTCACTACCCCGGTATGGCGCGCTGAAGCGTTGTGCCATGTTTATCTGGTAGCAATCTCCGGCCACAATATACTGATGGATACGTCGTAGCGCCTGGGTGTAAGTTTGCTGCGACAAATTCGATTGCCAGGGGCCGGTTAAACCAAAACTGGGGGCAGCGGCCGGGTTGTGCTGATACCAGGCTTGTTCGTGTAACGGGCCAATATGCGCCAGGCGGCAATGATACAGTTTACCAGTGTGAGTGTCGGCAATCACAGATTGCTCAAACAAGCCTATTGCCATATCTGGGCAAAGGTAGGGCGAGGGGTTATGTTCAGGCAACGTTTCGTAGTAGCGGCCCAGGTCATAACCGCACAGCCCGGCGGCGCCTACCACGAAAGGCAACTGGTGATATAAAGCCGGGTTATTACAGCGCAATGGCTGGTTACCAAAATGACTGTCCATTAATGTTTTCACACAGGCCAGCGGCGCGCCCGCGTGCTTTACCGCAGATTGGCTGGCAGCACCCGGTCGGTTATCGGTGACATAAACCGTATTCTGCTTGGCCGTGACCATCCAGGCAGGTTGCCATAGCATAATATGATAGCGGCCGTCCTGGGCGCTTGCGCTATCAAACAGCATTGACCAGGCGGCTTGTTCGATGCGACTGAACACATCATAAATACTGATACCGGCAGGCAGTGTAACCGGGTCAATAATAAGTGAGTGCGGGGTGTTGGGTTGAATCATGTAAAGCAATAACCTGTAAACATTAAATGGTATCAAGACGAAGGCGTATACCCACACGCAAAACGTCGCCTGCTGGTGGCGCATCTGCGTAAGACAGACTTAACTACCTGTCCGAGCTTTTCGATGGTGCCAGCTACGCAGATGCGCTAGTATACGGATTTTTAAGCCATACACACCACATAAAGGCTAGTTTTAAGAGGACGCCATGACCGTTATCCGTCAACAAGACTTTATCGATAGTATCGAAGATGCACTGCAGTTTATTTCTTACTATCATCCCCTTGATTATGTTAAAGCCGTTGAAAAGGCTTATCTGAAAGAACAAAGCCAGGCCGCCAAAGATGCCATGGCCCAGATTCTGATAAATTCACGTATGTCTGCCGAAGGCAAACGGCCATTGTGTCAGGATACCGGAATTGTTACCTGTTTCGTCAAAATTGGCATGGGGGTAAGCTGGGATAAGACAGATCTAACCGTGCAGCAAATGGTTGATGAAGGTACACGCCGGGCTTATACCAATGCCGACAACCCGCTACGCGCGTCTATTGTCGAAGACCCGGCCGGCGCGCGGAGGAATACCAAAGATAATACGCCGGCGGTGGTGCACATTGATATGGTGCCAGGGGACCAGATAGAAGTGATGATCGCAGCCAAAGGGGGCGGCTCAGAAAATAAATCCAAAATGGTCATGTTAAACCCCAGCGACGATATCGTGGAATGGGTGCTCAAAACATTACCTACCATGGGCGCTGGCTGGTGTCCTCCTGGCATGTTGGGTATAGGTATCGGCGGGACTGCTGAAAAAGCGGCAGTGTTAGCCAAAGAAAGCCTGATGGACCCGGTTGATATTCAGGAACTGATGGATCGTGGCGCTCAAACCACCGAGGAAAAATTGCGTCTGGAACTGTTTAAAAAGGTTAATGGTCTGGGTATCGGCGCTCAGGGGCTAGGCGGTCTGACCACGGTAGTTGATGTTAAAATAAAATCCGTTCCTACACATGCTGCCTCCAAACCGGTCGCGTTAATTCCAAACTGTGCAGCTACCCGCCACGCGCACTTTCATTTAGATGGCAGTGGTCCGGCAGAGTTAAAGGCACCAAAACTGGAAGAATGGCCTGAAGTGACCTGGGAAGTGGGCGAAAACACCCGCCGGGTGAATTTAGATACGGTTACCAAGCAGGATATCCAGGACTGGAAAGTGGGTGAAACTGTGTTGTTGTCCGGCAAAATGCTGACTGGCCGGGATGCGGCGCACAAGCGCATTCAAACCATGATGGATAACGGCGAAGGGTTGCCCGAAGGGGTTGATTTAACCAACCGGTTTATCTACTACGTGGGACCGGTAGATGCGGTAGGCAGCGAAGTGGTTGGCCCGGCAGGCCCCACCACAGCCACCCGAATGGATAAATTTACCGACCTGATGCTTGAGCAAACAGGTTTGATAGGTATGATTGGCAAAGCTGAACGCGGGCCTGCGACAGTCGACTCCATCGCCAAGCATAAGGCTGTATATCTAATGGCCGTGGGCGGCGCTGCTTATTTGGTTTCCAAGGCGATTAAGAAATCCCGGGTTGTGGCATTTGAAGATTTGGGTATGGAAGCCATCTACGAATTTGAAGTCGAAGATATGCCAGTTACAGTAGCCGTAGATAGCACCGGGGCGAATGCTCACCAAACCGGGCCGGCTATCTGGAAAGCAAAAATAGAAGAGCTCGATAGTGCCATGAGTAAATAACGCCGACAGCGCGTTGAGCAAACTCCTGGTTATAACACAACGGGCGCCTGAAGGTGCCCGTTTTTGTATTGAATTGGGGCACGTGTTACCTCCTTTAGTTATTCTCACTGGATTACCATGTTAGAAGTAAATATGACGTTAGCCGGCATACTGGTTGCTGCACTATTCGCCGGTATGGGTATCGGGATGCTTATCGGCGCGACCGTCGCCCGGCGTAAAAGTCATCAGCAGTACCAGGCCGTAGCACAGCAACTGGCGTTATTACAGCAGCAGGCTGCTTATACCGAGCAACAATTGCAACATCAGTTAGACGATAGCCGTGACGAAGCTAACCGTTATCAGGAAAAGCTTTACCATACGCAAACGCAGCTAGGCGAATTAACGGCCAAGGCCACTCAGTTGGAACGCCTGGAACAAACCCATACAGCGTTACAGGATAGCTATCGCACCTTGCAGGATGAAATGGCAGCACTTAATGCCCGCTTCACTGCGCAGCAGGCTACATTTACCACTTCACAACAAGCCAGTGAAGAAAAGCTGCAATTGATGGAAGCGGCGGAGCAGCGCTTACAAACCCAGTTTGAAAATCTTGCCAACCGCATTTTCAGTGAAAAAAGTGCGTCATTCAGCCAGCTTAATAAATCCGGTTTAGATGCGTTGTTAACCCCACTCAAAGAACAGATTGACGGTTTTAAACGCCAGGTCAGCGAGCAATATAGCCGTGAAGGCCAGGAGCGAGCCTCCCTTAAAACCGAAATTGTCTCGCTAAAAGCGCTCAACCAACGCATAACCGAAGAAGCTGCAGCGCTGACAATGGCACTTAAAGGCGATAACAAAAAGCAAGGGAATTGGGGCGAGGTGGTGCTTGAACGTATTCTTAAAGAATCAGGGTTGCGCGAAGGGCACGAATTTGAAACCCAGGTGTCGGCCCGCTCCCGTGAAGGCAAATTGCAACAGCCTGATGTAGTGGTGCACTTACCTAACGATAAAGACGTGATTATCGATGCTAAAATGAGCTTATCGGCTTATGAGCGCTACTTTAACGCCGCTGACGAAGTAAGCCGGGAGCGCTGGCTTAAAGAGCATGTGACCTCGGTAAGAACCCATATAAGAGGGCTTGGCGCAAAAGATTATCAAGAGTTGGATGCGCTGCGAACCCTCGACTATGTGTTGATGTTTATTCCCGTTGAGCCAGCCTTCTTACTGGCAATAGAAGCAGATCCGGAACTGGTGACCATGGCGCTCAACCACAACATTATGTTGGTTAGCCCAACGAATTTACTGGTGGCGTTACGGACAATTAACAATATCTGGCAGTACGAATACCAAAATCAGAATGCCCAGCGCATTGCTAGCCAGGCGGCGCGGATGTACGATAAATTCACCGGGTTTGTTGCCGACATGGATAAAATTGGCAAATCATTGGAAGCGACGCAAAAGCATTTTGATGGGGCCTTCAATAAACTTTCAACAGGTAAAGGCAACCTGGTCAGGCAAATCGAGCAGTTTCGTAAACTCGGTGTACAACCGAATAAAAAACTGCCTGATGCGCTAACTCGACAGGCTGCCGCTGACGCCGACGATGATGACGAGCTCGACCTCGTTAGTCATCAAAGCAAATCAACTTACCCCGATGAAAACACACAACAGCCGCCTGAACCTGATTTTAAAAAGGAAGGCGAGGGAAGTATAGATTCTCCCTCCTGACAGCCAGCAAGAGAAGGGCGTGGCGAAGGAGCGGCGCAATGCTGTTCGCCGCCTTCGCCCTATACCACCTTAAGTTTATACAGCCTTGAGCTAGAAAACAGCCTTCTGGTAAATAGCCTTCAGCCCCTACCAGCCGGGTGCGCAAAAAACTGCCCTTACTACGCAAAAAGGCTGATAGGCAGGCGGATCGGATGCCACCACCTCTCGCTTCACCCTTGGTTCCAGCACTAGCGGATAATCCAGCTTGATAACCGGGCAAAAGTGCATCAGGCTATAGCGCTACGTATTATCAGGGGCTAACCTCCCAATCAGTGAGATCTAGGCAAAAGCACTGTGCGCGCCGAAACGCCTGAGCAAAGTAGGCTGTGCATTCGTTCTGCTAAGAGGGTGTTGGTTGAGGATAGGCTAACCGGGGCTATGGCACTCAAGGGTGGACGCTTAAGGTATGGCATTTAAGCTTCGATAACGGGGATGACGATAACCCGGAGACGGTAACCAAAGCAAAGCAATACGAGCACCGCAATAGTGCGTGCTGGCGTGGTTTCACGTTGGTACAATGAGTCAACGGTGTACATCGTCCGGTGCGGATGTTGGCCAGCGGCCCCGAGCCCTGGAAAGTGGACGCCCGCACCGCGTTTTGTAACGAGGGGGGCGGGACATTGGCTGGGGTGTACGATCTCGGTCAGGCGCAGGTGTCCCCCGCATTGCATTGTAACGCGTAACGCTTAGTATGTTTGGGCTAACCCGGATTTGCGCCAAATTACAACGGCGCTATAAAATCGGCAGCATAAAACTTCCATCAATAAATACCTAGAGGTGCGTATGTGCGGACGGTTGAATATTACTGACTCAGCGGGCGTTAAGGCCCTTTGTGAGCAACTGGATATCGCCTTGTGGCCAGCACAGGGTATGCAATTTGCGCGCTTTGTCAGGCCTACACAAACGGTATCGATAGTATTTGCCCAGCCAACCGGCAGTCAAGCGCATGGCCAACCGTCCAACGTACGGGTTATGCGCAACGCAGTATGGTGGTTGCTGCTTGAACCCGATGAGCAGCCAGATAGACTAACCTTCAAGCCGTCGCGCTATACCTCCTTCAACACCCGTTATGACAAGCTTAACAAACCCGGCAGTGCAGGTTATCGCGCCTACCGGCAGCAACGTTGTATTATTCCCGCCCATGGTTTCGGGGAGACGTTAGTTCGGGGGAGCCAAAAATACTACCATGATCTGGTACCCGAGCCGCCCACGGGGTTGGCTATGGGAGGCCTATACCGGCAGTGGCAGGGGGTCGATGAAGATGGTCAGGCTACCATTGAGTATTCCTGTTCTGTGGTGACCTTGCCACCACACCAAAAACTCGGGGCGGTCCATACCAAAGCAAGCCCGTTAATCTTAAGTACCGAAGATGACAGCGTTCAGCGCTGGCTTGACCCGACAATCAACGAACCTGCGCGGCTAGACGATTTATTGGTGCCTAGATTACGGCACAGTTATCTGGCACAGCCTGTTGATAAACCGTCTACCTACCAGTCACAGGGTGAAGCTTTTAGCATTTCAAAAGACTAACGCTACCCCCACCACCACATGCTGCGTAATGCCCTGTGGCAATGCAAAATAGGTCTGCTGGTGGTTACTCTTGCCGGCCTTTAACAACAAAATCTATCGGCACAGCCATCGTTGGGTCGGGCCAAGCCAGCACCCTGGGTAACCAGCGCACCAACCTGACCTGCCATGGGTTTATCGCTGCCGCTTAAGTCGGCGCCAAAGCGCTATGGGCAGCAATAGAAATACCCATACAAGCGCGCCGCCACCAGAGCTACTGCTGCTTGAGGAATTAGCTACGGTCTGTTCCGGCGATACCGTAATTACCGCTTCGGCGGAATCACTATTGCCGTAGTTGTCCGTTACCGTGACAGTCAGCGTGTATTGGGTCTGGCTCGTTACCAGCGGTGTGGTAAATGATACCGTACTGGAAGTGGAATTACTCAGTGTCAGGGCGCTGTTTTGCGGTACGCTCCAGACAAACCGCAATGTATCATTATTCGGATCTGAAGCCTCGGCGCTAAGCGTCTGGGTTTGTCTACCGGACACCGACAAAGCCGCCTGTTTACGCCCATTGATGGTAACTTCAGGGGAACCTTCTACCTGCACTCCGCTATACAGTGCAGCAGTTTCTGATTCAGTGCCTTCAATGTTGGTGACCTGGGAGGTAACATTGATAGCAAAAGGCCCCACCGGGGCGCCCGCTTTAATTTGTGCTGAAAAGCCAAGGTCGGCTACCACCTGAATCTCAGCGTTTAGAGGATAATAGCACACGGCGCTGCCCTCGCTTACGCCATAATCTGCGAGCGAAAAGCCCATGCCACGCTTGCCTTCGAAGTCTTCAAAGCCCGCTACCCCATGGGTGTTGTCGGCTACCGTTAAATACCGTACCACCAGCGTTGGCGTAGTCTGGGCGGATTGCTGCTGCATCGCGCGGCTGCCAGCACTGGCCGACGACTCGGACAGTTGGGCAAGCCATAGCTGCATGCTCGCTCTGTTGTTGTTTACATCAAGTAAATCTTGCCAGGTGATGAGTATGGCATCAGTACCTTGCTGAACCGATACGCTGGTCATTTCATCGCTGTCCAACTGTGCCCAGAGCGGCGCGACCACCGCGTTTGGCAGGGCGGGGGAAGGCAATTGCGCGGCCAGGCGGGCGCCGGCGGTTAGCTCATCTGCAAAACTCACAAAACCGTTTCGCGCCACAGTGAGCTGGCTTACCGGCTGGTCCAGGTAGCGCATATTAACAGCAAAGCTGGCGTAGTCGGTTGCCGTATCAAAGGTATAGGCTTTAGCCGAAGACTGCGCTATTGATGAAGCCGTTAGCGCACATTGGTTATCGTTTTGCGCCTGGCTAACGGCAAACAAGGCATCGGGTTGCTGGACCGACGGTTGCAGAATATCCCATGAAATGGTGTTGCCTGTGACTTCGCCACCAGAACCTACTGAGTCAGCATCCAGTTGCAGGGTATCTGGTAAAACAGCGCTGATGGCATAGCGACGATCTTCGGTGGTTTCATTGGTAATAACATTAACCGCAAAATCTACGACATCGCCTACGCTATAACGTCCCGGTGCTGGGGAGCTGAGATAGACATCGTCTTGCTCGCGCACTAAATCAACCTGGGTTAAACCAATATTATTGGGGTTATCGCTATTACTGCCCAGTTCAAATGCGCCGTAATAGCGTTCATCCCGTTGGGCATCAGGTAATTGCCAGAATAACCGCAAATCAAATTCGGCCATTGCAGCAGCCTGAGCCGGGCCTTCTACGCTAAAGTTATCGCTTGGTGTATTGTCGACTACAGCATAATGTAACGTGAAGTCATCGGCCTGAGCGCCGGATCCGGCATAATTTTGTACTAAAATAAAATAGGTACCTGCGGCCGGATATTCCAGGCTGATATACTCGTTCGAATCAAACGCCGTGCTTTGGGCTACCAGCTCACTTTCTTCTGGTACCCCGTTGCCGTTATCATCCCGTGCAAGATACAGGTCAATATCGGGGGAACTGGCATTGGTTACCTCTGCTACGAGCCGGATATCCTGCTCATTTACCACCACAGTATGGGTGTAAATGCCATCTGCGATATCATCGAATAGCGAACTATTGTTGCTATCAGCAGCAAGACGATCTTCAATTTTAGTGGACGCCACCAAGCCATAAGCGGTGGCCGCGAAATCTTCAATGTCGACAGTGAAAATATCTTTTAATACGTAACTGTCGTAATTGCGGTGCGCTTCGATATTGACGGTATCGGGTACCGTACCATTGCTGGCAAAACCCACCACCGGAATATGCAGTTCAGGGCTGTTATCCGTGATTAACCTTACCGTCCCATAACCCCAGACATTATTTTGTAGCGCCGCGGCGTTCATGGTAATCGTGAGCTGTTGAGTCTGGCCTTCGCTTAAAGTGAAACTGGCCGGTACCACGGTAAGCTCAAAGGCCTCGGTAAGTGACTGAGTCTGGGCGCTCCAGGTTCCGCTTTGGGTGGCTGTTACCGTCCGCGTCCAGGTGCAGGTAGTGAAGCAATTTGCATCGACCACCGCAGGCATATTCAGCGCCCGCGGTTCGCCGCCCAGGTCAGGGTTAGCGGCAGTATAGCGGGCGGTGGTTTCATGCATTACCAGTGAGGCACGAATGGCATCATCTACCTGAACCCGACCGGCTCCCATGGCAAACCAGTCAGCCGGCGTCTGGCCATCAGTGGTTACTGCAGTATTGGCGGTCATCATCAGGGCTGAGCGAATTTCATCGACCGACCAGTCAGGGTGGGCGTTGGCTACCAGGGCCGCGGCCCCGGCAACATGAGGGCTAGCCATTGAGGTACCGGAAAGATAAGCAAAATCAGCCGGTGCAGGGCCGGTTTCGTCATGGCCATAATGCTCATCTGAAAATGCTGCGTATACATCAACGCCGGGGGCGGTAAGATGGGGGGTAAGCGTGCTGATCGAAGAGTTGGGGCCGCGGGAAGAAAAATCCGCCATAATGTCAGCCTGATCATCATCGATAGTAATACCGCCGGTAGCGGCAGTAATGGTTGCGCTATGCCCACTACCCAACGCTAACCAGTCTCGTAACCGCGAGGCATCCGCCGCCGTGATATGAATTCCCGGAATCACGTAGGTGTCATTAGCCAAATTATCAGCCCCATCTGCTACATTGGCTAAAACAAAGCCGGCGGCGCCACCGGCCTGGACATTTTTAGCTTTTTGTATCCGCGCAATATCGCCACGATCGCATACCACAATCTGGCCATCAAACGTTCCCGCAGGATAGGGCTCCAGACATTGCGCTGGGTCGGCGCCAGGGTTGTTGGCGTTGGCATAATCTCCAGCGTAAACAATGGCGCCGGACAGCGCTGCGGTATTACTCGAACCGGTAATGGGTGACAGCGGGGTTAAGCCGCCCTCAAAGTTGGTAAGCTGCTTAGAATAATCAATCAGTCTGCCATGGCTACTGGCGCCCACAACCGTTAACCAGGGAGCATGCTTATCGGTCGTATAGGTAGCAGGGCCATCATTACTAGCAGAGTGGCTGGAAAACACGCCGGCTTCGTGGGCATTCAGCCAGGCCGTATTCACCGCGCCGCTCCAGGGATCGCCCCCGCCAGAAACTGAAAAATTGATAATATCTACCACCCCGGAAGCAACCGCATCATCGATAGCTTTAACAATGGCGGAGTCATAACAGCCATTATAGGTATCATCTGTTTCGCCCGGTAAACATACCTGGTAGGACACCAGGTTAGCATGAGGGGCTACCCCGGAAATGCGGGAGTAGACAAAGCCTGATTCTATGCCATCACTAGCCTGGGCCCCGCCATCGGGGAAAACCTCTTTTACCTCATATAACACGTTACCTGCTGCGGTAGCGGCCACATGCGAGCCATGGCCGTTATAATCCTCACCGGTAGGGGCCAGCTCAGGGGTAAACACCTCAGCATCACTATAAGCATTGGTAATATCGGGGTAACTTACAACGCCAATTAATTTATCATTGCACAGGTCGGGATACTGCTGGGCACAGTCACCTAAATAAACCCCGGATCCTAATGGGTTGGTGTGGTCGTAGCCATCATCGCCGACGTCAGCAAAAGAGCGGTGGTCGGTATTGATACCGGTATCCAGCACGGCAATTGTAATGCCCTCGCCAAGGTTGGCCGCCGCGCCATTGTCAAGCTGACCTTCCCATACCGGTTGGGCGCCAATCAATATCGGGCCGGTATCGGTGTTAAGCTTACGTTTATAATCAAGGTGTACCTGCTGAACGCCAGGCATATGGCGAATGTGGCTAATTTGAGCAGGCGTTGCTTTAATCGCCATTCCATTGAGGGCGTACTGATAGCGGCTTACTACCTCTATCTTGCCAACCAGGCGGGTAATATTATCAACTTGTTGCAGCTGGGTTTGTTCAAGTTGTCGCTGATATGCCTGAACGCTGGCATGCTGCGGGTTTAGCCGGGGCATGCTTCGGCCCTTACGGGTGGCAGAAACACTGCGTGGACTCGCATTGCGTAGTCCCGGCTGGCGCGCCACCGGCAGATCATCAAACTGCACGATATATATTTGGCTGTCAGCGCTGCTGTCCGCAAGCGCAGCCGCGGGCCCGGTAACGGGAGTTAGCTGCTGGTTTTTGGCAGCGGACTTGTTGATAGAAACCGGTATACCCGATAACGCCGGGATAGTGCTCGCTGACGGCGCGGCGGAGCCGGCGCTGGCATACAACAGGCCAATGGCAACAAAAGATAATGACGATAACTTCACACACATTCTCCGGCTACAGGTGCCCAGCTGTCTTGAGCACTTCAGTAATGATGATAATAGCAGCCTTATTCTGAACGAATCATGAAACCCCTGCCATATCGGGATATTTTCTTTTGTATACATCGTAATACGTAGGTGCGTATGGGATGGCAGTCTAACGCTGAGTAAATGTTAGTCAATTGCCTGTATAAGTTTAATGTTATGTAAAGATGCAGGACGTACATCATTACTATTGGCCTGTTTTGAGGATACATATTGCAGCAATCGTGCTGCACGTTAGTAAAATAGCAAGGTGTGTAAAGCCCACATGAACTAGCATAGGTTCTATTCGGTAAAAGGTTTTTAACCTTCCTATAACAAGAGGGATTCACAGTGCAAGACAGAAATCATCTGGCACGGGTCACAACCACTCATCAGGTGCATATTATTGAAAATGGCCTGATAGATATACCTATGCTGCAAGTCCTCAAACCAGACGGCACACTTCATGAACAGGCCGAGGAACCTGAGATCACGCAGGAGGTGGCCTGCAAAATCTACGATACAATGGAATATATCCGTATTTTGGATGAGCGGATGATTGGTGCGCAGCGCCAAGGCCGTATCAGTTTTTATCTGGCGTCAACAGGTGAAGAAGCGGCGGCAGTAGGTAGCGCAGCGGCGCTGCAGCCTCAGGATATGATCATGTCGCAATACCGTGAGCAGGGCGCTTTGGCCTATCGCGGCTATACCACCGCGCAATTCATGAATCAGATGTTCAGTAATGAAAAGGACCCGAATAAAGGCCGCCAAATGCCTATTCATTACGGCGATAAAGCGCTTAACTTCATGACCATATCGTCACCATTAGGTACCCAGATACCCCAGGCCGCGGGTTATGCTTACGGCCAAAAAATGGCCGGCCTAGATGCCGTAACTATCTGTTATTTTGGTGAAGGAGCAGCATCAGAAGGTGATTTTCATGCCGGCCTGAATATGGCTGCTGTATTACACTGCCCGGCAATTTTCTTTTGCCGTAATAATGGCTACGCCATTTCTACCCCGGCTGAGGAACAGTTTGCCGGTGACGGCATTGCTTCACGCGGACTGGGTTATGGAGTGAAGACTATCCGGGTGGACGGCAACGATCCGCTGGCAGTGTACGCTGCAACATTAAAAGCGCGGGAACTGGCACTCAGTGAGCGCTGCCCGATATTAATTGAAGCGATGACTTACCGTTTGGCGGCGCATTCTACCTCTGATGATCCTACCGGCTACCGGTCTCGTGATGAAGAAGACAAATGGCGGCTTAAAGATCCGATCCAACGTATGGCTAAGTGGCTGCAGCATAAAGGATGGTTCGATGAAGCGGCTAACAAAGCGCTTATTGATGAGTCGCGACAGGCTGTATTGTCGGCATTAAAAGAGGCCGAAAAAATACCGGTTAATCCTATTGATGACATGGTTACCGATGTTTACGACAAGGTGCCGCCGCACTTGCAGTACCAGATGGACGAGCTTAAAGCACATATCGAGAAATACCCGCAGGCGTATCCTAAAACCGCCGGGAGAAACAAGTAATGGCCAAAATGAATTTGTTACAGGCAATCAATAACGCACTGGTTACCGTCATGGAACAGGATAAGCAGGCGATGGTGTTTGGTGAAGACGTTGGGCATTTTGGTGGTGTATTTCGGGCGACCAGCAATTTACAGGAAAAATTTGGTAAGTCGCGGTGCTTTAATACGCCCTTAACAGAACAGGGTATTATTGGTTTTGCCAACGGTCTGGCGGCGCAGGGCTCAACCGCTATCGCGGAAATTCAGTTTGCTGACTATATCTTTCCAGCCTTTGACCAGATAGTTAACGAAACAGCTAAGTTTCGCTATCGCTCTGGGGGCCAGTTTTCCTGCGGTACGCTGACCATCCGTACGCCGTATGGGGGTGGGATAGCCGGGGGGCTTTATCATAGCCAGTCGCCCGAAGCCTTTTTTGCCCACTGTCCGGGGCTCAAAATAGTGGTACCGCGTAACCCTTATCAAGCAAAGGGCCTGTTACTTGCCGCTATTCGAGATAATAATCCCGTCCTGTTCATGGAGCCTAAACGCTTATACCGGGCATCGGTCAGCGAAGTACCCGAAGAGGATTATGAGCTGCCATTAGGCAAAGCGGATGTGGTGCAAGAGGGCACTGACATTACGCTGTTAGGCTGGGGGGCCCAAATCGAAATATTACAGCAAGCTGCCGAGATGGCCTTAGAAGATGGCATCTCCTGTGAAATTGTCGATTTACGGTCTATCTCACCCTGGGATGCACAGACAGTGGCTGAGTCGGTGATGAAAACCGGGCGTTTACTGATCAATCATGAAGCGCCCCTGACCGGCGGCTTTGCCAGCGAGATCGCAGCTACCATTCAGGATAAATGCTTTTTGTATCTGGAAGCCCCGGTGGCCCGGGTGTGTGGATTGGATACACCCTATCCGCTGGCACATGAAAAAGAATATATGCCAGACCAGTATAAAACGTATGAAGCTATCAAACGTACACTGAAGTACTAGGGGCAACCAATGACGACGGAATTTATTTTACCGGATATCGGCGAAGGTATCGTTGAGTGTGAACTGCTTGAGTGGTTGGTGGCAGAAGGCGACATTATTGAAGAAGACCAGCCGGTGGCTGAAGTGATGACGGATAAGGCGACGGTACAGATCCCGGCAATGCATGCCGGCAAAGTGCTGACCTTGCATTACCAGGTGGGCGATATTGCAAAGGTGCATGCTCCATTATTTGCTATGCAGATTAACGATGAGCAGGCGACTCCGGCAAGTGACGAGGGTAAGCCGGCGCAGCACAACACCGCCGAGATTCCAAGCCTGCCAGAGGCCGATGAGCCGAGCACAACATCTGCACCAGCGCAGGGCGACCTGAGCGCACGTAATAAGACGGGCTCTGACACTACTGAGGACTTTATATTACCTGATATTGGTGAAGGTATTGTGGAGTGCGAAATCGTCAAGTGGCATGTTGCAAAAGGCGATACCATTACCGAAGATCAACCTGTGGTTGAAGTAATGACGGATAAAGCGGTAGTCGAAATACCGGCAAAGCATGCCGGCATCGTGAGTGAGCTTTATTATCAGCAAGGCGATATTGCCAAGGTCCACGCACCGTTATTTTGTCTGACCATCGCCGACAGCGCCGCTACGCCGAAGGCGCCAGCCGATACTGCTGGTCCAGCGCCGTCGGCGCGCTCTACTACACAGGCTACGCCATCCGCTAGCCCGGCTGCGGCAGACACCCACTGGCCGGATGGCGAATTTGAACCGCCTGTAGCAATCCCGGGGCGCGTTCTGGCCAGCCCAGCGGTGCGCCGGATAGCCCGAGAACAGCAGATTGATCTTACCCAGCTAACCGGTAGTGGAAAAAAAGGCCGCATTCTTAAACAGGATGTGGTGAATTATCAGCCACCGGCCGCCCAGCGTTCAGGCGGCGATACCGACGCTGCTGGTGGACAGGCTCGGTCAACAGCCTCATCAAGCGATAGCGCAGTTTCGTCAGCGGGTGGATATCGGGTTGAGGCAGTGCGGGGCGTACGCGCCGCCATGGCTAAACAAATGGCTGCTTCGGTGCAAACTATTCCACACTTTACTGTTAGTGACGAGTTGCGCATGGATGCCTTGATAGCCCTACGTGAGCAGTTAAAGCCAGCGTTTGCGGAACAGGGCGTAAAACTTAGTTTTATGCCATTTTTTGTAAAAGCCTTGTCGCTGGCACTAAACGCGTTCCCGATCTTAAATAGTCAGCTTAATGACGATGTCACCGAGCTGCGTTATTTTGACGATCATAATATTGGCTTCGCGGTGGATTCAAAAATCGGCTTGTTAGTACCCAATATCAAGCAGGTACAAACCCTGAGCTTATTCGATATTGCCAGCCAGATGCAGGATATTATTGAGCAGGCGCGGGCCGGAAAAATTGCCGGTGATACCCTTAAAGGGGGCACCATCAGTATTTCTAATATCGGTGCGTTGGGCGGGATAACCGCTACCCCGGTTATTAATAAGCCTGAAGCAGCTATTGTAGCGCTGGGTAAAACCCAGCGTTTACCTCGCTTTAATGCCAATGATGAGGTTGAAGCCCAACACATTATGCAGGTTAACTGGTCTGGCGATCATCGTATTGTAGATGGCGCCACCATGGTTAAGTTTAATAACTTGTGGTGCCATTATTTAATGAACCCTACTGCGATGCTGGCCCACCTACGCTAACCCCACTCGCGCTTGCCAAAAGGGACAAGCTAGCGCGCAGGGGCCTCAATAGGCCCCTGTCTATTTTCGTGCAGCACAGGTAAAATACCCCCTTTAACCAATCTTTGATCAGGGTTTTACGTGCTTAGTTACCGTCACGCCTTTCACGCTGGCAACCATGCCGATATTCTTAAACACATCGCCTGGCTTGGCGTTATCCAACATCTGAAGCGCAAAACCAAACCCTTTGTGCTATTCGATACGCATGCCGGTGCGGGTGAATACCCATTAAGTGCGCAACAGACGCAGCTTAATCAGGAATATACTTCTGGTATGAGCGCGCTGGATGGTATCCACGCGGTGAGTGCTTTGCTGCAAGACTACCTCAGTTTTAATCAGCCATGCTGGGATGCAGGGGTGTATCCCGGTTCTCCTCGGTTGTTGGCCGAAGCTATCCGCGCCCAGGACGAGGCGCATTTAATGGAGTTACATCCGGCAGAGATAGCGCCGTTGCAGCAATGTGTCTATAACAGCGGGCATGAAGGCATTCACGTACATCATCGTGACGGACTTGAGGGTCTCATTGCTATGACCCCCCCCACACCCAACCGGGGAGCGGTGCTTATTGACCCTCCTTATGAACAAATCGGCGAATATAAAACGGTTAGCCAAACAGTAGATAAAATGCTGCAACGCTGGGCGAATGCACAGGTGGTGGTGTGGTATCCGCTATTGTCTGAACGAGCCGCTGATAAAGCCGCCGCTTGCCAGCAGATGCTGGACACGTTGGCCGGTATGGGCAGTACCTGCTTCACGGCGCAGTTGACCGTGGCCGATAATACTCATGATGCCGGCATGTACGGGTCGGGCGTGTGTATTATTAACCCCGCCTGGCAGTTGGATGAGCACATTACGCAGGCTATGAAAGAAGTGACCGGATACTTGTCAGCGTCGGCGAGTTTCTCACTGGACTGGTTAAAACAAGAAGCGCCATAATGGAGCAGCCGCGCGCGCTTAAGCATTTTTATATTCCTGAAGAACAGTCGGTTTATTTGCTAAGCCATGCTGATGCAAAAAAACTTAAAGACTGGGTGACCTTGTGTACCCGGCAACTTGCGGTCCTGGGTTATCAGCATATCGCGCTTATTGGGAAGGGCGCGTTCGGCTTTGTGTTTGCTGGTAATGGTCCAGCCCAGCAGCAACATGTCTTTAAATTTTCTCGTATCACGTTACCCCAGCATGTACAGGATCGTCTGGAAGATGAAGCTTATATGTTGTCGCAGGTTAAGCATTCCCACGTACCGCCGCTTATCGAATTCCAGCGGGTACGCAAACAGGCCATCCTGGTTATGCAGCGCGCGCCCGGCCAGGATTTGGAACAGGTTAGTCTTCAGCATGGGCCGTTACCGCCCCGTATCGTGGTTAAAATAACGGTGCAGATTGCCCGCTTACTGCAGCACCTGCGTCAGCACACCTATCAGGATTTACCCAAACCTATTGTTCACGGAGATATTAAGCCATCGAATTTGATGTGGGATGCCCGCAGCGAAACGTTACAACTTATAGACTGGGGTTCATCTGTGTTTGCCCAGGTGGATGTTGATGGGCAGTTTGTCACTGCTAATGTAATGGATCTCATGTCGGCAGACATGCAGCAGACCAATGCACGGCTCGGCGACGTCTATTTTATTGGTGAAGAGCAGCTCAACGGCGCGCTATCTTCGCCGCGATTCGACGAGCAAGGCCTGGCCAGTACCGTATATGCGTTGGCCTCAGGTCAGTCGAGCCGGTTTGGCCGTAAGGTCATCACCCCCAATGCGCTGGGTTTGCCCAAGTTGCTGGCCGGTATTCTTACCCACATGTTAAGCGATGACCCGGCAGAACGACGGCGCGGCGGTGATTATCTATTTGCGCATTTACACGTATTGCAGCAAATGGTTTTCGCGGGGGATAGTAATATGACTTATCAACCCCTCATCCCCTGTTGGGCAAGTCAGCACCCCAAAGAGATTGAGACGGTCGTTTACAGTTCGCGAAAGTCGTATTTACGGCAACATCAGGATATCGCTGATAATGAACTTAACTATATCAATGATGCTCAGTTTGAACGTTATTACAAAAATTATCTGATGGGGATGGGCGAAACCGAAAAAGCCTTTATTGCCGCAGTCAGCCGACTGGGAAAATATCCCGTAGTAGGTGGAATGGCTATACGCTGGGAGCCTGAAGGTATTTATGTTGATTCCAGTTTGAATCTGTATAGCGCGCCTGCCAAAGCCGCCTTTGAACAATCAGTCAATAATGTTATCAGTCTGGCGCGGGCTATTCACCGTAGTGGTGTATTCAAGTGTTGTATGTTCAATGCAAAGGACACACTGCATATTGAGCGAGCAGATGAATATAGTCCGTTTGTGCCTCCAGAAAAGTGTCATATTACTTTTGAAGTGTCGCGGGTGTCGGTTACCGAAGATAGCAGCCGTATCCACTCTTACTTTGAAGATGGCGAGGATCCAGACGAACTGCTGCGTTTGCCCCCCAGCTTAATGGCCTTATTGGCACAACTTAATACCATTCATCACACCGGCTGCATTATTTTTGAAGCATTGCCAACGCACTTAAAAATTCATAATTACTATATGCTGCTTGACCATACTCAGCAGCATACTTTTGAGCAATTACTGGACGCCATTGTTGCAGAGGTGCCCAGTATTACCGGGCTGGGGATTTCAGGCTTTATGAAATTACCCTATAAAGATACCCGTTTTTTTGAACACAAAGCGCAGTTACCGGAGCGTTATTATCCGCGTAACCCACGACAAATAAATAATACGGAGTGAACCATCATGGCTGAGGTTAAAATGTCCTCATTGTTTGAACTGGAACCTATTGAGCAAGGACTGTTTCGCGGCCAAAGCTGGGATTTAGGCTTCCGGGCGCTGTTTGGCGGACAAGTCTTGGGACAAGCCCTCGCTGCAGCGTATCGTACAGTGGAGCCGGACCGGGTAGTGCATTCTTTTCATACCTACTTTCTGCTGCCTGGCGATGCCAAAAAGCCAGTAGTTTATGATGTTGAGGTGGTACGCGATGGCCGCAGTTTTTCGGCCCGTCGTGTTAAAGCTATCCAGGATGGTAAAAATATCTTTTATATGACCGCCTCGTTCCAGGTTGAGCAAGCCGGCATGTCTCATCAGTACGCTGATATGCCAAAGGTGCCCGATCCCACTACACTGGACTCGGATGTGACATTTTATGAGAAAAACTTCGAGCGTTTATCTACGGGTATGCAAGAGGCGCTGAGCTATCATAAACCTATCGATATTCGCACAGTCGATGCTGCAGACTCATTCAGGGCAAAAGCCCGTGAGCCATTTCGTCATGTGTGGCTGAAGGCCCGCGAACCGCTGGCTGATGATTTAGGGTTACATCAGGCTACGCTGGCCTATGCTTCTGACTACCATTTTCTAAGTACAGCTCTACAACCCCATGGCATAGGCGTATCGGATAAAGGATTACGCATTGCCACTATTGATCATGCTATGTGGTTTCATCGGCCGGTAAATCTGAACGACTGGCTACTTTACGCCATGGAAAGCCCGTTTTCCGGCAATAGCCGCGGTATCGTGAAAGGGCAGATATTTAATCAGCAGGGGGAGCTGGTGGCTTCGACAATGCAAGAGGGTATGATGCGAAAAATGTCTGAAACTGCTTAAGACTGACGCTGTTTGGGCCATAAAAAATGCCCGGAGCTTTCGTTCCGGGCCTAGGGGAATGGCTCATTGCTGAGCCGTGCGCTAACTTTTGCATAGGGAGAAGTTCATGCAAATTACTTACAGCGGAAGATAATAATAGATCAAAACTGTTCAATTTATAAACAAATTATTATGAATTTTTTTTGAAACCGTTTAGCTAACCCATAAATTAAACAATAAGCCTCTGCTTAACAAGCCTTTTACGACCGGTCTGATCAGTTGCTATTGGGGTCTGTGCGGTAACATTATGCGCCCGCCCTGGGAGCAACGCACGGGGGAAATGCGCCCCAAAGCCTACTGTTAACTCCTGCTAGCATTCATATCGTTAATGTTCGCCATCGGCAATTGTAGTCTTGTGAATATGTTGTAACATTGTTGCCTGTTTTTTTATTTTCTGCTTTTTCAGGCAGCCACTTAATTGCGAGGGCGAGCACATGGCGACACATAGCACATTTATACCACCTGAACGGACGTTAATGGGCCCGGGCCCATCTGATGTGAGCCCACGGGTCCTTAATGCCATGGCCAGGCCAACTCTGGGCCATCTGGATCCGTTGTTTATTCAATTGATGGACGACATCAAAAGTTTATTACAATATGCGTTCAAAACTCGTAATTCCCTGACTATGCCCGTGTCTGCGCCAGGTTCTGCGGGTATGGAAGCTTGTTTTGTGAACTTGGTAGAGCCTGGCGATAAGGTCATCGTTTGCATAAATGGTGTGTTTGGTCAGCGTATGGTAGAAAATGTCATTCGCTGTGGCGGCGAGGCCATCAAAGTTGAAGATGCCTGGGGCCAGCAAACTAACCTGAATAAAGTGGAAGATGCCTTAAAAGCCCACCCCGATGCCCGCATTGTAGCGTTTGTTCATGCTGAAACGTCTACCGGCGTGCGCAATGATGCTGCGGCGTTATGCCAGTTAGCCCGACAATATGATTGTTTAAGTATAGTCGATGCGGTTACCTCGTTAGGCGGCATAGAAGTCGATGTGGACGGGTGGGGTATTGATGCGGTGTACTCGGGCTCACAAAAGTGCTTAAGTTGCGTGCCTGGGTTGTCGCCGGTTTCTTTTAGTCCACGCGCGGTAGAATTCATTCAACAGCGTCAGAGCCCAGTACAGAGCTGGTTTTTAGATATGAACCTGATTGTTGGATATTGGGGCCAGGGCGGCAAACGCGCCTACCATCATACTGCGCCGGTCAATAGCTTATATGCGTTACATGAATCATTATTGATGCTGCACGAAGAAGGGCTGGAACAAGCCTGGCAGCGGCATCAGCAAGGCCATGTGAAATTGCGGGATGGCTTAGCCGCGCTGGGTATGCAGTTTGCCGTTGATGAAGCCTATCGTCTACCGCAACTGAACGCGGTATGTATTCCGCAAGGGGTGGATGATGGCGCCGCCCGGGCTCGTTTGCTCAACGATTTTAATTTAGAAATCGGGGCTGGTTTGGGGGCACTGGCAGGCAAAGTATGGCGGATAGGGTTAATGGGCTATGCCTGTAAAGATCGTAATATAGACCATTGTATCGCGAGTCTTGGCAAGGTAGTGCGCTAGCGCGATGAGAGCGCCCGGTTAAGCGGGCGCCCTAAGCTATATCGCTAATGGTGTTTAATGCGATCTGGCGTCCACCCTGTTCCGCCATTTTATTAACGGGGGAAGGCTAGCAGAGCCCAGCCTATAATAAGCGCTATCGCAAAACTGATTAGCGTGCCGAGCATCATATATTCAGTTAAGCGCATGTCTTTGGTTTTCGATAAATCGCCAACCCGAAAAACAGTTTTTGTGGCTACCAAAAAACCCAGCCCGGTGTATTGGTCAACTAACACAAAAGATAACGCCAATAACCGCTCTACGTAGCCTATCCAGCGCCCGGCCGTTCCCAGGCTCTGGCTATCCATATTTTGCAGTTTGGCGGCATGGCCGGCCAGTAATTGGCCGATGAAAATACTGGCAGGTTGCAACACCACCAGGTACCCCACAATATAAATCAACACGTGCGGCTGTCGTAATTTACTTGCGCTGGCCAGCAAGGTATCCAGCGCGACAGGGGTTACTATCACCGTCACTATTGTAATAATGAGCAAATGCGCCAGTTGATCAAGTACAAAGGCTTGGGTTGAGGTATGGCCGGCTTTAAGCCAGTCAATTACGCCGTGGCTTAAGGCTATGACAGCGCTCCATATTGCGATGGCAGGCCACGGTAAGCCAGCGGTGTACAGTGCTAGTATGGCCAGTACACCATGTACAGCAGTATGCATATAGAGCGCGCGCGAACGGGCTCCATAGGCATTTCTGTTCGCTATCCAGCGGGTAGGTTGTAAATAAAAATCACCGATAAAATGGGCGGCTAATAATAATAATAGCAAACTCATTGGGGCGCTCCACAAGACTGACGACAGCACTGTTGGGCAAACCCGATAAATTCAGGCAACAGGTCTGCCCCGGCGGCTTTTAGTCGTTCACTGATATTTTGCCGGGTAGTATCATGGGTTTGGGCAAGCGCTTGGTGCGTTGGAAAACCGGCGTTCAGGTACTCATACAATAACGCACTTTGGCGGGCACTCAGACGGTTGAGAATATAACTTAGCTGGTTACACAATAACGCCACCGCTTCTTGCTGTGGGCAGTTTTGTATGTGTAACATCAGCTGGGCGCTACGCAACGTTTCTAGCGTGCGGCCCGAGGTGATCAGGGCCGGGCCACTATTCATACCTGGGTCGCGACCACTGAGCGCACCTTCGCCACAGGCGCCTGACAAAGTACAGTGAATAGCCGGGATATCTTCTCCCGAAGCCAGCCACAGCTTTATTTTAAGCAATATAACGGGCAATTGGTCAGTGGCGTAGCCAGCCAGTTGGAAACCATCGCCCCGATAGAGTGAATGAACCGTTTCATACTGCTTCGACAACGCATCAAGATAATGTTGCAACGCACGAATGGTGCGTTGGTAATCTACTGTGTCTAGTTGCGTTGAGCGTACCAGATCGCCCGTGATGACCATTATCATAAACTGTTCCTTGGCAAGGCTTTAAGCTTGCTATCCAAAAGGCAAGGCCCTGAACTTGCTAGTGGAGTGGAAAGCCTGGGGGCTTGCGATAAAGAGTATACCCTGAATTAGCGAAAAAATGAAAAAGCTCTGATACACTGAACTAAATACGTTGGGTATACAAGCAGTTATGATACACAGAATTTGGTTGTCGTTTATTCTAATCGCGTTCATAGCAACCTGCTATCAAGCCTTATGGGGCGGGCAGCCGGGTGGTTTTGAAGCCGTGATGACGGCGGTAACCAGTATGGCCCAGTTGAGCGTAGAGATTGCGCTTGGACTAATCGGTGTGCTGGCGTTTTGGCTGGGTATATTTCAGGTAGCAGAACGCTCGGGTCTGGTAGATAAACTCGCCCGGGTGTTGTCTCCGCTATTACGCCGCATAATGCCAGACATCCCGGCCCGCCATCCCGCGCTGGGCAGTATTACCATGAATATGGCAGCAAATATTCTGGGGTTAGACAATGCCGCCACTCCATTTGGTATTAAAGCGATGCAGGATATGCAAAGCCTTAACTCACAAGCCGACACGATTACTAATAGCCAGATATTATTTCTGGTACTAAATACCTCCTCGGTCACCTTGTTTCCTATTGCCGTATTTTTGTATCGCGCAGAGCAGGGCGCGGTGCAGCCCACCGATGTATTCATACCAATATTGCTGGCCACCAGCGCCTCTACTCTAAGCGGCTTGGTGGTAACCGCGATGGTGCAAAAAATAAACTTGTTTAACCGTATTATATTGCTGTACTTAAGCCTGGCATTTGCATTATTAGCCGCGGTAGTCGTGTACTTTTCCAGTATTGCGGCCAGCGAACTGGCAAATCAGTCTTCAATATTGGCCAACGGCCTGTTATTTACCTTTATCGTGGTGGTATTGGTAGCCGGGCATAGACGGGGGCTAAATACCTATGAGTTGTTTGTCGAGGGCGCGAAAAAGGGCTTCGAGGTTGCTATCTCACTGATTCCGTTTCTGCTGGCAATGTTAATCGCAATTGGTATGCTGCGTGCCAGCGGTGTATTGGACGCGCTGGCCAGTGGGTTAGCCGCGGTGGCTGCGGGGTTAGGTATGGATACCCGTTTCGTCGATGGTCTGCCTACCGCGTTGATGAAACCCCTCTCCGGCAGTGGGGCGCGCGCTTTAATGATTGAAACCATGCAGCACCATGGCGCAGATTCGTTCGCTGGACGGTTAGCCTCGGTATTGCAAGGTTCCACCGAAACCACATTCTATGTGCTGGCAGTGTACCTGGGGGCCGTGGGCATCAAACATGCGCGCTATGCCGTGGCATGCTGTCTGGCCGCAGATATCGCCGGTATCACCGCGGCAATAGGGGTAAGTTACTGGTTTTTCGGATAATCTATTCATACCCTATTCAGGGCTTGTTCATGTTGCCAGCGGCACCTTAAAGGCGAACCTTCTCGTGTCGCATAAACACCTCGGCAGGGCCGAGACTGGCGCAGAAGGAAACAATTAATTCAGGACTAAACAGTCAGCATAAATATACCGTAAAAGGATGCACTATGTTACCTAAACGCTTTTTCTCTATCGCTTGTATAAGTCTGCTTATGGGGCCGATGGCTGCAGCCAGTGCTCAGACAGCAACAGCACCAACCGTCGCCCAGGCCCAGATACAAGTAAATGGCACCGGGACGGTAGAGGTAGTACCTGATACCTACACGGTGACATTTGTGCTGGAACAAAAGGGCGCCACCCTCACCAAACTCAATAGCCAGTTGCAACACGATCTTGGCCAGTTAAGCCGCTTTTTACTTGATGAAGGGGTAGCAGCCGAGCATATAGCCTCCATGCAGGTCAGGTTGAACCCGTGGTATGAGTCAGGGCCGCAGGGCCGCGAAGAAAAAGGTTTTGTGTTAAGCCGTGAAGTCACGGTGGTGCATAACGACCTGGATCATTACGATCGTATCATCGATGGCGCATTGAAACGCGGGGTGACCCGTATTAGTCAATTTGAACTGGGAACTGAAAATCAGCAAAAAGCCTATCAGCAGGCCTTGATAAATGCGGTCAAAGACGCAAAATCAAGAGCCGGACTATTAGCGCAAGAGCTTGGCGCGAGTGTCGGACCGGTCATTACCATCAGCGAACATCACTCAGGGATCGTAATGGCGGCCGGAAGAAGCAAAATGATGATGGCGGAAAGTGGCCCTGCAATGCCAGGCCAACAGCATATCGAAGCAACCGTTAGCGCAACGTTTGCATTGGAACACCAATAACTACGGAGATTATCCACTTTGTTGAATTCATTTTATCAGCGTTTAGAGCAACAGGCGCGAGCGCTGCTAAGTGGCGAGTCGGACACGATTGCCAATATGGCGAATATTAGTGCGCTGCTGTACAACGAACTTGACGGCGTAAACTGGGCAGGTTTTTATTTATATAAAGAAGAGCAGTTGGTGCTAGGTCCTTTTCAAGGACAGCCGGCCTGCATCCGAATTCCGATGGGGAAAGGGGTGTGCGGGACTGCCGCCGCGACCTTAACCACCCAGCGCATAGACGATGTCCACGCTTTTGATGGCCATATAGCCTGCGATGCAGCATCCAATTCAGAAATAGTTATTCCATTGGTGGTCAATGGTGCATTACTGGGCGTATTGGATATTGACAGCCCTGACTTCAACCGCTTTAACAGTGAAGATGAAGCAGGGCTGACCGCGATTGCAAATGCGCTGGTAGAAACTCAGTTATGAAAGATAATGTCGATATTCATGTGGTGCTGGCCACACCCGAAGACATGGGGGAGTACCATGAGGACCCCTCGGAGGCGGCAGAACGGTTAAATTTTATTCTTCACGCAATGTATGATCACGCGGAAGAAGATATCGAAACCGACCGACTTGAACGAATTTTGCACTACACATGGGAGCAATGGCACCAAAATAGCAGTTTATTGGAGATAGACGACGACGAATTGCTTGATTGGGTTGACCACACGCTGGCAACTTGGGATGATGCGGATAATTCGGAATTTTACTAACTAGCGTTAAATTTAATGGAAGCACCAGAGAAGTTTTCTAACAGTAAAGAAGTCATCGCTTATCTTGCCGAGCGTTTTCCTAACTGTTTCTCCACCGAAGGCGAAGCCCGCCCGCTGAAAATTGGCATATTTCAGGAATTGGCTGAACGACTTGAAGATGATGAACGGGTAAGCAAAACCCTGCTACGGTCAACTTTACGTCATTACACTAATAGCTGGCGTTATCTGCATAGCATCAAAGAAGGCGCGTATCGCGTTGACCTTGACGGCAACAACGATGCGCAAATTGAAAAAGAACATGCTGACCATGCAAGTCAGCAGTTGCAGGAAAGTAAAGCGAAAGCGGCTGAAAAACGCAAAGCTCGACAGCCTCGCGACGCTGAAAAACGTCCGCCTCGGCGCTCGCCACCAAAAACGGGTGGGGAAAACCGCAGTAGTGAGACGAGCAAAGGAACTAAACCGAAAACTGGCAGACCAATGAAGACACCCCCGGCAAAATTGTCTGAGGCTGATCTTCACCCTGGCACAAAAGTGACGGTGAAACTGGGTAAGGCACCTATGCCTGCTGTAATTACTGAAGTTGCCAAAGACGGAATTCATGTTCAGCTCGATAGCGGCATGGTCGTGAAAGTAAACTCCGACGCTTTACGTTTGGCAAGTTCCAAGAGGTCGTAAAATGAAAGATATCCTTCGTATTTCTATTGCTAGTGCGTTTCTTACTCTTGGAGTAGGCGCCGGTGCTGTCACCACTACCCCTGATGTAGAGGAGCTTCCCATCCTTGTTCAGGAGTCACAGCATAGTGTTGCTGCTAAGCGGGTAAGTGCATTATTTACCCGCGCGCACTACAAAGAAATCACGTTGGATAACGCCCTATCAGAACAGGTCTATGAGCGATACCTCAAAGCAATGGATAGCAACAAGCAGGTATTGCTTAAGTCTGATGTCGAGCAATTCAGCCATTTTCGTGATGATTTTGACGAAGCCCTGTCCCGTGGCAACCTAAAGGTTGCCTACGATATTTTCAATCAAACCTCGGAGCGTCGTTTACAACGATTCGAATATGCGCTGACCCAATTGGAAAAGCCGTTTGATTTCGAAAAAGTGGGTGACAAGTTCTACTATGACCGGGAAGAGGCTGATTGGCCTGAGTCAGAAAAAGCATTAGATGAAATCTGGCGTCAACGGGTTAAATACGATGCGCTGAATCTGATTTTGGCGGGTAAAACCTGGGAAGAAGCAAAAGAGTTGCTTACCAAGCGTTATAACCGGGCAATTAAACGGTTAAAACAGACACAAAGCGAAGACGTTTTTCAAACTGTGATGAACGCCTTTGCTCGTACCATCGAAGCGCACACCAGTTATCTGTCGCCGCGTAATGCCGATCGCTTCCAAATGGAGATGAACCTGTCTTTTGAAGGCATCGGGGCAGTATTGCAAAGCGAAGATGATTTTACTGTCATCAAAAGTATCGTGCCTGGTGGCCCTGCCGATAAATCCAATGGTTTAAAACCAGAAGATAAAATTATTGGGGTAGCTCAGGATGACGAAGAGTTTGTCGATGTCGTCGGCTGGCGTTTAGATGAAGTAGTCGATCTTATCAAAGGGCCGAAAGGCTCAACGGTACGTTTGCAGGTTCAAAAAGGGGCCAGCGACAGCAAATCAATGTCGGTGGTGGCGCTTACTCGCGATAAAATTAAACTGGAAGATCGCGCTGCGAAATCTGAAGTTTATGTGCCGGATACCGGACCGCATCAGGGGGAAAAACTGGGTGTTATTACAATTCCGAGTTTTTATAACAACCTGCATGCGGACGTAAACAAGGAAATTGAAGCATTAAAAGCCCAGGATGTTAAAGGTGTAATAGTCGATCTGCGCGGTAACGGTGGCGGTTCATTAACGGAAGCTACGTTGCTCACCGGGCTGTTTATTGAAAAAGGGCCGGTAGTACAGATTCGCTATGGCGAAGGTAAAGTCAGTGTTAACCGCGATACCGATGGCAATGTGGCTTATGATGGTCCACTAACTGTGCTGGTAGACCGGTACAGTGCATCAGCATCTGAGATTTTTGCTGCCGCCATGCAGGACTATAACCGAGCGCTTATCATTGGCGAACAAACCTTCGGTAAAGGCACCGTTCAGCAACACCGCGGATTAGGCCGAATTTATGATCTGTATGAAAACCCGTTAGGTAGCGTGCAGTTTACGATTGCTAAATTTTATCGCATTAACGGTGGTAGCACACAACACAAGGGTGTGGTACCGGATATCCAGTATCCTTCGCCGATAGATCCGGCGGAATGGGGTGAGAGTCAGGAAGAATCCGCCTTGCCCTGGGATAGTATCGAACGGGCCAATTATGCCACTTTTGCTGATAGCCAAAGTGCTCTTGATGTACTGACTGCCAAACATAACAAGCGCATTATGCAGAACCCCGAATTCGGTTATCTGTATGAAGATATTAAAGATTATAAAGAGAAAAAAGAGCGAGACTATATCTCGTTGGTTGAATCTGAGCGCGTGGCTGAAAAAGACCGCGAAGAAAAACAGAATTTAGCCAGAGTGAATGAGCGACTTGCCAGAATGGGTAAAGAGCCGGTAGCCAAGGTTGATGACCTGGCCGAGGAAGTGGAAGAAAGCCTGGAAGAGCTGGACCCGTTTTTGGACGAGGCTGCCAACATTACCTACGATATGCTGAATACCGGAAAGTACGCGATTAATCATAAATAATAAAAACTTAGCGAAAGGGCTGGTGTAAAAGCCAGCCCTTTTTGCATATAAAGTACACTAACGACAACAATAATAAGCAGGAACATTATCATGGCTATGCGCGGAGAATTCTCGTCCCGTATCGGCTTTATACTGGCTGCCGCGGGTTCCGCCGTGGGTTTGGGAAACATCTGGGGGTTTCCTACCCAAGTCGCCAGTAATGGCGGTGCAGCATTTGTATTAGTCTATTTATTGCTGGCCTTTGTACTGGCCTATCCAGTACTGATGGCAGAGCTCATTATTGGCCGCGCCAACCGCGCCAATATGGTGGACGCGTTGGGAAATATCTCAAACCATGCAGCGGGTCGCCTGACCGGTATCTGGGGTTGCGTTACCGTATCGTTAATACTGGCTTTTTATGCCATTGTGGGTGGCTGGATGCTGGCTTACTTTGCTGATGCTGGGGTTAGCCTGGCTGGCGCAACGCAAGCGTCCCAGTGGTTGCTGGCGTTTTCAGATACCCGGAATATCCTATTTTGTGCCGGCTTTTTAATGCTTACCTCCTTTATTGTATTAGGCGGGGTGAAAGCCGGAATCGAAAAATGGTCAGTAAGGTTAATGCCGACACTGGTCATAATTATCGTAGCATTAATTATATATGTTAGTTTTCAGCCCGGGGCGGTTGAGGGGTGGAGTGCCTATCTGGTACCTGATTTTTCGAGGGTGCTGGACCCTGAGTTACTAATCAGCGCAATGGGCCAGGCGTTCTTCTCTATGTCGCTGGGCGTAGGTACCATGCTGGTCTATGGCTCTTATGTCAGTAAAGACGAAAATCTGCCGGCTATTGGTGCGTCGGTAGCCTTGGTGGATATAGGCGTGGCCATCATAGCCGGTATGCTGATTATCCCAGCTATGTATGTGGCATTAAATAACGGGGTGGAAATTTTCGCCGCCGATGGCGCCCTTATTGCCGGTGACAAGCTTATTTTTACCGTGTTACCCGCTTTATTCGACACCATTGGCGCGGCAGGTTTGTTTGTGGCAATGGCCTTTTTTGCACTGATGGTCATTGCCGCCGTCACCTCGTCTATATCAATGCTGGAGGTGCCGGTTGCGTATCTGGTCGAAAGCCGCGGTATTGCCCGTAAACGGGCGGTATGGGTCATGACTACTCTTATTTTTCTATGCAGTTGTATTATTATTCTCAACTTTGAAACCCTGTTCGGCGTGGTCATTAAAGCCACCACCGAATGGAGCCAGCCATTATTAGGCTTGGCATTGTGCGTATTTGCCGGTTGGGTCTGGCGCCGTGATGCTATTTTAACCGAACTAAAGTCCGGTTATCCGGATGTCGAAGCCAGTGTATTTTGGAAAATCTGGCCTTGGTATGTACGCTTTGTGTGCCCGGTGATTATCGCCGTAATGTTTGTCCGCTCTGTGATGTAAGGGATAATAATAATAACTATGACTAACAAACTGAAAGCACCCACCCTGACCGATGCGCTGATTCCGCTTATTGCCCTGATTATTATGATGGGCTCGGCCGTTTATTTGTTCGGGGATGGCTCATCCTTCGGCCCAAACCAGATAGCATTGTTGCTGGCTACTGGCCTGGCAGCGGTCATCGGCATGAAAAACGGACACCGCTGGAAAGAAATAGAGCAGGGCATTGTAAATGGCATTTCAATGTCGCTAGGGGCGTGTCTGATACTTCTGGCAGTTGGTTCCTTAATTGGTACCTGGATGCTTGCCGGTACCGTACCAACACTTATTTATTATGGCCTGGAGCTGTTAAACCCTTCATTCTTCTATGCCGCCACGTGTTTGATTTGTGCCGTTGTAGCAATGAGTATCGGCAGTTCCTGGACTACCGCTGCTACGGTAGGTGTGGCGCTGATGGGGGTGGCCGCGGGCATGGATATGTCACCGGCTATTGCCGCCGGGGCCGTGGTATCGGGTTCCTATTTTGGCGATAAAATATCACCCCTGTCAGAAACCACGAATCTGGCGCCCGCGGTGGCCGGAACCGACTTGTTTGAACACATCCGGTATATGCTATGGACCACCATTCCCAGTTTTATTATCGCGTTGGTGTTGTTTGTTATTTTAGGGTTTAGTGAAGCTGGCGGTGAAAAAGCGCAACGTATAGAGCAAATGCAACAATTGCTTAATGAATCATTCGATTTGGGCTGGCATTTGCTGATCCCGCTGGTTGTACTTTTGACCCTGGCTGTACGCAAAATGCCGGCATTTCCTGCTGTATCGATAGGCGCACTTATCGGTGGCTTATGGGCGGTGTTGTTTCAGCAGGATGTGGTGCTAAGTATGGCTGATGCCAACGATAGCGCAGCAATTGGAATACTAAAAATTGTATGGACAGCCTTGTTTGACGGCGTATCGTTTTCAACCCCGGATGAAAACCTAAATAGCCTGCTTAGCCGTGGGGGCATGTCGTCAATGCTAAATACGATATGGTTAATCATCTGCGCCATGTCATTTGGTGCGGTGCTGGAAAAAGCGGGTTTGTTGAAACGTGCAGTAAGTACTATTTTGCGGGGCGCAAAGTCGGCGGGCGACATGATAAGTCGTACCATCTTAACTTGTATCGGCACTAACTTGGTCACAGCTGACCAGTATATCTCTATTGTCATGCCGGGACGCATGTACAAGCAGGAATACGAGAAGCGGGGTTTACACCAACTTAATTTATCACGCAGTCTGGAAGATGGCGGAACGCTGACATCGCCACTTATTCCCTGGAATACGTGCGGTGCCTATATGCATGGCGTGCTTGGCGTACATCCGTTTGAATACATCTTCTACACGTTTTTCAACGTAATTAATCCAATACTGGCGGTAATTTACGCGTATGTTGGAATTAAAATTCTTCGAATAAAGCCTCCTTTTGATACTGAGACAAAGGAGCACAACGCTTAATATCCCTGGAGGACAGATGAGTATACAAGTGAAAAAACGGGTCGACTATCGCGCGCCCGTTTTTACCATTACTGACGTCAATATGGATGTTCGCCTGCATCCAACGCAAACCCGGGTGAGCAGTACCATTGAGGTCAAACGTAATGGTGAGCACGACTTACCGCTCACGCTCGATGGCGACCACCTTACGCTGGTCAGTCTTACTATCAACGATACTCCCCACACAGATTATCAGGAAACACCAGGGCAGTTGGTTGTTAATCAAGTGCCTGATACATTTAGTTTAACTATCGTTACTCATATTGACCCCCAACATAACCAGGCGCTGGAAGGCTTGTACTTATCCGGCGGCACGTATTGCACTCAATGTGAGGCTGAAGGTTTTCGGCGCATAACTTATTATCTGGACCGTCCCGATGTACTGGCGCGTTTTCAGGTTACTCTGCATGGCGATAAAGATACCTATCCTACCTTGCTGGCTAACGGCAACCCTATTGCTCGTGGCAACAACGATGACGGCACCCATTGGGTGACCTGGCAAGATCCTCACCCCAAACCGGCGTATTTGTTTGCTTTAGTTGCCGGTGATTTTGATTTGCTGGAAGATACCTTTACAACCATGAGCGGCAAGCAGGTGAAGCTTGAGCTGTATGTCGATAAAGGTAAGCAGGATAAAGGGCATTTTGCATTAGCCGCGCTAAAACGCGCCATGCTATGGGACGAGCAAACCTTTGGCCTTGAATATGATTTAGACATCTACATGATTGTGGCAGTCGATTTCTTCAATATGGGCGCGATGGAAAATAAAGGCCTGAATATTTTCAACAGTAAGTTCGTGCTTGCCAGCCAGGACAGTGCAACAGATGAAGACTTCTTTAATGTGGAAGCGGTAATTGCTCACGAGTACTTCCACAACTGGACCGGAAACCGGGTAACCTGCCGGGACTGGTTTCAGTTAAGTCTGAAAGAAGGGCTTACTGTATTTCGGGATCAACAGTTTAGCGCCGACATGACCTCGCCCTTGAGCAACCGTATCAAGCATGTCAGGGTTATGCGGGAACATCAGTTCGCCGAAGATGCCAGTGCGATGAGCCACCCGATTCGTCCTGAAGAAGTCATCGAAATGAATAATTTCTATACGGTGACGGTATACGATAAAGGTGCGGAAGTTATTCGCATGTTCCATACTATTCTGGGCGAACAGACGTTTCGCGCGGGCATGGATGAATACATTAAGCGTCACGATGGACAGGCCGTTACGTGCGATGATTTCATTGCCGCCATGCAAAGTGTTACCGATATTGATTTGTCCCACTTCGCGTTATGGTATTCACAATCTGGTACACCGGTCATTGAGGTGACTACCCAGTACGATGCCGACAAGGGGTTGATGGATATAACGTTGTCCCAGCATACGCCGAAAACCGCTGATCAAAACGATAAAGTATCCCTGTATATCCCTGTCGCGTTTGATTGTATCGACAGTCAGGGTCAGCATTACCAGGACGATGACGGACAAATCAGCAACGGTATGTTGATGTTGGATACCGCCGCGAAAACACTGCATTTTAGTAATGTAAGCGAACCCTTAATTCCGGTTATTTTAGGCAATTTCTCTGCCCCGGTTAAGGTCGACAACGAACTTAATGCCAGTCAATTGTTGGCAGTGTTTAAATACGCTCACGATAATTTTAATCGGTGGGATGCGTTACAGTCGCTATATAGCTGGTGTATCGTCCAGTATGAAAAAAATACTGAAAACAATGTTGATAACCAGATTTGGCAGGGCTTGGAGCAGGTTATTACCACTGAAGCAGACAATCACGAACTGCTTGGTGAGTGTTTGGTGATACCCAGTTTTGAAACCCTTTGCCAGACCCGGAAACTGGTTGATGTGGGCGCACTAAATCGTGCGCGAGAAGCATTTTGCAAGGCATTTGCCGATAATCTGCAGCAGCCGTTGCAAACCTTATTCGACAAACTGCCAGTTAACCCATACCAATATAGCCAGCAGGCCGTGAACGCGCGCCGCTGTCGAAACGTGGTATTAGGGCATCTTGCCAGAACCGCTGACGCGCAGGGCTTAATTGAACAACAGTTCGCGAATGCCGATAACATGACAGACTCGTTAGGGGCACTCAAAGCAGCACAGATTAGCGCAGGGCCGTTATTTGACAAACTGATGACACAGTTTGAAGAACGCTGGAACCAGGATCCGCTGGTCCTGGACAAATGGTTTGGCCTACACGCAACTACCGAACGTGACGACATACTTAGTCAACTGACATTGCTACAACAGCACCCGCGTTTTGCTATGGGTAATCCTAATCGTGTTCGCGCGGTAGTAGGGAGCTTTGCCTTTTTCAATACCGCAGGCTTCCATCGGACCGATGGCAGTGGCTATCAGTTTGTTACGGATTATTTGCTTGAACTGGATGCGGTGAATCCTCAGGTGGCAGCACGTATAGTTACACCGTTAACCCAATGGCAGAATTATGCTCCGCAATACCAGAACCTGATGAAAACCCAACTACAACGGTTAATGAATCACGGTAAACTGAGCGGAGATCTATACGAAAAGGTCAGTAAAAGCCTGGCCTATGACAGTCAAAGTGAGCAGTACTAATACCTATTACTTCACATTAAACCTGAGTTACAACCAGTGTGAGCGGTTGTACCAGGCAGGCTATCAACACGCTGTGCTCAATGCCGACAGCGGTCATCGCGTACAAATTCCGATTGTGCGCTTACGCCCCTTTGTGACCACCCTCGGTCTCAAGGGGCGTTTTCGCCTGATAACCAATGCCGCTAACAAAATTGTAACTTTTGAACGTTTAAATTAGCGAAATTCCCTTCTTTATACCATCCTCTTATAGATGCCCATTAACTAATTGAATAGACGAGCGTTATTCTTTTTGTTAACTGGTACGATTAGTTCTTGCGATTATATAAAAATGATGTAATTATTTTGTTAATCGTTATGGTTGGTCCACGGACCTGCGCCACCAAAACGTCAACTTGGGAGAATAAAAATTATGACAAGAAGGCTTTGCGCATTTAAAAAAACACCCGTCGCAGCCGGGGTCATTGCCTTATTGGGTATTGCCTCAGTACCCGCGAACGCCGCTAATTGGCAAATTGGTGATGCCAGTGTAACGTTAGATTCCACGTTCACTTTAGCCACTAGTATTCGGGTAGAAGACAGGGATTACAGTTTAATTGGCAATAGTAACCACCCACAGTTTGACTGGACCGGCTATAACGCCGCAACCAATGTCATTTATCCCAGTGCAGATGTTTGGGCGTTATCCGGTGATGGCGCTTATTCCGCCAACGGCGATCTGGGCAATTTAGCCAATGATCCAGGTGAAGCCTTTTCTTCTCAGGTAGCAGGTAACCATGAACTAGATGTTAACTTCGGCGATTACGGATTTTTCGCCCGTGGTTTCTGGTTTTACGATTTTGAACAGGAAAATGGTACCACAGCGTGGGCCAACCCAATCACCGGCCAGCAACGTGACCTCTGTCAGGATGCTGATGCAAAAGATTTATTATGTGCCGATATTCGGCTTTTAGATGCTTTCTTTTATGGCGATTGGTGGATAGACGATAAGCCACTTACTGTTCGTATTGGTCAGCAAGTTATCAGCTGGGGTGAAAGTACCTTCATTCAGCATGGTATCAATACCACCAATCCGGTCGATGTTACCCGTGCACAAGCACCAGGTGCTGAATTAAAAGAAGTTTTTATCCCAGTGGGCATGGTCTACGCTTCTTTAGGTTTAACGCAGAATCTTAGTGTTTCAGGGTACTATCAATACGAATGGGAACGTAGCTGGTTGCCTGTCGCAGGAAGTTATTTCGCGACTAACGATTTTGCCGGCGAAGGCGGGCAGTTCAGTAATATTCAATTAGGCTTTACCGGTAATCCGGATATCAATCTTGATACTTTGTTAACCCAGCTTAACGCACTCGGTTCAGCCCTGGGCGCGGGCGCTGACCCGGCGCAAATTTCACAGGCATACCTGGCTTATCCGACCAAAGTGGCCGTTCGTGGTTATTCAGATGAAGCCCATATTGATGCGGACGATCAGGGCCAATTCGGCTTGCGAATGACTTGGTTTGCCGAAGATTTTTATGAAACAGAGTTCAGTTTTTACCATATTAATTACCATAGTCAACGTCCGTTAGTATCGGGTATTACGTCAGATTTTACTGCCGAAGGGATAGGTCAGGACATTGCCTATCTGGCCCAAAACACCATCACTCGCGAAAATATCACAGACCTGGTCGCCTTTACTAAGACACAATTTTTGTATCCTGAAGATATTAAGCTGTATGGCATGAGCTTCAACACGAATGTGGGCACTACGGCGTTCGCGGGTGAATTTGCTTATCGGGTAGATGAGCCATTACAAATAGATGATGTAGAGTTGTTGTACCAGGCCATGCCTGAGCAGTTAGCTAAAGCTGGCTTACGGCCGGACTTAGCTGGAATAGCCCAGTTAAAAAATATCGGCCGCGACGTTGGGCCGGGAGAGTCAGCCGAAGGCTTCCTGCTATCTGATACCTGGCAGGCACAGTTTACCTTGTCACACGTGTTTGGTCCGATGCTGGGCTCGGATAACTTTGTGCTATTGGGCGAGGCGGGTTATGTGAATATCGTCGATTTTCCTGATCCTGAAATTATTCGCTTAAACGCCCCGGGCACCGGACGAACCCCATCGCTTGAACCGACAGCGTCAGGCAACCCGCGCACCGGTTTACATACCGGATTATCCAACGGGCCAGAAACTAATCCGTTTGCCACTGACGATGCATGGGGTTATCGCCTGTTAGCCGTGGCCGACTACAACAATATTATGGCGGGCGTGAACATGCGGATGCGTGCCACTTTCTCCCATGATGTGGAAGGAACCACCCCGGATCCACTGTTTTTGTTCACCGAAGATGTTAAGTCGGCGAACCTTTCATTCACCTTTGATTATTTGAGCAAGTGGTCAGCAACCGCATCGTATAATGCGTACTGGGGCGGCATTGGTACTACCAACGCGCTGGCAGACCGGGACTTCATCTCATTCAATATCAAATATTCTATTTAAGGGGCGTAATTCAGATGAAGAAAATAACCTTGATTGGAGCAGCGGTATCATTGTCGGTAGCCAGCGGCTGCGCGTTTGCTAAAATTTCACAACAGGAAGCGGACAAGCTGGGTAATCAGTTAACCCCGTTAGGTGCAGACAAAACAGCCAATGCCGATGGCAGTATCCCTGCCTGGAACGGTGGTATTACAAAAGCCCCGAAAGGCTATTCAGCAGGCGATCACCATCCTGATCCCTTTCCCGGCGACAAAATGAAATTCGAAATCACTGGCAAAAACTACAAAGAGTACGCCGAATTTTTATCCGAAGGGCAGATTAAACTATTTGAAACCTATCCTGACACCTACAAAATGCCGGTTTATGAATCGCGCCGTTCGGCATCCAATCCGCAGGATGTTTATGACATTACCAAAGTCAACGCGTTAAACGCTGAGCTTATTGAAGGTGGAAACGGTATTAAAGGCGCGGTGCGCGGTATCCCTTTTCCTATCCCGTCCAATGGTTTAGAAGTCATCTGGAATCACATTCTTCGTTATCGCGGTGAAGCCATTCAGCGGTTTGGCGGCCAGGCCGCGGTTACTACCTCGGGTGACTATAACGTCATCGGCTTTGACGAGCAGTTATTGATTAAGTATGCCGAAGCAGATATGACGCCTGAGCAACTTGAAGAAGACAATATTTTGTTTATGTTCAAGCAAAAGGTTACTAAACCTGCTCGTTTAGCCGGCACCGCCTTGTTGGTACATGAAACGGTAGACCAAATTAAAGAACCGCGCCGGGCCTGGACCTATAATACGGGACAACGGCGGGTGCGAGCGGCGCCCAATATTGCTTATGATACACCTGGAACTGCTGCCGACGGCTTACGGACCACCGACGATTTTGACATGTTCAATGGCTCGCCCAATCGCTATAACTGGGAATTAAAGGGCAAAAAAGAAATGTATGTGGCGTACAATAATTACACACTACATAGTGACAAAATCAGTTACGATGAGATTTTGCAGCCTAACCATATAAACCCTGATTTAACCCGGTGGGAAAAACATCGGGTATGGGTAGTGGAAGCCAGCTTAAAAGAAGGTTTCCGGCATGTATACCAAAAGCGGGTATTCTTTATTGATGAGGACAGCTGGCAAATCCAGGTTGCGGATATGTACGACAACCGGGGCGAGTTGTATCGGGTAGGTATATCCTACGGAGTGAACTATTACGATGTGCCTACCCAGTGGTCCACACTGGATGTATATCATGACTTAAACTCGCGCCGGTATTTGGCGATGGGTTTAGATAATGAAGAAGATGTATATAACTTCTCAATCCGGCCTCGTGATGTAGAGTTTACTCCTCAAGCCCTTCGTCGTGAAGGCATGCGCTAATAGCACCAGCCGGGTGGAGCAAAAATGCTCCGCCTGGTCCTTTTGCTTTTAATTTTTCAGGATTGTTTTATGAAAAAACCACTGGCGGCCTTTGCCGCATTGGCTTTAAGCACCTGTGTCTGCGCGCAAACAGCTTTTCAGGCTCCTTTAGTGGAGCAATCTTTACTACTGGATATTGCCGCTGCAAAGCACCTGGTAATGGTAGGTGAACGGGGCCATATATTATTGTCAGATGACGGCCAGCAGTTTACACAGGCCGTCGCGCCTACTACCGCCACACTCACCGCTACCACCATCGTTGGCGACAATATATGGGCTGTGGGGCATGATGCGACTATTTTGCATTCGGCGGATGCCGGCAAAACCTGGCAGGTGCAATTATCGAAACCAAAAATTGAGCGGCCATTTTTAGATGTGCACTTTTTTGATAGCCGTCATGGGATCGCGGTAGGGGCTTATGGCATGTTTTACCGTACCGAAGACGGCGGCGAACACTGGCGCTCAGAGCTGCATGCAGCCTTACTGGATCCCTACGATAGAGAATATCTGGAACAGCTTCGCGAAGAAGATGAAGACTTCTACAATCAGGAGCTGGGTTCAATTTTACCTCACCTGAACCGTTTATCTGCAGCGAACGGGCGGCTGTATCTGGCCGGCGAAGCCGGTACCCTGGCGGTAAGTGACGATGAAGGTAAAACCTGGCAACGCTTTGAGGTGGATTATGCCGGGTCTTTCTTTGATATTGCACCGTTAGATAATAATACGATGATGGCGGTCGGACTGCGCGGCAATATTTTTGTTATGCGTACGCCTGGCGAGTGGGAATACGTAAAAACCTGCTCCACTAGCACACTTAATTCTATCATGGTACTTAGCGACACTAAGGTCGCGGCGCTGGGTAATAATGGCATGATCGTAACCCTGCAACGTCCGTTGCCGGTAAGTGAACCCGACCCCTACGCCAACCCCGCTCAATGTACTGCTGCCGAAGGAATCGACGTTACCCAGATCAAAGATAAGGCGGCGATCGTCAATGCTATTACCTTTAACAACCAGATTCTGGCCGTGTCGGCAAACGGCATAAAACAGCTTAACCTGAAGTAAGAGTCTATTATGTCGCGTATTACAAATTTTCTTGAAAGGCTGGTATTTACTCACCGTAAAATGGTCGTGGGGTTATTTGCACTAGTCACGCTATTTTTGGGCTATCAAGCCTCGTTACTCAAACTTGACGCCGGTTTTGAAAAAAATATTCCGCTAAACCACGAGTACATGCAAACCTACATGGCGCACCGTAATGACTTTGGTGGGGCGAATAGCGTATATGTTTCGGTGTGTGATAAACAAAGCGATATTTTTAACCCGGCATTTTTCGATACCCTCAAAAATGTACACGATCAATTATTCTTCATTAATGGCGTTGACCGCTCACTCGTGGTGTCGCTGTTCTCTCCCTCTACCCGTTTTACTGAAATAGTAGAAGGAGGCTTTGCCGGGGGCCCGGTTATTCCTGCAGACTTTAATGCTAACAATCCACAAGCATTAGATTTGGTGGCGGCGAATATCGAAAAAGCCAATATTGTCGGGCGGCAGGTCTCAAATGATTACAGCTGCGCCATGGTCACCGCACAATTGTTGGATTTAGACCCCGAAACGGGTAAACCATTAGACACCCTGGCCCTGGCCAGCGAATTGGAAACCCAACTGCGCGGGCAGTTTGAAAACGAGCGTATTTCCATCCATGTTATTGGTTTTGCCAAAATGATTGGTGATGTAGCTGAAGGGGCCAAAGACGTTGTCCTCTTTTTTGCGCTGGCGCTGGCCATTACCGCTATTATGGTATTTTTCTTTTCCCGCAGCATGATGCTTACCTTACTACCGCTGGCCTGTTCATTTATCGCCGTGGTATGGCAGCTCGGCCTGCTGACTGTCATGGGCTTTGGTATTGATCCTATGTCGATACTGGTGCCATTTCTGGTATTTGCTATCGGGGTGTCACATGGCGTGCAGATGATTAACGCCGTTGAGAAAAAAGCGGTGGCTGGAGCGGGGGCGAAACACGCGGCTATGTTTGCCTTTCGTAGCCTGTTAATTCCAGGCGGCATCGCACTGCTGTCAGATACCGTAGGGTTTATGACCCTGCTGGTAATTGATATTGGTATTATACGAGAGTTAGCAATTACGGCGAGTATGGGGGTGGCGGTAATTATCCTGACCAACCTGGTGTTACTACCCGTATTGATGAGCTTTTTAAAGCTCGATCATAAGTATGTCGCCAAGTTTGAAGGTAAAGAAGCACACTCAACCCGTTTCTGGCAATGGGTAGCAGGTTGCGCTGAGAAAAAATCGGCCTACGTTATTTTGCTGATCACCACGTTGTTGTTTGTTGGCGGCTTGTATCAGGCTCAGCAAATGAAGATTGGTGACTTGCATGCAGGTGCGCCCGCCTTACATGAGTCGTCCAGATACAATCAGGATACGTTTTTGATTACCGACAAATATGAAGTGACAGTGGATTATTTATCGGTATTAGTAGAAACCAGCCCTGAAGCATGTACCTCGTACAGTGTCATGCGCGCGATGGAAGATTTTGAATGGAAAATGGAGAATGTGCCCGGCGTACAGTCGACCGTTTCGCTGGCGTCTATCGCCAAGGTGGTGAACGCAGGATATAACGAGGGTAACGTTAAATGGCAAGTATTGCCGCGCAATCAGCAAACGTTGGTCCAGGCAATTTCTCGGGTTCCTACCTCTTCAGGCTTGCTAAACGGTAATTGTTCGGTGATGCCCATTATACTATTTATGGAAGATCACAAAGCCGAGACTATCTCTACGGTGGTAGATGCCGTGAAGCAATACCGCAGTGAGTACCAGACCGATGATGTTAAGTTTAGTCTGGCCTCCGGCCCGGTCGGCGTAATGGCAGCGACGAATGAAGCGGTACAGGAAGCGCAAATTCCGATGATGGCCTACGTATTTGGGGCGGTTATTCTATTGTGCTTGCTAAGCTTCCGATCACTTAGAGCGACATTGTCGGTAGTCATTCCGCTGTATGTGGTTTCTGTATTAGCTCAGGCGCTAATGACCCTGCTGGAGATCGGGCTTACCGTATCGACACTACCGGTTATCGCACTGGGCGTAGGCATTGGCGTGGACTATGGTATTTATATTCTGTCTACCATGAATGCGCGAATTAAACATGGCGACACGGTACAGCAAGCCTATCTGGCCGCCTTGCAGGAGCGGGGCAGTGCAGTATTGTTTACCGGTATCACCCTGGCTATTGGCGTAAGTACATGGGTGTTTTCGTCACTTAAGTTCCAAATGGATATGGGTATTTTGCTTACATTTATGTTTGTAGTGAACATGCTGGGGGCAATTATCGTACTACCCGCACTAGCCCAAATTTTATGGGGCAACAGAAATAAAGATAAGTCGCCCGACCAGTGAGTTATTTTTTGCATAGCTAAACAGATAAAAGGGCCGTAAGGCCCTTTTTTATAGGTGTTTTTTGCATACTTATCTATGCTGTTAATATTCCGTTAAAACAGGGCTTTCAATTAGTTCGGTATTTAGCGAAAATGGTTAGGGTTTTTCTGCACTTACGTTAATTAAAGGTTTATTCATGACAGTCACCTCAAAGCGACACTCTGTACTACTGGATAATGTATTTTCGCTAATTGATAAGAAGGTGGATGCGAAACAAAAGGAGCTGGTAACACAGTTCGGTCGGCTTCTGTATAAAAATATTTCCCAAGAAGATTTAGAAGACCGCAACGACAGCGACCTGTATGGCGCCACGCTAAGTTTATGGAACATTCTGTACGACTTCGATAAAAATAAACCGTACATAAAAGTATTCAATCCTGAAATCGCTAAGCATGGCTGGCATTCCAGCCACACTATTGTTGAAATAGTGGTTCGGGATATGCCCTTTTTGGTCGACTCAGTGCGCATGTCGCTCAATCGCATGGGGATCACGGCACATCTGTTATTGCATAGCCCGATAAGCTTGACCCGGGATAAATCTAACCAGCTGACCGGGTTCGTGGAATCGAGTAAAAACGGTAATGGTAAAGATAAAGAAACCGTACTGTTTATAGAGATTGATCGCCAGACCACAAAGAAAGAACTGGATAGCCTGACCAAAGAACTCCACTCGGTGGTAGATGAAGTATCGTTGGCAGTAAATGACTGGCAAGGTATGGCTAACCAACTCAAACAGGTAAAAGACAATATCGGTGATTTGAATTGGCCTGCAGATAAAAGTACCCATGCGCAAACCAAACGTTTTCTCGACTGGTTAGCTGACCATAACTTCACCATGATGGGATATCGCTATTACAATGTAAAAGCGATTGAAGGCGATCACCGCTGGATTCCAGACAATGATAGCAGCTTGGGGTTGATGAAGAATTCGATCAGCGAGCGCGATCGGTTACTGTCAAAATTACCTGCCTCAGCTCGTGAAGAAGCGCTTAGCGATAACGCTTTAATGCTGACCAAAACCAATACGCGTTCACGGGTCCATCGCCCGGCGTTTATGGACTATATCGGCATAAAAGTATTCAATAAAGAGGGGCAGGTTACCGGTGAACATCGCTTTCTGGGCTTGTACTCGGCGTCGTTTTACAACAGCAGTGTAACTCAGCTACCTATCCTGAGTGAGAAAATTCAGAAAATCTGCGATTTGAGTGGTTTTGAGCCAGGCACCCATGCCTACAAAGCCTTTGTGAATATTGTTGAAACCTACCCTCGCGATGAATTGTTGCAAACCCCTGCAGAAGAACTCAAGCAAATAGTGATGGGTATCTTTCAGATGCAGGAACGTGGAATCACCCGTTTATTTGTGCGTAAGGACGTATTTGGCCGGTTTTTCTCGTGCATGGTGTTTGTGCCGCGTGAACGCTATAACACACAATTGCGAAAAGACACCCAGACGCTGTTAAAAGAATCGCTAAATGCGGTGGAAGAAGTTGAGTTTACGACTTTCTTTTCTGAGTCTGTGTATGCCAGAACCCATTACATTGCCAGGGTTGAAGACAACAATGCGGAATATGATGTGAAAGAAATTGAGCAAAATATCATAGAGTTGACTAAAAGCTGGAATGACCGGTTGGCTAACGCTATAAGCCAGGCATACGGCGAAGCTACGGGTAAAGGTCTGGAACGTAAGTACAATAAAGCCTTCAGCCGTAGCTACATGGAACAAAACTTACCCAGTGCTGCGCTGATTGATATAGATAAGCTGGAAACGCTGAATGATGAGCATAAGCTCGACATGCTGTTTTACCGGCCGCAGGAAGAAGGCAAAGATAGCCAGGTAGTGAAGCTAAAGCTGTTTCATAAAGCCGAGCCTATCCACTTGTCAGATGTTTTACCCATGCTGGAAAACTTTGGTTTACGGGTAATAGACGAAAGTCCGTTTAAAATTACCTGTTCAGAGGGTGAATTAAACTGGGTCATGGATTTCACCATGCTGCATAAAGCGGGTGAAAAGCTGGATATGGAAAAGGCCCAGCAATTATTCCAGGATGCCTTTGCGAAGGTATGGGCAAACACGCTTGAAGATGATGCGTTCAATCGCCTCATACTGGGTGCCGGCATGACCGGGCGCAAAGTGACTATCTTGCGCGCCTATGCCAAATATATGCGGCAGACCGGTTCGTCCTTCAGCCGGGATTATATCGCCAATACGCTGTCTAACTATCCGCAAATAGCTAAACTACTGGTAAGCTTTTTCGATCAACGTTTTAACCCGTCGAAAAAACGTGTACAGAAGAAAGAAGATACCATCCTGGATGATATCAAAGCACAGTTAGATAATGTACAGAACCTGGATGATGACCGGATTATCCGTCGCTATCTGGATATGATGCTCGCCACCCTACGGACTAACTTTTACCAAAATGATAATGAGGGTAATGAAAAACCCTATGTGTCGTTTAAGTTATCGCCGGACCAGATACCAGAAATGCCGTTGCCACTGCCAAAATTTGAAATATTTGTTTATTCGCCTAAGGTTGAAGGCGTGCATTTACGCGGCGGTAAAGTGGCCCGGGGCGGACTGCGCTGGTCTGATCGTCAGGAAGATTTCAGAACCGAAATTCTTGGCCTGGTTAAAGCCCAGCAGGTTAAAAATACGGTCATAGTGCCAGTAGGCGCCAAAGGCGGGTTTGTATGTAAACAGCTACCCACAGGCGAAGGCCGTGAAGCCATGCTTGAAGAGGGCAAGGCTTGCTATCGTACATTTATACGCAGTTTGCTGGATATCACCGATAATATCGTTAATGGTGAAGTCGTGCCGCCGGACAATGTTGTACGCCTGGATGATGACGACCCTTATCTGGTGGTTGCCGCTGATAAAGGCACCGCTACCTTTTCTGATATCGCGAATGGTATTTCAGAAGAGTATAACTTCTGGATGGGGGACGCCTTTGCCTCGGGCGGAAGTATCGGTTATGACCACAAGAAAATGGGTATTACCGCCCGCGGCGCGTGGGAATCGGTCAAGCGGCATTTCCGGGAAATTGGGATTGACTGCCAGACCACTGATTTTAGCTGTGTCGGCATAGGTGATATGGCCGGTGATGTCTTCGGCAATGGTATGTTGTTATCTGAACATATTCGTTTGCTTGCGGCGTTTAACCATTTGCATATCTTTTTCGACCCCAATCCGGATGTAGCCGCGAGTTACCAAGAACGCCAACGGTTGTTTGAAAACCCCCGTTTAGGCTGGGACGATTACGACAAAGGGCTTATCTCCAAAGGCGGTGGCGTTTTCAATCGCTCTGCCAAGTCCATCAAACTGACCCCAGAGATGAAAAAATGTCTGGGCACCCGGCAAACGACCATGACGCCAAACGAGCTTATTCATAATATCTTGAAGATGGAAGTGGATTTGATATGGAATGGCGGTATTGGCACTTACATTAAAAGTCGCAAAGAGTCGCATTCAGATGTGGGCGACAGAGCCAACGATGATTTGCGCGTAAATGGTCAGGATGTGCAGGCGAAAATTGTCGGCGAAGGCGGTAACCTTGGGTTAACCCAGTTAGGACGTATTGAATACGCAGCCAATGGCGGGCGGGTGAATACTGACTTTATCGACAACGTGGGCGGGGTAGATTGTTCCGATAATGAAGTGAACATTAAAATTTTGCTCAATAGCTTGGTAGCGAATGGTGATTTAACCATCAAACAACGTAATAACCTGCTAAATGAGATGACCGATGATGTCGCGCAGCTGGTTATTGAAGACTGTTACCGGCAAACCCAGTCAATATCTATTACTGAGCGGGCCGGAGTCTCTGCCTTAAAAGAGCAGCTACGCTTTGTTCACGGGCTGGAGCGGGAAGGGCGGCTGAATCGTGAACTGGAATTTATCCCTACCGATGATGAAATTTCAGACCGGGTAGCAGCGGATCGTGGCTTCACGCGCCCGGAACTTAGTGTACTTATTGCCTATGGCAAAATGGTGCTCAAAGATGAATTAAATATTCCGGCGATTACTCAGGATCCCTATCACGAACAAATGCTGATAAAAGCGTTCCCTGAGGTTCTGCGCGAACGCTTTGCTGAACAAATGCAGCAACATCCGCTGCGTGGCGAAATTATCGCGACAAAGTTAACCAATGCAATGGTTAACGACATGGGGCTTAACTTTGTTTTCAGAATGCAGGAAGAAACCGGGGCGTCGGTAGATGAAATTGCTGATGCTTATTCTATTGTGAAAGGCATTTTCCAGATCGGTCCGTTGTGGGATCAAATCGAAGACCTCGATAATACCATTGATGCTGATCTGCAATTGCGAATGCTGGAAGAAGCGCGCCGGATAATGCGGCGGACCGCCCGCTGGTATATTCGCCATGGCAATAAATCGCTGGGCATTCAAGAAGCAATTGATGCATACCGTACCACCTTCGACGGCTTGAGCAATAATTTGCAAGAGTATTTGGTGGAAGATGAATATGCAATGCTCGAGCGCAATACAGCCAGTTTGGTAGAGGAAGGCGTGCCCGAGGACATTGCCGGCCGGGTTGCCAGTTTCTCGAATATGTTTTCTACCCTGGATATTGCACAAATTGATGAAGCCGACGACCGCGAGACCTCGGTTATCGCTAAGTTGTATTTCCAGTTAGGACACCGTTTGGAACTGCACTGGTTCCTTGAGCAAATTAACAATCAGGCGGTAAGTAACCACTGGCAGGCGCTGGCTCGCGCCTCGTATCGTGAAGAGCTTGACTGGCAACAACGGTCAATTACCGCGAATTTACTGGCCAGCCGTCCCGAAGTTAAAGATGCAGACGAAATTCTGAACGACTGGATAGACAATAATAAAGCGCTGTTAAAACGCTGGTATCATATGATGTCAGAATTTAAAACCAGCTCAGCACACGAATTTGCCAAGTTTTCGGTGGCATTGCGTGAATTGATGCTTTTAAGCGTGAAGTCTAACCATTAGAATACCCTGATTCGCAGAATACCAAGCCCTGTCTGACAGGGCTTTTTTATAAGTACACTTATTATGTCCACTATAGCCCAGAAACTCCTGTTAAAATGTGAACCGGAGACGAGTCACGATCTTGCTATTAATTGGCTCAAACGTACCCAGCATACGCCACTAAAGTGGATGTATAGCAATGAGACGGTACCCAAGCCTATTAAGGTAGCCGGTATCACCTTTGCCAACCCCGTGGGTTTAGCCGCAGGACTGGATAAAAATGGCGAGTGTATTGATGCGTTCTCGGCAATGGGCTTTGGTTTTATTGAAGTGGGCACGGTCACGCCCCGCCCGCAAGCAGGAAACCCTAAACCCAGACTGTTCAGGATTGCCGAAAAACAGGCGATTATTAACCGCATGGGTTTCAATAATAAGGGGGTTGATCATCTGGTGCAAAATGTAAAGAACGCCAGATATAAAGGGGTAATAGGCATAAATATCGGTAAGAACAAAGATACCGACGAGGCAAAAGCCCTGGATGATTACCTGATATGTTTAAATAAGGTGTATCCTTATGCCAGTTATGTCACGGTAAATATCTCATCGCCTAATACTCCCGGCCTGCGAAATCTACAATACGGGGCTGCGCTTGACGCACTGTTAGCCGGCTTGAAGCAAGCTCAGGAAAAGCTCTGCCAGACCCATGGGCGTTATGTACCATTGTTTATTAAAATAGCGCCGGACTTAAGCGATGCTGAAATCGATAGCATTGCTAAATCATTAATCGCCAGTGGAATGGATGGGGTGATTGCGACTAACACCACATTAAGCCGTACTTCTGTTGAGGGGCTACCGCACGCCCAAGAAGCCGGTGGGTTGAGTGGCTCAGTTATGACGCAAATGGCCTGCGAAGTAACCCGAAAATTATCGCTGGCGTTGGATAGAGCTATCCCAATTATTGGCGTAGGGGGAATTGATAACCCGAAAGCAGCACAGGATCGGCTGGATGCCGGTGCGTCGCTAATACAGGTCTATTCCGCCTTCATTTATCAGGGCCCTGAATTGGTCCGTCAGATAGCCAAAGCTATTTAAACACTCACTGTTGCCGGTAAAAACCGAGTCAGGTAATCCATATTTTATGAACAAAATTCTCGTTACAACCAGCCGCGGGCTGGATGAACTATTAAAACAGGAAATTGAAACCCTGTGCCCAGACGTTGACGTCAGCGTAACCCCAGGCATGCTGAGTTTTGAAGGCACGCTGGAACAGGCATATACACTTTGTCTGTGGTCGCGTCTAGCTAACCGGGTTATCTGGCAGCTGGCCTATGGTAAGTGCGATAGTGCTGAGGCGTTGTACAACGTTGCTGACAGTATTGATTGGGGGATGCACCTGAAACCCAATCAAACGCTGGGGGTTCAGTTTAACGGGACCAACCGGGTCATCAATAATACGCAGTTTGGTGCGGTTAAAATAAAAGACGCTATCGTTGACCAGTTTACCCGGCAAAGTAGCCAGCGGCCGTCCGTTGAGCGCCGCCAGCCTGACCTGCCAATTTATGCAAAATGTCATCGCGACTACGTCGCCATCGGGATCGATCTTTCTGGTAATAGTTTACATCAGCGGGCTTATCGTCAGCAGACCGGCGAAGCACCACTAAAAGAGCATATCGCCTGTGCGATGTTAATGCGTTCAGGTTGGCATCAGCAGGTAGATAAGCCGCTGGTTGATCCCATGTGCGGCTCCGGCACAATTGCAATTGAAGCGGCGTATATAGCGCGCAATATAGCGCCGGGTATTAAACGCAGCTACTGGGGGTTCAACCGGTGGTTACAACATGACGCCAGTTTATGGGATACCCTGGTAGATCAGGCGCTAGCGCAACAGCAGCCAGCAAAAGGCAATATCTTTGCCAGCGATGTTAGCCGCCGGCTAATCGCTATTGCCCGAACCAACGCCGATGAGGCCGGGGTCTTCAGCGACATACAGTTTTCGGTGCAAGATGCCACTAAAGCAGCGCCGCCAGTTAAACAGAAAGGCTATATGGTGGCCAACCCCCCGTATGGCGAACGTTTGGGCGAGCTTACCGACCTTATCCCCTTGTTTAGTGAATGGGGCAAACATCTTAAAACCGCCTGGAAAGACTGGCAGGTAACGTTACTTTCCAGTAATCGTGACTTGTTACGCGTGCTAAAACTGCGTGCGGCAAAAGATTACGCTATGAATAATGGGAAGCTGGAATGTCGACTGGTAAATTACCAGTTAGATGAAGCTAACTGTCAGCAATTTTCGACCGATGCTCAGGATCACGAATTCGCCAATCGCTTAAAAAAGAACTTGAAAAAACTAAAGCCTTGGATAAAACAGCAATCTACCGATTGTTATCGTATCTATGATGCTGATTTACCGGACTATAATGTTGCTATCGATAAATACGATGATTGGTTGGTAGTGCAGGAATACGCGCCACCCAAAGATATATCTGAGGATAAAGCACGTCGCCGGTTGCAGGAGATTCTTTTACACTTACCTGCCGTGACGGGTATCCCAGCTTCGCAAATTGTTTTGAAAGTGCGTACCAAGCAAAAGGGTTCGGCCCAATACGAGAAAATGGATCAACAGGGCATTAGCAAAACGGTTCATGAAAATGGTGCACAATTTGAAGTCAACTTGACCGATTATTTAGATACCGGCCTGTTTTTAGACCATCGGGATACGCGCCAGATTGTCAAAGCCCACGCGCAAAACAAAGATGTGCTTAACCTGTTTGCTTATACTGGTAGTGTGTCGGTGTTTGCTGCCATGGGTGGTGCGCGCTCTGTGTGTACTGTCGATATGTCAAAAACCTATCTGGACTGGGCAAAACGCAACTTCACCCTGAATAAGTTAAGCGGGCCGTATGCATTTGTGCAGGCGGATTGTACAGATTGGTTGGCCGATCATTCCGGTAAATATGATTTGATATTTATTGACCCACCATCGTTTTCAAACTCTAAGCGTATGCAAAGCACCTGGGATGTTCAGCGCGACCACGTCGCGTTAATTACTCACGCTGTTGGGTGCCTGAAAGAGCACGGTACGATTATCTTTTCAAATAACCGGCGCGGCTTCAAATTGGATATTGAGGCGATGCAGGCGCTGGGCTTACAGGCTGAAGATATTTCAAAACAAACGATTCCCCACGATTTTGCCCGCCACGCGTCTATCCATAAATGTTGGGTGTTAACAAAATGAATATTGTGTTGTTTGGCGGGCCCGCCTGTACACTGTGTGATAACGCCAGAACGATGTTACAGCAGTGCCCGGGCCAGATAACCATAAAATCAGTAAATGTACGTCAGGACAATGCTCTTTATCATGCTTACGGCGCCCGGATACCGGTCATCCAACGCAGTGATAATCATGCTGAACTTGCCTGGCCGTTTTCGCAGAATGAACTGGAGTCGTTTTTACAATGAGCATTTTGCAGTTAAAAAATATAACCGTTATTTTTGGTAATCCGCCCTTACTGGACGGTGTGGACCTGGTGGTTCAACCCGGTGAGCGGGTGTGCCTGGTTGGCCGCAACGGTAGCGGTAAGTCGACGCTGATGAAAGTGATATCCGGGGATATTATTGCCGACGATGGTCAGCGCATTGTAGATAGCCAGACCATTGTGGCGCGGTTGGAGCAGGATCCGCCGCAAACCACGGATATCAGTTTGTATGATTATGTCGCCGAAGGACTGGCTGACGTGGGCGCAATAGTTAAGAACTATCATCATCAAATTCGTGTGGTAACTGAAGACCCGTCGGAAAAGAACCTGTCCCGGCTCGAAGCATTGCAAAGCCAGATGGACGCCCGCGATGCCTGGCAGGTAGAGCAACAAATTGACCAGACCTTAACCATGCTCAAACTCGACCCCGATGTGTCGTTGTCTACCCTGTCTGGGGGCTGGCGCCGTAAAGCCGCACTGGCCAGAGCCTTGGTGCGGTCACCCGATTTGCTGCTGTTAGACGAGCCAACGAACCATCTGGACATAGAAATGATCCGCTGGCTGGAACAAAGTCTAACAAATTTCAAAGGTGCTATTGTGTTTGTCAGCCATGACCGCGCATTTATTCGAGCCATGGCAACGCGTATTGTCGATTTGGATCGGGGGCAGCTTGTGAGCTATCCAGGTAATTACGAAAGCTACCTGGAGAAAAAACAGCAGGATATCGAAATAGAATCTGCGCAGAACGCAGAGTTTGACCGTAAGCTTGCCTTGGAAGAAACCTGGATTCGGCAGGGGATAAAAGCCCGCCGAACACGTAATGAAGGCCGCGTGAGAGCGTTGAAAAAATTGCGTGAAGAACGTAAAGCAAGACGTTCGCTACAAGGCAATGTGGTAGTTAACCAGCACCAGGGTGCACGCTCGGGCAAAATGGTCTTCGAAGTGACTGATTTAAGTTACAGCATTGAAGGTAAACCTATTGTAAAGCAGCTTGATCTTAATGTACTACGGGGTGATAAGCTGGCGTTGATTGGTCCTAACGGGAGTGGTAAAAGTACGCTGATAAAACTATTACTCGGCCAGCTGGAGCCTGAGGCCGGCTCAGTACGCCAGGGGACCAATATCGAGGTGGCGTACTTTGACCAGCACCGCTTCGGGCTGGATCTTGAGCAAACCGTAATTGATGCGGTAGGGGATGGTAAGCGTGACCTTATGGTTAACGGGCATCCACGCCATGTTATCAGTTATTTACAAGATTATTTGTTTACACCCGAGCGGGTCAATGCGCCGGTTAAATCACTCTCAGGCGGCGAAAAAAACCGGCTGATGCTGGCTAAGCTGATGCTACGCCCCAGCAATGTACTGGTACTGGATGAGCCCACCAATGACCTGGACGTTGAAACCCTGGAGATGCTTGAAACCTTACTTGCTGGTTACGAAGGCACCCTGTTGCTGGTCAGCCACGACCGGGAGTTTGTTGATAACGTTGCTAACAGCTGTGTAGTATTTGAAGGCGAAGGTCATTTGCAGGAGTTTGTGGGTGGATTTTCTGATGTAGCCCAGTGGTACAAAGAACAGGAAAAGCAGCGCCAGTATCAGGAAAAAAACAAACAAAATCAGCGTGCGGGTGAAACTAAACCCAGCGGTGAGAGTCCTAAGGCAAAGGCTTCTCCCAAAAAGACGAAAAAGTTATCATATAAAGACCAGCGCGAGCTGGAAACCCTGCCACAGGATATTGAGCAATTAGAAGAACAATTATCAGTGGCCCAGCAGCAGGTTAATGATCCTGAATTCTTCGCCAAAGATAAGGCAACAACCGCTGCAGCCCTAGATCAACTTAATAATATCGAATCAACGCTTTCTGAAAAATACGCGCGTTGGGATGAACTTGAAAGCATGCTGGAAGACGCTCAGCAGTAAAGTAGGATAGTCTATGAAAAGAACACAGCTTGCCGCTGCCATTGTAATGGCAACCAGCAGTATGTCGGCTCTGGCCGCCACCTATACCGTTACCCCCTTGCCGGTAACCGATATTGGCAAAAGTAATTTTGCGAAGTCTATAGACAATACCGGTGCCATGTTAACGACCGTAAAAAATGAATTCAGCCCACCCATCGATCTTGAGTTGGCGGAAGATTCCGGCTTACTGGCGGCTTACGAAAATACATTCGAAAGCCCGGAAGATGCCGAAGCCGGTAATTTTACTTCTATCGATTATCAGATAATCGTTAGCCAGCTCTTGACCTATAGCGCCACAAACAGTGATGACTTTCAGCATCTGACGAATTTCAGAAGTTATGTTACCGATACGGTAGACGCCTCGTTAGTGCCGGGCCTGGATGTTATCGATGAGGACAGCGGGCGTTATACCCATTCAGTGGAAACTATAGCTCGCGACAGTATCAGTCGTGATTATATTGTGGGCTCCTCTGCATACCCGTTTTTACGGTTGGATTACACCAACGAAGACGATGAAGATGTTTACTATTTACTAAGCGAGGGGCTTGAGCAGGCTTTTGTTGAGGTCAACGGTAACCACATACGCTTACCTTCGCCTGATGATACGTTAAATGGCTACGCAGCAGCGTATAGCATTAACAATAATTTACAGGTGGCTGGTTATGCCACAACCAGTTTTACCGATGCGGCAATAGAAACCATAGAAAATTGCGCGGATGATGAAGAGCGCGGGGATATACCATATGAAAAGTGTATTCAGGATATTGTTTACACTGACTCCAATACATCAACAAGCGCAGTGCGCTTTCCCTTGCGTGAAGTGAGTCAGATTCGCCCGGTTGTATGGCAGTTAGACGGGGCTGGTAACGTTATAGACATCACTAGCTATCCATTGGTGTTTGACCCCACTGAAGATCAGTTATTGAGTTTAAAGATTGGCCGTGCGTATGACATTAACGATCAGGGCGTGGCAGTAGGGATTTCTCAAACTGACGAAGGCTCAGCCGTTGCGGTATCTTTGATAGACGGTCAAACGACTGAATTTTTGCCGCGCGGCGAAAATAATAATAGTTCTGCCATTGCTATTAACGATGAAAACTGGGTAACAGGGTACGTGAATCGCTCGCCTAATGGGGTCAGCCGTAACCGGTTATTTGTACATAATCTGGATACCGGCGAAAGTGTCTATCCTGATGGCTTTTATACCAACGCCCCTACTGAAGCCAATGCTATTAATAACAATAACATCGTAGTCGGTAAGTCGGAGGTGGATACATCAAGTTCAAGCTCGCTTAGCGATACCCATGCGTTTATGTACACGGTAGGTGACGAAGAGCTTACCGACCTGAATACACTTATCAGTTGTGATAGCGAATACGAGTTAGTTGAGGCCGTAGATATTAACGATAGTGATGAAATAATTGCTAATGCTTTAATACAGCGCCCGCAACGCTACGTAGATGGTGAAGCTGTTATCAATAGTGCAGGCGAGCAGGAAGAAGAAGATCTTATCGTAGCGGTCAAACTTACCCCCAACGGCGATGGTGAGATTGAACAGTGCGACATTGACGATGAAGGCAGTGACGAAGAGGCAGGCTATGAGCGCAGCGGTGCTTCTACCCAATGGAGCATTCTGGCTTTATTGGCTGGCGCAGTAGTATGGCGTCGAAAAATGGTTAGCAAAGCTGCCACTTTTCTTGCCAAAAAATAACGTAAAGTAGTCGCTAAAAAGGCCACCCATTTTGTGTGGCCTTTTTTAATGAAAAACATACGGTTATTGGCTAAGCACGAAAACACCACGCATCTTCCGCTGCATTATGCGCTTGTTATACAATAAGCCACACAATAAGGCACACAGCATTGCATAATGGCCATGAGGCTATAATGGACTGCAGTTAATGCCCATAAATTTATAGAGACTTTTACGTTATAAGGATTATGGAGCGTGTCATCGCTTAGCCAGCTTTTCAAAGCTATATTAAGAGATCAGCTATCTTCGCTGCTCTTACATCTTATTGCTATGACAGCGCCAACCTGAAGAAGATTACTGCTCGCGCCCCTTTGCTACTCACACTCTGTATAAAAAAGCGAAAAAGCCACTTTCACCTTAGTTTAACTATGCTGTGTAGCGATGCTATAAATGTCGTCACGGACGTTTTTATAATCACTGAACCAATTGTATTTTTCCCGATGCCATTTTCTTAAATTCTTTTTTCTACCAAAGAATTTTACATAGGTACATAACGGGATGAAGTCATTATGGCCAATCCCATCCACCACCACAGGTGTGAAAGTATTATCTTGAGCTCGCTTTAAGCCCACATTTTCGCTGATCAGGTCTCGAAAAATGATATTTTCGTTTACCAGGTATTCAATAAGCTCACCCAGCTTTTCAACTGCAACTTTGTTGATTGCAGGATTATCCTGAGCCAGGTAATACCCCAGCGTCTTTGAGACGCTCCCATCATAATCCTGCACTAAGTCGAAAACGACACCAGTACCTTCACTTGTCTCCACTACCTCATGTAATTGGGCAATCATCTCCCATGAGATCCCCCGGGATTTAAGGACAGAAAAGTAGTCTATTTCCCGCGTTTGCGATTTCTTTGGGCTACTGGCATGTAATACCTTCACGCACAGACTTGCATCCGTCGGGTGATAATAACATTTACGATTTGAACCGCTGGAAATTAATTGAGAATCTGATAACTGTAGAATTTTAGCCATGAATCATCCATGAATAATAAATTTAATGAAACAGCGTTTCTGATTCATTTAGCTATATTATATTTTTGTGACAGTAAAAAATCAAACTGTCGAGTAAATTAGTAAGTCAGTGTAAAATGCGGTTATAAATAGTAAATATTACGCACTTTACCATGTAATATTTACAGGGTTATAGGGCGCTGTTCGTTTATAAATACGTCTTATTTTCTGCAACGTGTAAATTAAATGTTTAAAATTTTAAATGCTGCAATGAAGCACATGCCTTTTATCTAATGTTTTGCAAAAGGGAATAGAATCAACATTGCTGTATTGTATTCAGTAAATTTGAAAAACGGGAAGAGGCGTTAGCGTGTGGCGCTAAGTAGCATGGCATTTTTAGTTTGTATATTGCCTTGGATTGTTATTTTAAAATGTTATTTCAGTATTTACATTTACATTTACATTTGCAATGCTTATTTGACATAGGGGAGGCGGGTTTACCTGGTTATCGAATGTGAGACATAATAGGTAGGCGATGTTATCTATAAGCAAATGCGCTTTCTTCGTAATTGCTTCCTCAAAAGGACCTCCAAATGATAAAAACAATTGGTGTAAGTACTTTGGTTGCTTCAGCCATAATGTTCGGCGCACCCGCACAGGCCAATACGCCACAATTGACTCTTCAGGAAGCCAACCGATTGGCCGCCATGCCTTTGCATTGTACTGAGGTAGAGTATCCTAATAAGCTTAATCAGGTGTTGGCAGATGCCAGCCAGCTAAAAGGCCCTAAAGCGCTTCATCCCGCCTTTTATGGGTGTTTTGACTGGCACTCAAGCGTACATGGGCATTGGATGATGGTAAATCTGTTACGCCACTTTCCGGACTTATCTAATCAACAACAAATTCGCGATACCCTGGAGAAAAACCTCACTAAAGCGAAAATTGAAGCTGAAGTGGCTTATTTCGGCTTACCGCATAATAGTACCTACGAGCGCACTTATGGCTGGGCCTGGCTATTAAAACTCAGCGAAGAGCTGCATCAGTGGAACGATCCCTTAGCCGCTAAGCTGCTTAAAAATCTGCAGCCGTTAACCACGCTTATGGAACAAAAGTACGCGAATTTTCTGCCTAAACTGGTTTATCCAATTCGGACTGGTGAACACCCTAACACCGCCTTCGCCCTATCATTGGCGTATGACTATGCCAGCACGGTAGAGAATAAGCCGCTTCGCACCCTCATCACTCAACGTGCCAAAGACTGGTTCGCAGCAGATAAACAGTGTCCTTTAGCCTGGGAGCCTAATGGTTTTGACTTTTTGTCAGCCTGCCTACAGGAATTGGATATTATGCGTAAGGTGCTGCCCAAAGAGGAATTTGTTCAGTGGGCTTCTAGGTTTTTACCTCAATTAGCTAAGACTGACTTCACTTTATCTCCGGCGCGGGTAAGCGATCGTACCGATGGCAAGCTGGTTCACCTTGATGGCTTGAACTTTAGCCGGGCATGGGTGTTATATGGCTTAGCGGATGAATTCCCGGACACCTATAGACATTTACGCACTGTGGCTGATGCTCATGTTCGCCATTCATTGCCTGCGATTGTGGATGGCAATTATGAAGGTACCCATTGGCTGGGAAGCTTTGCCGTATATGCGTTGCAGGCGTCTGGTGAACTATAACGCTATAGCTAGCCTGTACGTGCTTTATGCCAGACAACCTGGATAGGTTTGCCTGATGCTGATGTTCAGTAACGAAGCCCATGGGAACGGCTGGGCGCTGCCACTGGTAGATAGGAATGCTAAGGGCATTCCTATCTCTGACTTCGGTTTTTGTGCGAAATGGTAGTACCGGATAGGCCCAACCGGCCAGGTGAATAATCGGGGGAGTGAGCAGGTATGAGCAATAAACCTAAGGTTATGTTTGCTTTGTCTAAAAACTGCAACAGTTATGCAAAAAAAGTGTAATCTTAAATTAGCTTGTTTTTCAGTTTATTGCGTCATGTCAAGAGAATTATTTATGAAAATGTCTTGAACCTTCCGCAAGGGTTAGCTATCAAAGATAGGTGCGGATAAGAAATCAGTACTTACCTAAAATTTTGCTTTGAAGTGCCTGAAGCTTACCCGCGCGTTAACCTACACAAGAGGCTATTCGATGAAACGACAAAAAAGAGACAAATTGACTCGCGCCCATGCAAAAGGGTATCAGGCTGGAATCAGCGGTCGCTCGAAAGAAAACTGTCCATTTCAGTCCTTTGACACAAGGTCGCAGTGGTTAGGAGGATGGCGTGAAGCAGTAGGAGACAGGCAGATAGGCCTCTCCGTTCGTTAACAAATCTCTTTGATGTGGATTTAAGCCCCGGCACGGCCGGGGCTTTATAATCAAAAATTCGATGTATCCTGAAACAATCCTACTTTCAAATCTTTCGCGCTGTAGATTTCGCGGCCGTCAACCTCGACTGTACCATCAGCCTGCCCCATGAACAGTTTGCGCTTAATAACACGTTTCATGTTAATGCGATAAGTGACTTTTTTCGCCGTTGGCAAAATTTGCCCAGTAAATTTCACTTCGCCTACACCCAGAGCGCGTCCTTTGCCCGGTCCGTCACACCAGCCCAAAAAGAAGCCGACTAGTTGCCACATCGCATCTAATCCAAGACAACCCGGCATAACAGGGTCCCCAGGGAAGTGACATTTGAAGAACCATAAATCCGGATTAATATCTAATTCGGCCACAATTTCACCCTTACCATAGGTACCACCTTCTTCCGAGATTGACACAATACGGTCCATCATCAGCATATTAGGGGCGGGTAACTGGGCGTTTCCAGGCCCAAAAAGTTCACCCTGGCTACAGGTCAATAGTTCATCGCGGTCAAAGCTATGTTGTTTATCGGACATATACTCTCTTCTACTTAAAAATGTCAGTGGCATAATTTAGCGAACACTTGTACGCTAAACAACTCTGAACAGTGATTTATTGATCAATTTTTGCCATGCTACACTGACATTATGATGACAAGTGGGGAAGTGTATGGTGCAAAAGAAGAAATTTAACCCCTATGCGAACGCACAGAAGCAGCGGCGTTTTCGAGATAAACAAAAAGCGTCCGGTAAAAAGCTGATAAGGGGCTATGTAAGTCCTGAAGCAATGCAGTGCTATGAAGACATTCGTGAAAAAACCGGCTGGAGCGATAATGATATGGTAAGCAACGCGATTCGATTAATGTATGCCTCGTACAAATGCGGGCAGGTAAAGCTACTCAATGAATGGCTAAAAGATCACAATCGTTAAGGTTGACGGTGGGGCAGCGTATGGGTGGCAATAATACGCTGAGCTTCGGCTTTGACTTCGTCACGCTCACGGAAATCCCACAACCGGCTACGTATTAAACGGTATTGTGCATCAATATCAATCAAGGGTTTTGTATAACACGCGGGAAGCTCAATATTTTCCAGTTGACGGGTTAGCGCAGGAATAGCCCATGGCGCATGTAACTGTTCGTTAGCTAAGGGGGCCAGCTCAGGCACCCACCGACGAATAAACGTGCCGTCAGGGTCTAGCTCGCGAGATTGTTTGAGTGGATTGTATAGACGAATAGTATTAGTACCGGTTACCCCAGCCTGCATTTGGATTTGCGGATAATGAATGCCGGGTTCAAAATCTAAAAACTGCGTGGCCAGATATTCGGCCGGTTTGCGCCAATCCAGATTTAGCCAATGACACGCTACGCTGGTCACCATAGCCCGCATGCGAAAGTTCAGGTAGCCAGTGGCCCGTAGTGCGCGCATACAGGCATCCACTAAGGGTAACCCGGTGGTGCCTTGCGCCCAGTGTCGCAACGCATAGTCGGCCCAGGGGCCATCTGCATAAGGATATTCTGCGTAGGCGGTATTGATAGCACGAAATTCCATTTGGCATTCACTTTCAAATTTTTGAATGAAATGGTCATGCCAGGCCAGTCGTGAACTTAACGCGGTAAGCGGCTTATACCAGCTTGGGCGTTGGTGTAAGATATATTGCACATATTGATATACCTGACGCACCGATAAATTGCCAAATGCCAGATAGGGGCTTAGCCGGGTACATGATAGTCTCGAAGCTTGTGGCACAGATATATGACGCTGATAGTTAACCCCGCGCTGCTTAAAAAAGTCTTTGAGCGTATACCATCCTCTTTTTTCACCGCCTGCCTGAAACTGCGGCATAGCCAGATTACGCAGTTGGTGTAGCTGATCGTCTGGTAGAGGCGCAGCCCATGTTATAGAGGTCATTGGAACATCATCACAAGGTTGTTGATAATAGGTTTCCCAGTGGCGGCTCCAGTGTGTGCGCTGAGACAGCCCGCGCTGAATTGCGCCATAAGCGAATTGCTGCCAACTTACCTCGTTACACTGGCACCACCGAGCTACGTGTTGGTCGCGTAAATAGGTGTTATTCAGACCGATTTCAACATAGGAGTACAAACCAGCAATACTATACTGCGCATGCAGGGTATCGAGTACCTCACACGCCTCGCCAAACATCACAGATACGCGACTGCCCACATTTGCAAGCTGTTGATTTAAATCCTCGATGCTTTGGCGTATAAACTGCCAATGGCGGTCGCTATAGTGTGGATCGTCAAGCAGCATGGGCTCGATGATATACAACAGCAATACTGGCGTATCCAAGTACGAAACGTGAACCAGCGGCGTGTGGTCCCGCAGACGCAGGTCGCGTTTCAGCCACACCACATTAATCGCTTGAGGGGAGGGCGCAGGTGTCATATTACTGCAGACCTGTAAACAAGACGCCAGGCAACGGGCCCCTTGAAGACACTATGTTGCGGATGCCGAAACTCTGCGCCGCAGTGAAGGCAATGGCTAAGTTCAAATAGTTTTGTTGTATACGGTAAATAGTAAACTATCCTGGTCTGTAAATAATAGGTTGTGGCGAGAGGGAGATTGGGCCTGCGCAATAAGTGAATACAGCGTAGCGAGATTATTATTCGCCTGGGGCGGTGAGGGCTTAATGCGCCGAAGCAAGCTTGCAGTCCAGCTACACCGTGGCAAATGCCTGTCCAGCAGTATTTACCCTTGCTATACCCGCATAGATCAGAACCTTGTAAGCCTGTCGGCTCGGTAAAACCTACTGGTAGCACAACATCTGGCTGTTCATTTGACTGATCATTAAGTTTACGTAATGACGGCATATCTTCTGGCCGTAAATGCCGGTAATTACAGTATAATTCTGCAGAAGGTAGAGCGAACATCGTCACCGGCAATGAGATCAAATAAACCCATATTACGTATACCAGCACTACAAAGACCATTACTAAAGAGGTAAGCGTGACCGTACCAGTAAGCCTGATGTGGTTCAGAAAAGACTTGCGGGTTAAAGACAATCCGGCACTTAATGCAGCGTGCGATGAAGGTAAAATAATCCCGATTTATATCCACGATACTGCTGCGCCACAAGACCATCTGCCCGGTGAAGCTTCAGCATGGTGGCTGCATCAGTCTTTAGCGCAGTTAAATGAGCGACTAAACGGGCACCTGCAGTTGTTTCGTGGCAATGCCGGTGAACTAATCCCCCAATTACTTGAGCACTTTGAAGTTGATCGTATCTTTTGGAATCGCTGCTATGAGCCCTGGTCGGTTAAACGTGATAAAAAGCTAAAACAAACACTTAAAAACAGCAGTATTCAGGTACATAGTTTTAATGGAAGTTTACTGTGGGAACCCATGACCATTGCTAAAAAGGACGGTGGCCCCTACAAAGTATTCACCCCTTACTATAAAAAGGGATGTTTGCAGGCCCCCGAGCCACGCTATCCCAAAGCCCCTCCGGGCCGTATTACCTACGCTGATGTGCCCCATAAAGGCGTCGCGTTGGCCGAACTGGAACTTCTGCCTTCAATAAACTGGTACGACACCATCGACAGCCTGTGGCAACCTGGTGAAGAAGGCGCTGCAGACCGCTTAAGTGCCTTCTTGAGCGAACCGGTGGAGTATTACCACAGTGAGCGAGACATACCAGGGGTAGAAGGTACATCCAGGCTTTCACCTCACTTACATTGGGGCGAAATCTCGCCTAATCAGATTTGGTATGCCATAAAAGGTAAGTATGGCGATCAAGAGAATAAAAGCATTGAGACGTATTTAAGCGAGTTGGGCTGGCGGGAATTCAGTTATTACCTAATGTTTCACTTTCCGCACTTTGTTGAAGAAAACTTTAATGAAAAATTTAACCACTTCAACTGGCGGTACAGTGAAACCGAATTGGTTGCATGGCAGCAGGGGAAAACGGGTATTCCTATTGTTGATGCGGGCATGCGGCAGTTATGGCAAACCGGCTGGATACATAATCGGGTAAGAATGATTGTAGGCTCCTTTCTGGTTAAAAATCTGCTTATGCACTGGCAACAGGGCGAGCAATGGTTCTGGGATTGCCTGGTTGATGCCGATCTGGCCAGCAATACTGCCGGATGGCAATGGGTGGCCGGTTCAGGAGCAGATGCTGCACCTTATTTCAGAGTTTTTAATCCGGTTTTACAAGGCGAGAAATTTGATAAACAAGGAGAGTATGTTCGCCACTATTGCCCTGAACTTAAAAGCCTGCCTGACAAATTTTTGCATAAGCCATGGGAGGCGAAGCCCGAAGTGCTGAAAGAAGCTGGTATTACGCTGGGTAAGGATTATCCCGAGCCATTGGTTGACTTAAAGCAAAGCCGGCGTAGGGCACTGGATACGTTTGATGAGATAAAGGGAAAATAAACATGGCGGGCACGCTTCGCTTAATACTAGGGGACCAACTCACTCGCACATTACCTGTGTTAACCGAAGCGAACCGTCAAAGCGACGTTATTTTACTGGCTGAAGTAAAAGAAGAAGCAACTTACGTAAAACACCATAAAAAGAAAATCATTTTGCTATTTTCGGCCATGCGTCATTTTGCCAGTACGCTGCGCCAAGACGGTTTTAAGGTGCATTATCGTAAATATGATGACTACGATAATAAAGGCTCGCTGTTAGCAGAGGTGCAAGCGGCGAAGGCGGCATATCACTGCCATAGCGTGGTGGTAACCGAGCCGGGGGAATACCGGTTACTTGATGCTATGCAGCGCTGGGCCGAGCAACTGGACTGTCCGGTTACCCTATTACCTGACTGCCGGTTCTTATCGACTAAACAGGATTTTAGGTATTGGGCGCAAGACAGAAAAATATTACGCATGGAGTTTTTTTACCGGGAAATGCGTAAGAAAACCGGTATCTTAATGGAACAGGGCGGCCCTATAGGTGGTAAATGGAATTTTGACAGCAGTAATCGTGAACCTATGCCTGTGACCGTGCAGCCTCCTGCGCCTACCCGGTTTGAACCAGATGACATCACCCGGCAGGTTATCGCGCTGGTGGACGAAACATTCGCAGACCACTTTGGCGAGAGTACCCAGTTTCATTATGCGGTAACGCGCCAACAGGCGTTGCAAGTATTAAATGAATTTATTGCCCAGCGATTACCTGATTTCGGGCAATATCAGGATGCCATGCGACACAATATGCCCTGGCTGTTTCACTCGCATATTTCCTTTTACATAAATTGTGGGTTGTTAACCCCTGGCGAAGTTATTGAACAGGCTGAAACTGCGTATCATACGGGCGAAGCGCCGTTAAATTCGGTCGAAGGGTTTATCCGGCAAATTCTGGGTTGGCGTGAGTTCGTTCGAGGCTATTATTGGCACTTTATGCCCGAACTGAAACACGATAACTATTTTAATGCGCGCCGCGCGCTACCAGACTTCTTTTGGCACGGCTATACCAATATGAACTGTTTACGTCAGTGTATAACCGATACCAGACAGCACGCATATGCGCACCATATCCAACGGCTAATGGTACTGGGTAATTTTGCGTTGCTATGTGAACTTGCGCCTGAAGCGGTACAACAGTGGTATTTGCTCGTGTACGCCGACGCCTATGAGTGGGTGGAGCTACCTAATGTTGCCGGTATGATACTGTACGCAGACGGCGGTAAGCTTGCCAGTAAGCCATACATCTCTAGTGGCAGTTATATCAATAAAATGTCGGATTATTGCAAAAACTGTGGTTACAGTGTTTCGAAGAAAACCGGTGATAACGCCTGCCCGTTTAATTATCTCTACTGGCGTTTTATTGATGTTCATCAACATGTACTAAGATCCAATCCCCGCATGGCCTTGATTTATAAAAGCTTCGAAAGGATGGGACCAGATAAAATTGCAGCTTTGCGCGATGAGGCTACAGCATTTTTGACAAAAATCAGCAAAAATGAAGAAGTCTGAGTTACCGTCTAAAATTTGTCCGGTTTGCTGCCGTCCATTTTCCTGGCGTAAAAAATGGGCAAAGAACTGGCCCCAGGTAAAATACTGTTCTAAGCGCTGCGCAGGTGCACGTAGCCCAGGCCTACCAAAGCCTGTCTAAGTCACGTATGTTAACGGTAATAACCATAATAGTGCGGTTAACATACTGAGCATTAATCAATAGTGCGGAGGCTAAGGCTACCGACTTTGCTTTATTGCACTTTTAACCGCTCACTCTCGTAACCAGTGCTCTGCTGACCAATAAAGACAACTTATGAAACTATTATCTGCGATAGCCGCTACCGTATTTACCTTTAGCTCGACGAATGTCACTTATGCGGCTGATGCTGAGCAAGTTGCTGTTGTAAAAGGCACCCAAATTACCGGCGTAACTGTTAGTAACCAAGGCGATATTTTTGTTAATGCTCCAAATTGGCGGGATGGCGTCTCGTTTGCCGTAGCGCGCATTAATAAGTCCACTGATAAGTTCACTCCTTACCCTGACAACGCCTACAATCAATGTGTGGCAAACAGTGATGTTCGGGATGATTGCTTTTTAGCAGTACAATCAGTGGTGGCCAGTAATGATAAATTATATGTTTTAGATACTCGAAATCCTAAATTCCAGCAGGTAAAGGATGCCCCGCGCATATTTGTAATAGACCTGAACACCGATAAAGTTGAGAAGGTGCTTACATTATCAGCCCAGGCTTATCATCAAGATTCTTATATTAACGATTTACGCATAGACCATAAAACGAACCGGGTCTATATGACAGATTCTGCCCACGCCGGGCTGGTGGTGTACAACCTTAACGACGATAGTAGCTATCGTATATTAGACAATCACCACAGTACCAGAGCGCAGGTCCAGACGTTGAATATCCAGGGCAAAGCCTTCACCATGCAGGTACAATCCGATGGCATAGCATTGGATACCTACAACGATACACTCTATTATCATGCGCTATCAGGCTATACGCTTTATGCGATAAATACCGCCGATATTAAACAAGGTGGCGATATAGCGAATAAGGCTATATGGGAAGTCGCAAAGACAGGCGCGCCGGACGGAATGATATTGGATAAACGCGGTAATTTATATTTAGCTGATCTTGAAAAACAACAGGTACAATATTTAACTCCCGCACATGATTTACGCACCTTGGTAGAAGGCGAGGCAGTGAACTGGGCGGATACCTTTAGTATTTACAATAATTATCTGTATTATACCAATAGTAAAATTCAGGATGCCGGTAAAGACGTAAGCAATATGCACTTTGAGGTTTATCGAGTAAAACTTCCTGACTAATGTCTCGTTCACTCTTTTTCCCGGTTGCTATGTTCGTTACCCACTGCATTTTTTAAATGCGGAATGAACATAGCAGCGACCAAACGGTATAAATACCGAAACACTCCATCAGGCGTTTTATCTCTTTGGGGTTGTGCAGTTAACATTTACTTTAAGAGGAATTTTACGGCACCATACTTGTATTTTTTTAAAACTTATTTAATCAGCATCACCGATATAGGAAACCTATCCAGGTTAAAAAACATCGAAAATTTATAGACAAAGGATCTTCAATATCAGAGTTCGATCCTTAATTTTCGCTATCCAAACGTACAGTAGTAAATGAGGGTTGGCAAGTATTCTTAAAAAAAACACCAAATAATACCGTAACTTATTGAATTTAACAATTAATGCTCTTCACCATCCGATTTGGGTAAAATTTTAGTATCAAGGTCGAGAGGCTCAATTTTTCGCTTTAAATCTAGCGTATAATCACCGAATCGATTGATATGTGACGTTCTGTAAGGTGACATCCCTGCTAAAACCTCTTGCGTTATCTCAACGCCCTCATCGGAGAGCTGTCGAAGTACTTTTGTCATCCTGTCTGTGTTGTGCAGTATGACCATATTGGCGACGAGTTGATTGTATTTTACTATTTTTCGTTGCTCATGACGCACATTTTCTGCAATGATGCCGTCTCCGCCGAAGAACAGCCATTTGGTAAAATTATTGAACTCCTCACTCTTATTTGTAGCGGCATGGATGGTTTGTCGCAATTCGATTTCGTCAATATAGCGCAACAGAAAAAAGGTTCTGACTACCTTCCCTAATTCCCTAAATGCAAAGTACAGTCTATTCTTACGGCTATGGGTGCCCAATCGTCTTAACACTGTCGATGCGGTAATTTTTCCCCGTTTAATGGAAATCGCCACTCGGATCATGTCCGGCAAGTGCGTTTTAATAATCCCGAAGTTAATCGCTTCATGAAACAGGCTGTCTATATGCTGATAACGCGTTTGTTTATTAGGACGATACAGGCGTAAATCATGTACATTACGGATGCGAGGCATCAGATTGATCCCCAGTAAATAAGACAAACCAAACACCGGATAACTCTGCGCCTGGGTGTCACCATGTAACGTATCGGGTTGGATATCAGACGTGTTGCCAGCCAGCGCGTCCAGAATGTAGATACCTTCATACACGCCACAAGGTATAAAATGGCTGAACAAAGCGATGTATTTGTCTGATACATGGTAATAAACTATGCCGCCATACCCTCCATAACGGATGTGGTACTCTGACATTAGATTCTGCTCGTATAGCTCCCATTTCGTGCCATCCGCTGATGCACTTTGCCCCGTACCCCAATAGCGAGGTAAATCCAATTTATTGTAAGCGTTAATGACGCGTGTAATGGCCTTATCGATCTTTTCTTCAGACGCGTGCTTGAGGTTCATCCATGCTATCTGTCGTCGGTCAATGCCTTTAATTGAACGTGCGGTTTGGGATGGCCCCAAATTGCAACCATAGCAAAAGAGCGTCGTAATAAAGCGCATCTCGGATTGCTCGATTTTGGCTTGGTGTCCGGAATGTGGATAAAAGTAACGGTGCAAGTCAAGCCACATTTCCGTATCGGTCAGGATATCCATAATACTGGTAACCGTCAGCCTCCCTGCCAGTAGTTCATCAATGGCGATTAGAGCTTGGCTGGGTTTCTCACTTTTCTTTTTACGTAGCACCAACCGGTCCTGCTGTATGTCGGCGTACACATTGTGTGGAAATCCATCATCGACCTGTCTTGCCTGTGCAGTTAGCCAGGCTTCCAACTGGTTAATGAAGTACTGTGCATCGTCCAATGGCAACTCAACTTGGGCACAATACTCGGGCAGTTCTTGTGATAATACGTCATCATCGACAAGTTGCTCCCGGTAGTCATCATACTGGCCGCTATTCTGGATATAAATATCTCCGGAACTGAGCTCCTGTTTCAGGATTGAAAATATCGCCAGTTCGAGGTACTTCCGATGCAATAAGTCGGGCTCTTGCGCTTCGGTAGTGATCAATTTCCACCATTTATGACCAAACCAGTCGGGATGAAGAGTCTCACCAAGGATCTGATGAACATGTCCCTGACTCACATATTCTGAACGTGACTTCTGCAATGCCCGTAAGAGCACCAGCAAGGTTTCGGTGCTCTTATCATTACTGGTACTGCGCAATGGTAAGATATCGAGACAGCTGAATAAGATAGCCCGTTTTTGGCGGTATCCTTCCAGCATGAAAGGGAAATAGTTGTTACCGGCATAAGCGATATGCTCAAAACATTGTGTCAGCAACTGTTCCGCTTGCGGATCGATAAGCGTCTGCAACGCGGTATAGCGACCAGAGCGTGACTGCTCCTGCTGCCAGGCAACCAACACATCCGTGAATTTCCCAATCAGTTCATCGGCACGTTTCTGGTGTTCCAGAATATAATCCCGTAATCGCGTCTGTGCAGTATGATGCATGTTACGGACGATTTTGACAAAAATGTCGGCGACATCATCAAGAGCCTTACCATGCTGGCTACGGATCAGGATCACTGCCAGTGCATCGCGCTTTATCGGCGTCAGATCATTCATCTCTTTGACGTTCAGTGCTCTGGCTTCAAGCGTAAACTGTTTTAATTTGACGATGGGAATTGAAAACGGCGGCATTTGCTCACTAAGTTCTTGCAGCCATATCACATGCTGCAAATAGCGTCTCATTTCTTTGTTACTCGGTTTCTTGGGCTCACGTTTTAAGACATGCCATGCGCTATAGCTGTCCCGGCCAGGTGGCTGAAGAAGCTCATCAATACGTGTACGACTGATGCTGTTTAATTTGGATGTGATCATCATATAACACGTTTTATTTACATGATTCCTGGCTTGCCTGGCGATGCGCATGAGATAAGGCAAGCCGGGTAATTCATAGCGGTGTCGGACCAGTTCCTCAAGCAATACATTGATGATATCTTCTACGACTTCCTTTGTAGTGGCAGCCTCCTTAGCAACGCGAAGCAGCCAGGCTTCACCTTCCTTGGGCAACAGACGAATATTCAGGTAGTCGCGGATGGTTTGTATATGGCGATGACGGGACGTGGAGTGGTCATAGCTCAGCAGTTGCTCACGAGCCAGGTCGGGGGCCATCGGTACTTGCCGGTTGATGAAACGGAGGAGTTGTTTCGGTACCCGCCGCAAAGGAAGCACGTAACCGAGACGCTGATACAGCTTCAGATGTAATATGAAGCCTACTTTTAATGTCGGTTTACGGAACGTTTTTATCAGACTTAATTCATCTTGATTGGGGGTATAAATCTCCCTTAGCTCTTTGGCACTGAAACGGCTTTTCAATGTGGGGTAGGCGGTATGGTTGGGCAGGCGCATCGGTACTAATACCACGTCTTGCCACTGTGCGGTGCCGTGATCTGCACCTCCAGCATACACTGTCGATCATTGGCTAACGTATGCATCTGCTGCAATAAGTCATCAATAATGTCTTCGAGTTCCCCGGGATCGTTATTTGTGACATGAAGTCGGTAGTGGCCGCGCTGCGCATCCACTACTTCCATACCATGTGGCGACAAACAGAATCGCTCGAGCAGTTTTATGAGATGGGACTGATGCTTCACCCGCGCATGAAAGCGCTCAACGGATAGGTGAACAAGGAGTTCGGTTGATTGTTTAACCGGCAAAGAGGGAGAAGCCGGCGAAGGCAGTTGCTGTTGCAAAGTACTTTCTATCTGTCGCTGGGAAAACGGATCTTGCATATCAATATAAATCAAAGCCGACTGCATGTTCTTCCAGCCGACATAAGCCATCAACGATTTGAGATCCCACTGATTCGTGCCTGCCCAAGAAGCAAACCCGCGTCGCAACGAATGACTGCTATAGAGCTGCGCATCTTCCAATCCAGCGTGCGCAAAGATCCGCCGTAGCAGTGGGATGATGCTACGTGTATGCATAGAAAGCTCAGCACTTTGTCCCCACCGATTAATCTTTGGGAACACGGGCCCCTTCACTCTGTTGCTATGTTGGATCCAAGCCTGATAGGCGCTCACCGGACACAGGCGGCTGAGCATCGGCACTTTGTAGGTGACTCCCTGATTTAGCCTGTCGGTTTTGCTGCGAGGCAAATAAATGGTCATCCCTTCCCCAGGATGTACAAAGGTATTTTCAATGCGCATTCGGCAGAGTTCATCAGCACGAAAAGCTCGCCAAAATCCTACCAATATTAACGCCTTATTGCGTAACAAGGTCGCGAGTCCGTTAAATGTCGGATCGTGTTGGGCGAGGCGGATTTCTCCATCAAGCCACTGGCATACGGTGTCCAGAACAGCAAGTTGCAGTGGTTTGGCCTGCCGGGATTGCTGAGGGTGTAGCTCAGCGATGCCCTTGAGTATTTTTTTGACGACTGGCGCCTTGGTGGGATCGGGAAACCCCTGCGACCGATGCCATTGTGCCAGCGCCGCCAGCCGTTGCTTGAGCGTGCTGCACGCTAGTTTGTCTCCATAGTCAGCTAGATAACGGACGATTTGTGCGGATGTGGCCGGTAACACTCCCCCCCAGGTGACTTCGAAGTGGTCGACCGCTGCCTGATAGCTCAGTCGGGTATTCTCCCGCGTGGCCGCTTGCAAATATTCATCAACCCTGGTCATGACTACTCCTCAGCAGTACGCAGGAGCCCCACGCCACTGTCGGCTTTGAAACCCAAATCCAGAAGGGGTCTGCGGTATTGTGCACGGGGCCATCCTTTAAGTAACGCATTACATACCCACTTTAACGGCTTTCTGAACAAGAAGTAGGCAAAAGATGCCATAATTACTATTTATATCATCTTAATTAATGGCCTTATTGCGCGTTTCTCAAAACGTACTATTATGTGTATATACATATTATGTAATACGGTATGAAATGCATGGCTAGAACCGGAATATCCAAAAAGCAAGTACAGGCCGCTAAGGCAGCACTGAAAGCGCGGCAGCAGGCTGTAACCATTGATGCGGTGCGCGCAGAGCTGGGTAATACCGGTTCAAAGACGACCATCAGCCGCTACCTGAATGAACTAGACCAAAACCACCAGGTGAAGATGGATAATCTGGACGCTCTGTCTGCCGAGCTGGGCCAGTTGATTGGTCAGGTTGCCAACCGCCTGCAAGAAGAAGCGAAAGAGCGTATCGAACAGAATGAGGCACGCTATCAAAATGAGCGAGAGCAATGGCAGACCCAGAAACAGGAGCTGGAGGACGCGCTCGCCAGCGCTCAGGCGCAAAGCGCGTCGCTTATCGCGCAAGTCAATGAGCTGGAGAGTATCGGGGCGTCACTCCGTGAAGAAAGAGAGCAACTGAGGATCTCGCTGGGTCAGGCTACCGAAAAAGAATCAGGGTTGCATCAGCGTCTAAGCGAACGGCAAGCTCATATTGCCTCGCTAGAGCAAAAGCATACCCATGCCCGGGAAGCGCTGGAACATTTCAGAGCAGCAACGAAAACACAGCGCGAACAAGATCTGCAACGTCACGAGCATCAGGTGCAACTGGTGCAGGCTGAATTGCGCAAGGCGCAGCAGCAGGTTGCTGTTGTTCAGGAAAGCCTCGATAAGGCAATGCATAACCACGCTTCGCTAGAAGCCAGGTTGCAGGTGACACATGAGCAGTTGTCCAGCGCCCGTCAAAATCTTGAAAAGGAGCAGCAGCATGCCGCTCAGCTCAAGAGTGAGTTAACAGTGATACAAGGTAATTTGAAACAAAAAGAGGTGGTGGTGATAGCACAAAGCGAAAAGCTTGCTGGATATAAGCGTCAAGTTTTGACGCAACAAGCAGAAATGGAACAATTACGTCACAGTAATATTCAACTGAGTACAGCATTGAAAGCAAAAGAGACATTTGTTGAGCAGTTACTGCAAATAAAAAGCCTAACCCAGCTCACTGCTGTTCAGACTGATCGCGATGAAGGGGGATGAACAGGCCATTTAGAGAGTTGATTGGGGTAAACTGTAACACGACGTAGACTAATTCATCTTAAGCGAAGCCAAGAGCTTGCCGAAGCTCTCCAAATAATATTTTCATACTGACAGCGCCTCTTGTTTTCCACAACAGATGATGTGTGGCACACACAGACTGGAAAGGCATGGCAAATGCGAAGTTGGTGTAATAATAGGGGGAAATCAGTGTGTGTTGTTAGCCAGTAAGTTGGGATGGTTTATTGCCAATAATGTATGATATACAACTTCAGGACGCATGGTTTTGTAAATACTTCGCTCTAAAAATCTTAACTTCGGAACAGTATTTGCGTATTAATGTTTTTAACCAACCAGTGAGGCACCTATGATCACTAGTAATCCAGAAACCTTGCAGCCCGCTGCGCAATTACTCGACCAACCCAGTACAGAGAAATCGGGCTGTAGCCAGTCTTCTGAGTCAAAGCAGCAGGGACAAGAGTTTGCTGAAATACTGGATACAATAAAGCAACAAAAAAGCGGCTAAAGGATGCCGCGAGAAGAAATAACCGGCGCGCTAATGCCGGTTATTCCCCTTACTGCCCGATGACAGCAGGGCACACTGTTTCGACCGTTATTCAGCCCGCTTCTACGGTTGTATTTTCCAGTGGGCGTGATTCGTATACTGCACAGTGACTCACATCAGTTATAATTTTTGTCATCTTCTTCATACGCGTGTAGCTTTAGAAACCACTTCTCAGCCGCAAATACAATAAGAACTCCGGCCACAGAAACCCAAACAATGAAGATATCTGACTTTGCTTTCACCCACAAAAACGCCAAAAGGACAACGAAATCGAGAATAATCGCGCTTACTAGGATCCAGGCTTTAGCGTGTACGTCTTCTCGCAAATGCTTAAACACGCCCCAATGGATGAAAATATCCATTACGATGTAAAAAACTACACCGATCGAGGCTATACGGCTTAAATCAAAGAATATGGTCAGAATGATCGCGATTACCAACGTATAAATTAAGGAATGTCTTCTTAAATCTCCTGGTAACGAAAAGTGACGATGAGGCACAAGTTGCATTGATGTAAGCATCGATAGCATGCGAGAAACTGCAAATATGCTGGCAACGACACCGGAAGAGGTGGCAATAATCGCAAAGGCTATAGTAAACCATGCGCCATACTGGCCGAAGGCAGGTCGTGATGCCTCAGCTAAAGAGTAGTCTTTAGCCTGTATTATTTCGTCAATTGACAGGTTTGCTCCTACTGCGACCGCCACAAAAACATAAAGTACCACACAGATCGAAATAGAAATGATGATGGCCCTTCCTACATTTTTTTCCGGTTGTTTTAGCTCTCCGCCGCTGTTTGTGATTGTTGTGAAGCCTTTGTAGCCCAAAATACCCAGTGCTACTGCCCCCAGAAATCCGGTTGCGCTGGTTTCCTGGGGGTGTGCTGAAACACTCTCAAACGACAAACCAGTTGCCCACAGCCCGCCTATTGCCAAAATCGCCAGCCCGGCTATTTTGATAAAAGCCATAATAAACGAAAGCGTCTGAATGAATTGATTGCTGAGAATATTGACAATGAACGCAACAATAAGAAGACTTACCCCAAGTGCTGGAATGAGCCACTCAGCGCCCTGGGTGTCGAACAGCTGTAGAACATAAGTGCCAAAAGTACGGGCAACAAGACTTTCATTGATAACCATGGAAAAAAACATCAGCAATGCGCAGGCTCCGGTCATCAGGCCTCTGCCATAAGCTTTTTTTAAGAACATGGCGATACCCCCTGCGGAAGGGTATTTCTGCGCCATTTTGACGTAACTGTATGAGCTAAACCCTGCAATTATTGCCGCTACCAGGAACGCAAAAGGAAACCATGTGCCAGCCAGCTCAGCAATTTGACCGGTTAAGGCAAATATACCTGCGCCAATCATCACACCGGTTCCCATTGACACTGCGCCCCAAAGACTTAACGAATCTTTACTGTTTGAATGCTCGTGATCATTCATCGTCAATCATCCTCTTTCGCTAATTGGGTAAAGTTTTCTGGTATGGAATTGGATTGTTCGTTTTGTTTAGACTATTTAGCATTCCACATATCACACCTGAACGAGTTGTCTTGTTTTACCTTTAAAGTTTTTCCACTGAAAATAGATCAAAACGCAAGAGATGTGTCGCAACGATCAAACTCAGGGCAGCGCTCATCTTTTAAATATCAAAACTATCAAACAAATTAATGATAAGGCCAGTGGTTCGTCAACTAACAGAGAGATTTGAGTGTTTAATGTTGTACATATCTTTATAATTTGCTACCTTGCTGGGGTGATGAAACATATTATTAGCAGAGTTACTGTGTTAATTTTCTGTGTGGTTGCGCTTATGGCTCAATCACTCGTGGTTGCGTCTCCGCAATGTGAAATGGATAGTCATCACAATGTCATGGCAAGTTCTGCCCAATCGACAGCCCATTCTTTTTCGGGCGAAATCGTTGATTCAGTTCATCACTTTCACTCGAATGACTCCGGTCAACACTGCCCCGATGAATGCAACTGTCTTGTGACGGTCTGTCATCAAGTTTCTGTTATTGTTCCGGTTCTATTTCTGGCATCTGCTCACACGCCTGATGGCAAAATTCAAATGACTGACCAACCCAGCTTCGAAGTAATGTCGAAACCCTACCTACGCCCTCCAAAACTTTCCTAAGCTATTGTTAGTGCGCATCGAAAGCGCATAGTCTTATTCTGTCAAAATTAAATGGGGGCCTTTGCGCACCATGAACTGCATTCCCGGGGGGAAACAATGAAATACAAAATTACTAAAAAGTCAGCATTTTTGTCTGCGTTAATTTTTGCAACTGCGCATTTTTCGTTGAGTGCGGTAGCACAGGATCTTTATCAATTAACTGTTCACAAAACCTCGTCTTGCGGGTGTTGTAAAAAATGGGTAAGTCACATAGAGGAAGCTGGAATTGAGACAAAAATCATAAACCATGAACACTTAACTTCAGTTAAGGCTCAATATTCAATCGAGCCTCGTTATCAATCTTGCCATACAGCGGTAGATCAGCATGGTGTTGTATTTGAAGGTCACATCCCTGCTAAATTTATTCGACAATTTCAGGCTAATCCTTTGCCAAACGTGGTGGGATTAAGTGTACCTGCCATGCCGCTAGGAAGTCCTGGAATGGAATTTAATGATCGCTTTCAACCCTACGAAATACTCCTGTTAATGAATGATGGGTCAAGTAAGGTTTATAAGAAAGTGAGTACGTACGAGGAACAGTTTAATTAACTTTGTCCAAGCGGATGTAGGACAAATTGAAAAAATATTTATCAAAACACAAAGAAGTTTGGAAAATTGTCCTATTCATTGGGCCCACTAAAGGAAAACAAAAATGTTTAAAAAAATAACAACAATTTTACTTTTAACAATGTCTTTTTTTGGAATTGCGCATGAAGAAGCCCATCATAGCAATGAAGCTCAGATTAAGCACATCATCAGCCAGATAGATTATGGCTGGGAAAATGGCGATGGAAAACCGTTTAGAAAGCATTTCCTTGATTTTAAAGGCGCACGTTATATTGAGTCGGGGGGGCAAAATGTGGGCTTGGATGATCTCGTTGAGCATCATGTGGAGCCTGAAAAAGATGCGCTGGCGTTTCTGGATATTGATTACAATAACATCGACGTTCACATTGAAGGCGACTTTGCCTGGGCATTAGCAGACACAGTGGTTAAGGGAGAGGTCAGAAAATCAGGCAAAAAGTTTGATAAAACCGGTTTTCAGACCTTCTTGTTTAAAAGGGTCGACGATGAATGGAAAGTGATCCATACCCATTCCTCGAGCCGAAATCGTGCCAAGAAATAAAACGTTAGATTTTATGAGGGCTGCCGCCATTGTGATGATGGTGGCGTTTCATATCATCTTTGACCTCACATTTTTTGGCTACATTAATACCGAAATACCTACAGGTAGCGGTTGGCGAGAATGGCGAGCGTTGATAGTAAGTTTATTTTTATTGTCAGTTGGCGCATCGCTCGTGTTCTCTTTTTCAGACAAACTAGCGATAAAAAAATACCTGAACCGTCTTCTCTTACTGAGTATTGCATCGTTAGTAGTTACGATGAGTTCACTTATCATGACGCCAGAAAGCTGGATTTATTTTGGTGTTTTGCACTTTATTACTGTTGCGACGTTAATATTAACCTGGGTACGGCGGTGTCCCAATCTGTGTGTTATAAGCGGTATTATTGTTCTTGTGGCATTTTTTGGAGAGTTTGTCCCTTTAAATTGGTCGTTTTCGCTTTTTAAAGAACATCTACCTAGTTATACTCAGGACCTTGTTTCCCCCTTTCCTTGGCTGGCGTTACCCCTGTTCGGTATATGGTTGGCGCATCAATCCTGGTTCAGGCAGGATCCGCTCAGAAGAATTAAGTTACCGGATGTTATGGCGTGGAGCAGCCGACATTCTTTATTAATCTATTTGTTACACCAGCCTATATTGTTTGCCTCGCTTTATCTTCTAGGTCTAATTATTCACCTAAGTGAATAACTAACTGTGACAGGAAAATTACGTAGCGACAGTTCAACCCTGCTCACTGAATTAAGTGGTAGCATCACATATATTGATGAGGTGATAAGTGAGAATACAAAACGATAATTCAATTCGGGGTTTAAACAATGGGGCGAACCTTGTGCTCGAACAAGGGAATGGTCATTACCGACATGTTTATTCCATAATGCATCAGCTTTAATGTCTTTGCAGTTAGCATGTGAGAGAGTCTGTCAAATATGAAGATCATTTATTTTGGAAGTGATTTGTTTTCGAACTGTTTATCACTTTTAATCAGAAAAAGAATAAGTATTGAAGTCGTTTTTATTAATGACTTACAAGGTAACGCGAACTTCATTAAGAAAATTTCAGATGAGAATAACATAAAGTGGCGTTCAGACCGACCGGTAAAAGAGATTCTTAATCAATATATAAGTATTGATACAACTATTTTTATCGTAGCTGATTATGGTTATATATTACCAAAGACAGATGTACAATATGCCGTCAATATTCACCCATCATTATTACCCAAAGGAAAGGGACCCACGCCTTTGACATATTTGATTGATAACCCAGAATATGCAGGCGTTACCATACACAAACTCACCGAGACTCCAGACGATGGAGATATTCTTGTTCAAGAGAAATTTGATATTGATCATAACGAAACTATTTCATCTTTAATGGTAAAGTCTCAGTTGCTCGCAGAGTCACTGCTTGAGAAGCTGCTGAATGATTTTAATGAAATTTATGACAAGGCGATACCACAAGTAAAAGCCCTGTCGTCTTATCAGGCAATCCCTTCAACAGAGCGAAGGTTCGTTACTTGGAGTGAAAGCACGACCCGTTTCAGGCAAGCGCTTCGTCAGTATGGGCATTTTGGTATCCTCGTCGAGTTAGATAAGCAGCTTTATATTACCAGTGAAGCAGAGGTAACAGACTTCGACCATAGCTTCCTTCCCGGTAGAGTGATTTTTGAGGATTTTTCGATTATTAGCATCGCAATCAGTGGTGGTTTTGTTATTTTTACTAAGCGAAGTTTGATGCTAATAAATCCGACGTCGAATAGATAATAGTAAGTCTCACAAATATTTACCCTTAACCTATCCTCCTTTTTTAAAATCTATCTCAGTTAAAGAGAAGATGGGATGATATATCATTAGTATGCCCTTCAATATACTGATACGATAATATTTCAAACGTTAAGAGTTAGTTGAAAATAATGCATATTTAATATGCAGCTCATACTGCACATCTTCGCTAGTGAAGTACAAATAATGCGTAATAACCATAATGAATGAACGCTGCTGGCTCTCCCGTAGTAGACAGAGAAAATAGCCGAAATATGTTTTCGGCTATTTTTTATGCGTGGTGTTAGAACCAGATCCTAGCCCCTACTACTACGCCAGTTTCACTGGTTGACTCGCCGTCTGCTTTTAACGCATCAGCTGTATTCCCTAAGGCTTTGCTGTAATAAACGCCAACATAGGGCGCTATCTCCCTCACTATCTCATGGCGGTATCGCAAACCGATACGAATGTTACTCAGCCCGCTTTGACGGTTATATTTTTCCGAATCGGTGAGGTTAGCTACTACTTCCAGGCGCGGTTGCAGATAGGAAACCTGACTTAACTGCCAGTCGTATTCTGTTTCATTGATGAACTGCATGTCACCGTCTTCGTTGATACGAAGTGAGTTTTCCATTTCAAACCAATAGGGGGCGAGTCCCTGGTAACTGATCACCGCATAGTTTTCCATGTCAGCATCTGACGACATTTCGCCTTTCGTACCAACGCCGACCTGCACAGACCAGAAAGCAGAAACGAGGTACCCGTAAAGTACCTCGGCGCGTTCAAGATCCGTGGGCATGCCGTCGTTTTGGGTATTTTCACCTTCGCTTTTAAACACTAAGCGATGATAATCACCGCCATACCAGGCCTGCATATCCCACACAGCCCGATTTTGTTGTTCATCAGTTCGCGTATACTCGAGTCGGTCAAACAGTACCTGACCAAAGTTCTCATTCGGAATAGGAGACGGCCAGTTATCTTTTGACTGCGCCATTACCATATTATTGAAGCCTAGAGCAAAGGCGATGAGCCCTGTTGACAATATCTTGTTCATCTTCATCTCCTATGCAACCTGAACAACACGAAACATGCCCGCTTCCATGTGGTAAAGCAGGTGACAATGAAAAGCCCACTCTCCGGGTGCATCTGCGCTAATCTGCAACGATACTTTCTCACCGGGTTTGAGGCTGATGGTATGCTTCCTCGGTCTTGGATACTGGCCATTTTCCAGTTCCATCCACATACCATGTAAATGAATGGGATGGTCCATCATGGTGTCGTTAACCAGAACTAGACGAAGCCGCTCTCCAAAATTAAAACGGACATACCCATCTACTTCGCGGAACTTCTTGCCGTCGAACGACCACATGTATCTTTCCATGTTTCCTGTTAAATGAAGCTCGACTTGACGCTCTGGCTCTCGCTCATCAGGCCATGCATGTTCGCCTATTAGGTCAGCGTAAACCAATACGCGATGTGGACTGTCTTCCAACCCAATGCCCGGCTCGTCTAAACGCGGCCGTGGATTTTGTGCGATCATAGCGGCGCCTTGACCATGCCCGTCTTCACTATGAACAATGTCTATCTTTTCTACGGGCAGCACCCGTGAAGACTTCATATCCCCCTGCATCATGTTGCTATGCATTGTATGTTCGCCATGCTGTGCCATTTTCTTCATATCCATCTCTGAAGAAGTCATCCCTTCTTTCATGCTTTCTGATTTTTGCATGTTCATTCCGTCCATCCCTGACATGTCCATGCCCATGGCTGCCATGCCGCGCTCCGTGATGGTTCGTTGTGGTGGAATCGCTGCGGTCATACCTATCGATGGGGTGAGCGTACCGCGGGCATAGCCGCTTCTGTCAAAACTCTCAGCAAAAAAGGTATAAGCCTTTCGTTCTTTTGGTTGGACAATGACATCGTAAGTTTCAGCTACTGCAATTCGGAACTCATCTACATTGACCGGCTTAACGGGCTGACCGTCAGCAGCAACAACCGTCATCTCTAATCCCGGAATACGAAAATCAAAGTAGGTCATAGCAGAACCGTTGATGATGCGTAAACGCACTTTCTCACCCACATTAAACAGCGCCTGCCAGTCATCCTCTGGGGTGCGGCCATTCATCAGGTAGGTGTAAGTGCTGCCTGTGACATCTGCGATGTCACGAGGGCTCATGCGCATTGCGCCCCACATGGCGCGTTCCTTCCATGTTTCGCTAAGACCTTTTTTTTCAACATCTTCCAATGTGTCGAAGATAGTTCGCTTTTGGTAATTGTAATAACCCTCAGCCACTTTCAGCTTTCTCATCACGTCGTGAGGGTCAGCAAAGGTCCAGTCACTTAGGATGATAGTGTGTTCCCGATCTGCGCCGATGTCCCCGTCGGCAGGCTCAACGATGAGTGGGCCAAGATGCCCGCGTTGCTCCTGAAGACCGGAGTGGCTGTGATACCAATATGTTCCGTTTTGCACTACATCAAACGCATAATTGAATGTCTGACCTGGCTTTATCCCAGCAAACGAAACGCCTGGTACTCCATCCATCCCAGCGGGCAAAATAATGCCGTGCCAGTGAATAGACGTATCTTGTTCAAGTCGGTTGGTAACATTCAGTTGAGCACGCTGACCTTCTTTTAGCCTTATCAGGGGCCCCGGCATCTGGCCGTTGATGGTAATAGGCAGGCCAGTTTTTGAGCCTATTGCTAAATTGGCCTCAGAAATCGTCAGATTTTTAATGTCATCAGTCAGCACCTGATCTTTAAAGTGACGACCAGCGGGCGCGGCCCAAAGCGGACTGACCTTAGTCAGGGCCGCCGCTGCGCTCGCAGTCATAGCGCCAAGAACGAATCTGCGACGACCATCATTAAATGAATTACGCATAAAGTTAGCCTTTAAATATGATTGTATTCAGGCAGAAAAACTTCAACCTGGGAAAATATCTTGTTGGGGTATTCGAAAGTCAGGCTATGGGTGGTCGATATGGGGGGAATAAATACCTACAGGAACGGCAAGGCTAATAAAATCATATTGCTCAGCATAGTTGAGCGCTAAATGGCTGTGAGAGAAACAAGCCAACGTCGATACATGATTGCAATTCGCCATTGTGCAGAAGCAACCGTCCTCGCAACAATCTGAGCCGTCTTTATGAGATCCGTGCTTTTGCCCGTCTTTGACCGACAGCGGATTGTAGGCGAGCTGGCCGACATGCCTTTCAATAGCGCTAACATTCGGCATTAAGGTGTCTACCGATGCGTTCTGTTTACTCGATTCTACATCGCACGCACTGACCGGCAGCGCAAACGCGACCAGAAATATTACAACCCCGATGAAAAGTATCCTAACACTCATGGCTCAGAGACCTGCGGCTGCATCTTCGTAGCTTTTCAATTGAAGATGTATTAAAAATAGAGAGGCGTATTTTCTGCTTTCAACACTTACATGAATTTTAATAAAAATACGAGAAACCATCTGAAAAGATCTCAGGCAACCTATCTTGCCTCTCAGATCCTACACGAAATGCATATCAAAAACATCTTGTGCATTCGTACCATGTTCAAGAACAAGTTATATCTTTTAATCTTTCCTCGATGCAAGTTTCAAGAAGATGGGCTGACTGGCGAAAACAAGTCAGCGATACATACAAACCAGGAAGAGTTTTTTTTAAATACTTACATTAGTCAAATTTTAAGTTAAAAGGTGAGGATAGTAAGATAAGCATAGAAAAGTATTGTTGTACGCGAGCGAACAGTCGCACATAATGTGCATGTGGAAAGAGTCACTTGCAAGAAAAATAAACAGACAGAAGGTTACTATTATGCAACTAATTTATAAAATTGGTCTAATTCTGATGCTTACGTTTAGCGCCGGAGCATTTGCCCACGGTAATGTAGAGCTTGAAAGCAGTTCTCCGTCAGATAATGCGATGTTAATGAACGCCCCAGAGTCACTGACGTTGACCTATTCCAAGCCACTACGGCTAATGAAGGTCAGTCTAAAGGGAAATGAGACCGGTGATATCGACTTTGATTTCACGCCTACATCAGAGCAGCAGGCAACATATAGTTGGCAATTACCTGCCTTAAAAGCGGATAGCTATACTGTCGAATGGATAGCAATGGGCGGGGATGGCCATAAAATGAAGTCGACGTTCTCTTTCATGGTTCACTAAGTAAAAGTCATGGAATTAATTCTTTGGAATGCAACGATTGTTTTGTCTAAAGCCATATTCTATGTGGGCTTTGCTAGCCTTGTCGGTTGTGCTTTTTTGATGCGTCAGCCAGCCCCAAAAGATGATTTTTACAAAGATCTTCTATGCCAGATTGTTCCCGTAATGGTTGTCTCTTGCATAGCATCTGCGGTGTGGTTTATTGCTAAAACGGGCGCATTTTCTGAAAGTGGTCTGCAAGGTGCATTTGACCCTATGATGCTTGAGGTAATGTGGGCGTCACCTGTGGGCGATGTCGCTCTGGTCAGGATGCTTATGTCCGGCCTGGCGATTCCTGCACTGCTTTTGATTTTCGCTAAGCGTGTCCACGTTATTGCAATAAGAGCGATACTGACTGTGTTGATAGTTTATGGCCTATACAGTTTTACGCTTATTGGACACATTGCAGAAAAAGGGCTCGTCGACAAACTCATATTGGCATCGCACATAGCTGTCATGGGGTGGTGGTTTGGCGCGCTCTTACCGCTGAGGCTTGTATGTCTGCGCTTCTCGGTAGAGGATACGCAAAAAGTTATGACTGACTTTGGCAGAATTGCAGGTTACCTTGTGACCACACTGATCCTCCTCGGTATATACATGGCGATTACCATATTTACCTCTCTGGATGATCTGGTTCAATCAGAATATGGGCTTACCTTTCTGAGCAAGTTGCTGGTTGTTGGCTTATTGCTATTAATTGCCGCAAGACACCGATTTATTCTGGTGCCCGCTATGCAGAACACTGGCGATGTTGCGCAACTGAAACGCTCTATAAATATTGAAATAGTGTTAGCCTGCGTGCTTCTGTTAATCACCTCGGTATTAACCAGTGTGGTTGGCCCCGAGTTTAGTTAGGAAAATCATAATGCGAAAACTGTTGGTGACAGTCATACTTGCTGCCGTCTCATCTTCCTTGTTCGCTCATAGCGACAAAACCCAGAAACACCCGCCTACACTATCTGGCAGTGAGACCGCGCCGGGACAGGTGGTCCTGTCTTTTCATGAGGCGTTGCGGGAGCAAAATGAAATCGCTGCAAAATCGCTGCTTTCAAAGAATGTCACGATTGTTGAAGGTGGCGGTATCGAACGCAGCGCTCAGGAATATGCGTCTCATCACATGTTATCTGATATGAAATTTGTCAGTACATTATCTTCAGAGCTTTTGGAGCATCGGGTGACAGAGTATCGCGATTCCGCGACCTCACTCTTGATTTCCGTCAATACCACTGAAGCCGGTAAAACATACCGCTCGTTCGAAACCGCAATTCTGACCAAACGTGACGGAGAATGGAAAATAGCCCACTTGCACTGGTCAACGGCAAAGTGAGTGAGTAACTGTCTTGGGCCGCCGCTCTTTCTGGCAGGCCCTGAGCGTGAATTGTCAGGGGCTCGTAGAAAGAGCCCACCGTTTACATCAACCACATAATTAATGCACCCGCGATCATAAATAAGTTTTCAGATAGCGAAACAAATCCAAGTGGCACATTACTGTCACCCCCTACACAAGCACATTTAAGTTCCCGTTTATCAATGTAAACCGCTTTGAAAACGGATATGGCCCCAACCGTCCCGATGAAGAGTGAAAATGGAGCAACAGCAAGGGCTGGCAGCTGCGCAACCATGCCAATTCCTGCGTAAGCTTCGATAAAAGGATAAATATAGCCATAACGCAACCACTTCATCGCCAATAGATCATAGGTGATAAACGAGTTAGTAAAGCTGTACAAATCTTTGAGCTTTTGTACTGCAAGAAGCGTCATGGAAAAGGCAATAAATAACATCAGAGTTCTTACCGAGATGAAATCACCTGAGACTACATACTGAAATGCCAGAGACAGCAGGGCCGCTACAGAAAAAATAGTAATGACAGGCGTGTAGGTTGTCCCTGTCTGACCTGCCTTGTCTTTGCCGAAATAATCCCTGAGATCATCGTACCCCCCAATACGCTCATCATTTATAAACGTTTGGGGCGTAGTCTCGACCCCATGCTTTTCCTTAAATTTATCGGTCTCTTCACGAGAAGTTAGGTGATGGTCTTCGATTGAAAACCCTTCACGCTCCAGCAAATCTTTCGATCTTAAACCGTAAGGGCAAATATGTTCGTCAGTAACCATTCGATACAGGATAGCTGTCTTACTCATTTTACTCTCCTTTATTCAGTTTGCCCTCAAACTCTGGGAGTGGACGTCGCTCGGTCTGGACCTGAGATGTGGCCTTGCCATTTTTAGAAATATCATTGATCAGCCATTCCATCTCTTTAATTTCTTTTCGTTGCGCTTTGATAATCCCATCTGCCAGTTCACGCACCCGCACATCCTCGATATTGGAGCGCTCGCTGGTAAGAATGGCAATGGAATGGTGAGGGATCATCGCTTTCATATAGGCAGTGTCAGATACGGTACTTTGAGAACGCACAAGATAAACGCAAGCGACGAAGATCACTGCTGCCATCAGAAAAATAGTCACGTTAAGCTTTTTATTATTGTACATACCCAGCATAAACGCCAACATGATGATTGCCATGCCCGCTCCCATATACAATGCCATATAAGTTCGCGTTTCACTGAACCATACATGCGATATTGCGTACGTGTTCAGGTACATCATGATAAACATCGCGGCAGTCGATGTTACAATCATTGCAGCAAATTTTGAGTATTTCATATGTAATCCTTACTTAAGAAAAGACTATTTGTGTAATATTCTCTCGCCAAGAGGGAATAAATGAACAAATATACGTGAGTTCAAGATTCGTACCACTGGAGGAATAGCTATGCTTTTTGCAATAATTATCAGCGCGATAGCGCTGTTATTAAGCGTGGCTTTACACCTTTTTAATATATCGGTGGTTGCTGACAAATTTGTCGGAAAACTGAGTAAAGTTTGGACAAAAACACAGGCCGTGGTATTCATTGCTATTTGCAGCCAGCTTTTACTTGCTGTCATTTTTGCATTGGCCTATGCAACAGGGCTGACCCTGGAATTGGGAGGTTTTAAACAGCCTGCTGCAGCTGTCGATATTTTCTATTTTTCTTTGACAACAATCACTACGCTTGGCCTTGGCAGTATTGAGCCAACCGGACATCTTAGAATGCTAGCCGGGGTAGAATCAGCTACGGGTTTTCTTTTGATAAGCTGCTCGGCCTCGAAAGTATTCATGACCATGAGCGGCACCTGTGAAAAACCGGCTACCTGAAAATGGGAGGGATCTCGCTGTCTCGACACGAACAAAATCGATTCATTTTTTTCTCATCTGTCTGCTTAAAAGCGTTTTGAGAGTGACAACTTAATCAAGCTTTGCCATAGTCAGTGGTACTGTACATAATTCCTCGTCTTTTGTCAGAATAGTCCAGTCACCACACCACATTATGTAATTAAAACCGTTGAGCGTTCCGTTGCTGGTAGCTTACAACAACTCGCCTATCAATTCCTTTAATTTAATCTTCGCTTCATTCAGCGCGTTTAGCCCTTCCATTGTACAGCGATAATACTTTCTAGTTTTGCCATTTACCTCTTTCGTCGAACAGGTGAGCCAACCGTATTTTTCAAGCTTATGCAGCATTGGGTACAAGGTACCAGGACTAATTTGATAGCCATGATGGCGAAGCTCTTCAATCATTCCCATGCCAAAAATAGGCTCCTGTGCTGCATGATGTAAAATATGAAGGCGAATAAATCCGGTATATAAGTCTCTATGTTCCATTTGACGCCCCTTTAATGAGCAAATCCTGCCGGGTAACAATAAGTTGGCTGGGTTTATGTTATGCTCCTGCGCAACCTGCTTTAATCGGCCAAACGACTATACTTTCTACGCGTTAACCATGCATCAACGGACCACCGCCCTGCGCCAGCAATCAGAAGATAAATCGATCCCATTAACATTGCCCAGTCGGTGCGAGATGCATGAGCCATACTCCAAAAGCCGTAACGATCCAACTCTCGCACATTGAATATCCACCAATCTTCCCCAAGCCAGATCGGCACTTTCGTTGAAATTAGTGCAACAATCATGATGCCCGTCAGCGGGATAGCGTTGACTCTGGTGGCGAAACCAAGCAGAATGAATAACCCACATATCAGCTCGACCCATCCCACGAAAGGTCCCATTAGCTCAGGCCATGGAATGCCAATATCTGCAAAGCGACCCGAGCCTAGAATTTCAGGAAAGATTAGCTTCTGAATACCTTCGGGTAAAAAAACACAGCCAACTGCCAGACGAATAAATAAATTGGTGGGTGAGTCAGACGTCGTTATAGTTTGCTTCCAACCATGTGTGTCACTCATTGATCCTTATATTGTCAATTATTTAATATGGCTTAACGCGGTTAGGCGACGTTTACAAATTGACTGGGAGCGGACTACGCAATGACGTAAGAAAGAGTTGCTAGCGCTATCAGTCCAAAGCAACTCAGTAAGCCAAATACAGACACCCATTTGGGTATAAAACGATCAGAGAGTGGTACATTAAGTGCTGCAATATTGGTGATTCCGTAATAAAGTAACACGGTAAAAGCGCTTAGTGTCCAGGCTGATTCAATACCACCAAGCAAAGCAATAGCCGACATTATCGCAAATGTCATCCATGTCGCTGCTGGAGCCGATTTGCTGTCACTGCTCACATTCGCCAGCTTGGCAGGTAAATCACCACGACGAGCCATAGCAAGAATGACACGAGAAACGCCTAACACTAAATTAAGCACGACGCCGCTCATGGCAATTACACCGCCAATTACTACAAGCCTGCTCCAGTTATGATTAGAGATCAGGGTCGCAATATTAAATTTGCTTTGTTCGAACGATTTAATACCTCCCAAATGCAAAATCGTATAGCCCACCGCGATATAAATAGTGCTGATAACTGCAAGCGTAATGATAACTGCTCTGGGTATATTTTGTCGGGGCTCACGTATTTCCTCTCCCATTGTTGCAATTCTTCCGTACCCGGTGAAAGCGACAAACGTTAGTGCCGCGGCGTGAAACAATGATAAAGATGAAGAGTCGGCAGTGTCTGTTCTAGAAATAGCATTACTGGTTAAGCCAATTCCAATGAAGGTAAGTAAGCCCAGCAGGCTTATTAGAACCAGCAATGCGTTGAGCCAATTTGTGCGGCGAATACCCGATAACACCAGCACGGTAAACATAAGCAGCAGACTGACAGCAATATACTCGACAACTTGTGCAGATATGTTGAAAGTAAGACTAATATACCAGGCGACAGCCAGCGCCGCTGTTGCCGCAGAGGCGCTTTTGGCAGCAACAAAAAGACAACCGGCAACCCGACCACTTAGCGGGCTCAAAAATCGGTAGCCATATTCATAGGTTCCGCCGCTCACAGGGTGTGCCGCGGCTAACTGAGCGGATGAAAGGCCGTTCATTAGGGCAGTAATAGCAGCTATCAAAATGGCAAAAACAAGGTTATCTCCGGCAATGTCAGCACTCAAACCAATGCTGACATAGGCACCAGTACCAAGAATCGAACCTAGTCCGATAACAAGTGCACCAAGCAATCCTGTTCCCCTAACTAATTTGTTAGACACGCCACTCACTCCTCGTCTCATTTAAATTTGTATGTAGAAAACTATACAATCCACACCTTTCAGTTTTATCACTGCAAAACTGCACGAAGATTACACATACGACATCTTCCCGCTTATTATTTCAGCAGTGGATAGGGCTTTAATTGTAAGCAGGGCGCGAGCTGAAAGGTGCCAGTCCAACCCTTACAAAGTAGAGTTCATTGCTGCATAACACTATCATTAACGAATACCGTTATCGGATTTCGATAATAATTGAATTGGTGGAAGTTAGATGCAATGAAGAGATGTTTCTGATTTTCTAATTAGTAACAGCTGGAGATAATTAATTTTTGTAATGCAGTTAAACGCCAGGGAATGGGGTGATTAAATCATTACCTTATATTATTCAATAACCTAATGGGGCATTTGAAATTTTTCAATCAAATCCCTGCCAACCCTCTAAATAAGTCGTATTATTTATAAAAAATACATTCTATATAAACCTCTCCATCACTCGCACTGTACCAATGAATGTTAAATATAATTAAGGAGAAGGTTATGCGCAAAAATTTGGGTATTGGCGTCGCTAGTCTATTGGTTTTATTTAGTCCTTTAGCAACTGCGCAGCAGGCTACAATAAGTGAAGTATCAATGTCGGGACATTTTTTCACCAGTGTAATAGCTGGCGTCGTTATCGCCGTTGGCATTCAATTTTTATTAAGCAATCTGGCCGTGGCCCTGGGTATCAGTGCTGTCGGAGATCTTCGCAAGAGTGATGACAATACCAGTAAATCCGATGACGGGTCGCACACGTCATGGAGTGCAACCAGTAAAAAAGTTATATCGGCAATGGGCGTCTTTACCACATTGACTATGTCGATTTCGTTGTTTGCAGGCACCTGGTTAGCATTAGACCTGGCGCAAAGCGCAACCGTGTTAAATGGCGCAATTACCGGCTTGGTAATTTGGGCATTATTTTTTATGGTTTGTCTTTATTTCGACATTAAACTCACCACAAGTATTACCGGTAGACTGGTCGACTTTATTCAGGCAAGTATCAGCAAAACCGGCAGTATTCTTTCCGGCGCGGTAACTTCAAGTAATCAGCCGAAACCCCAGGAGTTTGCTGAACAAACAGTAAAAGCGATACATGACGAAATCCGCCAGGAATTCGATGTTTCAGATATCGATAAAAAAATTAAGAATTACATAGATCGGGCGTCGTCAGATCTAAATCCAACCGACCTGCGCAAGGAAATGGAGAAGTTACTCCACGAAATTGAAATAGAAGAGCAATACAACACAGATGATCCGGATGCGGCGCGCAAATTAATTTTAGAGGTAGCGAATAAACAGTCTTCAGTAAGCAGCCAGGATAAGCAAAAGTTCAAAGATGCGGTAGGCCAAGCCAAATCAGCTTTACGTGAAGGCGGCGATTCAAACCAGGCTAAAGCTACAGCAGTATTTGATAAACTGAGCCCGGGTAACGATGAGCAAGGTCAGAACTATCGTAAAATGGTAAGTGATTACCTGGATAATATGGGTAAAGAGGAAGTGTCCTCTGAACAGATTGAACAAGATCTTGAGAAAATCTTTAATAATCCAAAAGACTCTCAGCAAGTTATAAAAGGCCGCTTTGAAAAAATTGACCGAGACACCATCACCGCTGCTATTGCTGCACATCCCGATATGGATGAGACCAAGGCTAATAAGGTCGTAGCGATTTTTGACAAAGTCGCCAATAAATTTGCCGCTAAATCTTCATCGGTAAGTACGGGTAATGAGAATTCGAATCAGGGTAGTGAGCTGGATAACCTTCCTGTGAAACGCAGCAAAGCAGAAACACGAGTTCAACAGTGGTTTGACAGAATGAATCGTCCAGAATTGCGCTATCGTAATCTTAAAGGCGATTTCATGGAGATACTAGATAATCCAAAAATCGCGCCTTCTGTGTTGTCAAAACGTTTATCAAAAATGGACGAAAAGTCGGTCAGAGCGTTGCTAACGAATAACAGCCAGCTTGATGAATCAGATATTGATCAATATATGGAAAGATTTACTGAGGCCAAATCAGAACTTATCAGCCGGGTAAATCAGTTGCAAGAAGAGGCAACTAACCGGATAAACGCTTTACAAGATAGTGCGCTTAAGCAATCTGAGTATGTTCGACAGTCGGCTATGGCTGCAGCATGGTGGTTGTTTATCAGCGCTACTGTAAGTGGTGCAGCTGCTTTGGTGGCAGGCGCCCTGGCAGCAAACATCATTTAAACTTAACCTAAAACACGCAATTGAATAGCCCAGTTTTACTGGGCTTTTTTTTACAAAAAATATCGCATTTCATGCTGTAGGTTAAAAATCATTTCGGTCTCAGTAAGCGTTTTCTCGATTGTATAAGGCTCATTACGTTTTTTATTGACGCCTACACAGTGTCTTCACACCATATTGATAGCTATTACGCTGGTGTGGCACCGCAATACAGCGTCGACAGCCGGTTAACGCGAGGCACCCACATGGCTTACCTTCGTAGCGGTTAGTTGAATTCAATCCAAAACAGAAACTGAGGGAGTAGGGTTTAAAACTAATTTACGCGACGTTGTTCCGCTCGAATATTACGTAAATTGACACAAGGTAAGTCGATAATGGGCTAATTAAAATAATGTTATGAGGATAAGAAGTAGTCTGCATATCTATTGCAAACGTATTGGCATAAGTAGGGTTCGCCGCAGCCATGCAAAATATGTATTGCATAGATGACATGTAACTAATTGAAGTAATGGAGAAAATTATGTTCACTGATGGGCCTGCGCTGGACACGTTGCTGAAAGGGCTATGCCTGACGGCTATGGGAATGGTTTGGGTAGTTATATTAGTCAGGATTAATGGCTTACGTTCATTCTCCAAAATGACTAACTTTGATTTTGTCATGACGGTGGCTGTAGGTTCACTACTGGCAAGCGCCAGTCAGTCTGCTGATTGGTATGCTTTTTTGCAGGCCGTATACGCCATGGCAGCGCTATTTGTTGTTCAGTTCACTACAGCGAAGCTACGCCGGGGTTCTGATCGTTTCGAAGCGTTTATGCAAAATCAGCCAGTCATTTTGATGCGTGAAGGTGAGATTAATGAAACCGCTTTAGCCCATACGCGAGTAGCCAAAGATGATTTATTGGCAAAATTGCGAGAAGCAAACGTTAAACAGTTTAGTGATGTGCAAGCGGTTGTTCTGGAAACCACCGGAGATATATCAGTTATCACGGGAGAAAGCTGTTCGCCCGAACTGTTGCGCGGTACAAAGAGCATCACGTCAAAAAGGTAAGGCTTTTCTATGTAAACATATCGAGCATGGGCGCCAGCCCAATGCCGTATCTTCTTCGTGATTTTCAGCAGGCTGCTTAAGTAAGAAATCATCCTTTTAGGCGTGAGTTGCCTCTAAAAGAAGCATTATATTAAATATCTAAAAAAAGCATACTCATTTAACTAGGTTATCGTAACTCGCTGTTCGATATATTCTTCATCCTGATATACCACCGTAAATATCCCATCAAGGTTGCTTCGGTATATCTATAATACATCGCTTTTTTATAACAATACCTGATGCTATTAATGAAGCTTTACTAACTACGGCGGTGTCTCTACGGTTTTGTGGGTAGAAAGTATATGAGCCATTTCCAGGCCTGCGCGATAAAGCATATTGAGGGTAGGGCAGCAACAGACTTTGGCGCAGGTATTAATTATCTTCGCACTGACCTAGCAGAGCGCAGCCAAGATATTGTGAAAATGTAGCCAGTACGCATTTTTCGTTTTGTAGATAATGATATTTACACAATAGAGCTTACCCATAGCGTGGCACGTTGAAAATAAACTCGAAGGATAAACAATGAAAACTATTTTAATTACTGGTGCTACTGACGGGTTGGGATTGGCCACCGCACATGCGCTTGCTGAAACGGGTCATCACCTTATTGTGCATGGAAGAGACGAAAAAAAACTGGCTAACATGTTAAATACTATTCCTAATGGCGTAAACATAACGTGCTTGTGCGCTGAATTTGGCGATCTTCGCCAGGTTAACGCTATGGGGAAAATAATACGACAGAAATTTAAAAAGATTGATGTATTAATTAATAATGCTGGCGTGTTGAAGGTGCCGGATAATAGCCAACATATGATTGATTTACGTTTTCGCGTAAATACACTCGCGCCTTATATTCTGTATCTAAATCTAGTTGAACCACTTACCGGGGGCCGTGTGATAAACCTTTCATCTGCAGCCCAAAGTACAATAGATATGGATGCAATAACCGGTAAAAAAGTATATCACGATGATATGCAGGCATATTCACAAAGTAAATTAGCCTTGACCTTGTGGACGTTCGCGCTTGCAAATGATTCGGATAGAGCATGCGATTTTATGGCCGTCAATCCAGGCTCCTTATTGGCAACAAAAATGGTCAAGGAAGGGTTTGGTATTGCCGGGAAAGATATAGCCAGCGCAGTCGATTTACTTAGCGCACTGTCATTATCTACACAATATAATAATGTAAACGGGCGTTATTTTGATAATGATATAGGGGACTTTGGCCAGGCGCATCCCGATGCTTACCGAGCAGAACTTCAATCCGACATACTAGCTACTATGGATGGCGTTTTTCGCCAACTATAGGTGCATATAGGACGTTAGCCATAATCAAAAATGTATCGTAAAGTATTAGAAAAATCCACAATAATTACCGCCAATCAGCCGTCTTATCCCATATGAAGACTGTTTTAACGACTGCATAGAAAAATTAAAATGACTGACCAACTGACAATAATGTTACTGCTAAACTGCCCAACAAATTAGTTGCCTCATAGATACATTATGGATCAACGGTCATGATTTACGCGAAATGATGTTAGGTTGATATCCAAATCGACATCCCGATATCGCCGGGCAATGGTCACACTGACATACAGAAATATCGATGATTGGCGCGCTGACGACGTAAGTTACTTTATGCGATTAGTCCGGTAATGGTGTAAACGCAGAGAGATTTAAGTTCGTTACGTCTGGGTAGCTGAATTACAAAAGCGCGGTATCGTTCATTATCATGTGGTGTTCTGGTTGCCGATTGGTATCGCGTTGCCAAAGCCAGACAAACAAGGTTGGTGGCGGCATGGTATGACGCGCAATGAATGGGTCAAACGGCCAGTTGCGTATCTGGCTAAGTACTTGTCCAAAGATGATGCCGATGCATTCCCAAAAGGTTGACGAACTATAGGCGCGGCGGTTTATCGGCGCCGGCCAGAAATGAACATTGTTTATGGTTGATGACAACATGGGTAAAGAAGTCGCCAGTGCCGAGGGCAAACCCCGTTGCGCAATCGGTGGAAGTGTAGTCTTGAAAAACTCAGGTGAAATTATCTAACCACCTTATTGTTAAGGCGTAGCAACTGGAGTTGTTGATGCAAATACCCAAAGGAACGCCCGCGCTAAAGAGACGGGGGCTAAAGCTAACAAATCAGCCAGCTAAAGATAGCGCGCGTAACTGCCTGACACACAATAATATATAATTTCACATAATGCATATTATGTTAAATAGAGTATTTATTCATTATAAACGGCTTCGTTAGCCTTGTTGGGGCTGCTACTCCCTATACTGCTATCAGAATAACAATATATTATCTAAAGCCCGATTTTGATAATAACATTTATTACCGGTTTAATGATTCGGCTAGCCACAGGCTGATTAAGCCAATATCAATTGAAACCGATATCTATGCAGAGCTAGTTAAACCAGCGATGTTTCTAACTATCAGTCTATACGTAAGAGCTTTCTCTGGTTAGCTCAAAACTGGCTAATATGTATTAAAGCATAATCTTTGACATGCGTATCTGCTGAGACGGCAAATCAGCAGTCCAAATTGCTCAAATATAAAGCGACGCTACGTGAAATCTGAATTATCTACAGAGGTATAACCCGTCAGATTTCACGTAGCACACGCAGTTAAACTGTGCTTTAAATGCTCAATTCCGGCATCGGTGCTAAGAGATAACCATGGCTATGGCATTACACAAATAACTCTGGTGTCTGTATCATTCCAAAGGTGTGCCTTGCTTACCAACTATTTTTCGAGTTGCTGACGTTGGAAGTCATATACCGTGCTAGCTTTCACAACAAAATTCTTCATAGATTTTTATTGCGTTGATGCGCTTATGATTTTAGTAAATATACGTGCTGGCACTAACGTTAAGCTATCCAGAACTATCGTTCGTGTCCAGGCTATCGATAGATAGACCACCGCTTAACGATATATATAACTTTCATCATGGTTATGCAAAATAGCATAAGGGTGATCGCAGGTTCCGCACATTTTTACTTATCTCAGGCTACGTTATGTCATGTAACGCCTTCCCGCTTTATCGCTATTCGCGTATTTATAGTAAATTGCCGAATTTCACCAATACTGTATACTTGTACAGTTGCCGTAAAAAGGGCACCTGACAATGAGTGTAATTAGCAGTAAAGGTTATCGTGATCGAATAATATGAACAGATAACAAGGTATGATTCAGATAAATCCATCACGCAAGATAACTGGAATTATCATGCGTGATGGATCGTCCGCGATACTAGGTAGATCCAATATCAAAAAGATTTTATAATTATATATCAATCACATACAAAGGTTTTAGGTATGAGTTATTTGGCTACATCGCCGATCGACGGCTTTGTTAGTGTCTATAAAGAAGCGGTAAATAAGTACTTTAAAGATATCTTTACTAAGCTTCCCCACAATACCCAACGGGCTTATGTGAGTGACTTTAATGAATTCGCGATCTTTTGTGAGCAGGAAGGCCTGACCGGTTTTAATGACAGTATGCAAAATAATGAAGATTGCATTAAACGCTATGTTGAGGTGCTGTGTCATAGCCCCCTGGCCTACCGAACTATAAAACGCCGACTAAGCGCATTAAGTAAATTTTTGGGTATTGCACAGTTGCCAAACCCGATTGTGAATTCAGTGTATTTAAAGGATTTTGTAAAACTGTCTCTTTCGCAAAACGAAAAGTATCAGCTAAGTAGTCACCAGGCCGTGCCACTTACGGTCGATATATTAGAAAAGATAAATAACAATGTTATTCCTGATACGCTGTTGGAAATGCGGGATTTAGCGATCATAAACCTGATGTTTGACGGTTTATTACGGGCCGATGAAGTGGTTCGGGTACGGACAGAACACATAAACAAAAGAAATAATGCTTTGCTCGTACTGACATCTAAGTCGGACCAAACCGGTAAAGGCTCATATCGATTTATATCAAACAGTACCGTGGCGATGATTGATGAGTACATAAACGAGGCGAACTATAATAAAGCATTGCAACAAGAGCGCGATAGCTCAGATCCGCGCCGTATTAATCATGGTATTTTATTCAGAAGAGTTTCTAACCGTGGCCATGCCCTACTCCCTTATGACGAACAGCTTAAAGGTAAACATTCGCCAATATTAGAGTATTCCAGTATCTATCGCGTATGGAAACGTATAGCAGATATGGCTAAGGTGAAAGAAAATATTACCCCGCATAGCGGCCGGGTTGGAGGCGCGGTTTCGCTTGCTGAAAATGGTGCAACCTTACCTGAAATGCAACTTGCCGGAGGTTGGCATTCGCCCGAAATGCCTGGCCATTATGGCCAACAGGCTGCTGTTGGCAAAGGTGGTATGGCTAAGTTAGCTCAGCTGAAAGGTCGCTAATTCCTAACATCCATAAAGCGGTACATTTAAGTAGCGTCACTCTGCTTGAGTTCGTCGTGCGCCATTCGCGCATCCAACGGTTTGTTAACTCTCAACGGTGTCTATTTTCCATAAGGTTCCAACAATTCACCGCTTAAGAGTACGACACTTTCCAGTTCATCTGAGAACGGTTTATACGGCAAAGGCGTCAGAGTAATAAGATAAAACCAGATTACAGTCCCCTTCTTGCTAAAAGCCGGCCTTAAATCGGCACTTTTCACACCAAATTTTGCAGCGTTAGTATTATGGTATTTATATGCTTGCTGAATAGCAGCCCCAACCGACAAACTTGGTTCCCCTTTTCCATCCCACTTGGCATTTTGTATATCAAATTGCCAAGATCTTACAGTATAGGAACCTTCTTGCGTTCCAATTAAGAAGAAGACTTCTTGGTTGTTTTTTACTTGGTTAGTGTATTTCAACACGTTTAATTCATTGGCTTCAGCCACAATTAAGATAAGAGCTAGTGCAAATGCTGCCATTGTTTTCATTATGCCAATTTCCTTATTGGGGCCAGCACCTATCTAAGGGGCCGTAATAGGTAGCTAAAATCGGAGCGAAGCGACTGAGCCTGCGCGTCATTGACCCGGCGAACGCATAATAGTGTTCCCGTTGTAAACAGTACAGTATAAACAGAGCATGCATCGTTATTAAATTAGTTTTTCAAACTGTACAGTAGACTGCTAATCCAAGCTACCGTGGTTCCTGTCTTAATTATACAACCGTTCAATATAGCCCATAATTTTTCTTCTAACGGATTAATATTAGTCTAGCGAACCACTTTTCTCGCCGATAATTCCAGTATTATTGCCAGGTAGATGAAGTGTTTGCCAAGAAGAGTGTAAGTAATATCTCAGCCGCTGCTTTATTGATTGGGCGATTGGGCCCGGTTAGTTTTAGCAAACCAAGACGATGATTGATAGCTAGTTTAAACAGTTGTGGCCCTTCCTGCACACGGCAATAAATACGTTCTATACGTAATTTAAATTCTGCAATGCGCATCGGTCGGACTACTACTGCCAGACATAGAAAGCCTACCAATTTGAATAAAGTACTGAAGGATAAACACGCGGGATTGCAGATTGCAGCGTTATTTCAAATAAGAGAGAAAAAAGCGCAGATGGACAGATAAACCATATAGTATGCTGTCGGTTCGAGGCGCCACTTTGTATAATCAGTGTCAGACTATATAGGCTAAATATTCAAAGGGCTTGCCCAGGTAATCGCTATAGGAACCTGGTAACACGGAAGAACACCGGGGAGCATTTATAGCTTGTTTACAGATAGCTTGCCTACTGGGTGCTTTGTATTCGTGATTCTAAGGTTAGTGTGCAGTTTCCTTCTTTCTCTTACCCATATTCTGTATGGTGCCGTAATAAAGTAGGTACTAAAGATGTGGCGAATTTTTGTCTCTCACTATGGTGATATTTTCTTATTTTTATAAAGTAAGAACCATGCAATCGCATAGTTCTTACTATTACCGCCTAAGCGTTCTATTTATTCAACATCAAGTTTCGACATATCCATAACAAAGCGATACGCAATATCCCCTTTAGCTAAATGTTCATAGGCTTTATTAACCTCATCAGGGGAAATGATTTTACACTCTGGATGAATATTATGCTGAGCACAAAAATCCAATACCTCCTGGGTTTCTTTAATTCCACCTATCAAAGATCCCGCAATACGGCGACGCCCGGTAACTAATGGTATAGTGGACGGTTCATCTAATGGACCGACCTGACCCACAATAACCAACGAGCCATCAACGTCTAATAAAGGCGCATACTGGGTAACATCATGTTTTACCGGGACGGTATCTAATATCAGGTCGAATCCGTTAGCGGCTTGTTTCATTGCATCTTCATCTGTCGATACAAGAATCCCGCTGGCCCCCAGACCTTTTGCTTCTTCATCTTTAGCATCGGAACGGCTAATAACAGTTACTTCTGCGCCCATGGCGACTGCCAGTTTTACTGCCATATGACCCAGGCCACCCAGGCCGATAACCCCTACCCGGCTACCCTTCTCTACATTCCACGTGCGAAGCGGAGAATACGTGGTAATGCCGGCACATAGAATAGGCGCCGCCTTGGATAAGTCGAGTGCTTCTGGTACACGCAGTACAAATTGCTCGCGCACTACAATATGTTTTGAGTAACCACCCTGAGTAAGGGTACCGTCAATACGATCGGGGGCACCATAAGTTGGTGTCATGCCATTACGACAGTATTGCTCTTCATGGTTTTCACATTGGTCGCACTGTTGGCAGCTGTCTACCATGCAACCGACGGCAACATGTTGACCTACCTCAAACCCTGTTACCTCGCTGCCTACTTCAAGGACTTTACCGACAATCTCATGGCCGGGTACTAATGGGTATGACTGGGGGCCCCAATCTCCATTAACGGTGTGCAGGTCTGAATGACAAATTCCGCTGTACAGTATCTCGATAGCGACATCGTTATCACGCAATGCACGGCGCTCAAAGTGATAAGGCACCATATGGGCGTCTGAATCGTGAGCAGCATAGCCTACTGTTTTCATTTATTACCTCGTTTTACGTTTTGAATTACTATCCTTACGTAAAAAAACCATAATTAGCTTTGTGCTATTGTCACCACCCGCCCTTACGGGTCAATTCAACCAATAACATTAAAGCTAGTGAGGCAAAATCCCCCGCTCCAGAACCGGTTAATTAGCGCTGTGGCCCGCCAGCGGGTCTTATCTCACGGTATTTTTGGTGAAGCAGCGCCCAGCATACAGCAGCAATGTCCGTTCTGATATTCGATTAGCACCAATGGCGGATACAAAAAATAAAATTAACTTAATGTGATAAACGCGCCAGGTCTTGCGCATAACAATACAGCTGCAGACTTATAGCATTGCCCCTACGTTCCTTGTATTCAGGCTAATGCGCTACCGGCGAATAATGCAGACTTTATTGAGTAATTGGTTGTATAACCTTCTTTTGGGGGCGAAGCCCCCTGCCGCGTTAGCGGCTTACTATGTAAGTAAATTAACTAGGGTATGGTGCCGTAAAATCCTTAAGATTCTTTATAGCTTTATTGATTGCTTATGGAGCACCAATGTTAACCACTGCTGCCATCTGCGAGTTTTATGTTCTTGCACGCATAAGTATTTTACTCAGGGAGATCACTGGTTAGCCCCAATTAATGAGCAAAATTAACACTATCAATTTGATTTAACGGCAAATATTAAGCATTTCGACGAATCAGCAATAGTTTAGATGGCTAAATACTGCTAGCCTGTATTTATATACAGTATACGGATTTTTTTACTATGAATCTACTTAGATATTATATGATGCAAATTGAACAGCACACGGGTGCGCTCAGTGAGCTGTTGCGCGAATTTGCTATTCCTCAACATGCAGTTATGTACCAGCTCCCCCGTATTACTAAAGAAGAAGAACAACACATTATCGATGACGACTATGATGCCATCCCGGTAACCCGGCTTACTGGTGAAGACGCTATAAACTACGCTATAGCCGCCTTTAAAGACATGTACGTTTACGATAACAATATGAGCCGGCGCTTTGTGCAAAAATACCCGGGATTTGTCCCCATGGCGTGCCCGTGGAGCAAAGTCGAACCGGTATTAACGGGTTTGAATCAAGCCAAAGCACAGTTTAAAGCGCAGGTACAACAGTTTGACGGCGCAGAAGAAAAGTTCTTTGAAGTTCACGAACGGTTTCATTACCTAATTACTACCATGGCTTATCGGAAAGTGTATGGTTTTACCGGTAATTATAAAGCGTTCTATTTTAACTGGTCGCGTCGCCCCCGCGTTGAAGCTGACACCAAAGCCAACTGGTTGGAAAAATTGGGACGGGCAAAGACCGCTATTCCAGCTAACCATACTAAATCTTCCTGGTATGCCCTTATCGATCAGGAAATTGACACAGTAACCGCGCTTGATGTCGAGAAATTAAGTATACGCCGTCCTATTAAGCTACGCCCAGAGTGTTCAGTTCGTGACACCGATGGGAAAATGCTCGGTTACAGTGCCGGCCTGCCCTTTTTACTGACTGATTTTCATCAGCCACCGAAAGTCAGCATATTAAAGGACTATAGTCGTACGCCCCCGGTAACGCGAAGCGGACGCTGGCAATTGATTTTACCCCGCCTTCATTTGTATCAAAAGCTTGAGTAGGTCGAATAACCAGACCGGCTAACAACATGGTTAATCTGGTCAACCTGGCGGGAATTCCCGTCGTTCAAGCGAATCGCCAATTACGCTGTGTTTTGCGACAAAGACAGTGGCGATGGCTGATCCGCTTAATCACTTGAACCTGTAACAGTATTGTCTTCCTTAACTTTTTGTATCTATGACAACTGACTCGGGTTACGTTCCCCAACACGGCTGTGCTATTTCTGTCGCGGTTATCGGCGCAGGGCCTGCTACTGCCTATTTACTTGCTGCTCTAGCCACTAAAGCAAATGGCGTATGTCCCAAAATTTCTATTTTCGAAAGCTCAGCTATTGTAGGGCGTGGTACCCCATACAATGCTTACTCAAGCCAATACCAGTTATTATCAAACCTTGGTGCAGATGAGATCCCGTCTTTACATATTGCCTTTTCGCAATGGTGCGTCGATAACCACATTCAGTTTCAGCAAAAAATTGTACCGCGCTATCTTATCGGCCAGTACCTTGAACATGCATTTCGCTATTACATGAATAAACTGGGTTCTCGCCTATCTTTATACACCCAGTGCCCAGTGGTAAGAATAGAACCCACCGCGCAGCGAACTTATCGCTTACATACTGCAACTGCTTTACTGGGCACATTTGATTATGTCGTGGTAAATACTGGTCATGGTAGTATTTTTCACCATGCCGAAACTGATCCTCAATATACCAGCGCCGCCGCTCACCGATACTTTGATGGCCCTTACCCGCTACAAAAAATTCTCAATACCGAGCTTCAGGAACTTGTATTACGGGGCGCCTCGCTATCAGCCATTGATTGTGCGTTGGCAGTGGCGCACAAATACGGAAGCTTTAGCCAGCAGCGCGGTAAGTATAGCTTCCATGCGCGTAAGCCACTGCACATAACGATGTATTCAACCTCGGGTAAATTACCCGGGCCGTGGTTTGCTTCACTTGACTTGGTTGCCCCCATTACTGAAGCTATAAACCAGTTAATTGGCGATAATACATCAATCAGTCTGGAAGCCGTTTTTAAAGCAGGGTTTGTAGATTTTCTTGCCAAGTATGCGCCATCTGTTTATCTGCAAATTCGTAGTATGGCAATGCACCAGGTGATTGACTATTTACTGTCTAACCGGGCCTTGTTAGACGTCAACACGTTGTTGAAAATAGAGTATATATCGTCTTCCAACAATGCTGCTAACCAGGAAAACTGGCAAGGTGTACTGGAATGTTTTGGCGACTGCTTACATGCCTGTGCAAACGAATTATCCGCACAAGATAAGCAGCGCTACGAGAGCGTATTAAAGCCATTTATCGCGAAAGCCAACGCTGCATTACCCGCCACCAGCGCAGCGAAAATTCATGCTTTACTGCGCGCGGGGAATATTACACTGATTAGCCAGCAAATTAGCCGTGATACGTTTGCTAAAGGCTTACCTCGCCATATCGATACCGCCCTGTACGTTGATTGCACCAGCAGTAACAATCTCTCCGGCGTGGGAATTATGTTACAGCCCTTGATAGAGGCAGGTTACCTTACCCACACGCGGGAGGAAATTACCGAGCCCTTGGATCTTAACGTCACGCCACATTTTGAGGCGATAAACGCGCACAACCGCCCAGCCGGACTATTTATTGGGGCACAAACATTATTAGGCTCTACGCTGATGACACTGCCGGGGCTATCACTTAGCCACACTATCGCAGGCCAAATCGCCCACCGCCTGGTAACCGGTAAAGGCGCTAGCGCTCAACCGGCAAACAACGCTCTTGCTGAAGCGTCTGAAGACAGCCAGCATGGTGACTCGACCGCAGATACGACGCTAACGACCGCGGGGTAATAGCAGGCTTTCACATTTGCTTGAGGTCAATTTTATGATTTTTGCATATTGAAACTACCCGCTAGTTCGGTAAGGTAGACGCACTTTTTTTATTAACGTGCAGCAGGCGTAATATCAACGCACTGATAAGTGAATCAATATTGAATTTACTGCACCAACACAGGATGTCGCAATGAAGGTAAAAGTAATGGGTGCAGGGGTGGTAATCCTCACTATTCTGGCGGGCGGTCAATATTATACGCAGGCAAGTTACCGCGATAGGCTTCACCAGCAAATCGACAAGCTCAATACCTTATATACGCCCCAGGGCATTTCTGTAACAGCAAAGTCTGCAGCGCATTCATGGCTTGGCGCTACCGATAAATTCGCCGTTGATTTGGCCCCGGGCCATCCTCTTTCGCAAGTACTTGGCCAGTCTTCAGGGTTGCATATCCTGGTGGATAATAAATGTCAGTTCTGGCCATTTTACGTTAGCTGTGAAAATACCCTACATGCTAATGATGAAGCTACCGCCAACTTGGCCGATACCTTTGATATCCAGTACACCATGGGCTGGTCAGCTAACATGTTGGTTAATTCACTGAACAGCCACCTGGCTACTCAGTCATTTATTATTGATCAATACGACGGCACGCTTACCGTAAACCCGTTATCTATACAGACGGACAGCGATCTGGCTACCTCGTTTATCGATCTGTTGGTGGATTGGCAAGGGATCAGCCTGACCGGCAGTTCATCCGGCACCAATATTGACATGGGCAAATCAGTGATAGAGGCTGAACTAACCAAAATTGAGGGAGAATACTTTGTCAGTGAGTCAGATATAACTCTGGACAGCCTCACCATAACGTCTCAGGACATGGGCGTAATGTCCGGTACAATTACTCTGAACGCACTCTCTGCAGCCAGTGAACTAGAAGCCGAAACGGCCGATACTTACGAACTTGAGCAAACCTTTTCGATAAGCAAAATAACCGCTGCGCCCTCCGATATTGTAGTAGAAGATCTTACGTTCGATCTGGCGTTAGACGGATTAACCAAACGTTTCCTGGCCAAAGCCAAAGCATCAGACGATACATTAACAGACCAGCAGTTACTAAACGCGGCGTTAGATGAGTTTGGGGCGGTCACACACAACCTGGACTTTGAGAAAATCGGCTTCAAATACAATCAACAGCCCGTACTGTTTACTGCCGCATTGACTATTGATAAACATAGCAGCGCCGATATTAACCAGGGAAAGCTGGGTAATAAAATCAGCGGTAAGGCCAACCTGTCTGTTGCACAAGCACTGGTCAAAGAAAATCCAGTGGCGGCTATGCTAATTCAGGAGAAACTAAAACAAGGTGTAGTAACGCTAAACGAGGGCACATACAACATGCCGTTGACGCTGCAAAATGGTGTGATGAAAGCCAATGGTAAAGCCATCTACCAGCTTTAATACAGTGGCGCCATTCAATCGTGCGGCCCATTGCGGCTATTTTGTGGGTGCAGACAAAACGCTGCGCCCAGGAAGCCGAAGCGGTATCTCAGTAAGTCGTCAGGCGAAGTAAGAAAATCCCGTCTGGGGAACGCCTAGCGTGAATGTTGCAAGGCTACGTGCAAACTATTTAGGTAGTGCGCTCGTACCAACTAAGCAAATAAACATTAAGGAGTTCTATATGGCTTATGAGATTAACGAAACCCATGCAAAAACGCTCATTGAGGTCATTGCTCAGTCTTCGCACTGGAAGCTGCACCCTGAAAAGCGTAAGCCCTTTGCCAGTACTGAAGAAGCATTTGCCTATGTAGAAACACATAATGAACCATTATGTATTCGGGTGCCGGTAGCATCTTCCGATGAACATCTCACAGTGAAGGTCACATCAAGCGATGACGATATGGTATTTACCAATGTTAGCTTCGATAACCCCATAGAGAAAAAAATCCATGGCTCACATCTGAAGCTAATTGAAAGTACCGTGACAGAAATGCTCAATGAACGCCTGCCCGAAGGCCAAAAAGTAGCCTCTTTCTAGCCCACAACCCAAACACAAAATAGGCAACGGGTAACGTTATTCTATCCCGTTGCCCGTTAATCCAGTAAAGCGCTAAATTCTAAGCAAAACCGCGCCCCATACTACCGCCACCAGCAACAGGCTGATAAACACTGCCGCCGATCCAATATCTTTCGCTTTCGCTATTAATGTATGCATTTCCAGGCTAACCCGGTCGGCTAAGGCCTCGATGGCAGAGTTAAGTAGTTCAGCGATAAAAACGATGAATAAACTGGTGATCATCAGTAGCTTTTCCGCTAGTGAAACATCCAGATAACAGGCAAGGGGGATCAAAATTGCGATAGCGGCCAGTTCCTGACGTATCGCAGGTTCGCTAACAAAGGCGGCCTTCAGGCCTTTTAAAGAATATAGTGTGGCAAAGTAAAGACGCGCAAAGCCGGGGGTTTTTGTTCTCATGATCTACAGCGCTATCAAGGGTAACCTGCACACCTCTACACCCCAAAACGCCCAAACGGTCTGTCTATATAATGGCTGGTAAATATGCCCAGCAAAGACAATATAAAACCTTTTGGCACGCCCTTCATTAATGCAAAGGCCCTGCATGGTTACTTATTGTTGTTATTATGCGCCCATCATGCAGGAAAATCGCGTAAAGCGCTACAGTTTATAGCGGGCTTATTCTGCTAAAAGCTTAATCATTTTTCACAGTTTTTGTCTCTTCGGCAATTTTTGCCAGATGACTTGCTGGCATAAAGCTATCTACACTGGCTTCCATTACATGTAGGTGCAGCGCTTCGGGCACTTTACCCTCAAGCAGGCTACCCCGCTTAACTAGCGGGAATATTTCATCATAGCGCTTTACTTCATGCTGATTAATCCGTCTGAAAATATGCGTCCGGTTCAGGTCCCGGGTAGAGCTATGACCCGTGGAGGATAATATATCCATTAAAGATTGAATCGTTTTATTATGGAAACTCGCCACTCTGATGGCTTTATCAGCCGGGTCCAGACCTTTGGCAAGTTTAGGATCCTGGGTAGCGACGCCCGTAGGACAACGGTTGGTGTTACAGGTTAGCGATTGCACACATCCTAAGGCCAACATCATCCCCCTGGCGCTATTGCACAAATCTGCGCCCAAACTCAGGTTTTGCACAATATGAAACGCGGTAAATATTTTGCCCGCCGCAATAATCTTAATATGCTTTCGTAAATCAAATCCTACTAGTACATCATCTACAAAGGCGAGTGCTTCGCGCAACGGAAAACCAATTGAGTTGGAATACTCCAGTGGTGCTGCCCCTGTGCCGCCTTCCCCGCCGTCAACGGTAATAAAATCGGGCATAACCCCAGTTTGATGCATGGCTTTACACACCGCAATAAATTCACTCTTTCTGCCCAACGCTAATTTGATACCTATTGGCTTGCCGCCACTTAGCTCTCTTAACTGGGTAATAAAGTCCATCATTTCCAGCGGCGTTGAAAACGCGGTATGCCGGGGGGGAGAGTCGACCGTAGTATGGGGTTGAACGCCGCGTATATCAGCAATCTCCGGGGTATTCTTATCTGCGGGCAAGATGCCACCGTGCCCCGGTTTGGCACCTTGGGACAACTTTATTTCAATCATCTTGACATTGTTATGACGAGCTTTTTCCTCAAATTCCAACGCGTTAAAGGTGCCATCTTTGTTACGACAGCCAAAATAGCCTGTACCAATTTGCCAAACAATATCCCCGCCTTCTTTTAAATGGTATGGCGTCAACCCACCTTCACCGGTGTTATGCGAAAACTTACCTCTTGCGGCGCCCTTATTTAACGCTTTAATTGCATTCGCGCTCAAGCTACCAAAACTCATCGCCGAGATATTTAACAGGCTGGCACTATAAGGTTGTTCACAGGCTGGCCCGCCGATAGTGACACGGGGATCATCTTCCATCTCTTTAACTTCCATGGCCGACAGAGAATGACCTATCCATTCATAACCACTAGCGTAGGTATTCATTTGGGTGCCGTACGGCAAGGTATCCAGGGCATCTTTAGCACGCTGGTAAACTATTGACCGAAACATTCTACTGATAGGACGCCCTTCTGTTTCGCTTTCCAGAATGTATTGCTGTACATAGGGGCGCAAATGTTCCGCACTCCAGCGTATCCGGCCCACCAATGGATAGTTGCGTAAAATGGAGTGTTGCTTTTGGCCCGCGTCAATCAGGGTAAATATCAGCATGGTGCCGGTTAACAATAAAAACCAGAATGCTGGTAGCCATACCAGCCCTGCCAAAATATTCAGCCCGACTAACAGAACGACAGTTCCAATGATGGTTCTTCTCATAATTGCTCCTTGTGTACGTCATTCCAATATGCGGTGGACCCAAGGGAAGATCACCGTGCATAGGAGTGCGCAAGGTTAATGGTATGTTATATATAAAGGCTTTAGGTTAAATACTTCGCCCCTGATACAATTAATCACAGAAAGCGCCTTTCATCGCTGTGGGCCATATGGTAAAAAGAATTGACACCCGTGTATTGACGACCCTTTTCGATATAAATCAAATTTTTAGTCGTTCAATACTTCCTTTTTCGCGATGAAAGCATTTTCTTGGAGCCAGCTAACTCATTATGTGGATTCTGCTCACCTTTATTGCGCTTTTACTTTTTCTTTATTGGTATACCTATCCCCGTCTTGGTGAAGTACTCCTAAATGCTTACCAGCAGCGCGCCTTACAGCAAGCCTCGCTGGTTCGCCGGCGTTACGCCATCAACGGCATCAGTTTGAGTGTGCTGGAGACGGAGGGCGCCCGCGACAAAAGTAAACCTTTACTCATGTTAGTTCATGGTTTTACCGGCGATAATACTGTGTGGTTACCATTAGCCGCCTTGTTCAAAGATGAATATCATATTGTCATTCCCGATTTACCTGGCCATGGGCAAACCGGCTTTTCATCAGAATGGCACTATGGCATCGACGATTATGCGAACATTCTAAATGCGCTTATTTGGCGGCTGGGCTATCAAAAAGCAACGATTGTGGGTAACTCCATGGGCGGCTATATCAGCGCCTGGATGGCGCGACACCGTTCGACCGCGGTGGCATCGTCTATTTTGTTGTGTCCCGCTGGCCTGCCAGCGAATAAAAAAAGTCGGCTAGATACTATGCTGGACAAAGGACAAAACCCGTTTTTTATCACCCGCCGACGGGGCTATTATCGGTTATTGGCTATGTCAATGGCCTCGGGCCCCTACATCCCCAAGGTTGTTAAAGATGTATTGGCGGACCAGCATATACAACGGGTGGATGAGTATCAGCGCGTCTTCGCTGATTTTGTTGATACCGGTTATATGAACGCAGAAGAGTTAGCCAAAACCCGTGTACCCACGTTGATTATCTGGGGCGGTAAAGATGGTTTGCTAGATGTGTCAGCCCTGGACAACTGGACTAGTGCAATGGAATGCGATTATGAAATATTTCATGATACAGGGCATATGCCTATGTTAGAAGCGCCCGGCAGAACTTACCAGCGGATACAAAACTTTATTCAGCGCCAGCGCATGGCTCAGGCCGCGTAAATAGCACCGCTATTATCAGTGTATAAAAATGTCTATTTGATAGCTTCAGATAGATACGTACTTTTTTACTCGCCTGCCGCGATAAACACGCGGTAAAGGCGAAACGTTTGTTATGGATGTGTACTACCCATGGAATATGTATTTCTTCTTTTTGCGTTTATGTGCGGGTTGGGTGTCAAGCTAGTAGGCATTCCGCCAATGGTTGGATATTTAGCGGCTGGCTTTATCCTAAATGCGATGGGTTATGGCATGAACGACAACTTACAGGAAATAGCCAACCTGGGTATTACCATTATGTTGTTCACCATTGGCTTAAAACTGAATGTAAAAGATTTAAGTAAACGAGAAGTTTGGCTAGGTAGTATTGCGCATACCACATTGTGGGTGGCGGTAGGCAGTGTGGTGCTCATCGCAATGGGTTTATTGCTTAGTGCGGCCACCGGCGCTATGGACTGGCAAAGCGCCGCGCTAATAGCCTTTGCATTAAGTTTTTCCAGTACTGTTTGCGTGATTAAAGTCCTTGAAGAAAGTGGCGAGAGCAAAACCCGTCATGGGCGGCTGGCAATCGGTATTCTGGTAATGCAAGATGTATTTGCTGTAGTGTTTATGGTGGCGGTTACCGGGAAATTACCGTCTGTATGGGCTCTGGGCTTGTTAGCCGTAATTCCAGCGTTGCCGGTTATCAATCGGGTCATTGACCGGTCCGGGCATGGTGAGTTACTCCCTCTCACCGGTTTTGTTCTGGCACTGGGGGGCTACCATGTGTTTGACCTGGTCAATATCAAGGGTGACCTGGGAGCCTTGCTGGTAGGCATGTTACTGGCCCGGCATACTAAAGCGGTTGAATTAGCCAAGTCATTGCTTACGTTTAAAGATTTATTCTTAATTGGTTTTTTCCTGTCCATCGGCTTAACCGCCCTGCCTGATTTGAATATGCTGATACTGGCGGGTGCAGTGTCGCTTTTGTTGCCGATAAAAGCCGCTATGTACTTTGGTTTATTTACGATGCTGCGGTTACGGGCCAGGACCAGTTATCTTACCAGCCTGGTACTCTCTAATTACAGTGAGTTCGGGCTGATTGTGGGCGCCCTGGCGGTAAGCCTGGGTATGTTGCAGGAACAATGGCTGGTAGTACTGGCACTGGCGGTCTCTATCTCGTTTGTTATCACCAGCTTGTTATACCGTAACTCCCATGGCCGTTATGTTCGTATTAAGTCGGCTATTACCCCCTATGAGCGGGATAAACGCTTGCCTGAGGATATTTACCCCAGTATCGATAATGCCGAATTCCTGGTAATTGGCATGGGCCGGGTTGGGCTGGGGGCGTACCGTTCGCTGAGCAAACTGGTGGATAGCCGGGTAATAGGCATGGATGCTGATCGCCAGAAAACAAAACGCCTGCGCGAAGAGGGGTTAAACATTATTTGCGGCGATGGCGAAGACATTGATCTGTGGGATAACCTGAATATCACCAATGCCCGTTTGGTCTTGCTGGCCCTGCCTTCAATTGAAGATGCCATCAACATAACCCGCCAGTTAAAGTTTGCGGGTTACACTGGCAAAGTCGCCGCGATTGCCCGGTACGAAGATGAAGTGAACGAGCTATTAGCCCACGGTGTAGATAAAGTTTTTAACTTCTTTACCGAAGCCGGTTTAGGCTTTGCTGAAGAGAGTTTGGCCTATGTTCATGCAAATCAAGATGTTATCGTGCCAGCTAAATAGAAATAAAGGTTGTATTGATAACCATTATTGTTAGTATGTTCTTGTTTTATAAACATATTTTGACATGTCGGCCGATTCGTTTTATACTCTGTGCCATCAAATATTAAGAGGATCTGCACATGCAAGGCGATAGAAAAGTGTTAGCCATGCTCAATGACGTGCTGACAAGTGAACTGACATCCATTAACCAGTATTTTTTACATGCCCGCATGTTTAAAAACTGGGGTTTTCACGTGTTGAATGAAAAAAATTATAAAAAATCTATCAAAGATATGAAGCAGGCGGATGAACTGATAGAACGCATTTTGTTTCTTGAAGGTCTGCCTAATTTGCAGGCGCTGGGTAAGCTCTATATTGGCGAAGAACCCGCAGAAATGATTGGTTGCGATACCCAATTTCAGTTAGCGCAAATTCCACTATTAAAGCAAGCCATTGCACTGTGTGAAGAAAAACAAGATTACGTTAGCCGGGACATGTTGGAAGATCTCCTCGCTTACGAAGAAGACCATCTTGACTGGTTGGAAACCCAGGAATACCAGATTGGTGTAATGGGGCTTGAAAATTACCTGCAAGCGCAAGTAAAAGGAGACGACTAATGAAAGGCAATACAAATATTATTGCAGGCCTTAACGAATTGCTTGCATACGAACTAGCCGCGATGGACCAGTATTTTATCCATTCTCAGATGTATCAGGACTGGGGCTTAAACAAGCTGTTTGAACGTATTGATCATGAATTTGATGACGAGCGCGGCCACGCCACTAAGTTGATTGAACGTATGCTGTTTTTAGAAGGCACGCCCGACATGCAAACCCGCACAGGTTTTCAGGTCGGTGAAGATGTACCTTCTATGTTAGAAAGCGATCTTCGGGTTGAATACGAAGTAGATGCAAAGCTACGTGAAGTTATTGCTTTGTGTGAGACTGAAAACGACTATGTCACCCGCGATATGCTGATAGAGCTGCTTGACGATACCGAAATGGATCACGCCCATTGGTTAGAGCAACAGTTACGACTGATTAAAATGCTGGGTCTGTCTAATTATCTGCAATCACAGATGTAATGTCCTCCCCCAGAGGTTGCTCGTATACATAGCAGCCTCTGGCATTTTTTGTCCACAGACAAAAAGTTATGCCCACGCTTTCTGCCTATTGCCTGCATCATTACTGCTGTAAAACGCTTGTTGCCCCCTAACCTTTATCTCTGGCGATGGGATAACCGCCCAACTCACGGTGCGCCTTCGTTATATTTCTTTATCTGGTACGGTGTCGCAAAAAATCATATGCCCTGTGGCATATTCACATCTTGTTAGCCCTACAGGGTTGCACTATAGCGCTACACAATAAGATGAGCATATAGACGAAAAAACATGCATTGTCTCGTCATAGCAGGTGAGTTTTTATAATGTTGAACAAATATGATATGCCGACGTGATATCTGAGAATGAATAGTTGCCCGCATTGCGAACAACAGGCTTTGGCGTACACAACAAAACGGGCGTCGGGCGGCCCCGGCATCGTCGCCTATCGCCACTGGGCTCTCCACTTCACCCAACACCCTGTCTGAACGGCTTAGTTCGCCATCGTACAACAAGCAGGAATGCTGTCGGGCAAGACTATGTCCCGCTATGCTTACGTTTAGCCATAGTATCGCCCACCAAAGTAAGCACCTTTTTCTTCTTACCTTATGCTATAGCTAGGACCAGTGCATGGCGTTAGTTGATAGACCCTTCTGGCGTAATTTATGACGCAATCTTTATCATTTTTCTTGAAACTCATTGTAGCAAAGGCCTGTTGCAAGATGAGTTACTGAAATCCTACCTGGGAAAGCGTTAAGGCTAAATTTTACCTAGTTTACCGCGACACGGGGAAAGCCCGTTTGAGCATCGCGCCCGTGTGATTGGCCAACATTTGTGTCCGGTTCTTCTAGTTGGCTTGTCTTATGTGCTTATTTTAACGCCTGCTATTAATGGTTTTTTGTGTTGAGGCTTCTTGCGGGCGCTCCACTCACAGGCTCGTTCCAGAAATGTCTTTGGTGTATTCATCTAGAATACGTCGGGGGCTGGCGTAAAAGGCGACGATATATAGCTAATTAAATTAACAATTACCCAGCGAAATCTGACAATTTAATGTAAACTTCACGTAAACCAACCGGTTCAAATGGTTAACTATCGTCGGGTTTATTGACCTGCATCAAACCGGTTAACTTTGTGGTATCTTTTTGTATACAGACACATTAATATCCGCATAACTGTTGATTCGTTTAAAACGTATACAACCGGTGCCCCTTGCACCAGTAACCAGAAGTGGAAGAGCCAGTAAATGAGTGAAATCAGCCAGGAAAAGCCTGTCTACAATTATAAGGTTGTACGACAGTTTACGATAATGACAATTGTCTGGGGAATTGTAGGTATGGGACTGGGGGCATTTATTGCAGCTCAGCTTTTTGCCCCGGTTCTTAATTTCGACTTACCCTGGTTAACTTTTTCCCGCTTACGTCCTTTACATACCAATGCAGTAATCTTTGCCTTTGGTGGGTGTGCGTTGTTCGCGACTTCCTATTATGTGGTTCAGCGTACCTCTCAGGTCCGACTGTTCAGCGATAAGCTGGCCGCCTTCACCTTCTGGGGTTGGCAAGCGGTTATAGTGTGCGCCATCATTACCCTCCCCTTGGGTATGACATCCACCAAAGAATACGCTGAACTCGAGTGGCCCATTGATATTCTTATCGCCTTGGTGTGGATTGCCTACTGTATTAATTTTTTCGGTACCATGGTTATCCGCAAGGTCAGCCATATTTATGTTGCTAACTGGTTTTTCGGTGCCTTTATGCTTACCGTTTTGGTACTGCACATCGGTAACAGCATGGCTATCCCGGTATCATTTACCAAATCTTATTCGCTTTATGCCGGTTCGGTCGATGCCATGATGCAGTGGTGGTACGGGCATAACGCGGTAGGCTTTTTCCTTACTGCCGGCTTCCTGGGCATGATGTACTATTTTGTGCCAAAACAAGCAGGCCGCCCGGTATATTCTTATCGCTTATCTATCGTGCATTTTTGGGCGCTGATTTCGCTTTATATTTGGGCTGGCCCCCACCACTTGCACTACACTGCGCTGCCCGACTGGACCCAGTCTTTAGGTATGGTGATGTCGATTATTCTGTTTGTTCCCTCCTGGGGCGGCATGATTAACGGCATCATGACCTTATCCGGGGCCTGGCATAAATTACGAACTGACCCGGTCCTGCGGTTCCTGGTGGTATCGTTAACTTTCTATGGTATGTCTACGTTTGAAGGGCCAATGATGGCCATTAAAACAGTCAATGCATTATCGCACTATACCGACTGGACCATTGGCCATGTGCACTCAGGTGCGCTTGGCTGGGTGGCCATGATTTCTATTGGTTCGGTCTATCATCTGGTACCCATTTTGTTTAATCAACGGTCGATGTACAGTGTACGGTTGGTTAACGTGCACTTCTGGCTGGCTACTGTAGGTGTCGTTTTGTACATTGTGGCGATGTGGTTCTCTGGTGTTTTACAGGGCTTAATGTGGCGAGCTGTGAACGCCGATGGCACCTTAACGTACAGCTTTGTAGAATCGCTTGAAGCTTCTAAACCCTTCTATGTAGTGCGCTTTATTGGTGGATGTTTTGTGGTAGCTGGCATGCTGGTGATGGCCTATAACACGTGGAAAACTGTTCGGGCCCCTCGTGGCAGTATTGCACAGGACTTGGCTACCCAGCCAGCATAAACAGGAGTCGTAGCGTGAAAAATCCACATGAGTTAATTGAAAAAAACGTCGGCTTGTTAACCGTTTTAATTTTGTTCGCGATTAGCCTGGGCGCCTTGGTACAAATTACCCCCCTTATGTTTCAGCAACAGACCATGGAACCGGTTGAGGGATTGCGGCCCTACACCGCCCTGGAACTGGAAGGCCGGGATATCTATATTCGTGAAGGCTGCGTAGGCTGCCATTCGCAAATGATCAGACCCTTTCGTGCCGAAACCGAACGCTATGGTCACTATAGCGTGGCGGGGGAATCGGTATGGGAACATCCTTTCTTATGGGGCTCTAAGCGTACCGGTCCTGACTTGGCGCGCGTAGGTCAACGCTATAGCGATGCATGGCATTTAGCCCATTTGCGTAACCCACGCGATGTTGTACCTGAATCCAACATGCCGGGTTTCCCCTGGTTACTGGAAAATACTCTCAGCGGTGAGTTAACGGCCAAAAAAATGGAGGTCTTCCGGGGTTTTGGCGTGCCATATACCGATGAGGATATTGCCGGAGCACAGCAGGCCGTAGTGGGCAAAACCGAAATGGAAGCCCTCATTGCGTACCTGCAATCACTAGGAACACATTTGAAATAGTATGGACCAGGGAATAATAGGCAGTATTTTTACAGTTGTGGTTTTTGTCTGTTTTTTTGGTGTGGTGTGGTGGGCCTTTAGCAGTCGCAACAAGAAAGACTTCGACGAAGCAGCAAACTTACCCTTTGCCGACGAAAACCAACCAAAATCAGAAAAAGAAAAGCGGGAGTCGTGAGCTCATGAGCATGTTTTGGACAATCTGGATCTCGGTGATCACACTGGGTACCATTATTGGGTGCTTCTTGTTATTGCGCTGGTGTTTAACCAACTTTGCCGGCGTAAAGGAAGGCGAAAGCATGGGCCACAGTTTCGACGGCATAGAAGAAGTCAACAATCCTCTGCCCAAATGGTGGACCATACTGTTTTATGTGACTATTGTGTTTGGGCTTATTTATCTGGTGCTCTACCCGGGTTTGGGCAGCTACAAAGGCTTATGGGGCTGGCAAAGTTCCAACCAGAATATCCAATCGCTGGCCGAATCAGAACAAGCCACTCAACAGGCAATGGAAGACGGCCGTTATGTAGAATATGACCGAGAGTTGGCTAAAGCGGCCGCACGTTTTGATCCGATTTTCGAAGCCTTCGCGCAAACCCCGGTCGAGCAATTGGCCGGCAACCCTGAGGCAGTAAAAATTGGTCGCCGTTTGTTTTTACAAAATTGCTCACAGTGTCATGGCTCCGATGCGCGCGGGCAAAATGGCGGTTTTCCTAACTTGACCGATGATGACTGGTTATACGGGGGGAGCGGCGCTAAAATTACCGAAACATTACTTAATGGCCGGCAAGCTGCCATGCCAGCCTGGCGCGACGCCATGGGCGAACAAGGCATTCAGGAAACGGTGGCCTATGTTCTTAGTTTAAGCGGACGTAAAGTAGATCAAAGCCTGGCCAATAGCGGAAAGGCAAGATTTGCGGTATGTGCTGCCTGCCATGGGGCGGATGGTAAAGGCAATCAGGCCCTTGGCGCACCTAATTTAACTGATAACATCTGGTTATACGGTGGCAGCGAGCGCGCGGTAACCGAAACGCTCAACTATGGCCGTAACGGGGTGATGCCTGCTTTTAAAGATACCCTCGGTGAAGATAAGATTCACGTCGTAGCCGCTTATGTTTATAGCCTGTCTCACCAGCCCAAATAATATCTTATGACCCCGCCGTCGGCGGGGTGTTGTCTATTGCCAATGCAGAGCGGTTGGTGTTTTTTTTTCGTATTCGCTGGTTAACTTACTGCTATGTATATCCCCTGGTACAAACAATTCTGGCCCTGGTTTTTTATTCTGGTCCCCGTTATCACACTGATGATGGGCGGACTCATGCTTTATCTGGCAATTAATACCCAGGACTCTCTGGTTGTGGATGATTATTACAAGGAAGGCCGTACCATCAACGCCTCGTTAGCTCGAGAGCAGGAAGCGAAGGTGAGAAACATACGCACCACTTTGACCTTTCAGGAGGGCGCGGTCGCCTTACGCTTTGATTCGGGCGCGCCGACCCATGGCGAAGCAGTAAAACTTACGCTTTATCATACCACTCTTGCCGAACGCGACATTTCCCTTTTGCTAACCCGAGATGCTAATGGTGTGTACCGTGGGTATACGCAAATGGCAGTCAACGGCAAATGGCGTATTACTGTTGAACCCGTGGATTTGAGCTGGAAGCTACAAAAAACCGTGTTTTTGCCGTCAGCCAAACCTGTATCGGTCACGCCTTGATATGATCCCACCAGCTAAGCTTTGCTGCTATCGCTATGACAGGTAATGTATGTTTTCACTGCCACTTACCCCTGCCTGACGCGGAGCACTTTTATGCGCAGGTACTGGGGCAGCGCCAGGCTTTTTGTTGTCCTGGATGCCAAGCCGTGGCTGAGGCTATTGTACAAAACGGCTTAGAAGATTATTACCGGTTTCGGACCGAGGCGGCGCCCCAGGCAAAAAGTGCCGCTTTAATCCCGGATGAACTCACCCTATTTGATGATGCAGAGTTACAACAGGATTTTGTCCAACAGGATGACGAAACCTGTGAAACTACACTCACGATTGAGGGAATTAGCTGCGCCGCCTGTGGCTGGCTAATTGAAAGACAACTTGCAAAGATTGCCGGTATCCGACAAGTTGCGGTAAATGTCGCTCAACGCCGTGCACTGATACGCTGGCAGTCTGATCAAACCAAGCTCAGTACTATTTTAAGCCGGCTTCGTCACATAGGATATAACGGCTTCCCTTTTCAGCCCGACAAGCATGAAGCATCCTATCAAAACGAACAGCAGGGCTTTATGAAAAAGCTGGGGCTGGCAGGCATTATGACAATGCAGGTAATGATGTTGATGGCCGCGCATTACTTTGATTGGCTGGGCGAAATGAGCTCGTTTATGCAGCAATATTTCAACTGGATTGCTTTGCTGCTAACTACACCGGTAGTTATCTATTCTGGTGCTGGTTTTTATGCCAGCGCTTACCGCGCATTGCGTGCCGGCAGCGTGAATATGGATGTCCCGATAACCATCGCGGTGTTCCTGACCTATGGCAGCGGCTTTGCCGCCACCTGGCAACAATCCGGTCAGGTATATTTTGAGTCCATATGCATGTTCATTTTTCTGCTGCTTTTAAGCCGCTTTATCGAACATAAAAGCCGCTATCAGGCCATGCAGATATCAGCCAATATGCTCAAATATATCCCCATGTCAGCGTTAATAGTTAAAGACGGCGCCACTCATCCCGCGCTGGCCCGTAAACTGCTACCCGGGGATACCATTATAGTGAAGGCAGGTGAGTTGATTCCGGTAGACGGTGTGGTGTGCCAAGGCTCCTCCAAGGTAGACGAAGCTATGTTAACTGGCGAACCCACCGCGGTAACCAAAGTACCTGGTGACAAGGTGCATGGTGGTACGCTGAATCGTTCCCAGGTGCTTACGATAGAAGTGCAAGCCAGTTTGGCCCACTCCTTAATTAGTCAGATTATTCATTTACAGCAACAAGCGGTAGCTAATCGCCCGACGGCAGCAAAGTTAGCCGACCAACTGGCCAGCTATTTTGTCCTGGCCGTATTGCTGATTGCCAGCCTGACATATGCCTATTGGTATGTCATGGGCAACCCACAGGCCCTGTGGATCACCATTGCCGTGTTAGTAGCCACCTGCCCCTGCGCTCTGGGGTTAGCAACCCCCACCGCATTAACCAGTGCAGTAGCCTGGTTGAATCGACAAGGGGTGCTAATCAAACGTACCGATGTACTGGAAACTATCGAAAAGGTCACTACAGTGGCATTTGATAAAACCGGAACATTGACCCAGGGCGATTTCTCAATCCACGCCCAGTGGTACGCGAACGAGGCAGACAAAGCCACTGTATTGGCTATTGCAGGCGCGATAGAAGCACACTCTGAACATCCTCTTGCAGCTGTCTTTGCTCGGTATAGGCAGGGCTCGGTTTTGCTCAGCTTACCGCATGATGTCACTATCCATGCCGGCTTGGGTATCAGCGCATGCTATAACCGCCAACACTATAAAATTGGCTCGCCAGCGTTTATGTTAGCTCAGGATACTGAAGATACCAGTTGCCCGGTATTACCGTCGCTACCTTTTACCGCCAACGTAATGCTGGCATGTAACGGCAAACTTATTGCCGCCTGGCAGATTAGCGATAGTATTAAAGCCGGGGTGGACAGCGTACTGGCCCGGCTAACCCAGCAGCACAAGACAAAAACCACTGCAATTCTAAGTGGTGACAGCCAGTACAACGTGGATTTAGTAGCCCGACAACTGAATATCCAACACCCCATTGCTGCACTCACGCCCGCGGCGAAACTTGATTATGTAATGCAACTCCAGGCGCGCGGTGAGATTGTTATGATGCTAGGTGATGGTATCAACGATGCCCCCGTACTGAGCCAGGCTGACGTCGCGGTGGCGGTTGGCTCGGGTACCGACATTGCTAAAGCCAGTGCTGATATTATTTTTTTAAACGACAGTTTGCATGCCCTACCCGGACTTTTCACAGTGAGCGCCCGTACCCGGCAGATTATTCGACAAAATTTTGCCTGGGCGTTGGGTTACAACGTGTGTATTTTACCGCTCGCCGTAAGCGGTATACTACATCCCTGGATGGCGGTTGTAGGAATGTCACTAAGTAGTATTATTGTGGTTATTAATTCAACGCGTTTGATAAGGTTCACCGCATGAGTATTATTTATGTACTCATTCCACTGGCGGTCATTATTGTTGGTATTGCGGTGGCTGTCTTCTTCTGGGCAGTGCGCAGTAAACAGTTTGACGATTTAGATAGGCAGGGTTATAGCATTCTGTTTGACGATGATCTGCCGCCGGAAGAAAAAAAACTGGCTGACGAACGTAAGCGTCTTAATGATCGCGATTAGCCTTACCGGGGCGCTGTTAATTGGTCTTGCTGGCGGCGTTCACTGCATAGGCATGTGTTCTGGCATCGCTGGAGCACTACGTTTTGCCAGCCCGGCACATACCAGCCACTGGCCTTACACCCTAAGTTACAATGTTGGTCGGCTTAGCAGCTATACCCTGGCAGGTGTATTGGCTGGCGCGTTGGGGCAGTCGTTCATCCACCTTTTACCGGCCGCCCTTCCTGTGCTGGCAATAATCAGCGCCCTCCTATTATTAGCGATGGCAGCGTATCTTGGGCAGTGGTGGCTGGGCCTGCGCCAACTAGAAAAAGCGGGCGGCCGGGTGTGGCGAAAAATACAACCTTGGTCAGCTAAATTTATTCCTTTTCGGCATCCTGCCGCCGCTATCCCCTATGGTATGGTTTGGGGCTGGCTTCCCTGCGGCCTGGTGTATTCCACACTTAGTTTCGCCCTGGCCAGTGCAGATGCTATCGACGGCGGGCTTATTATGCTGTGCTTTGGGCTTGGTACATTACCCGCCCTGTTTGCGGCCAGTTCAGGGGCCCATTGGCTAGCCGGTGCGTTACGCCACCCGAAGGCGCGCCAATTGGTAGCTGTTTTACTGCTCGTATATGCGCTATTCTTAATTATCAGGGTTATTGAGCCCCAGCCCGGGCATATGATGCATTTTTAAACGGGCGGTTAGGCATTAAAAAGGATGGCATATGGCCGATGTATCGGAGTTTTCTATTCACTGTCAAAACTGTAGCTTTAGTCACCTGTGCCTGCCCGTGGCTTTGAACAAAACAGAAATTGCTTCTCTTGATACCATTGTGGAGCGGAAGAAGCCGTTACAAAAAGGCGCAATGCTGGTACAGCTTAATGACCACTTTAGTGCGCTATATGCGGTGCGCTCGGGTTCTTTCAAATCGTTCATAACCAATCAAGAAGGTGATGAACAAATTATAGGGTTTCATTTCCCCGGGGATATTATCGGGTTTGATGCTCTACGCGAACAGCGACACCAGAGTTTTACCCAAGCCCTGGAAACCGCTATGGTGTGCGAGCTGCCTTACGATATGCTCGATGCCATGTCCCAATCTTTACCCACATTACGCCGGCAAATTCTCAGCTTTATGAGTGCTGAAATTAAGCAGGATCACGATATGATGATGCTACTTAACCGGCGCACTGCGCAGGAACGACTGTTATATTTTATCGCTCAGTTATCCAGCCGCTTCGCTCAGCGCGGGTTTTCCCACCGTCAATTCCACCTCACCATGACCCGTAATGAAATTGGTAACTACCTGGGACTTACGGTAGAAACCATCAGCCGGTTGTTAACCCGTTTTCAAAAGGAAGACTTGATCGAGGTAACCGGCAAACTCATTGTCATTAAAGATTTTGACGGCATTAATAACCAGCTTAAAACCATGGAGCTGACGGTAAGTTGTCAATAATTTATTGATGTAGCGCAAAGAACTCTAAATCATCTGGTAGTAGATTTACTATTGTCTAACCCTTCAGCCGGAGCAAGGCGATGATTAACTATGATACGGTATTAGCAGTAATTGATAGTGACCTGGAAAGCCAACCTGCATTATCGCGGGCCTTGGAGCTATCAGAAAAAACCGACGCAACATTAATTGTACTGATGGTGGTATACGATTTTTCCTATGAAATGACTACGATGCTATCGGGCGCAGAACGTGAAGCTATGCGCAGCGCGGTGATTAAAGAGCGCCGCGGTTGGTTAGAAAGTGAAGTACGCCAATACTCTGATCGTCCGGTAGAGCTTATCGTAAAATGGGAAAGTCGCGCTTTTGAAGCAATCATCCGCACTGCGGTTGAGTGCAGTGCGGATATTGTGGTGAAGGCCAGTCGTAAAGCAGATGACCTGGTGTCAGTTATTTTCACTCCCACCGATTGGCATTTATTACGCAAATGCCCGATGCCGGTCCTGATGGTAAAAGAACATGCGTGGCCTCCGCAGGGCAACATTATCGCGGCGGTTAATGTAGGTACCGAAGATGCTGAACATGCCCAACTTAACGATAAGCTTACAGACATCGCTAAGGATTATGCCAACCTATTGACCGGTGCGGTGCATCTGGTGAACGCCTACCCACATGCCCCTGTCAGTATTGCTTTGGAGATTCCTGAGTTTGATACCAATGCCTACCATAAAGCAGTAAAACACCACCATCAACATGAGATGGAATTACATCGAAAAAAATACGGCATAGATGCATCCCACTGCCATGTTGAAGAGGGCTTGCCCGAGCACGTTGTGGCCAAAATGTCGCATCAATTAGATGCCGAGCTGGTCATTATCGGCACAGTAGGCCGAATAGGCATCTCGGCGGCATTCATTGGCAATACCGCCGAACAGGTTATTGATACCCTGCACTGCGATGTATTGGCGATAAAGCCGGATGGTTTTGAAACGCCGGTAACCTGATTTATCGCGATAAACTAAATCATTAACGGCTTGGGGTGACGCAAGCCGTACCTATTTTGTATAATGGCTTTTTTAAACGCCAGAACAGAATTTGTATGAAGCAGCACGCCGCACAGTCCGACCATAGTTCACAAAGCAAACAGAAATACAGTTTTAATAAATTACAGAAACGTTTGCGCAGAAATGTTGGCAAAGCCATCGCCGATTTCGGCATGATAGAAGCTAATGACAAGGTCATGGTGTGTTTATCCGGCGGCAAAGACAGTTATACCATGCTTGATATCTTGCTGTTTTTACGCGGTATTGCGCCTATCCACTTTGACATTATCGCGGTAAATCTGGATCAAAAGCAGCCCGGCTTTCCCGAGCATATTTTACCCCAGTATCTGGATGAGCTTGGGGTAGAGTATAAAATTGTGGAAGAAGACACGTATTCTATCGTTAAAGAAAAAGTACCAGAAGGTAAGACGACCTGTTCATTGTGCTCTCGACTGCGCCGGGGAATTTTATATCGCACCGCCACCGAACTTGGTGCGACAAAAATCGCCCTGGGCCATCATCGTGACGATATGCTGGAAACCTTGTTTTTAAATATGTTTCACGGTGGCAAACTTAAATCGATGCCGGCAAAGCTGGTTAGCGATAATGGTCAGCATATTGTTATTCGCCCCCTGGCCTATTGTAATGAAGCCGATATCGAAAAATATGCACAGGCGGCTGAATTTCCTATTATTCCCTGCAACTTGTGTGGCTCACAAGAGAACCTGCAACGGCAAAATATAAAACATATGCTGCAAGACTGGAACCGACGCTTTCCAGGTCGTATCGAATCTATGTTCAGGGCCATCCAGAATGTTGCGCCCTCGCATCTGCTGGACCGTAATTTACACGATTTTCAGGCTATTTCTACCACTGATGGTCCGGTAGCTGATGGCGATACAGCCTTTGACACACCTGCTTTCGACACCTTTAACGCAGCGGCCCAGGATAGTGAACAGGCTGAGGTATCGCCGGTTCAAATTGTGAATTTAACGGACTAAGCGTATGAAAATTGGCATTGCTTTGGGAGCTGGCGCCGCCCGCGGTTGGACCCACATAGGTATTATCCGTGCGCTGGAAAAATTGGGTGTTAATATAGATATTGTCGCCGGCTGTTCGATTGGCGCCTATGTTGGGGCGGCCTATGCCAGTGGCAAACTCGATGCCTTACATGAATGGTCCAGCTCCCTGACGGAGTGGCAGGTGTTTTCACTCATGGGTATCGGTTTTCGCCGCGGCGGCTTAGCCAGCGGCGAAAAGGTATTCAAAAAACTGGGGGAAGATTTTTGCGCCGCCTCTTTCGAAGAAATGCAAAAACAATTTGCTGTAGTGGCCACCGACCTGCATTCAGGGCGTGAGGTAATGTTTGCTTCGGGCCCGTTAGATACAGCAATACAAGCGTCATGTGCAATACCGGCGTTATTTAGCCCGGTCGCCTATGAGGGGCGATGGCTGGTAGATGGCGCGGTGGTTAACCCGGTGCCGGTAAACCTGTGTCGTCAGTTAGGGGCTGATTTTGTTATTGCCGTTAATCTTAACGCCGACTTCCGGCCCCAGCGCTTAGAAAAACCGGCTGAAAAGCATGAAGAAAATGAACGTAAAACAGAACACTTTTTGCAGAAAAGTTCTGGAGCGGTGCGTCAATGGTTTTCACCGGATAACGGCCCTGGTAAAGATGCGCCGCCCGGTATCCTAAGTGTCATGAGCAGCTCGTTGGAAATTCTACAGGCCAGAGTTACCCGCTCGCGGTTGGCGGGCGATCCACCCGATGTGCTGATAGAACCCAATCTCACTGATGTAGGATTACTTGAGTTTCACCGCGCCGCAGAATTGTGTAAAAAGGGCGAAGAGACCGTCGAGCGTCTGGCCGAACAGATACGCTACCAATTAGTGTTAAGTTAATCGGCCGATGCAATAGCCGTAATTCGCACAGGCGGCTCCGGCAGTATCAATGGCTTGTTTTTGTTTAGCCATTCAGTATGCAGGGCTAACATCCCACTGGTAATCGGCGGGGCGTCTTTTAACGGACGCTGCAGGTAAGGATCTGAAAACTGAAAATTAAGGCCTTTTACTGAAGGCATCATGAATGATAAAAAACTGCCCATTTCATTAAAGAAGGCTTCATATTGTCCTACCAACATAGTCAGCTCTTCCGCACTATAGTAAGACTTTAGATATTCCGAGCGAGTTTCCAGTTGTACCGACATATCACAGGGTTTGATATCGTTGTCTGTAAAGACAATGTGTACCGACGCATCTGCCAGCTGTAGGGCTTTTTCAGCCGGTAAAGTGAATCTTTGCTCTGCCGATACGTCCAGTGCAATTGTTTGCTTGTCCGTTACAATATTGGCGCTGTCTATTGCACACATATCTGCGGTATCGTGGTGGATAAAACCAAACGCAAACTGTAATGCCTGAGTATCTTCACCGGTTAATTTTTGCAAATGACTATAAAACCGATGATACTCCACATCCAGGCTGCTTGTGGCATAGGCTAACGGGCTGCTTATCCCTAAAATTCCCAATAACAGGGACGTCATCCATCTCATTGTGCAAGAAACTCCTGATTGAACCGAATCATTGCCTGCAGTTCTTCCACATAGGCGGCGCCACGCTCAGAATATTTCATCAGGCCTTCAGCCAGCGCCATGCCGGTTACCGGCATTTGGTTCATTCTTAACCGGGCCCGAATATTACGTAAATCTTTGTAAGCTTTATGGCGATTTAGATTACGCATGTAAGTGTAAGTGGCCCTGGATAAATTATCAAAGCGTGCCACTTCATGGGCTGCACCGTCGGTGCGCCGCGAAGGCACAAAGCCGCACCCCCGCCGAAAACACCATAAGCCGAAAAAATTATAGCCTTCACGGGCAAACCGGCTGGTCCCCCAGGCAGACTCATTAGCTGCCTGCACCAATACCAGCTCGACCGGTAAAATATCAACTTTCTGTAATAAGCGGTTTATTTTTTCAGGAATATCGACAGAGTCGTTGACGCCATATTCTTTTACCAGCCATGCCACCCGTTCACTGTCTTCTTCGCCCAGTGTTTCGTTACTGGTAAGTTTACGTTGAACGGTTTGAATATAGTGACGTAACGACAGCAGATATTCATTTTGCTTAGCGACTTCCGGGCGTAAATAATCAAAAAAAGCTGACTTACGATCACTCACATTCTCATAAGAGGAGAAATCCGGTACGGGCTTTGATGCTTGCTCGGTTTCCGGCACTTCCAGTATATCGGGTTCTCTGGAAGACAAAATCCATGCGTTAATGACGATAACGGCTAAAATACCTATCGTTATCAGCACTATTTTTACCGTTTCCCTTTTATGCATCAAATGTTGACTCTTTGTTATTAGTATTGGACGAAATTTCTACCGGCCCTGAGCCAAAAAGATCATTGAACAGCAACCCTACGGTAGCGTAATACAATGGCATTACCCATAACAGGGCCAGGCCGAGGGTGAACAGACACAATAAAAACAATAGTACAAAAACGCCAAATAATCCGATAAACCCAGCAATATACCGGTTAACCACTTTACACGAGAGTAACAGCGCACCGCTTATAGGAAGCTTGTTTTGCGCCACCAGCGGCAGCGTAAATATACTGGCCATAAAGACATACAGCCCAGGAATAATTAAAAAATACAATCCCAGCTGCACCAGTATAGAGATAAACAGCTGCGCCAAAGCAAGCGGTAATACCTGCGGTAGGTAGGCGAACAAATGGTTAAAAGCGGTGGGTTGTTGCGCGGCCAATGCGCTAGCTTGTAATGTCAGTCCGGTAGTAATCGGCGCCATAAGAAAAATGACAATCACATCAATAATTGCCTGATGTGATTGTGAGAGTTGCTTTAACTCTTCAATCGAAAAGCGGCTAACCAAAAGTGCCACTAATACTGCGCTAATCAACACAATAACACCGCATCCTGCCAGCAGCGTACGGTAATGCTCTTTTGTAATATTATTCGCTCTTAGCAGTATTTGTCTGACTGAAAACGTGTAGTCTCCGGCCAGAGTCTGCGCTAGTTTATCCCCTTGCGGGGGTTGGTTTGTGCTACTCACCCAATCCTCAAAAACTGATTTTTAACCTGCGCAGTATACCCTAAACGCGCCTGCGGCTCTAAGCTAATACTAATTTGGCAGCCAGGCCTAATAATAATACCCCCATGGCACGGTCTAGCCAGTAACCTTTTTCACCTATCAAACGTGCAACACTGCTGGTACTTAATAAATACGATAGAAAGCAAAACCAGGCTCCGGTAGCCAGTGACAAGTAGGCGCCATACCCTAGCTTAATGGGCAACGGGGTGTCGACATCAATAAAAGCGGTAAATAATGATAAAAAGAACAGCGTGGCTTTGGGATTCAGGCCGTTGGTTAAAAAACCCATCCATAGTGCGCGCCGGCCCCGTATTGCAGGACGCGTAACCTGCTTACCCTGGCGTGCGGTCGACGGCGTAGTTGGGCCACTTCGAAGGGCTCCTACAGCCAGATATATCAAATATGCCGCCGCCAGATAACTGATAGTCTGATATAGCCACGGTGTGGTTTTGATGACAACTGATAGCCCCACAATGGAGTAAGCTACGTGAATCAGGATACCTAAACCAATACCTACACTGGTGTACATTGCTATGCGCCTGCCATAAGCCACACTATTGCGCACTACAATGGCAAAGTCGGGGCCAGGGCTGGCGACAGCCAGTAAATGAACTAATGCTATAGTAATAAAATCTTGCCACACCACGTTTATCTACCCTTATCGTTGAAGGCGGTTATTATTTGGTGCACATATGCTGGCACGACTTCAGAAGCTGGGCCTTCAATGGCCTCATCAAAATATCGTTGGTTAGTACCGGCTGCCAAATTAAGCTCTACCGTTTTGGCGCCGCTTTCGCTGGCCAGCTGGACAAAACCGGCCGCAGGGTAAACATCGCCGGAGGTTCCAATAGCAATAAAAATATCAGCCCTGGATAAGGCCATAATAATGGTATCCATGTGCAGCGGCGTTTCGCCAAACCAGACAATATCCGGGCGCAGTGGCCGCGGTTCGGCGCAGCACTGGCAGCGTGTTTTACGGTCAAACGCCACAGTGCATACTTGGCGGTGGCCGCTGCCGGTGCACCGTGAAGACAGCAGCTCGCCATGCATGTGCAATACCCGCGTACTCCCAGCACGTTCATGCAAATTATCTACATTCTGGGTAATCAGCGTCAGCTGTTCGCCAAGCGCCTTTTCTAGCTGGGCCAACGCCAAGTGCGCGGCATTAGGTTTAATTGCACCGTCAGCTAACTGGGCGCGACGATCATTGTAAAAGCGGTACACTAGCGCAGGATTGGCGCTAAAGGCTTGCGGCGTGGCGACTTCTTCGACCTTGTGTTGCTCCCACAACCCGTTGTTGTCGCGAAATGTTTTAAGTCCTGATTCTGCCGATACGCCTGCGCCGGTCAGAACCACTACATTAGGCTTAGCATACATGCAATCGTCGCTCCGTTGGTGGTTGGTATTCGATAATTATTACAGGGCAATAGGCAGTTGGTTATCAGCGCCCCATTGGGCCCAACTCCCATCATATACCATTACATTTTTAGCATCGCATAGTAGCGCGGCCACGCCGATTATACACGCGGTGATCCCAGAACCACAGCTACAGATAATTGGCTTTTGCAAATCGATATTGCGCTTCGTGAATAAGGCGTTAAGCACCGCCACTGCTTTAAACCGACCGTTTTCCAGCACGTCCTGGTAGTATAAATTAACTGCGCCGGGTATGTGCCCGCTGCGAACGCCGGCGCGCGGTTCAGGTGCGCGGCCGTGGAAGCGCGCCGCGCTGCGCGCATCAATAATCTGCGTGTTTGTATCAAGTGCCGCTATTACGTGCTTTTTATCAATAAACCAAGCATGCGCAGGAGGCTCTACTTTATAGAATTGCGCCGATACAGGCGGACGCCCAAAGTTGTTGAAGAGGCCGCCTTCCGCTCGTTCTTTGGCGCCGCCCCCATCTAGCAGGCTCACATTGCGGTGACCTATAGCTTTAAGCATCCACCACAAACGCGGGGCACTAAACATCCCCTTTGCGTCGTAGACTATCAGTTGGGTTTTATTATCAATCCCAAGTTCACCGAGTAACTGCGCAAACGCCGTGCTGTTTAAACGCTGGTGAACTTCCCCGTGGCGATGATCACTCCCCTCTTTATCAAGGTCAATTATGCGAGTATTAGGGAGCAAACCACTATCCCGGTTTTCCGCTTCACCTGTGCCAGGGTCGCGCATGATGGGCCGCAGTAAAATAGGGCCTTTTAGACGTTCGTCGTTCATGCGGGGCAACGTTGGGGTCAATATAGGGGCTGACATATTTATCCAGGTATCTATTTTACGAACCAATTTCAACATCATATGTGTTGAGGCAATAAAAATACAGATTATCCCGGCTTCCAAAGCCTTCTCGTCCTAAAATAGTATTTCTTATAAATCGGATACTTATGCACTAGCTATCAGACTTTGGTACATAGTAACTACAGTCAGGGGTGTAAGTATTTCATAACTATTTTCTCGGCTCTTTCATGCCACCCAATATTTTAATTGAAAAAACAGTAACTTAAATTAGTGAATAGCTGGTTTGGTAATTGCTTCACTTCACTGTGATTCTCGCTGTATTGAAACAGCCACACCATTTACGCTTTATTGAGGATAATCGGATGAGAAACGAATTCAGTGTTGTTACTATCGTAAAAAACCGGACGCAGCAGCTTTCAAATCTGATTGCTAATCTTGAACAGTCAGAGTTAGCTCCATCGGAACTGATTGTTGTTTGGATGACATCACCGTCCAGCAACTCGCTGATACAAAGTGAACAGTTCTCTATTAAACATAAATTTGCCACCTCCGAAGAATTACCGCTGGCCCAAGCCCGCAACAAAGGCTTCACAGCGTGTAGTTTCGAACGAATCGTTCATCTTGATGTGGATTGTGTGTGTGACCCTGCCCTGTTCAGTACCATGATGAAAAACTGGAAAGACAATACAATTCATACGACCAACATTATCCCATTAACAGATATGCCCGACAATGCGCAGTTTGAACAGTTGATGGAGCGTTCAGAGCTTCACGTATTAAATGGTCGCCGCAATGCTAGTGCCATGCACAATTTTCAGTCTGCCGTATTTGGCGTAAGCCGTTCAGATTTCGATAAAGTAGGTGGTTTTGATGAGCAATACCACGGTTTCGGGATTGGCGATATCGATTTTGCGACCCGTTGCCACGCGGCCGGTATTGGTTTGGAAAAATTAAGCCTTACTGCCTTTCATCAGTATCGGGCAAACTATCAGTTCCCCATCAACCACCTGCTTGATATCGTTACCAATGCGAATCTTTTCAAAGCTAAGTGGGGCTATTATCCTGCCACAGACTGGTTGAGTGCCTTTGTAAGTCAGGGGTTTGTAAACCAGGATTTCGAGCACTCAGGATTGACCATAGCGCGCATGCCAAGTGAAGAGGAAATTCACCAGGCTCTACATTATGAGCAAGCAGCAGAAAATGCAGACCATATAGAAAAATTGTCTGCCTGAAACTGGCGGGCTAACCCACGTTAAGGATTACTACCGTAAATACATTTATGTGACGAAACCGGTAATCATCCGCTATTCAAAAGCCGCGATGGTCAAGAGAGCGGATGATTATGGGCAATACTCGTGACGATACTATAGATATCGTCGGTATCAGTTTATTTCTTCAATGCTTCAGTGAAAATTTCAGCAGCTACAGAATGTGTCATTTAGTTACTTTAGCTTTCATACCCAGGGTGATTGGCAGGTATTGTTATTGCATAGGTATTGTTATTGCAACTATAGCCAGCCTGGCCGAAAAGTATTAACGCGTTGCTAAAGGTGCATGGTTTTTTATTTTAGCCCTTATACGCTTTTTTCCATGTATACCTTTTCCTCCTGCATAAATAAATCAAGCAATACTATATTCAAGCCGCTTACTCACTACCTTGGCGATCCTTACCAGGGCGCTCCTTGCCAGAAAGACGATTAACCGGTAAAGCGCCATTTTCAATTGACATAAGTACGCGCGAGTCCTAGACGGCTAATAGGCCAATGAAGGGGCGCTCAGTTGAGCTTCAGTGCTATACCTATGGCCGGAGACGGCTTTCCATACAACATTTTTTTGTTTTTTAGCCAATCACTGGAAACTCGTCATTCGCTGCGCGGTAATACATTATCCCCCTTTCCAACAATTATTATTCAATAAATTTTAAAACAGGCGTGAAGTTTGCTTGGTTTTCGCATGTTATTAAAACCTCAGACTAAACGGAACTTACCCATTTCCTATGCAGTATAGAAGTGAAATAGATGGCTTACGTGCTCTCGCGATCCTGCCTGTTTTGTGGCTTCACGCTGACTTACCCGGGCTTAGCGGTGGTTATCTTGGCGTAGACGTCTTCTTTGTTATCAGTGGCTTTCTAATTACTGGCATCATTACCCGCGAAATGAGCCAGAATCAGTTTTCGTTAGTGAATTTTTACGAACGGCGCGCACGGCGAATATTACCCGCCTTGTTTTTAGTCATAGCGGTTACTAGCATAGCTTTACCTGTTTTTTCACAATCGCCAAAAGTGCTTGCCGATTATGGGCAGAGTATTGTTGCGGTGGTCAGTTTTGTCTCCAATTTTTACTTTTGGCAAACGTCGGGGTATTTTGGCAGTACCTCAGAATTGTCTCCCATGCTGCATACCTGGAGTCTGGCAGTAGAAGAACAGTATTACGTGTTTTTTCCATTGATTGCCATGGCGGTGTTACCAAACGGCCGCCGCTTTATCGGCACGTTGCTAAGTATATTCGTGCTTTCGTTGGCGTATGCACAGTGGCAAAAAGATGTTGACCCAACCGGTAATTTTTACCTTTTACCAGGCCGAGCCTGGGAATTAATGGCTGGCGGCATAGCCAGTGTTTATATTAAAAGCGATCATTATCAGCGCTGGCAGCGTGCGTACGGCGCGCGACTAGCCAACGGGGGTGTGGTAATGGTCGCGGCTTCATATATCTTGTTTACACCGGAAACGGCTCATCCATCAGTGTTCACCCTATTACCTGTAGCTGGCACAGTACTAATTCTTCTATTTGCTGTTCAGGGCACGCTAACCGCCCGCTTGCTGTCACTTCCCGGAATTACATTTGTGGGTGTAGTAAGTTATAGCCTATACCTATGGCATCAACCTGTACTAGCAGCGCTGCGACTTATCAATGAGGGCGAACTTACATTGCTATACAGTGTTATTGGTATTGGCGTGTCGTTTCTTATGAGCGTTGTGTCTTGGCGTTTTGTCGAAACCCCACTGCGTAACCGTAGTCGTTATACCCGCCCGGCCATTTTTAAATATACCGGCGTAGGACTGGCCTGCGGCGCAGTGCTAGGTTTGCTATTTGTGAGCAATGTAGCCTTACGCAGTACCTTTGAGCCTGCCCCCATGGCGCGCTATCAAATGCTTGAAACCGCCCATGATTCTCATACCAGCCAGCCGATGGCTGAGGCGCCCTGTAAATTATGGTCGCCCGAATTTGATGACGACTTTGAAACCCGCTTTTCTGAATGTGCAGCAAAATATGATAAAGCGGTTTTTATTTTAGGTGGTAGTCACGGTATGGATTTATACAACGCGGTGGCCTACAACAGCGAATATCCCTTTGTGGTTAGTGTATCCAGAGGATTTTGTCGTGCCCATGGCTATAACGGTAACCCGAAAGATTTACCCCATTGCCAGTATGATGATTTTCTCGCCTTTGCAAAAGATCATGCGCGTAAGATAAGTTTAGTCATTTACACCCAAACCCCAGACAGGCTATTTGCCGGTAATAATATGTATGAAGCAAAACGCGAAGATATCAATACCGAATATGTCGATGATGTAGTGAATTACCTGGCTAACATTAAGCAAACATTTGCCATTCCGGTATTAATGGTGGGGATGTTGCCCCCAGTGACTAAAGATCCGGTGGAATGGGATTATAAGACGCCCTTTGACACCCAGCTCACCCAATATATATCTACCAATGCAATTGAATTATCGCAGTACCTGGATAGCGAATTTGCCAAGCGTCTGCGCTCAAAAGAGATTGGGTATATATCAAAAATGGATGGCTTTGGCTTACAGTTGCCCAGGGATTTAGTGATAGATAGTACCATCACATACTCAGATAGACGCCATCTTAGTACCAAAGGTGAAGAGGTGTTCGGCCGCAGGCTTCTGGAGCTTGCGTTTACGCAAGGTTATACCCAATTAAAGCCCAAGCATGGTAACGAACCATATACTAACGCCCTCAGGCCCCAGGATAGCTCTGCAAACTGACCGTACCGGCAATAATCGGGCTTTTATGGTAAACGGTATATTGCATACATAGGTTTTTGCATGTTATTAGGCAACGGTCTTGCATCAATTGCATCATTCGTCAGGGCAAAGTTTATGGGCTGTCTTGACTTGGCATATTTTTGTAGCCTTATATTTTTTAAAACGGGACTAAAGTTTACATGCAATATCCAGTGACACCTGATGGGCGGTACATGGTCGTACGAGAACGACTATGGCGGGTGAGTAACCCAAACCTATCGGAGGCCGAGCGGGCCAGTTTTGTGCACGATTTAATGAGCGCGCGCCGCGAGGTAAAAGCGGCAAAGGCAGCAAACGATGATACGCGGCTAACCAAAGCACGGCGCCTGGTTAATGCAGCGAAAATCTCGCTTGGTGAACGCGGCCCGGTATGGTGGCAAGATGGCGCTAAGGACTTTAACCGCCATATGGTTAAAAATACCCCTTATCTGGATTGGTACACGCAGCTTGATAAACCGAAGGAGTAGTAACAAGCCATCATAGAAAGTGGGTTTCCTGCGCCATGTTAATGCTTGGCAATTATGATTGTAAGGTAGCGCTGCGGGTAATCAGTTTTTGCACGTGAAAATACTAACACGGGTATTTTAACAGTGAGCAAAGGTAAATGGCTTCATTACCCGCCTGCCTACGCTAAAGCTATGCAATTTGTAGCGCAAAAAGGGGGCTTTGCCGGTTGAGCGTTTCGAGGGGCTCAAACTTTTCAGTGCCTGCAATTGGTGAGGGGTGAATGGGTTTAGTTGGCGACTAGCGCAATTAAATCAGACCTATACTGTACTAGCTCAGACCTGATCTGACAGTTACCCGTTTCACGGTGCCAGTGTCAGATTAGCTTTGAGCTAAGTTCTTCTCAGCCCAAATCTGCTTCCCATCGGTTAATGTTTCCATTGGCGTTCTGCCGCAGCACATTTTGCCCTGATGAGTCCTTCCATTGTTGTAGTATTCCAGCCACTCGTCCAGATCTTTCTGTAATGCTTCCAGCGAGTCATAGAGCTTTTTGCGGAAGGTGACCTGATAGAATTCATTCAGGATGGTTTTGTGGAATCGCTCACAGATCCCATTGGTTTGCGGATGTCGCGCCTTGGTTTTTGTGTGGTCGATATCGTTGATGGCTAAGTAGAGCTGATAATCATGCTGTTCCACTTTGCCACAATATTCTGTGCCCCTGTCTGTCAGAATCCGCAGCATGGGCAGCTCCTGAGCCTCAAAGAACGGCAACACTCTGTCGTTGAGGATGTCGGCCGAGGTGATTGGCGTTTTGGTCGTGTAGAGCTTGGCGAACGCAATTTTACTGTAGGTATCAACGAAGGTTTGCTGGTAAATGCGGCCGACACCTTTGAGGTTGCCGACGTAGAAGGTATCTTGCGAGCCTAGATAGCCGGGATGGTGTGTTTCAATCTCACCGCAGGCCTCATCATCCTGCTTTTTCTTCTCAAGCGCGGCAACCTGCTCATCGGTCAAAATGATGCCTTCGCTTTCAACTTTGGCTTCCAGTGCGGCAAGTCGCTTTTTGAAGTTTTCCAGATTATGTCTGAGCCATATCGAGCGAACACCGCTGCCTGAAACGAACACGCCTGCTTTACGCAGCTCATTACTTGTTCTGGCTTGACCGTGAGCGGGAAACTCAATGGCGTGAGCTATGACAGCTTGTTCGGTCTGCTCATCGACCCTGTTCTTGAGATTAGGTGTGCGTCTTGAACGGTTAATCAGCGAATCAACACCGCCTTCTTCAACCAACTCCTGATACCGATAAAACGTGTCACGAGACACGCCCATCACTTTGCAGGCCTTCGATACATTGCCCAGCTCTTCAGCCAGATTTAACAGTCCTGCTTTGTGTTTGATGATTGGATTGCTAGTATGCAACATGAGAGTTACCTATTTTGTTTTGATTAAAGATTCGACACCTTTATCAAAACGGGTAACTCTCATCTTTTCAAGAAGAAGTGTCAGATTAAGTCGAGACTAATTCACTTTAAGCACAAAGCTGTGTAATAGTTGGTTAGTATCCACTTATCTTTTGTGAACTAACTGATAATCTGCTAGTCTACTGCCCTGCATTTATGAGAACGAGTAGAGACTCTTTTTTACCGTGAACCGTCAACTTTTAACTTTCGCTCTAGCCATATTGATTGCCCTGCAATCGGTAGTTGCTGTGGCGGACGTTCATCAGTTTCATCAATCCGGTTCTGAGCATCTTACTTTTGATCACGAGCATCAAAAAGCTCACTCTTCTCCAATACCAGATGATGACAAGCGTTGGTTAGAATCAGAAAAGAGCAAAAGCTACCAGCTTGATTGCCACCATTGTTGTCACTGTCATGGCTCATCACACCCTTTCTTTCTGGGTCGCCAAGATATCTCTGCTTCTCTTTATCAAAAGGGTGCTATTTTAGGCAACCCTTCCCATTACCGTTCCCATATAGCCTTCCCTGATAATCCCCCTCCGATCAGTTAAATACAGTACAAATAAACTTTTATTCTGAGGTATAGCGTTGTGCAAATGCCAACCCAGCTGTACCTGATGTACTTTGATTTTAATTGTGAGGAAATTTCATGAAGAAACTATCCGTTTCTTATGCGATGTGTGCCGTTATTTATTTGCTGTCGGCTTCGGCGCAAGCGCAACCCGTTGATTGGGAGCGCTGGCTGGCATCACAGATAAAGCAGCACCCAGACATCATCGCGGCCCGCGAGCAACTGCAAGGCTCGGAAGCTACTGCGGACGCAGCGGAACAGCCACTTTACAACCCGGAGTTATCTTCTGAGCTGGAACAGGTTGGTGAAGAAAATAACTACCGTGTAGGTGTTTCTCAAACGGTTGACTGGTGGGATAGACGAGGTGCTAAACAGCAGCAAGCGGCTTTTATCCGACAAGCAGCCAAAGCCCAGTATCAGCAACAGGTTATGAGTAAGACTGCTGAGGCTCTATCAGCATTGGTTGAGTGGCGTGCCAGTAATGAAGCCGCCATTATTGCTCAGGCACAAAAAGAGCAGCTTAATGCATTATTGCAAGTGGCTGAAAAGCGCCAAAAAGCAGGGGATATAGGCACTATTGATGCTGAACTCACCTTTCTATCTTTATCAAAACAGCTGGCACAGGTCGCTGAGCTTGAAGTCGCTTTGCAAAAAGCAGAAAGCAGAGTGCGCGAACTTTTGCCACAGTGGACTCCTGAAAAAGGAGGCATTCCCGAAGATTTCTGGCCTTCGGAGCCAGTGTCCATTACTGACCAGGAGTTGTTACAACATCCCTATGTTGCCAGCGCTCAGGCTCGCTGGAAGTCCATCAAGGAAGAGGCCGTAGCAACCCGCCGCGCAGCCAAAGCAGAGCCGACCTTTGGAGTCAATGCTGGTCGCGACGGTGGAGAAAATACTGTCGGCCTGACCTTCTCGATTCCTTTGAATGTACGTAATGACTACAGTGCCGAAACTCGTGTGGCTAATCGTGCAGCACTAGAAGCAGAGGCCCGATTCTTGGCCGTTTATCGCAATCTACGGTTTGACTGGCAGGCTGCACAAGCTGCCTGGAAACGTTATGACGAGCAATACCGACGCTGGCTCGAGCTAGCTCGTGGCAGAGTTGAAAATAGTGCTGACTTGTTGGAACGCCAGTGGCGAAGCGGCGACCTATCAACAACTGACTACCTGCTCGCTCTCAACCAGCGTTCGGAGAGCCTGCTGGCAGGAATCTCACTCGAAAAGCACACACAACTTGCGTTAACCGAAGTGTTGCTGCACTCCGGCCAGCTCAGAGCTGTTGCACCAACTGCGACTAAGCCACTGAATTAAAGATAGGATAATGAACATGAATAGATTATTGATAGCGATGCTAAGCGCCGCAATGACTGCACCAAGCATAGGGCTTGCAGAAACGATGAGTGGTGAGGCGCACGAACATGATAAGAGCAAGCCTGCTCAAGAGGTTATTGAGCATAAGGATGATGCGTCTCACAAGGAGCACCCATCAAATGCCACGGATGAACATGAGCGTCATGGTGATACAAAACATGGGTCTAGCGATAGTTCCCACAATGAAAGTCATGATGATGCGGGACACAGCGAAAGTAATACTGAAGAAGATGGACATGGGCATCAAGAAGAAGCTTCTGCCACTACGGCACTAAATGCTACTCAAATGACGATTGCTGATATCCAGGTTGCTCCTCTCACTGCCGAGCGCGTTGATTATGAGTTCTACGCACCAGGGGAAGTTCTTTCTAATGGATACACTAGCTACATAGTGTCACCGCGAGTAGCTTCCGTTGTATTACGTCGTCACGTAGCATTGGGCGCTCATGTCGAACAAGGTCAGCCACTGGTAACCCTGTTCAGTGAGGATGTGGCGCAGGCCCAGGCAGACTATCGCACCGCTTGGCCTGAATGGGAAAGAGTCCGCAAGCTCGGTCGCAAAACCGTTGGAGAGCAGCGTTATATCCAGGCCAAAACCAGCTGGGAGGCTGCTCGGGCAACGTTGCAGGCCTATGGGTTAGCTGAGTCAGATTTGCAGTCTCTGGCATCGCAAGATATTAAGGCATTGGGCGAATATACCCTACGTGCCGAAACCGATGGTTCTGTGTTATCTGACGACTTCGAGCAGGGGCAGCGCGTCGAAGCTGGTTCTCCTCTGATCAAGCTGGCCAATGAGAAGCAGCTCTGGGTCGAAGCACACCTTCCAGCAGATCAGTCTATATCACTTCCGCTCGGTACATTGGCTGACATTGTGGCTGGTGATATCCGAATTCAAGGCAAGGTATCCCAAGAAGCACATACCATAAACCCCGTTACACGAACCCGAACAGTGCGCTTATTGGTGGACAACCTGGAGCATAGGCTGCATCCGGGACAGTTTGCAGAGGTCTTCTTCCGTTTTCGTACAGAAGAGCCGGTATTGGCTGTGCCAGAGTCAGCACTGATGCGAAATCCCGATGGAGACTGGGCAATTTTTGTAGAAGAGAGTCCAGGGCAGTTTCGCTCTCAAGAAGTTGAACTAAAGCGAGCACTAGGTTCGTTGCGTGAAATTAACGGCATTGTTCCCGGAACACGTATTGTTACCGACGGTGCCTTTTTTGTTGCTTCACAAATCGCCAAAGGCGGTTTTGATCCGCATAACCACTAAGCATTAAGGAGACTCTATGTTTAATCGAATTGTCGATTGGGCGGTCACTAACCGTTTGCTGGTGGCGATTGCGCTCATTACACTAACGGTCAGCGCCTTTTTTATTATTCCAAGGCTGAATCTTGATGCATTTCCGGATGTTACCAACGTTCAGGTCTCGGTCAATACTGAAGCTCCTGGCTTGGCTGCTGAGGAAGTCGAGCAGCTGATAACCTATCCGATTGAAGCTGTCATGTACGCTCTGCCTGATGTAGAAGAAGTAAGGTCTATTTCAAAGACTGGCTTGTCTGGCGTTACTGTTGTGTTTAAGGAAGGCACTGATATTTACTTTGCCCGGCAACTGGTATTCGAGCGACTTCAGGCTGCCAAAGAGCTGATTCCAGAGGGCGTTGGTACACCCGAAATGGGGCCAAACACTTCTGGGCTGGGGCAAGTCTATCAGTATTTACTGGTTGCCGAACCCGGTTCGGGTTTCGATGCCATGGAGCTACGCAGCTTAAATGACTGGGTGGTCAAGTTGTTGCTTATCCCGGCCGAAGGCGTGACTGATGTGCTGTCTTTCGGCGGTGAGGTGCGTCAGTATCAGGTCGATCTGAATCCGTCAAAGCTGTTATCTTACGATCTGACCCAGGACGATATCATGGCGGCTCTGGAGCGTAACAACACCAATGTTGGCGGCTGGTATATGAACCGTGGTCAGGAGCAATTGGTGATCCGAGGTACCGGCTGGCTCGATCATGGCAAGCAAGGGCTGGAGCAGATCCGTCAAGTTCCCCTGAAAACGGTGGATGGCACCACTATCACCGTATCGGATGTAGCCAAAGTGAATCTGGGTAGCGAAATCCGCCAGGGCGCAGTGACCATGACACGCCGAACTTCGGATGGGAAAGTTGAGACACTAGGCGAAGTCGTCTCAGGCATTGTATTAAAACGTTTAGGCGCCAATACCAAAAGCACCATTGATGGGGTTAATGCCCGTATCGAGCGTATTAATCAGGCGTTACCGGAAGGAGTTAAGTTCGAGGCTTACTATGATCAGGCCGATCTGGTGACGCAAGCGGTTGATACCGTTGTCAATGCTCTGTTACTGGCGTTTGTCTTCATTGTGGTCATTTTGGCGCTGTTCCTAATGAATTTGCGTGCTACCTTACTGGTACTGATCTCAATTCCAATTTCCATCGGTATTGCTTTGATGGTGATGGCGTGGTTTGGTCTTTCGGCAAACTTAATGTCTCTAGGCGGTATTGCCGTGGCCATTGGCATGCTCGTGGATGGCTCTGTAGTGATGGTCGAAAACATGTTCAAACATTTGACCCATCCCGATGCCACCCATGACAAAGATAGACAGACAATGGTTCAGGATGATCCAGATCCTGTTGATGCAGCTCATGATAGCCATGGGATTGCTTTACGCTTGCAAGAAGCTGGCAGAGAGGTAGCAAGACCTATATTTTTTGCGACAGCAATTATTTTAGTTGTCTTCATGCCGCTATTCAGTTTCGAAGGGGTCGAAGCCAAACTGTTCCAGCCGATGGCTATCAGTATCATGCTGTCTATGCTGTCCGCGCTGGTTGTAGCTTTAATCATAGTCCCAGCATTAGCCACCTACCTGTTTCGCAAAGGGATACGCCCGCGGGAGAGTTTCGTCTTGAAACCACTTGATAAACTCTACCGCAAGGGTTTGTCGTGGGCTATGAGCCACAGTAAGGTCGTCGTTGGTATTGCTGTAACGCTCGTGGTTGCGGCAGCTTTAGTAATACCGCGTCTGGGTACCGAGTTTGTGCCTGAACTCGAAGAAGGAACGGTCAACCTCCGGGTAACTCTCGCTCCGTCCTCCAGCCTGGATACTGCGCTTGAAGTCGCTCCAAAACTCGAAGCAATGCTGATGGAATTCCCGGAAGTCACCTATGCGTTATCACGCATTGGACGTGCCGAAATTGGCGGTGATCCAGAGCCAGTGAATAACATTGAGATCTATATTGGTCTTAAGCCAGTGCCAGAATGGACCAGCGCCGATAATCGTTATGAACTTCAATCCCTGATGGAGCAAAAGCTGGAACAACATCCCGGATTGCTGTTCAATTTTTCACAACCAATTGCCACCCGTGTGGATGAGCTGTTATCGGGGGTTAAAGCGCAACTAGCGATAAAACTCTTTGGTAAAGATCTTGATGTGCTGGCTGAAAAAGGGCAGGCAATTGAGGCAGTGGTCAAAAAGATCGACGGTACGCGTGATGTTGCCATGGAGCAAATTGTCGGTGAAGCTCAATTGGTCGTAAAGCCCAATCGCCGCGCATTGTCTCGTTATGGACTCGACGTAGCGGATGTCATGGAAGTGGTTCGAAATGGGCTTGGCGGTGCCAGCGCTGGACAAATCATCAATGGTAACGAACGTTATGATATCTATGTTCGGTTGGATGAACGTTTTCGCCAAGATCGCGAAACTATTGCTGACCTTCGTTTGCAGGCACCTTCAGGAGCCTGGGTTCGCCTTGGTGATGTAGCCTCTGTAAATATTGCTTCCGGCCCGCCGCAGGTTCGCCGCGATGATGTTCAGCGCAGAGTAGTCGTTCAGGCCAATGTGCAAGGGCGTGATATGGGCAGTGTGGTAGCAGATATTCGCGCAGCGATTGCTGAACAAGTTGATTTGCCAACGGGTTACTCCGTGGATATAGGTGGACAATTCGAAAATCAACAGCGAGCACAAAAGCGTCTGTCGCTGGTCGTGCCATTATCGCTGGCGCTTATTGCCTTGTTGCTTTACTTTGCCTTTGCTTCGGTTGGTCAGGCTATGCTGATCCTGGTAAATGTACCTCTAGCCGTTATTGGTGGGGTGTTCTCACTCTGGCTGTCAGGGCAGTATTTATCAGTGCCCAGCTCGGTCGGATTTATTACCCTGTTTGGCGTCGCGGTACTTAACGGTGTAGTGATGGTTGAAAGTATCAATCAGCGTATCAAGGATGGCCTACCTGTCAGTGAAGCCGCTTTTGATGGTGCCGTATCCAGGCTTAGACCGGTATTGATGACAGCAGTGACATCTGCGTTAGGTTTAATACCGATGTTGCTATCAAATGGCGTTGGCGCAGAGATACAAAAACCGCTTGCCAGTGTTATCGTAGGCGGGCTGATAACAGCCACATTTTTAACACTGTTTGTGTTGCCCGTTCTGTTTGCCTGGTTTTCAAAAGGTAAGTTGAAGGAGAAACACTAACTAGCAATCTGCCGGCTCTATTTTGGAGTCGGCAATACTTTATAATAGCAAGATGGTTTGAACCAACACCCCATTAATGCTGAAAGCTCGCCCATTTTCGTATCGAGGACTCTCCGCTTTAGACTATAGTGATCGGGGAGGGGGAAAGCCAATATCAAAAAATGCAAGGTATACCTATGAGCCAGAAATGTAACCGTGACTGCAAAGCAGATGCTACAGATGAAACACAAGATATTACTAACGACGACAAGTTATTTGAAGGGGCACATGTAAGCGAATACCACGTTCCTAAAATGGACTGCCCATCAGAGGAAAGCATGATCCGAATGGCACTGGACAGTCTTGAGCCAAGTGTAATCCTCGAGTTTGATACACATAAACGCATAGTTAGAGTGCTTCATCACCTTGAACTCAGGGACATGGTAGAAGACCGGATAACGTCTCTTGGGCTTGGGGCTAGATTGGAATCAACTAACGCTGTGGACAGCGAGATTATCCATAAAGCAAGGTTGACGGCACAAAATGAAGAAGCAGAGGAAGCTGGGATACTTAAAATGCTATTAGCTATTAATGCAGTGATGTTTATTACAGAACTTGTTATCGGCTGGTGGGCACAATCGACCGGATTGATAGCTGATTCATTGGATATGTTTGCCGATGCAGCAGTGTATGGGGTGGCACTATACGCCGTTGGGCATGGCGTCCGAAAAAAACTCCGTGCAGCGCATATATCAGGATGGTTACAGATTATATTAGCTCTGGGTGTATTAACAGAAGTTGTGAGGAGACTGGTTCAAGGGAGTGAGCCTGAGTCAAACCTTATGATGGTGTTTGGCTTAATTGCCTTGGTAGCAAATGTCTGGTGCTTAATCTTAATTGCCAAAAAGCGAAATGGCGGCGCTCACATGAGAGCAAGTTGGATTTTTTCTGCTAACGATGTCATCGCTAACGCAGGCGTTATTATTGCCGGAGGATTAGTGGCATGGACGGGCTCACAATATCCAGACTTAATCATTGGGTTTATCATTGGATTAATTGTTTTAGTTGGCGGTATTCGTATATTGAAGATCAAATCCTAAGGTAGGAATAGAGCTCCACAAGAGGTAATCTTAAATGCATGATCATTCGCACTCACATGGTTCAAATAATCGTATAGGTTGGGCATTTTTTCTGAATGTCACCTTTACCATTATCGAATTTATAGGAGGTATCTTAACCAATAGTACCGCCATCATGGCCGACGCCGTTCATGATCTTGGCGACAGTTTATCCATCGGATTTGCTTGGTTTCTCAGTAAAGTTAGTGAAAAAGGTTCAAATTCAGAGTTCACCTATGGTTACCGCCGGTTATCATTGTTCGGTGCACTTATTAATGGTCTAGTCCTCATTATTGGTTCCGTCTGGGTTCTGACAGAAGCTATCCCTAAACTCCTGCAACCAGAAATGCCTATAGTTGAGGGCATGATCGCCTTAGCCGTGTTTGGGGTGCTAGTTAATGGGTTTGCGGCTTATAAATTAAGTAAAGGCAAAACTCTTAATGAGCGTGTACTCAATTGGCATTTATTGGAAGATGTACTGGGTTGGGTTGCAGTTTTAATCGTTTCCATCGTACTTCTTTTTGTTGACTGGCCCATTCTTGACCCAGCTTTATCAATTCTTTTCACTCTCTATATTTTAATTAATGTTGCTAAAAACCTTTGGCACACTATAAGGTTATTTTTACAGGCAATCCCTGACAAAGAACTGTCAAAATCAGTTTATAAAACCTTAATAGAACTCAAAGAAGTGGATAGTATCCATCACCTGCACTTGTGGTCATTGGATGGAGAGCATCATGTACTTACTGCTCATCTAGCTCTACAAGAGGCACTGTCTACTCAACAGCAACTGGAGTTAAAAAAGTCCATAGCAGAACGATTGAGTAAATTTAATTTAGAGCATACGACCATTGAGCTTGAAATGACAAATGAGCAATGTCGCGATGATTCTCAAGCTCTGTAATTGGGAGTGTACAGCTATAATTTATATTGTGGCCGCACTGTAACTGGTACCCTTGACCTATGCGTCGATTAATTTATTTCGTTGAATCAAATCTTGTTTGGTTTGTGATTATTGTAGCTGGAGTTGGCCTGATATTGCCCGAATCCGGGAAGTACCTCGACTCCTCAATAGCCCCTTTACTTGTGATTCTGATGTTTGTGATCAGCCTTACATTTGATGCACATGCCGTACGAATAGTCTTTCGCAAACCGTCAAGACAGTTTTTGGCAATGGGGCTCGTCTATGGCCCGATTCAATTGCAGGCTTCTTGACTGGTCGCCTTTTTCAATGCGGTCAATACAGCCTTTTCTCCTTTCGTAGTTCCGCTCCTTTTTCTATGGCTGACAGGGATACAGCTAGAAGTCCCTCTCGTTTCCATCATCCTGGAGTTAGCTCTAGTTGTTTTAGTGCCTACAATTCTCGGTGTAACCTTACGCACCAACTTTCCGACGATTATTTCAAAGCATGATTCGACTTACGCAGGAATTGGGTCAGTCTTCTATCTTGTAATATTACTTGCGGTAGTGGCTTCCAATGCAGAAACCATCATTGGTTATGGATAGTATGCTTTTGTAATTGCTGGAGCAGCTTTAAGTCTAAATCTTTGTGGCTACTTAATTGGAATGGCTTCACGGTTTATAACGACAGACCGACCGGAAGTCATCGCATACCTATTTACTGTCAGCAAAAAAGAATTTAGCATTGCAGCGGCTTTTGTGGCTGCATCCCGGTTGCCATCAGAAATAGTAATACCAGCCACATTCTTTGCAGTAATTCAGATGATCACATCTCCTATTGTGGCCAAATATCTTGCTTGAGGCTAGCTCTCAAACAGTTACTGAAGAAACTTTCCACGAAGAAATATGCAGTAAATTGGTAGTACCGTATCACTGGAAACCAAAAGCAGACTCATAAATATCTTTTCTGACGAAAGATAAAGCTTACCCAGCACAGCAAGACAGTTCTTTAATATCTTTACTGAAAGTTTGTGCACAAAGCTTCAGGCCTTCCACCATAGTTAAATAAGGAAACAATTGATCCGCTAAGTCATCCACTGTCATGTGGTTGTGAATCGCCAGTGCCGCGCTCTGGATAATCTCGCCGCCATCATGAGCTAATACTTGGGCTCCGATCAGGCGTTGGGAGCCAGCTTCAACCACCAGTTTGATGAAACCCTGAGAGTCGAAGTTAGCCAGTGCTCGAGGCACGTTTTCCAGTGGCAATACTCGACTTTCGGTCTCAATATTCTGTGCATGAGCTTCTTGTTCTGACAACCCTACCGTTGCTACCTGCGGTTCGGTAAAGATCACGGCTGGCATCGCGGATAGATTCAACCGAGCTTCACCCCCTGTCATGTTAATCCCTGCACGACTGCCTGCCGCTGCCGCGACATAAACCAGTTGCGGCATGTTACTACAATCACCTGCTGCGTAAATATGTGACTGTGATGTGCGCATCTGATCACCTACAGTGACCGCTCCATTGGCCTCTTTTTCTACACCGGCAGCGGCAAGATTAAGCTTACCGGTATTAGGTGCACGGCCGGTGGCGACCAGCAATTTATCGCCACGAATTTCTCCTTGCTCGGTATCAAGGATAAACTTATTATCTTCATAAGACACCTGACTGGCTTGGGTATGTTCCAGTACGCGAATGCCTTCCTGTTCAAAAGCTACGGTTAAGCCTTCTCCCAACAGTGGGTCTTCACGGAGCAATAAAGTACTGCGAGCCAAGATAGTGACCTCTGCACCCAGCCGACGATAAGCTTGAGCAAGTTCGACAGCCACAACTGAAGAGCCTATCACTAACAAGTGCTCAGGTAGCTCAGTTTCGAATAAAGCTTCCGTCGAAGTCCAATAAGGGGTATCAACCAGGCCTGGAATAGGAGGAATAGATGGCTGACTGCCGCTGGCAATCAAAAAGCGATCTGCAACCAGCTCTTGCTCGTAACCATCTTTGTTGCGAATAGTTAAGGTATGAGTATCTTTAAAAGATGCATAACCTTGTACCAATGACAATGCTGGATTGGTATCCAGAATATGCTGATATTTGGCGGCACGTAACTCTTCCACGCGTGCAGTTTGTTGTTTCGCTAACAAGCTACGATCCAAAGAAGGTTCATGATTTTCTAGACCGTCGAAAGGATTGTTACGCTGCTGTTCAGCCAGCTGGGCAGCCCGGAGCAGAATTTTCGAAGGTACACAACCGACATTAACACAACAACCTCCGATCACATCTCCAGCTTCAACGAGTGTGACTTGTGCTCCATTTTCCACTGCCTTGATAGCACAAGCAAAAGCAGCCGAGCCAGTACCGATGATAGCGACATGCAGCGACTTTTTGTCAGTCACATCTTCACTATCGCAGCCATCTAACGCGACAGGTTGAGCCGTGTAGCCAAGAGCTTTGATGGTATTGATTAGCGTCTGTTCATTGACATCAGATTCTGCTTCGACGACTGCACTGGATTTCGTATAAAAAACGGTGGCATTTCTGACGCCAGGCATGACGATCAAGGCATCTTCGATCTGCTGAGGGCATCTTTCACAAGTCATTCCAGAGATGGAGAATTTACGCATAAAGACCTCCTTATGGATTTGAGTGAGTGTTGTCGGCAGGAAGCACACAACTTTCATTGTCACAGCGTTTATTCGCTGGCGAAAAAATATCCCAGATTGATACCGCTACCATCAGTGCCAAGGCTGAGTACGTCACATAAGTGCTCCAGGCATATTGAAAGAACGGATAAAGTGATAGCAACAACAGAATAGGCCCTAGCATACCAAGCAGGTTACGATGCCACTGCTTGTGACCAATCCAGCCAAGTCCGTTAACTATTAGGCTAACCCAAGCCAATATAGGCAAGAGTGTATTGATAAAGAACCACTACCACTGACTGAGGAACCCTGCCCGATGGCTGCCCCCAAGCTGGCGATGGCCGGAAAGCACATGGCACAACCCATGGCAGACACCACGGCACCTAATGAGCTGGCTTTGTCGCCAATGCGGGTAAAAAGACTCAGCAGGTTCTTCATTAGTATTCGTCCTTTATTGCTTTACCACAGATGGATAGCCGGCATTTTTTGTGGCCTCGGTCAGCTTTTCCACCGTAGTTTTTTCATCATCAAAAGTGACCACGGCTAACTTATCTTCGAAGGTCACTTCAGCTTTGGTAACTCCCTCAACCTGTTGCAATGCTTTTTCCACCGTAATCGGACAAGTTACGCAGGTCATCGTGGGAACTTCAAGCATGACTGTTTGCTGCTTGGCAAACGCACCCAAGCTAAGTATTGATAGTAGGGATAATAGTGCAATTTTTTTCATCTTCTTCTCCAAGGGTTATTTCTCAACGATATAATTAAGCAAACCAGATAATCCAGTAATTGCTAGTGACTAATATTAATGCAATGAAGGCGGTTACCCAGAAAATGATCTGCCGGCGCTTACGTACTTGTGGCATTGCACAAGCGGTTCCAGGCTCACACTCTTCTATAGGTCGATAAACTTTCCAACCGGCAAAACTAAATAAAACCAGTACCAGCAAGATAAAAATAGGGCGGTATGGCTCCAATACGGTCAGATTGCCAATCCAAGAACCACTAACGCCTAGTAGTAACAAGACTAAGGGCCCAGCACAACAAAGCCCAGCACCAATAGCAGCAGCAATACCACCAACTAGCGGTAAACTGGTATCGTTTTTTGCCATGGCTTACTCCACTTCAAATGTTCTGATAGAAAACAGTATAAACTCCGTATCCAAGTACGGAGTCAAGGGGTTTAGCGATTGTTATTAGTTGTTTTCTGGGAGAAGGGAAGTAATAATCGGGCAATGTGCCTGTTCAGTGTTGCTTGCACATTGTTTCAGTAAATCATTAAGACTGGTTTCTAAGCGGCGTAGATCAGCCATTTTTGCACGAACACTGGCAAGTTTGTGGTTTGCTATACTTTGTACTTCTTGGCAAGAAGTCTCTTCCAGCATCAGCAAGTTAGCGATCTCATCCAAGGAAAACCCTAACTCTTGAGCACGTTTGATAAACCGAATGCGATTCAAAGTCGTCTCAGGATAACGACGATAACCTTTAACGGGTTTTTGGGGCTGTTCAATTAAGCCGCACCGTTCATAATATCTAACGGTCTCAACGTTTACGCTTGCCAATTTGGCAAGTTGACCAATTACATACATAATTTAACCGTATTGTCGGTACTGAAGTGGGTAGTAAAATTCTAAGTTGAAAGTACGAATATAACAAACAGTGTATCAATAGCGCAAAGTCTGCTGTTAGTTCGTTGAGATATTCAATATATTTCATATGGTTAAACTATTTTTTGGTCGATTTATCACGAATCGTGGCCGTACCTCCACTACTGTGTCCCATCCATGCCATCATTTGTGTTACTGCGTCTTTTTGCATCCCTATCTCTAAAAGCGATGCAAGGCGGTACGTACAGTACGTGGCTCTGAGGTCATGAGTGGTATGAGAAAATAGCGAAGACGTTTCACGCTCAACAGCGTTTCTTAATCTTCTAAACGATTGCTGAACGTTGTTAGGACTAAATGGAGCACCTGATTTCGAGACTAGCAAAAATGAACTATTGTTCTTTTTGAGCCTTAGCCTGCGCCTTTTTGATTTTGCATAGCCAACAAGTAGAGCTCTGAGGCTGGGAGAGATTTCGACTTTTCTTTCTTTTCCATACTTTGTAGCTACACCATTCATCGGACCAATTTTCACTTCTGATTTATCGGAAAACTCAAGTTCCAACGCTAAACATAATGGGAAAGTACATGCTTCCTGTAATCTCAAACCTGATTGTACTTGCAAGAGTTGATGGATTATAAACTCTATGTTGAACGTGGAGAGTGCTTTCGCAAAGGGCTCTAGCTCATCTTTTGATAGCGGATTGAGTGATTGCACTCGCTCTTTTAAAGGAACTTTTACGCGAAGGTCCGTGCTACTGACAATGTAATGAGGGTTAAGATGATTCATCATTCCGGTGTTTCTGATTTTCACCATCTCGTAGTCAAATGGTTTACCGGATTCGTTAACGTTAAGAAATTTTTGGTGGATACACCACTCGTAAAACTTTACGACATGCCTCATGTAAAGAGATGCCGTAGAGAACTGGATTTGTCCTAGCCTTGCGTTTGTTAGTAAATTATCGTTTCTAAACCTATAGGTAGGTCTTAAATATTTAGCAGTCGGAAATTTATCCCAAGATAATGAGTTTTCTTCCAAGAAATTAAAGTAGCGCTTTAAAGCACGAACCGTGGAGTTTAAATCTTTCGCCTTCCTGTAGTTGACTAGATGATTTATCCAAAGATTTACAGGTGTAATATATTCGTGGTTTGAATAGTAAAAAGTTGGGATACCTTCCAGCTTAATATGCCCACTATTGGGTACCGAAAGGGGAAGCACAGAGAAGGGATTTGATTGAATCACGTAAGTCATGTACTACCCCGAATGAATCTAAGAATTTCTAAAGGGTAGTACATTTTCCAGAAAGTGCTCAGCTACAGTCTAACATTCCAGAACGCGATCTACATAGTAACCTCAATTTCCTGCTTGGAGTTACCAGAATATTTTGATAGTAGTTCTAACTGTTCATCCATAATAATTTCTCATTAAGCCAATTCTTCTTGGCGTTGTATTTTTGAAGCCTGCTTTACAACTTCATCGACAAGTGCCGGTTCATCAATGCCAGAAACAACTGAAACGGCTGCTACAGTAATGTCACCTTCCAGGAACTCGCGAATACCATCCTCATCGTATTCTTCAAGAATTTCATATGCTGTGAATAGCGCTTCAGCACTTCTTATCAGAAGTGGACGTTTCGCAAAACTCAGGCGTTCTGAACTCATTTCTGTTTTTCCTATAGCTTCTTTAGTAGATGCCAAGAATACTCTTCACAGCCGTTCTCAAAAGAAAGTGAGTAATATTCTTGGTCTTCTATCACATGAAAATTGGAAGGTCTGTCTGGATCGTTATCAACGGCCATATTTTCAATTTGAACTCGCTTCTGTTTGCCAGAGCTATCTTCCATTAGATAATGGCCTTCAATGTCAGGTAACTCATTCACCCAGGATTTAATAGCGTCCATAATGTTTCCTGTAGGCCGGGATTAGTTGAAGAAGATTTCATTTTGACGATCGAATGGTTGGCAAATATAGGATGCCTCTGAAGGATGTTGCATAGGAGTTAGTAGCTTTTTCCAGAAGGATTTATCAAACGAGCCTCGCAAAAATGCATAGCGACAAATCCCAATTAATGCACTTCTACCATACTCTTCACGCCACTTGCCCCCGAATTCATCTTCCAACTCCCAAAAAGTTGGCACTGCTTTCTCCAGCCACTTTTCGTCTAAAAAGAACAAGACTTTTTTCACATGTTCTTTTTTTATTTTGAAAAACTCTTCATAACACTCATGTGGCATAGGCGGGACAGAACCGTCGGTATCATTAAAAAATGGATAGACACCTTCTTCCCATGCATATAAATATGCGTCTGTATATTCATCATGATGAACACCTAAACTCTTAATTTGTAGCCGTTGCTGATTAAATAAGGCTTGCATAATTCTTTGCTCTGACATCGGTAGGTTTCCTATTTCGCTCTATTGAAGAACGGTTTCAATAGTTTTTCTTAATCTCTGGTAAGTGCAGTTAATAATGAAAAGTCACTAACCTGTAACAAGTAAGGTGTTGCATCTGACCAAACCCATCCAGATATAAATACTAGTACGATTGAGACACAAAATGTCCATCCGAACACTGCTGTCCAGGTTTCATATTTTGGGGACTCATGACTGCCGCCAGCCAAATTTGCAAGCATTACTATTACAGCGGGTACAATCTGTGTCATGAAATCCATTTTTTGTTTCCAATATTAAGCAATTGTCGTTCTTACACCTTACAGATTTGAGCTCTTAAAACCGTTTTTCTCTAAAGTGTCTCTTACGAAGACTCTAATTTTTTGCAAGGGATTTACGGGTAGATTCGGACACTCAAAGGTCTGGATATACCTATTTGAGTCGTTATATTCGATGCCAGCCATTTTATTGGTGTCATCATCGTACTCCATACTTAAAGACCCCAAAGGGGTTACAAAAGAAGCATGCGAATCAGACACAGTTAATTTGTAAAATGACAAAATCTTCCCAAATTCAAGACCATTAAAACCGAAAGTTACCGAATTTGGGTAAGATCTAAAAGCAGTTGGTCGACCCGCTTTTAGAGCATTGATGCCAAGTCTTAATGGGAAGTGAAAATCATTAAGGCTCTTAGAAGATTTTAGGAACAAGAATTTGTCATCAGCTGGTACTACTAACCGATAGCTCTGAGAATCTAATGGTGCGTTGTATAGGCTTGAGGACGCTTCACCACTGAAATCAAAAGTCATCTTAATTAAGCCTGTGGTATTACAGTTCAATGAAGCTATATCAGTTCCGCTCGTTCTAAAGGTGTTGGCATTGGTTACAAAGGAGAACGCCGACAATAATGATAAAGCTAAAACCTTATTCATATTTTCTTCCTGACTAAATTAACCCATCGCGCTTGGGCGCTGGGTATCAGTAACAACCTGAACATCCATACTAAGTTGCTCATTTTCATAATGGGGTTTGAAGCGAAAACCTATTTTATATAGACAAGTCATCAGCTTATCGATAGAAAATTTCTCTATCCGGCCATTTACAAGGTCGCTTACTCTTGGCTGAGTGATACCCATTGCCGCCGCAGCTTGCTTCTGATCCCACCCTTTCGCATTCACTATGTCTCGAATGGCAATCATGAGGTCAGAGCGTGTTTGTAACTCTGACGCTTCAGCAGCATCTTCCGTGATGGCGTCAAAAATATTGCTGTATTCTAATGCCATGATTAGACCTCTTTGGTTAACTAACAAGTATTTTATATCAATACTGATATTTATACAAGTACTGATATGTTAGCCGTTTATTTCTTTAATCATCAGTTTGTAGCGTTTTTTGGCAGTATTCATAGCCTTCCGGTCAACGCCGTTGGTAGTCTTGGTGAATGAGTGAAGTATGAACACTGTATCAGCGAATTTAGCCACGTAGACAGTTCGGTAAGCTGGCCTGCCATTTTCGATTAGCTCTACAGCACCAATCCCTACGCTGTCTTTCAAATGCTTAAATTTACTGAACGGCTCTTTATCCTGACAAATAGCGTTTAGATCGTTCGCAAAGCGTTTTTGAATGACATCCGGCAACGCAAGAAATTCTCTCTTTGACTGGTTATTGATGAATTTAAACTTCTTCGTCATAACATAAATCTTCTTCTTTTTTTAAAGCTATCAAGTCGTTTTTGCTTGCGATCTGCTCGCTGTTCAAACCAATCATAGATTGGACTTAGCTGCATATAGTCCATTGTCAGGATTTGCTTTATCGACTCTTCACTAAAGCCTGTAATGATCATTATATCAGTCGTACTTACCCCATTGCGGTACATTTCAATAACGCATGTTCGCACAAGTGAAATTCGTCTTACCCCCTTATTCCAAAGCCCAGCATCGCTAATTAATGAATCAAGTTTCTTGTTCAGGGCAAAGGGGCTAATTGCACTCCCCCGGCTTTGAGTTGTGAACGGCTTAAAGTTATCAGCAATAAGTAATGCTGCATTAGGGTCTAAGCCATAGTAATGTTTATGCGGATAGCTATTTATTTTGTGCTGTATAAGCCATTCAAAATAGCACTCAAAAGCCCTTTTAAGTTCGGGGTGACTTAGGACCATGGGACGTTCGTAACCGTCTCGGGTAATCGACTCAGGCAAAACAACAACTTCGTTTAACTGCCCCTCTGGTGTGATGAAGAGCCGGTTCGTGATCAACGTCAGTTCAATTTCTCTTAAACCAGTTAAGGTAGCTAAGAGAATGAGTAATTTGTTTCTGTGCCTAAGCTCACTCTGCCTGCCGCAATTTCTAGGAATTAGCTGTTCCCAGAGTTCAGCATTTGTAATAGGTCTACCTTCCATTGGAACGCATTTTTATAGGTAATATTGCGTTTATTGTGCCGTTCTATTCAGTAGATAGCAATTATTAGGGTTTGAAGACCTTGAATGAACACGATTAGGCAGTGATGAATGGTAAGGCCTGACTTTCCTAGACGCTTTCTATGTCCTTAAAATACTGCCTGTCATATTCTGTTGGCGGCGTACGTCCGTTGGCAGTATGACGACGTTTCGGATTGTAGAACATTTCGATGTAATGAAACATCGCTTGTCGCGCATCATCTCTGGTCTTGTACTTGATACGCCTGATTTTTCCCTACTTCAGATTGCTAAAGAAGCTCTCCGCTACCGCATTATCCCAACAGTTCCCTCGTCGACTCATACTGGGTTCAACATTCAACGTATTGAGTAACTTTCTGAAGCTGCGGCTACTGTATTGAGATCCTTGATCGGAATGTAGGTTGACCGTATCAGATGGTTTTCGCCGCCAGTGGGCAGCGGTTAGCGCGTCCATCACTAGCTCTTCTGTCATCCTGTCACCCATAGACCCACCACTGATTCGGAGCCGCAACGGTAAAGTCGCGGTTCAGGGTATTGGCAGCAACAATATCCGGTTTACCGCCATAGCGCCCCTTCGGCGCGTTGTAGCCGCGCTGGGCTTTAATATTGGCTTGCTGCATCAGTCGTAAAACACGGTCACGCCCACACGGGATATTCGCCTCTAGTAAATCCAAGTAAAGATTCCGGTAACCATGATGGCCGCCGCTTTCCAGCCAGAATTGTTTGATAGCGCCGAGCAAGCGCTTGTCATCTTTATCACGCTGACATTCAGGGCGCTGCAACCACTCATAATAACCACTGGGATGTAGCTCAAGTGCCTGACACAACAATCTCACCGGGTAATCGGTACTACGAGATTTTACGAACGGGTACCGTTCTTTGAGTCGCTGGCAAAGAACACCGCTGTAGATTCAATTAATCAATGCAACAAGCATGGTAAAACAAGCGTTAGCGGAGATCTTTTGGATGAAACGAATGTTTACGATACAAGAAAAAGAGTTTGTATTTGATTCCTGGAAAAACGGAGTTGGCTTTAGTGCCATAGCAAAACTATTAGATACGAAGCCCGGAACCATTTTCACAATGCTGAGGGATACCGGTGGCATAAAGCCTCCAGCGCGCAAAAAGAACAAAGTACATTTAACTCTTGCCGAGCGTGAAGAAATAAGAGTCTCACTGTCAGCCAAGAAAAGTATTCGAGCAATTGCAAAGTCTTTAGGGCGCTCCCCTTCAACTATATCCAGAGAAGTACAGCGTAATCGTGGCAGGAGGTATTACAAAGCCGTAGATGCCAATAACCGCGCAGGAAGAATGTCAAAAAGGCCGAAACAGTGCCTGCTATCGGCGAATTCGGAGCTTAGAACAGTTGTGCTGAAGAAGCTTGAGCTAAATTGGTCTCCTGAGCAAATATCAGGTTGGCTTAAACGAGTTTTTTCCCGTCGCTACTCTATGCGAGTTTCAGCGGAAACCATTTATAAGACGATCTATTTCAGAAGCCGAGCGGCATTGAACCATGTGCTCGTAAAGCATTTGCGACGAGGGCACAGCTTAAGACATAGTAAAAAGCATTCACGGCGCGGAGAGCGCGGAACCATTAATATTGTCGATGGCATATCGATCCATGAACGAGCCAAAACCATTGATGCCAGAAAGACTTTAGGTCATTGGGAGGGGGACTTAATCACTGCCACAAATTATTCTCACGTAGCGACATTAGTCGACCGAAAATCACGTTACACGATACTACTCAAGCTTAAAGGAAAAGATGCCAGCTCAGTAAACGACGCGTTAATAAAAAAATTCGAGGAATTACCGAGAAAATTCAAATGCACGCTAACTTGGGATCGGGGGATGGAACTGGCGAAGCATGTTGAGTTCACAGCGATAACCGGTGTTCCGGTCTACTTTTGTGATCCGCAAAGTCCCTGGCAGAGGGGTACCAATGAAAATACTAATTCCCTTATTCGGCAGTACTTCCCTAAAAAAACGTGTTTAGCCCAACACACTCAAGAAGCACTGGATAAGGTCGCGGCGCAATTGAATAGTCGCCCTCGGAAGATATTGGACTTTAGAACGCCAAAACAGTTAATTGAAAAGAGTGTTGCGTTGACAAATTGAATCTACAACGGCTTCCTTTAATATGTCTCGTTCTTGCTGGGCACGCTTCAGCTCACGTTTAAGTCTGGCAACTTCTACACGTAAGTCTTCATCTTCTTTACGCTGCTTAGCCGGCTTTGAGAAGGACTTCATCCAACCGTAAAGGCTCTTGGTACTGATATCGAGCCGTGCTGCTACGTCAGCGACACTGTAGCCATGAACCACCACTTGGTTCACTGCTTCCTGCTTAAATTCGTCTGAATAACGAATGCCTTTACCCATGATCTACCTCTTATGGTTTGAGTTACATTTTTACCATAAAAAGTGTCGGGAAATCTCAGGCCTTACCATTTGAAACCAGGTGTTTCTGTTTTTTCAATCTCACTTTAAGTTTTATTGCCAGCTTTTAGCGTCAGGCTCTTCGTTCCTTCGACGAACAACTAGTCAAAAATTACACAAACAGCACACCTTTATGCCTTACACAGTACGCTAAACTCAAAATCTCTTGGATTTAGAAAGTATTAATGTAAGCATAGTAAAATTACAGACTAATTAGATTTCACATCAAACCTTATGTCAGATTTTACAGAGATATTGACTCATCAAAGAAAACTACAGGCAGCAACCAAAGACCTGAGTATTGAGCAACTGAAAGACGTTAGTACTAAACTTGACAATATCGTTGATAAACGCCGAGAAAAAGTTGCGGCGCAAGAGATTGAACATGCAGAGAAAAAGAGCAAAATTGAAAGTGTTCTTGCTCTACTCCAAGAAGAAGGCCTGTCTCTTGATGATCTGGCCGAAGGCGATAAGCCCACTAAAAGTAAAAATACCGGCAAGAAACGCCCGGTTAAGTACCGTTTGATTGATGAAGAAGGCAAAGAGCATCTTTGGACTGGTATAGGCCGTATGCCCAAGGTATACAAACAGGCATTAGATAGTGGCCACCAGCTTGAAGAGTACGAAATCAATTAACTATCACCGATATTACAAAGGGGCTTTGAGCCCCTTTGTAATATCGAGGTAGGAATATAGTGATGTTTATAGTAGTGCATATTGTCGGCTACCATTTGACCTTCCCCCGAATTTGCCTCCATTTCAAATACTGATACAACGTTCCGTCAAATCATTACTTCCTGAGATACTATGCTAAAAATACGTTTTCTGCCCCTTGCCATGTCAATATCGTTACTGGCGTGCGCACCTAATTCGATTGCCGAACCGGTTAAACTGTCTAACTCTGGAATTTGCCACGACCAGGGCAGTAACTGGTATTCGCGTACTAAAAACTTTGATGCTTTTGGCTCAATGGAACAGTGTGTCTCCAATGGTGGTCGCCCGTATTCTGGATACCGCCCCACTGGCGCCAATATAAATATTTCAGAAGGATATGACCGAAAGTTGTTTCCACATTGGCTGGATATTGATAGTGACTGCCAGGATACCCGGGCCGAAGTGCTTATCTACCAGTCTTTAAAAAAGGTAAGTTATTCTGGGAACCGAGCCTGCTATGTCAGTATAGGACATTGGTATGACCCGTACACCAACACTACGTTTACTGACGATGATGACCTGGATATAGACCATATCGTTCCTCTGAAGTGGGCTTATGACCACGGGGCTGATAAGTGGGATACTGAAAAACGAGCAAGCCTGGCCAACGACTTTGAAAACCTTTTGGCAGTGAGTAGCTCGGCAAACCGGTCAAAAGGCGCTAAGGGACCTACACAATGGCTACCATCAAATCAATCTTACCGCTGTGAATACATCGCAAAGTTCACCGGCATTGTTCACAAATACGGGCTGACTTTTACCTCTTCAGAACAGCATACTTTGAACAAAATGAGCAATGCTTGTTCCGTATAGCTTTACCAAAAGCAGTATCTTTTACAGATACTGCTTTGCATATGCCGGCAATTCGTTATTTTTGATGACCTGGTTCAACTCAGATGAATTTGGACAACCTATGGCCATGGTCACAAGGCTTTCTGATTTTCCATTTTGCATAGTCACTATGGGCAGGCCGCACTGATCTAATAGAGATATAATTCTATTGAGGCTCTCCCGGTCTTTGACCACCAGCTCCAGGACTGCATCAAATACACTGGGCTCTTTTTCATCAATATAGGTGACAATTCCTTTCTTTGCGGCACGTTTCAGCTCTTCAGGAGTGAGCTTTCTGTCCTCGGTTTTATCTGTATCGTAAACACCACCAGCTTCCTCCCAGGTCGCCCCAAAGGCACCTATCCAATGACCAGTGTCTTTACCATCATGCATGGTGATAAAAGACCGTCGCTTCTGATACTGCTGAAAGTACTTTTTCAACGCTAAAGAAAAGGATTTTTTACTCACATTCAAGTCGTTGAAAAATGACTTGCTGGCTTCGGACATTTCTGGCCGATAGTTAGCCAGCCATTTTCGTATTGAACCGGGCTCCTCATTGCCTTCGTTCATAAGAGCCGCAAGGTGGGCCGTATTGATATGGGCAAAGATTTCTTCTATTGGCGGGGGTTTGCGCATGGCTAATTGGTTCTCACAATTTGTCAGCAAGTATAATCAAGCCCGAAGCTATGTCCAAGCGGTGGTTTACTTATTCTCTGCAATTTATCTATATGAATATAAGTGCTACTTTGTTTCTGGTTGTCGCAGCGCTTAAGTAACGTCGTTCGTGTGGGCGTAAACCCAGCTTAATCTGCTTCTACCTTGAGATAAGCTCGCTCATGTCTCGGGGTCGGGCTCAAACCATTCCTTCCATTTCGGTAATTTGTGAGACCTGGGCACTTAGCTCTGCGATTGATTGCTCTACCACCTTGATACAAAGCTCAACATGCTTCACTTCATTGTTAGAGGGCCCCTGGGCTAGTGTTTGCTCATAGGCGCTTTCAATGGCGCCGGAGACTGATTTAATCATCTGCGTCATTAATAACTGCATTCTTGGAAGCGACATCCCTATTTCTACCGCCATATCAGCAAGCATATAGGCCGTGATAGGTGGATTGAAATTCCCCTCCCCGCCCGATTCATGGTCACCTATGGACATGGCAAAGTGTTGCGTGGAATTTGAAACTTCAATGGCATTGGCGGATTGCCGGCCTTGTATATCGCGGATGATTGCTTCGATATTTACCAGATCGTAAAACGGCGCCAGCGTCAGGCCTTTATGGCTAACAAAAAAGCTTATGTTTTTACCGTGAGCGTCATAGTTGCGAGCAAGAATATTAAATGTCATCCACCGGATTAACTGCACCCGGTAAGCTTGTGGGTTGGCCACAGCAATATCAAAAAGCTTCGCAAAGGAGACTCCATCACGGATATAGATACCATCGCCTTCGTCACCATGCTGCCTCTCATACTTATACGAGGGAGGAAGGTTAACTGCCTGGCAACCATCTATAACATGCCTGCGCCGAACCCGCATGTTATCCAGTTCAACTTTTCTGTCGAAGCGTTCAATCACGAAGGTTCGAACCTCGCCGTATGATCTGATTTCAACTGGTGGCACATTAAGCCCGGCATTTTTTGCCAGAGTCATTGTGAAGAGCTCATTCACGGCGATAAATGGCGCTCTGTCAGTTTCAAATTTAAAGATTTTGTTTGAGCACAGGGCGCCTTCACCAAACCCCAGCTGACCATCAATTTCTAACAAGTTCAGTTTATCCTGCACACCGGCAACGGATAGTCGTGTTTTACCATCCCAGATTGTTATAGCAGCACCAGTACGCTTCAAGCCTGAGAGCTTATTGATTAGCTCAACATCGGAAATCTCACGAAAGGCCGTTTCTTTCTTTCCTTCTTCCCCACTGGCAAAGGATAAGGCCCCTGAAGTTTCGCTACCAATCAGCTTAATCAGCCCGAAGGTATTGTTTTTTGACAGCGTGGTATTGGTTGTTATTTCTTCCAGGCCTTTACCTTCAGGGAGCATATTCTGCAGGAAGTTTCGTACGGCGTTACGCTCAAAATTACCGTCCAGGGGCAAATGAGGCGAAACGGCGAACCCCTCTTTTTGCCAATCTGGCTCATAAACCATAACCATTCCTGTCTCAGTACCTGTTGGAAGCGTGAGTGTGGCAATCTTACGGTCATGGCCCAGGTATACATGCAGACTGTTTTGCTTAGTACCATTCGTCATGGTCGTCTCCATTACCTTTATGATCGGCCGTTTCATCTGAGATGAGGGAGAACGACAGGCCTAAATACTCCATAACAAGTAATAGGGTAGCCAATTTTACATTGGTATCTCCCTTCTCGATTTTCACAAGAGTAGGTTTTGAGATGGAAAGGACCTTTACTACATCTTCTAAGGAAAGCTTTAATCCTGTTCGCTTTGCACTAATTGCTTTCGCTAACAGTTGAGGCGAGAAACTTTTGCTTAAATCAGGCATCGGTGACGGCTTTACGGATTTACCTTTGCGGGACGTTTTTACATGACTCATTTTAAAAGTTAAATGTAGTTTACTTTAAATGAAATATAGAGAAGAAATTGCTATAGGTCAATTGTAGTTTACTTTTAGGAAATTCAGGACTAATTGATTACAAAGGTAAACTATCCTTTACCTTTAAGACGTCTCATTGCCGTTCGATTTACGACTACTTTAGCCTCGATAGGTGTATTTGGTGGGCGAAACAGAGAAGAAGTAATTAATGGCACCCAATAGCTCACTCTATGGGTGCCAATTTGCTCTATCAATTACCCCAGATGTCCCCTGCCCACTGCGGATTATCGATGAATGGATTACGATTGCCTTGAAAACCTTGAGCTGCCTCGTTTCTATCTATCTCAAACTGGCTTACCGGGTCTTGCTCGTGCCATTGTAGTAGCATTGCTATAAACCATGGCTCAAAAACCTGGCCACTTGTACCATTTAGCGCTGCATCTGAAGAGCTATTGCTGTTCTCCCACCCTGCTATTTGATTCTCATAGCGTGTGGCCATATAAAAATAAGCTCTCGCCATGTCGCCCTTGAAAGTATCAATAGGCTCAAAAACGGTACCGCTATAACCCAACCCACTTATTGCACTGCCAAGCTTTGAACCATTAGCTGAGGTGTAGGTAGCAGAGCCAACTTTACCGAAAGGGTAGCTACTGCGCCGGCCATTTACATATCCATCTGATGCAAACACATGGTGTATATCCGTATTCATGGGCGATATGGCGCCGCCAAACCAGCTTTTAGGAAAGGTGTGTTCCCGATTATAACAATCTCCCTCGGATTGATAGGTGCCACACTGGTCTGAGCCACCAGCATAAGTGTACGGATCGCTACCATTCGCGTTTTCCGAATAGATATCATAAATCGAACTGTCTTTTTCATCATAGGTATCCAAACCATAGGAAATATAGAAGTTCCATATAGAGGAATAGCTTTGTGAAGAGTGGTTTTTGATAATGTCGTGAAGCGCTGTTTTTAAGGCATACCCGGTTTTTCCCTGCGCTGAATCGTAATAGCCTCCCTGGCTACCTCCGCCACTGCCAAGAGTGAAGTTGGTTGACTCAGCACTGCCGAACTGACCTCCTGAAGCCGCGGTGGCAGATCCAAAGCTTAGCTCATAGCTACCATTACCATAGTTACAGCAAATGCCGTCTCCGTATTCATCACTTATGGTAAAAGTATAATCCCCATTAGCAAGGCACTGAGACTCTTGCGTGGTACTATTACTGGCATAGCCTGCGCCAGAAGCAACAGTAGACCCGCTCCCATCTGTGATACTCCAACTGGTTTCAGCGCCATAGTTGTCTGTGGTAAGCGTTAAATTCCCCGCATTTGAGCTACATGTTCCAGGCTCTTCACCTCCACCAGCCGCGGGAGTGAAATTGTCTATATAAACGACTTCAGAGCCATCAAAACCAGCTTTGTCGTAAAACCGAAGACCCACTTCAATCTGGCCGGTAGTACCCGGTGTATACGTATACGATAGCTTTTGCCACTGACCGGTTAGTGTATGATCGGAGTAATTGTGATACCCGTCCACATAAAGCCTGGCTGCTACACTACCCTCAGTATGATATACCCAGGTTGCAATATCGATTTGCTGACCAGCCTGCACATCTATCGTTTGCCTGAAATCTGTTGAGCTTTGGGAGCCAGTATCAACAATGATTTTTGCAGAAGCAGCTTGCTCGTAAACAATTGAAGTAGATTGGCTAACAGATATACCGGAATCTATGGTGGTCCAGCTTGAAGGCTGATTACCGTTCCAGGTCTCGAAACCAGCATTTTGTATGTTTGCAAAAGCGTTGGAGGTAAGTAGTGCAGCTGCAACTCCAACAGCCATAGGTGTGAAGGGCTTCATGTGTGCTTCCTTATAGTGGGTAATCGTTCGTTACTTTTTATAGGATTCGCTTACTTTTACATTCACGTGTGACAATAAGATGTATTTGAAAATTTAACCACACACAAAGGCGCCAAGACCATAAACTTGGTGAGACTTCAAAGACCACATATACTGGACATACACTCAGCAGGACACCTCTACTATATGAATTTATTGCGTTTCTACATGAATGAAATCGAAAAGCACACACTGTCACTTTGTGAGCTGGTACGTGCCAATGCAATAAATAAACAATGCATCATGTTTTCTATTCCACGCATTACTAAAGAAGAGGAAGAGCGCCTTATTGAAGATGATTATGAAACAATACCCGTAGAGCCTCTAACGGGTACAGCTGCTCTTGAGTATGCCCTGGATGCCTTCAAAGACATGCATGTGTACGACGGTAAGCTTAGCCGGCGCTTTGTACAAAAATACCCAGGTCTGATTCCTCTGTCATGTAGCTGGGAAACGATTGAGCCCTATGTTGAAGCACTGAATACTGCTAAGCATGGCTTCAAGGCGGAAGTGCAGAAGTTTGAAGGTCCGGACGAAAAGTTCTATGAAGTACACGACCGCTTCCACTACCTCATTACAACCATGGCCTATAGGAAGGTATATGCCTTTCAAGGCGACTATAAAGCATTTTATTTTAACTGGTCGCGCCGCCCCCGGGTAGAAACGGATACAAAAGAGAATTGGTTAGAGCGACTGGAACGGGCCCGGGCTACTGTGCCGGCTAAATATTCTCGTGAATCGTGGTACGCCGTATTGGACTCAGAAAGGACACTGCTGGAAAGTACTCCCGGGGAAAAGTTCAGCGCCCGTCGGCCTATAAAGTTACGGCCAGAATGCTCGGTTAGAAATCAGAAAGGACAAATGCTTGGCTACAGTGCTGGCATGCCCTTTTTATTAACGGAAAATTCTTATCGGCCCAAAGTATCGCCCCTAACCGATTACATTCGTAAGCCGGCTTCAAGTAACTCGACTAAGTGGGAGCTCATCCTACCCAGGATCCACTTATACCGTAGATGCTGATTTCAATGCAAAGCCCACTTTTACCTGACATGAAAAATGCCACCTTCACACTAAAAAACGCATTTTCAATAGAGTAAAATTTTACAAATAAATTCAGTTGGTTATAAATTAGTAAGAAATATATTTCCCATTTATAGAGTGTTTTGCTCATTTACAATTATGTGGTCCTGAATTAGCTTTGTGGTCCGTTTCGAGTTAAGGAAAACATCATGGCAAAGCACACTTATACTAAAGACTTTTCAATAGCAGTAATGAACCATGCCATTGCGGCCGCAAAGCGCGAAGGTCAGACCCAGGAAGATATAGCTAAGTATCTTCATGTAGGGGTTTCCAATGTTTCAAAGTACAAAAACGGCGAATCAAAGCTAAAGCCCGACTATATAGACCAACTCATAAAAAGATATGGCGGGCCGCGTGCTGAAAAGGGTGAATACCAAGTAGCTCGAATAGTGGATAATGTAGATAGTTACATCGAAGGGTTTAGTAGCAGCGTAGAACAAAGTTATGCTGCGCTACTTGACACAATCTATTGCAGCCCGGGTGCGAAGAAACAGTTCGCTGATATGATGACTGAAATCAAGGTGTTTGATGCCGGTGTGTTTGATACCGATGAAGTGAAGTCTGATATCTTTCGCGATTACGCTGAGAGTCGATGGACTGATGAAGCTGATAAAGCTACTGATGCTATATTGGATTGGCTTACCACTGCCATAAGAACACAAGACTTCAAGGAGTGGATGGAAAGCTGCCTGTCTAAAGTCGACAGTGGCCAATTGTCTTTCAGGCACAGTTATTGGCCACTTCCGACAATAAAGCATCCAGAGCTACAGGGCCGCATTCCAGAGAGGCGCCATCTAGACATCATGTTACTTGGGTATTATTTAAACTACGCGAATCCGAAGTTTAACTTTTCCGAGGCCTGTACCAAGAAACCTGATCATAAGGGACTGCATGAAGTTGTACTCAAAGGCGAAACTATCCTCAATATCACTATCACATCAGACACAATTAAAACGGATGAATCCAGCCTAGTTTACATTCCTAAAGTACAGCAGCTCTTCATGCGCATATATAAACACGAGAATCGGCCGAGTACCACTTTGTATCATGAGCCAGTTGAAGATCAGAAGTCAGTTCTGAGCGGATTTGAATTGCGCTCCGTGCAGATTCGTCTGCACCTTAATTCTGATATGAATTATCGACTCTGTGTTAATGAAGACTGGGGAACCCATGTAACCACCTCAGTGATCAAGAATGTTAAACATGATTCGGTATTTGGTGACTGTAAGCGGTTATCAGAATTTTTTGGCCTTAACCCTGGCTATGAAAAGGACTTGAAACAAGCGATAGCTGAGCGTGGTGGGTTTATACCAGGCGCAATTGTCTTATAAAAGTGTCGCTTCAACACTTTGAATTTTGAAGCCCCTCAACAATAACGGAGTTTACTATGACAAAGTTAGAGAATGCGCCAAGCAAAACGGGAAAACCTTCGGGCCCCGGGCGTTCAAACAAACCACCTAAGAAGTAACAACAGATAAAGAAATTAAGAAAAGAATGCCTGCTCCTAGTTGGACCCGCGGGGGCATTTGAACGAGAACCTACGGTTTTGAACCCAGTGACCACGTCGAAACCGTAGGTTTCCGGCGAATCATCCCTTCTCCTCATCTTCAATAAAGTATGTACCGTTGGGTAACACATGCTTATAGGGCAACAACGAGATATGAGATAAGGTCTCGTCGTCGATTTCCTCCCCTTGCTGCCGAAGCTGCTCCACAATGTCGCTTATCTTGATGGTGTTCCAGTACAGAATGGCATTGGACACAAAGCTGAGACTACTGGCCTTGTTCATGATTTCTTCATAGTCGCCTGTGGTGAATTCACCCTGATCCGCAAAGAATATCCAGCGCGGCAGTTTATGTCGGTATTCCCCTTTATTCAGTTGCCGTTGGACGGTTTGACGGAGTTCTTTGTCAGTCAGGTACCGCAGAATGTATTCGGTCTTGATAATCCGCCCCAAGTTCGTAAAGGCTTTGGTGAGGCGATCCGAAGGTGAACTATTGGTTAATCGTTGGACGATGACGTGTGCTGGCGCAGTTTTCTGCTTCAGTGAAATCGCCACTCGCATCATATATTCCCACTGTTCCTCAATGATGGCCAGATCGGCTGTTTTGGTGAGTAAATGGTTGAGGTCGCCGTAATCGACGGTTTTGTCAATACGGTAAAGCTGCTGATCTTTGAGATCCCGAATGCGTGGCATAAAGTAGAATCCGAGCAAATGACAGAGTGCGAAGACGATTTCGGTATAGCCATGTGTATCGGTGGTGTGCTCCCGGATTTTCAGAATCGTGTTGTTCTCCAGCAGGCCGTCCAAAACATACAGCGCTTCACGCGGGCTACAGGAAATAATCTTGGTGCTGAACACTGAATATTGATCGGAAACGTGGGTGTAGATCCCGATGGCTTTTTCATAATAACCGTAGTAGCGGGGATAGTAAGAAGCCAACAGGCTGTCGGCGCGGATTTTAAAGCGTTGCGCATCCGATGAGGACAATGTACCGGTTCCGTGCACCGCACTCAACGGCAGCTCATGGTGTTGATACACAATTTCAGCACTGGCGTTGATCAGGGTTTCCTCTCGAATATAGTATTGCAGGATATGCCGGAGCATATCGACGGTCACACCTTTAACGCTATTGCTCATGGATACGACACCCAGGTTGGTGGCCTGCGAAATAATGGCGGCCATCAGGCTTTTGTAAAAGGCTTTGGGGCGCGATTGATGGTGCTGGATAGGGACAAAATGACGGCTGTAATGTGTCATTTGATCTACTTCCATCAGAAGCTGTTCGATACGTATGCTGGGCATATGTGCATCGATCACTTTTTGCAGTTGGTTGACTTTATCCGGGACCTCGAGCTTGTCATCACGTTTGAGTTTCAATCGGCCGTTTTGAATTTCCGCGAAGTTGTCCAGGCCGAACAGCTTTTTCGCTTCAGAGACTGATTCGTGGAACTGCGTTGAAATGGCGGCTCGAACTTCGTGCGGTGGAGGCTGTTGAAGTTCGGTATAGACAGCCTGTCTGGTTTCATCCCAACTGGGTTCATTTAAGGTGAGATCCCAGAACGAAACATGCTGCTTACTCTGCGGCAAGTACAAATCGCCGGAACGCAAGGCGTCTTTCATAGCGAGAGCCAATCCCATTTCCCAAACGTTGCGATTGATGTTATCGGCTTGATCTTTAAGGCTGCGGCGTAGTTCGCGGGGAATGAATGCTGTCGGTGTGTTCTCGGGTAGCTTTTTCAGGTCGCCATCATCCAATTTCCGGACGAACTCAATAGCTTTTATCAGCGGCCCGGAACCTTTAGCCACTTCAAATGGTAACCGGATAAAGTCGGCAAAATATTTTCGCAAACTGGGATAACGGGCCAGCAACAAATCGCAGTAGCCGCGTTCCTCCAGGCGTTTAAAAATGTGCAGGTCGTCAATGGATGCCAGCAGATGTTTCTCGTCAATGCGTTGCCACAAGTCCTTCTTGTACAATGGCTGTTCATCCGGCCATTCCAGCAAAACATGCGTGGTTTCAAGCACAGCATCGATGGCTTTCTTTTGGCGCTTGCGAAACTCCTTGTGTTTTTTGTCGTGGCTGTTTTTGGTTTGCCGGCATAGCTCTGTCATGTACTGATCATGCATTTTGACCAGATGATCCAACAGGATCTTGCGGGATTCCAACAGGAAGCAAACCATCAATGCATAGCGCTTATGGTCCTTGAAGCGCTTCATGTCCTTAGCGCTGTAACGCTTGGTCAGTCGGTACAGGTAGTTAAGAAAAGCGGTATCAATGACCTTTTCTTCGAACTCATTAATGCCGGTGGACACCAGATTGTCATAGCGTTCCAAATAGCGTTTCAGTGATGATATTTTCGCACCCGGCGGGTACTCTTTGAGTTGGTTGAAGTAGGTTCGTTGATTGCCGTCGGTGGCTTGCAACAAATCGTCAATGGCATCGCGTAATTCCGGCGACATCTGATCAAACACTTGCTCAAAAAGCTGAGCGTGTACCTGGTTACATATGCGGATGATCTGTCTTTCGATCGTCGTGGGGCCAGGTAAAACAATACGTTTCAACAGAAGGTGGCGTTCTGCCCGGTGAAAAAGTTCATCCGGAAGCAGTCCCTGTTGGGCATGTTCTTCAATCCAGCGGTCCAGATCTGCTTCCACTTTGTCGTCAAACCGATGAAAGCCCAGGTACTTGAGGATATTGTTCCGGTGTTCCAACACCGTGGCTTCTCTTTCGGGCACTTCCACCGTTAGCGTAGGAGGAAGATCGAGTTGACTACTCAGATAGCTGATCACTCGTGGCGAAAGATCATGAAGCTGGTTTAGAAACCGGCCATAGAGGCGCATGGCACACAGTTGGATGGCAAATCCCAGGCGATATTGCTTGCGATACTTGTTGACGACCTCGCAATCACGACGGCTTAGCGTCCAATCGCGAACCATTTCCTCATCGGAGAATCGTTGCGGCAATATTAACGGTTGGTACCGCTGCTGATTGGTTAAGAACTGCTCTTTGGCTGTCATAGGACCTCACTTGGCTCCGGTCACGCCAACTACGCTATAGCGCTGTTTTTATTGATGGATGCGGTATTTAAAGGTGCATCACCGCCTTTAAAGGCAATCGCTCTTGCCCAAGGGTTATTCGGTTTAAAAATGTGTAGAGATTATAACATATATGTGCTAAGATCTACGCATGTCCTGGATACTGCTGATACTTTCACTCCCCACTGAAAACGCCACCGTGCGCATGCGGGCATGGCGCGCCATCAAAGCCCTGGGGGCCGTTTCGCTGCGTGATGGCGTCTATCTACTGCCAGCCATCTCTGATCATGCCGAAAAGCTAGAGGCAATTGCCCAGGATGTCCGTGATAATGGCGGGACCGCCCATGTACTGCACGCTAATGATCCTGAAACCGAAGCGTTCCCCGCGCTATTCGATCGCTCGGAAGACTATGAGTCGCTGGACTCGGCGATGGCGGACCTGCGGGCAAAGCTCTTGCCGGAAACCGCCATGGAGGTCATGAAGGAAACACGCAAACTGCGCAAAAGCTTCACGCGACTGTCAGCCATCGATTTTTTCCCCGGTGCCGCGCGGGATCGAATCGATACGGCTCTGAAACAGCTGGAAAGCGATGCCAACCGGGTCTTGTCTCCCGATGAGCCGCAGCCCGAACCTCGCACAATCCGCCGTCTTGATCGAGCCGATTATCAAGGCAGGCTCTGGGCGACGCGGCGTCGGCCGTGGGTGGACCGTTTGGCCAGTGCCTGGCTGATTGGCCGCTTCATCGATCCATCCGCACGCTTTTTATGGCTGGCCTCGCCGGACGACTGCCCGGATGAGGCGCTGGGGTTCGATTTCGATGGGGCGACCTTTACTCACGTGGAAGAAAAAGTCACTTTCGAAACGCTGCTGGCGAGCTTCGACCTGGATTCACCCGCGCTACTCCGGCTTGGAAAACTCGTGCACTACCTCGATGTGGGGGGACATCAGCCGCCGGAGGCCGCCGGGGTCGAGTGTGTATTGATAGGGCTGCGCGAAACCCATAGCGATGATGATCAATTATTACAAGCTGCCAATCAGGTTTTCGACAGCCTGTTGGTCACTTACGTTAAGGAACAATAACCATGCACGAACCGTCAACTTCATCTGCACCGCCAAGCAGCGGGTCCAATCAAATCACCAGGGATGCGACCGCTGGTAACCTCAATGCTTTCGGCCATTACATCACCTTCGGGGAGGCCGTGCGTGTCTGGTTGCGGGTCGCCATCCTGAGCTTTGGCGGTCCCGCCGGCCAGATCGCGGTGATGCACCGTATTCTGGTGGATGAAAAGCAATGGGTCAGTGAGAGCCGCTTCCTGCACGCGCTGAATTACTGCATGGTGCTGCCCGGACCTGAAGCCCAGCAACTGGCCACCTATATCGGCTGGCTGCTGCATGGCATCAAGGGTGGACTGGTTGCGGGCGCCCTGTTCGTGCTGCCGGGCTTTCTCAGCATTCTGGTGCTCAGTCTGCTCTACGCTGGATATCAGGAAGCGTCACTGGTGCAGGCCCTGTTTTTCGGTATCAAGGCGGCCGTGCTGGCGATCGTGATCCAGGCGGTGATCCGCATCGGCAAGCGCGTCCTCAAGAACGCCTACATGTACGCATTGGCGGTCGCCGCTTTCGTGGCGATCTTCTTCTTTGCCGTGCCTTTCCCGATCGTAATCGTTACCGCCGGATTGATCGGTCTGCTGGGTCGGCATGTCGATCCGGAACGCTTTGTGGTCATCAAGGGGCACGATACCCCCGAGGACGCCGGGCGTGCGATTGATGCCATGATGGAGGGCGGCGCGGCAAGCCATACCCGGGCGTCACGGGGGCGGGCACTCAAGGTGCTCGCCGTCTGGCTGCCGCTGTGGTTTGCGCCACTTGTCGCCCTGCTTGTGACCTTGGGCTATGAGGATGTGTTCACCCAGATTGGGCTTTTCTTCAGCAAACTGGCGGTTGTCACCTTCGGTGGCGCCTATTCGGTGCTGGCCTACATGGCCCAGGAGGCGGTACAAAACTATGGATGGCTGGCACCGGGGGAAATGCTGGATGGTCTGGGTATGGCGGAAACTACACCCGGCCCGCTGATCCAAGTGGTGCAATTCGTGGGCTTTATGGGGGCCTTCCGGGCTCCGGGAACGCTCGACCCCTTCACAGCAGGCATCTTGGCATCGGTTTTAGCCACCTGGGTCACCTTCGTTCCCTGCTTTTTGTGGATCTTCCTGGGCGCGCCGTATGTGGAAACACTGCGCGGCAACCAGGCGGTGAGCGCGGCGCTGTCGGCGGTCACGGCGGCCGTGGTGGGCGTGATGCTGAATCTCGCCATCTGGTTCGCGGTGCACGTCGCCTTTAACGAGGTTGAAACTGTACGGGCCTATGGTATGCTACTGCTGATACCCGCCTGGGGCAGCATCCACATTGTCAGCGTCGCGCTGGCCGCGGGCGCCTTTATCGCTATGTTGCGCTTTAAGGTGGGCATGTTGCCGATGATTTTAGTCAGCGCACTGCTGGGTATTGTGTACCATCTGTTATTTGCAGGCGCCCCGGCGGCGTAACCCCCCAATACAGCCAAAAATGTTTCACAGCAACAAAAAAAGAGGAATAGCCATGACAATGTCTCCGCTTCGAGCATTCATTCTAATGTGCGCTTTATTCATTCAAGCATCCATAACAATGGCCGACGATTCCGGCCGCCTCGATGATAAGGCCATTGGCCAGGCGGCTGGCACCCAGGCAACGGCCAAACCTGATGGCGTGGTGCGTATCGGCTGGAAGCGCGACGACGTGCCCGTCACCGTTGACGGTATGAAGTTCCCGCCGCCGGCGGGCCTCGGGAGTTGGGCCGCGTTCAAGGCCTTGCCGGAGGGTGGTGTTATGGTGATGGGGGATACGGTGGTGTTTGAGGATGAAATCACCCCGGCCATGGACGCCGCCTTTGCCCACGGCCTGGACATCACCGCGCTGCACAACCATTTCGTGTTCGACCGTCCGCCGGTTTACTTTATGCACATCGGCGGCCATGGACGAAACGCCGAGTCACTCGCCGAAGGCGTTAAGGCCATGTGGGATGCCATTAAACAAGTGCGTAAAAAGCATCCCGTACCGCAAGAACGATTTCCGGGTGATGTGCCCGATATCACCGGCAAATACAACACCAAGACGTTGGAAAAGATTCTGGATGCCGAGGGCAGCCTTAACGGGCAGGTGCTGAAATTCACGTTCGGGCGCAGCGCCAGAATGCACGGTGTGGAATTTGGCGCATCCATGGGCCTGTCCACCTGGGCCGCCTTCTCCGGGAATGAGAAGCAGGCGGTCGTCGATGGGGATTTTGCCATGACCGCGGACGAGATCCAGCCGGTGATGCGGGCGCTGCGTCAGGCGGGCATCCACATCGTGGCGCTGCACAACCATATGACCGGTGAAACGCCTTCCTACTATTTCCTGCATTATTGGGGCAAGGGCCAGCCCGAGGATCTGGCGAAAGCGATACGGGCAGCGCTGGAGACGCAAAGATGAATTGAGAGTGGGATTCGTGATTTGTCGGGTTATACGGGGTCGATCAGCGTGACCAACTTTTCCATCAATATCAGCGAGGCATTATTCGAAAGTTGCTGGCCTTCTTCGATGTACTCCCAGACCGTTGCATCGCTTTTCCAGCCGCCTTGTTTCTTGATCAGCTCGAAGTCTACCCGTTCTCGAGCCGCCGAAGTGGAAAGGCCGCGGCGAAAACTGTGACTGCTCAACTCGGGCACGAAGTCGAACTGACAGGCCTTGCCCAGGGTTTTGAGCAAGTCATTAATTGCCCCTGGGTTCAGAGGCCTGGGCGTCACCTGATCCCAGCGGTTAGCCGGCCTAAAGAGCGGGCCGCTATCAATCTCAGCGCTATCCATCCAGGCCTTGATTGCTGTAGCCGGACAACAACCTGGCGTACCGAAAGGTAAGGCGCGGGCCAGCCCTGCCGCCTGTTGATCCGTTTTGGAGCGCGGCAACCGGATGATCAGGCCTTCCGGCTCCCAATTCAGATCACTGATTTGAATGGCCACCAGTTCGCTGCGACGAAAAGCGCCGAAAAAGCCGGTCAACACCAGGGCGATATCCCTATGCTTCTTTTTGCTATCCGGCAAACACCGCAGGTAATCCACCATTTGTGCGATGTGTTCCAGGCGTAGGGCCTTGGCCTTGCGTTTGGGTTGGCCATGAGTGCGACGAATGCCTTCCATGGTTTTCCGCACCAGGGGATCGCGCACCGGATCAGTGACGCCTTGGTAATGGTGCCACTGGCTAATGGCGGTGAGGTGGAGATCTAACGTCCGGGCGTTGAGCGATTCGGCCCTGGCGAGCAGATAGCGCACCACCGTATCTCGGTCAGTCGGCAACCGGCCACCCCATTTCTCAAATTGGCGAATGGCGGATCGGTAGGCCTTGCGGGTGTTATCGGAGGTGGCCGCCTGGAGGTAGTGCCGCAGTGACTCGGATTCCCGATGAGCAATCTGGTTCGATTCCTCATTACGTAATGCTAAGTCGGTGGCCATTTTGGGTGGTTTGGTGTTCATGAATTGGATTCCTATCGGTGTGACCAGAAAGGCGGCTATGTACCGGCGTTACAAGCAGAAGATTTTCAGCTTAATACCATAACCAACGATAACATTTATTATCGAAGGTTAACAATTGAAACTCAAGAAACTTTGATAAGCATAAATATAATGTTATATTACGTGTTACATAATACGTTACTAAATAGTTTGAGAGGAAATCTCCCTATGGCACGCGCCGGAGTCACTTACCACGATGTCGCCAAAGCCGCCGAAGCCATCAAAACCCAAGGCCAGGAGCCTACGGTGGATCGAGTGCGGGAACATATGGGCACCGGCAGCAAAAGCACCATCGCGCCGCTGCTCAAGCGTTGGCGATCAGACAACGGAGAGGTAGCCGATATCGGTGGACTCCCGAATGACCTGGTGGAGGTAGTGAAATCACTCCACGAGCGGGTACAGCAGATGGCCGACCACCGTATTGAGGAGACCCGTCAGGAATTTGAGGCGTCAAATAAAGAACTCCGCAAAGAATTGGCCGATTCCAAAAACACCATCGCGCAACTTACTGCCCGACAACAGGATCTTGAGAGCCAGATTGAACGGCAGAACAAAGAAAAAAGCGCGTTAGACAAGTCTCTGGAAGATGTGCGTATCAGCGTGGTCAAAGCCGAGGCCCAACGAGACGAAGCCATTGTGCGAACCGCTGAATTAAAGGAAAGTATTGCGGAACTTAAGCAGGAAAATAAGGACATCCGCGATCATTTTGAACATTATCAGCAGCGCACTGCCGAAGACCGTCAGCAAGAACGCGAACAGTTCCGGATCGATACCCAGGGGTTGAAAGACCAGATGCAGGAACTGCAACACCGGTTCGACCAGGCTGAGTCAAGAGTGTCCGAGTTATTTGATGCCAATGCGCAGTTACAAAGCAATGCAGATAAACTTGAACAGACCAATGCGACGCTAAACAGGGATTTGAACGGAAAGGTAGATGAGACCCAGAACCTGAAGCGCGACCTTGAAGACGCCATGACGAAGAACCAGGAATACCAGCATAAAAATGAGCAATTGGCAGAAAAAATAGCAGCTCTCACTGCTCAGAAAGCAGATGTCGATAAGGAATTGGCCGTGTTATCCCAAGCTTTGAAGGCCACCAAAACCGAGGTGAAAACCATCCAGGATAAAGTGACGTATCTGACCGATGAGAACAAGGTAATTCTTCAGGAAAAGGCGATGATCCTAGGACAATTCAAACAACTCCAGGGTTCGCTATGAAAAAGGCTGTCACAGCATTGAATATTCAGTAATGTTCCAAAGATGACCAAGTTTTAAGGGCAAATGCCGGGTTAGCGGCTATCTGACGGAAACCTACGGTTTCGAGGGTGCCACAGGATTCAAAACCGTAGGTTTTCGTTCAAATGCCCCCGCTGGTCCTAGTTGGCATTCTTTTCTTCGTTTCAATTGAAAAGTATCAAGCTTGAACTATCCTTTTGTCTAATCACCAAGCAGTTTTAATTAACCACCGTCCTCAGTGAGGAGGCTTGATATGAAACGCATAGTCATATGTAGTGATGGCACCTGGAACCGCCCCGAAAAGAACCTGAATAAAGACTGTCCTACCAATGTCCTGAAATTCGCCCGGTCTATTCACCCGATAGGTGATGATGGCGTTCCTCAACAAGTTTTCTACGATTGGGGCGTGGGTAGCTACTACGATAATTTCGGCGGTGGCATTACCGGTCTTGGCGTAATGAAAAACATTGAAGATGCCTACCGTTATATAATTCAAAATTACACCGAGGGCGATAAGCTCTATTTCTTTGGCTTTAGCCGTGGTGCCTATACCGTACGTTCACTCTGTGGCCTCATTTATAACTGCGGAATCCTCAAGCGAAATAATGCGCACCGCGTAGAAGAAGCCATGACTATTTACAGGGCGAAGGGGAATGATAACAAGCCAGGTGGGAGCACAGCGGTCGCTTTCAGAAAAAGTCACTGCTTTGAAAGCCGTGATGTTTTCTTTGTAGGAGTATGGGACACAGTCGGGGCTTTAGGTATACCAATTTCATTTCTTGGACTCTTTGAAGACCGTGATGAGTTTTACGACACTAAGCTTGGAAGTAACGTTAGTGTTGCCCGTCATGCATTAGCCATTGACGAGCGCAGAGAAGACTTCGAGCCGGCTATTTGGGAGCCCAGACAAGGGTTAGACCTCAAGCAAACGTGGTTCTGTGGCTATCATAGCGATGTCGGCGGGGGACATATGCCCTGCTCAAACGATTTAAGTGCATCGTTAATACCGATGGAGTGGATGGCTAATGAGGCCAGAAAAGCTGGCTTAAACCTTGAGTCACATTGTTTTCAATCTTGTACCGACAGTTATCTTGCCAAGCTCCACCCTTCCAAGCGACATTTTTATCGCATTCGAGGGGAACATATCAGAGATATCGACCATTGTGGGAGAGTAATAAAGTTTCATACCCTGGGAGTCTAAACGCCATGATTTTTGGTTTGCAAATGTGTGGTTAAAAAAATAAAGTATCATACTTATTTTTAGCTCAACGCATAAACTGCGAGCTAGCCTTGCAATAAAGTATCATACTCACACACTCTAGAGCTTCCAATTTTCCTTGAAAAGCAGTGGGTACTCGCGGTTTAATACCCAAAGAGTTTTGCTTTATCATCTAGACAAATCGTTTTCCTTCAGTGATTGAATTTATTGACGACTTGAATATAAATATCTGATGTTCCAATATTTATATTCAAGTAAAAGCCGAAATTTTTCTCTGACTTTCTAAAAGAAGGAGTAAAATTAAGGTATTATAAGTCGTCCTAGAACAGTCACTGATGTCCAACGGGGCAGAACCCGAAGCAACTGATTTATTGTATGCTATCTGTGAAACAACGACCTAGGTTGCCCCCCCTGGTACGTTTTCAATAGACAGGTATGCTCAAACCATTCAATCCCGTCAAGCTCTAGTAGCGAATCAACCGCGCCTCCAATTAACAAACTTTCATCATTCCTTATTGTTACAGTCTTAATCTTGGTATTGAGAGCAGGATTGAGCTTTATTCTTCCTTTTAAATTTGGCTGCTTCTTTCCGTGCAAGTTACAATCATAACTTAGCGGAAATTCTTTACCGGAAGTAAAAACATCATGATCTAGGCCTATTTCACTCCACTCTACGCAATTGACACTTGAGGCTGAGAACCCTCCAATCGCATTTTCAAACATTTTTGGGTATTGCTCTTCAAATATCTTCTCGTTAAACCAACTACCCATCCTCCTAGTGCGAAACCACTTACTCGCCATTTTGGTAACTATTTGAGAAAGCAAAGCTAAAGAATTTAAAGTGGCCTCTTCATCAGCTAATTCAATGGCAGGAGTAAAAAATAGTTTTCCATTTTTGGCATGAAACAACGGAAGCCGAGCATTGCGGTAAACCTCATCGATGATGAATTCGACCGAATTTTTTTCGCTTGCATTCGCTATCGAATCTAAGTTTAACTCGTCAGATACTAACTAAATTAAGGGCTCGTGACAGCCATTGCACTTCTAGTTCCTTGCCTTTCGGATGTTTTGATGACAAAAGGTGTTCAAACGCCAAGTACATATTTCTGTAGGCTCCGAATAGATCTTCTGACACCTGAGAATATCTGAAAAATCGGAATCCTAAGTGATGTTGTTCCATAGGTGGAGGACTTGGTACAACTTTTCCATTTTTGTCCCGGACCACAATGCCAGCTACTTCAGACTTCATGGATAAGGTAGAAGTATCAACCAGCGAAAAGATCGTCTCTCCTTCGTCAGTCCACCAATACATATACTCTTCATCTACTTTTTTTGTAACCAGGTCTTCCGTACCTTTCATCGAGAGCATGTCCAAACCGATTTGAACAAGTGCTCTGCCCTTTTCCAAGGTTTCTTCTCGCCCCAGCCTTTCCCTAAGACAACATACAATATAAGGGACGTTTTTTTTACACCTAAGTACATTTCCATCGTACGAGTATTCAACATCGTCTTTAGGGGGAGAAGTAAGTGAGAGTACAATACCGCTTCCCAGGTCTCCTTCAATATTGAGAGCTAAACTTCCAAGTCTTGCCAAAACAACTCCTTACACGCTATTTTTATTTAATCCACACAATATCCAATTGATTTATATCTAATCAATAATTTTATTAGCAGTCTCCGTCAAACTCAGATAATAAGTGCACCACACATGGTCAAACGGTGCGACATAAGCTGCTGGTTGGTAGTAATGTGTATTCGCCAATAACATCGCGTTCCTTTTTGACTTTAGTCAGCTCTCTTTTTAGCTTTGCCATCTCTTCATCGCGAGGACTGTCATGGCCTGTAAATGCTTGGTCTTTGTTTTGCTCTGCTTCACGTTTCCAGCGATTCAATAGGTTTGGATTAACACCAATATCCAGTGCAATTTGGCGACAACTCACACCCAGCTGCTGGGTCAGTAAAACGGCTTCGCGTTTAAATTCTGGGGAATACTTTCTTCGTTTGGTCATAGACACTCCTTCTAGGCATAGAATGCCTTCTTATGGATGTGTCCGTAAAATCTGGGTAGAACCCCTCCTTGATATTTGCGGTTGTTATGAGGCTTTTTTAAATTGATTTGATGCCGTAGCTGCATAATTTGGATTTCTCAAATGCATGTGACCATAACTACGTGATCGCAGAGAATACCCTACTTGCCCACAGCTCAACTTCTACTGAAATTAACGCACCTAATCTTCTCGATTTTTGATGCGGAACCCAAGAGTGGTTATTCTCGCCGACAAGCTTATCCAAATACTTCTTAGACCACGAAAGGGATGCCTTCATGAGGTGCTTTTCTATTTCGTAAAGATAGGGTTCGATGTTGCCTATTGCGCTGGCGCGGATCAATCTGGTCGATAGAGCCTTACTTGCATCTGAGGTATCGACTTCTAGCATGTAGTAGCCGTTGTTGCTGACCGCAACATGGGTGACAGACATACATCTCGGATTACCGTCGGTTTCCATTATATGCTTTTTACATTTACCTATTGCTGGCAATTTCCTGAGCGGGTATGGGGTGATCTTACAGTCATGGTTCTCTTCGAGCAGCTTTAACATCTCAAAGTAACTGGCAAATTTGTTCAAATAGAGATGTAAATCGTCAGTTTGATCATCTAAATTATCCCATTCGGCGCTTGGTAAGCTCCCCTCTGGGCCTTGCTCTTCGGTACTGACATCACGAGAGGCTTTATTAGGCTCGCTATCATCCTGTCTACCTCGGCCAGCCGACTTTTGTCTTTCACTGATTTTAGATGTTTCTACTGCCTTTATGAATTCAAATACAGTTGCATTTGCACTGAGCATTACTGGCTTATTTTCTCGACTGCTATCTTCGATGTCATCAATACTATGACTTGCGGGTCTCTCAGTATCACGCCCTACACCGCTACCTTGGCCATGCGTCTGTGTGAAAAATCTTGTGCTGAAAAAGTCCACGCTCTCTGGGATATTAGCAGCGATATTCTTTACACTTGAGATCTCATAAATGAGCATAGTTCGGCTATCAACGTCTAAGTTTCCGCGCATATCTAACGTGACACCTTGTAAATCAGGTGGATCAAACCGAAAATTCCACCGTCGATATTGCCCTTGTGTGTACCCATGGTTCAACTGATACTGTGCGATACTGTTGAAAGAATGGCGTGCTTCCACATCTAGTAACAACCATGCGAGCATGCGCCTGAAACTAAAATCATTAAACTGTTCCCAGTTTCCAGAAAAAGTATCCAAAACTGTAACAAATGCTTTCTGGTTTTCTTTATCGGATTCGACAATATATTCGTTGTTTAGCAGGTCGTGCACTACCGATGATCGGGCGAGATAGCCATAATGAAAAAAAAGCGCTCGGGCGAGTTCGAATTGAGGTAGGTATGCGGTTATTCCATCCGATAATTGAAATACAAAACACAACTGCTTCGCTTCCTTCGGCAATGGTCTTTCTCGAGCAGGACAGTTACTGATTACATCGACTAACCAATCACTGGTAGAGGATATTGTGTGGGATTTTTCCACCCCTCTTAGGTAGTAATTTTTGGTAGGATTGATGATTCTCTTTCGAATCAGAATAGGGGCGTTCGATAAAGTTATTGCGTCTTTACTGCTTTCCTTACTTGGGTAGATGCTGAGGTTCACTCCCCACTGATTTCCACCGTTTCTACAGAAAAAGTCTCCGATACCGTTTATCCAGGTATCGTCTTTGAATCCTTTTAATCGGGTGCTACTATTCAAATCCCGAATAACTCCTTGAGAAAATTTTTAGCCTCTTCGGTTAAGCGTTCCTCACTTAACCCAGACCACTTCAATACCTGCCAACGTTTTAGCACATCACCGGCAAGAACGGCTTTGATCACAACCCGGCTAATTCTTCTAATCTGGTATTCGAATATACTTTCACAGTATCGATCAAAAAACAAACTGCACAAAGGCAGTAGTTCTAGATGCTTCTCTAAAGAAGCTCTGTGCTTCAGTTGATTCAGATACCAGTTCCTCGATAGCCGGGGAGCGTCCAGTATGCATTCGCTTTCGTTGCGCAATGCCATCAGGGCTTTTACTGTATCCACGTCTCGCTTTCGCCAGCTCACCTTAGGCCGGTGTCTCAATAGAGGTATTCTGTGGCCCTGATTGATTTCTATAAGCCAGGTTTTGTCATAACGATACAACCAAGCGTACACGTCTCCGTATCCGTTGAGGCGGGCCAATTTGGTTCCGTGTTTTTCTAGGGCGTTCAGCCACCGCCTGCGGTAGTCCTCCAAGCGTGTTTGATCTATTTCCTGCTGCGCGGTGGTTGAGGTCTTAGCTTTCGGCTGGAGTCGTGCAACAAAAGTAATCACATCGGCCATCTTCCATCCAGGTTTCAGAAAGGCATGCAGGACGATTAGATGCTCGAGATAACTGAATGCTTTGCGGTGTTTGCGAAACATATTCCGAAGCCAGTTTGACTCGCCGCTGTCTGGCATGAGTTTTTGCGCGGTCAGCCAGTCAACTCCCCAAAACGCGATGACTTTTTGCTCTACCTGTTCATGGCGTACCTGGCTCCCGCGATTGAGCTGATGGTCTGCTGCGAGCTTTTTATACCAATAACCCCATTGCACAAGTTCAGGCACTGCAATCTGCTTAAGATTCAGAAGCTCACGTATGCTTTGCGCTATTAAATCGCTTTGCCAGCAACCCGGCTTTTGCTCTGCCGGTATGCTGGTCTCTGCATTGAGGGGAGTATACTGGTGGCGGTGAACATCGTGACGATGAATGTCTGAGTCAATAAGGCTCCCATGGATAGGGCAACTGTCTGCGCCAGCCACCTGCCAATCCCGCCGCCAGTAGCACTCCCCAAGTGCATGCTCTTGCTGTTTAATGCACCCAGGGCAATATCGTAGGTATTCAGGTTGCTTAACACGCCAAGCCGCTGCGCCTGATTTTAAATGAACGGCGCTCTTACCATCTGAAGTAAGTTCTTGGACAAGTGCTTTGCGCCGGGCCTCGCCCATGAAGAACGCATACAAAGGAAAGAGGGTATTTTGGTATAGCAAATCACTCGCTGTTATGCCGTTTTTCTCTGGGTAAAGTGCTGCAATGCGATTCAAATGCCCTGGCAGATCAGATGTTGCGATAACTCTGGTATCACCATAAACATCCTGCAATAGCTCTTTTGGTGAGACGATACCGCTATGAACCCCATGCCTTGCGATGGTGCTGTAAAGCAGTTCATCGTGGTAAGGCAGGGGAAAGCCCAGCATATCAGCCCACTTCTTTCAGCCAATTAGGTACATCAAACAGTTCCTTGCCATATTGCAGTTCGTGATAAAATCGGCCTTTCTCTGCCTGTGAAAATTTGAACCGCAGATCGTCTGAGGGCAGTGTATGCCAGCTGGTTGATTTGACGTTTGCTGTCTTCGGTTTGGTGGTTCTGGGTGGATTGGAATACCAGTCCAGTATGATCCTGCTCAGTTCGGGCAATGAGAGATCAGGGTGCTGTTGGAAAGCATTTTCGATCAGCGGCTCCAGTAATCTGGATTCGCACCCCATTCCTTGCAGCATGGTATAAAGACGCATTGCTTTTTCATTACTGCCAAAGGCCGGGATGCGCTCTTTTTCGGCCTGCCGCTCATCAATCACCTGCCTTAACTCAAGCAGGCGTTTGTCCATATCGGGCAACTGTAAATCTGAATATTTAACGATCAGTTCCGGGTCGTCTCTGCGCAGAGCATCAAGCATTGGGTGCACCGGCTTCAACTCCTGCTGGTAAACGGTACGAAGCAGTTTAACGGTAATTCGTTCAAGCCCTGTGGATATAGCCCGCATCTGTGCAAGTACAAACAGCTTGACGACAATATCCAGTACACCCTGTGACAAATCGAACCAGCAGTCGCGGATTTCATCGCTCAGTATTTCATCCCGGTTAGTCAGCCATTGATATTGCCAGAGCTTGTTAGTAAAGGCCTGCCATTCTGTTTTTCTTGGCTCACCTGTTTTTGGGTTCATTCTGACCGGCCCCGGTTTCATCGGCTGCCAGAACAATGAGCCAAAACCGGCACTGCGCCGACCGGCCTGCAATTCCATTTCGAATATGGGCCTGGCTTTTGGGGTTCCCACCATTACCACGGGTACACCGATAACATTTACCAGCGCCACAAAAAATTCCAGCATGGCTTCTTTACTGATGGATCGCTTCAGTGTCAGGCGTTGAATTTCGTCGATAACCAATACGCCGACCGCCCGTTGTGTTGCCACCTGACCCATTAGAGAGAGCAGCACTTCGGTGCTGTGACGCTTACGGGCATACTTTTCCTCATACCCTGTGTGCAGGGTGCGATCGACCTCACGGAAGAAGTTCAGGCACAAGCTTTTAAGTGAGCCGTCGGAGGGGCATTCTATCCTCAGGTAGGGTAGCTGAATGGCATTGTAGTCATGGTGATAGATGGCTTGTGGATAGGTTGCCAATATTCGGTTAATAGTCGAACTTTTACCACTGCCGGAACAACCAATCAGTGACAGGCTCTTGGCTGTGGAATTGGTTTGTGAAAACCTGAAATCACTTGCAACGCCTGACATGATTCGTTGGTAGCCTTCCTGCATTTTCTTGTTCAACGAACCGTCAGCGATATTGCGTCCCACATAACCGCCCCGGATCATGACGGAAATTTTCTCTTCTAATTGTTTGTGGATGGAGAGAGGCTGAAAGAAATCATCAAGCAATGCACTGATTTGGTGAGCACGAAGATGTCCCTCTCCGAAACAATCCTGTGGATTAAACTCTACTTTTCCGGTGAGTTTTACCTTGAGGGCCTGCAGATCCATTATTGGCGGTAAGGCCTCAATTAATGGATTACCGCGATAGCGCTCAAGCCCAGGGTCGGCATATACGGCCTCAACATAATTTTCAGGTAAAGGCATCAGTCATCGTCTCCAAACAACTCATCCACATAATCCGGATAATCCAGATCTGACTCGGGGTCGGAAAGGTGAATCACTTTGCCTGGGCGCTCATTAGGATCGGCATCTGGGCGTCGCGCCCTTTCTGCTCTTTCTTTGGCTTTTTCCTGACGTTTGTTTTCATTGATCGTTCTGACTCGCTGTGCATTGGGAATGCCGGAAGTATCCGGGGCCACCTTGGTTGCATGACTGATTTTGTCGATCACAAACTCTTCGTGTTGCCGTTTTTTGGCTCCAGATTGCACTTTTGCTTTGCCGGTTGTTTTCTTTTGTTCATCTCTGGCCTGCCAGACGTCCCAGAACGACGCTCCCCGAAACTCCCGGGAGCGGTCAGCCAGGTTGCAGATCCAATATTTGTTGCTACCTTTCTCGGGGAAGAGGTAAATTTGGTCGGCAACCAATGGGTCGTAGGCGGCTTCCAGCGTTGCTGGTCGCTTTACTGCTCTGCCGCGATGCGTCCAGCCCAGTTGCAGAAATTCAGAAGAAGTGTAGTAGAGGCCAAACAAGCAGGCTCCCAATTCGGAAATGCTCGCCTTTTTTCTGGGTAACAGGGCAACCCGCAATGCGTCTGGCTCGGCGTGATGTAGGCGGCCAGTTCTATGCTGAAGCCCCCAATTCCATAAATGGACTGGAGTTGTCGGCAGATTCGTAGGCATGTCGGAATCTCTGTCGTACTTCTCGAGTACGGCAAACTGATTGTGATAGAGCACCGAGGAGAGGATAGTTTGCGCAAAGTCTTTCACCGAAAGTTTAGCATCTAGCCGATAATCCTTCCCCCCTCGTTTTTTAACCCGGTTTCCGGTGACATAACCCGGTACAAAAGATCCAAATGAAGCCTGAACCGTCTTAAAGTTGCGCTCTACAATGCCCTTAGCGTCGCCTCTATAGGGAGGGGTGTTTTCTATTCGAACAGCAAAATTACTTTCTAGATTTTCTATTTGATGCCCCAACAGTTCGCCACGATCTGCAAGAATTGCATCCGGTAGTCCAACACTGGGCCAGTGTTCAGACTCTACGTCGAATCCGAGTTCCTTGCAGTAACCTGTTTTGTCTGTCACAGCCATATACAAGGCTTGCATTGCGGCGACATAAGAAGCACTTTCGAAGCCAATATAGAAACCGGCTACCATCCGACTGAATACATCGATCACCATGTATACTACCGGGCGACCAACGATATTGCCCCGCTCACTATCGGAAACGACATACACGTCGGCAATGGTCGCATCTATCTCGTATCGGCTACCCGGCCCAAGTACCTGAGTATTTGCCGTGCTGTGCAGAGGCCGGACATCTTTGTTGTACTCATTGGCTGAAATGCGCTTTTTGAGTTTTTCTGCCTGAAGGTACTCACGCTTATAAAAATGCATCATTTGCCAGTTGCTGGGCAGTTCCTCTTCAGGAGTATCTGGGAAATAGTTCAGGTACATTGTATTGAAGCGACGGTGAGCATAAGGGAAGGAGTGCCCTTTGTCCTTTAACAGGTAGCGGTCGATGGCTATACGAAACAGGCGCTCAACAAACTCATCTACCTTAGCACCGACACCTGGGGTGTATTTGCGTGGGCGACCCAGTTTTTTGTCTTTGGCGATTCGCCTTTTACCTTTACCACCAGAGTTCTTGTAGTCGGGGAGTAAGGCGTTTGGAGTCTGCCCTCGTTGCCAATAACGCCTGGCAAGCCGATAAAGGGTTTGTTTAGTCGAGCCTTTCTCAGAAAGAATGCTTTTGATGGCAGCACCGCGGCTTTTGGGTTCATAAAAGTCAGGCAGGCCTAGTAATGGTTTGATCAGATGATAATTGCTGTCCCGCTTGGTTCTGGCCATAGTGCCCTCTTTAGGTGACTCGAAAGCCAGTTCCTTATAGGGATCATCAATGCGATCGAGATTTTCCTGTTCAATGGCTTCTGACAAGTCACTTACTGACGCTATCTCAGGAAAGGCTGAGCCATCGTCAATATCGATCCAAACCAGATACTCGCCCAGTGGTTGCAGCACACGGAAACGTTGTTCACCGAATTTCAACACTTCATTGATTCGAAACAAGATACACCTCCCGGATTAAGCCAACATCTGCGGCCTGTAAATCTCTGGCTTTGAGTTTGGTTGTGGGTTTAAAAATATCAAAAGTGAAGTAGCGCTTGGCTAACAGTTGTCTGACCTCATAGAGTGATTCACCCAGTGGCAAATCGTACGCAGCATCAAGTTCTTTGCAGATTGCTAAAATTGCTTTGTTTGGGCTCTTTGCGAAATGATGCGCATAGAACTCAATTTGCTGAAGCTCCAGTTCTGCATTTTCTTCTATACGTTGGGCTGGATAAAGCCAATTGATATTCTTTGTCACTACCGCGGGTATATCTTTCTCAGTTATTAGATACCACGGCAACTCTTTCTCCTACCAATATCGACGCTCAAGCTCCAGTTTCTCAACCGTTCTGGAGTCTTGCAGAGCTGAAGCGTATTTTACCTGCAATACGAATCTAGGCTCGCTTTCATTTACTGAATCAACCAGAAAGTCTGAAGACATATACTGATCAACGCCAGCGACGTTAGGGTGTTTAATGCCAGCTGCTCCCGCTAACTGGCGCGTGGTATCGCGCTCCAGTGGGAATTGCTCACGTATTTGAGTAATTTTGTTGTGCCATTCCAGCATCAGGAATACGGAAAGCTCAAGATCTGATAGCAAATGGTGGGTACGTTTGGACTTGTGACCAAATACACGGTGTACCCTTCCTAGAGAAGGCAAATCTCTAACCGTTAACCAAGGTTTGTAATCAGAATTCAGCCCTTGACCTCTGCCTTCCTTAATCCACTTTGCAAATTGCGTTTCGGAAAACCCGCCGCCTTTTGAGGCCATGCATAAACCGCCCATATATCTACGTTAAGTGAGAATAGGCCTTGCTGCATCAGTATGCAACTTTATTACTTGGAAATCGTACTATAGTTATTAATAAATTTGGGCGCATCTGTAGTTCACGTTTTAGTTGATATAAGCTTAACGAGAGCTCATGAAATTCTGGCCCCAAGTGCGCATTATAAATTCTGAAATTGAGGTAATCTGTCATGCTTACAGGTTTTCTTATTGCAATGGGTACTGCATTAGTCCTGTCTATCGTTGGGTGGGCGCTATCAAATATCGGTATTGATAACCACAAACGAGATGAAGATAAATGACAGAAGTTAATAGCCACTCTCTATCCTAGCAACCACAAAGCGCCCATAAAATAATCGACGTTTTGCTAATTTAATTATCTTATTGTTGATTTTGTAAATGCCTAATATATCTTTTTACGTTAATCGAAAAATGCCCCTCTTCATTGGGAAGCTTTTTTGAATCGCGCCACTAAATTCGATGGATATGAGAATATCCGACATTATTCTAATAATTGCGCCTTCTTCCTTTACAAAAAAAAGAATTATCCTAAGCTAAATGTGCCAATAGTGGCATATTAAATTAAGGAAAATAATATGGCTGTAAGACACACACCACCAAATTCCGGAGAAAGCGTTGTTCATAAAGGTCAAAAAGGTGGCAAAACAGGGTGCGGCGAAAATACAAACGAACATCCTTCACACTGGAGCAACACTACTTCACCTGTTACTTGCAAACGCAATGGATGTAAGAGCTAACGCTTTAGGGGCTAAAGTGATACCAGCCCCCATAAATTAGTGCTTCATCATCGAATTAATCAGCATCCCGACATTCTTCGCTGGTTAGCTCAATTTCAATAGTGGTATGCGATAACTCAAACTCTTGCAGCGCGTTGGATACACTTTCTTTTAGTTCAAGGTACTCAGCTTTCGACTCAAACTGACTAACAACGTGAACTGTCGCAACATGATGCTCACCATCTAGTGACCAGATATGCAGGTGATGCAAATCGCTCACAGCATCAAGTTCAAGCGATAGTAGAAAGTGCCCTCGACCAGGACGTTGAGCTGCTTAAAATTGAGGGATTTAACGCAACTACCGGGATGGGTGTTGAAGCCAGTTGTGAAGGGAAGGCTTTACTGTTTGGTAATAGTAAGCTCATGGCTAAAAACGAGGTGGGCATTGGTGAATACTCCGAGAAAGCACAAACACTGGCCAAAGAAGCTAAGACTCCGATGTATTTTGCTGTAGATGGACAACTGACTGCCATCATAGCGGTTGCCGACCCGATAAAATCAGACTCTGTCTCTGCCATCAAACGCCTGCAAGCCAATGGGACCCGGGTCATCATGTTAACGGGGGATAATAAGGAAACTGCCGCTGCCGTTGCAAATAAAGCGGGGATAAGCGAATTTTTTGCTGATGTATTGCCCGAAGAAAAAGCCAACAAAGTGCAGGAACTACAGGAGCAAGGAGAAGTAGTGGGCATGACTGGCGATGGAATTAATGATGCCCCTGCACTTGCGCTAGCTGATGTTGGCTTTGCCATCGGTACAGGAACAGACGTAGCGATTGAAAGTGCAGATATCACCTTAATGCGCGGTTCGCTTCATGGCCTGGCAGATGCAATAGCTGTTAGTAAGGCTACGTTGCGCAACATTAAGCAAAACCTGTTTGGTGCCTTTGTTCATAACGTAGCAGGCATACCTTTCGCGGCTGGCGCGCTCTATCCATTTTTCGGTGTGTTGTTAAGCCCGGTTATTGCTGGTGCGGCTATGGCATTTTCTTCGTTGACGGTGGTGTCGAATGCGAATCGGCTTCGCCTATTCAAGGCAAAAGACCACTAAGGAGATTTCTTATGATGATGATTAATATTGTCGGACTTGCGGTGATCGCACTGATTATTTGATGGTTTTGGCTATACAAGCCTGAGCAAACAATAACTGACAGCAATGAAGTACTCATAGAAGTAAAAAATGGTGTGTACTCACCTGCTGCAATTCAGGTAAACGCCAACCAGTCGGTTACATTGAAGTTTTTGCGGAAGGACGAATCTCCCTGCTCTGAGATTTTACTGATCCCTACGTTAGATATTAGTGAGTAATTAAAGCTTAATGGTGTAACACAAATACACCTCTCAAGCATTCCACAGGGCGAACACGTCTTTCACTGCCAGATGCAGATGTATCGTGGTGTTCTAACGGTGGTAAAGGAGGAGTCATGAAAAACAGTCACCCCCGATTTTGGTCGACCCCCACGGGTTGGACGGCACTAGCGATTATCGCTGCCGCTACTTATTTTTTAATCTTCGAACATGGTCATCATGTCCTTCAGTTTCTTCCTTATCTGATATTACTGCTGTGCCCGTTCATGCACATCTTCATGCACCGTAGCCATGGTAAACATGGTCACGACCACGAACATTCTCCGGACAGTGAAAACAGGCGGCAGAGTTTTCAGGAATTGAGTGATAAGAACGCGGCTTATCGTGATGGATACATTGAAGGGGTAGAAGAAGGCCGCAAGGAAATGCATAAAAAGGACGATGGTGATGAATGACACATACGATTATGGCTTATGGTCAATGGTCAATGGTGATACTGAACTCAGCTATTTTTATCTTTTTTGCATTTAGTTTTGTGAAGCCCAAAACGTCCACCGATTGGCGAAGTCTGGGCATTTTTTCTGCTTTTGTTGTGGCCCTCTTTACCGAAATGTACGGATTTCCATTAACTATCTATTTCTTGTCAGGGTGGCTTACTGATACCTACCCGAAGGTGAACTTCTTCGCGCACGAAAACGGACACCTGTTACACACCTTCTTTGGTTTTGACGGTGATGCCCATTGGGACCCGTTTCATATCACCAGTATGGTGTTTATTGTTGCAGGCTTCTTTATGTTGTCTTCAGCGTGGAATGTACTGCACCACGCCCAGAAGAACCATCAGTTAGCTAAAGCTGGATGGTATGCGCGTTGTCGCCATCCTCAATATGTAGCCTTCATTCTGATCATGTTTGGCTTTTTGTTGCAATGGCCAACCATTCCCACATTGGTCATGTTCCCTATTTTAGTTGTTGTGTATGTACAGCTGGCTAAGCATGAAGAAGCTTTAGCTATTTCTGAATTTGGCGAGGAGTATGTGAATTATATCAACACGACACCACGCTGGATCCCAAACCTGAACGTTAAATTAAAAGGTGAAAACCATGAAAAAACTCACTAAATCAATCATTTTTTCAACGTCATTACTAATGGCGGCAACTGCACCAGCGCAAAGCATGAAAGGGCATGAGCACCAGGGCTCAGACAAGCAAGACATGCAAATGGGAATGAATATGTCTGGCAAAGATATGCATATGATGCATGCGAAAATGAAAGCGATGAAGGAAGAAGTTCATGCTATCAAAGAAGAAAAGGACCCCGTTAAGCAGCGTGAGATGATGAAAAGCCATATGCAATCCATAATGGGAATGATGCATATGATGCATGAGAAAATGAAAAAACAACCCATGCAAACCCAGGTTAATATGGCAGAAAAGCATCTCAAAATGATGGAAATGATGATGTCAAAAATGGAGGACAATCATTCGCCTATGTCAGAAAAAAGTCAAACTAACACTTTAGGGGGAGACCATGAGTGATTTAGATCACAGAGTAGGTGTCAGAGAAGCTAATTTAGTCATTCGCAATTTACGGCTCAGCAATGTCAATGAGGCAAATTGCGATGCCCTAATTGGAGAAGTTGATAAGCTCTTTGGCATCGATGATGTGAGTTACAACATCAAAGAGGGTGTTATTCACTTGGCATATGATGCGACACATATAAATTTGGATGGTATTGAAGAAGTCATTCGAAGGCATGGTGCCGACCTTCACAATGATTGGTGGACACGCACGAAAGAAGGTTACTATCAATTTGTCGACCAGAATATCAAAGACAATTCAACACACAAAGCGTGGAGTTGTCATGCAGTGCCGCCGGGATCCCACAATAAACGTAAATGAACTCAATGCGCTATATGCTCTCTCGTAATCAACATAGGGTAGCCCAGTCAAAGGAGATAGATGATGAAAATTCAAGAAAATGCCTTTGCCATAGCTTGTGCGGCAGCGTTTGCGATTATTTGGATTGTGTGTTCCTTATTCGTCATGGCGTTACCGAACATGATGTCTGATATGACAGGCAAAATGTTACACACAGACTGGCAAGCCATGAGGTGGCACATGTCGGTATTGGGTGTATTGATAGGAGGCGTTCTTTGGGCGTTTCTGGCCGGTATATTGGGTTGGTTTATTGCCAAAATTTATAATATGCAGCTTCAGAATTCATGACTAAATAAATGCACCGCTTTTGAAATATTAAGTCCGGAACAGTATTTGCTCTTTTATGCTTTTAAGTAAACAGTGAGGCACTATGATCACCAGCAATACAGAAAACGGACTGCAGAAAGCCACGCAATTACTCAATCAGCCAAGTACGGATAAACAGGTCTGTAAGCAACCATCTGAGTCACAGAAGCAAGGGCAAGAGTTTACTGAAATAATGGGTAAAATGAAGCTGCAACAAGGCGGTTAAAGGGTGCCACGTGAAGAAATAACCGGCAATAAAATGCCGGTTACTTCCGTTCTGGCCTAGCCCTCTCAGGACTAGATCCTGGCTCCGATTACCACGCCAGTTTCACTGGTTGACTCGCCATCAGCTTTTAACGCGTTAGCCACTTTAGCCAAGGCTTTGCTGTAATAAACGCCGACATAGAGCGCTGTTTCCCGTGTAATCTCATGGCGGTAACACAAGCCGATACGAATGTTACTCAGCCCGCTTTGACGGTTGTATTTTTCCGAGTCAGTGAGGTTCGCTACAACTTCCAGGCGTGGTTACAGACAGGAAACCTGACTTAACTGCCATTCATACTCGGTTTCATTGATAAACTGCATGCCACCGTCTTCGTTAATACGAAGTGAGTTTTCCATCCTTAATCGGTAGGGGCTAGTTCAGGAGGAAAGGACATCAAGGCTAAAGAGTGATGCCCCGATGTCCTGATGTCCTGATGTCCTGATGTCCTGATGTCCTGAAGGAAAAGATTAGCCGCAAAAAAGCATAACTTTCTATTAAAAGGAAAACTTATCCTTATTAGAAATCTGCTAACCTTCCAACTCAATGACTCACATCAGTTATAATTTTTGTCATGTTCTTCATACACATGTAGTTTTAGAAACCATTTCTCAGCCGCGAATACAATAAGAAGTCCGGCCACAGAAACCCATACAATGAAGATATCTGACTTTGCTTTCACCCACAAAAATGAAAAAAGTACAACAATATCCAGAATAATTGCGCTCACTAACACCCAGGCTTTAGCGTGCACTTCATCGCGTAAATGCTTAAATACCCCCCAATGGATGAAAATATCCATTACGAGATAAAAAACGACTCCGATCGAGGCTATACGGCTTAAATCAAAGAATATGGTCAGAAATATCGCGATTGCCAACGTATAAATTAGGGAATGTCTTCTTACATCTCCCGGTAATGAAAAATGGCGGTGAGGCACAAGCTGCATCGATGTAAGCATTGATAGCATGCGAGAAACTGCAAATACGCTCGCAACGACGCCAGAAGATGTGGCTATGATAGCAAACGCTATAGTGAACCATGCGCCATACTGACCGAAGGCGGGTCGTGATGCTTCAGCAAGAGAGTAGTCTTTTGCCTTTATGATTTCGTCAATTGATAGGTTTGCACCTACTGCAACCGCCACAAAAACATAAAGGACCACACAGATCGAAATAGAAATGATTATGGCCCTTCCTACATTTTTTTCCGGTTGTTTTAGCTCTCCGCCGCTGTTAGTGATTGTCGTGAATCCTTTGTAGCCCAAAATACCCAGTGCCACTGCTCCTAGAAATCCTGTTGCGCTGGTTTCCTGCGGTTGAGCCGATACACTTTCAAACGACAAACCGGTTGCCCAAAGCCCACCTATTGCCAAAATCGCTAGCCCTGCGATTTTTATAAAGGCCATAATGAATGAAAGCGTCTGAATGAATTGGTTGCTTAGAATATTGACAATGAATGCAACAATAAGAAGACTCACGCCAAGAGCGGGAATGAGCCACTCAACTTCCTGGGAGTCGACCAATTGCAGGACATAGGTGCCAAAAGTACGGGCAACCAGACTTTCATTGATAACCATGGAAAAAAACATCAGCAAAGCACAGGCACCGGTCATTAATCCTCTGCCATAGGCTTTTTGTAAGAACATAGCTATACCACCTGCTGAGGGGTATTTTTGTGCCATTTTGACGTAACTGTATGAGCTAAACCCTGTGATTATTGCTGCTACAAGAAACGCAAAAGGAAACCATGTGCCAGCCAGTTCAGCAATTTGACCGGTTAAGGCAAATATACCTGCACCAATCATCACACCGGTTCCCATTGACACCGCGCCCCAGAGACTTAACGAATCTTTATTGCTTGAATGCTCGTGATCATTCATTGTTGGTTACCCCTTGTGTCATCTGAACCAAAGCAGTCGCAGAAGTAGTTTGCTGCGGTCACGGAAAAATTTGCCCAGCAAAATAGAAGTTCAACGGTGTTACATGAAGAAATAACCGGCAATGCAATGCCGGTTATTTCCCTTCTAGCGTAGACCACTTAAAACCAAATTCTTGCACCTAACACGACACCAGTCTCACTGGTTGGCTCGCCATCTGCATTTAACGCATCAGCCGTATTACCTAAGGCTTCGCTGTAATAAACGCCGACATAGGGCGCTATTTCCCGTGTAATCTCGTGACGGTAGCGTAAGCCGATACGAATATTACTCAGCCCACTTTGACGGTTATATTTTTCCGATTCGGTGAGGTTCGCAACAATTTCCAGGCGTGGTTGCAGATAGGAAACCTGACTTAACTGCCAGTCATACTCGGTTTCATTGATAAATTGCATGTCACCGTCTTCGTTAATACGAAGTGAGTTTTCCATTTCAAACCAATAGGGGGCTAACCCCTGATAACTGATCACTGCATAGTTTTCCATGTCAGCATCTGATGCCAGTTCGCCTTTCGTTCCCAAACCAACCTGCACAGACCAGAATGCAGAGACCAGATAGCCATACAGTACTTCGGCGCGTTCCAAATCCGTCGGCATTCCATCGTTTTGTGTATTTTCGCCTTCGCTTTTAAACACGAGTCGATGATAATCGCCGCCGTACCAAGCCTGCATGTCCCATACAGCTATGTTTTGTTGCTCATCATTACGGGTATACTCAAGTCGATCAAACAGTACCTGCCCAAAATTTTCATCCGGAATGGGAGATGGCCAGTTGTCTTTTGATTGAGCCAGAGCGGTGTCACTAAAACCAAGAGTAGAGACTATAAGCCCTGCTGCTAATACCTGTTTCATATTCATCTCCTATGCGACCTGAACAACACGAAACATTCCTGCTTCCATGTGGTAAAGCAGGTGACAATGAAAGGCCCACTCCCCGGGAGCATCTGCGCTGATTTGCAACGATACTTTCTCACCGGGCTTGAGGCTTATAGTGTGTTTTCTGGGCCTCGGATACTGGCCGTTTTCCAGTTCCATCCACATACCGTGCAAATGAATGGGATGATCCATCATAGTGTCGTTAACCAGAATCAGACGAAGCCGCTCTCCGTAGTTAAAACGGACATACCCATCTACTTCACTGAACTTCTTGCCATCAAACGACCACATGTACCGTTCCATGTTGCCGGTTAAATGAAGCTCGATTTGGCGCTCAGGCTCCCGCTCGTCAGGCCATGCATGCTCACCTACCAGATCAGCATAAACCAACACACGATGAGGGCTGTTTTCGAGACCTATGCCCGGCTCGTCTAAACGCGGTCGTGGATTTTGTGCGATCATGGCGGCACCTGGCCCGTGGCCCTCTTCACTATGGACAATGTCTATCTTTTCTACTGGCAGAACTCGTGAAGATTTCATATCGCCCTTCATCATGTCCCTGTGCATGGTATGCTCGCCATGCTGGCCCATCTTCTTCATGTCCATTTCTGAAGAAGCCATACCCTTTTTCATGTCTCCAGACTGTTGCATGTCCATACCATCCATTCCCGACATGTCCATTCCCATCGCAGCCATGCCGCGCTCGGTGATGGTCCGTTGTGGAGGCACCGCTGCGGTCAGACCTAAGGATGGTGTGAGCGTGCCACGAGTATAGCCGCTTCTGTCAAAGCTCTCGGCGAAGAAGGTATAAGCCTTTCGCTCTTGTGGTTGGACAATGACATCGTACGTTTCTGCTACTGCAATTCGGAATTCATCCACATTGACCGGCTTAACCGGCTGACCGTCAGCGGCAACTACTGTCATCTCCAGTCCTGGAATACGAAAATCAAAATAGGTCATTGCAGAGCCGTTGATGATCCGCAAACGAACTTTCTCACCAACATTAAACAGAGCCTGCCAGTTATCCTCTGGGGTACGGCCATTCATAAGGTAGGTGTAGGTGCTGCCCGTCACATCCGCGATATCACGAGGACTCATGCGCATCGCGCCCCACATGGCGCGCTCCTTCCATGTCTCGGCAAGTCCTTTTTTCTCAACATCTTTCAATGTGTCGAAGATAGTTCGCTTTTGATAATTGTAATAACCCTCAGCCACTTTCAGTTTTCTCATCACATCGTGAGGGTCTGCGAAGGTCCAGTCGCTGAGGATGATAGTGTGTTCCCGATCCGCGCCGATATCGCCATCGGCAGGCTCAACAATCAGCGGACCTAGGTGGCCCCGCTGCTCCTGAAGACCGGAATGACTGTGATACCAGTACGTTCCGTTTTGCTCTACATCAAATGCATAATTAAATGTTTGACCGGGCTTGATCCCGGCAAACGAAACGCCTGGCACACCATCCATTCCAGCGGGCAAAATAATGCCGTGCCAGTGTATTGAAGTGTCCTGCTCCAACTGGTTAGTGACATTCAGTTGAGCACGTTGACCTTCCTTTAGCCTTATTAACGGCCCCGGCATCTGGCCATTTATAGTGAGCGGTAAACCGGTTTGTGAGCCTATGGCTAAATTGGCCTCAGAAATTGTCAGGTGTTTGATGTCACCGGTCAGTACCTGGTCTTTAAAGTGACGTCCTGCTGGCGCAGCCCAGAGTGGACTGACGTTAGTCAGGGCCGTCGCTGCGCTCGCAGTCATTGCGCCAAGCACGAATCTGCGACGACCATCATTAAATGAATTACTCATAAAGTTAACCTTCAAAAGTGAATGTACGCAGGCTGATAAGCTTCAACCTTAGAAAAATATCTTGCTGGAGATATCCGAAGGTCAGGTTATTGGTGGTCGATATGGAGGTGTAGAAATGCTTACAGGAACGGACAGAGCAATAAACTCATATTGCTCTGAATATTTTACCGCTAATTCGTCTTGTGAAGAATAAATCGACGCTGAGCCATGCTGACAATTTGTCATAAAACATAGGCAACCGTCCTCGCAACAATCTGAACTGCCTTTACGCGACGTGTGCATATGTGCTTTTTTCTCTGACAGCGGTTTATTTGTTACCCCGATGGTATGCTTATCTGCATGACTGGCCTTTTGTAGTAACATTTCCACCGAGACGGTCTGTTGACCTGATTCTTCATCACACGCACTTACCGGCAACGCTAGCGCTGCCAGGGAAATGACAATACATGTGAAAAGAATCTTTATACTCATGGGTAGGAAGCCTACTCCTCTGATTTTCGTAGCGTTATATTAACGATGTAGTTTAAAGTATAGAGACAGATTTTCTGCTTTCAACACTTATATGAACTTTTGTTCATATACGCAAAACTATCAAAACAGATCTCAAAAAATCGATAACGAATTTCAAATTCCAACTGTAATAAGGTTGTAATTTAGTATTTGAAGCCTCTATTTATCCAAGTGAAAAATTCCAGCATGCTTTTCACGCAAAACCACTGTTGACTAAGTTGAAGCGACGGGGCTGCCATATCTTTAAAAACAGGAAGAAATAGTGATAAAATTTGCGTACCCTAGTCAGGGTGGGGATTAAACGGTGGTGATACCGAGAAAATACTCGCACCTATCGCTAGATTTTAGTCCACAAGACAGTGGACTAAAGAGCAATAAATAGAGAAGAGGTAGATATGCAAAACATTCTTAAAATTGGGTTAGCCCTTATGCTCATGTTCAGTGCAGGGGCGATTGCTCACGGTGATGTGATGCTTGAAAGCAGCTCACCATCAGACAATGCAATGTTGATGAGTGCCCCTGAGCAACTGACGTTAACCTATTCCAAACCATTGCGATTAATGAAAGTAAGCATTACGGGCAATGAGGCCGGTGAGGTCGACTTTGCTTTCACACCAGCATCAGGAAAGCAGGCTGCTTACACCTGGCAATTACCTGTTTTGAAACCAGATACTTACACTGTTGAGTGGATAGCAATGGGCGGGGACGGCCATAAAATGAAAGCGACATTCTCTTTCATGGTTCACTAAGCGAAACCTATGGAATTAATTCTTTGGAATGCAGCCATTGTTGTTTCTAAAGCCGTATTCTACGTAGGTTTTGCCAGTGTAGTCGGTTTTGCTTTCTTTATGCACAGGCCAGCCCAAAACCGCGCTTTTTGCAAAAATGTTGTATATCACGTGGTGCCTTTACTAGCGCTCTCTTTTTTCGCTTCTGCGCTGTGGTTTTTTGCCAAAACCGGCGCATTTTCTGAAAATGGTCTGCAAGGGGCCTTTGACCCCATAATGCTTGAAGTAATGTGGGACTCTCCTGTGGGAGATGTCACTCTGGTCAGAATGCTGATGTCTGCACTGGCGATACCTCCATTGCTTCTGGCGTTAGTCAAGCGAGTCAACTTTGTTGCTGTTAGAGCGATGCTGTCTGTACTGATAATATACGGCCTGTATAGTTTTACGCTTATCGGACACATTGCAGAAAAAGGACTCATCGATAAACTCATTTTGGCAACGCACGTCGCTATTATGGGTTGGTGGTTTGGCGCTTTGTTACCGCTGAGAATGTCATGTAAGAGCTTCTCGGTAGAGGACACAAAAAGTATCATGACTGACTTTGGCAGGATGGCAGGGTTCCTCGTGACCACACTACTCCTTATTGGTGTCTACATGGCGATAAAGCTATTTACGTCACCAGGAGATCTGATTCAATCTCAGTATGGTCTTATCTTTTTGGGCAAGATGTTAGTAGTAGGTTTATTGCTATTACTTGCTGCACGTCACCGCTTTATTCTGGTGCCCGCAATGGAGGATGCCGACGACAAAGCGCAACTGAAACGCTCCATAAATATTGAAATAGTTTTAGCCTCCGCACTGCTGTTAATTACTTCGGTATTAACCAGTGTGGTTGGGCCCCAGTTTAATTAGGAAAATAATAATGCGAAATCTGTTAGTGGCATTCATCTTAGCAGCCGCCTCACCATCCCTTTTCGCCCATGGCAACAAACCCGATGAGCACCAGTCTAAACTATCAGGCAGCGAGACCGTGCCGGGCCAGGTCGTATTGGCTTTTCATAAAGCCTTGCGAGAGCAGAATGAAGTCACAGCGAAATCATTGCTATCAGATAACGTCATAATTGTTGAAGGTGGTGGTATCGAGCGCAGCGCTCAGGAATACGCGTCTCATCATATGCTGTCTGATATGAAGTTTGTCGGCACGTTGTCTTCAGAGCTTCGGGAGCACAAGGTGACAGAGTATGGCGATTCAGCCACATCACTCTCGGTGTCTAAAAACACCACGGAGTCGGGTAAAACCTACCGCTCGTATGAAACAGCGATTCTGACGAAGCGTAATGGAAAGTGGAAAATAGCACACTTGCACTGGTCAACGGCAAAATAAGTGAGTGGCTGTTTGAGGTCTAAGCGTTATTCGGCAGCCTCTGAGCATGAATTCAGAGGCGCGCCGAAAAGACCAGCGTTATTACAACAGCAACATAATTAACGCGCCAACAATCATAAACAGGTTTTCAGATAGCGATACAAATCCCAGCGGGACATTACTGTCACCGCCTACACAGGCACATTTTAGTTCACGCTTATCAACATAAACCGCTTTAAAAACGGATATAGCACCAACCGTTCCGATGAATAAAGAGAATGGTGCAACAGCGAGAGCGGGCAACTGCGCGACCATTCCAATTCCTGCGTAAGCCTCGATAAATGGATAGATGTAGCCATAGCGCAACCACTTCATCGCCAATAGGTCATAGGTGATAAATGAGTTAGTAAAGCTATACAAATCCTGAAGCTTTTGTACCGCGAGCAGTGTCATGGAAAAGGCAATAAACAGCATCAGGGTTCTTATCGAGATGAAATCGCCTGAAACAGCGAACTGAAATGCCAGAGACAGCAGGGCAGCCACAGAAAAAATAGCAATAACCGGCGTGTAGGTTGTCCCTGTCTGACCTGCCTCGCCCTTATCGAAATGCTCCCGAAGCTCGTCATATCCCCCAACACGTTCATTATTAATAAACGTTTGAGGTGTAGTCTCGACGCCATGTTTCTCTTTAAATTTATCGGTTTCTTCACGAGAGGTAAGGTGGTGATCTTCTACTGAGAAGCCCTCACGCTCCAGCAAATCTTTCGATCTTAATCCGTAAGGGCATATATGTTCGTCAGTTACCATGCGATACAGGATTGCTGTCTTACTCATTTTGCTCTCCTTTACTCAGTTTACCCTGAAATTCTGGGAGTGGACGTTGCTCGGCCTCGGCCTGAGACGTTACTTTCCCATTTTCAGAAATATCTTTAATCAGCCATTCCATTTCTTTAATTTCTTTTCGTTGCGCTTTGATGATTCCGTCCGCCAGTTCACGCACACGCACATCCTTTAATTTCGAGCGCTCACTGGTAAGAATGGCGATGGAATGGTGAGGGATCATCGCTTTCATGTAAGCAGTATCAGAAACTGTACTTTGGGAACGAACAAGGTAGAGACAAACGGCGAAGAGTACTGCTGCCAGCAAGAAAATCGCGACGTTAAGCTTTTTGTTATTGTACATACCAAGCATAAACGCCAGCATGACGATTGCCATGCCCGCCCCCATATACAGCGCCATATAGGTTCTCGTTTCACTGAACCATACATGGGAGACTGCGTAAGTGTTCAGATACATCATAATGAACATCGCAATCGTTGATGTAATGATCATCGCAGCAAATTTTGAGTATTTCATCTGTAATCCTTACTTAAGAAAAAACTAATTTGTGTAATATCCTCTCACCGTAAGACAAAAAGGGAGCGAATGTAGGATAATTCAAAATCCGTACCATCGAAGGGAATGTTATGATTACAGCAATAATTATTAGTGCGCTAACTCTTTTAGTGAGTGTGGCTTTGCACGTTTTTAATATATCGGTAGTTGCCGATAGCGCTATCAGGAAACTGGACAAAGTTTGGATAAAAACACAGGTCGTGGTTTTTATTGCCATCTGCAGCCAGCTTCTACTCGCGATCATTTTTGCACTGGCCTATGAAATTGGACTTGGTCTTGAGTTAGGAGGCTTTAAGCAGCCAGCTACGACGGTCGATATTTTTTATTTTTCGTTGACGACGATTACTACACTGGGCCTCGGAAGTATTGAGCCGACTGGACATTTACGAATGCTTGCAGGAGTCGAATCAGCTACAGGATTTCTCTTAATAAGCTGTTCGGCATCGAAAGTGTTCAGGCTCATGTAGCAACTGTAATTTATTTCAATTCAACATAGAGCAACTTACCCGACCAGCACAGACATAAGCTCGACTCGCTTTTCACTGGGACAACCAACACCAATGGAATTTACAAAACTCCATAGGTGTTAACTGGTTTAATGAGCGGTGTGGTCGACAGTGATTGTAGTCTTCACGCCATTGCTCAATTCGTTGGCGAGCCTCCGCCAAATTGCGGAACCAGTGCTGGTTCAGACACTCATTCCTCAGTTTACCGTTATAACTTTCTATAAACGCATTTTCCGTAGGCTTTCCCGGCCGGATATATCTAACGTCCAGATTATGTTGCTGTGACCAGGCTAAAAATGCCCGGCTGGTAAACTCACTGCCATGGCAGATCAGTTGTTCGGGTAACCCGCGCGCTTCTCTGATCCGTTCAAACAGGCGAATAATACGCTCACTGCTTAAGCTGTTATCGACTTCTACGGCAATGGCCTCGCGAGTATACTCATCAACCAGATTAAACACGAGGAACTGGTTGCCGTTGAACAACGCATCGTGTACGAAGTCCATGGACCAGCGCTGCATCGGTTTCGTCGCCCGTTCAAAGGGGACTTCGCGCTGAGGGCCAACCCGACTTCGCCTTTTACGGCGTGGGATCTGAAGTCCCAGTTCTGCGTAAAGGCGCTCGACGCGCTTGTGGTTAACTGCCCCAAATTCGCGCCGAATAAGGACCGTTAGGCGTGGACTGCCGAAGTGCAGACGCTGCTTCGCCAGCGCACACAGACGCTCGCTGATGGCCTGATTGAAGCTACTGGGCTTAGTCTGATAGCGCCACGTCATACGGTTCAATCCGGCTAAATGGCATGCCCGGCGTTCGCTAATCTGAGTATAGGTAAGCATATGAGCCACTGCCTGGCGACGATGCGCGCGACTCAGTGATAGTTTCCCGCGAGGGCTGCCTTCAGTGCCTGAATATCCAGTTCTTTTTCACCAAGCAACTGCTTAAGCTTACGGTTTTCCTCTTCCATCAGCTTGAGTCGCTTGATATCACCTGATTCCATACCACTGTATTTGGACTGCCAGCGATAAAACGTCTGCTCACTGATCCCATACTGACGACAGATATCAGCGACTTTCATACCCGACTCTTTGGTTTTCAGGATCTTGACGATCTGTGTCTCGTTGTATTTTGACTTTTGCATTGTCGTTTCCTCTTTCTTTCAGTTTAGAGAAAACTCACATCATCGGTGGATTAAATTAGTGGGGAAACGTCACAGGGTCTATATGATCACGACTAGGACTGATCGTCAAATCGATCCATTATTTAACTGCTTAATAACTGTTCACGATCTCGCCCTGGGGGAAAGGTCAGTTAAACTATTTCTTTTTATGACTTTTCCCCGGTGGAACGGGATGGCAGCTCCACGGTTTATGTTTCGCATTTTCCCTAATATTTTCGTCAACGAATTGGTAGTAGCCTTCTTTCATCTTTGTCCAAAAATCATCAGAAATGTCTGCACCGTGTGCACGAATGATTGTCTCAATGCCATCTAAATTGCAGTGGGTCGCGTCATAGCCGATATGCAAAGTGTTTTTGGCTTCTTCAAATGAAACGGCATCAATACCAAAGGTCCCATCAATTTCAGCAACAATTGCTAATAAATTACCGTCGGTAATGCCGGTTAACTTCAAATGCCGTACCACTAAATTAGCCTCAGAAACGCCCACTCTGTGATCTAAATCGCTCATACTTTTCTCCTATAAATTAATTTCCTACACAGTTATGTCAGTCACGTTTCTAATTACTTAAAACGCTATTGGCATTAACCACTTGCTGCATTAACGATCGTAAAACTGTCATTCTTTGTTCTATTAACAACAAATGTTCATCTATCGAGTTCCCCATCACAACAATGTCGCTTGCTGATATGCCGCTTTCGATAAGAACAAGACTTCTTTGCAGGCCTTTTCTATATGTCTCTTTTAATCGTATCTTTTGTTCAGTATTAGATTCACTTTGGATCCTCTTCTCAATACTCGTTAAGTAGGTATCCATCATCTTCATATGCTCAACAATCAACGTTTGCCTCTCAGAAACGTCATTGATCCGTTGGATGCGTTGCATTAATGCATCCATGACGCGCTCGTTACTGTGTAACATCTCATCGGCACTCATGGATGTCTGAGCACTCGTAAAGGTAGCGGATAAAACGCCTGCGACAAACAATATTGAAACTAATGCTTTCTTCATTTTGAAATCCTTACACGGGGCTTGAAACGTTGGAATTGAGAAATCGTGGGAACCAACCTGGCGTGGCTTGCTTATATTGCCTATAGGTATCACCAAACTCAGTTTCGGCGTGCTGCTCTTCGCGTTTGGCCAGTCGAACATAGACAACAATGAGAATGGGAAACATGAGCAAAGTGGGTAGTGTTGGCCATTGCAGTAAAAAGCCAAACATGATCACAATGAAGGCAACATATTGGGGATGCCGACAACGTGCGTACCAACCGCTGGTCGCTAAGCTGCTCGTTTTTTGCGCGTGATGCAGGACATTCCACGAAGCAGATAAAACAAAGAATCCTAAAACGATGAGAACATTACTCAAGATGTGCAGTACATCCCAATGCGCATCGCCAGATAACCCCAACAGTGTATGCCACAAGTGACCATTTTCGTGACTTAAAAAATCTACGCCTGGGTAACTTTCGGCTAACCAACCGGACAAAAAATAGATGGTAAGCGGGAAACCATACATTTCAGTAAATAACGCCACGATAAAAGCGGAAAATACGCCTAAGCTTCGCCAGTCTGTTTTTGACTTCGGCTTGACGAAACTAAACGCAAAAAAGATAAATATTGCGGAGTTAATGTGTACTAGCTCAGACCTGATCTGACAGTTACCCGTTTCACGGTGCCAGTGTCAGATTAGCTTTGAGCTAAGTTCTTCTCAGCCCAAATCTGCTTCCCATCGGTTAATGTTTCCATTGGCGTTCTGCCGCAGCACATTTTGCCCTGATGAGTCCTTCCATTGTTGTAGTATTCCAGCCACTCGTCCAGATCTTTCTGTAATGCTTCCAGCGAGTCATAGAGCTTTTTGCGGAAGGTGACCTGATAGAATTCATTCAGGATGGTTTTGTGGAATCGCTCACAGATCCCATTGGTTTGCGGATGTCGCGCCTTGGTTTTTGTGTGGTCGATATCGTTGATGGCTAAGTAGAGCTGATAATCATGCTGTTCCACTTTGCCACAATATTCTGTGCCCCTGTCTGTCAGAATCCGCAGCATGGGCAGCTCCTGAGCCTCAAAGAACGGCAACACTCTGTCGTTGAGGATGTCGGCCGAGGTGATTGGCGTTTTGGTCGTGTAGAGCTTGGCGAACGCAATTTTACTGTAGGTATCAACGAAGGTTTGCTGGTAAATGCGGCCGACACCTTTGAGGTTGCCGACGTAGAAGGTATCTTGCGAGCCTAGATAGCCGGGATGGTGTGTTTCAATCTCACCGCAGGCCTCATCATCCTGCTTTTTCTTCTCAAGCGCGGCAACCTGCTCATCGGTCAAAATGATGCCTTCGCTTTCAACTTTGGCTTCCAGTGCGGCAAGTCGCTTTTTGAAGTTTTCCAGATTATGTCTGAGCCATATCGAGCGAACACCGCTGCCTGAAACGAACACGCCTGCTTTACGCAGCTCATTACTTGTTCTGGCTTGACCGTGAGCGGGAAACTCAATGGCGTGAGCTATGACAGCTTGTTCGGTCTGCTCATCGACCCTGTTCTTGAGATTAGGTGTGCGTCTTGAACGGTTAATCAGCGAATCAACACCGCCTTCTTCAACCAACTCCTGATACCGATAAAACGTGTCACGAGACACGCCCATCACTTTGCAGGCCTTCGATACATTGCCCAGCTCTTCAGCCAGATTTAACAGTCCTGCTTTGTGTTTGATGATTGGATTGCTAGTATGCAACATGAGAGTTACCTATTTTGTTTTGATTAAAGATTCGACACCTTTATCAAAACGGGTAACTCTCATCTTTTCAAGAAGAAGTGTCAGATTAAGTCGAGACTAATTCAGTTAATGATGACTAACGTCCAAAGCCCATAATCTGATTCACCGTGCATTGTCGCTCTCCGTTTTACGTCTTTCCTTGCGTGCCTGCTCTAACCCTTCGATATAACCTTGTCTGTATTGATCATTGTCTTCGGTTTGCTCTTTAAATGTTTGCTCGTCGTTAGTATGTGTCTCATGCCCTTTACCATGACTTCCGTGCATAAAGATATGCATCACTGGGCATAGCAGCAGGATCAAGTATGGTAAATAAGGGAAAACATGTTCACCATGCTCGACAAACAAGAAATAGCTTGCCGCCGCTATAAGTCCGATGGCGGACCAACCACTGGGGGTGCGCCAAAAAGGTAATTTTTGTTTATTCACAATACACCTCGCTTTTGTGTCGTTTAAGTTTTCAGAAAACGGTAAATCACTTGATCACCAAAGTGCCACGGTACATTTGCATCTGACAATGAAACGGATAGCGACCTGCCTTTTTGGGGGGAATAGTGACCATCACACGCTTGTTAAGCACTAATGTTTCACTGATCTCCAACTCGGGTATTAGTAGTGTTTCCGCACAGGGGGTCGCATCTTCTCTGTAGAACATCAGTTGTACAGACTCATTCGCGGGCACTGTGATATTGGCAGGTTGATATACGCCATCTTTCACGCGGACTTCGATGCTGCCGTCTCGTACTTCAGTTGACTTTGTTTGGTAAAGCCAAAACCACCATACAATAAGCCCAATCACGACTAACCCTATCAAATTAATCCACATCATCTTTAGGTTCTCCTAGTGCTCTTTAGCTTTGAATAAACGTAATCGATTCGCGTTGGTCACTACCGTTAACGACGAGAATGCCATCGCTGCACCGGCAATTACTGGGCTTAGTAGTAAGCCTAAAAATGGATAAAAAACACCTGCAGCAAATGGGATCCCCGCGACGTTATAGATAAATGCTCCGAAGAGATTCTGCTTTATGTTTCTCAGCGTTGCCTTACTCACTGCAATCGCATCCGCTAACCCATGTAAGGAGCCTCGCATCAACGTGATATCTGCACTTTCTATTGCGACATCAGTGCCTGTTCCGATAGCAAATCCGACGTTGGCATGGGCTAAGGCGGGCGCATCATTGATCCCATCGCCGGTCATTCCGACGATTTCACCCTCACGTTGAAGTTCGAGCACTTTGTTTGCTTTATCTTCTGGCATCACTTCAGCAACGTAATCAACAATCCCCGCTTTTCGAGCAACGGCTTTTGCAGTCATACGATTGTCCCCCGTCAACATCACCACACGTATTCCGTTGTGCTGTAGGCGGTTAATCGCATCTATTGAGTCTGATTTTATGGGATCGGCAACAGCAATGACGGCAACTAATTTTGAATCAATCGCGAAATACATTGGGGTTTTAGCCTCTGCGGCCAGCCTCTGCGCTTTATCAACGTAATGATGAAGTTCTATTGATTTTTCTTTCATCAATTTTTCATTGCCAAATAGCAAACGCTGAGAATTCAGTGTTGCCGCTACGCCCTTCCCTGCAATGGACTCAAAATCAGTCACCGAGTGGATTGGCACACCTTGCTCTTTCGCTGATTCAACGATCGCCATTGCGAGTGGGTGTTCGGAACCCGACTCCAGGCTTGCAGCTAACGAAAGCACGTCATCTTGATTGTGAGCTGACGCAATAACAACGTCGGTAACTTTAGGCGCCCCCTCTGTTATGGTGCCGGTCTTATCTAATACCATTGTGGTAATTTTCGAAGCAGATTGCAGCGCTTCACCGTTGCGGATAAGTACGCCTGCTTCAGCCGCCTTGCCAACCCCCACCATGACCGACATCGGCGTGGCTAAACCTAATGCGCAAGGACATGCAATAATCAGTACCGTGGTTGCTGACACGATTGCGAAGGCAACCTCGGGAGCCGGACCAAAATTGAGCCACGCTAGTGCGCTCATTACGGCAATGATCATAACAACCGGCACGAAATAGGCAGAAATAACATCTGCCAATCGACCAATAGGTGGTTTTGAATTTTGTGCACGTTTTACCATGTTGATGATCTGAGCTAGCGCGGTGTCTTTTCCCACGCGTTCTGCCCGAAAGACGATAGAGCCTGATTTGTTGATGGTACCGGCCACAACCTCATCGTCTTTTCGCTTCTCAATTGGCATAGGCTCACCCGTTAGCATTGATTCATCAATACTGGTTTGGCCCTCGACGACTACACCATCTACAGAAATGCGTTCTCCGGGTCGAACTCGGATAAGATCATTGAGCAAAACATCTTCAATAGGAATATCAATATCATCGCCATCTCGAATGACACGTGCAGTCTTGGCTTGCAAGCCTATCAGCCTTTTAATGGCCTCTGAGGTTTTACCGCGTGCTTTGATCTCAAGGGCCAGGCCCAAATTAATTAGGCCGATGATCATGGCGGTTGCCTCAAAATAAACATGTCGTGCCATTTCAGGGACATACCCCGGAAAGAACACAACTGTCATCGAGTACAACCAGGCGGTTCCTGTACCCAAGGCTATCAAAGTATCCATATTGGCCGAATGATTTTTAAACGAATTCCATGCACCCACATAAAAATGACGACCAGAGAACACCATGACACCTAATGTCATGAGCCCAATAATCAACCATACAATTCGCTCCGTGGTCGTGTTGACGCTCATTTCCCCGGTTACCAAACCATAGATCATGAGCGGTACTCCAAGCGACAATGCAATGACCATATGTCGCATTAGCTTTTTATAATATGCCCAATCCGCTTGCTCTTTTTCTTCAATGGCAGCCTCATCAGAATCGGCATTTGCCAGCGTTGCGTTATACCCAGCTTCTTCTACCGCACGAACCAGTTCGCTTGGCGAGGCATTACTATTGATAAGCACTGTACGCTGTGCAAAGTTCATTTCTGCGCTGGTGACGCCTGCGACTTGTTTTAAGGCTGTTTCAATTTTAGTGACGCAACTGGCACAACTCGCCCCTTGAATATTAAGTTGTATCTCGCCTGCATCGGAAGACACCTGTCTGGTCTGCGTTTTAGTGTCAACCGCTTCGTTCGCGGTTGATGTTTTATCGCCGCCACTACAACACCCATGTGCTTTCGCACTGTCTGTTTTAGAATTCATAAACCACTCCCTATTTAAACCTTGTTATGACTTAAGCGCTGTGAAACCTTCAATTAAATGGCATATCGTATCGGCCGTTGGAGGTTGATCGGGTTTGTTTTGCCACTCTGAAGTGGCTAAGCGCATGCGCTCTCTAAGTTCATGCATGTCCTGATACCGCTGTTCAGTCTCTTTCAACCTCTTTTCAATAAGACGCCTTACCGTTGGACACGGCGCATTGGTTTGTGGAGATGTAACTAGGATCTCTTTAATATCATTGACCGAAAAACCTAGTGACCGAGCACTTAAAATGAATCGTAGTCGCGTCACATCCGCCGGCCGATAATACTTGTATCCATTGTGGGATCTATTTGGGACCAAAAGTCCAATGCGCGTATAATAGCGTACGGTATCAACGCTAATATCTAGTGCATCTGCTATTTGTTTTACCCGCATTTTAAACCCCCTTCTTTATCAACATAGTTGTGCTGCTACAACACGCCTTTAATCCTATGTTTTACTCTCACCTTCATACGATAAACCTGTGAGCCGCTCACAGGTCAACACCTAAACCTTCAACAGATCCGTGGAAGTGGCTCATCTTCAAGTTCACTCATGAAGCGTCGCCCTCCCATTGGCGTAATAATCGACACGCGGCCCTTTAAGTCTGTATTTTTTGATATAACACCAATATGTTGGGCATTTTCACCGTTTTTTATACCCCGCCAATGAGTGAGTACTTCGCTGCTAATATCGGGACTGACAATTGCAATAACGCGTCCCTCACAAGCCAAAACGAAAGGATCAAAGCCTAGAATGTCACACACGCTTGCGACCTCTGGACGCACCGGAATGTTATTTTCAATTAGCTCGATATTGAAACCCGTTTCAGTTGCCACGTCATGGAGTAACACTGATAGTCCTCCACGCGTTGGGTCTCGGACAAAACGAACGCCTTCTAAGTCTCTGATTGCATTGACTAACGGGAAAACGCTGGCACAGTCGGACTTTAATTGGCCATGCAACCCATAGTCCTCACGCGCCAGTAATACGCAAGCACCGTGATCGCCAACAGAGCCACTGACAAGTACATGATCGCCCGGCCTTATAAGACTCGTATCCCAAATTGGTGTTTCTTGGCTGTCACCCACACCCGTTGTATTGATATAAACGCCACCACCGAATCCCTTTGGAACGACTTTAGTATCTCCCGTTATTATGGACACATTGGTTTCTACAGCAGCTTGATGCATTTTATGGACAACCTCCTTGAGAGCCGTCATCGAAAAGCCTTCTTCAATAATGAATGCAGTACTGATATACCGAGGGGTCGCGCCAACGACAGCCAGATCATTCACGGTACCGTAAATACTTAATGCCCCCACATTGCCACCTGGAAATGTGTAAGGTGAGACAACGAAGCTATCGGTTGTCATACTCAGAAAGGGACCGGCGAAGGTTACCGAAGCCGCGTCGTGTAACAGATCTAGTTCTTTATTGGCAGTATTTTTAAACACATCATTAATAAGTTTTTTGGTCAATATTCCACCATTGCCTTGCGCTAACCGAATAGTATCGGTGTCCAACGGTTCTGATGATGCTCGATTATTACGCTCTATGCCTTTCGTGATGATCTCCTTGAGCAATATTCGTGAATTTGCCCGACACTTATTGCTGCATCGTTTAAAGGTAAACTGCTTGGGATAACAACAGGAATGTCTGATTGTGCAAAACGTTCAGCTAGGCCATCGCATAAAATGCGGTTTTGGAAGACGCCTCCGGCCAAACCAATATGTTTGAAATCATACTTTTTGCGACAACGCTGGGTTAACTCCCACGCAGTTTCAATGAGTGATGCGTGAAAATTTGCGACGCGAACTGCTGGCGAACATGTTTTTGCGGATTGCATTAGCCTCTGTCCTCTATTAACTGTGCGGTGCTGGTATCGACCAGCCAATCACAAAGGATAAGGAAACAACAATCGCGGAAATACCAAGCAATTGAAGCGATTTGAAGCGTTGTTCTTTGGGGCGCAGTAGTACTAGCTTGAATGCGATGAGTGTTTGTATAAGGTAATAAAGTGCAAATCCCTTTGACGCGAGATTAATGATTTCAAATACGTTGGATGACCAAACTAATATGCCGGCAATCGCGATGACAAGAACATAATAAAACTGAGGAGATATAGATAAATGGAAGAGCTCTTTTAGCAAACCACCGCCACCTATGGTATCGGCTAATGCGGCACTTAACTGGCTTGCCGTCGCGGCCACAAGTAATAATATCGGCAATACCCAAATGGCTTGACCCAGGGTATAACTAATGGTTGTTTCATTCAGTTCGGTTATCGGAAAATCGAGAAAAATGGGACAGGTTAAACCAATAAAAACAACGTAAAGGAAAATGGCAATCCACTGGGCATATCGTCCCGCTTTAATACGCTGCTCTGCATTATAGCTATTGCCCATAAAACGCGTGGTTTCGAACCCTTGTGTCACCATGAGCATACCGGCAAGCATGCTAAGGGTTTCAAAATGGCTGAGGGATTGTATCGCCTCATGTTTAAACCACGCACTTTTTACTTGTATATCGTAAGTTGCTAGTGCTGTTAGTACACCAATAATAATCGCCAACTTAATTGTGACTGCGAATAACTCGATGGTTTCCAATCCTCTTGCACCACGAAGCCAAGCGACCAACATAATGATGACAAGCAGCCCACTGGTAAACAATTTGATGAGCGTTGTATCGTCAATAGCAAAGCGGTCAAAGACAAACGCGGCAAACAAGCTAATGTAAAACGCCACAGAAATTGCGTATGCAGCACCGAGGGCCCATTGACTGGCTTTCTCAAGCGTTGCGATACTGCCGTGTGAATTGCGAGCAAGCTCAGGCTCTGCATGACGTATATTGAAGCGAATGACTGAACCCAACAAATATGCCAGAGTCGACAATAAAATAATGCCCAGTAGCGCCCATTTACCCATTACCGAATGCAGCAGTGGTGCAATGATCAAAAAGCCACTGCCAATAATTGAAGCCAGCGGTGTTACTGTCGCTCGCCATTGGACAGATTGTCGTAGGCGAGGCAGAAACAATACTATTGCTACCAACAGTGAGGTTGCCAGCGCAATGGAATTTGTGATCACAGTTTCTCCCCCTTAATGATGCTTGTACCAGCCGGCACGCTTAATATCGTTCCAGGAAGTCGATTGATGACAGGCATAACACGCCTCCACTTTGGCTTTTGGCTCGCCAGCGACTTTGGCGGAAATCATTTTAAAATGTTGCATGTAGTGACTGGGCGGCGCTTCATGACATTGATTGCAATCACGAGATTGACTCGAGGGGTGAATAAACGTCGGCAGTGACCACTTGTCTGTACTGTGGCATTGCACGCAATCCTCTCCGAACAACGTAAAGTGGCGATCATCGTTGCTGTGGCACTGTGAACAATTCAATAATGCTTCTTTATCACTGACGTCGGGATGCACAAATAGGGGATCAGCCGTTTGCTTATTCGCTAGAACATTTTCTAAAAAAGCCATCGTGGCTGCGCCTTCGTCAAACGGCACGTTTGGGTTGGGGAGCATATTGAACCCAATATCGACCAATGCAATATGGTTCATCAGTGAAATCTTAGCATCTTCACCTTGATGCTCAGTATGACAACTAGCACATTCTGTTATGTCGGCGTGAAACGCAGTAGGTTGACGCGCGACGATATGCGTATCATTTGCATGACAGGCCACACACTTGTCGCGCTCAACGCCTTCTACTGGCGTGTGACAACTCAAGCAGTCATCCGCCAAAAACGCATGCGCTTTGCTCAGTGAACCAGGCTCTACCATTTGTTCCCATGGAATTTTTGAAAGATCCTCTGGTGTGTGAAAAAAATGGCTAACACCAAAGCCCGCTGCGACTAAGCCCAGAATGACTATTATCCACTTGATCATAACCAGCGTAGTCCAAAGTAAACTTCACTGAAAATGTGAAAGAACAATACGCCATAGAGCGTTATCGAAATCACGATATGAAATTTCAACCAACGAGCAAACCAAGTTTTCGCAGTGTCGTGAATCAGAATGCTGTATTCAACATCAGAAATGGCATCGATAATAGATAGAACCTTACTCTCTTGTCGAAACAGCTTACTTTGCGCTGAAGTAGGTACACTTAAAGCAATGTATGGAATGTGTCTCGCTGATGTTTGGGCGAAAGTCGAATATCTTACGTCGCAGACCGCGTCTTTTAGAGATTGTTTGGCGCTTGAAAGTGCACCTTGGAGTTCGGTCACTTGACGCTTTTTCTCTTTCACATTTGAGGAAATAAGTCCTAGTACATACCGACCAACAAATCCACTGATCACAACGACCATCATAAAGATGATGATGGAGACTCCAGTAGCACTATCAAAACGATGGGCGCTATGGATGAGTGCAAGAATAGGTCCCAATACTCCAGCATAAATATGAATGCGCAGTAGCGTAGGCATGGCTATTTGCTTGGTCACGACTTTCTTAAGTGCTTTGTTGCGTTTAATGATCATGTAAAGCAACGGAATAAACATCAATACCAGCGCAGTCAAACCAACGACAAATCCAGCAAAGCTGCCAGGGAATGCTGGGTCACGGTGCCACACAAACCCTAGCCAAAGTAAGATCATTAAGACCACCAAGCTGCCTACAATGGTTCGTTCTTGACTATTCACTATGCTTCCACCTCCACATCAGTTTTAGGGATGGCTTGACAGGCTAAAATATAACCACTGACCCTATCTTCTGGCTCCAACCCATCATCAACCTCCATATCAACATCGCCGCGCAGTAATTTCACTTTGCAACTGCCGCAAGAGCCTGCCCGGCACGAATTCTCAATATCAACATCAAGTCCATCAGCAACGTCCAATACGGTTTCATCTGTGCCGGCTTGTGCCTGTGCATTTGATAAACTAAATCGCACTTGGCGCGTATTGTTTACAGGCGTGTTTGGGGCGACCTCCGTTTTAGTGGCCGTTTTCTTCGGACTCGCACCACCGAAAGCTTCTGTTTTAATATTCGCTTCAGGCATACCCAATTCAGATAAAATATCCTTGGTTGCATCCATCATTGCCGGCGGCCCACAAATGTGTGCTGTTTTTAATGCTATGTCCGGCACGAATTCATTTATCAATGCCGATGAAAAACGCCCCTGAGGTCCCATCCAAGATGTGCCATCCGCCTGTGTCATACTGACGAGTACTTTCAACCTTGGGTGACGTGCTTGTAGATATTTTAATTCCTGTTCAAAAATAAAATCGTTAGACGTTCGCGTACAAAACAGAAAATAAATGTCACCGTCCCAGCACGTCGTGGTTAAATAACGTACCGCGCTCATCATGGGCGTGATCCCAACCCCCCCTGAAATCAATACAACGCTACTTGCATCTTGACCATTGAAGTAAAACTTGCCGCCAGGCGCTTTAATTGAAAGCGTATCTCCCACATTTACGACGTCATGCATATGACGAGAAACAACACCGAATTCCTCGCGTTTGATGGTGACTTCAAAGTAATACTGCTCAGTGGGTGATGATGCGATGGTGTAAGACCGCTTCACCGGTTTTTCAACACCATCAATCGTGAGCGTAAAAGTCACAAATTGTCCAGGTTCAAAACTAAATGGGATGACTTGACCATCGGCGCTGGCAAGTCGAAACGTTTTAACATCATGGGTCTCATGAAAAATACCGGTGACTTGCATACTGCCACTATAGACACCTTTACGCGGTGACATAGTCGTAGAAGGTAATACATGCGCTGTAGCGGGTATTAAAACAGCGTCAGTCCCTACAGGTGCGTTAGTAGGTATCTCGTTAGGTGATGTTTGCTTAGTGGGCGCAGAAGCGCTTGCGGTCTCAGTGGACCTAAGCTCTTCTAGCAATGCGGCAGCTCTGCGCATTTTAAATCCATAAACATACACCATGACGACAGTGAAGATCAGCAGAACAAGCATCACTGCAGTATGAAACGGCGTCATGCCAAATAGTGTTGAGGAATCATTCACTGGTGAACTGGGTAGCAAATTCATTTGCGATTTAAACCAGGTTAATGCCACTCTTCTGGGATCTTGCCCATCTTGTATTGCCCGTTTTGCCGCAAGACCACTATCAAAATGCGCGATCCCTTCTTTAACGGTCTCAACAGCTACTTGCATTTGGGTATAGTCATCAACGGCTGCGGCACGGGCGAGCGATTCAAACCCGGTAGTCAGTTGTTCACTTCCTTGTTGCATACGCGCCGACGCTTTGCCTAAGATACTATCTCTTTGTTCCGGCGTGGTTGATTGCATCCGCATTAAAGTTGGATAGAGATCTTTAGGTTTAGGCGCTCCCATTTTCTCCATCATTTTATCCATGCCTTTTGCCATACCTGGCCCCATCATTGCGTTGGCATTGCCCGGCTGACCTTTAACTTGGTTGGCTAAAGGCGGAGAATCTGTGCTTGCCGCAACAATCGGCCCATTCGCTGCCTCAGGATGATGACTGGCATGCTCACTATCCTCAGTCTGTTGCTGTGCGTGCGCATTTATAATCACGAAAAAAAGAACGACGTTTAGAATGACACAATAGCGGTGAATGATTGATGCGCGTTTACTCCCCCTAGTCATGACGCATCCTTTTGTTCAGCCGCCCATAGCGCATTTATTTTCGCAATCTGCGGGGGTGTTAATACTGAGACGGCTTTCCCCACCGAAGCAATAAACTGTAGGCGTAGGGTGCTGTTTATGGCCTCTATTTCACTAATGGTGTCTTTAATATTGTCGTATTGAGGCAATCCTTGGGCTGTCAATTCCCACAATAATGCCTCTAATGCACTACGCTGCTGCGCAAGGCTTTTTTGGGAAGACTCCCACTCAGATTGAATCGATAACAACGTTTGATACTGCGTATCTGTTAGTTCTAATGTTGTTGTGTGGTTTAAGAAAAAGGCTTGTTCACCAAGGTGGTAAATATGAGGTGCACTACTCGCACCTGGCAAGCTTATCGTTGATGAAGGTTTGGATATCTCCGGTGTATTTTGTTCAGGAGGCATACCCATCATCGAACTATTTTTCATCATCATCTTACACATCATCCCCATGCAAGACTTTCCGTTCATTGTCATCTTCTTTTTCCCTTTTCCCATGCCCATCTTCATCTTGCTCGTCGCTTTGGGGGGCGTAGATGATTCGTTGAGTTGAGGGCTGGCATCGCTTTGTTTAACGCCGATATTGCTTTTTGATCGCGCTGCCAGTGAGTTGTCTAATGAGCGCAAAGCTGATTGGATCTTTGCAAAGTCAGCCGGTGCTAACTCGGGCGCAGTGTCTGAAGATTGTGTTTCTTGAGATTTTTCTTTCGAACTAGTTTGTTGTGTTATCGCTGAACACGCGGTTGTGAATAAGACACTAGATAATACCAGACTCACAATAGCCGCTAAACGGTAGGTTTGGTGACACTCTCTAATCTTCACAACGGCATGCTCCTATTCAAAAATATCGATTAAAACCCACGATCAAACTCGACCATGTCATAACGTGCAAGTTCGCCATCAAGTACAATAGCCTCTGCAAAATGCTCATCCTTCGTCTTACCTAATCGAATTTTGCCCACGAATTCGCGCGAGTAGCCGTCTTCCCCTTCAGAAATTGCTGTCGCATCAAAAACGGTGCGATAAACATTAAAGACTTGATGTTCTTTGAGACCATCGGTGTCAGAGACACACACCACTACTTGTTTATCATCGACGGTAACAACCTGCCCACTCATGATGTAGTCATGGTATATCTGGCTTGCACAGCCCCCTAGTAGCCCAACAGACAAGACTGCAATTGATAAAAGCTTGATTAATTTGTTCATGTAAAACTCCCGCGATTATTAAAAGAAAAGAGGCAGTCGCTTTTCCAGCCTCATAACGCATTGATTAGTTCTTTTTATGCTTGTGTATTGGCTTCGCTTTTTCAGCCGTATGTCCCATCATTTGCCCCATCATGTCTTCCATCATGGCCATACGCTGTTCCATCATTTTCATTTTCTCATCGGTCGACATATCACTGTGTTTATGCTCCATGCCCATGCCGCCTTTCATTCCTTTTCCATCTTTCATTCCCATCGAATCTTTGCCTTCCATCATGCCCATCATGTCTTGCATCTTTTGGGCATGCTCATGCAACATGGCTTCACGCTTTTCAGGATCAGATTCACTTTTTACTGCATCTAAAACTGCTTGCATTTCTTCCATATGTGTTTGCATTTTCTTCATCATCTGACCGTCCATCATCGGCATGTCAGATTTATCAGTGTGTTGATGCGCGTAAGAAGTCGCAATTGGCGCAGCGACAAGGGCGCTGGCCAGTAATAATGACGTTAATGTTTTCATAATTTTTCCTTTAATTGTGCTCACATGAGCGGTTTAGGTTTGAAATAGACGACTTGTCACCTTAATCCTATGTCTTAGACTCAGGTCAAGGTGCTATTTGGGCGATAAAAATTCGGCCAAAACCTCAAGCTCTTCATCTGTTATAGGCATTTGTGGCATTGCAGATTAGTGCTATCGTAATTTTTTGCACCCGATTTATCCTTTGCTTTTGATGAAATCCATCCTATAAATCACACGATAAATGTAATTGATTTAGATCAATCCTTCACGACAATCGGATTACAGAATCATTACATTTCCGTAATCAAATCATCGATTTATTTATCCTTGGTTCAAAATTATCTATGCTCAAGCTGCGTCAACAGGTCTCCTCATAGCTACTTTGCAGCGGCATATGCTGAATACCAGATGCAATTTTTAATTGGGTGAGCGGATAATAAGAAATGACGAAACACAAAATTGCGGTAATTACCGGTGCAGGATCAGGGATTGGATTAGCATTGACTAATGAATTCTTATCAAGGGATCCAAATATGCTTGTTGTTGCACTGTGTCGTGATAGCTCAGAACTAGGAGCGTTCAATGAAAAATTTGAACCCCGCCTCATCATAGAACACGTTGATTTTAATAACGAAGCGGCAACGATTGAAATTCAAGAAACGCTTAGCCAATACGAACAGATTGATTACTTAGTGCATTGTGCAGGTATTGTCACACCGCTTAAACCTATTCAATCAATAGGCTACAAAGAATGGCGCACGGCACAAAGAATCAACTGCGATATCCCCTTTTTGATAACACAACTGTGCCTGGATAAGTTTAAACATAGCCGCGTACTGTATTTGACAAGCGAGCAACCCGTTAGTGCAGTGAAAGGCGCATCAGCATACTGTGTGAGTAAAACGGCTTTAAATATGGTGTGTAGTTGTTTTAGACAAGAAGTTAATGAAGATGTAGCTGTTTTTGCCACCGCAGCTCCCGGAAATGTTGATACAGCGATGCAAAAAAAAATCCGGCAAGTGCCAAGCGATGTACTGCCGATGTCGGCCTTTTTAAGAGGCTTACATGAAGAGAACAAGCTACTACCGCCGCGCCTTGTTGCACAATACCTTTGGCAATTGTTAAATCGTATAGACCCAAAGACATTTAGCAGAACAAATTGGGATTTATTGCAAAGCATTGACGAAGCGCCGCTCAACCCAATTGATACCAATAAAACTATTTCAACGAAGCCAACTGAATCTGACTTACTGTCGTTGCGAAACAAGTTAAGCGGCAGTGTCTGGGACGTTGGAAGTACAGGCTATTCAGCGCGGCGTCATGTTTTTAATCGAGCCATTTCACATTTTCCATATGCGATAGTCGTGCCTGAGTCAGACGTCGATATCATTAATACAATTGACTATGCCAATCGCCTTAATTTACAAATATCAGTTAAAGGCGGCGGCCATGGGGTAACGGGTGCGGCCGTTATTGACGGTGGCATTGTCCTTGATATGTCTGCCTTTCAAAGTATAGAACTTTGCGCAGTTGGTCAGTCAGTAAGAGTGGGCGCGGGTGTGAAAAATCATAATTTGGATCTGTTCTTATCGAAATATAAGAAAGTGATCCCATTAGGCACCTGCCCGGATGTCGGTGTTGTAGGAGCAACGTTAGGCGGCGGGATCGGTTTTTTGTCTCGCAAACATGGGTTAAGTTGCGACAATGTCTTGGCGTTTAATCTGATCACAGCAGATGGTCAGCAAAGAGTTATAAACACTTTGGAACACTCTGATCTTTTTTGGGCACTACGCGGCAGTGGCGGCTCTCAATTTGGCGTTATCACCCACATAACATTTAGGCTGCACCCGGCTCCAGCTTATGTTCAAGGAGGTATCATTGAATGGCCAATTCAAAAGGCAAAGCCTATTTTAAAGCAATACAGCGATGCTGTACTGCAGGGGCCGAGAACGCAATTCTTATATGCATACATCGCTCGTTCAGCGTTACAAAATGCAAAAATATCAATTATGGGGTTTAGTGAAGACCCTGACTCCAACCTAAATAACATAGCAAAATGGGAAACGGATGCCGATATCTCTGTTACGCATAAACAATACATAGAGTGCCAGTCAAATGAATATGAACAAGGGCACGCACTTTATTGGCGCAATGGGATCATTGAAGGTGAACTTACGGAACAGTTTATTGATGCGCTTTTGCAATGCTATCAGTCTTGCCCAGACAACGCAGCGGGCATTATGCTCGATCCGTTATGTGGCGCGATCCAGGATATCGAGACCCATGAAACCGCATTTATTCATCGCGATGCCTCATTTGTATGTAGCATCACGGGTGTGACTCTGCCCGATCAAGACAATACCAAGGTTATAGACTGGGTTAATCAAACCTATGAACGATTATCCCCATTTTTTAATGGCCATGCCTACCAAAATTATGACATGGGCAACGACTGTCCATTGACCAGTTATTTCGGTCACCATGTAGAGCGTTTGATTGCTTTAAAAAAGAAATACGACCCTCAACTTAGGTTTGCAGGCTCTTTGCAGCGGGATTTACAATAAACCGTTAAGCTGGTGTAATACTTACTCAAGCGCTATGGCGATCAACCGTCAGTTGCAGTAATTAGGATATATACAGTGTTTAAATGGATGTTAGTTTTTACTCTACTTCTTCCCACCATTTGCTTTGCCGATACCGATGACTATGTTCACGCAGACTTCTATCGCGGATTAGTTGGCCTTAAAAAACAGGTTGATGAGATTAATCGAGATTTACGACTATTGGAAAATGCTACGCTTTCCAATGCAGAAGTTAATCGTCGACTTGCGCGTATTGAACAAGATATTGATGCGGTGAAAACGTTATATAATGAAGCGACACGCAATTTGGCCAACACAGTATTAACATTAACAGCCATCCTAGTTGCCGTTATTTCTGCGGTTATTGCTTGGATGAACCCACACTATTACTGATATACAAGTGCTAGAAACGCCGAGACTACTTGTAAAACAAACAACGCTCTACTTTTGTCAAAGGTCCCTTATTATCATTGTCTCATCTTCAACTTAGACTCACATAACCGAATGCGAAAGCCAATACACGCTGCCTAATGTTACAAAAAACAGAGGTTGATGTAACACATACACAGCAAGACTGTGACGTCCTAAAAACGTGATTTTAGTTGATAATTTCAGTGAAGCACAGGGATCTATACCCTTAATAAACATATGGCCAACGCCAATGCCCAGCAATACAACGCCAACCCAAGGAAATAGTGCAACATAATCGTTGGGTGATGACGGCAGCCCCAATTCCCATAAGTTAAACGGCCATTTACTTGTAACCACATTCGTTAAGAACAGTGTAATAATCCCTATCCCAATAAAACAAGCCATGACTGGATAACGTGCGAAGGGAAGGCATAGTACACTGGCCACGGCGATAAAGTGTAAAACACCAAAAAATATCCAATGACTATTGAAAAACCAATAAGTAAATAGTGATATAACGCATGCCCATACCACTATCCACATTATTCGCTTCGCAAAGGATTTCAAATCCACGCGTTGGTGATGAGCGAACACCAATGATGCACCCACACTTAAGAAAAAGAGTGATAAAATGACATACCGAAATTGTTTCCAGCCAGGACCATTTGGCACACTCCAATCTACCCAGCCAAAGAACCGCAAGTCATACGCGAAGTGAAAGATCACCATTAATACAATGGCGACCGTGCGCATGATGTCTAGGGTAACGTTGCGAGTGATGGGCATACTGACGTCGCTTAATGATGCTTGTGGGGCTTTTTATCGCGGGTAGACGAATGTGAATGTATGACTTTCCATCCATTACTCGTTCGTTTAAACAAGTACGTTTGGTAGCCCTTTTTGTCAAATGTTGAGCCAGTTTTTCTTACTTCACCAGACACATTTACGGTCGTAATCGCCCATGCCATATCGTCATCAATTGTAATATCCATATCCAATATATCGATGGTGAGGCGTTTGAGTACTTCTTTCTCTGGCTCCACATGATTTTCGACGAGATCACTTAATCCTGTGTTTTGGCCGCCTGATTCAATGTATCGAGCACCTTTATGGTCGAGATAGTGTTCATAAAAAGGCCGTCCTTGGCCCGACTCCCAACCGTTTTCAATAGCAATGATAATTTCTTCAATCGTCGCTTTGTCTTCATCTGCCTGTGATGCAAAGACGCCCAGTGTAGTTGTGCTTAACATCAGGACGAGTGAGATTCGTATAAGTAACGTCATTTAAAGTTTTCCTATAAATTAAAGTGTTAATGGGACCAATGGATATGACTTATTTTCCAATGACCATTGATAAGGTTAAGTACCAGTGTTTCATTTCCTTGCTTATCAATTTGTTTACCTTTGTATGTGCCAAGGGTGTGGCTTCTGGCAATTGAGACCGCCGTATCCCCATAAACGCGAACATGATGTTCAATTGTTGTGGTTTTGACAGCCGCAGAAAATCGCATATCAGCGTGTAAATGATGTTGCCGATATTCTTCGGCACTGCGTTCTATTCGCGATCCCTCTAAAATAATGACTTCGGATGTCAATGCACTCATGACGTCATCCGCTTGGCCATTAGATAATGCTTCGTGATAAGCGAGCACACTGCGACCCGCTGCAGTATCCAAACCACTGAAGTGAGTTGCAGAGCGCTCTATTGATTTGGGTGGCTCATGGGCAAACGTACTAAATGAAAGCAGCGCAATAGATAAAACAGTCGTTAAAACGTAATTAATTTTCATATAAATCCAAAGTTAAGATTGAGGACCAAGAACAGTAGTCAAAGCAACGGTGATCAGAAAAATGCATAGTCCAATGAGCATTTCAATTTGAATCGAACGGCGCATGTCTATCGCTGCGTTACTGTGCGTTAAAAGCTTGGGCGTTGATTTTAATTTATGCCATGCGGCAAGCAGCAGGATCGCATTGACAAAGCCCAGCTTTAACAGCAGGCTTTGTCCATAGATTTGATTGAATAAATTACCTACAGAACCAACTAGCTCCCATGCTAGCAGAGTGCCGGCAAGGATCAGCAGGCTCACCAGTCCTATAGCAAGATGACCAAATTGCCGCATCAGAGTGTAAAGCGGTGTAGGCGATAGGTGCAGGCATGCTGCTGACAACGGCCAAAGAGCGCCCATCCAGCTTAGCGCGATGATCACATGCACAGCTAATGCATAACCATATGAACGTTCCAGTTGCACGGTATGCCCGGAAAGCATGAATACATATCCAACACTCCCCCACAGAATTATTGAACCAAGAAGAGTCACGATAAATTGAGGTGTTTTTTTGCGAGCGAGTTGCCAATAAAACAAACCACAAAAAGCAATGCCGACGATGAATATGCACAGCCGACTTATTGCAATAGTCCCTAAAGTAGATTGTGCAACCATACGTTGCAAGACCGCATCAAACATGCCTGTGAAACCCGTTTGAGACAGCGACCCCACTTGGAAAAAGAAATCCAACGTAGTCGCGAAAACACCAACTAAAGCAAACATAGCCATATACTTAATAATATGAGCTTGCAGAAGCAGACGAGCTTGAGATTGTTTTTCCAGGCTAAATGGCACTAAAAGAAGGATAAGAAATCCGCCCAAAAGCGCCGAAAGTCCGAGATAGACTGTAAGCTTGGTGGATAGGATAAATACTTCCCAAATTGCCATTTTAATCTTCCTCGTTAATGGTCTTTGTGTTGACTATGGGCTTTTTTGTCATCTTGCATGGACTTGCTTCCGTGAACCATGAAGTCAAATGAACCGTCCATTTTGTGCCCATCCTCACCAAGTAACATCCACTGTGCGATATAGTTACCCGGCGATAACGTCGGTAAGTCGTAATTAAAGAAAGTGTTAGACTCCATTGATGGAGAAAAATTAAAGTCGACAGGCGCGCCGTTTTGAGAATTTAACGTCAATTTGGCCAAACGAACTGGCTCAGTAAAAACAACGGACAATTGTGGAGGCGATGACATTAACATCGCATTGTTTTTTGGCATGGACGTTTTCAACGATGTGTGAGCATAACTGCTTGTGCTCAAGAAAAGAGCGGTCAGTAAGAACGTTGACAATTGTGTTTTCATAAATAAACCTCGATAGTTTTAAGTAGTAGTAAATGGTGAAAATGAATCGATTTGTATAGCATTTTCATTGACGGAGTAGCGTAATAGTAATTGGGTTACATCGTTCATCATTGCCGGAGGACCGCAGAGGAAAAACAAACATCGATGGAGGCTACGGTGCGCAGACACAAATGCATTCAACGGCGTTTGTACGCGGCCCACCTGTCCATACCAAACAGAAGACGCGTTAGACCCGATAGGTTGATAGGAGAAATTGGAATGCTGTGTTTCAACCGCTTTTAACCAGCAATGATTTGCCAATTCAACAGGGTGTTTGGCGCCATAAAAGAGGGTTATAGGCAGTGTCGAATGCAAGCCAAATATTAGTTCATCGATTAGAGCTTTTAGAGGTGCTATACCCGAGCCCCCACCGACCAACACAATTTCTCGTACACCAAGGTCATCAAGTAAGTTAAATCCCCCTCGAGGCGCAACTATATCAACCACCGTGCCGATGCTTAAATTACCAAGGTGAAAAGAACCGATGCCAGGTCTTTGGTTGTTAGATTGTGCCGGTTGCATTTTTATATTGAATGTAAGCACGCCACTACCATCATTTCGGTTTGCAACTGAATAATGCCTGACAGTGTTTGGATGGGAAAATGTAGCTGATTCAAAACGCGGCCAATAAGGCTGATAGCGTCTCGGTAAGTCTTTCGGAAACGCTAAAGATTGACCTTCTTTAATCGTGAATTGAACAAAACTGCCAGGCTTAAAATCCAGTGGAACACTGCCTTGATATTTAAATCTTAATTCTTTGATAAAGGGTGTAATGAATGTGTTTGAGAGCAACTCGCATGATACTGTTTTGGGGTTTGGAGACTCTACAAGCTGAACGTTGCCTTTCAAATCAGTGTTTTGCTGACAAGCTAAACGATAACCGGACAACAACCTGTCTTGAGATAAGCGGTATCGTTCTGCAACTGAAATGGCAGCCGATGGATCAAGGCGCACAATACATTGGCCGCATGTTCCCCCTCCCCCACATACTGACCCAATAGAAAGGGCGTTGTGCTGTAGACAATCCAGAAGTGATTCATTGTCCTTAGCAACGACGTTTTGGAGGTAACCTTGCTGATCTCGTACCACTAAGTCTTGCTTTCTATACCACCACCCAATGAATACTTGCTTATTTTTAACGAGGCTAACCTGTACTAGCTCAGACCTGATCTGACAGTTACCCGTTTCACGGTGCCAGTGTCAGATTAGCTTTGAGCTAAGTTCTTCTCAGCCCAAATCTGCTTCCCATCGGTTAATGTTTCCATTGGCGTTCTGCCGCAGCACATTTTGCCCTGATGAGTCCTTCCATTGTTGTAGTATTCCAGCCACTCGTCCAGATCTTTCTGTAATGCTTCCAGCGAGTCATAGAGCTTTTTGCGGAAGGTGACCTGATAGAATTCATTCAGGATGGTTTTGTGGAATCGCTCACAGATCCCATTGGTTTGCGGATGTCGCGCCTTGGTTTTTGTGTGGTCGATATCGTTGATGGCTAAGTAGAGCTGATAATCATGCTGTTCCACTTTGCCACAATATTCTGTGCCCCTGTCTGTCAGAATCCGCAGCATGGGCAGCTCCTGAGCCTCAAAGAACGGCAACACTCTGTCGTTGAGGATGTCGGCCGAGGTGATTGGCGTTTTGGTCGTGTAGAGCTTGGCGAACGCAATTTTACTGTAGGTATCAACGAAGGTTTGCTGGTAAATGCGGCCGACACCTTTGAGGTTGCCGACGTAGAAGGTATCTTGCGAGCCTAGATAGCCGGGATGGTGTGTTTCAATCTCACCGCAGGCCTCATCATCCTGCTTTTTCTTCTCAAGCGCGGCAACCTGCTCATCGGTCAAAATGATGCCTTCGCTTTCAACTTTGGCTTCCAGTGCGGCAAGTCGCTTTTTGAAGTTTTCCAGATTATGTCTGAGCCATATCGAGCGAACACCGCTGCCTGAAACGAACACGCCTGCTTTACGCAGCTCATTACTTGTTCTGGCTTGACCGTGAGCGGGAAACTCAATGGCGTGAGCTATGACAGCTTGTTCGGTCTGCTCATCGACCCTGTTCTTGAGATTAGGTGTGCGTCTTGAACGGTTAATCAGCGAATCAACACCGCCTTCTTCAACCAACTCCTGATACCGATAAAACGTGTCACGAGACACGCCCATCACTTTGCAGGCCTTCGATACATTGCCCAGCTCTTCAGCCAGATTTAACAGTCCTGCTTTGTGTTTGATGATTGGATTGCTAGTATGCAACATGAGAGTTACCTATTTTGTTTTGATTAAAGATTCGACACCTTTATCAAAACGGGTAACTCTCATCTTTTCAAGAAGAAGTGTCAGATTAAGTCGAGACTAATTCAGCTAACCAGCCACGTAATTCCTGAAATACTCATCAGCACAGTCAGTAACGCGAGAGCCTTGATCCACCAGTGATTAAATGAGCCGGTGTTCTGATAATCCATAAAGTGCAATAGCATCAACAAGTTTGTCCATTCCCTGTTGCTATCGACGACGCCGGCCAATTCCCCTGTCGATGCTCGGACATAAATGTGTGTCGTTTCTCTGTCTGATAAACGTACATGCCAAACCGATTGTTGCTCTTTGGGTAGATGCTCTATCGGCGGATCAACACGGCGCAAATCTTGAATAGGCGAAGTTAACCGGAACTGATTGTTGACCAGATCACGGATATCGTTCGCTGTTAGTTCTATTTTATTTCCCTTTATCGCGTCTATTAACTCATACTCTCTTTCATGGGCATGTCTAGCATAGTGCGTCATAACCTTATAGGTCGGGTTTCCCAACAAGCTAAGCAGCTCAACAGAGAGCGCATTGGATGAGCGTATAAGGACGTTCTCGACGGATATTAGGTTTGGCGTTAATACACTTCCTGCAATAGCGTCACTTGCGATTCTGGAGAGGGGTTTACTGTGCTCAGCCTGTCCGAGTAAAAAACCCGTAGCGAGCCAAACCATTAATTGTGAAAACACAATCAATGCAAGGTATTTGTGAATGATCCGCCAGAACATTTCAGTCAGCTGCCTTTCGCGATGACGAAAAGGAATAAGGCAGCAATAGCAAGCCTGCTAATGCGGCCAACAGCCCTATGATAGTCATGCTCACTAATAGTGTATTACTAACGTCTTCACCGTCTTGGTAATCCATAATATGGAGGCGCCATAACCAATCAAATACTTGCCAAGGGGCATGTCGAATATATTCAACCTTACCTGTGTCTTGACTGACGTAAAATGTTGGCGCAAGTGCGCCTTTAAATTCAACTCGCCATAATGGACGTCCTCGTTGCCCAACCGCACTATCCTCTTCGTTTTCACCCAGCAAGGTCACATTGTCGACCTCATACGACCGACTTGACCTGGACATTGCGATGGCGGTGGCTTGTTTGTCTGACAACGGTTGGATGACGTCTCCTGATAAGCCGCTGATCAGGTGCGTCTTACTGGTGAGGGTTAATCGGTAAACCGGCATCTCCCCCACACTGCCCAAAACGATTGACTTAGCATCAGGGTAGCGAGCGACTATCTCATCAAAGCCAACGTTTACCGTTGACAATGATGAAAGCGCGGGCGAGCTTTTCATGAAATGATCGCCATGAATATAGTGGATATCAAACCAGACCATGTAGAGTCCACTCACTGACCAGAGGAGCATCTGCACACCGACAATAAACAGTAGGTATCGGTGTAACCGACGAGCAAGGCGACGCATAACTACCAATTACTCATCGTTTTGAGCTGCTGTTTTCGCCATATTAAATAAATGGCTGGTAAAATAAGTAGCGTCAATAAAATCGCACTGACCATCCCGCCCACCATGGGCGCAGCGATACGACTCATCACTTCAGACCCCGTACCTGAGCCATAAAGTACCGGTAATAGTCCGAATATAATGGTTGCGGTCGTCATCATGACTGGCCGGACACGCAAACCCGCGCCATGCAATACGGCTTCGGTTAGCATTCCTACGGTGGGTTTAATACCGTCCATTTTGCATTTGTCGATTAACGCCTGGTACTCATGATTCAAGTACACCAGCATAATGACGCCAATCTCGACAGCGACCCCGGCCAATGCAATGAAGCCAACGCCCACTGCCACTGAAAAGTTAAACCCCTCTAAGTACATAAGCCAAATACTACCGACCATCGATAAAGGCAACGTTCCCATGATGATCGCTACTTCAATAAAATTGCGGAAGTTGAGGTATAACAAGATCACGATAATGGCTAAAGTCAATGGCACTACATAGGTTAATTTTTCTTTTGCCCGCAACATATATTCATATTGTCCCGACCACGTTATGGAGTATCCTGCAGGCAATACCAGCTCCTCACTGACGACCTGCTGCGCTGCGACGACATAAGAGCCAATGTCTACACCATCAATATCCACATACACCCAGCCATTAAGGCGTGCATTTTCACTTTTAATGCCTGGGGGACCATCTTCAATATACACATCCGCGACATCAGCCAACGCAATGCGTTTGCCTTGTGGTGTGACAATAGGCAACAATGACAATGATTCAGGTGATGAGCGATATGATTGTGGATATCGAATATTCACTGGGTAGCGCTCTAATCCTTCGACGCTTTGTGTAACATTCATTCCTCCAATCGCACTAGAAACAACTTGTTGAACGTCTGCTATGTTAAGACCATAGCGAGCGGCCCGTTCACGTTGGATATCGACTTTGACATAACGCCCGCCGGCAACGCGCTCTGAATAAACGGATGCAGTGCCCTCAATATCTGAAAGTATCGTTTCAATTTGTTGACCAATCTTTTGAATTTCCATAAGATCTGGACCTCCAATCTTGATGCCCACGGGGGTCTTAATACCGGTAGCCAACATATCAATCCGCGTTTTAATTGGCATAACCCATGCGTTCGTTAACCCCGGCAAATTAACCACAGCATCAAATTCTTTGATCAGATCCTGGGGCGTCATGCCTTCACGCCATTGATCTTGAGGTTTTAATTGTATAAACGTTTCTATCATTGTTAATGGCGCAGGATCGGTTGCCGTATCGGCTCGGCCGACCTTGCCAAACACCGTTTCGACCTCAGGAACGGTCTTGATCAGTTTATTGGTTTGTTGCAATAACTCGCGTGCTTTACCTATCGAAATACCGGCATAAGTCGTCGGCATATACATTAAGTCACCTTCATCAAGCGGCGGGATAAATTCGCTACCGATCTTATCAATTGGCCAAAGCCCAATTCCCAGTACTATAACGGCGACCAGCATGGTCAACTTGGGAAAACGTAATACCGTTTTCAGTGTTGGCATGTATAAAAACGTCAAGAACCGATTTACAGGATTCTTATGCTCCGCAAGTACTTTACCGCGCACAAAGTACCCCATCAAAACTGGCACCAAGGTGATCGCAAGCGCTGCGGAAGCGGCCATCGCATATGTTTTGGTGAATGCAAGCGGCGAGAACATCCTGCCCTCTTGCGCTTCCAGCGTAAACACTGGTACGAAACTAACGGTGATGATCAACAAACTGAAAAACAGCGCAGGTCCGACTTCAGACGCTGAATCTATGACGACCTGCCATCGATTTTCTTTCGTCAGGGGGGTTCGCTCCATATGCTTATGCATATTTTCGATCATGACAATGGCCCCATCGCTCATTGCACCAATAGCAATAGCGATCCCCCCAAGGACATGATGTTCGCATTGATACCTTGCATATACATCACGATGATTGCCGTGATGATCCCGACAGGAATACTTATAATTGCGACCAGCGATGAACGTACATGAAATAAGAACGCGATACACACTAGGGCAACGACGATAAACTCTTCTACCAGTTTAGAGGCCAAGTTATCTACCGCCCGTTCAATCAAAGCTGAGCGATCGTAAACCGTGACGATTTCGACGCCATCCGGCAATCATTTTTTAAGATCGTCGAGTTTAGCTTTGACTCCGTTAATGGTTGTTTGAGCATTTTCTCCAAATCGCATAACAACGATGCCGCCTACGGTTTCTCCTTCGCCATTCAGCTCAGCGATACCCCTGCGCATTTGAGGACCTAATTGCACATCCGCGATATCCCTAACCAACAGCGGCGTACCATTTTCATTCACGCCGAGAGGGATCGTTTCGATATCTTGTTTGCTTGAAATATACCCTGTCGCCCTGACCATATATTCAGCCTCAGACATTTCAATAACAGATGCGCCAACTTCTTGGTTGCCTCTTTTGATGGCCATTTGAATATGCGATAGCGGGATCCCATAAGCCCGCAGTTTTTCAGGATCAACTTTAACTTGATATTGCTTTACCATGCCGCCTAACGCAGAAACCTCAGAGACACCGGGAACGGTTTGCAGTTCGTACTTGAGGAACCAATCCTGCAGACTACGTAGTTGTGATATGTCGTTTTTGCCTGTGCGGTCAACCAATGCATACAAGTAAACCCAACCCACACCCGTTGCATCTGGGCCTAATTGTGGCCGAGCATTTTCAGGCAAATTGGGAGCAACTTGAGACAGGTATTCTAATACACGGCTTCGGGCCCAATAGAGATCCGTGCTGTCATCAAAAATGATGTAGACATATGAGTCGCCAAAGAAAGAATAACCCCTGACTGTTTTAGCGCCTGGTACCGACAACATCGCTGTGGTAAGAGGATAAGTCACCTGATCTTCAACCACCTGAGGTGCTTGTCCAGGGTAACTCGTCTTAATGATGACCTGGACATCAGATAGGTCGGGCAATGCATCAATTGGTGTATTCTTTAGCGTGAATAAACCACCGCCGATAATAATTAAGGTCGTCAGTAATACGAAGAAGCGGTTGGAAACTGACCATCGAATAATAGCAGCGATCATTCGTGTGCTCCTCCATGGTTGCTATGATCCATCGAAGCATCTTGGCTTTCAGACTGAATGCTCAGGATCCTAAAGTTGCCGTCAGTGATCTCAAACGTAAATGTAATGTCAGCACCGACCGTAAATTGGCTGATATCGATAGCGTCGCTCACGGTAAAGTCAAGAGTTGCCGCCGGCCTATCCCACTTTGGGATCGCTTCACGTGAAATATTGACTACACGAGACTGCGTATTGATGGCATTAATGGTGCCTGTCACCACTGCGCTTTGCGCTGAACTTGGTTCTGCTGATTTTACATGGATGGTTGTTACCAGATAGTCGCTATCACCGGTTTTGGTGATTTCAATATGCAAATCCATACCAGCTTCCAACTGTGATAAATCGATAGTGTCAGCAACAAAGAAATCCATTGTCATCGCGGGCCAATCCCACGCTTCAATTGCTCCGTGGTCAAGATTTAGCATTTTGTGTGAGGACATAACTGAATTAATCGTTGCTTCAGTCCATATAGTGCGTCCATTTATAGTCTGTGTATCAGCATTGTCGTCAATGATATGCACCGTCGTTACCACATACTGACCATCGTTTTCTTTACTAATTTCAATATGCGCCCCCATACCTTGCCGCAAACTCGTTAGGTCTACGTGGTTGGCGACAGTAAAATCCATTGTCATTTCTGGCCAATCCCATTCACTGATGGCGCCATGGTTCACTGTTATCATGTTATGTGAGGGCATAACATCGGTGATGGTGGCTTCGGTAAAAACCGACGACGGGAGTGCATCAGGTGCTTCCATCCGTTTAAAATCTGAACTGATACTGCTTTCTGAATCGAGTAAAAAGTGTGCAGAGGTGACAATCTGATCCCCGTCGATGAGACCTGTAGTAATCTCAGTGTAGTCCTCTACCACTCGACCTACATCTACGGCAATGGACTTGAATTGCCCGTCACCGAACGCCAAGACAACACGATCTTGCGTGCCGGTTCTGATAACCGCTTCTGATGGCACAAGAACGTTGTCTGAGTCAAAGTCTGAATGTATTGTGATCTGGGCAAACATGTTCGGCTTAAGCGCGTAATCGGCATTTTTAAAGCGTAACCGAACCCGCAGCGTTCGAGTGCTCTGTTCAAGTGTGGGGTAGACGTAATCAACCTCACCCTCCCATGTTTTGCCGGGTAAAAAATCCAACGTCATTGTGACGGGAAGTCCAACAGTGACTTGCGCGGATTGCCGTTCAAAGATTTCAGCATCAACCCACACCTCATCCAACGCACCAATGGATAGGAGGGTATTGCCTGGCTTGATAAAGAATCCTTCGCGGATATTTAAATTGTCAACAAACCCGGTTTGCGGTGCCGAAAAAGTGATCGTTTGACGAACTTTTTTGCTCGATATTAAGGACTGAATCGCTTCATTTGGCATTTGCAACGCATCTAACCGCGACCGAGCAGCATTGATCAAATCGTCGCTCCCGCGGCGCATCGCGATCAGCAGCTCTTCTTGCGCATTGACCAATTCTGGGGAATAGAGCGAATACAATGGTTCGCCTTTTTTGACATACTCTCCCGAGGCTTTCACATGCAGTGTATCTACCCAACCTTCAACGCGTGGGTGGATATGTATCAAAGTGTCTTCATTGTATTGCACATAGCCAACCGTACGAATAGGGACATGCAGCGAGCGGCGTTGAACCGATGCTGTTCTTACCCCTAAATTATTAACTACATTGGGTGATATGCTAATGGTTCCCGGACCTTCATTACCTCCCGTGCTCTCCTCATAAACGGGGACGAGATCCATTCCCATCGGAGATTTACCCGGTTCATCACGACGGTAATTGGGATCCATCGGTGCCACCCAATAGAGTGGCTGGGGTTCTGTGCTTTGCCCTGCTGCGTTAGATGGTGCATCAGAAGGAAGTAGGAATGTATATGCTAACGCAGTCATTGCACCGCCGATAACACATCCTAAAATAATGGCTTTCGTGTTATTCATTATTGTTCTCCGAATTGAGTCTTGGAAATACCTGCGGTGGTATTGAAGTAATAATTAAGTCGAATGTTTGTTCTGACGAGATCCACATCGATATCCAATGCATCAATACGCGCATTCAAATCCGCGATACGCGCGCGAGCAACTTCGGAGAAATCGCCTTCATCATTGGTGTAGGCATTCAAGGACGCATCAGCTTGTTCTTGCATTTGTGCTAATAACTCGTCGTTGTATAACGATTGCCTGTCAGTTAAACGTTCTCGCTCAGCGTATAACGACTGGATGGCAGACATCATTTCGCGCAGTGCGAGTAACTTGTCAGTCTTTATGGCTTCTGATTGATTTACGGCTGCAGAGACTTCTTTGTCTTGACGGTTTTCAGTAAAGATAGGTAAATCAAAACTAACACCGACTGACAAGAAATCAGCTCGACTTGCACCTGCCGGGGTATCATCGCGAAAAGCGTAACTGGCATTTTCGCCCCATTGGGGTTTGTATTTTTCTTTAGCTAACTCAACCCCGGTTTGACTCGCTCTGATACGTTGATTAATGGATAAAATATAAGGGTGATCTGCGAGTAATTCCGCGAGCTGTTGTTGGTTTTTCCTTTCTACCATTAACAACGTGTTGTCAGTGATTTTTGCAATGGCAGGTAATGTATTAGGCAACTGCAACGCGCTAAATGCATCAAAGCCAAGTTGGCGTGCAGACTGCTGGTTTTTTAGGATCCATTCCAATAACTTACCTGTTGCGCGTTCTTCCAGTGCTTGTAGTTTTGTTAATCTGTCTTCTAACCGCGTCAATTCTAACTTCGCCCTAATGATGTCTTGCTGTCGCACGCGTCCAAGGGCGGTCGCATAATTCGCTTTGGCAATGTCACTGAGTTGCTCAAACAATGCCCTATCTTGATGGATTAGCTTAATACTCTGCTGCGCGCGATAAATTTCAAGCCAAATATCAGAGACCTGCACACGTGTGCGGGCGATGCGATCAGCACGCATTAATGGGTGCTCGGCGGCTTGCTCTCTTAATTGACGAGAACGAATATCTAACGAATCCCCTCTGGGGAACATCTGTGAAACCCCTGCCTTAAGTTGCGTCATGGGTTCTTGATCGAATGCGAATCCATCTGTTGGTAAGTTCGCTAAACCAATATTAACTACCGGGTCCGGCAAACTAGCGGCTGCCACGCTACTTGAAACAATGGCTTGCTCGCGATACTCACTGCCTACAAGCCAAGGATCGTTGTTAATCGCGATTTCAACAGCCTGCTCCAATGTCAATACCGACTTGGTTTGACTTTGGGCGAGCCCAGTATTCAAAAGCGTCATTAGTACAATGACATGAAATGAAAAGCGTCTCATTAGAATTGCTCCTCATAGGTATTAACTTCGGCATAAGTGGTTGCGCTGCCATCGTCATTGAGTTGCAGAATAAGATAAGGACGAAATTGATCACCGACTTCCATACCAGGTGAGCCAATTGGCATAGCCGGCACACTGAGTCCGATGGCGCCTTCAGGTATATTGTCTAAAAATTGCTGAATGAATTTTGCTGGAATGTGACCTTCAAAAACAAAACCGCCTGGGGACAATGCCGTATGGCACGAACGGTAATTAGGCGCAACACCATATTTGTCTTTAATTCGAGACATTAACGTAACATTGGATACGTCTGCGTCGAACCCGTGCTCTTCAATATGGTTCACCCACTTTTGGCAACACTTACAAGAACGGCTTTTGTAGACTGTTAAGGACGTTATCGGGGATTCAGTCACTGCCTCTGAATCGTTATTTATCTGTGTTGCGTCGGTACATGCTGATAAAAACAGTGCAAACACCAAGGCTATCCACATCGAGCGATGCGTAATAATTGACATAATTACTTTCTCATTTCTATTGTTTAAATAAATGGCTTGCTACGAACATTCGACTAACAAGCGATATCATTGCCCGGATTCTAGACGGACTTATCCTGCTTAAATGAGAGAGTGTTTCGGAGGGCGCTGCAATCCACCTAAAAAGATTTGGTTTAGGTTTGGGTTAAGAGACTGAATACTCAGCGACACGCCTTCGGGTGACGAATGAGCTTGACTAGAGAGAAGACCAATATGAAACATCGCCATTGGACAACAGCAATCTTGCTGACAACAATCATTCATATCATCGCTTTGCGAGTGTTTCATCATGTCATGAGCGCTGTGCATATCGTGAGATCCGACCTCCATCTCCGCTGCCATTTCGTCACTGCATGGCATTTGCGCGAATGCAAATGACTCGCTCATTTGCACACTGAGCAATGCAATCACAATAATTAAGTGAATGAAGGCGCTTTTCACGGTCTCGTCGTTCCTTGGTGTTTGACAGACAGCAGTCAATGACTGTTTATTAATTGCTGATGATGTTAGCACCCTCGCCTGACAACCAGATCACCCCTACATTACAATTCGGTAATAAATGCAATTAGACGGATTATCATAGATCAAAGGCAAGGATTTCATTGCATAATCAGCGACCTAAGGGCTAACATCTTGATAGCGCTCAGCATTAAGATTACGGGACATTAGCGAAATTACAAAGCGACCTACATAGTAGGTGTTTCGTTTCACGGTTTCGTTACGTACATTAATATTGTAAGCGGGCTTATCATAAGTAACACGGGCGGAACATCGCATGAAAATATTAGTCGTTGAAGACGAAACAAAAACTGGAGACTACATCAAACAAGGCCTTGCCGAATCGGGCTTTGTTGTTGAGTTAGTTCGGACCGGTCTCGATGGCCATCACAAAGCCATGCTCGGTGAATATGAGTTGATCATCTTAGACGTCAGGCTGCCTGATATCGATGGTTGGAAAATATTGTCATCGTTACGAGAGTCTAACAATCATACACCGGTTCTTTTTCTTACTGCTCGTGATCATGTGAATGACCGTGTTAAAGGTTTAGAGCTCGGCGCAGATGATTACTTAGTGAAGCCGTTTGCATTTGCTGAGCTGCTAGCGCGTGTGCGTACGTTGATCCGCCGCGGCACGTCCGTGCCCAATAATATTTTACACATAGCCGATTTGGAGCTCGACATTCCTTCGCGTATTGCCACGCGAAGTGGGCGCACAATAAACCTGACAAATAAAGAGTTCACCTTATTAGAATTAATGGTGAGACGCCAAGGCGAAATATTGCCGCGTTCTCTTATTGCTTCGCAAGTATGGGATATGAATTTTGATAGCGATACCAATGTGATTGATGTCGCCATTCGCCGTCTTCGAGCAAAAATCGATGATGACTTTTCACTAAAGCTCATTCAGACTGTGCGAGGGATGGGATATAAAATGTGCAGTAATGAATCTTAAGGATCTATCAAAGCGACCAAGCTCTCTCGCCTTTCGGGTCACTATACTTGTTGGGCTCACTATCTTTGTGTGCCTAACGTTTATAAGTCTTATGGTGCAGCAATCGATTGCTCAGCATTTTGAAGAGCAGGATGCAGATGAGCTGAATGAGGTGTTTCTAGCCGTGAAACGCAAGCTTAATACAGCGTATAATGAAGGGGTCGCACCGTCTAGCATATTATTCCAAGCTGTCTCTGGGCATCACGGTGTCTATTATTTAGTTAAAAATAAAGACAACGAAGTTATTTTTAGCAGTGAGAGCGCGGTGCTAGAAAAATACCCTGGGGATACGTATGAACTAGAACAAATAACGCCATCCATGTTAAGCCTCTTTTTCGACGGCGAACATATGTTACGGGCAACGGAAATAACCGTGCGTATTGAAGACGGCAACAGCCAAACACATTATCAAGTCATCGTTGCCTCGAACATGGAATTTCATATGAACTATATGGAAGACTTCGAGACAACATTGTGGGGGATCATTGTATTGTCTGGGGCTATTACGATCTTAGCCGCGCGGTTTGCTGTTTATCGTGGTCACTCCCCCTTACGACGTCTCAGTCGCAAAATCGGTTCCATCACCGCGGATAAATTGGATATCAGGTTGGAACCCACCGAAGTCCCAGTGGAGCTTGCTAATCTGGTGGAGTCCTTTAATGCGATGATTGAGAGACTTGAAAGCGGGTTTGAGCAGCTGTCCCATTTTTCCGCTGACATAGCTCATGAACTAAGAACGCCTATCACCAACCTGACTACACAGACCCAAGTCATACTCAATCAACCACGATCGACGAATGAATATACTGACATCTTATATTCTAACTTAGAAGAGTACGAGCGAATGTCGAAAATGGTCAGTGACATGTTGTTACTAGCACAAACGGAGCATGGCTTGATCAAACCCAACGCTGAGCGTATAGACTGTCATAAAGAAATCGGTGAATTAATCGAATACTTTGAGCTCTTGGCCGAAGAGAAGCACATCAGCATTCAACTTATTGGTCACAAAATAACGTTAATGTGCGACAAATCGATGTTTCGACAAGCACTGAGCAACTTGTTATCTAATGCCATTCGGTACACTCCCGATAATGCAGAAGTCACCGTATCTACTCAAATACAGGATAACGAAGCATTGATATCGATTTCAAACCCAGGTAATAAGATCCCTGACATTCAACTTTCTCGCCTTTTCGATCGTTTCTACCGCGCGGATCCATCTCGAAAACGTGACGGGCAAGGCGCTGGATTAGGATTAACCATTGCGAGATCTGTTCTTGAAGTTAACGGTGCACATATACAAGTGGGATCAGATGAGCAGGCAACCACGTTCACGGTCATCTTTCCATTGCGTAGCTGACGCCTCGAACACACGCAAGTGTTAGTTCGAGACGCCAGTTGGACTAAAAGGTATACACGCCTTTTAAATAATAGAAACCGCCGTTAATACCAATGGGTGACGTCGTTGGGTACTTTGAACCCGCCACTTCGGTTTCATAAAGCACATTTTCATCAGGGAGGTTATCAAACGCATTTCGAGCGCCTAGTGTCATAATAAATGATTCATTAATATGATAACCAACTTCAAAATCGACCGTGTATTCCGCACCCACTTCCTCTATGGGTAAACCGGCATCGATGTGATCTTCAAAAATGTCACTAAAATAATTAAGGCGCGTTAATATCCGCCAATCGCCATTCGTATGATTGCCAGTCAGGCTGAAGCGGTATTCAGGCAAATTATCCTCAATCATTCGAATGCGAGTGGGTGAAATGTTTTGGACTTGCTCACCATTCACATCGAACGTTTTAACATCATCAACTTCTGTATCGGTCCAGTTCCCCGCAAACGAGAAAACCGTATCTCCTCCCAACATTTCCATTGAATAATTAGCGACGACATCAATACCTTGTGTTGACGTTGCAAAGTCATTTGTGAAGAAACTCACTTCACTAAAACTCGATGCGTCAGTGACGCCTTGGGCGAGAAGCGCATTGATATCCGCTTGCGTGAGGGTGATCCCCGACGTTGTGCTGATCCTATCTTCAACTTCAATATTGAAGTAATCGATGGTAACAAATAACCCATTTTCAAATTCTCCTACCCATCCTACACTGTAGCTCGTAGATTCCTCAGGTTGGAGGGGCGTTGCCCCCTTTTGAATGGAAATCGGATCCGACGGCGGCAGCGTGGCTCTATCAACCAATCCCGTTGCACTGAACGCGGTAGTGACGTTTCGTACATTCGATTGTCCTATGGTCGGCGCTTTGAATCCAGTTGCGATGGCGCCGCGTATTGCGACGGTTTCATTCAGTTGATAGCGCGCAGACAACTTGCCTTTGGTTGTGTCACCAAAATCACTAAAGTCCTCGTACCGAATAGCTGCCCCCACCATAAAATCGTCGCTAAAGAAATACTCCGAATCAATATACAGCGCTGCGCTGTTACGACTATTCTTGCCTTGGAACCGAGCGGCTAACCCAGGAAAGCCGTTTGAACCGATACCAAATCCCTGTGCGGCTAAAGGGCCTACTTCGTAGGACTTTGGATCCCCAGCGATGGCTTCAAACGCTTCATATCGATACTCAATGCCCCCGGCTAAGAACAACGGTTCATTCCCGCCAATATCAATATACTTATTGATGTCGATATTGAAGCTCGCTTCTGTTTGAATGTAGCGCCCGGGATTAAACGATGTTGGTGTATCCGGTCCTAATGACGGATTTATGGTGTTGCTAATGGCATAATCGATTTCATTAGTACCATAAGCACCACTGACATCGTAATTTAGCTCGTTATCCAATTCTCCACGAGTACCAACAACCAATGAAGCATCAGTAACGATCCCCCCATATTTTGGGGTAAATCCACCAGGAAAGAGTTCGTTGAATGCAAAACAATCAGGATTGTTTGCAACTTGGTTGATATAAACAGGGTTTTCTAGCACGTTTGAGCCGACGGCTATATCGGTCGGACAGTTGCCCGATAGATCTGGCGTCAAGTCGGCTACCAGTAATAATTGCTCACCACTGTCATTGGTTCCGCCATCATTGACACCACCGCGGTTGTGTGGGTTTCGAAAGTAAAACCCGCCCTCCACTTCTCGTCTCGCATAGTTACCAAATAAATACGCTTCACTGTTTTGATCAAGCTCCAAACCTGCATTGGCAAAAAACTTAAGATCCCCTTTTATTTCAGGACTCCCCCATACTTGCGCCGGATCTTCAACGAACGTGTTGCCATTGTTTATCAGCGCCGCCGCATCATCGCGTTGTACGCTTCGTGACGTGGGATCGGCCGTTCGATATTCTAGAGAGAGATTGACAAACCCTTGATCAGTCAATGGCAACCCAACATTGCCCGCGACCATCGTCGTTGCGCCGTCCCCTTCATAATATTGACCTTTATTAAATTCCACTAGGCCTCCTTCAGCGTCATCTTTAAGCGCAAAGTTGATCGCGCCGGCAATTGCGTCAGAGCCATATTGTGCTGCCGCACCGTCCCGTAATACTTCAACTTGTTTAAGTGCAACAGACGGTATGACGGATATATCAGGCCCTTGCGCACCGTCGGATATTTGACCACCTAAAAACGTAATAACCGCTGAGCGATGACGCCGTTTTCCATTCATCAGTATCAAGGTGTGATCCGGCGCGAGCCCTCTTAAATTCGCGGGACGTACTAGGGTTGAAGCATCATTAATTGGTTGGTCGTTAACATTAAAGGATGGCACGGCGGCTTGCATCATTGTCGTGATGTCGGTGGACCCGGTACTTTTAAATTCTTCTGCGCTGATAATGTCAACAGGTACCGCTGAATCCCCTATCGAGCGTGGCGCTGAACGCGTACCGACGACTGCATTTTTTCTACATCCGCCTCAGTGGTGCCGGCCTGCTCTTGTGCAACCAGCGTGGGTGAAATAGCCACTGCGATAGAAGCAGACAAAAGAGTCTTTGCAAACCCCAACCTTGTCGCCTTTGATTTAGTGTTAGTCATGTGTTTCCCTGATTTTATGTCTATGTCGTGTTGTTTGAAAAATCTCTTGAGAACCCAAACCGGTTGTTACAGATGTAGGAGGGCTAAGAGACTACCGTGCTGCGCAAAATACGCGCAGACACTGGCCAATGCTGACAAAATCCGCCATGACCTACATGGCGGTGGAATTACATGATAATTACAATTTTGAAAGGTACTAAGAGTGTAAGAAATGCCTGATCTTCAGCCGGCAAATCATGACGATGCCATGGGACGCACAGGCTATGCTGCGCAGCGCCCCAGCACCGATAGCGTCATGAACAACGGTAGGGATTGGATCTTGAGCACAGCAATGTCATAAGAAAAGCAGACGGTCGATGTGCTCACCTGGTGAGACATTGTTCATTTGATAAGGTGGTATGTTTATCTGAATTAGTCTCGACTTAATCTGACACTTCTTCTTGAAAAGATGAGAGTTACCCGTTTTGATAAAGGTGTCGAATCTTTAATCAAAACAAAATAGGTAACTCTCATGTTGCATACTAGCAATCCAATCATCAAACACAAAGCAGGACTGTTAAATCTGGCTGAAGAGCTGGGCAATGTATCGAAGGCCTGCAAAGTGATGGGCGTGTCTCGTGACACGTTTTATCGGTATCAGGAGTTGGTTGAAGAAGGCGGTGTTGATTCGCTGATTAACCGTTCAAGACGCACACCTAATCTCAAGAACAGGGTCGATGAGCAGACCGAACAAGCTGTCATAGCTCACGCCATTGAGTTTCCCGCTCACGGTCAAGCCAGAACAAGTAATGAGCTGCGTAAAGCAGGCGTGTTCGTTTCAGGCAGCGGTGTTCGCTCGATATGGCTCAGACATAATCTGGAAAACTTCAAAAAGCGACTTGCCGCACTGGAAGCCAAAGTTGAAAGCGAAGGCATCATTTTGACCGATGAGCAGGTTGCCGCGCTTGAGAAGAAAAAGCAGGATGATGAGGCCTGCGGTGAGATTGAAACACACCATCCCGGCTATCTAGGCTCGCAAGATACCTTCTACGTCGGCAACCTCAAAGGTGTCGGCCGCATTTACCAGCAAACCTTCGTTGATACCTACAGTAAAATTGCGTTCGCCAAGCTCTACACGACCAAAACGCCAATCACCTCGGCCGACATCCTCAACGACAGAGTGTTGCCGTTCTTTGAGGCTCAGGAGCTGCCCATGCTGCGGATTCTGACAGACAGGGGCACAGAATATTGTGGCAAAGTGGAACAGCATGATTATCAGCTCTACTTAGCCATCAACGATATCGACCACACAAAAACCAAGGCGCGACATCCGCAAACCAATGGGATCTGTGAGCGATTCCACAAAACCATCCTGAATGAATTCTATCAGGTCACCTTCCGCAAAAAGCTCTATGACTCGCTGGAAGCATTACAGAAAGATCTGGACGAGTGGCTGGAATACTACAACAATGGAAGGACTCATCAGGGCAAAATGTGCTGCGGCAGAACGCCAATGGAAACATTAACCGATGGGAAGCAGATTTGGGCTGAGAAGAACTTAGCTCAAAGCTAATCTGACACTGGCACCGTGAAACGGGTAACTGTCAGATCAGGTCTGAGCTAGTACAGTTTATCGTTCGCTACATAACATCTTGTGTCGTTTACGCATCAACAGCATTATCATTGCGGCGTATCATCGTTTACGCTTAACTTCTTCGTTTTTTTCACCGTTTTGTTTGTTTGGTGCATGTATTCTGCGGTCAGATGCGCTTGTGTGTTTACCGTCGCGTCAGCTGCCACTAATTGTTGGCGAGTTTCATTAAGTGCAATCGTTTGTGTATTCAGAGCGTCAGTCGAAGAGGACAGATCATCGCGAAGCAGATCGGATGCGTGCTCTAACCTCTCGACGGTTTGTTCAAGACGCTGATTGTTACTGCGGGATTGCGCGAGTGCCTCTTCCAAAAAGCGGTTCTGGTCTGCCAATGCTTTGTGATCGTTAAGCGCCTGAGACAATGTAACCTCCAATCGCGCCAGTGTAAGTTTTTGCTCTTGGTTGGTGCCGGTTAAGCCGGCCAGCTCTTGCGTCAACGCGTGTTGTTGATGATTGAGTTGTGCGATCGTACTTTCAAAATGATGGGTTTCGCGCTCACGCTGAGACGCGACAGACGCACGATAATGCTCAAGCGCCGCACGCGCATCCACGTGCTTGTCCTCTAATGATTGATTATGCGTTGTCAGTAACTGGATTTCCTGTGTCATTGATGCGAGCCGTTGTTCGTAACGATCACACTCGCGAAGTGCTGTATCGCGCGCCGCTGTGATGTCAGTCACATATTGAGTCAATTCAGCGATGTCATTGTTAGCTCGCGCAATCTGAGCCTGCAACGTATCGTTTTGCTCCGATAGTGCGACTGCGCAAGCCGCCTGCTCGTCAAGTGACTTTTTAAACCTACTTTCACGTTCAACCAACGTGGCATGCGTCTCCTTTTTTAATCGCGCCGCAACGTGGCTTACAAGCTGCTGTAATTCTTCAGACAGTAAGACTTCTACCGGCGCATTTGCGCCCCCTTCGGTTAAGCGTTTCAAATGCTTATGAATAGTGCTCTTTGAGCCCGTATTCCCGAGCTCTGCGCGCACAGCGTCGATCGACACACTGTTACCGCGCGCAATGATGGCCTCTGTGGCTTGTTTAACGTTTGTCAGCGTCACGCCGGTTCGCGCCATGATAATGTACTGTATTACGTAATATGTATATACAGTATAATGTTTGAAGCATTCGAAATCAAAATAGGGAAATATAAACAAGCGATAATCATGGTTTATAGCACCTTTATGGCTACCCCCCTTGATAAACAGCTGCCTTGATACATACTGAACCAAATTACTTAAAAACGAGGTCTGAAAAACCCGTCATGCCGAATCCACCACGTACTGTACAAACTCGAAGTGTTGATGACTATATTCAGGCCGCCACGCGTGACAATACAAGACGGACCTACCGAGGTGCGGTCGAGCATTTCGAAGTGGATTGGGGCGGTGTGCTGCCCACTACTAGCGAGGCGCTGTGTCGCTATTTGGCACACTATGCAGATACCCTTGCCCATAACACACTCAAAACGCGCGTTGCTGCCCTATCCCAGTGGCATCAAAGTCAGGGATTTATTGATCCCGCCAAGGCCATTCAAGTGAAAAAGGTGCTAAAAAGTATACGGGCCTTACACCCTGCCCCGGTGAAAAAAGCCACGCCCTTGGCGATGCCCGTGCTTGAACAGTTAGATAGCCATCTCAATGCCGAATGTCGCAGTGACATACAAGGCGTCTCGCTGCGTGCGACACGTGACCGGGCATTGATTTGGGTGGGATTTTGGCGAGGGTTTCGCAGTGATGAATTCACCCGTTTGTTACTGCAGGGCATTGAGGTCACACCGCATCATGGCCTATCGCTTTACCTGTCACGGTCAAAAGGCGACCGGCATTACGCAGGCAAACACTATCCGCTTCCAGTGTTAAATACGCTGTGCCCGTGTGTCCACTTCCCCTTTAATGAGACAGTGCTGAACTAGAGTTTTCCAGTTTTGCCCGGTAAGCTGCCGGTGGCAGGTTACCCAGACTTTCATGTGTTCTTTCTTCGTTGTAATCCAGTCGCCAGAACCAGGCCATGTCTCTCACCTGACTGAGATTTTCAAACAAGTAAGCATCCAGAAACTCTCTGCGGAATGAACCATTAAAGCGCTCAACAAAACCATTTTGCTGCGGCTTTCCTGGCTGGATATAAACCAGCTCAATATTGTTGGTTTCACACCAATCTGTCAGCGTTGCCGAAATGAGTTCCGGGCCATTATCCATACGCAGCTGAGTGGGTAATCCACGCTCAGCTTTAAGCTGTTCTAGCACGCGTACGACACGGCCAGCGGGCAGTGATGTGTCAACTTCAATAGCAAGGCACTCCCGCGTGCCTTCATCCACTACATTCAGTGTTCTGAACCGTTTGCCGCAATACAAAGTGTCATGCATAAAGTCCAACGCCCATTGGTGGTTTGCCTGATCCAGTACTTCTAAAGGCTGTGCTATTCGCTTGGGCAGTACCCGTTTGGTTCTGCGCCTCAGATTCAACCCCATCTGGCAGTAAACGCGATAGACACGCTTATGATTAAAGGTGAAGCCTTTGAAACGCATTCGACCAAAACACTTCCAAAAGCCTGCTCGCGGCGACTTCTCCAAGACCGCATTGATACCATCAATGACAGCAGCATCCGCTTTACGCCAGTCTCGTCCAGGACGATAAAAGGTCGCACGGCCAATACCAACGAACAGGCAGGCTTTTACGACGCTTAGCCCCGCATCAACCAAGATGCTGACGCATTCTCGTTTCTCTGCTGTCACCAACCCTTTTTTGCGACAAGTTCCTTAATGGCATTATTTTCTAAGCTGACATCGGCAAACATTTTTTTGAGCTTAGCATTTTCTTCTTCAAGCTCTTTTAGTCGCTTGACGTCTGAGGCTTCCATACCACCGTATTTGGACTTCCAATTGTAAAAGGTTGCACTGCTGATACCGTGTTGACGGCAAACTTCCTCAACCTTCATACCAGCATCAACTTCCTTTAACACCCCAATAATCTGAGATTCTGTATATCGTGATTTTTTCATAGTCGTCTCCTGCGTTAATCATTGCAGAAAACTCCAATTAAGTCTGTCTCAGTTTAGGGGAAGTGGACACGTGTGCTGCGCTAGCAACATGGCAAGAGATATTGGGGGCGCATGAGGGGCCAGTGTTTCGAAAAATCGACCGCTGGGGTGTCATTGCGGAACATGCCTTAAATCCACGCAGTATCTGTAGCGACCTGACTTCTTATTCTGTCTGACCCGATTTTATCCGCACTTCCTGGCCCACAATCATTGATTCTACCCTATGAGGCTGGCTCACTTTAATTAAGAATGGAACCACATTGATTGATACTAGGACCGATTTCATCGGGTTGGGCCCCCTTTAATCGACTCTAAATTGGCAGTCCTGCTTCACGCATTTCAGCTGTCATTTCTTTCGCTCTATTTGGTTCTAGCCCTCCAGAGAATAATTTTCTAATTTCGGATGGGCGATAGCGGAATTGTTCAGCAATGACGCGCTCATTGTAACCATGGCTGATAAGTGTCGGTTCAATTTCATCTATGCGGCTAGACAGTGTTTCCTCCAAAAGGTCAACATTGATAGGTTTTATACCGACTTTGTAAGCTTCTTCTAGGGCTAATGTTAGATGTTGTTCTACCTGAAGAGGCGTACTGAGATGTTCAGTTAGATAATCCACTGCTTGGTCTTCAATAACGTCTTTTGGTTTTACATTGTCATTGGTGCATTTATCCAGGAGCCAGTAAATATAGTCGCGTAAAATACCCTGCGAGGCATCGAGAGACATGGTAACCGTGCGGTAGCCAACTTCTTCCATTGTGGGAGATTTCAGGTCATTTTTAAGTTTAGGGTGGCCCGCCAATACAATAGATAACTTGCCGCCGCCCTCATGGATGACTTCCATTAGGCGTTTAAGACCTGTCAGTGTGCGATGGTGCAGGTCATGGGCTTCATCACAAAATAACACAACAGGCTTTTTACTCTTCTTGATGAGCTCCTGCAAATCTCGCTCGCGCTTTTCGCCAAGCTTTGGTACCCGATAGCCATTATCACCTGAAACATCGTAAAACAACGCTGTGATCAAAGTGGTTAAATTTGTCTTGGATTTTTCCACTGAGAGTGACTTTGCGACTATCACATTTTTTTCAGCAGCTAATTGTTTTTGTATTTTTTCTAGGTAGGTAGTTTTGCCAATACCGACAACACCAGTCAGTGCGATGAGCTGGCCTTCAGGTATGATCTTTTTGAGTTGTCTGAATAACCTTTTGGCCGTGTCAGTTTCAAAGAAGTCTGCATCACGAAAATACTTCTTTATACCAAAGTGTTCCATGACTTCAATTTGCATGTTCTCCACTCCTATTATGGAAATATTCTTTTATCCATTTCATGACAGCCTCTTTATCTAAAGACTCAGACAAAATAGCATCAATCATATCTCTGTCGCCTTGCGCAAGTATTGTCAAGGGTTTACCTAAATACTTGGATATGGCAAGCTTGGCTTTCAGTATGTTTTCAAACCGCTTTTCGTTAAACGGGTCTGGATCATCAAATTCTCGCGTTGGTACTGGCTCAACTACGTTCTTCATTGACAAAATAACTTGGTGATTCTCATCGTTTTCAGAGTCCGGTAATTTAAGTGACTTTGCTAGCGTTTCGAGTTTTCCAAGCCGCTTCTCTGTTTTGGTTTGTTTAAACTTACGATATCGGTACAACGGAATTGGACCACTGATCGGGAAATAAGCACCGTATCGTTGTCCATCATGTTCAACATACAATTCGTCGTCAAACAGGCCCCACCAAAGTACGACTTGTTCACCTGCGAGGTCGGGATCTACCTCATATACACTGCCGTCAACGGGAATTCTGGCATCAATACCTACTTTCCGTTTTTCAGGTTCGCGTGCGAAAGATGAAAAACGCTCCCAGCTGCACATTTGTCTAACAGCACCGTCGATATTCTGAAGCCAGTCCTCCATCCGAGAATGTGGCTCTGCTCGATGTTGATGGTCGTTATATTTCTTCAGATAATCGCTCAACATCTGATTAGCTTCGACTTCGTTCTTTGGCTCTCGCAAGTGATAAAGGACCTCGTGGCATTCTTTTACTGTGCGAAAGGCCCTTTCTACTTTACCTTTTGATCTAGCAGTTTTTCGCCGTTTATCCTTGCTATCTGGCATATGTATCTTCACATCAATGCCTAAGTACTTCATCACAGACTGAAACACCCGACTTCGTGCAATTGGCCCGTTGTCCATGTAAATCATGTGTGGGATCCCTTGGAAGGGCAGATCTGGGTCTGACTTGGGGGACATGGCATTAAAAAGGAAGCGCAGCGCGTTACCTGCGTCTTCACCGTGAACATTTCGGTATTCCTGATAACAAACGCCGCTTCTATCATCAACGACAGAGTAAAGCATTAAAATAGGCAGACCTTTAGATTCGTCATACCAAAGCGGTTCGTCTACACTTTTTAAGTCAGAAGGGCTTAAATCAAATTGCCAGCACTCGTTGCTGTGTCTAGCCTGAAACCTGACGGCCGGCGAGTTTTTAATAAGGTTGCGTTTGTCTAACCCAAATTGCGCTAGATACCTGTTAACGGTTGTTTTGCTGAGCTTACCTTTTTCTAGCTTGATAAAACCGTATTCTGAATCAACACCCGTACTTTCCAGCAAATCAATAGCAACATTCGTAGAGATATGCCGTCCATTCTTGTTGGTGGTGCGAATTTTTAACGCGGCAATAATCTCGCAATACTTCTCCATCTCAGATATAGGAATGACTCTTGATTTGCCTGAATCTGTGCGCTTCAGTGGTTTGGGCTTGTTTACAGAACGTAGTTGCCGATAAAGAGTGCTTTTGGAAACACCATATAAATCACATGCTGATTTAACAATGTTTTTGCGCTCATCGGAACGCGCAGGGAATAGCTCCATCCGTGAAGACAGATCTAAAAGTACCTCTGGCGCAATCCGTTTGGCTTTCATGGCACAGTTACAGAACCTCTTCTTCAAGTGCTGCCTTACGGCGTTTGCTAACTTTAGAAATAGTGTGCCTAGAGCAACTTATTGTCCTTTCAATGAAGTTATAACTACGTCCATCATCGAGAAGTTGCAATATCCTACTATGCAAGTCTTTGTCTTCGCGACGGCCTTTATACTTCCCCTCTATTTTGGCTTTGGCGACCCCTTGCGCTTGCATCCTGCGTCGCTCTTCGTAATTTTTTCTGGCAAAGGCAGCAAGGAAATCAAGCATCATTGAGTTAATTGAAGAGAGAATGCGTTCAGTGAATTCATCAGCGTTGCGCATCAATGCGAAACTGGACGGCAAATCAAGTGAAACAATACGAATATTCTTATCGTTAATCAGCCGCTTCAACTGTTCCCAATCTTCACTTTTGAGCCGGCTTAGCCTGTCTATTTGCTCAACTAATAAAACGTCACCAGGCATGGCGATATCCAGTAACCTAAAAAGTTCAGGCCGTTGTAATTTTGCGCCGGATTCATTTTCAATAAACCAGTGAGCAACGCCGAACCCTAATTGTTCGGTAAATTTTTCTAATTCAGCTTTAGCTCTGGTTGCATCTTGCTCTTCGGTTGAAGCTCTTAGGTACCCATAAACTCGAAACATAGATTTCAGTGCGTTTTACAATGGTGTCTTAATGTGAGTGCATTATAGGTTTATTTTTTGAATTAATGCACTAAATAATTGAAAGTGCGTTAAGGGTATACTTTAATTGCACCAGATATTTTTGATTCCTCAGCAGTTTCCAAATAAATAATGGTATGCAAGTAGCCCCAAGCCAATGGGATACTACTACCTGGTGAGCATGTCTTTGTTAATTCAAGTAGATGAGGAAGTCATAAAGGAGTTTTTAATACAGTGGCAACAAGCAGTCGAACCTGATTAGCATCAGTAATGAGATTAAATCCTCAGTAAATACGAGCAGAATCGGAAGAATACAGTGGGTTCTTAGGGTCCGAAACCTCAACTAAAATCGAGCAAAAAAATGACCTCTGCTGAAAGAAGGGTTCTAGCGGATAATATCAAAAATATACGGTACTTAAGAAGCATGAACTGACCTCAATGTCACCCATACGAGCCAATATACTGGACTAATGAAAGGTGTTTCTCAATATTGAGAGCGCAATGAAGAAACTCTTGCGCTAGATGTGTCTTCTGCGCTCCCAAAGTACGGTTTACTTAGCTTAGGCAGCCATCTTACGGCATTCATCAGCACAAGATTTGCAAGCACGAGCACATTCTTGACAATGATCCGGTTCGTGTTTAGCACAAAGCTCACCGCAAGCTTCACATATGTCAGCACAGAGACGGCAGATTTGCTTGGCATGCTCACTTCCTCTCGCCATTGCTGCCGCAGCTAGCCGACAGATATCAGCACAGTCTAAGTCTGCACGTATGCAATCTGCCATTTTCGCAGGATCAGGCTCCTGCAAACAGGCAGTTGAACAATGGTCGCAGGCAGTTGCACATTTGTAGCAAGCTTCAATACAACTAGTAAATTTATTATGAGACATAAATTATTTCCTCTTGTTTATGGTTTATACACCTAACTTCGGAACTTTGTAGGCAAGCAGCATTTATGCCAGTCGCTTGTTATCGTGCGTATGAAATTCTAATACTCCCCTCGCACCAAGCTGCCGGCAGCTTAAATTGAAGCATCTCTGCGCTCTTAGGATCTGGAGGTACTTAAAAGATTTGTAATAATTCCTTATTATCCTGAATTAATTACAAAGAAAATATAGGAGAGTGAAAGCAGACTTTATCTTCCTCAGCAATATCGTGAACTATCACGTCCTAACGCGGTGCTTGGGATAGCGGGTTGCGCTTTGTGCGGACAGAGTAAATAGCTTCCTGCTCAGTGTTAGGTTCAGCGGCTATCTCTTCTGTTTCATTAAACAGCTCCCCCAGCCCTGGTTACATTGGCTTTGTTGCTTTTCCCATCCTGCTTCTGCTGCACCAGGCGAAACTGTTCCTCCAAAAATTGCGGTTCTCCAGTTGCTCAAAACTGTTCCTCAAGTTCAGCGATGCAGCAATTGCTTCGTTAATTGCACTAAATACCAAATGTGATTAGAAATCTTACCAGATTCAGTAAATACACAAAGGTTTCAGCCCATAGTCAGCCTGCTCCGCAAAACTAGCCGCAAACTAGGGAAACTGCGAATAAGTCCCGCAGTTTAACGCTTAGTTAAGCCGCAGCATCACCTGCCTAATTTTTAAACTCTAATTTTGCAATTTAGGCCAATATGCCGTTGTTTTAGGCAGGATTTTGGCCTTATTCCGGGCTATTCCCGGATTTTAGACAGATCTTGGCTGTCGTCGTAACATCTGGTCTACTTTAAACAGGTTCGCCAAGGTGAATAGCATGGCTAACTGTGAGTCATTTTTTATCAATCCCTTATAGCGAGCTTTGATAAAACCAAATTGGCATTTGATGATGCGAAACGGGTGTTCCACCTTCGCCCGAATGCTGGCTTTTAAATATTCGATGTTGATGGCAGTTTTGTTTTTGCGGGGATGCTTTTTCAGTGCCCGAACTTTTCCGGGACGCTCAGCAATCAGCTATTCCACATCCTTTTCTTTAAGTTCTTCACGCTTCTCTGCGCCTTGATATCCAGCATCGCCAGAGATGAATTCCTCATCGCCATGCAACAGGTTCTTCATCTGATTCAGGTCATGTTCGTTGGCGGCGGTGGTCACCAGCGTATGAGTCAGACCGCTCTTGGCATCCACACCGATATGGGCTTTCATACCGAAGTGCCACTCATTACCTTTCTTGGTCTGATGCATATCCGGGTCACGTTCATTCTTTTTGTTTTTAGTGGAGCTGGGGGCTTCAATAATCGTGGCATCCACCAGTGTGCCCTGCGTCATCATCACACCGCAGTCAGACAGCCATTGATTGACCGTTTTGAATAATTGGCGAGTCAGCTTGTGTTTTTCCAGCAAGTGCCGGAAGTTCATAATGGTTGTGCGGTCAGGAATGGCTTTATCCAGTGATAGTTGCGCAAATTGACGCATCGAAGCAATTTCATATAACGCATCTTCCATCGCTTCATCACCGAGGCTATACCATTGCTGCATACAATGAATGCGAAACATGGTCTCAAGCGCATACGGACGTCTGCCATTGCCTGCTTTAGGATAAAAGGGTTCAATCACTTCCAGCAGTTGAGACCACGGCAGCAGGTTATCCATTCTGGATAAGAAAATCTCTTTTCTCGTCTGGCGACGTTTGCTGGAAAACTCACTATCGGCAAAAGTTAACTGTTGGCTCATGGGCGGTAATGGCTGTGATTTACTATGCAGCTATGATCTCACATTCAGGACTTATTCGCATCTTCCCTAGCTGAACATCTCAGTACGCCTCTTCAGGTAGAACAACATCTAACATTAGCCCTAGAAGAAGCTTACAAAGTCGGTATAAAACCTATCAATGTTGACCTTTTGGAGGAAACACTGTCTAGCCGCATATATGAAATTGAACCGACACTTATCAGGCATGGTTACAATGAGCGCGTCATTGCTGAACAATTCCGCTATCGCCCATCCGAAATAAGAAAATTATTCTCTGGAGGGCTAGAACCAAATAGAGCGAAAGAAATGACAGCTGAAATGCGTGAAGCAGGACTGCCAATTTAGAGTCGATTAAAGTGGGCCCAAGCCGATGAAATCAGTCCCAGTGTTAATCAATGTGGTTCCATTCTTAATTAAAGTGAGCCAGCCTCATAGGGTAGAATCAATGATTGTGGGTCAGAACATGCTGATAAAATCGGGTCAGGCAAAATAAGATGTCAGGCCGCTACACCTAACGATTATTCTCAGTCACAGCAGCTGGGGCGAGAATTGAGACAATCCGGCATCCAGGGGCTACGATACCCTTCAGTAAAATTGGAAGGGGGGCTATGCTTCGGGCTGTTCAGCCCCAAAACTGTCAAGAGAGTCGTTCAAGCTAAGCATTATGAAATGGTTTATCGTGAGGGGGCACTGCAGGTCAACCAACTGCTTCAACCTCGCTAAGCCAAAGCATTACGGTTAGAAGTACAACAGTCTGCCAAAAGCGAGAAGCTGACATTTTTAGAATCGCCGTGGCAGTCTGCTCCAGGTCTTGAGTTCAATTGGTGAATGCAACGTTAAGCGGATGCTGGGACATTAAGATTCTAATGTCGGCAACGAGCGAGAGGCGGATATTGCTTGATAGTCAAATATTGACGTATAGTCACTCATAAATCCTAAACAATCGACATCAAACTTAAGCGCTGACCATGAGAAACATCTTACTAGACACCAATATTCTGTATGCGGGCCTGTGGACTGCTGATCTACAAGCTTTGAGTCACCTTGTTGATCAAGGTGTAATCGCTCTGCATGTTCCAGAGATGGTTAAAAGAGAAAAGGTTTCTAAAGTAAGTTTTGAAATCGAGAGTGAACTTAATAAAATAATTAGCAGCATTAGATCACTGAACAACAAAGGGTTAAAAAATGAAAGGTTTTTGAGGGCACTTGAGTTTTCTGAACGTATTTTTCATGATTTGCTTGAGTCTACTGAGAAACACGCTAGAGATGACTTTGATGCTTGGATAGATAAAAATAAAACCAATGTAATAGAATTCAATCCAATAAAATTCGCTAATGTTTTGGATGATTATTTTTCGGGTGATGGAGCTTATAGAAAACTGAAAGAAAGGAGCGATATACCAGATTCAATAATCCATCACACAGCCCTCAGTTTACGCGATGAAATTGGCCCAATCACATGTATAGTGGGTGATGCCAATCTAAGGAAAACGCTTGAAAAGGAAAATTATATAGATGTTTATAGCTGTTTAGATACTTTTTTTGAACTAGATGGAATTGAAGAGCACATTCAAAATTTTTCGCTGAAACCTTATCTTATGTCTAGTGAGTTTTCTGATTTTGTAATGAAGGTTTTAGAAGCCGAACCTCAATTAATTAGGGGGGTTGAAATAGAAGAAGTTGCGAATTTAAGCATTTTAAATATCCAAGCCTTTAATCCACAGATTTCAGATATTCAGCTAGATAGCTTAGAAGATTTCGGCATTATGGATATTTATAGCATTGGTTCTGATAAGTTTTCTGCAAAATTTAAGTTCACAGCATATGCTTGCCTAACTTATGTCTCAGACTACGGTACTTTCTTAGACTTGGATAAGAACTATGAACGGGACGTAGAAATGCACAATATGAATGGCGATGGAATGTGTGAGCTTTCAGAAATAATAAGTGCGAAATTTTATGGCGACGCCATATTCTGGTTTGACCATCCCCAAACGCCAACAGACATACAAAAAATAAATTCGAACTCAAAGCAATCGGATGTAAAAATGTCTATTGATATCGAAGTAAATAAAGCTATTTTGAGTGAACTTATACTTAACTAATAGTCTTTTATTATGTAAGACCGCCATTCTTAAAATGGTTACTTGTGGCGCTACTGATGAAGGTCTGCTGTTTGTCTGAAGCTGCCTGTTCCGCTTTACTTCAACAATCGATAAAACTAGCTAGTGACGGACATTAGGCCGAATTGCGACAGTGACCATTGAATCTGATCTAAAGCTTCCATCTTAAAGACTCTATTATCTGCCCGTAACCTTTCTGTTCAACTGCAAAGTTCTCTCGGGTAAATGACGATAGGACGTCTTCAAATTGCTCGGGAACTATGGGTTGAAATACGGTTGTCCAATAAGTCATGGTCGATATTGCTTGGTTATTTCTCGTATCAGTGTAGAGGCCTAATTCCCTTCTGTGAATCGCATACTGGCGGGGAATTAATTTACCTATAAGTGGTTCAGCTAAACGATTTTGTTGGTCCACGGTGGTGAGCGTAACGGTTCATAGAGTGAGAATAAGTGGTTCCGGTTGATGACAATACGCAGTGTGCCAATCGTGTTAGCTAGCTATAATGAACTTGCTAAAAGTCAGACCTGGGTGATTAGAGCAGGTATACGGTTTAATCTCTTCTACTCCCTGATGGGACCAAATGGACGTTAACTGGATAATATCCGTAATCTGGCTTCGAGCTTATCGATACGCTCAAGCAGCTCAAGCGCCAATGCAGCGCCTTCCAGATTGACCCCTAAGTCACGCTGCAGATTAAGCGTAATACGAGTGCGTTTAACGCTGCCTGCAGAAAAATACCAGTGCCGTCCCTGTTTGCCGGCTGGCTCCAAGATGCCATATTCCACCAGCAACTTAATGTGTTCCGCTTCAACAGAACAACAACGGCACAACTCAGTCAAAGAAAAGGTAGCTTGTTCATCGATCACTTCGACCGGTGGCGTTAATGAATTACTTTGTTTCATAGACTCAAGTTCTCCCCATGGTCGCGCGCGGATTAAACCCGAGCTGTGCTTCCATTTGTTTATACAAATCTCGGGCCTCCTGGCTGTCGGCAGGCGGTAAGGTTACTTGCAAAACCACATACAAGTCGCCGGATTTTTTGCCGGCTAGCCCCCTCCCCTTTAGACGCAGCTTTTGCCCTTGCCTAGAGTTAGCCGGGATTGTAAGTTCGATATTTCCAGATGGAACCGGCACTGCTATTTTCGCCCCCAGTGCAGCCTCCCACGGCGCAACCGGCAAATCGAGGTAAATATCGCCCCCGTCAATGCGATATAAGGGGTGTTTATTAAACGCCACCTCCAGATACAAATCGCCCGGCTCAGCTCCGCCCAGGCCTGGACCACCCTGCCTTGCAAGGCGGATTTGCTGGCCCGCGCGAATGCCTTTTGGTATACGAATATTCAACGTGCGGTCACGAGTGGTAACATGCCCGTCATCAGTTTGTGTCGGCATGCGCAGTGAAACTGGACGCATGGCGCCATTGAAGCTGTCTTCAAGAGTAATCAACACCTTGGCGTGATGATCCTCGCCCCGCACCCGAGAAGACCGACTGCCACCTGTGCGGCTACCGTGACCAAATTGGCGACCAAATAACTCCTCAAAAAAGTCACTGTATGCCCCCGCATCGCTAGCGGCATAACCGTTACCACGAAATTCGAATCCACTATCCCATTCTGGTGGGGGACGAAAATCCTGGCCGTTCTTCCATTCTTTCCCCAGTTGATCGTAGGCTACTCGTTTCTCAGGGTCTTTTAATACCTCGTAAGCCTCGCCTATCATTTTGAATTGCGCCTCGGCATCGGGTTCTTTACTTACATCAGGATGATACTTCCTGCCAAGCTTGCGATAGGCTAATTTAATTTCTTGCTGAGTCGCGTCTCGCGCGACCCCCATGACTTTGTAATAGTCTTTATACTCCATTACGCCATCCCGCTATTCATAAGTGCACCTTTAATTAACGCTGTCCCACATCACGTTACATTTTTCACTGGCTGCCGCGTTAAGCAAATCAATCAGCGGTAAAGCCCGATGAGCGAGACTTATCACCGGCTCGGTATTCTCCTCTTGCACAACATGGTCTTTTGGAGACTGATTCTCAGTACCGAGTGCAGATTGAAGGCTGACCAGTGCCGCTGGCACATCGTCGGCAAGGATAGCGCCAGGAATTTTACCACTGTGCCCCATAAGTTTGAGCAGCTTTTCAGCCACATCGCCAAACATCGTGATGTTGGCGTAGGCCGGGCAGGAAAAAATGACTAGCATAATGAGATCCCATGTTAACCGTGTACCCGTAGCCATCCGGTGTTCGTGCTGTAGGATTTAGTCCTTATCAGGTAAGGATAATGATACTGACCGAATAAAGGCCATGCGCACATCCGTTATCCATCATATTACCTGCGACATTTCTGGACAGCGCTGCAATACAAAAACTACCTTCTAAGCATAGCAGATACAGAATTGTTCGAAGGAGAGATAGCAATGCTACCTGAAGGACGTATTTAAAATGGGAGGGGGCGGGCGCCAGGCTTCAGACTTGGCTGTGCATGCCTGGTAATTCAACACGACCAAATCATCAAACAATGACGGGTGTAGCCGACACCTTGTGGCGCCGCTACTCCCATTTAATGTATCAACAGCACGCAGCGATAAAGCTCAGTCATATTCACGTGCATCGCTCATAACACCAACAGAATCCACTGAGAGAAATACAGGAGGCTGATTTGCGAATAGAGCACTGTGTGTTTGCCCCATATTTGGCCGTTAAATGTCAGCTTTCAATTAAAAGCGACCCCATGTAAACCTACCCTAATTAGTTGCACTCATAATCTAAGGTTTTGGTCTGTTCATGCTTACTAAAATACACCCTCGGTTAAGATCATCCAGCGCCTCATTAGGGCGTTCTTCGTTGTATGCGGTTATCCACTTTTCGGTCAGGTAGCGCACTTCATTCAACGTTTTAAACACATATATATTGAGCATTCTGAGGGATAGGTGCGGTTAACCATTAGTTATCCAAAAGCGCATTAATGTTGTCTCTACACTTCAACGTACCCGCTGATATTGATTCGCCCACCGACACATCAAAATGCGTATTTGCTTCTTCGAACGTTTGTGAGAGTGCCGGTTCAACATTGGCTGATAAAGTCGACAAAATGCTGAGAATGTCGTCCTTACTGATGCCTAAGTAAGAGCCATGAGCTAGCCAGTGTCGCGCGGTTATATCATGCCAACGGTAATGCTTGTTCTTACTATGCACCTTCATCGCCATCTTTATCTTCTGTCGCTGAATGTTGCCCTGGCCAAAATAGGGATAAGCACTGATTACGTCGTAGAACGGCGTGAGCCGGTACCCGTTGGCATTAAGTGCAATACTGAAATTTTTCGCGTGGCCATCAATAGCCGCAAGCAACCAGAAAACAATCTGAGACTGGAAAAAAGCGAGCCTGTCCTTAAAAGCATTGGATGAATGGCTAAGTAGCTCCATGATTGCTGCGGCCCCGGGGCCGCCCTTTTCCTCATATTTAGAGCCACTAGCCATACCTAAAGCCTGACACAGGTCTTCCTGCGGTAACCGAATGATATTGTCCGGCTGTAATCGTCTATCAAAGCGTTCAACGACCAGGACCTTCTGCTCTTCAAACTGTTCAATTTCAGCCTGTGCGACCTCCATACCCAGATGGCGCATAAAGGTCAGGCAAAACCATTCATTGTCTACGCTTGATGACAAGTCAATACGTAGGTTTTCGTGGTGTCGTATGGGGGGCTTGAAGATATGGGTGGTCGGTGTTGAATGATGCGGCCGGCACCATGTGTCATTCCACCACGTCAGCGCTGTTTTTTCCTGTGCCCCGGCCAGGGAGATACGAAAATCTTCATCTGAATTCATCCCCAGCATTTTTTCAAGCCGCGCTGCCCGGATTGTTTCTGCCACCTGGGCTTGTGAAAGTGGCGTGAGTGCCAACGGCGGCATCCCCTCTTTCGGGGGGTGACTGGTAAACGTTAATGCCCCCACACAATCCTTTCCTACTTCAGCAAGCAAATCAAAAGGCTTATTACTGTTGGCGCCGAGCCGGTCAACCATATGCTGGCGAATGGCATCGGCATCGGGTAAGAGGTTATCAAAATAGGCGTGAACCGCATCGGTTTTTATCTCGGACATCTGCATGGGCAAACTCAGCGATATGGCTCTGCTTCCGTCCATGTTCATCCACTCAGGAGTATACTTAAAGCTCATTCGCCCATTTTTAAGGTATAGCTTCCCGACGACATATCCGTTCATGGAGCAGTAGAGGGTTTGTGTGTGTGATTTCCTGCCCATCAGAAAGGCAACGACGTCTTGTTGCTTTGAGGCCGCTCGACTTTTATATCCAGGTCTAGCGCCGCACTCAGTTTAAGTAACATATCGAGGGATATTTTCTCAGGCCGGGTTTCGCAGTTGGAAATCACACGCTGATACACGCCGATTTGCCTGGCCAGCTCGGCCTGATTCATCTTTTTGGCCTTACGGGCGTCTTTTAATAGTGCGCCCAGGTCTTTTGGGGTGTTTATCTTCATGACGTGCTCATATAAGACGGTGTGTATAATATAATATATACACAAAGGTGTATAAAATCAAAATATACAGATTCGGGTATAAGTTAAGTTTATACAAAATTGGGTATAAAAGCGTTTAGAACGGGTTTCTATTGGCCTTCTGCCCGGGCATTAACATACACTTGTCCCAAAACAACGCTATCGTAACGAAAGGATGTGTGGCGATGGGTATAAAAACAAAGGCTGGTGTGGTCGTGGTGCTCATTGCAGCTAATACATATCTGGTGAGTCACTATGCGCAGGGGCAGTTCCCGCTCCCCGCCTGGCTGGATAGGTTTATGTTGGAGGCGCAACAGAAATTGTCACAGGGCATTGATGAAATCAGTGCCCGGGTAAGTACAGGAGACCGCCCACTCCCGCCACCCGAAAATATCGAGGCACTGCCGGCAGTGGAAGAGCTCACTGTACTTCACCCAGCCTGCCTGGATAAGCGTATGGCGACACCAACAAAACGCATTTATACGTGGAAGGATAGCCAAGGCATTCAGCATATTTCTGATAAGCCACGCCGTATCGATGATGGTACGCCGGTCGAACTGGTCACAGAGCTCCCGCCCGAGGCCATATCGGTTAATTTTTTGGGGCTGCAGGGAAGCTATGCATTGAAACAAAGCATAATTAATCAGGTTAAGGCGAGCAGGAAGCTGTATGGGCAGGTGGTACCGGCATCCCTGATAAAACCTATTACCGTGAACTTAAGGCTGTTCACTAGTCAATCCGGTTATGCCCGGTACCGGGACCAGGCATCAAGTCAACTGAAAAACACCCAGGGCTTTTACCGCTCAGGCACCAATGAGTCAGTGGTATGGGTACAAAGTGATGTTCAAGGCGAAAAAACCGCGGTGCACGAAGCCATGCACGGCATAAACCGGCATTGGATAGGACAAATGGCTAAGTGGCTCAATGAAGGCGTGGCCGAACTGGCGGAAAACATTCAGGCCGGCCACCGGCGTAACCGGTCCCAATTTAAAGGTGAGTCGCTGTTACCGCTACACCGGTTACTAAACGCGACACCGGGAGATTGGACAACACGTACTTCTGTGCATTATCTGACGGCCAATGCCCTGGTAAGCTATTTATATTTCACAGAGCGCACGACACTGACTCGCCTGTTATTGGCTGAAGCCGAAAACGGGTGTGAGACCCTGACTCAACAAGAGGTAGAGCGTATTACCGGTTACACTGTCCACCAGCTGGATGCCGCATTAAGACATTGGATAAAGTAACCACCCTGCGAAATCTTTACGGCACCATACGTACCAACCCTTCTAAACCAACCCTCTTACCACCCCCACGCGACCTGTCCAAAATCCCGTGACCCCTTCTAAAAAACACCACATCATCCGACCCACCTACACAATATAATGAAACCACTTTTTCGCCCTCCCTACCCGGCGCCCTTTACACCATACCCAACCTTTGAGACTCACCCTCGCGATACCACGTGCTCTTCTCCAGGGGAGCGCACGTTCGCCCTGCCCGACCAGCGCAAAGCGCGCGCGACCGGCAGCTTTGCTGCCGGAATGGTTTGGCAAGAGGGGTATAGGGAATGGTGCCGTAATCTTTCGTGTTACCTCACCTCCGGGGGATTCAAAAATAGCATGTATAGAAGCCGAGTACCGTCAATTACGCAGCTGGATATTCGGTCACAAAAGGACTTTATTGATGCTTCTGAAGCACTATCATCAACCTCGAGCTTTTAACCGTGCTTTCTGTTGTTCACCGCGGGGCCGCCTTGCAGGTAGATGCGCACTTAGCGGTTATTAGCTGACGGGTCGTTTATGCCGACTAATGCTCTTGAATAGCCAAAGGGGTTTCTTGAAAAGGATTACTTCTAAAAAGTTAACCCAGGAAATACCAGGACACGGGGAGCATTTGAATGGCTGGAACACTACATATAGTGACACTTCGATTTTTGGGCACTACATATCGACAAATTGCGATTATCAGCTTTTTCATCATCTAAAAATATTTAAATTTTATCTTAGTCTAAAAAGGCTTGCATTCTGGATATATAGCCATTAGGAATCTGTTTTAGGTTAGTCGCTACTAACAACAAAGACTTGACAATCCTAGTGGGCAAATTCGGCCGCTATATTGGGTTGCTTTACTCCGGGAACCTTATTATCTTGTCCCTGTAGAACGAATTGCGAACAGCAAAAAAGCCCGGCGGCAACCAGGCTCTTTTGCAAAATTCGCGAGTGTTCACACCGAGGTCCAAAACGATAGTGGAGATGTGAAGACAAGAGCAATGGGGTTCAACCAAAATGTCTTGAGGTGATAAAATATAAGTTGAAGCAATTTTTTTCAACTTTTTATATCGGAATTGTCACCTTTAAGTACATAAATTTTGTCTAAGCGCCTGCTATCACTCTATTTTGGGCCGTTATAATCATTTAATATAACGGAGACCTATTATGGTTCCAAAATGTAGTATAAATCATATCTTCAACTCGAATAAGTGCGAACTGTGCAATGCTCAAGGCGCTACTCCTACCCACTGCCGGTTTCCGGACCTGTCATTTGAGGGGGATATATGAGTACTTCAGGATTTATATATCGCAGGTACAGACGTAAACCAAACAGCGAGGAGGTTATGGATGCTCATGATTATGGGTACAAGGCTTGGAAGATACCCAAACGTTGGTGAAAGTGAGCCCAGGCCACAGTAAGCCGTGAGGTATTGATCGCAATTCGCGAATCATTGCTAAGCGCAAATTCGCTTTATATTTGAGGTAATGCCGGTCAGTTCTTCTGCCTGGCATTTTTCGTTTCATTGTTTTGCCGATTGGTGTGGGCCTGCCCCATTTCTAGTTTGCTATTTGGTATTGTGGTTAGAGCGGATGCTTACCTTGTTTCATGCAACTTACCCCGCATGAAATCCCGCTTCCTTCAGATTTGCCAGATTTATAACATCCCATACAGTGTAAACGTTCATATGAAACTAAATAGGAGCTGTAATGAACGTTATGCTATCCATCAAAGCAAACAAAACTGAGAACCAAGAGCAGGGGCATCTGGCAATGCAGGCTCGGGGAGAAGCGCATTTAAAACTTGCCCAAACAATAAGAGGTACGGCCACGATTCGTAACAAATCGACCAATAAAATAATTAACCACTTGAATTAAAAGAAAAATTCAAGTCAAACTGTTGATTTTGCTTTGCGAAGTTATCAGATAAGTCTATTTGAAGTTTTCCATTTAATATATTTACCGACGCTGTATACAACAAAATGTAAAATCTCGTCCAACCGTATTACTGCGGGCTTTGGCTTTTTATGATGTCAAGTTTGTAGTTTAGGGGCTTTCGCTTTTTACTTAAATCGAGATGGTAATCGCCGAAGCGATTAATATGCTCAGTTCGATATGGCGAAAGAAACTTCAACACCTCTTCTGAAATTGGCATTTGACGTTGTTTCAATTGCGACAGAACTTCTGTCATGGATTGAACGTTATGCAAAATAACCAGATTAGCCACAAGCTGATTATACTTAATGACCTTCCGCTGTTCATGTCGCACATTTTCCGCAATAATACCGTCACCCCCAAAGAACAACCACTTGGTGAAGTTATTGAACTCTTCACTTTTATTGGTAGCAGAATGAATGGTGCGCCTGAGCTCCACATCGCTAATGTACTTCAGTAAGAATATAGTTCGTATCGCTCTACCCAACTCACGAAAGGCAAAATACAGTCGGTTTTTACGGCTGTAAGTTCCCAAACGTTTTAAAATTGTAGACGGTGATATTTTTCCTGCCTGAATAGACAGTGCCACACGTAACATATCGGGCAGGTGTCGTTCAATCAATGACCAATTGATATTACCTCGGAACAAACGGTTTATATGCTTGTACTTGGTTCGACCGTCAGCTTTGTAAAATACCAGCTTCTTGATGTTTCGTATTCGGGGCATCAAGTCAATACCTAGCAAATGAGCCAGGCCAAAAACGGTTGTGCTTTGAGCTTGAGTGTCTCCATGGATCACATCCGGCTGTATGTCCGATTCATTCTTAATGAGGCCATCAAGGATGTAGATAGCTTCATAAACGCCACACGGAATGAAGTGGCTGAATAAAGCTATGTAAGTGTCCGAGACGTGATAATAACCTATACCGCCATACCCCCCATAACGGATATGATACTCTGATAATAGGTTCTGTTCGTACACGTTCCACTTGGTACCATCAGCTGATGCTGATTTACCTGATCCCCAGAAGGATGGCAGCTCAAACTTGTTATAAGCATTCACGGTTTTTACAATAGCTTTTTCAAGTTTCTCTTCAGTGACATACTTTAAATTCAGCCAAGCAACTTGCTTACGGCTTAAGGTCTTGATTGAGCGAGCTGTTTGAGTTGGCCCAAGATTGCAGCCATAACAAAAAAGGGTCGATATAAAGCGTTTACGAGGATTATCAAGTTTGCTTTCAAATCCAGATACAGGCTTAAACAATTTGTGGGCGTCCAGCCATTGCTCGGATTCTACCAGAATATCGACAATGCTCTTTTCCTCAAGAGAGTCCCGTAAGGCTTCATCAAGCTTCTTGAGTTGTTGGGGCTCAGGGATATTCTGATGTCTTCTAATCACAAGCTGATCATTATTGAAATCAAGAAACTCATTGGATTGAAATTGCTCGTCCACCTGAGTTGATAATTCGCTGAGAGTTTTCTTTAATTCAGTTGCAAAGGTTTTGCTATCCTTTGAAAAACCTAGCATGTCAGTATATTCAGATAAACCTTGCTCGTATTCATCCCAACTGATTAGTTCTTTGCGATAATCTGAATGTTCCAGGCTGTAACGAATGAATAAATCACCTGAGCTGAGTTCATTCTTGATCCGAGACAGAACACACAACTCAAAGTATTTACGGTTGACCGTTTTCGTGTCTGCGTTGAATATCAGCTTCTTCCATTTATCGTTCACCCAGGGCTGCGCGACAAACTCCTCATAGTGACCCAGTTCCTGCTTGTGGGTATTTCGATACTCCAGAATGGTTTCTAGCGCCAGTAGAATCGAGCTATCTTCAGATGATGACCCTAACTCTAAAAGCTCCAAACAGTTCAGAAGCTGGGCACGTTGCGGTTTATACAATTTAAGCATAAAGGGATAATAATTATTTCCAGCATAGGCTAAGTGCTCTTCACACTCAGCTAATAGTATCGCTGGCTCTTCGCTCATGGCGTTTCGAATATCCGACAGTGATGGCGGTACGCCAGCTTCATTATCACCATAAGTTTTTAAGACATTACGAAACTGGCTGATAAGTTTTTCCGTTCGCTGTGTATGCTCCTGATGGTATTCCATCAGTCGGGTCTCCGCAGATTGGTGCAACTTATTCAATTTTCGTTTAAAGATACCCGCCACGTCGTCTAAGGATTGACTTAATTTTGATTGGATCATCAACACCATCAGTGTGTAACGTTTGGCCTGCTTCATTTCTTTTAAGTGAAAAGCATCCAATGAACGAGCCTCTAAAGTGAAATGATGTTTCTTCGTTAACGGTAGGAACTCCATATTTGGTAAGCGTTCGACTAGGCCTTGTAACCATTGTAAATGTTGAAGGTAGCTTTTGACTTCTTTATTCGTGGGTTTTTTAACTTCTCGTTTAATCGAGTCCCAGCGTGTTTTACTTCCAGAGCTATTAAGCATTCTATCCAACTCAGCTGTCAGCTCATGATTCAGCTTTCTATGCGTTTGCTTGAAATAGGCATCGTTGACTTGCTTTTTAGCTGATTTAGCGTATTTTACCAGAGTTGAGAAGCCGGGTAATTCATAGCGCTGTTTAACCAACCCTTCAATGACTATATTGATAATATCAGCGATTTCATGCTTTTTCTCAGATGCTTCGGATGACAGCTTATGAAGCAATAATGTTGTTTTATCATTGCTTTCAATTAGCTTAATGTCTAGATACCTTCTCACTAAAGCCTTTAACCGGGTTCGACTTCCACCTCTATCGAACCGTGATAAGTACTTTCTCGGAGCGCTCCTCATTTTCATCTGCTCAGAAATATGACTAATAATCTTGTTAGGGATGTCAGGAGACTTGAGAAAATACCCCAAACGCTGAGTTAATTTAATATGGACTAACAGGGCAAGCTGATCCAATTTGCGCCGGCGCTGCTGGCGAACATAGGCAATATCCTCGGGGGTGGGTGTATATACAGACTGTAATTCAGACTGACTCATGTTAGGTTTAATGCGCGGGTAAGCGGTTTCATTGATTGTTGTCATAGAGATATAAATACCAGCGACGGATCTCGAGGCCAGCTAGGAGGTCTGATTATTTGGTTACATTACAAAATGTTCGACTGTTTAGCTCAGCCACAATCACCTTGCAGTTTATCTAAAGTAATTTTAGTGCTGAGAAGTTTATTAAACTTGCGCAAGACGTTTAGTGTCCAAGTTCAATCTATACTGAATTCATGCTTAAAACTCATGATGAAGTGGCCCAGTCACTGTACTGCATTATTTTAGCTGTTCAATAAAGTGTTGCTGAATCTTATGCGATGAACCAATGTAACGAAGCGCCGTTTTTGGATCTTTCCAACCTACATATTCCATAAGCTCTTTAAGGCTCCAGCCATTACTGTCGGCCCAGGATGCGAACCCCCGTCGTAACGAATGACTACTAAAGGCATCAGGGTGTAATAGTCCAGCACCACTTGCACACTCTCGAACAATATTAATGATTGTATTGGATGTCATGCTCTTATGATTAAAATGTCCCCAGCGGTCGATCCCTACAAATAGCGGTCCTTTGCTTAATTCAGCGGCCGTAACCCAGTCCTGATAAGCAGTGACAGGGCAGAGTTTTTGCAAAGCTGGAACTTTATAGGTCACCCCTTTATTATCCCTATCGCCTTTCGTAGTAGGAAAATACAGTGACATTCCCTTGTTGGGGATCATGGTCACGTACTCAACATGGATATTAGTGAGCTCATCTGCTCGAAAAGCACGCCAGAACCCGAGTAGCAGAATGGCTTTATTTCGAATGAGTCTCAAGCCTTTCCTATAATCCTTTGACTCCTTTATCGACTCCTCAAGCCACTGAATAATGATTTTCAATTCTTCTAATTGGAGAGGCCGAGCCTGCTTGGTTTGGTATGCATGCGTTGCTCGGATACCTTTCATTACTTTTTTTACTAATGGTGCTTTCGTAGGATCTGGAAAACCGTATTCATGATGCCATTTTGCAAGTACGGCCAACCGGTGTGCTAAGGTGCTTGAAGTCAGCTTATCAGCGTAGTGACTGAGATACTGTGCAATCGCAGTTGGAGTGGCAGGTAAGAGTCCCCCCCAGTGACGCTCATAGTGTTCAATGGCGGTACGGTAACTGCGTACCGTATTTTCGCGAGTGGCTGCGTTGACGTAAAAACTCACTAAATCAATATTTTTAGAATCGGGCATATATGCGTGTTATGTACGACTTTATCTCATCATATCGTCCAAAAATGTCTATCACAATAGATAATCTACTATTATCTAAAATGAATTTTCGAAAGCTATAGACACGTAGATGACACAGTAATAATATGTATATACATATTATGTATTACATTACAAAATAATCAGAGACTTAAAAAATGGCGCGCACAGGCATCTCTCAATTTGACGTTGAAAAAGCATATAAATCATTGACTTCACAGGGTGTAAATAACCCATCAATTGATGCAATACGAGCTGAGCTGGGTAACACTGGCTCCAAAACCACCATCTCAAAATACCTCAAAGACATTAAAAAGACCCGTACTAACGGTACACTCACCGAGGTCAAAGTCTCCGACGCCATTGGGCACCTGGTAAGCCAGCTTGCTGCCAGGCTCAACGCTGAAGCGAATAAAACCATTGAAGACATGGAGCAAGCCTTTGATAAAGAGCGTAAGTCTTGGAATCAAGAAAAGTCAGGACTTGAGGAGTCGTTAAGCCAAGCCACAGAGCAAAATAAAGCTCTAAGTGATAACATTCACTCACTACAGGCGAAGCTCAATACTGCCAGCCGTGAGAGTGAGCAACTGAACACTGAGTTGCAAGGTATTCAAAGTGACTTGAAAGAACTTACAGCTGTTTGTGGACAAAAAGATGAACGAATTATCGATCTGGAGAAGAGTCTGCAACACAGTTATGACAACTTGAGCCACTTCCGCGAATCCGCTAAAGAACAGCGTGATCAACAAGAGCGCAAGCACGCTGAAGAAGTGTCGGGATTGCGAGCAGAGCAGCGAAAGCTGGGGCAAACCATTGCCTCTCAACAGTCAGAACTCACGCAGTTGAACCGTCAGAACGCTGAGCTAATCACCGAAAAGCGGTTGTTGGCCAAGTCACAGCGCGAACTTCAAAACTCATTAAAAGCGTTAACTGAACAGGTGCAGTCAGCCAGTACTGACAGAGAGGAGCTACTAGCGCAACTTGATGCTATAACCAAAGAAAACAATGAGCTAAACACTTCCGTTGTTCAGCTAGAGCATGAGGTTGAGGAATTGAAATCGCCCGAGAAACTCGCAAAAAAACAGGAAGTAGCCAAGTCTAAAAGCTAGCCTTTAAGTGTACTAGCTCAGACCTGATCTGACAGTTACCCGTTTCACGGTGCCAGTGTCAGATTAGCTTTGAGCTAAGTTCTTCTCAGCCCAAATCTGCTTCCCATCGGTTAATGTTTCCATTGGCGTTCTGCCGCAGCACATTTTGCCCTGATGAGTCCTTCCATTGTTGTAGTATTCCAGCCACTCGTCCAGATCTTTCTGTAATGCTTCCAGCGAGTCATAGAGCTTTTTGCGGAAGGTGACCTGATAGAATTCATTCAGGATGGTTTTGTGGAATCGCTCACAGATCCCATTGGTTTGCGGATGTCGCGCCTTGGTTTTTGTGTGGTCGATATCGTTGATGGCTAAGTAGAGCTGATAATCATGCTGTTCCACTTTGCCACAATATTCTGTGCCCCTGTCTGTCAGAATCCGCAGCATGGGCAGCTCCTGAGCCTCAAAGAACGGCAACACTCTGTCGTTGAGGATGTCGGCCGAGGTGATTGGCGTTTTGGTCGTGTAGAGCTTGGCGAACGCAATTTTACTGTAGGTATCAACGAAGGTTTGCTGGTAAATGCGGCCGACACCTTTGAGGTTGCCGACGTAGAAGGTATCTTGCGAGCCTAGATAGCCGGGATGGTGTGTTTCAATCTCACCGCAGGCCTCATCATCCTGCTTTTTCTTCTCAAGCGCGGCAACCTGCTCATCGGTCAAAATGATGCCTTCGCTTTCAACTTTGGCTTCCAGTGCGGCAAGTCGCTTTTTGAAGTTTTCCAGATTATGTCTGAGCCATATCGAGCGAACACCGCTGCCTGAAACGAACACGCCTGCTTTACGCAGCTCATTACTTGTTCTGGCTTGACCGTGAGCGGGAAACTCAATGGCGTGAGCTATGACAGCTTGTTCGGTCTGCTCATCGACCCTGTTCTTGAGATTAGGTGTGCGTCTTGAACGGTTAATCAGCGAATCAACACCGCCTTCTTCAACCAACTCCTGATACCGATAAAACGTGTCACGAGACACGCCCATCACTTTGCAGGCCTTCGATACATTGCCCAGCTCTTCAGCCAGATTTAACAGTCCTGCTTTGTGTTTGATGATTGGATTGCTAGTATGCAACATGAGAGTTACCTATTTTGTTTTGATTAAAGATTCGACACCTTTATCAAAACGGGTAACTCTCATCTTTTCAAGAAGAAGTGTCAGATTAAGTCGAGACTAATTCACCTATACTATCAGAAACGGCTTATCGTATTGACCTTCCTGGCACCGAAAATCTTCGTTTAAGCTAAATCACTTTACCCCATTTCAATTTTTTTTGCTGGGAGGGGCCCACCAGCGGTAGCAAGGGAATGTTCCACATTACAAAACATGCCTCTTAAAAACTGATCTTCAGAGCTATAGCGGTTCTGGTTCCCTTCTTTATACTTTTTATTGTGGTTTAACGCCACCTCCTGTCATTACCCCTTCAACCTATCTGTAAGGGGCTATATAAAGGAATAAAGAATGTCCAACTATACCTCGATTTCACTTGAAGAGCTAAATGTAACCCAATGCGCAGCTGTCGGCGCGGGTACCCTGACACTACGTTGTTGCTCTGTAGATATCAGCATTATGACACTTAGCTGGGATGGGTTTGAAATAACAATCGGTGCCGATTTTAATGCCGGTTATGGTAAGTTTCGGGGCTCGGCCTATAACCGTCTGTAAATCGTCTCGCTTGAGGTTGCCGGTGTTTGCATTAATGGCGCTAACTACCCTATTTACGGTATACGTAGTGCACGTTTGGCTATGTGTAAGCGCCTATATTCAGGAGCTACGTCGCCGCTCTTATGCTGTACTACTGGCTACTTTGTTGTTTCTTGCTAACGCTACCCTCAGCGGGGCGCTAGCACCGAATAATGCCCAACTGTTACAGCATGTAAATTATACGGGCGCCTTCATTATGGGGTTTTACGAAGAATGTGTGAAGGCTGGCTGCCTTTTGTTGTACTGCACTTATCTTCACCATACCGCACTGCTCAATATCCCTTTCCGGGATACAGCTATATGGCCCTTTACGCTTTTTATTGCATTGCTTGAAACCAGCAAGGTGTTTTTTTCACCCATAGTGACCACGCTAACGTATCTTGCGGTTATGCCTTTAGCCCAGGTATCGGTTTATACTGTTCCTGCTATATCTTACTTTTCTGCAACGGGATTAACCTTACTCGGGTTTATCGCGCTTTGCCGAATCGCCAACCATTTTCTGTTTACCTGGTGTTTCATCGCTTTTTGGCAGGCGCAGAAGAAAGCCTATTCCTTAATGCTAGCCGCAGCCCATGGCGCATTGAATATCGCCGCCCTGTACATTGCAGTGCATTATAATAGTAAAGCAACTGATGTAACTGTAGCAATGCACCTAACCCTTGTGGTGATGACTTATGCGGCCACAGCTGCAATTATGCTATACGTGACCCGCCGTATACGCACAGCATAGATAACCGCTAAATTGATAACCGCTAAAGAGCCCAGGGCAAGAAAGCTTAAATAAAAACTCAGCATAATCCTGCTAAGTGTCTTGCGGGGCAGTTAATCAAATCAGTGAAATCGTTGGGGGCTGAAGGGTGCTTTTTCTCGCCGCAAAGCCACAATCTGACACACCTTTTGGCTAATGAGCAGCAGGTAAACCGCTCTCCTGTAAAATACCAATGTAGTACATCAAATAAGTTCAATAACGTCGTCATGAGCACAGAAACTCATTGCAGATTCAACGAGTATCTGTCCCACTGCCTTTTCATGCGCATGTTAAATTTTCAGCTGATGGAATGAGTGTCTACCCTACATATTGCATTAACATTGAGTGGACTTCCCAGATTTTGCTAGGCAGTATCAGCAGTTACGTCTGCCCCAGTTACGGGGCATGAGCCTTTTACTGTGAAGACAAAGTAACTTTCTCAATGGTATTTGCTTCAATATCTTCATCAGTGAAGTAAATATCTCGCAATGTGGGTTGCTCAGAATACAATCTGGTTTGATCTAAGAAGTGTTCACTTCCAAATTGTCGAGACTGTGAGTACGTCAATATACCCCGCCCTTGTGGACCTTCATCAGTAAAACTAATCACCATTGCCCAACTGGTTCCATAATTGATGTGGTAGCCGTTAGCCTCTGCACTCATAATGGTATTGTCGTTTACTGGCTCATAGCGATGTCTTGGAAGCAGCGTCTCATCACGACCTCTGATGCTATCAAATACATTGAAACCACCTTCAATGTTGTGTGCACCACCCCACGGTAGTTTTTCGCCCGACGGGGTGCCATCAGGTAAGCTGCGCTCTACAAACTGAACCTCACCTAATGTGGTATCAAAAGCAACGCCAGCTTGGTCAATTACCTGCACTGCTTTTGCCAATTGTTGCAAGGTGGTTTCGTTTTGTTCTAAACCTGAAGGCGTTGTGACTGGAGCATCAGCAGAAAAGGGCACTTCCCACTGTGGCGCCAGGTTAAATTGAAAGGCAAATTCTCTAAACACGTGTGCGCCAACACTTGATGTGTTCATGGTGCTATCCCATACGGCAAGAGCATCACATGCATCGGAAATATCTACATCTTCTCCATCCACATTTACCGGAACGTTGCCTTGCTCAGCGCAGGTTTGTAAAAGAGTAGGTAAAATGTCTTCGGCAAGATAACTGCGGTTGTTGAACAATAGGCCTTCTACCTCTTGTGGAGTAAAAGTTCCATCGCTGCCTGCTTCAGTTTCAATGAATTTTTGCCCCATTCTTGAGCGTAATGATTGTTGATTTTCAGTATTACCGTACAGCGGATTCACGCCGGTTATCGGAGAGGATAAGTTCGTTAACCAAAAGCTATCGTTTGAATTTTGTACCGAATCGGTACCCTCGTATTTTGGTGCTTCTTCATATGGAACAGGCCCATCAAAATCAAATTGTGAGCTAAGCCCGGGCAGCACGGTAAAGCCTGCCGCCGCTTTGGTTTGAATAAGACGCTGATTGGTCGCTAATTCATTGATGGCCGCTTCTTTGAGGTTTGGTACGGTTGAGTCGTCGATATAAAAAACCTGGCCATCGCTTGAAGCCGCCATCGTATTGTTAAAGATCACGCCATCATAATCTTTAAATGCTTGCTTAAACTCGTCCATAGACGACGCCATGTTCATAGCAAGCCAGTGATCGACCACATCAAAATTAGGTAAGTTCGCATCTTTAATGGCAAACGCACTTTCACTATCCCACTCAAAATTACCTGGTATTTCTATCATTGGTCCATAATTGGTGTAATAAGAGGTTTTGTTGAGCGCTATAGTCTCACCATCACCAACAGCAACGTCGATTTGCAATGGTTTTTCATAAATTGTTGTTTTATTGCCGTCTACCACGTGGCTCATTCCAGATGCATCATCTTCATCCAGGGTTAATTGATATACAACAATATGTTCGGCTGTTGAAAAAGTGTGCGTCCAGGCGACATTCTCATTGAACCCGATATTTACGGCGCCAGGTAATCCCATCAATGAGCTACCCGTCACGTTTAGATAATCTGGAATTTGTGCATGGAAGTTCCAAAAACGTAAGTTCCCCGTATGAGGAAAGTGTGGATTACCCAACACCATGCCCTTCCCGTTAGTGGTTTTATCACTCCCTAATCCCCATCCATTTGACCCCATTTCCTGAGGATTTTTTTCTGGCAGCGTCACAGATGGCGTCATTTTGAACATTTTACCTGGTACATTAGACCTGTTTTTCGCAGATGCAGTTTGTCTTGACGCAGCCGATGCCGGGGTTGGTAGGTAATTTTCGCCTTCAGGCGCTGCCAGAAACATGGGCCCTAAAAAGTTAGATGCGCCGGGTAACAAAGCAACGCCTAGAGAATAGGTAAGCAAATCTACGCTATCGATAGGTTGAACCCACGGCTGGCCTGCACAGCTTTGATCCTGATCTTCTATTGGAGTTTCACTTAAATACCGGTTGTAGCCAGCTGCGTACCCTTGAAACATAGCTTGCGAATTATCTGACAGGCCGGGTAAATTATCTTCGGCCAAATCACGAATACCTAGAGTGAGAAACCCAAAGTCGTTAATAAGATGCTGTGAGTCCCCACTGCCTGGCAGCAGGTCGGGTCCGAAATACTTTGCGCGCTGAGAATTGTATTTCAAAATTTGATCAGCAAGAACACACATGTTGTCTCTGGCAAACGCGTAGCCTACCCCATAAGCCATACTTTCAAGATTATCGGCTTTGACATGAGGCACACCGTAGGTGGTCCATGTGATATCAGCATTTAACGTACCATCGCTATCAAAAGCCGGCACGGGTCCGGTTACTATTGGCGATGATGGCGGCGTGCCTTCACCTTGCTCATCTGAAGCGTCGCTTTCATTGTCACCACACCCTACTAGACAGGCGGCAATAGAAAGTGCGAGTAACGTCCGTGTAGGATAGGTACCTTTCGTGATTCTCATTGATAGTTTCCTTGTGAGTAAATCCAAAAGCGACTAATTGCTTCGTCAATAGCTATAACACGCTATCAATATTTACATTACGTTAACAAATTAATCACCCAAACAACATAAGCACGTGAAAAGAATTCGACTTGCTCCGGCTTTGCTATTGCAAGGTATATTTATGACTGCAGATTTATTGATGACTGGTATGAAATTAGCGTACAAGAAAAGTATGTTGTAACGTGCCGCTGCATTGTTACTATAATGGCAGGAACTAGCAGGATAGAGTAACAAATAGGACAGATACAGCCGCGCAAATAAAGCCGATTAGCTTGGGAGGGGCGAAGAAAAGAAAGAGTGACTGTCCTATCTATTTGCACTTCTTTGCTAATGCGCTACAGATAAACCGCTAAAGGTAAATTTTTCCATGTAGTACCTACAATAAACTGGAAAACTTTGTCATGGAGCAAAGCTGCTTGTTGCAGATTCAATGAATGACTGTACCATTGACTTTCTGACGAATTTGAAAAGTAACTGTCCTATGTTTTTTAGTCACTTATCTTTTCTTATTCAACCGTATTTGAAATCAGTTGATGACTCACCATTCTGTAAAATCGTTAATGTAAAAGCATTCCACCTTCCACCGGTATGTAGGTACATTTCATTTTGTAAGTCAAATATTAAGTCGGACACAATCCAGTCGGGATCATCAAGCAACAGGTTGCTCCGTCTCCCATCATATACTGAATAGAACTCTTGGCCTACAGACTCATCTTCCAAATCCAATTCAAAATTACATACTAACTTGTGATATTTATAATTATAACTCTCAATCATAATATTCGCTAGCTTGTTTAATATCTCTATCTGCTTTTCCATAGTATTCATATCAGTCCAAAAAGAAGGACAGTCACTTATTTGTATTGCAGGTATAACGAGTGACTGTCCTATGTTTCGTTGTCGTTAATCATTGTAACTAGATACTTCTTTCTTTAAAATTTGGTATCCCCTTTCCGAGGATAAATAAAGATAAAAATTATCCTTAATTGCAATATAAGGCGTACCATCTTCTTTTGGCATATTCCATCCATCAAGCAAGAATGGAGGTGCATCAATTAATGCTCCAAGCTTTTTCACATCTTCAGCAATAGTTTCTAAATTACGCATAATCACTCCTTAACTTCCCTTAAATATTTGTTGTCAATTAGCCATTGAATATTTACTCTATCAGAAAAATCAGGAAGAATTTGAGTACCACCACCCTCCTTACCAAATGCTGGAGCGATCCTACCCTCCTTTGCGGGGAGTGGCTTCAATACTTCAAAACGATGGTGCTCTCGAACAGTTTCTGCTGGACCTAAAGCACAGGACAAGTAGACAGTCACTTTCTTTGCTTTGAATTACCTCTGCATACGTTAAAGCTGAGTGACTGTCCTATATTTTTTAACTATCAATTAAAGGTACAATTTTATTTAAAAAATCATCAAAACTTCTAGCTATTTGGAAACTTAATAATTTTTCAGTCTCTATAAAAATCACTGTCGGATCATCTTTGTTTTCTCGAAAATCCAGAGCAATCCAGGTATGGCCATCACCCTCAAGAGCAATTATTTGCTTTTCAACTCCCCATTCAAATGCTGCTTGAGCTGTATATAAAATCCCCTCAGAATTACTTTTATCGCTAGAAATACCCGCAATACTGTTTATACCCCAAAATCCTTCTCCTAGATAAAAATCTAACTCTTCTGGAACATCATTACTTAGTAACACCTGATACTCTTGATCAAAGTAGCCCCCGTTCCACTTTTTCATTAATGAAATATAAGACTCTGGGAGCTTGACTCCTAGTACTATCTCAACTTCTTCGATAAGGCTAACCGTTACTTCCGGATTTTCCGATTTCAATTTTTTCACATTTAATGACATTGCTACTTACCTTGTTTTAATCCGCCTTGACCAATATGTCTAACTGCACTGTGGATGTCTTTCGAAATTAACTGCATATTCCCGCTATCAGCATTGTGGTGCCAAGTAAAATTGTTAATTGAAGAAGAGCCTGACTTTATTTTTTTCAACTGCTCCAGCGTGAATTGCGTGGCATCGACTTTGCCAGAATTTATAGCATCTCTCAAATCACGAGTAGCCTGTCTCATCTGCGCTTGGTAATTAAGTGACGTGTCGATATTAGTAGTATATTTTGCGTAATCATCGAAGATAGGCAATCCGCGTTCATGGGGAGCAAACCAGGACAGTCACTTTCTTTGCTTTGAATTACCTCTGTATACGTTAACGTTGATTGACTGTCCTATATATCCCGCTCTCAACGAATACATTGCCCGGCAGGCCAACAAAGAAGATGGTTATACCGGGCATTTAAGGGAAGGACGGTTTAAGTCCCAGGCGTCATTGTTAAGAGAAATGCTAGGAGTGACTGTCCTGTATATTTCGCTGTATATTTTTTGAATGAGCAACTAAAAATACGATGAGCCGAATAACAATCGACAATCGGCTCAATAATAGATTTCTAAAGGCTACTTTTGAGCCGAATAATGATTTATAATCGGCTCAATTATCGAAATCATTGAGTATCACCCTATGTACATCTGGCAAAAATCGGACTGGCCACACTTTCGATACGACAGTAAAACACTTGGACCGTTATTGAAACAAGTGCGTCTGTTACAAGGAAAACTCACCGGCCATGCCGAACACCTTAACCACCAAGGTGCGCTCGAAACGCAGATCAACACGCTGGTACAGGAGGCCATCCAAACGAGTGCCATTGAGGGTGAAACATTAAATGTATCTTCGGTTCGCTCATCGGCTGCCCGGCGGTTAGGTTTGGATAACTCTGGTATTGAGCCGGGCAGCGAAGGAACGGACCAGCTGGTGGCGATGCTGGCAGACGCCGTAGCGCAAGTCGATACTCCCTTAACTCAGCAAACGCTATTTGACTGGCAGGCCAGCTTATTTCCTACCCGGCCACTGTTCATGCCAAAAGAAGCGATTATAGGCGGGTTGCGTGAAGATCAGCCCGACCACCCCATGGTTGTGGCCTCGCGAAGAGGCAGCCGTGAGATCATTCACTTTGAAGCGCCGTCCAGCGACCTGCTACCGTATGAGGTGAACGCTTTCCTGAACTGGTTTAACCATGAGTCACAGGACATAGATGGGCTACTGCGAGCCGCGCTGGCTCATTTGTGGCTGATTACGCTGCATCCCTTTTCAGACGGGAATGGCCGGGTCACCCGCGCCGTGGCTGACCGCGCACTGGCACAGGATGAACATAACAGCGTACGGTTCTACAGTATGAGCGCGGCTATCATGCGCCACCGCAGCAGCTACTACGATGCGCTGGAGTCTACACAAAAAGGCAGCCTTGAGGTGACGGCGTGGCTTCAGTGGTTTTTAAAAGTACTGGCCGAAGCGGTACAACGCAGCATCGCCCAGTTCCAGCGTACTTTGGACAAAGCCCGGTTCTGGCAGGTGTTTCAGGATGTCGGTTTAAATGACAGGCAATGTAAGGTCATCAACAGGCTATTTGATGCAGCGCCTGATGAGTTTGAGCACGGGATCAATGCCGGTAAATACAAAAGCATTGCTTCGACAAGTAAAGCCACCGCCACCCGTGACCTAGCGGCGCTGGTGGAGTTAGGTTGCCTTGTGCAACTGCCCGGCGGTGGACGCAGTACGCGGTATGACCTGAACCTTGACCTGGCCGGTGTTAAGTAGCCGGCAAACGGACAAACGAATAGGACAGTCACATCCCCTCGGTCTTGGTGTAATGACCTTCTTTATCAGTTTACACATACCATTTCGAGATTCAACGAGTGACTGTCCTATATATTATTACTTCGCTAAGTTTTGTAGGTTGTCGGCGGCTGTTGTGGTGGCAGAGCAAATAAGGACTGAATCGCCACTACTAACCTAGACACTTCCCAGTCGTTCTTCGTAACGATTTTCATAATCTACTGGTGACAGTAGATTATTGGAACCATGTTTTCGTTTACTGTTATAAAACATCTCGATGTAATCGAAGATGTCGCTTCTTGCATCATCTCGGGTTGAGTAGACCTTTTTCTTAATTCGCTCCCGCTTCAGCAACTGCATGCTGCCTTCCAGCCCATTTGATTTTAAAAAGGCCTGCCAGTCGTGACTGGTATACTGACTTCCCTGATCAGAGTGGACTGTGGCTTGCTGTTTGGGATTACGCCGCCAGACAGCCATAAGTAATGCATTGAGTACGATATCCTTGGTAATGCGCTGATGCATCGACCAGCCCACCACTTTGCGTGAGAACAGGTCGACGACGACTGCAAGGTACAGCCAACCCTCGTGCGTTCTGACATGCGTTATATCTGTTACCCATGCGTCATCCGGTGCAACGGGATTAAATTCACGATTGAGGCGGTTGGGCACTACGATATGGCTCTCACCATTGCGATGCCTGGGTTTCCGGTAGCCGACCTGAGCACGTAAGCCTTCTCCACGCATTAAACGGTGGACACGATTGATACCGCAGCGCTCGCCAATATCTCTTAAGTCAGAGTGGATTTTGCGATAGCCATACACACCACCAGACTCCAGCCAGAACTGCTTTATCAGACCAGTAACTCGCTGATTGGCTTTGTCTTGCTTCGAGTGAGGTTACTTGCGCCAGGCATAATAACCGCTAGGATGAACGTTGAGCATCCGGCACAACCATCTGACAGGCCAACAGTTGCTTTCGTCCCTGATAAAGGCGTACCTCAGTCGGACTCTTTTGCGAAGTACGCCGCTGTAAGTTCAAGTGAACATCGCAACACCCCTTTCAATCATGTGTGACGGTGTTTTAAATTTCAATGTTTTTCTTGGTCGTTCATTTAGTTGAGTTGCGACTTCACTGAGTCGTTCTTGTGAGTGCAATGATAGATCCGTCTTTTTAGGGAAGTATTGTCGAATAAGGCTATTAGTGTTTTCATTCGTACCTCGTTGCCATGGACATTGCGGATCGCAGAAGTAAACTGGCATGCCAAATTCAGCTGTTAAAACGCTATGTTTAGCCAGTTCCATTCCTCTATCCCAAGTAAGCGATTTGCGGTATTTAGAAGGCATTTTTTTAAACACCGCTAATAATGCCGTATTCACCGAATCAGCGTCTTTTCCTGCTAACTTCAAGATGATTGTGAAACGCGATTTCCGGTCTACCAATGTGGCAATATGAGTGTTTTTAGAGCCGGTTACTAAGTCGCCTTCCCAGTGGCCGAGGGAACGTCGATTATCGATATGTTTAGAGCGTTCGTGAATTGAAATGCCGTTAACTATATTGATGGAGCCTCTGTCACCTTTACGGCTATGAAAGCGACTGTGTCGCATAGGCCGTTTTCTTCGTAAATGCTCAGTCAACGAGTGATGAATGATATTCCTTGCCCTAACGTATAATGACTTATAAATGGTTTCGTGTGATACCTGCATTTTCTTACGCCGAGAATACTCGACACTTAACCAACCAGATATTTGCTCTGGCGACCACTTCAACTCTAGCTTCTCTATAACCAGCTTTCTCAGCTCAGGGTATTGTTCTAAGACACCAGGCTTTGGCCGCTTAGCCATTCGTTTTGCACGGTTATCAGCATCAACTGCTTTGTAATATCTACGCCCTCTATTTCTGGCGATTTCACGTGATATTGTCGAGGGAGAGCGACCTAGTTGTTTAGCTATCGCTCTAATGCTCATCTTTGCAGACAATGAAACGCGGATTTCCTCGCGTTCTGAAAGAGTTAAGTGGGAAATATTACGATGCCTTGATCTAGGTTTAATGCCACCATCTTCACGTAAAATTGTGAATACTGATCCCGGCTTTGCCTCAATGATACGGCCAATATCGCTGAACCCAGCGCCTTGCTTCCATAAATCGAAAACAAGTGTTTGCTCATCTTGAGTAAATGTACGTTTTATTCGCTTCATCCAAAGTCCTCATGCAAATCAGTATTTTAGTATAACTGTTGCATTGACCACTTGAATCTACAGCGGCTTTTTTTAATATATCCCGCTCTTCAGTAGCCCGCTTCAGCTCTTTTTGTAGTCGCTTGATTTCGGCTTGAGCGTCAGTCAGTTCGTTGTGCTTCGTGGAATCAGGGCCATATTTCTTAACCCAGGCATAAAGGCTATGAGTCGTGACATCGAGACGTTTGGCAACATCTGCGACGCAATGACCACGGTCAACAACCTGTTTAACCGCTTCTTGCTTGAATTCTTCTGGATAGTGACCAACCAGGACAGTTACTTTCCCTACCAAAATACAGTTGGGAGCTGGGCCAGCTTCTGCATAATTAGAACATGCTTTTCTCTTAGTCTTTCAAACGCAATGCCCAGACCTCGTTAATCCCTTATCAATTTATCTGATACGCCCTATTATCATTGCGTATCCCGGTGCGTACGCCGCGCATTTTTATGTGGTAAAGATAAGCTCACCGGTAAGAGTTACGAACATCGTCGTCAGTGGGTCGAAGACAGAATACTTTTTCTGTCTGATATTTTTTGCGTGGATGTCTGTGCCTATGCCGTCATGAGCAACCATACCCATGTAGTGTTACGCATCAATAAACAAAAAGCGGATGTGTTATCAACCAAAGAGGTGATTAGACGCTGGCATAAGTTATACAAAGGGATGTTGTTAGCTCAGCGCTATATCAACCCGGCTGAGAGCAATGCACTGTCTGAGGCTGAAGTGGAAACCGTAAGGAATCTCGCCGAGGTTTATCGTCACCGCCTGTTTGATATCAGCTGGTTCATGCGGTTGCTCAATGAATATATTGCCCGGCAGGCCAATAAGGAAGACGGTTGTACCGGTCATTTTTGGGAGGGACGATTTAAATCACAGGCGTTACTGGATGAGGCAGCTTTAGCAGCCTGTATGGCTTACGTTGATTTGAATCCGGTTCGCGCATGTCTGGCAGGCACTCCTGAAGACTCAGCGCATACCAGCATACAACAACGTCTCATCGCTGCTAAAAACCAATATCAGCCTGGTCATCTATTGCCATTTGCAGAAAATTCATCTGAAAACATATCCGATAGACTCCCTTTTCGGCTGGAAGACTATATCGCCCTGGTCGAGTTAACCGGACGTCACTTTCACCCTAACAAGCGAGGTAAAATTGATGATGACGCCAGCCCTATTCTTTCCCGTGTCGGGCTGGAACAGACTGACTGGAATGCATTAGTGAGTGGAATTGAAACTGAATTTAACACCACCATCAGCCTTGAAAAGCTCATGGCGCAGCGCAACAAAAGCCTAAGATACAACTCCGCATAACCACTTTAGTTTTTCTCCACCCTATCTATCATAACATTCACACCTACTGATGCTTAGCGATGCTCTGCCCCATCTCAAATAACTATTGCTGCAAGCAAGTACTAGGTTTAGCGCTGTCATTAGACGAACAACTGTTAAAAGAAATTTGAAAACTTGTATAACTGGACTGAACAACGAATTGTATAACAAATTTGGAGAGTGACTGTCCTATTTGAATTCTCTTTCTTAGATCCAGCGTCCTCATTAATTCAACAGAAGGCATTGTATCAGGGGGGTACGATATTGTGGATTGCCCCCACTATCCACCCCAGACTGTTCAATAACCTTTGATTGGTTCGGCGAAAGGCCTGCGTTACCTGTTTTTACTTCAACAGAGCAAATAGGACAGTCACAGCAGCGTAAATAGAGCTGCTTATAGCCTAGAAAGAGCGAATAACTCTCAGAAGGTATGTCGCTATTTTAGGGGAGGTTTACACCAGCATTTGCTCGTTTTCTTAAACATATAAATATCCTTTTAATAATATAAAAGACACCGCAACATTTCTTTTCGGCTACCGATTACATACCTAAACTGTATACAATCAGCGTTACTTTAATATCACCTATGGATATATCTCAACTGCCTTTAAGGTCAAAAATAGGTTTAAGCTGTGTTGAAAGAGGAATTAGTGAATATTACCCATGGCAGTCATATGGTAAGGCCCTTCAAAAATTTATAAGGTTTGACTGCTAACTGGTCTTCATTATCGTTGCCATTTGAATGACATTCTTGATTAGAAAACAGGTTTTACTGACTCGATGGTATAGCTATAAAAAGCTAATATACCTTGAGCACGTTAAAGGCTGCATTATAGATAATTAAAGGGTGTGGGTGTACACAAAGAAATGGTGCCCGGGGCCGGACTTGAACCGGCACGCTGTTACCAGCGAGGGATTTTAAATCCCTTGTGTCTACCAATTTCACCACCCGGGCTTAGAGGGTTGGTCTTTCGACCTGGTTATTGCCTGGTAAAAGCAATTGGAGGCGGAACCCGGAGTCGAACCGAGATACACGGATTTGCAATCCGCTGCATAGCCATTCTGCCATTCCGCCAATTTAATACCGTAACAAAAATAATGTTTATTTCTGCTACTACAAACTTCGTAAAGTTTGGAGCGGGAAACGAGATGCGTAACTGGCAACCACGTTGTCGCGACCGTCGCGAAACATAATTAAACCGTACGCTACATGTTTTCCACATACTTCGTAAAGTTTGGAGCGGGAAACGAGATTCGAACTCGCGACCCCAACCTTGGCAAGGTTGTGCTCTACCAACTGAGCTATTCCCGCACATCTTTTGCGTTCGAGCCTCGAAGGTAGTATTACTTGTCGTCACCTTGCCAAACCTTGGCAATCACTATCGTGACGAGGTAATGTGCTCTACCAACTGAGCTATTCCCGCACATCTTTTGCGTTCGAGCCTCGAAGGTAGTATTACTTGTCGTCACCTTGCCAAACCTTGGCAATCACTATCGTGACGAGGTAATGTGCTCTACCAACTGAGCTATTCCCGCACATCTTTTGCGTTCGAGCCTCGAAGGTAGTATTACTTGTCGTCACCTTGCCAAACCTTGGCAATCACTATCGTGACGAGGTAATGTGCTCTACCAACTGAGCTATTCCTGCGTATTTCTATGCATTTACAATGTTGAACAAAACCACTGTAAATAGCTGCTTGGTAAGCGTTATCCGCTGTGCCAAACGTGGGGTGCATTCTACCTACCCCTCCCAAACTGTCAATACAAAATCATGCTATTTTTTAATGTATTTTGCATTTTTTGGTTTGTTTGCTAGTTTTTTATGCATATTGTTTATCTAGCAAACAATTCTTATAAATCAACCTTTTCCAGAAAGGTGTTTCCAAGCTGCACTGGTATAAATACACATCGACCATAGTGACAGTACTGCCGCGATATACAGTAATATATAGCCTAGGGTAACCCAGTAAATCGGCCATCCCATGAAATATTCCAGCCCAGATAGTAAACCGATTAACGCTAACATTTGAGCGGTGGTTTTGGCTTTCCCGACAAACGATACCTTAACTTCTTCGCGTACGCCCTGGCTGCCCATCCATTCTCGCAAAGCCGAGACATAAATTTCTCTTACTAGCAATACAATAGCCGGAGCGGTAATCCATAAGGTAGCGTAGCTATGCGTTATCATCAACAACGCGGCCGCCACTATCAGTTTGTCTGCCACCGGGTCCAAAAATGCACCAAAAGGTGTACTTTGCTGTAATTTTCTTGCCAGGTAACCATCAAACCAGTCGGTAATAGCTGCCAGCCAGAAAATAAAGGCTCCCAGTTCGTGCGCCCAGCGCCAGTCTAAGAAATACACCACCACAAATACGGGAATCAAAACAACCCGAAACATGGTTATCAAATTTGGTACAGTCCACATAATCACTTCTCTGTAAGCGTTATCAGTTATTGTTAACGCGCCACCTGCAACAATATTACGTTAATCAGTTGTGCAGATGGTCATAAATAATTTCCGCCAGGTCGGTACTGATGCCCGGTACACTGGCGATCTCATCTTTGCTGGCACGCTTTAACCCTTGCAAGCCACCCATATATTTAAGTAGCGCCTGACGGCGTTTGGCCCCTACCCCCGGAATACCTTCCAGCGTAGAGGTATTTTTTACTTTTTGACGTCGGTTGCGATGCCCGGTAATGGCAAACCGGTGCGACTCATCCCTTATATGTTGGATTAAATGCAGCGCTGGCGCATGGCTTTCCATGGGAATAGTTTCATGCGTATCTTCGAGTATCAGGGTTTCCAGCCCTGGCTTTCGGGTAGTACCTTTGGCAACACCAATTAGCATTGGCTTTTTATCGGCTGGCCAATCGGTAAAAAATGTTTCGGCCTGAGCCAATTGCCCTTTGCCGCCATCGATAAATAAAATATCTGGAATTTTGCTTACCTCAGTCGGCGTTTTATAACGGCGCTTTAATGCTTGGGCCATTGCCGCATAATCATCGCCAGGTGTAATATCTTCTATATTGTAACGGCGATAATCGGTTTTTAGTGGCCCTTCGCGGTTAAATACAACACAGGATGCTACGGTTTGCTGGCCCGATGTATGCGAGATGTCAAAGCACTCCATACGCTGAATCGGCGTTTCGCGCACTAACGTGCCTTCTAAATCGAGATAGCGGGCATGAACTGACTTTTGCTCTACAAAACGTGCCTCAAGCGCACTTGTTGCGTTATTCTGGGCAAGGTCAAGATAACGCCTTTTCTCATCTCTGGCGCCGCGAAAAAATTTCACCCTATAGCCAGCTTCACTACTGAGTAAATCAGCAATAGCTTCTTCGTCGGTTAACTCTACCGGCACAACTATTTGCTTAGGAATAACTTTATTCCCGGCCAGATAAAATTGTAGAAAGAAAGCTTCAAATACTTCCTGCTCATTAGCCGTTGGGGGAACCTTGGGAAAGAAGGCTTTTGAACCTAACAGCTGTCGATCGCGGATAAACATGGATTGGATGCACGCCATATTTCCTTTCATGGCAAAACCAAACACATCCATTTCGTCTTGGGTGCCCGCCACCCACTGACGCTCTTGTACCTTACGTAAGGCCGTAATTTGATCGCGGTAACGCGCGGCGGCTTCAAAATTCATATCTACCGACGCTTGCTCCATCCTATCCACCAGCGTACCAATAACTTGTTGGTTCTTGCCTTTTAAAAATAACCGTGCAAGATTGACTTGTTCAGCATATTCTTCGTCCGATACATAGCCTTCCACACAGGGCGCGCTGCACCGCTGCATTTGATATTGCAAACAGGGCCGGCTTCTGGCCCGATAATAGCTATCTTCACACTGTCGTACCGGAAATATCTTTTGCATAGAGCGCAAGCTTTCTCGCACCGACCATGCACTTGGATAAGGCCCAAAATACTCACCTTTACGTTTTTGCGGCCCCCGGTGAAATGACAACCTGGGGTGCTCGTGATCAGATAAGAAAATAAAGGGATAAGATTTGTCGTCACGTAGCACCACGTTATAACGCGGCTTGTACTTCTTAATGAAGTTGTTTTCCAGCAAAAATGCTTCTGTTTCGCTGTTAACTACAGTGACGTCCATGGTCGCTATTTGGCTGACTAGCGAACGGGTTTTCGCGTTATCTACCTGGGCGCGAAAATAACTCGACACGCGTTTTTTAAGATTTTTTGCTTTTCCCACATAAATCACCTCTTCCTGGGCGTTATACATGCGGTATACACCCGGTTGATTACTGAGGTTTTTTAGAAAAGCAGATGCGTCAAATGAAGCCATGCAGATTATAACGTATTGGGATCGATCAATTTATGCCTTAATGCTAAATGCGTTAGTTCAACATCTGTAGTTACGCCAAGTTTATCAAACATACGATAACGGTACGTATTAACTGTTTTGGCGTTTATGCTTAGCTCCTGCGCTATGTCGGGAACCCGTTGGCCACGGGTCAGGCGCAGAGCGATATTAAGTTCGCGGTCTGATAGTACCTCAAACGGGTTATCACTATCCGGAGTCAGTTTGCTGATTGCAATACTTTGTGCAATTTCAGGCGCCAAATACTTTTGTCCGGATACCACTTTATAGATAGCGCGAATCATCTCATCCGGTTCAGCATCTTTAGTTAAAAAGCCAAATGCGCCAGCCTGCATAACCTGAGCCGGTATCGGGTGTTCTTTGTGCATCGACAGGCAAATAACCCGAGTATTTTCGGACATCCGCAACACTTTCTTGGTTGCTTCTAATCCGCCGATGCCCGGCATGCTAACGTCCATCAACACTACGTCGGGGGCATTACGCCGACAACACAGCACGGCCTCTTCGCCGGACTTTGCCTCAGCAATAACACTAAAATCTTTTACATCGTCAAGGATACGTCGAATGCCTGTTCTGACCAGCTCATGATCGTCTGCCAGGATAATCTTTATCACGTTGTTGCTCACCGATAGTCGTTATTATCATTGCGGGAACAGGTACAACCTGCGAATGAGGCATCATACCATGGTTCAGTAGGGTGTGAAGTCCTCACAAGTCACATAAGCAGGCTGTTTGCCTGAAACATAAACGATTGTTTGATTTACGGCGTAACAATAAAAATAGATTCAATTAAATTGGAGCGATGGTTATGCCATACGATAAAAAATCAGACTTGCCAGATGCGGTAGCCGACAATTTACCTTCACATGCCCAGGAAATTTTTAAAGAAGCCTACAATAGCGCCTGGGATGAGTACAAGGACCCAGCTGACCGCGCGGGTAGCGACAGTCGGGAAGAGGTTGCCTTTAAAGTAGCGTGGGCAGCGGTAAAGCAAAAGTATCATAAAAATGAACAGGGTGACTGGGTTAAAAGCGGCCAGGATTGACGTTCAACACACCGCCCCCACCGAAATTATTGAACGGCGGGGATGGCTAGTTGCGGCGGGACATCTAATAGCAATACGCGGAAACTCGCTGTTATTGCACAATGGGTACAGGATAATGCGTCTCCCATCTTATGGCTGCCCAACTTACCTTTGTTGCCAAATAAACTAACCCAGGGCGAGCCGCTAGCCCGGCCCGGTTTACCTATGGCGCAGGAAGATCAAACCATAACGCTTCAAGATCTTTGGTGGCCACCACCGTGCAGGTGGGAATATCTGCTACTCCAATGCCATCGCCTGGTGACATTACAATGGAAGGTGTATCGCCCCCCGCAAGCTGTGCCTCACCTACCACCATGTGCAAGTATCCGGCCCGGGTAGATAGCGGTAGCGTGTAATGCTCACCGGATTTTAGCATAAGCCGATACAAGGCCATATCCTGATTGATTGAGATAGCCGGGGCCTGCGGGAGCGGATGGATTAGCGTAGTTAACGGCCCTTGTTGAGGCACGTGCTGTTGTGCGTATGCCGGGGCTACTGCACGTTTAGCCGGCACTATCCATATTTGCAGAAAATTAACCGGATGGGCGGTAGATGGATTGTATTCTGCGTGATGTATACCTGTACCAGCACTCATTCTTTGAATGTCGCCTGGGCGGATCACCGAATGGTTTCCTTCACTATCTTTGTGTTCAAGCTCACCACTGATTACATAGGAGATGATTTCCATGTTCTGGTGTGAATGGGAATCAAAACCTCGTGCCGGTTGCACAATGTCATCATTGAGTACCCGCAGTACCGAAAACCCTTGATGTTGGGCATCGTAATAATGGCCAAATGAAAACGTATGATGGCTGCTAAGCCAGCCTAAATCTACTGACCCTCGCGCATGCGCTTGGCGTAAGTAATACATGTTATAACCTGTAAATAACCATTTTTAAGTATGTATTACTTTATAAACATCCGGTCGAACAAAAAATACGAAAAAGTCACAGCTGTTGTTTCAAAATTTAGAATGCTGGGTTTGTTGCAGACGACCCACTACCTGGCCGACAATAGCTGAGCTTGCTGCCAGGTTTAGCCTGAAAAACCCCGGCGCCCCGAACTGCGTACCATCACCCAAAGCCAGACGATAATTTTCCAGTAGTTGCTGTTTAGGATCGGCCCCTAATTTACGTGCATCCAGCCACGCGAAATACGTGCCCTGCCCTAATAACAACGTAAACGTGGGGGGGAGTGGTTGGGCAGTTACATACCGACGATGCTGGGCGATTGCCTGAACCACGCTATGTAGCCATGGCTGCCCATAAGTGTATGCCGTGCGAGTGACTAACTTTGCCAGCGAACTGGGCGTAAGGTGACGGCGTTCTATCCATTCAACCATCTTCTTACGTTTATCCACATCAGGAATGACTGCATACGCCGCAGGCCCCACCCCGGATAAGTTAAAACTCTTTGCCGGTGAGCCTAACATTACGCAGCAGCGTGCGAAGGCCGAGGGTACATCAAGTACGCTGTTAAAATGTCCGGCAAACACGAAGTCACGGTGTACCTCGTCACTCACCAGGGTAATGTGATGGCGGCAGCAAAATTCAGCTAATGCGGCCAGTTTATCTGCCTGCCAACAGGTACCGGTAGGATTATTAGGGTTGCATATAAGCACCATTTTAACATCGGTCGGTACACTAGCCAGGTCTGGCTCGTATTGCCGACCGTCAAATCGCATAGGTAAATCAACGAGATGCCTGCCTTGCTGTTCAATCGCCTCAAAAAATGGCCCATAGACCGGGGAAAATACGGCAATGCTATCCCCCGGCTGGCTGTATAAGGCCACACTGGTAAACAACGTATCGACCAGGCTAGTCACTGGTACAACTAGGGTCGGTAATATGACATGGTGGGGGCGGGTTAGCCAGTTCGCGATAGCCTCACAAACTGCCATTGTGTGGTATCCCACTTGCGCTGATTGCAAGTAGTCAGCAGTAGCGTGGCGGATAAAATCAGGGATGGCCGTATCCATATCGGCAATCCACATCGACAGCGTATCCTCGTGGGCTACACCAAATTTATCAGCAATCCCATCATACTTTAATGCGCCCGTCCCACGTCTATCGATAAACACGTATTAACGTACCCGCTGAAAAACATTAAACTGCGGTATACTATGCTGAAATTTGCGTTTGGTTTCGCGAATAACAAACTCTACGTCCTGCGGCTCGTCAAGGCGTTGACATAAATTCAGCGCTTGCTCAAGGGCATCAGTAGAAGATAACGTCTCGCCAGTATTATCCTTGTATCCGCCCAACCATTCATCTCGCTGCGTATAATCTTCTAGCCAGGTAAAGGGAGACGCCACCACTAATACACCGCCAATATTGAGCCGCTGCTGAATATCAGCCAGCAACTTACGTGGTGAATACACCCGATCAATCAGGTTACCCAAAAAGATCAGGTCATAGCCACTGTATTGCGGCTTTAAATTACACGCATCACCTTGAGCGAACGCGACTTTGTGCGCAGTATCCTGTAGGCCTAAATCCTGTAATTTACGAGACTTAAATTGGGTTAACTCGCCTTCATCGATCAAATGATAGCGAATTTCACCGCGTTCCTGCATGGCAAACGCGGTTTTTATAAACCGCGCAGAAAAATCGATGCCATCGACATTATCGAAGACCGTGGCTAGTTCAAACGAGCTGCGGCCCACGGCACAGCCTAAATCTAACGCTCGCCGCTGCGGTTTATCAGCAGTATAGTGCAAGCATATCTGCGCAGAGCGCTGGGCGAAATTAGGCACGTTGAAAAAGCTATCGCCATAGTGAAATTCACTGTACTGCGAAACCTGCGTATCACTTTCATAATCAAAATCATTCACGGTAATTGTTTCCTGAGATTGCACATACCGAAAACCAGCGTGCTGGAAAAAGTGGCGTCTGAAAGCATAACGGCTATCGCGCGTCGCTTCATTGCCCGTAGATATCCAGGAGCCACCCTTAATAATATTGTGCTTGTTATCAAATGTTGGCGTGGTGAAATCATCGTAAATTGGGTGAACTGCAAACCCGTCAAAGGGATAAATGGGCGTTTCCGTCCACTGCCAGATGTTACCCGCGATGTCGTAAAAGTCACCATGCTGGTTGATATCGACAGGTTCAGAAGAAGCGGCGCGGGACAGGTTTATATTCATGCCATCATGATAGCGCGGCGAAGTAAGCCCGCTCGTATCCCTTAGGCGTTGCCACTCGTTTTCAGTAGGCAGCCGAATGGATTCACCCGTTTCCAGGCTCAGGTAATTACAAAATGCTTTAGCCTCATGATAATTCACATCAACCGGCCAAGAAGCTGGCAGCGGTATTTCTTCTAGCATCGAGCGGTAAACATACCCTTGTTTGGTCTTGCGCCAGAAAACCGGATATTCACTTTGAGTGTATTCACGCCATTGCCAGCCCTCTGGCTCCCACAAGTCGGGTGTATGATAGCCACCGTCTTCTACGAAGCGCAAAAACTGTGCATTACTAACCAGGTATTTACTGGCCTTAAACGCATTGATATGAGCGTGTTGATAGCCATATTCATTGTCCCACCCATACCAGGGATCTGCGGTATTTTTTTGATTGGTAACGTCACCGGCTGCTACATCAACCAAGCTATTCGCAACGGGTGGATTATGCCGTTTAGAAGCCAGCCACGCCGATTGCGGTTCAATATAGGCTAAGTCGAGCTGCCGGATAAGTACCGACGAGGTTTCCAAATGAATACGTTCATGTTCAATGCCCATGATTATTGTCCACATCGGGCTGTCCCACCCGATGGGCATAGAAAATGTCATACTATTGATTAAGTCGCTAACTAACTGGCGTACCTGGCGACGATAATCCCTGACCTGCGATACCTCAGGCCAGTTGTAGTTAGCATCATTCAAATCATCCCAACTCATTTCATCTACCCCAATGGCAAACAAAGCTTCAAAGTCAGGGTTGATGCGATCGTTTATCTGTTTCGCCAGTACCAGTTTATTAATGAGGAAGGTGGCGGTATGCCCATAATAAAAAATGAGCGGGTGGCGAAGCTTTTCGGGACGCTGATAAAAGGCCTCGTCGTTTTTCAGATTACCAAACAAGCTTTCATAGGTATCAAAAGAATGGTGAAAATACGCTAGGATTTCGGCGCGTTTTTGACTCACTGTCCCCTCGTGCAGATTGGGGGTGTGATAGATCTCCATGTAACTTCCTCATAACGAACATCGGTCAGGCTAATTCATTCAGGCACGGCCATTATGGTTTGTGGCACCCTGGCATCCCATCAGCATAAAATGATTGGGAGGAAATAATCAAAACAATACTGGCAAATTGCTACCATCACCTGACCGCTCAGGATGGCTAACATCGATTGTCCGGTATTTTTGTTATGAATATAACAGGTAGGAAGACAAATTCTCTGTTACGAGTTTTTAATCAGTTTCGGGTGTGCCTGACATCCGGCTTAAGTGGTTTGTCAATACGCCCAGCATGAATGACAGATCACACTGAAGCCAAGGCCATTCGGGCGTCCTGGCGCCCTGTGACTGTCATTATACGCCTGCCGAAAATAAAACTCGGAAAGCTTGCCCCAGTGCAGTAACCCCGCTCATCACTTTTCTGCGGATATAAAAAAACCCACTAAACAGTGGGTTTTTTTATTTGGCGGAGAGGGAGGGATTCGAACCCCCGGTAGGTTTGACCCTACGTCTGATTTCAAGTCAGGTGCAATAAACCGAGCTCTGCCACCTCTCCAAACTTGTCAGTCAGCTAAGCTGACTTTGTAACCGTCGATTATGCTATAAATATACAAGCATAATACTAGCACCGTTGGTACGATACCTTTATAATAATGGCGGAGAGGGAGGGATTCGAACCCCCGGTAGGTTTGACCCTACGTCTGATTTCAAGTCAGGTGCAATAAACCGAGCTCTGCCACCTCTCCGACGAGTGATGCGTATCTTAATGATATTTTTGGGGGTGTAAAGCCCTAATGCAAAAAAAACTGTTAACTGGACGGGATTTATACAAACCGCGGGCTGGTCGTTGATAATTCATCCAATGTTACAAATTTAACGTATAATTAAGCTGTTCAACTACTTGAAAATGGGAACCAAAACCCATACAAATGTGTCAAAGTATTGATATCCAATATTTGGTTCATTATTAATCCTGTTGGAGGGAAAAATGGATAACCGTTCGATGTATGCTAATGCATCCTCACAGTCGGTGCTTGAAACGAACAAGGTGTTACGCAACACCTATATGTTACTGGCCATGACATTGGCATTTAGTGCGGTCTGTGCTGGTATTGCAATGGTAGTGGGCGTTGGCCCGATTGCTTCTTTAGTGATGATGATTGGCGCGTTTGTTACTTTATTCGTAGTACAGAAGAAAGCTGAGTCTGCTTCTGGTATCTATTGGGTATTTGCATTTACTGGTTTAATGGGTGGTTCGCTGGGTTATACTCTGGCGTATTATCTTAACTTTGCCGGCCCGGGCATTATTATGCAGGCGCTTGGTGCGACAGCACTGGTATTTTTCGCATTATCAGGTTATGCCCTAACCACTAAAAAAGACTTCTCCTTCCTGGGTGGTTTTTTAATGGTTGGTCTGGTAGTAGTTATTGTGGCCGGTATCGCAAATATTTTCTTTGCTGTACCAGCGGTCAGCCTGGCACTTAACGCAGCGATTGTGTTCATTATGTCTGGTTTGATTTTGTTTGATACCAGCCGAATCATTAATGGCGGCGAAACCAATTACATTCGGGCGACTGTGTCGCTTTACCTGAATATCTATAACCTGTTTACGTCAATTCTTCACCTGTTAGGTGCATTTGGCGGCGACGATTAATTTTATTTGTTAAGGAAAACACCCCGCCTGGTCGGGGTGTTTTTGTTTGTATGGCTCACTATTCTATTTTAATTACCAGCCCTCCAATAGAGGACGCTGGGATCCACACAGCGCAACAGTTTGCCCGCGCCCTACCCGCTCAGGGGCATGTATTGGACAATGTGTTTTTTTATGGCGCGGGCGTACTTAACGCCAACGCGTTAAGCCAGCCTGCATCTGATGAAACCTTCCCGTATCAACGCTGGCAGCTGGTACAAAGTGAAACTGAATGCAGGTTAATAGTATGCATAACCGCTGCGCTAAAGCGCGGTATTGTGGGGGAAGCCGAAGCATTAGAAAATGGAGATAGCCAGTACAATCTTAAGGCACCGTTTGAACAGGCGGGCCTGGGTGAATTTTTCTCCGCGCTCCACAACTGCAACCATCTGGTGCAATTTTAATGGCACGTTTAACGGTACGAATTACCAGAGCACCTTACACCGGCGCAGCCGTCACCGACGCATTGGATTTTGCGATTGCCGCCACTAATTATGGGCATGGCGTTACCTTGCTTTTCGAAGGGCTTGGCATTTATGCCTGGCAGCATAGTCAATCGCCAGCAAAAGGCACTAAGAACATAGCCAAGCGTTTAAAATCACTCCCTTTGTTTGATATTGACCTGTGCTATGTTTGCCAACAAAGCGTTACCCATTATGGCGTAGCGGTAGATAATCCACAGGCCTGTCTGGTATCCTCCCAACAAATTATTGAGCTGTTGCATCAAACTGACCATGTGGTGACTTTTTAATGCTGATTGTTATCAACTCTCCTACGCTAGGGGATATCGCAATGACAACATTAGCCGGGTTGTCGCCACATGACTGCGTGGTATTACGCGGTGACGGGACATACCTTGCAACCGATGTGCGTTTAGCAGCGTTACCGGCGCCCTTATATATAATGAATGCTGATGTGCTAACGCGGGGCATTAGCGTTGGTAACGCCCAACCTGTAGACGAAGCTGCGCTGGTAACATTAAGCGCCGACCATACCCCCTGGATAACCTGGTAATGAGCAATAACTATTTTTTTGAATGGCAAGGTCGGTCAATAGCGACCGATAAAGCCGGCTATCTGCTAGATACGGAAGACTGGGAGGAAGCAATGGTGCCTACTCTCGCTAACATTGAAAACATCGAATTAAGTGAAGCTCATTGGGAGGTCATTCGCTTTGTTCGGTCATTTTACCTTGAATATGATACCAGTCCGGCAATCCGCGCTCTGGTTAATGCTATGAAACAAGCGTACGGACCGGACAAAGGTAACAGCCGGTATTTACAACGTTTGTTTCCGCGCGGACCGGCTAAGCAAGCAACCAAGCTCGCCGGTCTTCCTAAGCCTGCTAAATGTTTATAGTGACGCTGGTTTAGCCTACTAGCATAAGTTATCGCTTAAGAAAGCGTGTAATAGCGGCGGTTGCCAAGCCCTCCTGCGCTGCCAAAGCATTCTGCTAACGCTTTATCTATCCGGTTATGATCCGGGTTATGGGCAGGCAAGGCGAAGGCGGGCGGGCAAGCTCGCTTCAGCTCAGGATGCATGCTTTACTTACCTGCCGCAGCCGACACAAATACTTTTTGGGTGACGAAGGTAAACCAGTTTTCGCGCGTAGGATCCCTTACCTGCTACTTCACCGCGAGGTGCCAGATAATGGCTAGCGAGTTATAGCTGAGCCGAAACGCAAAAAAAACGCCGTAGAGGCGTTTTTTATACTATATATATTGCTGCTACAACCACGGTATAAAGCGTATTACGTTTCACCCGACTATATAACCCAAGCTATTAAACCCAAGCTTAGCATATAGCCAGGGATTCGTTGGCGTTACGCGTAACGCCAACGAGTAAGTAATTTAGGCAGTAATGTGCTTCACGCCGCCCATATAACTTACCAGTGCTTCTGGAATTGTTATGCTACCATCTTGCTGTTGATAGTTTTCCAATACCGCCACCAATGTGCGGCCAACAGCCAAGCCTGAACCGTTTAAGGTATGCAATAGCTCCGGTTTATTGGTTTCCGGGTTACGGTAACGGGCCTGCATCCGGCGCGCCTGGAAGTCTCCCATATTCGAACAGGAAGATATTTCCCGGTACGTATCCTGAGCGGGTAACCAGACTTCAAGATCATAGGTTTTGGTCGAGCCGAATCCCATGTCTCCGGTACACAATAGCATTTTGCGGTATGGTAACCCAAGTCGCTGTAGGATCACTTCAGCATGCCCGGTAAGCTGCTCCAGAGCAGCTTCGCTATCTGCAGGCTTCACCAGTTGCACCAGCTCAACCTTTTCAAACTGATGTTGACGTATCAATCCCCGTGTATCACGGCCGTACGAGCCGGCTTCGCTTCTAAAGCAGGGAGTATGCGCAGTCATTTTCAGGGGCAGCTGTTTAGCATCAAAAATTTCGTCCCGCCCAATATTGGTCAATGGCACTTCAGCGGTAGGGATAAGCGATAGACCCTGGCCTTCTTCGGTTGCTGGCTGGGTATGAAATAAGTCTTCCCCGAACTTAGGTAACTGGCCTGTACCATACAAACTATCGTGATTAACCAGATACGGCACGTAAGTTTCTTCATAGCCGTGCTCGTTGGTATGTATATCTAACATAAACTGGGCAAGTGCACGATGAAGCCGCGCAATTTTACCACGCATTACCACAAACCGGCTGCCGGTAAGTTTAGCCGCCAGTTCGAAATCTGCTCCGCGGTTAAGTTGCTCTGAAAGGTCGACATGATCTTTGACGGTAAAGTCGAACTGGCGAGGCTCACCCCAGCGGCTGATTTCTACATTATCCTGTTCACTTTTACCTTCCGGCACTGTATCAGCAGGCAGGTTAGGCACGCCCTGTGTTAACGCGGTAACGTCTTCCTGAACCCGGGCGAAATCGGCTTTGGTGGCGTCTAATTCATCCCCCAGCTTGCCTACTTCAGCGAGCAATGGTGCAATGTCTTCACCCTGTGCTTTCGCTTTACCAATCGACTTACTCCGAATGTTTCTGTCGTTCTGCAATTCCTGCATTCTGGTTTGCAATACTTTGCGCTGCTCTTCCAGCTTTACCAGCGTATCTACATCCAGTGAATAACCGCGGCTGGCCAACTTGGTGGCAGTGGTTTGTATGTCGCTTCGAAAACACTTTGGATCTAACATGTGCTTTTACTTATCCTTTCATAATTGCTATGGCTAACCAGCCAGCCAGAAGACAAACCGCAACGTTCAACATGATATTCGCTGCTGCTTTCATCCACAGGCCATTTTCCAGTAATGCCAGTGTTTCTATTGAGAATGTCGAAAATGTGGTGAGCGCGCCTAGTAGACCAACGCCAATTAGCGCCCTATAGGGGGATTCGGCCAATTCGTAGCGTTCAATCAATCCATATAATAAAGCCAGGCTGAATGAGCCTAGAATATTGACGCCAAGTGTACCAAAGGGCAGCGCTTTTCCAAACCACGAATCTATCTGGCCGCTAAGAAAATAGCGTAGACAGGCCCCTACCGCGCCTCCCGCAGCTATATAACAATAAAGCACCACACCCGTCGGCATATTAACGCTTCCTTGCACTGTGTGCATTCAGCGAGTCCAGGTAGTCCCGCTTCGCTTTAAGTTGTTTTTCTAAGCCACGCTCGCTGGGTTCGTAAATGCGCTTACCCGCTAACTCAGGCGGTAAATAGACTTCGCCGGCGGCAAAGGCGTGGGGTTCATCATGCGCATAGCGATAACCCTCGCCATGGCCCAAATCTTTCATCAGCGAGGTAGGCGCATTACGCAAATGATTAGGCACCGGATAATCAGGGGCCTCTCGGGCTAACGCCTTCGCGGCGCTAAACGCCCGGTAAACAGCATTACTTTTAGCTGCCAGTGCACAGTATACAGCAGCCTGTGCGATAGCCCGCTCACCTTCAGCAGGCCCCACCCGATGATAGGTATCCCAGGCGTTAATACTCAGTTGCATAGCCCGGGGGTCGGCATTACCAATATCTTCCGAGGCTATCGCCAGTAAGCGTCTGGCAACATATAAGGCGTCTCCGCCGCCATTTAAAATACGTGCATACCAGTATAGGGCTGCATCGGGATCTGAGCCGCGTACAGACTTGTGAAACGCCGAAATAAGATCGTAAAACGCATCACCTTGTTTATCGTATGCCGCAACTTTTTCTCCGACCGCTTGTTCAATATCGCTTAATACAATGGTTTTTTCGGCGGTGAAATCGGCAGCCAGTTCCAGATACGTTAATAACCGTCGGGCATCTCCCCCACACAAGCCAATAAGCGCGGCACGGGCATCCGGTTCAATGGATAGCTGGCGCTCGCCTAAACCTTTGACGGCGTCACTTAAGGCCCGTTCAAGCAAGGCATCAAGTTCGTTTTCCTGCAACCCTTTAAGTACATATACCCGGGCGCGGGACAACAGTGCTTTGTTAAGTTCAAATGAAGGGTTTTCAGTGGTTGCGCCCACAAACGTAACCGTACCGGACTCTACATAGGGGAGAAACGCATCTTGCTGACTTTTATTAAAGCGGTGTACTTCATCCACAAACAACAAGGTACGTTGATTATAGCGTACATCTGCCTGGGCTTTTTCCATGGCGGCCCGCACATCCTTCACCCCTGACGTTACCGCTGACAACCGAATTACATTCGCGTTGGTATAGCTGGCGATAAGCTCGGCCAGGGTGGTTTTTCCGGTGCCTGGTGGGCCCCATAATATCATTGAATGACAATGCCCCGCCTCCAGCATTTTGCGAAGCGGTTTATCTACCCCGACTAAATGCGCTTGCCCGGCATATTCGTCCAGCGTTGCCGGTCGCATTCGCGCCGCCAGCGGAGCAAAAGGTTCATCATCTGCAAATAGCATTAACGCTGGTCATCTATCGTATAGTGATCGCCAATAGTAACTTCAAATAGCGTCAACGCTGGCGTAAAGTCGGTTTTGACATTAGTGAAGCTAAGCGCACTGGTTTGTTCCTGAGCATCTTGCATAGACAACGCCGATAACACATTATTATCAAACACCAGTTCAAGCTGTTGTATCTGGCCCTGCCCATTTACCGGCGTGATAGTAAATGTATCAGCACTGGGCTGCGCAATAGAAAACTGCTGCCATTTTCGGGGATTATTGGTGGTAAGCAAAATAATAGGATTATCGTTAATCGCATCTGCTTGATCGACAATGGTGACTTGTTCTACAAATGTGTCAACATTCCATACGGCGTGCCCATCGGCAACCAGCAGGGTATCGTCAGGCTGCGCGGTTTCCCAGCGCAGTTTATCAGGTCGCGCCATCACTAATTTTCCGCTGGCCTGATGAATTTGCTCCCCTTGCGGGTCGGTAACCTCCTGGGTGAAATCTGCGCTAAACTGCTGCATACCTGCCAACTTGCTCTGTAACGCCTGACTGGCACGTTCATCTGCCAGTGTAGCAAACGCGCATATTGACGCTATACCCAATATAACTGTTCGCTTGATCATTGTTTTCATGTCTTCTTATTCCTTGGGCGGAGGCGGCGCCACTACTTCACGATTACCATTGTGCCCCGGTGCACTTACGACACCACTGTTCTCCATTTGTTCGACCAGCCGGGCAGCGCGATTGTAACCAATTCTGAATTTGCGTTGCACACCAGAAACGCTGGCTCTGCGGCTTTCAGTTACAAAAGCTACCGCTTCGTCGTAAAACTCATCCAGTTCCTGGTCGCCGCCGTCAGGTTGTTCCCCAGGCAGCAATACCTCAGCATTCGCTTCACCATTTAAAATCTCATCAATATACTGCGGTGCGCCCCGTTTCTGCCAGTCAGCGACCACCGCATGTACCTCGTGGTCGTCGACAAAAGCTCCGTGTACCCGGGTTGGTACTGGGCTGCCCGGAGGTAAATACAGCATATCCCCCATTCCCAGTAGGGCTTCAGCGCCTTGTTGGTCGAGAATAGTACGCGAGTCAATTTTACTGGATACCTGAAATGCAATCCGGGTGGGAATATTAGCCTTAATCAAGCCGGTGATAACATCCACCGAGGGGCGTTGGGTAGCCAATACTAAGTGGATCCCTGCGGCCCGCGCTTTCTGGGCAATCCGCGCGATAAGCTCTTCCACTTTCTTACCCACAATCATCATCATGTCGGCAAACTCATCCACCACCACCACGATGGCTGGCAATTTTTCAAGCTCAGGCGCCACTGTTTCCATACTCTCTTCAAACCGCCATAATGGGTCTTTCAGCGGCTCACCTTCTGCTTTCGCCTTTGCTACCTTGGCGTTATATCCTTTAAGATTACGCACACCGAGTGCCGACATAAGTTTGTAGCGCCGTTCCATCTCGCCCACGCACCAGCGTAAGGCGTTAGCGGCCTCTTTCATATCGGTGACGACTTCCGCCAGCAAATGCGGGATCCCTTCATACACTGACAATTCGAGCATTTTGGGATCGATCATAATAAGCCGTACATCTTCCGGCGTTGATTTATACAACAAGCTTAAAATCATTACGTTAACACCTACCGACTTACCGGAGCCGGTAGTTCCCGCAACTAGTACATGGGGCATTTTCGCCAGATCGACCACCACTGGTTTGCCGCTGATATCCGAGCCCAATACCATCGTTAAGTCAGACGGATTACTTTGGAATGTTTCACAGCTAATCACTTCACTCAGGCGAACCATTTCACGGTTTTTATTCGGTAGCTCCAGGCCGATAACCGATTTACCCGGAATGACCTCTACCACCCGCACCGAAATAGCCGACATAGCGCGTGCCAGATCTTTCGATAAGCCGGTTATTTTACTGACTTTGACCCCTGGCGCGAGGTCTAGCTCAAAACGTGTAATGACCGGGCCTGGGTAGACACCCACCACAGTTGCTTCAATATTAAAATCAGCTAGCTTTTCTTCTACTAGCCGGGACACGGCATCAAGCTCTTCCTGCGTGATTGGGTTTTCGTGTTTGTCGGGCCGTTCAAGTAAGTCAAAGGACGGCATGGGCGTTAAACCTGTGGCCTCTTGCGCGGGGTCGATATCATCTTGTGAACTAGTCGCAGGTGACTCTGCTGGCGGCGCAGCATGACTGGCCTTTGCCCCCTGCCCTGCTGCTTTCACTTTGTCTTTTATCGCCGACATCGAAAACCGGGGTTTTTCAGGCGCCGCAGCGCCGGGTGCGCTATCCACGTCTGGCTCGCTATATGCCGATGCTTCACTCGGCTGCGCTGGTGGCCTGGCCGTAGGCGCAGGCGTATCATCGGCTATAAATGGCGGGGTATCGTCGTATTCAAAAACCTCGTCCGGAATGCCAAAGGTGGGCTCCTCTCGGGGTTTGGCTGCTGCCGGGGCGGTATATTTTCCACCGGTAGCCGGTTTCCGGGTGTCAGTAGCTGGAGCCGCAGGCGGGGGCTCTGCCCGCATACTGGTAATATCCAGCTCGTCGGTGCTGCTAGCAGTGCGCTTTTTACCCAGTGAAGGCAGCGCCAGTTTGGGCATTTGCAAATCCAGCAACTGGCTGGGGCCCTCCACCACTTTTCGGCCTGACCACAACACAACATGTCCGGTACCATCAATAATGGTCAGCCAGCTGATGCCAGTCATCAAAGTAAAACCGGTACAGAAAAAACACAGCAACAGCAATATCGTGCCCGGCACGTTAAAGTAGGGAATTAAGGCTGAACTGATTACATCACCAACAAAGCCGCCAGCGGAAAAATTAAACAAATCATTGAAGTTCACACTGGCAATGCCGCTGGTTCCCAGACTAATCAGCAACCCGCCGACTATGCGCAAGCCAATCGTCAGGTAATCGAACTCTTCGATATCTTTAATATGCTGAAACAGGAACCAACCAAGGAAGGCGCTGCAAAAAGGCAGTAGATAGGCCAGGTAACCAAAACAGAATAACAACAGGTCCGCCACCCATGCGCCCGTGGCCCCCACCCAGTTGTGGATATCAAGCTGCAAGCCGGCCTGGCTCCAGCCAGGGTCGCCTGGGTGAAAAGAAGCCAATGCCAATAATAAATAAAATGCAAATACGCAGGCAATGATCATACCTGCTTCCAGCAACCGCTGAATTCCGGAAAGTCGCGCCATAACCCTCAATATCTTATTAACCGTTTAAGTGCAGCTACGCACATTTAAAACATCAGCATCCATGACCCCACAATGCACGCACAGCGCATCAGGGACTGGCTACGGTCGTAATTTAATTTTTGCAAAGACTAACACAAAGTTAAACTTTACACCTATTATAAAACTGTACAAAAACACAGATTAGTCTATTTCAGATTAATCCGTAACCGTGTGGTACTTTTTACCTCTTCCATCACCACGTACGTTCGAGACTCGCTTACCCCCGGCAGGCGCAATAGTGTGTCGCCCAACAATTTACGATAACTCGACATATCTGCCACCCGGGTTTTTAGTAAAAAATCAAAATCGCCCGATACTAAATGACATTCCTGGATGTCTTCATGCTGTTGCACAGCAGCAGAAAATTCGGCGAAGATATCGACCGAGGTTTTGGTTAGCGTTATTTCTACAAACACTAACATCGCCGCGCCAAGTTTGGTCGGATCTACCGTAGCGTGATAACCGGTAATATAGCCCTGAGCCTCTAGTCTGCGTACCCTTTCGAGACAAGGACTAGCACTCAGCCCGACCTCTTTGGCCAGTTCGACATTCGATATTCGGCCATCTCGCTGCAGGACGGTAAGGATATTACGGTCCAGTCTATCCAGGTTTTTCGGGGTTTTTACTAGCATATAAAATACTGCTTTTTATTGTTTAGGTAGAATATTACACGGGTCACGGTCACTTTTCAGCACATAGTTCGCTAAATTTCCCCGTATACTGCCCGTCTATTTTATCAATCATATATAAGGGTGGTTATGCTAATAGGTGTACCGAAGGAAATTAAAAACCATGAGTACCGGGTTGGATTGACTCCTGCAGCGGTAAAAGAGTTTGTAACCCACGGCCATAATGTGCTGGTACAGACTCTGGCGGGCGACGCTATTGGGTTTACTGACGAGATGTACCTGGCTGCGGGCGCTACTATCGCCGATACACCTGAGCAAATTTTTGCCGAAGCTGAAATGATTGTGAAGGTCAAAGAACCTCAGACCAATGAGTGTAAAATGTTACGCAAAGGTCAAACGCTCTATACTTATCTGCATCTGGCCCCCGATCCTGAACAAACTCGTCTGCTGGTTGAATCTGGCGCAACGTGCATTGCTTACGAGACAGTGACTGACGGCCGTGGCGGTTTACCCCTGTTAGCGCCCATGAGTGAAGTAGCTGGCCGCATGTCAGTTCAGGCTGGTGCGCATTATCTGGAGAAGGCGCACGGCGGGTCTGGTACGCTATTGGGCGGAGTGCCGGGTGTAGCACCCGGTAAAGTGCTGGTTATCGGCGGCGGTGTCGTGGGCACTAACGCAGCCAAAATGGCATTAGGTTTAGGTGCGGATGTTACGATTTTAGATCGTTCCCTACCACGCTTACGTCAGTTGGATGATATATTTGATGGCCGGGTTAAAACGGTATTTTCCACGGTGGATGCGATTGAGCATTATTCTTCGCACGCCGATTTAGTAGTAGGTGCCGTACTTATCCCCGGCGCGGCAGCGCCCAAATTGCTTAACCGCGAACAAATCAAAGCAATGAAGCCTGGCTCAGTACTGGTTGATGTTGCGATTGACCAAGGCGGTTGTTTTGAGACATCGAAAGCCACCACCCATCAGGATCCGGTATATGTGGTGGATGATGTAGTGCACTACTGTGTGGCTAATATGCCCGGTGGCGTGGCGCGTACCTCTACCATGGCGCTTAATAATGCAACCCTGCCCTTCGGATTGGCACTGGCCAATAAAGGGCCGGTTCAGGCAATGCTGGACGATGAGAATTTGCGCGCGGGACTGAATACTCACCAGGGGAAAGTCACCTATAAAGCCGTTGTCGATGCGTTAGGCGAGCAACTTGGGCTAACCTATGTGCCGGCGCAAGAAGCATTAAAAGCATAATTTGAGCACGGCTGCCCTATGTAGGCAGCCTTCAGTATTAGACAGGGTATCGCCGTGGCGATGCCAGCCCGTGAGCCTACGATAATAATATCGAGGTTTAATACGCTCAGATAGAAAAAAGCCCGCTATGCAGCGGGCTTTTTTTTCTAACGTTATCAGGGCCCCGCATGGGACTCAGTTACGCCGGGCGATAGATACTCATGCCAGGCTTAGCTAACCAGGGTTCGATTCACCTCGTCAAGCACCCTGACCGGGTCCGCCGCTTGGGTAATGGGACGACCAATTACCAGATAACTTACTCCTGCAGCCATTGCTTGTTCAGGTGTCATTACTCGTTTCTGATCGCCCACATCACTGCCTACGGGGCGAATACCGGGAGTCACTAACAAAAAGTTGTCATCCGTAAAGCCCCTTAATAGTTGCGCTTCACGGGCCGAACACACAACCCCGTCAAGACCCGCGTCCAGGGTAAGCCTGGCGAGCTTTTCCACTTGCTGCTCCGGGGTGATATTATCAACTACATCACTAAGTTGGGCTTGGTCCATGCTGGTTAATACTGTTACCGCAATTAACCGGGTCTGAGGATGCTGACTCTGCTGTATCGCGGCTTTAGCGGCCTCCATCATTGGCTTGCCTCCGCTGGCATGCACATTCACCATCCAAACCCCTAGTTCGGCTGCCGCTTTACACGCTTTGGCCACCGTATTAGGGATATCGTGAAACTTCAGGTCCAAAAACACATCAAATTTGCGTGCCACTAATGCTTTCACAAACTCAGGCCCGAACAAAGTGAACATTTCTTTACCCACTTTTAGCCGGCACTGGCTTGGATGTAATTTATCGATAAACTCCAGGGCGGCGGCCATATTGTCAAAATCCAGAGCGATAATGACTTTTGGATCGTCTTGGTTCACATTATTCTCCATCTAACCCTTTAATTGGTTTTACCACATTCCATCGTTTACACGACGGGCATAGCCAGTAAAGTTTTCGACCTGAAAATCCGCATCTTACACAACGGTATTTGGGCCGCAGTGCAATTTGGTTTTCCACCAGTTCTTTAAGCAATTTCAAACTGTCGGTAGATGCTTTATCCTCTATCTGGTCAATGTATAGACCCATCAGGGTTTTAAAGCCCTTCATGGTGGGCCGCTTGCGTAATTGATCTAATAAATAATCGGCAGCGGGACCGGTATCCCCTTTACGCAACAACACATCAACCATGGCCAGATAAGACGTGGCGCATTCTTGCCAGTGCGACTCCAATTCTTGAGCAAATCGGGCCCATTCGCCGGTTTCCTTAGCGATAATTTCAAGCTTGGGAACCGCTTCGCTAAACCAGCTAATATCCCGTTCTGCCACTTGCAAAAAATACTCTATCGCATCGTTATAGCGTAATTGTTGCATAGCGATATCGCCTAATAGCAACCATGGCCTAACAGCCCGCTCATCAGCGTTCACGGCTTTTTGAAGTAAATCTAAGGCGGTTTTGTGATGTTCACTGCGCTGTTCTACCAATGCCTGTTCACAGTAAAAATGAGCAAGTCGTTCGCTTACATCGTCGTTGTCACCATGACAGTCGACCATACGTTCGGCCAGTTCAATAGCCCGGTGCCATTCTTTGGTAGTTTGATAAATATTGAAAAGCTGCTGCTGGGCTATAACATAATGCTTATCGCTATTAAGCAGTTGCAGAAAGGCATTTTCAGCCCGCTCCAAAAAACCGGCCTGAACATAATCCAGCCCCAGCTCCTTGAGCGCATTTTCGCGCTGTGAGGCCTGAATCTCTTCCTTGGAAACTAAGTTTTGATGCACCCGAATAGCCCGATCAATCTCGCCCCGATGGCGAAAAAAATTGCCCATAGCAATATGCGTTTCCACTGTATCGCTATTTAGGTTAATCATTTTTATCAGTGTATCGACAGCTTTATCCGGCTGATCGGATAACAGGAAGTTCAGACCGCGAAAATAATGTTTTGAAAGAATACTAGACTGTTCGCGCTGCGCCTGACGTACGCTGTTACGGCCCATAATCCAGCCATAACCAGCAGCAACAGGTAAAAGGAGGAACAGCAGTTCTAACATGTTAGTGGTCTTTTAATGCTTTCTTCAGACGGCTGCGAGTAGTGGTTAGCTGTATGCGTAAAGCAAGCCAACTGGTCAGCATCATTAGAAAGCCAATAATAACACCTATTGTCACGGCGATTGCGATAAGTGTAGAAACACGCAGTTCAGCCTGGGCAATCAGATAATTAACCGTGATTACCGCTTCATTTTGTGAGCCTACGGCAAATGCCAATACCAACAAAACGACAATAATTATAAGTGAAAAAATTCCTTTCAACGCGTGACCCTTGGTTACCTAAACTGCTATTGAGCATAGCAAATTGCAGCGGGGGTTGATATCACTTGTTACTAAAAACGTACCAATTAGTATCACCATTATGACTGTCTGGCGTTTTATCGCTAAGTTTGGTTTGCCTGTTGACTGGCGTTAGTGGTTTTATTTTGCTCGGGTATTGGACGCAGTCTTGCTGCCACAATAGCACTGTGCAGGGCTGACTCATTCGTCAGGTAAATTACATGCGTATACGCAGACTGTAAATTAAGCAAACGCTCATACAAAGATTTGTCGACTTTTGACAATAGCGCCAGGCGTTTTTTTGTAAGCGGTGATGCCGTTTCGGTACAACGGTGCACCTGTACCCGGGTCACACATAATTCGACTTTTTCTTCCGCTAAGTGTCGGCAAATTTGCTGGCGTATAGGCTTATACAAATAATCGTCCTGCGCTACATACACCAGCTTATTATCGGCTTTACGAGCACAATGAACCACCGCCGTCTGACTTATCTGGCCTTTCAATAGCGCAAGTAATAAAGTGGACTTCGGCTTATCTTCACCCTGATCAGCGAAAAAGCCATGCAAAGGAGCAATATTATTTTCCTGCATGAAGGGGTACAAATCCTGGGAGCTATCACTCATATACAACGTTTTTATACGGTCAAGTAGAAAGCGGCTGGTCACACATAAGATAGAAGCACAGGGATGCTCGCGAACAGAAAGCTCCCACATAAACCGATGCCGGTTACGGGCCATCTTAGCGGCATCTCGCGGGCGAAAATAAGTAGGGTTTTCCTCTACCAAAGCCAAAAATGCCTGTGGGGGTTTATCCGCAATGCGCAACCGAACTATATGACGTTTATTACAGTAGTGAATAACATGGTATTTTTCATTTTTTATACGTAGTTCTGGTACGGTAACTTTTAACGCCCCCTGCATGGGGCCTTTACTTGGTTCAGCCATGCGTAAACGTAGCCCGCGAGCTGAAATATCTAATACCGTAGCCTGCAATGATGACAACAAACTTACTTTAACTGTCGCTGGCTTATCTACCTCGTAACGGGTTTCCTGTCGCCGGTCGAGGTCGTCATCCATGACCACCTGTATATCCCAACTATCAGGATCGGCCTGAAGATCCTGATGGACCGGCCCCATTTGGCAAGCTTCCGTCAAGCCTAAGGGCCCAATGCGGCTACTGATATCGGTAAAAAACAGTAAATGTGCACAACTATTGAATTCGCCGTGCTGACTTGAAGCGATATCGTGGGTAGCATAGGCGATGCGTTTAGCCGCCTCCGGTGCGGGTGCCAGCCGACAATGAAAACACTGGAATTTGCCCGTTTTGGTGAGTAAATACAGTACGGGGATAAACAGGTTAGACGAAAGCAACTGCCGATGGGTGGCGACAATATTTACCTCACCGCGACGGGTTTTAATGGTTCCGGTAAACAAAAAGGCTTCATTAAAGATCGCTAGCTCGTCAGTCAGGGCCGAAAAATTACGTTTACCGGAAAATGCGTTAAGTGCAGTAAATCCTTTATTATGATAGCGATTGGTTTTTGTAAATAACGCAGAGGTAGGCTGAAGCCGGCCATTATGTTGGTTAATTTGTATTGCAACCCAGGGGCTATTAACCACAAAACGGTCACGCTCCAGATCCTGCATTGCGCGCTCCACTTCTAACTCTCGTTTAAGCGGCTGCTGGTATGCGTTATTTTCAATATAGCGTTTTAGCAGTGTTCGGGTTTTATCATCGACATCCTTGTCTAGGGTAAAATGGCTTTCGTATTTCTCGGTGTCTTTATTAAAAGTGAGTTTATCAAGACGATAGCCAATGGCTGTCTCTTTACCCTGTGGAAATATCTCGGGCAGCGCAAATTCGTAGCGTTGGCCAACCTCGGCTTTAGGTGGCCGTTTGGTTTCGGCAACCATAGCCGTCAGGCTCAGGGCTGGTACGGTACAGTGGCGGCCTTTATCAAACTCCCCGCAGGCCACCGCAAAATTAGGTGCGATGGCAATGTCATCACCGAATTGAATATCGTTTTGTGACTGTGTCTCTACAGTAAAGGCATCAACTATCTTTTTGTATTGTTCTTTTTTTATTTGTGCCTGGTAAAAGTCGGAATTTGTTAGCGACTCAAATACGCCTACTGTATAGCGCTGCTGATATAGCGAAGATTCCGTTTTTAAGATATTCGCGCCCACTTTATCCAGGCGCATATCAATACCGAAATGTTTGAATTTAAATACGGGAAACTGGGCAAAAGCTGAATTGTCTGCAGGGGCGTCGGTTAACGATGTCAGGCGAATAACCTCATCACGAATCGTTTTGCGTACATTACTCGGAATACGGCTGGAAAAACGGTTCAGCCCCTCTAACAGGCGATTGTCCTGTTCATAAGGGATAAGGGCGCGAATAAGCGCATGATATTGTTTTAGTATTTTTTTTTCGTCGCCGGCCATGGGCATACTTATTATTCTAGTCTTAGCGACCGTTAATATATAACTTTATGAATTTGCTGGTCAACCTATGACCGTTGCATTAGAGCCAAAGAATCATTAAATTTTCAGCCCAGCAAACTTTTTTTGTACTAGGTAGGTTATCGGTAGGCGCTCGAAAAACGTTAGTTAATTAGTGACAGAAGCGGGTTTTCCAGAACGAAAGGCAATAAAAAACCGCAGTAAAAACTGCGGTTTTATGAAAGTGCGACACTCAATGGTGAATGCTAACTTCTATGCAATGGAAGCGTCAACCCGCTCCCGCAATTCCTTACCCGGCTTGAAGTGCGGAACATACTTGCCTTCTAACTCGACGGTTTCGCCGGTTTTAGGATTACGTCCCGTTCTTGGCGCCCGGTAATGGAGAGAAAAGCTGCCAAATCCGCGAATTTCAATACGCTCGCCCTTTTGCAGGGTTTGCGCCATTTGCTCGAGCAGTTCTTTAATCGCCAACTCTAGGTCTTTCGCAGGAAGGTGACGATACTGATCTGCGAGCCGCTCAATTAGTTCCGACTTGGTCATGTAAACCTCTTTGTCAAAATAAAGTCCAAACAGCTACTGCAAATCAAGTATACGCCAGATTATACAATCTGGCGCACTTTGAAGCATTATTCGCCTTTAGCGGCTTTAAATGCTTCTGCCATTGCGCTGCCGAAGCCGCCTTCATCTTGCTGGTTAACTTTTTCCATAGCGTCTTTCTCGTCAGCCTGGTCTTTTGCTTTAACAGACAGGTTAACAGCGCGGTTCTTACGATCTACGCCCATGAATTTCGCTTCGATAGATTCACCAACATTAACCACTTCTGAAGCGTCTTCTACACGGTCACGTGCAAGGTCTGCAACGCGGATGTAGCCATCTACTTCTTCAGCCAGATTAACGGTTACGCCTTTGGCGTCAACAGCAGTAACTGTACCAACAACGATAGCACCTTTCTTGTTGTCTGTCAGATACTTGTTGAACGGGTCTTCTTCGATTTGCTTCACGCCAAGCGAGATACGCTCACGCTCTGGATCGACCTGAAGAACCACTGCTGAGATTTCATCGCCTTTCTTATAATCACGAACGGCGTCTTCACCAGATTTGTTCCAGCTGATGTCAGATAAATGAACCAGACCGTCGATACCGCCGTCAAGACCGATAAAGATACCAAAGTCAGTGATTGACTTGATCTTACCAGTAACCTTGTCACCTTTTTCGTGTGACTTAGCAAATGTTTCCCAAGGGTTGTCGATACATTGCTTAAGACCCAGAGAAATACGACGACGTTCTTCGTCAATTTCAAGAACCATAACTTCAACAGTGTCACCCAGGTTAACAACCTTAGAAGGGTGAATGTTTTTGTTAGTCCAATCCATTTCTGAAACGTGTACCAGACCTTCTACGCCGTCTTCGATTTCAACGAAGCAACCGTAGTCTGTCAAGTTAGTTACCTGACCAGAAATCTTAGTGCCTTCTGGGTAACGTTGTGAAATGTCCTGCCATGGATCGTTGCCCATCTGCTTCATACCAAGAGAAACACGTTGCTTCTCTTTGTCGAATTTCAGAACTTTCACATTGATTTCATCGCCAACATTCACGATTTCGCTTGGGTGTTTAACACGCTTCCAAGCCATATCAGTGATATGTAGCAGGCCGTCAACACCGCCCAGATCTACGAATGCACCGTAATCTGTCAGGTTCTTAACGATACCTTTGATTTCATGACCTTCTTCAAGGTTAGCCAGCAGCGACTCGCGCTCTGCACTGTTTTCGGCTTCGATAACAGCACGGCGTGAAACAACAACGTTGTTACGCTTAGCGTCAAGCTTGATTACTTTAAATTCAAGCTCTTTGCCTTCCAGGTGAGTAGTATCACGAACCGGACGAACGTCTACCAGAGAGCCTGGCAGGAACGCGCGAACACTGTTAACTTCAACAGTGAAACCGCCTTTAACTTTACCGTTGATAACACCGATAATGGTTTCTTTCTCTTCGTACGCTTTTTCAAGCTCAACCCACGCTTCGTGGCGTTTCGCTTTTTCACGAGAAAGAATGGTCTCACCAAATCCGTCTTCTACAGCATCAAGTGCAACATCAACAGTATCGCCAATCTCGATTTCTAACTCGCCTTCGGCGTTTTTAAATTGGTCTACTGGGATAGCACTTTCTGATTTTAAGCCTGCATCTACAAGTACGATATCTTTATCGATAGAAACAACAGTACCTTTAACGATGGAACCCGGACGGGTTTCAAGTTCTTGTAGGCTTTCTTCAAAAAGTTGTGCAAAATTTTCAGTCATAAGGTCTTTAATTAAATAGAAGTTGAAATCCACATTACAATCCAGCTAACGTGGGGTTATTAACATATGCCGTCACTCCCTGTTACGGCCAACTGCTCCGGTAGAGCTATTCAATCACGCAGATTAAGGCGAGAAGAGATAACTTCCATTGCTTTTTCAAAGACTTGCTCAATATCCAAGTCCGTAGAATCTATTACTACCGCATCTTCAGCCGGTACCAGTGGTGCTACGCTACGATGCATATCGCGATCGTCCCGCGCCTTGATATCGATTAAAAGGCGCGCAATATTAACATCCATCCCTTTCGCTTTCAACTGTTCAAAGCGTCGCTGCGCTCTTGCTTCGGCGCTGGCGGTCAGAAATAGCTTCACTGAAGCACTTGGAAACACTACCGTGCCCATGTCCCGCCCATCAGCTACCAACCCTGGCTCTTGTTGAAAAGCCCGCTGGCGACGTAATAATGCTTCACGCACTCGCGGTAATGCAGCTACTTTTGAGGCTACCGCCCCAACTTGTTCGGTACGAATATCATCGGTGACATCTTCACCTTCCAGTATAATTCGTGTGGTATCGCCATTGGTTTCAAAACTCACATCAAGCCCTGTAGCCAGGGGGACAATCGATGCTTCGTCCTCTACCGGTAAATCATGATGCAGCGTGGCTACTGCCAGCACGCGATAAATCGCGCCGCTATCGAGAAAGTGCCATCCCAGCTTGTCAGCAAGCAGACTACTTAAAGTCCCCTTGCCCGCCCCGCTTGGGCCGTCAACCGTGACTACGGGAATCGGATGCATACCTGCTCCAGTTATTAACAAAAGGTTAAAAAATCGGGCGCAATTATACGCACTCAGCCGCCCAGTGCAATGCCTGCCCTGCGGAACAGGGCAAAACACCACAGCGGGCGTGAGTATACATGATGACTACGACATGTTAGTGACAAAGTGTAGCGAATCTCTGGAAATAATCAGGGAATGTTTTAGCGGTACATTTCGGGTCATTAATAGTCACTGGGGTAGCACTAAGGCAAACCAGCGAAAAACACATCGCAATCCGGTGATCATTGTAGGTATCTATAGCGGCATGGCGCAGGGTGGCCGGTGGCGTAACTGTAATATAGTCACGCCCTTCTTCTACTTGGGCACCCAGCTTCTGTAATTCAGTAGCCATAGCATGCAGACGATCGGTTTCTTTTACCCGCCAGTTATAAATATTGCTGATAGTGGTCGGCCCTGTGGCAAACAATGCTGTGGTTGCGATGGTCATGGCCGCATCTGGAATATGGTTCATATCCATACTCACGCCTTGTAACTTATTTCCCGTGACTTCAATGTACTCATCATGCCATTGCACCTGCGCGCCCATTGCTTCAAGCACATCGGCAAAGCGAATATCCCCCTGAATACTGTTTTTACCAATACCGGTAACCCGTACGGTACCTCCCTTGATGGCACCAGCGGCCAGAAAGTATGACGCCGATGATGCATCCCCCTCAACTAGAAACCGACCGGGAGAACGATACTGCTGGCCGGCTTTGACGGTAAATGAGGCGTAATTATGGTTCTCTACCGTGATTCCGAATTTCGCCATGGTATCCAGGGTAATATCGATATAGGGCTTAGAAACCAACTCACCTTTAATTTGAATGGTGGTATCTTGCGTAAACAGCGGCGCCGCCATCAATAAAGCCGTTAAGAACTGACTCGAGACGCTGCCGTCGACCTCAAGCTCCCCGCCAGCCAATTGTTGCCCACATATGCGCAGGGGCGGATAGCCGGCATTTTTTAAATACGTAATTTCGGCGCCGGCCTGGCGCAGGCTATCGACCAAATCCCCAATAGGGCGCTCTTCCATTCGCGGCTCCCCGGTAAGTTCTACCGTAACTCCACTGGCTGCCAACGCCGCGCACAAAGGGCGCATCGCGGTGCCGGCATTACCTAAAAATAAACTGATGGGGGCATTGGTGGTGAAGGCCTGGCCTAGGCCCTGCACCGTGCACGTAGTGTTATTGTCACTCAGTTCATAGGTTACGCCTAACGCCTGTAATGCGCTTAGCATATGACGAATATCATCACTGTCGAGCAAATTGGTCAGGGTGGTCTGCCCCTCGGCCAATGCTGCTAGCAGCAGCGCGCGATTTGACAGACTTTTTGACCCCGGCACATTAACCTCACCGGCTATACGTGTCACCGGCTGTAATGTAAGTTGTTCCATACTGCTCATCCGTACTTGCGTTCAAATTCGGCCATAAAGCTGACCAGTGCGTTTACCCCTTCAATGGGCATGGCGTTATAGATACTGGCGCGCATACCACCTACCGAACGATGCCCTTTTAAGGCTTTTAATCCCTGCGCTTCGGCTTCTTTTAAGAACACGCTGTCCAAAGAGGCATCAGCCAATTGAAACGGTATATTCATTTTCGAGCGGCAAGCTGGGTGGATTCGGTTACGATAAAACCCCGAATTATCGATAGCGCTGTACAGCGTCCGCGCTTTGGTATCATTGCGCTGCGCCATAGCAGACAGACCGCCAAGATCTTTTAACCACTTAAATACCAAGCCAGCTAAATACCATGAAAAGGTTGGCGGCGTGTTATACATCGAGTCATTATCAGCGGCTAATGTATAATCGAAAATAGAAGGTGTGATACCTTGCGCTTTGCCTAATAAGGACTCGTGTACTATGACCACTGACAACCCGGAGGGGCCAATGTTTTTTTGCGCACCGGCGTACAGTACGCCATAGCGGCTAATATCTAACGGCTGAGACAAGATAGTGGATGACATATCGGCGACCAGCGGTACTTTGCCACTATCAGGTAGCCAATCAAAGGCGACCCCGTCGACGGTTTCATTTGGACAAAAATGCAAATACGCAGCCTGTTGATCGATAGCCTCGGCCGCCGGTGGTGCCATATAGGCTAGCCCGTCTTGTTGACCGACCTCACCAATCACCCGCGCCTGATTGTATTTTTCCGCTTCAGTTACGGCGCCTTTAGACCAGGAACCGGATACCAGATGTAACGAGGTATCGGCGGGCGCCGACAGGTTCAAAGGTACTGCGGCAAACTGGCCGCGGCCCCCGCCATGCATAAACAGCACTTTATAGTCATTGGGAATGGCCAATAAATCACGCAGGTCTTGCTCTGCTTGCGCGGCAATATCGATAAAGTCAGCTCCACGATGGCTTACTTCCATCACGGACGTTCCACCTTCACGCCAGTTAACAAACTCTTGCTGAGCCTGAGCCATTACCGCTTCAGGCAGTTTGGCCGGTCCGGCGCTGAAATTAAACACATCACTCATAGGAATTTTGTATACCTGTAAACAAAACAAGCGGCATCTAAGCCGCTTGTCGATTAAAAGAACTGCCGTTACGCGCTAAGCGCGTAAGACATCACTCTTCTGTCGTCGGCTTATCTTCGTCACCGGCTGTATCAGCCTCAGTAACGTCGGCGGCAACGGTGTTTTCCCCGTTTTCATCCAAAATAATCTCGTCTTCGACTTCTTCGATGCGCTGCAGGCCTACAACTGACTCGCCTTCAGCCGTTCGAATAAGACGAACGCCCTGTGTATTACGGCTTACCACAGACACTTCATCAACCCGGGTGCGTACTAATGTGCCCTGGTTGCTGATAAGCATAATTTCATCGGTATCATCGACCTGAACAGCACCTACTACCTTACCGTTACGTTCAGAGACTTTGATTGAAACTACGCCCTGCGTCGCGCGGCTCTTAGCCGGGTAATCCTGCAAAGGAGTACGCTTACCAAAACCGTTTTCGGTGGCCGTAAGGATGGCACCATCGCCACGCGGTACAATTAGCGATACCACGCGCTGGCCTTCCTGTAACCTGATTCCGCGCACACCGGTGGCCGTTCGTCCCATGGGACGTAACGCCAGTAATTCTTCGCCGGTTTCTGGATCACGTTTAACCTGGCCGGTTTCCGAGTCCCGTAGTTTTTCGTTAAAGCGTACGACTTTACCTTCATCGGAAAACAGCATGATGTCGTCATCACCGTGAGTAATAGACACCCCAATCAGCTCATCGCCATCATTCAGGTTAACGGCAATAATACCGCTGGAGCGTGGTCGCGAATACAGGCTCAGATCGGTTTTCTTAACGGTACCGTTAGCGGTCGCCATTAATACAAACTTACCTTCCACAAATTCTTTGATAGGTAATATAGCGGTGATCCGTTCGTTTGCTTCCAACGGCAGGATATTTACAATCGGCCGGCCACGGGCATTACGGCTGGCAAAGGGTAATTGATAGACCTTCAGCCAATACAAGCGGCCCCTTGTCGAGAAGCACAGAATATGATCATGCGTATTGGCTACCAACAGACGCTCGATAAAATCTTCATCTTTCATTTTTGTCGCTGACTTACCTCTGCCGCCGCGACGCTGCGCGTCATATTCGGTCAGCTTCTGGTACTTCACGTACCCCTCGCGCGACAAAGTAACCACTACATCTTCTTGCTCTATCAGATCTTCAATATCGATATCGTGACTAGCAGCGGTAATTTCGGTGCGGCGTACATCACCAAACTCGTCACGTACTTTTTCCAGCTCTTCGCGAATAACTTCCATCAAGCGCTCAGGGCTTTGCAGTATGTGCAGAAGCTCGGCGATTTGCTCAAGCAAATCTTTATACTCGGCCAGAATTTTTTCATGTTCCAGGCCGGTTAACTTGTGTAGACGCAGGTCTAGAATGGCCTGAGCCTGTTGTTCCGTCAGGTAATACTGGTTATCTCGGATACCGTATTCCGGTGCTAACCATTCCGGCCGTGCAGCATCATTTCCGGCCCGTTCCAGCATTTGCGAAACATCACCTAATTGCCACCCTTGACCAATCAGCGATTTTTTAGCATCAGCAGGGCTGTTAGAGGCTTTGATCAACTCTATGATAGGGTCGATATTAGCCAGCGCGATAGCCAGGCCTTCCAGTATGTGAGCGCGGTCCCGTGCTTTACGCAGTTCATATACAGTACGGCGCGTAACCACTTCCCGGCGGTGCAGAATAAAGCATTCCAGCACTTCCTTCAGGTTGAAAACTTTAGGCTGGTTATTGTCCAGCGCCACCATATTAATACCGAACACGGTCTGTAGCTGGGTATTGGCGTACAAGTGATTAAGCAGTACTTCAGCAGATTCTGAACGCTTCACTTCAATCACGATACGCATGCCGTCTTTATCAGACTCATCGCGTAGTGCCGAAATACCTTCGATACGCTTTTCTTTTACCAGTTCGGCGATTTTTTCAATTAAGCGCGCTTTATTTACCTGGTAAGGAATTTCGTTAACGATAATGGTTTCTTTACCATTACTTTCGGTTTCTATATCCGCTTTCGCGCGCAAATAGATTTTTCCCCGGCCGGTGCGATAGGCATCTTCAATACCTTTACGCCCGCTAATCATCGCCGCGGTAGGAAAATCAGGTCCAGGAATATGCTCCATCAAACCTTCGATCGGCAGCGATGGATCTTCAATGAGGGCGATACAGCCGTTGATGACTTCAACCAGATTGTGCGGAGGAATATTGGTGGCCATCCCAACAGCGATCCCTGATGAACCATTTACCAACAGGTTAGGCACTTTGGTGGGTAACACTTCCGGAATATGTTCGGTGCCATCATAGTTTGGCACGAAATCCACGGTTTCTTTGTCCAGGTCAGCCAGCAGCTCGTGGGCTATTTTAGCCATACGTACTTCGGTATAACGCATAGCCGCAGCTGAGTCGCCGTCTACCGAACCGAAGTTGCCCTGCCCGTCTACCAGCATATAACGCAGTGAAAACGGCTGCGCCATACGTACGATAGTGTCATATACTGCCGAATCACCGTGGGGGTGATATTTACCGATGACGTCGCCAACAACCCGGGCTGATTTCTTATACGGCTTGTTAAAGTCGTTTTTCAGCTCGTTCATTGCGAACAATACCCGCCGATGCACTGGCTTTAAGCCATCACGTACATCTGGTAACGCCCGGCCAACAATAACGCTCATCGCATAGTCGAGATAAGAGTTCTTTAACTCTTCCTCTATGTTAACGGGGAGAATTTCTTTAGCGTTATCAGTCATAAACTGCTTGTTCCCTTAACTTAGGTTTAGTGTGCGCTATCTGGTTGAAATGCCCCAAAACAGCAACAGGCTGGATACGCACATTCTTATTATTGGGGTAATAAAACAATCATTAAGTGTACCACTGACACAGCAAATAATGTAGCGGTTAATCGGCGCAAATCACCTGTACCTTATCAAGCGGCTATTTTTCGTTCACCCGAGCTGCCATGGTGCAGCAAATGGGTGCCAAGTGTCGCGCTTTTGCGCTATGTTAGGCACATTAAACAAAGAGTGGATAGTGACCATGACAAATGTTGATCATCAAGAGATTACCAAATTTGGCGATCTTGCATCACGTTGGTGGGATACCGAGGGCGAATTTAAACCCTTACACGCGATTAATCCTTTGCGACTGGACTTTATTGCCCAACATGCTGACGGGTTGTTCGAAAAAGACATTCTGGACATAGGGTGTGGGGGGGTATTTTAGCAGAATCAATGGCTCGCATGGGTGGCCGGGTTACCGGTATTGATATGGCTGAAGCCTCACTTGAGGTAGCCCGCCTACATGGGTTGGAGTCTGGTATAGCGGTTAATTATGAATGCACCACGGCAGAAAGCTTTGCACAGCGCCATCCGGCAAAATTTGATGTTGTTACCTGCATGGAAATGCTCGAACATGTGCCTGACCCCGCCTCTATAGTCAAAGCCTGCGCACAGCTGGTTAAGCCCGGGGGCGCGGTATATTTTTCTACATTGAACCGCAATCCTAAAGCCTATCTTATGGGCATTGTAGGTGCTGAATATCTTTTGAACCTGGTCCCCAAAGGTACGCATCAATATCAGCGCTTTATCAAACCCTCGGAGCTAATGACGATGATGGATGATGCGGGCTTATTGACACGCCATGCCACAGGACTTCATATGAATCCGGTGACTCAGCGCTTTTTTGTTTCAGATCGCAATATCGATGTGAACTACATGTTGCACAGTGAACGGGTTGACTAACACTACATCTAGTGTCCTATACAAAATTTAACCACTATATATCGGTTATTTATCGACGATCACTCAATCGTAGAGAGAAATTTTATATTTGATTCTACGCGCAATAATGCTTGCATTTTCGATAAATAACGCTTGGGAAATCCTGTTAGGTTAGTCTTTACTAACATGAAAAACTTGACATTCTGAATGCAGGTTTATGCACCAGATATTGGGTTGCATTACAGCGTAAACCTCACTATCTTGTGCTTTATCCCATTGCACCCCCGGCGCGCTCGTGTAGCAACTTTGTACACGGGATTTTGACGAGTCTGTGGTGCCACAATGGTGTTACCTGAAGATGGCGGTAACTAAACCGCGGTAACAAACAACACTATAAATACAATCGGGCAGAGCCCACGCGAAAAGCGCTAACAGACAAACGGCCAGTTACCATGAACAATGATTTACTTGTCACCAAACGCAATGGTGAAAAAGAGCCTATCGACCTCGAAAAAATTCACAAAGTCATTACCTGGGCAGCAGAAGGACTGGAGAATGTTTCGGTCTCTCAGGTAGAGATTAAAGCCCATATTCAATTTTATGATGGTATTAAAACCGGTGAAATCCACGAGACGCTGATAAAGTCAGCCGCAGACTTGATTTCCACCGACGCCCCTGACTATCAGTACCTTGCTGCACGCCTGGCCATTTTTCATTTGCGCAAAAAAGCGTATGGACAGTTTGAGCCACCGGCGTTGTATGACCATGTGGTAAAAATGGTCGATGCGCAAAAATATGACCATCATTTGCTGGAAGATTTCAGCCCTGAAGAATTTGCCGAAATGGACAGCTACATCGACCATTGGCGGGATATGAATTTCAGTTATGCCGCAGTTAAGCAACTGGAAGGTAAGTATTTAGTACAGAACCGGGTCACCGGTGATATCTATGAAAGCGCCCAGTTCTTGTACATACTGGTCGCGGCGTGTTTATTTGCCAATTATCCAAAAGACACCCGGTTAGGCTATATTCGTCGGTTTTATAATGCCGCGTCCACCTTCAAACTATCATTACCTACCCCGATTATGTCGGGTGTACGTACACCTACCCGTCAGTTTAGCTCGTGTGTATTAATTGAAACCGGCGATAGCCTGGATTCAATCAATGCCACCGCTTCGGCAATTGTAAAATACGTGAGCCAGCGCGCTGGTATTGGGGTTAATGCCGGGCGTATTCGCGCATTGGGTAGCCCGATTCGTGGAGGCGAAGCCTTTCATACCGGTTGCGTACCATTTTATAAGTACTTTCAAACTGCGGTTAAAAGCTGTTCGCAAGGCGGCGTGCGTGGCGGTGCAGCCACCCTTTTCTATCCTTTATGGCACTTAGAAGTTGAATCTCTGCTGGTGCTGAAAAACAACCGTGGGGTGGAAGAGAACCGCGTACGGCATTTGGATTATGGGGTACAATTTAATAAATTGATGTACCAGCGTATGATGAAAGATGGCTATATCACGCTATTTAGCCCTTCCGATTGCCCAGGCTTGTACGATGCGTTTTTCGCTGACCAGGCGAAATTTGAAGAGCTATACGTCAAGTACGAGAACGACGATAGCATTCGTAAAAAACAAATTAAGGCGATGGAGCTGTTCAGCCTGTTTATGCAGGAGCGTGCTTCAACCGGACGTATTTATTTACAGAACGTTGATCATTGTAATACCCATAGCCCATTTGACCCAGCCGTAGCACCGGTACGCCAAAGTAACTTGTGTCTTGAAATAGCGCTGCCCACCAAGCCATTACAGCATGTAAACGATGAAGAAGGTGAAATCGCCCTTTGTACGTTGTCGGCCTTTAACTTAGGTGCCATTGAGTCTGTCGATGAATTTGCAGAGTTATCAGACTTAGCAGTGCGCGCCCTTGATAGCTTATTAGATTATCAGGACTATCCGGTACCGGCGGCCTACAATGCCACAATGAACCGGCGCACACTGGGTATTGGGGTAATAAACTTTGCTTACTTCTTAGCTAAAAATGGCGTTAAGTACTCTGACTTTAGCGCTAATGGGTTAGTGCACCGTACTTTTGAAGCAATGCAGTACCACTTGCTCAAGGCGTCAAATAACCTGGCGAAAGAAAAAGGCGCTTGCCCTAAATTTAACGAAACCACCTATTCTCAGGGTATTTTACCCATTGATTCGTACAAAAAGGATCTGGATGCAGTATGTAACGAACCGTTACATTGTGACTGGGACAGCTTGCGCGAAGATATTAAGCAATATGGTTTACGTAACTCTACCCTGTCGGCGTTAATGCCATCAGAAACATCGTCGCAAATTTCTAATGCAACTAATGGTATTGAGCCACCACGGGGCCATATAAGCATTAAATCAAGCAAAGATGGTGTATTGAAACAGGTAGTTCCGGAATACGAAACGCTTAAAGAAAAGTACGAGTTGCTGTGGGATATTCCGACTAACGATGGATATCTGCAATTGGTCGGTATTATGCAAAAATTCATCGACCAGACTATCTCGGCGAATACTAACTATGATCCAAGCCGTCATAGCAGTGGCAAAGTACCAATGAAATTATTGCTTAAAGATTTGCTTACCGCCTACAAACTGGGCGTTAAAACACTGTATTATCATAACACCCGAGACGGCGCCTCAGACTCCAGTTCGCTGGATGTTAAAGAGCAGCAGCAAACGCCCCTGGCCCAAGCTGCCGTTTTGGAAGATGACGATGACTGTGCTGGCGGCGCGTGTAAAATTTAACACGCGTTTTGCTACCTTAGGTCTCACTAACCGATTTGGATTTATTTGGTACTTATGAGATATACCACGTTTAATCAAAACAACGTCAATACGCTGGGCGAGCCAATGTTTTTTGGTAACCCGGTAAATGTGGCGCGCTACGACCAACAAAAACACGCTATTTTTGAAAAGCTGATTGAAAAACAAATCAGCTTTTTCTGGCGGCCGGAAGAAGTAGACGTCACCCGGGATCAGGTAGACTTTCAAAAGCTAACCGACCCGGAAAAGCATATTTTTATATCTAATCTGAAATACCAGACCTTACTGGACTCAGTACAAGGCCGCAGCCCTAATATCGCATTTTTGCCTATTGTATCGTTGCCTGAGCTGGAAACCTGGATTGAAACCTGGTCATTTTTTGAAACCATCCATTCGCGCTCTTATACTCATATTCTGCGTAATCTGTTTTCCGACCCCAGCGATATTTTCGAAGATATCGTGGCAAACGAAGAGATTAAACGCCGGGCTTCTGATATATCGCGCTATTATGATGATCTGATTTTTGCTACGCAGTTGTGGCAAACCCAAGGGGAAGGCACGCACACCGTTAATGGTGAAGCACATCTCATTAACAAACGTGAGCTTAAGAAAAAATTATTCTTATGTATGAACTCCGTTAATGCCTTGGAAGCCATACGGTTTTACGTGTCTTTTGCCTGTACCTTTGCATTTGCTGAACGTAAATTGATGGAAGGTAATTCCAAAATTATTCGCCTGATTGCCCGCGATGAAAACTTGCATTTAACCTCTACTCAGCATGTTCTGAACCTGTGGGCGAAAGGGAAAGATGATCCAGAAATGGCTGAAATCGCTGAAGAGTGTAAAGATCAGGCCCGCGAAATCTTCATGAGTGCGGTTCAGCAAGAAAAGGAATGGGCTGATTATTTGTTCCAGAATGGTTCAATGATTGGTCTGAATAAGCAAATCCTGTGCGAATATGTGGAATACATTGCTAACCAGCGGATGTCAGCCATTGGCCTGGATACGCCATTTACGGTAAAAAGCAATCCTTTGCCCTGGATGAACAATTATCTTAACTCCGATAACGTGCAGGTTGCACCGCAGGAATCTGAGATAAGCTCCTACCTGGTCGGCCAAATTGACTCGTCAGTTAGTGAAGATGATTTTGCCGACTTCGAGCTGTAATCTGTTGTTGTAATGGACAAACCCGACGACGTATTTCGTATTGATGTTGTTGATGCGCAATGCGTACCTGCCGGCACCGATAAGACCCTGCTGGAATCCCTGGAGCAACACGGCATTGATGTGCATTATCATTGCCGTGAAGGATTCTGCGGGGCCTGCCGTACAAAGCTGCTGGCGGGAAATGTACGCTACACCACCGATCCCCTCGCCTACATTGATGACGATGAAATTTTACCTTGTTGCTGTATTCCGCTAACCCACTTAAAGGTAACCGTACCACGGTAATATCTTCGGCGTTTCCGCTGAGAAGGTATTACCACTGATTGTTGAGGCTAACGGTAGCGGATGACCAGTGCAATACCACCCAATGTCGCTGCCCCGGCGAGGGCCATTTGGCCGGTGATACTTTCCGCTAAAAATAGCCAGCCCATTAACATGGCAAGTACCGGCACACTTAGCTGTATCGTTGCCGCCACTGAAGCTGCTAAAAAAGGCAATACCGCGTACCACACAGCATAACCTGCGCCCGAGGCCAGGGCACCCGAAGCAATAGCATACACAACGCCTGTGGGATCAAGATGCTGCCAATTTTCGCCAGGCAACCACCACACTAAAAGAATAAGCATCGGCAAGCTGCGCCAGAAATTCCCGGTAGTCATAATAAGTGGCGCGTTAGTGCCCTTCCCCAGCAACGTATAGGCCGCCCATGCCATCCCTGCCATTATCATCAGTATCGCCGGTATCAGCGCAGGGCTCGCGGCAGAAGGCAATAACAGCAACACAAGGCCTGCCACCGCCAACCCGAAGCCGGCCAGTTGCCAACGGTTAAAGCGCTCCTGCTGGTAATAACTGTAGCTCAACATGGTAAGCTGTACCGAGCCAAATAGCAGCAAGGCCCCGGTGCCTGTATTCATTCCGGTATAAGCAAAGGAAAATCCGGCGGCATACAAAAATAACGCCGCAGCCCCTCGCCAACTTCCGCCAGTTATTACCGGCTTAGCCCGTAAGCTACATAACAGCAGTAACATCGCCGCACCACTGCACAAACGAATGACAGTAAAAGAAGCCGGTTGTAAGTCTGTTTCGATTAATGCCATACGACACAGCAGCGAGTTAGCGGCAAATGCCAACATCGCCACCGCGGTGAGCATACTAATTTTAAGTGGACTAGCGGAGTGTGTGTGTGTCATATAATAAAAAAGGGGACCGCAGAGGTCCCCTTACTATGCCTTATAAGGAAAGTCCGAGTCGCTCGGCGACCTCAATATAGGTCTCTACTACCGAGCCGAGCCCCTGACGGAACCTGTCTTTGTCCATTTTCTTACGGGTTTTTTTATCCCATAGACGACAGCCGTCTGGGGTGAACTCATCACCCAGAACAATATTACCCTGACCGTCAACACCAAACTCGAGCTTGTAGTCAACCAGAATCATACCGGCTTCATCAAACAAGGCTTTAAGGACGCTGTTAACCTGAAAGGTAAGTGACTTCATTGTGGCAATCTGATCTTGGGTAGCCCAGCCAAAAGACGCAATGTGATAATCGTTAATCATCGGATCGTGTAAGGCGTCATTTTTCAGGAAAAACTCAAACACCGGCGGCGCCAACTGCAAGCCTTCCTCAACACCAAGCCGACGCACCAATGACCCGGCGGCGACGTTTCTCACCACGCACTCAACCGGAATCATATCCAGCTTTTTAACCAACGAATCGTTATCAGACAATAACGCTTCAACCTGCGTGGCAACGCCAGCCTCTTCCAGCTTCGTCATAATAAAGTGATTAAACTTATTGTTTACTTCACCTTTGCGATCCAACTGCTCAATTTTTTCGCCGTCGAACGCTGACGTGTCGTTTCTGAATTCCAGAATCAGTTTGTCGGCATCGTCGGTGTAATATACAGTTTTGGCTTTGCCACGATAAAGTTCTTCGCGTTTTTGCATTGTCGGTCTCAGTATTAAATGTCCAGGTTGTCTTGCGACATTACCTGTGAAAAGGAATCGTAAATGTCAGTTAGCTGTTTTGCATCAAAGGCAACACTTTCGTCATTCATAAACGTTACCGATGTGCGCTCGCCCTGAGGGGCAAGTTTCAAGCGATAGTCACCTTCTTCCAGCAGCTCTTCATCGCTGGAAAACAGGTTGCCCCACCAGCCTTCATCGCCGCCGTTATAGGTAACAAACAGTAAGCCATTTGATTTGTCTAAATCTTTAACATCAAAGCCAAGTTTACGCAGCACCAGCAGCATTCTTGGCCATACCACATCATACTTGCCTAATACCACAATGGCTGGCTCATCCGCGCTATTAAAGCCCATTTCACTGTCCAGGCCCTGGCGGATTTCTGCCAGACGACGGGTGTTATCTAGCTGTATCTGATATTCGTAATGAGCAATAACCTGATTAAGAATAGCCACTTCTTCGCGGCGCTGTTCCAATTCGTTAATATTACTTGATACCTTATCGCCACGCTGCTCTTCAAAATCGAGTAGTTTGGTGGTAAGTGAAGCGGTTCTACCGTGTGGTTTAACCGCCATAGTAAACTCAAACCGACGCTTGCGATCTGCGGTGATGTCATCAGAAAGTGCATACCAGGGGCTGTCTTCGTCTTCCAGCTCCTCGCTCACCACGAACCAGTCTGTAACCAGCCTGCCGTTCTCTTTATCGAACGTATTCACTGCGACATCATGTTTGTCTAAAAAGCTTAATACCGAATCCCAGATGGCTTTATTCAGCGGCTGGCGATCATCTACCTGGTCAAATACCACTACTGCATCACGGGTCCCTTCCTCAACATGGGAGCCGGCCACCAACGGATGCACCAGGGCCGGTGAAGTCACCGGTACCTTACGCCCCACCAACGTAGAATCTGCGCCATCACCCAACTCGGGTATTTCATGGTCGCGGGCAAACTCAGGTTTGTCCAGCGAGGCGGGGGTATCAATTGGTTTGTTTTGCTGTGCTTTTAGATAGTCGTAGCTGCCAGAGGCCGTTTGATTATCCAGTTGGCTAGAACATCCGGTAAGAGACATAACAACCAGACCACTTACCAAAGCCAGGGATTTATTCATTGGTATTCCTTCTTAGCCTTTCATTAGGGCGTATTGTTTTAATATCGTTTCGATGTGTTTTTGGCTGGCAAGTTCCGGTAACACCATCGGTAAACGTAAAAAGGCGCTTTCGGTCAGCCCCATTTTATATAATGCCCACTTCGGCATCACCGGGTTTGGTTCAACAAATAAACCGGTGTGCAATTGTTCAACAGAGGCATCGATTTGACGACACCGCTCGTTGTCTCCGGCCAGGGCAGCCTCGCACATTTGTGCCATTGCCTTGGGAACCACATTCGCGGTGACCGAGATAACCCCATGCCCACCTTCACACATAAATTCACAACTGGTGCCATCATCGCCACTTAGTAGCAGGAAATCTTTGTCGACCAGCTTTTGTACCTGTTTTAGCCGTTGAATATCACCCGTTGCGTCTTTCAGACCCACAATATTCTTGTGTTGCGAGACCTCAGCTACCGTTTCGGGCAGCATATCAGCGACCGTACGGCCAGGCACATTGTAAAGAATAACCGGTAGATCAGTGGCATCGGCTATTGCCGTAAAATGCGCAGCGATACCTTTTTGCTGAGGTTTATTGTAATAGGGTACAACGCTTAAAAAGCCATCGACCCCTAAGGCGGCCATTTGCTCGCTTAGAAAAATGGCTTCGGCGGTGGAATTTGCTCCTGCTCCGGCAATAACGGGAATTTTATTGCCAGCCATTGCTACGGTCTGGCGGACGACTTCTACGTGTTCATCAAAAGGAAGTGTCGCGGACTCACCGGTAGTGCCGACCGACACAATACCGTGGGTACCCTGGTCTATATGAAACTGTACCAGGCGTTCAAGCGCCGGGTAATCAATCTCGCCGTTGTCGTGCATTGGCGTGATAAGTGCCACATAACTGCCTTTAAACATAGTCTCTCCGCGTTTAGTGAGCGCACATGTTAATTACTCACCATGGCAAAAACAAGCATGATAGAGGCGAAATTTAGAGTATTTACGCTTGCTAACGTGCTGGCATAGCAAAAAAACTCTATGCTACCATCAGCCGAACAAAAAAATAGCCATCTTATCTATGAAGCAGCAACTTATTGTGACTATCCTGGGCACCGACCGCAGCGGTATCTTAAGCGAACTGGCTACTTTAATGTCAGAGACCCAGTGTAATATCCTGGACAGCCGCCAAGCCATTTATGGTAGGGAGTTTTCGCTGACCATGATTTTAGAAGGTGGTCATACCGCGATCACCCGTGCCGAGTGTCTCATCCCTCCGTTGTGTCAGCGGCTTGATTTATTATCCATGATGAAACGCACCAGCCATCATGAAAAACAGAATCTTGAACATCTGTTTAATGTGGAATTTAGTGGCGAAGACACCGCTGGTCTGATTAAGTCGGTGACGGGCTTTTTTGCGCAGCGTCAGTCTTCCATCAGCGCGTTCAGACAACAGGTATTTAAAGATCCTACCAGCGGGCAGGAGTTGATGCGCTGCAAATTCGTGGTCAATGCGCCTGATGCAATCGACTTTAACCAGTTGCAAAATGAATTAATGGCCTTATTTGATTCACTGAATGTAACCGGCAAAGTTGTCGATAAATATAATAAGGAGCCTCATGAAAACGTTACAGGCTGGTGATCCGGCCCCCCAATTTACGTTATCTGACCAGCATGATAAAACGGTGTCGTTAAGTGATTTTGCGCAAAAAAAGGTACTGGTTTACTTTTATCCCAAAGCCATGACGCCGGGATGCACTACTCAGGCACAGGGTTTGCGCGATGTAAAAGAAGATTTAGACGCGCATAATGTTGTGGTATTAGGCATCTCTCCTGACCCGGTAAAACGCTTGCCAAAATTCGCAGAAAAAGAGCAGCTGAACTTTACGTTGCTCAGTGATGAAGACCACGCCGTAGCAGAAGCCTTTGGCGTATGGGGCCTGAAAAAATTCATGGGTAAAGAGTATGATGGTATCCACCGCATCAGTTTTTTAATTGATGAACAGGGCCAGATTGAACATGTTTTCAATAAGTTTAAAACAAAAGAACATCATCAGGTGGTGCTGGATTATCTTAACCAGTAAAAGCCTGGCTAAGGTAAATTGACCTAAAATCAAAAACGCCGCAAATCAGCGGCGTTTTTTGTGGCTTACCTGGGGTATTTATACAAAAGGTTGCTGCGGTTCAGGCCCGCTACTCCAGGCAGTAATTAGCGCTTTTACCAGCGTGGCCAGGGGTATCGCAAAAAAGACGCCCCAAAAGCCCCATAGCCCCCCGAAAAACAATACAGCGACAATAATATAGAGCGGATGTAGGCTAACTGCCTCTGAAAACAGTAGCGGCACCAGTAAGTTGCCATCCAGCGCCTGAATGATGCTATAGGCGATCATCAAATACCAGAATTCAGGGCTGATGCCCCACTGAAACATGGCCACCACGGCAACCGGGATAGTCACCACCGCCGCGCCGATATAAGGGATAAGTACCGATAAGCCCACCAGCACACCGAGCAAAATGGCATAGCGTAAATCCATGAACACAAATGCGATACAAGAACAGGCCGCCACAATCACGATCTCTATGACTTTGCCGCGTATATAATTCGCTATTTGGCTGTTCATTTCATGGCCTACCTGCGTAATGAGCCTGCGCTCTCGCGGCAATACCGACGAAATACTATTGAGGAAAAAGTGCTTATCCTTGAGCATAAAAAATACCATCAACGGCACTAGCACCAGGTAAACCAATAGCGCGGCAATATCCACCAGTGAATTTACCGAGGCTGAAATTAATTGTTCGCCGACTTCGACCAGTTTGTCATTCAGCCCTTCCATCATTTGATGAATATGATAGACCTGAACATAGTCAGGGTATTTTTCGGGCAGAGTGAGAATCCAGTCCTGCGCGTTTTGCCAAATGAGCGGCGTTTCTTGTATCAGGTTGATGCTTTGGCGGGATATCACCGGTACCAGGCCCACTAACAACATAATACTGACGGCCAAGAAACCTAACAATACCAATACGCATGAGACCGTTCTACCTAAACCTATATGGACCATTCGGGTTACAGGCCAGTCAAGCAAATAGGCAATCACCGCGGCCACCAGTACGGGCATTATTAACCCGCCCCAGATAAGCAATACTGCGGTGGTAAGAATAATCAGAATTAGCAGCATGGCTGCATCCGGATCGGAAAACTTGCGCCGGTACCAGCGTCCGAAGACACTCAACAAACTCATCAAAAAGTCTCAATGTTACAACTGTAAAAAAAGCATCATAGGGGAAGCGTCCGCCCAGAGCAACTGACAAAACCGACTGGGCTGATGTAGCTGGAAAACAGCGACTTAACTAACCCTATGCAAACTGCCGGTAGGCATTACCCGTAACCTTACAAAGCCAGCGGAAAAAGTAGCAATAGTGGAACGCCTACGGCAAAATAAAAATGTAAACCGTAAAAAAAGATGAAACTGATCACACAAGGCAGTGCTCTAAGCCATTAGTCGCTAGAGCAGTACTCGAAAAAAGGGCGTAATGAGATCATTAGTGAAAAAAGGCATTCGAGCCGGATTATTCTTCGCAGCAGTAAGTTTGTCGGCAGTCGCACAGGATAGCGGCTTTAATGACAAAAATACGTTGCCCGAAATAGGTGTGGTGGCATCTAACGTGCTATCGGTAGATAAGGAAATGATTATCGGTGATGCGGTGATGCGCCAAATGCGTGGCCAGGCTCCGCTGATTATGGACCCGGTACTGGATGAATATTTACAGGATTTAGGTAATCGGCTGGTCGTGTACGCCGATAACGCCAAGTTTCCGTTTTCATTTTTTTGGGTTAACAATGATGCAATTAATGCATTCGCCTTTTTTGGCGGACACATTGGGGTGCACGCTGGGCTGATCCATTATGCAGACAGCGAAAGTGAACTTGCCTCCGTGCTGGCGCATGAGATATCCCACGTTACCCAACGCCATTTAGCCCGCAGTATGCAAGCCCAACAGCGTTCGGCGCCGCTGGCCCTGGCCTCTATGCTGGGCGGTGTACTATTGGCAATTGCTAATCCTGAGGCCGGTATGGCGGCCCTGGCCAGTAGTCAGGCTGCTAACGCCCAAATGCAAATTGATTATACCCGCTCTAACGAAGAAGAAGCTGACCGCATTGGCATCTCTATGCTGGCGCGTTCAGGCTTTGACCCAAATGGTGCCGCCAGCTTTTTTGCTACCTTAAATGAGCAGTATCGATTGGTATCGCGGCCCCCTGCCCGGTTATTATCGCACCCCCTGACCGAGTCGCGTGTGGCCGACGCCAGAGCCCGCGCAGCGGGTTATCCGCCGGTTAAAGTGGCCAGTAGTTTGGCGTTTCATTTAGCGAAAGCCAGAATTATGTCTCGCTATACCTTTGATGCGGATTACAGTGTTAAGTATTACGAGCAGGCGGTAAAGAAACATAACACCCCGGCGGCCCAATATGGCTTGGCGCTGGCGTATTTACGTAAACAGCAGCCCGCCAAAGCGCGGCCGCTTATCGACGCGCTGCTGGCCCAACAGGGAGAGAACTTATTTTATCTGGATGCGGCCACCGACATCTCGTTAGCCGAGCAAAAATATGATGAAGCGATTGACCGGTTAGCCCCGCATCTGGCCCACACGCCGCGTAATCAGGTACTGGCGTTAAATCAAGCCAACGCAATGATTGAAGCAGGACGCACGCAACCGGCAATTAAAATTTTAAAAGACTTTATCCTGGTTAATAAGAACTATGAAATTGCATATCAGTTGCTGACCACTGCGTATCAAAAAGCGCAGGATCGCCAGGATATGCATCAAGCCAAAGCCGAGGTTCTGGCCCTCAATGGCGCTTATCAACGGGCTATCGATGAGCTTCAATTCGCCTATAAATATACCGGTGATAACCATCTGCAAAAACAGCGTATACGAGCCAGAATAAAACAGTTACGAGAGGAAGAAGAGCGCTTGAAACGGCTTTAATCACCTTGTTTAAGACTGGCTAGCGTTTGCTGTAGCCGGGCCTGCGTGATCTCGCCCATGATGGTTTCGGCCAGTTGCCCATCCGGCCCAATAATGAAAGTGGCTGGTAGCGCAGCGGGCGTAGCCACCGGAAGCCGGGTTTCAGGGCCGGCAACAATGACCTCAAAATTAATGTTATAACGCTGTTTGAGCGCGATAACCTGCTGGCGATCAGCCGGGTCGTAATTCACCGCAAACAAATGGGTGTTTTCGGGGAGTTGCTGGGCAAACTGATTAAGCTGAGGAATTTCTTTCAGGCAAGGTGCGCACCATGGTGCAAAATAGTTGATGATAAGCCATTGGCCGCGAAAATCCGCTAATTGATAACGCGCCCCGGAGCTGGTCGAAAAGTCATACGTTGTTGCTTGCCGGGTAAGTACGCCAGCTGTAATCGCTATTAGCGCCAGGCCGACATACAGTAACGGACCGGTTTTTTTTATTGCAGAGATAGGCAATGCGGACCCAACCTTGTTAGAATTATTAACATCAGCATAAACAGGGTAAACGCACTGCGTCTACCGAAACTTCACATCACGGAACGAATGCCTATGCTTCCCGTCAGGATTTTACACAATCCGCGCTGTAGTAAAAGCCGCCAAACCTTACAACTATTACAAGCCCATGGGGTTGAACCACAGATTGTGGAATACCTTAAAACGCCGCTTGATGAGGCGCAGTTAGCGGTGCTGTTTGACCAACTCAATATTAGCCGAATTGAAGATATGATGCGCCCCAAAGAGCCGGAATACAAACAAACGGGCCTATCGTCACCGGTGACTAAAGAACAAGGTATTCAAGCCATGGCAGCCTACCCGAAGTTGCTTGAGCGGCCAATTGTAATCAAGGGCGACAAAGCATGCATAGGCAGGCCCCCTGAAGCAGTGTTGGCGCTATTATGAAGCCAGAAATACTGGTTCTTTATTATAGCCGCCATGGCAGTACCACTCAGTTAGCCCAGGCCATTGCCAAAGGGGTAGAAATTGGCGGTGCAATAGCCAGGGTTCGTACAGTACCGCCAGTACGTGAATACCAAAGTGAGGCTATTCAGGCTGTACCCTCGGATGGACCGCCTTTTGTTAATAAACAAGATTTAGTTGACTGCCAGGGCCTGGCCCTGGGTAGCCCCACGCGGTTTGGAAATATGGCGGCCCCCCTAAAAGTGTTTCTTGATAGCACGAGTGACAGCTGGCTGAAAGGACATTTGATCGATAAACCCTGTTGTGTATTTACCTCTACCAGTAGCCAGCACGGGGGACAGGAAACCACTTTACTGAGCATGATGTTGCCACTGTTACACCACGGTATGATTGTGTGTGGACTGCCCTACAGTGAGCCTGCGCTACATGATACCAATACCGGTGGTACGCCTTATGGCGTCACCCATGTAGCTGGTCAGCATAATTCCACATTGAGTCAGCACGAACAGCAATTAGCGCTGGCCCAGGGCAAACGTTTGGCTGAGGTTGCGCGCCGGCTGCAACGAGCCAACCAATGATGTCCTCCGCAGCGCTGGCGGGTACCACCCGCAAACTACGCTGGTTAGCTTTGGTCAGCTATGTTTTGCTATTAGCCTGGGTCATTATTTGGCAATCCATGCTGACCACCACTTACAGCTATTCGGCCATTTTTATATTATTGCTGTACGCTGGGCCATTGTTATTACCTGCAAAAGGAATGCTTACGGCTAATCCTTATACCCATGCGTGGGCAAACTTTATTACCCTATTTTATCTTATTCACGGCATCACGGTGGCCTACGCCGTTCCGGCAGAAAGGCTGTATGCTATTATTGAAATACTACTGGCCAGCGGAATGTTTACTGGGTGTAGTATGTTCGCCCGTTTCCGCGGCCGGGAGCTGGGTTTGGGGCTTAAAAAAGCCAAAAAGTTGCCATAAGTATTGCGCGCAGAATAGCCGTAAGGTAGGTGTGGGATGAGGTGGATACTGATAACAGTGATGTTGGTAATAGCAGGCTGTGGTGGGCAAGCTACTGACCAGACGGAAACGCCCTCCTCCCCGCCTGCCCCAGCCACGCCGTTAATCGTCTCTGGTGAACGCCGGGTGGCGGAGGCTGATAGCGTTGCGCTAGCGGTAATGCCTGCTGAGGGTATTACCCTTACCTCGGTACATTGGGTATTTGACGACCCCGCCATCCAGCTGTTGGCACCCACCTCAAGAGCAATAGGCTTTGATGCGCCGGGTGAAGGGCTTTATTCGTTTTCAGTTACCGCGCAGGATACCGCAAGCAATACGTATTTTTATACTGGCGAACTAGAGGTTACTAAGACACCGGCTGCGCCGGTCAATGTAAGGCTAAGCCACCAGGCGGTAGAACTTGGCCGGGTATCTTTGCGGGCAGATATCCTATCCCTTGGGGCTAACGATAGCCTTCAATGGCAAGTGATCCAGGGGCCCGCCGTTGCATTGCGCTATGATGAGCAGGCTGCGGCGCAGCATGTTTATTTTCAGGCACCCAGCGTCAGCGCCGACACGTTATTAGAAATCAAAGCTACGGTTACCCGCGCTAACGGCGCGCGTGATTCAGATAGTGCCTACGTAGTAATAAAAGATGTGCCGCAAGCACAAAACGGTTTTTTTGCCGGTAACGATCTATATCCAACCGACCTTATCCACCCGTTTCGTCCTGGCCCCTATACTGAAGCCCTCAATAATTGTTTGTATAATAGCCAGGTGCGTCGCTCATGCACATTTGCTACCTTGCCATTGATTGGCCAGGTAAATAACCAGCCAGATATTGAACAGATATTAGCCCGCACATTGGTATCGCACGATTGGATGGGAGAAGCATTTGCGCGTTTTCTACGTTCCTCTGCAGCTGGCCCGGATATAGTGCAATTACTGGGTGCCACTACCGGGGTCGTTATTGCGTATGATATCAGGCCCTCTTTCTACTGGAGTGCCACAGGGGCTATTTACCTGGATGCTAATAATTTGTGGCAGACTCCGGCCGAGCGTGACACGTTGGACCTGGCGCCAGATTACCGTATTGCGTATGGTAACACGCTGGCCTATCGGACCAGCTGGCGTTATATCAAAGATAATGCGTACTATTATCCGCAGCCGGGCACCGCTCCTGCAGAGCGTCAGCCCAGAAGCCAGCCACAGGTAGAAGCAGCACTTAGCTGGTTGTTATATCATGAACTGGCCCATGCAAATGATGTCTTTGCCCCGCAACGCTGGCAGCAACTAAAGCCAACCGACTCGCCGTTAACATTTGCTAATCAAAATGGTTATTTATCAGACGCCCTGGCCGCATCAGATGGCCTGCACTCGGTGATTTTAAAAGCGCTGGCCCAGGTTGATTTTGGTGGCGCAATGGCCACCGCTGAGCAGGAGGCTTATCGCGCCTGGGAGGTGGCAAGCATGTTTAATGATGAAGCAGGGCTGACCATGTATTCATTTTATACACCGCGCGAAGATTTTGCCCTCTTGTTTGAACGCTTTATGATGAAATATCGGCTTGGTATTGATGCGGACGTTGGTTTCTTTGATTCCCCTGCGCAAATTGCCGATGAAAATACCGGCGCATTGCCAATTGTATGGGCGCAGCGTAACCGGTTTAACGCAGCACATATGCAGCCGCGCGTGGCCTTTGCTATTGAAAATATATTGCCGCACATTGATATTGCCAGTGCGCAAAATGCGTTCCCGACACCTGTGATGCTGCCGGCGAATCAAGATTGGTTTTCTACCGTTTCCCCGACGGTCGGGGTCGCTAAGATGCCCTCGGGCTCTAAAGCAAGCCAAAAAACGTTACGCGTAACCGTTTCTTCGCCGTTTGAGAAAACCCTACCTTTACCGGTAAATCAGTAATCAGTTCACACCCAACTCACGCTTGACCAGTGCCACCGTTATTTTCTTTTTCTCCTGTAAGGAGCGCTTATCAAGGCGCTCCAATAACTGCATTAAACTTTTTAAACTGCGATCATAATGATTTAGTAAAAACTGTAACGCGGCATCAGAGAACATAAGTCCTTTTTGACGAGCACGCTGACCAAGTGCTTGCTTGCGCTGCCCATCATTAAGCGGTTGCAGGCTAAAAGCAGTCCCCCATTGCAACCGTGAACGCAAATCCGGCAGAGTAAACTGCGGGCTGGCCGCACCAAGTTGTGAGGTACCCAATATTACAGCATAGGGTTGTTCACTTACGCGGTTAATCAAATCGAACAAGGCTGCTTCCCATTCATAGACACCGGCGATGGCGTGTAAGTTATCAAGCATAACAAAGCTTAGCGTTTCCAGCCCCTCGAGTACCTTAGGGGATAAGTCTTGTACCTGATTTAAATTTAAATACAAATGGCTGACATTATTGCCTGCTAACGTATGGCAGACCGCATACAACAAATGGCTTTTACCCCGGCCACCGCCGCCGGTTATGGTGAGTAGAGGAAGCCGTTGCTGTGCAAAACTGAGTAAGTCAGGGTGCTGGCGCCAATGGGGAGCAGCCTCGCATAACTGGCGCAACATTGACACCAGTTGGCTATTGGGGGTGTCAATAAAGCTATCGAATGTTTCGTCAGCCGGTAAAGATACCGGCAACGGCAATTGAACGCTTATTCGTTCCAATAGAAATTATTTCCTTCAAGCGCTTGTCCGAACGAATCTTTTACCGGACGTAAACGCGACTCAAAAGACAGCGCGTTAAAGAAATCATCCCGCGTACCGACCAATTTTAGGTTAAACGTGGCTACCGGCCCTTTTTGGGCAGTTAAAATAGCAGAATCCACCACACTTAATTGGGACAGAAACTTTTGCGCATGGATGTAGTGCGTCAAACTGTCTAAATTAGCTACAGAGATGACCAGCTCATTATCCGCAGTCTGCTGCCCGGTAAACCTTACCGAAAAACGCGCTGCCAAATAGTCTGCGTATACGTCCATCAAACCGGCCAATGCCTGTTCAGGTGAGGCCGCCCTTACGGTACCAAACTGGGTACTGCCGGTTTCTAATAACAACCACTCAAGGGCGTATTCTCCCTCGCCGACATCTACTATCATAGTTGGCTCAACCGAAGCATCGGGACGTAAAGAGTTTACGGTTTGCTCTGGGTTGCCTCGCCCATCAGACACACTGTCTCCGATCTCCAGATTACTTTCATTATTGGCGGTGTTTGGCTCGGCGTCAGCAGCGTCTGAAAATTCGTCTTGGGGGTCTTCTGCTGCGTTTTGCTGCTGGGTTTGCTGATAGGCAAAGGCGGGGGCGCTTTGCGAGAGCGCCCGCTCAAGTTTTTCTTCAGTCGTTAAAAAGTCTGGAGCCGGTTGTGCGGATTGCTGATATAACCGGGCACTGAGGATATAATCAGGATTATATCGCGCCGAGGCCTTGCGCAAGGTTCCTGAAAATTGGGCCCAGACATCGTACACGTTAATAGCGGTGTTATCGGTAAGATCCATGAGGGGTAAGGAGATGGGTACCGCCCGGCGCTGGCTTTGCGACAACAGGCTATAACGCAAGGCATCGGGTTGTCCCTCGCGCATTATCCAGCGCTGATCATTTTGCTCAGTGGCTAACCAGAATAAAGTGTCCGGACGCCGCTGCCCCCATAATGGCAGTTTCTCGCGCTTTAATAACGCGGTAAGAGCATCGCGGGAAAACTGAGCATCATAGTAGAGGGTGTCGTTATCTGTAGTGTACTGATAGGCAATCAGATATTTGCCAGGATTGCGCAGCGCCGCTTTAACTCCGGCATTATCGAGCGTTTGGGCACTTCCGGTCATTTTAGTAAACACCCGCTTCAGCGCTTCAGTTTGCGCTTGTTTTCGAGCATTAGCGCCCTGATTGGCTACCTCTACTTTTGCGCTGTTGGTTTCCACAAGGCTACTGGCGCAAGCGCGCCCGACGGGGCTTGAAAGTAAGACACCCACCATCAGCAAGGTGCAGATAAAAGAAGAAAACGAAACAAGATTTTTGGTAATTAGCATTAACCTGCCTGACTTATTGAAACGCAATGGGCTGCTTGTTTAAAGGCAGATATTGTGGGCTATTTACGGCGCATTTTCATCTTTAATTTTTATAAAGCCCGGCTAACCCACCGCCCGAGCCTGCTAACCAGGGCAAAATATGTTTTGACACTTTACCCGGCTTGATTCGTGGTACTACATAAAAGGAATACCAGTACTGTATAGCCAGTATTAAGCAGGATTATTGTTCAGGACATCCACCTTTATATTCCAACATGTTCCCAGACACCCACCTCGAGTTGCCTTGCATATTCCAAGACACCCACCCCGATTAGCCTCCGGCAGGGGGTTATTTCCCAGCATATAAAAGCAACCGAGCTTTGAAGATTAGGCTCACAAGCAAATGATACTTACTGTGGCTGTCTATGATTGATGTAACATCTTAAGCAGCAATGTGACTCCCACCTACCTCATAAGACAGCCACTCTTTTGTTGTATGGACACCCACCCCTAAATGCCCCAGGCAGGGGCCATTTTCCACCATATAACAGCAATCGAGCGTTGGATATCAGGACACATTCAAATGCTATTTACTGTGGCTGTCCATGATTTACAGCCCACATCGCGGAATTTTTTCTATAAATCAATGCCACGAACATTGTTCACAGCCAAAACCCAATGGTGGGTGTCCTGCGTTTACCAGGTACGAGGAGAATAAAGTCGCCCCTCCTTTCCCGTAGTTGCGCGAAGTCCGTAGATCTCATTCGTGGTTAAAAAAGTGAGGGAAGGAATTGCGAGTGTAGGATCGGGAGGTGGGTGTCTTACATATTCTCTGCCTATAAGCCGCCGTACAGCCAATAGCTGTTATCGCGAGAGCTAGCGCCTTAAAATTAATATCTATTATAGGTTGGCAAAGGTGCTCAGGCCTACCAAAGCTGCATTAAAGCGTCATGTGGTGATGATATTTTAGTCCCTGGCGGCTACCCTGTTTGCCTTAGCAGTAAATAACCTGTTTATGCTAATATCGGCAGATCATTGGACTTACCATCGCTAGCTGGTAGAATCCGCGTTTTTCCACCCTTTTGCATCAGGGCACTATCATCGTGAGCGACAATAAAACCTCTTTAAGCTACAAAGACGCCGGCGTAGACATCGATGCCGGAAACCAGTTAGTCGACCGAATCAAAGCAGTTACCAAGCGGACACACCGTCCGGAAGTTAAAGGTGGTTTAGGCGGGTTTGGCGCGTTATGCGAACTGCCTGCAAAATACAAGCGCCCTTTATTGGTTTCAGGTACTGATGGGGTTGGCACAAAATTGCGTCTGGCGATGGATGCTAATGAGCATCACGGTGTGGGGATAGATTTGGTCGCGATGTGTGTAAACGATCTTATTGTACAAGGCGCTGAGCCTTTGTTTTTCCTTGACTATTACGCTACGGGTAAGCTTGATGTCGATACCGCAGCTACCGTGGTGTCAGGTATAGGTGAAGGGTGCGAGCAGGCAGGATGTGCTCTTATTGGTGGTGAAACGGCGGAGATGCCGGGCATGTATCACGGCGGCGACTACGATATTGCTGGTTTCTGCGTGGGCGTGGTCGAAGCCGAGGATGTTATTGATGGCACCACGGTTGCTGCATGCCAAAAACTGATTGCATTAGGCTCTTCAGGTCCGCATTCAAACGGCTATTCACTGGTTCGAAAAGTGTTAGAAGTCAGTAACGCCAGCCTTGATGATGATTTGGCAGGTAAATCACTAAAAGCTCACTTGTTAGCGCCTACCCGAATTTATGTAAAGTCGGTTCTCGCTTTACTCGAACAAACCAAGGTACATGCTATTTCACACATTACCGGCGGTGGCTTTTGGGAAAATATTCCTCGGGTACTTCCCGATACCGCAAAGGTAGTCATTGAAGAAAATAGCTGGCAATGGCCAGAGATTTTCAATTGGTTACAGCAAAACGGTAATATTACTGATCATGAAATGTACCGTACCTTTAATTGTGGTGTTGGTATGGTCCTGGTAGTAGATGAAGCAGATGTAGAAAATACTCTTTCTGTGCTTAAAGCCCAAGGGGAAAACGCGTGGCTGCTAGGGCATATCGAGAGCCGTGAAGGCGACGACCAGGTTGAGATTGTATAATTCATGAAACAGCCAACAAAAATTTGTGTGTTAATCTCTGGTACAGGTACCAACCTACAAGCCATTCTCGACGCCATTGATGCTAACCGCATTAATGGCGAAGTTGTTCGGGTCATCTCAAGTAAGCCTGGGGTATTAGGGTTAACTCGCGCCCAAGATGCAGGTATCGATGCTGTCGTATTAGATCATGCTCAATATGAAACACGCGAATCTTACGATAACGCATTAAGCGCGGCTATTGACGAATGCGATCCTGCCTGTATTGTACTGGCAGGGTTCATGCGTATCCTGACCCCCGATTTTGTTACGCGCTACGCCGGTAAACTATTGAACGTTCATCCATCTTTGTTGCCTAAATACAAAGGGTTGAATACTCATCAGCGCGCGCTGGATAACAAAGATACTGAGCATGGGGTAAGTGTACACTTTGTAACGCCCGAACTGGATGGCGGCCCTGTGATCGTTCAAAGTCGTGTTCCAGTATTTGAAGATGATACTGCGCAAGAATTGGCAGAGCGGGTTCGCGAGCAGGAGCTGAATCTCTACCCTGTGGTAGTAAACTGGTTTTGCGAAGGTCGTTTATGTATGCAGAACAATAAGGCGATTTTAGATAATGAGATTATTCCCTCTTCAGGCTATGCCAGCGATTAGCTATTTCGCGACGGGTATCATGCTAACGCTGTTTGGTACCCTCTGTAGCGCGGCTTCGCTGCCAGATTTAACTCCTTTTAAAGCCAATTACACCGCCTACAAGTGGGGCGATGATGTTGGTGAAGCTAAAATGAAACTCGAAGCACTCGATAACAATCAGTTTTCACTAACCTACTCTTCTGATGTCTCGAAGTTTTTTTTGTCTGATGAACGGTTCGAGCACTCTATTTTCTTCGTAGATAACGAACAGCTCATCCCTTCGCAATACCATTATAAACGCACTGGCACCGGTCCCGATTCTGCGCTTAGCATTGCCTTCACCAGCCAGCCCTCGCCCCAAATCAAAATTGATAAGACCACTACTTTGCCTTGGAAGGGTGAGCTTGATAATCAGCTTTATCGGTTAGATATTTCACGTCAGTTAGCCGCCGGCAATCATTCGGTTAGCTATGATTTTGTAAATTATCGGGGTGAAAAACGTCATTATGGTATTGAAGTAATGGGCAAAGAAACGCTTTCTTTACCCTATGGTGTAGTAAAAACCATCAAGGTAAAGCTGCTACGCGAATCCAACACCCGTGAAACATTTGCCTGGTTTGCCCCCTCCCTTGATTACCACCTGGTGCGTCTACAACAGTTTAAAGATGGTGATGAACAAGGCGATATAAAGCTTAGAAGTTTCCAGCCCCTCTAATTATATTGCTGATCGTTAATATATTTTTTCGGTCAGCGATATCTAATCCTACGTGATCTGTCGCTTTTTCTTGATCTTTGTTTCCCAACTATATAGGTTTAGCCTAAGCTGGTCAGACCTCGATACAAGCTGTTAACATTGTATTGTTGCAAGACTGCATTAACGCCGAATTTTATCAGGAGTGTAAAATGGCAGATTTCGTTTGGTTTTTAATTGTTTTGCTGGCACTTTGTGTCGCTAGTTATAAACAGCTCGGCTTGGTCAATACGATTGCGCTAACTGCCGCTATAATGGTTGTTGGGACGGTATTTGGGGATATTGGCTGGTTAGGTTGGCTTGTGTTTTTACTGATAGCTGTGCCCTTTGGCGTAGCCGACATTCGTAAACCTTACATCACTAAAAAACTATTAGCATTTTATAAAAAGGTGATGCCAGAAATGTCGCGCACCGAACAGGAAGCCATCGATGCGGGAACCGTATGGTGGGACGGCGACATTTTTAGTGGCAAACCAGACTGGGATAAGCTTCACGGCATTCCAAAAGGACGTTTAACTGCTGAAGAACAAGCCTTTTTGGATGGGCCGGTCGATCGCGTATGTCATATGGTAGACGAATGGGAAATTAACCATAAACTAGCTGACTTACCGCAGCCGATATGGGATTTTCTGAAAGAACACAAATTCTTTGCCATGATCATTAAAAAACAATACGGTGGCTTAGAATTTTCAGCTTTTGCTCAATCCCGCGTGCTTCAAAAGCTTGCAGGCACCAGTGCAGTACTGTCCAGTACTGTAGGGGTTCCCAATTCTTTAGGCCCGGGTGAACTACTACAACACTATGGTACTAAAGCGCAACAAGATTACTACTTGCCTCGGTTGGCTAGTGGTGAAGAAGTGCCATGCTTTGCACTTACCGGCCCCGAAGCTGGCTCTGATGCTGGCGCAATACCCGATGTTGGTGTGGTTTGTAAGGGCGAATGGGATGGCCAGGAAATAGTGGGTATGCGCTTAACCTTTGATAAGCGTTATATTACCTTAGCGCCCATAGCAACAGTGATTGGGTTAGCATTCAAATTACAAGATCCTGACAGTTTGCTCGGCGATAATACTGATCTGGGTATTACCTGCGCACTGATTCCACGTGATACCGCGGGCCTGGATATCGGGCGTCGGCATTTCCCCCTCAATACACCATTTCAAAACGGCCCTATTCGAGGTAAGGATATCTTCGTTCCGCTTGACTTTATTATTGGCGGCAAGGAAATGGCAGGCAAAGGCTGGCGGATGCTAATGGAATGCTTGTCTGTTGGACGCTGTATTACTCTGCCCTCTACCGCCGCTGGCGGTGCCAAAACGTGCGCCCTGGCGACCGGGGCCTATGCGCGTATTCGTCGACAATTTCGAATTCCGGTTGGCCATATGGAAGGGGTGGAAGAAATGCTAGCGCGAATAGGCGGCAACGCGTATTTAATGGATGCCGTAACTCGCTTCTCCACCGTGGGCGTTGATTTAGGCGAAAAACCATCTGTTATTTCAGCGATCAGCAAATATCATCTTACTGAAAAAATGCGTCAGGTTATTAACGACTCCATGGATATTCATGGCGGTAAGGGCATCATGCTTGGGCCGAATAATTACCTAGGTCGGGCATATGAAGGGGCGCCAATATCTATCACCGTGGAAGGAGCCAATATCCTTACCCGTAATATGATGATTTTTGGTCAGGGCGCGATGCGCTGCCATCCTTTTGTTCTAAGAGAGATTCAAGCGGCAGCGATGGAAGATCGCACTGAACAGCTCAATGCCTTTGACGATGCAGTGTTTGGTCATATTGGCTTTGCTATGTCGAATAAAGTGCGCAGCCTGTGGTTTGGTATTACCAGCAATGCATTTAGTGCCACACCATTTGCCGACGACACTGCGCGCTATTACCGTTTATTGCAAGGCTATAGTGCTAATTTGGCGTTACTGGCAGACGTTTCGATGGGTGTACTAGGCGGCGAATTGAAACGTCGTGAACGCTTATCTGCTCGATTGGGCGATATATTGAGTGGGATTTATTTAGGTAGCGCTACGCTCAAGCGTTTTGATGAAGAGGGTCGATTGCATGAAGATGCTCCCCTTATGCATTGGGCGCTGCAGCAGACTCTATACGATATTGAAACAGCCATCATCGACTTTTTGGCTAACTTCCCGTCAAGACCTTTGGCTCTTGGTCTTAAAGCAATCGTGTTGCCATTTGGCCGTCGTTGCGAAAAACCATCTGACAGGCTTGAGCATAAGATTGCTGGCATGTTGCAAAAGCCTTCTACCGCGAGAAGCAGGCTGGGTGACGGGCAATATCTGACCCGGGAAGAAGGCAGTTTATTCGGCGATTTAGAACAAACATTGGAAGATGTTATAGCTTGTGAACCCGTTTTCGAGCGGATTTGTAAAGAAAGAGGCGCCAAACTGCCTTTCACTAATCTTGCCTTGCTGGCAGAAACCGCCCTTGCCGATGGCATCATAGATGCTGAAGAGACAGCGTTAATGAAACGAGCAGAAGCGGGCCGTTTACGCACAATTAATGTGGACGACTTTGCTCACGAAGAACTGGTAGCCGGAAAGTCGAAGCGGTCCCGCAAAACCGCGGTGTCTGCCTAACACCTTTTTTAGGTTAGTCTATTAAATGCAAGCCCCGGTCCCGGGGCTTTTTCGTTATTAATTGCATTTTTTGCTTACAACAAAACAATCTATCTTCAGGTATTTACTTATCGTGACCCCTTATAGATACGAGTGTAAACTAAGCCCTGCGGGACAAAGTCACCCTGCTCGTCGGTGCATAAAAAACCGTATCCACACAAAACGATATTTGCGCATAGCGGTACTCGGCACATACGTAACTTGAACGCAGCTTGAGTGAAACTGTTTGTAAGCTATAAAATACAGTATCCGCTGTTACTTTACCGCGCGGCTTTATTAATCCAGGCACTTTGCTAGTTCGGTACGGTGACGTAATACTCCGATACCGCCTGTAGTCAAATCTGCAGTATAAAGTGAATAAGCAAAATAGCTGGTATTGACACCCACAGGTACAATATAGACACCCACTACATTATCGAACGGCGTGCATTAGCGGCACTATGTACACCGGTTCGCGAATGGTTTACGGGTCAATAATTCAAGTTTACGGTAAGCTTTCAGACTGCTTCGTGTTATCTACTTCAAATTTGGACATCCACTTACCCGTCCAGTTGATACTAATATTCATGTATGGGACAGCCACCGATTTTCGAGCATCAACCTGAATAAACTAGATATCCGCTGGTAAACATAAAACAATCTAATAGCTGAGGTACAGGTACCAAAACCAGGCTTTTGAACAGCTGCCAACCTGAGTTTGTTAACCCATAATAACTGCCCACTTCATCTTGCGGACAGTGTATGCCCCGGCCCCGGAAAGAGCTTATCTGTGTAGAACAAACACCCTATTATCATTGTGTCTCGCGCTGTGTCCGTCGTGCTTGTTTGTGCGGAAAAGACAGCTTTACAGGAAAAAGCTATGAACATCGGCGCGGGTGGGTAGAGCGTCGTTTGTACTTTCTTGCCAGAGTATTTGCTATAGATTTATGCGCCTATGCGGTGATGAGCAACCATACACATGTGGTGCTTCGGGTGGCTACTGAACGGGCACAGCAATGGTCGAACAAACATGTGTTGCGACAATGGCATAAACTGCATCGGGGAACCCGCCTCACGCAGCTGTATGCTCAGGGTGCGACACTCTCGCAGGCTGAACGCGCCACGGTCAATGCCTGTGTATCAGTTTATCGGCAGCGTCTTCAATCAATAAGCTGGTTTATGCGAGAACTTAATGAGTACATTGCCCGCCAGGCCAATAAAGAGGATGACTGTACCGGGCGTTTCTGGGAGGGTAGGTTTAAATCTCAAGCCTTACTGGATGAAGCGGCGTTGTTATCCTGCATGGTCTATGTTGATTTGAACCCACTACGGGCAGGCATGGTTATCGCGCCCGAAGACGCGCGCTTTACCAGTATCGCGGCCCGCATTCGTGCATTTAAGACCAGGCGACAGCCGCCCAGGCTCATGCCTTTTATTCCGCCCACCGGCATAAGTAACAGCCTTCATCTGCCACTAAGCACTACCGACTATATAACCCTGGTAGACTATACCGGCAGATGCATAGCGGCGAATAAGAAGGGAGTCATACCCGCTTCGCTGCCACCCATTCTTGAACGTATTCACGTTGACCAGGCGCATTGGCTATCGGTTACCCACAAATTTGAACAGCATTTTAGAGGGGCTGCGAGCATCTTAACTATGAAGAATGCTGTGTGAATACATTAATTCGTTAAAACTCTATGTATCTCTACAGCACATGAAACATGGCTCCCCGAGGCGGTGGACTGGCTATAAGAATTAGTTGGCCTAACGCAATTTAACTTCGTTTGATTACCGCGGCGAGGTGAAAATTACTCGTATCATACAAATGAAAGAACATAAGTCGCGCTTGCTTCACGAATACCCTACCCTCTTTTTCATCGATGCTTATTTAGTTATGCATTCGTTAAGCACGGCACGGTGGGTGTCTTATTAAGCCTCGTCATTTTCTTAAAGCTAATTACAACACACTATTTGGATACCCACCCTTATCTGACCTGTTGAATAACGAGACAGCCACCGTCTTTGTTACAGATCAGATGCGCTACCGTCGTAACCGCAGACTTGGTTTCTACCATATTTTTTAGACTGATAAAGCGCTAAATCGGAAGCTGAAAACAGGTTATCAAGGTTATACCCCACTTGCCGAGTATCGCTAACCCCAAAACTTGCTGAGATATTAAAATTAAAACCTGAGAAGTGGGTGTCTATGGTATTGATTGCTTCGCGGCAGCGTTCTGCAAAGGCTAAGGCCGTGCTTTGGTCGGTGTTGTCCATCAAAATACCGAACTCTTCGCCGCCGATTCGCCCCACTAAATGTTTATTGGCAATACAGCATTGTTCAATCGTTTTAACCACTTCACATAATACCCAGTCCCCTATTTGATGGCCGTGGGTGTCATTAATTCGTTTGAAATGGTCCAGGTCAAAAAATATCAATGATATAGGCTGGCTATTGTCACTTGCTTTGCTGATAAGTTGCTGCGAACGTTCGGCAAAATGGCCCCTGTTATATACCCCGGTAAGGGCATCGGTGGTGGCTAAATGGCGTAGTCGGTTTTGCAGGCGACGAGTACGATAGGACCAAAACAATAACGCTATCACAGCGAAAACAGCTAAGCCCAGCGCCATAATCATACTTTGAACCTGCTCTTGAACCAGCTCTGATTCGGTGCTCAGTAGCTGATTCTTTTTATCCAGCAATTCAATCTGGCTTTCTTTATTTTTCAGGTCAAAGCGTGCTTGCTGCAAGGCCAGAGATTTTGCCACCTGCTCGCTGTGAAAAGAGGCTTCCAGGCGATTTAGCGTCGTTAGGTAGGCATAGGCTTGAGCAAAATTTCCTGCATCAGCCTCAAGTGTCGACAACAGCTGATAAGCATCTATCAACGACTCCTGAAACTGCTCGGCTTTATCTAACTGTAAGACATCAAGGGCCAGTTTACGGGCTTCTTCAGTATCACCCATTGCGGCTTTTAATCGAGCATATGCGGCGATAAAACTACTGCGTAGGTAGACAAAATCAACACTATTAACTTTGCGTAGCGCATCTTGAGCAATTATTTGCGCTTTATCCAACTCCTGTTGTTCTAAGTAAAACTCAAATAAATGAACATTATTGAACGTAACATAATAAGGTTGCTTCGCACTTTCACACAACGAGATGGCATCATAAAACGCATTTTCATTAACCGCCTGACGTTTAAGATTAATTTCGTTACGCATCGTCAATGCAAAACATTTACTCTCTTTGGTAGCCAATGTGTGGTTTAAAATACGCGACGCATAAACCAGAGCAATATCCTGCTGTTCTACATTATTATAGAAAACCAGTAAGCCCTTGTAAGCCTCTGGTTGCCGCTCGGGTGCCCTTACCTGTTCAAGTAAATCATCTAAACTGCCCGCCAGTTCAAAACTTTGTCGCCAATTCTTTTTATAAGATGCCACCCCTAACATTGAGGTTAATACCCGAATCCGTAACGCGGATTCAGGCACATCCTCAAGTAGCGCGCTGTACATCGCTAAAGTGTGGTCGAGATCGCCATTAAACGTACTTAAATAAGCTTCAAGATAGCGGTAACGCAGTCGTTCAGCCTGATTTAAACTGTTTTGATCAACCTCGCTAAGCAACCCCATTGCAGTGCTAGGATCGCTAAGTCTTAATGCTTCTGTTCTTGCCAAAAGCGCCTGGTTATCTGCATAAACAAATAAAGAGGCACTCCACAGCAGGCAGCACAAAAGCCATTTGCGAATCATACTTAGTGGAATTTGGGATCTTTTTGTGGCGTGTCGTCATCGGGCTGACGCCCAGGTTCGTTTGGATCAGTAGGCTCCACAATGGCCATAATCGCGTTAATTTGCGCCGCCTTAGCTTTTACTGCTGCAATTGATTCGCGCTGTTCGGGGGTCAGCTCCTGGGAAGACAATGTCACATCAGAGGCTAACTTTGCCAACAATTCTATCGCACTCATAATAATCCTTATTTTATTAAGCGGTTATAGTTGCATTAATTTATCAATAACACGTTGATTACGAACCAGGCGTTGGGCCGGGGGCAAGACCAGTGTGGTAACTGGTGATAACGCTATATCTGCCAGCGTATCGAGCCGTACCCTATCCTGGCGTACTGTATCAGTAATCAAGGTCGGACACTCATATAAAATCACCTCATGTTCAGCGGGGTAATGCTCAAGTAATAAATCGAGTAAAACCCGGCGCTGGGCGGAGGAGCTAACGCGTTTTGAGATCGACAGATCTCCTGCTAAAGCCACCTGCCATAAAATAAGGTAGCCAGCGGTATCCAACTGACGTTGATAAATCATAAACTGGCTGGTTTCAAAATGCTGGCAGCCAAATGCCCCCGGGTCAATGCCCAAGTCGGCGTACAAACAATCCTCTGCAGATATACCCGGTTCCATCGACGCCGAAAAGCCTTCCTTTCGAGCCTGTGCTATAGCATGGTGAGGCACTTGGGCAAAAACCCCTGGGTGACCGTAAAAAGCCCCTACCACCCTTTTATTCCGGCGTAACTGCTCCATGATCAACGCAATCATTTCCTGATAGGTGTCGCGCCTGTCTTTTCCTTCTTCATAGAGATGCTGAAGCGAACGTACATCTGCATTCATAGTGGAAATCCAGGCTTCCATCAGCGGATGGCAATTGGTAAAAACTACCTGAGCGTGTTCAATATGGCTTCTACATCGTGCCGACATATGCGCGCCTAGCGTCATCCCTGGCCCTACACATACAAGGCTACCCTGCTGTAGGTGCAGTGAACTATTAGTCATCGTATATTATTATTTTTTTATAAGAAGGCGATAATTATGCCTTGCTCATTATCATCCGCAAGTCTTAATTAACCGCTATTTAGCTCTTTAATATTAAGTTCCCCGCCAGGTAAAGCGGGGTTAAAGATGACATCGCCTTTAACCTTGTTACAATATCACCACATTATTTGCTGATGAAGTTCGCATGCGTAAACACATATACATCGCCTATACCGGCGGCACAATTGGAATGAAACCATCATCCCAGGGCTACGTTCCGGCCTCTGGCTTCCTGGCCGATACCTTGGCAAAAATGCCTGAGTTTCACCGCCCGGAAATGCCGTTGTATACCCTTCATGAATACGACAATTTAATAGATTCGTCTGATATGAAGCCGGCTGACTGGCAACTCATCGCAGATGACATCGCTGCTCATTACGATAAATACGATGGATTCATTATCCTTCATGGTACCGATACCATGTCGTACACTGCCTCTGCGTTAAGTTTTATGTTAGAGAATCTGTCGAAACCGGTCATTGTGACCGGCTCCCAGATACCTTTAGCGGAATTACGATCTGACGGCCAGGTCAATCTGCTAAATGCATTATATGTGGCCGCTAATTATCCAATTGCTGAAGTAGGTTTATTTTTTAATAATCGATTACTGCGTGGTAACCGTAGCCGTAAGGTTGATGCTGATGGCTTCAGTGCTTTTGACTCTCCAAACTTCGCGCCACTACTTGAAGCCGGTATCAATATCCGACTTAACGCCGGTAAGCTGGCTCCTGATGCCATCATGGCGAAAACCCAGCCGATGCAGGTGAGTAATGTTACCGCCCAACCGATAGGACTGGTAAGCCTGTATCCTGGTATCTCGTCTCAGGTGCTTGAAAACACCCTTCAACAACCTGTTAATGCGTTAATTTTGCTTAGTTACGGCGTGGGCAATGCGCCGCAGCATCCGGACTTACTCGCTCAACTTAAGCGGGCTGCAGAGAAGCAAATCCCAGTATTAAATTGTACCCAGTGTTTACGCGGTAGAGTCAATATGAGCGGCTACGCTACCGGCCACGGGCTGGCAGAAGCTGGGGTATTGCCCGGCAGCGATATGACGCCCGAAGCGGCCCTCGCCAAGCTTCACTATTTATTAAGTAAACAACTACCTTTCGAGCAGCTTAAACACCTGCTAACCCAGAACCTTCGTGGAGAAATGAGTGACTGAGAGAACAACGCTAACCGGCAATATACGTAAAATGCACGTTAGCGCGGCCGGTGAGACAAACCACGTTAAATATACCCTACCGGTGGGCGAGCGTACTATCGATATGAATGCGCTAATCGGGCAGCAAATTGACATGGCGCATACTGGAACCATTAATTGCGTACACTGCGGTCGGGTGACTAAGAAGAGCTTCAATCAGGGTTACTGTTATCCCTGCTTAACGAGACTGGCTCAGTGTGACAGCTGCATTATAAAACCTGAGTTGTGCCACTATCACGAAGGCACTTGCCGGGAACCCGAATGGGGAGAGCGCAACTGTATGGATGACCATTTTGTATATTTGGCTAATACCGGCAATGTTAAAGTGGGTATAACCCGCCATGTGCAGGATAAGGTCTCAAGCCGTTGGATAGATCAGGGCGCAAGTCAGGCTGTAGTGATGCTTAGGGTGCCTAACCGTTTAACCAGCGGCCTGGTCGAAACATTGTGTAAGGATTATATTGCAGATAAAACCAACTGGCGAACAATGTTAAAAGCTCAGCCTGAGCCACAAGACCTGTATGCTAAGAAGGAAGAATTATTACAGGCAATAGGCCCGCAGCTTGACGCGCTGCGCCAGGAAAAAGGTCTCCAGGCAATCACTGAGATAGACAGTGAATGTGTTTCTATTCAGTATCCGGTGAACCAATATCCGGTAAAAATTAAGTCTATTAACCTGGATAAAACACCCAGCTTTAGCGGAACTTTACTGGGCATTAAAGGCCAATATTTGTTACTGGATGACGATCGGGTCATCAATATGCGTAAGTATGCCGGCTATGAGTTAGAAGTGACGTGTTAGGTACGACTTATTAATCTAGCCAAAAAAACCCGGCTCATGCCGGGTTTTTTAGTTATTTTACTTCTTCACCTTCCAGCTCTCTGGCCAGATCGTCCATTCGCGAAGCTGTAGTATCAAATTCTCCATCCACGTATTCGTACGACACCTTAACGTGGTGATTACTACGGCCAAGCTTTACGCGTAACGCCTGTGCCTCAAAGTGGGTCGCCGTGTTAAGAAACCGATAAGCCCGTTGTTCGTTTTCAAACTGATACTCAATCTGAATTTTCATCGGCTATATCCTCATCTGACGGCGCGCCGGCAATGTAAAGCTGGGTAATAACCTCGCTAAAGCGCGTTTTAAGTGCCGTTTGCTGTGACGTTACCGGGCCACACGACAGCCACTGACATATAGCCTCTTCAATGCTGGTCTCTTCGCCCTGTTCCAGCTTAGCCATCATCATGGCCAATTGTATATCCTGGCGCAAGGAGGCGTGCTCTGCCGGCGTTGGTAACTCCGCCAATATTTCCAATTTGGTGGTATACCAGGCCCGATCTTTATCGGTGCTATTAACTAACAGTGCCTGCTGATGAGAACGCCCCAGAGCATCCCATATAGTGCTGTCAATCTGCGTGCTAACCGACTCCTCACTATCGGTATATTGATCTACTGCCTTTAACAACGCGCGGTATTGTGCAGCCGCTAACTCATGCTGACGAGCTTGCTCCAGCTCGCTGACTGCATTTTGTACGCGCCGCAGTGCTTTAAACACTTTGTGGGCACTCTGGCTCTGCAACTTCTTAGCCTGCGTCTGCAACACCGCTGCACCCACGCGAACTTCAGCTAAGGTGTCTGGGGTCAAATCGGTTAAGAACTGCTCCGCCTGCGCTACCATCTTTGCTCCGGCTTCATCCGTGGCATTGCGTTGTGCAGCGTTGGTTTCTTTCAGTTTAGCAAACACACTATCGTTGATGCTTTTAAAGGTGGTCCATAACCGGCTTTCCTGACGTCGTCTAGCGTGTCCGATAGTTTTCCATTGCTGCTGCAATGCTTGCGCGGTACTGGCAGATTGTTCATCAATATCATGCTCCAACAAGCTTTGCGCCTGTTCAATCAACGCCTGCTTTTGTAACCGATTTTGCTGATGCCATTCGCTGATTCGGGCCGCAGGCGTTGCCAACGCATCATCCCACTGCTGCTTTAGCGTGTCATAATCTTGTTTGTCTACCTGGCCGGCGTTTCGCCACGCCTGTTTCAAGCTTTCCATCTCTCGTTGCAATGCCTGCACCGGCATTGATGCGGCATCAAGCGAGCCAACTTGTTCAATCAGGGCCAAGCGATGGCTACGTGCCTGGGCGCGTAACTTATCTTGCTCAGCATAAAATTCGCGACATGGAGCAAACGCCTGTTCCAGCGCCTCATTAAACGCCTGGTGGCTGTCAGACTTCTCGCCAGGATGGGTCAGGCTTTGCCATTGTTGACGTAACCTTTTAATCGTACCTGCCCGTTGGCCAATATCATCAGCAGGCTCGGCAGCAAGCTGCCTGGCTTGCTCGAGTAATTCTGGCTTACGTGGCGCAGCCAGGTAGTGCTGCCAACCTTCCAGCCGTTCAATCTGTTCACGGGTAGTATCAAATCGTCTGGCTAGCCGTGCTTTGTCGCTGTCGTCCAATGCGGCATAATCTTTTGCCAACTGACTATAGCGGGCCATTGCGGCGCGAAACTTACCTTGCTCAATCATATTGTCTACAATATTGAGTTGGCGGCGACACGCCTTTAACGCTTGCTCACTTTGCTGGCGTCGAGCCTGTTCCTGCGCTTTCCACTGCCCAGAAATATCACGCCACTGCTGTTTCAGTGGTGCTGGAACCACATACAAACGTTTACTCAGTGATTGCCATTGCTGGGTAAGGTTTTTTCGATATTCAACGATATCAATATCTGTTTCCGGCTCTTCGCCGGCCTGAACCAGTAGTTGAGCTAACTGTTCGCTCAATTGTTGTTGCTCACCGAATTGCTCAACCTTATTGCGCAGTATTGCCAATTCTCGCTGCATTTGTTCGATAGTTGCGCTACCTTTACCAGTGTCTGGCGCCGCTGCCGAATCGTTTTTTATCAGTGCGTCTAACGATTCGCCAAACGTATTTACGCTGGTTTGAGCCTGACTAACCTGGTCCAGTGTAATAGCCTCAACATTGCCAGCATACAGCGAGTGCACCGCCGTATTGGCCTGCTCTCGCGCAGACTGTGCAGAACTGTATTGCCGTAGCTGCGCCTCGGCCGCTTTGGATGCTTCCCACTGCGGCTTAAGCCTGGCAAGGTGACGCTGGGCCTGTGCCTGCAACGTATTATGTTTTTCCCGAACTATGGCCTGGGCCTCACTATCTAGCCAGTGCAGTTGTTGTGACAAGGCTGCATATTGTGACTCGAGCTGTTCGTAACGCTGTAACACATCTTCATAGCGCCCCCGCTCAAGTAACGCTTTCAGCTTAGCCAGCAGTAGTGTTACCTCTTTATTTACCAGAGCAGGCATTTTGGCCGCCTCGGCGAAACTATCGAGTTTCTTTTGCAACTGCTGCTCAAGCTCCGCGGCAGTTTCTTTCTTAGCCAGTTTTTCCAGCAGAGCCTGGCTGTCGGTGCGTGCAATAATCTGCTCCCGCAACGCGACATCTGCCACCTGCTGATACACCTCGAGGGTTACATCTTCACGGCCTACTTTATCCAGTAACTGTAACCGTTGTGAATTATCCAGCCCGCTTAGCGGTTTTAGCAGCGCGGCCTTCACCAGTTCAGGCGTAGCAGTTTCCAGCAGGTAATCAAACCGCTCCCGGGCCGACAACGCGGGGTGGGTATCTTGTAAAACTACCGTTTCTACATACTGGCGGGCGCTACGCTGAACCTGTTCATGCCGGGTTATCTGAGTGCTTTTTTGCCACAGCACAAAGGAGTCCAGCTTGTGTAAAGCAGCCAGGGTAACCTCAGCACTTTCATCGTTAAATGCCAGTTCATGAAGTATCGCTTTGTCTTGTTGTTTGTCTGCCGACAGCTTGTCTATCGCAGCTTTACGTACAGCCGGATCGCTACTGGTATGGGCAGGAGTAAATAAACGTTTAAATATCATCCTGTCTAAACCGCGCTATTTCGTTGTCAGCTGAATTTTCTGGTTCCAGTGATTGTTGGAAATCCCGTTTACTTTTATGCACAATTTCACCCTGCTCATTCACCGTCATATGTTCGGTCGACTTTTCTATTTTCGACTGGTACAGCAGCACAGCCTGCATACAGCTTTCACGCTGCTCTTCAGTTAATGTGGTGCCGTCCAGCCATTTACCCGTTTCCACGGCCTGGCGCAAGCGGGTGTAAACTTCTGGCGTCATTGCGGCCAGCAATGTTTCTATATTCATGATGAAAAACGCTTAATAATAAGAATACGAACCCGATTAACAATGTACCAAACAAACCCTAAAATAGAGGCCAGTATCGCCAGATTGTATTGCAAATCTCCTTTACTGGCGCCGCCCCAATACATAAAGCCAAAACCGGCAACGAACATTAACATTGCCAGCATAGATTGGTTCTGAATACTGTGAAGTTTCTTGAATTTAGTTAATTGCTGTTTACGCAGAATATCTTCAGATGACGCTTCTGCCAGCGCAAAACCACAATGCGGACAACTGTCTGCCTTGTCTGAAATCTTTTTATTGCACGATGGGCAATCTATCAGTGCCATTGGAACTCCGAAAAATCGTTTTAGTGGGAAGCAGCTGAGGTGGTCACGCGGATGACATACAAAAATGCGCACTGTACGAAACGCAAAACATCCTTGTTTTTCGTACAATACGCAGTTGGTGGGCTTATTTTTGGTTAAAGTTCGCCCAGTAGTCTTTTACCGTCTGCTTCATTTCTTTGCTAAGCAGTAATATACCAAACAGGTTCGGCAGTGTCATAATCACAATGGCGACAGCCGACAAAGCCCAGACCAGCGTGGTATCTGAAAACGACGCCCAAATAAATCCGGCCACATAAATGACCCGGTACGGCATAACCGAACGCGGCCCCGCCAGGTAGGTCATGGCCCGGTCGCCATAGTAAGACCACGCAATTGCCGTAGAAAACGCAAATAACATCAACCCTATCGAAACAATATATTGGCCCCAATGGCCAAAATATCCACGGGTAAATGCAATCGTGGTAAGCGCGGCTGAATGCACCAGCGATTTACCATGTACATCAAGGTTTTCTTTTACTGGTTTGCCGTCTACTACCTTCAGATTACCATTAAAGGCATCTTCGTTGTTCACTGTGTAGGTAACATCCTCTGCCACCGAACGGGCGTTGATCAGGGTATATCCGCCGGTGACCGCTGTACCATTAACCACAGTAATGGAACCGGTATACGGCTTGATGGTATGGCCATCAATATCATTTAGGTAGTTATACAGCTTCTGAACATCCTCTGTATTTTTGTCATCGTAAACCCCATCAACGTAATACATGTCCGACCGGTCAAAGTGGTTCTGATGCTTTTCTTTCCACACCCCAGAAGACAAAATCACCAAGCCGGTGATGGTACAAATCAAAATGGTATCAATAAAGGGTTCAAGAAGCGAAACCATACCTTCGGAAGCGGGTTCTTTGGTTTTGGCTGCCGCATGTGCTATTGGCGCTGAGCCCTGACCGGCTTCATTGGAAAACAGCCCGCGGTTTACACCTTTATTGAAAGCATAAGCTAACGAGGCGCCCAAAAACCCGCCCATCGCGGCGGTACCACTGAAGGCATCGCCAATTATAGCGGCAAACGAAGGACCGATATTCTCTACGTTAGCGAAGATCACCGCCAATGCCCCAATCAGGTATATAACCGCCATTACTGGCACTACCCGGGCGGTAAAAGCTGCAATACGACGGATCCCGCCCAAAATTACCAGGGCCAGTAAAATACCCAATACGCTACCCACTATGACCGGCTCAAACCCAAAGGTGGCCTCGATACTTTGCGCAATACCGTTACTTTGCGGCAAGTTACCGGTGCCGAACGAGCTGATAACCGTGGCGATAGCAAAAGCCACTGCCAGCCACTTCATATTCAGGCGGCGATCCATATAATACATAGGCCCACCGGCCATGGTACCGTCTTCGGTTTGGACCCGATACTTATGCGATAACGTCACCTCCACAAATTTGGTTGTCATGCCAAAAAATGCGGTAGCCCACATCCAAAACAGCGCTGCCGGACCGCCCAAGTAAAGCGCGAAGGCAACACCACTGATATTCCCCGTTCCCACCGTGCCGGATAGCGCCGTGGTTAATGCTCTAAAGTGCGTGGTATCGCCGGGTTCGTCGTCTTTGTCAAACTTACCAAACACGACTTTCCAGGCATGCATAAAATAGCGAACTTGCGGAAACCCTAAGTACAGAGTAAAAAAGAATCCTACCCCCAGCAATACAAAGGGAAACCACCAGGCGCCCCCCAATATGCCGTCCAGCGACACAAGAAAATTATGTAACCCTTCCAAAACTGGTTCCCCTTCAATACGTGTTATATTTTTGTTGTTATGCGCTTTTTATTATTATCGTAGTTTTGGCAGGACGGCGCGTATCGCTACCAGCAGATCTTCTCCCAGTTGCTGACAACGCTGGGTTGACCAGCCAAATACCGGGTCAGGCAAATCATCATTATCTTTAAATGGCATTTCAAAAGTATAAGCCAGACACTCAAAGCGCTGCCCTACCGCATTGGATGCCACTGAAAGATTTGCTTCGCCAGGTTTATCTTTTGGATAGCCATATTCATCCTGAAACTCCGGTGTTACTGCTAACAGAGTCTGTTTGAATGTGTCTTCCAGGTCCTTCAACCGTGGCGAATAAGCGGGAATGCCTTCACTGCCTGCAACAAAGTTGTATGGCAGCGCTTCGTCCCCGTGCAGATCAAGATACATGTCTACGCCTATCTCGTCCATGGCATTTAGCACATAGAGGACTTCCGGGCTCTTTTCAGCACTGGGCGCGGCCCATTCGCGGTTCAGGTTAGTTCCCACCGCGTTGGTGCGTAAATGGCCCCGTGCCGCGCCATCTGGATTCATGTTTGGAATAATGTAGAACACAGCATCGTTCAACAGTTTGCGCGACAGTCCATCTTCTTCATCTAATAAGCGATACAATAATCCTTCCGCACACCATTGCGCCATTGTTTCACCTGGATGCTGCCGGGCGGTAATCCATATATTCTTTTTCCCTTCACCGGGTTGGCCGATTACCAGCATAGACATATCCCGCCCGTCCAGGGTTTGCCCCAACAGCTTATGTTCGCAATCTAAAAACATTTGCGCGTCTGCTATCAGATCAAGATGGCGCTCGTAGCTATACGGAATAAAGTAAGCAAAATACACGCTGGGTTGTTCTGGGGTAAATTCAAAAGACAACGTATCGCCGTCAAATTCGCTACTTACCCGAAACCAGCTCTGGCGATCATAAGAGGCCAGGACATCGTAATCCTGCCAGCCGTCCGGATACGCAGACTTGGCTAAATCGGTAATTTTTATATGATGAGATTCATATGCATCACCGAATAAGCGAAAATGAAACCACTGATAAAACTCAGATTGGTTATCAGGGTTAATCGCCAATACAATGTCTTCGGGGGAATCGGCTTTGATGATTCGAATATTACCGCTGTCAAACTGACTTGAGATATGCATTTTTAATCACTTTTGGTGAAAGGAATTTGCGCGGTAATTTAGCACACAGTGTTTAGTCAATACTATATTTTGCACGGTAAACACGCGGCCTGTGGGGCAATTTATTTACAATTTTGTTCAACTTTGCTGACAGTTGGCTATCTGTTAACCAATTTGCTCACCCCGCGCCAGTTGAGTGACTAATGGGGGGTGTCGGGGCCGGGGGCGGATAACCAGGTGCGCACGCGAAGTCCGGCAGCGGTTGAATAGCCCAGCGCGCGGTCTATTACATTAAATTGCTCGTCCAGCAAATAATACGAGGGATACCCTTGTACCTGGAAGTTAGACTTAAGTTGCTCGTTGCCTAAGTAAACCCGGCCGGTTACCCCGGTGTTCTCAATAAACTTTCTTACCTCATTAGGGTTGTCGTAATCAAGCGCTACTCTGAACACCTGAAACCGTTCGGTGTCCACCGAATCCACATTACTGATACTTAATTTGCAGATTTCACACCAGGGCGCGAAAAAATAAATCAGTGTGCGCTTACCGGTTTTAGGGGAAATAGTGAAAGGTTCACCATTGAGGGTTTTAACAAAGGTAACTGAAGCGACAGAATCGCCATCAGTAGATAACATTCCCCGCATTTGCCATTGGCTGATACCATAAATTACCAGACAGATAATGCCGATATCGCGAATCCAGCGAACCAGCGAACGCCGATACCACGGCCGGGCAGGATTGGTCATTCAAAATTCCCTTGTAATTTAATACAACAAAAGGTCTTCACAGTCGATCACGGTATCTAATATTGTCTGGCATAGCCAGCGTAAAGTCGGTTAATTGCCAGCAACACGCTGCAGCTGGCAATGACCTACGCTGCGTTATGCGTAACCGTATGTGCAGCACAAATTAATGTGCTGAACTATTTTATGTATCACAGGGTTACGTAACTCAGGGCCGCCTGGTTCAGGTGGGTAAGGTAGGAAAGGAAAGATTGGCCATATCGCGCACCACCCGCATAACCTGACAGCTATAGCCGAATTCATTATCATACCACACGTACAGGGTAACCCGATTTTGGGCTACGATAGTGGCTTGTGAATCGACGACAGCCGCTGCCCGGGTGCCAACCAAGTCGGATGAGACCACCTCTTTGCTGGCGGTATAATCAATTTGATGCTGCAGGGGCGAAAACAACGCAATGTTGCGTAAAAATTCATTCACCTGCAATTTGTCAGTGGTTTGGTCCAGATTAATATTCAAAATGGCCAGAGACACATTCGGAGTCGGAACCCGAATCGCATTACCGGTGAGCTTACCGGATAGTTTCGGATACGCTTTTGCTACAGCTTTGGCTGCCCCGGTTTCGGTGATCACCATATTAAGCGGTGCGCTTCGCCCCCGTCGCTCTGCCTTATGGTAGTTGTCTATCAGATTCTGATCATTGGTATAAGAGTGCACCGTTTCAACATGGCCACTAACAATCCCATATTCTTCATCAAGGGCCTTTAATACCGGCGTGATAGCATTAGTGGTACAACTGGCCGCCGACAGAATTTTATCTTCATTGGTAATGGTATCGTTATTCACTCCGTGCACGATATTCTTAATGTTGCCTTTACCCGGTGCGGTTAAAATTACCTTTTCAGTGCCTTTGGCTTGTAAATGTAAACCCAGGCCGTCTTCGTCACGCCAGATACCGGTATTATCTATAACCAACGCATTATCGATACCGTACTGGGTGTAGTCTACCTGGTCAGGGCTGTCGGCATAAATAACCTGAATAAACGAGCCATTCGCCTTGATAGCCTGACGCTCATTATCCACCGTAATACTGCCATTAAACGGCCCATGAACCGAGTCGCGCCGCAGCAGGCTGGCGCGTTTTTCCAGGTCACCCTCACGGCCGCCTCTTACCACTACGGCCCGCAACCGCAGCTTGTTATTTGCCCCCTGGCGTTCAATGAGCAAACGGGCCAACAAACGTCCGATACGGCCAAACCCGTAAAGCACCACATCCCGTGGAGTCTGTTCATCACTTTTATCTATCACACTACCTAGCTGTTTTGATAGGTAACCTGGCAAATCAGTATTGTCGACCGCCGAACCGTAATTGAAATCAAATGCCAGCTTTCCAATATCGATTTGCGCCGGGGCTAATTGCATTAAGCTCAGCGCTTCAAGAATCGGCCAGCTTTCGCGTAACCTCAGTTTAATGCCCTCATGCAGACGCACCATTCGATGTGCTTTAATAACATCAATAGCACTGGCGTTTAACAGGGGTCTGCCATAGACCGTAATTTCCACTGCATGTTTACGGTATAACCGGCCAATCAGCGGAAGCATCATTTCCGCGTATTCCTGACGTTCTTGCCAACTATTTTGTAATTCTTGTTCGAACTGTTGATTCATGCCTTTGCCTTCATCGACGTAGAGTATTGAAAGAGTCCATGACGACTTATTATTAGGGTACAATTGAGGTGAGTTAGATGTCTGTCATGGACGCTAGTATTCTAATTAACCAGTTCGAGAACTCCAAATTGTTGATAAATTACAGAATATTTAGGGAATTAGGAAATTCCCCCGGTTCCTTTGGTAAACTTTCCACATTTAGCGGTGGCACGTTAATCTTTGCGTCGATGCTTTTGTTATCCGCCTGCGATAAATTAACCACCCCCAGCATTAAACAAATCTGTGAAGATCATCCATCAATGTGCAATACCTTAAACCAGGATGGCTGGTGCCGGGCGGAAAAAGCAGACATCATTCGCCACCGGTTTGCGCAACGCAATACACCGGCACGCGAATACAATGAAGCAACATACCACTACCTGGTCAAACTCGAACATTACCAGGCGTGCGTGGCCAAAGCCGCGCAAATTCGCTATATCAAACATCGTGAGAAGGAAGCTGGCCGTATGGCAGCTTTTGAAGCGGTGCAGCAGGAAATCAAAACACTGGGGTGGCGGACCCGCGAATCAACCAACCCTTACCTGAGCTATTATCACTGGTCCAGGCACCACAATGAGGCAGCCGGTAAACGGTTTGCTGCTATGGCGGCGCAAGGTAAATTTGATAGCGACCCTGCCCTGCTGGTGGCATTTGCCAGTATGCAAATAAAACAGGATGCTAACGCCACCCGCACCACATTGTACCGGGCCCTGGCGTTATATCAGGATCCGGCGCAGATTGATCAGGAGGTGTTTGCCACGCTGGTCAGCCTCGCACTAACCCAGCAAAATTATCGTTTGGCCTATGTATGGGGTGTGGTGGCTAGCCATTTTGAGGCGCAAACCTCATTAAGCCAGTTTCAGTCCATGGTAAATCAACACGACTTACCCGCAGCCATTCTTAACCAGATAGCAGAGGAAATTATCGACCGGTTAGAGGACGGGGATTTTGATGCGGATGCGCTGGCGCTGGAACGGGTGTAGCAGGTATCGCCGGGCCATCTATCAGCCTGGCTACTTTTCGTAAGTTATTTACACAAATAATTTTTCACTACCAAAAAAAAGAGCACAACTATTGTGCTCTTTTATAGCTATTCAAAATAAATTGTTCACTTTATGCTCAACTGTGAAGGCTACACTACCCTTTTACGGTATCACCTTGCTGGGCAGTAAAGTCCATTGAACGTGAATTGACACAATAGCGTTGGCCGGTTGGCGCGGGGCCGTCTGGAAAAACGTGACCCAAATGCGCATCGCACTGGCTACAGAAAATTTCTGTGCGCACCATGCCATGGCTGCTATCTTCACGAAAGCCGACATTGCTATCAGCCAGTTGATCGTAAAACGACGGCCAGCCGCAACCTGCATCAAACTTCGTATCAGCAGAGAACAACTGTGCGCCGCAACACTTGCATATGTATATGCCGTCTCGGGTTTCGTTTAACAGCACGCCGGTAAATGGACGTTCAGTCCCGGCTTGGCGGGTAACCCGATATTCTTCTTCAGTCAGTTTATCTTGCCACTTATCTGGCATGCTGCCTCCCGTATACTCGATTACTTTTTAACTGCCACCTGGGGACGGGCCGGATGACTCCAGTCCAGATGGAATTTTTTACCCGCCGGCTTATCCACCCGCTGATAGGTATGCGCGCCAAAGAAGTCGCGTTGTCCCTGCAACAGGTTAGCGGGCAATACTGCCGTACGATAAGAATCATAATAACTCAGCGCAGACATCATGGCCGGGCACGGTATACCAGCTAACGTGGCCTGGGCAATCGATTCGCGCCAGTCCGATTGCATTTGGGTAATTTGGTCGGCAAAGAAGGGATCTAACAGCAGATTGTCCAAGTCTTCATCATTTTCATAAGCCTGGGCAATCGACTGCAAAAATACCGCGCGAATAATGCACCCTGCACGCCATATTTTAGCAATCTCACCGAACTCAAGATCCCAGTCATGCTCTTTTGCGGCCGTCGCCATTAGCTGGAAACCCTGCGCATAGGCGCAAATTTTCGAACAATAAAGTGATTGCTCTAATTGATTGACAGCACGCATTTTTTCTTCATCGTTAAGCACCCGGGCTTCAGGGCCCTTTAATACTTCACTGGCTTTAACGCGTTCATCTTTAAGACCTGAGATACTTCTGGCAAATACCGCAGAGGTAATAGTTTGCGCCGGGCTACCGACTTGCAAAGCACTTACCGCCGTCCATAACCCCGTACCTTTTTGGCCGGCTTTGTCTAAAATTACATCCACCAATGGCGCGCCGGTTTCCGGGTCCATCTGCTCGAGCACCTCAGCGCTGATTTCCATCAGGTAACTATTCAGCTTACCTTCATTCCAGCGGCGGAACACTTCGGCAATTTCGGCTGCCGACATATGTAACGAGGTGCGCATTATCTGGTAGGTTTCACAGATTAGCTGCATGTCGGCATATTCAATACCGTTGTGAACCATTTTTACATAGTGACCTGCGCCCATAGTGCCGATATAGGTAGCACACGGCTCACCTTCGGTGACCGGTTGGCCAGGGATCCGACTTTCGATTGGCTTGCCGGTCTCCGGATCTACTTTGGCGGCAATCGAGGTCAGCACAGGTTCAATACGAGTCCAGGCATAAGGGTTACCCGAAGGCATTAACGACGGGCCAAACCGAGCCCCAACTTCGCCGCCCGAAACCGCGGTAGTAAAGAAGATAAATTTACTTTTATACTGTTCTTCGCGCTGGACTGAATCAGTCCATAAGCTGTTACCTGTATCAATAACAATGTCGTCAGCCTTGATGCCCGCATCAATAAGATGATTACAAACATGATCTACCGGGTCGCCGGCCGGCACCGACAGAATAATTAAATGGGGAGCTTTTAATTTACTTAATAACTCAGTGTAAGAGCTACAGCCCTCGACACGAGGCGCTGCGTCATCGCCGCGCTCAGCCGCTTCTTTTGCTAAAATAGCATCAACTTTGGTTTGATCCAGATCGAAACAGGCTACCCGGTAGCCATTGTCTGCCAGATTCAGGGTTAAGTTAGCCCCCATAACACCTAAACCGATAAAACCGACATCACAATTTTTTTCGGTTTGTGCTTTTCCATCGTCTTTTTGCATGGTTCTCACCTTATATTGCAGATGGTTGCGCATTTCACCATCCGTTGCGCTTGTGAACATTGCTTGTAAAATTAATAAGCGATGATTTTAAATGAAAAAAAGGCCAGTCTAGAGGTGTCTGCTGGCCTTATCGTCAGGTATGGGGTTGCGATAGCTAAATTACAAGCGTCAACCGCATCGCAACCCTGCGGGAACATCCTTTTTTAGTCTTTAATCGTGTAAGCGGGCATATCTGAATACCGCCATACTTTTTGCCGCCTGTAAAAATACCCGCTGGATACAGATATGCGGCTGTTCCTGGAGCGAGGCGTAACGCGTATCAAGTTTTAACCGCCAGCCACTTTTTGGTGCAATAGCCGGTAAGTTGAAACGTATATCGGACTCACTGGTATTAATACACAAAAACCAGTGTTCTGGCGGATGCTGGGCATCTCCTACCCCTTCAATTTCCACCCCGAATGACTGATTATTGTCGTACCAGTCCTCAGTTTCCTTAACGCTGCCATCCGGCTTGAACCAACGAATTCGGCGCACATTGGTGCGCTGTTGCCAACTGTCATCCTGGAGTAAAAGATGGCTCCACAGATCGCTGGATTTACGTAACGAGACGACATAACTGCAAAAGTTCATGAAGTCCTGTTTACGCTTATTCATCTCCCAGTCATACCAGTTAATTCCGTTATCCTGGCAATACGCATTGTTATTACCGTGTTGGGTTTTACTAAGTTCGTCGGCGCCCAGAATGTGTGGTGTGCCCTGGCTTAACAGCAAGGTGGCAAACAAATTACGCTTTTGCTGTTCGCGTAGCGCTATAATTTGGTTGTCCTGTGTCGGGCCTTCAACACCATAATTAGCGGATAGGTTGTGGCCATGGCCATCCCGGTTTTCTTCGCCATTAGCTTCATTGTGCCGTTCGTTGTAACTCACTAAATCGTGCAGGGTAAAACCGTCGTGGTAGGTAATATTATTTACCGAGGTATTAATATGACGCATGCCTTTGGGAAAGACATCTGCCGAGCCAAATAAGCGGGTGGCAAACTCTGCTGTAGTGCCCTCATCGCCGCGCCAGAAAGCGCGGACGTTATCCCGGTATTTATCGTTCACTTCCAACCAGTCACTGGTAAAATTACCTAACTGATAGCCATCCGGCCCAATATCCCAGGGCTCAGCAATCAGCACCGCTTTGTTGAGTACAGGGTCTTGACGCAACGCACGTAATAGCCCCGAAGCTTTGTTAAAAACTTGCGGCTCACGGCCAAGGCTAACTGCCAGGTCAAACCTGAAACCATCAACACCGATTATTTCCATCCAGAACCGTAAAGCGTCCAGAATCAGTTTCATCATCATCGGCTGGGCAGTATTGACGGTGTTTCCACAGCCTGAATGGTTGGAAAAAAACAACTCGCCGTTCGGCGCCTGCTCGTATAAGTAAGACTGGAACGGGCTGAATCCTTTGAATGACAGTACCGGCCCCCCTTTCCCCCCTTCGGCGGTATGGTTCATCACTACGTCGACTATCACTTCCAATCCGGCTTCGTGATAGCGGTCTACCATCGTTCGAATCTCCCCTAAGGCATCAGCCTGGGCATAGCGTGGTTCGGGGGCAAAGAAGTTAACCGGATTATAACCCCAGTAGTTCGTCATCCCTTTTTCGGTGATGTAGGGTTCTGGCATAAATGACGCCAGCGGCATAAATTGCACGGTGGTCACCCCCAGGCTCTTTAAGTGAGCCAGGATCACCGGGTGACATGCACCTAAGTACTTTCCCTGCTGTGCTTTTGGCACATCAGGATGCTGTTTAGTTAATCCCTTAACATGGGTTTCATAAATAATTCGCTCATGAGGCTGATAGCCCGGTGCGGGCGGCCGCGACTTGGTAACCACCTGGCTATCGGTGACCAGACACTTAGGAATCATGAAATGTGAGTCATTCAAATACTGTCGGGCGTTCCAGTGAATCGGCCGGCTCAGTACCTTTGCGTATGGGTCGATAAGTAACTTATCCGCCGGCGAGGTCAACAGTTCACTGTGTCCACGGTCTACCCGATACGCATACAATTGGCGATGGCCCAGACCATGCACCAGCCCATGCCAGATATCGCCGGTTTTGCTTGCCAGGGGTATCTCAGCAATAGGCTCTTCGGTGTCAGTGCTGTACAAGCATAATACGACTGCATTAGCATCCGGGCTGTATACTGCAAAGTTCACCCCTTGCGAGGTAACATGAGCGCCCAGTGGTTCAGGCTGGCCTTCAGACTGAACCAGTTTTTGATTCACGGATACGTTCACAGCATTACCTTATTTAATCATCCAGAAAACCGTCGCCAGCGGCGGCAGGTTAATTTCAATAGAGTATGGCAGGCCGTTCCAGCTTACCTGTTCAGCGCTGGCTCTTACCATCGTATGATAGCCACTTCCCCAAAACGTCGTATCATCAGAATTTAAAATAAGCTCGTAATCGCCGGGCCGCTCTACCCCTATTCTGAACATATCCCGGGGTGTTGGCGTCATATTGCTTATCACATAAACCTGCTGACGTTTGTCGATACTGTTACGGACAAACGAAATAACACTTTGGTCAGCATTGTGGTGATCAACCCAGCTAAACCCTGCCGGATCATGATCCAATTCAAACAACGCCGGGTGCAAACGATAAAGCTGATTAAGTGTCTTATACAGCGTTTGCATTCCTTTGTGCTTAGGAAAATCTAACAGGTGCCAATCCAGCGAGCTATCGTGGTTCCATTCGCTATACTGGGCCAATTCGTTGCCCATAAAATTAAGTTTTTTACCCGGGTGGCCATACATAAAGCTGGCGTAACTACGCAAACTGGCGGCGGCCTGCCACTCATCACCAGGCATTTTTTCCAGCATACTGCCTTTGCCATGGACGACCTCATCATGGGAAATCGGCAGCACAAAATTCTCATCAAACGCATAAACCATACTGAACGTCATTTCGCCATGATGATAACGGCGATACGCCGGATCTTTACTAATGTAATGCAATGAGTCATGCATCCATCCCATGTTCCATTTGAAGCCGAAACCCAACCCGCCGGAAGACACAGGTCGTGACACGCCAGGAAACGAGGTAGACTCCTCGGCGATGGTCATAGCATCTGGAAATTGGCGGTATACTTCTTCGTTCATCCAACGTAGCAGGCTGATGGCCTCATAATTCTGATTGCCGCCATCCACATTAGGTATCCATTCGCCCTCGTTACGCGAATAATCCAGATAGAGCATGGATGCCACCGCATCAACGCGCAGACCGTCTATATGGAACTTATCCAGCCAATAAAGCGCATTAGCTACCAAAAACTGGCGGACCGTGTCTTTGCCGAAATCATAAATACATGAATTCCAGTCTGGATGCCATCCGCGGCGTGGGTCGTCGTATTCATAGACATGGCTACCGTCAAAGCGCGCCAGGCCGTGGCCGTCTTCCGGAAAATGCGCGGGCACCCAATCGATAATAACGCCTAACCCATGTTGGTGGCATTGATCGACAAAATACTTAAAGTCATCCGGATTACCAAAACGGCTGGTGGGGGCGAATAAGCCTACCGGTTGATAACCCCATGAACCGTCAAACGGAAATTCAGACACCGGCAGCAGTTCAAGATGGGTATAGCCCATCTCTACGGCGTAAGGGATTAGGGTTTCAGCCAAGTCGTGATAACTCAGGTAACGACGTCCGTCATCAGGCCGGCGCCAGGAACCCAGATGCACTTCATAAACACTCATTGGCCGGTGATATTTGTCATATCCACGGTCAGCCATCCATTGCTCATCATTCCAGGTATAGGCGCTATGGTCATATACTACCGATGCATGCGACGGATATTGTTCGGCCTGATACCCTAACGGATCGGCCTTATGCGGTAATGCATTACCATAGCCATCTTTTATTTGAAATTTATACCGGTCTCCGGGCGCCACCTGGGGGATAATCAGTACCCAGTATCCCATGTCGGTTTTTTGCATAGGATGCAAGCGGCCATCCCAGCGGTTAAAGTCACCAATCACTGAAACCGCACTGGCATTTGGGGCAAAGACGCAAAACCGCGTGGCGTTTTGTTGTTCATCCAGTGCAATAATCTGGGCGCCGGCTTGCTGGTATAAGTTCGCTGGGCTGTGGTCAATAAAGTGTACCGCGTGAAAAGCCAGTTCCTGAAACTGGTAAGGGTCAGCAATCACGACAGGGCCATATTCGGTGTGCAAATGTAGATGATAGGTCGAGGTAATATCAAGCTGCTTTACTACCCCGCTAAAGAAGCCCTCATGTTCAGATGGCGTCAGCGAGGCAATAATCTTGTCACTACCGGCAAGGCTGATATCTACTGCAGATGCATCCGGTCGCCATACGCAAATATGCACACCTTCTGGCGTTGGTTTAGGTCCCAGTGTAAAGAACGGATTCGCACAGCTGGCCCACGCCAATTGTTGCTCAATTTGCATATTTTACTCCTGTACTCAGGTATGCCCAAACGCCGGCAGACCTAATAATTGTGACCCTATTTTTATAACAGGGTTGGGGTATTAGTTGTTATACCCCAATTTTTTATAGCATGTTATTGCTACTGCACTATTTCTTTTAAACCTCTCAGCTTGCAGAACATAGCGATAGTAAGGGCGCTAATACAATGCCGCCAGGCAACGTTATAATTGCGACTTTTCACCAAGGATACCGCACCTGACACGGTAATTGGCAGGCCAAAGCCGCTATTGGATAGCCCTAAGTTGCTAATCTTCGCGTGCTGGCGGCAGCACGCGCACGCCAGGCTGAGCGTCTTGCCTGGCGATTAAATGCTATTTACTATTTATCAGTACTGGCTTCTATACGTGCCTGGGTCAACCGTGAGGCTAAATTCCGTAAATTTTCGTCAGCAAAGATGTCTTCAAGATTACGGGTTAGCTTGCGTCGCCAGTTAGGGTATTCATCAAATGTGCCAGGGATATTCACCGGCTTATCCATTTGCAACCAGTCTTCAAGTTGCAGGCTTAACAGCGCACTTGACCCGGTGGCCATATGGGTTTGTAAGCCAAAGTTCAGGGCTTGGCTCATTGCCGTATGATTAACGTCGTGGCCTACTTCATCGCTAATGCTATGGTGGCCGTGCAGGGAGTTTAGGATAGCCTGTTTATCTTCATGCCGGCTTTGATACAAGGTGTCTAAAATCTCTTGAGTGGGATACAGGCCTAATGTTTTACCCAGCTCTAAATCAAGACAATGCCAGTAACCGATTAACGTGGGCATATCATGCGTAGTTAAGGTGGACATTGACTGTTCTGGATAGTGGCCTGGTGAGAAAAACCCGCCATCTTCAGCTTGTTCAAAGAAAAATACCCGATAGGAATAAATACCGTTGTCAGCTAATTTGCCGCGAATCTCCTCAGGAACCGTGCCTAAATCTTCACCAATCACCAGGTTCTTATTACGATGACTTTCCAGCGCCAGGATCCCGAGCAGGTCATCTACCGGATAATAAACATAACCGCCATCGCGGGCGTGATCGCCTTTTGGCACCCACCACAAGCGCAACAGTGCCATAACATGGTCTATCCGCAGTGCCCCTGCCGAAGCCATGTTAGATGAGAACAGGTCAATTATGGGCTGATAAGCCTGCTCATAAAGACGTTTAGGATCCATTGGCGGAAGACCCCAATTCTGGCCTAGCGGTCCTAATACATCAGGCGGTGCACCCACACTGGCTTTCACGCAATACAGATCTTTATTACCCCAAATCTCGGCACTGCCCTCGCTTACGCCTACCGCCAGGTCGCGATACAAACCTATCGTCATACCGGCATCCTGTGCTGCCTGATTTGCCTGCTCCAGCTGACGGGCTGCCTGCCACTGTAAAAATTGATAAAACGTCACACGGCGAGCGTGTTTTTTGGCAAATTTTGCCACGTCTGGCTTGTGGTATTCTTTAAATCTTTCGGGGAATACCGGCCAACCCCATGAGGGCTGCCCTGCTTCCTTCAGGTGCTCTTGCATGACATCGTACACCGCCAGCATGTCGAGGCTTTCCCCACCCTCTTTAACGAATTGCTCAAATGCTTTGCGCGGTTGTGAAGTGGCCTTTAAATATTGCTTTTCATAAACATCAAAAATAGCCCCCAACACGGCCAGCTTAAGCTGGGCGACCGCATTATAATCAACATGCTGCGCATCGCGCGCCGCCTGCAACTGTGCTTTAAATTCCGGATCATTAACAATCTGTTGCACAGAGGCATCGTGGTAGCCTTCAAGGGCCGTCACATCAAGGTACAAAAAGTTAAGCCAGCGGCGTGAAGAAGGTCCATAGGGGCTACAGGCATCGGGGTTAGCCGGGTACAATGCATGAATAGGGTTCAGGCCAATAAATTGCGCGCCGGTTTGCGCCGCATCTGTAACCAGCCGGCTAAGATCGGAAAAATCACCAATACCCCAGTTTTGCTGACTGCGTACACAATAAAGTTGTACGCTCAGGCCCCACACCTTACGACCGGCGGCGACAGAGTCAGGCATATAACACGCGTCCTGCGCCATAATAAGACGCATAGTGGTTAACGCTTCATCATCCCCTTCAACAGTTAACGCCAGGGTATGGTAGCCGGGTTCTATGTCATGCTCGCAGTCAATAACGTATTCCTGATACTCCACATCTTCGATTTGCGCAGCATCAATAAGTTGGGCATCTACCGGAATAAAGGTTTGGGTGAACTCTGTGCCGTTTTCTGTGGTCACAACAAACGTATAGGCATCATTGACCAGTTCGATGGGGAGTCTGACTGAAAATTGTAATTTGTCGGATACCCGGGAAACCTGCACCGGATTTAACGGCGATTGCCAGTACGACAATGTTTCCTGGTTAAGTTGTTCATACACCGCAGATTCATCGCTGGTGTCATAGCCAAGAGCGTTAAGTAATTTGGCTTTACTGCTGTCAGCGATAGTGGCTGGTTTACCCCAGGCATCGACGTAATTTGATTCGATGCCACGCATTTCTACCAGCGTCTGCAAAACTTGATTGGTCATTGTATCGTATCCTGTATCTGGCTGCTTTTAGTGCATAGACTTATGAAAAAGCGAAAAGGTCGCTTAACCTACATACGTTAACATTATGTTGAAAGCGTGTACGTGTTGAAAGTGAATACGATTGCATAGAATTTATTTTGTAATTAAGCAACATTTTCGCTTTTTCTTTTGCTAAGTATGCCATTTTGATCCATACTTTACGTAATTTTTTTTCACCTAACTATACTAAAGTAGAGGTACGTCATGACAGTACGCATCGGTATCAACGGCTTTGGCCGTATCGGCCGCCTCGTAATGCGCGCAGCCACGCTTCGCGACGACATTGAAGTTGTAGCTATCAACGATCTAATGGACCCGGATTACATCGCTTACCTGCTTAAATACGATTCTACCCACGGTATTTTTGACGGTGAGATTGCCGTCGATAACAATAACCTTATCGTAAACGGTAAAAGCATCCGCGTCACTAATGAAAAAGATCCAGCCGCACTTGCCTGGAATGAGGTTGACGTTGATGTAGTGGTAGAGTCAACTGGTCTGTTCCTGACCAAAGAAACAGCGCAGAAGCATATTGATGCAGGCGCGAAAAAAGTAGTGATGTCAGCACCGTCTAAAGATGATACCCCCATGTTTGTAATGGGCGTAAACGACAGTGCTTACGATGGCCAGACTATCGTATCTAACGCATCTTGCACCACGAACTGTTTAGCCCCGGTAGCTAAGGTACTGAACGATAAGTTTGGTATTGTTGATGGTTTGATGACCACCGTACATGCTACTACTGCTACTCAGAAAACCGTTGATGGTCCGTCTGCTAAAGACTGGCGTGGCGGTCGTGGTGCTAGTCAGAACATTATCCCATCTTCCACGGGTGCAGCAAAAGCTGTAGGTAAAGTTATACCTGAGCTTAACGGTAAACTTACCGGTATGGCATTTCGGGTCCCTACTCCTAACGTGTCTGTAGTAGACCTTACGGTTAACCTGGCTAAAGCAGCCTCTTATGACGATATTTGTCAGGCGATGAAAGAAGCGTCTGAAGGCGAGCTGAAAGGTATTTTGGGCTACACTGAAGATCCAGTGGTTTCCAATGACTTTCTGGGCGACGCCCGCACGTCAGTATTTGACGCTGGCGCTGGTATCGCACTGACTGATAAATTCGTTAAAGTTGTATCTTGGTATGACAACGAATGGGGCTATTCAAACAAGGTTCTTGATCTGGTTGCTCATATCAGTAAGTAATAAGCTGGCAAGTCACGCAGGTTTCACCTGCCAGTTTGCAATATAATAGCGAAAAGGTGCGATTAAACCCGCACCTTTTTTGTGCCATAAGCATTATAGTATGTCGGATTAACGCAGATTCGCGAAGGATATGGGAACACACAATGAGCATCGCCAAAAGTATTGAGGTTAGTGAGTCATCCGGTATTACTTTTCTGGATATCGATAACTCTCTGGCTACCGCACGCATTAGCTTGTTTGGGGGGCATATATTGTCATTTATCCCCAAATCCGATAATAAAGAACGCCTGTGGCTGAGCCCGCACGCGGTGTTAAATGGCGACAAACCGATACGCGGGGGCATACCGGTTTGCTGGCCTTGGTTCAGTGATGATCACGGACGTGAGAAAGGCGCACTGCCCTCCCATGGTTTTTTGCGCTCTCAGGTTTGGCAATTAAAGGCCAGCGAAGATAACGCGGCAGGAACAACAATCTATCTTGCGCCTTCGTTTACCCGGGCTGATGGTTTCGAATATGACTGCCAGGTAACGCTAAAGGTAACCGTTGGGCAGTCATTACAGGTTGAATTGATTACGCAAAATACGGGGCTGGTGGCTTTTAGTTTCAATACCGCTTTGCATACGTATTTTCAGGTCGATGATATCAACCATGTTGAATTAACCGGTATCAGTGGCGACTACAAAGACAAGACTGACAACTGGGCAGTGAAGCAAACGCCAGCGCATTACACCGTTACCGGCGAAACAGATCGCATTCATATGACCGCTGCAGCGCAGGTGGCGATTAATGAGCGAAGCGTAGCCGTTACCCGCGTCGATTCCCAAGGCCATGATTCGCTGGTGGTCTGGAACCCGTGGCAAGGGGCCGCTTCGATTGCTGATATGGATGCATTCGGTTACAAACATATGCTTTGTGTGGAAACTGCCTGCACCGGTGATATCCAGGTTGCCCCTGGTGGTCAACACATACTAACGCAGACGGTGGTACCCCTATAGAGCTTAACAGCGTAAGGCCTTGCCGGTACCAGGTAGTTGGAATGGTATATTCACGGGGCGCGTGAATGTTGCTCTTGCAGCATAGCCTACCGGAGCACGTAGCTGCGTTTGGCGGATAGGTATAGCGTTTAGGTATAGCGGTTAGGTGTAGCGGTTAGGTATAGCGCAGTTAAGCGGTTAGGTGTAGCGGTTAGGTATAGCGGTTAGGTATAGCGCAGTTAAGCGGTAAAGAGCAGCTACTTGTTTGAACTCGCGGTGTCAGGGATAGACAAAAGTTACCGGGAGCTGGCGGCAAACGTCTCTTTCTTTTATCGTCACTGCCAAAAGCATAAAGCGTTAGAGGCATAGAACACCGGGCTTAAGAAGGTAGCTGATACGAGATACCAACGCGCCATCAAACAGCCGAAAATAACAAAAAAAACCGCAGCTTAACTGCGGTTTTTTTAACTCTATTAAAGCTCGGAATTACTGCGGCAGGACTTAAATCAAGCCCTTTGCCCCTTCCACAGCTTCTTTCGCTAATGCAGTAATCTGATCCCAGTCACCGCTTTCGATTGCGTCATCAGGCGCCACCCACGAGCCACCCACGCATGCCACATTTTTAAGTGCCAGATAGTCTTTATAATTTGTCAGGCTGATGCCCCCTGTCGGGCAGAATGTCACACCTGGGAAAGGACCACTGATAGACTTAATGGCTTTAACCCCACCTGATGCTTCAGCAGGGAAAAATTTCATATGGGTATAACCGGCATCTTTACCTTTCATCAGATCAGAGGTAGAAGAGATACCCGGTATCAACGGAATCGGACATTCCTGACCGGCCTTCAGCAAATCAGCTGTCATTCCCGGGCTGATAGCAAATTTAGCACCGGCATCAATAACTTCCTTAAGCTGTTGTGCGTTGGTTACCGTACCTGCACCAATCAGCGCATCAGGTACTTCCTCTGCAATACGCTTAATAACGTCCAGAGCTACCGGGGTTCTTAGGGTTACTTCCAGTACTTTGATCCCACCGGCCATCAATGCTTTAGCCAGAGGAACGGCTTTTTCCACATCGTTGATTACCAATACCGGTACAACGGGGCCCGCGGCAAACACTTCCGCTGGAGACAAGTTCCAATTTGTTGACATAATTAACTCGCAATATGTTGTTGTAGATACGCCGAAGCGCCTAGCAGGCCATGATCAGGTTCCGCGATTAAGTAGGTAGGGATATTTTTAACGTAATGTTTCATCTGTCCCTTCGCTTCAAACCGCGCTCTAAAGTCGCTGTCTTTTATAAAGTCAGCGAACCGTGTGGCGATACCACCGCCAATGAAAACGCCACCGGTGGTGGCCATATTCAGCGCCAGATTCCCGGCAAAGCTGCCCATGATTCGACAAAACTGGGTAAGTGCGGCTTCACAGATATCGCATGAGCCTTCCAGTGCCTGAGTGGTCACTTGGGCAGGATCGTCCAGCGTGGCGGCAATACCTTTCGCATTCGCCAGCGCACGATAAATATTTACAATCCCCCGGCCAGACATCACTTCTTCTGCTGATGCTCGCCCGTGTTGATTTTGCAAATAGCGCCAGATGATCACGTCGGTTTCATCAACCGGTGCGAAATCGGTGTGGCCACCCTCGCCATCTAGCGTTTGCCAGCCAGACGAGGTCATGGTGATATGCTCCACCCCTAACCCGGTACCCGGACCGAATACAGCGATATTACCCTGTGGCTTAGCTTCTCCTTCGCCTACCTGTATCACCTGTTGGCTAGACAATGTAGGCAGCGAATGGGCTACCGCTGTAAAATCGTTAATGACGAACAAGTCGGCCAAACGCAATTGTTGTTTCAAGGCACGCTGTGAAAATGCCCAGCTATGGTTGGTCATCTCTACGTGGTCACCCAATACCGGGCAGGCAATCGCTATACACCCTTGCGTAAAGGTAAACTGAGTATGCTCGTCAAAGTACGTTTGGATCGCAAGATCGATACTGGCAAAATCGCGACAAATGTACTTTTTAATATCCGTTACGCCGGTATCAGTAACCCGGGCTAAACGGATATTGGTGCCGCCGACATCGGCAACAAACTTGTCACTCATAGGGCCTGCTCCTGAGTGTAAAATAGTGAGCAGGCACCTTCTTCTGCACCCGTAAGTACAGAACGCATACCGCCGAACAGCTCACGCCCCATACCTTGGTGATGGCTATCCAAATTGGCTTTCGCTGGCTCCCGGGCATCCAGTTCACTTTGTTCTACACATAAGGTCAATGCACCTGTTTGTGTATTCAGTTCAACCATATCGCCGTTTTGTACTTTAGCCAGCAGGCCGCCATTAAAGGCTTCCGGGGTGACATGGATAGCAGCCGGGACTTTACCTGATGCACCAGACATCCGGCCATCAGTAACCAGTGCCACTTTATAGCCACGGTCCTGCAATACGCCCAGTGGCGGCGTTAACCGGTGTAGTTCTGGCATACCGATAGCCGAAGGCCCCTGGAAGCGAACCACCACGATACAGTCTTTGTTCAAGTCGCCATTTTTAAACGCATCGTCCAAGTCAAACTGGTCTTCAAACACCACGGCAGGCGCTTTGATATGACAATGGGGAGTACCCAGTGCAGACGTTTTGATGACCGCCCGGCCTAAATTGCCATCAAGTACGCTTAGCCCGCCGTCTGGTTTGAACGGTTCATCTACAGTTGCTACCACATCCTTATCATGGGACTTGGTCGCGCCATCGCGCCACACCAACTCGCCATCTTCTAAGCGCGGCTCTTGTGTATAGCGCTCCAGACCATGACCACAAATAGTGTTTACATCGTTATGTAATAAGCCTGCGTCCAACAACTGTCTAAACAGCAGTGCCATGCCGCCAGCAGCAGTAAAGTGGTTGATATCTGCAGACCCGTTAGGGTAGATCCGGGTTAGCAACGGCGTGGCGTTAGAGATTTCTGAAAAGTCATTCCAGTTCAGCAATATACCTGCTGAGCGCGCCACAGCAATTAAATGCATGGTATGGTTGGTTGAACCGCCGGTAGCAAGCAGCGCAACTAAACCATTTACAATGGCTTTTTCGTCCACTATATGCCCTATTGGCATGTAGTTTTCAGTCAGGTCAGTCAGGCGTGTTGCCTGTACTGCGGCCGCTTTGGTCAGAGCATCCCGTAGCGGTGTGCCGGGGTTAACAAATGAGGAGCCCGGTAAATGCAGACCCATCGTTTCCACCACCAGCTGGTTCGAGTTCGCGGTACCGTAAAAGGTACAGGTCCCCGCCGAGTGGTATGATTGCGATTCCGCTTCAAGCAAGGCATCACGCCCTACTTTACCTTCAGCAAATTCCTGACGAACCCGGGCTTTTTCTTTGTTCGGCAAACCAGACGGCATAGGACCGGCCGGAATAAATACGGTAGGTAAATGACCAAATGCCAGCGAGCCCATAAGCAGGCCTGGGACGATTTTGTCACAAATCCCCAGCATGACGGCCGCATCAAACATATTATGCGATAACGATACGGCAGCTGACTGCGCGATAACATCACGACTCATCAGGCTTAAGTCCATGCCCGGGTTACCCTGGGTTACGCCATCACACATGGCGGGCACGCCACCTGCAAACTGCGCTACGCTACCCACCTGCTTCACCGCATCGCGGATAATTGCCGGATAGGTTTCGTACGGTTGGTGCGCCGATAACATATCGTTATAAGCCGACACAATAGCAATATTTGCTTTGGTCATACTCCGCAAGTCAGACTTATCTTCGGTACCACAGGCAGCAAAGCCGTGGGCCAGGTTACCACAAGACAGTACCCCACGATGCGGGCCCTGGCGTCTGGCATGGTCAATTTTATCCAGATACGCTTTACGAGTCGTTTTACTACGCTCGATAATACGCTGGGTGATTTCAGCGATTTGATTGTTCATCAGTAACTCCTATGGTGCCCACATCAAGGTAACAGGGGCCCGGTTGACCACGGCAGTAACAGGCTTATCCAGCTCAGTATCGTTGGCTATCGCCTCTTCCAGTACACGCTTTTTCGCATCGCCGGTCAGGTGGATAAAAATATTACGGCTATTCAGTAGCGCAGGCAGCGTTAACGAAATTCGCTGATGTGGCGCTGTGGTTGGCTGCACGGCAATACAAATTTTGCCGCTGGACATGTTTAAGCCATCTTCAACTTGCGCAGAGCAAGGGAATAACGACGCCGTATGGCCGTCTTCGCCCATGCCCAGAATAAGTGCATCGAACGGTTGGGTCAGACTCGACAAACGAGACTCGGCTTCGGCTATCCCGTCAGCTGCATCGTTGTGATCAGTCTTAAGGGATACAAAATTTGCTTCACTGGCTTTATTTTGAATCAGGTTTTGCTTAACTAAACGTGTATTGCTGGCCTCATCAGACTCATCAACCCAGCGCTCATCGGCCAGGGTTATATCTACTTTAGACCATTCCAGTTCAGTTTCGCTCAGAGTTTTAAACAGGGCTAGCGGGGTACGTCCACCGCTAACCACCAGACTGGCGCGGCCACGTTTATCAATACCTTCTTTAAGAAGGCGGGTTAACGTGGTGGCAAATTGTTCGGTTAGCGCATCAGCGCTATCAAAGTGTTGCTGTGTCAGTGCCATATTATTTCTTCTTCGTCATTTTGCTTTCATACCAGCTACGGTTTTCCCGTGCCAGCAGACCAATTGAGGCAACCGGGCCCCAGGTACCCGCCTGGTAAGGTTCTGGCGGCTCTGCAGAGTGCTTCCAGGCTTCCAGAATAGAGTCAACCCAGTTCCATGCTTGCTCAACCTCGTCGCGACGTACAAATAACGCCTGGTTACCCAGCATGACCTCTAACAACAGCTTTTCGTAAGCGTCAGGGATTCGTTCTTCCGAGAACGCTTCAGAAAAACTCAGATTCAGTTTTGATTTCTGTAAATCCATAGAACCTGAACTGGTAAGCCCGGGCACTTTATTCATTACAGTAATTTCCACACCTTCATCAGGCTGTAACCGGATCACCAACTTATTTGGCGGTAAACTATTAAAACTGTCACCAAACAGGTTATGCGGCTGACGTTTGAAATAAATCACCACCTCTGACACTTTGGTGGGCATACGCTTACCGGTGCGCAAATAAAATGGCACCCCGGCCCAACGCCAGTTGTCTATTTCTGCTTTGATAGATACAAAGGTTTCTGTTTTGCTGCGGGTGTTGGCATCTTCTTCTTCAAGATACCCAGGCACTTCCTGCCCTTTTACAAACCCTGCCGTGTACTGTCCACGTACGGTGGTATCATTTACATTGGATGCGTTAATCGGACGCAGTGCTTTAAGCACTTTGAGTTTTTCATCACGAATGCTGTCTGCATCTAACGTTGCCGGCGGCTCCATGGCCACCAGACTCAGAATTTGCAGCAGGTGGTTTTGCACCATATCGCGCATTTGGCCGGCATCGTCAAAATAGCCCCAGCGCCCTTCGATACCAACAGACTCAGCAACACTAATCTGTACATGATCTATACAGTTGTGGTCCCAGTTTGTAGCAAATATAGAATTGGCAAAGCGCAGCGCTATCAGGTTCAGTACTGTTTCTTTACCAAGATAGTGGTCTATGCGATAGATTTGGGATTCGTTGAAGTATTCAGAAACCTGATTATTGATAACCTTGGAAGAGTCCAGGTCATGCCCGATCGGTTTTTCCAGGACCACCCGGACACTGCTATCAATGATATTACAGCTGTGCAGGCCTCGGCAGATATCCCCATAAATAGCAGGAGGGGTGGCCAGGTAACATACCATGACACGCTCAGGATCCACTACCGCATCCAATTGCTTGTAGCTTTCCAACTCTTTCATGTCTACCTGAATGTAATCCAGACGCTGGCTAAGGCGCTCCCAGGTATCGCCGCATACTTGTTTTTCGCTGAACTTTTCAATATTCGATTTGACCTCAGCAATATACTCTTCTTTGGTCATGTCCTGACGGGCGACACCTATAATTGTCGTCTCCGGATGGATAAGCTCAGCTTTCTCAAGCTGGTATAGCGAGGGCAGCAATTTGCGCCGTGAAAGATCACCCATTGTGCCAAACAGCACAAAATCACAGGGTTCGAATGAATTATCCATTACCATATTGTCGACCTTCTTAATAAGTAGTAGGGAAACCCTTTATTAAGGCAAATAAACAGTGTTTCCCTGATGGTATTGCCCAATAGTTAACACCAAATGTAGTAAAATTACAACTTTGCTTTCAGTGCTTACTATTTCGGCATTTAAACAGGTTTTGATCACACAATTTGTAACCAGTGTTGTCAAAAAATTACATTTCGCTTGTCTCTACGAATGCTTTCAGTAGTATAGAGACCATAAGAACAGGGCCCCTGATAAAACTAAGTGCTTGAGCCGTATGAATATTCTTGAAAAAATCACCCAGAGCAAGGCTGCTTTCAGCAAATCAGAGCGCAAAGTTGCCGATGTTATTCTGGCTAATCCACAGACTGCTATTCATTCGAGCATTGCCACCCTGGCAAAAATGTCGGATGTCAGTGAACCCACAGTTAACCGCTTTTGCCGGCGGTTAGACACTAAAGGTTTTCCGGATTTTAAATTACATTTAGCCCAAAGCCTCGCAAATGGTACACCATATGTAAACCGTCATGTTGACGAAAACGATGGGCCGCAGGAATATACCAACAAAATTTTTGAATCTACCATGGCATCGCTTGAAGTAGCGCGCCAGTCTATTGATGTCCAATTAGTAAATCGGGTCGTCGATCTGCTTACTCAAGCGCAGAAAATCTCCTTTTTCGGTTTAGGGGCGTCTGCTTCTGTGGCGCATGATGCTTTAAACAAGTTTTTCCGCTTCAATGTGCCGGTGGTGTATTTTGAAGACATCCTGATGCAACGCATGAGTTGCATGAACTGTACCGACGGTGATGTGGTTGTATTATTTTCTCATACCGGCCGCACGAAAAGCCTGGTTGAAATTGCCCAAATCGCCCGGCACAACGATGCTACGGTAGTGGGCATTACGTCTGCAGACAGCCCTCTGGCTAAAGAGTGTAGCTATGTATTGTCGTTAGAAGTACCAGAAGATACTGATATGTATATGCCTATGGCGTCTAGAATCGCCCAGCTGACTTTGGTTGATGTACTGGCTACAGGCTTCACTTTGCGCCGTGGGAATAAGTTTCGCGAGAACCTGAAACGGGTAAAAGATACCCTGCGCGGCTCTCGATATGACAAGCGGGATTAACCCTCCCTGGGGCGTGGGCCCGGATATGGCAGCATGCGGTGCCCCGGCGCCCTTTAGCGATGTACATCAGGTACGCAAGGCATAAGGAAGCGCCTGCGAGGAAAATCGTCCCACGCCAAAGCTTTTACAGATGTGGCCTGGAGAAGCCAGATAGGCAAAAGCCACGGCGATATAGCATTATCGTTAGCTTTCATGGTGCACGTAAGCCCTTCCCCTTCCGCAGTTTTTGGTAGTTGATAACTGGCAACTGGTACGCCCAGTTGGCTTATTTATCTGCCGTAGATTCACATAACTGCAAGATTCGTCTATTATTTTGTAATAAAATTACGGAAAGTGATTACGCAAGACAGGACACTGCTTGCGCTTTAGGTTAAGATCACAATTCGCCTTTCATCAGAACTTAAGCAGATAAGTGACATATTGATATGAGCAGAAGAACAAAGATCCTTGCCACTCTGGGCCCCGCGACAGATTCCTTAGAAATGATTCAGGCAATTATTGCCGCTGGCGCCAATGTTGTGCGTATGAATTTCTCTCATGGGCAAGCAGAAGACCATATTGAACGTGCAAAGCGTGTGCGTGAAGCAGCCGCAAACCTGGGCAAGTATGTAGCCATCCTGGGTGACCTGCAAGGGCCAAAAATTCGCATAGCCCGGTTCAAAGACGGCGCTGTACAGCTTACCGTTGGGGCGCCATTTGTGCTGGATGCAGAAATGGATCGCGACGCCGGCGATATCAATGCCGTGGGCATTGACTATAAAGCATTGCCGGACGATGTCGTAGCAGGAGATATCCTGTTACTGGACGATGGCCGCATCCAGCTTGAAGTTACTGACGTTACAGGCCGCAAGGTAAATACTAAAGTTACGGTGGGCGGTAAGCTATCCAATAACAAAGGTATTAACCGCCAAGGCGGTGGTTTATCGGCTGAAGCTCTGACTGATAAAGACAAGCAAGATATTAAGACTGCAGCGGCTATCGGGGTAGATTACCTTGCCGTATCCTTCCCTCGTAGCGGAGCGGATCTAAATTACGCCCGCGAGTTGGCAGTTGCAGCGGGCTGTCATGCGCAAATATGTGCAAAAGTCGAACGCGCTGAAGCCGTAGCAACCGATGAAGCTATGGACGATATTATCTGTGCCTCTGATGCGGTAATGGTAGCACGTGGCGATCTGGGCGTAGAGATTGGCGACGCTGAGTTAGTTGGCGTACAGAAAAAATTGATTGCCCGTTCTCGTCAACTGAACAAGGTTGTTATCACTGCAACGCAGATGATGGAGTCGATGATTGACAGCCCTATGCCGACCCGAGCGGAAGTCATGGACGTGGCAAACGCGGTACTTGATGGCACAGATGCCGTGATGCTGTCTGCCGAAACCGCCGCTGGTAACTTCCCAGTAGAAACCGTTACCGCAATGGCGCGCGTATGTGAAGGGGCTGAAACGCATTCCAGCATCAAGCTGTCTAAGCACCGGATGGATGATATATTCTCCACCGTCAGTGAAACTATTGCATTATCAGCGGTTTATGCTGCTAATCACTTGCCTAGCATTCGCGCTATTGTGGCATTGACCGAAAGCGGCAATACGCCAAAGCTGATGTCACGAATGACCACCCGCCTGCCTATTATTGCAATGTCGCGGCACCAGGACACCCTTAACATGATGGCGTTGTTCCGTGGCGTTAAGCCGGTATACTTTGATTCTGGCGATTGTGAACCCGGTCAGCTAAAGCATGATGTTATTGATGCGCTTAAGAAGCTGGGCCAGGTACAAGCTGGCGATACGCTGGTACTGACCTATGGCGATGAAATGGAAAAAATTGGTGCGACTAACGCGATGAAGATTGTTAAAGTAGACTAATTATTTCTGCTAAATAAAAACCGGAACAGGCCTGCCCTGCTCCGGTTTTTTTGTATGTATGGTCCGACTAAAACCGATTATGTCCAGTGTTCAAAAAAGTCTTCGGCTGCTTTAGCTTCCGGGGGTGGCGCTTGCACTGCCGGTGTTCCCAAATATAAAAAACCCACCAGCTCGTCATCTTCAGCTAACCCTAGCTCACTGCGCACCAGTTCACACTGAGCATATGTCCCGGTTCGCCAGATACCGTTAAAGCCTTGGGCCTGGGCCGCCATCTGCATTGACATTACCGCACAGCTTGCCGAGGCTACCTGCTCAATTCGCGGCACTTTGGGGCTATCCTGGTAACGGGCAATCGCCACTATGATCATAGGTGCACGCAGCGGTAGCTGGGGCGCTCGTTCAACTTCTTTGGCTGACTTACCATTTTCTATCGCCGATTGTTCAAACAGCAAACCTAGTCGTTTCAGACCGCCGCCCTCACACACGATAAATCGCCAGGGGGTTAGCCCCCCATGATCAGGTGCGCGTAACGCAGCCTGTTTTATGTTTTCCAGCGCTTCGCCGGCCGGGGCCGGGGTGGATAGCCGCGGTTGTGAGCGGCGTTCTAAAAGCAGCGCTAAGGCATCCATTTCACTCTCCCGTCGAGTTATTTAAGCAGTTATTGAAGCAGTTATTTAAGCTATATTGTATTGCTGTATCCTACGGTGACTATTGCAAAAAGACCACCGTTTGTTGCTGTATAAACTCCCTTCCATCCGCAGCGCTAGAGCCCGAGATTTTCAGTTATTTCAAAGCGCGCGCGCCAGCGCTAAAAAATCGTTGGCAGTATTGTTTATATGACGCCCACACCACTTGCAATATCTATCTGTAAACGCGTGCCGGGCGCAATTTTTAATAGTGATAGGTTTTATTATTGCTATATGACAAAGCCTGACAAACATAAAACACCGCCGCCCAACGCATCTACCCCAAGGACCAATCCATTCTTCACTATTACGTGTAATACCCGCTAGGTACCACCAGCCAATAGGTAGGGAAGCCCCGCTGACAGGATCTAGTGTTGCTGAACAATCTTGCGATGAGCCCTTGGGATAGGCCCTTGTGATAGGCCCTTGTGATAAGCCCTTGTGACAGGCCCTTGTAATAAGCCCTTGTAATAAGCCCGGCAGCTAAGTATCAAAGGCGCCCCGGTAGACTATACCGGCGTTAGCCCGTGTGCATATAGCGTGGTGAAAGCAGTGCGGGAAACTCTAATAACCGCTAACGGCCCCTACATCCTCCAGAAAGGCCTGAAGCAAAGACCTCAACCGTTTACACTTATCTGCGCCGCCATCCGGCGACAGGTGGCTCGATTACCGCTATCGGGAGCTAATTCGCCGGTTTGCAGACGCCTTTACCGTGTGGTCTGAAACAATTCGGGGCGGTACTAACCTGTTGATACACGGTTTATCGTCGATGGGCTACAACACCGGCTATACACGGCTAACACGTTCACGCGCCAACAGTACGCTGTACCGCTTTTATTGCCATGCCGGTCTGATTAGGGGTATCCCTTAAATCGCCCGCTATATTACAATTCATTACAATTTTAAGTAGCGATTCAGATGGGTTTCTATACCATTAACCTAAGACGTTCTCAGAGGTAAAACCGATTATGGCAGCGAATGGAAGCTGGACGAAATCCCTTTTTGTAGGGCTATGGACAGTACTCAACTTTTGTCGAAAACTGTTCTTCAATATTATATTTATTTTTATCGTAGTGGCTATTTTGATAGCCATTAGCGCCGATAAAAAGCCCGTTTCGGTGCGCCCGGATAGTGCACTGTATATGAACCTGAAAGGGCAGCTGGTAATAGAGAAAGAGGCGGTGGATCCGTTCGAGCAGTTTATGCAGGAAGCATTTGGCGATGAGCCGGAAAATCCTGAACTGTTGGTGCGGGATTTAGTGAAAATCCTCAGTAATGCGAAGCAAGATAAGCGCATTAAAGCGCTGGTTCTGGACTTAAAAGAGTTCGAAGGTGGCGGGTTGGATAAACTGCGCGAAGTCAGTCAGGCTATTGATGATTTCAAACTATCCGGAAAGCCGGTTTATGCCATTGGCGATTACTACTCGCAGAACCAGTATTATCTGGCAGCGCATGCTGATCATGTGTATTTAAACCCGATGGGTGCACTATTGCTTGAGGGCTATGGTCGGTTTGGCCTGTACTTCAAAGATATGCTGGAAAAATTAAAAGTTAGTACTCATATTTTCCGGGTAGGTACCTACAAGTCTGCGGTAGAGCCGTTTTTGCGTAATGATATGTCGGATGCCGCCAAACAGGCCAACCGTGAGTGGCTTGATACCTATTGGGCACAGTACAAACAGGATGTCGCAGCGGCGCGCGGCTTAGATGAAGGCAACTTTGATGAAAAGCTCGACGTGCTGGTAGAAAAATTCGATGCTGCGCAGGGCGACTTTGCTCAGTACGCGTTATCTAATGGCTGGGTAGATGCCCTGAAAACCCGCAGTGACATTCGTGAAGAGCTGGCCGCTCTGGTAGGCCGTGATGAAACCGAGATGGGTGTAAATACCACCTCTTTCTACGATTATCTGCGTGTTATTAATCCGCCCATGCCCGATATGTCTGTCTCCGATGGCGCTAAAGTGGCAGTGGTAGTGGCGAAAGGTGAAATTCTTGATGGCGACCAGCAAGCCGGCACCATCGGCGGCGATAGCACAGCCCGTTTACTACGGCAGGCCAGAATGGATGAGAGTGTAAAAGCCGTGGTGATGCAGGTAGATAGCCCCGGTGGGTCATCATTTGCCTCCGAGGTTATACGCCAGGAAGTGCTTGAACTGCAGGCTGCCGGAAAACCGGTGGTGGTGTCGATGGGAACTTATGCGGCCTCTGGCGGCTATTGGATATCGGCCCCCGCGGATAAAATATATGCTTCTGAAAGTACTATTACAGGCTCTATTGGCGTATTCGGCATGTTTATGACCTTTGAAAAGAGCCTTGATTACCTTGGGGTAAACAGTGACGGCGTAGGTTCTACCGAAATTGCCGGGCTATCTCCTGCCCGCGAGCTTGATCCGCGCTTTGGTGACATTCTTCAGCGCAGTGTAGAAAGCAACTATACTAAGTTTATTACTATGGTTGGGAAATACCGCGATATGTCACCTGAGCAGGTAGACGACATTGCCCAGGGTCGGGTTTGGATTGGTACCAAAGCAAAGGAGCTTGGTTTAGTTGATGAACTGGGCGACCTGAACGATGCGATTGCAGCGGCGGCCCAGTTTGCCGAACTGGAAGAATACGATGTTGTGTATGAACACCATAAACTAAGCCCGCAAGAGCAATTCTGGAAAGAGTTTTTTGGTCAAGCGGTAGTATGGGCTGCCAAATCGCAGTTTGCGGAAAACAACACACCGTTAATGGGTATGGTTAAGCAGGTACTTAGCGAATACAATACGGTAAGTAAATTAAATGATCCCATGGGTGTTTATATAATGTGCTTACAGTGTAAGGTGCATTAATGCCCGCTGGCAGGGCTGGGTGATTTACTGGTAAAGCAGTAAACTTATTGAGCTGGCCGCCACCTAATGTGGCGGCCATTTTTTTTGCTTTATGTAGTTCGATACTGGCCGGCTATTGAAATAAAACCGGGCGATGGGTATATCACCCTGGCTACGGTCGCTATAGCCTTTCTATGATACGGTGATAGCGCAGTACGCAAAACATGTAGCCTACTGCTTTGCAAGCCGAACTAAAGCTGACCTGCCTTAGGGCATACGCTACAATGGCATTTTAATAGGCAGCGAACGCTTCAGCCTGCCGTACTACATGCATAACCAACTGTTTAACGCTATGAAACGATTCAACGAGCCCGACCACGCTACACCGGCTATTCAGCCACTTAGTCAGACCGATAAGCAGCAGGTTAACGCCATCATCGATGAGTTACTACAACAGGCCAATAAGGCTTATAACGTGCGGTTCAAACGTCCGGCTATCAGCTGGCGACGGGCGGGGAAAAATGCCGGCAGTGCTAATCTGACTCAAAACAGAATTAACTTTAACCCGGTGTTATTTGCCCACAACCGTGAGGCCTTTTTTTCCCAGGTAGTCGTGCATGAACTGTGTCATATTCTGGTTCATCAGCATTATGGGCGGGTACGGCCCCACGGCCCTCAGTGGCAGAAGATGATGGAAGAAACCTTTGGGGTACCGGCACGGGTGACTCACTCATTTGACCTAACCCCTTTGCAGTTAACAACCTACGCCTACCGCTGCAAATGTGGGCCTGTTGAGCTGTCTGTGCGCCGCCATAACAAGGTTGTACGTCAACAACAAAGTTACTATTGTCGCCGGTGTAAGCAGACGCTAGAGCCTGTTTAGCGGCACAATTCTATTTGAGCCGCGTTAATAGATACCGACCAGCCGATTAATGTTACCGACCAAATAAAAAAACAGGCCATCGCGGCCTGTTTTTTATGATTTTTTTGCGGGTTAACTTCAAATGAGGTTAATCAAACCACGACCGGGTAAAAACCTGATCAAGTTGTTCGTATGCCGATTTTAGTAAGGCGGCCAGTTCTTTATATTTCGGCTGAGATTTAAAGGAATGCACACTACACCCTTCCTGCTGAAGTTTGGAATGGATTTCTCTATACCAATTTTTAAGCGCCGGCGGCAATGCTTGATTAGAACGGTGGCCGAGCCATAATAGCCCCTGTAACGGCAAGCTTAAAAAGAACGCACCAATGGCGATAGTTTGCGGCAGATAATCCGCGCCAAAGGTGTTCAGTAGCATTGCACAAGAGACTACCGCTATAGGCGGCATTGTGGTAATCGCCAAACGCGTGGCAGAGATAACTTTGCATTCGGGGAAATAAGCATACAGCTGTTTTTTCATAGGCCATGTATTCATATACTTGTGTCCCTGACGAAACATACTTATTACTGAAAGTGCCATAACTTACCTCTTACATAGCGTAACTGACGCTAAATCGAACCGCTAGATTATGCTGATAAAACAGACCCACCAAGAGACCTGAAACCGGTTAAATGCGCTCTTTGTAGACCGAGTAACCTACCCACCATACCGGGCGACCACAGCTTAGCCACCCTGCTTATTCAGCTAACTGTGCTATATAATACCAGTTTGCAAGAAGTATAGCTCAATCCTGTGATTAACAATATTGAAATGTGATTCTGAGATCTTGCATTTGCGTTATGGCTATTGAATGTGAATAATTCGCCCAAATAAAGACAAACACAAACTAACTCCCCTGCCCCAGGGGTGTAACTGGAGAACAATATGGCAGAGACCAGACATGTACGTCTGTTAATTCTGGGCTCAGGCCCGGCAGGCTATTCAGCTGCGGTCTACGCGGCACGTGCTAACCTTAATCCGGTATTGGTTACGGGCATTCAGCAAGGTGGTCAACTTACCACAACAACCGAAGTTGAGAATTGGCCAGGCGATCCTGAAGGGCTCACCGGACCCGATTTGATGGTACGGATGCAAAAGCACGCTGAGAAATTTAATACGGAAATTGTATTTGATCATATCAATAAAACCGATTTGACTAAACGCCCCTTTACCCTTTATGGCGACTCTGGCATTTATACCTGCGATGCCTTAATTATTGCCACTGGTGCTTCAGCTAAATACCTTGGTATGGAATCTGAAGAAGCGTTTAAGGGCAAAGGCGTATCTGCCTGTGCTACCTGTGACGGCTTTTTCTACCGCAACCAGAAAGTAGCGGTAGTGGGTGGCGGTAATACCGCAGTAGAAGAAGCCCTATATTTATCTAATATCGCTTCTGAAGTACACGTTATTCACCGTCGCGATACGTTCAGAAGTGAGAAGATTCTTGAGCAACGTCTTCGCGACAAAGCGGAAAACGGCAATGTGGTATTGCATCTTAATCGCACCCTTGATGAAGTGATAGGTGACGAAATGGGTGTAACCAAAGTACGTATTGCTGAAACGCAGGGCGAAACTAAAGAAGAAATTGATGTTATGGGTTTATTCATAGCCATTGGGCACAAACCCAATACGGATATTTTTGCCGGTCAACTTGATATGAAAGACGGCTACATTACGGTTAACAGTGGATTGCAGGGCAATGCCACACAAACCAGTGTGGAAGGTGTGTTTGCTGCTGGCGATGTATCAGATCATGTATATCGTCAGGCGATTACCTCGGCCGGTACCGGTTGTATGGCAGCCTTAGATGCAGAGAAATTTCTGGATGGCTCCCACGCTGACCAGTGGTAGTACCCGGCTAGCAACATCTCTTTAGGGGTATGCCGTTCCGGTAGCGGCATATCCTTTTTGCTATATTGGGTATAGTTTACCTTAGCCGGCGATGTATTAGCCCCCTTGCCTCCTTCGACAACGCGCTTTATGCTACAACAAAGCGTATTCACGATACCCTGCCCCAGCTACTTTACATATCGGTATTCAACAACTTTATGATAGAACTACCTTACCTGGCCGAGAATACACCCTTTCCTCCTGTTAGCGAGGCCCTGAACGACCCTAATGGGTTATTAGCGTTTGGTGGTTCATTAAGTGTAAGGCGGTTGTTTGAAGCCTATTCTAAAGGGATTTTCCCGTGGTTTAGTGATCAGGAACCGCTGCTATGGTGGTCACCGGATCCCCGCGCCATCATCGAACCGGCACAATTTAAGGCGTCTAAAAGCTTACGGAAACTGGCGCGCCAGCAACGTCACACGGTAACCATGAACTACGCTTTTGCTGAGGTTATACAACAGTGTGCGAGTATTGCCCGCAAAAGCCCTGGCAGTAACAGGATTAGCCACGATACCTGGATCACCCAAGAAATGTTATTGGCGTATCAGCGCTTGCACGATGCTGGCATGGCTCACTCGGTGGAGGTGTGGGATGACCACAATAAGTTAGTTGGCGGCCTATACGGCGTGGCGGTGGGAGCGGTGTTTTGTGGGGAATCTATGTTCCATATTGCGCCAAACACGTCTAAGCTTGCAATGTACGCATTGGTAAAGCATATGCTACGTAATGAGCTGGCTTTTATTGATTGTCAGTTGCCCACAGAGCATTTAAGCAGTCTGGGCGCCAGTACATTGCGCAGAACTGAATTTATTTCGCGCCTTAGCCAGCATAATACCATGCTGGATAATAACGGTAGTATTTCGCCACGCTATCAACAGCATTGGCAGAAGCAGGTTATTACCCTATGAAGTTTGGGATTACACAAACCTTTAATTGCAGTTATCTGGAAGATGAGCATGAACAACTGCTGGTATACGCTGAAAAAGACCAGGATTTTTCCTGGCGCTATGGCCAGCTTATTCAAGCGGGTTTCCGGCGTAGTGGGGAACAAATTTATCGACCTCACTGTCCGGCATGCACAGCTTGTCAATCTATCCGTGTATTGGTGACGCAATATGCGCCTAGCAAAAGCCAACGACGTTTAATTAAGCGAAACCGCCATCTGACTACGCGATTAAGCAGCCAGCCCGGCGAGGCGTACTATCCACTTTACGAACGCTATATCATCCAGCGCCATGCTGATGGTACAATGTACCCACCTAGCCGACAGCAATTCGATAGCTTTATTATGTGTGCCTGGAAAAAACCGGTGTTCATTGAAGCTTACGATGGCGAGACCTTAATTGCTGTAGCGGTCACCGATGATATTGATAACGGCAGTGATCATCAGGCCTTTTCGGCGCTATACACGTTCTTTGATCCTGACCCGGGTTATCACTCGTTAGGTAGCTGGATGATCATACAGCAGATAGAACACGCCAGGCAGTCTGGTAAAACATATCTTTATTTGGGCTATCAAATAGATAATTGTAATAAGATGAATTACAAACGCAAATTTGCCCCAAATGAACGTTTTTTGCAGAATAAATGGCAAAGTAGCGATAAAATTGATCTTTGAACTTTACACAGCGCGCTAAATTAGTTAAGGTCTGCGCGGCAAAATTTTGACTTACTGAGGTAACTGCTTTACATGGCAAAAGAAGATTCTATTGAAATGGAAGGTGTGGTACTGGATACCCTTCCTAACACAATGTTCCGCGTTGAACTAGAAAATGGTCACGTGGTAACTGCGCACATCTCCGGAAAAATGCGTAAAAACTATATCCGTATCCTGACAGGTGATAAGGTCACCGTAGAGATGACACCCTACGACCTGACGAAAGGCCGTATCGTGTATCGCGCGAGATAATATCAGTAAGTAAGAATCTTGACACCTGATAAGCAAAAACCCGGCTAATGCCGGGTTTTTATTTTATGGGTGCAGATGGTTATCTTACAAACTGAATCAGTTCGATTCAGTTTGCTCGTGTTGAGATGCTACACCAGAATAATCGAAGGTAAGCTTATCATCATCCAGGTCCACCTTCACATTACCGCCTTTAGCCAACTCGCCGAACAATAACTCATTCGCCAGTTCGCGCTTGATTTCATCCTTGATTAAGCGTGCCATAGGACGGGCTCCCATTGAACGATCGTAGCCTTTCTCGGCCAGGTATGCTCGAGCTTCGCTAGTAACTTCCAGCGACACGCCTTTCACATCAAGCTGAGCCTGTAATTCAATAATGAATTTGTCGACCACCTGAAGAATGATTTCAGAGTCAAGATGGTTAAACCAAATGATGCCGTCTAGCCGGTTACGAAACTCAGGCGAGAATATCTTATTGATCTCGCTAATCGCATCGTGGCTGTGGTCCTGTTGCTTAAAGCCGATGGATTTACGTACTGTTTCCTGTACTCCGGCGTTAGTAGTCATCACCAGAACCACATTTCTGAAATCCACTTTGCGGCCGTTATTATCCGTCAGCGTACCGTGGTCCATCACTTGCAGCAGAATATTGTAAATATCACTGTGGGCTTTCTCAATTTCATCGAGTAACACCACTGAGTACGGATTTTTAATCACAGCATCAGTAAGTAAACCGCCCTGGTCAAACCCTACATAACCAGGAGGTGCACCAATTAACCGGCTCACCGCATGGCGCTCCATGTACTCAGACATATCAAAGCGGACAAGCTCTACGCCCATGATTTTGCCCAACTGCTGGGTGACCTCCGTTTTACCTACCCCAGTTGGCCCAGCAAACAGGAAACTACCAATTGGCTTAGTTTCATTACCCAAGCCCGAACGAGACAGGTGAATAGCGTTGGTTAGCGTCTCTATTGCCTGGTCTTGACCAAACACCATCATCTTGAGATCGCGACTCAGGTTTTTGAGCACTTCTTTGTCAGAGGCTGAAACAGATTTCTCAGGAATTCTGGCCATCTTGGCAATAATCTGTTCGATTTCCGCTACATTGATGGTCTTTTTCCGCTTAGACTGCGGTAGCAAGCGCTGGCTAGCCCCTGCTTCATCCATAACATCAATGGCTTTATCGGGTAAGTGACGTTCGTTAATGTACTTAGCAGAGAGCTCAGCTGCAGCTTGCAATGCTTTACGGGTAAATCGCACACTATGATGCTCTTCGTAACGCTCTTTTAGCCCCAACAAGATTTTAGTGGTATCACTTACACTGGGCTCAACCACATCCACTTTTTGAAACCGGCGCGCTAAAGCACGGTCTTTTTCAAAAATACTTTGGTATTCCTGATAGGTGGTAGAACCAATACAGCGTAGTTCACCGCTACTAAGTTTCGGTTTAAGTAAATTCGACGCATCCATTACCCCACCTGATGCCGCGCCTGCGCCAATGATGGTATGGATCTCATCAATGAACAGTATAGCGTGCTCGTCTTTACTGAGTTCTTTAAGAATAGATTTCAGACGCTTCTCGAAGTCACCGCGGTATTTTGTGCCTGCCAATAAGCCGCCTAAATCGAGTGAGTAGACGGTACTTTGTGCAATCACCTCAGGGACATCGTCATTTACAATACGATAGGCCAGGCCTTCAGCGATGGCTGTTTTTCCGACGCCTGCTTCACCCACTAGCAAGGGGTTGTTCTTACGGCGGCGGCAAAGAATCTGAATGGTACGTTCAAGTTCTGAGTCGCGGCCAATCAGCGGGTCGATTTTACCTTCTTTGGCATGGCGGTTAAGATCAGTTGCATATTTACTTAACGCAGAGCCATTTTCATCGCCATCACTGCCTTCTTCGGTAGCATCGTTGTGACCTGGTGCTTCTTCGTCTTCTGCTTTACTCACCCCATGGCTGATAAAGTTGACGACATCAAGACGGGTAACATCTGATTTTTTCAGAATATATACTGCCTGTGATTCCTGCTCACTAAAAATGGCTACCAGCACATTAGCGCCAGTTACTTCGTCTTTACCCGACGACTGAACATGAAATACCGCGCGCTGAAGAACACGCTGAAAGCCCAGAGTGGGCTGAGTTTCCCGTTCACTGGCCTGGTCTTCCAGAATCAGCGGCGTGGTGTCTTTAACAAACTCAATCAATTCACTTTTGATTGCATCAATGTTGGCACCACAGGCTTTAAGGGCTTCCTGGGCAGAAGCGTTGTCCATCAATGCTAGTAGCAGATGTTCAACTGTCATAAATTCGTGGCGGTGTTCTCTGGCAAACACAAATGCTTCATTGAGTGTCTGCTCTAATTCTTTATTCAACATATCGCTCGCCCTATAGTTAGTTGACTTACGCCTGTTCCATGGTGCACATAAGTGGATGTTGGTGTTTACGTGCGTACTGATTCACCTGCATAACCTTGGTTTCAGCAATTTCTGCAGTATATATGCCACAAACAGCCTTACCTTGATAATGCACGGTTAACATAGTCTGATTGGCTTTCTCAGCGTCCATATTGAAAAAATGCACAAGTACTTCGACCACGAAATCCATCGGGGTGTAATCGTCGTTGTTTAACAACACTTTATACATTGGAGGCGGCTGCGTTTTCTTGCGCTGCGCTTCTCTGAGTTTTTCTTTTTCGATACTGATCGCGTTGTCTCTGCTCATAGTAATAGGATAGTGCCTTAGCGTATATTACGCTGAATTTTTTCGCTTAGATTAATTCTGCTAATTTACGCTTGACATTCAGTGTTTAAAAAATCTACAGTTTAGTTATGGCTATGTGAAGTGACGCATATAGTCATAGTTGCCCTTAAAACCTATTGTGGGGGCATAACTCTGTGAGTTCAAGGATTAAGAGGAAGTCGAAGTATGGCGGTTGGTAAAGTTAAATGGTTTAACAACGCAAAAGGTTTTGGTTTTATCGTCCCGGAAGACGGCGGCGAAGACATTTTTGCTCACTATTCAACCATCCAGATGGAAGGATATCGTTCGTTAAAAGCAGGACAGGATGTTACTTTTGAGGTTCAGCAGGGCCCCAAAGGACTCCACGCCGAAAATATCGGATTGCTTGACGAAGAACCAGAGCGTTAATACCTAACACCTTAATATCCAAAAGGGCTTTTCTCTGACATTTGTTAGTCAAAAGCCTTTTTTATGGGCGTCATCTGCCCGGTGCCCAGCCAGTTTGGACGCATTTCTTCTCATTATCCCCATTAGTAATGCCTGACTCCCCTAAGCCTATTTATTATTTGTAGCAATAGCCTTTCTACAGGCTATTTAACGGGTAGCTGCGACTAGTCATAGAATATTCGGTTATAGCCTGCATGAAGCCATCGCCCTGCTCACTATTTTCGTAGCTAACTTGTATCATCGGCCTACCTACCAGCAGGAAGGTTTCTGGCGTTTCGTACATGGTAAGGCCGGAGTTTTGCACTACAGCCTTTTACGGCCTGCTATGTAAGTCTTAAGAACGTTTTCTTTAAGTACTTCTGTGGGGGTCTTAGATATTTTTTATGCCCTGGCGTGACGATTAGTAGGAACTTCCATGGCTGCCTTCCAAGTTCGCGATATAGCTCTACTCCTATCCCTGGTCTGATGATTGGTGATAGCCATTTGTTGGTACCGGCACTCGGTAATTTGCTATGGGTGTCTTAGGGGCTATCTTCGGACCACCCCTTACCTTTTGAGGTGGGTGTCTTGCACAGGTTTCTCTATAGCCTTTTGCGGTCTGCTAGGGAAGTCTTAAAAACGTCTCCTTTAAGAACATTCGTGGGTCCCTTAAATATTCTTTATGCACTGGCTGTCTTCCAAGCTCACGATATAGACATACTCCTATCCCTGGTCTGATGATTGGTTATAGCCATTTGTTGGTACCGGCACTCGGTAATTTGCTATGGGTGTCTTAGGGGCTATCTTAAGAACTCCCCTTACCTTTTTGCGGTGGGTGTCTTGCACAGGTTTCTTTGGAAGTTTAGGAACGTTTTCTTTAAGAACTTCTGTGGGTGTCTTAGATATTTTTTATGCCCTGGCGTGACAATTAGTGGGAACTTCCATGGCTGTCATCCAAGCTCGCTATATAGCTATACTCCTGTCCCAGCCTGGGGAGTGGTAATACCGATATGGGAGGGTCGCCTCTCGGTAATTTGCTATGGGTGTCTTAGGGGCTATCTTAAAAACTCCCCTTGCCATTTTGCGGTGGGTGTCTTGCACAGGCTTGGTTTGGCTCATGTAAAATTTCAGTGAGCGCTGACGAAGTTGAATGGCTGCCAGCTGCAACTAATTTTGGGCCCTGTAAATGCGGGCCAGGTTAGCTTGTCTCGTCGTTCGTTTGTGCAGGTTTGATTTGCCAATACATAACATTTCTACTGCTCGCTAGCAGTTAAAGAAAATTTTTATACTGCGCGCTGGTACAACATTTACCACGAAGAATTCGCAACGTAGTGCGCAGGCTTGGTGCAGATGCGCCATAAAGCGGCAAAATGCCTAACAAAAAACCCGGCGCGGGGGCCGGGTTTTATACTCGTGGTTTTATTAAGGGATAAAGCCACTACATCAGGGGCAAACTTATCCTAAAATACCGTGCAATGTTTTGCTCGGAGACATGGCATTGTAAACCTTGTCTGTATCTGGATAGTAATAACCGCCAATTTGCTGTTCATGACCCTGGGTAGCATCAATCTCTTCCAGAATCTTGTCCATATTGGTTTCAAGTTGCTGTGCAATATCAGCAAATGTCGTAGCCAGCTCTTTATCTTCGGTTTGCGAGGCGACTTCCTGTGCCCAGTATAGCGCTAACCAGACATGGCTACCGCGGTTATCTAACTGGCCAGCTTTACGCTGTGGTGATTTACCATTATTCAGTAAGCTTTCAGTAGCACGATCTAACGCGGTACCGATAATTTTTGCTTTACCGTTACCATGTTTAATTGCCACATCTTCAAAAGATACCGCCAACGCTAAAAATTCGCCTAGCGAATCCCAGCGTAAGTGGCCTTCCTCTACAAACTGTTGAACATGTTTAGGCGCTGAACCACCTGCACCGGTTTCGTACAACCCGCCACCAGCCATCAATGGCACAATAGACAGCATTTTGGCACTGGTGCCTAATTCAATAATGGGGAATAAATCGGTCAGATAGTCACGCAGCACATTGCCGGTAACAGAAATAGTATCTAAGCCCCGGATTGCCCGTTCCATACTATAACGAATAGCGCGAACCGGTGACATAATTTGAATATCCAGGCCGTTAAGGTCGTGATCTTTCAAATACCGTTGTACTTTTTCTATTAACTGGGAGTCATGAGCACGTTCTTCATCCAGCCAGAATACCGCGGGCATACCAGACTGCCGTGCACGGGTCACGGCCAGTTTTACCCAGTCCTGAATCGGTGCATCTTTGGCCTGGCACATACGCCAGATATCGCCTTCTTCCACATCGTGTTCCATCAGAACATTGCCGTCCTGATCGACTATCTGCACTTTACCGTCAGCTTCCATCTCAAACGTTTTATCGTGCGAGCCATACTCTTCTGCTTTTTGCGCCATCAGCCCCACATTGGGTACTGTACCCATAGTGGTTGGGTCAAATGCGCCATGGGTTTTACAAAAATTAATGGCTTCTTGATAAATGGTCGCATAGGTGCTTTCTGGAATCACCGCTTTGGTATCATGCGCTTTTCCATCCGGTCCCCACATCTGACCCGAATTACGGATCATCGCTGGCATTGAAGCATCGACAATGACATCGCTGGGTACGTGCAGATTAGAAATACCTTTGTCTGAATTTACCATCGCGATGGGTGGACGGTTACCATAGCAAGCATTGATATCGCGTTGGATTTCTGAACGTTGGGACTCAGGCAGGCTCTCAATTTTATCGTAAACACTGCCTAAACCATTGTTAGGGTTGACACCAAGCTCATCGAACAGGTCGCCCCACTTATCAAACAGTTCTTTGTAAAATACTTTTACGCAATGTCCAAATACAATTGGATGAGAGACCTTCATCATGGTCGCTTTTACGTGCAGCGAGAATAATACGCCCGCTTCTTTGGCATCTTCAATTTGTTCTTCAAAGAATTCGCACAGCGCTTTTTTGCTCATGTACATGCCGTCGATAACTTCGCCAGCTAACAAATCAACCCGCGGCTTGAGGGTTTTTTTATTCCCCTGCTTGTCAGTAAATTCAATCGAGACATAACCGTCTTTATCTACCGTGGTAGACTTTTCGCTTGAGTAAAAGTCGCCACCGCGCATATGCGCTACGTGAGAGCGAGACGCCTGGCTCCACTCACCCATTGAATGAGGATATTTGCGAGCGTAATTTTTAACAGCTGTTGGCGCACGGCGATCAGAATTACCTTCCCGTAATACCGGATTTACCGCACTGCCTAATATTTTTCCGTAGCGTTCGCGAACATCTTTATCTTCATCAGTTTGCGGATCTTCAGGAAAAGCAGGTACCGCGTAACCTTTTGCATTAAGCTCTTTAATAGCGGCGCGAAGCTGAGGGATTGACGCACTGATATTGGGTAGTTTAATAATGTTTGCGTTCGGGTCCTGGGTCAATTCACCAAGCTGTGCCAACGCATCGGGTACCTTTTGATCGTCAGACAGATAGTCAGAGAAGTTGGCCAGAATGCGGGCAGCCAGAGAAATGTCACTCAACTCGATATCGATGTCTGCTGCACCAGCGAATTTTTCGATAATCGGAAGTAACGAGTAGGTCGCCAGCATTGGCGCTTCGTCGGTCTTGGTATAGACGATAGTCGACTTGGCTTTGGTCATTATATACCTCAAAGTTTGCGGTAAACTTACCGTAATTAGTCCATTGGGTGCGCTACATCACAGGGTATATAAGCTCCCTGGAGAAGCGCGTCTACAGGCATTCTTATGACACGGTTTGTAAGGCTGACCCTGCAAGAATGTTCCGCCTCGACCCATGACAGAGTAACTTACGTTATATATCAGCAAACCGGGCAAAAAATGCCGCGTCCATTAGTATAAGGACGAAAAGCGGAGTTACAAGTCATACCATTGTCTTATCCTGCCGGATCGGTGGTTGCACCGACAAGATACTGACATACAACAAGGTTTTACGAATAGTCACCCGCGGGGCAGCCTCACCCGCGCAACTCTGGTAGACTTCGTTTCCAATGTTATCTGCCTGAGAATATTATGTCTGTCAGCCCACCAAGTATCGTCTTGTTTAATAAGCCTTTTAATGTGTTATCCCAGTTCACCGATGGTGAAGGCAGAAAAACTCTCAAAGACTATATCCCCATTCCTGAGGTATATGCTGCTGGCCGACTGGACCGGGATTCAGAAGGTCTGCTGGTGTTAACCAATGATGGTAAGTTACAGCATAAATTGGCTAACCCGGAAGCTAAAACCAGTAAAACGTATTGGGCCCAGGTCGAGGGCGTTCCGGATAACCGGGCTATTGACCGATTGCAAGAAGGCGTGGAGCTTAAAGACGGTATGACGGCGCCAGCCAAAGTACAACGTATGGCCGAACCCGATCTATGGGCGCGAAATCCGCCGGTCCGTTATCGTCAGCATATCCCCACCACCTGGCTAAGTATCACATTAACCGAAGGCCGTAACCGACAGGTGCGCCGAATGACCGCCCACGTGGGCCACCCTACCCTTCGCCTGGTTCGTTACCGGGTGGGAAGCTGGACAATAGACGGGATTAATAATGGAGAGTACCTGCAATTTCAATTGTAATAAGATGGTTGAAAATAGCCTTAACAGCTGACTTTCATTGCCCTGTTAACCAGGTGCCAAAAGCGCTTATTTCTGCTAGAATTCGCGACCTTTAAACCAATAGCGCAATGAGTGAAGAGAAAACGGTGACAGAATCTACTTCCAGCCCCCAGGCCCCCGCAAAGCAAAAAGTGATCGTCGGTATGTCCGGCGGCGTTGACTCCTCGGTATCTGCCTACTTGCTGCAACAGCAGGGTTACCAGGTAGAGGGGTTATTTATGAAAAACTGGGAAGAAGACGACAATGACGAATATTGTGCTGCTGCAGATGATTTGGCAGATGCGCAAGCCGTAGCCGACAAACTCGGCATATATCTTCACACAATTAATTTTGCGGCTGAGTACTGGGATAATGTGTTTGAGTATTTCTTAGCCGAATACAAAGCCGGCCGCACGCCAAACCCGGATATCATGTGCAACAAAGAAATCAAGTTTAAAGCGTTTTTAGAGTTCGCTGCAGAAGACCTTGGCGCAGATTACATTGCCACCGGTCATTATGTTCAGCGGCGCTTGGTGGATGGCAAATGGCAGATGTTACGTGGCTTGGATACCAACAAAGATCAAAGCTACTTTTTGTATACGCTAAGTCATGAGCATATCGCTAAAACGTTGTTCCCGGTTGGCGATATAGAAAAGCCTGAAGTACGCCGTATTGCTGAGCAGCAAGGCCTTGTTACTGCAGACAAAAAAGATTCTACCGGTATTTGCTTTATCGGTGAACGCAAGTTTAAAGACTTCTTGTCCCGGTATTTACCCGCCCAACCTGGCACTATTGAAACGGCTGAGGGCCAACCGATAGGCCAGCACGAAGGGTTAATGTATCACACGCTGGGGCAACGAAAAGGTCTGCATATTGGCGGTTTAGCTGAATTTGGTGATGAGCCCTGGTATGTCGTGGATAAAGACGTTAGCCGCAATGTACTAATTGTTGGCCAAGGTGCCGATCACCCGCGCCTGTATTCAAACGGACTGGTGGCAAAGCAGCTGCACTGGGTAAACCGTGAACCCCTTACCGCCCCTCTTAGCGCCAGCGTTAAAACCCGTTATCGCCAACATGATATTGCTTGTACGATTACGCCTACCGGCGATGATACCTTACAAGTGATATTTGACGAGCCGCAGAAGGCTGTTACTCCTGGCCAGTCTGCCGTGTTCTATCTAGACGAGGTTTGCCTGGGCGGGGCTATTATTGAGAGTTATATTCGTTGATGCTGGATCCTAAAATAGAGCAACATCTGGCCCTGGCAGGCGTTTGCCAGGCCGCCGCATTGGTCAAACAGGTTGCCCGGAAGGGAAATGTCGATCACGATGCGTTTGAAGCAAGCCTGTCAAGTATTCTGGTTACTGAACCGGATAGCCCGCAACATGTGTTTGGTAGCCTGAGTAATCTTAAAATCGGCTACCAGACATTACTGGCGCAGTTAGCCGATAAATCAGGCAATAAAGATACTGAGTTAACCCGCTATATTGCTAGTATTCTGGGCCTGGAACGTAAGTTGTCGCGTAAGCCAGCTGCGCTGAATGAATTAAGCGAGCGCATATCGCATGTGCAACGACAGTTAGCTCATGTCAGTTTCGATAATGCGCAAATTGTAGGCTCACTGGCCAGTATATATTCTGACATTGTTAGCCCGTTGGCTCCCCGTATCCAGGTAGCCGGTAATCCTGACCACTTACGCCAACCGGTCAATCAGCACCGCGTCAGGGCTTTGCTTTTGGCGGGTGTGCGCGCCGCGGTAATGTGGCGTCAAATGGGTGGTCAGCGACGCCAGATTTTGCTTAACCGTAAGCGTATTGTAGATAGTGCTACACAAGCACTGCGATTAATTTAAATGTGAGGAGCATGTAAGGTGGAACTGTCCCAGTTAACCGCGATTTCCCCGGTAGATGGCCGCTACGCAAGTAAAAGCGAAGCATTACGGGGTATTTTTAGTGAGTATGGCTTGTTGAAATACCGTGTTCAGGTTGAGGTCCGCTGGTTACAGCTATTAGCTCAACATGAACAAATTAGCGAAGTTCCTGCCTTTAGTCCGCAATCTACTGCATTACTGGATACGCTAGTGGCCGATTTTTCGGTTGACGATGCGATGCGCATTAAAGATATCGAGCGCACTACCAATCATGACGTTAAAGCGGTGGAATACTTTTTAAAAGAAAAAGTCGCAAACAACAGCGAACTACATGCAATCAGTGAATTCATCCACTTTGCCTGCACATCTGAAGATATTAATAATCTTTCCCACGGTTTAATGTTAACCGAGGCCCGCGAAACGGTCATCCTGCCCTACTGTGATAAAATTATCAGCGAATTAAAGCGGTTAGCTAAAGAGTACCGCGATGTGCCGATGATGGCCCGCACCCATGGTCAGCCTGCTACCCCTACCACTATGGGTAAGGAAATGGCGAATGTGGCAATGCGCCTGATTCGTCAACGTGAGCAGATTGCAGCGGTTTCTTTACTGGGCAAAATAAACGGCGCTGTGGGCAATTATAACGCCCATCTCTCAGCTTATCCCGATATAGACTGGCACGATGTTGCGCAAACCTTTGTTACCAGTCTGGGGCTAACCTGGAACCCATACACAACACAGATTGAGCCGCACGATTACATCGCGGAGTTATTTGATGCAGTAGCACGCTTTAATACTATTTTGATTGATTTTGACCGGGATGTTTGGGGTTACATAGCCATGGGTCATTTCAAACAAAAAACAGTAGCAGGCGAAATTGGTTCTTCTACCATGCCGCATAAAGTTAACCCGATTGATTTTGAAAACTCAGAAGGCAATCTGGGCCTGGCAAATGCTATATTTAGTCATCTGGCCACCAAATTACCCATCTCACGCTGGCAGCGCGACCTGACTGATTCTACTGTATTACGTAACCTTGGGGTGGGTGTAGGTTATGCAGTTATTGCCTATCAGGCGACATTAAAAGGTATTAGTAAGCTGGAAGTGAATGAAGCCAGCTTGTTGGCTGAGTTAGACAATAACTGGGAGCTGCTGGCTGAACCCATTCAAACGGTGATGCGGCGTTACGGAATCGAGAAACCGTACGAAAAGCTTAAAGAGCTTACCCGGGGCAAGAAGGTGAACGCGCAGGCCATTAGCACGTTTATCGATTCATTAGCCTTACCAGACAGTACCAAAGTTGAGTTGAAAAAACTGTCTCCGGCCAGTTATATTGGGGATGCACAAAGATTGGTAGATCAGTTACCTGAGTAGCCTTCAAACAGGCTTATTTAGTTAGACCCACGGAACAGGGCCTATAATAAATACAGCACCGGGGGCCAGGTAATATTGCACCGGCCCTCTTATTTATGGATGACGTTACGCTGTGTATGTAAATGCTTTAAAATCCCAGGCGGGTATCACCCGCCTTATCACCAATATCAGTTTTGCTGCGTTAACTGCACTGGTTTCGTATTCACTATATTTAGAGTACATTGCGGGTGAAACCAGCACACTGGTATTGTCTAATTTCACCCTACACGCCGCGTTTTTTACTGCCACCCTATTTTTAAGTCGTCGTCATTCAGATACCGCGTTTCGACAGGTACGTGGATTATTTCTAATCGCATTAGTCTCGACCTTCACGACGACCTCAATCCTATGGCAACAAGAAAATGGCATGCAGTATTTTCTTCTACTTTCCATGGTTGGTTGTGACTACTTCTTTCGCCCGGATGAACCAAAGCTACAGCGACTGGCCGAAACGGGTTGTTTGCTAGCGTTTCTGGTAGCCGAGTTATTTATTGTTTTACCGCAGGGGCCGGTGTGGGAATCGATACGCTTCATGAATGGAGTAATTCTGGGGGTTGTCAGCTTGTTATTTCTACGTGCTATCCGCCGAAGCCATAGCCACGCCACCCATCACCGCATACACCAGGACAAGCTTATTGCCAGTTTGCTGCCCGCTGACCCGGACAAACCTGGCAGCTACTGGCAAATTGGTGAAACCCGTAAGCTGGATAATGTCAGTGTGCTATTTGCCGATTTACAGGGCTACACCCAACTAAGTAAAAAACTGAATGATGATGAAGTGGTAACCATACTAAACAACCTGTATCGCGAATTCGACCATATCGCGAATAAGTTTGGTGTAGAAAAAATCAAAACCAATGGCGATCAGTATATGGCTGCTACCGGCATCCCTATCACCCAACACGGGGGGCTGGCGCCGGTGGGCAATAATAGTATACGGCTATGTTATTTCGCCTTCGCTATTATTGATGTAGTCGCCAATCTTCGCCAGCGCCTGAATATCGATATTAGCATTCGTATAGGTATTGCTTCTGGCAGCGTCACCGGCGGAATTATTGGCCAGCATAAACCCTATTTTGATATTTGGGGTAAAACCGTCAACCTGGCAGCCAGGCTTGAGCAACACTCAATTCCTGATGTTATTACAGCCTGCCCTGCCACTGCCCGGATTTTACAAGAAGAGGTTACAGGGGCATTTTCAGCTGAACCCGCCCGCTGCTCGGATACTGAATATAGCGGCCACTATATTCAACGCAAAAGCGCCTGAATTTTTGTATAATGCCGTTATTGTAAAGACAACGGCAGCCTCCTAACAGTGCACAATTTACAACTCGATAAAGCTATTTTTCTACGCGATTACTGGCAGCAACAGCCTATGGTAATTCGTCAGGGGTTTCCCGGTTTCGACGATTTTCTTGATGAACATGATCTTGCCGGGCTCAGCGAGCTGGAGGAAGTTGATAGCCGTATTATTCAGTTTCATCAGCAACAGTGGCGCATTGAGCATGGCCCGTTTGAGGATTTTGAGGCTATCTGCCAGGGCGCATGGACGCTATTGGTACAGGGCGTAGACCGCTATATAGACGAGGCGGCAGAGCTTATGGAAGCATTTAACTTTGTACCGTACTGGCGCATGGATGATTTGATGATCAGCTATGCTACGCCGGATGCCGGCGTGGGCCCACATCTGGACCAGTATGATGTATTCCTGGTGCAAGGCCAGGGCCGGCGTCATTGGAAGGTTGGCCGGCCGGGCAATCACGAGACACATTTTCCACATCCGCAGCTAGCCCAGGTGGCCCCCTTCCCACCGGTTATTGATGTGATATTAGAGCCTGGGGATATTTTATATATCCCGCCGGGTTGGCCCCATGATGGCGTCGCTCTAGATAATTGTTTGACGTATTCAGTCGGTTTTCGTGCCCCCGACCAGCGTCAGTTGGTGAACGCCTTACCGGATATTTTTGATGAGCAAAACATCCATAATGTGCGCTATAGCGATGCTACCCGACAGCCAGCCAGACATCCTGGACGGGTTACCCAGTCTGAACTAAGCACGCTTAAGTCAATGATTCTGGACGCTCTCAACCAGCCCCAGTGGGAGCAGTCGGTAATGCGACTGCTTAGCGATCAACAACTTCCTATACAAGTGCCCGCCACGCTGATTCAGCCACAAGCAGTTGTCGAAGCAGTAAACACGGGGGAGCGGGTATGCCGTATGCCCGGCTGTCGACCATTGTTTTTAGACAATAAAGATACCGCAGGACTCCACTTTTTTATCAATGCAGAAGGCTTTACTTACGCCGGAGATAACACGGCACCTTTATTATCTTTACTCGTCGGTGAGCCAGTTAACAATATATTCGTAGAAACCTATAAGCCGGATGGTGCATTTTTTGATCTTTTGGCTACACTAATTAACAAGGGCTATTGGGAATTAACGGACAATTCTTAAGTTGTTAGCCACTATCACGCGCAGGGAATGGGCATGACATAAGATGGGCGATAACTATGGCGTTTTTAGTAGAAAATGTAGACTGGAGCAGCGCCAGTCAGCGTTTAACCGAATTGCGGGAAAAAGTTTTTGTGCTTGAATGGCAAATGCCCCGGGATAGTGAATTTGATGAACATGACCATCGCGCCAGCCATATTATTATAAGCACCCCGGACAAACAGCCTATCGCCACGGCCCGTTTAACCGAGCATGGCGAGATTGGCCGTATGGCCATTCGTATTGGCTACCGCAATTTACCAGTGTATCGCTTATTGTTTAGCGCTCTGATAGCCCAAGCCAGGGTAATGAATGTTGCATCCGTTCGACTGTGTTGCGATTTAACCAGCGTAGACCATCACACTAAATTAGGTTTCACCCCTACCGGACAGGTATTTATGGAAGCTGGCATTGCCCGCCAGGTAATGACCTGTCCGATTAGTCGCTGCAAATTGCCTGATGTAACCCAATTGCATTAGTCTGCTTTCGGTTCCTTAGCGAGACTGAAGCCTGGTAAGTAAATGCTGCAAGGGGTGGCCAGGTTTAAAATTGTCTATTCTGGCTACCTGCGAGCGACACGAATAGCCAGTTGCCATGATCTGGTCTGGCGCATAGCGGCCTACCGCCTGCTCCCAGGACAACTTATAGATCCCTATCGAATTCGCTTTCTGCTTGGCTTCATGGCCGTAAGTTCCTGCCATTCCACAGCACCCAACCGCAATAATATCTACCGGTTGATTTACCCGGCCAAAAATTGCCTGCCAGCTTTTTTCACTGTTTGGTAACGCCGTTTTTTCCGTACAATGAGCAAATAGGGCTAGCGGTTTGCCATCGCTCGTGTGTTCAGCCGGCAGGAACCACTCGGAAGGCAATTGGGATAGCCACTCCTCTACTGTATTAACGGTAAACTCACCCCGGGCCTCCCCTAGCGCCTTTACGTATTCGTCCCGATAGCACAGCACCAACGAGGCGTCTACGCCTACCATAGGGATGTTCAGGCTATTAAGTTGGTTAAGAAATTGCGCCGTATTTGCTGCGGTTTTAGCGAATTTGGTAAGAAATCCTTTTACATGTTCAGGCTTGCCATTTGGCTTAAAGGGAAGCAAAACCGGCGTAACACCGAGCTTGTGCGCCAGCGCTACAAAATCTGCAACCAACTCCGCTTCGTAATACGAGGTAAACGGATCCTGCACTATAAGTACGTGTTTTTGCTTTTCTTGTGAGGTCAGCGCACTTAGCCTGGATAAATCAAATTGCTGGACTTGTTCATCTAAGCGTTGCTTCAAAGGCGGTGCTGATAACAAAGGCATATCCACATAGCCCGCCGCTTTTTGCATCGCCCGATTAAACCAGGTTTGGCGCTGGAAAAAATTAATAAATTTGGGCATTTTGGCCATTTGCGGGGCCATTTGCTCAATATTGGCTACCAGGTAGTCTTTTAGTGGTCGGCTATATCGTTGGTAATATACGGATAAAAAGCGCGCCCGAAAATCCGGAACATCCACTTTTATAGGGCACTGACTCGAGCAGGATTTACACGCCAGGCAGCCATCCATTGCCTCAAACACTTCATGAGAAAAATCAGACTGCTGACTACGGCTGTTACGCCATTTAGCCAGCCAGGAATGCGTGAACTGGGTGGCGCTAAGCTGTCCGGTATTTACCCCCTGTTCTGCCAGCAAGCGTAGCCATTCACGAATGAGGCCGGCCCGGCCTTTGGGACTGTGGCGTCGATCGCCGGTAATCTTAAACGACGGGCACATCGGCGACGTTGTATCATAGTTAAAACACAAGCCATTGCCATTACAGTTCAGGGCCGGTTGGTAGGCTTCTTTAAAAGACACCGGGATCTGACGGTCGTAGGTAGCTCGCTTGACATCCGCCACCCTTACCAGGGTATCGGTACTGTTCAGCGGCGTACAGATTTTACCGGGGTTCATTTTATTGGCAGGATCGAAAACGCCTTTAATTTTGCGTAATTCGGCAAATAACATCTCACCAAAAAATTCGGGACCATATTCACTGCGATAGCCCTTACCATGTTCCCCCCACATCAACCCACCGTAACGGGCTACTAGCGCAACGACTTCATCAGATATTTGATGCATAAGCTGTTCCTGCGCTGGATCAGTGAGATCCAGCGCAGGACGGACATGGAGAACCCCTGCATCGACATGTCCGAACATCCCATATTGTAACTGATGGGCATCCAGCAAGGCGCGAAAATCCATTATAAAATCAGCCAGATTTTCTGGTGGTACGCCAGTATCTTCAGCAAATGCTATAGGTTTTTTAGGCCCATCGGCCTTACCTAATAAGCCCACCGCTTTTTTGCGCATGGCATAAATTTTACCAATGTCCGCTTTGTCATGGGTAAGCTGGAAACCTATAACGCCGTTATTGCCCTGTTGAATATCCGCTTGCAACTCTTTTTCTAATCGGGCAATTTGCTGTTCAATTTCCTGCTGGTCATTGCTGTTATACTCAACCATATTGAGCCCCAGCAGGGTTTTATCAGGAACATCCGTAATAAGGTCGGCAATGGAGTGCCAGACAATATCTGTTTTTGCCAGGTTCAATACTTTGCTATCTACTGTTTCTACCGAGGTAGCCTGGGCAGCGATCATGCGCGGTGCATGACGTAAAGCAGACTCAAAACTATCGTATTTTATATTCACCAAAGTCGTATAGCGAGCTATAGGGGTGATGGAAAGCTTCGCTTCGGCGACAAACGCCAATGAGCCTTCCGCGCCTGTTATCAGGCGGCTGATATCGATTAGCTGATTGTCCGCATCGTATGCATGTTCCAAATCGTAACCGGTCAGAAAGCGGTTCATACGCGGAAATTTAGCTAAGATAGCCTCGCGCTTATCTACACATGTGGCTAATACCTGGCGCATAATGCGCGCTAATGTATCACTGCCCGCGGCGCACCGGCGGGCCTCTGCTACCGATACCGGGGAAGTTTGCAGTAATTCGCCGTTGGCCAGAACCGACGTCAGACCCAACACGTGGTCACTGGTTTTGCCATATTTGAGTGATCCCTGCCCCGAGGCATCGGTACTGATCATTCCCCCCAGGGTTGCCCGGTTACTCGTTGAAAGATCCGGTGAGAAGAAATACCCAAAAGGGCGCAGCGCATCGTTAAGGGCATCTTTCACCACACCGGTTTGAACTTTAACCCAGCCTTCATCAATATTAATCTCTAATATCTGATTTAAGTGGCGCGATAGGTCCACTACAATTCCCGATGTCAGGCTTTGGCCGTTGGTTCCCGTGCCGCCGCCCCGCGCCGAAAATTTAACCTCGCTGTGCTGATTTGCCAGTTCGCCCAAACATTGTAAGTCGCTCACCGATGTTGGATAAACCACCGCCTGCGGTATTTTCTGGTAGACAGAATTATCCGTTGCCATCGCCATCCGACTGGCGTAGGTGTATTCAATATCCCCGTTAAACGCACTGCGTGCCAGTGCATCCAGGTAGGTCCGGTAGGCCTGCGACAAGGTATTTTCAAGGGCAATGCGTGGCAAATTCAACGACTTAACTCCGTACTTCATTATGCTATCTAGTATACCCGTGTCCCCTTCACGGCTCTAGGTAAAATGCTGCTTTCTTATACCAAATTTTTGTAACGTATGACCCCGACATATTCCCTTACATTCTGCTACTGGTATTTGCATTTAGGTTTACGCTAAGGTCAGTATGGATAATTTTTTCACGTGTTGGATAGTGATGAGAATAATTAGATTAACGGTTGGCGGGCTACTTTTTATCGCTGGCATCGTACTGACATTGTTACCCGGCTCGATCTTACTGGTAGTGAGCGGGTTGGTTATACTCAGCTATGATTGGCCGCGGGCGCGTTCCTGGCTGGGGTTTTGCCAACGCTCCATGCGCCATAGTGCGCTTAAAATCGATCGGTACTTGCTAGCCCGCAAGTTACGGTAAGCCAGGTTATGATACTGTGCTGGCGCCAGGTAGCATAAAGTCCTATAGGTTACTTTCAAGTATTTTGCCCCTGCGCAAGATAGTGCTCAGCCCTTATTAATGGATATAAAGGTTTAATTTACAGCAAGGATGCCGTCATGCTTAGTGTTAACGGACTTACCAAAGCTTATGCTGGAAAACCAGCGATAAGCGATATCACTTTCACTGTGCAGCCTGGTGAGGTAGTTGCCCTGCTTGGCGCTAACGGTTCAGGTAAAACCACTACCATTCAGTCTATTTGTCGTCTGCTAGAATGGGACGATGGCGATATCATCTTAAATGGTGCATCTACACGGGGTAGCCCGGGTTTTCAACAAAATATCGGTGCAGTATTAGGCGGTTGCCGTAATACAAACTGGCGGCTTACAGCAAAACAAAACGCCGACTATTTTGCCCGTTTGCGTGGTGTCACGGGTAAAGATGTTCAGCAACGTATCTGCGCTTTACATGCCGCGTTAGGGTTAGACACCTACGCAGACAAAGAAGTCATGAAGCTGTCTACTGGTAACAAGCAGAAAGTGGCGCTACTGTGTGCGTTAAGCTACCAGCCTGCTTATGTGATGTTGGATGAGCCCACATTGGGGCTAGACTTCACTACCATCGCTGAGTTACAGAAAATCATTGAGCATCAGTCACAACATTCTGCGCAAGGCTTTTTAATCACCAGTCATGATTTAGGCTTTATTGATAAAATATGTTCAAAAGTGGTGGTGCTTGATGAAGGAAGATTACTCTTTAGGGGCAGCTTTCCAGACTTAAAGGCCAAACTTTTTACTTATGAGTTTGCCTTGTGCCTAAACAATAACGCCGATTATAAAACGATTCTTGAAACGTGCTGGCAGGGACGTTATATCCATCAGTTGATTGACAATAAATTAATCGTTAATTACGAAGCTGCCGAGCAATGTTTGCCCACAATGCATTTTTTACATCAACATAGGCTTACCCCGCTCGAGCTTACTATTACAATGTTATCAGCTGAAACAGCCTACCAAACTTTACTTAATCAGAAGGAGTCTGTATGAGCCTGCACCTGCTGGTTAACGAAACTCGCCTGCAATATTACGAAATGCGCCAGTATTGGTTTGAAACGGTGAGCGCCCTCGCCTTCATGACCGCCGTGTTTATCGGGTTATTTTACGGTGTTAAAAGTTTTATCGTGAATCAACAAGATGCCAGCAGCCTTGATGGCTTACTATTTGGTTTTATATTATGGAGCTTTGCCAGTAGTGCTTATGGCTCTATTACCAAAAGTGTTATTGAAGATACGCAGAAAGGCTACATTGAGCAGCTTTTTTTATGTCCAAAAGGCTTTGTGCGGGTGATGTTATGCCGCGCCACTATTGAGGCGCTAAGTGGTCTTATTATCATGACGATAATCGCGTACCTTAGCATGTGGTTAACCGGTAACTGGATCACGTTGCACCTTCCCATGCTATATGGCATTTTACTTTTAGCCGCGCCCTCCCTGGTAGGTTTAGGATTGATGGTAAGTGGCCTGGCATTGATGTTTAAACGCGTTTCCACCATAGGCGCAATGTTGACCCTTGCGCTGATGGGCTTGGTGGCACTAGACGGGCTGCCCTTAAATCTATTTTCCCTGCTACCCTTTGTTGCGGGTAGTTCTTTAGCCAGGCTTGCGGTACTAAACCATCAACCACTCGAGCTAATCGATATCCTGATAGTCGCCGGCAATTCCGCGGGCTACCTATTCGCTGGTATTTTGATCTTCACCTATTGCGAAAAAAGAGCGAAACGCCACAACCTGATAGGACAGTATTAGCGAAGTGGCGTGCGGGGGAGTTCGATTAAGTCGTTACCAAGATGAACCGTAGTTTAATTTTCAGGGCCTAAACAGCATTCTCGTATATTTGTTTTTCTCTATGACTAAACCCAAGATAATACAAGCCACCACTCCGCAAATAAGAGAAAGTACAGCAAGTGCTGATAACGGTACAAATGCGCCAAAATACTTAGCTAATTGGGGATAGATATTCGCTATTAGATAGAGGTGGAATATAAGAATATAAAGGCTATAGCGACCTGCGTAAGTAAAACATCTCTTAATAAACGTACTACCACAGATAAGCAATGACAAAATCAATAGAATGTAGATACCTAAAAATGATAACAAAATTGATAAAAAAGGTAATTCTATAATACGCAAATTTAGATCGATCAGCGTATTAAACCCGTATGAAAAAACGAAAAATACCAGACAAGAAATATAAAAATATATCTTGTTTACCCTTAAACCTATTACAATATTTTTAAAAGAATTACCCATTAAAAAGAATGGTATAGTAATAAATAGCAAATCTATACTGAATGGGAGGCCCACTATAGGAATATCATAAAATAAGAAAGTAACACTGTGCCAGTCTAAGTATAAAACTCCGAGCAATAAACTAAAGGCCGACAGGAGGATCGTATATCGTTGGGTAAAAATAAAATTAATATTTTTTTTAACTATATAGGCGGCGACATACACTACGAAAAGATGAGGTAAGAACCACATAGGTACCCAGACTAACGTAGAACCTGTTGCGTAAATAACACCTAAAAGTAAAATAACATCAATATCTCTAAAGATTATATAGAATACAGTAACGACCAATGAGATAAAGAAGTATGGCTTCAATAATGCCTGAAACTTGTTCATAGCAAAGATCGAAAAACTAGCTTTATAACTAAAGAAAACACCGGATATAAAAAAGAAAAAAGGCATTCTCACTACGGATAAAGCGTCCATTATATCCGAGTAAAATAAACGTAATTGGCTATGATAAATAGCGACCAAAATAATAGACACACCCTTAGCTACATCTATATGGTCGATTCTAGGACGTGATATCGATAAATCCATTTATGTCATCTTCCAACTATAGCGGCAAAGGGTTCTTTATCATATTACTTGAACCTTTATACGATATAATTCTAAAAGGAGACCCGACGACCACAGCATTATCAGGTACATCTTTATTAACGAGGGTATGAGCACCCACAGTTACATTATTACCTATTTTAACATCACCTAATATACAGGAACCTGTTCCTATATAAACATTGTCACCAATCTGAGGATATTTATCATTTACCCCTGCTATTGTGACATTGTGTAAAGCTGTAAAGTTAGCACCTATTTTCACTCCGGGTCCCCAAGTTGTGCAAAACACATGGTGGATTCGAAAACCAGGCCCCATACTACATCTAAAATTAATATCAGTTGTGTATATGATTTTCGCTAATGCGTATAATAATTTACTTATTATATTTATAACTGGAACATTAGCTGTCGAAGACGCAAAGCGAAGAAAAATTGCGAATCTGAACCCCTTATATTTTAAAAAGCACTTAAAAAGTGAAGTAATACGTTTATTCCCTTCCCATCTATACACATCAGAAAATATTAATTCCCACATATCAAGCTTCCAAAGTCTCATTAATTAAATTTAAATATTTTTCAGATACTACTTTTTCAGAGAAATCGCTAGCTCTGCGAAATCGCTCTGAGTAGGTAGTGGAAGGGGTTTCTATCTCTTCGCGAATCGCCCAAGCGATCGCTTCGGCGTTCCCGACTTCTGTCAATCTACCAAACCGCCCAGATTCTAAAATTTCACTGGGCCCGCTTCTGCAGTCCGTAGAGACCACGGGAAGTCCAAAAGCTAGTGCTTCTACGATGACATTTCCAAAACCCTCCCATGCTGACGACAATACAAAGATATCAGCTTCACTATAGTATTTGGCCATATCCGACTGGAAGCCCTCAAACGATATGTATTCAGTTATACCTAACTTGTCGGCCAACGCTTGCAACATGTTAAATTCCGTCTCATCATGCACGCCACCCACTATAGACAGACGTAAATTCGTCTTTTGTTGGACCAACAAAGATATAGCGTTTAGGAGAGTGGAATAGTCCTTTTGAGGAGTAACACGGCCTACCGCAAGTAAATTAAGTATCTTGCCAGAAGACGCCGGATTGTTACTTATCTCGAACGAGGGGGAGCCGTTAAATCGAACCGGGTTATGAATAAAAGTACATTTAGATGATGGTTCTACAATTTTCAACAAATCATTCATTACACCCTCAGACACAGAAAGTACCTTATCTGCCATCGGATAAACATACTTAAAAATAGTATTAAGCTTAAGCCGAGAAAATCGAGACTTGTGTTTGAAATGATCAACAATAGAAGCATGCTCAGAAACAATAACCTTAGGTTTTACAGAGGATAGCTTTGCTGAAATAATCGTAGCTGCGTTTGTATCTGGATATGCGGAAATAATAATATCCGGCTTATACTCATTTACAACACGCATAAATGGTAAAATACTAAATATAGTTCTATTTACTTCAAGGCTTTTTTTATCAAAATCTAACGCCGTTAAAGTTTCAAACGATGAGCCACCTTTTCTATCTGTAACAAATAAAATTTGGTGGTGTTCACGCCACTCTTTCGCTAAAGATATGAAAACCTGTTCAGCTCCGCCAAATCCCATATAGGATATTCTAAAAATTATTTTCATTATTTTTTAACCTTAAATGAGATGTAATATAGAAGCGGAAAGAGGTTAGTCATAAATTTTCTTCGGTTCAAGAGACCATCTGAGTGCATCTTATAAACAGCTAAGGGAGAAAGTCTGTTACTCCACAAAAATTTAATAAAGGGAATTAAAGACTCCTTGCGTTTATAGGCGGAATGAAACATATAGAATAGATGTGCCTTCAACACCTTTCCTTCAGTACTGTTAATATCAAGTCTGCCATCTAGAAATTCTTTAATAACTAGACATTCGTCTACTGTAACTTTTGTTATTGCACTGGAATGGCCCATACGATATAGGTAAAGGTATTCCCCGGTATTATAGACTTTTTTCGATTTACTATATAAATTGAATAAATAAATTAAATCTTCGCAATAACGAATATTTTCATCAAACTTAACAGACTTTGCCAGAGAAGATCGAACCAGACGGCACATAATTAACCAAGTAAAAGCATAGATAGAGTTTTTCAACGACTCACTTGAGTCAGATAAGCCTTTTTGTGAAAACGTAACACTGGATTTATTAATAGTCTCATTTTCCTTTACTTTAAAGGTAGTCAGAGAAAATTCATAAATATCTGTATCTATATCTTCTTCTATAAGCTCAAGTAAATATGTTAGATAATTATTGCTAACCAAATCATCCGCGTCGCAGAAAGTAATATACTCTCCTATAGCTAAATCCAAGCCAGCATTACGAGCTGCACTTACTCCAGCATTAGCTTGATACCTATACTTTATCGTGCCCGTAGTAATATACTTAGAAAACTGATTATTAAGAATCGGCTCTATAGGCACATCTGAGCCATCATCAATCACGATAATTTCGTAGTCATTATCTCTATTCGTACTAGAAATTATGGAACCCAGCGTATCAATAATCGTCTCGTTAGCATTATAGGATGGAACTATTATACTAATTTTCATCGGGGACTCTTTTATCTTTAAGAAAAAATACTGAATTCCGAACAGAGGAAAATGGGTGGAAGAATATTAAGAAAATCTGCTTTAACACCGTAACGAACATAAAGCGAGTCTCCTTAAATATTACATAGGCCAAAAAATCGGCTAAAAAATAGGCTGAGACTGAAATTATAGGAATTATAATTAGGCCATACTTTTGAATAAAAAATATAGAAAAACTAATAGAAAAAGCGGCGGTCAGTAATGTTTTTATTAGTTCTACTGATTGCAACCCCTTTAATATAAGAACTCTAGAAAATAAAGCGCCTAGATACACAAATACTGACTTCCAAATAAGAATTTTCAGTATCAATACAGATTCAACATAGGCGTCACCAAAAAAGTTTAATATAATAATATCAGCCAAGAAGTAAGTTAATATGCTCCCAGAGATACCTACATACAAAAGAAGCCTTACAATATTATTTAGATAGTATCCATAAACATCTCCGGCGAATATTTCATCGGTAATATTCTTAAAATAAGAAAAAACGAGGATATGCCCAACAAACGCTACTTGGCTAACTAGCCTAACAGCTGCACTATAGATACCTACATCTTGTGCACTTAGGAAATGCTCTATAATAATCATATCCATATACATGAATAGGGGGAGTAGCGCTGATGATATGATAAGTAAATAGGACTCTCTAAGTAAGAACCTAACTCTGTTTTTAATTTCTACGATATTGAGGCTGTAACTCATCGAACATCCAGTTGTTCTCAAATATGCGGTTACTAATATTAACTGAGAACTCAATGAGTAAACTAATAGATATTGACAAGCATATATGAAATCAAGGTCTAGGAAGAGTACGACGAAGATAAATATCACCGCAATAAACCTAGATAACATAGTAGCGATTGATAGATACTTAGGATTTTCAAGCGCCTGAAAATAGAGCCTCAGGCTCGTCGACTTACCAAAAAAGCTCGCGCTAGCCGCAGCAATTATTAATGGTAATAGTAAATTGTCTGGGGTATCACTAGCATGCCCTACTAAATAGACTAAACCAATAAAAACTATAAAACCTAAAAATCTTATTAATATAACTGAAGCTAGAAGACTATTAACTTGCTTAGTTTTCACGAACTCTTTCATTATTATATTGTCCATACCAAGTATAAACAAGAAAGAAAATACGCTTACCACGGACTGAACGTAAGAGAGATGCCCCATATTCTCGGGACCATAAGTCCTGGCAATAAAAACTGTACTGATTATTCCAAATGCAATAGAACTTAAATTATCGACTGAAAATAGAAAAATCTTTTTTAATTTACTCATTCTTACTACTAACCCACTTACTCTTAAAATTATCCATAATAGCTAATGGCGTTGTAATACAATGAATCCTGCTTCAGAACTTTGGGGGAAACCTGAGTAATAACTATACCTGAGATATTTGCATCGACTTTGTTCAATCTTTTAATGGATTCTTTTATTTCAGTGACTTTCGTATGATTAGATTGTGCACAGAGAACTGTACGATCTGTAAGCTTAGTTAATACCAAACTATCAGTAACCGCTAAGCATGGTGGTGAATCTACCACAACATAGTCAAAATTTTCTTTGAGGTAAGCGAATAAACGATGGATTTGCTGACCTGCTAACAGTTCAGGGGCGTCATCACAAGCATGCGCGACCGCAAATAGTTCAATGCCTTCAATGCCGTCAACTGACCTCGGAACTAACGAGTTACTTGTACCTTTTAAATACGCCTCGATGCCAGGTTGGTCATTGGCCAAGGCTAACTTATTGAGAAGTGTGGGCTTTCTTAAATCGAGTTCAACTAAAGCGGTCTTACCGAGTTGGCTCATTACAGTCGCCAGGTTTAAACTAAATACTGACTTACCTTCCAACGGATTGGAGGAAGTAACTAAAAAGCTATGTGATAGATTAGGCGTATCCGCCAGAAATAAATTTGTTCTTATAGATTTGAAGCTTTCTAATAACTCAGGTGAGTTATTGGCATTTCTAGCAAGAAACTTGACTTTGCTATTTTTCGATAGGTTTTTATTCTTTATAGTGAAACCTAGCAAAGGTACGGACAAGTACTTTTCTACATCATCAGGGCTTACTATTACAGACTTGAACATATCCAAAGTAATAATAAGGACAGATATAAAACCAAAAGAAATCACTAAGACGCCAAGAAGGATAATAGACTTAGATATACCGCTTGGCCGTGCAGGTAGACGTGCATCATCAATAACTTTAACATTAGAAATGTCGTAATTCTCAGATATATTACTTTGAGCAAGTTCTTTCAGATAGGACTCATAAATAGCAGCATTATTTGCAACCTCGCGCTCCATTCTTTTGAGAGCAAAGTTTTTCTTTTGTATATCTATTAACTCTTTATTCTTCTCTGAAATTAGTGCCTTTATATTTGACAACTCTTCTTTTGAAGACACATAGTCGATATTTATACTTTTTACTATCTTATCGACTTCACTATCCAGACTAGCGTTGGCGCTCTTCAAATCGGCTTTTAGCGCAATCATCTTAGGATGCTTGTTACCGTAACGATCATCTAGCTCATCAATTTTTCTAGAAATAGAAACTGTTTCTGCCACAATATCCCTGATGATATCGTTATTAATAACAATTGATAGAGAGCGAAAAGAGCTTTCCGGATTAGATGATATTTCTTCTACGCGATCGTGTAACTCCCTAATCTTCGAAAAGGAATTCTGACTTTCTATCAGTTTTTTATTGAGGTTTTCTAGCTGAGTATTAGCAGAGTATTCCTGCTGATTGGTATTTACTAAATTATTTTTTAGGGAAAAACGTCTTAATTCATCTTCGGAAGTATTCAGCTTTAGCTTTATATCATTTAATTGATTATCCAGCCAATTACTTGTCTCAACTAGCTTTTCGTTTCTATGTTTTAGGTTATACTTAATATATTCCTGAGCAATCGAATTAGCGATTTCATGGACTTTGTGCTGTAATACCGACTCTACACTAAGCGTTAAAAGTTCAGTTCTATCTCCGCCTTCAACTTTTAAGTTTTTCTTCAAATCATTAATAATAGAATACTTTTGCTCTTCATAGTTTTTCTTTTCCCTTTCCCTTTTAGTAGAGAAAAATGAAAGCAGACTATTATCATCTTTACTCTTTTGAAAAACAATATACGCATCAACAAGATTTAAGTTTTCTACAACTCTTCCAAGAATAAGATCTGAACTAATGATGTCTCTCTGTGTTTGATAGTACATTGAAATTAGTTGAAAGTTTGATAGTGAACGACTATTGCTTTCTATCACGCGAGGATCTCGCGGTATTTCAATATTAAGAGTTGTTTTAGCAGTATAGATTGGCGTTTTATTACTTAATACTGATACTGCTATGACCGAAACGGTCATTAAAAATATAGCTATTACTAGCTTTTTTTTCCATAAAATATCTATGTATTTTTTAATCTCTATTTTTTCGGCTTCCTGCCGCTTTTCAAAATCAATCATCGTTTAATCTCAGAAAAATCTTTCTTTTACAACAATAACATCACCCGGCGAGACGCTATGATCCAGGTTTCCATCAGCGACCACAGTTTTCTCACCATTATTTTTTATAGTGATCTCTTCTTTGTCGGCCCTTTCGGTGAAACCACCGGCTAATGTGATAGCACGTTGAACTGTCATCCCCTTTCGATAGTTATATCCACCAGGGTTTTCCACCATTCCATCAATGTAGAATAATCTATATTCTATAACCGAAATGGATATATCAGGATTTTTTAGAAAGCCTTGGCTGTAAAGAAATTTTATCTTACTTTCAGCCTCAGCTATCGATAACCCTGCTATTTCAACCTGTCCAATTAATGGCATGGGAATATCGCCTGTAGTGGATATCCTTACGCTTTCATGTGAAAGGTCGATTTCATTGAATACGATAACTGATATTATATCGTCAGCACCTAATGTAAATTGGTCCGCCTGACTCTTTAGACTAGTAAATATAAATACCGTGCTAATTAAATAAATTAAAAAACTTCTCATACCGACCTCTATAGGTTATAGGATAGCTAAATAGCTATAAAATCCACTAACCTTTGGATACTCGGGGAATTGAGACCTTTCGGCTTTTCTAATGTTCGACGTTTTATAATAAGTTCTTTTAATTCTTCATAGCTTTCAGCTACGTAAACCCCCGAAACTCCGCGGAAAGAGTCTACCGTGTCCTTTTGGTGGTCGTTGCGATGTTCGCCTAAAGCTGCGACACGAGGAACTATGATGATGGGCTTTGAACGTTTTATAGCAGTTATGATAGTACCCATTCCGGCATGTGAAATAATGACTTCACAACTGTCTAGTTTATTGTCCATTTCATCTGGAGGTAGCAGGCTCACAGTTTTAAGGTTGTTTGCACTGATTTTGGAGTTTCCGACCTGAGCCTCTATCTCAAGCTGCAACTCGCTGTTTACCTTGTCAACCATTCCAACTAAACGGTCGAATGGTAATTGAGTACCTATAGTTAAAAATAACATTTAGATTAGTCTTCCGTGATATTCTATGTCGTTGTGCTCACAGACGTTTTCCCACTGCGATAAAACGGTTATCCCAAATATTTTGGCCAAATTCCCAGACAAAGATAGTTTATTTGAATTCGCGACACTATCTATCCAGATAGTTCTTACCCCATAGAGCTTAGCTATTAATGAAAATATTAAACCAGGAGCTGCGCCGGTCGTTACGACTACCGAGGGCCTTTCCGTCTTGAGTATTTTAAATGATTTATAGCCTACATATAGTGACTTCCAAATATCAGTACGACTAAAATCGGATATTGCGTAATACTTCTCGCCTTCCATAAAGGAAGGCTTAGAGCTATATGTCCCTATAATTACTCGCTTCCATCCGACAAGTTTATCACTAAGCAAGCTAAGTTGAACAAAGTGACCCCCTGGTGACGCGACTAATATTATTTTTTTCATTTAAACCTCTATAGGATTTATATTTAAGTTTTTAAACGTTACTTCGTTTTTACCTTTTACTGTAGGCCCATTATAGATTCCAAATTTGAAATAGTGATAGTACCTATTGTGCATAGTTCTATCTTTAAAACTGAATTTCATATTGTCTATACCAGTTCTACACTTACCGGATATCGCACCGTCCTTGCTAAATATCCACTCTATTTCTACGGCGCAAAAAATTGTAGAACCAAGACGTATATCCATGTCTATATAATTTTTTTCGCTTTTAAAATACAGTTTGTAACCTTTCTTATAATCAATTCCAAACGAGAGCGGCGGCGGTCTTTTTGGAAAAGATGACCATGTTTCACCTAGCTCTTTATTTGGCTGGTCGTGCCATTGGGCTACTATAAACCAGCTATTATCTTGCGTAATCGTTTTCTGAGAAATCTTATTAACAGTTAGGGTGAATATATATTTAACTTTGCTACCTAATTCAAAACGGTCAAATATTGCGACTTCGCTACGATAGCCGTTATTTATTTTAGTAGAGGCTTCATTTAAATAAAACTTGATACGGCTATCGTCGACTTTGATACCTTCATCTTGCGACTCAAAGTATATTCCGCCGGTCCCGTTGTTGTAATTTATAGCACTGGCGGTTTTACTTTTTACATCTTCACTAGCGTTAACAAAGCAGGAGATAAGACAAATGATTAAAATGGATGATGTTTTCATGCTACCTGATCATAAATATGTATGAGTTTAGGTATACTTATAGTATGACAATATTCATTTTCATAGAGAGCTTTAGCATTTTTCGCGATATTTTCAGTTACTAAAGTATCAGTTGAGATAACATTAATCGCCTCGACTATCTCTTTTATGTTACCAGGTTCAACTAAATAGCCCGTTTCCTTGTGTTTAATGACCTCGGGTATACCACCAACAGGTGTAGTAATAATGGGCGTATTTAGTTGCATTGCTTCAAGGATCACTATCGGAAGCCCTTCATTATAGGAGGGTAAAATTAACGCTTCACAGACTTCCATAAGTTCTACTTTCTTAAAACCATCAATCCAACCGTGAAACTTGACCTTTTCAGCTATACCAAGTTCGTTGACTAGCCTTTCACACTCTTCGAGTTCGCCGTCGCCACAGACATGAAGATGGATATTACTTACATATTTTAGCGCGTTAAGAAGGTCGTATATTCCTTTCCTTTTTATTATAGCGCCGACAAATAAGAAGTTTCTTGCTTGTTTCTTTAGGCCATTTTTATTTTCAACCAACGCAAAATTTCTTAAAACTTCAATCTTATTATGGCTATATTTTTTCACGATAGATCTAATGTAATCCGCCCAGTAATCAGATAAAACTAGAAATTTATCGGCTTTTTTAACAAGTCGATTAACAAGCGCGGTTGTGAAACGGCCGCTTCTTTCTATAAAATCTCTGAACTCTGAACCATGCAAGTGGACAACTACTTTGCCACCGAGTAGCTTTATCGTTTCTGTATAGATTAATTTTCGCCAGAAACTTCCGTTATACGACATATGCAGATGAAATATAGGTTTTCTTTCCACTATAGAAAAATATAAAATCTGTAGGAATGCCCTAATAAATAACATAGCTTTTCTTGGGGCTGACACTGCATCATGTGTAGCTATCCTTTTGAAGGTATAGTTATCACCCATACATATCGCAAGATTTTTTATTACACTATCTATGCCACCTACTTGAGCAGTGCCCACTACAAATATCTTTCTTTTCTTATTCACTGTATTCACCGAAACTTTTAATATTGGATTGTTTTATATATAAGTACTTTAGCAATGCGTAAGAAAATATAAAGCTCAACCAGACGAAATTCATTGAGAATAAGAAAGTACTCTCTGTAATATTATTCACTAGTGAATAAAGAAAAAGGTAGAGGGACAAATTTTTGTATCTACTTATCCTTTTCCCTTCGACCTTTACATAAGTCGTAAAATAGTCAATATATAATAAAATCAATAGAACTATACCTATAGCGCCCAGGCTTATAAATATATCTATATATCCGCTGTCCGAAGCTACTAGTTTGTTCACCCACTCTGTATGTAAATAAGCGAGGCTAGTAGCATTGATTAAACTTAATTCACCTATATTCCATACTGAAGAATAACCTACACCGTAAAGCAGATTAGTAGAGGCTTGATATAGCATTTCTTTCCATAGCAAACCTCTCCCTGTTAAAATATGATCTGGTATTTCATATAACATCCATAGGTATATTTCGTAATAATAATTAAGTATGGTCAATGGTAAAACTAAAATCATAACTTTCAAGAAGATATTTCTCGATAATCTTAGTGCTGCATCTAGCCCAGTCATATCCAATTTAGCCGATAGATTTTTAAGAAAAATAATAGTACTAATCATAAAAAACGACATAATTGCGGTTTTGGATATTGTAAATATTAATAACGTTAGCGCTCCTGAGATTGCCAGCGAGTACGCTATCGAGCGTTTTCTACAAAAAACAAAGATCGAGAGCATTGTTGCTAATACTGTTCCGAAATTGTTCTTTACAGGGAAAACGCCTGTTATTTCTGTATACCTTCCTACCGCCACATCAAAAACGATAACCGTAGCGAACATATACAAAACCCATAAATACAGAAAAATACGGATTATTGTTATAGTTTTAAGTTCAACAAATATTATGCTAATCATTACAACATAAATTATGAACAGACATTGCCAAAACGTATCTACTACTGTTTTTTCAGGAGCGAGAGACCAGCTAGCAGAGATCAAACACCAGATAAGTAGAATTAACATCGGTGTCAATTTTGCTATAACTTTTAGAACATTGTTAAAGTAATTTTTATTCGAAAGACAAAACGCTAAAGTAAGCAAAAAGAGTACGAAAAATATAGGTCTTTTAAAAAATCCCGTGCCGATAGTTATTAGCATAACTGGAGCAATGAATAGCAAGCTACCTATAAGGTCTTTTTCAATCTTCATGGATTAATAAACGTTCTTGCCCACAAAGCCTTTCACAAAAGTGAATAGTACAATCTTAAAATCTAACCAAAGTGACCAGTTTTTAATATAATCAAGATCGTACTGAACCCGCATTTGCATTTTTTCAAGGGTATCTGTTTCACCGCGCCAGCCATTTACCTGCGCCCATCCTGTTATCCCTGGCTTTATCCGGTGGCGTAACATGTAATACTTTACGGTTTTACGGTACATTTCATTGTGGGCTACAGCATGGGGACGCGGTCCTACAACCGACATTTTCCCTTGTAAAACATTAATAAACTGTGGCAGCTCATCCAAAGATGTACGGCGTAGGAAAGCCCCCACCTTGGTTACGCGATTGTCGTTTTTGGTTGCCTGCGTAACCTTGTCGCCATTTTCGGTGACCGACATCGATCTGAACTTCCAGACCTTAATTCTCTTGCCATCAACACCGTATCGATTTTGCTTAAAGATAACCGGCCCGCGGGAGGTAAGTTTGATAGCAATTGCAATCATGAGCATAGGCAGAGCAATGGCCGATAGTATGCCTAGTGACAGCACAATATCCTCGGCCCGTTTTATCGCTACCGTGGCGCCACGCATTGGCGTGTCAAAAACACTGATGGTCTGCAAACCACCTACATTACACAAACGAGAGTGCACTAGGTTATATACAAAGAAGTTTGGAACAAAATGAACTTCTGCATTGGTATCGCCCAACCGGTGTAAGATTTGTTCGATGCGATTGTTGGCGGTCATGGGTAAGGTAATGAATATTTGGTCTAACTTGCCGTCGTTCACTGCTTCTACAGCGCCCTCTATACGACCTGCTAACGGCGTTCCCTCTTTAAGCGGTAAGCGGCTTATATCACGGTCGTCGAATACCCCGGCAACGCGGTAGCCAGTTTCAGGGTTGCGTTCGAGTTCTTCCATCAACGTGAGGGTGGTTTCGTTCATGCCTATGATTCCGACTGAACGCGTGTTGTAACCTTTTTTACGGATATGGAACAGAAAGTAACGCAGAGCGAGGCGCCATGAGCATAGGGCGAACGGGCTAATGGTCATCCAGCTAATCAGTACGTAACGGGAATAGTTATCTGACGTCTTAGTTAAAAACATAAAAGATAAAACAACAACCACACTTATCGCCCAGCTAACCAGGGTATAAAAAAGAATTTCTTTGGTGGTGCCCGCTCGCCAGGAACGGTATAGCCAGAATAATTCAGCCGATAGCAGGTAAGTTGTGCTACCGATCAGCCCGATAAGCTGGTAATGCACAGAGAGGGTAGCCGGATACAGTGAAGCGGCAAGTAATAAACAAAGCTGAATAAGTATAAAATCAGCGAAACGATAGACAATAGCAAACTGATTGATGTTATTTCTAACAAAACCGGAGCTCATAATAACTTCCCTCATTGAAGTAGTGCTGCTGATATTCAGGAATAGGCAACAATCTTATGAACCATTTATTGGTTTCTTTTATGTAACTTAGGTTCTGCATATTGCAGACCACATTAGGCTTTAATCTTAAAACTCACGCCCGTCTTTGCTTCATGATATTGATATATAATGGTTTTTATTAAATCCAGGAGATAACAAGACACATTAAACGTTATAAAAACATCGAATTAACATTAAAAGAACATGATGGAATAGATTTAAATATTTGAGCCTTATTTTACTGTTCAAAAATAAAGCAAAATAAGGTAATCAGGCGCTTTGCGCTGAATTGAGTGAAACGCATAGATTGTCAATAAGCCTGACAGTTAAATTATAAAACCGTTGTTTATTCCATCGAAATTGATTTTATTTAACATATGAGGGTGCTTTATAGATGAGCATAGTCGCACCGTTTTTGTGCTAATGGGTAATAAGAGCACAACCAGGTGGCAGGCGAATAAGATGGCAATGGGCACACATACCACCCGCGCCTAAGCTAAAATCTGATAGCCCCAATTTTTGCTAGCAGACCGGCTTGATGCTACGCGGTACGTTTTTACACAATAGCTAATCAAGATTAAGCATAGCTATAAAGCTTTCTCGCCTATATCACGTAAAGAGTAGTTAATAGTACAAGACGTTTAGAGCATAACGGCGACTCAAAGGGCCATCTTTAGATGTATAGCAGTGTGACCGTGCGGCAACCATGTATTCGTAATAAGGGGTATCTGTAGCCGCGAAGGCGCTTATAAAGGACGTGCGTATCGGTGAGGCCGGGTCCGCTGTGTCGCTGTGTCGCTGTGTCGCTGTGTCGCTGTGTCGCTAATACCATAGCGTGCAAGATACAGGTAGCACAATTGGGTGGCCAACATTCCTTGTTTGGTGTAATCCTACAACGTGACCTCTGACTACTGCTACACGCTAGACAAAAACCGCCGATTACCGGCGGTTTTAACGTATCGAAGGTACTCGCTATTGCTGTTGCTTGTTGGCATTCTCGGCCAGATACAACCAGGTTTCTACCACCGTATCGGGGTTTAACGAGACCGAATCAATTCCTTCATCAACCAGCCAGGCAGCAAAGTCTTCGTGATCTGAGGGTCCCTGTCCGCAAATTCCCACGTATTTACCCCGCTTTTTAGCGGTTTGAATCGCCATCGACAATAGCGCTTTAACCGCTTCATTACGCTCTTCAAATAAATGAGCAATTAAACCCGAGTCGCGGTCCAGGCCCAGTGTTAACTGAGTCAGGTCATTCGAGCCTATCGAGAAGCCGTCGAAGATATCCAAAAATTTTTCTGCTAATAAGGCATTAGAAGGCAGCTCGCACATCATAATCACGCGCAGTCCATTCTCACCTTGCACCAAACCTTCTTCAGCCAGAAGTTCAATAACCTGCTTGCCCTCTTCTACCGTACGAATAAACGGTATCATTATTTCAACGTTGGTCAGGCCCATTTTGTTTCTAACCCGTTTGATGGCTTCACATTCCAATGCAAAACAATCACGAAACTCTGGGGAAACGTACCGACTGGCGCCCCTGAAGCCCAGCATTGGGTTTTCTTCGTCAGGTTCGTATTGGTAGCCCCCTACCAGGTTGAAGTACTCATTCGACTTAAAGTCCGACATGCGTACAATAACTTTTTTGGGCGAAAACGCGGCGCCGATGGTAGCTATCCCTTCCACCAGCTTTTCAATGTAAAATTCGGTAGGAGAATCATAACCAGCCATCATTTCGCTGATTTCTTCTTTTAGCTCTTCGGGTTGATCATCAAAGTTCAATAGCGCTTTTGGATGTACGCCGATCATGCGGTTGATAATAAACTCTAGCCGGGCCAGCCCTACGCCTTCGTTAGGTAAGCGTGCAAAGTCGAATGCGCGGTCCGGGTTGCCCACATTCATCATTACCTTTAAATCCATCTTCGGCATAGCATCTATACGTGAAGTCACTACATCAAAATCAAGTTGGGCGTTGTAAATGTAACCTGTATCTCCTTCGGCACAGGATACGGTAACCTTATCGCCGGTTGTGATGGTATCTGTGGCATTACCACAACCTACTACTGCCGGAATACCCAACTCGCGGGCTATAATGGCTGCGTGGCAGGTCCGACCGCCGCGATTGGTGACAATAGCGGAGGCCTTCTTCATGATGGGTTCCCAATCCGGATCCGTCATATCGGTTACCAGTACGTCGCCGGCTTGAATCTTATTCATCTCTTCAATAGAGCCCAGCACCTTAGCAGTGCCTGCCCCAATCTTGTGGCCAATGGCGCGGCCTTCACAAATAACCGCCCCCTGGCCTTTTAGCTGAAAACGCTCGATAGTTTGGCTATCTTCACGGCTTCGAACGGTTTCCGGACGGGCCTGTACAATATATAATTTGCCATCAACACCATCTTTGGCCCATTCGATATCCATTGCGCGCTGATAATGCTTTTCTATAATCACAGCCTGTTTGGCCAGCTCTTGTACTTCTGCATCGGTCAGGGAAAATTTCAGGCTTTCAGCTCGTTCTACATCAACGATTGAGACCTGCTTACCATGACTTGCATCATCAGAGTAAATCATTTTGGTTAACTTACTGCCTAAATTGCGTCGTACTATGGCCGGTAAGCCATTTTCAAGCGTCGGTTTGTGCACGTAGAACTCGTCCGGGTTAACCGCTCCTTGTACTACCATTTCCCCCAGCCCTACTGAGCTGGTAACAAATACGACATCTTCAAAGCCTGATTCGGTATCAATCGTGAACATTACCCCGGACGAAGCAATATCGCTGCGTACCATACGCTGAACCCCGGCAGATAGCGCTACGCCTTTATGGTCGTAACCCTGATGTACACGGTAAGAGATGGCGCGATCGTTGAATAGCGATGCATACACATATTTAATAGCCACCAGCACTGAATCGTAACCTTTAACATTTAAAAATGTTTCTTGTTGACCGGCGAAAGAGGCGTCGGGCATATCTTCGGCTGTGGCAGATGAACGTACGGCAAAAGAGGCTTCATCACCGGCGTCGCCCTGCAAGGTTTCAAAAGCCGACTTGATGGCGGCTTCCAGTTCAGGCTCAAAAGGAGTGTCGATTATCCATTGACGAATATTCTTTCCGGCTTCGGTCAGTGCGTTAACATCATCTACATCCAGGGCATCCAGCACTTCGTGAATTCTGGCATCCAGGCCGCTTTGCAGCAAAAATTTGTTAAAAGCCTCTGCGGTCGTAGCAAACCCGCCGGGTACTTGCACCCCGGCATTTGCTAAGTTTGAAATCATCTCGCCTAATGATGCATTCTTGCCGCCTACCCGGCCAACATCCTGCATCCCCAACTCTTGATACCAAAGTACGTATTCTTGCACAGACTGGGCCTCCAGCTATTAACTATAATGGGTTCCATTAAAATGGATTGCGTTTTGCCACCAGCGAGAGACATTATTGTTTTCGACTGGCTTTTCGTTGAAACCATCATAGAATGGAGAAAAATCAAAAGTAAAATTTTTATTAAAACTGTAAATTTATTACAACAAAATTGAAGGTGCGCTTTGAGAACTGCTTATTATATTTCAGATGGAACGGCCATCACCGCAGAGGTTTTTGGCAACGCATTGCTGTCTCTGTTTCCCTTGCAGCTTAAACACAAAACGATTCCCTTCGTTGAAACTGAAGAACATGCTTACAAAGTGCTGGAACAGATTTCTGAAAGTTTTCAAGATAGCGGAGAAAGGCCGCTCGTTTTTTATACAATTGTGAATGTGGATGTACGCAAAATAGTCTCTCGTTCTGTCGGCATTAACTATAATTTCCTTGACCAGTTTGTCGCCCCATTAGAAAAGGTATTGGGGGTGCCTTCCAAGCCTGAGAAACATCGCACCCATAGTATCCACGAAACCACCTATGACATCAGAATTGAAGCCGTTAACTACGCGTTGGCTAATGATGACGGGTCTAACCTCAAAGAATACGGTAATGCCGATATTATCCTGGTAGGCGTCTCTCGCTCCGGTAAAACCCCCACCAGTTTGTACCTTGCGCTACAGTATGGAATTAAGGCGGCCAACTATCCATTTACTGAAGATGATATGGGCGATATGCTAAAACTCCCTCCGGCCCTGAAGCGCTACAAAGACAAAATGTTCGGCCTGACCATCCATCCTGAGCGGCTCCACCAGATACGCTCTGAACGGCGCGCGAACAGTCGCTATGCATCGATGCAACAGTGTCGTATGGAGCTGCGTGAAGTAGAGAATCTTTACCGCCGGGAAAAAATACCTTTTTTAAATAGCACCCGTTTTTCAGTAGAAGAAATTTCGGCTAAAATTCTAGCCGAGACTGGCCTGCAGCGCCGAAAATACTAAACGGCGTCATGTTGGCGGGCCTCGGTAAAGCTAGCTCAGGTTAGCCTGCGAGCGGCAGCGGATGGTATCTCCAAAGCGTCATATAATGGTGTCAGGAATGGGATAAACGGTTTGTACTGATGACGTCCGCTTTGGTACAACGGCTGGCGTACCTGCTCCGAACTTGGCGTTTTAATTGCTCGTTTGGTAGCATGAAAGTTCAAACATGCCGGCTCGAAATCTAATCCAAGGTAATCAAGCATGCGCGTTACCTGGCCGGCCAAATCATCCAGTACGTCTTCATGCTTAACCGTTAGTATTTGCCCCGGTAATACCTTATGCCAGTGGTCCATCAAAGCCACGTATGCCTTGTAGTAGCGCCCAATATCCGACAAGGCGTAACTAAATTCCTGGCCGTCGCCAAACAATTGTTTATAGCCACTGAAACAACAGGCGAGCGGCTCACGGCGAGCATCAATAATTTTAGCATTGGGTAATATGCGCTTGATAAGACCTATATGTGCAAAGTTATTTGGCATTTTATCGATAAAAAACGGCGCGCCCTGACGATATACCCTGGTCTGTTCGATATACCGTTTCCCCAATGCTTCACATTGCTCGTCACTGAGGTGCAACAGCGCCTCTGGGTAACCGGCGGCCTGCCCAGATAGCTGGGAAGCAATACCCAGAATATCATGCAGCTCCATGGTGCCATCAATTTGCGAATGAGATGATAAGATTTGTTCTAATAAGGTGGATCCGGCCCGCGGCAAGCCAACAATAAAAATAGGATCGGTATTAGCAGCGCCAGCGGTACTGCTAAACAGTGAGGCCTGACATATTTGCTGCTGGCGCGCCAAAGCGTCTTCCGTGCGTGAAATACTAAACGCAAGTGTGCTTTTTTTAAGTGCGTTGCCGCGCTGATAATAGTCGAATGCGCGTGAATACTCGCCGGCATCTTCCATCGCTTTACCCAACGCAAAACAAAAATGAATCCGGTTATCAAGGCCGGTAGCCGGATGTGCTTCATGCTGCTGCATGGCCTCCAGCCACGGGGGGCTGAACCGGTAGGTTTTGGTGTTCGCCAGGCTCCAGTAGGCATCACCACAGTCATTTTGATAGTGTGCTGCTTGTTCGTAGGCATCGATAGCTTGCGCAAGCTTACCTGCGCTTTTTAACACATGCCCTAAAGACAACCATACTGCAGGGGCATCGGGTTTTTCTGCAAGCAACTGTTGATAAAGCGCACTGGCTTCCTCGACACGCCCGATACCGCTTAGCCCCTCGGCAAGAGCGTGGCGCGCACCACTATGCTGCGGCGCAGCTGCCAATCGCCGTTTGGCCAGGGCCACTGCCTTTGTGTACTTACCTAATTTTAATAGTAAAGCCTGATAGGCTACCAGGGCACGCTCTTCCTGTGGATACAGTGAAACACAACTTTCCAGTAAAAACTCGGCATCGTGATACACCTTCGTACGCATACCCAGCTCACCAAGTAACAACATGGCTTCTACATCATGCTTATGTCTGGCCAAAAATTGCCGACATACTTGCTCGGCTTTGTATAACTGTCCTTCGTACATCAGATCGTACGCGCCCAGCAGTGCTTTGGGTAATTGTGATAAGTACCGGCACTGGTGCTGCGCTATATCCAGTGCTGTTTTGTTATTTTGCGCCCGATAGACTTCCACCAGCTGTTGCCATGCACTTAACAACGCTGGATTAAATCGCGTCGCCTGGTAGAAAGCCGCCGCGGCCTCTTCCGGCCGTTGCAAAGCACGATAACAATACGCTTGTTCCTGATAGGCCCGCCCGTAATCCGGCTGTATCGTTTGTAAGCGTTGCAGTACCGATAACGCAGAAGACGGTTCACCAGCTAGCCGATAGGCTACAGCCTGCAAATAAAGTAAGTCTGTTTGCTCATGCCCAAGCGTGTCAGGGGCACTATTTGAAGGTAATGCTGCTAGCGCCTGTTCGCATAACCTAATAGCCTGCTTACTGCTCCCTGTGGCAATAGCGTGTTTTATGGTTTGTGTAGCGGTAGGTGTTGTAGGCATAGTTATCGTCATTGTTATGTTTACATGTTGGGGGCAGTTATGTTTGCTCTGGCTATTAGGCTGACCCCACGGGAAAACAGCTATCGCTGAAGGTAAAACGGCAACCAAACGGTTGCCGCTATAAGCAATACTTTTAACCTGATTTACCTGCCCTTATCATATCGCATAAGAGGCTAAACCCGGTGACCGCTATAGGTAGTCGTATGATAACCGCACGCCAATGGTGCGTGGTCGGTTAGTCACTACCTTCGGCGTAAACTGCTGGGTATCGATATTTAATACCGCATGTTCATCAAACACATTATCGATATACAGCTCGGCCTTCCAGACATCATTCGTTACCCCCACCGCCAGGTTGGCGATAACATAAGCATCTTGAATATACCGGCCGCCGCGAAAGGTACCATCGTTGGCATCCTGGTAGGTTACCCCTTCATACACGCTGGCTTCATCTTCAATACTTAAGCCAGAGCCAGTACCGTAAATAAGGCTTGTGGCATCTTCCATAACATACGCATCCATCACCATGCCAGCCAGACGATCCCCGGTATAACTTACAGAACCGTTTACATAGCCACGTCGGCCCTCTTCCATTTCAAAGAAGTAGCGGGCATTTATATTACCAGAGAACTTAGCAGAATATGGCAGCCGCGATCCTACCCCGGCCGAGATCCCCGCCAGTTCGTCATTCACCCGGGTAAGTTCAGTATCGAGTACGCTAAATGCAGCGTTGATGACCAAATCGTCGGTAGCCAACCAAGTTATATCGGCATCCATACCGCGTATCTCGGCATCACCGACATTATCGGTAAACACCAGAAACGAAATATTGGTAGGGTCAAACCGAGACGTTTGTAAATCGGTAATTTCAGAGTAATAAGCGGTGGCATTAACCCGCAAAATTCCTTCCAGAAAATCGCCTTTAACACCTAATTCATAGTTATCCAGTGTATCAGTGGTGGAGTAAACCGGAATCCGGAAGTTTTCAAATTTACCCGTTTGATTAGACGCCAAGCCGCCACCTACACGGTTGGTTACCGGTGGGCGGAAACCTTCTGAATAGTTAGCAAATAACAAGATATCGTCGTTCACCTTCCAGTCTAAGGAAAATTTGAAAATAGTATCATCTACCGACAAAACGCCGTCTGGTTCAAGGTCGTCCACGGTTAACTGGCCGCTATCCAGGGCTGCATTGATGGCATCAGGGTCCAAGTCTACCGATTCCAGTTCAGTGGGATCCAAGGTGCCAAATGCCCGGATACGCCGGGACACATCCACTGTTGATGTTGAGCCTTTGTATTCATCATCTATTTGATACCAACGGGCACCGATGCTGGCGGTCAGTGAATCGGTAAGGTCATATTCTAACTGGCCAAATACCGCAATCTGCTCAATAGTATGGGTTATGTCATTAACAAAACTGACATCGGCAGGAAACGGCCCCCCGTCGCTATTAATGCCTTCGCTGCCTTTCAATTCACGCGCCATGGCCGGAAATTTTTCTGTACTGGCAATATTGAACTGGCCTATCGTGGCGACTTCCTGATCGTCGTAAAATAGTCCGGCAGTGACCCGCCATGGTGTATCCATGGTCGTATTAAAGCGCAGCTCATGTGTACTACGGGTACTGGTCGTGTCTTCGCGGTAATACTTGGTTGGGTCTAAGCAACGTTCGTCTTCGGCGGCAACCGCTTCACCATAGTTACACACATAATAGGCTGAAAATAATCCTCCGTTGGTATAGCCAGTGTAGTCCGCCAACGTGTCAATCTCACGATTCAGATAACCACCGGTGTACACCATGTCGAGTTTTTCCAGGCGTCCTTCCAGTGTCCAGGTAGTCAGGCCGAATTCGTCGGTGTTTTCTTCCGGCTGAAACCGGTTTGTTGAGCTTTCCCCTTCAAGATTAGGGTCATAGGCGAAGACACCCTCGGTTTCAAGGGTTTGCTGGGTATGTTGAACCAGTAAGTCCCAGTTTTCATTAATCAGGTAGGATACGCCTATCCGGGCGCCGGCATATATAGCATCGTTAAAATCGTCTTCCACTAAACCATCGTTGCGGGGCGAGACGACATCAGCCTCGGTACGGCTGGTGATATCTGGATTGGTAATGCGGTTGGCATCCATGGCACGCGGGTCAGATAATACATTACCGGAAATCCGGCTTATCACTTCTGCACTGCCTATGTAACCGCCCTGGCCCGGTTGGTTGAGGACATTATCAATCCAGCCCCCCTGACGATCATTGTAGGCGGCAACTCGCACGGCCAACTCATCCGTTAAAGGCATATTGAAATACGCCTCCACCGCATTGCTCATCTCCCCGCCTTTGGTCATAGATATATTAGTATCTGCACCGGCGGTAAATGCGTCATGCTGAGGTTTTTTGGTAATAAGCCGAACGGTACCGGCCTGCGAACTGGCGCCAAATAGTGTGCCCTGTGGCCCGGGCAATACTTCTACCCGCTGGACATCGGTAGCGTAAACATCAAGATTACGCCCGGCCATAGAAACTGGCATTTCATCGACATAAAATGCCACTGAAGGCTGCAGCGCCTGAACCGATGACAGCATAATATTGGATTGGGTGGTTGCCGCGCCACGAATGTAGATTTCATTTTGGCCTGGGCCGGTACCCTGGAAGGTAACATTCGGTAAAAACTCTACATAATCCTGGAAACTATCGATACCCATATTTTCCAACGCTTCACCGTTTAACGCAGTAACTGCTACCGGTACATCCTGAATCGACTCAGCCCGCTTGGTGGCGGTAACTTCGATTGTTTCAATTTTGGCATTGGGCCCGGTTTGTTGCTGGGCTGTGACGCTAACGGAAGCAAGTGCAGCCAAAATGGCACAGCTTATCTGAGACTTTTTCATTGATGCGTGTTTCCTTTGTTTTCTAGGAGTTCCTGTTCGAATTCGGCAAAAATTAATTAGCACAGTGATTATCTCAACTGAAGCTATTTGCCCTTTTCGTTATAATTATTATGAGATTTTAGTAGGTAAACTGCTCATTTTCGTTTTTCTTTATATTATTTCGCATGATTTTTACCCAAAAATCAAATTGAACTCTAATAATTAAGCCAAAAGTTTAATTTTGGTGCTCCTTCGCGTATATTCCGCCGTACTTATACTTCGGAGTACTAAGTCGCACTTTTAAACGTTAAGCAACAGAAGGACATTTGAGTGAGCAGTGAAGACGCCGATAAAGGCCAACTGAATAAAAAGGTATTTATTACCTCATCACTATTGATAGCTGCACTGATGATATTTGCAGCGTCCGGTCCTGAATATGCCGGTAAAATTTTCCAAAGCGCCCAAGATGTTATCGTCACCAACGGCAGCTGGTTTTATGTTGGAACGGTCGCCATCATTTTATTATTGGTGGTGTATCTTGGCGTGTCTCGCTTTGGTGAGATGCGGTTAGGGCCGGATCATGCAAAACCAGAGTTTTCGATGCCTTCATGGATCTCTATGCTATTCGCAGCAGGCATGGGTATTGGCTTGATGTTCTTTGGGGTAGCTGAGCCTATCATGCATTTTCAAACGCCTCCTACTGCCGATCCCGGTAGTGTAGAAGCCGTGCGCGAAGCCATGAAAACCACCTTCTTTCACTGGGGCGTTCATGCCTGGGCAATTTATGCCATTGTAGCGTTGGTGTTAGGTTATTTTGCCTTCAGACACAATCTTCCCCTTACCATGCGTTCTGCGCTGTACCCACTCATTGGCGACAGAATATACGGCTGGCCTGGACACATAGTCGACATTTTTGCCGTTACCTCAACCATATTCGGGGTGGCAACCTCGTTGGGTTTAGGTGCTGCACAGATAAACGCTGGCTTGAGCTATGTTTTCGGTATACCAAACACTAATGGTATGCAAATAGGCATTATGGCGTTTGTCGTGCTGATGGCTATTGTGTCGGTAGCGACCGGTTTGGAAAAAGGCATCAGACGGTTATCTGAAACGAACATGGTATTAGCAATCTTGTTGCTATTATTCGTATTTGTAGCAGGCCCTACGGTTTTTCTTTTACAGGCTTACCTGCAAAATACCGGGGCTTATCTGTCTGATATAGTTCGTAATACATTAAATCTTTTTGCCTACGATAAAACCGACTGGATAGGTGGTTGGACAATCTTCTACTGGGGTTGGTGGTTAGCCTGGGCACCGTTTGTCGGCCTGTTTATTGCCCGCGTATCGTATGGCCGTACCATCCGCGAATTTATTTTCGGGGTGTTACTTATTCCCACCGCGTTTACCCTATTGTGGATGACCATATTCGGTAATACGGCAATTGATTTAGTGTACTCTCAGGGTATTACCAAGCTATCGAGTATGGTGTCCAACGATTCCTCGGTGGCCTTATTTGTGTTCCTCGAGAACTTCCCCTGGTCCAGTGTGGTAAGTATGCTGGCAGTGGTCATGGTCTTTATCTTCTTTGTTACCTCCTGCGATTCGGGGGCCATGGTAGTGGATATGCTGTGTTCTCATGGTAGTAACAACACGCCATTATGGCAGCGTATTTACTGGGCGGTTGCAGTAGGTGTGGTAGCGTCCATATTACTCTACGCCGGGGGTTTGGATGCGCTGCAGACCATGACCATTATATCGGCTTTACCATTTTCAATAATATTGCTAATAGCAATGTACGGCCTGTTGAAAGCCCTGCGATTAGATGGTTATAAACGGGATAGCTTGCAAATTACAGCAATGCAGCCCCCCGCCAATGAAACCGATAAAAACTGGCGCGACAGACTGGTTAACATTGTTAGCTTCCCCAACGAAAAAACCGTACGCCGGTTTATGGAAAAAACTGCCGAGCCCGCCCTGCGTGAAGTAGGCAGCGAATTCGAAACCCAAGGCTTTACTGCTACGCTTGATAGCGAAGACCAGTATTTACGCCTTACTGTGAGTATGGGTGACGAAAGAAACTTTGTTTATGCGGTGTATATGACGCAGCAGGATCAACCTGAGTTTATGCCTAATGATGAAGGCACGGCGACGCCGACGGACCAACAGTCATATTACCGGGCTGAGGTTCACTTGGGCGAAGGTGGGCAGAACTATGATATTGTAGGGTGGTCAAAACTGGCTATCATTAATGATGTCATTGATCATTATCATAAACATCAGCATTTCCTTCATTTAATGAAGTAAAGATTAAGCGTTAACAGGAACAGATGCATGCGCAAAGAAGAAGAACTATTGGTTGCACTACGGCGCGTTATTCGCGCAGTAGACTTGCGTAGTAAGCAGTTAAGTAAGGATGTGGGTTTAACCGGCCCACAACTTATGGTGATGCAAAATATTGAGGCAAACCCGGGTGTCATGGTACGCGAGATTGCTGAAAGTATTACGTTAAGCCCTGCTACGATCACCAATATTTTGGATCGACTGGAAACACGCGGGCTGGCCCAGCGAATTCGTAGTACCCAGGATAAACGTAAAGTAAGTGTGCATCTGACTGAGAAAGGTAATGAGGCGCTGGTCAGCGCGCCTCGGCCTTTACAGGAACACTTTATAGACCGCTTCAATCAGCTTAAAGAATGGGAGCAAAGCCAAATGGTTGCGACCATGCAGCGCATTGCTACAATGATGGATGCAGAAAAAATTGATGCCTCTCCATTTCTGGAGGTTGGCAGTATTTCAGACCGTCAGGTCTGATCTTTTGTATGCTGGCTTTTGAGCGGATTGGGTCGCCCGCCGGTGACCTTATCTGCTCTGCCTTCCTGCTTGGCCCGTTCTGCACGGCGCTTACGTACTTCTTTCGGGTCGGCAATCAGCGGCCGGTAAATCTCTACCCGATCGCCATCTTGTATTTTATCTGACAACTTCACTACCCTACTCCAAATACCAACCTTACTGTTCTTCAGGTCAATTTCAGGGTATTGCTCGGTAATTTTTGAAGCTTCAATAACCTCTTTCACCGTAGAGCCTTCCGCAATCGCAACTTCAATAATAGATTGCCGGTCAGGTAAGGCGTAAGCCACTTCGGTATTAAATAAACGCATTCTCAGTAAACCTGTTTAGCACGTTCGGTAAACGCTTTTACCATACTGCTGGCCAGCGCGTTGAATATTTTACCAAATGCCAGTTCAGTGAGTTTGCTGGTAAATTCAAACTGCAGGTTTAATTCAATTTTACACGCTTCGTCTGATAACGGCGAAAATGTCCAGCCACCGGTTAACTGACGAAACGGTCCATCTATCAGCTGCATATGAATATGCCGGGCGGGTTCAAGCGTATTTTTAGTGGTAAACCATTGTTTAACACCCGCTTTTGCCACCAGCAATGAGGCTTGCATAGAGTCCTGGTCTTGTTCAACGACCTTACTGTCTTTGCAGCCTGGTAAAAACTGTGGATACGACTCGACGTCGTTAACCAGATCGTACATCGCTTGAGCACTGTGGTTTACCAGTGCACTTCTTTGAATCGAGGGCATTAATCTTCACTAACTGCTTTTCATACTTAACCTAAGTCTACCATGAGTTATATTGCTAAACCTACACTTTGAAAATGCCAAAATGTGCCCCATATCAGGTTAATCTGCGTACCAACGAACCTGGCTAACGCCTTAAATTAAAGACATTAATTACGCAATCGGTATAATGGTGGTCATGAAACAGAATAAAGCAAACAAAAACAGCGGCGGGACTATCGCGCTGAACAAAAAAGCCCGACACGATTACCACCTTGAAGACAAGTTCGAAGCGGGCATGTCGTTACAAGGTTGGGAAATTAAGAGCATTCGAGAGGGTAAAGTTAATATCACCGATAATTATGTGATTATCCAAAATGGCGAAGCCTACCTGGTGGGTTGCCGGATTACGCCGCTCCAACAAGCTTCCACCCATGTGGTATGTGCGCCCGAACGGGCACGTAAACTGCTATTGAGTAAACGTGAACTGGACCGCCTGATGGGTGCCAGAGACCGTCAGGGCTACTCTATTGTGGGTACTGCTATGTATTGGAAAAAATGCTGGGTTAAGCTGGAAATTTATCTGGCGAAGGGTAAGCACGATCACGACAAACGAGATGCGATTAAAGACCGCGACTGGCAACGCCAGAAAGAGCGGGTAATGAAGCACAGCGTTTAAACCGGTACCACAACAGGCTAGCCCAGTAGTTCTGATGGCCGATTTCTGGGCGGCTGAGTCTTGTTGGCTTAGTTGTAACGATTGCGCATGCGGTGCACTGGCATAATGGAATAGCCAGGTATGCCGGTTTAGTGCTTAGCGGCCGATAAACCGGTGATAACGGCGAGTCATTTTTTTACGGTGTAGTAAATCCAGAATCAGGCTCCACCACTGCCCCGGCTCCCGGGTGGTAGACAGGTCATTTCCTAAGCGCCGCAACTGGCGCCGTATCATTGCCATCGTCACTAGGCTGGCAAGCGTTTTATCTTGCCACTTACATTTAGGCGCATGGCCTTTGTAGCTGGGCATTTGTTGCCATTTAAGCACCAAATTCGGGGTTATTGCTAAGGCACTGGCCATTCCCACTAATTCGCAACCTTCACTTATTACGTGCTGGGCGACCGGCAAACTAGTGATGCCGCCCGTCGTCATTACCGGCATTTTTGCTACCTGAGCAATATCGTGAGCAAAGCGCAGAAAATAAGCATCGTTATCCAGGCTTAGCGCGTCGGAAGACCTACCCTGCATAACCGGCGCTTCGTAGTTCCCTCCAGATACTTCAACCACATCCACCCCAAGATTATTAAGATAACCTACAACTTCACAAGCTTCTTGCGGGGTCATACCGCCACGTTGAAAGTCAGCAGCATTCATTTTAACCAGCACGGCAAAATCGCTACCACAGCTGGCGCGTATCTGGCTGACAATGTTTAGCAGCAAGCGCGCCCGGTTAGGCAACGTCCCGCCCCATTGATCGTCACGTTGGTTCACTAGCGGAGACAAAAACTGAGACAGTAAATAGCCGTGGGCAGCGTGCACCTGCACACCATCAAAGCCGGCTTTTTGCGCCTGGACTGCGGTATCCACAAACTGCTGGCAAACGGCGTAAATATCGTCGCATGTCATTGGTTTCGCCTTGGCAAACTGCTTGCTATAGCGGCCGAGTTTAAGATTCACTGCCGAGGGCGCCAGCGCTTGCGCACTTACCGCCTTAAAAACCTGCCGGCCTGGGTGATTTATTTGCATAATAGCCAGGGCCCCGCCCGAGCGTATTACACTGGACCATTTTTGAAAGGCGCTGAGCGGCGTGGTTTTTTCTAATACAACTCCCCCTGGGCCCGTCATCGCGTGACGGTTTACCATCACATTGCCCGTGATAATCATCCCCAGGCCCCCATGGGCCCAGTAACGGTACAAGGATAACAAATTGTGATCTGGTAACTGCCCTGAACCTGCCATATTTTCTTCCATGGCAGCTTTGACGATGCGGTTTTTCAGATGCTTACCACATGGTAGGGTAAGAGAATTAAATACGGCGGATTGTGAACTCATTACGTCTTTTTTGGTCTTAATAGGCTCGCCTACTTTATCGGTAAATGATGCAAAATGCATCTACTGCGATTAATTTGCGCTGCAATACTGGAAAAAAGCCGAACTACCCCAATATCTATTATTGGCGGGACGATTGAATGCTTACAAAGTGAGCAAAAAGCCTGTTATTTCTTAAACTTGCCGTCCTCGTATGGTTGTGTAGTAACAGGAATACAGGTAGAATACCCTTTCGCTTTGATGGTCGGTAACGATCATTTTGGCAAATTACTTCCGGGGCTGATTAGGATTCGACAGGATCTAGGAAGCTGGAGGTGCATGCAGAGGTGCGGATTGCCTCTTAAAAAATCCGCTTTAAATAGTCGCAAACGACGAAAACTACGCACTAGCCGCTTAATAACCGGTATAGGCCCTTCCACCACAGCTTTGTTTGCTAGCGTGGATTCGGAAGGTCATATAAGCAAACTAGCGAGGGAAACTCTCCTGAGGTTGAACCGCGAAATAGTATCAGGACCGCTACGAGGAATCCTGTTTGCCGGAGTCCGAAGTAGTTAAACAAATGACAAACTAAGCATGTAGTACCAAAAGTGGACATTTTCTGGACGCGGGTTCAAATCCCGCCAGCTCCACCACACAACAAAGGCTCGCCATCCGGTGGGCCTTTTTTGCGTCTTACGTTTGTTGAAGATTGAGCCGTTAGCCGCCGGTAGACGTAGCGCCATAGATGACGCTAAATATCGCCCCGCCAGCTCTATCTAACAAATTAATTAGGTGCCACAAGACACGGTTTTTTCATTTTTGAATTCATCAGTGAAAAGCCGCTAGCGGGTTTACAAACAGCCCGGAACAGTCGGTATCCCCGCCAGATGCCCGCAGGGGTAGCGCCAGCATTGACGCTTCATTCAGCTTCATTCAGTCCGGTCATCAGCATCATATTCAACCCTGTGCTGCTTAGTTGCTTGCGCGGCCCGGCTCTTAACTCTTAAATTAAGACGCTCTCGTCAAGGCGCAACAGGTATTCATACCTTACTTTATCCGTTTTACGCTGGCTTTATTCAGCGGCGAAGCGCTGCATATAATATGACAAATATACGAAGGTAGTGGCTCTGGGGCGGGTACTTTGCAGCGTGTCAGCCGAACATCAAGTCTGGCTTTAGTCAATTGGTCAGACTGTAACCAGCGGCTAGTCATAATCCTGCTGCTTGCAGGATGCTTCAAAAGCCTTGGTATTATAGCAAAAGGCGCAGCGACCGGAGTCGCATAACCATTAGGCCAATACCCTCGACTTTTCAATCTATCTGCTTAATAACGATAACTAATCCTATAACTATTCCTATACAACTAGGCCTATACATCTAGGCCCGAACAAGTATGGCGGTACTGAAGGCGCAGGAATAATCATTCATTTCTTCAGTATTATATTGGCATCAATATGCACAATTTTTAGCTGATGCGTGCCTTTACTCAGATTAAATAAGGTCACATTCAGTTTCCGCTTGTTATTGGTGACTACGCTGGTCTACGCTTTTTTCTTATGCGACTTGCTGTGCCCAGCTCAGGGCATGCAACTCATAGGCAGACAAAGAAGCTATTAATAAGCGGCGCTCTATGGCTAAATCACTGTCTATCCGGTGGATATGCGAGGGTTATTTTCGCACGTGTAGCGTGGTTGGCTACAAACTGCTTACAGGTACATCATTGCGTCAGTAAAAACCACTTCCCCTGCCCTTGGCGCTATCTGAGATAGAGCTCATGCTTACGCTAACGCTCCCCATTCCCCAGCTCTTGTCTAGGTTGTCACCACAGCGCTTATAAATGCAGGGATTTCCTGTTCAGCGCCCCACCCTGCAATGCAGGCGGTTTCAGCGGCTTTGAAAACAGCATAAGGCAGCGCGATGATGTGTCGTTAACACGCAACAAACAGGGTGACTACGCGGTCACGCCCACCCGACTTGGCCTGGTGTAATGCATTACCGGCTTTTTCCAAAACCTGCGCCGTGGTGTCGCCCGCGGTTACCTGAACAACCCCGGCAGACAGGGTTATTTGCAGCGTATCCATATACACCGCCGAAGGCAGTTGTTTTACCTTGCAGCGTAACTTGTTCAGTGATGTCAGCATCTCATTTGCCCCGGCGTTAGGGAACACAAACAAAAAGGTTTCGTTAGCCAAACGTCCTAAGATATCGGTCTCCTGGAAGGTTTCCAGGGATTCTTTGCCAAACAAGCCCAATAGTTTATCCGCCGTTTTATGCCCGGCTCGCTCCGCAAAATCAGTGAAATTATCAATGTTAAGCATCGCTACACTTAGTTTCATCTCTCGTTGCGTAGCCAGATGCAACTGGATGTCCAGGGCCTCAAGTATTTTGACTCTTGTTAGCAGGCCCGTGGCCCCGTCCAGCGTGGACAAAGCATTAAGCTTACGCTGATACCGTTTGGCTTTTGCACCCAGCAAATACAGTAGCAGGCACAGCAATACGGATAAGGCCACTACAACAATTATCAGCAAATGACGCTGGCCGCGTACCGCAAAGGTGGTTTCCTGCAAGGCTTCGATACGCTGGTGATGTTGTATCTCTGTGTCCTGCCAAGAGGTATCAAATTGCATCTTTAATTGTTCTAATTGTTGCTCGCTTTCCTTTTGTACCAACGCCGCCTGGCTGGCCATACTGTGCTGCAATAATGTATAAGCTTGTTGATGAAGACCATCGTGAGCGGCAATCTGCGCTGATAATAGGTCAGCCTGAATATGTTCTTTTTCCATTAAGGTGGGGGTGAGGTGCGTTCTGGCACTTTGCAGATATTGGGCGGCATTCGCCACATTATTTTGCAAAATCCAGCTACTGGCAATGTAATAGTTAACAGCAAACCGTTGGTATGAAGTACCTTGCTCGCCAAATACCTCCCGGGCTTTGGTAAAATACAACAAGGCACTATCGGTATTACCCTGCTTTAGGTATATCTGACCAATCAATAATTCGGCTTTCGCTACCGCTGCCTGGTCTTCCAGTGAGGCAGCCAGTTCGGCTGATTCGCCAAGAGCCGCTAATGCCTGGTCATCTAAATGCATCTCATGGTAGGCCTTGCCCAGGCTAAACAGCAATGCTACCTGATTCAACCGATTCTCGTGCTGGCGTGCGTACTCCAGACTTTCCTGCAAATACATCACAGAGGATTCATAGTTATCCATAGCCTGATAGGCGGTGGCAATATGTTCGGCAATAAGCGCGGGGTTAATCTGGCTTGCTGTACGGCTGGCATGTTCATAGGCCTGAATTAACCAGGTCAACGATTTATCATAATAGAACAGGCGCATCTCCAGCAGACCACTGGTGATAAGCGCATCACTGTATAGCTGTTCTGCACGATGCAGGCGCGCCCATTCTGCCACCCTGGCGGCAAGCGGCAACCCCGCTTCGGGCCGTCCTTGCTTTTCCAGCAACTGAGTTTGCGCCAGCAAAAGACGATGGTAAAGCAAGGGGGAGCGTTGCTGGTTTACCAGCTTTTGGGCGCGCTGCAGTGCGATCTGGGCGTCATCAATATTGGCTAACTGAATATGGCCAATCGTTAGCAAGTACAATAGTTCCGCCTGCTGCTGCGCATCGTCGGCCTGTGCTATGGCCGTGGTCAGCTCATCAATACCAAACTGCGGGTTATTACTCACCTGTAACACTTGCTGAATCAAGGGATCGTGAGAGGAAGAAGCGTAATAAGCGTGCACCGCAGAATGCGGTGTACTGGCGAATGCGGCCAGGCTGAGTAGCCACAGGCCAAGCCAAAGTGAAACTTTGTTGTAGCGACACACCATGCCAGCATTGGCGCCGGCAAAATATCCATTATTGCTTTTGATGCTAAGCATAGCCAAAAATCAGGCCCCGTGGTGTTGCTAATGATTAACTATAGCAATAAATGCTACATAAACATTAGGTTCATCTAATAAAAGGCGGGCGTGGCCGGCCGGATGAAAAAAGAAAAAAGGGCTTAGTAAAAAGCGTAGTCAATGTTGTGCGTAATTCAAGGTTCGCACACCTAGCGAAAATGGCACCCGATACAGCGCCTTAAAACCACACAATTCTCGCCTAACAATAATCAAGACAATTAAAAACCAATCCCGTTCATTACGTGTATGTAATCTACACATTGTTCAGCATGGAGCTGTAAGTATGACAAACAGTACAATAACGGGCTTTCTGGACAAGCTGGTTGAAGATACCGAACGCACGGTAACGGTAGAAGACGTGGTTTCAACATTTAAAGAACGTGGCTTTGGCCCGTTATTGATGATTCCATCTTTAATCGCCTTACTCCCCACTGGCGCTATCCCCGGTGTGCCTTCCATTTGCGGTATCACCTTGTTTTTAGTATGTATTCAACTGGCCGCAGGCCGAAACCACCCGTGGTTGCCTAAAGCGCTAAGAGAACGGGCTATTGACCACGATAAACTACAGAAAGCCGCAAATAAATCCCGGCCTTATATTAAACGCATGGAATCGTTATTTAGATCCCGTTTTACGCAACTAGCGGAGCAACCTATGCGCAGCATAATCGCTGCGTTTAGCGGTATCGTAGCACTATGTATGATACCCCTGGAGCTTATGCCGTTTGCGGCCGCACTCCCCGCTGGGGCGATTGCGCTGACCGCTATAGGTATTACCTACCGCGATGGTGTGGTGATTGCCATTGGCCTTATTGCCCAATCCTGTACTGGCTTTTTGTTGTACCAAGTTGTCACAATGGTATAACACGAAAAAAGCCTAAGCCAACCTCCGCCGTCCTATCTACAATAGCGTTCAACCTGGGCGTGGGCGTTTATGCAATAGCTAACCGCGGCCAAACCTTCGCCCAGTTTTTTGTGGTAACCCGGTGTAGGTCAACATGGTAGGCGGTATATAACGGGGTGTGTCTACCCCTTCCCGGCCAGTTACTAGCTAGCCCACGAGGCGCGCACACCGATATCCGCCCTGTGCACTGAGGCCAACCTTCGCACCCGTTGCCGCTTCTACCCAATAGCTTATCGCCTTACAGGTACTGACGTAGAGTGCTCGCTGATGCGGAGTATGCACCCTCGCCTGGTTGGTGACTTGCCAGTCAACCTGAATTAACGCCGCCCTCAATCGGTTTTCCAGCAAGACTTCATAACCCCGTGTAGGCCGGGTTTGAGCAAAAATACACCGGTAACAACATTCAACAGCGGTGGCTGAGCATATCGATTGGGGCAAGGCATCCCGTATAAAGTTACCCACAAAACCAGCCCCCAATATACCAGTCCGGTAACGGTAAATTGACGACGCTTCGCAAACGTAGCATATGCACTGCTCCCCACTAAGTGCCTGGTTCTATTGCGTAGTGAAATAAACCCGCCAGTCGGCCAACTTTCGATATCACCGTCATCTCCTTGTCACATCCAGGTCAATGAAACGTCATTATTACCCTGTACTTTCGATCAGGTTTTTAATAGATTAACCCGCTGAAAGGCATAAGGAAATAATATGAAAGCCATGGTTGTGTGTTGGTTAAGCTGTTGCAGTTTTATGGCCTGGGCCGATAACTGTTTACATGGCTGTCCTACCGGGGTGCAGGGAACCTTGCTTACCCGTACTATTTATACGCTGAACAATAATGACAACACTAAATTTGCCAATTGGGTGGCTTACCATGTAACCCCCACTACTATTGATGGTCCCAGCCGAAGCAGATACTGGAAAGCTGACCCTCTGCTGGCCCCAAGCGCAACGCTGGAGCCCGATGATTATGACGATGCCAATGCGGTACTGGGGACCGACCGGGGCCACCAGGTGCCGCTGGCCTCTTTTAGTAACACCGCTGACTGGCCCGAGCTTAACTATTTATCTAACATCACTCCCCAGGACTCCGATCTTAACCAAGGTCCCTGGGTCAGGCTGGAAAATGCGGTGAGGACGGTTGTGCGGACCGGGCAAGACGTCTTTGTGGTATCCGGCCCGCTATACGAGAGCTATTTTGGTAATTTGCCTCAGGCAGATGAAGCCCATACTTTGCCTAGTGGCTATTTCAAAGTGATCATGACGTTCAATGACGGTTGGGTCGATGCCTCGGGGTTTGTGTTGTACCAAAGCGCGTCACGCAGCGACAACTTTTGCACCACGGAAGTTACTATTGATGAAATAGAGCAGCGTAGCGGATTAAACATCATGCCTTTGCTACCCGCCTATAAAGAGCCAGCCGTGGAAGGTCAGTTGGGTGGCCTGCGCACCAAGTTGGGCTGCTAGACTCGGCCCACCCGAGGCGCGCATACTTTTAAAGGGTCCCGTCGACACGGCATATTTATCGACCGTTAGCACGCCTTGTAGCGGCAACATACAAGGCGTGCCATTCAGTTTCTGGTACCGGCATAATTGATAATCTCGACCCTTTCTTTACCACCCCGGTTTGGCTTATCTGCGGCATGGCTTTGATGTCTTGTAAACTCAGTACCTGGTCAAATTTTTCTACAAACTTAACGTCTACCCGGTACCAGCGTGGTGATTGAGGGCTGGCTTTAGGATCAAAATAGGCTGACTCGGGATCAAACTGGCTGGTATCCGGGTACCCTGCCCGAACGACCTCTGCAACGCCGGCTATGCCCACTCGCTTGCAGCTGGAATGATAAATAAATACTTTGTCTGCCAAGGCCACTTCGTCTCGAAGAAAATTCCTCGCTTGGTAGTTACGCACCCCATCCCAGGGCTCGGTTTGCGCTGGGCGCCGCTGCAGATGATCAATGCCGAACACCTCAGGTTCCGTTTTAAATAACCAGTAGGCCATTGTATTTACTATTGTTGTTACGCTTGCCCAAAAGAATATCATAATCTTTTGGCACACCGGGATAAAACCTTGCACTAAAGTTTGCCCACAGACTGGGAGAAAATGAAACAGAGGTGGTATAATGACTACAGATTCGTATTTAGTTGTTGATTATGCAAGCCACTATTAAGGCTGAACGCAGCCTGTTTTCTTATCCCAAATACTGGGCACATTGTTTGGGCACCGCCCCGTTTTTACCTACCACCCGCGCCGAAATGGATGAGTTGGGCTGGGATAGCTGTGACGTTATTATGGTTACCGGCGATGCCTATGTTGACCATCCAAGTTTTGGTATGGCCGTCATTGGGCGGGTGCTGGAAGCTCATGGGTTTAGGGTGGGTATCATTGCCCAACCCGACTGGACCAGTAAAGATGCCTTTATGGCGTTGGGTAAGCCCAATCTGTATTTCGGCGTGACCGCCGGCAACATGGATTCCATGATCAACCGCTATACTGCCGATAAGAAACTGCGTCATGATGATGCCTATACGCCAGGTAATGTCGGCGGCAAACGCCCCGATCGAGCAGTGACGGTTTACTCACAACGGTGCCGGGAAGCATTCAAAAAGGTACCGGTGATCATCGGTGGAATTGAAGCCAGTTTGCGGCGTATTGCACATTATGATTATTGGTCTGAAAAAGTACGCCGCTCCGTATTGTTCGATGCGAAAGCCGATATGCTAATGTTTGGTAACGCCGAACGGCCACTGGTTGAGGTGACCCACCGATTGGCGGCTGGCGAGCCTATTTCCGAGATCACCGATCTACGGGGGACGGCGATTATTGTTAAGCAGCCCCTTGCTGGTTGGCAAGGGGTGGACTCCACTTCGTTAGACCGGCCAGGAAAAATTGAGCCTATTGCCAGTCCCTATCAGGTAGAGCCAGACTGCGATAAGGCGGAAACCGCTGACGCTGAGACCGATGCTCAAGCTAAGCCGATAGTGATTCAACCACCGGAAAGACGTAAACCATGGGAAAATGTTTACGTTAAAATGCCGGCATTTGAAACCGTCAAAGACAATAAAATGCTGTACGCGCATACCTCGCGTATATTACACCAGGAAGTAAATCCAGGATGCGCCCGGGCTTTGTTACAGCGCCATGGTGATCGCCATATCTGGATTAACCCGCCAGCCATGCCGCTGGAAACCGAAGAAATGGATGCGGTATTTGATTTGCCCTATCAACGGGTTCCTCACCCCAGCTATGGGGATGCCAAGATTCCAGCCTATGACATGATCCGGTTTAGTATAAATATTATGCGCGGTTGTTATGGCGGATGTACCTTTTGTTCTATAACTGAGCACGAAGGGCGGATTATTCAAAGCCGCTCAGAAGAATCGATTATTCGCGAGATAGAAACAATCCGCGATACCGTACCCGGATTTACCGGGGTAATATCGGACCTGGGTGGGCCTACGGCGAACATGTATCGCTTACGCTGTAAAAGTGCCAAAGCTGAAGCGACCTGCCGGCGCCCGTCCTGTGTGTATCCCAGCATTTGTGCGCATATGGATACCAACCATGCCCCCACCATTAGCCTGTATAAGCGGGCACGTACCCTGCCGGGAATTAAAAAGGTGCTGATTGCGTCTGGCGTACGCTATGACCTTGCTGTAGAAGATCCTGAATACGTCAAAGAGTTGGCACTACACCATACAGGTGGTTATCTGAAAATAGCGCCGGAACATACAGAAGACGGTCCGTTGTCTAAAATGATGAAACCGGGCATGGGGTCGTACTACCGATTTAAAGAGTTATTCGATAAATATTCCCAGGAAGCGGGTAAAAAGCAGTATTTGATTCCTTATTTCATTGCCTCTCATCCAGGTACTACCGATGAAGATATGCTGAACCTGGCAATCTGGCTAAAAGAAAATAAGTTCAAACTTGATCAGGTGCAAAATTTTTATCCATCGCCAATGGCGACGGCCACTACGATGTACCACACCGAGGTGGACAGCTTGCGCAAGGTGAAAAAGGAAAGCGAACACGTACCTTCTGCTAAAGGGGAAATACATCGCCGCTTGCATAAAGCCATGTTGCGTTATCACGACCCTAAAAACTTTGCCCAAATTCGCCAGGCTTTGGCCAAAATGGGCCGGGAAGACCTTATAGGCCGTGGGCCGCAACATTTAGTGCCACCTGAATCTAAGGAAGAAAAACGCCAGAAAGCGGCACGCCCCCGCCCGGGCGAACGGGCGTTGTCCAAACATACCGGGCTACCCCCAAAAGGCTTTAGAACCAAACGCCCACCCGGGACGAAAGGAAAACCGAACTCTCGACCAAATTAAACCGGTTATGCATTAAAAGGAATTAATGAAACATTTTTTTGCAGTGGCGGTGGCAATAATACTCACCGGCCTGTTAGCTGCCTGTAGTAATCAGCCCACGGTTCACTTGTATGGTAAATATCTTAGCCAAGAGGCGCGCACGTTACTGGTGAACGAGCTCGAACATAACCAGTTCAAGGTTGTTGAAAACACCCTGGATTTTCCGCACAGCGTGGAGCAGTCTGCGCTGCTATATTCTCTAATAGTGCACGGTTACACGTATCAGCGTCCTGGTTAACCGGCAAGGTTACGAGCTGTACACTGTCGCGCCGTTGGAACAGGGTAATCACTGGTACACAAAGAACAGTTTGGCATTGATGCTGCGCCCGCCTGGCGCCCGTGGCGATACACAAGTGCTCACCCAGGACTTACCCTATGAGTACCGATCAGTTTAGTGTGAACGAACCTTACGCCTGTTATTGACGCCCCACAGAAGTTATACCTTATTGGACCCGGCAAATGCAGCAGCCCCCCTTAGTCAGGGGAGCTGGCATTATCGTCAGGCCCCGTACCTGGAGTTCCGAGCTGACGATGGTATCGCATTTAGTTACTATTCTATCAAACGCACCCTGGAGACTGACATTGTCAGCCCCATCAGCATGCTGACGTTAACGCCTATACAGGCATTAGCCGGTGCCGCGCCCTGCGAATTTAATTATGGTGAACGATTGTTAAAGTAGCGGTATATACGTGGAAGGATATTGCTGGGTTTATCTTCAGCTACCTTTCACCCTATCAGTTATCCCCCCAAATTACCGCGGCTGATCCTGGCTATGACAAGGAACCGGTGACCAGCGCCCTACCGTTTTCGCACGTTGTCGCCACAGGGTGTGTTAAAGGATCGAAAGGATGATTCGTATTGACCAGAGCGCTTGGTTCATGCCGTTCGCGCGCCGTCTCACTGCCCTTTTGAGGCCCTCTGACAAGCATTACCCAAGTATAATGGTTACTATAACAATGTTGGTTACCACCGTAAGATAAAATAGGCGTTTAAACGACGTTTTCTGGGTTTTGTGCCGCAATAGATACTGCCCGGCCATGCCACCTGGCCAGCCACCCAGCACGCTGCAAATATGTAAGGTAGATTCCCGGATACGCCAACGTCCTCTGCGCGCCGCTGTCTTATCGTGCCAATAAAGTATAAAAGTGACCAGGCCAAGCAGTAAATAGCCTGCGCCGAACATCGGCATAAGTAGCCCGGCATACACAGCGCCGGCCATGCCCAGGGCGCCCAGGCCGGTCAGCAGCAGCGGCCATAAAGACGGCCTGTCCCTGTTGCGCCGGCGTAAAGTGTTGCCTGATTGGCGAGTTTGCCTGGCGGTTGAGTTTACTCTGATATGCTCTCTCCGTTTATCCTGCGCGGGGTCAGCGCCTTGCAACTTCTGTGTGGGCTGACGCGGCGCTGCTTTTTTAAGTCGAAGTCTTTAGTGGCAAATTTACCGTTACGCTGGGTGGAGTAACCGGTGGCTATAACATCTTGCATTGGCGGGCCGCCAGTGGCGTTTTATACGCTCTGATAGGCCCCAACGCGCGGCCACCGGCCTGGCTTGACGGCTTTCCAGAACCAAAACCTCTCGTATCGTCTCACTGGCTGATTTTTCCCTGTTGCTGCATGCGATTTTCTTTTTGATACTGCGGTACTGGTACCGTGAGTAATCTCAATCAATGGCTTTTAGTGGCCATGACGGGCTGGCCTGTTGGCATAGCCAGCGTCACGGGCAGCAGAACTACTAAAGCAGGCTTAGCTGCTTTGCAAAACCAAAACCTCTCGTATCGTCTCACTGGCTGATTTTTCCCTGTTGCTGCATGCTATTTTCTTTTTGATACTGCGGTACTGGTATCGTGAGCAAACTCAATCAATGGCTTTTAGTGGCCATGATGGGCTGGCCTGTTGGCATAGCTAACGTCACTGGCAGCGGGCTTGCTAAGGGCAACCCAGCGCCACTAGTTTCAAATGACCCAGTGCTGCTGGGCGGCCCCTCGGACGCCTTGCCAGGGGAAAACCCATCCGGGACGTCCGTAGGTCACAGAGGATTATGCCTGGCGCTCCGGTGAATGGTTAGCAAAATAATCCCGCACAAACCGGGTAAAGGTTTTAAGTTTTTGCGATGGATACACCAGTTGAGGATGAAACAGATAAATACTGTTCCCCATGGGTAAGCATTCCTCAGGTAGTACCACCTGAAGCTCGCCCCGCGCTATATCATCAGCCACATAGTAGTTCGCAACCCGGATAATGCCTTTGCCCTTTAATGCCTGCTGGCGCAACAAGTGGTTTTCATTGGTGGCCAGCCAACCATTAATATCAACCGGCCCCTGTTTAAGCGGCCAGCTTTTTTGATGTAATGTTGCCAAACAAGCATGTTGGGCTAAATCGTCAATATGCTGTGGTTCGCCGTAATTAGCCAGGTAAGCCGGCGATGCTACTAACAAGTGAGTGTAAGGTAACAACTCGCTCACCACCATGTCATCCGGAGGCGTGGTAGTCGCCCTGAAGGCCACATCAATATCCTGCTGATTGAGATTGTGCGTGGTATAAGAACAATTGATTTCAAACAATATATCGGGGTGAAGGCCCTGAAAATCGCTACATAGCGAAAACAAAAAAGTTTCAGCGAACATTTTTGGCGCGGTAATGCGCAACAGCCCGCTTACCGCCTCGTTTTCTTCATTAACGCTACGTTCCAGCTGAAACACCTGCGAACGTATATTTAAGCCCTGCGCCAAAGCCCGCTCGCCTTCGCGGGTCAATCTTACGCTACGGGTGGTACGCACCAGTAACGGGCACTTCAACTCCGTTTCTAGCTTCTTTACCTGCTCTGACAAATAACCTTTAGAAATTCCCAGTTTCCTGGCCGCACGGGTAAAGTTAAGCTGACGCGCCAGCTCTACAAACAGCATTAGCCGTTCCATTCGTTTATGATCGCTCATAGTACCGCCTCAACACCTTATTGTTTGTTATAGTAAACTATGATTTCGCTAAATAGCTATTTTGTTATTTATAAAAAACAATATTATAGCGGCTAACGTCACTTACTCAGGAATCCGTATGCAACACACTTTACCTTTAGCCGAATATTTACCCAATGTCAGTACCCTGGCGTATGGCTGCATGGGGCTGGGTGGCGGCTGGAATGACACGCCGGTGACTACCGCAGACGTGGCGCAAAGCGACAGCATCATTCAGTCGGCACTGGAAAGCGGAATTAATCTTTTTGACCATGCGGATATCTATACTTTCTCCAAAGCGGAAGAAGCCTTTGGTCAGGTTTTAAAAAATACGCCTTCGCTGCGTGAAAAAATGTATATCCAATCTAAATGCGGCATCCGATTTGAAGATAGTGAGGGCTGCGGACGCTACGACTTTTCGGCGTCCTGGATACAGCAGTCGGTTGAAGGAAGTTTACGCCGCTTACATACTGATAAATTAGATATTTTATTACTTCATCGACCGGATCCATTGATGGAGCTTGATGAAGTTGCCAATACGCTGCAGGCACTACATAAGGCAGGCAAGATTGATTATATTGGGGTATCTAATATGAATCAGTATCAAATGGCGTTTTTACAAAGTGCCTTGTCTATGCCCATTGTCACCAATCAATTGGAACTTAGTCTGGCCAAAACCGATTGGCTTGATGATGGTATTGCGGTAAATACACCAGCGGCCCAACAAGCCGGGTTCCCTAGTGGCTTACTGGAACATTGTCGTAGTCACCATATACAACTTCAGGCGTGGGGCTGCCTGGCTCAGGGTACGTTTGGTGAGCAGGGGCTGCATGGGGAAGATGAGACTATTGCCAATACCACACGCTATGTATGGAAGCTGGCGCAAGAATACAAGGTGACAGCAGAGGCTATAGTGTTGGCGTTCCTGTTAAAACACCCAAGCGCGATTCAGCCGGTTATAGGTACAACCAATACCGATCGTATCAAAGGTTGTGCTCAGGCTCTGGACGTTAAATTAACCCGCGAGCAGTGGTACAACTTGTATGTGTATTCACGCGGCCAGGCATTACCTTAGGAAGCGGCTATGTTAACGCTAAAACAAGCGCAATCGCTAAGCGCCACGGCTGTGAAACTGGCCACCGGGCGACGGCAGGCGGTGGCGGTAAGTATTTGCGACGAACATGGAGAGCTTCTTCATTTTTGCCGTATGGATACAACCGCTTATCACGCTGGGGTATTGGCTCAATCTAAAGCATACACGGCTGCCAGGGATCGTCAGCCAAGCGGTGACCTGGGGGCCTGGGCCCAGGCAACGGGCAAAGATATCAGTTACTGGAGCGATCCGAAAATAACCGGCTTCAAAGGAGGCTTGCCTATTGTTCAACACGGCAAGGTTATTGGCGGTATTGGAATAAGTGGTTTAAGTGAAGAAGATGACGAAGCGCTCGCTAGCGAGACGCTAGTCTGTTTAGCATAAATGCGGGGCGGGCCACGCTGTACCCGGCCCGCCGTTCGTTTATGGCCGAGTGGGTGTATCTTCGATAAGTTTGGCAATATGGGTATTATTAGCTGTGTTGGCTAAATCAATAAGATAACTTTTTTGTAGCTCATCCAGCATCTGTGAAGTTAGATACTGTTTAACCCGGTCCGTCTCCCCATTGGCGATGGCCGATTCCAACCCTTTCATCCCAGCGATACCTTTTTCACCTTGTGGTTCGTTATCATTTTCCATGATGGCTCCTGTTCGGTTATAGCGGGGTCAACATAACCCACATGACCCTAATTACTTCGTCCAATCTTCGTTTTTGGTTTACCGCAAGGCGAAATATTTCAGGAAAATGGCTTATTTTCAATTACCTGATTAGCCGCTGCCGCACAGTACACAGACCCCAGCATAAAGATAGCATCTGGCGTGTAGCCATTTGCTTCACGCACGATGGCGCGGGCCGCTAGCCGGTGAAAAAGCTGGCCCATCGGGTGGCAGCGAACTCCTGCTGCAGCTGTGCATAATTTTCGATTACCTCAGATAGCGGGCGGGCATTTTGTTTTGTTAAAGAGGTGTTGGGGATAGTGGGGGCAACGCCTAAGAATTCGCTCATGGCGGTGAAAGTGTGCTGCTGCTCATTAACCAGCGCATCATAGTCGACCTGCAATACGTCATGGTTAGCGAACCATTCATCCCCCGCTGCCTGCCAGCGTTCGGTTCGTTCAAACCCTTTAATAAGTTCCTCGGCGGTAAATGTCAGGGTAAGCGTTTTGTTGCTTGCCGCGGGCATTTGATGGTTGGCTTCCCACTCATTACTCAACACCGCAATTTTACGGGAAACCATAATCTGTAGCGTGTTTTTGCGGGTTAAATGAATCACTTTCAGCTGCGGCATCTGCTGCAAGGTTTCCCACAACCCGCATTGCGGATTATCTACCGGATGATAATAAAAAAGCTTGAAGCCTCGTGCGGCAATATTCCACGGCTGGCGGGCAAATTGACGTGCCAATATCGTTTGATAGTCCTGGCCATCTAACCTTACAAATACTTCACCGCTTACCTGTATATTCGGGTGCGAGTTAAGCAGTGATATCAACAAATTGGAGCCGGTTCGGGAACGCGACAACACAATGAATTTTTGATAGTTGCGCGTACCACATAGTTGCACAAGTTTACGTTTAATCAGGGTCATACCGTCTCTCTTAGTGTTCCTGCACAAAGGTTACTCTATCGCGTTTGGAATAAACGCCAAGTAAGATAAGACTGTAATTGTTAATTAAATGTGAAACAACAAAAAAGCGCATTAGATAACTAATACGCTTTTTGATAATGGATTAAATTAGAACAGACACTAGCCGTTTTCTTTGTCGAACAAGCCCTTTAATTTATCTTTGGCTTTGTTCATAAGCTTATCTTTTTCTTGTTCTACTTTTTCCCGCGCTTTTTCTTTTAACTTACTGCGGGCTTCTTCTTTAGCCTGAGCAATAATGTTGTCCAGCATGGCATTCATAATTGCCGCCCCCACCTGATCAGCGGGTAAGCCATCTGGTTTACCTACTGCGCCAGCATTAAACGTTGGCAGTGTCACTTCATAGGCTTTTTGCTCAATGGCGATTCCAGTGGTATCTACCGCCTCAAAGTTTAACCGAAGACGGGCATTACTAACCGTTACATTTTCTACAATAACCCGCGGCATAGGCTCATCAGACTCGGTACCAGGCTGCTTTCCCGAGTCAGAGGGCAAGTTAGATTGGATGTTATCTTTGAGCACTAACAGATTACTTTCCCCAGCGGCATTCATTTCATACAGGATATCGGGGGCATCCACATTAACATTCTGAATGACGTATGGCTCGGACGTGGCCCCGCCCAAATCCAGTGAAATGGTGCCCAGGCTAAAAGCAGTATCTTCTGAAAAATTCTGCGGATTGTGAATTTTTGTGCCGGAAATGGCTAACCGACCTTCGCTGTACGCCATATCAACCGCATCAACCGTGACCTCGGTTTCCAAATAGCGGCTACCTTGCTTTTCAATTTGGCTGCGTATGAAGTCGCCAGCGCCACTTAACATATACCATACCCCACCCACGATGATAATCACCAGAATAAGCAGGACGGTTAAAACTTTTTTCATTGTCATTCCCTATAGTTAGACCTGTTTCGTTCACAATGCCACATTAACCCTATTGAGATCAAAATGGTAGCACTTGATTAAAATACGAACAAACCGATTCCCGTAGATATATGAGACCGTTAACATAAAAAAAGGCCGGCAATCGCCGGCCTTTTTAAACAGTGGATTGTCAGACCCCCTGATGCATGTCTTTTTCACTGAAAAACAATGAGTAGAGGACCGGTACCGCCACCAGTGTCAGTAATGTGGCAAACGTCAGCCCGCCCATAATAGTCACTGCCATACTGGCAAAAAACGCATCCCATAACAGCGGAAGCATGCCCAGCACGGTGGTCAGTACAGCGAGTATAACGGGCCGCACCCGGCTAATACTGGCGCCAAAAATAGCGTCCTGTAGATTGTCTGCGCTACGTCTGCGTAAATCAGCCTCATCTACCAGTACAATAGCGTTTTTAATAAGCATACCAGACAAACTAAGTAGACCTAGCAACGCAGTAAAGCTAAAGGGTAAACCGGTGATAATCAGGCCTGCGGTTACCCCGCAAACACACATAGGCACAATTATCCAGATAAGGGCCGCCTGCCGTAATGCGTTAAATAATAGTATGGTAATGAGAATCATCGATAAAAAGCTTATCGGCAATTTAGTACCCAAGCTAGCCTGCGCGTCTCTGGAGCTTTCAAATTCGCCGCCCCATTCTAACGTATAGCCAGCAGGCAGTTTAATCGCCTCTATTGCCTTTACCACATTGGCGCGGGCAGTTGCTGCCGTGTTATCGCCAACCGGTTCGGCTTGTACCGTTAATGTGCGCACCCGGTTACGCCGATGAATAATGCCGTTTTCTGAATGTAGCTCAAAATCTTTTACCACCTGGGTTACCGGTATAAAGCTTTGTTCAGCTTCACTGTAAATTAACCGGTCTTCTAACCACGACATACTCCGGCGCTCTTCAGCCGGAGGCCTGATAACCACCGGAATCTGCCGGTCATCTTCGCGGTACACGCCTACCTGATTGCCGACACTGGCAAATTCTAAAGCATCGCCAATTTGGGTGCGCGATAACCCGGCAATCCGTGCTTTTTCATCATCAATCACCGGGCGCACGATCATTTCACGTTGCCGCCAGTTTTGGCGTATATCGGTAACCAAAGTCGATTCACTCATAATTTTGATCGCCTGGGCGCCTAGTTCACGCAAAACATCAGGGTCATTGCCCATAAAGCGGGCTTCTACCTTCGCCCCTTCCGCAGGACCAAAGAATATCCGTTTGCTGTAAATCTGCGCCTGCGGATGCGCTTTACTGATATCGTTTTGAATATAGTCAATGACCGCGGGAATCGCCTCGCGGCTATGCGTACGCACAATGAACTGGCCGTATGAAGGGTTGGGTAGTTCTGGGGCATAAGTCAACATGAACCGGCTGCCGCCCATACCGATGACACTGGTAACATCAGCCACTTCTTTACGCGCCAGAATTTTTTGTTCTATCTCTACCATATCCGCTTCCGTTGCACGGATATCACTGCCTTGCGGCAGATAGTAATTCACATAGAATATAGGGGTGTTAGAAGGCGGAAAAAACGATTGTTTAACCTGTCCGAAGCCAATTACTGAGACCACCGTCGTTACCAGTAGAATGACCAGGGTAATGCGTCGATGGCGTAGGGCCAAACCTAACAGACCGCGATAAAGCCGAAAGCCACGGCCCTGATAAATATCGTCATCGGCATCATTATGCTCAGTTTTAAATAGATAATGGCCTAGCAGAGGCGTAACCGTTACGGCCAGCACCCAGCTCAGCAGTAAGGATATTAAAATAACGGCGAACAGGGAGAACATGAAATCGCCGGTCGTATCTTGCGATAAGCCAATGCCCGCGAAAGCCAGAATACCGATAACGGTAGCGGCCAGTAACGGGAACTGCGTTTGCTGGGCGGCTTCTTCAGCGGCATCTACCGAGCCTTTACCTTTTTGCATATTCAACAACATAGATTCAGCAATCACGATAGCGTTATCGACCAGCATACCCATGGCGATAATCAGAGCGCCTAATGATATACGCTCCATTTGAATGGAGAATACCCACATAAATAACACAGTGCCTAACACAGTCAGCAACAAGGTGCCGCCGACCACCACCCCTACCCGCCAGCCCATTACCAGCAGCAATACCGCTACCACTATGCCAACCGAGGCCGCCAGATTGATTAAAAAGTCGCTGATTGCTTCATCGACAACCTTATGCTGTTCATATATGGGCTGAATCGCTACTCCCAACGGTAATTTTGCGCGCAAGGTATCTAAATGCGCTTCCACTTTATGGCCAATATCAACAATGTTCAGGTCGCTGCGCCCGGCAATGGCCAGGGTGAACGATGATTGTCCGTTATGTCGGGTTAATTGGGTCGGTGTTTCAGACTCTAACCGGTAAACTTGGGCTATATCGCCAATATTTAGCTGTTCGGTGGTGCCTGGCATACCAAAGCTAAGGCTACGAATGGTCTCGGCAGAATCGTCGCCAGCTGGAATCACCAAGCGGATACGCCGGTCTTCTACCCTCACACTACCGGCATCGGCTATGGCGCTTTCGGTTTGAAATACGCTGGCAATCTGACTCATGGAAATACCCAGGCTGGCAAGTTTTTCCTGGGTTACTTCTACATATATAGTTTCTTCCGGCACGCCACCTAATTGCGCCCGGGTTACCCCAGGCACCGTTAATACTTCACGGCGCAAGCGCGAAGCCAGTTCACGCTTCTGACGATTGGAAAATCCCTCTGCGGTAATGGCATAGTACATTCCATACACATCACCAAAGTCATCGTTAACAATCGGCGTGCCCGCCCCCTGGGGTAGCGAGCGAGCTGCAGCATCGACTTTACGACGTAGCTCATCCCAGGCCTGGGGCAGATTTTCGCCGCTAAAATTATCGCGCAATTCAACGGTTACCTGCGACTGGCCCGGCAATGAACGTGATGTAATATCACCAAGCTGGGAAAGCTGCTGTATGGTTGATTCAATTGGTTCGGTAACTTCCTGCTCTACTTCACGGGCAGTGGCGCCAGGATAATAGGTTGTTACGATAGCCTGTTTGATGGCAAATGCAGGATCTTCCAGTTTGCCAATCTGGATAATCGCGTTTATCCCACCGACCAGGAAGATAACCATTAACAACCATACCGTTAGCGGATTCTTGATTGAATAAGTAGCAATTTTCATAGCACCGGCTTCTCGCTGTCAAAGGGGCGAACTTTCATACCATTTTGCAGTTCACGAATTCCTGCGGCGACAATCACCTGGCCTGCTTCTATGCCTTTGATCACCTGGGCGTTCTGATCGCGGATAATACCCAGTTCTACCGGATGATAATTTACCGTTTGATTGGCCGGATCATATAACCAAACCGCGAACTCCTGCTCGCCGGAAGTATCGACACCGTTCAATGGCACCCACCAGCCGGCGCGATCAGGTTGACGGTCAATTTCAATACGGGCAGTCAACACCATGCCAGGCAATAGTTCCACGCCTTCCATTCGTGGCAACTTAAAGGTGACCTGATAGGTTTGTGTGGCGCTATTCACTTCAGTTTTATGTTCCAGGTAGCTTAGCTCAACTGGCTGGCCCGACTTATCCAGAATTCTGTTACCTTGTTTGTCTTCCAGATACACCTGATAGTGCGGGGCATCTTCCACCGCAGCGCGCATAATTTGCTCAGGAATATTCACATGTACCCGAAGATAATTGATATTCTGTACCCGTAACACTGGCTGATTGGGCTGCACATAGGAAAACTTTTCCACCAGGCGATTGGTGATGAGCGCATCAAAGGGGGCGTGAAGTTCAGTATATTCCATATTTAACTGAGCATTTTCTACCGCGATTTCCGCATTTTCGTAGCTGGTTTTCAACGAATCAAAATCTGACGCACTGATATAGTTATCTTGTTTGAGTTGCTTACCCCGCTCAAAATCTGACTGGGCTTTACGTAAACTGGATTGTGCCTGACGCAGGGCTAACTCGAAATCTTGCGGGTCAAGCGCGGCCAGTAATTTGCCTTGCGGAATTACCACACCCTGGCGATCTGCCAGCTGGTTAATTCTGCCAGCAACCTGAAAAGATAAATCTACCGTACTCAGGGCGTCCACTCTGGCAACAAAGCGGCGAATAACCGGTTGAGTGTCTTTAACCACTTCATGTAACTGAACTAAAGGAGCGGGTTTGGCGGTTACTTCAGCTTCCTGACCCGAACAACCCAGCAAAAACACAATGCTGGTTACCAGCACAATGACAACGCGTAAAAGATTAGTTTTCACCGGTTTTATCTCCTAAAGACTCAGCCATGCTGAGTAATTTATTACGTATAGTTTGGCGTTCGTTTTCACTAAACGGGCTTACCCCGAGCAGTTCTTGAAAGCTTAGCCCATCAACCGCTAACCACAGCACAACACTGTCGAAATAACGGCCAGGATCCTGTTTCAGCTCTTCAACAAATTCACTCAGGTGATTTTTAAATATAGTTAACAATGCTGGATTTTCGTTTGCCGCTACCAGCAGAATGCGGGCATAGTCTAAATCTACCTGCTCGTGCACCCGTTCACGGGTACGTAGCATCCGATTAATGGGCAATACATTCTGATGCTCTTCGCAGATGCTGTTTTCATACCCCTTGGCGGTTTCCATCAGGTTATCCATCAGCGCTTCAAGTAATGCTTCCTTATTTTTAAAGTGATGCATTACGCCGCCTTTGCTCATACCGCAATTCTCGGCAACATTATCCAGGGTTAGCGTGCGCGGGCCCTGATTGATGGCAATATCAATGGCTGACTCTATAATTTTCTGACGGGAGGATACTTTGTCACGAGGCATAGCAAATCCAGTTACAAACCAACTGGTCGGTTTTTAAAGGATCTTGCGCTGATTGTCAATCAATAAGCCGTAAAAGACAGCAATCTTATAAATTATGTAACGTAGCAAAACCGGCTACATGGCGTTTAGCGGACCAGACTATAATGCGTGTTGAAGCTTTGGCTAAGTGTACACCCTGGGGTACTGCACAACAGTGACAGGAACTGCGCAACCGGCACGGCAGCACAAAGGCCGCCCACCCGCTCTTGATGCATTGCTTGATTAAGTAAGGAATTAAGTGTGCGTTGTTAAGTGCGGGGCTAGCTGAGCTTAAGGCAGCGGCACTTTTAAAAACATAAACGGTTTTGCAATAAACCTTATGTATATTACAGGTAGCCTAAAACCGTGGCGGGCAATGTTGCATGGTCAGGCGCAGAGTCAATTTGCAGACAGCTCACCACCCCATGATATTACGAATCTTATCTTCGAGCAGTTGCGCGTTGTGGGCATGATGGGCAAGCCTGGGATGGGCACCGTAACCCTGATAATCAAATTTGAGCGTATACAGCGCTTTGTCACCCTGCTGGCTTAGCGCCTGCACCGCTTGTTCTATCACGTCGAACCATTCGTTACCCGGGGCCACCGCATCCATACTGCCTAAAGAACAGATGATGGGTGTGGCTGGATAGCGCTCCCGCAATGTGCTCAGAAATGTCTTATATGCCTGAACATATTCAGCTTTGGTCGGAGTAGGACTTATGCGACTGGTATCCAGGTGTAACGCATGATCATTTTGTAATAGGTTAACCACCACCACATCCGGGCGGTATGCGGTAAAATCCCAGGTGGTCTGGTTATCTCCAACCGCAGATAGCTGATCGTAGTACTGCGTCATGGTAAAAGGCACAAACCCTACTTTGATGCCGATTCCACTGCGCGAAATCGAATGCAACTGCGCTGACAACGCCCTGGCGGCAATCGCCCCGTAAGACAGATAATGATTTTTCTCGCTTTTCAAGTGGTCCGGGCTGTTAAATGCAGCTTCGTTACCCATACCGCTGGTTACCGAATCACCGTATATTTCAATTTTGCGGCTGGGCTTAGCGACGGCTTTAGCCATGGAGCCGTCAATCTCTATCCCAAGAAAGCGCGTGTCGCCCTCTTCTCCTTCTGTGCGCTTATATAATACGAAGTGATGCACTGTATCTTCCAGCACCATGGGCAAACTGTACTGGTGGCGGCCCTGATGTGCTTGAAACACAAAAGGCGTGGCGGTGTTGTCATCGACGATTATCGCGTAATAGTTTTCCCCCCGGCTATCATCCAGTTCAATTGATAGTTTGCGGGTATGGGCCGAAAACTGGACCTGGCTGCCTGGCCAGCTAAGCACTGGTGCGGTTGCATCGTGCCTATCGATACGCCCGGTGTAGCTAAAACCCTCATGGTCAGGTGTAATAACGGTGGCATACAGTGGACTACTAAATATGCCAGCCAGTAGCAACCAGCATAGTGTCCAGTGCGGTATGCTATGTTTCAAACTATGGGGTTTATCTTGCAACATGAATTAATCGCTATTAAACAAAAACTATTTGGCGTTTATGCACAATAAAAGCCGCCCATGCAAATAAAAATAGCGAACTTTTTAGTCCCGTTTACGTTTTTTCTTTTGCCATAAAAAAAGCTGGCCACGAGGGCCAGCTTTTCGTCAGTATACGCAATGTAATAGGGAGCTGCTAGCCGCGTAGGATAACAACTGCATCGCTAAACCGGCTAGGCGGTTGCCGCCTCTTGCTCAGTTTCATGGGTTAGCAAATATTCGAATGCTGCTAAAGAGGCTTTCGCACCCTCGCCCATGGATACCACAATTTGCTTGTAAGGTACGGTAGTCACATCACCCGCAGCATAAATACCAGGCTCAGAAGTATTACACTTCTCATCGATATTGACTTCACCGTGCTTAGTTAGCTCAATCACCCCATCCAGGAACTGGCTGTTGGGCACCAGACCAATTTGTACAAAGACCCCTGCCAAAGGCAGAGTGTGAACTTCGTTAGTGGCCCGATCCTGATACTCAATTGCACTAACCTTGCCGTTTTCCGCTACAATCTGACGGGTCGCGGCATTGCGAATAATAGTAACGTTGTCACGTTTTTCAGCCTGTTTAACCAATACTTGATCGGCCTTTAGTTCAGGCATAAACTCAAATACTGTTACCGACTTAACAATACCGGCCAAGTCCAGCGCGGCTTCAATACCTGAATTACCGCCGCCGATTACCGCGACGTCTTTACCTTTAAAGAACGGACCATCACAATGCGGACAATATGCCACACCATTACCCACATTTTCACGCTCGCCAGGTACGCCTAGTTCTCTCCAACGTGCACCCGTAGCTACAATCACTGATCGTGAGGTAATTTGCTCGCCTGATGACAAGGTAATCGTTTTAATATTACCCTTTTCGATATTATCCACCCGAACATGTTCTTTAAGCGTAATATCGTAATCGTTCATATGCTCGAGCAGGTTATTAACCAGCTCAGGACCAGTGGTTTTGGATACCGAAATCAGGTTTTCAATCCCCATGGTATCTTTAACCTGGCCACCAAAGCGGTCGGCTACCAGGGTTACTTTCAAGCCTTTACGCGCACTGTAAATTGCAGAGCTAACGCCAGCCGGGCCACCACCAATAACGGTGACATCTTGCAAGGGCATCGACTGACCTTTGTTAGCATCTTTTAACGCGGGGTCGCGTTCAATCAATTTTTCGATGATAGTACCGGCTTCTACTTTACCATTTGCGAATAATTCGCCATTCAGGTAAACCGAAGGCACGCCCTGTATTTCCCGCTCAGCAATCAGGTTCGGATACAAACCACCATCAATCATTTCAGTTTTAATGTGCGGGTTGATTAGCGCAAACTGGTTCAATGCCTGGACAACTTCCGGACAGTTATGACAGCTTAGGCTGATAAATACTTCAAAGTTAAGGTCTTCTTTGACACCTTTGATGATAGATTTCAGACTATCATCAACCTTCAATGCTGTGCCTGAGGCATGCAACAAAGCAAGGACTAATGAGTTAAACTCGTGACCACCAGGGATACCAGAAAAACGTATACCGGTATCTTCACTATCGGCTTCTAATAAAAAGCTTAGTGAGCTACGCAAAACACCTGCAGTGTCACGTTCTTCAAACTTAATGTTATCGCTCACACCAGCAATGTCAGACAGAAACGTCACGAGCTCGTCACGCTTGCTGTGTTCGCCAGTTTGTAGCACGAACGTTACTTCTTTTTGCATGGATTCAGCATAGCCTTTAAGCGCTTGCAAAATTTCTTTAGTTAACACGTCGATTCTGCCTCTTGATTGAGTGAGTGACAGGTGCAAGCACTATGCTTGCACCTAATAGACAGATAAATACCTATCTAGTTGTTCCTGACTTCTGGTTAAATTTTGCCAACCAGGTCAAGTGAAGGAGCAAGAGTTTCTTCGCCTTCTTTCCATTTCGCTGGGCAAACTTCACCTGGGTGAGAAGCAACATATTGTGCAGCTTTCACTTTACGTACCAGGTCTTCTGCATCACGGCCAATACCTTCAGAGGTAATTTCCATTGCTTGAACGATACCTTCTGGGTCAACAACAAATGTTGCACGGTCAGCCAGACCCATGTTTTCACGCATACAATCGAAGTTGCGTGTAATTTCACCTGTTGGGTCGCCAATCATCGCAAACTTAATTTTGTTGATGGTGTCTGAAGACTGATGCCATGCAGCATGAGTAAAGTGTGTGTCAGTAGATACTGAGAACACTTCTACACCGCGTGATTGCAATTCTTCATATTTGTCTGCAACATCACCCAGCTCAGTTGGGCATACAAAAGTAAAATCGGCCGGATAGAATACGAATACTGACCATTTACCTTTAATGTCTTCGCTGCTTACTTCAACAAACTCACCGTTTTTAAATGCGTTTGCTTTGAAAGGTTTGATAGCAGTGTTAATCAATGCCATTGTTAATCTCCATCTGGTTAATTTAATTGTGTGTTTTTACAAAAAGTAAAAATCACTAATGTTACGAATTTTGCGTTAAGACGGTTTGTTTTGAACCGTGTCCCGTTCAACTGGTAATAAGAATAGCGAACGGTTGGATGAAATGATAATTGGTAATGTTGAACAGTTAAATCAAAATTTATGATTAAAAGGTTTTTTTGTAGCGGATTTATTGAACGAACAATCGTGCCAGATATTCCCGCTGCATACAAGGGTACGGAGCAAAACATCGAATGAACAGTGAAACAAACAACAATGACACCACGATGACAAGATGTCAGTTTGTGCACCAGCACATTAAACGGGTAGATGGTCATGCGCCCAGTCCATTGGCGGACAAGCACAATAAGATGGCGGATAACCCTTTTGCGTTTTACCGCGGTAGCGCCCAGGTGTTTTATGCTGACTTAGCAGCGGGCAACCTACGTATGCCGGCCTGCCTGGACGCCCTGCCTTTGACGTGCGTGGTAGGTGACTGCCATGTCTCTAATTTTGGATTTATTACCGAAGAAGGCTCACATGGGGATACGGTTATTTTTGCCCCCAACGATTTTGATGACGCCTGTGTGGGATACGCAGGCTGGGATATAATGCGCTTTTTAACCTCATTAGCTTTGGCCGGCGATTACGCGCAGGGTATTAAACAGGCCCATTACACGCACAGCAAAAATAACAGCAATAAGCCGGTAGTCAATGAAGCCGAAATCAAACAGGCCATGGCAGGATTTATCCGCCATTATATTGAGACCTGTCGGCGTTTAGTAGATAACCCTCCGTTGATAAATAGCGCAATCGAGTCGGTGGAGCCTGGTACGCGGTTGGCAAAACATTATGACAAAGCATGCCGGCGGGCCGCCGGTGGTAGCGAGTTCACCACCAAAAGTGCATTGGCAAAAGCCATCTATATGAGTGACGAGGGACTGCGTTTTATTCGTAAAACTGAAAAATTTACGCCGCTGGCCCGGCACCGCTACAAAGAAATCGAAGAGGCCTTTGCCCCTTATATGGATGACGAAGTGATAGATATTGTGCAGCGTAACGATGCGGGCACCGGTTCACTGAATGTTGCGCGTTACTATTTTTTGGTAGGACCGGCCAAACCTCATAATGCAGATAGCTTTGCCCGTTGCCACATAGTAGAGGTAAAGCAACAACGCGAAGCGGCGCCCTTGTACTACTTTACCGATTTAGCCCCGGTTAACCGGTTAAACCCGGCTCACCTAACCGCGCGCTGCCAGCGCAAAATGCAGCGCAAACCGGACTTACTTCTGGATGAAGCCTACTGGCAAAAACACCACTACCTAATTCGCTCGCGCCACCACGCCCGGGTGGGTATCGATCCTGAGGATGTGACTTTAGGACACAAAAGTGTCGGTGGCGGGTTTGATGAGTATGCCCAATGGTGTGCTCAGGCCCTCGCGCTGGCGCATGCCCGTGGCGATCGTCGTTCAGCCCGTTTTGAACATCTGGTCGCCGAACAGTTGCCAGGATGTGAAGCGCAGCTGTTAGACACCGCCTGGCAATACGCCCGGCAGGTCCAGCAAGATTATCAAGACTTTGTGAGGGCGCTGGCGGCGCCTGCGGCTAAACCGGGCGCAGCGGCGCCCGCTTGCTCTCGGTAAAGTGCCGCTGGGTCTATCTTCAGTAGCGCGAAATATTCTTCGCGCTTTTTCAGCTGGCCAGCCGGAAGTTCCGTGTTGCATAACAACATAGCCGCCTGCTGCATCGTCTCCACCTGGCCATTCGTCAAAGCTTCTTTGTGCGCTAGCTGCACCAGCACTTTTAGCAAACTAAAGGCAATTTGCCGATTCTGTGGTGACAGTGTCAAGGCTTGGCGTAAGTTATTATAGGCAGGCTGCATGCGGTTTTCTTTATAGTTAACCGCCGCCATTTCCTTCAGTTCTTTGGTAGTGAAGCTAATTTCCCGCCGCTCAATAGATTCCTGTTTAAGATACTCATCTACCACCTGACTGGAAAAGGTATCGCCTTCTATTTGCGAACGTAGCTTGTCAAGCAAGGATAAACAATGTTCTTTCATACCTAGTTCATGAAACGCTTTCATTTTATCCAGGTTATCTTCCATAGACATCCCATGAAGTTCAGGTTTTTGCTGGTTCATGATGTGTTGTGCGCCCTGTTTGTCGTTACGCAAACAAAGCATGCGGGCGCGTATCACTGATAATTGCTCTTCAAACTGCGCGCCAGTGGCTTTACTTTGCCCGAGCAGATCAAGATCCTGCTCTACTTTTTTCAGCAGTTTTTCAGCTTCAGGCTGCGCCAGCCCGGTGGCTAAATCTACCGTGGCACGGACCACGTTCAAGCCCAGTTGGGGAGAATCGTGAATAGAGTTTTTAGCATAGCGGGCCATATTCTGCACTGCGGTTAACTGCCCCACCTTATCATGGTTAAGGCGGGCCAAATCCCATAGCTTTTTATTCCGCTCTATATTGCGTGGCGCCAGTTGGCTGGCTTGCTTAATATGCTCATAGGCCTGCTCATACTGTTCATTTTCGAGATGGTATTGGGCCAGTAAATCAAGAACTTGGAATTGTGTATCGCGCCGGCCCAGCAAGTCTTCCATCATCGGTTCCGCTGTATCAGTCTGATCCTGCCTTAACAACGCTTTAACCAGCCCTATGTGTATCCAGGCATAATCATAAGTGTTAAGCAGTGATAGATAATATGCTTCTGCCTCGGCGTACTCCCGCAACTGCATCAGACAGTCACCAATTATTCGTTTCAAACGCGGGTGAAACTCACTTAAACCGGTATCCAGCAACTGACGCTGGGCATGGTAAATCGCTGCGGAGAAATCGCGCTGGTGCAAACAATGCAATAATTTATGAAGTTTTTTGCGGATAGAAAGCAAATACACCAAACGCGCTTCAATACGTTTACGGTCCAGTGGCTTAACCCAAAAGTCATCCGGCTGCATTTCTACAATGCAATTGACCAACTCGGGGCTGGTTTCAGCACTTAAAAATATTACCGTCGTCTTCTGCGTAATATGATTGTTGTGCCGTAGCTCTTCAAGTAGGTGAAAGCCATCTTTATCGTGGCTGATATTAAACGCGATGAGGATAAAGTCGAAGGTATGCTGCTCGCACATCCGTACTGCGTGAAAGGCGTTAAGTGCACTGCTCACTTTCGTTATATTAATTTCTCTTAACGCCGAGGTGACCTGATCATGTACCAACCCCTGATTATCGATAATCAAAATGCGAAGCTCGCTATCGGGGGTTAAGGGGGGAAATCTTTCCATTACAACTGTTCACACTTTACTGTGGTTAATCCTGCCACGCCCAACGGTAATAAAGCGGGAGCCTGGAAGCCTGTTGAAAACACGCTACCGACTACGTTGGGAAGAGCTCGCTTTGTCTTATCCTTTGCTGAATTTACGGTATCATTACCGGCCGCGAAAAGGAATAAAAAGCCGGTTCAGATTTCGTCCGGCCAGGCATTGCAGCAAAACCGATTCCGTCCGCTGTTTTTAGCTCGATAAAGTGCCTTGTCGGCACAATCCACCATTGTGCGTTCGTTCGGGATAGGCGCGGACAACAAGCCGAAGTCTGTGGTACAAATACCTATACTTACCGTTAAATAAGAATGTTGCGAAGCATAATTATGCTCGTATTGCTGATGATTAAAGCAGGCAATGATTTCAGCAGCCACTTCCTCTGCCCCGCGGGCTTCTGTGCCAGTTAAAATTACGCCAAATTCTTCGCCGCCCAGCCGGCTGACGAGGTCGGTAGCACGGCGGGCACAGTGCGTTAGGGTTTTTGCCACGAATACCAGGCAATCGTCGCCCCGCCCGTGCCCATAGTTGTCGTTGTAAGATTTAAAATCGTCAATATCAATAATCAGCAATGACAAGCACTGTTGCTCTCGCTGGCAATGGCTTATTTCATGGATAATCGTTTCATCAAATTTACGTCTGTTTGCCAATCCGGTAAGAGGATCGGTGGCGGCCAACGAGGCCAGTTGCAAGGTTTGCCGGTATAAACGGGTATGGGCCCGGACTCTGGCCTTGAGTATCGCCTCTTCAACGGGTTTTGTTATATAATCGACAGCCCCGAGCTCAAACCCTTCAGCCTGTTGGGTGACGGCGTCCAGGGCGGTAACAAATATCACGGGGATTGACTGAGTGAGTTCGTCCTTTTTTAGTTCCCTACACACCTCAAAACCACTGGTATCGGGCATGACCACATCCAGCAACACCAACTCCGGGCTGATAGTTTTAGCCTGTTGCAAGCCTTCTTCCGGGGTGGTTGCTACGATAACGTCGTACTGGGGCGATAATGCCTCGGCGATGAGACGGACAGAAATGATATCGTCATCTATAATAAGTATTTTAGCGCGTGGTTGCGGCATTGAGCTTCTCTACTTTTCAATTGCAAAAGTGAGCAAAGTGCACCAATTAACACTATTGTATAGCAATGCCATATGGAAATGAGCCATCAGTTGCAATGACACCACATTTACCGATACACCTGAATTATCACCCCTTCCAGTTTAAACTGGAGGCACGATGAGTGCACCTGTAGTACTAACAGAATTAATAATCGCCTTTACGTACTTTTGTATTCCCTTTGTTTTTAAATTCCTTTGGGGTCCCCAAAGGACGCTCCACCATAAATGGTTATTCCCGGTTTTTGTTTTTGTCATGCTGGTCAGCGGGCTGGAACGGCTGAACCGGGTTATTCAGATCGTTGCAGATACAGGCTCGCTGACCCGGGTAGTGGCCTTTAGCGGATTGCTGTTCGTCCTAATAGCAAGCCTCTTCAAACTATATACTTTATATAGATGTAAACCGGTCACAGCGCAATGTTCTGCTAGTAATTCAGCGCTAGCAAAAAATAATGCTAATTCAGCGGCTATCTCATCAGCGCTAGCAAAAAATAATGCTAATTCAGCGGCTATCTCATCAGCGCCGGAGGCTGGCGACCATAGCCATTTATTATCTGCACCGACGGTAAATAGTTTAGGGTTAAATGCGTTACCGTTATGGGTACTTGAGTTTAATCCCACCGGATTTATTACCCTATGGCAAAGTGACGCAGCCAGCCGACTGTGCGCTAACGCCAAGGTCACCACCCCGCCTACTATGCCGTTTTTCAGTCAGTACCCCGAGCTGGTCGCGCGGGCGCGCCATTGTGCATTTACCCCTGCAGCCCATGAGGTGTGTGAATTAAGCCCGGGCCGCGTGGAAAACAACCCGGCTACCATCGCGGATCAGCACGCCCTGCTATACCATCTGGGCAGCCAACGGGTTGCGGTACTGTTAAATCGGCGGGCAGAGCAGCCCGAGCCAGGCTTAGCGGCGACAACTGATAGCGACGTTTTTTTAAAACAAGCATTTAATGCCTCTATAGCCGGTGTGTTTGTATTTGACTCCCAGGCCATGAGCCCCAGTTTTGTTAATGCCCGGTTTAGCCATATTACGGGCTACGCGGAGAATCTGGTCCATCATTTCGGTCCACTGGCCCTGTTGCACAAAGTGCATCCAGAAGACCGTAAACGGGTGACCAGCCACCTGCGCCATTTATTTACCCGCCATTATGCGGCCAAAGATGCCGGCGCGGTAAGCAGCCCTCTGCAGTTCAGATTTTATCATGCTAGTGGTAAATGGGTATGGCTGATGGCCCAATATAGTGTATTGGCGTTACCAGCTAACAGCACGGTTCAACGGTTTATGGGTAGCTTTCTGGATATCAGCCCCTTGCGTAAGCTGCAGGATAATCTGGTGAAAACCCGGGACGAGGCGCAGCAGGCAAATCAGGCTAAGTCAGAATTTTTAGCCAATATGAGTCATGAAATACGTACCCCCATGAATGCGGTTTTAGCCCTGACCGACTTGGTCTTAGACATGGAGTTAGGCACCAAGCAGCGTGAATACCTGAACAAAGTTCAAGCCTCGTCACACTCACTGTTATGTATTTTAAACGATATTCTTGACTACTCTAAGCTGGAGGCGGGCAAACTGGATGTCTCGCGGGAAACGTTTGATGTGAGTCAGGTACTGTCGGAGGTGGTGCAGTTATATACCGCCAGTGCTATCAACAAAGGACTGGTGCTGAGGTGCGAGTTTGATAAGCAAAGTCCGCGTTGGATCATTTCCGATCCTATGCGCCTTAAACAGATTTTAACCAATCTAATAGGTAATGCGGTTAAGTTCACCGAATGCGGTAGTATCAATGTACGGGTTAGCGCGCGGACCGTTGGTCAAACTCAACAGATTGAATTTCATGTTATAGACACCGGTATTGGTATTGTCGAAGCAAAAATGTCCGCGCTGTTTGAAGCCTTCTCGCAAGCCGATAATTCCATCAGCCGTCGGTTCGGCGGTAGTGGCCTGGGCTTGTCGATATCGGCAAAGCTGGCAGCTTTATTAGGGGGGAAGCTTAGCGGCACTAGCGTTCCTGACAAAGGCAGTCATTTTGTTTTGTCTATGCCAGCCCATATTCCGCCATCCTGGCCTAGCGGCTTAACCGACAAAAATTTGCAGATTTGTTTAATCGCCCCTACCGGTGCAATGCCTACCATAACGGGTTATAGCGATAGAATCGGGTGTAAAGTAATCAACGCCTTACCGCTGCATGATTTTGCAACGCATCAACTACCAGCATGTGACGTTCTGATTATGGATATCAGTGCCTTAGACCCAACAGCATTAAAGGCAACCGTGGCCCGTCTACTGGCGTCGTCAGCGGTGGCCGACATCAGGTATGGCTGTGTGTTTATTGGTGCTGCCGAAAACAATCAGCTACAAACCAGCGATGTGATTTTGAATTTACCCTCTGTGTGGGTATTTGCCCCCTTTCTCCCTAGCGATCTGGAGCGCGCTATTGTTTCCCTTATTGATAAGGGTAAACCGAGGCCGGCCGATAAACGCCTAAATAGTTTATATTTTCCTGCCTGTACCGCTTTGGTGGTTGAGGACAATGAAACAAACCAATACGTAGCTGAACAATTATTGGGCAGCATTGGGTTTACAGTGATACTGGCGGGCAGCGGTGCTGAGGCGTTGCAACAGGTCGCGGCGCACCCTGTTGATGTGATTTTGATGGACTTACAAATGCCAGAAATGGACGGCTACAGCACTACAGTGGCGTTGCGTAAACAACCTGAGCTGGCTGATATACCTATTATTGCCATGTCCGCAGCAGTCCTTGAACAGGACCGACAGCGGGTTATTGATGTAGGCATGGATGCGCATATACCGAAGCCTGTAGACCGTAAAGTACTATTACAAACCTTGCTGCGCAGTTTGAAGCACAAAGCCATTTACAAAGATAAGCCGTTTACCACTGTTCCGGTGCTGGGCCAGGCCGACAAGACACTGCATAAACAATTACGCCAACTATTACCTGGGTTTGATATTGCCGCGGTCATGCGTCGTATGGGCGGTTCGGTAACTGGCTATCGTCAATTGATTGCGCACTTTATAGAAGAGTACGACTTACCCTCGCAGCCTTATTATGGGCTGGACCCACGCAGCGCTGATATCCATACTCTATTACACTCGCTGAAAGGGCTGGCTATGACGATTGGCGCTTCTCGGCTAGGGCAGATGGCTGCTGAAGCAGAACGGCAAGCCGCCAAAGGCCACGCCATTTCTGTTATACCTATTGCAGAAGAGCTCAGCCAGGTAGTAAAAACATTAAAGTACTGTCAGGCTCATTTGCCCCCTGCCGATGACAGCAGAGCGATGGCACCACTAACTGACCTGACGGAGCTGAAGGCACGTCTGAAAAAGCGCAGTTATCTACGCCAAAGCGATATCGAACGTTATCGACCAACCCTGAATGAACGGCTGGGAGAAACCAAAGCCCGGGAAATTTGCCGGGCTATCGGTCAACTCGACTATACCACCGCTATTGATCTACTGCCTGATTAGCCCAGCAGTTATTTAGGTGGGTCAACTTTATTATTAATGCTGGTATTCACCCGGAACCAGCCTGCAATTGAATAGCGGTCCGTACTAGCCGGTTTTACTTCATGGGGAAAGCTTTCACTCAAAAACAATACCACTGTGCCTAAGGCCGGCGTTACCGAGATACCGGTGGTATCTTCGGCATCGCGGTAAATCACCAACTCGCCACCATACTGTGGCTGCCATTCGGGGTTTAAATACGTCACCAGCGACAGCACCCGATTAGATTCACCGCGAAACGCGTCCATGTGGCGCTTATAAAAATCGCCCGGCCGATAATGGGCGAAGTGGCTTTCAAAGGAAAACAAACCCATAAACAGGCGTCGATTAAGATAGCGCTGCAAGGCCGCGCACCATTGCAACCAGATGTCACCGGTTGAACTGGTGCCATCTATCCAACATACTTTATCGGTACGTACAGCCTCATTTTTATGAAACTTTTGCTTTCGGCCTATCCCGGCTTCGGCAAAATACTCATGACTTAATTCGCGCTGATATTGATATAAGGCGCTGGTCATGGCTGCGGGTAATGCATTATGCTGCACACTAAACCCCTGCTGTTGCAGATCAGCCGCGATACGTTCATATAATGCGTCATCGCCATCAGGCAAACCTGGCGCGGGAGCACTATGCAAAATATCGGCAGAAAAAGCGTCGTGCGACATAACCAATCCTAAGGTAGTGTGAGTAAACTGGCAGGTTTATACGTTAAAGACTGCCGTGAAGCAATGGCTTTACCGCAGAATAATTGTGCGGGTAAAACACTATACTTCGGCTAATCCAAAATCCATCGTTGCTGGTATAAACCATCCGATGAAAACGGTTAATTTTTTACGGTTTAACGCAAACTGTAAACTTTTTGAGGCAGTAAAGTATGAGTCAGGATCAAACGACCGTAGAAGATACGGAGCATCATCTTGAGTTGAGAAACTTAAGATTGGATGACTACGACGATGTAAGAGGGTTGATGGACAGTGTGTACGCCAAAGTGGGCGGCGCCTGGCCTTATAAAAATTTTAAAGCCCAGGTCACTACATTTTCTGAAGGTCAGATTTGTATTGAAGATAAGGGTAAAGTGGTGGCTTTCGCCATTTCGGTCATCGTAGATTATGAGCAGTTTGGAGATAAACACAGCTACGATGAAATTACCGGTGATGCTTATTTGACGACCCACGATCCAAACGGCGACGTGCTGTATGGCGTGGAAGTTATTGTGTGCCCAAGCTATCGCGGCTTGCGCTTAGGCCGTCGTTTGTATGAAGCCCGCAAGGATTTGTGTCGGAACCTGAACCTGAAATCCATCATGGCAGGCGGTCGAATCCCTAATTATGCAAACTATTCTTCGCAAATGTCGCCGTACGAGTACATTGAGCAGGTTAAGTCGAAAGATATTTACGATCCTATATTGACCTTTCAGCTGGCTAACGGCTTTGAAGTGAAACAGGTCATGACCGCCTATTTACCAGAAGATGAAGACTCGAAGGGCTACGCGACCTTGTTGCAGTGGCACAATATTTATTATGAGCCGAATAGCCCATTATTGATTGGCGGTAAAAAGTCGAGTGCGAGGATTGGCTGTATCCAGTGGCAAATGCGCTACTTCAATAATGTTGAAGAACTATTGCAGCAGGTAGAATATTTTGTTGATGCACTGTCGGATTACGGCTGTGATGTAGCCCTGTTCCCGGAATTTTTCAATGCGCCACTTATGGGGCTGAGCCCTAACGAGTCGTCCATCGATGCGATATGGCACCTGGCGACCTATACGGATGAAATTCTGACCTCGGTGTCGCACCTGGCGGTGTCGTACAACATTACCATTATTGCCGGTTCCATGCCGGTGGTGGAAGATGACGAATTGTACAATGTTGCGTACGTTTGCAAACGTGACGGTACTATTGAAAGCCAGTATAAACTGCATCCTACTCCGCATGAGAAGAAAGACTGGATTATGAAAGGCGGCGATAGCCTCAAAACCTTCGACACAGACTTTGGTAAAATCGGTGTGCTGATTTGTTATGACGTCGAATTCCCGGAGCTAGCGCGCGTCCTGTCAGAACAGGAAATGCAAATCCTGTTTGTACCGTTTTGGACCGACACTAAAAATGGCTACCTCCGGGTTCGCCGCTGTGCGCAGGCGCGGGCAATTGAAAACGAATGTTATGTGGCAATTGCCGGCAGCGTAGGTAACCTGCCAAAAGTGGATAATGTAGATATCCAGTACGGCCAGACAGCGGTATTTTCACCTTCAGATTTTGCCTTCCCGCATGATGCAATTGTTTCTGAAACCACCCCGAATACGGAAATGACCCTGATCGTCGATTTGGATTTGGACAAACTAACAAAACTGCAAAACGAAGGTTCGGTAAGAAATTACCTTGACCGGCGTCGTGATTTATACCGGGTAGAGTGGATTGGGAATCGCTAAGCCCGCCAGTACCGCGATGACAACGACCGACGAAAGCGTTTAGCCATCGCCGTGCAAAAGCAGTGGCTACGCCTACCTAGTAGCCTTAAGAAGGAAGGCCTGAAGCCTTCCTTTTTTATGGCGCCGGGTTCATGTCTGGTTAATCCAATTTAGTAGTTAAGCATACCCTGGCACATCCCTATAAACTCTGCCTGTAAAGCAGATTAGTTGAGTTTTAGGTACCTCATTTGCCAAGCTATTGCGGCCTGGTTTGGCGTGATATGGCAATATTGCATGCAACTTGCTTGCTACCATCGACCTTTAGAGAGATAAGATGTAGCAGGCCACCGCGTATAGATTCAGGTAATGGAATTTATTTGGAGCGACGGCCGGCCCTGGGGTCTTGGGTAGGATGACCGGCGCGCCCGGGTGCATTATCCGAAAGTATGGTATTGGCACACAATTCACGCTAACATGCGTTACTAAGTGCTAATTTCGCCAGAATAAACCAGAAGTTAAGAGAGTTATGGCAAACGATTCCAGAAACGATGATTTCCCTACCATCCGGTTAGATGAAGAAGATCGTCGCGATTATGAAAAAAAGCGACACACTGCAGCGCATACTATCAAGCCTGAAAAGGGTCACAAGGCTGATCCCCAGGGTTCTGAGCCGCCCCCTGCAGGGAAAAGCGGCGCCAGTACACTTTGGGTAGTATTAGCATTGTTGGTAGCCTTGGCAGGTGTTGGAGGGTGTTACTATCTGTATACACTATTGCAGCAACAGCAGGCGGTGGCGGCCCAAGCTGAAGCGCGCATCAGTGAACTGGAAAACAAATTGTCGGCGACCGATGAAGAAATGGGTCAGTCTACCGTTGCATTGCAGGTTAAAGTTAATGAACTGGGCCAAAAGTCAAAAGAGCTTTGGGAACAAATGGATAAGCTTTGGGCCTCGGCGTGGCGTCGCAACCAAAAAGACATTACAGATCTCGGCGATAAGGTAAACGGTATGCAAAAAACCTTAACTGGGTCCATTTCAACTGTAGCAGAAGATGTCGAAACGCATCAAAGCCGTTTAACCTCTATGAAAAACCAGTTAGCTTCTTTGGCTGATGAAATTCTGGCGCTTAACGTAGCGTTAGATCAGGCAAATAACGAGAAGCAACAGCAGCAACAAAGTGTGAAGAACGTTAACGATAAGCTAAGCGTTCTGGAAAAGCGCAATAATACACTGGCTAGCCGGATAAGCTCTATGGAAAGTGAAATTCGCGATATTGCAACAAAAGTAGTCAGTACGCCGGGTGGGTAGGCTCCACCAAATTAATAGGCTGCTTACGTTCTAGTAGGTAGTGCTATCGCTGTTTGCTTAATATTTACTATATAGCCGCTAACTTGCGTTAGCGGCTTTTTTATTGCCGGTCGCCTCGGCCCCAAAAAACAATTAAATAGCCTGCCCTTTCTTTGCCAAGTTCCCTACGCAATTTACCGCCACCACGCCCCGGTGGGCTCATCAATAACGGCCTGGAAGCGCCGGCCATTTCCGCTATTCAGGGCCGCTTATGCGGGGCTATTATGTAATGTAACAAGGTAAAGCAATAGCGCATTAAATGATGGCGTCTTGCCCCAGGCATAAGTTTGGCACCCGCTTATTGAAAAAGCGCGCGCTGCCCGAGATGATGGCGATAACGGGCCTGGGCGGGAAGTTAGGGGTTTAAAGTGGAAGCCAGGGAGCTGAGAAAAATGGTTACCATTATTTATCTCGCACGTTATTGCATAGTGCGGTATCGGTTATCTACTGGAATAAGGTGATTTGCAGGTATCCATACTTTGCCATACTTTGCTATTATTGGGCCGACCTCGGCAAACGACAAAATGAACATCTGCCTTTATTAATAATAACCGCCAATATTAATCAAAACTTGCCAAATTCTGCCGGTATTAAAGGCGCGTATGTAATAAAGAATGGACTGCCCATTCGCTATATAAAGAGGGGAGTCATCCTAATAAAGCTACCCCTTATTGAAGTAGGTATAAATCCAGCGGATACAAAAAATTAGCATTGTATCCCCTGCTTATAATAGACCTTGCCCCACTTGTTCACTTGATTGCCGACCCCTTAGGTTAAAACAGTGCTTTCATCTCATCGCATCACTGTATTTACCGGGCTATCGTCTGGCATCCAAATAAAATACTGATCATTTAACCGGAGGATAGCACCAGTAACATCACGGAGCAGTGATTTCCATTGAGTGGGCAACCAGAGTATCACCTTCTTTGCTAAAGAAAACCTTCGCTTCACCTGCCCCGTATTCAAAAATTACTGAGTCGGAAAAACTAAAGGATGATTTCCCGCCTTTTTTAATAACCTCATCTTTCGACTAACCATAATAAAAGTCCTTCACTGCCCACTCTTTTCGAACAATGTAGTCTTCTGCAAGCAAACCAGGAGATATGATCACCTTGTACACCCGTGAACCGATTGTTTCTATAAGTGTATTAGCATCAATCAAATAGAATGTATGGCCGTGAAATTCGCGGGTTCGGCCTAACGCCATTGGTAATAGCTCACTTATCTCAATTTCCTGGCCTGCTTTCTTGGTGCTTAAAGCACTATCTAATTTACTCAGGCGCTGGTTTGCCAGGTCGCTAAAATCAAATGTTGGAATTTTTCCCGCCGTGGGCGACATTAGCGTAAAACCTTCCACCTCCAGAGCTTTATATTCCTGATTATTTTTCAAATATTTTTCTGTGTGCACGTTAAGTTGTGTTTCTTCGCTGATGCCTTCCCGGTTAGCATTAGCGATAATTTCACTTTCGACATTGTCACCTTTACTATATTTGTCGAACAACTGCCACTGCCGCTCATCAAAACGCTCGTCGAATTCAAGATAATTTATAAACTCGTTATTAAAATAACCGGCTCTGAAGAAGCTCTAACCAGGTTGTTGTTTTTAAATTGAAACCAATGCGATCTGCCATAGGCAAGTACAACAAGATCCCCTACCGGGCCGAAGCGAAAAGAGGGTGTGCCGAACTTATTTTCGACCTCATGGATAGTCGCGCCAATTCGCACCCCGTACACGCCAGTGAACGATATCGTATAATTATCACCTAAATCTGGCGTAGCATTTTCTTCTGGCAATGTGTGGAGGATTGTTTTGCCGGGGATATGTATCGTTAAGTTATTTTTTATAGAAACCCCGATACTGTTATCTGGCTCTTTATTCTTATCAACGGCAGCTACTGTTGATGCTGTAAAAAAGAAGATTAAGCTAAATAATAATTTCAGCACACACGATTTTTTCATATTACATTCCATTGTTTTTTCACTATAAAAATAGGTTAATTAGCGAAAGTAGTTACCCTGTTAACCATCGGTTTTTGCTAAGGCGAACAATCCATATTACATTCTATTTACCAAAATACCATAGCATTGCAAAACGCCTCGAGGGTTTAAAAACCAGGCAGTTACTTGCCTGCGTTTTACCTTTTGACCGGCCGAAATCCCCGCACGTATACCTTGTTCATGTAGGCTGGCAGTACCAGATTAACGGCGATGTTCAACAAACGAACGCTTTGGTGCATAGTGAATGACTATTTAAAAAACAGTATCCAGCCTGAGCAACGTTGGTTTATTGGTAACGTTCTCAACCGTCCCCATTCGACCTTTACTCACCGCTGATAATAAATTTAGCACTCCACACCCGCCTTTTGGGTTTAATGCTTCGCGTAGTTGCCACTCTATTTACCTTTTTCGCGACAGGAGGGGAATTTAATTTAAAGAATCGGTTGGGCCGCGGGTAGCTTTCGCGCTTTTCAGAGGCCAACATCTGCGGTATTTATGTACAGTAGACTTTGCTGTCTTACACCCGATTTGCGCTATGCGGCAGAAGCGAAAAAGACAATGTATAGCGACACATTGTCTTTTCGCTGAATTAAATGCGCTTTTTAAGCTCTTGGCCGTTTAATAGCAAGCTGTGCTGGACAACATCCAGTTTATAGTGTGAAGCGGCCTATAGTGTGGTTAAGCGCTTTGGATTCTTTATCTAATTCATTAACCAACGCAAAACTGGTTTGCATGCTACGCGAGGTTTCCTGGGCGGTTTGTGAAATTACTGATATATTTTGGCTGATCTCATTGGTAGCAGAAGCCTGTTCCCGGGTAGCGGTTGCCACATGGGTATTAACTTCGGTTAGACGGGCTACCTGCTGCGAAATATTCTCAAGCGCCTCTACACAGGATATAAGATATTGGGAAGTTTCCCGGGTACTGGCACTACCTTGCTGTATATCATGTACGGTTTCTGATGCTTTAGTATTTAGCTCAATGATCATGGTATTAATTTCTTCGGTTGACTCGTGGGTGCGTTTAGCCAAACTCCGCACTTCATCTGCTACAACCGCAAATCCTCTGCCCTGGTCGCCTGCTCGGGCCGCTTCAATGGCAGCATTCAAGGCCAGTAAGTTAGTTTGATCAGAGATGCCTCTGATGACTTCCAGGATCCGGGTAATGGAATCAATACTTAACGAAAGAGCGTTTACCGAGTCCACCGACTTACTCATCAGGGCGTCCAGTTTTTCTACATTTTGCATAGCATCGTTAATCGTCGATGCACTACAAGATACATGCTCTTCGGTGGTGCTAGCCACATCACTGGCGCCTTGGGCACTATTGGAAATTTCTTTTACGGTCAGGTTCATCTCTTCTACCGCAGCCGCTACCGAATGCGTACTGTTGCTCTGCGTCTGGGTATAAGATTGCGCTAGCTCAATTTGTTTGTATACGTCTATGGTTATATCTTTCACATGGTCAGCGCTATGCGATACCTGGCGGAACATCTGCTGCAGCTTTTCCACAAAAAGATTAACCTGACTGGCTAACGCACCTATTTCATTGCGCTGTTGAATATTAAGTCGGGCGGTCAGGTCGCCGTCTTTTTCATTTAGCGCCGTCACCGCGTTAGTAATAGTTTCAATAGGCTGGAAAATCAGGTTAGAAAGAAATTTTACTACTATTGCTCCCACTGCAATGATGAGCAGGGCAATCACTATGTTAGTCAACACCGCGTCACGCAATGGCCCGTAAAGTTGTGCCGAAGGCACCTCTGTAACAACATACCAGTCAATAGTGGAAAGCTGCATAGCCAGTTGCGTAACGTCCTCGCCGTCGACTGAAAATTCTCTGGCTTGACCGGTTATTTGGGCGACTGGCACCCGGGTCCCGCGTTTGTTTTTGTCAGGGTGTAGCTGAATTACCCCTTCGGCATCCACTAAATACACGATTCCTGCTTTACCTACTGTATAAGAGGCGATAAGCGCTGACATGGCCTCCATTGACTGGCCGATACCCGCCAGACCAATACGCCTTCCGTTTTCTACAATCGCATAGTTGATAAAGGCGGAGGCAACATTGGTTGCTTTATCAATATCAATCGATACTTCATAGGGCACGTCAGCATTCATGAACTGATAAAACCAAGGATCCTGATTTTTTGTTACCACCCGACTTAACCCGTTGTGGGTATAATAATTACCGCTATCTGCTGCCACCACGTAGGCACTGATAGCATTATTTTGTTGCTTTAAGGTGGCTAAATGGCGGTTGAGTAGAGCCCGTTCTGATACTGGCTCCCCCGTGGTCAGCCAGCGCTTGATATATTCGTTGTGAGCCAGTGTTTTTGACGGTGCAATGGTTTTAAGTAAGTCGAGTTCCACCGCGTTTTTTATTTCACGTAATGAAGTGGGCAGATCTTCCTGCTGAACTTTATCGGTTAAAAAGGTGGTCATAGACCAAGCGAATACGCTGATTGAAATTACCACCGGAATAACAATCGCGGCAAATAAAACGCTATAAAGAAGCTGCTTAAGTCTCATAACTTTCCGTCTTTACTAAGAAGGGTTAAAAACGCCACACGGCAAGAAGTTGTACTGCACTCTCATCTTCGTTAGTGCCAAGCTTGTTGTTCCAGTATTGGTATTCCATGCCAATAAACAGCGTTTCTTTCGGCGCACCAAGTAAATTGGCGGCGTCCCAACGCAGCTGTACCTGTGTTAACAGCCAGTCTTTTACTTCAACGCCAGGGATTTCAGTGGTACGCGAAGCGATATATTCGGCGTGTCCTTCAATATAAAATTGCTGTTCATAGAGGGCCAGCGGATAACGCCACGCAACATCAACCATCATGCTGTTAGCTTCTTTGGGAGCGCCCCCGCCCTCAATTCCACGGCTATCGTCAATATAGGCGGTTACCAGCGTATTGAAAAAACTGAACCCCGGTACGTTCCAGTTTACTTGCAGGCCAGGCAGGTATTTTAATACCTCCACATCTGGGCCGGCATTCACCCCCATCACCAGACCGATATCTGACACTACCCCATGATAGTGCGCATCGAACAGTTGCTGGCTACTAAAAAAGGGATACCATTCCCCGTACAAGGTGTCTTCATCCTTGGTACGAGCATAGTCTATAAAGAAAAAATTGCTGCCATATTCCCAGCCGCTAGCATGCTGTAGCGTTATTACGGTGGTATCAATAGTGGTATTGGTGTTAATGGCGTAAGGCTGGTTTAGCTGGCCACGCTGTAAGTGAATTTCTGTTTCGCTCCAGGTGGCAGCAGCTGCACTGCAGGTAACAAAGGGCAACACGCCCCACAGTGTATGTATCAACCGCATAGATTATGTCCTAACTAACATCACGTAAGGGCGCGCATTATAGGTACTTAGTTTTAGAAATCTATGGCTTGAGGTCAGTTTGTAAGACAAATTTGCGCATCGCATTTGCCACCTATGTATGAAATCGCGAATCTAAGATCGGCAGCATGCAAATTCGCCGCAGCGCTTGTAAATAAAGGGTTTACCCGAGGTGTATTTAACGTAAAAAAAGCAGGGAAGAAGAAAATGGTGCGCGCTTAGCCGCCTGGGTTCTTGCCAGCAAGACACAAAAAAAGCGCTCCTCAGAGCGCTTTTTAGCAAACATCTACAATGCAGACTATCTTAGCGACGGATACCCAGACGCTTAATCAGGTCAAGATAACCCTGAGCATTTTTACCTTTCAGGTAATCAAGAAGCTTACGACGTTGGCTAACCATGCGTAACAAACCACGACGAGAGTGGTGATCTTGCTTATGGGCAGCGAAGTGAGACTGAAGCTTGCCAATGTTGTGCGTTAACAGGGCAATTTGTACTTCAGGTGAACCAGTATCACCTTCTTTTACGCCATATTCGGCAATGATGTTCGCGGTTTCTGCTTTAGTTAGTGACATAGTGTTCTCCTAATGGAAGTTAAAGTTGGCCGATCACTAATTCAGCCAACTTATGAAGAGCGCGTATTATAATGACGCAGCCGCTCGACGCAAGAGTAAATTCTGTTTTACGCTTATTTAATCGAGCACCACCCGTCTTTTAGGACTGACAAACACCCTATCGGAGCCTCTGGCGGAAGGCTGGTCCATGGGCGCCACTACCCCTTCGCCTACCCCTAGAAACTGTTCATCAGCCTCCAGAGTACGTACCTGATAAGCCTGTCCGGCTACCGGGCTGATTCCTTGCATGTCTACCACGCTTTGGCCGCTTTCAAAGCGTTTGCGCTGGGCCGAATCAACAAATACAACCGGTAAGCGGGCCACTGCTGTTTCCATAGGTACCAATAAAGCATCCAGCGAAGCTAAATCGGGGTTATCCTCTGCCCCTCTTAACTGCTCTATCTGTTCTAGCGTCACCATTTTTGCAGTAGGATAATCCGCCACTTCGGTACGATGCAACCGCGTAACATAGGCGCCACAACCTAGTTGTTGGCCAATATCGTCCACTAATGAACGAATGTAAGTGCCCTTACTGCATTTCACCCTAAGCTCAACATCGGGCAGCGCCATACGGATAATTTCCAGCTCAAATATTTCGATGTCGCGCGGTTCTCGCTCTACTTCAATGCCCTGCCGGGCATATTGATACAGCGGTTTGCCCTGATATTTAAGTGCAGAAAACATTGAGGGGATCTGCTTACTCTTACCTAAAAAGCTCATACACGCCTGGGTCACCGCCGCTTCTGTTACAGTAACAGCTTTGCGTTCAACCACTTCGCCGTCAGCATCACAGGTAGTGGTACGCACCCCCAAATGTGCAGTAACCTCGTAGGCTTTTTCTGCTTCAAGCAAAAACTGCGAAAATTTGGTTGCTTCGCCTAAACAGATAGGCAGCATTCCACTAGCCAGAGGGTCCAGGGCCCCGGTATGGCCAGCTTTTTGGGCCTGGAATAACCAGCGCACCTTTTGTAGTAATTGGTTTGACGAGCCACCCACCGGTTTGTCTAATAGAACAATACCATTGACTGGGCGGCCCTTACGACGTTTTGCCATTTACTCCTGCTCTTCGTCTGTCCCTTGATGTCTGGCCTCATCTTTGGCCACTACGTCTGATACCAATGAGGATATACGCAATCCTTCAGTAATCGAGGTATCTTCAAAGAAATGTAAATGGGGAACCGAGCGCATTCTCAGGCGCTTAGCTAACAGGCTTCGCATAAAGCCTTTATTGTCTTCCAGACGCTTAATCTGCGCTTTACCATCGACATCTTCGCCATAAATAGTGACAAAGATTTTGGCATGCGCAAGATCGCGTGAAATCTCAACATCAGATACCGTTATCAACGGCATATCACCTATACGATGTTTGTATTCGTTTTGAATAATACTGGCGACTTCTTTGTGTACTTGCTGACCTACCCGGTCAGTACGGGAAAATTCTCGTGCCATGCTAACAACTCCTCTATAGGGCGCACAGACAAAAACGGGGGCGCCAGGCCCCCGCTTTAATTGCTTGTACGCGCGGCCGCTGATTAAATCTCGCGGGCGACTTCAATCACTTCGAACACTTCGATTTGGTCACCGACCTTAACATCGTTGTAGTTCTTAACGCCGATACCACACTCCATACCGTTACGTACATCTTGTACGTCGTCTTTGAAGCGGCGCAGCGATTCAAGCTCACCTTCATAGATTACAACGTTTTCACGCAGTACCCGGATCGGTGCGCTACGCTTAATCACACCTTCGGTAACCATACAACCGGCAATTGCACCCAGTTTAGGTGACTTAAATACGTCACGTACTTCTGCCAGGCCAATGATTTCCTGTCTGAATTCAGGTGCCAGCATACCACTCATGGCCGCTTTAACTTCATCAATCAGGTTGTAGATAACACTGTAGTAGCGCAAATCGATTTCTTCAGCTTCCAGTACGCGGCGAGCAGATGCATCAGCACGTACGTTAAAACCAACCACGATAGCACCCGAAGCAGCAGCTAATGTAGCATCAGTTTCGGTGATACCACCTACACCACTACCTACAATATTAACCTTAACTTCACTGGTAGATAAGTTCATCAACGACTCAGCGATAGCTTCTACCGAGCCTTGTACATCGGCTTTCAGCACGATGTTCAACTCGCTTACTTCACCGGTAGCCATGTTGGCAAACATGTTTTCCAGCTTCGCTTTTTGCTGGCGAGCCAGTTTCAGTTCACGTTTTTTCTGATGACGCTTAGAAGCCACTTCACGCGCTTTACGCTCGTCGCGCACTACGGCGGCGTCTTCACCTGCCACAGGCACACCAGATAAACCCAGTACTTCTACTGGTGTAGAGGGTCCAGCAAGTTTAATGTCGATACCGTTTTCGTCGCGCATAGCACGAACCCGACCGTACTCTTCACCACATAACAGAATATCACCTGCACGTAGCTCGCCTTCCTGAATCAATACCGATGCAACCGGGCCACGGCCTTTGTCTAAGCGGGATTCAATAACAATACCGCGTCCAGGGCCTTTCGCAACAGCCTGCAAATCTAACAATTCAGCTTGCAGATTGATGGCTTCAAGCAGCCCCTCAACACCCATACCGGTTTTCGCCGACACATTACAGAACTGGTGCTCACCGCCCCACTCTTCTGAAATAACGTCCAGCTGTGAAAGCTCAGTTTTAACCCGGTCCGGATCCGCTGACTCTTTATCCATCTTGTTAACCGCAACAATCAAAGGTACGCCAGCAGCACGAGCGTGCTGGACTGCCTCTTTGGTTTGCGGCATTACGCCATCATCGGCGGCAACTACCAGAATAACGATATCGGTCGCCGTGGCACCGCGGGCCCGCATAGCAGTAAAAGCAGCGTGTCCAGGGGTGTCCAAAAACGTAATTTCGCCGTTATCTGTCTCAACCTTATAAGCACCAATATGCTGGGTAATACCACCCGCTTCGCCAGCAGCCACTTTAGCGCGACGAATGTAGTCAAGTAGCGATGTTTTACCGTGGTCAACGTGACCCATGATAGTCACTACAGGGGCGCGTGATGTTTTATCACCACCTGACCCATCATTGGCTAACAATTCTTCTTCAAGAGCATTGTCATTTACCAGTTCGTACTTATGACCCATCTCTTCAACCACCAGTACGGCAGTATCCTGGTCAAGAACCTGGTTGATAGTTGCCATCTCACCCATTTTCATCATGGCTTTGATAACTGTGTTAGATTTAACTGCCAGACGGCTGGCTAGTTCGCCGACCGTAATGGTTGCACTTAGTTTTACAACACGCTCAACGGGTTGAGCGGGTTTATTAAAGCTCTGCTTCAAATGTTCTCCTGCGTTTTTCTTCGACTTCTTACGACGTCGAGAAGTGCGCTCTACCTGCAGATCATCTTCATCTTCTGCTTCCTGAGCATAACGATTAGAGTGCAGATGCACTTCTTCAGCTTCCTGGCGCTTACGTAGCTCTTCTTCTTCTTTCCAGCGACGTTCGTTTTCTTCGGCCAGCTTACGCGCTTCTTCTGCTGCACGCTTCGCTTCTTCTTCGTATTTCTTCTGCGCTTCCGCTTCTTGCGCTTTACGCAGACGCTCTTCTTCCTGACGGGCAGCTTCGGCTTCAGCCTTTTCTTCTGCTGTCATTTCAACTTCAGGTGCTTCTACCTTATTCGCGGTAGCTTGCTCAGCCGCCGCTTGATCAGCTGCATTTTTCTGTGCAGCCTGCTTGGCTTTCTCAGCGTCTTCTGCTGCTTTTTTCGCTTCTGCTTCCAAACGTGCTTTTTCCTCAGCCTGACGCTTCGCTTCAGCAGCCTGCGCTGCTGCTTTTTCTTCGGCTTCTTGCTGCAGGCGGGCTTCTTCTTCAGCACGCTTCTGCTCATCTACGTCACTACGCTTAACATAAGTACGCTTTTTACGCACTTCTACTTTCACTGACTTGGACTTGCCTGTATTCAGTGTGCTGGTTGTTTTACGCTGCAGTGTCATGCGGCTTGGCTCGCTATTGCCAGCGGCGCTACCGTGCTGCTTGCTCAAATGGTCAAGCAGTTGTCGTTTTTCGTCTTCGGTCACTTGCTCGTTGGCACCTTTGGTGATGCCGGCATCTTTAAACTGAGTAACCAGACGGTCAACGGTCGTTCCAATGTCACTGGCGAGCTTTTCTACAGATACTTCTGCCATTACGTGTTTATCCCCTTGTTGACCTTATTCTTCATTAAACCAAACGAGATTTCGGGCTGCCATAATCAACTTACCGGCGCTGTCTTCGTTTAGTTCATCAATATCGCTGATATCATCGGTACCCTGTTCAGCCAGTTCTTCCAAATCGGTAATTCCGCGGCTGGCGAGTACATAAGCGACATGTTTGCTCATACCTTCTAAATTCAGTAAGGCTTCTGTAGGCTCATTACTTTCCAACGATTCCTCGGTGGCCAGGGCCTTAGTGGTCAATACTGCACGGGCACGCGTACGCAGTTCTTCAACCATATCTTCATCTAGCCCGTCAACGGCCAGAAGTTCGCTAACCGGCACATAGGCCACTTCTTCCAGCGTACTGAAACCTTCGTCTACCAAAACACCGGCAAACTCTTCGTCAATGTCCAGATACTGAGTAAATAGCTGTAACACTTTGGAATTTTCTTCTTCGTGCTTCGCGTTCAGATCGTCAATTGTCATGACGTTCAGCTCCCAACCAGTCAATTGACTGGCCAGACGCACGTTCTGTCCACTACGCCCGATGGCTTGCGCCAAGTTATCTGCTTCAACGGCCACATCCATGGTATGGCTGTCTTCATCAACGACAATAGAAGCAACTTCTGCCGGTGCCATTGCGTTAATAACGAACTGCGCAGAATTTTCATCCCACAGCACGATATCAACCCGCTCACCGCCAAGTTCGCCTGATACTGCCTGTACCCGTGAACCACGCATACCTACGCACGCGCCGACCGGGTCAAGTCGCTTATCATTGGTTTTAACTGCGATTTTAGCCCGTGAGCCTGGATCGCGAGCAGCAGATTTTATCTCTAATGTCTCTTCAGCAATTTCGGGCACTTCAAGGCGGAAAAGTTCCACCAGCATATCCGGATGAGTACGGCTAATAAACAATTGCGCACCCCGAGCTTCAGGACGGATAACATACAGTAACCCACGTACCCGATCGCCTGGACGGAAGGTTTCACGCGGCAGCATGTCGTCTCGGTAAATAACGCCTTCTGCGTTATTCCCCAAATCCACAATAATATTGTCGCGGTTGACTTTTTTAACCGTACCGGTCACCAGCTCGCCTACTTTATCTTCATATTCGGCGATCATTTGTGCACGTTCAGCTTCACGTACTTTTTGTACGATAACCTGTTTCGCGGTCTGCGTAGTTATGCGGTCGAATTTAATAGATTCAATCTGCTCTTCCACATAATCGCCGAGCTGTAATTCAGGCTCGTCGACCTGCGCCGCTGATAACGTAATTTCTGCATACGGATTGGTTTGTTCCTGATCATCTTCAATCACTAACCAACGTCGAAATGTATCAAAATCACCTGTACGCTGATCTATACTTACCCGTACTTCTATATCGCCTTCGTTTTTCTTCTTGGTGGCACTGGCAATGGCAAATTCCAATGCTTCAAAAATTTTTTCCCGCGGCACTTGTTTTTCATTTGAAACGGCTTCCGCCACTAACAAAATTTCTTTATTCATGTTCGCCTCACTAATGCTTCCTGATCTGAAAGCGCGTGCTGTTCCGTTAGTCGAATGTGGGAACAACGTTAGCTTTTTCGATATTCGCCACAGCTAACTGGAACTGCTGGCCATCCACTTCAATACTTACCGTACCGTTTTCGCAGGCAAGTAATGGTCCCTTAAAGTTACGTCTGTTATCCATGGGCATTGTCAGACGAATCTGAACTATTTCACCAACCGCCTGAGCAAAATGCTTCTCTTTGAACAGCGGTCTGTCCAGCCCGGGAGAGGAGACTTCCAGGTTGTATTCAGTGCTTATGGGATCTTCGACATCAAGGATCGCGCTGGCTTGATTACTGACTTCCGCACAATCATCTACGGTGATGCCATTTTCATGATCAATAAAGACCCGTAAAATTGAATGTTTACCGGCACGAACAAACTCGATGCCTACAAGTTCGAAGCCTAATGCCTCTACCGCTGGATCCAGCATGTCGGTCAGCTTATCTTCAAGCTTTGCCAATCCTAACCTCCAAAAACAAAAAAAGGGCCTTAAGCCCAACTGATAAAATAAACCCTGTCCGAGCAGCTACGGCTCATCGTCAATACAACAAAAAGCCCCGGACCAGCGGGGCTTTTTGGAAAAAAACTGAACCCAAACTACCAGACTGGCAGTTGCACACATTTTCCAAAGCCTGCCTTCTTTCTGGCTACTTCAAAAAACGGCTGGAATATCATCATGTAGTAACCAGTACTACTCATCCCAGCTGGTTATGTGCGCATAGTATACTGGCTCTGGCCTGAGTTGGCAACCGATGCCCCTACTCATCTTTCCATTGCGCCTTAATTAATAATAAGGCGTCTAAATTTTGTTCTAACAGGTCGATAAGCACGGGTTCAAAGTGCTTACCTTTTTGTTCTTTCATTACTGCCAGGGTATTTTCCACTGTCCAGGCTTCCTTATAAGGACGTTTACTGGTTAGGGCATCAAACACATCAGCCACCGCCACAATCCGTCCTTCCACGGGGATTTGTTCCCCTACCAGACCATTAGGATAGCCACTGCCATCCCATTTTTCATGATGCGTAAGGGCTACCGACTTGGCAATTTGCAACAAGCGGGAGTCCGCATCCCCAAGAATTTCGGCGCCAATATGGGGATGGGTTTTCATAATGGCAAATTCTTCATCTGTCAGCTTACCCGGTTTAAGCATAATACTGTCTGGTATGCCTATTTTGCCAATATCATGCATTGGCGCCGCATGCAGTAACACATCTGCCTGCGCCGGGGTAAACCCGTATGCCAGGGCCAGGACGCGGGCATAATGACTCATCCGCATTACGTGCATACCCGTTTCGTTGTCTTTATATTCTGCCGCCCGGCCCAAGCGTTGGATCACCTGCAAGCGGGTCCGTTTAAGCTCGTCCGCTTGCACCAACGATAAATGGGTTTTAATTCTGGCCAGTACCACCGTAGGTGAGACAGGTTTAGTCACATAATCGACACCGCCTGCTTCAAAACCTCTGGCCTCATCATGCTCGTCGCTTAACGCTGTGACAAAAATAACCGGAATGCTGGCAGTAACGCTGTCTGCCTTTAACTGCTTACAGGCATCAAAGCCCGTCATTCCCGGCATCATAACATCCATTAAAATAAGATCAGGCAATTGTGAATGGGCTAACCGGATTGCTTCTTCGCCATTTTTGGCGAAGACCAGATTATAATACGGGGCCAACAGTTGCTTTAGCACCCGCAAGTTTACCGGTTCGTCATCTACCAGCAGTAAGGTAGCGTTACGTTCCATGTTAAGCATTGTCATACCTCCTGCGCCGTGGTATCAATTTTTTCCAGCAGCGAATGTAATTTAGTGGCTGCCTGGTCAAACTCAAAATCGTCTATAGCGGCTAAAATTATCGCCACATCTTCACTGAATGGGCCACCAGGCATCGCCTGTAAATGAGCCAGTTCATCTTCATCCAGGCGGTTTTGCTCCACACTGGTATACAGTTTCTGCAATACCTGCTTAAGCGGCCGGACATCAAAATCGCTCCCCTGCTGCGCTGTATTCTCCTGCACCTGGTCTAGGGCGAGTTGAGGCAGGCTGGTCAAATGGCTTACCTGAATACCGATAATCTCAAGCAGTTCATTTAATTTCGTTGTATTTGTCGCACTTTGTTCAAGCTGTTTAAAACTGGTCATCAATAAGGTTAGCCCAAGATTCCCGCTTACGCCTTTAAGGCCGTGACTAATGGTTTTGACCTCGGCGGTATCGGCCATCGCCGCGGCCTGCTGGAGCCGGGTAAACGTAGCGTCAAAAGTACGCAGGAACCGTTGTATTTCATTAATATGGGCGGCTTTGCTGCCCCACAGCATTTCACCTTTAGACCAGTTAATTACCTGCGCTTCTTCGGCCTCTTTTTCAGGCTGGCGCTGGTTTGCTTGCGCCTCTGTTAATATCCCCAGTACTCGGGCCATTTCCCGGTTTAGCTGGTCGTAGTCGATGGGTTTGTTGGCAAACCCTTCCATGCCTGCCGCTTCTGCGGCTTTTTTATCTTGCACCAACACGCTGGCGGTTAACGCGATGATAGGGACTCTTGACGCTTTTTCCCGGGCTTCGAAGTCTCGTCGTTGACGCGCCGCACTTAAGCCGTCCAATACCGGCATTTGTAAATCCATTAAGACCAAATCAAAGGCGTGCTGGGCCATTTTATCGACCGCCTCAGCGCCGTTTCGGGCGACATCGATGGTATGGCCATGACGGGTTAATAATAGGGAGATCAGATCTACATTTTGCTGAATATCGTCCACTACCAAAATATGCTGTGGGGGTAACTCAATGGTACTATTACCAAGCGCACGTTCGGTGTGACTAGCAGTTTGTAATGGAATCTCGAAGTAAAATTCAGTCCCTTCGTTTAGCCGACTTCTGGCCGAGATAGTGCCGCCCATCAGCTCTACCAACTGTTTGCTGATAGTGGTACCCAGCCCGGTGCCTCCGTATTTACGACTCATAGATGCGTCGGCCTGGGCAAATGCGTCAAACACCCTGGCGACCTGGTCCTCGCTCATACCAATACCGGTATCGCTGATAGTAAAGCCAATCCGATTGTAGGGCGCCGGGCCGACTTTCAACATAATGCGCCCCTGACTGGTAAACTTCACGGCATTCCCAATCAGGTTACCTAATACCTGACGTATACGCTCAGGTGCACCGTGATAATGCGTATCCAGTCCATCTTCTAAAACAATTTCCAGCTCCAGCGACTTACGTTTCGCTTCAAGCCAGAAAGTGCTCACCACCGTATCGATTTCTTCAGTTAATACAAAATCACGGAAATCCAGGTCTAACTTGCCTTTATCCAGCTTCGCGCTATCTAAAATATCATTCAACAAATGCAACAACGAACGGGCAGACCGGTTAATCGTAACCACATGTTTGTGTTGTTCATTGTTTAGCGCTTCATCGAGCATAATGTCGCTAAAGCCGATAATAGCATTCATCGGTGTGCGTATTTCGTGGCTCATATTGGCTAAGAAAGCAGAACGCGCCGCTGCCGCTTGCTCGGCGGCTACCTTAGCCTCCACCAACTCATCTTCCATCATCCGCCGTTCAGTAATATCGAAAATAAAACCATCCAACCAGCGCGTCCCGTCTTCTTCATTGATTACGGCTACACCCTGTTCACGGAACCAACGAATAGAACCATCACGATGTATTATCCGGTATTCAAGCGTAAACGATTCTGACGCGCTAATGGCTTTTTCAGCGGTCTCGATATCCTCTGGATAAAAAATATCTGAAAAACAACGGGTCGGGTTAGGCAGTACAAAGTCACTGGCTGGATAACCTGTCATACTCTCTACCGCATCGGTAATAAACAGCATAGGCCAGCCGGGTTTGTCTAAGCAGCGATACGCCAGCCCGGGAACATTATTGAAAAACGAACGGAACTTGGCTTCATTACTGCGAAACTCTTTCTCCATTCGGATTCGTTCGCGTATATCACTCAAAAACGCTACATAATAATGCTTGTCGGCTACGCGGGTGTGCCCCACCCCAATCCTGATAGGGACCAGGTGGCCATTTTTATGGCGCGCCTGACGGTCGCGATTCCCGCCCATCAGCTGGTTTTCTAAGGGAGTCACACCCACCGAGGTGAGTATAGGATCGTAAATGTGGCGTCGATGTTCGGGAATAAGCATGCGCATGCTATGGCCTACCAGTTCCTCGCGGCTATAGCCGGTAATGTCGGTCACCGCTGGGTTGGCGTTTAAAATAGTACCGTGCCCATCAAAGGTTAAGATGCCATCTACCGCGGTATCCATCATGGCCAGCAAGGTACGGCGGCTCTGCTTGGCTTCCTCAGAAGCATTGCGAAACTTAACTAACAAACTGACCCCAAGCGCGATAGTAATAAAAACCACTATAAAAAAGGTTACCGCGGAAGCAAGAAAGACTGACATCTGGCCTTCCTGTTCGGGCACTATCACCCCTGGCGGTGCGACAAAACGGGCCGCCGACATACCGATATAGTGCATTCCACATATCGCCAGGCCCATTACCACACTTGCTAGTACAGTGACCCTGGCGGTACTGCGTGTAAACCAGCGAATTCTGGCCAGCCCAAAGCGAATCCAGATAGCCAGCATCGCCAAGGCAACGGCTACAATAATAGATAAACCAAATATGGTGGGGTCGTAGCGTAACAGCGGGGCCATATCCATGGCTGCCATGCCGGTATAATGCATGCTTCCGATACCTGCCCCAACTAAAAACCCACCCATATATATCTGGCGCGGCTCGATAACGTCGCGGGTAAGTAAGCCAAGGGCCACCCAGGCCGCCAGCCAGCCGGGAACAAACGACAATAAGGTAGTCCACCAGTCGTAATTTATAGTGGTACACAAATCAAACGCCAGCATACCCACAAAATGCATGCCCCAGATCCCTGTAGCCAGCGCCAGGCTGCCTACAATAAGCAACATATGTTTTTGTAAAGCACTGGATGAGGAAGCCGCCTGATTGGCCACGGTAAATGCCATAAATGAGGCGAAGACCGCAATCCCTACGGACAAGGACACAAAGGTGGGGGAATAGTTACCTATGATTACTGAAGCGCTTGCCGGTGTACTAAAAAACGCGGCTAGCCACTCTAAAAACATCATTTACCTGCACTTCCTTTATCTCGGTTATTAACCCGTTACCACACCAGGTAACCCGGGGACACATTTGTCTTGCTCAGCGATGCGCGAGTCAGCTTACTGCGTAACCCTGCTGATATATGGCCTCGCAAGCATTGCCACTTACCTGAGAGCGCCGCTGCTAACAGCGTCTTGTTGGTGTAACGGCAGCTACACCGATTTCTGCATAGTTATTTTGGCGGTAAAATAGCCGCCCGCTCGTTTGAGCTGCGTTGCCCTCGTGCAAGCGCTATCATTCGTCCCCATTAAGGGGTAAGCAGACCAGCCATACGCCATGGCCAGCCCTTCCCAGGGCACCTTCTATATTCAGTTTATTGTCAATAAAGTCCCACCGATCCCTGGCTTTGCTATGGCCGGGTCAGCCGCCTTCAAATACCCCATGCTACGCCGTAGCTAAAATACTTATTTCGTTCTTAGCCGCCAAATTATCGGACCGCGGGATACAGGTGTAACGCTGAATTGACGATACTGTACCAATGGTCGCCTGGTAGTGAGGTATCAAACTTAAACGGGGTGTGTTAACCGAAATACTTTTCGCCTAATACGCGACCTATGCAAAGCTTTTAAAGTAGCTCGTAAAGTAGCGCGTAAAGTGGCTGGGGAAGAAGAAGGGTTCCGTAAGCATTCCGAAGAAGGCCTACCCATTGAACGGCTGTGCTGCCGGCCCGATACTAATGCAAGGCCAACAACCCATGGGCGACAAAGTCAGGCGCCGGCAATTGACAAACCCTCTGCCAGCGCCGGTTTTTAGCATGCCGCAGAAGCACGGCACGGTTAACCTGTCTTAACCATGCCTGCAAGATGTGGCCACCAACTCAAGCTATCGAATGAAATTATCTTTTATCAGCGATACCACTTCGTCGGTACGCCCATTAAGCACCGCTTTCATTCCAAACATAGCAGTAGATGCCACCTGATTAAACTCAATTTCCGGGGGCATGACTAACTCCATTCGATTAACCGCCACGTCTAATATAGCGGGGCCGTCACTGGCCAACCATTGTTCGATAGCACTATCAAGCTGACTTAACTTATCAACCTTCCACCCTTTCAGTCCACAAGCTTGGGCCACTGCGCTGAAATCCGGATTCTTCAGCTCGGTGTAAGCATCCAGCATACCTTCAACCCGCTGTTCCATTTCTACAAAGCCTAACGAACTATTGTTAAATATTACTAGTTTCACCGGTAACTTATGTTGCACCAGGGTGAGTAGATCGCCCATTAACATGGTCATCCCCCCGTCCCCACACAACGCGATAACTTGCTTTTGGGGAAACGCATTAGCAATTCCCAGCGCCTGCGGATAAGCATTGGCCATAGTACCGTGGGATAAGCTAGATAAAAAACGACGCTGACCATTGGCCCGTATATGCCGTAACATCCACACCATAGGCGAACCACCATCGGCGGTAAAAATGGCATCCTCTTGCGCAAAATGGTCAATTCGTTGGGCCAGCGTTTGCGGATGTATCAGATTTTCTGTCGACTCGCCGCTTTCGGCGTACCCCTTATGGTCATCATCAAACTGTGTCAGGGCGGCATTTAAATGTCGGGTGGTGGTTTTCTCACTAACGAGCGGCAACAGGATTTCGGCAGTATCAGCCGCATCTCCGACCAATCCCATTGTGATCGGCGCGCGTTTACCAAGATTAGCGGGATTAGTATCTATTTGTACAATAATAGCGCGTTCTGGCCAGAACTGGGTGTAAGCGAAATCGGTCCCAAAGCATAATACCAGCTGCGCTTCGTTCATTGCCTGCATGCCAGCTTTGTTACCTAATATGCCCGTCATGCCGGCATTGCACGGATTATCGGCCTCAAAAAACTCCTTTGCTTTGGTAGTATGGACCAACGGCGCTTTGATTTTTTGGGCAAGCTCAATTAAATGGTGGGGTGCCCGCCTGGCGCCAATGCCAGCATAAACCGTGATTTTTTCATGCTCGTTAATCAGTTTAGCCAGCGCCTCTACATCGTCTTTTTCCGGTACCACCACCGGACGCGATATAGTGGTACGCCAAGCCAGGCTATCATCAACTTTTTCCTTAAATACATCACCGTTTACCACTACCACGCTAACGCCGCCCTTCGCTAATGCCGCCTGGGCGGCCATCGTCACCACCCTACGGGCCTGGCTGGGATGGCTGACTCGCTCGCAAAACACGGAGTATTGTTCGTATATTTTCTTTTGATCAACTTCTTGCGGGAACTGAAAACCTTCTTCGTTGCGATCCACATTCGTAGCAATAAACACAACGGGTGCACCGTTTCGGTGGCTTTCATAAATGCCATTAATAAAATGCAGGCTTCCTGGGCCACAGGCACCGGCACAGACTGCCAGCTGCTGCGTCATATAGGCCTCAGCGCCTGCTGCAAAACCAGCCACTTCTTCGTGACGCACGCTGATCCATTTTAACGACGACTGCGAAATGGCATTGGTAAAATGGTTAATCGTATCACCCACTATGCCATAGCAATGCTTAGCACCGGCTTGGATTAATGCGTCGGTAATAATATGGGAAACCGTTTGTGTCATGGTTAGCTCCTGATAACATCGAAAAAAGGTGTGTTATCCCCTGGCCTGACAGCACAAAAAATAAGAAATGCCTGTGTAAAAGGGAATACGAAGATAAACATATTTTGTTACGCAACAAAGTGGGTGGCGGAGCAGTGGATTGAACGGGTTTAAATGGCAGTCTGACGCTGAACGCGTGCCTGGAAACAAAATCCACAAACAAAAAAAGCCACTCATATGAGTGGCTTTCGATGTGGTTGCGGGAGCTGGATTTGAACCAACGACCTTCGGGTTATGAGCCCGACGAGCTACCAGACTGCTCCATCCCGCGTCTGAACTGGTACTTATTCTGGCTAAAATGGTTGCGGGAGCTGGATTTGAACCAACGACCTTCGGGTTATGAGCCCGACGAGCTACCAGACTGCTCCATCCCGCGCCAGAAAAAGATATCACGGTAACGTTTCACGAACGCTACATTACTACGACTTAACTCAACAAAATGTTCAGTTAAGAGTTTGGTTGCGGGAGCTGGATTTGAACCAACGACCTTCGGGTTATGAGCCCGACGAGCTACCAGACTGCTCCATCCCGCGTCCGAACTGACTTTAAACGTGTTAGGCTTCGTGGCCTGCCCCGCTCAAGTGGTGCGTATTATACATAGCGCTAAACACTTAGCAAGGGCTTAACACGTTTATATTGCGTGTTTTTTACTAACCGCAGAATAATTGCACATATCGTGCAGCAATTAGGCTATTTTAGCGCTATCGGTTAAATTTGAGCATCGTATTAGCGAGAATTAATAGAATTTATCCATTTTTTCTGCCAATGAAAAGTCACGCTCACTTAGACCATTTACATCGTGGGTGGTCAATGTGACCTCTACTTTATTATAAACATTGTACCATTGTGGATGATGGTTAAGTTTTTCTGCCCAAATTGCTATCTGCGACATCCAACCAAAAGCCCGTATAAAACTTTTGAAGGTAAACGTTTTTTGCAGCGTATCGCCTTTTCTAACCCACGGATGGTCAGGGGCCGTAGCGTTATTTAGCGTTTGTAACGCCGTAGCGATGTCTTGTTCAGTTAATTTTTCAGTCATACCGGGTATTCCTTAGTGAACAATTATTGCGGTTATTAAGAATAAACTGTATCACGCAGCCGGGTTGGAGTAGCGGCCCAGGCTCTATTAGCGTGGGCTATATTGCAAAATTCTCTTTACAGGTTGCACTAGCAACCCCCTGGCCCCCGCTTTCTACTGGCAAAGATATACGCGTTAAAACCCTGGCATCTGCTTTACCAGATGTAGTAAACCACGAGAGGAGTGGCATGGAATTTCCCCAAATTGATGAAGTCTATTCGCTGATCAACGGCAAGCTTGAAACCTGGATAAAAGAAGGCATCAAGCACCTGCCCAATATTGTGGTCGCCATTATTATTGCCATAGCCTTTGGCATGCTGGCAAAAATTTTGGGTAATGTTCTGCAACGTGGGTTGCGTCGGGCATTTGAATCCAGACAGATAGCCGACCTAATTACCGCTATTGCGAAAGTGTTTATCACCGCTGCCGGGGTATTCATTGCATTGGATTTTGTAGGGTTGCAGGGTACGGTAACCTCCTTACTGGCCGGGGCGGGTATTGTTGGTTTGGCGATCGGTTTTGCATTTCAGGATTTAACGGAAAATTTTATTGCTGGTATTGCAATGGGTATTCGTAAACCCTTTGAGATTGGCGATGTAATCTCTGCCGATGGCGTGTTCGGCAGTGTAGAGACGATAAATTTACGCAATACCCTGGTAGAGACCTTCTATGGCCAGCGGGAAATCATTCCAAATAAAATTCTATTTCGAAATATTCTGACTAATTATTCGGTCTTGGGCTATCGCCGAATAGAAGTGCCAGTGGGTATTTCCTATGGCGACGATCCGCAGCGTGCCCGTGAGGTGCTGGTGGAAGCGCTAAATGCAAAAGACTATGTGATAAAAAAAGAAGAAACCAATGTATATGCCGAAGCGTTTTCTGATTCGAGCATCAACTTATTGGTGTGGTTCTGGATAAAATATCCCGGCGAGCCAAATTATATGGAAGTACGGCACGACGCTATTGTCACCATACAGCGCGCCCTTAATGATGCTGATATATTAATTCCATTCCCTATTCGTACGCTGGACTTTGGTGCCAAAGGCGGCGAAAAACTCGATGCAATGTTGAAATCATCCCAACCCTCGTCTTCACAGCAGCGTAGTGGTCAATCGGGCTCTGCAGAGCCACGCAATACTGCCGGCGCCGATGCACCGCAGCACGGTGAAGCCGATAATTAACCAACCCAAAAGGAAACAAATATGTCTCTATTATCTAATGTCACCCTCGTAAAAGCGCGTTATTTTGTCATTCTTGCCGCCTTTCTGTCTTCATTAATATCAGGCTGTGCGACCATGGAAGGTGCTGGTGAAGATATACAATCTGCAGGTGAAGCAGTAGAAGAAGGCGCTCAAGACGCATCAAATTAATGTGAGTGCACATGTATCTATACGCGGAAGTTGTGTTCCGCGTATAGTTTTAGCTTTACCCACCATGCTTAGGTCCACTGCCTTGTGACCCGTTTGCCTGCGATATGCTGAAAATAGCTGTTTTTAATAATGTGGGTAAGTGAAGTACAGGTAAGTGCCTGGCCCAGTCCGGTTAAAAGGTTTACACACAGCGACCTTCACTGTTGCATAATTATTACCCATTTATTCCCCATTCAATACGCTGCCCGGTTTTAGTGGTCACTTAGCCCTCGCTTTAGCCTTCTTAAACGCATTCGCTTCCACATTAAATGCATTTGCATTATCAAAATGTTGAATGTATCTACATTTTTTTTATAAGATACAATTATTGTTTACACTTTATTGGGGAAGGACGTCAGTGGATAAAGCGCGTAGTCCATTACCGGTTAATTTAAACCGGATAGATTTGAACTTGTTTGCGGTATTTGATGCCATCTATACAGCAGGCAGCCTGACTAAAGCAGCTGATGTACTGTGTATCACTCAACCGGCGGTGAGTAATTCCCTGGCTCGGTTGCGGGATATGCTCAGCGATCCACTATTTGTGCGTACAGGTCACAGCATGACCCCCACCCCGGTGGCGCAAAATATTATTGTTCCGGCCAGAGAGGCGCTAAAACTCTTACGTACCAGCGTTCAGGACAGCCATGTATTTAACCCGCTGACATCTGAAAAGGCATTTAACTTTGCCAGCCGGGATTTGTTAGAAGTCAGTATCATGCCCCGTCTTATGGCCAGATTGCAGGATGTGGCCCCGGGCATTAGTTTGACCAATTATGAAGTAAGCCGCAGTAACGTGGTATCGGCTATGGCTAATGGTAGCCTAGATTTTTTTGCTGACGCTTCGGCTTTTACTGATCCTCATTTATGTAAACAAAAAATAGCCGACGACACGTTTATGGTGCTGGCCCGTAAAGACCACCCGGCTTTAGTGGATGGTCTCGACCTTGAGACATTTTTAAAGTTAGGCCATATTCACGTATCGCAAAGAAAAACCGGAGCTGGACCTATCGACATAGCGTTAGATAAGTTAGGTAAGCGGCGACGCATTGTGATGCGAGGCCAACATTTTTTAACCGTTCCCAGCACGGTAGTTAAAACCGACCTGATAACCTGTATGCCCTACCATCTTGCCAAACATTACGATTTGGCTATTTATCCGCTGCCTTTCGAGCTTCCGCCTATCGAATACTTCTTATACTGGCATGTAAGTGCCGACCATGATCAGGCGCATATCTGGATGCGTGAACAAATTAAAGATGTAGCACGAGCCTTCCAGCCCCACTAATCCGCCCACTTCTTACCGAATAGGTTTACAGTTTGCAAAATAAGCGCCCTGCTCTATCTTTACTAGTAGCGGGCGCTTATTACGTGACATACCGGAGTATAAATCTGTTACTAACAGGGTTTTATATTGTTGTCTTTACTTATCTCCGGCGGCCATTTAAGGATAGCGGCAGAGATAGTGGACACGGATAGTGGGCGAGGATCTGAGGATATATATGTTAAAGGTGGTACAAGGTTTTTTACTGTTACTGACAATCTGCTGGGGATGCTCGGTACAGGCAGGTATTAATGAAGACCTTAGTAATATTTGTCGAATTGTCGTAAATGATGACAAAGGTGAACTGAGAAAAAAAATCCGAACCCTTGAAATAGATTATCGGCTGAAGCTTCATGACTATTATGATGAAATTACCTGTGATGGTCACAGTTTATTGCGCACCGCCATTTTAATGGATGCGCAGAAAGTCGGCATTTTGATGATTAAAAAGCTACCGCGTAGGATCCTGAGCTCGCCCGAACCTGATGGAAAAACGCTGCAGCTGTGGGTAGAAGAGCAGAACCTACAAAATAATAAAATTGCGAAAATATTAAACCAGCGTATGTAACCTTCTGTATTTACCGTCCAATACGATAGAGGTTCGCCTGCGGGGAAGCGCCGGTGCAGCCTAAGCCCGTAGCCTTCCTGGATAGCTGCTCACCGGGAAGCTTACTGTGAACAAGAATAGCGCTATTCCCTTTCCTTACGCTTAAGACGGCCTTGGCTTCTACTACAGCCTATCGTTTTCGCCTTACTCTCATAATAGGTAAATAATAGGCTATTCTGCGCCGCTTTTGCGTCGTGGGGTAAATACCTCTATAGCGTAACGGAGAACCCGCATTGGTGTTGGTTCGGGCTCTGCGCAGCACGATAAAGCGAACTACGATCGCTTATTCGCCTTCGCACTACTTGGGGAAGATATACAGGCTCAACAGCACCCTCATGCCATAGCCGCCTCGTCAGAGGGCTTTTTGTTTTACTGACCTGTTTACTGTCCCAGACTCGCCCTACCCGTAACCGGTAGCCACAAAACTGCATTTCAACTTCCTGAAACCATTGCTGTGTCTCGGGCCGGATTTGATTATTCATAAGCTGACCACCCGTAAGTCCAAAGACCGCTATAGCGATAGTAAACCTCGTTACCTAACCACTGCGTCAAAAACAACCAAGAAGGTACGCGCGAACATACTTTTGTGTAAATAAAGCCGTTATAGAGGGCTGATAAAGGTGGAACAGCCCGAATAATAGACTCCTCAACGCTATAAATAATACTAAATGACTAAATTAATGACAGGTTAAACATTTTTATCGTTTATTTCATAGGCGGGATATTTTTCTTTTGTTGAAATATAAATCTTAATTATCAATAGTTTAAATTTTAATTTTGAGTTTTTCCAGCATATAGGTTATCAGACAGTATACCTTAGTATTAGTCCTGCTGTTTTTCTGAACGATAAAATCTCGTTTAATTAGTCCCGAACAGACAAACAGACCGTTTATCGGAAAATATTCACAAAAGGATGTAACCATGTTGAAAATTGTTAAAACATCTCTGACTATCGCAGCAGCTTCTTTCATTTTTTCTGGTACTGCAAATGCCAGCATCGAAGACGCGTTAGCCAATATTTGTACCATCGTAGAAGCGGATGATAAAGGTGAACTGCGCAAAAAAATGCGTGCAGTACAATCAGATTATCGTCTTAAACTGCACGACTATTATTCAGGTATTACCTGTAATGGTCAAAGCTTGATTCGCACAGCGATTCAAAGCAACTCTGTTGAAGTAGGCACCCTGCTGGTTAAGAAAATGCCATCACGTGAGCTACAAAACCCAGAGTCAGATGGCAAAACACTGCAGGCCTGGATTGCTGAAAATGGCTTCCAAACCAGCCCTATCGCAAGTGAAGTTCAGCAACGTATCTAGGTTTAACCGATAATATGTTGCACCATGTAACCAGTTCAACATGGTAGCGGGCTCGCCCCGCACTCCGCGGCCCCTTTAAGGGGCCGCACTCATTTGGTCTGGCAATACCAATAAACCCGCGTGGTACGCGTACCCCGTGGCAAATCGTTTAGAAATTAAAGCGCCGCTTACAAAACTTATTCCTTCACCTGCACTTATGTTGGCCTAACGGGCCACAATTGCCGCCCCCCTATTGCGATGTTGTGTATTGCACAATTGGCTGAATCCTGGCCACAAATAGAGCCTAATAAAACGCCGTAACGCACAATTCCATTATGGGAGGATACGACTGGGCCTGCAGGCCAAGTGGGCGGATGGGCGCGACAAAATTAAATAGCCTTAACCTGTTTAGCAGTGTCTCCACTTAAATTAATTCTGCCGCCAGCCTTAGAGCGTTAGGCCCTTTAAATGGGTATAAACAATACTACGCCGTTAAGATCCTGGCGACACTCCACGAATGCGATAGCGCTTAAAATTGACTGTTACCAAACAGTTCAACTGCGGCCAGGCTTGGCACACGCTCGATGCTGTCGTTTTCATACTATCGTTTTCATGGGGTCGTTTTATGTGGTCGTTTTTAAAACGTAGCCCGGCGTATTAAAATCACCCTGTAGCTATGCTCGTTTAACAATCTTAGATTCCGGTGGCACGCGCTAGCTGGCAGCGGCTAAACAAGTAGTTCAATGCAACTTTTGCGCTCAGCGTTACTGGCTTGCCATAGCACTTTAAACATCACATGTTCAGCTTATAAACTAGCTGGCCGGTAAGGACGAGCTTATCGGCCCTCGTTATATGGGCTGCTGACAGTGTCGACACGCATATGCAGTATAATAAGTAAAACGGGTTAGCACTAAGTGGTGAAATTTCAAGCGGTGGAAAATCAGAAGTTGAAAAACCAGATGCTGAAAGCCCAGATGCTGAAAATCCGGGCGCTGAAGATCCAGGCGATAGTCCGCAAGGCTATGGGTGAGTTCAGCTATAGCGTAGCAACGACAGCGCACAAATATTTTCGTATGCATTATTAGCCGGCTGGCCGTGGCAGCTTTCGGTTAGTCCTAACCTTCAATTCATCCCTGCACCTTTAATAAAATGAAGCGGTAACACTTTATGTACGAGTGAGCCGCGTGTTGCATCGCCATTTGCCGGTACTACAGCACCTGCCAATAATGTGTTTGACTATTTATTGTATCAAGGGCATGCCCCGGGTAAGGCTTACCCGAAAACCTCAAAAAGCACCACAAGGGCGCTTTTATCGGGACATTTCGGCTACCAGCCCACGTATTTTCAATGGGTAAGCACCGCAATTGCGCCGCGGGGTCTGCGGCGTTAGCAGGTATAATTAAGCCTTAAACATATCTTCGCCAATTGACATCAAGCTGGCCGCCCCGGCGGTAATACCGGCAGCATGCGCCTGGCTACGTGGCAACAATCGGTCAAAATAAAATCGGGCGGTTTCTATTTTTCCCTGATAAAAGTCTTTTTCGGTCGAGCCCTGAGCTATGTTTTGACTGGCGGTTTGTGCCATCCGGAGCCAGTAATACGCAAACGTGACATAACCTGAGTACATCAGATAATCCACCGATGCTGCGCCCAGCTCATCCGGATTGGTAGCAGCTTGTTTAGCAACTTGCCCGGTAAGCTGTTGCCACTGCTGAGTATAGCCAAGTAATGTGTCACGCCAGCGTAGCTGCAGTTCATCGCCATCGAATTTATCACAGAAGGAGGTAATTTCGGCTAAAAAGATACCCAGTAATTCGCCATTTGAGGCTAGCACCTTACGGCCTAGTAAATCTAAAGATTGGATACCGGTAGTACCTTCATACAATGTACTAATCCGTGTATCGCGGGCCAGCTGTTCCATCCCCCACTCGCTGACATAACCATGGCCGCCATAAATTTGAATACCGTAGCTAGTGGCTTCCTGGGCCGTTTCCGTTAAAAAAGCTTTTACAATAGGCGTTAACAGTGCCAGCTTAGATTCAGCCAACTGTTGTTCCTGGGGATCCTTGGCATGTTGCAACACGTCAACCTGTTGCATACAGTGGTAAGCCAGTGCCCGGCCGCCCTCGGCAAACGCTTTTTGCGTTAATAACATTCTGCGCACATCGGGGTGAACAATAATCTCATCGGCGGCGGCACTGCCGTCACGTTGAGTAGGTGAACGAAACTGTACGCGATCTTTTGCATAGCGTAGCGCCCCTTGTAAGGCTGCCTCACTGGCCGCCATCCCCTCCAATCCGGTGCCAATACGGGCAATATTCATAAAGGTAAACATACAGTTTAAGCCACGATTCTCGGCACCAATAAGATAGCCGGTGGCATTATCGAAATTAATCACACAGGTGGCGCTGCCATTGATCCCCATTTTGTGTTCAATACTGCCGCATGTCACTCCATTCCGGTCAGTCACTTCACCGTCTTCGCTAACATTAAACTTAGGTACAATAAACAGAGAAATACCCTTAGTTCCGGCGGGAGCATCAGGCAGGCGGGCCAATACAATATGCACAATGTTATCGGTAAAATCGTGCTCGCCGGCTGAGATAAATATTTTTGTACCACTGATGGCATAGGAGCCATCTTCGTTTGGCTGCGCTTTGCATCGCAGCAACCCCAGATCGGAACCACAGTGGGCTTCGGTCAAACACATGGTACCGCTCCACTGGCCCTCAATTAGCTTAGGCAAAAACCGGTTTTTCTGCGTGTCACTACCATGGGTTAAAATCGTTGAGATACAGCCTTGTGACAAACCTGGATACATAGCCCAGGCATGGTTAGCGCCGGAGAAGTATTCTGCAATAGAAGTCGCCAGCGAATAAGGTAAGCCCTGGCCGCCAAATGCTTCAGGATGAGACATGCTTGGCCAGCCGCCTTGCACATATTGCTGGTATGCTTCTTTAAAGCCTTTAGGGGTAGTTACCGACCCATCACTCCAGGTACAGCCTTGCTGATCCCCAACTTGGTTGATCGGAGCCAGAATATTGTCGGCAAACTTAGCGGCTTCGGTATGAATAGCCTTTACCAGATCTGCTGATACATCCGCAAACCCCAACTTATCGTAGTGAGTCTGGAAATCAAAAAGTTCATAAGCGACAAATTGCGCGTCACGTTGCGGAGATTGGTAATTTTCCATCGATGTCCTGCCTTAAATGCAAATAACTGGTCTGACAAGGTCAGCTAAGAACATTGATACTAAGTAAGCCAGGCCAATCGGCCAAGTTGATTGGGCTGATAACTGACTATCACTATATTTAATACAGCGCGCCAGCAGGTGATACAGGCCGAGGGAACGGCCCTAAGGGCGGTTTATACTGCGGTGTTAAGATTGACATCATTTACCTTAGTCGTATTAATTGTTGGCATAATAACCCTGAAAATACGGAGTAGCAGATGGATCCATTGTTAAATTTTCAAGGCCAGGTGGCCATAATAACCGGCGCCGCTGATGGCTTTGGGCGGTTACTGGCAGACGCTTTAGCCTATCGCGGCTGTAAATTAGTGTTATCCGATATACACGAAGAAAAACTGGCCGCGGCGGTAAAAGACTTGCGTGAAGCCAATGCTGATGTGGTCAGCATGCCCGGCGATATTGCCAAAGAAAAGACCAGTGAGGCCCTCGTTAAGCTGGCTCTGGATAGCTATGGCCAGGTTGATATTGCGGTTAATAATGCCGGTGTAGCCCATACCCCGGGCGCCTTGCATACTATGACCGAAGAGATTATTGACCAACAGTTAGCTGTTAACCTTAAAGGCGTATTATTTGGCATGAAACACCAGATTCCTGCGATGCTGGCCAATGGCAAAGGACATGTGTTAAATGTCAGTTCTATGGCTGGGCTGGGCGGCGCGCCCAAAGCCGCACCCTACGCTGCAGCAAAACACGGGGTAACCGGTATTACTAAAACTGCGGCAGTGGAGTATGGCCGTAAGAATGTTCGGGTAAATGCTATCTGCCCATTTTTCAGTCCCACGAACCTATTAACGTTAGGCGGGTTCACCACGGATGAAAGCAGAGCGCAGCTGGCCATTGGTAGCCCGATGAAGCGCATGGCAGAGCCTATGGAAGTGGTTAACACCATGGTACTGATGCTTTCCCCTGGAAACAGTTTTATGAATGGCCAGGCTATTGCACTGGATGGCGGCATGAGCGCTTGGTAAGCAAAGGTGCAAAGCTGTAGATGCTTATATAACCCTTGGCGCTCTTTGCAGAGCGTTTCGATAGACCGGGCTAACTGATTACCCGTTCTGTCTTTGTAATACCATAGCGTATTCGTATACCACCCAATACTCTGGTATAAGCGGTTGGCTGGCAACCTGGTGTTAAACATTGTTAACTATGAGCGTTTGCCGACGTTAACAAAAACAGGGCCTATCGTGTAGCCTTGTGGCCTCATTCCGGACCATTCAGTTAACCAAGGTAATGCCAATTTTATCGTTATCAGACCGGGTTCGCCAAACCAACAATTTTACCTGCCAGCAATAACCTGCCAGCAATAATCTGCCAGCTTTGTCGCTAGGTAAAAAAGGCCCATGAATGGGCCTTTTTTTGGTGACTAATTTACCTATGATGATACTTGGGTTGAACACGACGCAGCTGTTTAAGGTAGCAGCACCAACTTACCTTTTACTTTACGGTCCACCAGCTTTTGCAATGCCTGCGCGCAATCAGCTAATGCGTAAGTACCATCGACAACTACTTTTACCTTTTGCTGCTGATACCAGCCGATAAGCTCTTGCATATTTTGCATAAATACAGTGGGGGATTTTTGCGTAAAGACCCCCCAAAACACTCCCACCAGCGAATAACCTTTTACCAAGGCCAGATTTACCGGTAAAGTCGGAATATTTCCACTGGCGAAGCCAACGACCAGTAATCTACCCTGCCAGGCCATAGCGCGGCTAAGCACCTCAAACGCCTCGCCCCCCACACATTCATACACCACGTCAGCCCCGCGACCTCCGGTTAATGCTTTAAGCTGCGCTTTAAAGTCTTGCTCAGTATAATTTATCCCTTCATCGGCCCCATTGGCTTTCGCTAAAGCCAGTTTTTCGTCGGTAGAACACACTGCAATGACTCTGGCTCCCATGGCTTTGCCAATTTGCACCGCTGCCAGGCCAGTGCCGCCGGCGGCGCCGGTCACGACCAGGGTTTCACCCGCTTGCAGGTTGGCGCGTTGTTTTAATGCATGGTGAGCCGTGGCATGGGCGGTGATAAGGGCGGCGGCTTCGGTGGCCGGGATAAAATCAGGTAGCGGCATGGCTTGCCCAGCGGGTACTGCCACATACTGAGCAAACCCGCCCAACTGGCATACCGCCGCCACTTTCTGGCCGACCGCTAGATGGGTGACCTTGCTGCCTACCGCGCTTACCACGCCGGCAACTTCGCAACCTGGAATAAATGGAAAAGCTGGCTTTAGCTGGTACAAGCCCTGCACCAGCAAGGCATCCGGAAAGTTAACGCCACAAGCCTGGTTCTGCACAATAATCTCATCAGGCCCTGGCTCAGGTATGGCTACCTCGTCAATTGCAAGGCTATCCACCGGGCCAAAAGCATGGCACCGAACCGCTTGCATATGGGTTGGCAGGTTATTCATAGCGGGTGTCCTTATTTATTACCTGTAAAGCCATATCAGCCAAGGGCGCAACCATGCTGCCCAAGTGGCGGGCTTGGTCACTGGAGGCATTACCGTCCATGCCACGTTTGACGACCCCCTGCAGTATAGCGGCCAGACGAAAGAAGCTAAACGCCAGGTAAAACGACCAGTGCTCAATGGGTTCGAGGTTACGGCGTTGGCAATAAGCCTGGACATACTCTCGCTCGCCGGGGATCCCCAAGGCGGTGCGGTCCAAACCACCTAAACCGGGCGCCTGTGGCAACGTTGCTGGCAACCGCAGTTGCATACACTGGTAAGCCAAATCGGCAAACGGATGACCCAGGGTAGAGAGTTCCCAATCCAGTACCGCCATGACGTTAGGTTGTGGGGCGTGACTGAACATCATATTATCCAGCCGATAATCACCGTGTACCAATGCAACCTGGCCATCATCAGCCGGCAGGTTTTGTGCAAGATAATCAATCAAACTGTCCATCTGTGCGATAGGCTGGGTTTGCGAGGCCCGATACTGACCGGTCCAGCGTTCTACCTGACGATGAAAATAGTTACCTGCTTTCCCGTAATCTGCCAGCCCTACTGCGCTTGGGTTGACATCGTGCAAGGCAGCCAGCGTCTGGTTCATCGCATCGTACATATGCTTGCGAGTGGCGTTAGTATTTATCTCTGGCAGCGCGGCGTTCCAGTAAATCTGCCCCGCTACAAATTGCATGATAAAAAACATACTACCGATAATAGTGGTGTCCTGGCACAAATGCAGCATATCCGGTACGGGCACAGCGGTATGTTGTAAAGCCGCCATCACGGTATATTCACGGTCTACCGCATGGGCCGATTTTAGCAGTGCGCCCGGCGGTTGCCGACGTAATACGAACTGTCCTGCCGTGGTGGTAAGTAAAAAAGTTGGGTTTGATTGCCCCCCGCTGAATTTTTGATATTCGGTGATAGCACCGATTGCCGGCACATGCAGCTTCAGGTAGCGGTTAAGCGTTGCCACGTCTAACTGACTGACTTTCATATTAGGGTTATCTCCCTGCCTGTTTTTCAATCAGGCTCTTGCCTAATTGCATCATATGTACCTGGTCTGGCCCATCGGCCAGGCGAACGGTTCTGGCATAAGCATACATTGCCGGTAAGGGAGAGTCCTGGCTGGTCCCCATGGCCCCGAACATTTGTATAGCTTCATCAATAACACGGCATGCCATAGCCGGGGCCACAATTTTAATGGCAGCAATAATATCTTTGGCTACTTTGTTGCCGTAACGATCCATCTGATCAGCCGCTTTAAACGTCAGTAAACGCGCCTGTTCTATCTGACAATGCATGGTCGCGATACTTTCCCTTACAGATTGTTGTTTGGCCAGCGGCTGGCCAAAGGCAACCCGGTTACTCACCCGTTCACAGGCCAGATCCAGCGCCCGCTGCGCACAACCAATCAGCCGCATACAATGATGTATACGGCCTGGCCCCAGCCGGCCCTGAGCTATTTCAAATCCGCGGCCTTCACCCAGAATAATATTGCTGGCCGGCACACATACATTATCAAACAGAATTTCGGCATGGCCTACCGGTTCATCCAGATAGCCCATCGCCGACATCGGCCTGACTACATTGACCCCCGGCGTGTCCATTGGCACCAGGATTTGCGACTGCTGCTGATGGCGGGGCGCATCAGCATCGGTTTTCCCCATAACGATCAGAATTTTACAATTTTGGTTCATGGCGCCACTGGTATACCACTTACGCCCATTGATAACATAGTTGTCGCCCTGGCGAACAATTGAGGTTTCTATGTTGGTAGCGTCAGAGGAGGCAACATCAGGTTCCGTCATGGCAAAGGCTGAACGTATCTGCCCTTCCAGTAATGCGGTGAGCCATTGTTGCTTCTGCTGCTGGCTACCATATTTGGCGAGTACTTCCATATTGCCGGTGTCCGGGGCACTGCAGTTAAAAATCTCTGCACTAAACGGCACGCGCCCCATAATTTCACACAACGGCGCATACTCCAGATTGGACAATCCTGCTCCGTATGGCTGGTATTCTTCCGGCAAAAATAAGTTCCATAAGCCGGCTTCTTTGGCTAATTGTTTTAACCTATCCAATTCTAAAGGGGTCTTCCACTGGTGTTGAGGTTGGCTGAACAGACTATGGTAATCCTTTTCCAGTGGATACACGTGTTCCTGCATAAATGCATTTAATTGAGTGGCAAGCGTTGTGGTTTTTTCGTTATGCTCAAAATGCATAGGGATAATCTCCTTCACTTACGCATAAGTGATGTGTGGGGCGCGTTCACGCGAGCTTAAATGAGGTACGCTATTAAAACTGTGCAAGGACCAACTGTGCGGGTTAACGATAAGACGGGTGACACTGGTATTTTGAATTTGCAGATTAAGCTTAATAATATTGTCAGCGCCCAAGCCCAGAGTTAAACCAGTAGCACAGGCGATAACGCCACCACTGGTCGCTACCACTACCCTTTTATGCCCTTGGCTGAGTAACTGATTGAGGCCTTCTTTAACGCGTTGAACAAAGGTATGCCAGCTCTCTGCAGTGTCCGGCACCTGCAGCTCGCCTGTGGACCACGCCTGCATACTTTTACGCAGCGTCTTGAACCAAAACCGTGGGGTCTGTTCCTGCTGGTCCTGTCCCGGGTATTGCTTTAAAAATGCGCCCACCACCTGCATAAAGTCAAACTCATCAAATTCGCTCATATGGGCAGTGACCGGCTGGCCCTGGGCTTGCGAAAGCGCATTCAGGGTGTGGATTTGCCGTTGCAGTTGCCCGCTGTACAGGCCGTCAAACTGCAATTCCTGCTCGTTAAACCACTGCCCTAACCATCTTGCCTGGAGTTTGCCCAACTCGCTCAGTACATCATAGTTGTCTTGTCCGAACGATGCTTGTCCGTGCCTTACCAGGTATATCTCTGTCATAACCACCGCGCCTGCTTTTTCTAGCATACTAGGTGAAGCCAACTGATAAGTTTAATTGATATTTTGAATATGACGCCATTCATTCATTTTATCTGAGCCAGCGAGCGTGGCAGTCATTGCGATAAACGGGTTGGCACTACCAGCAGAGGTAAACTACGCTTATTGGGCAGTAACAAAAGGTTTATTGGGCTGGATCAATAAACCGCTTCACCTGATAGCGTAATGTTAGGTTAATACTCCTGATAAAGAGCCGTGATCATGTTAAACATGAACCGTAATAACGCCATAACTACTGCCCCTGCCTTCGCGCATCCGGAGGCTGATGATATCCGCGTACCCCGTTATACCTCCTACCCCGCTGCCGGCTTATTTGCGCCATTTGATGATGAAGATTTGATGGCGCAGACCGTTATTCCTGAAGGTTCGGCGGCCCTGTATGTGCATATTCCATTTTGCCATGACCTGTGCTTCTACTGCGCGTGTAATAAAGTGGTAACCCGCCACCATGATAAAGCCGATCGCTACCTGGACTATTTACACAAAGAAATGGTGCAACGCCATCGCCTGTTGAAAGACTGTCAGATTACTCAACTGCATATAGGGGGTGGTTCGCCCGGGTTTTTATCGGTCTCCCAGCAAGCTCGCCTGCGCGCCATGTTAGATGACTATTTTTGCATTGATACGCAGGCAGAACTAAGTATCGAACTTGATCCCCGGCATACGTCTCGGGCGTATCTGGCCTGGCTGGTACAATTAGGCTATAACCGGATTTCGTTTGGTGTACAAGATACGGATGTTCAGGTTCAGCAAGCTATAAACCGCGTGCAAAGCACCCGCCACATCCATGAATTAGTGAGTATTGCAAAATCACTGGGCCTGGCATCGGTTAACCTTGATCTGATCTATGGATTGCCGCACCAAAACCTAACCAGCTTTAGCACAACGTTAGCCGACGTTATTGCAATGCAGGCCGACCGGATTTCGTTGTTCAGCTACGCGCATATTCCTGCCCGTTTTGCTGCCCAGCGGCGTATCCACACCCACTGGTTACCCGATGCACGAACCCGCACTCAGCTTAACGAAATGGCTATAGCCAACCTTCTGGAGGCTGGCTATAGCATGATTGGAATGGACCATTTTGCCCGAAAAGATGATGCCTTAGCGAGGGCCAATCGGCAACAAACCGTTCACCGTAATTTTATGGGCTATACTACCGAGCCCACTAAAACGTTGCTGGGGCTGGGGATGTCTGCCATTAGTAGTACACCTGATGTGTACTCGCAAAATCCCGGCGAACTCAACGCCTATTACGCGCGATTGGATGCCCAACGTGGATTAACTGCAAAGGGCTATGTGCTTAATCAAGACGATAAGCTAAGACGTGACGTTATTATGCACCTCATGTGTCACTTACACATTGAGTTTGCCTCTTTTAATGCAACACACAAGATTGATTTTGTGGACTATTTCGCCTCGGAGCTTAGTGCTTTGATGCCCTTCATTGATGTTGATTTAATTACACTTGATGAAGATAAATTACAGGTTTATCCCAGTGCAAAGCGCTATATCAGGACGATTTGCAGTATTTTTGATGGCCACCAGCCGGTACTCAACCACCGGCTTCACGAATGTCGTTTAGAGGACAGAATTATTTAAAGCCGGTTGAAGGCTTCTACAGCGAAACGTGCTGCGACAGTGTCGCCCACGCTGAGCTGTAGTTGCTTTATGGCAATATCATTTAACGTGGCATACAACACGGTGTCGTTACACTGTAATGTGGCCAGATATGCGCCTGGCACTATCACATCCAGCGCGGCTAACTGACAAATAAACCGGTTACCCATACTGGTAGGCTCGGTAAGCTGTCGATCAATGGTCACCGCGCTGGCCGGTACAGCCAGACTGACCAAACCGTTATGTACAAACGGCTTATCAGCATACAGGGTTTGCTGCTCACAGGAAAATGCCACTACTGGTTCATTGTCAGTGTTCTGTTTGGGGCCACTGATGATACCAAATTGGGTGGAGGCACCATTTGCGATATTGTTATTTATCTGCTGCTGATGAATTTGTCTGATAACCGCATGCGCCGGGCCCTGATGCACAACCTTTCCCGCCTCCAGATACAATACGCTGGTGCAATAAACCGACAAATCCTGTAAATCGTGACTGACGATTAACACCGGTAAGCCGTTGTCAGCCAGGCTACGCAAATACCCTAAAATGGCATGTTTAGTCTGGTTATCAAGGGCACTTACCGGTTCATCCAGAAGCAGAATATCGGGTGAATTTAAAATGGCCCGCGCCAGGGCTACGCGCTGAGCCTCACCACCCGACAAGCTGTGGGGCATACGCGATAATAAATGCGAACACTGGCAACCTAACACAACCTCATCAAACCAATGCGCCTGGGAGCGGGCATAGTCTACGGCCAGTAGCAGGTTTTGTCCCACCGACAGGTGGGGAAATAATAACGAGTCCTGAAACACCAGCCCAACCCGCCCCTGGCGAAAGGTGTAATGTTGCCATTGACCTTGTACGGAGGCGTCGTGCTGTAACCGGGCAAGGCAACGTAGCAGCGTACTTTTCCCGGCGCCGGAGGGGCCCGTTAACCCAATCATCATATCCTGACTGGGGTTACTTACTGTGATGTTCAGAGCAAAGCTGTTACTCGCCCTATAGCTTACTGAAAATTCCACGAGCGCCCCCCGCTTCGATTAAAGCGATATAACGCACTAAGTAACACAAAAGAAAATATCAACAAGCCAATCGCTAATACGTGAGCGTCGGCATAGTTGCCCGCCTCCACATGGTCATACAACGCAATAGACACCACCTGCGTTTGACCAGGAATGTTTCCGCCAATCATCAATACCACGCCAAATTCCCCTATGGTATGGGCAAAACTCAGGCCGAAGGCGATTACAAAATAGGACTGACATAGGGGGATAACTATGCGCTTAAAACGCGAATAGCGCGACATCCCCATAGTTTTTGCTACATCCAGATACCGATAGTCCAGCTGGGTAAAGCCGGTATAAAGCGGTTGTACAGCAAAGGGTAACGAGTACAGCAGCGAACCTAACACCAATCCGCTGAATGAAAATGCCAGCTGCTGGCCGGTAATCCCCTGCCATACACTGCCAATAAGCGCATCCGGGGCAAATGCCACTAACAAATAGAAACCCAGCACCGTAGGGGGTAATACTAACGGTAAAGCAATCACGGATAGCACAAAATGCTTCATTTTGTGCTGCCAGCGGGATAGCGCCCAGGCTAGCGGAGTGGCTAGCAGTAACAAAATGATACTGGTAATGGTGGCCAGTTTTAAGGTCAGCCAGATTGGCCCCATATCAATATTCAAGGAGATTCCTTATCTAAGATATATGAATCGTATCCCCATTGACTAAGCTGCTGTTGTACTTGGGCAGACATGAGATAATTGACAAACAGTTGTGCTTGTTCTGGCTGTGGAGCCGACGCCGGCACCACTACTTTTTGTAAAATAGGTTGGTGTAAATGCGCCGGTACTAAGGCCGCATGTGGCTGGCCGGGCTTTACCAACGAGGCAGCCACCAGAGCATGCTCTACATTACCCGAACGGTAATACTGATAGGTTTGCAGAATATTTTTGCCTAGCACAAGATGACGTTCAGCGCGTGGCCATTTATGCAGCCGGGTAAGTACCTGGCGCGCTGCCAACCCATAGGGCGCCAGCGCCGGGTTAGCAATAGCCAGTTTACGCTTGCCAGCAATGACGGTGTTAACCAAATCATTCATATCTGGTGCAACGATGTCTGCATTAAGGTAAGCCAGTCGGCCTTGAGCATACACATGTAGTGTATCCCGGTCGGCGTGGTGTTCGTCAACCAGTTGCTCCGGGCGCCGGGCGTCAGCAGACATAAATACGTCAAATGGCGCACCATGCGTAATTTGGACAAACAATGTTCCGCTGGACGCCACAGTAACCACCGCTGGGATAGAAAACTGACGCTCAAAATCCTGGGCTACCTGGCGCGCAGGCGTAGCAAAGTTCGCCGCCACTGCAATGTGCAGAGGTTGCGCCGCCCACGCCGTGTTATTCAGCAATTGCCCCACCAGCAACATGCCTATTGTTATAAAATACCCGGCCAGCCTTCTACCTGGTATGTTCCACCCATCCCTTCGCATAAAAATGTCCCTGCTTTTATTATTGTATTTTTTTAAGCCAGGCCATAGCTGCCTGATCATCGCTGGCTTTAGGTTCCACCCACTGTGCCGCGCCGTGCTGATACTCTTTTTTCCACAAAGGTACTGCCTGCTTTAGCGTATCCATGATAAAGCAAGCGCCTTCAAAGGCATGATGACGGTGCGTCGCGGCGCAACCGACCCATACGATTTGGTCATGATTGGCCAGCCGACCTATACGGTGCACCGCCGCCGCATTGGCCAATGAAAACCGGCTGACAGCCTGCTCCACTAGCTGTAACAGCGCATTTTCCGTCATGCCCGGATAATGTTCCAGTTCCAGCCCGTCTATCGGGCCTTGTGCGTTAAAATCCCGCACCAGTCCGGTAAAGGTTACGATAGCGCCGGCCGGCTTATCACATTGCGCTAATAACTGGTCGTACAATGTTTGTTGTGAAAAATCAGCCTCACTTACCTGAACGAACATTTATCCTCCCGTTACCGGTGGAAAAAAGGCGACTTCGTCGTTTTCGTTTAATAATGCAGAACTATCACATAAGGTTTGATTGACCGCACATAAAACAGTGCCCTCAAGGGCGTCGTGCCAGGCGGGGCTTTGTTGTTGCAAGCGTAGAATTAGCGAAGCAACATCCAGACCAGCCTCAAACGGTACCTGCAACTGTCCACAACCTGACAATTCGCGAACCTGAGCAAATGTTTTTACTGTAATCATGCTTTGTCCCGTTGCCAATGGCCCGTTTTCCCACCTTGTTTTTCGAGCACGCAAACCCCGTCTATACGCATTGCCGGATCCAGGGCCTTGCACATATCAAATAATGTTAGCAATGCTATATTCACGCCGGTTAATGCTTCCATCTCTACCCCTGTCTGGCCACTTAGCTTGCACATACATCGTGCTTCAATACGCCGCTTGGCTGGCTCTACAGTGAACTGAATATCGACTTTCGCCAACGCCAGCGGGTGACACAGCGGAATAAGGTCGCTGGTTCGTTTAGCCCCCTGAATACCCGCCACCCGGGCGACGGCAAATACATCGCCTTTGGCTATCCGCGATTCACTAATTGCCTCAATGACGGCTTCACTGACATATAAAAAACCATGGGCGGTGGCCTCTCGAGCACTAATATCCTTGGCCGAAACATCGACCATATTAGCTTCGCCCTGTTGATTTAAGTGACTAAACTGGCTCATTACATGGTTCCGGTCAGATGGCCTACAAAATTACACGGCCGGTAAGTTGAATCTAGCTGACTTTCAATTATCTGTTGCCAACCTGTACGACATGCACCGGTAGAACCTGGCAAACAAAAAATCACTGTGCGATTGGCAAAACCGGCAATCGCCCGCGACTGGATGGTTGACGTACCAATTTCATTAAAGCTCAGCTGGCGAAATAACTCACCAAAGCCGTCTACCGTTTTATCAAATAATACACTAAGTGCTTCTGGTGTTGAATCACGGCCGGTGAAACCGGTTCCACCGGTACTGATGACGGCATGAATATCATCGCGAGCAATCCACTGGGAGACCACCGCGCGTTGTTTGTAAATATCGTCTTGCACCAGGGCGCGGTCGGCCAGCACATGGCCGCTCGTCTGTAGGGCATCTACCAGGAACTGACCTGAAGTGTCGTTCTCGACCGTACGGGTATCTGAGATAGTAAGTATCGCTATTCTTAGGGGTGTTTTTAACTGCGGCATGGTTTTTCGTCAGGCATAAGAAGATGAATAATGTTATGTTATCGTACACTAAACCAGTGTGGCTATAACTCCACCGTCAAAAAGCCTAAATTAGTGCCTTCTGTATGCTTAAACGCCTGAATACTGCGCAAGCCATGCGCTATAACCGCCAGATTGTTCTTCCCCAAATCGACCTTGAGGGTCAGGAACACTTACTAAATAGCCGTATTTTACTCATTGGAATGGGTGGACTGGGCTGCAATGCTGCACAAAGTCTCGCCGCCGCCGGGGCCGGCTCGCTTACCCTGGTTGACGATGATGTGGTCAGTGTTACCAACCTCCCCCGCCAAATCCTCTACCGCGAAGCCGATGCGGGTCAGTTAAAAGTGACAGCCGCAAAACAGGCACTGCAACAACACAATCCTGCTTGCAATATAGAGACTATTAGTACCCGTCAGCAGCCCGACGCATTGGCATTGCTTACCGCGCACCATGATGTCGTACTTGATTGTACTGATAATAAAGCCAGCCGTCAGGCCATTAATGCCGCGTGCCATGCTACCAGCACGCCGCTAATCAGCGGTGCGGCCATCCGTTTTGAAGGTCAGTTATTTATGACTGATTATCAATCAGGCAGCCCGTGTTATGGATGTATGGCGCGGTTATTCGATGAACCTGAGCTAAGCTGCACCGAAGCAGGCATTTTAGCCCCGGTGGTGGCGATTATCGGATTACAGCAGGCATTAGCAGCAATGCAGTTGATTGCTGAATTTGGTCAGGCGCCGATTGGCACATTGACACTATTTGATGGCCTTACCGGCCAGTGGCAACGATTTGCGGTGCCCAAATCAGCGCAATGCCCGGTATGTTCAGGCTAACCCCCGACTGCTCCAGTCGCCGCTGCTGCGCTAATTTTTTTCAGATTCCAAGGAATTATTCATGACCGTAACGGTATCAAAGTCTCATTTGGTAGTGGCCCAGAACGCTTCGGGTAGAAATATGAACGTGCCGGTTTATCAAATAACCGCCCACCGGCCAGGCCCCAAAGTTTATATCCAAAGTTCCATTCATGGCGCCGAGGTGCAGGGCAATGTCGTTATCTATCATCTTATTAATAAATTGAAAGCGCTACAGGTAGCGGGCGAAATTATTCTTGTACCTAACTGTAATCCGGTAGGCACAAACATAAAAGCGGGCGAATATACGTTGGGCCGGTTTGATCCGGTCAATGGCACCAACTGGAATCGGGGATACTTTTATGATGAGCAGCGGGTACTGGCGTTTGCTGACGCGGTGGATGATGGGTTGCCCATCAGTGAAATAAAACAGCAGTTTCGCACGTTCTGGCAGCAGGCTATTGCCGAAAAGCTCAGCAGTCCGTGGGGCCTGGGATTAGCCCAGCAACTCAATCTTAAACTACAAACGATGGCGGCAGATGCTGATATTGTGCTGGATTTACACAACGGCCCGGTCTCCACCCGCCACATTTATATTCCTGAATATGCCCGAGACGCCGCGCAGCACTTTAATATTGAACATTGTATTTTTATACCAAATGTATTTGCCGGCGCCCTGGACGAGGCCACCTTCTGCCCCTGGTGGACGTTGCAGGACAGATTAAGCGAACGGTTTGGTCAACCCGTGGACCTGGGTGTGGAAGCCATGACTCTGGAGATGGGCAGCCAGGAAGTAGTGCAGTTTGCCGAAGGTGAGCAGGATGCCGACAGCATTCTGGCTTATCTGGGCCAGCGCGGGGTGATTGAACAATGTCCATATCAACCCAAACGGATGCGCCGGGTGGCCGTGCATTTGCGTGATTACAAAACACTTTATACCGATTTTGGCGGAATGGTGGAGTACTGCGCGGCCCCGGGCGTGCCGGTAAAACAGGGCGAGCCGCTAGCGCGGGTGTTGAATATTGATGAGTTGGACAACGATACAGCCACCTTTACCCTTCGCGCGCCGTGCGATTTAATTCCTATCTTGCACTTTCCTTCGGCTTCGGTGTTAAGTGGGACCCAATTATACAAAGTGTTTACCCACTACCAGCAAATCAGTTGACGGGATTTAAACTGTAAAAAGGGCCAGTATTGGCCCTTTTGCTAGTTTAGGTACCCGGTTATTTTGTTCCTTGCCAAAGGCAGTCTAGATTGGCGAGCCCGGCGGTAACGGCTTGACCGTAAACGAGCCTGGCCAGTTGCCCGTCTCCCAGTACTCCATTAACTGATTATGTAGCACGGGCGCTTCCAGCAACTTGCTGTCCTCCTCCAACCATTGAGTAAATTTGTGCAACGCTGCCTGTATTTCAGTACGTGCTTCCGGAGCAAGTTCGGGTTGCTGGACAGCAGTAAACAATGCGTTCAATGCAACCAATCGTAAACGCTTATGTAAGCCGTAATCAGCTTTCGGTTCACTGTACCAGTGTTGCTCCAGAATGCGGGTGGTAAGCGCATTAATACCGGGTAAGTCGCGTTTGGCGGCCGCCTGCCAGGACAACCGGTTTAAACGCTCCGCATCTAACAGTAACGAAAAAGCAAAATTGGCGGCTGACGCAGCAGCCGACACCGGGTCCAGAGCCAAGCCCATACGCCCGTTAAATTGCTCGCGGGTAACATCGTCACCATAGGCGGTGGGTGGGATAAGCTGAACCAGATTATCCGGCAGGCGCAAAAATTCCGCAGAGGTAGCCTGAAGCAACTGCTTTATAGCCTGTTTTTGGATGCCCGCTGCTACCGCTTGTTGACCTTTGGCAGTAGGATAGTCACCTTTACGCTCATATTCATAAACCATCCCTCCCACTTGTTTAGCGACCGCTTCTAGCTGATACCGATGCAGCAGATAAACGGGTACCAGAGCATCTTCCAGGGCCGACAAACTGGCCTTTGCAGGTAGGCTATCCAGGCCCATATTATTTAGCGCATGCTGGCGAATCCGCGTAATATTATCGAAAGCTTTTAACGGATCGCTGCCATTTTCCCACATATGACCATTGGCCGACGGGCCGGAGGAAGAGCGGGTGTCAAAGTCGGTTTTAAACCCCAGGCCGGCGTTTCGGGTAGCTTCAATCTGAGCCTGCAAACCTGCTTCACGAGCTGGTTTGTCCGCGTAATCCTGGTAGCCGTACGCGATAGCATGGAGATCCCATTTCCCCATTCCTTTATCATATGCGTTTGCTAACGAAATCTTGCCATTGTTTAACGTGAGCATCGGATGAGGATAATCCATGACTGACTCGCGGCCATCTTCGCTAGCCGCAAAGTTGTGCGCCAGTCCCAAAGTATGGCCCACTTCATGTGCCGATAACTGTCTGATACGGTCGAGCGCCATGGCACGCTGTGCTTTTGTCACGTCATCGTTTTTAGCCTCGTTACCGAAGGGGCTGGTCAGGCCCAGTGCAATAAGATAATCCTGTCTGACCCGTAATGAGCCTAGCGTAACATGACCTTTTATAATTTCGCCTGTTCGCGGATCAACGACTGAGCTTCCATACGACCAGCCGCGGGTAGCGCGATGCACCCACTGAATAATGTTATAGCGCACATCCATAGGGTCTGCATCTTCGGGTAACACTTTAACCTGAAAGGCCTGCTCGTAACCGATAGCAGCAAACGCCTGATTCCACCAGCTGGCACCGTCTTTAAGGGCACTCATTACCGGCTCCGGGATACCCGGGTCCAGATAATATATGATGGGTTCTACCGGCTTACTTACCCGGGCATCTATATCCTGCTTTTGTAATCGATGGCGGGTAATAAAACGCTGTTCAAGGGGGGCGCCGATGGCGGTGGCGTAATCAAAAAAGCGCCCTTTCCAAAAACCACTATAAGGGTGGTACTCACGTGGCTGGTAGCCTGCTTCGGGCAATGCTATAAAGCTATGATGCATATGCACGCTAATACTGGTTGGGTCGGGGGCAACATCCTGCAGGAAGCCACCTGGATTACTCCCGCCAAAGGTTATCAATGCCTCAAGTTCGGTGTTTTTTTCAAATGCTTTTGAGCGGGGTAAGTAGACTGCGCTACGTGCGACATCAGCTTGAAAACTGCCCTGCTCCCGTTGTTTTAAACGTAGTGATACACCATGTACGTCGCTTAACAAATAGGCTGTGTAGTCAACAATTAGCGTATCACCCTGTCGCGCTACCACAGTAAAGCCGGCAATAACTGAATCTGCGAAGGCTTGATCAATACTGTTTTTTTCTGCCTGGCTATCCGTTTGCGCACGATATTTGGTGTTAAGTTGTTTCAATAATATTTTATTGCCATGGCGCTCAAACTGCACCAACCGGGTTTCACCTAATTGGCCGCGATCCAGGCCGATATCATTTGAACCTACTCCATAGGGCAAGGATGTCTGAAACAGCAGAGGCTGATTCAGCTGACTGATTTGCAGATAAATCTTATCGCTACTGTCATCATAGTAAAATGGCAGAAAACCCTCATGTAATACCATATCCTGGGTAAAGTCTTTTACCGCCGGTATGGCTGCCCACGTAACTGCACTATACAAAAAAAGGGCCAGTGCCCACCATATACGCAATGTTATTCTCCTTGCTTAAGGTAGTTAAAAGACCGGGGGGATACAGCACAAAAACGCCGTCTGTCATTGTGCTGGTATTTTCTACCCTACTGGATCTGCAGCGCCTTTGTCTATGTTTTAAACAACCGCCAATATCACGCTATCGACTTGATCTGTATCAAAAGTCACTGCCCGACGGGGCCGTATACTGGTGTTATGGTTGCTAAATAGTGAAGTTGTCATGTCCCTTGCTTTACCCTGCGTGTCGGCGTGTTATGCCTGTTTGGATGGGCCAGGCCAAAAGCCTGGCTGTGGTGAGGTGAGTTGCTCCCATCCAGTCTATCTGCTATATGCTGATAAGCCCATATTCGGAGCGGCGTTAACCTTAAACCGGGCAGTATTTGACTCCTTAGGCGCGGTACCCAAGACAAACACCGGTATCGATAAAGGGCAAAGCGAAACAGCAAATGTAGCGGGTGGTAATGGCGGTATTACATCCACTGAGCCCGCACCGACGCGGCCACGGGCCACAGTGCCGGCCAATACCGTGTTGGGGTGGTGTGATGACAACCTGTTGCTGCACGCCAGTGGGCGTCGGCCACCCGTGATGGTCAGTCATGGTACCCTAATCAGTACGCGGGCTGTGGCGTTGATAACGTGTGGGTTACCAGCGCCGCGCCATGTTTTGTTCTGCTATCACCTGCCTTAAAGGCCGTTAGTTAACCGCCTGCCCGGCTAGGGTATGTAGCGTATGGGCTAGACCAGAATAGCGCTGCTGCTGACGGCCGACCATCGCAGTAAAACGGCTTTCGTCACCAACCAGTATACAACCCGCTTTAGCCCTGGTGAGGCCGGTGTACAATAACTCCCGGCTGCACAAGTTCGCAATGTGGCTACTTACCGGGGCTGGCATCAACATCACGACATGCTCAAACTCTGAACCCTGAGACTTGTGCACGGTCATAGCAAACACGGTTTCTACCGCTGGCAAACGGCTTAAACTTACCGTTTTTAATCCCTTATCTGTATCAAACCAGGCTTTGAGCTGGCCGTTAGCAGCGGGCCAGATGATCCCGACATCCCCGTTAAATAGCCCCTGGGCATAATGGTTTTCCACCACCATCACCGGTCGCCCTGCATAATGCCCGCCTTTTAATGGCCCCCCGCCACTTGTAGCGCCTGCTCTATACGTTGATTAAGCGTATTTACTCCCCACTCACCATTACGTACGGGGCTTAGCCAGCGGCAGCGAGCCATTTGTTGTAATGCTTCGGCCGGGGTAAGTGAAGGGTTCATCTGGGCACTAAAACACTGTCTGACCAGGTGCACAAAATGGGCCTCAAAGGCGCTATCTGACACACTCAGCACACCCTGATTAGCAGTGATATCGGCGGGTAGTTCTGCGGGCCGTATGATTTGCCAGGCAGCCGAGGGGGCATTGGCTTTAATTGCGGTAGCCACCGTTGCCAGATCCCCGCCGAAGCGTCTGCTGGTGTGCAACATTTTAACGTAATCGTTTGCTTTATCACTGACTTTTGGAACGGGTAGATGGGGACACATTCTTTGCAGGTGTTGCTGCAGGGCTGCACTGATCAACTCGCTATTGTGCCCCTCCACTAAAGCTTCCAGTACGTTACCTGACTCGACGGCGGGTAACTGATCAGCATCACCCACCAGGATTAACCGCGCCTGGGCGGGAAGCGCGCGCACTACGCGGGCCATTAATGCCATGTCGATCATTGATGCCTCATCAACAATTAACACATCACACTGCAAGGGGTTAGCCTGGTTCTTACGGGTTTCTACACCAAACCGACTTATACCTAATAATCTATGCAGAGTAACGGCATCCGTTGGCACGCTGTTGATAAGCGACTCATCCAGGTGCCCGCGCAACTTTTCCAGAGCGCCGGCAATGGACTCATTCATACGTTGTGCTGCTTTACCGGTAGGGGCCGCTAACTGGATCTTACTCCGGCCTTTTGCCACACACTGTAGAGCCAGCAATAAGCGGGTGACGGTGTAAGTTTTGCCGGTACCCGGTCCACCACTTATCACGGTGAATCGCTGCTGCACGGCACACGCTGTAGCCAGTTGCTGCCAGTCCTGCTCAGCGGTAGGATCAGTAGAAAACATGCCTGGCCAAAGTGTATTCAGACGAGCGTAATCTTCATCGCTAAGGGTTAGTGGTGCACATCGTTGGGCCAGCGCCTGCCCGATTTCCCGCTCGAATTGCCAGTAGCGTCGGGTATACAGCCTACCGTGCTGATAGACCAACGCTGAGGCGACCACGGAATTTTTCATAGCCTGTTCAATCGCGTGTTCAAGCTGCTCTTCAGCAGGATAACGCCAACCGTTAAGTTGCTGTGTTTCATCCACGAATAACGGGGTATTGGCAAGCTTGCGCACATCCACGCAGGTATGCCCCTGACGCTGTAATGCCGATAATGCCATCAATAGCATAAACCACGTCAGCGAAGCCTCATCTTCAGTGGTGCAGAACTGGCTGGCAAATAACCGATCTATCGTTTCTGTACCGCCTAAAGTATTGAGTACCGAAAGAAATTTAACTGTTTTCATTTATTCGGTCTCCGGCATATCAAACAGGCTATCCAGGTGTAATAGGTCGCTGGTTTTGGGGCGGGCAAAATACACGCCCTCTTGTGCACTATTTGCCGGATGCATGCCACGCAGGTATAAATAATACACCCCGCCAAGATGGTGTTCGGGGTCATAATCCGGCAGCTTTGACTGTAAATAACGGTGTAATGCCACGGCATAAATTAGATATTGCAAATCGTATAGATGATGCTGGTTATTCCGCCGTAATGCGGCAAACTGATAATCACTAAATTGTTCGCCCAAATGAGTAGATTTATAATCTGCAATGTAATAGCGATCGTTATGCACAAAGATAAGATCGATAAACCCATGCATCAGGCCTTCAATCTTTTGTGTATCAAGCGTCACCATAAACGGGCCCTGTGCCGCGCTTTCCTGTTTGCGATAGTGACTTAAGAATTGGTTAAGCTGATGCAAATTTACGCTTGCCAAAGGGAAGTAAAACTCGGCTTCGCGTAATGTTTGTTTGCGCTCAAGGCCGCCTAGCGTTATACCTGTCTGGTTTAATGGGGTGGCCAATACTTCATCAAGCCAGCTAAAAAAAAGTCCTAGATCGTCTTCAGCTATACCAAAACGCAGGGCCATGGCGTGAGCTTGGTTAGCCCAGTCTGGCTGGCTAAAATCACTCAACTCAAATATATCGTGCAGTAAATTCCCGGCCGCTGCGCCTTTGGTAAACGTAAAACGCATGGCATTAGCGCTTATCTGTGGGCCATCACTTTCAGTGCCCTGTGCCAGCGAGTCAATCTCAGCTTCCCGACGGTTGCGGTTTACCACCATTTGCCGCCGCGCCAGGGCCGAAAAAGAATATAACCGCCAGCGCTCGTTTACCTTGCCGTCAAACCTATCCACCTGCAAAGGCCCCACCGGGCTAGCAGCTGTGGTAGATGACCGGACCACCGGCTCATCGCTATCTGTAGTTACCTCGGCATAACAGATATGCTTTGGGGCATCCTGACTGAGCTGTTCGATACACGAGCGCCAGCTGTCTTCCTTACCCAACCCAACCGCTTTGGCCAGGGCACTATTATGCTGGTTTTCAAACCCTGCCACGCCCAGATAACACCGCTGCGCAGCGCGGGTCACAGCTACATATAACAACCGGGTAGACTCTGCATCCCCTTCCGCCCTTACCCGCGCAATCGCCGCATCGCTTTTGCCTAATAGTAGGGTGAGTTGCTGGGCCTGCTCGTCGTAATACCGGTAAAATGACTGATACTGTTTGCCCACCCGCGCCGGGTCACGATAATCGCTGGCAAACGGCACAAATACGATGGGATATTCCAGCCCTTTAGAGCCATGCTGGGTAATAAGCTGAATCAGCCGCGCGTCACTTTCCAGGCGCTGGACCTGTTCGGGGGCTTGGTCAGGTTGGCTGATGTGCCGGTGTAACCAGATAAGTAATTGCTCAGCATGCGCCTGAACGGCTGACTCGCGCTCAAGGACCTCAGCCAAATGCAGATAGTTGGTAAGGCGCCGTTCAATATCGGTATCATCACAGGCAAATTTTTCTTCCAGTAAGTATAAGATAAGCGCCATGCATCCGCGTTGCTCCCACATTTGGCGTAAGCTAAGCACCAGATTCATCACCGCTTCCCATGCCTCGTCATTTTCGTGGTAAAGCAGATCGGTAAGCTCGGCATGCGACATGCCAAATAAAGGGCTACTCAGGGCCGCCGTTAACCGGTTGGAATGCTGATAATGCCAGATACCATCAAGCACCCGATAGAGATCCTGGGCTTCGGGAGCAGCAAACAGATTAGTCCGGTTACTCAAAAAAACCGAGGCCAGCCCGGCCCGGCGCAGTGCATTTTGAATAATCAGGGCCTCAGGCCCACTGCGCACCAAAATAGCAATATCATGGGGCTGCACCTGAGCTTCGCCTAGTTTTGCCTGGGCCAGCAGACGAACAATTTCGCCCGCCACCCATCTTGCAAGTTGTTGCTGCAGCTGACCTTTTGCCGGCGAGTTTGCCGTCTCCTGCGCAATACCTGCGTAGGTCAGCGCCGCCCGCTGGGGATGGGGATCGTTTAACAAGGCTTTATTCGCTTTAGCAGCAGGCGTGGCGTTTACCGGTTCGTAACCAATTCCAAAGCCAAATACCTCGACTGGCGGTTGGTCTAACGGGGCGCCATAAAACAAACGATTGTAGCTACTTACCATCGGTTCGGTAGATCGCCAGTTAGTGTCCATAACCCACCGATAGTCGGCACTGTTGCCAGCCTGTAGGTAAGTAAAGATATCGCCCCCACGAAAACCATAAATCGCTTGTTTGGGATCGCCAATCATTAGGAGCACCTGACTTTCTTCCCCAGCCTGATAAACATTAGACAATATCTGGTACTGATTCGCGTCGGTATCCTGAAATTCATCAATCAGCGCGGCCGGAAACTTGTGCCGCAGCTGACACGCTAAGGCGGCTTCTGGCGCGTCAATGCGGGCGGCAAGCAAATGAATTAAATCATCGAAGTCTACCACGCCCTGCTGGCGCTTCTGGCGACTGACATGCTCGCGAATGAAGGCAAACCCCTGCGCTATCAAGGCCAACACCGGCGCTTGGTCAGCCATGCTGTCATGTTGCTTTTCAAGCTCTGCCAAAGCTGCTTTAAGCTGGTTGCCTAACTGCCTGACAAGGGCCAGCGGCGCTTTTAATTCGGGACAGTGCTTAAACCGGCTATGATGCGCAAATTTGTTGAAATCCGCGGGTAAGGGTTCCAATGCCTGAGCGCAGACCCACTGGGTTATCTGGTGCCACTGCTGGGCACGGACAGCGCTGTCTTTTACATTGTCTACCAGGTGCTCAGTAATCTGGTCTTGCCAGCTATCCAACTGCGATTGCAGCGCAATAAACTCATTCTTCATTGCTTTTTGCAGTGCAGCCCTGGCCTCCTGGCGTTGCGTATCAATTTGCTCAGCCGACAGTAAATGGGGTTCCAGGCCACTACGAATAGCGCTTTCAAATGTACTCAGCAGCGCCTCTGGAGTATGCCAGCCAGCGTGCATCAAACACTGATAGGCAACGTCATCTTTGGCTTGCTGGCGGATCCAGTCCTGCGCGGCCTGCAAATAGAGCGCCCGGGTATCAGTATTGAGCGCCAGCTGCATAGCGGCACCACTGGTAAACGCCAACTCTCCCAGAACCCGGTTACAAAAACCGTGAATGGTATACACTGCCGCTTCATCCAGCTCCAGCAACGCAGCATTAATGGCATTTAGATGCCGAGGCTCACCAAACTGCGCCAGTAACCGGATAAAGACCGGATCCGTATTATCGGCTAGCGGTTCGCCGGCCAATGCCTGAGCCCAGCAGTGGGCCGCCTCGCGTAACGTATCTGCTATCCGGCCACGGATTTCTTCGGTAGCCGCATTGGTGAATGTCATCACCAATATTTGCTGTACGCTCAGCTCCTTTTCTAAAATCAGTCTCAGGTACAACCGGGTAATATTGAATGTTTTTCCGGTGCCGGCACTGGCTTCGATAAGATGTCGGCCTGCCAATGGCATTGCCACAACATCTAACGGCTGGGAAGATTCGACGGTTGGGTGACTCATGCTTTTTTCTCTTTGTAGCAGTCCAGCAAGGGCCGGTAAAGTGTTTCAAAGTGCGCTAACGGCAAATCTTGCAAAGCAATGCCCTGGGGGAAAAACCAATGTAGATAGGCATCTTCTTTTAAGCCGGCGCTCATCACGTTGCCATCCCATAGCTTCTGCCATTCAAACGCAGCTTCGGGCTGAGCGGCCCACTCGGTCAGCGGTGTGCTGCCTGCTTTTTTTAATAATGTTATAGCGGCATCAGCCATCAGTAGCACCGGCTGACTATGTAACTGGGTAAAAGCCTCGGCCAAACGCGTCAGCAGGCTATCCGCTGCATCTGGCTCATGGCCGGTTAACGTAGCCATACGTAACACCGGCTCGCCTTTTTCCCATTTACAAAAATACGTATGCAGATTGGTTTGTATGCCAGCCGCATTGAACATCAGTAAGGTTATGAATTGTTGAAGCTGACGGGAGGTCGTTTGCGCGCCGCTATGCCAGCTCACCAGATCATTGCCATTGTACCAACCCTTGGTACTTAGCTGGCTTTGGCCAAAGTACCAGTGTTGCTCCTGTCCGCTGGGTTCAGGTTGCATCGCTTTAGTCATAATTAAAACAGAAGCGGCATCCCAGTTCTGCAACAGTGTTTTCCCCAGCGGGGTAGCCGGTAGCTGACCGTCAAGTTCAGCATGCTGCAATATCACTTGCGGATCCGCCTGTTGCGCCCGCGCCTCGTTTAACGCATCGAGAGTTTGAAAGCGGGTCAAATTATCGGCGGCGAACGGTTCAGCGTCATTTAATAAGGGCTGCGCACTGTCTAGATAGAGGCCTAATTGGTGGTTAGCAAAATAACGCAACGGATGGGTGAGCGCGCGGGCCATGGCCGCAGGACTAACCATGTCCGGCAACTGGACCTCGGCTAAAGGCGTAAAACTCCCCTTTGGCGCTTGGTCGTGGTGGGCTATCGCATTAGCCAGGCGTAACCAGCCGGTTTCAAAGCCCGGCCGCGAGCTAATAAAGCCAGCAACGCTAAACGGATGAAGGGCCAGGTGATGAGTTTGAGCATCGGAAAATTGATAGCGCTTTAATACTTCCAGCAATTCGGTGAGCACCAACGAGGGCTGTCTTTCGCTGTTGTCCTGGGCACTGTTCGCCTGATAACTCAAATACAACTGACTACGCGCCGAGATCAGCGCCTCTAAGAATAAATAGCGGTCTTCCAACCGGCGTGAGCGGTCGCCGATTTTACGCCCAGCGCTGGCCATCAAATCAATACTGATAGGTTGAGACTGGCGGGGAAACTCTGTGTCATTTAAGCCAAGTACACATACCACTTTAAACGGAATACTGCGCATGGGCAGCATGGAACAGAAAGTCACCTGGCCGGTTAAGAAATGATTGCCGGCATCTGGGGAGGAAAAACGCTTCACCAGAACTTCTTTGACCTGGCGCAAACTTAGCAACCCGTCATATAGCGCTTCCGCGCATTGGTCTGCCAACCCACTGGTTGCGTTACTAATGCTTTCCCATATATCTATTTTGTCAAAATCGGGCGCAAAACAGTCTTCGCGCATTTGCATCAAAAACAAGTGCCAGTCCGCGGCGGTACGGGGCTGGTTTAACAGGTTCGCATAATGCTTTAACTGCCCCACCAACCCAATAAGGCGGCCAAGGGTCACGGCGTTGCTTCCCTCCACGTGGGGTACACTAAGCATCCCATCGTGCAATTGTGGGCTATCGCCCAGCGCCATACCGGTTAATAGCCGCTCCAATCCCCAGTACCAGCTGAACGTGTCTGAATCATCCACTTGGCGCGTTACCTGACGCTTGTGCGCCCCATCCAATCCCCAATGAATATGTGCTTGCTCTAACCAGAATTGCATAAGATCCAAATCTTCAGAATGCAATTCGAACTTACTGCGCATCGCATCAAGCCGTAGGTAATCCATAATCCGGCTTACCTCAAAACGGCTATCGGGCAGGCTCAGTAAGCTTAAAAAAGCCGCAATCAAGGGTTCTGCATCTAAGGGCGAGCGGTCGGCAATGGAACACACTATACGGGGAGGATTGGTGCGCTGGGTGGCCGGCGTACCTACCCGGTGAAACACCGCATCAATCAATGGCGCATAGTCTTCTATGGCCGGGCACATCACCACTATATCGCCCGGTGCCAGGTCGGGATCGCGTTGCATTAAATACAATAACGTATCGTGCAATGCCTGTACTTCACGTAGCGGGCTATGAGCCTTGACCAGTTGCACACTGGTATCGTCCGGCGCCGTGACGAAGTCGGTATCCGGGCGACTTGCATACAAAATATCCTGCTGCATTTGTTGCAACAGCGAGGGCCCCTGTTCAGGTTGTGGGGGTGGGTCGGTGTCAAAGGCACTGACTTCAAATGTATCCAGTTCAGTAAGAAGATTGAATAAATCCCGGCCTTGCTGCCCCAGATTGGCTAGCAGTGGATTATCTTGTTGTTCCAGCTGCCACTGCTCAATACCCTGCTGGCGTAATAATCGGGCGCGCTCACGATCGCTTTTGGTATCGCCCCAATAAGATACACTGGGGTTAAGATGAAAAATATGGATATCGGTATGTACCGCCAGCGCATCAAAAAACTGCACCAATTGTGGCGCCATAGTATTGATCGCAAAGACAATGATGCGCTCAGGCAGAGCGTCACATCCGTTATGATGCAGCGTTTCGACAGCTTCTTTATGCAGGCGCGCAGGATGCAAAGGAGCCTGGGCCACCAGCATCCGCCAGATGGCGGCTTGCCATAGCTCGTCGCTATTTTCTGGTAATACCGTTTGCTGTTGTTCCCAGGCGAACAGCCACTCTGGCCGATAGAGTTGATACTGCTCAAATACATCTGCCAGCGCCGTGGCAAACTGAAGGCGTTGAACGGCTTGTTCATCGACATCCTGAATTGTCTGCCAGTAACGGCAAACGGGTGCCGCTTCCGGTAGGTTGCAAAAATCACTGTGTTGTATCAGCTTTTCAATGCGCCAGACCAGTACCTCACGGCGGTAAACCGACTGCCTGGGTACTTTGTCTTCGCCTAACACGGTCCGGGCCATTTCCCACATAAACCGCGTCGGTAGCGGAAAATTCAGATTCATCGCCACCCGTTGCTGGCGCGCTAGCTCCATATTCAGCCAATGCTGCATACCCGGGCTTTCTACCAGAATCGTTTCTGCCTGCAGCGGCGGCCCAGGCTGCTGTTGAATCAGCGCGCCGAGCAGATAACTTAAGTGTTCAAGCTTGTTTGAAGGATAGAGTGCGAGCAAGGTAAACCATTGTTGCTGGGGGTTTTACGTATGGTAAAAGATATTGCTGATGAACTCTAGCGATGGGCCGATGAATTATTGGGGATAGGTAAAACTACGCGTAGTGAAGAGGATAAATACCACCGGCCTGCCCCGTAACAGCACAGGAAAAAAGAACCCATACAGACCTCAGGACACGAAAAATCTGTATGGGTAAGGTCACGGGCAACCCTTTGACAACCGGGTTTCGGCGTTGCCTGGCACCGAACATGGTTAGCGCCAAAGGATTACACAGTTAACACTAATAGCTAAGGCAGCTTATGTGCCAACAATTTTAATTTTTATAATTCAATTACTTAGATAATTCTTAGGGGTTTGGGCAAATAGGTAGGCCGTGTTTCATGGTGCAAGCGCACCAATATAATGCACAGAAACGGGAATGTTCTTGTAACCCTTTTCTCCTCGCGGTCGCTTAGGTACAATTCCTTCCTTTTTCCAGGAATGCGTCCTTTATGCTAAGCCAACAACACATCGCCACTATGCTCTCTTTACAGGATAAAATGAATGCTAAAGTTAATCCTCAGTGGTTGCACGCTGGCTATGGCTACCTGCGCGCAGCAATGGTGGAGTCAGTAGAAGCCATAGAACATCATGGCTGGAAATGGTGGAAAGCCCAGGCAAAAGATTTGCCGCAGCTGCAAATGGAACTGGTGGATATATGGCACTTCGCATTATCTGATTGTTTAATTCGGTTTGACGGCAATAGTGATCAGGCGGCGGCGCAGTTAGCAACAGAGTTACAAGATACGCCTGTCAGCCTTGATTTTGATGGCCAGACATATGCATTTGCCCAACAAAACTTATTGGATAACCTGGAGCTTATGGCGGGGCTGTGCGCGGCGAAACGCTTTAGCGTTCCGCTGTTTATGAAAATAGTCGAACAATGTGAAATGCCGGCCGCTGAATTATATCGACAGTATGTAGGCAAAAATATTCTTAACTTCTTTCGTCAGGATAACGGCTACAAAGAAGGCCATTACCTGAAGGTTTGGCACGGCCGTGAAGACAATGAACATCTGGTAGAAGTACTAGCGGACCTTGATATAGACGCGGCAAGCTACAGCGACTTAGTGTATGCCGGACTGCGCGCCCGCTATCCGCAATAAACACACCATCGTTGCCCGTGGTATCCAGGCTCATCTTGTATTGATGAGCCTCGTAGCGTATTGCCCCGGGCCGCTTTTGTTACCGCATTACGGCTCTGGCTAACCATCACGGCGCGCGATAGCACCTATCCGGCCACCGGCGTTACTGCCAGTACCAAGTGGCGTTGTAGTAACCCTCTAACCCTATAGCATGGTCTGCAGGCGACCAGCAACAGGGATTACCCCGCTACGCTTTAAAAACCACCGGCTGATCATATTGAGCATGAATAATGGCATCATAGTGCTCTTCTAAAACATGCCGCTTAACCTTCAATGTGGGGGTGAGTAAGTTGTTTTCGATAGTCCAGGGCTCATTCACCACAATTAAATGATCAAGCTTTTGATGGCTTTCCAGTTTGCTGTTTACTTTATCCAGCGTGGTTATAAGCTTTTGTCTAATTGTCGCTTCATCCAGCGCCTCAGCTGGCTCGCTTAGCACAAGTAAACCAACGGGTTGCGGCAGATTGGTGCCCGTTACGCATACCTGCTCAATCAATGAGTTAACCATAAGCGCAGCTTCAATAGGCGAAGGCGTAACATATTTACCTTTTTCAGTTTTAAAAATATCTTTTAGGCGGCCGGTAATGCGAATATAGCCTTCATCGTCCATTTGTCCTTTGTCGCCCGTTTTAAGGTAGCCATCAGCGGTGTAAGTATCTGCCGTTTTTTCTGGTTCCAGGTAATATTCAACCATATTACAAGGTGACTTCACCTGAATCTCGCCCTCGTCAGACAACCGAATATCCACGCCATCATACGCTTTACCAATACAACCAATTTTATCTTCGCGAAACGGCACGCTGGCGCTGCCATATGCACTATTTTCGGTCATTCCCCAACCTTCTGATATATCAATACCAATTCGGTGAAACCAGCGAATAATCGCTGGCGCCAAGGGCGCCGAACCACTGGCCCAAAAACGCGCCTGATCCAGCCCCAGGCCCTGCCGAATTTTACGTGACACCACGCCCTTAATAATTGGAATGCTAAGCAAAACATTGAGTTTCTTTTGGGGCATTTTTGCCAATACTCCCATCTGGAATTTGGTCCACAAACGGGGCACGGAAATGAATAGTGTAGGCTGGCAATGATGGACATCGCGGGAAAATGTATCGAGGGACTCGACAAAGAAAATTTGCGGGCCGCCATAAAACGCCGCCAGTTCCACCAGTACTCGTTCGGTAATGTGGGCTAATGGCAGATAACTTAGCAACCTGTCATGTTGATTCAGCGTCAGCGAACTTAACGAATTCTGTGCTGCCCAGCATGCGGTGCGGTAGGTATGTACCACCCCTTTGGGCTGGCCGGTACTGCCAGAGGTATAAATAATCGTCATCATGGCATCAAGGTTAGGCAGCGGACTGTCGTTAATAGGATCGCAACTTATAAAGTCGGCCCAGCTTTGGGTGCCGGTCAGGTCTGGATAAGGAAAATAAACGGTATGACAATCGGCTGGAATAGCTGCCAGCTGAGCCTCCCGATTATCCAGTTTGCCCACCAACATGAGCTTAACGTCTGCATGCTGTAAGACATACTGAATCGTGCTTTCGCCAGCAGAACCAAAAATTGGTACGGACACATGCCCGGCCATCATGATCCCCAAATCCGCAATAAACCATTCCGCACAGTTTTTAGCAAAGATAGCAATTCTACTACCCGGCGCGTAGGCCATTTGGTTTAACCTGGCGGCCACTCGGCGGGCCTGATCAGCCACCTGTTTCCAGGTATAGGTTTCAACGCCGCCGGCTCTAGGCTGGTGCAAAAACGGCTCGTCACCTCTCGATGCTTCCCATTTGTATAGCATGGAGAGCGGTGATTCGGTCACAGCCGATACATCTGTTGCGGTGAAATCCAGGGGCATAGTTGGTTCCTTAAAGCATTACGCTTAACACATTGTTCACAAATATATAATAAGCCTGTTTTATCACTCAAGTACATTTCTATAATACCTTTTCATACTTAATGATAAGCCGGACAAATAGTTAGCCCCCGGCTGCCAGTAAAAAACCCTGCCGGTGTGAGGCTGCACCTCGTCTATTGCATATTGACTCAGACTAAAAACCATGGTGCTCTACCATAAACTGCTTAGGGAAAATGTAGCCATGATCACGCTTACCATCAATCAACAAACCCACGAATACGACGGCGACCCACAAATGCCTTTGCTATGGTATTTGCGCGATGAACTGTTATTAAAAGGTACCAAGTATGGTTGTGGCATGGCCTTGTGTGGGGCGTGCACGGTACATGTAGACGGCAATGCTACACGCTCTTGCCGCCTGCCGATGGCGGCCGTCAGTAATGCGCAGGTGACGACCATTGAAGGGTTAGACGAAAAGCATCAACATCCACTGCAAATCGCCTGGGCAGAAAACGACGTGCCCCAGTGCGGCTATTGTCAAAGTGGCCAGATCATGCAGGCGGCGTCGTTACTCGCGGCCACCCCCAAGCCCGATGACACCCAGATTGATCAGGCCATGGCGGGTAATATCTGTCGCTGTGGTACTTATCCGCGTATTAAAAAGGCGATTAAACAAGCGGCCGGGGGCGACAAAGTATGAACCAGACTAACCTTTCTCGACGCCAGTTTATTAAACAGGTATCAGTGGGCTCCGGGCTTACATTAGGCATTACCCTGGCACCAAAATCTTTGGCATTGGCTAACGAGCCAGCCTTACAAGAACAGCTGGCGCCCAATGTATTTGTGGCCATCGACAGTAAGGGTGACCTGGTTGTCACCTGCCACCGATCGGAAATGGGACAGCAGATACGTACCGCCATTACCCAGATTATTGCAGACGAGCTTGATGCTGACTGGCAGCGGGTTAGTACTGTGCAAGCCCCTGGAGACGAACAATACGGCGATCAGAATACCGATGGGTCGCGCAGTATCCGCCGCAATCTTGAACGCTTACAAGTGGCAGGTGCTACCGCCGCGTTAATGCTGTGTCAGGCGGCCGCCAAGGGCTGGGGCGTGACTGCCCAGAGCTGTTATTGTGAGCAGCACCAAGTGGTTCATAAACCCTCGGGTAAAAAAGTCGACTTTGGCGAACTGGTGGCGGTAGCCGCCACTTTGCCGGTTCCGGATGAAAAACTAGTCAAGCCCAAAGCCAGGGAAAAATGGCGTTACGTAGGTAAAAACATCCGTAGTATCGATATGCAGAATGTGGTGAGTGGTAATACTGTGTTCGGGCAGGATATTGAGCTTGAGGATATGCTTATTGCGGTTATCCAGCGGCCACCGGTGATGTTCACCAAACCGGTAACCGTTGATGATAAGAAAACCCGTAAAATAAAAGGTGTGGTTGATGTAATTACGCTAAAAAGTGCTTCGGCCCCCGCGAATTTTGCGCCACTTGGTGGTGTTGCCGTGCTGGCCAACAACACTTGGGCAGCCATGCAAGGCGTCGACGCATTAAACATCACCTGGTCAGAAAATGAACATAGCGCCTATCAGTCTACCGCTGAAAAACAACAACTCATTGATACAGCGAAACAAGCTGGCGAAGTAGTACGTAAGCGCGGCGATGGCGCCGCAGGCTTAACACAGGCAGACAAGCGGCTTTCGGCGACGTATTACGCTCCTTTGCTGGCCCAGGCGCCTATGGAGCCGCCCGCGGCGGCGGCCAGAGTCACCGCTGAACGCGTAGAAGTCTGGACCAGTACGCAAAATCCGCAGGCTGCGCAAGATCTGGTAGCGCAGACACTTGGCGTTCCCAAAGAACAGGTCGTTATTCATGTCACCCTGTTGGGCGGCGGTTTTGGTCGAAAATCAAAACCGGATTTTGCAGCTGAAGCAGCGCTGCTGGCAAAACAAACCGGCAAGCCTGTAAAGGTAATCTGGCGCCGTGAAGATGATATTCAACATGGCTTTTATCATACCGTTAGCGCCCAGCATATCGAAGCCGGGCTGGACGATAAGGGTAATACAGTAGCGTGGCATCATAATACGGTGTTTCCCACTATCAGCACCACATTTTCTACTGAAGCAGAATCCCCAAGTGCCGGTGAACTTCGCTTAGGGTTTATCGATAACCCCTTTGATATTCCGCATATTCAACTGGAAAAAGGCAAAGCGAAAAATCATGTACGTATAGGGTGGTTGCGCTCGGTAGCCAATGTTTACCATGCCTATGCTATTCATACCTTTGCAGATGAACTGGCCCATGCTGCAGGACAGGACAGTAAACAATACCTGCAACAGCTTATCGGCAAGCCGCGCCATATTGACTTAGCTCAAGAGGGCGCTGAATATGATAATTATGGCGATCCTTTAGATGTATACCCCATCGATACCGCTCGGTTATTACGCGTTATCGATAACGTAACAGCGGCGGCCCGTTGGGACCAGCGCCACGATGAAAAACGATTTTTAGGCCTGGCCGCGCACCGTTCATTTTTAAGCTATGTTGCTACAGTAGTAGAAGTTACCATCGATAAAGACGGTCAGTGGCGTATTCCCCATACTTATGTGTGTATTGATGCCGGTACCGTAGTTAACCCTGAACATGTTAAAGCGCAGTGTGAAGGGGGGTCAATTTTCGGGCTAAGCTGCGCTATCGGTCAAATCACCGCCGAAAATGGCCAAATTCAACAGACCAATTTTCATAATTACCAGGTGGCCCGCATACAGCAGGCACCCGCAGCATTTGATATTCAGATTATCGATAGTCAGGCGGCGCCTGGCGGCGTAGGCGAGCCCCCTACACCACCGTTTGCCCCCGCGTTAGCCAATGCGCTATTTGCCGCTACCGGCCAGCGCTTTCACGAGCTGCCTTTACCGCTGACCATAAAACCGGCTTAATGGTGAGCCGGCTGTAATGGCCAGTTAATGGTGCTAAACAGTTGGTCGATATGCGCGGCCGGTAAGGGCCGCGCATATAAATACCCTTGGTGCAGATAGCACCCCAGCTGTTCCATACATTGGGCCTGGTCGGGCGTCTCTACCCCTTCAGCGACACATTCCATACCAAAGGTTCTGGCCAGTTGAATACTGGTATGCACCAGTGCATCAGCTTGTTGGTCCACGCCTACTCCAACAATAAAGCTACGGTCAATTTTTAATACATCCAAAGGAAAACGCTTCAGGTAACTTAGGGATGAATACCCTGTGCCAAAGTCATCCAGAGCGAACTTAAAACCGGCCTGCCGAAAGCGCTTAAGCTGTTCATTAACCACCTGCGAATCATCCATCAAGGCACCTTCAGTAATCTCAAAACGAATTGACGAGGCGGGCAAATTACGTTGCGCCATGGCCTTTTGCAGCAACGGCAGGTCCAGCTCACTGCGAAACTGTAACGCAGATATATTAATGGCAACATAACCGGTAAACCCAGCCTGGCGCCATCGGCTTAAATCATCCAGGGTGCGTATAATGGCCAACCGGGTCACTTCTACAATGTACCTTAGCTGCTCAAGCACCGGAATAAACTGGTCTGGATACAACGGTTCAGACATATTGCACCGCAACAACAGCTCTACCCCTTCAGGTAAACCGGTTAGGCAGTTCATGATAGGCTGGTAATGGTTCACAAACCTATTTTCCTGGTAAGCCAGTTTCACGCTATTTTCCAGCTTGAGCTGCTCAATAGCGCGTGCATTAAGCTCTGCGGTGTAATAAGTGAAGCGATTTACCTTGTCTTTTTTCGCACTGTACATCGCTACGTCAGCTTGTTTTAACAACTCTGCAGGTGCACTGGCATCACCTGGATAGAACGCAATGCCAACACTACATGAGGTGCTGATAAATTCTTCACCCAGGGTAATCGGCGTTTCTACCGCATCAATCAGTTGGCCCACAAACGAATTGATGGTGTCGGGATGCGATACATCCTCTAACACAATGACGAATTCGTCGCCGCCTAGCCGGGCGACCGTATCGTCCCGGCTGGCCAGGTTTTGCATTCTGCTGGCCACCACCCGCAGTAGCTTATCGCCATAATCATGGCCCAGGGTATCATTGATACCTTTAAACCGGTCTAGATCGACAAACAATACTGCGACTGTGGTGTTATGGCTTTTCGCATGAGCTAGCGCATGGTCCAACCTATCAAGTAGCAAACTACGATTAACCAGGCCGGTTAAACTGTCATAACTGGCGAGCTTTTGCAGTTTGCGTTCGGCGCGTTTTTGTTCGGAAATATCTGAAATCACCACCAGATAATGATCAATCTCATGGCTAGGCTGCTGCCTTGCTATGGCCCGACCCGCCACTGCGGTAACATCTACCAGTACATCAAATTGCTGACCGTCAATTCCACTTAAGCTGGTTTCCTGCTTCCAGAATGCTCCCGCCTCCAGTGTTTGTAAGGTTGATTGCAGGTTATCAATCAATTCAGGGCGTTGTTGGGTTAGTTTACTCCACTGCTGCGGGAGTGCTTGGTGGGCATTTAAGCCGAAAATAGTACAAAAAGCCGGATTTGCAGCAATGGGTTTACGCCACCGGTCAAATACCACGACCCAGTCGCGGGTTTGCCTGAAGGCCTCACCCATTAACCGTAACTGGCGCTCAGTATTGGCATGTTTGCGTAGTTGTTGATGCCGGTGGGTATAATAAATAAAGACCAAAATCAGCGTGCCCATCACGTACATGGCGTAAGCAAACGGCGACCGAAATGGCGGATAGGCGATGTTGAAGGTGATGTAGGCAGGACTGATGTCGTAATTATAATGCGCAATAGCAGGCTCTACCTCAAACCGATAAGTCCCCGGCGACAAAAACGCGAACGATGCAAGCCCATTGGCTGAAGAGCCCTGGCTAACGACCTGCCCGGCGCGACTCAGGGTATAACTGTAGTTCCCCCGCCCGGCCGCTTCCGACAACATAGGGGAGAACCCTATTTTAATTCCAAAATCGTCATGTTCCAGGTTCAGGTGATACGCATTGAGATTCGTTAGCGGTAAGCTTAACGCGCGCGAGGCGAGTTCGACCTGGGTAATCGCCATAGGTTGGCGAACCCGGCCAGCCTGATCCGAGGCAATAACCGATAAGGGGTCAAATATCACTGCTCCACGGGTAGAACCAAACGCTATTTTGCCGTCAGCCAGGCGCAGCGCCGCGCCTTCATTAAATTCCGAGACCGACAATTCCTTACCGTAGCTGTAGTTCTTTATTAACTTGTTCTGGGGCGAAAAGCGAAAAACCCCTTGATGCGAGCTGTACCAGATATTATTAGCGGTATCCGTAGTGACACCATAAACTACATCAGTGCTCAGTAAATTGTCGGTGTTATAGCGATGTATTACTTGCCTGGTGTGTAAATCGATTCCTAACAGGCCAAACCGGGGAAACCCCAGCCATAACGTATTAAAATCATCTACCGCCCACGACGATATCGCCACAGAATTGTTTTTTTCCTGTGGCTGGTACGCATAGAGTTTTTCGGCTTTTAACGTAGCCGGATCCAACCACCATAACGCATCGAACGTGGCCAGTAACATCTTGCCATCCAGTTTGGCCGACGTGCCAAGAAACTCTACGGCCAATTGTGGCGATAGTCCCTGCTCGCTTAACGGTAAAACGGTTAACGCTCGGGTGGCCGGGTCATAGCGAAAAAAGTCGTCAGCTAAAAAATACAACCTGTCCTGTGTATCGAGGGCCATACCATAGCCCCAGTCACGTAAAATGGCTTCATCGGCAGTATTGTTAGTGGGCAATACACTAAGCGTGTCGGTGAGGGGGTTAAACTGCCTGATACCGGTGAAACTTTCTACATACAGCGTATTATCCGGCGCCGGAAGGATGTTGGTTATCTCTGCGCCCTCTTCGCTAATAACGTTGGTAGCGTCAGCGCTTACTCCGTTTGCGGACGGTGTACTGCTCAGCGCGGTGCCTGCTTGCAGATGCATAGTACTTTGCAGCGTCGTTAAATTAAGCCGGGTTAAGCCATTTGCGGTACCTACCCATAGCGTATCCGGATCGGACTGATAAAACCGCCACACCGTATTGTCAGTTAATACCGGCTCGGCGTCGCCCCGCTGGTTTTGAATTGTATTAATGGTCATGGTTTCTGGGGACCAGTAAAGCGCACCGCCAAGCTCAGTACCAAGCCACAGGTTACCACCGACATCCTGCGCGATAGCAAGAATGGCTTTTTTGGCTAATTGTACTTCACCGCTATTTGGTTCAAGCAAATGTACTGTTTGCCACTGTTGCGTAGCAGACTGCGAAAGGGAAAATAGTCCCTGACTGGCCGCTAACCAAAATTCGCCAGGCTCAGTTTCTATCATCTGCCAAACATTGATATCGGGTAAGACTGGCGTAAATTCAGGAACCCGTCCGGCTACTAATGCGCGCTGTAAATTCTCCAGGGGTATGCTAAACAGCCCCTGCACGGTGGATAGCCATAACCTGCGGTGGCTATCTACCAGCAAATGTTTAGTATTTTGATTCAGGCTATTAGCAGGAATATCCGCCAGATAATCTATGGCCATAACAGGCTCATCGGAATGGACTAATGGCGTAGCAAAAAAACCTGCTGACGTTGCGACATACAGAAACTGCGGTCCCACCCAAATATCGCGGATAATATCTTCGGAGGCTCGCATAGCAGGGGGCAGCGTAAATAGGGTGTGAGGCGTCGTGGTGTTGCTTTCAAAATAAATCACTTCATGGTCAAGCGCCACATACATTCTGCCGTTGCCGGACTGGGCGAAAGCCTGGGCAGTCTGGACCCAGGATGGCGTAGACAGTGCGTTTTGATAGACCACCCGAGTAATTGACTGAGTGGTAAGATCCAGGGTGAAGACACCAGCGGCGAAGGTGCTTATCCATAAGCGAGAAGAAGCATCCAGAAACAACGCCTCAATGCTGGCATTAACAAAAACATCATCAGGGCCGCTGATGGTCGTAAAATGGTAACCGTCCCAGCGGCTCAGGCCTCCCTCGGTTGCAAACCAAACAAAACCATCTTCGTCTATCAGGATATCCTGAACAGTGTCCTGAGCTAATCCCTGATGGGTGGAAAGCCGTGTGAATTGCGGCGAATTCAGTTCGGGTTGGCCAAAGACCGGTAAACAAAACCAGCTTGCTACAAAGCCTGTAGCGAAAAAATGTATTAAGAAACGCCGTACAAGCAAAGAAAGCGTTTGTAGCCCAAGCCGAAGGTAAAATCCCTTCTTAAACACCGCACTCACCGGTTAGCATTCCATTTATTTTTATATATAGCCTGTACTTACTATAGCAAATTCTTACGCCAAAACGACCCTCTATTCGTACTCAGTATCCTGCGTCCGATATTTTACCGTTTGATAGATACACCAGGAACAATAACTGCCAATAACCGCCACATCTGCCCAGTTCAATATCCTAACGAGTACATAGTGATAGTCTTTGATAGCGTCCCTGAATCCTAAATAATAACTAAAGAATGTCACAATCTGAACCATCGCCAACGCCATAAAAATAGCCATAATGCACTTTGATGCAAGTTCAAGTTTAAGATGCAGACATTTTGAAACGGCGTAAATAGCGCCCACTACGACTAAATCGGTCAGCAAAAAGCTGCCGTACCATACCGCCCTCAGCTGCTGCCATTCGCTTAATGTCAGGTCGGCTGCACTAAACATGGGCAGTAAGGTAAGCTCGATAGGCACGTGGATACATTCGATAATAATAATGCAGGCTATTGCCACGGTAAAACTGGTTACCCGTTTGACCACAATAGTGTAAACCACAAGTGCCAATAACCGGAACGCAAAAAATGGCTCTAAAAAATCAAAACTCATCATCCGCCTTTAGCAGTACCTAGGAGTAATTGCGGTAATTGTTGGAGAACATTTTTAAACAAGCGACAACCGCTACATGGCCTAACAACAGTACTGATACAGTATAATTTGATATCACAATCAGTAGGTTGTGGATGGTATCGAACGACTCCCAATAAAAGAATAAGCGGGCAAACAACGTCACAAGCTGTAATAAACCCATGAAAAGATACAATGTAATTACGCCCTTGGAACTCCAATCCAAGGCCATTTTAAGATTGCTCGACCACCACACAATCAAGGCGACAAAAAGTAGGTCTGTAAGCCCAAAAAACACATACCAGGAAACAAATAATACGGTATCAAACTGATGTAATACATTCAGACTAATAAAGTAATACTCAGCTCCCAGATGAAGCGCATCAAGAATTAGGGTGCCTACGAAGACGAATGAAAATACCGTCAGACGTTTCACGGTAAGAATATAAATGCACAAAGCCGCTAGATTTATCAGCGGCCATGTGGGGATGTGAACTAAAGCTTCAAACATTCATTTTAAGTTTTTAGGCGGCGGCCCTTTTGGTGAGCGCCCGCTACCATTGCTGGTGGTTCCTACCGCACATAGCAGTGGAACAGCTGAACAAATATCATCTACTGACACAAGATAATGTTTCTCTTTATTATCCTGGGCGAGTACCGTAAAAGATAATAATCCGATAACCAGAGTTACCGCAATTTTCTGTACTTTTTTCATCATCATTCCTTCGGATTAACTACCGTTAATAACTGAATTACCACATTCAACAAGGCTATCGACCAGTGTCTTGTATCCTGAAGGTAAATTTCACAAAATTTTGTGACTCAGTTATAAACGTGGGGGATCCTTTCCCAGCCTTCCCGAAAGTATAACATCCTACTCTCTACGTAAAGCAATACGTCCCGTCTTGATAACCTGGCGGCGGATACTGGTGAGGGGGGTCAACCGATATAAATCACCATTTAGGCCTACCTGCCGCTTTTTTACGCCTGTGGCTTTGGCCACGTCAGCATGGGCTTGCAGATGTTCTGGCTCACCGTGCACTGGTATTGCAATTTGCGGCTTTACCCATTCATACATTAATGCCAGCTCTTCTGCACAGGGATGCCCGCTGGCGTGAATAGGCAGCTGGCTATCCTCACTTTGCAAGGTAGTGATACCCTGAGCCGCGAATTGCCGCAACAATGACGCCACCGATTTTTCGTTGCCCGGGATAACGATACTGGAGAATATAACCATATCGCCTTTATCCAAAGACAGTTGCGGATGACTATCCCGGGCAATGCGCCCAAGCGCCGCCCTTGGCTCGCCCTGGCTACCTGTGGCGACGGCCATTACTTCGTCAGGTGGAAGATAGCCTAAGTGCGCCGGGTCAACCAGCGGTAGCTCATCTGGCCAAAACCCGGTTTTGCGGGCAATGCTATACATATTCAATAATGAGCGACCAAACAACGCCATATAACGATTGGTCTTTTGGGCCACCCGCGCCAATGAGATTAAGCGGGCTATGTTACTCCCAAAACAGGTCACCACCACCCGCCCCTTGCAAGGCCGAATGGTGTTCAGCAACCCGTCGTAACAATTACGTTCTGATATAGAAAAACCAGGTTTGTTGGCATTGGTGGAGTCGCCTACCAGGGCCAGGATATTTTCATCGCGCAAGCGGCGAAAGCGCTGTGGGTCAAATGGTTTTCCAGTGATAGGCTGGGCATCTATTTTCCAATCTGCAGTATGTAGCACGGTACCTACCGGGGTGGTAATCTTCAGTGCATAGGGTTCAGGAATGGAATGGGTAATAGCAAGCCAGGAAAGACGAAAAGGGCCAAGGTCAACAATAGCATCCGGGTCCACTTCAATAATAGGGACTTTATCTACTAAGCCCGTTTCGGCCAGCTTACGACGTAACACTTCTGCGGTAAAGGCGGTGGTATAAACCGGGCATTTTAAACGAGGCCACAGGTAAGGTACCGCGCCCACATGATCTTCATGAGCATGGGTTATCACCAAGCCGCACAAATGCTCGTTTTGCGCGCTGATAAATGTCGGATCCGGCGCCACGACCTGCACCCGCCCGCCTTCGCTGCTACCATTACGGTAGGGCGGCGTAAGAGGCTCATCAAAACTTACGCCACAGTCCACCATTAACCAGCGGCCGTCATGTCCATACAAATTCATGTTCATGCCTATCTCACCGGTACCACCTAACGGTACAAACCAGAGATCCTGCGGGCCGGGCGTCAACAACGAAATACTCACCTCCAGACACTTACCAACGACAATTCACACTGTGGGTACATTCGGGTAAACTAATAAGCACCCTGACCTTAGCCCTGCTAATCTTTGTGCAATCGAACGTTAAGCTCATCAATAATGACTACCCATTCAGCATCAGCCTGCATCGCCTGAGCCAAAAATGCTTTTTGCCCTTCGCTCCAAAACGGCGCATCTTCAATATGCCGGCTATCGTTCATTCCACGGTGTTTATCAATAAATGCTTCAATAGCTTCATCGCTGGAATCCAATCCCAACTGTTCAAACAGCTCTGGCATAGTAGGTTGTTCTGTAAACATAAATCTTCCTGGTTATTTATTTATGCTGTTTAAACGCGATCAGAGAAAAGCTAGATCAGCTTTGTTGCGCTATCGGCGTGAATTGAAGAAAGATACACAGTATGGTTAACGCCAAACGCCGGCCGGTTACTACCGTAAATACCGCAGATGCAAAAGGCCATGCTCCACTATTTGCAGGTGTACAACACTAAAGCAGCACCTATATAAGCCCATATATCAAGGTGTTTTCAAGATAGTGAACATTGATATCGCAATGTAAACGGGACGAGGCTAAACGGAAAAAATCCATCGAAAGAAAGGGGCAAATACAGCACCACAGCCCGGGCAGAATTGCCAACAGGCGCGTCTTGGCTGTATTTGCTGCGTTTGCGGGTAAGCCAGGCTAGCACCTGGCAACCAGGCACGCTTACATAATTTTTTCGGCGAGAGTTTCCGGATCCATGACTTCGCCGTCTTCACCCGGTACCGGGCACATCATAATGACCAGATTGTCCTGCATTAGTCCCGGTGTCCATTTCTGTAGCCAGTCTTTAAGCGAAATAGCCATAGGCTCGCAATCCGCCCAGTCTTCGGTTGCCCAAATCAATGCCATGCCGGCATCTGGCCAAACCGGCACCCCATCTTCATCATCGGTGGTAAGCATCACACAGCCATCACCATCTTTGAGGATCCAGACCTCTTCATTCTGTTTAATATTACTAATGGTCTCTGCCATTCTTACATCAGCGCCAGCATTTAATAACGGGTGTTGGTCTAAAGCCATAATACGGTCCTTTGCATCATCAGCAGGCAGCAAAAACAAAATAATGCCTGCGAATCAGGATAAATTGATACATCATCAAATGGGCACTATTGATAAATTTGCAAGGGTCTACCTGACCTTCGGGGCAATTTTAATTGAGGTTGTATAAAGACTGCACTGATATGCCAGGCAGGCTGCATTAACTGGCCGGCTTAAATAACTGATCGATGACGGTAGATAACGCAGGACGCTTGACGGTTTTCAGATGGTTCAAATAAACGCAGGCATACGCTTCAGTGAAGGTTTGTAATAAAATGAGTTCACGCTGTTTGTTACCGCGTTGCGCATAAGATAGCGGTAACACCACACAACCGCCCTCTTCTTCCACTGACGATAACGCCAGCCTTAATGAGTTAGTGCGTAGCCTGGCTTCGCGCAACTGGGGAAAAACCTGACATACTGCCTCACGTGGTTTGCTACCCCACTCTATGGCGACAAAGTCGGCTGCGTCGATGCTTTGCTGAGCATCATTGACAGAAAATAGACCTAACGGTTCGCGCCACACCTCTTCGCTTATCACCTCTTCTGACTTTAGCGCCTCTGAAGAAAAGGCCAAATCTATGACTCTTTCATGTAACTGGCGTGACAAATTATCCAGCGTCAGGATTTCGGCTTTAACCGACCAATCAGGGAAAAATTCATGAATTTTAGATAGGGTACTGGATAATTGTAGTTCGCTGGCTAATTGCGTCGCGCCGCACACTACATATTCGCCAGACTCCAATTGCAGTTCGCGCTTGGCGTCTTTAAGGGTGTCACTAAGTTGATGAGCAAAGGGAAGGAGTTTTTCGCCCGCGGGAGTTAACTGTATACTATTGCGGTGACGAATAAACAGGGTTGTCTGAAAATATTCTTCGAGCAGCTTAATACGGGCGCTCACGGCCGATTGGGTAAGAAAAAGATTTTCGGCAGCTTTGCCAAAATGCCGGGTATTGGCCACTTCGATAAAAGTGGAAAGAAAGCGGATATCCATGCTTTAAGACAATAAAAAACAACTTGCCGCTAAAGCTGGCACAATTTACTGAAATTGTAAACAAAAACAAGCCAAACGGCTGTGATTAACAGCCGTTTGGCGGGGATTCGTTATTAGGTTATTAAGCCCCTTCCTGATGCAGGCGACGTTGTTTGTCCCGGCGCAGTACATCTCGTTTCTGTTTGCTTTTAACCTGGTGACGACGATCTTGCTTTTTCTTACCGTGAAGTTCGTCATCCTCTACCGAGTCCCATGCTTCACGTTGGTAACGATAGTCTTTACTCATTGCAGTCTCATTCTTGTTGCCTACCCCTTCATTATCAGCACCGCGGGTAAAAATAAAAACAAATATTAATCATCGTAACGATGAAATATTTTATATGGCAGGAATTAATTAACGCGCTATTTTAGCTACGACGCTATACCAGCAAGGCGCTATAGCGGATTGCCCCATAGCCGCCATCTGTCAGCTATAGCGAAAAAAGGCATGTGCATAATTTTTTGTGGAAAAGAGCAAAAATTTTTGTTTCATTTTTGTCTGACATTCCCTTAAAAGACACGTGAAAACACCCCACACGAGAATGACCATGAAAGCGTTTGATATTCGTTTATCTTCAAAGCCCTTTATTGACCGGATGAAGTTTCCCTATGGTTTTCGTAAGTCAGGCGACTTCAGCATAAGTGAAGCCGATATTCTGGCCACATATGGTAAGACCCTGCTAGCCTTGGAAACCGGTGAGTTGCAGCCGGAAACTGCCGATGAAGCACATTTTGTTGCGTTTATCAGCGGCCAGGCAGAATCAGCTAATCTGATTGAAAAGGCATGGCAGAAATACGTCCGTCTGGCGCGTGGTAAGCGCCACTTTTATACTTTACATAGTTCTGCCAGCAATCAGGCAGACTTTGATGAAGATTATACCGAAGAAGAATATGATGTAGCAGGCTAAAGTTTGCTATCAAAGGGGCCTTCGGGCCCCTTTTTGTTATTTCCGTAACGTTCTTCTTACCTGCCTGAATCAACCCCTTCTATACTCATTATGAGGGTGGGTAGCTAGGTCTATTTTGGGTCTTTTGCCTGGCTACATTAAACGGTCAGTCTTTGCGCTTCACGCCGGACACTACGGCGGTTAAATTGATCCTTCATCGTCACCCTAACGAATTGAATATTAAATTGTCTTCACAACAGAAGGCTGCTTAGCAAAAGGATCGCGCAAGATGATTTCCCACAAACAAATGAAACAATACTCTATTCACGCCACCGATGGCGATATAGGACCCTGTAAAGATATTCTGTTTGACGATCAGAATTTTGTCGCCCGGTATCTGGTAGCAGACACGAACAGCTGGTTACCGCTAAGCCGGAAAGTGGTGATATCACCTATCGCCGTAACCAAAGTAGATACCGAAGCCCAGTGGCTGTCTATTAACATGTCCTCGCAAGGTATCAAAGATGGTCCTTCAATTGACGAACATAAGCCGGTATCGCGCGAGTATGAAGAAACCCTGTTTAAATATTTTGGCTATGGTTATTACTGGATAGGCCCGGGAGCCTGGGGCGATTTTTCTCACCCAACGCAACTGGCAGATCAGGAAATGCAACAGGAAATAGCCAAAGACCCTACCGGGCCCACCAACCATTTACGTTCATGTAATGAAGTGCATGGTTATGATGTTGCCACTACAGATGATGATGTAGGGCATATTACCGATTTTATTTTTGATACTGACACCTGGACCTTGCAGCTTTTAGTGGTAGATACCAATAATTGGCTGCCGGGCGGCAAAAAACTTGCGATCAAACCCACTGATGTACATAACATTGACTGGTCGAGTCACAAGGTACAGGTCAATTTGTCGCATGAAGGATTACTGGAGCAGCCTGAAATCGATATGGACCGGCTGGCTGATTCAGCGTATTTACAGGCAATTTTAACGAAGGCGCAATAATATGGCCGACGTACTATATCAAAAACAGACCGCGCTGGCGGTAGATAACTTTACCATCGGTAATGAGCCTATGCCGGCCACCTTCATTCATGCTCTGGGCTATCTGAAAGCGGCCTGCGCGACAGCTAATTTTGAGCTGGGCAAACTTGAAGAGCCGGTGTGTGAAGCGATTTGCGCCGCGGCAATGGAAGTGGCGCAGGGCAAGCATGATGAGCAGTTCCCGGTAGATGTTTACCAGACGGGTTCCGGTACCAGTACCAATATGAATGCAAATGAGGTTATTGCCAGTTTAGCGACACAGCGGTTAGGTGATACGGTTCACCCGAATGATCATGTCAATATGGGGCAAAGTTCAAACGACATTATCCCCAGCACAATCCACATCAGTGCTATGTTGGTGGTACAGCGTGAATTAATGCCGGCGCTGTCCAACGCCGAGAAGGTTATGTCGGCAAAAATGGCCGAAGTTGATGGGGTCATTAAAACCGGCAGAACTCACTTGATGGATGCGATGCCGGTGAAAATGTCCCAGGAAATTTCTGGTTGGCAAGCGCAACTAACTCAGTGCAAGCACCGCTTAGACGATACCGCCCAGCGGCTTAGCCGGTTAGCTATCGGTGGCACAGCGGTGGGTACCGGTATTAATACTGATAAAGCGTTTGGCGGTAAGGTGTGCGCCGCGTTAGGGCGTTATTTGGATACGACCTTCACCGTTACAGACAATCATTTTGGCGCCATTTCTTCGCAAGATACTGCGCTTGAGCTGGCTGGCCAGCTAAATACGTTAGCGGCTGCCCTGATGAAGATCAGTAACGATATTCGCTGGATGAACAGTGGCCCGCTGGCCGGTTTAGGGGAAATCAGTTTACCTAAGTTACAGGCAGGCAGCAGTATTATGCCCGGTAAGGTGAACCCGGTGATCCCAGAAGCGGTCACTATGGCTTGCGCGCAGGTAATGGGATATCACACGGCGATTACTGTGGCAGCCCAATCCGGTAATTTTCAACTTAACGTCATGTTGCCATTAATCGGCCGTAATCTGATAAAGGCGAGCCAGCTAATGGCAAACAGCTGCGATGCTATTGCCAATAACGCTATTGCTACTTTTACTGTTAATCAGGATAAGCTGCAACAGGTGCTGGCTAAAAACCCTATATTGGTCACCGCGCTAAACCAGAAAATAGGTTATGAAAAAGGCACTGAAATTGCCATGCAGGCATATCAGGATAAACGCGATATTATCGAAGTGGCGAAAGAAATGACCGACTTGGACGAGGCCGAATTAACGGCGCTACTTGACCCCGCCAAATTAGTTTAATCGGGCATTGATGCTGGGTAAAATGTATTAATAAGGCCCAAAACTTTGTGCACCCGTTCGTCGGTGAGTCGGTAATAAATCACCTGACCATCACGACGGGTTGCCACCATTTTTGCTTCTCTTAACAGGGCAAGATGCTGCGATAACACCGGTTGAGTCACATCAATCCGGGTCAGTAAATCAGACACCGATAATTCTTTGCCAACCAGTGACGTGAGCACCATAAGCCGGGTTTTGTTCGCCAGTTGCTTAAGAAAGTGTTCTGCTTCATTGGCATGTTCCAGAATAACTTCGGTTCTTTCAGGTTCGTTGGTAATGACAGACATGTATACTAAAGTAGTAAGTGTTTCAGAGGCCTATTGAAACGCGAAGGCCACAGATCAGACAAGGGCATTGGTCGCACAAATATGACAGTTAAAAGATAACCACTGGAATTTCGCTTCAGCATTGATCATATTAGAGTTTTCTTATGATTCAGGCCGCCTTTGGGACCGTCAATAAGGATTAGCTATGTTAAAAACAATACCTCAACGCCTCGCCTCCCTCCCCCCCTCAGTAAGAAAAATTACCGCCGCCGAGGCTCGGGCTGAAATACAGTCAAACGGGGGGACGTTAATTGATGTTCGTGAAACTGAAGAACGTACCCGACAGCCAAACGATGCTGCCACGGCTATTCCCCGCGGCATCCTTGAAATGAAAGCATTAGAGCAATTTAAGGACGCCGAGCAGCCACTTTATCTACATTGCGCAAGTGGGGTGCGAGCCCAGCTAGCCGCAGCCCAACTACATGATATGGGTTACGCCCAGGTTACCGCTATTATTAGCAATATTACTGAAATTACCGATGAACTTAACCCTGTAGAAAATGGGTAGACAGGTAAGGCTGCTGCATGCCTTATTTTGGTGAATGTTCTATAATTGCGTGTAATACTGGTGTAATACAGTCCTCACCATTGCGAATTTTCGATTTATCATGCTTAAAGCAACCTTAGAACAGTGGCGGATGTTTAAAGCCGTAGTAGATGCCGGCGGCTTCAACCAGGCCGCCCAGGCTGTGCACAAAAGTCAGTCTTCGGTTCATCACGCGGTACAAAAGCTGGAACACGCGTTAGGCATTGAACTGTTTGAAAACGAAGGACGTAAAGTCCGGCTAACCCCGGCCGGTGAGCTTATGCTGCGCCGGGCTGGCTTTCTATTGGACGAAGCGCAGAAGCTTGAAGCGGTAGCACAAAGTCTGCAAAGCGGGGTAGAAACACAACTTAGAGTCGCCGTGGATATCGTGTTTCCCTCAGAAATTTTATACCGCGTGTTATCTCGCGTATCTGAAGAGTTTCCTTTACTGCGGATTGAGATTATGGAGACGGTATTAAATGGCGCTAATGATTTACTGGAGCACGGTAAAGTTGATATCGCTATTTCACCGTTTGCACTAAACCACGGGTTTAGCGAAGACTTGTGCGAAATCGATTTTATGTTGGTTGCTCACCCGACGCACTCGCTACATCAATTGAAACGACCATTGACGGTGGAAGACTTAAAATCCCACCGGCAAATTGTAGTAAGAGACTCATCCAGCGAACGCAAGGCTGAATCAGGCTGGTTGGGGGCAGAGCAGCGTTGGACAGTAAGTCATGTCAGAACCTCCATTGATATGATTCGCCGTGGTTTGGGTTACGCCTGGCTACCGGTGGCCTTAATACAACATGAGTTGGAACATCAGTGTGTAGCGCCTTTGCCTCTGGCGCAGGGGGGCGTGCGGCGAATTTTACTTAATCTGGGGTTCGAAGATGGGGATAAATTAGGGCCGGCGGCACGAACTTTTATTGGCGAATTGCGGTATCAAGCCATGCAAATGCCAGGTGCCGAGCGGGTTTAGCGCAAACTAGCCGTTGAACATAGCACTATTTAACGATATAAATGTCACGAGCAAAAATAATAATAAGAACCAGCAAGGTTAATGATACGCAGTGTTTTCCTTTCTCTAATGGTATACCTGCGGATTACGTAACGACGGGTTGTCGATATCCATGTATTTAACAGCTTACAATAAGCCGAAAATAACTGTTAATGTGACCATGCTCACGTTAGCAATGAATTACGCGTTTTATCTTGCTCAGGTGACGCGTTGGGTTACCCATGGCAGATAACCTTGAGCTGATAAAAAGTGACAGTAATTTACGTAAAAGGCTGCTGCTTGGCTCGATTATGTTGTCGCTACTGGTTATCACCATTTTTTGCTATGTGGGTTATAACCTGCTGCTTGAAATGGAAAAAGATCTTGAGCGTCAGTCTTTTGAAGAACAATATGCAGATGTGAAAACTCTGCTCTCACCGATTATTGCCGAAGCCGACCTTTCGGGCCCGGTATCATTAGTACCCCGTGATTTGTCCATTCTGGCAGAAGATATTCTGATTATTGAATTTGATCAGAAAGAGCTTTATCGCGATCCCCGTCTCGCTCCCCAAACCTTTTTGCAACCTTTAAAACAAACCGGGTTCTTTAGTTCAGGCGATGGTCAGTATTATGTGCATAGCGATGTATTGCCAGAGAATCAAAAGCCATTAACGGTAATCTGGCAATCTGAAAATATGGCCAGTATTTCCCAACACGTTATCAGTCGTTTATCGGTTGCCGCCTTTCTCACATTCTGGTTATCTATCTGGTCAGCATTAATTATGTCGGCGTTTATTGCACGACGGTTTGAAAATGCGAATAAAAGCCTGGAAAAACTGGCGCTCATCGACAATCTTACAAAACTATACAATCGCAACGCGCTGCTGTCTGGCCTGGAACTTAATAATAAGGAAGGGGCATTGATGTTTTTAGACCTCGACCGGTTCAGAGACATTAATGATGCACTTGGCCATGATATGGGCGATCGAATCTTAAAGGCTTTTGCCCTGCGCTTACGGCAGTTGATGCGCCCGCATACCCGGCTTTACCGGTATCGTAGTGACGAATTTGTTATCTGGATCCCCAACCTGCCTGCCGACGAGGTGATGAGCCGAGCCTTCAACTTGCTGTACGAATGCCGTGAGCCTTTGATTATCGGTAAAAGTGAATTCGAGATAGGTTGTAGCATTGGGGTAGCATGTGCGCCCGAGCACGGCGATGAAGCCGAAACCCTGGTGCAAAATGCCGAAAATGCCATGCTACGGGCCAAACGCATGCGCCTGGGTATACAGGTATATAATGATCGGCTGGCTCATAATAATACCGTAGAGGTTACGCTTCGCAGCCAGTTGCGTACCGCGCTTCAGCAAAACCAATTCGAACTGTATTATCAGCCCAAAGTATGGCTCAGTGATGGCAGCCTGGCTGGCGCTGAAGCTATTGTTCGCTGGAACCATCCTGATGAAGGTTTGTTGTCGCCAGGCTATTTTATTAATCTGGTGGAGCAAAGCGGTATCGTTCACGCCTTTACCCGCTATACCATCGACAGCGCGGTTAAACAGATCAAAAAATGGGACAGTGAAGGTACGCCTCTTTCTGTGGCGGTAAACCTGTCGGCGTATAATCTCATGGATACCGCTTTTATTCCGTTTGTTGAAAAAGCCTTGTTTAGCAGTGGTATTGATCCCGCCCGGCTTGAATTTGAGCTAACCGAAAGTGCTACTATGGTTGATATTGCCGTAAGTAAACGGATGATCAGTGCATTTAATTTATTAGGTATTAAAACGTCGATAGATGATTTTGGCACCGGCATGAGTTCATTTGCCTATCTGCGCGAATTAGATGTACACACGATCAAACTGGATCGCGCGTTTATTACAGACGTAGTGCACAATGCTAAAGATGAGAAGATTGTGACGGCGATGATTGCGTTATGTCACAGTTTGGGAATCGAAGTGGTGGCTGAAGGTATAGAACAACAAGACCAGGCTGCCCTGCTGAAAAAGCTTAACTGTGATATTGGCCAGGGCTTTTTCTTTGGCAAGCCAGCACCCGCGGAAAATATCGATGCATTACTGGCAACCCAACAAGATATATCAGCTAACTTAACAGCGACACGAGCTGCTGAGCGCCCATAAAGAAACCCAATCCGGCTAACGATAAACCCAACAACGCGACTGCGCCATCATCGGTGGCCATACCGATCGCCATAATAAATACCGCAACAGCTGGAATCAGTCCCAAAAAGGGCACTAACTCTAACGGCACCATCATAAGCCCGCACAACGCACAGCTTATTGCGATTAAACTGCGAAAAACAATGCGCCGCATAAAAAACCAGCGCGGCATTAAAAGCCGGTCAACCCGGGTTACCGCAGGCTTGATTCTATCAATTCCACTGTTTAAAGAATCGCGCTCAATGCCTATCCCTTTGATAGCCGAAGGTAGCCAAGGGTGAGATTTTGCCAGTAAAACTTGCAATGAAATGAGAAAAATAGTGATACCCGTTACGGTAGGAATACCGGGGATAGCGCCTATTGGGGTAGAACAGATAAACGCAGGCACGGCTAGCATCGGACCAAATCCGCGCTTTTCCATCATCGCAAGCAGTTCCCCAAAGGTGATTTTATCTTCCTCACCGGTACTTTGCATACGTCCTAGCAATTCGTGCAGGCTCATAGAGCGCACTGCCGCCAAATCTAACATCCTGGGTTTCCTGTTGTCCGCATTGAGACAAAACGTTAAGGCTGATACAGTACTTTTAGCGAATAACGTGCCAGTTATCTTAATAGAGGATAAAATTTATTCCTATTTCAGCACGTTAGCAGTAGACTGCAAATTACAAATTATGATCCGAAATGTCCTTTTGTCAGTAAACCGTTTATTGGCAATATAACCAAAATTATAGGGAACAATCCGTGTTAACTGTTTTACTTGTTGACGACGATCCGGAATTCACTGATGTCGCCTGTACTATCATTGAGTTTCTGGGCCACGAGGTGTTAACCGCAGCCAACCTTGATGAAGCCCGCGACTGGCTAACCAAAGAAAGCTTTGATCACATTCTGCTGGATTTCATGCTTCCCGACGGCAGTGGCGTACACCTATTTGAAGAACTTGATGCGCTTCCAAAACGCCCCCGGGTGACGCTGATTACCGGTCATCCTTCTGTACGCGGTATTATTAAAGGGTTATGCGGCCCAAACATTGATTACCTCGTAAAGCCAATACAGCGCGAAGAAATTGAAGCGGTATTGAGCGGTAAAAAAGAAAAGAAAAGTGAAACCGGCACCGCCACTATTAAGAAGTATTTTGGCCATTTGATCGGCGAATCGCCGTCAATGAAAGAGCTATATAAGCTTATTGAACGGGTTAGCCGTACCAGCGCAAACGTAATGCTGTTAGGCGAAAGTGGTGTAGGTAAAGAAGTGGTGGCTGAAGCTATCCATGCAGCTTCTGATGTCGAAGGCCCCTATATTGCCACTAACTGCGGTGCATTCTCCAAAGAGCTGATTGGCAGTGAGTTATTTGGGCATGAGAAAGGCGCTTTTACCGGTGCAGTGGGACGTAAAGCCGGCGTATTCGAGCAAGCAGAAAACGGTACCTTGTTTTTAGACGAGATAACCGAAATGCCTATCGATATGCAGCCTAACCTGCTTCGCGTACTGGAAAATAAGGTTGTTATACGCGTTGGTGGCACCAAAACAATACCCGTAAATTGTCGGGTCGTGTCGGCTACCAACCGGCAGATGGAAGAAATTGCCGAGAGCAAGGTGCTGCGTGAAGATATTTATTTCCGACTGGCGGTATTTCCTATCACTATCCCACCACTGCGTGAGCGTAAGGAAGATATTCCTTTGCTGGCAACCTCGTTTATTGCGGAACTAAACAAAGAAAATAATACCAGCTTTGCATGGAAAGACGCCCAGTTGGATACGCTCAAAGCCTACGACTGGCCGGGTAATGTGCGCGAATTGCGTCACTTTGTACATCGCGCGGCCATCATGAGCGATCCGGATAAACAGGATATCGAATTACCCAAAACGATTGAATCACCGTTTGCTAAAAAGCAATCGACTACCCCGGCGCTGCAAGCTGGCCGTACTATTGAAGATGTCGAAAAAGAGCTGATTTATGCCACACTTGAAAAAGTGAACGGTAATAAGACCCTGGCCGCTGAAATGCTAGGGATCAGTACGAAAACCCTGTACAACCGCTTGCACGCCTACGGCGACTTAAGCAAAGACGACTAGAGTAAACGAGGTTAGTCATGAATGAAAAAGATTATGCCACTCTGGCCAGACACGTTCACGACGCCCGTAAACCGCTAAACCGCATTTCGATGCAAGCGGAACTGGTCAAGATGGCCCTGGACGGCGATGTTCCGCCCGAACGGGCCAAACAGGCTCTGGATAAAATAATTATTAGCACCAAGGATTGCAGTGAAGCCCTCACCGAAATGATGGAAGCTTTAGGCGATTCGCAGTCGGAATCTTAAGTACATGTTAAACAGGCTGATACAATCTATCTACAGCTGGATATTCCTAGTTGGCGTTATTGTTCTTATTATCACCGCTAATTCGTTTTATGTAGTAAGTACATTGGATAAGCTGGCTGCATTAGAAGCCCGCCTGTTCACTACAAACCGGGTTATCAGTGCAGTTAATACACTGCACATGGCGGTATTGCGTGCAGAATCAGGGCAACGGGGTTTTCTGCTTACCCAGGATGAAGCCTACCTGGAAGATTACACCATTACCCTAACCCGCCTTGAGGGTTTGCTGGAAGAAGTAAAAATTAGTTCGCAGGTCTCAGATTTACCTCAACAGGATGAGAAAATCAGCCAGTTAATTAGCCTTAGTCAGGCGAAAATTGATGAGATGATCAGTACTGTGCAAACGGCCAAAGCGGGTAATTTTGAGCAGGCACAACGCATTATAAGTTCAGATCGCGGCTTGTTGCTTTACGACCGGTTTGAACGGCTATTTAAAGATATTGATGCTTCAGAGCGGCTGGTGCAGGGAGAGCATCTGGCGAATTTGATGAAGCTTCGTCGTGACTCGGTTAATACGCTGATTATTTCTGGCGTCACCACCGCGCTATTGATTGTGGCAATATTTATGTTGCTTAAGCTAAATATGCGCGAAAACCTTCGTCATCAGCGCACGCTGGAAAATGTGAACGAGGAGTTGGAGTTTAAAATTGCGCAGCGTACTCAGGAATTACAGATTTATTCTGACGAGTTATCCCGCAGTAACCGTGAACTTGAAGACTTTGCGTTTGTTGCATCTCATGATCTGCAAGAACCTTTACGTAAAATTCGGGCCTTTGGAAACCGTATTGAAGACGGTTACTCTGATGTTATTGACGAACGTGGCCGTGATTTCTTAAAAAGAATGTTAAATGCTGCTGAGCGTATGTCGATGCTGATCAGCGACCTGCTGTCGTTTTCGCGAGTTTCTACCCGTGGTAAAGATTTTACAGAAGTGAATTTGCAGGAAACGGCGGAAGCTGTGCTCAGCGATTTGGAAATAGCCATTGAAGAGTCTGGTGCCCAGGTTAATGTAGGTAGCCTGCCTACCTTGCAGGCGGACAAATCGCAGGTTGAACAGCTTTTGCTAAATATATTGTCTAACGCCCTTAAATTTAAGCAGCCTGACCGCGCGCCGATTATTTCTATCGATAGCCGGCCTTCTGACCCAGAAGAAATTGAAACATTTCATCACTGTGAAGAGTTCGATTGGGTTACAATTTCGATTGAAGATAACGGCATTGGTTTTGAACAGTCGTTTTCAGAAAAAATATTTGCCCCGTTCCAGCGTCTACACGGCCGAACTTCATACAAAGGTACAGGTATTGGGCTGGCGGTATGTCGGCGTATTGTTGAACGTCACAATGGCCAGATTCGCGCCTACAGTGAACCTGGAAACGGCGCCAAATTTGTTATTATATTACCGGTAAATGGAGAGCCATTTGCCAACCTATCCAGTCAAGGAGTTGTAGAGAATGACCGCTAAAGCTGCGTTGCCTATTAATATTTTAATGGCCGACGATGATGAGGATGATCGGCTGTTAACTCTTGATGCACTCAAAGAAAGCCGGGTGCTCAATAACCTGTATTGCGTAGAAGACGGGGTAGAGCTACTTGAGTATTTGCGTCGTGAAGGCAAATACGCTGATCCTAAGGACTCACCGCGCCCAAGTTTAATTCTGCTTGATTTAAACATGCCTCGCATGGATGGCCGTGAGGCACTACAGCAAATTAAAACCGATCCTGCTATTCGTGGTATCCCCGTAGTGATCCTTACGACCTCAAAAGAAGAAGAAGATATGTTGAGAGGTTACGACTTAGGTTGTGCTTCTTATATCACTAAACCGGTAAATTTTGAGGGACTGGTTGACCTTATGCGCACACTTGGTCGTTATTGGATCGAGTTTGTTGAGCTTCCCCACGATTAAATAGCTAAAACTGAGATGTACTGTGAGTGACCTAATTCGTGTATTACTCATCGAAGATGATGAGGACGATTATTTTCTGACCGCTGATTATCTATCACAGTGCAAGGAGCCCAGGTTTGACATAACCTGGGTTACTAACAGTGCCGAAGCTGTTGCTGCGTTTCGTTGTAAATTGTTCGATATCTGCCTGCTCGACTATATATTGGGCGCCGAAAATGCCCTTGATGTTTTGAGCGTGATTAAGTCGAAAGGTATCAATATTCCGGTGGTAATTTTAACCGGACAGTCTGATACAAAGGTAGATGAAATGGTGATGCGTGCTGGCGCTGCCGATTATCTTACCAAAAGCGAAATCGAAAGCCCCCGCTTTATGCGCACTATGCGCTATGCCATGGTGCGACGGGAAATTGAAAATGAACGAATTGAACGACATAAAGTAGAACAGCAAAACAAAGCAAAAGATAAATTCCTCGCCCATTTAGGTCATGAACTGCGCACTCCCCTCACCTCAATTTTAGGTTACACCGAGCTGCTGATTGACGATAGTCAAAACCAGCGAATAAATCAGGAATTATCCATAATCCATACCAACGGTAAGCACTTATTGAGCTTGCTGAATGATTTGCTGGATATGTCACGTATCATGGCGAATAAACTGGAATTGGCACCTAAAGATGTCGATCTGGCTGGTTTTATGACTGATGTTCATTCATTAATGAACCTGGCGGCCAAAGATAAAGGCCTGCAACTTTCTATTGATTGCCCCGCCCCGGTACCAGAAGTTATCCGGGCTGATCCTACACGGTTGCGTCAGGTATTGATTAACCTGATAAGCAATGCGGTTAAATTTACTGATAATGGTAAAGTTGAAGTCATTATTGATATGTTTCATCAGATGGGCACGCAAGGCAAAGAGATGTTGCGCTTTCGGGTGATTGACTCCGGCATTGGCATGCCGCCGGATAAGCTGGAAGATATCTTTCACCCTTTTGAACAAATTGAAGATGTAATGCGAGCCAACCACGGTGGCGCTGGTTTGGGACTGGCTATTTGCCGGGAATTGGTAAGCAAGATGGGCGGCGAGATTTCGGTAGATTCGGCGTTTGGCAAAGGCAGTACTTTTTCGTTCACCATGGATCCAGGCAACATCAGCGAGCAGCCGCGTGAAGCGCTTAATCTGGCCTCGCCCAGTACCCGCACGGCTACCGGTATGAATTTACACGTTTCCGGCCGGGTGCTTATTGTAGACGACTTACGTGAATTACGCCGGCTTACCGGACATTTGGTTAGTCAGTGTCACGCTCAGGTGGCGTACGCCGAAAACGGTGTGAAAGCGCTGGAAGCAGTATTGATCGCAGAGCAAGAAGGCCACCCTTTCCACCTGGTATTAATGGACATCCATATGCCGGTAATGAATGGCATTGATGCATTGAAGGCGTTGCGCAAGCACAATTGTCAAACTGCCGTGGTAGCCATTACCGCAGCCAGCCGAAAAGGACTGCGCCAATCGTTACTGGATGAAGGATTTGACGGTGTTCTTGGCAAGCCTATTGAAAAGAACGCCTTGATGGAAGTATTGGATAAATACCTTATCAGAACCAGTGGCGTAGACATCGAACACCCTGACAACGCATCAGCTGCGTCGTCTGAGAAATCTACTGAGGCGCCCTTGCTCAATAACGGCCTATCACAAGGCCAGCGTATTTTGGTGATTGAAGATGACATAGACGCCGCCGAACTGATGCAGTTGTTGCTTATTCATCAAGGGCACCAGGTAGATATCGCGCAATCTGGTGAAGAAGCGATGAAAAAGCTCCATCATAACGATTTCGACCATGCGCTGCTCGATTTAACCCTACCTGATTACCAGGGCTTTGATCTGGCCCCGAAGCTACGCAATATTGCCCCAGGCCTTAATATCGTGGTGGTTAGCGGCAGAGAACCGGATGCTCATCAGCTAGAAGAGCACCATATTTACCACGCACTGCTTAAGCCGGTGAGTAAACAAGACCTTACCCGTTTGTTTGAAGAGTAAACCCTTCACGCAATTCTTACAACGGCGTGCAGGAATTACCAGCATGCCCGGTCCCATTTTCTACAACATTAAAAATTATTAATACTTATCAGACACTTACGCACAACTCCGTAGTGGTACACGCCTTGCAACCCTCCTTATGCATACATTCATCAATCAAGGAGATAAGTATGGCTACGCAAGCACGAGCTACTACAGCATCAACCGCTAACACGGCTAATACAACAACTGACAAGGCGAATGGAGTGACTGAGTCTACCCATCCTGTCACTGATAAAGTACAGGAAACCCTGCATTCTTCAGTAGATAAGTTGGCATCCTCCGCAAGTCGCGCAGAAGAAAATTTCCGTACAACTGCAGCTGATTCCGCAGAAAATATGGCCGCACGCAAACGCTTAGCTGAGAAAAAATGGCAGGCATCTTCAATTCGCCGTTACGCAATTGAGAATCCGGTTGCCACAGTAGGTGTTGCCTTTGCTGCTGGTATGCTGATTACGTCACTATTACGTAAGAAGTAAGCCCTATGCCAGGTAAAATGTCACCGACAGATTTTGCCCGGGCATCTTTCAGGCCAGAGCGGCCTGTTTCGTTCTGCCCAACCAGTGATACTGGTTGGGCAAGCGATTGCTCGAAAGACGTAACATGGCAAGACGATACTACCTTCAGCGATGCGAAAACCGCTTTTCAAGACCTCTTCAGTCACAAGAAAGACCAGTTCCATGCGTTACAACATGTCGTCGCAGCGGAAACCAATCTGGTTAAAAAATCCCTTATCGTTTCTGTTGTTGGATTAGCTGGTGCATTTGTATTGGCATGCTTTTGTTGGCTTATTATTAATGCCACTATGGGAATAGCACTCGATCGCGCAGACGTACCGTTATGGCTCACCATGCTGATATTGCTTGGTATTAACGCCATTGGTATTACAATATGCGTTAAAGCCGTGAAGGAAAGTTATCGCCATATTTCACTGATGCCTATTATCCGCGCAGCCACCGGCGAAGCGGGCAAAAGCCAGAAGGAATAATCAATGTTTTTAGATTCTGAATTATATAATGTTGATAAAGCGCACAAAGACTATGCTATTGTTAAGCGTCGTACAGATTATATGCAGACCCGCGCAAAAAGAAGAGCCCGATTGTTGGTGGGAAAACCAGCGGTATTATTGAGCATATTTGCGGTAGGTGCATTTAAAGGAGCCACTACGAGCAATCCAAAAGCAAAGCGTAAAATTGCGTTTATGTCTTTCGCTCGCACAGTATTTTATCAATTAATTTCATAAGGATTTTCGCATGGTCGCACGGAGTTTCAGGCAACTAGGTATTAACGTCGCCACATGCGCCCTTGCCGCCAGTTTATTAGTCAGCGGCTGTTCGTCCCTTTCTCCCACTCAACCCACTCCCTATACAGCTGCGAAGTCTACCGACAGTTACGGTTATTCCAGTATGGAACTTACCGACACTGAATATCGCGTTATGTTCAAAGCTACCGAAGCCACCCCAGCCGATAAGGTACAAGAATATTCGCTTTATCGTGCGGCAGAGATAGCCAAGAAAAACGGCTACGAATGGGTGACTATCGTAAAAACCGATATAGAGCGAAAAACTCGCACCGGCAAGAAAATTGTCAGGGAAAGCAATAATTCTGCCCCTGCTGTGTTAAAAGAAGAGCAGTGTACAATGTCCGGTTGTAATGAAGTTGCCCAACCTTTCGAGCCCAGCGATGCGGATGTAAAGGTCGAACAAACCCGAACTAAAGATGTTTATTATTCTATCGTGGTCCGAATGGGCAATAGTCAGGTCGGCACGGGTAAACGTGCCTTCAAAACGCAAGATATACTGGCAACGCATCCCGATAAATAACGTACTGCAATATCGTTGCAATACTTGGCAGCTATACTTTCTGGCTGCCTAGTTTTTACACCCTCCGCCGCAAAATATTCCCTACCCATTAATTCGCCACTTCAGCACTTTCCCCCACTCCTTTTCAAAAAATTTTAACCTTTTGTTATTTAAGGTTTTTATTTTTATTCCAATCATTGGTAATGCTGCTTCGCTGGAATGCGCTATGCATATTCACACTGCGAGTACGTTTTGTAAATATTGTTTCAAGGAGCAGTAAAATGAGTCAGCTACCTGCTAATATCGAAAAGGTTTCCGATATTATCAACGCCTTAAACGGTGGCATTGCGTTTTATAAAGACACGAAAGAAAAAGTAGCCGGTCAAAACCTGCAGGCAATATTTTCCCGCATGCTGGAAGAAAAGCAATTAGCGGTATTGGCGCTACAATCTTATGCTGATGATTTCAAGCCTATCGTAGTTGAAACCCACAAAGACTGGACCGTTGAGATTAGCAATATGTACACGCAACTGCTTGCTCATGTTAATTCTGCCAATGACAATAGCTACTTTGCGCAGCTTGAAGATGTAGAAGATGAAGTATTAGCGAGTATCGACATTGCTTTAGAGCAAGACCAGCCGCAGGAATTTGCCTGTGAGTTACGCCGTATTCGTTCGCGGATGCAACAATGTCGAGAGGAGCTCCATTCTTTGCAACAGTCTTCAGCTATAGCAGGCTAATTTCGCTGTTTTCAACTACGCTCCGATGACAAAACGTTAAAAATTATTGTGTGGAACCAGGCGGTAGTTATTTTACCGCCCCATGTTATGCTTCTATTTTTGATAGCCCTTGATTAATAGCCCTTTGATTAATACCCCTGCTGGTTAATCCCCTTTTTATTTAATAGCTTTTTTGTTTAACCCGGGCACATTCTTTTGACTACCGCTTCTCTAACGTATTTACAAACCCAGGACACCGGCTTTTAGAACACGGGAAGGTGCATAATAGCGCGCTGCCGCGGTATGAAATTTGGTGCCCGTTTATAAATTTCATGCGGGTATATATGAAGAGAGTAGTACGTTTACCCCGTTCGGTGATCGGGTAGCCTATGAAAGTATAAATAAACAGGATCAATAGACTTCGGCTCTTTTCGCTTGCGCACGAAGACAGGGATCCCCGTGTTTTTAATGTCCACCATCTCATTGGGCGAAAAACACGGTTGTTTGGTTAGTCACTGGAACACGGTAAAAACACAACTAGTCCTTTGTTGACGTTATATGCTTATATCTTTGTTGGTTATGCCCCTACTCCAACTTGCGTACAGCGCCTAAACTAACCGGCTGTTGTGTGTAACGGCTTAGCGCCCCTTGCTTTAGCGCCGCTTAACCAGTGTATTGCCACTATGTTTCGTCAGCCTACCAATAGAATTGGTCTGATATTTTAGAGCTCGGTTTTGTTTGATTGTAGTGTTGTTTGTTCTCGATTTTGTTTGAGCCTCAGGCTCGTGCACTAAGTTCAAAAGTACCAGCACGTAGCGAAAGGGTCGGACGGCTGCAATTATGTGAGCACTCACAGTTTATGCGCAGCTAACACTATCTTTGCATGGTTCTGTTATATCCTTATCACCAGGTTAGTTCAGCGTCTTTCACCCGCCACTTTTTTTTATTGCCATCTGTATCTGTCGGGTTTGGGCTGCGAGAGTGACTTCGCTGGCGTAGGCCTGAACATACGTGGTATGGTGCTGCGCTTGCGCCGCTACATTTGCAAAAGGTTGCAAAGCCATGCTGAATTTATCGAAATAAAATATCTACCAAGGAATAAGGCAGATACGCTGACAGCGTTTTGGGTAGCTACAACAAGTTTGCTAACAGTATGATTCGATTAAATTTAGCGTTATTTATATGGATATATAAGAAATTCGCAATATTGCGCTGTTTTATTTGTAACCAACGTGTAAAAAGTGCATAGTGCTTGTAACCCTGAACAGGCCTGTACCTTTATTACTACCCACCAACATGAAACGTTTTTAATAAACCTTTGAATAATAAAGGATTATTATTGTGGCACGATAAAAGCATATATTATTATGACTTTTAAGGAAGCAATACGAGGATATACTCATGTTAGGTTGGGCCATTACATTTTTTATCATCGCCATTATTGCAGCAGTTTTTGGCTTTGGCGGCATTGCCGGCGCAGCAACAGGCATTGCCCAATTTTTGTTTTTCGTATTTGTCGCATTATTAGTGATTTCACTTATCGCGAATGCGTTACGTGGTAAATCACCAAAAGTATAAATTATTAATCAAGGAGCAAGGACTATGTTGTCGTACAAAAATTTACTAAAAACCCTTCTGGTAGCTGGTTTCGCCTTTTCTCTGGCCGCGTGTGATGACGGCGGAGCAGAAAATGCTGGTGAGAAACTGGATGAGGCAGTAAATGATGCAGGTAACGCTGTTGAAGATACTTGCGAAGACGTAAAAGAAGGCATGAAATCAGAAGACGAAGATTGTTAATCTGATTGAGCTTTAAAAAACCCGGCCTTTGTGCCGGGTTTTTTGTGGCTCGAATTTGTTTTATCCGCTGAGCGTCTTCAGTAGGTTACTTTTCACCAGCGAAGTTTTTCTATTTCCGGTAAAAACACTGCGTTGAGATTACATCTCCGGTATTTTTATTTCTGTGCCATCTACCGCATGACCCCGTGGATCCCAATCATTACATGCCTGTATCAATAAGCATGCGCCCTGCCCGTGTAAGTAGCCTCCAAGAATATAAAAATTACTCCCGTGCCAGCGAAACCGAGACGCTTGATTGGCGAAATCTTCACGAGGCTTTTAAGCCAGGCCAGGCCCGTCATTGTCTGTTAACCCTGCTCCCGACAGGCGTTTCGCCATTGGTGTCGACTATCCGCAATAGGAAAACCGCGGCGTCTTGAATATTGTCGGCTATGGCTTTCAGGTCTCTACCGTTCAAATAGTGCCGCTAACGCTATATGGCTGTCTTGTATAGGCCTAGCTGAGGCAAAGGACTTAAATCAGCGGAAGCTCTGTAGCTGCACTAACTATGCGTGGGTGTCTTGGCGCAGACTTTCTATAGGGCATAGCTATGTTTAATTTGTATGGCTGGCCATTTAGGTCCCCTTGTATGGCTGTCCCCTATAAGTCTCCTTGCCTAGAGCCCTACATGGGTGTCTTGTCTGAAGCTTCGCTGTCCCGTATAGGCCTCCTTGTATGGGTGTCTTGCATAGAGTCCTAACGCAATATGGCTGTCTTGTATAGGCCTAGTTGTGGCAAAGGACTTAAATCAGCGGAAGCTCTGTAGCTGCATTAACTATGCGTGGGTGTCTTGCCTAGAGCCCCTGTAGCTGCACTAACTAGGCGTGGGTGTCTTGGCGCAGACTTTCTATAGGACATAGCTATGTTTAATTTGTATGGCTGGCCATTTAGGTCCCCTTGTATGGCTGTCCCCTATAAGTCTCCTTGCCTAGAGCCCTACATGGGTGTCTTGTCTGAAGCTTCGCTGCTACATGGGTGTCTTGTCTGAAGCTTATCGTTAGCTATTTCAAACTACATGGGTGTCTTGCCTCAGACTTTCTATAGGGCATAGCTATGTTTAATTTGTATGGCTGTCCATTTAGGTCCCCTTGTATGGCTGTCCCGTATAGACCATCTCATATAAACCTCTGCGTATAGATCTTTGTGTGGGTGTCTATCGAGAGGAAATACAGAGGAGGTTAAGCCTGAGACTAGTGTTTTGTATGTGAGATTAACAGGCCCCGAAATAAACAAAACGGCCTGGAGGCCGTTTTGTTTATCCATGCCGTTTATTTATACGGGTAGCTGGATCAGGCTTTGCGTGCTACAAATTTATTCAATAGCGCGGGCAGCAAGGTAATATCGGTAACCAAAGCCATGATCATGGCAGTCGCCGTTAATAACCCGAAATTAACGCTGGGTATAAAGTTTGAAAAGCCAAACAGAGAAAACCCTATTGCTATTATCGTAGTAGTGAACAAAATAGCTAAACCTGTATGCCCAAATGCGGCGTCGCTGGCGCGCTGTGCTGCTTGGCCGACGGTGCCCTCTTTCAGCCCTTTTAAATAGGCATGTAGGAAATGAATGGTATCGTCTACGGCTATACCCATTGCGATGGCGGCGATGGTGATCGTCATAATATCCAACGGAATACCTAACCAACCAATGACACCCAGAATACCTAATGTTGTCAGTACATTAGGCACCAAGGCAATCAGTGCCACTTTTACTGACCGAAATATTGCAAACAGCACCAGCCCCAATACAACATACACGATACCAAGGGTTTTAATTTGCGAGTCAAACAACCGACTTAATATATCCTGGTACAGAATAAATAATCCAGTAAGTGAGAACGACTCAGCAGGCACACCCACTGCACTAATATCGCTGCGCAAATCACGCAGAAACTCATCCCGCTGCAACCCTGCAGTAGTATCTTGAACTCGCACAGCGATACGAAGTTCATCATCCTCGGCAGAGAAATAGGAACCTATCAGCTGGTTAACTACTTTTTCATCCAATAAGCGATACACGGTGGTCAGTTCATATTCAGTTAGCGGCCTATTATCGTTGAGTTGCCGCGCCAGCTCGGTAAAATTAGCCACAGAAGTTACACTCCCGGTGGCTTCAAATGCCTTAACCGCGGCCTGCACCAATTGCAATTGGTTAACGTTGTCAGCGGTTAATACCAATTCGTTATTGGCGTCTGTCGCATCCGCTTTTAAAATAATATCCAGCGGTGTAGACCCCCCGAATTGTTTATCTATAAATGCCAGCTCCTGATATACCTGAGTGTCCTTAGCAAAATAATCAATAAAAGAATTTTCTACATTCAGCCGGCTGATGCCCAGCGCAAGGCCAATGAATAAGGTTAGCATAACAACTGAAACCGTCATCGGCCGGGCTAAATTCATTGCCTTAATGCGCTTATAAAAGTGAGTGATGAAGGCATATTCGGCGCTTTCGTTGCGCGCCTTTAGCAAGGATAAAACAGCAGGAAACAAAAGGAGGCTCACCAGCATGGTAATCAGCATGGCAATAAGCATCATGTAGCCAAACACCACCACCGGTTGCAGTCCGCTAAAGACAAGCGAGCCGAACCCTACCGAGGTAGTGAGCGTAGCAAAAAAGCATGGGGCAAGTTTTTCCTGTAAGGTCGCCACAATGCGCTCATGTTTGGTGTAATTAGTGTGCGTGCGGCTGATATCGCGGTAGGCACCAATAAGGTGAATCATCACTGCAAGGGTCAAAATAAGCTGCAATGCCACAAAGTTAGCCGATATTACCGTGGTTCGCAGGTCCAGGAAGCCAAATAACCCCATAGTAAGCACCACACTAATAGCACAAGCGGCCATGGGGAAGATGACCCAGCGTATGGTGCGATAAAGCAATAGCAAAAGTACTGCAATAGCGATAGCGATAGCACTACCAAAAGTTTGTAAATCTGCTTTGATAATATCAATTAAATGCTGGCCCACCACATAGGAACCGCCCAGATAGGTGCTTGCCCGCTCTTCCACCTGAGCAGTAATACTATGCAACTGCTCAATTTCCTGCTGCCGGGTTTCAGTAAGTTGTTGGCGTATCGGGTCAGCTTGCTGCTGTAATGTAGCCAACGTCTGTTCTTGTTCCTGCGATAACGAGGTGTCCAATAATGTCGTCTGAATCTCGGTAATTTTGCGCTCGAGGGCGGCTAACTGCGCGTTTTCCTCAAATACAATCTGTATAGCGGTGGCAGTGTTATCACGATTTACAAGTAAATCGGTAAAGATAGGATGGCCAGATATTAGTTGCTCCATCTGTTCTGGGGAATAACCTTGTTGCTGCCAGGTCAAAGAACTTACATCGGCCGAAGCGGTAAGTGCCGCGGTGTCCTGGATTAAAGGCACAGAAAGAATGGAGGTAACGGCTTTCACCCTGTCAAGTTTCTCAATAGCCGTAGACAAAGCCTGAATATCATCGAACGTCTGGCGGGAAAACAAGGCGTGATTACGCGGCTCGTAAGCCAGTAAAATAAATTCATCAGGCGAAAAAACCTGATTGGCCAACTGATTTTCAATAAATAACTTATTGTCTTTTACCAACAGCGTATCGGCTGATGCGTCAATTTTAAATTTGCCTAACTGACTGATAGCAAGTACCAGAAGTACAGCGAATACCGCGATAATTGCCCAGCGACTGCTGACAATAAATTGGGCAAGTTTATTCTTCATTTTGCTGCTCTTTGTAATAGAAATACTCGTCGCGGCGTTGCCCCTGTATATACTGATTACGGAAATACAGGTATGGGTCGTTAGCCTTATTATAAAGGCTTTGATAGGTCTCTGATTGATCAGAGAAGTCATCAAAACCGTCAAAAGCTCTGATCTGGTAAGACTGTGGTGTATCTATCAATTGATTTACCGGGTGAATGAAACCTTCTGAAACGGTCGAAAACGCTCCTCTTGAATCACTTGGACCTAATACCGGCAAAACCAGATAGGGCCCAGCGCCTACCTCATAATGAAACAAGGTATCGGCTATTGTTTGTTTGTGTGGCGCAATATCAAACCAGTGAGACGCCGGGTCAAATAAACCAAACAAGCCCACCGTTGAATTAATGAGAAACCGGCTTAAATTAGCTCCCGCCTCATCAAATTCACCTGTGGCAAGGTTATTTAGCAAATTGAGCGGCTCCCGAATGTTATCAAATGCATTACCGATTTTATCGCGAACAGTTGCCGGCACTAAATAATGATAGCCGTCAGAGGCCGGAATGAGCACGTAACTATAGAGGTAATGATTAAACGTGAACATGCTGCGGTTAAAGTCTTCCCAGGGGTCATTGTAGTAAACCTGTGATGAAGACTGCCCGGCCGGCGCCTGAGCATCGGTAATAGCCACCACCGTGGGTTCAACTTCGATGGTGCCCTGGCTGGTTTCGACTTTAACCTTTTTACCGCTATTGAGCTGCTCAACGGCATCGTTTGGTTCGGGGTTATCGGGGTTGGCGGGGGTACTTTGCCGGGTAGATGTATCTGTAGAGGGGGGCGCCTGAGTAGTGCTGGAACAGCCACCTAACACAAAAAGTGTCAGTACCAGTGTCAGTAAATGAGAAACCGATTTAACCACAAACAATCCATCCAGTTAGTTGTCTTTTACCTGCTGCACCACCATTATTTAATACAGTGCAACATCCTGATCTTTTTTATAAATTTCAATACGCTCACCATGGCTATATTGATCGCTTTAATCCGCGCCGTCGCGCCATTGGTGCTATTTTCCTCTACGGTGCAATAGAGCCCACTGAAAAATCCATGCGATCACCGTCCCCCTCAACCAGGACATGGCTGTCGCCTGCGCCAATAGGTGTCAGGGGATACGAAGGATAACCTATGGATAGCAAAGTGTGGCCGTATACCGACATTTAACCCATATTCACTGCACAACAAATTTAGGTTACTGCTTTGGCTCATTGTTCCTACTGACGATGGAGCCCGGCCTGACCACTTCGCCCCGCTCCACATACCAAATGCCAATACGTAGTAACACATGTGTATTGTCAGCTGCATGCAGATTACGCCATAAGCAATAGTGCGGCGATTAGGCGGTGACACTGCGGAAATAGTACGGGAGCTGGGTGCGTTAACAAATTATCCAGGTTCCTTCTTACCTTCTACGTTTGTCTGCGCTTTGAAATATGCTATAGGCGCTGTATTGCGCTAAAGGCTTTTTATCTCGCTGAAGGCACTTTATTTCGCTGAAGGCTCTTTATTTTGCTGAAGGCTCTCTATCTCGCTGAAGGCTCTTTATTCCGCTGAAGACTCTTTATCTCGCTGAAGGCTCTTTATTCCGCTAAAGGCTCTTTATCTCGCTGAAGGCACTGTATTGCGCTGAAGGCTCTCTATCTCGCTGAAGGCTCTTTGTGTCGTTAGAGGCGTGTTGCCAAGCGTCAGGCCTTCTAATATGGGTTCAAGCGATTGTATTGCAGGTTACCCTGCTTATAAAGCCGTCGCCAGCCGGTGACGGCGATTGAGTAATACATTTATTAAGGGGAGCCAAGCTACCTCAGGTTAAAGGCTTCCTAATAGCAAAAGCTATCTTAGGTTTAGAGACGTTAAGACTCATGGCATTGGCGATAGCAGACGGTATACTCCCGCCTTGGCCAACCAGCCGGTATGAGCTATTCACCCACTCGCTTCGCTATCCAACTCATACTTTGGGAAGTTTCAGGGTAAGAGACGGGCTCGGCGTTTTTCTTATCATCGTAACGATCAAACCAGTTGAACACAGGCTGGCTTTGCAGATACTGCTGGAAACGGTTTTCCGGTTTAGCATAGCGCTTAGTTTTTAACAGCTTCATTGAATATCCCTCAATATTATTTGATGCATTTCCATTGAATAAAAACAGCAGACTCGGGCTATTTTTCATTCCTGATACCTAAAGGTATTCAAGGATTGCACCAACTTCACATTACAAAATAGACAGGGCGCAAACCCATATCCAGCAAAGCCTACAGAAAAAGTTGCAGTTTTATGAAAAGCGCAACTTTAGCGGGGTTTATAACTTCTCCCCACTACCGGGAAATATTTACATGCCGATCTTACACAATTATGAAATGTCAGCAGCGGGCAGGCTTTTCACCGTCGTTTTTTTGCAAACAAAAAAAAGCGGCATCAAAGATGCCGCCTTATATTCCAGGGATACTCGATTAACGGGAAATTAATTCATCGCTGACTTTTGTTTAAGTTGAAGATTATCTTCAACATTCTTGACATCAGAAGCATTTTTAGCAATTTCTACCGCTAACTGACGTTCTGCATCCGTTTTAACCAAACCGGTTAACGTAACATTGCCTGCTTCAACATCCACATCAATGTCAAAACCGGAGATATCAGAGTCCATTAACAAGCGGGTTTTGATAACGGTAGCTATTTTAGCATCCGTTAACTCGCTGCCTGCATCGTTAGCTTTTTGCTCCATATCATCTTTCATATCGTGGTTTTCACCTTCAGCATACATGTCACTGTCGCTGACCACGGACAGTTTATTGTCAACCGAAGTTACGCCTTCAATATTTTCCACCAGCTCTTCAGCCAGCTTTTTATCAACCGTGTTTTTCACTTTACCGGTTAATACGACTTTGCCGTTTTTCACATCGGTATTAATATCAAACGAATTGAGATTGCCGTTAAACAATAAAGTTGCTTCTGCTTTGCCATCAATCCAGGCGTCTTTCGCCCCTTTTTCCCAGTTATTTTCTGACTGCATATCAGCGGCAGCTACGTTAGTGCTTACCATGCCAGCTACCAGTAAAGACAGTAGTGTACGTTTCATAATGAACTCTCCTTTGTCAATGTATACTCTGTTGATGCCAGCAATGTGCCAACCTGCTTAAATACATGCTATCTTATTGAATAATAAGTATAATAGGAAATTACAGCGCTAGCACTTATTAATTAGATTTTGCAAGGTTTACGTATGAATAACGTAATATTGTCTTAGTTTTGGCTGTCTTTCGTTGTATCTACTAAAGAAGGGTGAACCTAACCGGCGATGCCGCGTAACAATCCAAGTTACCCAAGGCATGTGCCTTAACTTATCGATCACCACGGCACGCGCGTTGGTATAGGAAGCACGACATGTTCGAAGTACTTTGTTTATTGAGTTTATTAATGGTGTTTACCACCATTGCTCCCCACTTACCTGGCGAGCACTGGCTTATCCGCGTATGGGAATTTCCCCGGGTACAGCAGATCGTTATTATGCTCTTCTGTATGGCTGGCTGGGGCGCCTATCTGTATATGATGGAAGTGCAGACCAGTGCCTATTTATTCATGGCCCTGTTAGCTGGCTGTATTGCCTACCAGATTGGCTGGATATTTCCCTACACGCCACTTGGCCCCCGCGAAGTGACCCGTATAAAACAGCCTCGCCAGGACCGCGTATTTAGCGTAATGACCAGCAATGTTTATATGCACAACGATAATTATCAGGGCTTAATTGAGCTGGTTGAGCAGCGCAAACCCGATATGCTGGTCACGCTGGAAAGTAACAAAGACTGGGAAGATGCCTTACAGCCAATACATGATGATTATCCCTATCGCCTTGCGTGCCCGCTGGAGAATCTTTACGGCATGCATTTGTATAGCCGCTTGCCATTCAAAGAAGAAGCGGTACGTTATATAGTCGAAGACGATGTGCCTTCAATGCAGGTCACTATCGAAATAGATGGGGAGCCGGTTGTTGTGTATTTGTTGCATCCTAAACCGCCTAGTCCCACTGAAAACGAGACAGCGGGCCCCCGTGACCAGGAACTGACCATTGTGGGTCAGGAAATTGTGGAAGAAGCCCGGCCGGTAATTATCGCCGGCGATCTAAACGATGTCGCCTGGTCGCCCACTACCAGGAAATTCAGGAAGTTAAGTCACGCCAGAGATCCACGCCGGGGCCGCGGTTTCTTTAATACTTTTCATGCCAAACATAAACTTATCCGCTGGCCGCTGGACCATGTGTTTCACTCTGATCATTTTGACTTAGTGGAAATAAAAAGATTGCCAGGCTATGGTTCTGACCATTTTCCACTTTACACCGCTTTGCAGCTAACCCGTAAATGCGAACCCTGTGAATCGTCTTCAGCCCCACAAACCAGTAAAACAGCCAGCCCGGAAGTTCACCAGCAGTAACCTCTTATCAAGCTCCCCGGTTTTGCGCTGTCAGGCGCTGACCGGGAAGCTGGCACTGGTCGCCAAAGCCTGACAGCGCGCAATAATATCTTTTATGTCTGAAACATCCGGTGCAATATCGTCCCCCGGGTGGTGCGGTAAGGTTGCCACACCCTTCTCAGTGGCACTGATAAAAAGTACCGGCGGGCTGGGTTGTTGTTGCTTTATTTGCGCACATAACTGTGTGCCTTCCACATCGGGCAGCGCCACATCCAGTAACACTACATCATACTCTTTTTCTAGATGCAGCTTTTGTGCGGCTCGCCCACTGGCGGCAAAGTCGACTTGCCAGCCTAACCCTGTCATCACCCGGGTGATAGAACTCGCCGTGACCGGATCGTTTTCTACTACCAAAATGTGTAATACCTGTTTACCGAGCATGTGTTCCCGCTCCTTTCGTTATAGTCATATAGCTGTTTCGCTAAGCGAGTGACATGCTGATGGGGACTCGCTCTGCGCACAACACTATATGATTGCAGCCCAGAGCCCCACTTCCTATTTTGTAGAGCTAAGTACAAGATACGCCAGAATACGCAATAGTGTACATAACGTTGATTAGGCAATTTGTGTGCCCTACAGTACCACCACCGGTTATAAAAACGCACTCAAAATGTAAATATTTGTACCGCAAACATTTTTTATTGGGAAAAAGAATTCAGTAAGGATGATGCAGGGAGGGTGTTAGCTTCCATATCAAGGCAACACCCCAAATGTGAGCATTGGCTGCGCAGGATTTAACGCAGCACGCAAAGCAGGCTACAGGATTACGAGCCTGTATCATCGCTACCCGTAGGTCCCCGAGGTTGGCCCTGACGCAGCAATAGCAGCTAACTTATTTTAAAGCAGGCGTGGTGGCTATTAGGTTTGGTCGATACAAGCCGGTGCAGTGCTCAACGGCGGTAACGGCTAATATACTGGCTTATGTCTGCACAGGCTTTATCCCGGCTGATAAAATGAGCCAACGCCAATAAGCGGTCATCTCGGGGCCATACTGCCTGGTTAAGCATCTCGATATCCGATTCAGTCAGCTGCGCGGTATCCAGCAACAAGGCAATGGCTTTTTTATTAGGTTTAATTAAGGTGGACTCTACACTGGTTACCAGTGAAGGGGGCAATTGAAAAAATTCACGCTTATACGGGTCGCGTACCACATACAGCATATCCTGGTCTACCAGAACGGCCGGCCAGCCCTCGGCAATCCTGCTTTGCGCAAACATCGCCACCGTAAACACAATAAGCATTGCAACGGTGGTTAAAATAAACGTAGTACTTAACCCGGGCGCCAGGAAAACCAGCAGGCCAACCACCGCGACAAACGCCAACCAGGCACCAAACACCCGTCGCATTGCTTTGGGACTGATACCAGAGAATACTCTGGCCCGTCGAATATGGGGTTTATCTAACTTGACCAGACTAAAATGCGTAGAAGATTCCAATACTGCTTTTCCTGTTGCTGACCCTATGGTTTATCGTTGTTAGCGTAATACGTTAAGCCATAGAGCATCGAGAGAGCGTCATCGCCTGCGTCACGCGGGCCAGCCCTACCATAGGCGGCTATGTTCACATAAATATCAATACCATAGCTAGTATAAAAGGATCAGTTACCTGACTACTACCCCCGGCCGGTAGATTAACCATAAATAAACGGCATTTTGGCCCGTCCCGCTGGTTGCGTATAGCCAAGTCATCCGCATATCTAAGTAACGCACATAAGCAACTTTCTGCGTCTGGCTTCGTTAAACATACCGGCCAGACCAACCATTGTTAAGGTAATTTATGACTGATATTACTATCGATCTGGTTTCTGATGTCGCCTGCCCCTGGTGTGCCATCGGCTATGGCAGATTACAACAGGCGTTAGAACAACTTCCTGAAGTTAGTACCACCCTCACCTGGCGCGCATTTGAGCTTAATCCTGATCCTGACGCCACACCAGAACCTATCGTACCCGCATTGTGTCGCAAATACGGGGCGACAGAAGAGCAAATAAATGACTCTCAACGCCAAATGATGACGATTGCTAGCGAGTTAGGATTGCATTTTGACAAAATGGAAAGCCGTTACACGGCCAATACCTTCGATGCTCACCGTTTGGTAAAATGGGCTGCGACGCACAATAGTCAGACGCCAATGAAACTCGCTTTATTTGATGCTTATTTTGGTGACGCGAAACCGGTAGGCGAGCACAGCGTATTGCTTGACTGTGTTAAAGCTGCCGGGTTAGATACCGAGCAAGCGAAACAGGTGCTGGATTCTGATCAGTTTGGCGATGATGTGCGTCGAGAAGAGCAGCAATACCAGCAAGCTGGGGTAAGTTCTGTGCCCGCCTTTATAATCAACAACAAATACCTGATTTCCGGTGCCCAGGAACCTGATGAATTAGCGCAGGCTATTCGCCAGATAGCCTCGGAAAATCCCTAGTCAACAAGGCTGCGCCATGGGTAAAAATGAAACGGCCACCCTTCATACCTGTGGCATGCGGTGCTTGGATGGCTATTAAGCAGGCTGGGTACCTAATAAAGTAGGTAGGTTAGATGTTGCGTAAGCAAGAAAGCAACACGGCCTCACCGCCTGGGGTAGTTAGGTACGTCGTTTCCCGCGCTGGCAAGATTCTGGGTTAACGCCCCGAAACTGAGGGCTATGCGGAGCCTATCGCCTGGCGCTTCGCCAGGTAAGGCTTGCTTCAGGTCCAGGAAGGCAAGCAAAAGAAGGGAAAGTGATCAGGTACTTACCCTGTGTCTTTCAGTTACCCATTTCACCCACGCAGTATTTGCTGGGCTATTTTACAAAAGGTTTGCAGGGTAAATGTACCCGCGGCTTACCGATATATCTTCTGGGCTATTTACCTCTGGGCTGTTTACCCCTGAGCTGTTTACCCCTGAGCTATTTACCCCCTGAGCTATTTTATAACGTAAGTTCATAAAGCGAGTTGGCAAAGTGAGGTTGTAAAGCAAATTCGGGGGGCAAGCCTTCAGGGACTAACGCGTCACGGCTTTACAGTAAGGTTCAGGTTTCACGCGGCCCAGGCTGAATATGCCTGTCGTCAATCTATGTATTACCCGCCCCCGTTTAGTCTCCCCATCTACCGTCGAGCATACCTTATTCACCGCTGGCCGTAGTGGTCTGCTATTCATCGGTTTTGCCGCGCTTATTTGTGGTTATCCATTGATTTTGGTCTGCTGCGCCGCCACTGCCGTAAGAATGGCAATTCAACCCATGGAGACAATTATGGCGAAAAATACAGAAATTCTACTTAAGCAGCGTCCTGAAGACGGCAAAATCGGCGAGCATTTATTTGAAGTTGTTGAACGTGATGTTCCACAGCCCGGCGACAATGAGATTCTGGTAAAGCAGACGCATATGTCACTTGACCCAGCCATGCTTGGCTGGATGACCGCTGACGAAGAAAGCTATATTCCCCCCGTTGAACTTGGTGATGTCATGCGTTCAAGCGGCGTAGGTAAGGTCATTACTTCTAATCATCCTGATTTTGCCGAAGGCGATTTGGTGATGGGAATGATGGGTTGGCGTGAATATCTGGTGAGCGACGGACAAGGCCTGAATAAAGTTCAGGATGGGATAGATGAAGAAACGGCATTATGCGTATTCGGTTTACCCGGCTTAACGGCCACCCAGGGATTGATGAACATTGGCAAACCACAGTCCGGTGAGACTTTGGTGGTTACCGGGGCTGCCGGTTCAGTAGGCTCAATTGTAGGTCAAATTGCTAAAGCTGACGGGCTAAGGGTTATCGGGGTAGTAGGCAGTGATGAAAAAGCCGACTGGATCACTAACGAGCTGGGCTTTGATGGGGCTATCAACTATAAAAAAGATGATTTGGCGCAAAAACTCGAAAGCCTCACACCGGACCGGGTGAATATTTATTTTGAAAATACCGGCGGCGAAATTCAAAAGCATGTGGTGAACCGTATGGCAGAGCATGGCCGGGTAGTGGTATGTGGCATGATAGCCGATTATCAGGCTGATGAACCATCACCGGGTCCCAATTGGTTGCCGCTTATTAAGAAACGGGTCATGATTCAGGGCTTTGCGATGCCGGATCATTTGCATAAGGCCAGTGAGCTGGTAGGCCAGCTTGCCCCCTACGTGCAAAAAGGTCAGATACAATACCGCTCTCATGTTATTGAGGGGCTGACCAGTGCAATGGAAGGGCTTAACCTGTTATTTGAAGGTAAAAACAAAGGCAAGTTACTGGTTAAATTATAAGTGTATTCACGTGCATGGGGCGCCCGCCCCGTGCACGTAATCCGATAGCCTACACCCATCTACCTGCGTCACCCGTTAACTGTATTACGCCCCTGGGCAACGCGGTGTACAAAATGAATATCCACGCGGCCCCTTAGGTTGGCGCAAGCGGCTGTTCGCCTGCTGGCTGGTTTAATCATCAGACACAGTCGCTGATTCTTGGTCCTTAGTGTAAGTAAACTTGCTATATATAGCGGGGGTGGGTAGCGAATGAGGGCTTACGGTATATAATCCGATATACGTTCCGGTAAATCCGCCTACGGTTTCTGAGCTTATGTAACGGGCGCTTACCGTCTCAAGTTTTTGATACTGATTATCCTCAATAACCCCAAACTCATAATGGTCCCGACGCCCTTTAATTACTAAGTTCGTGGTATCGCCAGCTAGCGGGACGGCTTTACTGCGATGTTCAACCTCACCAAAGCGTAAAATTGCCTGCGCGTTAATTTCACCTGCAACATTGACCAACATGATATCAAAGTGCGCACCGTTGTTTAGCAAGGTTAATCCTGCTTGTTCGTGCGCGGCAGGTGTGAATGTTAAGGTGGCAGTAGCGGTAAAATAAGGGTCGGTTACCCGCTGCCCTATAAAGGTTGGCTGTGAGCCTGGATTTTCCAGTACACCTGCGGTAGCGTTTAGCGTGAGGGTGCCTGCTTGTTCGTCCAGCCTGTAGCGTTCCGGGGCCGGGTATTGAACATAATTCCATGCTAAACCCAGCGGCGCGGTAAAATCGGTACTGCGCGCGGCGGTCGCTATGGGCTTTAAGGGTAACGTAGCCGTCTGCATAGTGGGCGTTACGGTGCCGTTACCGTTAATCTGCGGCCAGCCAAACGCTGGCCAGCTAACGGGCGCCAGCATTGTTTCTCGTCCCAGGGTATGATGTACCCCACCCTCTATTACCGTACGATAGCCATGAAACAATAACCACCAGCGTCCGGTATGATCTTCTACCAAATCGCCATGCCCAACCCCCTGAATAGGGTTTTGCTGACCCGCTCGGTTCACATGGGTTAAAATCGGATTAGCCGGATTACTGTAATATGGCCCGCTTATCTTGTGGCTTCGGGCGATGGTAACAGAATGGGCTTCCTCTGTGCCTCCTTCAGCCGCCAGCAAATAATACCAACCATCTTTTTTGTATAGATGGGGCGCTTCTGCATAACGCCCACCGGTGGTGGCCCACACCGGCCCACTGCGGCTGATAATCTCACCGGTTTGGGGATTTATCTGCGCCAGCTCAAAGTCAGAACCGATGCTATAAACCTTGCCATCGTCATCAAAAAACAAATCCGGATCGATGCCTGGCAGATCTATCCAGACCGCATCGGACCACGGCCCCGCCGGGTTTTGTGCGTGCATAATAACGTTACCACCACGATTTATGTTAGTGGTGATAAGGTAAAACGTGCCATCGTGAAAACGTAAAGTCGGCGCATAAATATCGACACCTTCAGGCAACTGTTCCGGCCGCTCCACCACATGACCTATTTGCTGCCAGTTAACCAGATCCCGGCTATGAAATATGGGTAACGCTGGAAAATATTCAAAGGTACTGGTTGTCAGGTAATAATCATCCCCCACCCGCACCACGCTCGGATCTGAATAAAAACCGGGAATGATTGGGTTGGTATAGGTTACTGGTTGGGCCGTGTCGCGGGCAGCGGTAAACGGGTTAATAGCCTGCGCGTGCGCCAGGCCAGGGGCAGCCAGCAACCCCACGACCACCATTAATATGCAAAGTCCGCTCATCATACTAGCCCTGCTGTTCGGTAATATATTGTGCCGCCAGCGTTTTAAGCGAATCGGCCCATATTTGGTAGCCCGCTGCATTAGGGTGTAATAGGTCCGGCATAATATCAGTACTCAAAGTGCCATTTGCAGACACAAAAGCGTTATTAATATCAATAAACCTGATGCCGAATTTCTCCGCCAGAGCCGCCAACTGCTGGTTGGTATGTTGGTTGTTCTGCCGCAGCTCATCCTGATCATCCGCCCCACGGGGAAAAATGGCGTACAAAACGATAGTGGCAGCGGGCTGCTTGTCTTTTACTAATGAGATTATCCGGTTTACGCCTTCGACTATTGCCTGCGGGCTGTCTTGCCGGTGGCCGGTGTTGTTAGTGCCAATCATAATAGTGATCAGCTTTGGCTTCACCGCATCCAGCTCGCCATGTTCAAGCCGCCACAACAGATTTTCAGTGCGATCGCCGCCGAAGCCCAAATTCAACGTATTAATCTTGCCAAAATGCTGTTGCCAGACCTGTTTACCCTGACTTTCCCACCCTTGCGTAATAGAGTCCCCCAGCATTACCCAGTCCACCTTGTGGCGATGGGCTTCAGCCAACTTTTGTTCATGACGTTGTATCCACCAGCTGGCCGACCAATACTCGTTCAGCGGCGCGGGGGTGGTGGCCAGTTGCCGATCTTCTACGCAGTTTAGCGTCGCGGGCTGATGGGTAAATTTAACTGACTTCAATTGTAACTGTCCTTCTCCGCCAAGTTGCAAACCTACTTGAACCGGTGCTTGTAGGGAAAGGTTGGCTGGCTCGTTTACTTCCTCCCCGGGGTGGTTAGCTGAGCGGGCTCCCTGCAGGCAGGTTAAAGGGATACGCAACGTTTGCCAGCCTTGACCAATATGGGCCATGGCCCACTCGCGCAGGCGCAGGGTACGGTTGCAGTGGCCAGCACAATTCAGGCTAACCCCGAATGCCGCTTTATCCATAGACACGGGATTGACCGTAAGTTCAAGGCTGGTTTGCGCCTGGGGGATAAACGCTGTCGGCAGGCTGAACAATAACTGCGAGCTCCAGCTATCTTTAAATGCTATATCCAGTAAACCAGCACTGTGGTTTACCACCATAGTATCGCCGGGTAAGGCCGTGGTCTGCGCCCCAACCTTTCTGTGGTTAATAGTATCATGCAGTGACACACTGACGTTATCAGCTATCGCGCCGTTGCTCACAAGTGCAGCAGGCGTGGCAATGGCCCCGCTGGCGAACACCACACTTAAAACGGCCCAGGCTATACGTATTGGCATAGTTGGTTTTTCCTTGGTATAAACGCCTGCCAGCAACATGCTGACAGGCCGTTGTGTGAATTCCTATAACATGGTACTTATTTTTTCGCCCTTATAGAGCAAGGTCGTGGCCCCTTCGGTATCCCAGTTAGTGGCTGACTCAGTCGCTCCATCAATCAGTCTGATACGATATTCCCGTTGTGGGGTCATACTGTCATAGGCGCCTACCCGCTTATGCAACGTTACGGTGCGGGTGGCATCATCGTATTGAATCCGCACAAGGCTGGATTTACCTTGCTCATAATCGTAGCTTTTCCCGTCATCCTGGTACAGCGTATAGTCGCCATTGGCCCCCGCGTAGATCGTCAGTAAATAAGGTGCATCCGGCTTCTCGTAAACAGTTTGGATGGCTGGCCCGGTTGGCAGTATAGCGCCGGCCCGCACAAACAACGGTATACGATTTAGCGGGGCCGCGGCGGTAATGGTCTGTCCCCCTTGGTAAGCTTTACCGGTATAAAAATCATACCATTGGGTGTTCGCGGGCAAATACACCTCGCGGGTGGTCGCCCCTGCCTCGTATATCGGGTTAACCAATAAGGCCGGGCCAAACATATAGGCATCATTTATATTCAGGGCCTTTTCATCGTCAGCAAAATCCATTACTAAACCACGCATCAGCGTGTTGTGTTGGTCATACATTTTGCCTGCTTCACTATAAATGTAAGGTAACAGGCGATAACGTAGCCGGGTGTAATAGACCATCGAGTTGTACACTGGCGTGCCTTCATCGGCAATGTTATAAATTTCGCGGTAAGGGTTTTGACCGTGGGAGCGAAATAATGGCACGAACGCACCGAACTGGAACCATCGCAGGTTTATTTCCTGCCATTGCTGTTGATACTCCTTATCCATTTGTGAAAAGTGCCCAACATCGGTGCCATCTGCATAACGGTAATGATTTTCGGGGGTAAACCCGCCGATATCCATCGTCCAGTTAGGCATGCCCGATAGGCCAGTACCCACACCTGCTGCAATCTGTTCTTTTAGATTTGACCAGCGCGTAACGGTATCGCCACTCCAGATAGCCGCGGCGGCACGCTGGATACCACCGAAACCACTACGGGTAAGAATAAACGCCCGTTTCTCCGGATCGCTCTCCCGTTCACCCTTATACACGCCTTCTGCATTGGGCACGGCGTAACTATTGAAGTATTGGGCCCCGGTACCTACCGACAGTCCAGTCATATTTTCTTTGCGTTTTTGATACGATAAATTAGAGTGAATATCCGGCTCAGAGGCATCCAGCCACCATGCATCGATACCTTTGCTATTAAGGTTTTCATCAAGCTGCCGCCAAAATATCTGCTGTGACTCCTGGGGATAGGGGTCATAAAAGCCATTTAAATAGCCCGGGCCAATCCAGTCCAGATTTTGCTCTACCTTGACATTGCGGTTTAGCATATACCCTTTGGCATCCAGCTCTTTGTAATTATCGGTGCTGGCGTAAAACTTTGGCCATACTGAAATCATAATATTGGCGTCCAGTTTATGCACCTGATCTATCATTTTTTGCGGTTCAGGGAAGTGAGTTTGGTCAAACTTGTGGCTGCCCCAGGCATCTTGCGGCCAGTAACTCCAGTCTAAGACAATGTTATCCAGTGGAATATCTCGCTGACGATATTGCTTAACAGTATCTACCACTTCCTGCTGATTTTTATACCGTTCGCGGCTTTGCCAGAAGCCATATGCCCACTTGGGCAGTAATACGGCCTTACCGGTAAGCTGACGATAGCCGCCGATAATGTCGTCATAGTCGTCGCCCAAAACAACATAATAATCAATCGCCCGGCCGGTTTCAGAGCTTAACGATACTGATGCGGCGTTGGCAGGATCGGTAGGCCCGATATGGTTTAGCGCCAGATAGCCTCCCTGTGAATCCCACTCTATTTCAACCGGTACCTTTTGCCCTTTTGTCATATCTACCGTGACATCGTGATACCACGGGTTCCAGTTCATCCGCCAGCGATCCAGTACGACCTCGTTATTGAGGGACAGTTTGGCGTAACCACTACTGTACATTTTCAAAGTGTGTCTGCCGGTTTGTTTAGCTTCCAGGCTCCCGCTCCAGACAATCCTGGGTTCAGTTACCTCACCGAGCTGCGCAGGGAAAGGCGTTTCCCGGGTAGTATTATGGGCAAGAAATTGATAGTCGGGGCCTGTTTCTTCGCGGGTTAAAAGGAGTTTGTCGCCATCATAATAGCGGGCGGTAAGGCCCCCTTTCGTGCCTTCTGCAGTATAGAGATCAAGGTCTTCATTAAGCGGTTTGAGGCCCTCGGGATTACCAAAGTGTGATTGGGAAGCATTGTCCCACAAAATACCATAGTGCTTATCCGACACTAAAAACGGAATGGTAATTTCCAGGTTGTGGGTGGTTAAGAACACATTTTGTTGTTTCAGGTTTACCAGCCCATTTTGATGTTGTCCCAAGCCAAACAGATTTTCCGACACCCCCTCATTCCATTGCTGGGTTAGCGCGTAGTGCTTTGCAACCTGGCTGTTTTCTTTGACCGGCTCAGGATCAGCGGTAACCGGGCCAAACTGCCCACTGTTTTTGGCTGCCAATAAGGTGGTTCCGTTTTTATCTACAATACTTACCCGGCCATCGTTAAGACTAACCCGAGCTTGTCCTTTGGCGGTGCTGACTACCACATTCTCGGCATTCTGCGTAACCTCAAAGTCGCCGCCCGCCTCAGCGACAACTTGAATGCTTTTGGCCACTTTACTGAAGTCGTCATGGGCCATGCTGGTAATACGAAAAATATCATCCTGATAAACCTGAATACGTACGGCTTTTGCCTGTCCTTGCGCTGGGGAAACCACCACTCCGTCAGCAATTTTTTTAACTTGCGCTCTAGCCTGTTGCTGGGTGGCAGTTTGCGCCGTGTCCGTGTGGGTTGGCTGGCATGCTGGTAACGATAGCGCGGCGCATATCGCCAGCCCTAAAGTACTGACAGTGGGGAGTGAAGATGTTTTCATAAATAACTTCCTTGGTAACAATAAAAAATAAATTAATGATGCTGATAGGTTGCCAGCGAGACTTTGAGAATATGCGGCGTATCGGTAAAATTAAGTCCCCAGTCGGTTTGATCGCCGTTCCAAACGCGCTCGAAAACCCACTGTTGCCCTTCAAAATGGCCTTCTTCTACCCGCTTTATCATGGTGGGCTGACCATCAAGTTCTGCTGATCCAGTAAATGTCACCCTGGCCCGTAACCCGGTTACCAGAAATTCGCTATCACTGAGTTTAATAATGCTCACGCCACCGGAGGCAGGCTGATTGCCCGTAGGGGGATTTATCCAGAACATCTCGCGCCCGTAAGTAATTTCGACATCCCACAGTCCCAGATCCGCGGTCTGCGTATAGGCTGGCTGTTCAGCTTCACCAGCGGTGGGCTTACCGGAATCCTGGGCATTCCATATTTGTTGACTTTCATCGTGGGGAGGGGCTTCAGAGAACCCATACACAGGGTGTTGGTAACTCAAGGCTGCCCAGGCCTCCTGCATAGGTCTGAACAGATTAAAAATTTCCGCAAAAGGCGCAATAGTCGCGTCGTTTACGGTTTTTGCACCTAAGGGAAAATTGGCGTAATCGGTATAGTCCATGCCAAATGGCGCGAAGCCGATACCTTGGAAACCCAATGTATCGAACAGGTAACGGGCATAGGGTTGATCGTTACCTATTTCGGCTACAAACAAAGGGTTATCGGGTCGGGCATACAACGATAATACTTTGTTCACCGTACGATGGTCGCGAAAGTAAATATCCGGCGATAGCATATCGATATGGGGCGCTGCGGCTTTCCAGACGTCAAGCATATTGTCAGTAGGCCCACCCATAGAGTAACCGTCGCCAGGATTGAACGGATTACGTAGCGCCGCATTAACATTCATGGGTAAGGGTTTAATGTGCTTTGCGGCCTGCGCAATTTCATCGACATACCGGCCGATATGCCAGGCATGGAAGGTTTCATCGGCGTGTTTACCAAATACGTCTTCCCAGGTGCCGGGCTGTTTATTTAGCGCTTTTAATAGCGCCTGGGGTACGGGCCCTTCAAATATCTGTTGTGCTGTTGCACTGTAATCCCGCTTGCTCCCGTAGGTCCCCACTTCGTTTTCTACCTGCACCATAATAACCTGGTGATCGCGGTCATGTTCCTGCAGGTACCGCATCAGGCGGCTAAACGCCTTTTTATCCGCAGCCAGCGTGTTCAAACCATGCGGCGACAGGGAATTTAGCACTTTGCCCTGCTTGTCTATTACCCTGGGAAAGCGTTGATTATCCAGTTTTACCCAAGCCGGCGCGTAGTGCGGGGCGTTGTTTTTCCAACTGGCGAACCAAAGTAGCACCACCCGGACATCCTGCGCTTTAGCCTGCGCAATAAGCGCATCTAAAAAAGAAAAATCGAACTCTCCTTCGACCGGCTCAATTTGCTCCCAGGCCACCGGAATACCTAGCGTGTTCGCGTTGAGCTGTTTGATAACCGGCCATACTTTATCCAGCGCGTGCGGATAATTCGCCGAGTTGTTAGTTTGACCCGCCAACATCAGGTAGGGTTTATCGTCTACCAGTAGCCTATGGCGACCGTTGTGAGTTTGGATGCGGGGTAAGGCTCGGTTGGCTGATGCAACAACCGGCTGCGTGTCACTTGCACTGGCATTAGCACTAGATTGCGCGGTGCTATAGACACTGTGGCAACCGCTGCTAAGCAGCCCTGCCCCGGCCAGAAATAACCACTGTCTCGCTGTTTGATATATTGCTTTATTCACCTGGCTTCCTGCTATTTTATTATTTACAAAACAAAGTGTTAGTTCGGGTGTGCTACCGATACCCAATAGGAGTGTTAACGACATTGGGTGGCTTACAATAATGCTGTAAAAACGCGTCATGCCCGGGCATAGCCTGAACCCCTGCCTGCAGCGTTGCTCGCATCTTTTCACAGGTACGCAGCAGCCGATCATGGGCAAACGTATCGGCTAAGGGGTCGTAGCGCCGCGGTATTACCCCCTGCCCCTCAAAAACCGCGACCCAGCTGCTATCGCTAAATAGCTCTTCGTCATAACGAAAAACCCTTCCCCGACTTTTGTACAGGGCGTATTTATGGGCCAGGGTATCGGGTATGGATTGGCTGGCACAGTGCTGCCAAAATGCCCCATCCTGCCGCTGGTTAGCGTGATAATGTAAAACCAGAAAATCACGAATGCGCACAAACTCTGTCTCAGCCATCCGGTTGTATTCGTCGATATCCACCGGATCAAACGTTTTGTCGGGAAAGGCTTTCATAAGCTTGGCTAGCGCGGTTTGAATCAGGTGGATACTGGTGGACTCCAGCGGCTCCATAAAGCCGGCCGCTAACCCCAGTGCCAAACAGTTTTTATTCCAGAATTTCTTGCGTTTGCCCGTGGTAAAAGATAGCCGCCGGGGCTCGCTAATCGGTGCGCCAGGTAACTGGCGCAACAAGCATGTCAAAGCCTCGTCGTCACTCATAAACTGACTACAGTACACATGGCCATTGCCCGTACGATGCTGCAACGGTATCTGCCACTGCCAGCCGGCGGGCTGGGCAATACTGCGAGTAAATGGCGGGAGCGGGTCTAAGCGGGCGGTAGTAACAGTGATAGCCCGGTCACATGGCAGTAGGCTTTGCCAGTTGTCATAACCGGTATGCAGAGCCTGCTCTATCAATACACCTTTAAAGCCGCTGCAATCGATAAAAAAATCCGCTTTCAGTAGGGCCGAATGGCGCAGGGACAGGGCTTCTATAAAACCGGTTTTTGGGTGTAGCAAAACCTTGTCGACCGTGTCATCAATAACTTTCACCCCACGGGCCAGCGCATATTTTTTTAGCCACGCCGCATATAGGGTCGCATCAAAATGATACGCGTAAGAGATATTCGAAAAAACCGAGTGCCGGTCGTTGTCAGGCAACCTGAATTTGTTTGCCCGCGCAGCCAGGGTGGCCAGACTGAAATCCGCCAGGGTGGGCTGATAACCCTGTTGATGCAGCTTTCGCCAATATTGGTGAAACGCTACCGTGTCCAGGTCGGCCCCGTAGCGACCAAACGGGTGAAAATAGCTATGACCTTGTTCACGCCAATTTTCAAACTCAATGCCCAGCTTAAAGGTACCCTGTGTTTCGCGCAAAAACGTCGCTTCATCAACGCCCAACATCTGATTAAACAACCGTATCGGTGGTATGGTGGCTTCCCCCACGCCTACCGGCGCGATACCTGAGGGTTCAATAACGGTGATAGCACAGGAATGCTGTTCCAACACACGACTGAGCGCGGCTGCGGCCATCCAACCGGCCGTACCGCCGCCCACAATTACAATATGTTCCAGAAAGGTGTTATCGGCCATTTGTTGTTCCTACGTAATAAAAGCCCAGCACCTTACCCACCGCGCGGGTTGCTACCGATAGCGGTTTAACGCGTACTAAGCCGTGGGAAGGTGCCTTGTTCATTAGAACGTCATACCTACCCGCAGGCTTAAACGGCGATCGTTCAATACATAGTCTCGCGGCCGGTTTTCAAAGCCCTGATAGGACTCATTGGTTTCATCCAGCAGATTTACCGCTGCCAGGGTTACCGAAAACTGCGGATTGATGTCATAACTTACCGAAGCATCCAGTTGCCCATAGGCCCTGCTGTAAATAGGCAGGTTCCCCGTGCCATTGCCTGAGGTAGTAGTGACCCAGTCATCGCGCCAGTTATAGGCTATGCGGCCAGACACCTGATCTTTGTCGTACAGTAAAACCAGGTTGTAGCTGTGTTCAGAAAGTCCTTCCAGCGGCACGACTAATGGGTTGCCTTCAATATCGGTGGCGGTAGGACTGGGGGCTTCGCTATCGACAAAAGTATAGTTAGCCTGAATACCAAAGCCGCTAAAATTGGGGGGGAGAAAGTCGAAGAAGGTTTGTATGCCAAGTTCGAAGCCCTTAATCGTGCCGCTTTCACCATTTACCGGTGCGGTAACCTCGAAAGTCTGGGTGCCCTTGCCGGGTACGTCAAAATCGGCGTTATACACCCCGGTTTGCTCGAAGTTTTTTACTTTTTTATAAAAGGCCGTGGCATATGCCATGTCCCCTTCATCGAAGTACCACTCCAGCGCGGTATCAAGTTGGTTCACGGTTAAAGGCTGCAAGCCGGGATTGCCGCCTTCGCCGGTACTGTCCCGGTATTCCGGCGGAGTATCGGGATTACCATCAGCATCAAGATAGTTTTCGGACAGCGTAAAGTTGGCCGCCAAGGCTTCAAAGGAGGGGCGCGACAGACCTTTAGAGGCGGCCACCCGCCAATACAGGGTGTCTGTTAACAGGAACTTGATATTAAAACTGGGTAGCACTTCGGTATAACTTTGATCGACTTCGATAGCACTTTGGCTTTGCAAGTCTGTGGCGGTGTCTGCGGCATTGCGATACGTTAGCGTTTGCGTACCCGCCGCGCCCACTTCTGTTTTTACGATTCTTACCCCCACATTACCTGAATAAAAATCGTCTTCAGGATCAGCAAAATCAAGCATGCCATAGAGGGCGTAGGTTTGTTCTTCCTGGGCATTAAGCTCGTTCCGTTCAGTAAAGCCGGGGGTGGCACCAGATAAAGGATTAAGGCCAGCCAGCGTGGCCAGGGCATTACTATTGTTTTGCATTAATTGGGGGCTGACGACAAAATGCGGGCCAAACGCAGAGGCCGCGCTATCACCGCGCCAGAACGAGGACTGGTGCGGGTCCGGCGAATAATATTCCGGAAATTCGTTATAGGTTGCAGTAGCATCTTCGGAGCCGTCCCAAGGCGGCCCGGATATAGCCGCCCAGTCAAAGCCTGAGTCAGCAGTATTGATATCTTTGGTGGTGTAGCGCGCGCCGGTGGTAAACGTCCGAAATACCGAACCGTGATCGAAGTCCCATTGTAAATCGGCGCGGGCAGCCACTTCATCGCCATCGTTATCAGCCGACCGGGCCATCATGGCCTGATACAGGTAGTTATCCGGGTTAGTTAAAAAATCAGTACTGCCGGTAGCGGTCTCGCGAACCTGGTAAGCGGGCCGGTCGCCGCGTAAATCCATGTAAAAAGTAGAGCCGGCATTGAGACTGCCAAAACCGGTGGCATCGCGGTACTCTGTCGACGAATCTATGTATTGAATATCGGCGCTAATCCCCAGTTGACTGGATAATTGCCAATTAAAACCCAGCGAAAAATCTGAGGTTTGCGAATTGCGCGTGGCGTCACGAGTGAACGACTGAAACGGCGGGTTGTTATAAGCCCCGGTTAGCAAATTGCCCTGGGCGTCAAAACTAAACTCGCCTGGCACAGCATCCAGGGTACCGCCTTCACCCGCGCCATAAGCGAAAATACCGGTCTGGGGATCATAAAACTCGTATTCCGAGCGTAAAAACTGCGAGTATAGGGTAAGATCTGACGTTGGTGCCCATTGCATCGACATCGCCAGACCTTTGCGCTCGCGCTCCCCTACCCAGGCAGAAATGCCTCCCCCGGAGGCAACTTCCACCGCTTCACCTTCATAGCCGGGTATATCGGTACGGGTGTAGAATGGCTCAACAATTACCGCGTCTTCACGAAACTTTGCTTTATTGTAAGAGCCGTTGATTAAAAAGCCGAATTCACCGTGGTCGGTATCCCACCGGTTAGAATACAGGCCAGATAGGTTCACGCCATTTTCTTCGCTCAGGTCATAGTGAATAAGCTGCGCCGTAGCACTAATCAGTTGCCCATCGCTATCAAAAGGTTTGCGGGTACGCAAATTGATCAGCCCGCCGATGCCGCCTTCGATTTGCTCTGCAGATGGGTTTTTGTAGACATCAATGCCGGACAGCAATTCAGACGGCACATCTTCAAAACTTAGCGAACGTCCGCCGATGGTAGAAAAGATATCGCGTCCGTTAAGTTCGGTTCGGATCTGCGTTAAACCGCGAATGGCTACATCACTGCCCTCCCCCCGATTACGGCTAATCTGCACTCCCGAGATTCGCTGTAAGGCTTCGGCAACGTTTAAATCGGGTAATTTGCCAATATCGTCTGCGATAATCGAGTCAACAATTTCAGTTGAAAACTGCTTGCGGCTAACTGCCGTCATCAGGCTCTGCCGTAGGCCCGAGACCTCGATAATTTCCACATCATCGGCCTGTTCCTCTACTTCAGTAGACTGTTGAGCAAAGGCATAGCCATTACTTCCTAAGGCAGCAACAATAGCCATCGTCAGGCAGGAACGCCGCCGTCTGAGGCCGTTCTTGCTCAGCGCATTTATAGAACGTTTCATTGTATTTCCTTTTTCGTTGTTGTGATGGCCGACGCAGCAGTGTGAGTCGACGGATAAAACAATGAACTGATGCTTCCGTGTTGGCGCTTTATCAGGTACTGCTGCCCTGCTTTCGCCTGGAATGTCAGCACGTTGCCATCAAGCGAAACTGGCAGCACTGCACCGCTTTGCGCATTGGTTACGGCTATATGGCTAATCGTGGGAGTATCAGAAAATCGAACCTTTAAAAGCTGGCCTGTTGGCGGATAGACGGCGGGGGTATCCGGCATGGTCAACTTGGCTTGCGTTAGCTCACCATGTTGCCACTGTATCGATACGGTGATGTTGCCACGCGCTTTTAAGCCTGTGACCTGGCCGCCAGGCCAGCTATCAGCTAACGCGGGCAATAGCGCAATATCATTGTTATGACTTTGCAGTAGCATTTCCGCCATACCGGCGGTGGCGCCAAAGTTACCGTCTATCTGAAACGGGGGATGGTTATCCCAAAGGTTACTAAGCGTGCTATGGATAAGTTGTTCAGTTAACAATTTGTGCGCCCGATTGCCGTCCTGTAAGCGGGCCCAAAAGTTAATCTTCCAGGCTTTGCTCCAGCCAGTGCCGCCGTCGCCCCGGGCATTCAGCGTAGTGGCTGCCGCAGTGCTAAGCGCGGGCGTGGTGTCAGGGCTGATTTGATTGCCCGGATGTAATGCATATAACTGTGACACATGTCGATGCTGCGACGCGGGATCGTCGCGATCTTGCCGCCATTCCTGTAATTGCCCCCAATGGCCAATTCGTAAACCCGGCTCTAGTTTGTTCAGCGCCTGCTGTAAACGTTGAGTAAAATCCTTTTTGTTCAACGTTTTTGCCAGCTGTAGCGTATTGCGTAGCAGGTCAGTGACAATTTGCTGCGACATCGCCGCCCCTACTACAAAATTACCGTGTTCTGGTGAGTAAGAAGGCACCACCACCAAGGTGTTAGTGTCGGGGTCGTTAACCAGTGTCTGTAACCATAGCTCGCTGGCCTCTCGCATTATCGGCCAGGCGCGCTGAACCAGAAAATCATGGTCCTGGGTAAACAGGTAATGTTCGTAATAATGCCGGGCTATCCAGGCACCTGCTTCAGGCTGCCAGAAAGCGGTGGGCCAGGCGATGGTGCCGGTAAAGCCCCATACATTAGAATTTAAAAACAACGTCCAGCCGTCAGCTCCTAACAAGCTGCTGGCCGCTATACGGCCTGGCTTGACCAGACTGTCTACATAATCGAACAACGGTAGCTGGGTTTGTGCCAGGTTAGTGACATTTGCCAGCCAGTAATTCATTTGTAAATTGATATTAAAGTGATAGTCCGCATTCCACGGCGCCACCTGGTGAATGTTCCACACCCCCTGTAAATTAGCGGGTAGACTTCCCGGGCGAGAAGAAGCAATAAGTAAATAACGCCCGTACTGAAAATACAGGGCTTCGAGATAACGTTGAGCACTAGCACTGGCCTTGCCCTGCTGATAGCGCTGTAATAATTGATTGGTGGGTAGTGCACTATGCGCATCATCGAGAGTCAGCGCCATCCTTTCAAATAGCGGTTGATAATCGTCCAGGTGGCGCTGTTGTAAGGTAGTAATAGGCGTCGATTTAATCGCAGCCATTACTTTATTCAGACGGCTTATCGCCGCTTCCCCGCGATAATCGGGGTATTGGTTTTTGTAGTTGGTAGCAGCACTAATCTTAAGGGTTACCGCATCGGCATGTTCAACCTGTAGCTGCGATTTAGCCGAAACTGCATTGCTAGCAGCCGGGCGGTTATCGTCGTTCCCGGCATGCGCTTTATTTACCCCAAGCGGGGTAGCTAATGCACCACCTTGAATATCGGCCTGTATATGTAACGCGTACTCCAGCTGATTGTCATTCAACGTACCGCTAACCTGTAAAATGTTATCGGTTACATTTTTATGCGCAGAACGGTTGTCAGGTATGGCTGTCTCAATGGTAACTGATATGCTTGCCGGCTGATTAGCAGTAAGTCGAATAACCACGGCGTCGTCGGGATAACTCACAAAATAATCACGCTGATAATCAACGCCTTGATACTGATATGTAACGCTTGCTGTAGCGGTAGCTAAATCAAGTTTACGCTGGTAATCGGTAACCTGCTGATGGGGAAAAGACAGTAGCAAATCGCCGAGGCTTTGAAAGCTGCCATAGCCGGAAACCGCATGTCCGAGTTTTTGCGCCACATACTATGGGCTGAGCTCGCCTTCCTGCAAAAGCCGTTGCTGCACCAACTCCAGCTGCTCAAGGTAGGCCGCTGGCTTGGCAGGTAAGCCTCTGCTATAGCCTTCAGCGCTCCCTGGCCCACCGGTCCAGAGTGACGTTTCGGTTAAATTAATTCGGTCCTGTGTTACCCCTCCTAACACTGCTGCGCCTAAGCGGCCATTGCCCAGCGGTAATGCCTGCTTCTCCCAATCAGTACCTGCGCTGCTATACCATAGGGTATCGGCCTGTGCCGAGACCCCTGCGCACAGCCCACACTGCACAGTTAGCAACGCCCGTAGCATGGTCGCGCCTGTGGGCAATGTAAGCCTGGCAATGGCCGAAGAAAGACAAACAGGTAATGTCATGGTCACCGTCTTGTAAATTTAGTGTTAACGTTTTCCTTGGAGAATACGAGTACCTAACCACCAAAAATATTGCGATTTTTTATATAAGGGTTTACGAAAATGCCTTTATTCATTCGTTTTTATGACGTTTACAGCCGGCTAAATCTTTCTGCCAGCATAGGTATGCCTTACCTGCCCTGCGCTGGGTAAACCTTTACCGCTGTATAATAAAATAAGAATTTATGGGGTGGGCTGTCAGTTGCGCCAGCCAACTGGCTCTAGCTAACGGGGTTGATGTGGGCCGCAAAAGCGACGTATTGGTAAGCGGCATTCACTTTAAGTTTATTCATCGTTCAGCTAACTATCCGGGTGAGTATTAGTTAATGGCAGTAGCGAGATATAAAAAGCGACGTACGCTTCTACATCAGTGATAGCGCTTATCCCTTCTTTTCTCATGCGGAGCCGGGCCGACTTAGGCCGCATTGAGGCACGGTGCTTTGACCAGAATGGGTCAGCGATATGCGATGGTTTATCGCATTTAACACAGCGACGCATATCGCCAAGCTAGCCAGCCCCGTCTCGCTCGACCAAGGCCGCGCTTAACCAGGACTATAGAGCTGACCTTTGGCATACGATCTACTTCTGGATCGCTCTCCCCGTGCGCTACCTCTTGGCAGTGATCAACGGCCACAGGGCGCGCTGAGATAGGAGATTTACCTGCCGGGCCGTTACAACAGCGCCATGCTTTGTAGCGCATACCGCAATATGTGGAGGATTACTTTTAGCCTTAGCCTCAATAGTTTATAAGCGCACAAAGCATAGAACTTTCATCCTCAACGAGCGGTTTTACTTCATAGTATTTACCTATTGAAAGACAATAGTGGAGTAACGAAAGAAGTAACGAGAGAAGTAACGAGAGATGACATCACCAAGCCAACCATAGCTCACCGCTTGAATGTTGGAACGAGTTATGGCTTCTCTATGATTTCTCGATATGCAACATTGAATCATTGTCAGTAGTTGCATTTAGTTTAGCGGTTTAGCTCCCTGCCCCGTCTTGGGAGAAGATCCGGCCCCCACAAGCTTAGTAATACCAGGCAAACCAAACTAATGTTCAATATATCGCTGCCGACGCGGCTGCGTAAGATGGCGGGATTGCTCCGTTAACCTACTAAAGCATTCTGGACATCGTATAATATATTGGTTCCCGTGGAGTAATTAAGAGCCCGCCGGGTTGTTGCCCCGCTGACAACTTCACATTCTGCTGGCGCTAAAAGATATAAGCTGCGGTTTATATTGAACTTTTTCCGAACCTAACCCGCTGCGCATACCTTGCTCAGGCCTTTTCTTTTATAGCTAATTGTACAAAAACTAACCCCATGATTTTTCTAAGACTTTTTCTCACAATCGCTTGACCCCGGCGGCATTCGCGATTAAGATGCCCCCCATCAAATAGCGCACGGCCAGATTACTCAGGTAGCTTTGGATTGCATTTTCGCTGTTTGTTGTGTGGAGTGGTACCCAAGCGGTCAACGGGAGCAGACTGTAAATCTGCCGGCTCAGCCTTCGCAGGTTCGAATCCTGCCCGCTCCACCAATTTCTTCTTTTTCCCCTTGCGTTCTTCTATGTATTCTTATTGCTAAATACTCTTATTGCTAAATATTCTTATTACTAATTTTTGTTCACTATAATGCCTTGATGAATACCTGCATCGCAAAGTGGTGGGCTGAAGCTATTGCCTATTACGTTTAATAGTACCTGCCCACTGGCGCTATTCCTATGCGCGCTCATCTTTGGATGAACCCATAACCACATGGGTAGTGATGGTTCTGACCTGCGCTATAGCCCCCAATATATCGGCGTGAAATTGTTTATAAGCTTGTATATCGCTGGTTTCTACACGCAACAAGTATTCAAAAGCCCCCGTTATATTGTGGCATTCGCGGACTTGTTCACTTTGGCTAACAGCTTTTTCAAATGCCCGCTGTGACGCCGTAGAGTGCTCGCCCAACCCCACGCTCACATAGGCTACAAAACCTCTGCCCAGGCTGGTCTGATTCACCACCGCCCGGTAACCGGTAATCACGCCCTGGCGCTCCATTTCCTGTACCCTACGTAAGCAGGCTGATGCAGATAAACCGACCTGCTCGGCTAGTTCCGTATTGGCAATCCGCCCATCCGCCTGCAGCACCTGCAATATTTGTTGGTTATATCGGTCATTCTTCATCATTAATTGCGTAAAGAGTAAAATTAGTTAGTTACTTTGCACAATATCACCACAAAATACGAGTTAAAATTGTTACCTAATTAATAACGAACTACTCTCATGATTCCTGAATTATTGTATTCATTAATGCTTTTTGCTCTGGTTTCTTCTATTACCCCAGGGCCAAACAACCTGATGCTAATGAGCTCGGGGGTCAATTTCGGCATTCGTGCCTCCCTTCCGCATATGTTTGGGGTGGCTATCGGTTTTACAGTAATGATTGCTGCCGTTGGGCTAGGCGCTCTGCAGCTGTTTAAAATCTGGCCTGCCACGTTTGATATTCTGCGTATTATCTGCGCTATTTATCTGATGTACCTTGCTTACAAAATTGCCAGTTCCTCTGCGCCCGTTAAGCGCAGCGACAGCGCTCATAAACCTTTGACATTTTTACAGGCTGCCCTATTCCAATGGGTCAACCCCAAAGCCTGGGCGATGGCCGTTACCGCCACCAGTGTTTATGCTGCAGATAGCAGCCTTACCAGTATTTTGGCCGTGTCGTTAGTGTTTGGGGTGATTAACCTACCTTGTATCAGCGTATGGGTGGGAATGGGTCATCACCTGGCCGGGTTCTTAAATGAGCAGAAGCGGCTGCGCTACTTCAATATCCTGATGGCAGTACTTCTGGTCGCCTCGGTGCTGCCAGCGCTGATTCGCGGTACATAGCAAAGCGGCGGCTATAGCTGATAACGAACATGTAGACTAAGCCCTTCAGAACCAGGGTTTGTTTCACCCAGCCCGCCGTTGGAAATATGACCTACTTCAAGTGCCAGCGCCCATCGAGTGTTAAGTTGATAACCCGCATTGAGTGCAGAGTAGAATTCAATGTTGTCACCGAGTGCTTCGGGCGAATCGACAAGCCCAGCGTGAAATGACACCGATAAACTAAACGCGGCATAGCGATATACCTGTTTGTGCACGCCCAGCGAATAATAATGCTGCCCCTCATCGGCATAAATAACCAAAAAGCCGGGCTGGATATCATAAAACCGGCTAAGTGGCCGGTGTAGGTAAGCCAGGTGAACTGCACTTCGGTCAGCATCGTCTAGTGCATTCCACAAGGCTGCGGCCAGACTTATTTCACCTAGCCTGTTGTCCGTCCCCTTAGGGGCAGAAGAATCGGTATTGCTCACGCTCAGTTGACTGGCCTGAACCATTGCAGCAGTACAGGGTAAGGCGGTGGAAGTGGCTAGCAGGCTTAAAACCTGAAAAGAGCGGATAAAGGTTGGCATAAGATTGTTCCTGGCATCAAAAGGCTAACTAAAATGAAATGGGGAATCGCGGCGCATCATATACTCGGCCCCTGCGCGTCATGCAATTGCTCCCCCCGGGGCGATTGAACAGGTGTAAAAGTGCGTTAAATCGCATATTCTTAGTCAAACGTGGTTGCCAACATTTCTTGCATAAGCGCTTTGGACAATAGCATGCTGTTTAAGGCACCCACGGTACAGGTACGCTATAGCGCTTTTTTTCGATTGACTCGCAGTAGGAACACATCGCCATGACAGGCTATTTTTTACAGGCATTTATTTATCTGGCAGCGGCAGTTATAGCGGTGCCGGTGGCCAAACGGTGTGGCCTTGGGTCGGTGCTGGGTTATTTACTTGCGGGGGTGGCTATTGGCCCGGTTTTGGGTTTGGTAGGCTCTGAGACCGTCGCTATACAGCACTTTGCTGAGTTCGGTGTAGTCATGATGTTGTTTTTGGTCGGGCTGGAGCTGGACCCACGCGCCTTGTGGGCGATGAAAAGTAAGCTTATCGGCCTGGGTGGACTTCAAATCGGCCTGACCACAGCTATGGTCATGGGTATTGCTATGGCGTTAGGCCAGATATGGAGTATCGCACTTACAATCGGCCTGATTTTCGCGCTTTCTTCTACGGCCATTGTGTTACAAACGCTTCAGGAAAAAGGCCTGCAGAAAACCGAAGGTGGCAAGAGTGCATTTTCGGTTTTATTGTTTCAGGATATCGCCGTGATTCCCATGCTGGCATTTATTCCGTTGTTAGCATTGCCCGCGCTGGTGTCGGCTACAGATTCTCCCGCCACGGCTGGACATACCGACCACTACAGCCTGGTCGCTGGCCTTCCTGGTTGGGGTCATGCGCTGGTAGTCATTGGCGCTGTGGCCGCGGTTATTGTCGCCGGCCATTACCTTAGCCGCCCTCTGTTTCGTTTTGTGGCTTCCAGTGGTTTGAAAGAAATTTTTACGGCTACCGCACTGATGCTGGTTATCGGCATAGCAGCCTTAATGAGCCTCATCGGGCTCTCTCCTGCGTTGGGTACTTTTTTAGCCGGTGTAGTACTGGCCAACAGTGAATTCAGACATGAACTGGAGTCCAATGTCGATCCCTTCAAAGGCTTACTGCTGGGCCTGTTCTTTATTACCGTGGGCGCCGGGATAAACGTGCAGTTATTGCTGGACAATAGCGGGTTGGTGGTGGCGCTTACGGGTTGCGTTATGCTGGTAAAGGCAGTAGTGCTGTATCTGATAGGCTGGGTGTTCAACGTGCGTGGCAGCGACCGCTGGTTGCTCACCCTGAGCCTTGCCCAAGCCGGTGAATTCGGGTTTGTTTTGCTCAGCTATGCGGTGACCAATCAGGTACTGCCGGAAGGAATAGCACAGATATTAGCGCTGGTTGTGGCGCTATCAATGTTTTTAACACCCGCCTTATTTATCCTTTTTGACCGTCTGATATTGCCCCGCTTTACCCGGCAAACCAATCAGCAACAGCCCGACACAATCGATGAAACTGGCACAGTTATTATCGCCGGCATTGGCCGTGTAGGGCAGATAATTAACCGCTTACTTATGGCAAATGGCATAAAAACCGTGGTGCTGGATGTACGTGCAGAACAAATTGAAACTATGCGCCGCATCAATACTAAAGCTTTTTTTGGCGATGCTTCCAGACCTGACATCCTGCACACAGCAGGTATCGAGCAAGCAGCGTTACTGGTAGTAGCAATTGATAATCGGCAAACCAGCCTGGATATGGTGAAATACGCCAAACATGCCTTTCCCCAGATAAAGGTCATGGCACGGGCTTTTGACCGCGGTCATGGCTATCGGCTGCGCCATGCCGGCGCCGATGCCACCATTTCAGAAACTTATCACTCGGCCCTTGAGCTGGGTGCCCAGGCGCTCCGTTGCGCAGGGTTTGATGCAAAGACAGTAGAGCGACAAAAAAACGCCTATATGCAAATAGAAGAGCAACAATCCAATGCCTTATATCAGGCATGGGTAGATGGCCGCGCGGATGGGCGCACAGATAATAACTACCTAAAGTTGTTCATGCAGTTGGAAGGGTTGATTGACCAAGCACTAAAAGAACAGGGTACCGCGCCGCCAGTCAATGCTATTCCAGCCAGTACACAGACCACATCAATGGCGGCACAAGCGAAGTCCAGCATGACTTCATCCGCGCCGCCTTCACCCTAATACTACCTGACGGGAGCCGCCGCAGCGAAGCTGTCTCTAACGCCAACATGGGTCCATTAGTGCAATAAAAAACCCGGCTAAGACTACCGCCTTAACTGGGTTTTTTAACACATCGATGGTAGTCAGCCTGGGGCGCTTTCAATGGCCTGAGGCTGACAGTTAGCGGCTAGGCTTTTAATTGCTCTTTTAACTGTGCTGCTCGCATAGGCAGGTCACGTAAACGCACCCCTACAGCCTGATAAATAGCATTGCTGATAGCCGGGGCCACGCCGACTACGCCAGGCTCACCTAACCCCACCGGGAACTCGTTACTTTGGACAAATTCGATGTCCATATCGGGTACCTGGTTCATTCGCAGTGGCGTGTATGCATTAAGATTGTTGGCTTTTACGCGCCCGTTTTCAAAAGCATTTCCTTCATGCAGCGCCAGGCTGGTTCCCCACAATAATGAGCCTTCAAGCTGGGCCAAGCCCCCGTCGGGATGAACAACGATACCGGCATCAACCACCGCAGTAAGTTTTTTCAGCGTGATATCTCCGGTTTGCCGATTAACATGAACATGGGCCGCGGTAGCAATCCAGCAAGGCATAGTGCGCTCCTGCCCGGCGGTAACCGAAAAGCCTAGCCCTTCGTCTTTGCCTAGTGGAGTATTTTTAACTTTTGCCTGTAGCTGTTCAAGAACCTTACGCAACCGATTGGCGCCACCCACGCTTTCAGGCGCTGAGCCGCCCTGCTTTCCTTTACCATCCAGCATGGATAGTCGGAAAGCCACAGGGTCTTGCCCCGCCTGATGTGCAATTTCATCGATAAACGATTCCAAGCCAAACAGAATCCACCCCTGGCCGACTGATCGCAACCAGCCGGGAGTGAAAGTGTCATGCGCCAAATCATTGTTCACTGCGGTGGCCCGGTGATTCGCCATGGTGTACCAGTGGTCAGCCCCAGAGGCAGAAAACGGGTCTATTTTTCCCTTACCGTCTACAGCATCTGCCAAAAAACCAGAGGCCATGGCCTTGGTGGGCCAGCCTGCCGCAAAGGTGTGTTCCATGCCGGTAAAATCGCCCTGCTGATTAAAGGAGGCGCGAAACACCGAGGTCGAAGCAGAACGTGGTTGATCAAAATAACTATCATCAGGGCGCGTGAAAACCAATTTAACCGGCTTACCCGCTGCCTTCGCAGTCAACACGGTCGGTATACTGTAATCGCCATATAAGCGACGGCCAAACCCGCCCCCCAGGTAATACTGATGTAACGTGACCTTATCTTCGGTTACCTGAGCCGCTTCGGCCACCCGTGGCAGGGTTAACGACTGCCATTGGTTGCCGGTGTGGACATGCCATTGACCCTCTTGTTCATAGGCCACGGCATTCACCGGCTCCAGGTGAAAATGGCTGGCTGTGGCAGTGGTGTATACTGCCTCAATGGTATTGGCCGCCTGCTCACGGGCCTGGGTCATATCGCCCTGCTCAACAAACAATGCACCATTGGCAGGATCCATCGCCAGTGCTTTGCCGCGGGCCTGAATGTCCGCTTCGCTAACCTCGGCGGTTTTACCCTTTTGATACGCGATAGTCAGCGCGTCAGCCGCTTTAACGGCACTGTAGTAATTGTTTGCGGTAACTACCACCCAGCCCTGACAGGTATCGGTGGGATCGTCCAGAACATAGTGGCCCAGATAGCCGCTCACTTTTTTCGCTTCTGTATCATCAACCGAGGTAACTTTACTGCCAAAAGTAGTAGGCGGCATAACAGGACGCGCGTAAATCATGCCGTCAACTTCCACATCAATACCGAATGTCGCGCTACCATTGGTTTTTGCTGGAATATCTAGTGCGCGGGTATCTTTACCTACTAATTTCAGTTTGTCAGCAGGCTTTATTGGCATCTGGCCAAGCTCATCGGTAGTAAACGTCCGGTCCACATCACCGTTAGTCACAATATCGCCAAAACTGATTTTTTTGCTTCCACTGACCACCAAGCCGTCTTTGGCTTCGCACGTATCAGGTGACACTCCAAGGAGTTTGGCTGCGGCGTCAATTAAGACGGTGCGTCCTGCTGCACCCGCTTGTGATAATGGCTTATACGACTGGAACACCGACCACGAACCGCCCGTCACCATGTATCCCCATTTAGGATCGGTATCGACGTGGCGGATACTGACCTTAGCCCAATCGCAGCCTAACTCGTCGGCCACAATCCGCGCCAGCGCGGTGCCCACATGCTGGCCCATTTCGGCCCGGGCAATATTTACCAGCACTTCACCACTGCCATTCATTTCAAACCATACGGTAGGTGAAAAGGCTTTTTCCGTTAATGCTACTTTAGCGGTTTGTACACTGGCCAGGGCGGCTGGGGCAAATGCCATCAGTAACGAGGCATTGACGGTTCCTACCATGAAACCGCGCCGGCTTAGATCTATCGTGTCTTTTTTACTTTTTTGCAGGCTCATGATCAGGCTTCCTTATCTGCCGTTTCGGGAGTGTAAGTCTGAACAGCATTTTGGCTGTCCTGCGCGGCGCGTTTCACCGCCTTTTTAATCCGCACATAAGCCATGCAGCGACACAGATTACCGCTCATATGATTGACAATATCTTCATCGCTCGGGTTCGGATTATCCGCCAGCAAGGTAGCCGCCTGCATTATTTGTCCGGATTGACAATACCCACACTGTGGTACCTGTTCTTCAATCCAGGCTGCTTGCAAAGGATGCGTATTGTTAAGCCCCTCAATGGTGGTAATGGATTTGTCGGCCGCCAACGAGACCGGAAACGAGCAGGAACGTACCGCGCCACCATCCACGTGAACAGTACATGCGCCGCACATTGCTATGCCACAGCCAAATTTGGTGCCCTTAAGGTTAAATTCGTCCCGAATAACCCATAGCAAAGGCGTATCGGCCGTGACATCCGTGCGCACGGTTTTGCCGTTTAATGTAAATTCAATCATCGTGTTGGTACCTTTGTGTGAATAACGGTCTGGCGTGTTGTTACTGTTGGCTGCCCAGGCAGCCATTGTGTTGCGCTATATCCTGGGTAAATTGTGGTGTTTATATAGCAACAGGCCAGGGTAATACCCGGTCTGGTAATAGGTTATCTTGCCAGTATAGCGCAGGGCTCGTCACTTTCCGCCTGGCTGTAATCGTTCAATTGTACTTGCGGGTGTTGTAATGTGCACTTGCCAATTGGCTGGGTTAGCCGCAAAGATTAGCAAGAACCTATATTCCGCTTATTATTCGTACACGTTGAAGCTATTCAGGTATTTTTGTAGCTTGAGCGCTGCGCAAGATTGTTAGCCCGACAGTAACTACGAATTTGGTTGTATTTTGATTACTGGTTTAAACTATTTTATGCAGAAAAGCTTATCTTTTTTTGCATACCCCATGGCAACCTGATTATTATTGCATTTATCACAAATCTCTTTTGCTTTTTTTGCTGTTAATAAGTGAAATGGTTATGCGTACACTCCGCTGTACTGAATTAAGACGGAGTTGTGTAATGAGCACATTGTTTACCCCTATAAAATTAGCCGGCATCCCCCTTAAAAACCGTATTGTTATGCCCCCAATGACCCGCTCCCGGGCTACCCAGCCCGGCGATGAAGCCAATTCCCTGATGGCTGAATATTACACCCAGCGCGCCTCTGCCGGCCTTATTATTAGCGAGGGTATGCAGGTGAGTGCGTTGGCGAAGGGTTATGCCTGGACCCCCGGCATTTATACTGCCGGCCAAATTGAGGGTTGGCGCATCGTTACAGCTGCTGTGCATAAGGCGGGCGGCACTATGTTTGCCCAGTTATGGCATGTGGGGCGGGTTTCTCACCCGGCTAATACTGACGGCCAGCAACCTGTGGCACCTTCAGCTATACAGGCTGAGGGCGTAAAAGTGTTTGTTGACTCACAAGGTGAACCCGGCTTTGTGCAGGCCGCCTTACCGCGACAAATGAACCAGCAAGATATTGATGAAGCTATCGACAGCTTTCGACAGGCTGCGCTTAATGCGCGTGAGGCTGGCTTTGACGGGATTCAACTGCATGCCGCCAATGGTTACTTAATCAACCAGTTTATGGACTCTCAAAGTAATCAGCGTACCGATCATTACGGCCATAGTGTGGAAAACCGATTGCGCTTTTTGCGGCAGATTGTGGAAGCCGTTGCCCAGGCTATCGGTGCTGAGCGCATTGGCGTACGTTTGGCACCATTGACCACCTTAAATGGTACAGTAGACGATAACCCTGAAGATACCTACGTAAAAGCAGCCGCCATGCTCAACCAGTTACACGTTGGTTACCTGCATATTGCCGAAGCCGACTGGGACGATGCCCCACAGATGCCCGTTACCTTCAAACAGGCTATTCGTGAGGTCTTTGACGGAGTACTGATTTATGCTGGCAAATACAATAAGGCCCGCGCGCAGCAGGCCATTGACGAAGGTTGGGCCGATATGATTGGGTTTGGTCGGCCTTTTGTAGCCAATCCAGATTTACCCGCGCGCTTAAAGGCCGATATACCGTTAGCGCAACATCAGCCGGACACGTTATTTGGCGGGGGCGCAGCGGGGTACACAGATTACCCCGGCGCGGTATAGCCAGCGCATTGCCCGTTGTTTACGCATCCTCGTTAAGCTCCCAAGGGGATGCGCCGTTCACCGGATTAAACGTTGCACGGCGCAGGTTATAACGTACGTAGCTTATCCGGCTGTCAGCAAGATGTTCATTACCCGGCGTAGTGGTTCTGCAGCGCCCCATAACAGCTGATCGCCCACGGTAAAGGCAGAAATATATTCAGGCCCCATGGACAACTTGCGGATGCGCCCCACCGGAATACTCAACGTTCCGGTAACCTGTGCTGGGGTAAGCTGCTGCATGGTGGCTTCACGATCATTAGGAACCACTTTCACCCATTCATTATGATCAGCCACAATACGTTCAATTTCTGCCACTGGTAGATCTTTCTTAAGCTTGATGGTTAGCGCCTGACTGTGACAACGCATGGCCCCTACCCTTACGCAAATCCCATCGATAGGAATCGGCGCGGTAGTCGTGCCCATAATTTTGTTGGCTTCTGCTTGCGCTTTGTATTCTTCGCGGCTTTGTCCAGACGGTAGCTGACTGTCAATGTAGGGAATCAGGCTGCCGGCTAACGGCACGCCAAACTCATCGCAAGGGTAATCACTGCTGCGAATAAAATCGGCCACCTGGCGGTCGATATCTAAAATAGCGGATGCCGGATCGTTAAGCTTGTCAGCAACCTGTTGATGTACAGCGCCCATTTGGTTTATCAGTTCCCGCATATGCTTAGCCCCTGAGCCCGAGGCTGCCTGATAGGTCATCGGTGAGACCCAGTCAATCAAATCCTGCTCAAAAAGGCCGCCCAGGGCCAGCAACATTAATGATACTGTACAGTTTCCTCCAACAAAGGTTTTCACCCCGCCGGCGATACCTTTATCAATTTCTGCACGGTTAACCGGGTCTAGTACGATAACCGCATCATCAGCCATCCGCAGCGCTGATGCTGCATCTATCCAATAGCCTTGCCAGCCACTGTCGCGCAATTGGGGATAAACCGCTTTGGTATAATCGCCGCCCTGGCAGGTAATAATCATATCCTGCTGGCTTAAGGCGGCAATGTCATAGGCATCTTCAAGTACGCCAGCTGGCTTGTTCGCCACCTCGGGCGCAGGCTGGCCCGTTTGTGAGGTAGTAAAAAAAGTTGGCGCTATTGCAGCGAAATCATTTTCCTGCTGCATTCGGTCCATTAGCACAGACCCCACCATACCGCGCCATCCAACAAGACCTACTTTTTTCTGTGACATAATAAAACCTAATTGTTCCTGAATATTTCAAATTTTCCCGACAACCGCTTAAGCCTGCGGGCCGGGCGACGTGGTCGTCTGTCGATTTATTTTTATTATGAGGGGCCTGAGTCTATAAATAATTAGCCGGGATGGCTAGCCTAATTTCAGCATTTCGATGCTTCTTATTTTGCTTGCAATATCTATAACATCATTGCAACATCAAACGGTTAATCTAGGCAGGCTGCCATTACGAAAATATGAATATTTATCCCCCGTAAGGGGTGTACAGCAACGTTCGTTATATATCATTCGGTGTTAAAAAAGGAGAATATCGCCATGCGTTTATTTTTACCACTTTACGGCTCAGCGTTGTTATTGATGAGTGCTGGTCTTAGCGCCGCACAACCTGACAGCCAGATTATGCCGCAAGCGGAAGCCTTTATTGAAAAAGGTGAAGGATGGGTATTTCGCCGCTATTTCAACCATGACACCCCTTCAACGCGCCAGGTTATTACCGGATCGGCTACCATTATGCCAGGGGCGGAAATTCATCCGCCCCATGAACATGCTGAAGAAGAGTATCTTATGGTAACCAAAGGTACGGGAACCTGGACCGTGAACGGCAAAGACATGGCGGCAGATACCGGTGATTTACTTTATGCCGCACCGTGGGAGCCACACGGCATCCGTAATACAGGTGACACGCCATTAGAGTTCGTGGTTTTCAAATACCATGGCAAAGGAGTACCGGTACCTGAAAAACCCGCTGGCTCTAAGTAGTCTTTAATAAGGCGGCCTGGCCCATCTTACACAGGTGCGGCGGGTAGTTAACCCCGCTACGTTAACTCTATCCTGGATGATGCGCGACGGGCGACTTTAATCTTTCGTATTCTGCACAAACAATAAACCGGCCTCGACGGGCCGGTTTGTTAGTTTACGACCCCCTGGGCGGGGGCTTCGGCCTGTGGCAGGCTACTATCACTTATATACTGATCCAATACGGCGACGTGCGCAGGATTCAAGCGAAGGCCTTGTTTGGTCCTGCGCCATAGAATATCTTCACTGCTACAGGCCCATTCATCAGCTATCAGGTAATCGACCTCTGCCTTAAATAAATGCGCACCAAAGTCGTATCCCATCTCCTTAATATCGGTTTTACCATTTAAGAAGCGCTCGCATAACCTGCCGTATTGACGGGCATATCGCTTAGCCAGTGAACGGGGAAGCCAGCCATAGTTTGCTAAGAGTTGCTCAACGTAATCACTTTGGTTGCTGAAATCACCGCCTGGTAACGGAACTTGTTTAGTCCAGGGCGCGGCCTTAATATTGAGTACTTCGGTAAGCTTATCTACCGCATGCTCGGCAAGCTTGCGGTAGGTGGTAATTTTCCCGCCAAATATATTCAAAAGTACCGGCTGGTCTGCTCCGCCCCTAACCTCGACTTTATAGTCCCGTGTAAGCTCCTGGGCCGAGGCATTTTTCTCTTCCAGTAACGGTCGTACGCCGCTGTAACTATGTACAATGTCTGCGCGGCTGATTTTGGTTTTGAAATAATCATTTACGATAGTAATAAGGTAGTCAGTCTCTTCACTGGAAATCGCAGCCTGGCGTGGGTCACCGGTATAATTTTCATCGGTTGTACCCACCAGTGAAAAGTCATTTTCGTAAGGAATAACAAATACGATACGGCCATCCTTGTTTTGCAAAATGTACGCTTCAGCACTGTCATACAACTTGGGCACAATGAAATGGCTACCCTTCACCATACGCATAGCATTCGGGTTGTCGGTATCGGCCATACGGTCGAGCAATGAAATCGCCCACGGCCCGGCTGCATTAACGATAGCGCGGGTTTTAACGGTAAACGTTTTACCTTCTGGCCCTTTTAAAGTGACTAGCCAGTGATTAGCCTGTTTCCGGGCTCCCAGGCATTCTGTGCGTACCCGAATATCAGCCCCCTTCTGCTGGGCGGCCATCGCATTTAATACCACCAGCCGCGCATCATCTACCCAACCGTCTGAATACTCAAAACAGGTGGTGATGTCGTCAATCAGGGGGCTATCGGATTGCGTCTTAAGTTTGCGCGAACCGGGCAGTACATTGCGCTTTGCTAATGAATCGTATAAAAACAAACCGATTCTGATCATCCATGCCGGGCGTAAGTGTTTTTGATGCGGTAACCGAAAGCGCAGAGGCCACATGATATGCGGGGCCTTACGAAGCAGTACTTCGCGCTCAGCCAGCGCCTCTTTCACTAAACGAAACTCATAGTGCTCAAGATAACGTAACCCACCATGAATTAACTTACTGCTGGAAGATGACGTGGCGCCTGCCAGATCCGCTTTTTCGCAAAGCATCACCTTTAAGCCGCGACCAGCGCTATCCAGCGCGACGCCGACGCCGTTTACACCACCGCCTATCACCAACACATCCGTTTGGATCTGGGCTTGTTCCTCTACCGACATTTGTGACTCCCGCTAAAGCTACCATTCGTTTACTATTTCAACGCTAATAATGCGCCAAGTCAACATAAAACGAACACATACGAACATATTCGAACCTTGCCATTCTATATAAGTGCATTAATCTGCCTGGATAAAGTGTATATTATTTTCAGCAATTATTTTTTTTATTGATGGCGGTGGCGGTTGGTCACATACCAGATAATCAAGTTGCGCAATGTTGCCCTGCTCGACCATCGCCCGGCGTTCAAATTTACTGTAGTCGGCGGCCAGAATAGTTGTTTGGGTATTTTGGATAATTGCCTGGGAGACTTTCACTTCCCGGAAGTCAAAATCAAGCAAGGCGCCATCTGCCGATATTCCACTTATCCCAATGATGCCGTAGTCCATTCTAAACTGACTAATAAAATCGCAGGTTGCTTCGCCGATAATGCCACCGTCGCGAAACCGGACCTCACCAGCGGCAATTATGACTGAAAAATCTTCTTTCGCGCTGAGCAGCGTAGCGACATGAATATTATTCGTGACCACATGCAAATTTTTATGGTTAAGCAAATGTTTAGCGATAAGCTCGGTGGTCGTGCCAATATTGATAAACAGCGAAGCGCCATCGGGAATCATTTGTGCTACGGCGCTGGCGATACGCTCTTTTACTTCACTATTTATTGCTTTGCGTTCCTGATAAGGCGTGTTTTCCCAGCTACGATTAAGCCCTGCTCCGCCGTGATACCGGCTTATCACACCCGATTGCGCCAATTGATTGAGATCCCGGCGGATGGTTTGAGGGGTAACATCACAGGTTGCAACAAGATCATCAATAGACATAAAGCCGTGCTGCTTGAGTAGGTTTAAAATAATGTCGTGGCGTTTGGTTTGATTCATGATGACTCCTGCAAAATCGAACGGGTAGTATACGATTTTTAATTCGCCGAGCCTACGATAAACCTGCGCAGGAATGTTCGTTTTCGAAAATAACCATTGTTAAATGGTTGTGAATATTGCAAACTCTAAACAAATTGCGTTTAGGAGAATGAGCTTGACTCAATATATTCTGGCGATCGATCAGGGAACCACCAGTTCCCGCAGTATTATATTTGCCGATGACGGCCGTATTGTGGCGATGGCGCAACGGGAGTTTTCACAACATTACCCGCAGGATGGCTGGGTAGAACATCAGCCCCAGGCCATCTGGGACAGTGTGGTAAGCACCCTGCACGAGGTATTCGATGCCTGTGATCTTACGGTAGACGATATTGCGACATTGGGAATAACCAATCAACGTGAAACGACCGTGGTATGGGACAAACATACCGGCCAGGAAGTCTATCCGGCAATTGTCTGGCAAGATCGACGCACCGCTGGGACGTGTCGAGCATTGGCAGAAGACGCCGAGCTGGTGGATTACATTACCCGCACTACCGGGTTGTTACTAGACCCCTACTTTTCAGCCACTAAGGTTAACTGGATATTAGATAACGTAGAAGGGGCCCGGGCTCGCGCAGCAGCCGGCGATCTGTTGTTCGGTACTATTGACACCTATCTAATCTGGCGACTTACCGGCGGGCAGTCACACAAGACCGACGCCACTAACGCTTCTCGCACCATGTTGTTTAATATTCATACCCAGCAATGGGACAGCCGCTTACTGGAGACCTTTGCTATACCGCCAGCTATGTTGCCTGATGTAATGGATTGCGCAGCAGAATTTGGCGACGTTTCTTCGGACCTGTTAGGTAAACGTATACCCATACAAGGGGTGGCCGGCGATCAACAAGCCGCCCTGGTAGGCCAGGCGTGTTTTGAAAAAGGCATGGCAAAAAGCACCTATGGTACCGGCTGCTTTATGATACTCAATACTGGTGACGAACCCCTGGTATCGAAAAACCGCCTGCTTACCACGGTGGGTTATCGCCTTAATGGCAAGGTTACCTATGCATTAGAAGGTAGCATTTTTATGGCCGGTGCCACTATTCAGTGGTTGCGGGATGGCCTGAAACTTATCGATAACGCAGCCGAAACAGAAGCCCTCGCCAAACGCGCCCGCGAAGATAACGGTATTTTCATGGTGCCGGCGTTTACCGGTTTAGGTGCACCCTATTGGGACCCGGACGCGCGAGGCGCTATTTTAGGGCTAACCCGGGATACCGGAATTAGTGAAATTGTTGCGGCTGGTTTGCAATCAGTGTGTTACCAAACTAAGGATTTGCAAAAAGCGATGGAAAGTGATGGCGCAAGGCCGGTTACCTTACGGGTAGATGGCGGAATGGCCAAGAACGACTGGGTAATGGGCTTTCTGGCCGATATTTTGGGCGCCGAGGTCAAACGCCCCACCATTACGGAAACGACAGCCGTCGGAGCGGCTTTTTTAGCCGGCCTCCAACACGGCATTTTCACTGGGGTGGATACGCTTACCCACTGCTGGCAATGTGACAGCGTGTTTACACCTCGGTTAACGAAATCGCAACGTGATACCGCTTACGAAGGTTGGAAAGCGGCTGTAGCCCGCATTCGCTGTAGCTAACACTCCCCACCTCACGAACTAAGCGCAGCCTGGCCTGCGCTTTTTTTATGCAAAAATAATTTTACAAGCTTGTCACATTTGATTTTTTTTGTGTTAGGATACGAACAATTCAGGAAAACGTTTCACCTTTTACTGAATGCCGCTTACTGTTTGTTTTATGAGCTACTATTAAAAAGCTTAGAAAAACATAAGCAAAGGCTATGTTAACGCACTAGGCATCACACCCTACCGTCTATAACAATATTGTGGTGTTTAGGTTAATAAATCCACACGGAGAGAACACTGTGATACATAAAAACAATCTCAACCAGTTCATGCCCATTGCGACGCGCACACTCCTGGGTGTTGCTATCGCCTCTGCCCTACATTCACCAATGACCTTAGCCCAGGACGACGCTACCGCAGCTGCCGATCCCAATGGCACCGTAGAGGTTATTGAAGTTCGAGGAATAGTCAGTTCATTAAAGCGCGCGATGGCCGATAAGAAAGAAGGCTTGGCAGTGTCTGATGGTATTGCAGCAGAAGACCTGGGGAAATTTCCTGACCTGAACGTAGCAGAATCCTTGCAGCGCATTACAGGTGTCTCTATTGATCGTAGTGGTGGCGAAGGTCAGCAAGTAACGGTACGCGGCTTCGGCCCGCAGTTTAACACGGTACTGGTTAACGGCCGTCAAATCGCCTCAGATGACGAAGGCCGGGCGTTTAACTTTGATGTATTGGCCGCCGACCAGATTACGGGTGCTAACATCTACAAAAGCGGGCTGGCTAGCCTGCAGTCAGGTGGCATTGGTTCTACCATCAATATTTCTACGGCCCGGCCGTTTGACTATGATGGGTTGCAGCTTGTTGGCTCGGTAAAAGGGGTATACGAAAGTCTGTCGGAAGAAACGTCCCCTCAAGCATCGTTTTTGGCTAGCAATACGTTTGCTGACGATAAGTTAGGCTTGTTGCTGGCCGTGTCGCACCAGGAACGTCAGGTACAAATTAACCGCATTCAAACGGCAGGTTGGCGCCCCGGGGTGACCTTATCTAACCGGAATGATGGCGTGATAGCCGATAATGTTTATTTCCCGCGTAACTGGGATCAAACCGTCGATCAACAAGACAGAACACGAACTAACGCTTCGCTAGTAGCGCAATACGCGCCATCGGATGAGGTCACTATTACCCTTGACGGGTTTGTGTCAAAATTTGAAATCGACTCTCAGGTTACCGACTTAGCATCATGGTTTGAACCTGACCGGGTGGGTTCAGCCACGGTTAATCCTGATACCGGCACGGCCACCCAGTTTACGCAGGAAATCGACCTGCATCAGGGTAGCGGTAACCCCGCTTCTGACTTTGTGAACAGTACCCGTAACAAACGTGATGTCACCAATGAAGGCTATGGCTTAAATGTAGACTGGCAAATTAATGATGCCCTACGGGCAAAATTTGATGTGTCGCATTCTACCGCAGAAAATGACATTGCCGGCGAAGGCAACTTTTTTGTAGTGGGTGCCATTAACAGCTATGAATTCGATGGTACAGGCAGTATCCCAACTGTTTTACACGGTGATTTAGGTAATGGCCAACTACCTGATATATCGCGTAACAGCCTGCATTATGTTGATTCGGGGAACCCCCGCGCATCCGAAGATGAAATAACCGAATACAAAGCCGACTTCACTTATCTGTCTGATTCAGAAGTATTCCGTAAAGCCGATTTCGGTATTCTTCATTCAGAACGCGAAAAATACAGCTATCAGTTTTTTGCTTCTCAATGTGCATTTTGTGGCTACGGCACTCAGGCCCCTGCCGATGAGCTCAACATTCGCCCTTTCACAGCAAATAACTATTTCGATGGCTTGATAGACACCTGGTATACGTATGACGGGGATGCTTATCTTGATTTCCTGGCTGCTGAAGGTTTTCCGGTTACGCCAACCCTTCAACCAAACCATTACACAATTAACGAAGAAGTTACGTCACTGTACGCGCAATTTGAATTTGGTTACGACATTGGCGATATGCCATTAACCATGAATGTGGGTGCCCGGTATGAAGAAACTGACGTGGATGTCTCTGCTATTCAGGCCTTTGTGCAGGATATCGTACCGACCACCGATCTGACATTGTTTGCTAACCAGTTTGCGCCTGAACAGAGTATCGCCGGCACCACGTCTTACACTAATTTGTTGCCTAGCATTAATGTGAAGCTGGAGTTGCAGGACGACATGATTCTGCGGTTCTCGCGCTATGACTCGTTGACCCGCCCTACCATGTCACAAATGTCGCCGGCCACCACGTTCGGCGAACCGCGCCGCCAGAACTTACAGGCCTCCGGCGGTAACCCGGCGCTCCAACCCTTTGAAGCGGAAAACTGGGATTTATCGTTCGAGTGGTACTACAGTGATGATTCCGTGTTCTCATTCGCAGTATTTAATAAAGAAGTTGAAAACTTTATTGTCACCTTATCAGGGGATGAGTCTTACTCAATGACCGCTCGCAGTGCAGCTGATGGCTATCGCTGTACCGCTGACGCCTGTGCCCCGGGTGTGGTACTGGACCCGTCGAACCCAGATCTTGATGTAGTGGCGTCGACTGAAGAGCTGAACGGCGAAAGTGAAGTCTACAATGTCAGCCGCCCCCAAAATGGCGAAACGGCCACGGTGAATGGTTACGAAATTGCCTTAACCCACGTATGGGAGAACGGTTTCGGCGTTACGGCCAATGCCACGGTGGTGAACAGTGATGCACAAATCTCTGGGGATACCAGCCAGTCTTTCGCATTAGAAGGTTTAGGCGACTCACAAAACCTGATCATGTTTTACGAAAGAGACGCGTTTCAGACCCGTGTAGCCTTTAATAACCGTGAAGCTTTCCTGTTTGCGCTGGATAACGGCTTTAACGGTGAGCCTACGACTACCCAAACGTATGGGCAATGGGACGTCAGTGCCAGTTATGACATCAACGAAAACCTCACCGTGTTCGTCGAAGGCATTAATGTTACCGAAGAAGAACTCACCCAGGTGGGACGCTTCGCTGACCAGATCTATTCGGTTGAAGACAACGGTTCGCGCTATGCGGTTGGCTTACGCGGAACATTTTAAGCGTTAACACCCTATATTATGGCGGGCTCCGGCCTGCCATTTATCCATAGGTTTAATGGCTATGCAGTTGAATTTATGGATAAATGTATTCTACCCACAATGATAACGAATAAGCATTATGGCACACATGGCACAAACACCCTCTAAACAACGGATCGTCATTGTTGGCGGCGGCTCTGCAGGTTGGCTAACGGCCGCCATCGTAGCGGCGAAACACAATATTGCAAAGGGCCAGTGTGGGGTGGATATCGTTTTAATAGAGGCAAGCGATATTCCTACAGTAGGTGTAGGTGAAGGCACCTGGCCAACCATGCGCAATACTCTCAGTGAAATTGGTTTATCCGAAAAAGAGGTGTTTCGGCGCTGTCATGCAGCCTTTAAACAAGGCGGCAAATTTGTTAACTGGGTCACCGGCAATGATGCCTATTATCATCCGTTTACCGTGCCGCTGGGGTATGGCCGGATTGAGCTTGCCCCGTACCTTGAAGACATCACCGAATTTGCTAATGCCAGCAATTTTCAGCAGCACGTTTGCGAACATAATTTGGCGCCCCGCGCACTAAGTGAAAATGAGTACAGTAGTGCGCAGTCAAACTATGCCTACCATCTTGATGCTGGTGAATTTGCTACGTTGTTAAAAGAACATTGTCTTGAAAACCTCGCAGTGGTGCATCAGGTAGCTACCGTTGAGGAAGTTAATGTAGAGGCTAGCGGGCATATTGCCCAGCTAATCTTGAATGATGGCTCCGTAGTGGAAGCTGATTTATTCGTCGACTGCTCGGGGTTTCGCGCCCGGTTGTTGGGAGAAGCCCTGGGGTCGCCATTAACCCGTACCGATAACGTACTATTTAACAATGCCGCGTTGGCGCTACATGTTCCCTATGAATGCGATTATGAAATTAAACCTTATACCCAAGCTACCGCTCAGGAGGCGGGCTGGATATGGGATATCGGGTTGTCTTCGCGCCGTGGCGTTGGGCACGTCTACTCTACAGACTTTACGGATGATGATGCCGCAGAAACGCTATTGCGTAATTATGTTGGCGATACTCAAGGCAACCTTTGCGCGCGGGTCATTAAGTTCGACTCAGGTTATCGAAAAACCGTCTGGAAGGGTAATTGTGTAGGCGTAGGTTTAGCGGCTGGCTTTGTTGAGCCATTGGAAGCCACAGCATTAATGCTGATAGAAATTTCTGCCCGTTATATTGCCGAGCAAATCCCCGCCCCTTCCAGTGCAATGCCTATTATCAGTGAACGTTTTAACCAGCAAATGCAATATCGCTGGCAGCGCATTATCGACTTCTTAAAGCTTCACTATATTTTCAATCAGCGCAGCGAACCGTACTGGCAAGCCAACCGTGAAGCGGCCTCTATTCCAGAAAGCCTGCGCCAGGACCTTGCCATATGGCAATACCGAGGCCCCCAGATTTCTGATTTTTCTGCTGCTATTGAATTATTTCCGGCCGCCAGTTACCAGTATGTGTTGTATGGGATGGGTTTCTCGCCCGATTTTTCTTTGCACGGTCACCGCCATACACAGAGCGCAATGGCGCAGTCGGTCATTAAACAAAACCAGCTAATCACCGAGCAAAAACTCACTAACCTGCCCAACCATCGCGATTATATAGCGCAATGGCTGGCCAGCTAACGGATACCCACAATGTCTGATTATGAAGTGCTTGAACCGTCCCGCCACGCCCAGTTGCGTATAGACGAGCAGCAGCGAACACAACTTTTTACCCAGCGGCATATGGTCAATATTGAGTTAAAAGAAGCGGTTCAGGCAGCCGCTGATTTTCCTTTGTTTATCAGTAAAGTCGCTGATAACTCACGTTGGGCAATTTCTGCTTTATGTGGTTTAGCCCCGGGTGAGAATGTGTACGTAGATAACCTGCAATGGCAGGCTCAGTACACGCCTTTATGCCTGCAAACCCTCCCCTTTATTATGCACAGACAAGACAGCACAAGCGATCCTGTGGTACTGCTCGATAGCCGCTCACCGGTGTTGTCTGCCACCCATGGCGAGCCATTATATTTAACCTCCGGCCGTCCTACCGCTTATTTGAATAATAAGACGAAGCTATTGAAAGATCGGGTAGCCGCGATGGAGCAAACCGCACTGTTATTACAGCAGCTTGCTGATTTAGCGCTATTTCGCCCCTTGGATCTGGTTCTGCAGTTTCGGGACGAAAGCCAACAGCGGGTAAGTGGCTTATTTGGCATTGATGAGCAAGCATTACACGCCCTTAGTGGTGACCAATTACAAGCGCTTAACGCCAATAATACGTTAGCTGCACTGTTCAACATTCTTGGCTCAGTATTTCAGGTTAACCAACTCATTCGCCTGCACAACAGCAAATTTGCTGACCGTGCCATTAATAATATTAAGCTTGAAACCATCAAGCAATAACCTACCGCGTAAGGAGCAAGTCAATGCCGTCCAGCACTATCCAGGTGTCTGTTTTTGTTTTCGTCACCGCCCTTATCGGCTTTTTAACCTATTTAAGTTGCCGCGGCCAAAACCGTAACGCCAGTAACCAGAACCGTGAGTACTTTCTGGCTGGCGGCGGTTTAGCCTGGTATTTTGTGGCTGGCAGTATCACCCTGACCAATCTGAGTACCGACCAGCTCGTGGGGATGAACGGCAACCAAATGGCCTTGTTGGCGCTGTGGGAATTTTCGGCGGTAGTGGGCCTGTTCGTATTAGCCAAAGTGTTTTTACCGGTGTACTACCGGTTTAAATGTACCACTACCACCCAACTACTCGAACAGCGTTATCACAACAAACATATACGCGCGGTCATCAGCACCCTGTTCTTTTTAGGTAGCGCATTAATATTTTGTCCCGCGGTCATTTATTCGGGCGCTCTATTTATGCAGTCCATGTTCAACGTTGAACTGCCCATTATGTATATTTCCGTTATCTTTATTATTGTCGGCGCGCTTTATGCTATTTTCGGCGGGCTGCGGGCGGTAGCAGTGTCTGATACATATTCAGGTGTGCTGCTGCTGACAATGGCGGTAGTGGTGGTAATTCTGGCCTTGCAGGCTATCGACTTTAACTTCGACGGTATTCCCGCGGAGCGACTTACCTTAATTGGTGATGATGAATCGCCTATTCCATGGCACACCCTGTTAACTGGTATGATTTTTATCCAGATGTTTTACTGGGGTACCAACCAGGTTATTACCCAACGTGCTATGGCTGCGCCGTCCCTTAAAGAAGCGCAAAAAGGGGTGTTTGCGGCGGCGGGGATCCGGTTATTAATTGTACCTTCTATTATCGTTATACCCGGTATTGTGTCGTATAAATTGTTCGGCGATGTAGGCGATAGTGCGTACGGCCGAATTGTAGCCGAATTATTACCAGACTGGTTATCAGGAATATTTGCTGCCGCGATGGCGGCCGCAGTGCTCACTACCTTTAACAGTAATCTGAACTCAGCCACCGCACTTTATGTGTGCGATATTCATGAAGCCTACGTCAATAAGGTGCCTAACGTTCCGGTGTTAAGTGGATTCGTTACAGTTGTACTGTGTTTGGTCTCACTGGCGCTTATTCCGGTTTATCAACAGGCAGAAAGCATTATTAATTTGATTCAGGAATTGTACGGGCTACTGAGTATGCCAATACTCTCAGTATTTGTGGTGGGCTTGTTGTTCAAAAATGTTAATGCCAACGCGGCAATTGGAGCGGTGATATTTGGGGTGGCACTGTACGCCTCCATGGCGTTCAAATTCTCTCCCTTGTACGCGCCATTTGGCTTACATTATATTCACTTGATGTTTGTTACCTTGATTGCGTGCGTGTCGTTTGCGCTGATTGTTAATCGTGTGGTTTATAAACAGAAAGCCGAGTTTTCGCTGGCAATTAATGCCGATGATGAAGCAACGGCCTAAAGCCGGCCACGAACCCGGGTGCCCGCTAGTGCTAGCGGGCATGGTTTACCCGGTTACACCCTAGGCGTACAAGCCAGGATAGTGTAAACGCTCTGAATACAGTCACCTACCCTTTGACTTTATTCCAGAGCAATAAAAAGACCGGGCCAACTAAAGTGGGCCCGGTCTTTTGCTATTGAGTACTCTGCATCAGCGTTTGGTAATGGCGTAGCCGTAAGCTGATAATTCGTTACTTCCAACAATAAATTCTTTATCTTCAAAGCCGTCTATACGCACCGGTTCCCCGGCATAATTGAACAGGAAGCGATAGTCCCCACGCTCCGCTGTGCGCACATCTTCAGGTAGAATGAAAGTGGTTATACCTTGCTCGGCGGCCAGCTTACCTAACAGGCTTTTAGTAAAATCAACGCAGCCTAGCGTGGCAACATAGACCAGATTGTTATGGCGGACAACCGCTGGCTTGCCATTTTCATACTGGGCCATAACCTCAGTATTTTCTTCAACGCCTAGTTCTTCACGCCAACGATTACTGTGGAACGTTTCACCTTCAAAATGCAGTGTTTCGCTGATATCTTCTCGCAGTGTTTCCACGGACAATACCTTGATTGGCATTAACGATTGCAGCTTGCCTGGGCCGAGGTTGCGCGGATATTGAAACTCCTCGGTCTTAGCGCCACTGCGCGGCCCAAATACCACAGTGGCATTGGTCGCCTTACAATTGGCGATAAACGTATCGCTAATAATTGGCATAGTCGGCACGACCACTAAATCAAAATCCTGCAAACTGTGATCTGGCGAGACAAAAGCCACATTGAGGCCGAGTAGGCGCAGCGCATGATAGTACTCAAATTCTACTTTCTCGTGATGATAGCTTTGGCCCTGTTGTTCAATTTCACTAACCCATTGGTTCGTGGTAGTACTGACCATCGCTACCCGGTAATGCAAGGGATCGTTTAGCTCGATATTCAATTTATCAAGCTCAGCTTTAACTTGTTGTACTTCTGGGTAGGCAGCAGAAGGAGAATTATCTACCCGTTTTAATCCGGCGTGCATCTGTTCTTGGGCGAAGGCCGCCTGGCGCCAGCGAAAATAACACACCGTGTCGGCGCCATGGGCAAAAGCAACCCAGGACCAAAGCGCGATCATGCCTGGCTCTGGCCGCGGATTATGGACTGCCCAGTTTACCGGCCCTGGCTGTTGTTCCATAATCCAGAAATTCTGTTGGCACAGGCCCCGTGTTTGATCAAAATAATAGCTTGAAAAATCGGGATGACCGGTGCGCATATAGCGTTTAAATTGGGCTGTGTCGGCACCGGCAAAAAATAAATCGGTGCGCCCCAAAGGATAATTATCAAAACTGGCAAAATCTAAATTTCTGGCCAACGCATAGTTGTCGGTTTGGGTGTCGGACATGGGTATAAAATTGTGGGTAACAAAGCGTCCGGGCGCATGCTGGCGGATAATATCCACCATTTCATCATGAAACTTGATGACCTGGTCCGACGAGAAGCGCCGAAATGCCAGTGAGTGTGAAGGATTGGCTTCTGTGACCGCAAAATAAGGCACATCGATACTATCAAAAGAGGGGTATTCCATAGACCAAAACACATTGCCCCACGCTTCATTAAGCGTTTCAATGCTTCCATACCGTGCCTCGCACCAACGTTGAAATGCCGCAAGCGCTGAGTCCGAAGCGCTGGGCGTGGTGTCGTGACAGGCTAATTCGTTGTCGGTTTGCCAGCCGACTATGGCAGGATGCGTGCCATAGCGTTCGGCCAGCACGGCACTAATACGCATGGCTTCGCGGCGGTAATCTTCACTGGAAAAGTCATAATGACGGCGCGAACCAAACCCGCGTACCAATCCGGTGTTCACATCCACCGCTAACATGTCGGGGTATTGCTCTACCAGCCAACGTGGAGGGGTCGCCGTAGGCGTACACATAATGACCTTAAGACCTTCAGCGGCTAAGGTATCAATAGCCCGGTCAAGCCACTCAAATGTGTAGTTACCGGCGGTGGGCTCTAAACGTGACCAGGCAAATTCCGCAATACGCACATAAGTAAGCCTAAGTTCGCGCATTTCTTTGGCGTCCTGAGCCCACTGCGACTCGGCCCAGTGTTCTGGGTAATAACAAATTCCTAACATCTTGCCTCCAAACCGAACTGATCTGTTTTAAATTAACCTGAGTCACGTTATCATAACATTAAGTAAAACGTTTAACCTACTTTGACGCGACGTAATAGCAGGCTTAGTGTATTTAACTGTTGTCGGTATTAATAGTCGTGAGCGAATTTTTAACATTAGATTAATAGTAAGAGGCTCCTATGACCGCACTGCCCGCATTTGTTACGTTACATAACGCCCATACTACCCTTGTTTTTGAGTGTAAAGGCCGCGTGCCTACCTTGTTGTATCACGGCAAGCCTTTACAGGCAGGCACTACGCCGCAAATGTTAGCAGGGTTAAGCACGCGTCAGGAGGCCAAGTGTGCGCCGGTCATTGAACCACCTGTGGCGCTGGTTCCCACCCACGGCGAAGGATTCACTGGCGCCCCGGGGCTAGAAGTATCAGGAGAGGCAGATATCTGGGCGGCCGGCTTTAGCCTTACCCAGGTTAACAGTGATGAACTACAGGCCACCTTTACGCTGCAGGATGAATCACGCGGGCTGGCGCTGATTATTTCAGTGGTGCTTGATGCGCAAACCAGTGTATGTACCTTCCAAACGCAATTAACTAACCATAGCCGGCAGGCAGTTAATTTACATTACCTTAACGCCGCCACCCTGGAATTGCCTGCTAGCGTGTCGGCTATTCGCGGCTTTGAAGGACGATGGTCGAACGAATTCCAAACCCAGGATCATGACTTATTTATGGGTAGTTATGTAAGAGAGAACCGGCGCGGAAAAACATCTCACGACTGTTTTCCTGGCCTTATTGCCTATGCTAAGCACAGTGATGAACAAAGCGGACAGTGCTATGGCTACCATTTAGGGGCCTCGGCTAATCATAAGCTACGCGCAGAGTTGATGGCTGACGGCCGGCGCTACGTCCAGTTTGGTGAACTTTTATTGCCCGGCGAAGTGGTATTACAACGCGGTGAAAGCTATCAAAGCCCGGTGCTGTACGCCGCTTATTCGCCTCAGGGCTTTTCATTACTATCGCAACAGTTTCATCGTTATATTCGAAGCAATATATTAACCCATTCAGCACAATCTGCCCCACGGCCTGTGCACTACAATACCTGGGAAGGTATTTACTTTGATCATGACGAGAAAACCTTAAAAGCCCTAGCAGACGCCGTCGCGCCTTTGGGAATTGAGCGTTTTGTACTGGATGATGGCTGGTTTAAGGGCCGGCGTAACGACAAAGCAGGTTTAGGCGATTGGACCGTAGATAAAACAATTTATCCTCAAGGCTTAGGCAGTTTAATTGACCATGTTACCGATTTGGGCATGGAGTTTGGTATCTGGTTTGAACCGGAAATGGTTAATCCTGACTCTGATTTGTATCGCGCGCACCCGGAGTTGGCGCTGCATACGGCTAAAAATCCGCAAGTGCCCTTTCGAAATCAGTTTGTTCTGGATTTAACCAATCCTGAGGTAGTGACATACTTGTTCAAGGTTATTGACGATGTTTTGTCCACCTATCCCAAAATACGTTATATAAAATGGGATATGAACCGTGACGTAAATCATCCGGGTAATCACCTCGGCAAACCCGCGATGCACGGCCAGATTGAAGCATTGTATAGCTTGATTGATAAGGTTAAAGCAGCCCATCCTCACCTTGAAATCGAAAGCTGTTGTTCCGGTGGTGGCCGGGTCGATCTGGGTATATTGAACCATACGGACCGCTTCTGGACCTCGGATTCCAACGATGCTTTAGACCGTTTGTATATTCAGCGCGGATGTTCGTTTTTCTTTCCCAGTGAGGTAATGGGAGCGCATGTAGGCCCACGCCACTGCCATATCACTGGCCGGCACTTACCGATTGAGCTGCGCGCTGCGGTAGCAATGTTCGGCCATATGGGAATTGAGATGGACCCGCGCGAGCTTACCGAACATGAACGGCAGGTGCTGACCAATGCAATTACCTTGTATAAATCTTACCGTGAGCTTATACATAGCGGTGATGTGTTCAGAAGTGATGACGACGGACTAAATGTCAGTTTTGGTTATGTATCGAAAGACAAAAGCCAGGGCATATTTTCCTACAACAGTATTAAAGAAACACCGCGTACTACCCCTGGACGATTCTATTTTCACGGCTTAGATCCCGAAAAGCAGTATCGTTTAACGCGGGTATGGCCAGAAACATTAAAAGAATATTCGGGATCAGTACTACAAGCGGTTGAAGGGCAAGTCTTCAGCGCCCAGGCGCTGGCGGAACATGGCATGCAACTACCAGTGCTATTTCCTCAAACCTGCCTTATTTATACCGTTACCGAAGTCTGACACACGCTAGCCGCTGTGCAGCTTGTACCTAACCCGCCAATCTTGGGTTAATGAAGGTATTTGTGAGGCACCCACTACAACACGCCTCATGGGTGTCTTATCAAGGGATTGAAGGGACACCCACTCCAACAAGACTCCTGGGTGTCTTACCCGCAATCTTATTTTTGGGTGGCTGTCCTGCTAAAGAATTAGTAAGACACCCATAGGAATTTACATGAGATTGAAGGGACCCCCTCTACAACAAATCTCATGGGTGTCTTACCAACAATCTTATATTTGGGTGGCTGTCCTGCTAAAGAATTAGTAAGGTATTTGTGAGACACCCACTACAACAAGACTCATGGGTGTCTTACCCACAATCTTATTTTTGGGTGGCTGTCCTGCTAAAGAATTAGTAAGACACCCATAGGAATTTACATGAGATTGAAGCGACCCCTCTACAACAAATCTCATGGGTGTCTTACCAACAATCTTATATTTGGGTGGCTGTCCTGCTAAAGAGTTAGTAAGACACCCATAGGAATTTACATGAGATTGAAGGGACACCCTCTACAACAAATCTCATGGGTGTCTTACCAACCATCTTACCAACCAACTCATCAATCAACTTAAGCTCGGGTAGCGGTCTTGCTAAAGTCCGATAACATGTTTACAGGTTATCGCCATCAAATTCTGCTACCTGGTTATTTCAACCATTTAGCAGGAGGGGCCTACATTAAAAGAGTTACTTGCTGTCCATCCTTAACCCCAGACCATAGCGCTTATTGAAGCCTGGCCATGCTGGTGTAGTTTTTCCTTCTGCGTCTACCTCATTACTATTTCCCTGTACTGCCAGGTACTTACATGATTGCTTTTGGTCTTTAAGGTAACAGTTCATTTGTGCTAACGAAAAGTGGCGAACAATATTATTTAATGCCTGAGTTTGCCACGCTGGCTCATAGTAGTGACCAAGGTCCAGCTCGTGGTTGTAGGCTTCAGCTGGCGCAGGATGCCCTGCAATATTATGCCGCGCATTATCTATCGTTAGTAATTTTGTCTGATTGTTCTGAGTTTGTTTATACAGCCACGTGACCCCGTCGTAGCCAGAAATATCATCGAATTCCCCTACCACGTAAAGTATCGGAACAGCTATGTTGTTTAGTGATTTAGGTGAAAAAAGCTGATGCTGCCCGCCCCAAGGTGCTAAAGCTACTACCGCCGCCCAACGCCCATCAGGCTCAGTTTGGTTACCACCACTACAGGTATTCAATTTTTTAGCAATGCCGGCTGCGGTCTTGGCATCCGTCACCCCAGTAAACGTCGCTACGCTCTGTTGGTCAAAAGCATAGCAACCGCCCGCCGTGGCTACTGCACCATAACCACCCATTGAATAACCAATTAAACCTACCTTGCTATCATCTATAACAGCACTGAACTGAGTATGCTCAGTTAGTGCCTCTAAGACGAACTGTTGATCCCGCGAACGGTTATATAAGGTACTGGGAAAGCCAGCGTAAGGGGATTCCTGTATATTTATGTCCTGATTTGTTGAATCAGTATGGTCGATAGCTGCGACCACATATCCATGACTGGCCAGATGTTCTGCCAGGTAATACATAAGATGTCGATAGCCCGTGTAACCGTGGGATAAAATAATGAGAGGGTACGAGCCTTTGGCTGGCTCGCTATCCCGGCTAGCGCTACCTATAATGGAAAACGGTGTGTGGCTACGCATTACATTTTCGTATAAAGCAGGTTCACCTTGCTGACTCGCTGGATACCATACCTCAAGTACCAGTTCGCGAGGCTTTTGCTCTTTTTCGAATAACGGATAATGGGCTTTATTTACAACCGTAATAGTACGCACAGCTACTGGCCATTTTCCCGCTTTACTTAATGCTGGGATGACCTCGTCTGGTAGGGGCGAATAAAGCCTTTGGGCTTCACCAACTGGATTTCCAATGGCACAGGTACTTATCAATAACAACAATATCGCCGAAACTTTATTTATAGGGTTAAACGTTTTCATTATGAAGTTTATTGTAGTTGTTAAAAATTTGATATTAGCACGTGATCAAGCATATGACGTACGAAATTCAACCTCCCTGGAATTTAAACGCTATACTTTCAGTAGGTTTGTTGATTTTTTAAGCTGACCTTAATGCATATTGAACACATCATGTCCGTCAAATTAGTCACTGTTAACATGGATGACAATTTTGCGACTATTCAGGAGCTGTTTGAAAAAACTGGCTTCCGTCATTTGCTGGTTGTAGAAAGTCACCGCCTTACAGGGGTAATTTCAGATCGCGACTTGCTGCGGACCATCAGTCCATTCCTGAACACGCCAGGTGAAAGGCGTTGCGACCGGGCCACGTTACATCGCCGGGCGCATCAAATTATGGCACGTAATCTGATTACAATTACCGGTGAAGTCTCAGTATCTCACGCGCTACATTTGTTCAACTCTCATAAAATATCCTGCCTCCCCGTTATTGACGTCAACGCCTGCCCTATCGGTATTGTGTCATGGCGGGATATCATGAGGTACCTTGAACTGCGAATCCGAGGAAACCGTGGACTGGGTACACCTGCCCGGTAGCGCCCCAATTGTACCGCGGAGGGTAGGTATGGAATATGCGTATTACATTGTTTTATAAGTTTTCTTTTTTACTCCGTTCTTTCTCAACAGAGTCTGGTAAATTGTGTTGCTATTATACTTAGCGCCACAGGGAGTGAGCGCCATTCGAATCCTCCTGCCTGGTGGTTGCAATTTGATGTTTCTCATTTAATTCACGCATCTTAGCAGCGTTTTAAATATTGAGTGTTGCGGTTAAAACTGCGATATTGAAGGTTGTTAAAACACGCTAGGTTATTGTGAGTTTTCAGCACGTCGCGCGTACCTATGAAGTCGATATCGTTACGCACGATATCGACTTTGGGATATTAATTTTTGATATGCCGCAATAAGTTATCAGCTAAAGGAAATAATAGCGTCAATGTCTTCAATTGTAGAAAAAGCTAAACAAAGAATCTATTCGCTTAAGCATCGCCATCTTGATGACTTTGTTTTTATACATATAAACAAAACAGGCGGAAGCAGTGTTGAAAAGGCGCTTAACTTACCTTTCGAACATAAAACCGCGCGGGAAAAAATTGCTGAAATAGGCCGGGAAAGCTGGAACAAAAAACTGTCGTTTACCGTGGTTAGAAATCCATTCGATAAGGTGGTTTCTCACTACCACTATCGTATAAAAACCAACCAGACTCAATTGGGCGATAAACCCATAGGGTTTACCGAATGGGTGGAGCTTGCTTATAAAGACAAAAATCCAGCCTATCACGACAAACCTAAAATGTTTATGCCACAAACAGAGTGGATTAACGATGAAAACGGCGCGGTGGTAGTTAACGAGATTATTTATTTTGAAAATTTAAACGGCGACTTTAATAACGTACTGCAGAAGATAGGTAAAAACACCAGCCTGCCTCATGTAAAAAAATCTAACCACAAAAATTACAAGCAATATTACGATCAAGCTACCATAGACATTGTGGCAGCGCATTTTGCGCCGGATTTAGAAATGTTTAACTATAGCTTTTGAGCAGTTGGCGTTTAGTAGCCTCACGTTAACAGCTAGCTCTACCCTGGTCTTCTTTAGTGTTTTTACGGCTTAACCTTCTGAAGCTTTTCACCGTGCAGAACAGCTAGCCCAACACTTACGGGTGTTTTTTATAGCTAGCTAATTTGGTTAACAGGTTGGGAGCCGGGTTATCGGCCCGCGGAAATAGTTAATCTGCTGTGGAATACTATACCCACTACATTATGCCAGCCATGCCCCGGTTGCTCCTCAATTGGTGCACCATTGAGGGATATTAGCTGCTGGCATGGGTCGGGCTATGCCGTAGCCTTGCGCCAACTCACAACCCAGTTTTTGTAAGGCTTTGCCATGAGCCAGAGTTTCCACACCCTCAGCGATAACTTGTCGCTTGAATGTTTTCGTTAAACCTATCACCCCTTCGATAATGGCAAGATCATCCGGGTCATCCAACATAGTGCGCACAAAGCTTTGATCAATTTTTATCAGATAAGCTGGCAAGCGTTTCAGATAAGTCAAAGACGAGTACCCGGTGCCAAAATCATCTAACGAAAAGCGAACACCCAATGCGTGACATGCATGCATAGTGGCCGAAACCTGACTGGTATCCTGTAGCGCACTGGTTTCCAATATTTCTAACTCCAGCCAGTTAGCTTTTGCCTCAGGGTGTGCAGCAAGAAGCGCCGATAAACGCTCGGTAAAATTACCTTGCTGAAGCTGGTATGCACTAATATTGACACTTACGGGTAAATGTATGCCTACAGCTTGCCAGCGGGTTATTTGGCTCAGCGCCTCATCTATGACCCACTCCCCTAGTGTCAAACTAATTGAATGCTCTTCAATAGCGGGTAAAAATGCCAGCGGAGGTATGATCCCCTGATTAGGATGCTGCCAGCGTAACAGCGCTTCTGCTCCGATGATTTCGCCGGTTCGCATATTCACTTTCGGCTGATAGTGGAGCGTAAATTCATTATTTACGAGAGCCAGCCGTATATTATCGATACTTTTGTGCTGAAAGTTAATGGCGTCTTCCTGCGCCGTATCAAACTGATGATAGCGGTTTTTGCCCGCCTGTTTTGCTACGTACATAGCCTGGTCTGCATGGCGCATTAGCTGCTCAGCATCAACGCCATCCTGGGGGTATAGCGTAATACCGATACTGGCAGAAACCTGAACCTGGGTTTTTCCTATCGATAATGGCGCCGACGCGGCTTTTAGCAGACGCTTGATAACCCGCTCACCATCTTCGAACTTTTCAAGGTCCACTAAAATTGCAATAAACTCATCACCGCCTATCCTGGCCAACGTATCTCCATCACGTAGCGCATATGTAATGCGCTGGGATACTGCGATAAGAAGCTCGTCACCAACGGTATGACCGTAGGTATCGTTTACAGCTTTAAAACCATCTAAATCCATAAATGCTACCGCCAACGATTTACCATAGCGCTTGCACTCAGCCATTGCTCTGTTCAGCCTGTCGGCCAGCAATACCCGGTTAGGTAAGTTAGTCAATAAATCGTAGTGCGCTATCCGTTCCAGCTTTTCTTGGTTAGCTTTTATGGAAGTAATATCGGTGGATAAAGAGACATAATGCTGCACCACATCGTTGGCATCCTTAACCGCACTTACTGTAATCGTTTCGGGATACACTTCTCCATTTTTACGGCGGTTCCAAATGTCTCCACGCCAATGTCCATTGTCTAGAATTTCGGCCCACATATCCTTATAAAAATCGGGTGGGTGGCGATCTGACTTAAGGATTCTTGGGTTGCATCCAAGGACATCTTCCTGCGTGTAACCAGTGATTCTGGTAAAAGTATGATTTACCTCAATAATATCACCTGCAGCGTTTGTAATAATGATACCTTCATTGGCGTGGGTAAAAACACTCGCCGCCCGTTTAAGGTTCTCCTGCGCCTGCTTTTTCTCAATGGCAATACTGGCTAATGAAGCAGTCTGTTCGATGGTGGCTAAATCAGCGTCTGATGGGTAATTTACAGTACTATGGTAAATCGCAAAAGTCCCTAGAACCCGACCGGTGGTAGAGCGTATAGGTTCCGACCAACAGGCACCAAGGCCAGCTTTTTGGGCTATCTCTTTATAGGGCGCCCAGTAAGGATGAGTTTGGATATCGTCTACAATCACCCGTTCGTTAAGGAATGCTGCCGTACCACACGACCCGGCGCCTATGCCAATGGCTAAGCCGTGTACAGCCCGATTATAAAACTCAGGTAGATTAGACGTTCCGCTCAACAGATGCTTACCAGCATCATCTAATAAAAGCACACTGCATAGCATATCGGAGTTTTCAAGCTCTACCCCGCGTACTATAGCTTCCAGTATAGTGGGTAACGTTTCTCCCCCGGTAATAAGTTCCAGCACATGCGCGCGGTTTTTTTCACGTTTGTCTGCCAGTTTGTATGGGGTGATATCGTGCCCAATACCCACTATATACTTATTTCCATCTGGCGCCGTAAAGCGGTACTTACGGGTGAGAATGGTTTTTGTCGGCTGCCCCTTAACGGTTACACTTTCCTCGGCTACGGTTTCATTGCCCGAGATGAGTATCTCACGCTCCTGGGCAAGTAGCTCTTTGGATGAATATGGCACTGAGCGAGGCTCATCCTCATCCCCAATAAGGTCTTTTTTCTCCAGTCCATAGACCTGACAGAACGCATCGTTCACATGAACGAAGCAACCTTGCGTATTTTTGATAAATATCGGATCTTTTGAAATATCAAACGCTGCGTTGACCAGCATAGATGCTTTAACATAGTCGATAGATTTGGGCTGAGTTATTGGCATGTTCTTCTGGGATGCCATAATACGAACTCCTTTCGAGGCCTTTAAATGCTGACAAACTTACTGTTTCCGTAATGATTATAAATCAAGAGTAGTCATTTTAAGCATTAAGAAAACGGTAAGGCATGAGATGGTGCGTGAAAGTCTTGATACGATGCGTAAAACTGGATAAAAAATGGATAAAGCACATACACTGCATGAAACTGTAGAACCAATCGCCTAAATCCGCAAATGAGCGACACGTGATCCCCCTAATTGGTCGAGATAATCCTTTGAGATAACGCTTTGGGACATCCATCTATTTACTCGATCAGTTTACTGAGACATCCATAGCTGACGTAGAGAAGCTTTGGTGAGACACCCACGCCGGTCCTCCCTGTAAACACATTGGTAAGGGCTCGTCGGTTAGAAGTAGCGTAGTTTACTGAGACATCCATAGCTGACGTAGAGAAGCTTTGGTAAGACACCCACGCCGGTCCTCCCTGTAAACACATTGGTAAGGGCTCGTCGGTTAGAAGTAGCGTAGTTTACTGAGACATCCATAGCTGACGTAGAGAAGCTTTGGTAAGACATCCACGCCGGTCCTCCCTGTAAGCACGTTGGTAAGGGCTCGTCGGTTAGAAGTAGGGAAGACATCTATTACAGGCCCAGGTCAGACACCCATTTCTGGCTTTTTGTTAACAAAAGCTTTGGTAGGACATCCACCCGGGCTTCTCGGTAAGGACATTGGGAAGAGCTCATCAGTTAGACGTAGGAAATACACCCACTCTTGGCTTTCGAGTAACAACCTCTTCATCAATTGCCTATCCCCCGCCCTCTTTTACAGCATAACCTGATCTTTTGAACCGTAGTCATTGCCCGCTTTAAGCCTATACTGGCCTTAATACTTTCAACTGTATTTATTGTTATGCCCAGCGCCAGAAAGACCCAGATTTGCCTCAATGATACGCCTTATTATCACTGTATATCACGCTGCGTAAGGCGTGCCTGGCTATGTGGTAACGATGTCCTGACCGGCCACAGTTACGAGCATCGCCGCGCCTGGGTTGAAAAGCGACTGCATTTTCTTGCGGGTATCTTTGCTATCGATGTATGTGCCTATGCAGTGATGAGTAACCACACTCATGTGGTACTGCATATTGATAAGCCCCTGGCGGATACCCTGACTACAGTGGCAGTATTACAGCGCTGGCACCGCTTATATAAAGGCACATTGCTAAGTGCTAAATACCTTTGTCCGCAGCAGCGTCGAAGCCTGTCTCAGGCAGAAGTGGCTACGGTGGAAGCCACCGCTGGTATTTGGCGAGAGCGGTTAGCCGACATCAGTTGGTTTATGCGGGCGCTTAATGAGTACATCGCACGTCAGGCCAATCAGGAAGATGAGTGTACCGGGCGGTTCTGGGAAGGACGCTTTAAATCCCAGGCATTATTAAGTGACACGGCGTTGTTAGCCTGCATGGCCTATGTAGACCTTAATCCGGTTCGCGCGGGCATTGCCTCCACGCCCGCAGCGTCGTTGTATACCAGCATTCGTCACCGGCTACGCCATAGCCACCGTCAGCGCCCGGTGGCACCCTTAATGGCCTTTAATGACCAAACAACACTGTGCCCATCCCGTTCTTGTATACCATTTAGCTTTACTGATTATCTGGAACTGATAAACACTACAGGCCGCTTTAAGATAAAAGGCAAATCCTGCCTTAGCGATACGTTGGCGCCCCTCTTACATCAGTTAGGACTGAAACCGGAGCAATGGTTAGCGTTGACGCAGGGTTTTGAGCAGTGTTTTCACCGGGCCGCAGGGGATATGGAAAGTTTGCTGCGGTATCGCAACAATCATAATCTCAGTCGTATTGCCGACAGACGTAATGCACAACGACTGTTAGGTTAGGCATTTCCATTTCCATTTCCATTTCCATTTCCAAAAAAGGTATCGGGTATATGTAACCCCCCCCTCATTAGTTGCGCCCATAATTAGAGGAGGTTTACATATAGCTCAGCTAACCAGAGATGCGAAGCCGAACTAACATAAAAAGGCCAGCCTTGTTATGGCTGGCCTAATAAACAGGTAATCAACTAACCAATATAGTTTAGAAGCTAGTGTTTACCTGAACACTTAGGATGTGCGCGTTCGCTGATTGTGTACCCACCATTGTAGACTCAATGCCGGTTTCACCCAGTGCACGGGTTTTGTTGATATCAGCCTCACGACCATTGATGTAGGCGTAGCCAAAATCAACAGAGGTTTCTTTACTCATATTGTAAGTAAGACCACCTGTGACCCAATGACGATCAGTATCCGGGATACTCAATGAACGGTTCTCAGTAGTGACCACGCCATCATCGTAAGCGTATCCTGCACGTAAGGTAAATTCATCGTTGAGAATATAAGTTACGCCCAGAGCACCGCGCCATGAATCATCAAAGTTTTCTTGTTTGATCAACTGGTCAGTGCCATCTTGTAGATTCGCTTCAAGTTTCTCAAAGGTACTCCAATCTGTGAAGACTACACTTGCTTGAACAGACCACTGGTTAGTTATTTTTTGATTGACCGCTAGTTCAGTTATGGCAGCAAGGTTTAAATCAAGGCTACCAGGCTGATTGAGGTTGGCCGCCAATATTGAACTTACTTCACCATCCAGCTCAAGTTTTGTTTCACTACGGTAAGACAAACCTACATTCGTCATCTCAGTCGGTTGCCAGAAAATACCCGCATTCCACCCAAAGCCCCAATCATCACCTTCGAGTTTCAAAATAGATGCATTTTCCGGAAGCGTGATCGCCGTTCCCATCTCAGCACTCAAACCTTGCTCTACAATAGGCGTTAATGAATCAGGTAAGGCAGAGCTTATTTCAGCATCAGCATAAGTGACACCCACACCAAAACCAACTCGCAAGGTATCGCTAACTTTATAAGCTAGTGTTGGATTTAGCGTAAATGACTTAACCTCTGCTGTATCAGCAAAATTAAGCGCGCCAAAGTCGCTTCCGTAGTCGGTGCGTAAACCGTAGGTCGTAAACCCACCCAGACCAAAGGAGAGCTCATCGTCGATAGGCGTGATATAGAAGAAAGCAGGAACGATAGCTGTATCGGCGATATTATCTTCTGACGCTTCGACTTGAGCTACAGTCACTCTTCCGGCTGGCGTAAGCGCGGTGGAGGTAGACTGGCCTGCCACATCAACGTTCGGGTCGATAAAACTGATTGCGCCGCTTAACTGTGTTTTCTCGAACACGCCGATGGCCGCCGGATTTGTTGCTAATACCGACGCGTTTTCTGGTGTTGCAGCTTGTCCAGCAAAAGCCCGGCCTAAGCCATTGGCACTGTGTTCATTGACTTGGAAGCCAGCAGCGAAAACCGAAGAAGATAGGCATGACACGGCCACACCAACTGATAAGAATAATTTTGAATGTCTAAACATGAAGCTCTCTGGTTTTTATATTTTAAAGACTGCACACTGAATAAACGATGTGTTAACAGCTAATAGTTTATATTCAGGCGCGCATACTAAGACAGAGATTACGGGGAAGTGGTACGACCTGCAATATCAACTCATCGCGATTGGTTGGTATTTGAGCGAACAATTTGATAATTTTTTGTTTAAGGACATTTAACAAACATTTAAGCTTAATATTTATCATTTAATTAACATTTTTTCGTATATATTCACATTCGCTGTATCGTTTAAGCTCTAATCGAAAAGTAAGTAGTGAAGTTGGCATACAAATAAGTAGTAGCGCAAGGGGTCAATTACAGATAGAGAGTATCGCTGAATATTGAATTGTTCTCTCTAGCACGCAGTTAGCGATTCGAATATAGCTAAGGCGATTTATAGTTAACTGTACTTATCCTGCATGCTATTTTTAACAGAAAATAATGGGAGCTATGAAATTTACCCGCAAGATCTCCTCAAGGAATTCTCCGAATATTTATTGTCGCTGCGCTCAGGCTGAAGATTATCGAAATTTTTATAACCAATCACATTTGACGTGCTGTTATTATTGTCAACCGCCTCACCCGACGCCGTAGGTACCTGACAGTTGACACATGCAAAGGCAGGCATCGTGGCTATACGATGCTGGCCCATATAATGGCGCTTCGGCTAAGGCGTTCTGACTATTTGTTCTGTGAGGAAAATGGAGATGTCACGGAAATCTTTGGGCTTCTGGTAACCGCGACCATCAGCATAGCGGTGCGGTCTTCCACAGCACACCGATACTCTTTTAGTTTGAGCCTATCGTAAGCAGAGCATAGGAAAACAGAAATTGTCTGCGCTTTTTCAATAAGCTTATTATTCTGCCCTTCTTCAACCTCAAGTAAAATAGCACAAATGTCGAAGGCACAGCCGAGATACGCTATAGCGTCGCGATAATTCCCATCCATAAATAGCATGGTTCCCTGCAGCTCGTCTCTGGCCAGAAAGTGGATAGCGTCCGCAGGGTGACTGTAGACCCAGTCAGTATGTTTAGAACACAAAAAATTGATATGCATAGTTCGTCCTCCTGTTTAAAACAGTAAAACCTTTACATTATTATTGCAACTGATAATTGTTATCATTTGCATTATAGCGTTTCAATTTTACTTTTTATCCGCTTAGGCGTTTGCTCCGAGGTACCCTACACATAGGTTTAGCCAGGGCTATTACAGGGAACTACTACAATGGGTGTTTTGTAGTAGTCCCATGCATCGCTAGATTAAACTCTCGAATGGGTGTCTTGTAGTAGTCCCACGCATCGCTAGATTAAACTCTTGAATGGGTGCCTGGTGAGTAGTCGAATAGGCTCGAGTGGATGTCCTATGAATCTCAATGGGTGTCTTATAGTAGTCCCATGCATCGCTAGATTAAATTCTCGAATGGGTGTCTTGTGAGTACTCGAATGGGTGTCTTGTGAGTACTAGATTGAATTCTCGAATGGGTGTCCTATGTATCTTGAATCCGGGCTCGAGTGGATGTCCTATGAACCCTTGAATGGGTGCCTGGTGAGTAGTCGAATAGGCTCGAATGGATGTCCTATGAATCTTTCCTATGAATCCGAATGGATGTCCTATGAATCTTGATGGCTTTTCGTTTAAATGTGCCCTACCCCGTCTACGCCAGTTTACTCATCATTTAGATCATCTGGCCAGTCCTGTAAATGGTCCCACCACTGATACTTTAACCATGCCGACGTTATCACAGCGGTGGCAGCGGCGAGGCTAAAGGGTAGCCATTGCTGAATAACCAATAACACTGGCGCGGCAGTTAGTGATGTATGCCAAATAAGGCCTACGCCAACATTCACACTATCACGCTTAAATGCTCGATTAGGTTTTAAGGTAGGGTAATGCTTTATCGCCTGTCGATGCACCGGTCCCCACCAGCCCCAGGGTCTGGTTTTTCGATAAAAATGGATAAGCACCGACATGTCGTCGGGGCCGCTTAGTAAGCTTGCTATAACGCTAACCACCAGGCAGCCTGCGAATAAAAACGGAAAGCCATACAGCGCTGAGATATCAGTAAACATCATAATTACCGCAGCCGACATCCCCGTCATCATACCCCAGCAGTAACCTGCAGCGCTAAAGCCCCACCAATACCATTTGAGTAAGTTGGCGGCCGTGTATCCGCCAAACAACGCCGCCCCCAGCCACATGATGAGATGGTTCAGGCTATTCATAAACATTCCCAGCGTGGCACCACCTATAATGAAAAGGAGTGATACCCAGAAGCCTGCTTTAACTTTGGTGTATTCCGTTGCGTTGGGATTGATATATTTTTCGTACACGTCGTTGATAATATACGCCGGCGCAGCATTGGTAGTGGCGGCAAATGTAGACATGAAGGTAGCCAGTAGCCCGGCCACAATAAGGCCTAACAAACCAGTGGGGATAAAATTTGCCATGGCAAAAGGAAGGATACTTTCAAAGTCTATCCAGCCGCCGCGCTGCTGAAATCCTGGCACTAAATAGACTAACGCCAATACGGTTAATCCGGTGATAAACAAATACCTGGGAATCAGTAATACCGCGCTCACCAAGCCACTCATTCTGGCTGCGTCCCCTGGCGTGCGAGCCGATAAAATGCGCTGCATGTCGTAATTAGGCGCGGGGCCGGCTAAGCTCTGCAAGATACCTTTGAATACGGCCAGCATCAAAAACAAGGAAAACAACGAATAGCCATCTGTAGCAATTTGTTCATTTACCTGCGGCAAAATACCTTGCCAATTAAGCTCTAGCTCCCACCCAAAACGAAGGTTCGACCAGCCGTGGGGGACTGCCGCCTCCAACATCGCTGGTGTGACCTGCATTATCGCGATAATGCCTACCGCCACGCAGGACATTGTCATTACGATAAATTGTAAAATTTCAGTATATACCACGCTCAACATACCGCCTTTAAGCATATAGAGCGCAGTGAAAAGGGTTACCAAGCCCCCGTAATATATTGCATTAGTTGCCGGATCTGAATGCAGCGTCCAAGGTAAGAATGCGCTGGCAAATTTCCCAATGCCAACAAACCCATAGGCTAGAAAGCCCAACACACTGATAAGCGCAAAGGCCACTACTATAAGCTGACTATAACGGGCCGCACGGCTGTGCCCAAACCGAAACTCAATCCATTGCGCCCCCGTCATCACTGATGAGCGCCTCAACCACAGGGATAAAAAAACCATCAAAAAGACCTGATTAAAGCTAGGCCATAACCAGGGTATAAAGATACTTTTCAAACCATATACAAACAGCAGGTATACCATCCACATGGTGCCGCTGATATCAAACATGCCGGCCGCATTAGACAATCCAAGCGCGGGCCAGCTAATTCGGTTGGACCCTAAAAAATACCCTTTTGCGGTTTTATCGCTGCGTCTGGCGGCCAGCCAGCCAAGCCCGGCTACGCCCATCAAATAGGCCACCATTACCGCAATATCAATTACAGACAGGATCATCGCTGCTTGCCTGAGCCGGCCTTATACGCGTTTGGGTGCACTGGTGCTTTCACGGCTAATCAATTCATATGGAAGAATATATTCCTGCACTTTGGGCGTTTCGCCTTCAATCATCTGTAACAGCAGTTCAGCCGCTTTTTCGCCTATTTTCACCGCCGGTTGGCGTACTGTCGTCAGTGCGGGATCGTAGTAATTAGCCACGTCGATATCATCAAAACCGGTTACCGAAATATCCTCGGGCACTTGCAAGCCCTTCTCTTTAAGCCCTTTAATTGCACCAATCGCCATATCGTCGCTCATGCAAAACAGTGCTGTGGGTTTATTTGCCACCTGGGAAAGATGCTGAACCGCATTAAAGCCCGACCATAAGCTGAAATCGCCCTCCACAATAATCTCGTCGTCATACGCAATGCCGGCACTTTCAAGTGCCTGTTTGTAACCCTGTAGCCGATCTATGCTATGGCGGTTGTTGCTCAGGCCTGAAATCACGCCAATACGGGTATGGCCCAATGACAATAAGTATTTCACTACTTTGCTGGCCGCTTCAATATTATCTATCCGTACTGAATGATAGGGTGTACCTGCACAACCTCCGGCATTAACAGCTTTTATGGTTGGATCAGGAAGAGGGGCGTCATCGTCGTGTGGCCGCAGCTGAATGAGCCCGTCTGCCTGACGGGTTTCCACCAGGCTAATAAACTCACTTTCACGAGTTACGCTATCACGGGTGTCTCCTAATAGCACATTGTAACCACGCCGGGCGGCTACATCTTCGATGCCACTGATTAGCTGGGCGAAAAACAAATTTGCGATATTAGGGACCAAAACCACGATGGTATTGGTTCGCTGCAAGCGAAACTTTTGCGAGCTTAAATTCGGTTTATACTGAAGTTTTTCGATGGCCTCGTTAACGCGTTGCAAACTGTGTTTGGATACCATCTCAGGGTTACTGATTGCCCGGGATACAGTAGCAATCGATAGACCCGACTCGCGGGATACATCTCGTATTGTCGCCATTTATGTGTCACTGGTTTAAAAGAATTGTTTCAACCTACCGTGTTTACGTTATATTTTTCAATAAAAACATAAATTAACGCGTAAGCCTATAAGCATACATGGACGGGTAAATAACACAAAGGCCAGCCGCTGAATTATCCCGCGCTGGCCTTTGGCTGGTGAGCAAAACGCTATAGTAGCAATAGCACCCAAGGAGCTTCTTATTGAATGCTATGTGCAGCTATAGCCGCCTTTTACTGCTAAAACTTCGCCCGCACACCTACAATATAGCGGGTTTCGTAGTAGTTCTGGAAGGCGTACTGGTCTTCCCACTGTAAATAGTAATCTTCATATTCGCCGGTAATGTTCGAACCTTGAGCGTATACCGTAAATATGTCGTTGATATCATAGGATGCCGAAACATCAACATAAGCGGTATCTTCCTGGAATAGGTTCAGCGCGCCCCACCCGCCTTGCCCGGCTAGCCTTTCACTACGGTAGTTATAAGCAATCCGCGCTTCAAACCGGTCGCCCTGGTACCAGCCGATAAAGTTAAACTGGCGCTCAGAGTTATCATTGAACATGTTTTGGTTGCCATATATATCCGTACCAGACCCTTCGCTTGGCGAATAGGTAAAGTTGCTATCAATACCGAAATTCACCAGCAAGCTGTCCGAGTCGATAAAATCACTGAACGCTATTTTTGTACCCACTTCAAACCCTTCCAGAGTACCTCCATCACCTTGTGCTAAGGTCGATATAGGCACCGAACGCCGTACCACGCCGTCCGCGTCAGGCATTTCCATGTCTATGGTTTCAGAAATAGTAAAGCTGTCTATTTCGACTCTGAATATCGCTGCACTTATCATGCTGGCTTTACCCGGATAATACTCTACTGACAGGTCATAATTGGTAGAGCGCCAAGGATCCAGGTTTGGATTTCCGGCCAGGCTACCGCCGGTTACAATAAACTGGCCCTCGGTGGGGCTATCCGCCACAGAATCCAGGGCGTTATTTAAACGTAGACCTTCACCATACTGGTTCAGGTTCAATGGCGTCATTGCTTCAGAAAACGCCAATCGCGCCACCACGTTTTCACTCAAATTGTAAGCCAGGTTAAGTGACGGCAGCACATCGGTATAACTACGTTCAGTGACCACGTCTCCCACATCAATAGCGGTACCACCGTACGCCAAATTTTCACCGGCTATATTCTGTTTAACCTTAAGGTCGGTTTCCACCACCCGCAGCCCAACGTTACCTGTAAGCTCACCGTCCAGCCCTTCGAAATTGGCTTGCACAAAATAGCTCATTTCAGCAATATCTGCGGTAAAGCTATTCCCCGGTATAACTTGTTTGGTCGACGAACCAAATACTCGGTTGTGGAAAGCTTCGGGGTCGTCATAATCAGCTGGATCCACTGCCCACACCGCCGGAATTCCTTCAACCGGGCCAAAATCAGACACCTGAATAACGTTATTATTCTGGTTCAGCCCTATATGTTCCAGTGCAGCGTACGGCATAAATTCGCCATTCACTAGTTCGCCATCAGAACAGGCGGGAGCCGGCGCGCTCAACAATACATCGGTAGCTTTCCACTGGGCCTCGCAGCCCGCGCTCTGAACGGGTGAAAACAGGTTATAACGCTCGTAATCGGCGCTGCGATCACCGTAGCGAACGCCTGCCTCAATACTGGTAATATAGCCGCTTTCCAGCAAATATTTTCCTTTCATGCTAAACGCGTGCATATCGCCTCGCGCGTTTTCGTTACCTTCAGAGCTATAAGCACCAATATTGTAACTGTCTACATTGGCCATATAGTCGGCGGTAGTGGCACCGTTTCCTAAGCCGCCGGCAAGCGGCCGGTCAAAGCCACTCCACACGGGATGTTCGCCGGTCGTATCATAGCTTAAATGCGGATTTTCACTGTATCCCAGCGCATTAATTGCTTGCAGGCAACCACCTTCATCACCTACTACAGTATCTCCCGCTTGGCACTTATCCGCGGGTACCAGATTGGTCGTACGCCCCAGCGTGGTGGAGCCGTTAGTCAAATCCCCTTCATTATAACCATGGCGATGTTCCTGGGTGGCGCGGCCGATAATAGCTCTGAACTCGCCGGTGAACGCCCCGCCATTATCATAATCAAGTTGCAAATTAATGTTGGTCGACTGATTGTTATAAACATCGTTTTGAGTAAACGATTTCAACCTTGATGGGTACAATTCAGCTTGCTGCCATGCGTACATTTCCCCGCCATCGATCATAGCCCCGGTGGCCCGTTCTTCGGTAGGCGTAAACCAGCCTCGCGGGCCCCATTTATTGGTCGCGCTAACCCCTACCTTACGGTTAAATTCTTCCTGTTCGGTATAAAAGAGATCGGCGGTAAATACGAAGCCTTCACCAAGATCAACCTGGGTGGAAGTATTAAAACCAATTCGCTCGCGCTCTGTCCCCTGGTTCCATGCTGAAAAGCCCTGGGCACCCATGATTACCCGGCCATCACGCCCTGGCGCACCAATTTCATCAGCGTTAGTGCGGTCGGTCCAGCCCGCATCACCCGGGCTTCCGGTATTCAGGCCATTGTATGAGTTCGCCAGGTTAACATTGGCATAGGTCCCGGAAACCAAAAAGCCAACTTTACCGTTTTGCCAGTTGTATAAAGCCGATACATTCGGATCGCTTTCTTTGGTTTCATCCCCGCGCTGAATTTCAGCCGTCCCACTTACCGTCTGACCCTCTTCAAAGTCAAATGGGCGATAGGTTTTTAAATTCACCGTACCGGTAATACCGGCATTACCTAAATTGGCTGTCGCGTTTTTGAATACATCGGCACCGCGAAATAACGGGGAAGGTATATCGCTGAAATTGGGTTGCGTAGACACAACAGAATTAGCGCCCAGATATTGCTCGCCGTTTAATTGCGTTACCACCTGGGGCAAACCGCGTATATTTAACGATGCACCTTCACCCGCAGAACGACGAATTTGTACACCCGAAATACGCTGCAAAGAGTCGGAAATGGTCACATCCGGCAACTTTCCGATGTCCGTAGCCGCAATTGAGTCAACCACCGTTGCCGCATTGCGTTTATTAAATATTGACGCTTCCTGCGAACCACGGATGCCGCTGACATTAATCACTTCTATATCTTCATCCTCCGGCACAGTAGATTGTTGAGCAAAAGCACTGCTACAGGTGAACGCAGTAAATATACTCAAAGCCAAGGCACTTAAAGGGAAACTATGTTTTTTATTGGTTAATATGTTCATCTCAGTGTTCCGTTGATTAGCAGGTAAAAGTCGCCGGCGAAGTACACGTTAGCAGCTCGCTCAATATCGTCCCTTCGCTGGCAATGTAACCGTTTTCAGCGAAAGCACTCTAATACACAAAGATTCACTTTTCAATAACACAATTTTCACACCCACCCTGAAGTACGCGCTTTCATCATCCTGCCGAATAAAGATTAAAAGTATAATTTTCATGGTTTTATACACCACTAATAGCGCTAGTAAAAAAACTGAAAATTTTATTTTTGACTTATCTGAAGCCGTATAAACGTAGCGGTAAAAGCCCACCTCCTACGATAAAAAAGTGAACTTTATGAAACCGGTTATTTCTGGTTGAAATCATCGCTTTGATTAAAAAGGATTTTTCATTCATCCCATCGAAACTGCGCGCTAAATATTATTTCACTAGCAGGCCCTATTTATTCATCGTTTGCCGTGTTATGCATAACTACCTTCTCTTATCAAAATATCCAGACAAGCCCACCATCCCCTATTTTAGTGGCGTAGGCCGCTGCTAATGGTGTTGAAACGACGGTGGCCCCTCCCCCTGTTTTTAAATATTTCCAATAGCTGACTAAAAGAATATGATTGAAACCGGTTACAATTAATCGTATCGTACGGTAATGTTAATTTTATTCACATTTACTCAGCGTGTTGAAGCGCAGTGGGGTCATATCCACAGATTGCGGCTTACCGACGGGGCAAAACCGGAGAAAGACAACCAATATGGAACGTAGAGAGCTCTTAAAAACGGCAGCACTGTTATGTGGCAGCGCTGCAACCGGCGTACTTCTTAGTACGCCTTCCCTCGCCATCACGAATACTTTTCAGCAAGCCTCGGCAAACGCCGGCCATAGCCCGAACCTGCTCAATACCGTACAGCTAGAAACACTTCGCCGGATTTGTGAGCTAACGATACCGGCTACCGACACGCCCTCGGCGGCTCAGGTTAATTGTCATTTTTTTATTGATGCACAGCTATCCAGTGTATTTGACACACAAACCCAACACGCTGCGGTGACATTGCTGGACGCACTAGACAATCACGCGGTGCACCAACATAAACAAGGCTTTAGCCAGCTAAACGAGACCGCGCAATTAGCCCTTTTAACTAAGCTTGAAGCGGCCAGCGCCCCGTTCAGTGTTATACAAAAAGATGCATTTAAAGTGCTCAAGGGGCTCATCGTCTTTGGTTATTACACATCGCAGCCCGGCGCGACGAAAGAACTTACTTACCTGGCGGTTCCCGGGCGTTTTGTAGGGTCGGTTAAACTGTCGAAAATTGGCAGCGCCTATAGTTCTAAAGCTTACTATTAAGAAGAATTGCAGTAATGAAAAAACAAACTTACATTAATGAATCGTCAGAAGTTTACGATGCCATCGTGGTAGGCTCGGGGATCACCGGCGGCTGGGCAGCAAAAGAGCTCACCGAAAAAGGCCTTAAAACTTTGATGGTTGAGCGTGGGCGCGTGGTTGAACATCAAAAAGACTACATTACCGAGTCTAAACCGCCCTGGGAATACCCCAACCGTACGAAAGTTCCGCACAATTTAGTAGAAGAACAATACGCCATTCAGCGCCAGTGTTATGCCTTTCATGATGGCACCAAACACTTTTTCGGCAATGATAGAGACTATCCCTATGCAACGGAAGAAGGCACAGACTTTAGCTGGATCAGGGCCAATCAGCTAGGCGGTAAGTCGCTGCTATGGCATCGCCAATCTTACCGCATGAGCGAGTTTGATTTTCTGGCTAACCAACGCGACGGTCACGGTAACGACTGGCCTATTCGCTACAAAGATTTAGCCCCTTGGTATAGTTATGTTGAACAGTTTGTTGGCATCAGTGGTAGTAAGGAAAATTTGCCGCAATTGCCTGATAGCGAGATGCAACCGCCATTTGAAATGACCGCTCCAGAGCGCGATTTTGCTAACAAAATGAAACAGGTTGAGCCCGATAAGCCGGTAATAATAAGCCGTTGTGCACACCTTACCCAGCCGACTAAAATTCAGGTCGAATTGGGTCGCATGCAATGTATGGTGCGTAACGAATGCCAAAAGGGTTGCTCTTTTGGCGCGTATTTCTCTACCCAGAGCGCTACCCTGCCCGCAGCAGCGCGCACCGGAAATCTTTATATTGCGCCTAACAGCGTAGTCGAAAGCCTGATTTTTGATGAAAAAACCAATCGGGTTAAAGGGGTAAGAGTGATAGATAATGACACCCTTGCCACTCGCGAATATTTTGCCAAAATTGTGTTTTTATGTGCCTCTACGCTGGGTACTACTCAGATTATGCTCAATAGTACTTCAAAGCGTTATCCCAATGGTATTGCCAACAGTTCAGGCGTTTTAGGCCGTTATTTGATGGACCATAACTACAATGCCTTGGTCACTGCATCAATAGAAGGCTACGAAGACGAATACTATATCGGCCGGCGTCCCGCCTCATTATACGTGCCTAATTTTCACTACGAACCCGGCCGCTATCATAAGCAATTTAAGCGCGGATATGCGCTGGCAGGTACTGCTTCACGCGCCGATTGGCAGTCAATGGGAACAGGAGACGGCTTTGGTAAAGACTTTAAAGCGCGCCTGCACAACCCGGGCCCCTGGGGTATTGGCCTACAAGCGCAAGGCGAAATGCTGCCCAATCCTGACAATCAGGTTACCTTGCACAACAGTAAAAAAGATAAATGGGGTATGCCACAGCTTAATATAAACTGTCGGTGGTCTGATAACGAAAATGCCATGATGGAAAGCGCCCTTGAAGTTAGCTCCTCAATGATGAAAAAAGCAGGCTTTACCAATATTCAGCAGCGTATTTTAGGCCAGCCCCCCGGGCTCGCTATTCATGAGGTCGGCACAGCCAGAATGGGCCGGGATCCAAAAACCTCTATTTTAAATGGCTACAATCAATGCCACGATGTAGACAATTTATTTGTTACCGATGGAGCCAGCTTTTGTTCCACCGGTGTAGGCAACCCTTCACTCACCTTTATGGCTATCACTGCCCGCGCAGTTGACTACGCGGTTAGAGAAGTCAAAGCAGGACGATTAGGATAATTTATGATGCTATCGACAAAACAATTGTTACTTACTTCGACCTTCAGTGCCGGGCTACTGCTGGCTGGCTGCAGCGAATCAAAACAACCTATCGATAACCAGGCAAAAGAAGTTACGCAGACCAGTGATATTGCCGCGCCGCAAATCAGCGTACAGCTATGGTCGGTAAAAGATGCCTTGAAGGATGACTTCAAAGGCACGTTACAAGAAATTGCGGGAATGGGTTTTGACGGGGTTGAGTTCGCCGGCGATTTTGGTCCTTTCGCCGAGGACCCAGAGGGGCTTAAAGCGTACCTTAAAAGCCAGGGGCTCAGCGCCAGTGGTGCGCATGTGCCAATGGAAACACTAAAAACCAAGTTCGAAGCCACCGCTGAATTTTACCAGTCGCTAGGCGCAAAGTGGCTCATCGTGCCATGGGATGATCGTGCTTTTGACGGAGATAGCGTAAAAGAAGTAGCCGCTGATTTATCCGCTTTAGCCGACAAGCTCGCCCCTTATGATATGCAAGTGGGATTTCACAATCACGCTCAGGAGTGGGCAGATTATCAGCAGGCCAGCTACCTCGATTATCTAGCCCAACACACACCTGATTCAGTAATTCTGCAGCAGGATGTGGGTTGGACAATTCATGCCGACCACGATCCGATTGCCTTTGTTAAGCAATATCCCGGGCGCACGTTAACCACCCATTTCAAATCTGATGTGGCAGAAGGCGATACCGACAAACAACCCATTATTGGGCAGGACGGTATCCAGTGGTCAGCAATTTACCGGGCCACGGTCGAGCACGGCGGTGCTCAGTGGATTGTGCTTGAGCAGGAAGTGTACCCGGATGGTATGACGCCTCTTGAAGCCGTAGAAAAAACAAAGCAAGGGTTTGATAATATCGTAAAATAACAGATTCCAGAGTTGAATGTGCGCTGGGCGGTTGTCCGGGGCACACTCACCTTACAGCTATCATTTATTGCCATGAAGACGTGGGTAAGAGCTGGCAAAATAAACTAACCGGGCGGGCAAACTGGCAGCGGTTAGAAGTGAACAGTCGTGATAAATGAGCCGCAAAAATAAGCGGGCTGCAGGAATAAGCCGACGGGGAGGATTACCCCCTCCCCTACCTCAAACATTTAAACAGCGATTATTGAAAAGGTTACCCGTCTGCTATTTACGCCAACAGTTCAGCTACTTAGCTAAAAACGTGTTCCCAACCATACCCATAGCTTATTGGTATCAACCGCAGCATCGGCACCATCATAGCTAGCATATTTGAGCCCTAGGCTAAATGAATCGGCTATTTTAGTAACGTATTGCACATCAATTTCACTTCCTAAATCGTCAACCTCGGCATCCGACTCACTAGCACTAAAATCATGATAGGTTACCAGCCAGTTGCCGCCCGCTATATTTCCCGCCACCGACACAGACAGATCTTCCAACCCTTGTTGGGGCGTAGTCAGAAACTGATCTACCCAGCCGTTAAACTTATGCAGCGTAGCAAGGGGGGTGGCAAATCCATAGGCCCCATCGTCGGAGCCTAGTACTTCCCAGTTAATTTTACCGGTAACGCCGCCAGCGGCTGCCCCAGCCTCTAACATAACATAACTGGCATCAAACTCGGTGTCTGCATTGGTACTGGTTTGGGTAGCAAATTCAGCCGCATATAACCATTTAACCGTGGCGGTCTGGGTATGGCCGGCATAACTCATACCATACGTATCCAGCCCATTTCGGATATTATTATCTGTTTCGAGTAAATACGCATAGGCGGTTAATTTACCCCACGTGCCCTGGTAGCTTGCATTTAGCAGGTGGTCTTTGCTGTCCATATCCGCCGCATCAGCAAATATGCGGTTGCGCTGGTCGATATAGCTGTAAAAGATGCGTAGATCTTCCTGTTGATAATGTGCACTTAATGCATCAAAAGTTTGCCAGTTTTGACGCCAGCCGACATGGCCGATAAACCGCTGGCCATCCAAAGCAATCACCTGTCGCCCTGCTTTTACCGTAAGCGCTTTAGTTTTATACTGGATAAATCCTTGATGCAGTTCGGTCGACTCAGGATCAGCAATAACCGAATACAAGCCTGTGTTATAACCGGTCGGCGGCACCGCATAGTCATCTATACCAGCAACAGCGCGAACGTCTTCAAGCTCGGCGGTAAATGACCAGCCGTTATGTTCCTGGCTGGAATATCCTACTAAGGTGCGTAAGGTAAGGGCATCGGCATCTTGCAGTGCATTGTCCTGGTCTACCGCCTCATAACGTAACCTAAAATCGGCGAACCCGGTGCCTTGCTTCATTGCCTCATACCAATCTGCAGCGACCGCCGGGCTGTGGGCTAACACTGCTGTGCTGGCTAGCAATATCCCGGGTAAAGCACGTAAACGAGCGGTAGTGTGAGTTCTCATGGTGTATTCCTTGTTAATATTTGCATATAGCCAGGCACGGCCGGAACAAACAAAGCCGGGCCAAGCGTGCCATTACTGTGCTTTTTAGTTAGGTTGAACGGTGAGGCTTTATTTTTTTATGCCGCATCAATTTTTTTGCCTTTCGCACTGCAGGCTTTATTCGCCGCGGTTTGCTTCGCATTAACCGGCTCAATTTTCTTTTGTTTTTCGTACAGGAATGTCAATACCTGGTGGCGGTAGTGGTTGTAGGTAGGATTATCGGCCAGCGCGAGCCGGTCACGCGGCCGCGCCAACTCAATCGGTAACACTTCCCCTACTGTGGCGGCGGGGCCATTGGTCATCATCACAATGCGATCCGACAGCAATACTGCCTCGTCAACATCATGGGTAATCATTATTACCGTATTGCCTAACTGGGCATGAATTTCCATCACCGAGTCCTGCAAATGAGCGCGGGTAAGTGCGTCGAGTGCGCCAAAGGGTTCATCCATCAACAGAACTTTAGGCTCCATAGCCAATGCTCTGGCTATCCCTACACGCTGCTTCATTCCCCCCGATATTTCAGCCGGCAATTTGTCACTGGCGTGGGTCATGTGAACCAATTCCAGATTATGCATCACCCATTCTCTGATTTGTTTTTTAGGCTTGCCGCGCAAGGTCTGCTTCACCGCCAGTTCAACGTTTTTGTATACTGACAGCCACGGCAGCAACGAGTGATTCTGAAAGACCACAGCGCGTTCGGGGCCCGGTTGGGTGACCTCCGCACCATCTAAAATAACCCCACCGCGCGTAGCGTTGAGTAGGCCGGCCACAATATTCAGCACCGTTGACTTTCCGCAACCTGAATGGCCGATAAGCGATATAAACTCACCTTTATTTATCCGCAGATTTACCTCTTGCAGTGCAGTAAAAGCGCCTTTTGGTGTAGGAAAATCTATTCCCACCTGAGTTAGCTCTAGATGCTTGCTCATCATTATGTTCTCCTATTTACCTATTAGCGCAATACGCTGTTCTTATCCCAACTTACCAGCCGCTGTAAGCTAAGCATCAACCGGTCCAGTACAAAACCAATTGCGCCAATGGTAAGTACAGCCACCATAATTCTCGCCAGCGAGGCTGAACTACCGTTTTGAAACTCATCCCATACAAACTTTCCTAACCCCGGATTCTGAGCCAGCATTTCAGCGGCTATCAGTACCATCCAGCCTATTCCAAGGGATAATCTGAGGCCGGTAAAAATCATCGGGATGGAGGCTGGCAGCACGATTTTGCGCAGATGGGTGAGTGGTTTTAAACGCAGTACCCTGCTGACATTGAGTAAGTCCTTATCGATATTGGAAACACCCACTGCGGTATTGATTAAAGTGGGCCATAAGCAGCACAAAGATACCGTCACCGCCGAGGTTACAAACGATTTGGAGAACATTGGATCATCAGAGACATACACCGCACTGACCACCATGGTCACCAAAGGTAGCCAGGCCAACGGAGAAATAGGTTTAAATAGTTGAATAAGCGGATTTATAGCTGTGTACGAAGAACGGCTCAGGCCACACAAAATACCAATTGGAACGGCTACCAGTGAAGCCACCAAAAATCCCACCATTACGGTATACAGGCTGGTCCATATTTGATCAAAAAAGGTCGGGGCGCCGGTAAAGGGTCGTATTTTTGCCGGATAGGTAGGATCTTGCGCTACCCGTTCAGCGTTACGTTGTTCCTGGCGGGCATAAAATGCCTCGGCTTTGGTGCGCTGTTGGTTATGCTCATCCACCAGCGCGCCAGCTTGCTCCCATACCTGAGCCGGGCCGGGGAACTGGCCAAGAGACGTATCAATGTTTTTGGCGACGCCGTTCCATACTGCCAAAAAAAGCACCAGGCCAATCACCGGCAGCAGCAACAAGGGCACTCGCTGAGTTAGTTTCTCTATCCACGGATTGGAAGGGGTTTGGCTAATTGATAAAACCGGGGTTGCTGATTTACTCATAAATATCTCCTTTTACAGGTTGCCAGCCGCCTACAGTACGGTTTCGCCTTTCAAGCCAATTGCAAAGCGTTGCAGATAGGCATTGGGTTCGCTGCCGTCATACGTTACACCGTCGATAAACTCATTTTGCGCAGGTTTAATACCGGTTTCGGTGGCAAAATCAGGGAATGCACTTGCCTCGGCTTTACCCTCAGCAATTAAAGACTTAGCTGCTTTAGCATACACATCTGGGCGATAGACTTTTTTGGCAGTTTCCAGATACCAGCTATCGGTTTGGGGCTGCGCTATCTGGCCCCACCGGCGCATTTGGGTCAGGTACCAGATAGCATCGCTGTAATAGGGATAGGTAGCGTGATAGCGAAAGAACACATTGAAATCAGGCACCGCGCGTTTATCGCCTTTTTCATATTCGAAGGTGCCTGTCATACTGTTGGCCAGCACTTTTTCATCGGCCCCGACATAATTACTTTTTGCCAGAATCTTAACGGCTTCCGGGCGATTAGCGTTGTTGTTAGCATCCAGCCACATGGCGGCGCGAATCATTGCTTTCACTACGCGTATATGGGTGTTGGGGTATTGCTTTGCCCACTCGCTATTCACCCCAAAGACTTTTTCCGGGTTATTTTTCCAAATTTCATAGTCGGTGATCACCGGCACACCGATTTCCTTAAATACCGCTTGCTGATTCCACGGTTCACCTACGCAGTAGCCGTAAATAGTGCCTGCTTCCATAGTGGCCGGCATTTGTGGTGGAGGGGTAACAGACAACAATGCCTGCGCGTCAATCTGGCCTGACGTATCGCCTTTGTGCGGGGCATAAAAGCCTGGATGAATGCCGCCCGCGGCAAGCCAGTAGCGCAGTTCGTAATTGTGGGTAGATACCGGGAATACCATGCCCATTTTAAACGGCTTGCCGGCTTGGCGATAATCTTCCACCACCGGTTTCAGGTAATCCGCCTTAATGGGATGCACCGGTTTACCATTTTGCTGGGGAATATGCGGGCGCATGGCATCCCATATTTCGTTGGAAACAGTAATACCGTTACCGTTTAAATCCATACTAAAAGCCGTAACGATATGGGCTTTGGTCCCATAGCCGATGGTGGCCCCCAAAGGTTGACCCGCTAACATATGGGCGCCATCAAGTTGGCCGTCAATGACCCTATCCAACAAAACTTTCCAGTTTGCCTGTGCTTCCAGCGTTACGTATAACCCCTCGTCTTCAAAAAAGCCCTTCTCATAGGCAATGGCCAAAGGTGCCATATCAGTCAGCTTGATAAACCCAAATTTAAGTTCTTCTTTTTCAGGCCAGCCTAACTCAGGTTCTGCCCATGCGGTGCCGGTACAGGCGGCATGTAACAGCAGCGCGCTGGCTGCCGCTTTTAAGGTGTGTTTCAGGGTTAACAATGACGTAGATGGTTTCATGTGTATTCCTTTTAGCCACAAAAAAAGCCCACCCAGCCAGTCTGACTACAGCAGACTGGCTGGATGGGCTTCGTTGCCCCGTTACCACTAAACATAGTGGTAACAGATATAATATTAGCGTCAGCAATACATTGCTGGCGGTTAAAAATGCGTGGTTATCGGTATCAGTAACCGGTGTTATCTAGTATTTTTTTCTCAGCACTTATTTTCTATAAAGGTTTTGCAGTATTAATGCCATGTAGCTTTTTCTTTATTTATCATTAATTTAGAAATTTTAGCTAGTCTAGCCACTGCGGTGGTGATGCAAAATTGTGCAACTACTGCACTATTATTGAACTACCACGTATTGAACTACCGCATATCGAACTATCCTGAATTTACCTACTTTATAGCGACAGGGTGGCCAGCGGTTGAGCCGCCTCTAGCAGTGCAGGGGTGACGTGCTGGCGGTAGTTCACTACCTCGCCAAACATTAATAAGGCGGGGCCCTTAAGCGTTCGCGCGGCAACCAAGTCAGCGATAGTCGCCAGCGTGCCGATAATAACCTGCTGGTTATGGCAACATGCGTTTTCGATAACGGCTACCGGTAAGCCCGTTGCTACGCCCTGCGCCTGAAGTTGCTGGGTTATTATTGGCAGGCGCTTTAATCCCATATACATTACGACAGTTTCGCTGGCCAGATTATTAGCCATCGCGCGGTAGTCGGGCGATGCATCAGGGTCCTGTAAATGCGCTGTCATTAACCTCACCGACTGGGCGCAACGGCGATCAGTTAATGGTATGCCGGTATAGGCAGATGCGCCGGAGGCCGCGGTAATACCCGGTACAATCGCAAAAGGAATATTTGCGCGATACAATGCGGTGGTTTCTTCACACGTTCTGGCAAACACCGCAGGATCCCCGCCTTTTAGCCGGACTATGGTTTTGCCTGCAGAGGCTAACGCCACCAAACGCTGGCAAATCTCGTTTTGGGTAGCACTATGCCGACCACACCGCTTGCCGACAAACTCTTGTTTTACATGACGAGGAATAAGCGCCAATACAGACTTATCTACCAACCAGTCGAATAGCACTACATCAGCGCTTTGTAATAGTCGTACTGCTTTTACCGTCAGTAATTCAGCATCACCCGGCCCAGCCCCCACAATATATACCTTCCCTGGCGTACCTGAACTGGCAGACGGCCGGCTCAATAAACCACCTAAACGAGATGAAGCTGTAGAAGATGAACGCCCACCTGGCGATAGCGCCGCTGGTAAGCGAGCGAACAATCTGGCATACCAAGGCATACCTAAAGGGGATAAAAAACTCATGCGGATTCTCCTGCAAGTATAGGGTTTACGGTGGGGGTGGTAGATGCTTCTGAATGTCTGCTATGTCGGTTGACCAGCCGGGCTAATTCGCCTTTACATGATCCGCAATTCGTTCCGCACTGCAATGTGCTGCCCAACGCCGTTACCGAATTACAGCCTTGTTCTATAGCGGTAACAATACGCTGCTGGCGCACTTTGAAACAGCTACAAACCAATGGACCTTGCAAAAATTCAGCATCAGCAATACCGTTCAACAAATTGTTTATCCGTCCGGTATTGGTCACGGTGCAATCGTCATAAATCGCATCCAGCCACTCCAGCGGTATAGGTGCATAGCTTTGCGCTGTTTGCGCACTAAGCCACACCACGCCAACTAACTGGTTATCCTGTAACCACAGCATACTGCAAGATGATTCGGTAAAACGGCTAATATAGGTTGCGGTAGGTGGCACCAACGGCATAACGGACTGGGCTAATTCATGCATATTTTTGTGGCACGCCACGCGTGCACTTTGCACATACTGACCTGGCTGTTTAGCCCAGTATTCGACCTGTTTAGTGACTTTATCAAACACAATCGGGTCGCTAAAAACGATTTGGCCATGAACAGGATAACGGGTTTTAACCAATGACACCGCACCATGCTTGGTTTCAGGCTGGCCAGAAATAGGGTCGGTTGCACTGCTATATAACGCCCCCAACGTAATATGCGAACCCCAGGTTGCAGACCAGTGAATAGGGGCAAAACATTCGCCCCGGCGCTGCCCCGACTGCGCAGCAACAGGTAAAATAACCGGATTGCCGGTATTTCCTGCGCTTTGCAAAGTAACCAACTCACCTTCACTTACACCGCTATCAAGCATATCCTGCGGATGCATAGCCAGCGTGGCCATCGCTGCATGATTTAATAACGCGCTGGCTTTACCGGTGCGGGTCATGGTGTGCCATTGATCGCGGCTGCGGCCCGAGTTCAATATGTAGGGATACCGGTCACAGGTTTGCTGGGTAGGCAAACGCGCGGTGATAGCAACAAACCGGGCTTTACCATCGGCGGTAGCAAACTGCCGATTGCCGAACAGACGTGGCGAGCCGGCAGCGTCCCCCTGCCCTAATGGCCACTGAATAGGTGCAAGGCGATCGTACTGGGCACGGTTAAGGCTACTAAGCCCGGCTAAGTTAAACAGGCGCTGACCATTATTTTTGTAGGCAGACAAACCCGCGTGTTCCGCGAATATTTCGCTTACGTGGTTATAGTCGAAACGGTCGCCATAACCCAGTTTAGCTGCCACGTTACAAAGTGCTTGCCAGTCATGGCGGGCTTCACCGGGGGGCGGCATAATGCCGCGCTGACGAGAGATACGGCGTTCAGAATTAGTCACTGTACCGTTTTTCTCCGACCAGCCGGTGGCAGGCAGCGCTATATCTGCATAAGCCAGGGTATCGTTACTGCTTACCATATCCGATACCACGACCATCTCGCACTGCTGTAATGCTTTTTCTACCTGGCGTCGATCAGGCATACTCACTACAGGGTTAGTAGCCATAATCCAAACAAATTTTATTTTTCCTGCGGCCATCTGGCTAAACATATCCACCGCTTTTAAGCCTGGCTTGGTACAAAGCGTCGGGGATTGCCAGTAGGTTTGCACTGCCTCACGGTGCGCCGGATTTTCTATATCCATATGGGCGGCCAGCATATTGGCTAATCCACCTACTTCACGGCCGCCCATAGCGTTGGGTTGACCGGTAATCGAAAACGGGCCGCTGCCAGGGGCGCCAATTTTGCCGCTGGCAAGGTGGCAATTAATAATAGCGTTTGCTTTATCTACGCCACTGTTTGACTGGTTAATTCCCATCGAAAAAAATGTTATGGCAGATTGGCTTTTCCCAAACAACCGGTAAAACTGATTTACCTGCGCCAGACTAAGGTTACAAACTTTCGCGACGCTATCCGGGTTCCAGTCCCTGGCACTTGCAAGAGCCTCATTGAATCCATTGGTGTGTTCGCTAATAAAGCGTTCATCAAGTAAGTCATTGGTGAATAAATAGTGTAGTAACCCATTAAATAAATAGGCATCGGTGCCAGGTTTTAACGGCAAGTGGAGGGTAGCCAGGTCGGCAGTTTCCGTTGCCCGCGGGTCAATAACTACTACCTTCATGGCCGGGTTTTTTAAGCGCGCCCGCGACATTCGCTGGAACAGAACCGGATGCGCCCATGCCGCATTACTACCGGTGAGAATTAACAAGTCGGTACATTCGATGTCTTCATAACAACAGGGAACCAAATCTTCTCCGAATGCGCGTTTGTAGGCTGCTACTGCGGAAGACATACATAATCGGGAATTTGTATCGATGTTGGCACTGCCAAGGAAACCTTTGATTAATTTGTTCGCGATATAATAATCTTCGGTAAGCAACTGGCCTGACACGTAGAACGCCACGGCATCCGGCCCATGCTGGCTGATGACCTGGTTAATTTTGTCGGCTATTTTACCGGTTGCCTGATCCCACGTTGTGGCCCTGCCTCCTACATGAGGCTGTAGCAAACGGCCGTGTAAACTATTAGTCTCTAACAGGTGCGTGCCTTTTATGCACAAGCGACCGTAATTGGCTGGGTGTTCTGGTGTGCCGGTTACCTTTACTGGAGTGCGGTTTAGTGCTTCACCCTGGCAGCTAACATCTACCCCACAACCCACTCCGCAATATGGACAGGTGGTTTGTACCAGCGTGGTTTGGCTGGAGGGCATATCGCTAGCTGCGGCACATTGGCTATCTTGCTTTAGGCTATTGTTGCGCTCAGGGCTGTCTTTGAGCTCAGGGCTGTCTTTGCGCTCAGGGCTGTCTTTGAGCTCAGGGCTGTCTTTGCGCTCAGGGCTTTTTTTGCGCTCAGGGCTGTCTTTGAGCTCAGGGCTGTCCTTAAGCTCAGGGGCGGTAAGCTTAAGGCTCTCATCACTTTCCAGACGGCGACGTTCAGCGGCTTTAGCGGTTGCTGGTGCTGGCGTAGTCTCGGTTAAAAGCTCCGTCATCTTGCCTCCTTCACGCATAGTTATGCAAAATAAATTAGCCGTATTAAAGCGCGATGCGCACTTTGCCGGCTTTAAGCTCTACCTCAAACGTCGGTAACGATAAGGCGTCGTTTTCCAGACACTGGCCACTTGCCAGGCAGTAGTGCTCTTTATATAGAGGCGAAGCAACGACTGGTTGCCCATTTACCGAGCCCATAATACCGCGGTAAATAACATTCGCTTTGCCCACCGGATCGTAATTGCTAAGTGCATAAAGTTGACGATGGCCTTGCCAGTCCAGGGTAAAAATGGCTACTTGTTGCTGGCCGAGTAATGCACATACACCACTGTTGCTGATTAAGTCCTGTTCATCACAAATGTCGTACCAAATCGGAAGTTGTTGCGCTTTTGCCTGCATGAAGATTCTCCTTAAACCAATTCAACGGGGATACGTGCATGTTCGGGGGTCTTTTCCAGCTCAGTAGCCGGACGTATTTGCCCTCTTTCATCGACAAACTGGATATTGGTATCTTCCTGTTTGCTGTTAACAAACTGGCGGAAGCGTTTTTTCGCCTCAGGCGAGGCCAGGGTGGTTTTCCATTCGCACTGATAGGCATCAATGACCTGCTGCATCTGGGCTTCAAGTTCGCTGTTGATACCCAACACATCATCTATAACCACGCTTTGCAGGTAAGCCAGCCCTCCTTCAAGGTTATCCATCCACACCGACGTGCGTTGTAACCGGTCTGCCGTTTTAACGTAAAACATTAAAATTCTATCGATGTACTGCACCAACGTAGGGGTGCTTAAATCGGTGGCAAATAAATCGCCGTGGCGGGGTTTCATACCGCCGTTGCCACATACGTATAAATTCCATCCATTCTCGGTAGCAATAATGCCGATATCTTTGCTTTGCGCTTCAGCGCACTCACGGGTGCAACCAGATACCGCAAACTTTATTTTGTGGGGCGCCCGTAAACCTTTGTAGCGATGTTCTAAAGCAATGGCCTGACCTACAGAGTCTTGCACGCCGTAGCGGCACCAGGTACTACCTACACAAGATTTTACTGTGCGTAGCGCTTTTGCATAGGCATGCCCGGTTTCAAAACCTGCTGAAACCAGGGTCTGCCAGATGTCAGGAAGTTGTTCTACCCGCGCACCGAATAAATCAATACGCTGACCACCGGTGATTTTGGTGTACAGATTGTATTTTTGCGCTACCTCGCCAATAACGATAAGGCCGGCGGGGGTAATCTCGCCGCCCGGAATACGCGGAACAATAGAATACGTGCCATCTTTTTGCATATTGCCAAGGTAGGTGTCGTTAGTATCCTGTAAGGGAACATTACTGGGGTTTAACACGTAATCGTTCCACACTGAGGCAAGAATGGAGCCCACCGCAGGCTTGCAAATATCACAACCCATGCCACTTCCATGTCGTTCAATAAGTGCATCGAAGGAACGAATCTGTTCAATTTTTACCAGGTGAAATAATTCTTGCCGGGTATGGTTAAAGTGCTCACAAAGCGCTTTGGACACAGCCACTCCACGCTTTTCAAATTCACTGTCGACGACATTTTTAAGCAGTGCGGTACACCCCCCGCATCCAGAACTTGCTTTCGTACAGGCTTTTATCTCGCCAAGGCTGGCACAGCCTCCTTCAATAGCTTCAACAATATCGCTTTTAGCCACATTATGGCATGAACAAATGGTGGCAGTGGCCGGCAAGGCGTCGGCCCCCAAAGCAGGTTTCTCGCCACTGGCCGGCAGAATCAGCGTTTCCGGAGTCTGCGGTAATGCCATATCATTCAGGCAATACTGTAATAAGGTGTCGTAGTCGCTGGTATCCCCTACCAATACTGCCCCCAGCACCTTGCTGTGGTTTGCATCGACAATCAGCTTTTTATACACGCCCTGGGGTTGATTATGATAGGTATAACATTGCGCACCTGGCGTTCTGGCGTGGGCATCGCCAATTGAGCCAACCTCGACTCCCATTAACTTTAGCTTGGTGCTCATATCCGCGCCGGCAAAGTCCAGTTCTTCACCAGCGATGCTGGCCACAGCCGCCCGCGCCATGGTGTAACCGGGGGCCACCAACCCGTAGATACGGTTCTCCCACAGGGCACATTCTCCAATCGCATAAATAGCAGGATCATCCGTTTGGCATTTATTATTGATTACAATACCGCCACGTTCGCCTATGCCAAGCCCCGCTTCACGCCCTAATTGATCGCTGGGCCGGATGCCAGCAGAAAACAGAATCATATCGGTTTCTAAAAAGCTGCCATCTGCGAAGACCATGCGGTAGCGACACTCTTGCCCCTGCTCAATAACCTGAGTGGATTTTTGGGTATGCACCGTCACGCCAAGCGCTTCAATTTTTTCCCGTAACAAAGTGCCGGCGCCCTCGTCCAGTTGCACTGCCATTAACTGTGCAGCGAATTCAACCACATGGGTTTTCAGTCCTGCTTGTTTCAGAGCGTTGGCCGCTTCAAGCCCTAATAAGCCGCCCCCCACTACCACGCCAACCTTGCTTTGCGCAGCGCTCTCTTCAATAGCCTGTAAATCTTCTATCGTGCGGTATACCAGACAATGGGGCTGATCGCTGCCAGGGATAGGCGGTACAAACGGGTAAGATCCAGTCGCCAGAACTAAAACATCGTAGTGATAAGACTGTTGCTGTGTAGTCACCAATTTCTGGGTGCGGTCAATGCCTTCGACTTTGGCATTTAATACATAATTGATACCCCACTGCTGATACGTTGCTTCATCCGTCAATGCCAGGTCCTCGGCGCGGCTGCCGGTGAACCATGAAGATAAATGCACCCGGTCGTAGGCCAATCGAGGTTCGCCGCTTAGCACGGTGATATGCGCCGGCTGACCACTGTTAATCAGGCTCTCTACAAAGTGGTGCCCCACCATGCCATTACCTACTACCACTACCCGGATGACTGAATTGTCTGCTGTCATGATTCACTCCTTTTTAGGCATAAAAAAACCCATGATCACCGGCGAAGGTGAGCATGGGCTTCGTTGCCCTGACTGACCGGCTATAACCGGCAGTCAGCTATGTAATGTAGAATATAACGTTTAGTCTCGCCGGTTACCCACAAGCAGCATGGCTGGGTAAATGCGGCAACAACTAACGCGATATAACGGGATTTGTTATTACTGTATCAAGTTTGGTGCCAACACTACGCTTACTAAAAATCAGTAACTTAGCCAGCATTTCACCGGGCCCATTTGTTTTTGGCGCACTGTTTTGGTGTCATTGCGCCAACCCTGTGCAATAGGTGTTATGTCTTCCCTTAGCGTACCGACTCAACTAATAAGTTTTGTAAGGGAGGAATTTTCCCGACATTACCACTTTGACCCGGTCACCTTTAGGGTCGGCTTCGCGATTAAGATCCATCGAAAAATCTATGGCACTCATAATTCCGTCGCCAAATTCTTCGTGAATCAGTTCTTTCAATGTGGTGCCATACACACTAATGAGCTCATACCAGCGATAAATCAGCGGATCGGTTGGCACGGCCGTAGGTAGCGAACCTTTATAGGGAGCTATTTGTAACCAGGCGATCGCTTCATCCTCCAGTTCAAACAACGCCCCCACCGCTTCAGCCTGTTGTTTGTTCATGGCCATCTGTCCAAGGCAAGCTGCGGTACTCCACTCTTTTGACTGGCCTACCACCTCGGCTACCTGCGTCCATTTAATCGCCTTGGCGACTTTTTTACTTATAATCAGGTTTGTTACCTGGCTTCTATCAGTGATCATAACTCACTCCTTTGGAGGTTAAGGTTTATAGGTCATGCATTGCTTGTGTTGAGCAATACAATGACCAAACACAACAACAGCGCGCTAACGCCCTGCCAAAAGCGCACTGGATGGCGCTGAATAAGGGGCGCCCGCTGGGCCTGTAAGTAGGCCGGATTAGGATGACGCAGGTCGTATAAGAATGCCGAGAGTACCGGGTAACGTTTAGCCGGGTTCGGATGCAGAGCTTTTTTTAAGGTATCATCTAACCAACCGGGGATATGACGCTGGGCATCTAACACACTGCGGTAGCGCAACTTATGCTGGGCGGCCACGGTGGTAGCTCGCGGTACAGCAGCACCATAAGGATAGCGCTGACTTAACAGGTAGTAGGTGAGCACTGCAAGCGAATACATGTCAGACTGCACACTGCCGGGCTCACCCAAAAAGCATTCTGGCGCGCAATACATCAAGGCGCCGGTAAGCTGCACGTCAGGTTGATAAAATTCGTTGAGGCCGGCAATACTGGCGCTACCAAGGTCAATTAAACACACCGCCCCCTGCGCGTTTAGCATAATATTTTCAGGGCGCAAATCCTGGTGAATAACGTCAGCCCGGTGTAAAGCCCGCAATCCCAGAGCGATCTGTTCGACCCAGCTGCGGATGGTTTCAAGATCCGGTTGGGGGTTGTCTCGTAACCACTGTGCCAGGGTCTGGCCTGGGACGTGATCAAGTACCGTGTATAGTGCAGTACGATTGTTTGCGCTGGCCGGTGCGCCTATGACATGAATACTGCTGATGCGCCGGGCCACCCACTCTTCAGTCAACAACCGGTCCAGGTGCTCGCGCTGTTCGGCCAATTCCTGGCTGGGCGCTTTAATAACGTATTGCGGGCCGTGGGGCGCTTCACTTTGATGTTTAGCAAGATAAATATGACTGCGGGCACTACTATACAGCACCCGAGTTATCAGGTAGTCATCTAACATATCGCCAGGGCTTAGTACCGGAGGAACCGGTAAATTTACCTCATCAGCGTTAAACCATTGAACCGGTTCCGGCAGCGCATCAATTCTGAGCAGTTGCACCGTAAGGTTATCGTCACTGCCATTATCAAAAGCCTGTTGCACCATGTGTTTGGCACAATCGGTAAGCTGCTGGCCGTGCTCAGCCAAGCACTGAGTCATCTGCTGTGCGGGTAAATATTCATATACTCCATCAGTTGCCAGTATAAAAATATCCCCTTCGGCTAAAGCTACTTCGCTGGTATCGACTACAAGCTGTTCGTGCATACCAAGAGCGTTACTGAGATAGAAACGCTGATCATGCCACTGGCGGTGGTCGCGGGTAAGTTGCTCTAACTGATGCTCCCGCCAGCGATAAATTCGGCTATCTCCAACGTGAAACAGATACCCCTGTCGATGCTTGGCAATTAATGCACTGAATGTGCACACATAACCGTGATCCTGGTTTTCCCAATGTTCACTGTTTCGCGTGGTGTTTAACAAGCTGCGGTTAATGGTTTGGATAACTTGCTCGCCAGCGTGCGCAACTGACCAGCTATCGCTGGTACAAAAATAGTCGTGCAAGAACTGGGTGATAGCGGCCTGACTGGCTTGGTCGCTTACCGGGCTACTGCCGATACCGTCAGCCAGGGCCACCGCTGCACCCTTGAACTGTAGCGGGGACCCTAATGGAACCCGGGCACCATGACTGTCCTGGTTAAGCGTTTTTTCACCTGCGCTGGAATGTTGGCCTAAAGCAACCTTCAACATAAAATAGTGTCCGGCACCCGCTCCAAAACAGAGAGTGCCATTCGCAGGCTATACGGTTGCGGGTTTAGTGTCAGCACTGGTGCGCACTGGCGTGCTTTGCGCTGCCAGTTTACGTTTGGGCGCCGTACGATAGTGGGTGCTATAAAGGGTCAATCCGGTAAAGGCAAGCCCGCCTACCAGGTTCCCCAGCGCGGTGGGTATTTCATTCCACACTAGATAGTCCATTACCGAGAATTCCCCCCCCATAATCAGCCCGAACGGGAATAGGAACATATTTACTACAGAGTGTTCAAAACCCATAAAAAAGAACAGCATAATTGGCATCCACATGGCAAATATTTTGCCACTGACATGGGTAGATATCATTGCGCCTACTACACCCATCGACACCATCCAGTTACATAACATGCCGCGGATAAAAATAGTTAGCCAGCCTTCAGTACCATATTGAGCATAACCCAGGGTACGAGCTTCGCCGATACTGGCCACTTTGGTAGCAATAGCGCCACCGTCGGTGTTAAAACCATAGGTAAAAACAAATGACATCATAAATGCCACTGTTAACGCGCCCGCAAAATTGCCGCAAAACACCAGCCCCCAGTTCCTTAGTATCTGCGGCCAGGTGACCCCCGGCCGTTTTGCCAGCCACGCCAGCGGGGTAAGCACAAACACCCCGGTTAGCAGATCAAAGCCCATAAGATAGAGCATGCAAAACCCCACCGGGAATAACACCGCGCCAAGTAAAAATATGCCCGTTTGAACGGCAATAGTAATCGCAAATACCGCAGCTAACGCCAAAATGGCCCCGGCCATGTATCCACGGATAAGCGTATCGCGGGTAGACATATAAATTTTGGATTCGCCCGCATCGACCATTTTGGTCACAAATTCGTTCGGTAATAAGTAAGCCATGGTGTTCACCTAAGGTTAAGGGTTAAGTTGACATCTACAAGCCGGCCCATTGGTAACAATTAATTGCGGGCACAAAAAAGCGCCCACACTTTTTCAGCGTTGCTGAAAAAGTTATGGACGCCATTATCCAAATATCGACATTGTCACGGCACATAGGCCAGTTGCTTACCGATACTTATTACAAAAATAGGGCCAATATCTTTTAGCCATTTATTTTCAATAACTTGCAGCTTATCCGTTGAAACCAACGCGCCCTCACCCGCCATGAATGCACTTTAACTGTGCAGCCTACGCACTTAAAATGGGCTTTCTTTCTTATCTTCTACTAGCAATCGGCGGTGAGGAAGGCGCGGGCGCAGGGGCGCTAGGGTGTTCCGTGTTGTGGAATGGCCTTTGCTTAGGTAAGGGTATTCTTGATGTTTAGCGTTATGGCCGGTCCAATGCCCCACTATACTGATACCACAAAGCGTTTTTTACTGGCTGCCAAGTACGCCGAGATAGCCGCGTTAGAGCAACTTGCAGCGAACTGTCGCCTGGTTATAAGTATGACCAGTCTTATCCACCAGCTGCAACGCGAGCGCGGCGCCAGCAATGTTTATTTAGCCTCCCAGGGGCAACGCTTTTCAAATCAGCTGCAGGCGCAGCATGCGCAAAGCATACAGGCTGAGGATACGCTTAAAAGCCAGCTCAACGCGATGTACCTGAATGATGCAGAACAAGCAGGCAATATGCGGTTGCTCGGCAGTATCGCGGTGGCACTACAGGGTATGGATAACGTCAGCTTTTTACGTGACCAGATAAAGGCTACCAAGATTAGCGCACTGGCTTCCACACAGGCATATTGTCGGCTGATCAACAGTTTGCTGGCCGTGATTTTCGAAGCAGCCGATGTGGCTGGAGACCCGGTTATCACCCGCCGTTTGGTGGCACTATTTAATTTTATCCAGGGTAAGGAGTTTGCAGGTCAGGAGCGAGCCTGGGGGGCCATTGGCTTTGCCGAAACGCATTTCAATACCTCGCTATGTGAGCGTCTTGAACATTTACAGCAGCAACAGCAACACCATGTTGATATCTTCCTGGAATTTTGTGATGAGCATGCCCGTAGCTTGTGGCAAGCCACCCAGCAAAGTGATGCCACCCAGCAGCAGGCTAAACTACGAGCGATGATTAAACAATTAGCCGATGGCAGCCCTATTGATGGCCAATTAAGTGAGATCTGGTATGACGTGGCAAGTAGTCGCATCGACGGGATGCAAAACGTAGAGGAATGGCTAACAAACGAATTGATCACCCTCACAGCAGAGCGTCTTCAGCAAGCAATCAAAAGCCTCAAAAATCACAAAAAACTTCTGCAAACATTAACCGAACAGGCCTCGGCAGCTGACCGCCCACTCACCGTATTATTTGACCCCACTGTACCGGGACTGCAAGGTAGTGAGGGCCACCGGGAAACCACATCACCTAACAATGGGCTATCGGCGCACCGCTCATTTTATGATTTGCTGTGTGAACAGTCAGAACATATTCGCCAAATGTCGAGCGAACTCGATGCCGCCCGCCAAGCGATTAACGAGCAAAAAACCATAGACCGCGCAAAATTGCTGCTCATGCAGCAGTGGCAATTAACAGAAAGCCAGGCTTACCGGCGCTTGCAAAAGCACGCTATGGAACAAAACCTACGGATTGCTGATATCGCCGGCCGCGTAGTCAACAGCACCCCGGCGCGCTAGCCTGGCGCGGGGCATCGACGCCTTCCCCCTTCAGGCCTCATGGGTAGGTAGATGGAAATATGGCGACCATGCCCAACCGAATAAATACGAGCACGCCCAAGCGCCTCGCTTTATACATTTAGCCGAACGGCTATTACACAGCACCGCCATTTGCTCTAAGTACCTGACCGTTCACCCATTCGCCGTCCGGCCCTAACAAAAAGGCGACGACGGCGGCAATATCCTGAGGGGTACCCAGGCGCTCTTTCGGGCTCATATTTGCCAGCTTATTAATGAGTTCATCAGACTTACCGGATAAAAACAGGTCGGTTTCTGTGGGGCCGGGGGCCACCGCATTAACATTGATATTTTTTCCCCGCATTTCTTTGGCCATGATAGCTGTGGCGGTTTCAACCGCCGCCTTAGTAGCGGCATACACGCTATAGTTTTCCAGCTTTAACCCCACCACTGACGTGGATAAATTTACAATGCGCCCATTCTCACGCAGCCGCTTTGCAGCTTCACGCATGGTGTATAAAGTCCCTTTTAAATTAATATCAATATGCTGGCTTATATGGCTATCCGTTACCTCGCTTAGAGGGGCTAACTCAAGTACACCGGCATTATTTACCAGCGCATCAACGCCGCCAAAGTGTTCTACGGTGGTATCAAATAGTGCTGTCACTGCTGTAGCATCACTAATATCTGCCTGATACGCCATGGCCTGGCCGCCCTTTTCGGTAATCTCCTGCACTACTGCCTGGGCAGCCTCTGCGCTACTGGCATAATTTACCACCACCGCAAACCCTTCCTGACTGAGTCTTTTGGCTATCTGCGCACCGATGCCCCGAGAGGCGCCAGTGACAATGGCAACTTTATTTGGGTTACTCATGGCTGTCTCCTGTTAACGTGCATTGCGTCGCGTGATTTGCCTAAGATATACGAAGCAAGCATGGTTGATGGTTGATTAATTCCCCACCCTAACCTGTTTCTTCGGCTTACCTGGGACGCTTTACGATAAACGGCACAGAATAACGGTTGCGTGGTGGCAGCAGCCATGGCTTACGGGGAGCATTTTAGATGCATGCTGGTTTGGCCTGCGTGTCTGGCTCGCGTGACCGGCCAGCCGCTAAATTCGTAAAGCCCTGTTAGGTCCTGTCATAAGGTTACATTGCCCCGCAGGTATGCGTAAAACCAGGATAAAGCCAAGTTAAAGCCAATCGGCCGTGCCGTTTATTTAGCTAACTTTAGCCAGCGTTGATATAGCCATTGCTATTAGCGCACGGCTGTTTGTGTTTGCCCAAATTATGACGTTGCAGTAGTTGACCCGCAACAAACAAGGGCCGACCTGAAAGGCTAGCCCAATGATATTTCCAGTCCGATACCCATCTAATACTAAAAACAGATTAGTCTAATTATGTTTTATCGATTTTAATAATTGATGTTATCTAGGATACTCTTTCGCTCAACAAGCCAGCAGTGTTTTTAAGAATACCTAGTTCTGTTAATTAAGGTACTTAAGTCACTGTTTATACGAAATGTAATCGCAGCATAACTATAAAGTTTATTGGCGTTCCCAGGGGTTAAGAGCTTAAAAGTTTGTAAATAATGTTGCCATCTAAAGGAATTCAGCATGAAGACCGCGTTTTCAAAAGTATTATTAGCCTGTGTGACTGCGGGTATGTTAAGCCTATCAGTACAAGCAGATACCCTGACCCGTCAGAACGGTGCACCGGTAGGTGATAACCAGAACTCACAAACGGCGGGGCCGTGGGGACCTGTGTTATTACAGGACTCTCATTTAATTGAAAAATTAGCCTCATTTGACCGTGAACGGATCCCTGAGCGTGTGGTTCACGCCCGTGGCACCGGGGTGTACGGTTACTACGAAAACTATGAAGATCTCTCTGATGAAACCATGGCCGCACCATTTCAGAAAGAAGGTAAAAAGACGGATGTTTTTGTTCGTTTTTCAGCGGTAATTCATGGTCACCAATCACCCGAGACTTTACGTGATCCTCGCGGCTTTGCGGTTAAGTTTTATACCGAGCAGGGTAACTGGGATTTGGTAGGCAATAACTTCCCGGTATTCTTTATTCGGGACGCCATAAAGTTCCCTGATATGGTGCATGCGTTTAAACCTTCGCCGGTAACCAATGTTCAGATGGGTTCGCGTATTTTCGACTTTTTCTCACACGTGCCAGAAGGCACCCACGCTTTAACAATGCTGTTTTCTGATTACGGTACGCCTGCAAGCTACCTGAACATGAACGGCTCGGGTGTACATGCGTTTAAATTTGTCGATGAAAGTGGCGATTATAAGTACGTCAAGTTCACCTGGAAGGCAAACCAGCCAGTGAAGAACTTCACTGCTGAACAAGCTATGAAAGTACAAGGTGAAGATTTTCAACCACATACCAGCGATATTTATACCCGTATCGGTGAAAAAGGCGAAACCGCTTCATGGGATTTGTACCTGCAGGAAATGGAACCTGAACAACTGGACGACTATGACTTTAACCCGTTAGACACTACTAAAATCTGGCCGGAGTCGTTAGTACCGGCGCGCAAGATTGGCCGATTGGTATTGAACCGGGTACCGGATAACTTCTTTGAAGAAACTGAACAGGCGGCATTTGCACCAAGCAACCTGATTCCGGGTATCGAGCCGTCTGAAGATCGTATGCTACAAGGTCGTTTGTTCTCGTATGCTGATACTCAACGTTATCGTTTAGGCGTAAACGCCTACCGCATTCCGGTTAATTCACCGAAAAATGCAACTATTGATAACCACGAACAACACGGCCAGTTGCGCACTACGCACTCTACCCGTGACGTAAATTATCAGCCAAGCCGTCGGGTAGACCTGAATGAAGATCCAGCCTACCGTTATTCTAGTAAGCCGTTGGCCGGTATGACTCAACAAATTCCTTTTTATAAGGAACAAAACTTCAAGCAGGCCGGAGATTTCTATCGCAGCCTTAGCAAAGAAGGCCGTCAACACCTGATAGAAAATATGGGTGGTACCTTGGCCGGTACGCCAGAAGAAGAAATTCGGGTAATTATCAGTGCGTATATGTATAACGCCGATAAGGAATACGGTACTGGTGTAGCCAAGCGCGCGAACGCGTCGTTGTCTAAAGTTAAAGCAAAAGCCAAAGAGCTGATGGACACCCAAACTGAGCGTGCTAAACATGCCAAACAGGTTGCCGAAAGCCTGGCGGCCATGCATAAGTAACCCTGCCCATCCTGCACCCCCGGGTGCAGGATTTTACTTTGTTTAACCGGGAGTATTTAAATGCAACATACTTTTACACGTTGGTTTTTAACCGCCATTTTCATACTGTGCTCATTTACTGCTATTGCCAGCCAGGCTCAAAATGCAGAGGCCTTGAAAGCGCGCTATTTCGACGCCGCCCGGGCCGGCAATATTGAACTGCTAAGCGCTTTCTATGAAGCTGGGGTAAACGCTAATGTAGCGGATGAGAAAGGCTATACGGCGTTAATTCTGGCGGCTTACCATGGACATCAGAAGGCCGTGACTTATCTTATTGACACTGCGCACGCGGATACTTGTCAGGAAGACAATAAAGGTAATACTGCACTAATGGGCGCTATTTTCAAAGGCCATCTGACTGTGGCTAAACAATTAATGTTTGCAGACTGCAATGTTGATGCACAAAATCAGCAGGGCCAGACAGCCCTGATGTTTGCCAGCTTGTTTGACCGCCAGGAATTGGTACAGGAACTGATTGCCAGTGGAGCAAACCCGCAACATACAGATTTATCGGGTAACACAGTGGCTGATATCGCGTTATCACAAGGTAATTATGCTTTGGCCCAGGCGCTAACTAACAGCAAAAAACAGCCCAGCACCGCTAAATAGGTCCGGGCTACCCAGGGGGTTTCCAGGTTTCCGTTAAGCTGAGCGCCCCAGTATATGGCCCCAGTGAAGAAGGCAACCTTATACAGATTACCACTGCCACCGCTAGTTCAGCGTGGTTAGCTTTTGGCCTTATAAGCGCAAACGGACCATTTTACGGCCCTCCCTGCCCCGCCAGCATCTGCCGCTAGCTAAACCGTTTGCTTAGGAACCACTAGCCAGCACAGCCAATGGCCTTACCGCTATGGTCCGATAATATCAAATAGCTTCGCGCAAACTCACGCTGCTCGCCGACATTCTCTGCGCAAGCGAGGTTTCTCCGCCAGGCAAGTCCATTTTGCGTAGCGACCGCCATCAGCTATTGGCTGTTATCGCGCGCATATAAGGCGCCGTTTTACTCTGTGTCGATAACGCGACGTGGGCAGGAGTGCCACTGGCCACAATAAGACCGCCATTTTCCCCCGCCCCGGGGCCTACGTCTATCACCCAATCACTGTTTAGCGCCACCTGCATATCATGCTCAACCATTATGACCGTATTACCAGCATCCACTAATGTGTTTAACTGTGCCATCAGCCGTTCAACATCAGCAGGATGTAAACCGGTGGTGGGTTCGTCTAGAATATATAAGGTATCGCCACGCTGGGTTCGTTGCAGTTCTGTCGCGAGCTTTATGCGCTGGGCTTCCCCGCCGGATAACTCGGTAGCCGGTTGGCCTAGGCGTAAATACCCCAACCCTACCTGAAGCAACGCATCTAACGCCCGGCGCACGGGTAATTCGGTGGCAAAAAACTCACTGGCAGCCTCTACCGTTAACGCCAGTATTTCGGCAATGTTTTTATTGTTGTAGGTAATTTTTAAGGTGTCTTCGTTGTAGCGCTGACCATGGCATACCGGACACGGTGAAAACACGCTGGGTAAAAATAGCAGCTCCACGGTAACAAACCCTACACCATCACAGTTTTTACAGCGTCCTTTAGCAACATTAAAGGAAAAGCGTCCCGCATCATAGCCGTTTGCCTGGGCCTGGCTGGTAGCAGCAAAGAGTTTGCGTACATGATCAAACAGCCCGGTGTACGTTGCCAGGTTCGATCGTGGTGTCCGGCCTATGGGTTTCTGGTCTACTGTAATCAACCGAGACAGTTGTGCTAAGCCTTGGGTAATCTCGCCTGTTGTAGGACTATCTGGTGTTTGCTCAAGCAAATTTACCTCAGTATCGGCCGCCGGATTGGCCTTAGCGCCGAGCTCTTGCTGTACCAGCTCGACCAAAGCCTGGCTAACCAGACTCGATTTGCCCGATCCAGATACGCCGGTAACAGTGGTCATCACACCCAAAGGGAAATCGGCCGTCAGGCCCTGGATATTATTGCGTACAACATTTTGCAGGCTCAGCCACCCGGCCGGTGAACGAAAAGACGTTTTATACCCACCACTGTCCCGGTATAAATGTTGAGCGGTATGCGACGCCGTCACCTTCTGTAAACCCGGCGCCGGCCCGCTATATACCACCTGTCCACCGTGGGATCCGGCATCGGGCCCTATGTCCACAATCCAGTCTGCATGACGCAGAACACTGACATCATGTTCCACTACGAATAGCGAATTGCCTGCCGCGATAAGTTCATCTAGCGCCCCCAATAAAGCTTGGGTGTCAGCTGGATGTAAGCCGGCTGACGGCTCATCCAGCACATACACCACACCGAATAACTGAGAACGCAACTGTTTGGCCAAGCGTAGCCGTTGTAATTCCCCCGGCGATAACGTGGGGGTAGCCCGCTCTAAGGAGAGGTAACCTAAACCAAGCCTGATAAGTGTGTTAACTCGCGCCAGCACATCAGCGGCTATACGTTGGGTAACAATGGCTTTTTCGCGCGACAGGGCGCTGGTTTCGATATCTCCATGGGCGGCATCGTGGAGTTTCTCAGCAAGCTCAGTGAAACTGAGTTGCGAGAACTCGCCGATATCCATTCCGCCGAAGGTAACGGCTAATGCAGCTTGTTTAAGCTTCTTACCCTGACACGCGTGACACTGGGATATCTGCATGTACTCGGCAACCCGGTTTTTAGTACGCTGGCTTTGCGTATTGGCAAATGTATCCAGCACAAAGCGCCGGGCGCTGACAAATGTTCCATTATAGCTGGCTTCTTCGCCCCGTTCCTTTGCCGCCTTAGTTTGGGCCAGGGTGTAGTCGCGGTATACCGGTACAGTGGGCGCTTCGTCGGTGTATAATATCCAGTCACGGGCCTGGGGTGACAGCGCCTCCCATGGTTTATCCACGTCATAGCCCAGCGCCAACAGAATTCTGACCAGATTGCGCCCTTGCCAGGCACCGGGCCAGGCTGCGATAGCGCCCTGTCTAATCGTTTTGCTGCTATCTGGAACCAATAATGCTTCGGTCACCTCAAATACCCGGCCCATCCCATGACATTGTGCGCACGCTCCTTCAGGCGTATTCGGGGAAAAGGCATCTGCGTATAGTATGCTCTGCCCGGGCGGGTAATCACCTGCCCTTGAATACAGCATGCGTAGCGCGTTGGATATTGTGGTTACGCTGCCCACCGAGGATCGCGCCGAAGGGGTGCCACGCTGCTGATGCAGCGCTACAGCCGGCGGCAGGCCACTGATACTGTCAACATCGGGCTCTTCAACCTGATCTATCAAGCGACGGGCATAGGGCGAAACCGAATCAAGATAGCGATGTTGCGATTCAGCGAACAAGGTACCAAATGCCAGTGATGACTTACCTGAGCCAGATACACCGGTAAACACCACCAGTGCATTGCGGGGTAAATCTACATCGATATTTTTTAAATTATGAACCCGGGCGCCACGCACTTTAATGCAATTGTCAGACGCATGTGGCAACGCCTGCTTATCAGCTGGCGAGGGGGAAAGAGACGATGTTGACTTTGTTGCAGAGGCGTTGCCGGTCGATGCAGCCATAATACTATGCGTCCTGTGGTGTAGTGGAAAAACGAAAAAAAGATGATAACGCCCCGGTTGGCACGTAATTAAAGGTAACTGGTTAGCCTGCCTATGCCGGTTTTTGCCACAGCGACATAACGCACCTGCCGGATTGCCGGAATATAAACAGAATAAGCAGAGCTATTTGTGTATCAGATAGACTACGCAAAAATTCGGTTACCGGTTTGTCTCTCCTGCTTTACAACTTACCTGAGTGAAAGAGTTGATAAGAAAGGCGCAGCATATTGTTTAATAATTTGTTATTTAAAATCGTGCAAAATACCGGCTATAAGCGCTTTTTTGCTTATTAATTAGACTAAAGTATACGCCTATGGTCGCATTGTTAACGCGGTGTAACCTCCCTAGACTGACACCTCTTTCTTCAACACGAGGTGCGTTGTGTCTCAAAAGATACCAAACGACTATTCGTCTTTATCAAAACCGCGCTCTGAATTTGCCAGCAGAGCTGACTATCTTGACCATGAACTGCAAATAATGGCGCCTCGCCGCTGGCGTCCCAACCTACCGATGCGCGATTACCGCTTTGAGTGGGAAGATTTGGTACCCGGCATGGCGGCAACTATCGGTAAAATTGTGATGGTGGCCGCGGTGGTTGGCGCATTTGCTGCCCCGTTGGGATTATCTTCCGAATTTGTAATTGAAAACGTTCGGTTTGAGCTACTCATTGCGGCGGTTTTGTTTGTTATTCTTATTTCGGGGTTTTTAAACCCCTCAGCTAACTTAGCTGGCACGCACGGCCCATTGTTACCATTAGTACCGCTTATTGTAGCCTCTGGAGGCCACCCAATGGCGCTCGGCCTGCTTATCGGTGTGCTGGGGTTTATTTTGGGTATTACCAAAGGCGGAAGTATTCTGGCAAAACTCACCAGTAATGGCGTTTGTGGCGGGCTGCTACTATACCTTGGCTTTATCGGTATCACCGGGCAGGTGCAAAAATTATTTACCTGGGCCGAAGGCTTTAATATGGGCTACTTAGCCTTTGTGGTACTGATTGCCACTATCGTTATGTACGCCTGGCTGGAACATATTCAAAAGCGCTGGCTGGCGATACCCTTAGGTGCTGGAATGGCGGCTGTTATTGCTTTAGCATTGGGTGCGCCCTTTGAATTTACTACCTCCCCGGGTGTACCGAATATGAACCCGGCTTACTGGTGGGGCGAAAATACCGGTTGGCAGCTGGGACTGCCGGACTGGTCGCATTTTGTAGCAGTACTTCCTTTTGCTGTGCTAGCCGTCGCTATGTGGTCGCCCGACTTTTTAGGCCATCAGGTATTTCAGAAATTAAGCTACCCTAAAAATACCAAGCGGGTGATTATGAATATTGACGATACCATGATGGCCGCATCTACCCGCCAGGCCGTGGGTAGCTTGTTGGGTGGCGGTAATATCTCTTCTTCATGGGGAACCTATATTATCCCCGCCTCAATTGCCCGCCGCCCCATTCCTGCGGGCGCTATTGTAACCGGTGTACTATGTATTGTGGCCGCTTTCTGGGGCTACCCGATGGACCTGGCGGTATGGCCTCCGGTACTCTCTGTAGCACTGATAGTTGGCGTATTTTTGCCGCTTATGGAAGCCGGCATGCAAATGACCCGTGAAGGTAAAACTACCCAGTCTGCCGCCATGGTGGTGATCTCGTCGGTACTGGTTAATCCGGTATTCGGTTGGTCATTTGCTATGTTATTGGACAACTTGGGTATTATTGGCTGTAAAGACCGCGCCCGTAACCTAGGAAAGTCCGGGCGTTGGATTATCCCCGGTATTGCTTTTGCTGTGCTATGTACAGTAATGGCTATCATCGGCATGTTTCCGGGCGTGCCGGCAATCGTGGATACCTTTAATTAGGTCGACACCAGACCATAATTAATCCCCAACCTTAATGCGCCTGTTTGCGCGTGTTCAGCCCCGCTAATATGACTTATTAACGGGGCCTTTTTATTGTTGCTGTTCTGGGATAGGGTAACCGGTACGGCTGTTTTTTCGACAGGATTTGAATACAGCTTTACACCCATTCACCGGTTGCCGTTAAAGGACTAAAGCAAGATGACCGCTCAGCATTGCGAAGCTATTTATTATCAAGCGCAATGGCGGGAAATGAACACCTGCCCTCTTGATAGCTATTTTTTACTCACCCAACATACCGGCTTCGAGCAAGCTGGTACCGCTTTAACGCGGGGCTATATAGCTGAATGGGAAATTATTGATGACCGCTTGTACTTATGTTCAGTTACTACCGATCCTCCCGCTTCACCTAACCTGATAGAGACGCTATTTCCCGGTTGTTCTAAGCGGGTATTTGCCCATTGGTATTCCGGTGTGCTGGTTTTACCTGAAGGCGCTACGTTACCTTATCTGCATGTAGGCTTTGCTGGTCAGCGCGAAAAACAACGGTTGCTATACCTGAAAAAAGGCGTGGTCACCGGATCGATTATTAAGGAAAGCCCGCCATGCTTATTGCGTTTTATGGATATTTAACCATTGCGGCCGTAATTATATGGCTTACCGTATGGCCCACCAGCTCATCTGCCAGGTGGCCCGCGCCGCTGCCCCCTGAGCCCCCGGTTTCGTTAGCCTCCAGTCGGGGGCGCGCAACACGGCTATCAGACTGGAGCTGGGGCCTGCTAATCGCATTACTTTGGCCTATCGCTTTAATAGCGCTAGCGCTTTACTACCTGGTGCTATTGTGGCAGCTTAAAAGATGGGGGCCAGCCTACACGGTCAGTGCAGAGCAAACGAGCGTTAGCTATCATCAGGGAACGCACCTGACCATTGATGAAATTGAACCGCGTCATTACTTTTTTGACCCATTAGACAGTATTCCGCCGCAGCCCTTTGGATTGTTGTACCCCAAGTGGCAGATATTTAAAGCAAAATATTCCGCTACTCCCTTGGTACCTTATTCACAAATTACCCGGGCCCCGACGTATCTACAAATTATCAAAGGCTACGCGGTTATCAACCAAGCTAATCAGATGGTAGATTGCTTCATGTACGAGGTGGAGGAGCGGCCAGTGGTATAGCGTATTTTGTTATATATGCCCAACTGCCACAGGCCTTCACAAGGTTATTATTGGCCTTTAAAAACGTCGTCTTTGATAATGCGCAAGACCTACTAAATAGAGGAAGGGCTGGACGGTCAGCCCAATACTGGCTAAAGCTTAGCAGTGGCGCTATTTACCGCCCACGGGCCGTTTGCCTGAACGCCCGGCCGGGCTCGTTCGCCGGCTGGCCGGTTTAGGTTTGTTACCGGTTCGCTTTTGTCCACCTGACTTGCTGTCACCGCCAGCCTTAGAAGTATTGTTTGGTGGCTTGTTCGCATCGGCTGGCGCGCCCCGGCTACGTGACGTGCTGCCCCTGCCCTCGCTTCGCGAACCACTACGCGGGGGTCTGGCTCTGCCATCACCAGCTTTGTTGGGTTTGGGACGTGTACTACGATGCCCCGCGGGCGCTTCTGATGAAGAGTGCTCAACTGACTTTAATAACAGGGTAAGCTCATCTTTGGTTAGCTCCCGCCATTGTCCTACCGCTAACCCGCGTAAATTCACATTCATTATTCTAACGCGTTCAAGTTTTTTCACATCGTAATCAAAGTGACTGCACATTCTTCTTATTTGCCGGTTCAGGCCCTGGATAAGGGTGATCCTAAACGCAAACCGACCTTCTTTTATCACTTTACAACGTTTGGTCATGGTGCCTAATATCGGCACCCCGCTGCGCATGCCAGCGATAAATGCATCGGTCACTGGTTTATCGACCGTTACCACGTATTCTTTTTCATGGTTATTGCCAGCCCGCAGTACTTTATTCACTAAATCGCCGTTATTGGTTAAAAATATCAGCCCTTGTGAGTCTTTATCCAGTCTGCCGATTGGAAAAATCCGTTCTTTGTAACGGATATGGTTAACAATATTGGCCCGCTCTGCACTATCTGTGGTACTTACCACACCAACAGGTTTGTTGAGCGCCAGTACCACAAACTTTTCCTTATCTGCCGGTTTAATTACCTTACCATTTACTTTCACTATGTCCCCGGCCACCACTTTACTACCTACCTCAGCCCGTAGCCCGTTTAGACGTACCGCGCCTTGTTCAATGTATTTGTCGGCATCACGGCGAGAACAAAAGCCGCTTTCACTGATAAATTTGTTCAGGCGTGTAGAGCTTGGTGTTTGCATATAGATCTTCTGTTGGCTAGGAGAATGAATAGGTGACTATGGTGCAGGCAGGCGCGATTGCAGCCTTGCCCAGTTAATTCTAACTTTTATGCGCAACCAAATACAGTGCCGTACCTGCTGATACTATAAAAGCGTGCACCCAGCCTGTTTAAGCTGGCGCAACACGATGCTCAGACTTTCGTATAAAATGCTCATATTCTGCCGCTTTGCCCCCCTTTAGCGTTAAAGTTTTCAATGCTTAAGCCGTTAAGACACTAGCTGAGATTTGCACTGCTGTGTGCCCACATGTTGCGCTATTTCAAGTGCTATCACGGTTCTTATTATGTGCATTGCGTCGGTAATCCGCCCGGATGGATGAACCTATTGATGCGTAGTTATTGACGCCGGATTCCCGCGCTGGCTATTTCACCGCCAGCGTTTCTGGTCGTTCCTGAATTTGTTTATCCCTATGTCAGATGTAAGAGGTACAACGTGACCACCCCGTTGAAAAAGGCAAAAACCATACGCCAAATCTTAATCCAGTCGATCAGCTTAATGGTGGTCATCGCCGGACTCGTTATTTCTACCTATCTTTGGTTTGCAATTAACACAGAGATACAAGAACAAGCCACGGAAGAGCGGCAGGACCTTAAAGAAGAACTGCTCGGTTTACTCAGCCTTACTGACGGTTTAATGAAAAAACAGGTTAATGCAGCGCTCAATGTACTGGTCGCGCACGCTAATCGCCTGGGGGCGCCGCGGATAGAGGCAACCTCAGGTACCACTGCAAACCTGTATTTTGGGGATACCCTGATGAATCAATCGAATGCTTTGGTCGATGAGGTAACCGCCCAGGTCGGCGGCACGGCCACGGTATTTGTCCGCCAGGGGAATGACTATGTCAGAATCGCTACCAATGTAACTAAACCGGATGGCACCCGGGCTACCGGAACCAAGCTGAATCCCCAGGGCCTGGCAATCCAGGCCATCAATCAAAAGAAAACCTTTGTAGGTCAGGTAGACATTCTGGGCAAACCATATATTACCGCTTATCGGCCAATTATCGATTCGGCCGACAATGTCGTGGGCATCTTATACGTGGGGTACAGTGCTGATATTAGTACCCTCACCGCCGCAATAGAAAGTGCCAGCGTACTCTCAAAAGGCTACGTGGTATTAAAAGACGATATGGGCCGTACCCGGGCCCACAGCAATAATATCAGCGAAAAGCAGTTGATGACCGCGGCCAGCGAGCCCGAACAGTGGAACAGCCAAGATTATCCATTTGAGGCATGGCGGTACAGCCTGACGATAGCGTATTCCTACGATGAAGTCAGTCAACGGGTAAGCAGCAGGCTGGCAGCCTTGTTAATCACCCTGTTTGTTAGCGCCGCGCTGCTTATTGCCGTGTTAGTCTGGCTAATCAGCCGCTCGGTTGCCGCCCCGCTCAATGCATTAACGCAACGTATTAATGACCTTACCGGCGATGATGGTGATTTAACCCGCCGCTTTGCAGCAGGCCAAACAAAGGAAATAAATAATATCAGCGTCAGTTTTAACGGTTTGCTGGATAAGCTGCAAACGACGATATCTAAAACCCGCCAGGCCACCCAACAGATCTCTTCGAGCTGTCTGCAATTATCAGATATTTCGCACCGTTCGAATGAGGCTGTAGCACAACAGGTTATGGAAACCGAGCAGGTTGCTACGGCCATCACCGAGCTAAATGCTACTGCCCAATCGGTGGCGCAAAGTGCGGCCACCGCGGAAACCCTCTCTGTTGAGATCACCGGTGTAGCTGGCGCCACCCGCGAGCTGGTAGTAAATACTGCCGGTCTAGCGAAAAATCAGCGTGTTGCACTTTCCCAAACAGCCGAATATTCGGACAACCTGACCCAGCTGTCTAACAATATCGGGAGTGTTTTGGCTGTTATTGAAGCCATAGCTGACCAAACAAATCTACTGGCCCTGAACGCCGCGATTGAGTCGGCTCGTGCTGGCGAACATGGTCGCGGGTTCGCCGTTGTATCAGATGAAGTGCGGCAACTGGCCGTACGTACACAAGAATCGATTAAAGAAATTCAGAGTAATATTTCGAAGGTCCAAAACGCCGTGGTGTCGGTGAATACCTCGGTGACGCAATGCTCGTCGCTATCCGAAAATGTTGAAGCTCAATGTGCCCGGATTGCCGATGAAATCGAGGGACTGCACAAGAAGATTGATAGTATCCGCAATACCAATGTCGAGATGGCGAGCGTAGCCGAGGAACAAAGCCAAGTGACCGAACAACTTAGTGTAAATATAGAAACCATTAGGCAGTCGGCACAAGATAGTGCGCGATTTGTAGAAGAGACCTCCCAGTTAGCCCGTAATACTTCCGAAATGGCCGTGGCCATAGACCATGAGCTAAGTCATTACACCGTATAACACTTGCTCTATCACGCTCTCGCCAGTCAATAAAATGATTGCTGGCGATTAGCCTCGGTCGCAACAAAAACTATCCTCGGATTTACCCTGGCAGGTGGGCTGGCACATATGTTCGACGCCCTGAACTTATTCCATACGTTTATTCGATAAGCTTATGCAATTGTCTGGTGCGGGGAGGCAAAGCTAAACAGCGGGAAAGCTAGCGGCGTACAGTTGGGAATAAAGGCGTGCGCCAAATAATGCCGGTCCAGCCCAATATATCAGGAAGGAAAGACAAACAGGAAAGGGGAATAAAACCGTCGATATCGATGTTAGTGGGGTATCACTAAAAGAGAAGTTGGTCGGTGTGAGAGGATTTGAACCTCCGCCCCCTGACACCCCATGCATATCCAAACAGTCACTCGTCATCATTAGAAGTACTTATCCATCACTACGATAGCCCCCTAACTAACTGTTTAAAATACTCTTTCAGTGAAATAATTCATTCAGTGACCACTCGTTACCTGTAGTTACAAATAGTGAGCTTTTTGCTCCTCGTGCAACACAGGTGCAACATATTTCGCAATTAAACTCACTGATGGTGCAACATGGAATCAATCCAGATAAAGATAACTGAAAGTATTCTGAAGAAAGTCGATCCGTCGATTAACCGGATAAGCGACACTGTCATTTCTGGTTTTCATGTAAGGCTCGGGAAAACAGATAAACAGCGAAACCGTACAACTAAGTTCTACCTATATTACCGGATTGGTGGTCGTACAGGAACTTCAGGAAACTACCTGATAGGTTCGCATGGCAGTATAGACGTCAAAACGGCGAGAAGTGAAGCAAAGCAACTCTTTGGTCAAGTTGCCCGTGGCATCGACATTAACCATGCCAAGAGGAAAACCAGACAAGCGACAATCGACGAAAAATCTGCACCAGTACTAAATTCATTACTGGATGATTTCGAAAGTCATGCAGAGCAACAGAGGAAGTGAGCAGAGCTTTCCGCGCAGATGTTCGTCCCACAATAGGTAATATCAAGCTGAAAGAATTGTCGCGTCTGTGCATTATACAAAAGTGCTTAGATCCGATAAAAAAACGAGGGGGATCTGTTCAAGCAAATAAGACGCTCTCACTTCTAAAGCAAACTCTTCAATTTGGTGTCGAGCGCGGTCTACTTGAAACTAATCCCCTCTCTGGCACACGCAGAATTAACATCGGTGGAAAAGAACAACCTCGGAACCGCTTTCTTTCTTTGGATGAAATAGAGTACTTCTTTAATTGGCTTAAAACTTCTACAGCAAGCATTCAGGTTAAGCAATCGTTCAAACTGCTTCTTTTAACCGGCTGTAGAGCACAAGAGCTAACCCTGTCTGAATGGACGCATATTGATTGGGAGAACAAAGTCTGGCTTTTTCCTGAGTCAAACAGAAAAGGCAACAAAGGTGAGACCAAAGATCATATTGTCCCGTTAACTGATCCAATGACAGAATGTTTGATCGTTCTGAAACAAGCACACAAAGACCTTCAAAGTAAATACGTCTTTCCATCTACTACCGGCCAGGTAGGACAGAAGCCAGTTGATAGAGCTGTCTGTGCTAAATTTCTGCGAAGACGATTCGACGGGGACCAACCAGAGCTAGAAATGGAACGTTTTGTACCCCACGACTTACGCAGAAGCTTTCAGACGCACCTTTCAAAGCTTGGCGTAGATGCGATAGTCTGTGAGAAATTACTTAGTCATGAGCTGCAAGGAATGCTCAGAGTTTATAATCAGAACGACTATATAAAGGAGCGTGAGGAAGCATTGGCAGAGTGGAGTGAACTTGTTGGAGATTACATAAAATGAATAATGACGAAAGAATAAAGTTTCTATCAAAAAATATTTCTGTTTACGAGAATCCTAGGGTGAAAGAGATTTTACGTTCTGCAGAACACAATCCGCTTAATCTCATCAGGGAATTTTGCCTCGGCCACTACAGAGGAGAAGACAATCCTGAACTAAAGGCACTAACTGCAGACTTTATGTTTGATCTACTTTTAAAGTTAAGCTCTTGCGAGAAGCAATCAAGATCTGAATTTGATCAGAATGAGAGGATTAAGTTTTCTGAACAAAAAAAAACCTTAGCTCGGGCCTTTGGGCTGAGTCCCCATGTGAAAAATGAAGGGCTAAGAGGTAAGGTTCATCATCATTACAGGATGAATCGCATTAAAAAAGAACTTAGTCAAGATGATGCAAAAGCATTGGCGCTTCAAGAGTGCGGCTTGAGCGAAGACTCTGGAAAAAATTACTTTAGCGGTAAGAATACAATGAGAAACCTTGAAAAGGAGGTGAAAGACGCAAAACAAAATTGGGAATAAAGAGTTAGTTTCAAGGGAAGCAAATTCATTTCGCTTCCACTGACACAGAAGCCGACTTCCTTAACAATGATTCCTGTCATCAGACTACACAGGAATCTTTTCAATGACACCTCTATTAACTGACAGTGAAGCCGCTGGCTTCCTCGGTTCTACAAAAGCAGCACTAAGACAAAGCCGATACTCCGGAAAGTTGTTCGGCGTTCAGGCTCCGCCATATCTGAAGCTCGGTCACACCGTTAGATACCGTCAGGAATCGCTCGAAGACTGGCTTAGTTCACTATCGCAATTCCAAGTTGAACCCGCTACTGCTACTAAGGATATCTGACATGTCGTACTTGAATATCGAAATTCACCAAGCTATAGAACTTACCAAACATTTTATTCCGACCTTTAAAAGGTATGGATACAGCACAGCCGTACTAGAAGAGTTTTGCAATGTTCATCCAAAAGCTAGTGGCGCATGCAGATCAACTTCAGTTATCGACGAGCTGCCTCCAATAGAGATAGGCCTGTCAACTCCCTACCTCGCACTGACAAAGTTAAAACTCGGCATTCTTGCACACGATGTTTGCACTAATAAAGAGATACTGCAAACGGCGATATCGTTAGCAGACTTATTACTGTTAACTAAAGTTCTTCTGGCAAGGATTGAATATAACTTCTCGATAAACTCTTCCAAATGGGAAGAGCATGATCTCCCTCACAAGCGATGGGAGAAAAAGCAAATTGAGCAAATTTGTTACACTCTCAGCCGCCTAGAGGAACTATAAATGAGCCAATTATTTAAAGAGTCCTTCGTAGAACTCTGGACTTCCCAGCTTTCACTAGACAGTTATCTGTTTCGTAAACCAAGCATTCTCGAATTGAGCAGGTGAGACATCGTCTGTATGAGAATGCCGTTTTTTGGAATTGTAAAACATCTCGATAAAATTAAATATCTCTGATCTGGCTTCATCACGGGTGGCATATATCTTTTTCTTTGTAACCCGTTTCTTAAACGTAGCAAAGAAGCTTTCCGCTACTGCATTATCGTGACAGTTACCGCGTCGACTCATCGAGGGCCTGAGGTTGTTTTCCTTCATGAACGCCAGATAATCTGCACTACCGTACTGACTTCCCTGGTCACTGTGCACCAGAACCTGCTGTTTCGGTCTGCGTTGATAAACCGCCATGAGCAGCGCATTGATAACCAGATGCTTATCAATATTTTCGTCCATTGACCAGCCCACTACACGACGCGAAAACAGATCAATGACGGTGGCCAGGTACAAAAAACCTTCGTAGGTTCTTACGTACGTAATGTCGCTGACCCAGGCTGTGTTTGGGCTGGCGGGAGCGAAAGCACGTTCCAAAACATTATCGGCAATACGTGAGGGCTTGCCGTTCTTAATGTATCGACGCTGGTAACCAATTTGTGCACGAAGCCCGCTTCTACGCATTATCTTTGCCACGCGATGAACACTACATGATTCTCCGGCTTCCAGTAAGTCACGACGGATCCAGGGACTGCCGTATGTTGCTCCACTGGCGATATAGAATTCACGTATCAGTTTTAACAGGCGTTCATCTTCAATCTCTCGCGCACTTAAGGGCTGCTTCAGCCAGGCATAGAAACCGCTACGGTGGATTTTTAGAACACGAGAAATCGCAGCGACCGAAAATTCTCGCTGATGGTCACGGATAAAGGCGTACTTCACTCTGGCTGGCTTGCAAAGTACCTTGCGGCCTTTTTTAGAATGTCTCTTTCCTCCGTCACCCGCTTGAGTTCAGACTCTAGCTGAGCGATACGGACAGAATCATCAGCGGACTTCTTCGGTTCAGATTTTTTATCCAACTGCTTTTGCCAGTTGTACAACGAATTACTTGAAATGCCGAGCCGCTCTGCCACGTCAGCGGCAGAATACCCGCGCTCTGTAATTTGCTTCACTGCTTCGACTTTAAACTCGTGGGTATACCGTTTGCCTTTGCTCATAAACACCTCTTTGTGAAGTTACATTGTAACTGTTAAAAGTGTCTAGCAAAGTCTGGGAAGTCCACAAGAGGCAGCGGAAAGAGAGCAACATAAATACGAAGAACTTGTAGCTAAAGCCAATGAAAGAGCTAATAAAGCTACTGGTGACGAGCTAGAGCGTTTAAAGTCTGAACTTGAAGAACTTGAGGCACAACTTAACGAGGCCAGAGCAAAATCAGAACGAGCTCTTTCAATGGCTCAACAGACCAAATCTGGTTACGTCTATATCATTAGCAACATTGGTTCATTTGGTGATGGGGTATTCAAAATTGGGATGACCAGAAGACTTGAGCCCTTTGACCGTGTTCGTGAGCTTGGAGATGCCAGTGTGCCGTTCACTTTCGATGTTCATGCTCTTATTTACTCTGAGGATGCGCCCGCACTTGAAGCTGAACTTCATCGTCATTTCAATGAGCACCGGCTAAACCTAGTAAACAACCGTAAAGAGTTTTTCAGAGTAGACTTAGCTGATCTGAAAGGTAAGCTTGAAGAATTAAATCCTGATGTAGAGTTTCTAACTGATGCCGAAGCGCAGGACTATCATCAAAGTCTATTAATCACTCAAGACAAAATTAAAGAGCACAATACTGTTAACCAAGAGCTACCTGAAGAGATTTGAGAGCGCTCCAAAAGCTCAATATCTGGACAACTTCACGACTATCTGGTGCTCTGAAGGTATTTAGCGAGTGTGAACAAGATTGTGAACGTTCACAAATTTGACTATCATTACTATGAAAGTGAAGTCTGTATGCAGTCTTGAAGGTTGACTTTAAGAACTGCTATAGAGTACGCCATATAAGGCTTTTGGGTGTCGCTTCGAAGAGAGAAGTTGGTCGGTGTGAGAGGATTTGAACCTCCGACCCCTGACACCCCATGACAGTGCGCTACCAAGCTGCGCCACACACCGACCGAAAGAGCGGACAAGTTTACTTATTTTTTGAGTTAATGCAATCGACTAAGGTCATTAATTATCATCATCGCGTCTGTTCGGCGATTTTTTCACCGCATTCTGCGTGAAGTTCTCTCGCCCCAATATGGTTTGCTCAAATAACCGTCCGATTTTAGCATATCTGGTACCGCGCACTTTGCGCAGTGCTTAAAAACACTGAAAACGAAGTGAGTTTCCTAACTGGCCTGTAGTATAAAATAACCCGCTCCGACAGCGACTTGTTGTATATCGGCAAAGCCACCGCCCCGCCCTATCTTGTGAACGTCTCGGCAAATTCGTTGCGTGCTTATGAGCGGCTAGTTTTTTGGGTCCTTTTCATCAGCACTGATACGGCTGGCATCAGCGCCCATCTGGCCCTTATATTTAGCATCTTGTCTTGCGTTGTAGGGCTTTTCAGCAGCCTGAGATAATAACTCGAAGCTCAATGCGCCTATTTTCATCATCGGCTTTAATGCCAGCGGCAGCTTACCACTGTTGAAAAACTCTAATACAATATTGCCTGACCAGCCCGGATCGATGCGGTGGGCGGTGACATGCACCATTAAACCCAAGCGGGCCAACGAGGAACGCCCATCTAGCCAGCCAACGATATTATCCGGCAACGTAACCGATTCGTGTGTAATGGCTAGTGCCAGTTCCCCTGGATGTAGAAAAAAGGCTTTGTCTTCAGGTAAGACAATTTCATCGCTCATAACAGAGTTGAGCGCTTCTTGTACTTCTGCCTTAGGACCGCTTAGATCGATATACGGTGCCTGGTGGTCTTCAAACACCCGGAATTTATTCCCCAGCCGGATGTCAACGGTCACCCCACTGATTTGGTCATAGTCGGGCATGGGGTGAATGCTGATCTTGCCTGATTGCAAGTGTTCAAAGATATCACGATCGCACAAACGCATTTTTAGGTCCTGACGAATATAAAATGGTCGCTATTATGCTTGCTAGCTGCGCCCTGCACAACCGGTCATCGCGCTTATATAGCATCACCGGGTGCGCCTTATTTAGAACGGTTTGCCAAAGCTTCTAGTTTTGTATTCAAAGCATCCAGTTTATTGATGATGGTATGCAATAGGACACTGAATAAAGACAGCGCCCCAAAGATAAGATAAGTGGCATACAGGCTTTTATCGTGGCCACTGGCAAATACCACAACCACTAAAAGTATGAACAGGATATAGCCCATCCTGAAGAAATCGATTCTTGCCATAGTCAGTCCCTGCCCTGAATCTCGATGCTATTACTTTTGAATGTAAAAAGATGCCGCTGGCTTATTTGCCAGCGACAGGTGGCTTTTTAGGGATGGGCGTAATAGCCAATAGCCAGCATAGAACCGCCAACTGCGAGACCAAACAAGGCGGTGGCAGGCCCACCTGCAAAACCGAGTCCGATGACGGCTAACCCACCACTGTCCCAATCCAACCGGCCCCCATTGACGTGGTTAACCTCTTCCTCTTTTAATTGCTGCATATAAAGTTTTCCTCTTTTCATGTGTTAATAGATGATTCCGGAACGTTATTAGTATTGCAGCTTGTAATAAGCGCATCGCCGCCCTATCGGACAGTTTTGGCAAACTTTTTATCTTGGTAGACAGTCATGTTTAATACAGACCGGCCTATACCGGCTTGAAACTGATTGGGTCGCCTTTAATATGCCCTTCGGCTTTGGCCGCCGGAACACTTAATGCCAGATGCATAGACACTGCCCGGGCAATATCGCGATACGTAGCAGCCAGTTCGCTATCGGGCTGGGTTACCACCAACGGTGTACCCGCATCGCCATGCTCGCGTATCCGGGTGTTAAGCGGCAACTGGCCCAGCAACGGCAAATGATGACGCTCGGCTAACGCTTCTCCTCCGTGCTCAGCAAAAATCGGATCTTTATTACCGCACTGACTACACTGGTAGTAACTCATGTTTTCTATCAGGCCCAATACAGGCACATTAACCTTATTAAACATTGAGATACCTTTTTGCGCATCAGCCAGTGCCAAATCTTGTGGCGTGGTAACGATTACCGTGCCGCTCAGCGGTACCTGTTGCGCCATAGTTAACTGGATATCGCCAGTGCCAGGGGGCATATCTACAATCAAATAGTCCAGTACCGGCCACAGCGTTTCATCCAATATTTGCTTCAACGCGCGGCTGGCCATAGGCCCCCGCCATACGGCGGCATCTTCAGCTGGCACCAGATACCCGATAGAGTTTGCCACCAACCCCCAGGCCTGCGGAGGTTGCATGTGTTTTTCATCGCTACTGGCAGGGCGCGCTTGCGGATTTCCCAGCATAATAGGAATCGAAGGCCCATAAATATCCGCATCCAATATCCCTACCCTGGCACCTTCCTGGAGTAAAGCATAGGCTAAATTAACCGCCGTGGTAGACTTGCCGACACCCCCTTTACCAGAGGCTATGGCGATAATATTTTTGATGTTATTCACCGGTGGATGGGTAGTTTGGGCACTCGGGATAGCCGTTTTTATGACGACCTCAATTTCCCTACAGCCAGCATCTGCCAGCGCTTGCTGTAAATATTCCTGTAACGCATCGAATTGCGACATCGCACAAAATGGCAATGTAACCGTTACGACGTTATCGCCGGCATGCAGCCAGGTGCCGGCAGTATCTTCAGGTACACTATAATAATGCGCCAATGCCTGCTGTGTGGTTTCTCTCACAGAGCCGGGTTTGGTTGGCTTGTCATTTTTTTTCGTGAAAAACATCGTTTACCTTTGTTCTATGCTGTAGATGTAGGGTTTGGCGCAATTACGTAATGCAAAAACGGCCAATATCAGCTAGTATTTGCAGCCATTTTGTAACGCTTGAGAACAGTAAAAGTCATTATGTCAGAACACACCACGTCTTCTGCTGCACCAGCAACTGCGGATAAGCGCCGCATTCTGGTGACCAGTGCTTTACCCTATGCTAACGGCTCGATTCACCTGGGCCATTTGCTGGAACATATCCAGACCGACATCTGGACCCGCTTTCAGCGCCTGCGTGGCCACGAATGCTACAGTGTTTGCGCCGACGATGCCCACGGTACCCCCGTGATGTTAAAAGCACAGGAACAGGGTATTACCCCTGAAGAAATGGTAGCGAAGACTCGCGCAGAGCACCATCAGGACCTGCAAGACTTTTACGTAGATTATAACAACTATTATGTGACTCACTCGCCTGAAAACAAGGCGTTGTGCGAAGAGATTTATACCCGGCTGGATAACGCCGGCTATATTTCTAAACGTACCATTAATCAGTTGTACGACCCGCAAAAAGAAATGTTTTTGCCTGACCGCTTCGTGAAGGGTACCTGCCCTAGCTGTAATGCTGAAGATCAAAACGGCGACAGCTGTGATGTATGCGGCGCAACCTATAGCCCCACTGAGGTTAAAAATCCGCGCAGTGTGGTATCAGGGGCTACGCCGGTCTTAAAAGAGTCAGAGCATTTTTTCTTTGATTTACCAAAATTTGAAGACATGCTCAAAGGCTGGATTCGCTCCGGAGCCATTCAAAATGAAATGGCGAACAAGCTGCAGGAGTGGTTTGAAGAAGGCCTGCAGCAATGGGATATTAGCCGGGATGCGCCCTATTTTGGCTTTGAAATTCCGGGCGCGCCAAATAAATTTTTCTATGTTTGGGTTGATGCTCCGGTAGGCTACATGGCCAGTTTTAAAAATTTCTGTGATCAGAACAGCCTGGAATTTGATGACTTCTGGAAAGCTGATTCTACCGCTGAGCTGTATCACTTTATTGGTAAAGATATCACCTATTTCCATTGTTTGTTCTGGCCAGCCATGCTGGAAGGGGCGGGTTATCGTAAGCCTACCGGGGTGAATATCCATGGTTTTGTTACGGTCAATGGTGCAAAAATGTCAAAGTCCCGGGGCACGTTCATAAAAGGGCGTACCTATCTTGACCATTTAAACCCAGAATATTTACGTTATTACTTTGCCGCGAAACTGGGCGATAGCGTCACAGATATCGACCTTAACTTTCAGGATTTTGCCCACAAGGTTAATTCTGACTTAGTGGGCAAGGTGGTTAATATTGCCAGCCGGTGTGCCAGTTTTATCACCAAACGCTTTGATGGAAAATTATCAGACACCGTGCTTGATCAGGCCCTGTTAAATGAATTTCATCAGGCGGCGCAAAGTATTGCACAGCTATATGAAAACCGTAAGTACCATCAGGCGGTGCGCGAAATTATGGCACTGGCGGATAAGGCAAATCAGTTTATCGATACCAATGCACCCTGGGTTACCATAAAAGAAGAAGGTAAAGCCCAATTTACGCATGACGTATGTTCCATGGGTATCAATATGTTCCGCATTCTGGTGACCTACCTGAAACCGGTATTACCGGTACTGGCAGATAAAACAGAACAATTCTTAAATGACACCCTAACCTGGCAAAGTACGCAAGAGGTGCTGACCGGGCATGCGATTAACAAGTTTAAACCGATGATGCAGCGCGTAGAGATGGAGAAAATAGACGCCATGGTAGATGCTTCTAAAGAACACCTCGAGCCAACAACTTCTGTTGATCCTGACAGCCCCCTGGCGAAAGACCCGGTAAGCGACACGATCAGTTTTGAAGAATTCGCCAAAGTGGATTTACGTATTGCACGTATTGCTAATGCAGAGCATGTGGAAGGCGCAGATAAATTGTTGCGACTGGAACTGGACCTGGGCGGTGATACCCGGCAAGTGTTTGCTGGTATTAAATCTGCCTATTCACCCGAAAGCCTGATTGGCAAACATACGGTAATGGTGGCGAACCTGGCCCCGCGTAAAATGCGCTTTGGTTTATCCGAAGGCATGGTGTTAGCGGCCGGCCCTGGTGGCAAAGATCTGTATATTATGGAACCGCACGAAGGCGCCAAGCCGGGTATGCGGGTAAAATAACGCTCGTTAGTGATAAAAAAGCAGCCTGTTGGCTGCTTTTTTTATGTATGGCGATTTGCCGCCGAGTCGTCATGCGGAAACCGCATACTTGCCCCCACCGGCGAAAATTGCGGTTTGAGTTTCCATTTAGGCCGAATAGTGGTCATCGGCCACACGCGTTTACGGGCTAAAATAACATATACCGAGGAACACCAGGGAAGATAACGGCTTAACCGGTTATGCCACTGGCTGGGCAAGGGGCGCCGCTGATTGAAAAACAGCATGGAAAAAAGCACATTGCGCTGTTCGATAATTTCAAAGCCTAACAAGCCAAGCCAGTCTTTCACCCTGGGAGCAGAGAAGCAACGGGCATCGTGTAACATATTCCCGCGTTTTATCGGCAAGTATTTTCCTAGCCCTGTAAGGCTATAGGGATTAAACCCACTGATGATTACATAACCGCTTTGCGTGATACAGCGGTCGACCTCTCGCAGTATCTGGTGCGGATCCTGGGCAAAATCAAGCTCATTAGCCAGCAAAAAACCATCTATGCTGTTTTCCACATAAGGCAGTTCTTTGGCTTGCGCCACTACGCTACAAAATGGGCTAAGTGTCGGTGTTTGACTAATATGATGCGACACCGCACACCGTGATAGCGAAATCTGACTACTTAAACTACCCAGTTTTACCATGTGGTAACCAAAAATACGCTGGCTCAACTCGTCACTCACCGATTCCACGGCGAGTCTGATGGCATCGCCGCCAGGAAATGCTGACCAGTCGGTTGGATAACGAGGCACTTTTTTACGCTGTGCCGATCTCATTGTTTACACATCTGATCTATCTGGTTGCAGTAGGCCTATGAAGTTCCTATAGTATCCTAAATATTCCATTTCTCAAGCAGGTACGCCATGTCCCACGCGAAAGACGCCCTGCCCGCAGGCATTAACATTTCTCCTATTCGCGCATTTACCGATAACTATATCTGGTGTTTGCATAACGAGCGCGACGCGGTGATTGTTGATCCGGGTGACGCTGACCCAGTGTTGGCGTTTATAAAAGCACGACAGTTAAATCTGGCGGCAATCTTAATTACGCACCATCACCATGATCACACCGGCGGTATCGCCAAGCTGGTATCAATTAAGCCAGATGTACCGGTTATTGGTCCCCGCGGTGGCCATATTCGTGGTATTACCCGTTCAGTCAGTGAGGGCGATAGCTTTAGCCTGCCATGTTTTGACCTGACCTTCTCAGTCAGTGAAGTGCCCGGCCATACACTGGATCATATCGCTTTTAACGGAAATGGCCTGTTGTTTTGTGGCGATACGCTATTTAATGCTGGTTGTGGCAGACTGTTTGAAGGAACGCCTGACCAAATGCTGCATTCGTTGAACAAACTGGCACATTTACCTGATCATACGCAGGTTTATTGCGCCCACGAATATACGGCTGCCAACCTGGCATTTGCACAGGCTGTAGAGCCTTCCAATAGCGCGGTGGCAGACTACCTCCAAGAGGTGGAAGCGTTACGTCAACAAGACCAACCCAGTGTGCCAACTTCTTTGGCTAAACAACGCGCAATTAATCCTTTCCTGCGCTGCAATACGCCAGAAGTACAGCAGGCTGCACAACATAGAAGTAATGAACCACTAACTGATGAGGTCAGTGTTTTTGCTACCATTAGGCAATGGAAAGATGAGTTTTGATGCATTTTGTCAGCGTACGCATTACAATGCGCCGTGTCCTTTTTTCTATATAAGTTATTGTTAATAACACGAGGTTCGGTTTTTATGCGTCGACAGTGGTTTGTTCTTTCCTCCATTGCCCTGGCCTTAGCGCTTAGCGGGTGTCAGTCTACTGAGCCTCAAACCCAGTCAGAAATTACAGAACCGAATACTACCGACGATCGGGATGGTTGCGAGGTAGGGAACACTCCTATTGATAGCGAGCAAGACTGCGATATTGCCAAAGATGGCGTAATTGATGTGGTGCATCCTAAAGAAGATATAGCGGTAAAGCTGGAGCCGAAAAAATCAAAGCGGGAAGTCTCTGAGGCGCCGATTGTGATCACGAATGTGTGGGATCGTATCGCCAACCAGTCGCAGTTTGCTATTCCCGATGATAAACGGCTACTGGTACAACGCAACTGGTATCTAAAGCACCCGGAATACATGGCCAGGGTAGTAAAACGCGCCGACCCGTTTTTGTATTATATTACCGAACAAATCGAAGCGCGGAAAATGCCATTAGAGTTAGCGTTACTGCCCATTGTAGAAAGCGCGTTTGACCCATTTGCCTATTCCCATGGTCGGGCCGCTGGCATGTGGCAGTTTATACCGGGTACCGCGAAACGCTTCGGTATCCGCCAGTCATGGTGGTATGACGGGCGCCGGGACGTCATTGCGTCTACCGCCGGCGCACTGGATTATCTGAACTACCTTAACAAGTATTTCGACGGTAACTGGTTACATGCGCTGGCCGCTTATAATAGTGGCGAAGGTCGGGTCTCGCGGGCCATTAAGCGCAATAAAAAATTGGGTAAGCCTACTGATTTCTGGTCGTTAGATTTACCCCGGGAAACCCGCGCATACGTTCCCAAACTGCTGGCCCTGGCAGATATACTGCGCAACCGTGAAGCGTATGACTTTGCGTGGCCAGAAATTGAAAACGTACCAGTAATTGAAGTAGTTGAGATAGGCTCACAGGTTGATTTGGCATTTGCCGCAGATTTGGCCCAAATGGAGCTGGAAGCCTTACAGGCGCTAAACCCGGGGTTTAACCGTTGGGCGACTGACCCGGACGGCCCCCATCACTTGGTATTGCCGGTAGATAAAGCCCAGGGCTTTACCACCGAGTTAGCAAAAATTGATCGTCAGGAGCGGCTTAACTGGGTACGCCACCGCGTAAAGCGTGGCGACAGTTTGTTACGCCTGGCCGGCAAATATCATACTATTGCTGCCATAATCAAACAGGTTAATGACCTGGATTCGGACGTTATTCGTATTGGGCAAGCCATTATGGTACCGGTAGCGTTGAAAGAGCTTAACGCTTATGCGCTGTCTCAGGACCAACGTCTGGCTTCGCTACAAAACATTGAGCGCGCCGATCATAAACTGGTCCATAAAGTGGTGTCTGGTGATACATTTTGGGACATTAGTCGCAAATATGATATCTCTAGCGCAGAGTTAGCCAAGTGGAACGGTATGGCGCCTAACGATACGCTCCAGCCGGGTCAGGAGCTAGTGATCTGGACCAATCAGGTTAGTCAGGACCAACGCAACGACGCCATTATTAAATCGCTCACCTACACCGTGCGCAACGGCGACTCGCTTTCACGCATTGCCAGTAAATTTAATGTGCGAATCAACGATATAAAAAAATGGAACGACTTGCAGTCCCATCGCTATTTGCAACCGGGCCAAAAATTAAAACTGTTCGTCGATGTTACCAGGCTCAAAAACATAGGATAACCCATTATCATGTTCACTATTAACCGGGACAAACTTCGACAAAGTCATGAAACGCCCTGGTTAATACTGGATATTATTATGCTGGCCCTATTGTTAGTTAACCTGGGCTGGCTTATTTTTGACGCCTTATATGCCACCAGCGCACTACAACGTTTATTGGCCGAACACGTACCCAGCTTGTACCGCCGCTATCAGCCCGTTCACGCCAACTTTCTATTCATAGACCTGGCCTTTATTGCGGTATTTTTTACTGAATTCTGTGTGCGCTGGGCAGTGTCGGTAAAGCACAAGGAACATTTGCGTTGGTATTTTTTCCCGGTATTACACTGGTATGATCTGATCGGACTTATTCCCTTACCCGCAACCCGGCTATTCCGCTTTTTGCGGGTCTTTTCTATTTTGCACCGGCTGCATAAAAAGCAAATTATTGATTTAAATCACACTCGTTTCTATCGATTTTTTGCGTTTTATTATGATGTCGCGATGGAAGAGCTTAGCGATCGCATTGTTATAAAAGTACTAAGCGATGTGCAAAAAGATATCCGTCAAGGCTCGCCGCTGGTAAATAAAATCAGCCAGCAAGTACTTACCCCCCGCCAACCGGTGTTAAGCCGCTGGTTGGCGGGCGTAATGCAGCATATGGGACAAAACTTAGCCGATGAAAGCCGCGGCTCCGTGATTCGCGACCATGTTCGCCAGAGCGTCAATCAAGCCATTAAAAATAACCCGCAGATGGCAAACCTACAGTATTTGCCCGTTGTGGGCCGAACCATTGAAAGCACGCTTGAGCAAACCGTCACCGATATCGTGACCTCATCGCTGGTTCACCTCTTAAGTGATATTGACGATAGCCGGATAAACCGCTTTATAGAAACCAATATAAAGGGGTATGCTGTAGCAGACGATAAGCTGGACCAAGAAGTGCTGCAGGTAATAGACGAATGTGTTGAGCTGGTTAAAGCTCATGTGGCACAGCAGCGTTGGAAATCTCAGCTTAGCACCGGCCGGGGGCGATCGCCCTTACCGGATGTAACCCAACATGTGGTAGACCCGGAAAAACGCGGATGAGTGTATCTTTAGAATTAAAAATCCCCCCAGCAGCCCTGTTTATTGCCGCCGTATGCGCAGTGGTATTGATTGCCCAGTGGCCTATTGGCAAGGTGCCGGCACTATTACAACTGGTGGGTTTGTTGATCATCGGGGCGGGCGTACTGATTATTTTGTCTGCGGTGGTGCAGTTTCGCCGTCATAAAACGACGTTGGATCCCCGTACGCCGGATAATGCTTCGGCGCTACTGACCAGCGGCATTTTCGCCATTAGCCGCAACCCTATTTATCTGGCATTTGTATTGCTGCTGTTTGGTCTGGCACTGGCGTCCAACAGTTGGCTGGCGCTACTGATTGCGCCAGCCTTTGGTGGTTTTTTGCAGGTCTATCAAATTAAACCGGAGGAACGCCAGCTAGCGCGCAGCTTTGGTGCCAGCTATAACGCTTATTGTCAGCGCACCCGGCGCTGGCTGGGTAGAAGCTCTACTGACGCCGCCAAATAGTTCCTTGCGGGCCGTCTTCTAATACTATCCCCATGGCAGTCAGCGCGTCACGGGCGGCATCGGCAGCGGCCCAGTCTTTGTTTGCACGGGCATCATTACGTTGTTTTATTAACGCTTCTATCGCGGCTGCGTCATCATCGTCGCCTTGTAAAAAACGGTCAGGAGAAGACTGCAACAAGCCTACAATGCCTGCCAGCCCTTTCAACACACCCGCCAAACGGCCTGCTTCCGCAGGATCATCACACTTGTTTAAATCACGAGCGATATCGAACAACACCGAAAAGGCTTCGGGCACATTCAAATCATCATTCATGGCTTCTTCAAAGCGTGTCAGATAGCCGCCGTGTGACAACGCTACCTGCGTATCAATGGTGACCCCTCGTAACGCTGTATACAGCCTCTCCAACCCGGCCCTGGCCTGGCTAATGTTGTCTTGGGAATAACTCAACTGGCTACGATAATGGGCTGACATCAGAAAGAACCGTAAGGTTTCAGCATCGTGTTGTTCCAGTACATCGCGCAGGGTAAAGAAATTGCCCAGCGACTTAGACATTTTTTCGTTATCTACCTGGACCATCCCGGTATGCATCCAGGTGTTTACATAAGGCGTATTGTAAGCACAGCATGACTGGGCCACTTCGTTTTCGTGGTGCGGGAAGGTTAAGTCAGAGCCCCCGCCGTGAATGTCAAAATGGGCGCCAAGGTGTTTGTAGTTCATGGCCGAACATTCAATATGCCAGCCGGGACGGCCATTGCCCCAGGGTGAGGCCCAGAACGGTTCATCCGGCTTAGCGGTCTTCCACAGAACAAAGTCCATTGGATCGTCTTTACCTGCGGCAACATCGACCCGCGCCCCGGCATTAAGCTGTTCCAGATTCTGTTTGCTTAGCTGACCGTAATCTGCGTACTTGCTCACATCAAACAACACATCGCCACTGGATGCCTGGTAAGCAAACCCTTTGTCCATAAGGCGTGTGATAATATCGATAATCTCGCTGATATGGCCGGTAACCCGAGGCTCGACATCCGGCAGCAACAAATTTATGGCAGCGAAATCTTCATGCATCATACCAATGGTACGTTCAGTGAGTTGCTCCACGGTTTCATTGTTTTCAATGGCGCGAGCGATAATTTTGTCGTCAATATCGGTGATATTGCGCACATAATTAACCTCGTAGCCCAAATGACGCAAGTAACGCACCAGGACATCAAACGCTAAGTAAGTGCGGGCATGCCCCATATGACTCAGGTCATACACGGTAATTCCACACACATACAAGCCCACCTTACCTTCTTCGAGCGGTTTAAAGCGCGCTTTTTCACGGGTGAGGGTATTGTAAAGGTGCAGCATTGTTCGTGATTCCTGTGATTTTAAAGGCCGCAAAGTTTAGCACTGTCATGACGTAAGTCACAGTATTTGTTGGTCGCTTCGAGCCTATAAAACCTGACTCATCTGTTTAGCGCCGATTTATCTCGCGTCGTAAATAGGCTACTATTACGCTTTATAATTACGGCTTATTAGAAAGGTAACATGCATGGTAACTCTTAAAACGAATTTTGGTGAGATCAAACTTGAACTGTTTGAAGATAAGGCCCCTAAAACCGTAGAAAACTTCATCAGCTACGTGCAAGATGGCTTTTTTGATAACACCATCTTCCACCGTGTGATTAACGGTTTTATGGTTCAGGGCGGCGGTTTCACCCCTGATATGGAACAAAAAGATACCAAAGCACCGATTCAGAACGAAGCGAACAATGGTGTAGCCAACGAAATTGGTACGGTGGCAATGGCGCGTACCCAGGACCCTCATTCTGCCACTGCCCAGTTCTTTATTAATGTAGGCAACAACGACTTTCTAAACCACACCAGTGAAACAGCAAACGGCTGGGGCTATTGTGCGTTTGGCAAAGTAGTTGAAGGGATGGACGTGGTCGACAAAATAAAAGCGGTGGAAACTGGCTCGCACGGTTTTCATCAGGATGTTCCGGTTGAGCCTGTGATCATCGAGTCTGCTCAGGTTAGCTAACTGCCCTGCCTGGTGACGGGCGGATGTAATGTCCCCGTCACCTTCGGTTATCTTCGCTGTATTTATACAACCACCTACAAATAGAACCTGCATGGCATTTACCTACTTTATTGCTGATCTCCACCTGGCTGCTGAACGACCCGATATTACGGCATGTTTATACCGTTTTCTAGCCCAGGATGCCCCACAGGCAGAAGCTCTCTATGTATTGGGAGACCTGTTTGAAGTGTGGATAGGTGATGACAATGTGACGCCATTTAATGAGGCGATAGCGGCGGCGTTTTATAAAGTCAGTCAGCAGGTGCCCATTTATTTTATACACGGCAACCGGGATTTTGCGCTTCGCCAGGGCTGGGCAGATAAAGCCGGGATGACACTGCTACCCGAACAAGCTGTAATAGACTTATACGGTATTCCCACCCTGATCACCCATGGTGATGAGCTATGTACACGAGATGTGGCTTATCAGAAGTTTCGAAAAAAATCGCGAAGCTGGTGGTGGCCGCGGATTATGCTGGCCCTGCCACTATGGTATCGGCGTAAAGTAGCCGAAAAGGCGCGCATCCAGAGCAAAAAGAACCAGCAAGGTTTACGCCCGGAAATCATGGATGTCACCCCCGAAGAAGTTATAAAAATAATGGAGCATTACCAGGTTCAGCGGCTTATCCATGGCCATACGCATCGTCCGGATATTCACAGTTTGCAGGTTAACGGGCAGCCCGCTACCCGCATCGTGCTGGGTGATTGGTACGAACAAGGCTCAGTATTAAAAGTGTCAGCTAACGGCTTTGACCTGCAAACACTGCGCTTTCACGCCGGATCAACTAAGTAAACACCGATATTAAGGGGTTAGCCTTTCCCCTTTGCTCCGCCCTTACCCCGCGCGCGTCTAGCGTGTCTTTTTTGTGCAACAAATCCTTCATCCATCCGTAAATTGAGCGTCATAAACCCTGCCTATGCTCGGTTCTGACATCGGAGTTTAACGCTATCTACAGCGCCCCGTACTGCCGGGCACACACAGTCAGGCCCTTTCCTTTGTCATCACAACCACAATAATACTGAATTAGGAATAACACCATGAGACTTAACTGGAAAGTGAACGCCAGCGCTTTAGCTATGGCCGTTTCCTCAGTCGTTCATGCCGACGTACTGCCTGAATATCAGGCTCAGAGCGCTTGGTTCACCGATGCCCAGACCCGTATTGAAGCAAAATTGTCTACCGACAATCGGTTTAAAGCAAAGAACGTAATTTTATTTGTCGGTGACGGTATGGGAGTATCGACACTAACCTCTTCGCGTATTTTAAAAGGCCAGCAAGCAGGCAATCCCGGTGAGGAAGGCTACCTGGTATTTGAAACATTCCCCCATACTGCGATGGTAAAAACCTATAACGTTGATGCACAGACGCCGGACTCAGCAGGGACCATGACCGCAATGATGTCAGGGCTTAAAACCGACGTTGGCGTTATTGGCGTAGATGAAGACATTGAGCGAGGCGATTGCGCAACGGTCGCTGGCAATGAAGTGGTTAGCGCGCTGGAACTGGCAGAAATTAAAGGGCTGGCTACAGGAATTGTGTCTACCGCCAGAATAACGCATGCCACCCCGGCGGCAACGTATGCGAAGTCAGCGGATCGCAACTGGGAAGATATATCCGATATGCCCGAGGACGCGGTAGCAGCCGGCTGTACCGATATAGCAGACCAGTTGATTAACTTTGAAAGTTTGGTAGAAGCCCGCTATGCCGGCGTGGATATCAATGGAATAGACGTCGCATTTGGCGGTGGGCGACGACATTTTTTACCTAACGACGCCAGCTTCAACAGTAATGATGCGGTGAGTGAAGTAGAAGGTGACCGCAGTGACGAACGCGACCTTACCGCAGAATGGCAGCAGCGCTATACCGACGGGGTGTACGTTACCGACCAGGCCGGCTTTGAGGCCATTGATGCCAGTACCACCACCCGCGTTTTGGGCTTATTTAACGAATCACACATGCAGTATGAAGCAGACAGAAGTAACGATGTAGCTGGCGAACCCTCTATTGCCGACATGACCACCAAAGCTATCGATATTCTGGATAACAACGCCAACGGGTATTTTTTAATGGTGGAATCAGGCCGAATTGATCACGCACATCATGCTGGAAATGCCGCTGGCGCGCTGGCCGACACATTGGCTTTTGAAGCAGCAGTTAAAGCAGCCCTGGATAACACCAGTGCCGAAGATACGCTGATTCTGGTTACCGCCGATCATGGTCACGTGTTCACTATTGCCGGCTATCCCAAACGCGGCAATCCAATTTTAGGCAAGGTAGTGAATGTAGGCGAAGCAGAACCTGCGTTAGCGGCAGACGGGATGCCCTACACCACAGTGGGATACATGAACGGACTAGGCTATCAGGATTTGGCTAACGAGACAGATTCCGACGAAAGTTACCAATATGAGATTAACGCCGGCCGGCAAGCGTTAGCGGCTATCGATACGACTGCCGCAGGATATCATCAAGAAGCCCTTATTCCGCTGAGCTCGGAAACTCATTCGGGCGAAGATGTGGCGCTTCATGCCAGTGGCCCGGGCAGCCAGTTAGCCCAAGGTGTGGTAGAGCAAAATGTTGTTTTCCACCTTATTAACCAAGCTCTTGATCTTGTTAGCGAATAGGTGGAAAAAGCCATGAAAATATTTACGTTAAGTGTAATTGCCCTAACGGTAGCGGGTTTATCTGCCTGTAGCCTGGACGGCGACGATGGGGAAACCGGAGCCAGTGGTGTTAACAGCCTGACCGTACACACTGATTTGCCCCAGGGCGATACCCATTGCCCCAATAGCGGGGTGCGTTTTGATTCGGGCCTGGACGCAAACGCTGACGGCCAGTTAAGCGACGATGAGATAGCCGATACCAGCTATGTGTGTGCCCCGGGCAGCAATAGCCTGGGCGGCGCTGCATTATTAACCAGTGTTAACAATGACTGGTTTCAGGCCGCAGCCACAGAGGTTCAGGCCAACAAGCAGGTATGGCTAGATGCCACCAACAGTAGCACTGGTACAGCGCAGATCACCTCGCAAGGCCAGGTGAACAGCAAAGCAGAGCTGCAAGCCATGGTGGAGAATTTGCGCGGTACGGCAAAGAACGTCATTTTGTTTGTAGGTGATGGCATGGGAATTTCCACAATCACCGCCGCGCGCATACTTGATGGCCAGATGAACGGCTTACAAGGCGAAGAGCACCAGTTAAGTTTCGATAAATTCCCCTTTGCAGGGCTAGCCAAGACCTACAATGTGGATGCCCAAACGCCTGACTCGGCTGGCACCATGACCGCCATGATGAGCGGGGTGAAAACCGATGTAGGGGTTATTGGCGTGAACGAAAATATCGAACGTGGCGATTGCTCAACCGTTGCTGGCAACGAGTTAGTAAGCGCCCTGGAATTAGCTGAAATTGCAGGCAAATCCACCGGGATTATCTCTACTGCCCGAATTACCCATGCCACGCCAGCGGCCACTTATGCAAAATCGGCAGACCGCAACTGGGAAGATATATCAGATATGCCGCAAGATGCTATAGCGGCAGGCTGTACCGATATTGCGGCGCAACTAATAGGCTTTGAAGCGAGCCTGGAGGCGCGATACTCGGGTCTGGACGTTGACGGTATTGACGTTGTCATGGGCGGCGGGCGGCGTCATTTTTTACCTGATGATCCGGCGTTTAATAGCAATGACGCGGTAAGCGAAGTTGAAGGCGATCGCAATGATGGCCGCGATCTTACCGCCGAATGGCAGAATATGTACCCTACCGGGGTCTATGTTACCGACGAGTCTGGCTTTAACGGCTTAAACACCGAAACCACTGATAAAGTTTTTGCCCTGTTTAATGAATCGCATATGCAATACGCGGCAGAGCGGGGCAACGATGTTGCCGGTGAACCTTCAGTTGCTCAAATGACCGAAGCGGCCATTAACGTTCTCAACAACAATGCTGAAGGGTTCTTTTTAATGGTTGAGTCTGGACGCATAGACCATGCTCACCATGCCGGTAACGCCTATGGTGCGCTTCACGATACGCTGGCGATGGCTGAGGCGGTCGCCATGGCCGACGAACTTACCAGCGACGAGGATACACTCATTATTGTGACTGCTGACCATGGCCATGTATTTACCATTGCCGGTTATCCCAAGCGCGGAAACCCTATTTTGGGCAAGGTGGTTAATGTCGGTGCCGAGGAACCAGCGCTGGCTGCCGATGATTTGCCCTATACAACGGTGGGTTATGCCAACGGGTTAGGATTTCGCAATCTTGGCGAGGAGACCGATTCTGACGAAGGCTATAACTACGATATTGACGCCGGCCGCAAAGACTTACGCGAAATTGATACAACCACACCAGGCTACCATCAAGAAGCGTTAGTTCCTTTATCGTCTGAGACCCACTCAGGTGAAGACGTGAGTATTCACGCCAAAGGCCCGGGCGCGTTTTTGATTAATGGTACGAATGAGCAAAGCGTGATTTTTCACGTAATGGATTTTGCCGCTGATTTGGTCGCTGAAGCAGACCGCAGTCTTTAGTAAACCTCCTGGGTGGCGCTGCGCCGCCCAGGACAGTTTTACACACCCGCTTAATGGAAATTATCGTTAATATGAGAAAGTTAATTTTAGGAATATTTACGCTAGCAAGTGCGCAGGCCGTGGCTAACCAATGCGACGAACCAGCTAAATGGGCTATGGCCACCTATGCTCAGGTCGCGTACAGCGACAACCCGCAGCAGCGTCACCGAACACTGACACTATGGCGCAAACCCAATAATGTAGCCCATCAGTATCCTCAACTGGAAATAACGCAGGCGTGGCAGTCTGTGCGGCCTGATACCGTAAAACCCATTCGCTATTTTGACGCCCATGAACGGGCGATAGAATATCAACCTGGAGAACTGATTCATGGCAAAAGAGATACGAATTGGTCGGAACATAATCAGCTTATTAGCGATACGTTATTGCGCTCAATGAGACTGACTCACCAGGACGGTATCGGCTGTGACAAAGTTGAGCACTATGTACTTAATCACCGTGATGGCTCGATTAAGGTTGCGTGGTTAGCGCAAAAGAAACTGGTCAAAACAATGGTCATTGAAAATAACACGCGGCGCGAAGAGTTCACGTTACAGCATATTCATCATAACAAAGCGGCAATTAGCGCGTTCTTCGAGCATCGCGATAAATATAAGAGCACGGATTATGCCGATATAGGAGATGATCATACCGACCCATTTTTAACCAATATGGTCCACCAAGGGTTTATTGAGGCGGGCGCTTCAGGGTTTTATCAGGCCAATGGTGAGCCTTTACCTACCGTGCACGCGCATTAAACCGGAATCTCGGGCGTGTGAGAGGCAATTAACTTAACGGATAAAGATAGTAACCGTAAAATCCGGTTATTTTAACGCGGGATATTCACTTAATCGATACACTTATGCTATAAAAGCAAGCTCATAGCTTCATTAAGGATGATGAGCATGGCTACCTGGTTAATCAGTGGCGTAAATATATGGTTTGGGGCGGCAGTTGCCGTAGTCATTACGGTTTTCCTGCTGGAAATCGGCTTCATGATAATAGGTAAAAGCGGTATGGGCGTATTTGATACTATGCCGGACCAGCGCACTTATCCTTACAGCGCCCCTTGTCGCTTGCCATCGTACGTGACACATGTAATTAAATGGGTGGGGCTGGATGCCATGCCCAACATGCAATGGTTATCACTGTTTTTAACGTTGTTTGCGATAGCCGGCTATTCCGTAAGCTTGCTAGTTACCAAGCTTCTACCTGCTATCCATACCAGCTCTTTTATCCTTCCATTAGCTACCACATTAGCGGTTATCGGGTGCAGTTTATGTGGCCAATCACTTACGACCTTATTGCATGGGTCTCACTCGAGGTTTTCAAAGGCTTATTGTGGCTGCGCTGCGCAAATAACGGTAGGCGAAGCACGGGTGGGAAACCCTGCTGAAGGTCGGTTTACCGACGGTGAACACCAAACCCGGTATATTTTAATTGAGCCAGAAAATGCGCAATGCGCCTTTTCGCCAGGCGATACAGTTATTCTGGTGCGGCCCTCGCCGCCCTATTGGTTGGCCAAACGCTACGATCACAGGGCTGTGTAAGCCCTCGCTATATTAGTCTTGTTGTTGCTCGATAGCCTGCTTTTGCTTGAAGATTTGTTTTGAGCGTAGGTTCTCATGCAATTCTGAATTAATATAGGTATACAGGAAAAGCCCGAAAATCAATGGGGTGAAAATAAGTACCACTATCCATTCCATACTATTGTAACCTTTATGACGAATAGCGATGGCTTCATTCTGACACCGTCGACGCAATCTGTTTAATCGTTTGTGCATCAGCATAAAGTTGACGATGGAGAGTACCGATACCAGCATTTTGGTGATGGTTTCAATTTCGAAAATGCTGGCGGCAGCAAAAAACACCCCACAGCCAAAAAACACCATCATCCACATATATTCAAAAATTATTGGCCAGCGCCGTATATTCAAACGCTTTTCCGCCCGTCTTAGGTAGCGGCTGAACCAAATCAGCGCATACGGTTGTACTACAAAAATCAATGGCACTAAGGTCCATGCTAACGGGAATAAATCATCGTCGGTGATACGTTTAATATCGCGCACCGCAAGATAAAACCAAATAGGTAAATATAGGCCAGCAGTACAGAACACCAATAAGCCTTCAAGCAGACTAAGTCGTGGGGGAGCGGTTATAAAACGTGCTTTTGCCTGGTGCTGCATTGTGCCAGTGCCTCGTAACATTTCACGCGGCCGTTAGTACAATTGTGCAAAAACACGGCCTGCGACTGGAATAATAAAAACTCACCAAATGTTGATGAGCAATGCTTGTTTCTACCCAATGATAGTAAACCAATAAACAAATCTAAGGTTACTGATTGCTAATCTGACGCGCAGGGTTTTCGCGCCTCGTTATTGCTATGGGATACCACTTGTAGTGGTAAATCCTCGAACTGGTTCATTTGAGCATGATTTTACGTATTTATAATAGAAATCCGTTAAGCGCCAGCGCTTTCAATACGTTACCTATGATGAACTACTCAAAGTAAATTGTATATCCGGCTATCATTCCCTCCCCTTATAAACGAGTTATTCTCTGCCGCTATGGAGCGTAAAATCAACATACTATAAGAAAGCCTGGGCAACCAACCACACCTTAGTTGCCACTTCGCGCTTTTGCCGCGAATAGACGCGCTTACGGTGGGTGTCCAGCTAAAAAGATGTTCGTAGCGCTATCTGAAAAGACATGGGTGTCTTGCTAAAAACTATCTAGTTGCCACTTCATGCTTTTGCGGCGAATAGACGCGCTTACGGTGGGTGTCCAGCTAAAAAGATGTTCGTAGGGCTCTCTGTAAAGACATGGGTGTCTTGTTAAAAACTATCTACTTGCCACTTCATGCTTTTGCCGCGAATAGACGCGCTTACGGTGGGTGTCCAGCTAAAAAGATGCTCGTAGCGCTATCTGAAAAGACATGGGTGTCTTGTTAAAAACTATCTACTTGCCACTTCATGCTTTTGCCGCGAATAGACGCGCTTACGGTGGGTGTCCAGCTAAAAAGATGCTCGTAGCGCTATCTGAAAAGACATGGGTGTCTTGCTAAAAACTCTCTAGTTGCCACTTCACGCTTTTGCCGCAGATCGACGCGCTTGCGGTGGGTGTCCAGCTAAAAAGATGTTCGTAGGGCTATCTGAAAGACATGGGTGTCTTGCTAAAAACGCTCTAGTTGCCACTTCATGCTTTTGCCGCAGATAGACGCGCTTGCGGTGGGTGTCCAGCTAAAAAGATGTTCGTAGGGCTATCTGAAAAAACATGGGTGTCCTGCCAAAAAAGCCGCGTACCGCTATCTGAAAAAGACATGGGTGTCTTTTAAAAACCTGTTTTAAAAGACAGTGGGCGCCGCGGCTTCTTAATGGTAGGCGCTAAATATGCGGAACGTCAAAGTTACCCTATCTCAACTTACCCGGAAGGCACGTCTTGCATATTGGCAACAAGCATTAGCTTCAGGCGGTTGCAACCGCTGCAGGTACCCCACTATGGAATTTAAAATCAGCATCGGTGCTAGCGATTAGCTGCGCTTCGACTTCTGCGAAATGCTTTACTCTATCGCTAATATCAGTACCTGCAACTTGCTGAGCTAAAGTCAGATAATCCTGATAATGGCGGGCTTCGCTACGCAGTAATGATATATAAAAACGTCCTAGCTCTTCATCCAACAAGGGAGCAAGCCGGGCAAACCGCTCACAACTACGTGCCTCTATATAGGCGCCACAAATAAGTTTATCCACCAGGGTTTGGGGTTCATAGGTGCGAACATGGCGCATCATTCCCCGCGCATAGCGCCCTGCACCAACATTGCGATAGGTGATCCCTCGACTTTGCATAATTTCCAGCACCTGCTGAAAATGATGTAACTCTTCTTTAATCAACAACACCATCTTGTTCACCAGCTCATCAGCAAAATCAGTTTCGCCATGTGACTGAATCATTTTTTTCAAACCGGTATGTAACCGATCAAAGTTACCATCACCCTGCTGGCGGTAAACAAAATCCTCATAGGGTTTTAGCCAGGCCAGTAATAGCTCGCCGTTGGCTTTATCTACGGCATACCGCCGGATAAGCAACATGGCTGTCTGGGCGGCCTTTAATTCACAATTACAATGATCAATTAACAGACCTTCGAGGTTTTGCGGTTTAACAGCTTCAGCCACCCACTCATCAGGCGTAGGACAGGATAAAAAGGCGTTGATAGGTTGCAACAATGCTGAATCAAATGCGGGTGTGGTCATACAGAAAATCTACCGTTCAGTTAGCGCGTCTCAGGTACGCAAGTTCGCGCGCGAAGTTTACCACCGCACTTACCTAATGTCATATCGGCCACCTTTACATTTGGTTATTTTTTGAACTTTTCAATTGACTCTTACACGCTGATGACAGATAGTGATATTTGTTAACGACTTGTAAAAAGCAACTGAGGGCTAGCTATGATCCTTAACCATCTGTTCGGTATCTATACCCATCCAAGAGAAGAATGGGAGTGTATCGACAAAAAGCACGAAAGCTACGCCTATGCGCTTAGCCATATCCTGTTTATCGCCCTGATCCCTTCCTTAGTGACCTATTACTCAGCCACCCAACTAGGCTGGAGCTTTGGTGCCGGGGAAGTGATTAGATTAACGCCACAAAGTGCGCTGTTTGTATCGGTCGGCTTATATGTGGGGCTGATTATCGGGGCAATGTTGCTGGCGGTAATGATTCATGAACTGGCTACGATATTTGATGCTGAGCCAACATACACCCAATCATTAGAACTGGCTGCCTATACCGCGACCCCTTTATTTATGGTGGGCTTCGCCGGGCTTTATCCTCAACTGTGGTTTGTCATGACTATCGGACTGTTAGCATTAGCCTATTCTGTCTACCTCTTGTATTCGGGAGTACCCATTATTATGCACATACCTGAAGAAAAAGGGTTTATCTATGCCAGCTCAGTTGTAACCTGCGGATTAGTGTTACTCAGCATACTTATGGCGGCCACCGTCATAGCGTGGGGTTCCGGTCTCGGGCCGGAATTTTTACACTAATTTGGCCTCCCTAAATAAAAAAACGCAGCCGTTGGCTGCGTTTTTTGCGTACCTTCCGGCCGCGTTAGTCGGAATCCATGTTGTGCATTTCAAGGTTCGACAGTTCCGCCTGAAGCACTGGCGCGCGGCTTGATTCACCTCGGGCCAAATCAATTCTTTCCAGGTATTCCTGATCTACATCCCCGGTAATATAATTGCCATCGAATACTGATGTCTCAAACCTCAGGATATCGGGATTTTCTTCGCGCACGGCTTCCACCAAATCAGAGATATCCTGAAAAATAAGGCCATCGGCCTGAATCAGGTCGGCAATCTGTTCAATTTCGCGGCCGTAAGCAATAAGCTCGTTAGCCGAAGGCATATCGATACCATATACGTTAGGAAAACGAATTTCAGGGGCGGCAGAGGCAAAATATACCTTTTTAGCACCGGATTCCCGGGCCATTTCAATAATTTGCCCGGAAGTTGTGCCACGTACGATTGAATCATCTACCAGCAGAACGCTTTTGTCTTTAAATTCAGAGGAAATAGCGTTTAGCTTGCGCCTGACTGACTGCTTACGCATAGTCTGACCTGGCATAATGAAGGTACGGCCAATATAGCGGTTCTTAACAAACCCCTGGCGGTACGGCAGGCCTAAGGTATTGGCTATCTGTAAAGCCACATCCATGGACGTTTCCGGAATAGGGATAACCACATCAATATCCAGGTCGGCCCATTCGCGCGCGATTTTCTCGCCCAGTTTACGTCCCATATTAACCCGCGACGCATATACCGAAACACCATCAATAAAGCTATCAGGGCGGGCAAAGTAAACAAATTCAAACACACATGGTGAGGTCGAAGGTTGTTCAGCACACTGTTGCGTATGCAGTTCGCCTTGTTCAGTGATAAATATCGCCTCACCCGGCGCCACATCACGAATAAAGGTAAAACCTACGGTATCCAACGCAACAGATTCTGAGGCAACCATGTACTCTTCGCCCATTTCGGTAATTCGCTTACCCAATGCGAGCGGGCGAATACCATTAGGGTCGCGAAACGCTACTACGCCCTGCCCGATAATCGCAGCCACGACCGCGTAGGCACCGCGAATTTTTTTATGAACGCTGGTAACTACCTTGAATATGTCTTCCGCGCTAACACTAAGCTCTGTGCAGTTTTGCAACTCGTGGGCAAAAATATTCAGCAGTAACTCAGAATCGGAAGAGGTATTGATGTGACGGCGGGCAATGCGGAACACCTCTTCTTGCAAATCGTGGGAATTGGTCAGGTTGCCATTATGGGCAAACGCAATACCAAAGGGCGAGTTAACATAGAAGGGTTGGGCTTCCGCTGAGCTAGATGAGCCTGCGGTAGGGTAACGTACATGTCCGATACCCATGTTGCCAGATAAGCGCTTCATATGGCGAGTATGGAAAACATCTCTGACCAAGCCATTTGCTTTGCGCAAATTAAACCGGTTTTGCTCTATGGTAATAATACCGGCGGCATCCTGGCCGCGGTGCTGCAACACAGTCAGCCCATCATAAAGTGACTGTGCTACCGGGGTTTTACCGACTATTCCGACAATACCACACATCTGATTTACCTATTTCAAGCGGGAGTTAAAAAACTGGAGCTGCCTTTTACAAATGCAAAAAACCACTCAATAATGATTCCAAATTCCGGAATCAGCACAGACTGTTGCCACCAGGTTGCCGTAGCTGCAGCTGTGAAGGTATCCATAAAAAATAATAGCGCACTGACAATTAATAAGCCGCGCATAGCGCCAAATACTGCGCCCAGCAATCGGTCAGCGCCAGATAGACCCGACGCCTGAACAGCGCGTCCAACAACATGATTAATGAGTCCGCCTAAAATAAGCGTCATAATAAATAAGGTGGCGATAGCTGCGCCATTGCGCAATACATCGTCTTCAATGCGGGTGTAATAGATTGCCAAATCGGCAAAAAACTGGCTGGCAATAAACAGTGCACCAAACCAAACAATCAGTGATATCGCTTCTTTAACAAAACCACGGACCAGGCTTATCAAGGTAGATATCGTAATGATACCCAAAATGGTAATGTCTACCCAGTTCAACACGTTATATCGGCCTATTAGTGCAAGTAGCGCAAACGAGTAACCCTATGGGACCGCGTGCGCCTAAACAGATGGCGCGCATTCTACCGAAAAGCCATATTGATTACCAACCCCAAATAGACTAATTGTTAAGCACACAGACGGCAGTCACTCAACTTTAAATTCAGTAATTTTGCCTTTAAGCCCAGTGACCTCGGTTAGGTGTGGCAATGCTGCTTCAAGCTTTTGTTTATTTAAATCAGGCCCTACAAACACTTTGGTTAATAACCCCGAGCTGGTTCTGATTGGTCGGCTAAAGGCCCGATAGCCAGCGCTTTCCAGTTTGCCAAGAAGTTGTTTCACATTCTTTTGATGGCGAAAACTGCCCAGCTGAACCACCCAGCCGGCATCGTTATCATTTACCTGCTGGCTTACCACTGTGCGCTGGGCCAGATCGTTGGTCTCAGCTTGCTGTTCTGCTTGCACGCTATTAGCCGCTTCAATGTCATTTTGCTCTGACTGCGCGGGCTGGTCATCAACCGGGGTTTCCTTGACGATTTCGAGGGGACGCTGGGCGGCTTTCGCTACTCGGTCAGCCGGGAACGCATCAGGCTCCACAATCGGTTTTTTTTCAGGCGCGGCCGGTACACTCGCAAAATGGGTGGTTTTCGTTTCTTTTTTGCCATCCAGAAAATCAGGTAAAAAAATAACCACCAGGGCAACGGCAATGACGGTTCCAACAAGACGGTTTTGCAAGGCCGAACTCACGTACTGCTCCTATAATGCATTAGTGTCAGCTTCCAGGATAAGCACATCAGCTACCGTAAGAAAAGAGCCAAACACCAGAATAAGATCGTTATCGTTTGCTTCGGCTAATGCGTGTTGATAAGCCGAAGTTACGGTATTGTAACAGCTTGCCTGCGGTTGTTGTGAAATATCCAGTTGGTCGTAAAGGGTCTGGGCAGCAGCCCCTCTAGGGCCGTGCGTGCTACCAAAATACCAACGCGTGTCACCCGGCCTAAAAGCATTGAGTGTGGCGGCAATAGATTTATCTTTGAGCATGCCGGCAACCAGATGCAACTGGTCGAAGGTTTGCTTATCAAGCCAGCTTTGCATGGCCCGCACCGCTTGAGGATTATGCCCCACATCTATCACCACTTGCGGTTCGGTGCGTATTATTTGCATTCGCCCGGGCATACTGGCAGATTTTAACAGCGCGTCGAGATCGGATGGGGACGGTAACCAGTTTAAGCATTCCAACGCGGCCAAAGCTGTAGACACATTTTGTATTGGTATATGCGGTGTGGGTAAATTGCTAAAACGCGCCGCCCTGCCCTGCCAACTCCATAGGCCGTTCTGGGTAAAAGTGAAATCCTGGCCCGCCCATCGCGCGTTTACCTGCCGCTTTTCAACTTCATCTTGTAAACTGACCGGCGGGTCTGTCTCACCGATAACCGCTAGCCCATGACAACGCATTATACCTGCTTTCTCACGGGCGATGGCCTCCCGCGTATCCCCTAACCAATCCTGATGATCCAGGTCAATGGTGGTGATTACCGCCAAATCAGGGTCAATAATATTAGTGGCATCTAAACGGCCGCCCAGCCCCACTTCCAGGATCAACACCTCTACCTTGAAGCGCTGCATCAATAACAATGCTGCCAGGGTGCTAAACTCAAAATAGGTTAGTGTAACATCGGCACGCGTACGCTCTATTTGCTCGAAGGCCTGACAAAATGCGGCCTCATCAGGAGACTCCCCATTTATTCTCACGCGCTCGCGGTAATCCAGCAAGTGAGGTGAACTGTATACGCCGGTGGTCTTGTGCTGCGTTTGACACGCCAGTTCAAGAAACCGACAAGTGGTTCCCTTCCCGTTGGTGCCAGCAACGGTAATGACAGTTTTATCGCTAAAATGCAGGCCCAAATTGTCAGCCACAGCTTTGATACGGTTCAAGCCCATATCAATACTATTGGGATGGATAGATTCCAGGTAGGTAAGCCATTGCGCCAAACTTCGCAAGGGTGGCGCCTTGGTATCACAAGATGTGTTCACGTATTGTCTAACCGCTTGGAGTTACACGCCCACCCTATCAGGTAGGTCGATGTAATTTAACTAACAGGCCATGTAATTTGTCGCGCATTTCGCGGCGATCAACAATCATATCAATGGCGCCTTTTTCAATCAGAAACTCACTGCGCTGAAACCCTTCTGGCAAGGTTTCTCGCACGGTTTGTTCAATAACCCGGGGGCCAGCAAAACCGATTAGCGCCTTAGGCTCTGCTACATTTATATCGCCCAGCATAGCTAAGCTGGCGGAAACACCACCCATAGTAGGGTCGGTAAGAACCGAAATATAAGGCAGGTTCTTTTCGCGCATTTTTGCCAGTGCGGCAGAGGTTTTGGCCATTTGCATGAGGGACATTAAAGCTTCCTGCATGCGCGCACCGCCGCTGGCTGAAAAGCAAATAAGCGGCATGTTGTGCTCCAGACAAGCATTTACCGCCGCAACAAAACGTGCGCCCACCACAGAAGCCATCGAGCCACCCATAAAGGCAAACTCGAAACTTACTGCTGCCACTGGCATACCTTTAAGTTTCCCTTTCATAGCAATCAGTGCATCTTTTTCACTGGTGCTTTTTTGGGCCGCAGAAATTCTGTCTTTGTAGCGCTTTGAGTCTTTGAACTTAAGAATATCCTGCGGCTCAAACTCGGCGCCTAACTCTTCGCGGTCGCTCTGGTCTAAAAAGCTATCCAGACGACGACGGGCGCTGATACGCATGTGATGGTCACACTTGGGACACACCTCAAGTTGTTTATCTAAATCGTTTTTATACAGTACGGCCTGACAACTGCCACACTTGGTCCAGATTCCTTCTGGCACATTGCCTTTGGTTGAGGTTTGTGTCCGCGGAAGAATTTTTTGAATCCAGCTCATTAAAGAGAATCCTTTTGCTTGTTAGTTGTGCGGATGCTTAGTTAATGTTTATTAGTGCATCGCCGAAGTTTCAGTACAGCCCGCTATTAGACCACAATACAGAATAATCGAAAAAATAAAACTGGTCTTAGAAGTTAACACTATAGTGGTGGCTTAACTTTCTGGCAAAAATAACGGCCCCAGTGGTCTTTGTGGCAAGTTAAACTGCGTAGGATAGGTCACATCTACCAGGTATAAACCATGTGGCTTCGCTGTTGCTGCCGCCTGGGTTCGGTCTTTACTGTGTAACAGTGTCGCGATCCAGTCAACCGGTTGCTCCTTGGCGCCAATGGCAATCAGCGAGCCCACAATATTACGTACCATATGATGCAAAAAGGCGTTAGCGCGGATATCTAAAATAACATACCGCCCTTGGCGATGTACCGACACATCAGTGACTTTTCTGCAAGGCGAGTTTGACTGGCAGTGCGCTGCGCGAAAGGCGCTGAAATCCTGCTCGCCAATAAGGGCCTGAGCTGCCTCATGCATCAATGAAGCATCTAGCGGCTTATAAACATGGGTGACCCCTTTGCCTAAAATAGCCGGCCGCAAGGTGGCGTTATACATAATATAACGATAGCGTCGATGGGTGGCAGAGAAGCGAGCATGAAACTCAGTGGGTACTTCACATGCCCAGTTAACCGCAATAGAGCCCGGCATATTCGTATTAGCACCCATTTCCCATGCTTTTAAAGGCCTGGCGTGCGGCGATTCAAAATGCACAACCTGACCGGTTGCGTGCACCCCGGCATCTGTGCGTCCTGCACACTGTACATTAATTCTGGTGTCAGCTACTTTTGATAGCGCATCTTCTAGAAATTCCTGCACGGTTGTTACCCCGCGTTGACGTTGCCAGCCATAATGCGCCGAGCCGTCATACTCAATGCCTAAGGCATATCGCCACATGTTTTGTTACCTGCGTTAAAAAAATCGGGTAAGTGTAGTCGCACCATCCAACAGATGCAATCTGCCTGGCCGTTACTTTAAATCGGATGGCGGATAAACCGGCAATAGCTATACCCAGCCAGCGCCATAACGACGCGGTAATGTACGCTACACTCCATAGCATGGCCGCATGCTCCTTACATCACGCCCGGGTGCTACAGGTATTGTCCAGGGGGGCACGCCTAGCGGGGCAGGCTTATCGGGGCCAGCCAATTAGCCTCCTGGTAGCTGCTAGGCAGGAGGTCTTCAAATCAACAACTAACGGTGGTTTAACATACGCAAATTATGGCTTCTTGTTCTATGCTCAGTGAACTCACAAGGAGAGTTTTTGTATGCAGCAACCCGCTTTCCCTTCTCATATAGTGCCTATTTTATCTGGTGGCGGCACCCGATTACCTGCCCATATCGGTATACTTCAGGCACTTCATGACCTAAATATCCAATACACCAGCATTGTCGGCGTGTCTGGCGGCTCCATTATTGCTGCGCTAACGGCGAAAGGATTTAGCCTGGCTGAGTTAAAAGCGCTGGCGATTAAAACGGACTTTAAACAATTTGTTGATATATCGCTGTGGCGATTACTTAAACAAGGTGGTTTAGCGTCCGGTGATAAACTTGAGCAGTGGTTGGATACACTGTTGGAAGGAGACACATTCGCTACGCTGGCTTACCCGCTTCATATATTGGCCACCGATGTAAACGGCGGCGGACCGGTATTATTTAATCGGGAAAATACCCCAGATGTGAAAGTTTCACAGGCGGTACGCTCTTCAATGTCAATTCCGCTTATTTTTTCATTCAAAGAATTTGGCGATCAGCTGTTGGTAGACGGCGCGATTTTATCTGAAGATGCGCTTTTTCGAGACTGGCAGCAAGATGGTACACCTTCAGTTTGTTTTCGCTTACGAAGCGAACAGAAAAAAGAAGCGCTGCACCGAAAGGGACGCTTCCCCCTACCCCTATATTTAACCATGCTGACTCGGACATTTATGTCAGCCCTTGCCCGGGAGTATGTGGACTCACGCTTCTGGCACAGTACGATTATAGTTAATACGGGGACTATTTCAGCTGTCGACTTCAAGGCCGGGGAAGACACTAAACTGGCTTTATACGAGCTCGGCTACAATACCGCTTTGGCGTATCTGCCCAAAAAACTGCAATCTCGTGTGGCTTTGCCTGACCAGCCGGTGCATGCTTTGACATAAGGGCTTTACAGGCTAGGATACCTGGCCGGTTAGCTGGGTACTTTTGTTCTACCAGCAGCCCCAAACAAATTTACCGTAAGGGTAACGTTGTTTGGGGCCATTTATAATTCGCCAGTGTGCCCGGCGGAAAGCTATTTAGCCGGTCTAGTTGACTGGGCTAACGGGCGCTATTTACTATCGGTTTGGCCGACGTGTCTAAGCGGTGGCTTAAACCAAGCTTCCTAATAATTCCACGGCTTCTTTCTTTTGCTCCTCGCTGCCCTTTTCAATAACTTCTTCAAGTAGCTCGCGGGCGGAGGGCATATCATCCATTTCCATATATACCCGAGCCAGATCGAGGTTCGCGTTTTGGCCCGCATCTTTATCAATATCGATAATATCGGCGTCATCACTAATACCGCTAAAATCAGATAAGCTCACATCTAAATCTAATGGCATTTCTTCAAACTGGCGATCATCATCCTGCATAGACTCATCAAGCAAGGTTTCAACATCTAAATAATCCGGTTCAGCTGATGGCTCATTGCCACCTACGCTATCTTCTGGCTCATTCAATAAGGCCGCTAAGTCCAGATCAGGATTTGCCAGACGGAAGGCGTCTTCGGCTGCGGTAGGTGACGCCGCCGCGTTATTCTCGGCAGCCGATTCGTTATTTACCGGGGGCTCTGGGAAACCAGAGTCGTCATCCATACTGCCCAGCAAATCGTCAAAATCAGACCCTTCAAGTTCATCCAGAATGTCTTTGTCGGCGGTGCTGTTGCCTGATAGCCACTCATCAAGTCCGGGAACGTCTTCTAGCTCATTGATATCGCCCTCATGGGCGCGAGTACCCGGCACGATACCGTCTTGTTCCTGTTCCAACGAAAAATCTTCGTTATCGTCGAATGATGTAAGAATACTATCGTCAAACGTGTCTTTCGGTGTATTAGTGTCGTTTACCGTATCAGTGATAGAGGGAATATCATCCATTAATTGCTGGTCGAACTCAGCTAAGGCGGCATCCAGCGGATCGATTTGCACCGCGGTATCATCTGTCGCTGGCACTGCTGTGGGGGCCCCACTGCTAAGTAGCGATTCCTCTTCGGCGTCATCCTCCAGTTCAAGTGATGGCTCACCCTCAAAATCGGCTTCACTGAGGGTTTCCGGCAGATGATTCAGTTCTTCAAACAATGCCTCATCGTGAACGGCAGATTCGCTATCACTTTGAGCAGTTGGCTCATCCGCGATATCAGCAGCAGGCTCAGCTTCCTCGACATCATCCAGCAGTGAATCAATACCCTGCTCGGCCAGCGCAGCGTCGGCGGCTGGCTCGGGTTCTGCTGGCTCGGTTTCGTCTTGCTCTTCGGCTGTCGGAGCGTCAGAACCTGATTCTTCCGCGGTTGGCTCGTCTACAGTCAGTTCGTCAGAAAGCACGTTTTCTGTATTATCAGCGTCGCTCGGTGCTGCTGCATCTTCGGCCAGTGTATCTGTAGCGTCGGCAAGATCAGTCTCAGGCTCTGCTTCCTCGACATCATCCAGCAGTGAGTCAATGTCCTGCTCGGCCAGCGTATCGACGGCGGCTGGCTCGGCTTCTGCTGGCTCGGGTTCTGCTGGCTCGGTTTCGTCTTGCTCTTCGGCTATCGGAGCATCAGAACCTGACTCTTCCGCCGCTATATCGTCTACAGCCTGTTCGTCAGAAAGCACGTTTTCTGTATTATCAGCGTCGCTCGGTGTTGCTGCATCCTCGGCCAGTGCTTCTTCAGCATCGGCAAGATTAGCCTCAGGCTCAGCTTCCTCGACATCATCCAGCAGTGAATCAATGTCCTGCTCGGCCAGCGCAGCATCGGCGGCTGGATCGGCTTCTGCTGGCTCGGGTTCTGCTGGCTCGGTTTCGTCTTGCTCTTCGGCTATCGGAGCATCAGAACCTGACTCTTCCGTAGTTATATCGTCTACAGCCAGTTCGTCAGAAAGCACGTTTTCTGTATTATCAGCGTCACTCGGTGCTGCTGCATCTTCGGCCAGTGTATCTGTAGCGTCGGCAAGATCAGTCTCAGGCTCTGCTTCCTCGACATCATCCAGCAGTGAATCAATGTCCTGCTCGGCCAGCGCAGCGTCGGCGGCTGGCTCGGTTTCGTCTTGCTCTTCGGCTGTCGGCGCGTCAGAACCTGATTCTTCCGCCGTTATATCGTCTACAGCCAGTTCGTCAGAAAGCGTGTTGTCTGTATTATCTGCGTCGCTCGGTGTTGCTGCATCCTCGGCCAGTGCATCTGTAGCGTCGGCAAGATCAGTCTCAGGCTCAGCTTCCTCGACATCATCCAGCAGTGAATCAATATCCTGCTCGGCCAGCATTTCATCTGCGGCTGGCTCGGCTTCTGCTGGCTTGGATTCTGCTGGCTCGGTTTCGTCTTGCTCTTCGGCTGTCGGAGCATCAGGACCTGACTCTTCCGTAGTTGGCTCGTCTAAAGCCTGTTCGTCAGAAAGCACGTTTTCTGTATTATCAGCGTCGCTCGGTGTTGTTGACTCATCGGCCAGTGTTTCTTCAGCGTCGGCAAGATCAGCCTCAGGCTCTGCTTCCTCGACATCATCCAGCAGTGAGTCAATGTCCTGCTCGGCCAGCGTATCGACGGCGGCTGGCTCGGCTTCTGCTGGCTTGGGTTCTGCTGGGTCGGAATCTGCTGGGCCGGTTTTGTCTTGCTCTTCGGCTATCGGAGCGTCAGGACCTGACTCTTCCGTAGTTGGCTCGTCTACAGCCTGTTCGTCAGAAAGCACGTTTTCTGTATTATCAGCGTCGCTCGGTGCTGCTGCATCTTCGGCCAGTGTTTCTTCAGCATCGGCAAGATCAGTCTCAGGCTCAGACTCAGCTTCCTCGACATCATCCAGCAGTGAATCAATGTCCTGCTCGGCAAGCTCAGCCTCAGGCTTGGCTTCGTCTGCATTATCGGGCTGCGAGTCGATATCCTGTTCGGCAACCGAAGCATCTAAAGCGGGCTCCCCGGGTGGCTCTGTTGTATCGGTAACCACATTGTCTACCGACTCAGGCGCAGGCATCTCGACGTCGTCTAATAGCTCATCAATATCAATATCCTGGGGCTCGTTTTCGCCCTCATTACCGGTATCTGAAGGGCTAAACGGCTCTACTGGAAATTCATTTATGGGCTGCTCGGCATCAGTTGGGAGCTCGTTACCCGTAATCCCCGCTTCCAGCTCCGCCAACAGGTCATCTGTTAACTCATCTTCAATACTATCTTCAGGCTCTACAGCTGCAACATCGCTCGTTTCACCTAATTCACCATCGTGTTCCAACTCTGCCAATAGTTCATCCGACAATGAATTTAGCTGTGCCTCTTCGTCATCTTGTTCTGCACTTAGCTCAGCAAGCAGTTCGTCGCTTAATGGGTCGTCAAACCCAGTCACCGCCTCGTCACCCTCAGGCAATGCTATGTCGGTAGTGTCGTTCGCAAAATCGTTTTCAGCTTGTAATTGAGCGATAAGTTCGTCGGATAATGGGTCGGCAAAGTTCTCGGAAGTGTCTATCTCATTGAGTTCGCTTTCTTCCAACTCCATATCTTCGATGTCGTCAACCAAGCCATCAAGGCTTTGAATTCCCTGCGGCGATCCTTGTCCGAAAAATGCTTGCTCTTCCTCTTCAAGCTCTTCCGCCGTGGGTAAGCCTCCCATCTGTTCAAGCTGGTCAATTTCTTCCAGAATACCGTCGGCAAGACGGTCAAGTTCAGCGTTTTGCTGATTAATTTCGCTGTCTAACTTACCCAGCATAGTTTCATCCACGACGTCATTGTCTTTGGCGAAACTATTTTTTGCTTTTTCCTGCTCGGCTTCCAGTAAGTCATCAATACTGATTTCTGGTTGCTCCTCACCGTCATCAGCAATACCTGCCATGGTAGGCAGTGCATTTTCCTGTGCGTCAGATACAGGAGCCGATTCTTCGGGTGCAGTAGACGCATCATCAGTGACGACCGTAAAATCATCTTCCGACACCGGCGGTTGATTCTCTGCCAACAATTCATCAATGGTTTTATCATCATCGGGCACGACTTCGTCTTCTTCAGCCGTACTACCTGTATCATCGTCCGCTAAATCAATCCCCTCTAAAGCACTGTCGTCTAAAGCTTCGTCGTCTAAAGAAGTATCGTCTAACTCGTCATCAAATAGACTATCAAGGTCATCCTGACCAAGTTCCGACTCGCCGTCTTCAAATATTTGTTCGCTGTCATCGGGCACCAGCATATCGTCGTCAAGGTCAGAAAAACTGTCCAGCTCGGAGTCGAGGGTGTCTTCCAGTTCGCTGGAAAGCACGTCATCCAGCAGTTCATCATCGTTAAACAACTCATCGTCGGTCAACTCAGGGGTATCGTCCTCTAAGTCCGGACTCATACTGGTAGCCCGATCATCGATATCAATATCGCTGGCGACTGCTGGGGCGGGTTCGCTTTGCGGGGCAAGCGCTTCTGGTTCGGCATTACGCTTTCTCAATAGCCACGCTGCCAAACCACCCGCCAATAGCAGGGTCAGTATACCCGAGCCGATAATCAGGCTGGCTGGCTGGGTTAATGTGCTCGATAAACTATTATTTTTTTCGGCGGTACGCTCTGCCTGCTCCTGCTTGACCATATCCAGCAATTGACGCTGCAAAGCCAGTTGCTCATCCATTTGGCTTTGGACATCACCTTCCACTTGCTGACGCAAGTTCATCAGGTCTGTATTGACCTGTTCTACCCGCTTATAGAGTTTGCGATTTTCATCCAACAGAGCTTGTACATTATCCAGCGAGGAAGAGAACTGCTGGCGCAGCTCATCGAACTGGCGAACCTGTTGTTCATCCAAACGGGTGATTTTTTGTTCTATTGCGCTGCGGGTGTCGGATAGGTCGGCACGATTCACCAAGGGTTCGGCCGGCTTAATATTATTATTTGTAGTGGAGGGTTGTTTAAGCAACTCGGCGTAGCGGGCATCGTCACGGTCAGCTCGCGCCTGCGCTTGTGCTTTGTTTACGCGAGCGGTATAGCGTTGGGATGGCAGGCGAAGGGTAGCACCCTGCACCAGCAAATTAAGGTTATCTTGTTCAAACGCATTGGGGTTTAATTCATAAATGGCCAGCATTACCTGATATACCGACACACTTTTATCTTGCCGGTACCGATCAGCAATGCGCCACAATGTATCCTGTTCATCGATCGGCCCGTACACCGCGCCAGAGTATTGACTGGTAGCATTTTTAGGGCCACGCAGCTGAGTCTGCCGCTCTTGGGCACCTGCGTCGGTAACAGGATAAGCACTTAGTAGTAAAAGTACCAACAAACCCGTTAAATGCGATTTCATAGCGTTCCTATATGCCCTTAAGTGTCATCAAATGGATGACCAGGTGTAAATCAGAATAGTCACCGGCAATGGTGATGTTGCGATAAGACGCCTTCTCTATTCTGTTATTGTTATTATCGTAATACGTACTATTGCCGGTCGGTTTCAACGAAGCGTTCTACAATGGTAATCAAGTAGGACGTGGCTGCCGGGTGACAAGTTTCTGACGCGATTGATATAAACTATGGAATAAACACCCACTTATGCAAACTTTAATCCAGTTTTGTGTTAAATACCTGCCGTAATCTCGTCTATCGGGTGTCTTTCACCGCGTTGGTAATAAAGCCCTTACACGCCCTACACGCTGTTTCCCGCTTACCCTGGTTTTGCTGATTACCTTGCCTGATATTTTTTGACGCCTGTAATAATAAACTATAAACCAGAGCCGCCCAGCAATCTAGCCAGGATAAGAAAAACCGACAATATTAGTAAGTTAGCCGTAACTGCTGGCTACTTTATCGGCGGCCGGTTAAATTTATTTAGTTCGGCCGCCGTATTTTAAGCCTATCGCTTAAAGGTAATCACGCACCAGTGTTTCGGCTATTTGAACACTGTTAGTGGCGGCGCCCTTACGAATATTATCCGACACGATCCACATATTCAGGCCGTTAGGGTGGGTAATATCATTGCGGACCCGTCCTACATGCACCCAGTTGTTGCCACTGGCACTGGATACCTGGGTTGGGAAAGCGGCGGGGGTATCGTACAGTTTTACGCCTTCAGCCTGTTCCAGCAGGGTTTTCGCGTGTTCTGCTTCAATAGGCATGCGGGTTTCGATGTGCACCGCTTCACCGTGACCGTAGAATACTGGTACACGTACAGCCGTAGCATTTACTAAGATAGTATTGTCGCCCATAATTTTTTGTGTTTCCCACACCATTTTCATTTCTTCTTTGGTGTAGTCATTGTCCATAAATTCATCAATTTGTGGGATGGCGTTAAAGGCGATCTGGCGGCTAAACGCCTCCGGTTCTACCGGCCGGGCGTTAAGCAGGCCCGCAGTTTGTTTCGCTAACTCTTCCATGGCCGCTTTACCAGCGCCTGAAACCGACTGGTAGGTTGCTACGTTGATCCGTTCAATGCCCACTTCGTCATGGATAGCCTTCAGTGCCACCAACATCTGTATAGTTGAACAATTAGGATTGGCGATAATATTCCGGTTGCGAAATTCTGCCAGAGCATGGGCGTTGACTTCCGGTACCACAAGAGGGATATCGGGCTCATAGCGAAACTGTGATGTGTTATCAATAACTATACAGCCAGCCTCGGCGGCTATCGGCGCATAAATGGCTGACACGCTTCCCCCGGCCGAGAAAAAACCAAATTGCACCTGACTAAAATCGAAGCCTTCTGCATTAAGTACTTCAATATCTTCACCTTTAAAGCTTACGGTGCCACCGGCTGAGCGCTCACTGGCCAGCGGATATAGGTTATTTACCGGGAAGTTCCGCTCTTCCAGCATTTCGATCATGGCCTGGCCCACCAGGCCAGTAGCGCCTAATACGGCAACATCAAAAGCTTGTGACATAGATTTTCACTCTCCTATTTAAATGATAACGGCGACAACCAGATGTCGCTAAATGGTTTCTAAGATAAAACCCAAACCGGTTAACTGACGCAAAATACCTTCTGACACCATCCCGGACAAGCGCAGTGTATAAGCATTAAACTCACGCCGCACCCGATAGGCTTTTCTGAACTCGGCAAACTGGTTCGATTTTGCCATCATCTGACGGAAAAGCCCATCATCCTCACGTACATCGTAAATACTCAATAATAAACGACTTAACTGCGAATAACTGAGCGCTTCTACTGAGGGATCTTCTGGCGTAAAGTCTATTGGCAACGGAGCGGCCAGAAAATCCTCTAATTCTAGTTCGCTGGGCCGGTTCGCATGTGCGCAAAATGCATCGTATACCATTTGTGTACCGCGCAGTTTACCTTCAATGGAATGCCCGGCTATATGTCCGGTAGACAACCATATATTGTCTACTACCTGCGGGTTAATGGCCGGTTCATGCATGTACACATCCAGTACTACGGTGGGCGCATCTGGCTGCTGTAAACGTTGAATCAACGCGGTTTCTTCAATCACTTCCCCCCGACAGGCGTTAATTAATAACTGGTCCTCGCCAAGCAACGCTAAATTACCCGCGTTGAGCAGGTTTTCAGTGGCATGGCTACCTGAGCGGGTAAAGGGTACATGCAAAGACACCACATCACATTGCAAAGCCTCGTCTACGTCCACAAACGCTCTGCTATCACCTGCCTGCTGACGTAAAGGATCATTCAATACGTAGCTGATATTCAAGGCGTGCAGTAAACGTGATAGCGCAGTACCTACATGCCCCGCCCCGATAATGCCCACCGTAATACGGCTTAAATCTAGCTGGCGGTGAAGGTAGCTGTTGAGCAATACACTCACCACATACTCAGCCACAGCCACAGCGTTACAGCCGCCGGCGTCCTGCCAGGCGAAGCCGCGCTGGTTAAGATATTCAATATCCATATGGTTTGTACCGGCAGTCGCTGTCGCCACCATTTTGAGGCGCGGGGCCTGGCTCAATAAGGTTTCGTTTACCACCGTGGTGGAACGGACCGCAAGATAGTCGCAATCCTGCAAATCTGTTGCACTTAGCGAGCCTGTCGCAAACGCCTGAGCCGAGCCAAGCTGGCTAAAGTAGTCTGCGCCATGAGGGATACTGTTTTCGTATAAGATTTTCATAAGTCACTTTTCCAACCGAAAAATTATCAGCCAGCAATTTTACCGCCGGGGTAAAACAGGATAACACTGGCTTTGCAGATAAAAAAACAGCGCCATCAGGCGCTGTTTTTTTATCTTTGAATAGCGGCTTCGTTACTTATCGTAGCGCTGCATTACCAAAGTGGCGTTAGTACCGCCGAAACCAAAGCTATTAGACATCACTGTATTCAATCGGGCTTCGCGGGTTTGAGTTACCACATCTAGTCCCTGCGCTTGCTCATCCAGCTCATCTATGTTGATAGAGGGTGAAATGAAATTATGTTGCATCATCAGTAGGCTGTAAATAGCCTCGTTAACCCCGGCGGCACCTAACGCATGGCCCGTCAGCGATTTGGTAGCACTAATGGGTACACCGGTATCGCCAAAGACTTCGCGTATGGCCCCCAGCTCTTTTACATCCCCTACCGGGGTAGAGGTGCCATGAGTGTTGAGATAATCAATTGGCCCTTCCACGTTAGCCATAGCCATCCGCATGCAGCGCGCTGCACCTTCGCCGGAGGGAGCTACCATGTCAAACCCGTCAGAGGTCGCACCATAGCCTACCACTTCACCATAAATGGTCGCTCCGCGAGCTAGCGCGTGCTCAAGTTCTTCTACCACAACCATGCCACCGCCACCAGAGCTGACAAAGCCATCACGGCCCGCATCGTAAGTACGCGATGCCACAGCTGGGTTATCGTTGTATTTGGTAGACAAGGCGCCCATTGCATCAAACTGGCTTGATAGGGACCAATGCAGCTCTTCACCGCCACCCGCAAACACCACGTCCTGTTTGCCCAGTTGAATCAACTCCAGAGCGTTACCAATACAATGTGCACTGGTAGCACAGGCAGAAGCAATGGAATAATTCACACCACGAATTTTGAACGGTGTGGCCAGACAGGCTGAAACAGTGGATGCCATGCAACGTGGCACCATATAGGGGCCTACCCGTTTCACGCCTTTTTCCCGCAGGATATCAGCAGAAAGTACCTGATTTTCAGACGATGCACCGCCGGAACCGGCAATAATACCTGTGCGCTCGTTAGAAATGTCACTTTTCTGCAAGCCTGAATCTGCGATGGCTTGTTGCATTGCAATGTAAGCGTACGCTGCCGCATCGCCCATAAAGCGCATCGCTTTACGGTCAATATGGTCTTTAAGGTCAATGTTAACATTGCCCCACACCTGGCTACGCAAACCCATTTGCGCAAACTGTTCAGAAAATGTAATACCTGACTTACCTGCTTTTAGTGAAGCAAGTACGTCGTCTTTATTCGTACCGATACTTGAAACAATCCCAAGACCGGTGATAACTGCTCTTCTCATAATCTACCCTTTATTTTGCTGGGGCATATGGTAACGATTTCGGTTAACAAAGTGGTCTGCTCTTTTACCTATTGTTTACCAAATCGCCAGCGAACGTCCAAACAACTATCCTCACTGTACCATGCGCGATATGATCATGCAGTCAAATCACCACAAGGTAGGATAGATTGCGTGAAAACCCGCCACGCCAAAGTACATTTTAATGAACAGGGCACCCCGATTGCCGATGATTTCGATGACGTTTATTTTTCTAACGACAGCGGAATAGATGAAACCCTGCATGTGTTTATTGCCGGTAATGATCTACCTCAGCGTTGGCTTGAGCACAATCAAAAACATTTTGTTATCGCCGAGACCGGCTTAGGCACCGGCTTGAATTGCCTGGTTGCCATGCAGGCATTCGCCCACTTCAGACAACAAAATCCGACACACGTTCTTAAACAGTTATTTATTCTTACTACAGAAATGTTTCCACTAACGCGTGAAGACCTGAAGCAAGCACTGGCGCGGTTTGAACCCCTGAGTGAGGCCGCCGGGTTATTGGCAGAGCAGTATCCGGTTAACCTGGATGGCTGCCATCGGCTTTGCTTCGACCGCTATTCTACCGTGTTAGATATTTGGCTGGGTGACGTACATAGCCTGCTAGGCCAATGGCATTGCCCGGCTGATGGGTTAGTCGATGCCTGGTTCCTGGATGGCTTTGCCCCGAGCAAAAACCCGCAAATGTGGACAGCAGCCCTGTTTAGTCAAATGGCCAGATTAACCCGTACGGGCGGTACACTGGCCACATTTACCGTAGCCGGGGTGGTAAAACGTGGCCTACGCGAGGCTGGATTTACCATTTCCAAACGGCCCGGTTTTGGCCGCAAGCGCGACATGCTTAGTGGCGTTTATTTACACGATAAGCATAGCGATAGTAAGGCCTTCCCGATAGAGAATCCGTATTATCGCTATACCCAGTCCGCCCTGCAGCCCACCCAGCAGGTGGCCATTGTAGGTGGCGGTCTGGCCGGGGCCACAATGGCGTTGGCGCTGACCCGGCGCGGGCTGAATGTTACCTTAATAACCCCAAAGGCCGAACTGGCAGATGGTGCTTCGGGTAATCCGCAGGGGGGCTTTTATCCGCAGTTGCATGCACAGCCCAGCCGGCCAAGTAATATTCAGGCTCACAGCTTCTTGTTTGCCCGCCGTTATTACCAGGAAATACTTGACCAGGGGGCCACATTTGCCCACGACTGGTGTGGCGTTTTACTGCTGGATTTTAATGCAAATGTTGCCGCGCGGCATCAGGCGTTGCTGCATAATGGCGCCTGGCCGAGCGAATTAATCAGTGGTGTATCGCAAACACAGGCCAGCACCATTGCAGGGCTGCCCGTTCCTACCGGCGCGTTGTATTGTAAATCTGGTGGCTGGCTAAGCCCCCCTGAGCTGGTTCAGGCAATGGTAACACTGGCCAGTCGCGAAGGCCGCTTAACGGTAATGCATGACACCAGGGTAACCGCAATATCCCAGGCAAACGAGCATGAGCAAACTGGTCGGGCTAACCACGTTACCCTAACCACCAATAAGGGCGTAATCCAGGTGGATCACGCTATTTTGTGCACCGGTGCTGATAGCCACCACCTGGGCCTTGAGCGTTTTTTGCCTTTACGCGCAGTGCGCGGCCAGGTGGAGTCGATTAAGTCAACCGGGGCGCTACGTAGCTTGCAAACTGTGCTGTGCCATAAGGGCTACCTGACGCCGGCATGGCATGGTCGCCACGCGATGGGCTCAACCTATGTAAAAGGCGATACGGATACCGCAGTAAGGCCATCCGAGAGCACCCAAAATCAACAGTTACATCAACTCACATTGGCCCACGCTGACTGGCATCATCTACTGCGCAGTGACGGTACGGCGCGCGCAGCTATACGATTAGGATTACCTGACCATTTGCCAGCTGCTGGGGCGCTGCCATTGCCACTGGATGACTGTGCACGCTGGCACGCGCTGAGTAAAGGTGTGGGGTTGTCAAAGGTGCCCAAGCCGCCAGCCCAGGCGGTACATGTACTGACAGGGCTGGGCTCCAGAGGGCTTACTACGGCCCCGCTTATGGCCGAGATACTAGCAAGTCAGCTATGTGGGGAGCCCTTACCTATGGCAAATGAGCTATTGAACAGCGTTAATCCGCAGCGCTTTGTGGTACGCCAGTGTATTCGCAGCGAGTCGTCAGCATAAGGGTTAACGCTTAGGTGCGGCCGGCTTGCCATGCAGGTATGAACTGCGCAAAAAGCACAAAAAATGTGAAAAGTGCCTTACCACGGGTATATAAAAAGGAATTGGCTATACCCGTCAATCCGCACTCGCCGTTTGATTAAGGCTGGTCACCATAAATGCCGGTAACTGAATAGTTGAGGCAGCAATAAGCTGGCCTGTGTCCAGGGCGATAATTCTGGCGTTAACCCGCACCCCTCGAGGCGTTTCAACCATAGTGCCGGTGACCACGTGGTCCATCGTCATGGTAGCGTCCTTGCTGGAACGGCTAAAAGCCAAATCGCCACGCGCGGTAACCTGTACCTGTGAGTTAACTTTAAAGTCCACCACTGACAATCCATATTCTTGCAATTCCGCCATTAAATACTCTGCAAGCTGGTTCCCCAGTACGGTCGTTTCCTGAAGCGACGCATTTAACCTGACAAAGCTGGCCACCCCGATGCGCGCGGTACTCACCTGTGCGGCTTTGTCCATTAAACCCATTGCTAACTGGTCGGCATATTCATGCAGAGACTTGTGAGTTTGGTCAGCATAGAAGCCGGTACGCAATGGATCCTGATACTGATAGATGGCCGGCTGGGCCGGCGGGTTCTGTAAATCACGGCTATCGGGGCGATAACCCAGACCCGAGGCCGCCGCCGGCTTGATAACCGGGTCCGCAGTGCTGGTATCCCACCGCGCATCATACTGTGCAGGGTCGTCGGCGTCCTCGCTCAGCAGCGCACAGCCCGATACCGCCGTTAGCGCCAACAGCATCACTATTTTCCGGTGTGGTATACCTGCCTTCATTCCCGGTTACCCCTTGCTTAGCTTAACGCCATCTTTACTGCCGGCCGGCTGGGCCCCATCACTGGGGATAAGAGCATCGACCACGTAAAAGGGGATAAGCATCTGCGCGCTGGCTACCACCGCCCGCGATTCAATACCTAGAATACGGGCATTTACCATTACCCCACCCTGGTGTTTAGCCATAGTGCCGGTTAACACGTATTCGATAGGTAAACTGCTATTTAAATCCAGATAATCACGGGAGAGTAAGAAGTCGCCATTATTAGTAATGCGGATGTAGTCGGTCGCTTTATAATCAAGAACCGGTATACGAAACTTGTGTAGTTCGTGCATAAAAGATTCCGACATTTGCTGCCCCAGTAAATTGGTATGCTGCAAATCTGAATCCAGCAACGCAAAATGGGTTACCGCCACTGGCGTTTTCGGGCTGACATACTCCATGTTGGAGATCAAATCTTGCGTCAGGTTTTTGACATAGTCACCCACGTGCCGGGTCAGGGGGCGCCCTTTATAGGCGCCTTGTACACTGGAATAGATGCGCGGTTGATCAATAGCCCCGAAACTATCTGGCTGGGCGGGCGCAACCGGTAACGACGCCGTGCGATCGGCGGCACTGATATCCACCACATCCATTGAAGAAGCATTGTCAGCCGCTGCCAGCTGCGCTGCTTCCTCGTTGTTTAGCAGACTGCATCCTGACAACAATAGTACTACCGTGCCAAGTGTAAACAACGGCTTGTTCATTTGCGGTTACCCCTTATTTTCGGTTCTGTACAACCGACCATTTCTGGTTGTGACCTGTTCTTCATTCCAAAACAAGCCAGCCGGAAAAAACCGGGTTGCCGCAGCAACCACATCTTTGGTCCGTACATCAATAATTTTGGCATTTACCATCGCCCCGCCCTGCTGATGCACCAGCGTACCGGTAATATAAAAATCCACCCGGTTAAGCGCAGACAACTGGTCTATCTGACGTGACAATACCCTGTCACTGTTATCACTCATTATTATATCGTTCGTCAGGCGAAACTCTTGAGCGGTAAACCCCCGTTTGGCAGCTTCCGTCACCAAACCTTGCTCTAACTGATGCCCCAGTAACATCAGCGGCTGCTGGTTTTCACTGTTGTGGGCCAGCGTATCTGCCGGCACAAAGCCAGCCACGGCATAGCGGGCATGGCGGGTGGGTGTCATCCCGGCAAAAAGCTCATTTGCCAGCATATATGTTTCGTATTCAGCATTGCCCAACGCCTTCGCTGGCGCTGCTTTGCGCGATTGCTGTGTCGTCTCAGTGGCTAGCATACTGCAACCTGATGTTACGCCGGCTAGCAGAAGGCCCATAGCCAGCCCGCTAGCAAGGCGGCGAGGCATAAAGGTAAGGCGAGGTACAAAGGTAAAAGGTAATAATGTCGACATAAAGGAGCGCCAAAAAAATCTTACTATAGTCAGTTAGGGCAAGAAACGTACCAAGCAAGGTTTATTAGAAAACGTGGTGCTCGCTCCCGGTTTTCAACCCTATCACCGAACAACGGCTCTGCCCCCATAGATTAAAAGATGATGGTCGATAATGAGCAGTATGACCGCGGCGGATGATACGCGGTGTATATAGCCTAAAAGCCTGGTACTGGTGCCCAGCAGGCGCGTATTGCGTCCTGCCGCTATACCCCCAATCGTTCTAGTTTTGCCCCTTAGGCCCTGTATTGGCATGTGTTTAGCCGGCAGATGCCACGAAGGGGCCATACACATGCATGCAACAGAAAGGCTGCAAAATGAAAATAGCCAGGTTACGAAAAAAGCATTTGATTGCCGCCTTTTAGGACAAAATCTGCCGGTAGACATACAAATAAACCTGAACTGTGGGTTTATTTTCTGCTAAGTGAATGATGATTGCCGGCAGGAAGATAAAGGCGAGGCACACTTTTTTGCGTGTGTAGTATGCCTTTGCGCGCAGCTTACTGAGTGATGTAGTTACCCTTAGCGCGGCTGAAGCTAATGTTAACGCTTCGCCTGCGTGACCAGATGCGACCACAACGCCCATACCTTTTGCTGATCATCGGGATCTAATTCATTATTCGCAAACGCGGTATTCAGGCTTTGGGTTACGGCCTCATTTAAGGATTGCAGGCTGGCCTGCGGCTCCATTTCAAGTGGTTTGGAGATGACCGCAAAATGTCCTTGTAAGTAACTGGCGGTAAATAATTCGTCATCATCACCATGGTCAACTACGCTATCTAAAGCTGTTTCGATGTGCTGTGAAGCAACCAGGTAATCGGCCGGCGCCAATGGTGTTGTATGCATAATATAGGTCCTCTTAGTGCGCCGGATACAGGACTTTATCCTGATACCCGGTAATGACTGCTAAACTACCTGCAAATTGCTGGTCTAGTTTTTCATCGCCGCTATCCAACCTGAGGGGGCGGCCCTCCAGTGAATGCAACTTTTGTTTAGTGGCGACAATGAGCAAATCTTGTTTATTTAACTGATGTAAAAAACGCGCGCTAAGCTGCTGATTACCGCGCCCGAATAGATGCCCCTGCCCGCCGATGACGGTGACTACCAGTTTGACCGGTTTTTGCTGCGTAATCTGCAATAGCTGCTGCGCTGTGACATCACTTGCCACCAGCGCGCCGCGATGAACGACATCCACCCCCAGAAGTGTATTGGCAATACCTAATTGCTGCATAATAGCGGCCACGGTAGAACCCGACCCCATGACAAAATAGGTCTCGTCGTCTTCGGTGATTATTTCGCTGACATATGCGGCAATATCATCTAATACCAGCTCTTCGTGCTCCCGACCACCCGTTTTGACCGCTTGAATATATTCAAGCTGATGCGGCACCCGCATTTCGCCATAATGTTGCGCCCTAACGTTACCCTCCCGGAATGCCTGTTCATCGATGTCTTTTACTTCAGCATCAAACTCGCTTACCAGTTCGCCGCGGGCCATCATCCCGGCCACGGTACCGGCCGCCGTGGGGGTAACGGCATAAACGCCTGAATGAATTTTACAGCCAGCGGGTACGCCTAATACCACTGCGCTATCGCCCAGTACCTGACACAAATTTCTGGCGGTACCATCGCCGCCAGCGAACAATAGCAAATCGAGATTACAGGCCGCCAGAGCGCTGGCCGCCTGCTCACTATCAAACGCTTCAGTTTGCAGGGTCGCGGGGGTATACACTATCTCACAGGGTAGCGCGGCAGCAGCGCAGCTTTGCTCACCCATCAGGCCGGCCACTGTAAACACCTGTAAGGCCTGTTTGTCGATATCAATGGCGTTAAGCGCCCTGGTCATCTTCGATATCGCCTCAAGCGAGGCACCCATAGCCAGCGCCTGCTCACGAATCTGTTTTCCATCGCTACCTTTTAGGGCCATGGCTCCGCCAATGCCGGCATAGGGATTTACCAATACACCAAGTCGAAAGGGTCTTGTGGGCGTCATGCGATCTCAGTTAGTAAGATGTTAAGTGAACGTTCAGAAGTGGCAAAGCAGCCTTGCAACGCCTCAATAAATTGTTGTGCGCGGGGCGGAAACTGGCCTGCAATATAGGTGTGCAGCTGTTGCCTGACCGCACGGGTAAAGCCCTCCCGGTCAGGTTGCGCGCCGTCTAAGTTATCAGTACTTACCGTAAATTGGCGTCCGACCGCCAGGGTGAACGCCCACTCAATAGCCTGAGGTTTTACTTCTACCTGTTCAAACGCGCGTTGCTGTTGGCTATCTCTGCCATCGGGGCAATACCAGTAGCCATAATCTTCTAACCGACGGCGCTCGGCTCCTGCAATACACCAATGCGCAATTTCATGAAGCGCGCTGGCAAAGAAACCGTGGGCAAACACAATCCGATGGTAAGCATGGTCCGCGTCCGCAGGCAGGTAGACAGGTTCGTCTGTACCACGTACTAACCGGGTCTTATACGAAGGCTCGAACGTACGGTTGAACAGCCTAATCAACCGGTCTACCTGATACGCCTCCCGGGCGGCGTCATCAAGCTGGCCGGAGGCTACTGGTGTGGGTGTTTTCAGCGTGTGGTTTTCCAACATACAATCTTGTACAGCGTGCTCAGCTAAAATGTCATAGGCGGTGTCGCATTTACCGTAGGATAGCCGAAAGCAACCATTGTTCCAGCCGCCCCATGATCCTGCCTGACCGCATGATTAGGATGCCCGGAAGTCTATCAAACCGGTTGCGCAAAGGCCATCGTCGCGCACCTGTTTGCCACAGATGGCTTGGACACAGTGTGCACAACTTGCGGTAGTGAGCCGAGGCTGCGAATAAACCACGAGGACGGCGACCCGTTATTGCCACTTATGCATGATAATGGTAGAACCAACCCAGATATCAACGATAACGTGGTGACCTAGCGATGCAAAGCTTATCGTGGCTTCATGAACAGCCATATATTGAAAACTGGAAGGTGGAAGACGCGCATATCGACCATTATGGACATGTAAATAACCAGGCTTACCTGGCGCAACTTGAAGCCCTGGCCTGGGCACATACTAATGCTTTGGGGCTCACCTTAGACGATTACCGGCATCTCGACCGTGCCATGGTTATTCGTCGCCATGAGTTAAATTATCATCTCCCCTCCCACCTTGGCGATGAACTGGCTTGTGCCACCTGGATAACCTCATGTGATAACAAACTGTCTTTGACCCGGCAGTTTCAGTTTATTTGTCGGCGCCGCCAACAAACAGTATTTTCAGCTACCACCGGGTTTGTTTGTACCAGCCTGAATAACGGCACGCCCAAGCGGATGCCACCTGTATTTATTCAGGTATACGGGCAGGCGTGTATTTAATAGCTGAAGCCATACTGCTGCGCCGCAATTATAAGGCTCATGAGTATGCTGGCTGACTGCATAACATCTATTCCCAGTAGTGGCCTGGCAGGTAGCTAAAACCTGGCCGCGGCAATGCCCAAGGTTTAGGTTATCTCTGGACGCGGTTTACGTAGCAGTACCGCTTAACCGTTTCAGCTTGTGTGCAATATCAGTAGGCTGCGACGTAATGCGATTACCAGCAATAGCCTGGAGGCTTTGCGCGCCCCTTGCTGCGCCTCTTGCCGAGGGATCTGCGCCCCGCCCTTTCGCGGCGGGGCTTTGAGCAAAGGGGTGCGACAGCGTAATAGCAAAGGACCTTTAGCCTAAGGTAAAAGCAAAGGCTTCGATTGCAGTGGCCAGGCCCGGCAACCTTTACCGGCTACGCGGCTGACAACCGGCGTGGTAGTTACCACGCCCGATTTGCTGGCAATAGAAAAGCGCTCTGATAGCCCTTAAATAATACTCGCTTATGGTTTACCGGCCCCTTAACGCCTGACCAAGATTTAATGTTTGTAAACGATCCTGATTAAGCGAACGGTGCGTACGAAGAGGCACATTGTTAACTTAGGAGAACGTCATAATGGGTGTATTAACAGGTAAAACCGTTGCTATTCTTGCCACCGACGGCTTTGAACAAGTTGAACTGACCGAACCAATGGAAAAGGTAAAGGATGCGGGGGCAGAGGTACATATCGTGTCGCTGGCATCAGGTGAAATTCAAGGGATGCAGCATGCCGATAAAGGCGACAAGTTTCCGGTAGACAAAACGGTAGATGAAGTGTCTGCGGCAGACTACAACGGGTTGATTCTGCCTGGCGGTGTATTGAACCCTGATACATTGCGTGCCAATGCTAAAGCGGTACAGTTTGTTCGTGATTTCTTTGTTCAGCACAAGCCGGTATCAGCTATTTGCCACGGGCCATGGTTGTTGGCCGAAGCTGATGTGTTGAAAGGCCGTACGATTACTTCTTTTGCATCAATCAAGACAGACCTGATGAACGCTGGCGCCAACTGGGTAGACCAGGAAGTGGTAGTGGATCAAGGACTAACGACCAGTCGCGATCCTGATGACCTGGAAGCGTTTTGTAAAAAAGTGGTGGAAGAGCTTCGCGAAGGCAAACACGAAGAACAAACCGCGTAAATTCTCTTTAACTTTAGATAGCCGGGCAGCCGTTGCCCGGCTTTTTTGTGGTCTATTCAGGAATTTTCATGACAGATTTATTTTCAGCCGGCAGTACCGGTACGATTGAACTGCGTAATCGCATTTTTATGGCACCGCTCACCCGCAGCCGTGCCCATGATGACACGGATATCCCTTCGGATATGGCTATCACGTATTACGCCCAGCGGGCTTCTTCGGGCTTGATTGTGTCAGAAGCGACGCAAATTAACCCACAAGGAAAGGGTTATATCCAAACACCAGGCATTTATACCGCGGAACAGGTAAGCAAATGGCGTGAAATTACTGACGCGGTGCATGCTAAAGGCGGTAAAATTGTTTTGCAATTATGGCATGTAGGGCGTATCAGCCATACGCACTTTCAGCCTGATGGCCAAGCCCCCCTTGCGCCTTCTGCTATTCAACCCGATGTAGAGGTGTTTTTTGATGGCCAGAAGCAGCCTGCGTCCACTCCCAAAGCAATGCGTGTGGAAGAAATAGAAAACACGGTGGAAGATTATCGCCAGGCAGCGAAAAATGCGCGCGAAGCAGGTTTTGACGGAGTAGAAATTCATGCAGCTAACGGCTATCTGATAGACCAGTTTTTGCGTGACAAAACGAATCAGCGTGAAGATGAATACGGTGGTTCTGTGCAAAATCGGATGCGTTTTCTCAGTCAGGTCACAGAGGCGGTGTTGAGTCAGTGGGACGCCTCTCAGGTGGGTATTCGCCTGTCTCCTATCGGTAATCAGAACGACATAGATGATAGCGATCCGTTAGGCACGTTTACTTATATCATTGAGCGCCTGAACCAGTATGGTTTAGCATATTTGCATATGGTTGAGCGTTTTCCAGGGCTGCCGACCAATAACAAGGACCTTAAAATTCAGGCAGCGCTGCGCCAAGCATGGCAGGGTTTTTATATCGCCAATGGTGATTACGACTATCTTACCGCACAAAATGCGGTGGAGTCAGAGTATGCAGATGCGGTGGCGTTCGGCCGTACCTATATTGCGAACCCCGACCTTGCAGAACGCTTTGAAGTGGGCGCCTCACTGAATGAACCCGACCCGGATACCTTTTATGGTGGCGGCGAAGAAGGGTACACCGACTACCCGTTTATGCAGCAAGACAGCTAATAAGCCGTGTTGGTATTAACGACTTGAAGGGCATCCCAGGATGCCCTTTGTTTAATCTGCTAAAGGCTGGCTGCCAGCCGTGTACCTTGATCGATGGCCCGTTTGGCATCAAGCTCCAAAGCTTCGTCGGCCCCCCCAATCAGATGATAAGGCATCGTCAGACCCTCGGTCAGTGCCCGCAAAGGCTCTTGCCCCGCACACACGATAATATGGTCAACATCCAGTAGTTTGGCCTCACCGTCGACAGTGATGTGCAAACCAGCATCATCAATTTTATTGTAATGCACACCGGTAAGCATGGTGACCCCTTTACTTACCAGGCTGGCCCGATGCGCCCACCCGGTAGTTTTCCCTAGACCAGCCCCTATTTTACTGGTTTTGCGTTGAAGCAGATAAATATCGCGCGCCGCCGGTTCAGGCTCAGGTTGCATACCTTCAACGCCCCCACGGGCAGTAAATGTCATATCTATGCCCCATTCGCGCATAAACGCGGGGATATCCAGACTGGGCTGGGCTTTACCGTGAGCAAGATATTCTGCGGTATCAAAACCAATGCCGCCGGCACCAATAATTGCGACCTTCTGGCCGACCGGACGATGATGTTTTATCACATCCAGATATGACAACACTTTGGAATGATCAATGCCTACTATGTCCGGCGTTCTGGGCACGATTCCGGTAGCCAGAATAACGTCATCAAAACCAGCATCATTGAGTTGCTGGGCGCAGGCTTCGGTATTGAGGTTTACAGTGACATTATGCAGTGCTAATTGTTTATCGAAATAACGCAATGTTTCGCTAAACTCTTCTTTTCCGGGTATTTGACGGGCAATATTAAACTGGCCACCGGTGCTAGACTCTTTATCAAACAGCGTGACCTTATGGCCGCGAGACGCCGCCGTCACCGCCGCCGCCAGACCAGCCGGCCCAGCGCCGACCACAGCAATATTTTTGCGTTGCTCGGCGGGTTTGATAACCAGCTGTAATTCGTGGCAGGCTCGAGGATTAACCAAACAACTGGTTAGCTTGCCGTTAAATACATGATCCAGGCACGCCTGATTACAACCGATACAGGTATTAATCTCATCGGCTTTATTCTGTTCTGCTTTGATAACAAAATCTGCATCCGCTAAAAAGGGCCGGGCCATGGAAATCATGTCGGCATCCCCCCGAGCTAATACCGCTTCAGCCACCTGCGGGGTATTAATACGGTTTGAAGTAATTACCGGAATGGAGAGTGCTTGCCTGAATTTTGCTGTAACCCAGGTAAACGCAGCCCGGGGCACCCGGGTTGAAATAGTAGGGATGCGTGCTTCGTGCCAGCCAATGCCGGTATTGATAATAGTCGCCCCAGCCTGCTCAATGAGCTTACCTAACTGCACGACCTCGGCATAATCTGATCCCCCTTCGACCAGGTCCAGCATAGAAAGCCGATAAATAATAATAAACTGTTCGCCCACCGCCTCGCGAACCCGCCGCACTACTTCAATGGGTAAACGAATGCGGTTTTCATACTCCCCACCCCAGCCATCATCGCGATGGTTGGTACGACGGGCGATAAACTGATTGAGAAAGTAACCCTCGGAGCCCATAATTTCTACGCCATCGTACCCGGCTTTTTGCGCTTGTTGTGCAGTAAATACAAAGTCATCAATTTGCTGATGAATTTCATCATCTGTTAAGGCTTTGGGCTTAAACGGATTGATAGGTGCTTGTAAAGCGGAAGGAGCCACCAGCTTTTCGCTGTAAGCATAACGCCCGGTATGCAGTATCTGCATGCATATTTTTCCGCCCGCCTGGTGCACAGCATCAGTGACCTCTTTATGATGGGCCACCGCTTTATCACTATTAAGGCGCCGTGTGACCGGGTGAGTAGCGCCCTCTTCGTTGGGCCCTATGCCCCCGGTAACAATCAGGCCCACGCCCCCTTTCGCGCGTTCTGCGTAAAACGCTGCCATATGCTTATGCCCACTGGGCATCTCTTCCAGTCCGGTATGCATTGACCCCATCAGTACCCGGTTTTTTAACTGCGTAAACCCCAAATCCAGGGGGGCAAAGAGATGAGGATAGACAGAATGTGGGGTGTGGTTTTCCATGAGATCGCCTGTAAACAGAGTAAAAAATAAGGGCAAATACGAAAATTGTGGTGCGCCCTGGCTCAACGCCAACTAAACTAGACAGCGTCAAGATAGTATGCAATATTGACAGTGTCAAGATAGATTTTTTCATTTCATTTACATTTATACAGGCAGTAATGTGGCTCACAAACAGGCTTATCATCACGGCGATTTGCGCGCGTCCATTATCAGCGCCGCTACCGCACGGTTGGAGTTGCATGGCATCGAACAGCTGTCACTGCGCAAACTTGCTGAAGATCTCGGGGTGTCCCGTACCGCCCCCTATCATCACTTCAAAGATAAGAATGCACTGCTTAGCGCCATTGCCGCTACCGGGTTTGAAAACTGGAAAGTTACTGCGCAGTCAATTTTTGAACGTGAAGACTTGCCGGCCAAAACCCGCCTAACCCGGTTTATTCACGCCTACATTCATTATGCGGCGCAGCATCCGCAGCTATATGACCTGATGTTTGGCCGTACATTGTGGCAACATAATAATGCCACTGAAGATTTGAAAGCGGTGGCCTACCCTACTTTTCATTATCAGGTAAGCATGACACGGCACTGGCAACAGCATGGCTTATTGCCAGCAGATACCGATGCGTTAAGGCTGGCCCAAGTTACCTGGGGTACCTTACATGGTATTGCGCGACTAGTAATTGATGGCGTGTATGCCAACAGCAGTCATATTGATGACATGTGTGATACTGCTGCCGCTCTATTTATGCAGCAGTACCGCGGCGCTGCCGATCCTGCAGGATAAAGCAGGCAGCCCGTTCAGCTATCATCACTACAGCAGCATGAGTATTACCGCCTATAATAGAAGGCATTACCGAGGCGTCGACCACCCGTAACCGTTTTACCTTTATAACTTTTAGTTCAGGGTCAACCACTGCCCATGAATCGTCGGGGCGGCCGATTTTACACGTGCCTACAGGGTGATAAATAGTCTCACTATATTCACGGATAAATTCTGTTAACGCGCTATCGCTGGTGCGTTCCATACCGGGTAACACTTCTTTTTTCAAACAGGGCGCCAAGGCTTCACTATGAAGAATTTGGCGCGCCATCCGTAGCCCATCAAGCATTACAGGTAAATCTGCAGGATGGCTAAGATAACGGGGATCAATAATCGGCGGATCGGCCGGGTGACTACTGTATAAGCGAATTTCGCCGCGGCTTTTGGGGTACAGATTACATACGTGCAAGCCAAAGCCATAACCAAAAGTGGTACGTCGGCCATGGTCGTTCAAGCGCGCCGGTAAAAAGTGAAATTGCAAATCGGGTTTGCCAGGAGACGCGGTAGCAGAACAGGCAAACCCACCCGCTTCAGCTATATTGGAACTGAACGGTCCATTCCGCCGAAAGGCGTACGCCAAAGCGGCATGGAAAAACGTAGGTAGCGCTGCCGGGGTTACTGCATAGCCGTGCCGCCCAGCGCTTGCGCACTGTACGATCACATCTAAATGATCTTGCAGGTTCTGCCCTACACCCGGGGCCTCTGCCACCAGCGCTATACCATGACGTTGTAATTCCTGTTTGGGCCCGATTCCGGATAACATTAATAACTGGGGCGAATTGATAGCACCAGCACATACTATGGTTTCGCTTCGGGCCAGAATTTGCTCTGAGGTGCCACTACTTCGAAGCTGTACCCCCGCTGCCGCTCCGGCTTTTATCAGTATTTTCTCAACCAATACCTGGGTTTTAATGACCAGGTTTACCCGCCCTGTAATGCCGCCTAAATAGGCTTTAGCACTTGAACAGCGCTGACCCTGTGACTGGGTAACATGGTACAAACCCAGCCCTTCGCGATGGGCGCGGTTAAAGTCATTGCACTGTGGCAATCCTACTTCGCGAGCGGCGGCTACAAAACGCCGTGAAAGGGGGTCGACATGGCGCAGTGAGTTAACCTGTAATGGGCCACCATGGCCATGATATTCATCTGCCTCCCCGGCAAAGTTTTCGGCCTTTTTAAACCAAGGTATGACGTCTTTTGCGCCCCAACCTATGGCACCGGCCCGCACCCAGTCATCGTAGTCGCTGTATTGTCCTCGAATGTAGCACATCGCATTAATAGAACTGCTGCCGCCCAACGTTTTGCCGCGGGGCCAGAATAATTCGCGGTCATTAAGGGCGGTTTGTGGCGCAGTGGTGTATCCCCAATTCAGGTTCGTCACGCGACTTAACCCTGCTAAACCAAATGGAATATGAATTAATGGGTGTTTATCGCATTTCCCTGCTTCAATAAGACACACGGTTATGGCAGGATCCGCACTAAGTCTGGCTGCCAATACGGCCCCGGCTGATCCCGCTCCGACTATAATATAATCGAATTCTTTGGGCGGAGAGGCCAGCATTACCGGCATCGCCAGATATAAAAGTGAGTAGGCACAACGCATCCTTCTTTTGTACTGTTAACACTTTTATAACATAAATTCAGTTAAACACACTCTCTGGGTATGTTAACTATTATCCCTGCACCTGTAATTTGCGTGTAGCGCCGCATACAACTGGGTTATCGGTTGTGAATGGTTTAGTCGCAGCCCTCTTTCCACCAGGGGCAGCAAAAGGAACGATGTGAATAAGAAGATTGAAAACCCGGATAGCCTGTACACCCAGCAAATTAAAAAATTGCTTGATGAGGTGTATCCTAATGACACTAGCGCGCCGTCAATATATGCTGACGCACGTCATTTTTATACCCTAACGCCTTCCTTGTTGGTCCATATCCGGGAAACCGAAGAGCAGCTCGCCAGTGCCATGGAGCGCGATGAAACAGGCTCACAGGTTGCCGAGTTACACATTAAGCTGAAAAAAAGTAAGCAAAAGCTGGAAGATGAGCGGCAAGCCCGCATTGAACGCATCAATACGGTAAGCCGCACTATTATCAGTCTGTGTGAAGCGGATAACTATGACGAAACACAGTTACTTAGTGCAAAGTTCCTGGGCACACTTATGTTATTAACCCAAGGGACGGCCCCGGGGTTTGCCCGCTTCCATCAGCGCTTAAAGCCGCTGTATAAAGCGGTGCTGATATTGCGCCTGGTCGACAAACTGATTCAGGATGAAAGTATTTCTCATCCTTATCTGGCGCTTTATCGCCCTTCTTTGTCACGTATGAATGGTGATCGCTACTGGCGCGATAAGTGGGAAAAAGAGTTGGCTATTCCGTTAATATCGGCAGCGTTATTGCAGGACATTGGCTTGCAGCATCCCGATGCGCAACATATTTTGGTGGGCGAAAACCGCGACGAAAATGAATTCAGGCTATTGGCTGAAGGCCAACGTAAAGCGTTACTTAAGCTAAACTTCTTACATACCATGAATTATCTAAAACGCGGTTTGGGCATGCCGACTTATGTGGGGGTGGATGTGGAGGAACGTCACCGCTTCAACCAGCTGCATGAAGCCGCAAATTTATTTCGCGAAAAGCTGATGCACGATGCGTTTGTATCAAAAAGTGGTATTGGTGAGTTACTTAAAGTACCGCAAATTTATGTTTCGATTATTCTTTCCACCAAAAGTGATTATACCCGCAAGGAATTACCTAAAGGCTACTTACTGATAGAACAGTTAGCCAAAAAAGGCGGCCTGAATAATAAACTGGCCGAGGCATTTATCCAGATTGTTGGCTATTTCCCGCAAGGTTTTGGCATAGCCTTTATACCGGAAAATGAACGGGGGGAAGAAAAAAACCAGTTTGAATACGCTATTGTGAATCAGCTGAACCCAAAACACCCGGCCGAGCCCCATTGTCGGGTTGTGTCGCGGAATCTGAACTATACCACTTCGGGGCCGGATGAGGTGGTCAGCAAATCCCGCAATCTGTACTTCCCGGCTAATCAGAAAAAATTAATGCGCATCGGCCGCGACCGGTTGCAGGAAATAATGAGTCAGCTGAAAAGTAACTTCAATGCCGATTCAGTAGACCAGCTTGCGCCACCATGGTGGGAGCCTGCCGATTTCTTTGCCGACAAAAAGCATCAGAATTTATGGAAAAAAGGCAACTGACGATGGTTGCCCTTCACCTGCCCACTAAAAAAGCAGGGCTGTTTACTGTAGCGAGTGTAAACCAATAGTATTGCCTTCGGTGTCTTTCACCAAGGCAATATGGCCGTATTCACCTATCGCCATTTTGGCTTGTACCACGCTGCCCCCAGCCTGTTGTGCCCGCTGTTGCTCCTGTTCACAGTTGTCACAGCTGAAATAAACAATAATTCCGCCAGTGCCGGCTTGATGTGACGGGTTATGAACCAACGCACCGCTACAGCCGTGCGCCTCATGATTGCCATAAAAAGATAGCATGGTCAAAGCTTCATCAGAGGGGTCGCTAAGTTCCTCAAGGGTGGTATCAAGCATAGTTTCATAGAATGCACGGGCGCGTTTAATATCATCTACATATATTTCAAACCACACCAACGGGTTAATATCCATAACCGATTTTCCTGTAATAGTAAGGGTCATAAATACCTGGCGGGTACGGTTAATACCGCCAATTACTACAGGCAACCAAGCCATAGCCAGGGTGTATACTGCACTCAAAAGCATAGCACGCGCCTCGGCGCACACAGGTCAGATAAGTGTTAAAGGTAGGATTAAGAGACGCCCCCGCGGATACGCCATTATGTGAAAAATGCGGGGCAATACCACTGCAGGACCGAGGAAACAGGGCGCGCACAAAAAAAGGTGCTGAAGCACCTTTTTGTTGTTTACACTTTTCGGGCAATCCCCGCTGAGCTACATGCTAAGAACAGCGCTCAGATAGCATTTTATTAGGGTTAGTCGACCAAATCTTTGGGCATTTCTTCACGTACCTGCTGCCACACTTTGCCAGATTCAATTCCGTAGTTACGAACCACTACCGGCACCGCATCGAAATCGCCCTGTTCGGCCACTTCAAGCAGCTTAGCATAAAAGTTACGCGCTACCCGTTGGGCATTTTCATGCGAGAAAAAATAGCCCCCGATACGCGAGTAGAGTCCTCTGAAGCCATTCATCATTAACACAAATACATTGTTACCCGAGGCCAGAGCAAGATCATGATTCATTTGATAATCATAATTAGCGAAGGCAGCGCCATCCGCTTCCACGTCTTTATAGCGAGAAATAATTTTGATCGCTTCTTCAGGGTTATGGCGAATAGCACCCCGAATAAATACTGCACTTAAATTAGTGCGGGCAGCCAGCAGGTTATCAACCAGTTCAGGGATACCTTCCTGGTCTAACCGCGCCAGTGTTTCCAGGATATTCAGACCGCAGGTTTCCCAAAAGTTATTAACTTTGGTCGGCTTTCCATGTTGTATAGTCAGCCAGCCATCTCGGGCTAACCGCTGCAACACTTCGCGTAAGGTAGTGCGGGTTACCCCTATCAGTTCGGACAATTCGCGTTCAGCGGGGAGAATAGTGCCCGGAGGGAAACGTCCGCTCCAAATTGATTCTACGATATATTCTTCAGCAAATCCGGCAGGACTCTGGGCCTTATAAATCATAATTTTTTCGCCTGAACATCTCTTCTTATAATAGTCAACTGATTGTACCAGATGCCTTTTAATATACACAATCTATTAATGGCCTCCAACACAGGCTTTTCGCTGCCTGGGTGTAAACATTGGCCGGTTATTACGCAAATTTTAGCGTATGTATGAAAGCATGATAGTACAACTTTTACGATACCCTTTTGATATAGATGTTGTAGAGTGCCTATAAGCAAGTTTATGCGAGGCAAACTTTGCCATCTTAAGTCTTATAACCGGTGGTTTCGCCTTTGCTGTTTCGCCCTATAGGGAAACGCTATGTTACTGAAGGCAGTAATAATTTGCGGTTTGCTTACGCACTATAGCCAGCGATTGATAGTTTTATTGGCAATTCGCCGGCTAAATAAGCTCGCTGGCTTCCGCAGTTGTTAATTTTACGCTAGGCTTAATTGTCTCTAAACCCAGAATGACAATACGTGTCATTACATATGCCAGCCTGTCGGTTACTTTTTCAGGTTTGGCGAAAATAATTAAAACAACGTAGCGCGTGTCTACAAGTTGTAGAAGGATTTATACTCATGCAAACCTCGATGTCCATGGCTCTGTACCGAAATTTCCTCGGCCATGCGCCTGACTGGTACAAGAACACCATCATTGCCTGTTTAATTGCCAATCCGTTTATCTTTATGTTGGATAGTTATTTGGCAGGCTGGGTTCTGATAATCGAATTTATCTTCACTTTGGCGATGGCGCTCAAATGCTATCCGCTACAGCCGGGTGGCTTACTGCTTATCGAAGCAATGGCTATCGGCATGACGACCCCCGAACACATGTTGCACGAAATTCAGGTTAATTTGGAAGTGCTGTTGCTGCTGGTGTTTATGGTTGCCGGCATTTACTTTATGAAAGATCTGCTCATGTATTTGTTTACCAAGCTGGTCATTAAAGTAAAGAACAAGATGATATTGTCGTTGTCCTTTATTGCCGCTTCGGCTTTTTTATCGGCGTTTTTGGATGCCCTGACGGTGGTGGCCGTAATTATCAGTGTCGGTCTAGGCTTTTACACTATTTACCACAAGGTTGCCTCGGGCAAAGAATTCCATCATGACCATGACCACACCACCGATGATGGTGTACACGAATTGGGCCGCAACGACTTAGAAGATTTCCGTGCGTTTTTACGCAACTTGATGATGCATTCCGCGGTAGGTACGGCGCTTGGCGGCGTTATGACAATGGTAGGCGAACCACAAAACCTAATAATTGCCGATAAAGCCGGTTGGAACTTCATAGAATTCTTTATTCGTATGGCGCCAGTGTCGCTGCCGGTGTTCGTGTTCGGACTCCTCACTACCATCGTGCTGGAAAAAACCAAAATTTGTAGCTACGGGGCACAATTGTCGCCAGCCGTGCGCGAGATTCTGGTGGATTACGACAAGCATATGGACCAGGAACGTACGACACGCGATAAAGCCCGCCTGGCGGTCCAGGCATTGATCGGCGTATGGCTGATTGTCGGTTTGGCGGGCCATTTTGCTTCAGTGGGTTTAATCGGCTTATCAGTCATTATTCTGGCTACCTCCATGAGCGGCATTATCGAGGAGCACGCTCTGGGTAAAGCATTCGAAGAAGCACTCCCCTTCACAGCGTTACTTTGTGTGTTCTTTGGGGTAGTGGCGGTTATTATCGACCAGGGGCTGTTCCAACCCGTTATCCATTGGGTACTAAGCTTTGAAGGGAAAACCCAGTTAGTCATGTTCTATCTGGCCAACGGCGTATTATCTATGGTGTCTGACAATGTATTTGTGGGCTCGGTGTATATAACCGAAGTGACGGCCGCATTGGCGGAAGGAAAAATTACCCGTGACCAGTTTGACCTGCTGGCAGTAGCCATCAATACCGGTACTAATCTGCCTAGCGTAGCTACACCTAATGGCCAAGCAGCCTTTTTGTTCCTGCTGACCTCAGCCATTGCCCCGTTACTGCGCTTGTCTTACGGTAAAATGGTAATTATGGCGTTACCCTACACCGTGGTATTGACACTGGTAGGTCTGGCAGCAACGTATTTCGGGTTACTCGACGCAACGCAGATGTTGTACGACGCTAACCTTATTGAACATCACTCCGGTGAAGTATCTACTGGCAGCGAGTCGCATTAAGGAACGTGATCTGTAAATGATGAGTGTAATTCGTTTAATAAGCCGTCAGGCCGAGAAAAAATCGGCCTGGGCTTTACTTTTTATCAGTGCGTTGGCGCTGGAAGTGGCGGCCCTTTATTTCCAGTACGGTCTGGGGCTTCAGCCTTGTATTATGTGTATTTACCAGCGTACTGCCATGTATGGCATCGTGTTAGCGGGCCTATTGGTCATGGTGGTTAACAACAGCTTCACCCGTTTATTGGGCTTTGCAGGCTGGGCAATAGCAGCTGGCTGGGGGGGCTTGATAGCATTTGAGCATGTAGAAATCCTTCAGGCGTCAAACCCATTTTTTGCCAGTTGTGAAATTGTGCCTAACTTCCCTTCTTTTATGCCATTGCATGAATGGTTACCCGCTATTTTTGCGGCGAAGGGCGATTGCATGGAAGATGGCTGGCGCTTTATGTCAATGGGCATGGCGCAATGGATGATTGTGATCTTTGGCGCTTATTTTGCTGTATTTTTGGTAGTATTTATTAGCCGCCTGTTAGACAAGAAGCCCTTTTGACCGATCTTACCACCCTTGCCGCGCGCTTGCCGGTAGCCCATGCCGATTACGACCAGTTAACCGTGGCACGGCTATCTGGCCGCCATACCCAGGCGCTGGCAGAAGCATGCGTGTTTGCTGCCAGCCATGTTAAGCCATGGCTGGGCACTGCCCTATGCCCGGTTACCCCTGCTGCCGTACGCAAGTTTATCGACGATGCCGAACACAAGAAAGATGCGGGATATGGCATCACCTACTTAATGATGGACGGCCAGCGCTGTTTGGGTATGGGCTTTATAAATTATATTCACCCCGTGCACTACACTGCTAACCTTGGTTTCTGGATACGCCCTGATGCGTGCGGTAAGGGCCTTGCTGTAGCATTATGTAAAAGTTTAACCAAGTTGGCTTTTTCGCAAATGCAATTACACCGCTTAGAGCTATTTATTGAACCTGCTAACAAAGCCAGTATGAAAGTAGCCCAGAAGCTGGGGGCCCAGCCTGAAGGATTGTGTCGAAAGCGGATATTTGGCCGCGACGCCTACTTATACGCGCTGTTGGCCGAAGATTAACAGCACTGGCCTAATCCAAATCTTCGAGCGGCCAAAGCGCGATATAATCTTCAAAATGGGTTAAGTCCACATCTGTTTCATAAACGGTTTTGCCTCTAACCGACATCCCTTCTTTGTGCATTGCTGCTTTCTTGCCTTTATTTAACAACGGATGCCATGACGGCAGCCCGCGATTTTCATAAAGCCGCCGGTAACTACAACTGGTGGGCATAAAGAAAATATCTTTTAAATTTTCTTTGGTAAGCTTCACGCAGTCAGGCACCAGTACAGTTCGGTTTTCATATTGAGTGCACTGACAGGCTTTGGTGTTCAAATAGGAACATACGATATTGGTATAATGCACCTGCTCATCTGCACGTAATTCATCAGTTGGGGCTGCTTCATTAGCCTCATCATCTTCAATAAATTTGTGTAAGCAGCATTTACCACAACCGTCGCATAGCGCTTCCCATTCCTGGTCATTCATTTGTTCCAGTGTTTTGGTTTCCCAGAACCGTTCAGTCATATTGTTACTACATGTGTATTGATATTAATAAAATCGGCCAGTTGAACGGCCAGCTTGTCGCCATGGCAAAGAGGCCCTACCCCTTTTGGAGTGCCTGTCATCACAATATCTCCTGGTTCAAGTGTAAATTGCTGAGATATCTGTACGAGCAGGTCTAGTACCGGGCCCATCATATCAGCACTATTACCTTGTTGGCGAACCTCATTATTAACCGACAGACTAAATGGCAGTGACTGCAAGCTGGCAATTTGGCAGGCTGGCACAAAGCCAGATACCGGACAGCTAAAGTCAAATGCTTTCGCCCGCTCCCACGGGTGACCATCGGCTTTAAGCTGCGCCTGAACATCACGCAACGTCAGATCCAGGCCCACGCCTACGCCCCAAATCACCTTTTGCAGTTCAGCGTCGGTAGCCCCCTGGGGTGCCTTACATAAAGTCTGGCCAATCAACACAGCAATCTCTACTTCATTATGACAAACCCCTTGATCAGCGGGGATGCTAACCGGCTGTGTTAGATGACACAGCGCCGTTTTCGGCTTCATAAATAATAACGGTGCGACAGGAACCTGAGACTGCATTTCCGTAATGTGGTCGAGATAGTTGCGACCCACGCACATAACTTTGCCTACTGGTAAATCTACCGGTAGGCCCAGGTTATCGGTATGACGGTACATGGTTACTCTCCTTTGTTAATGCGGTCAGCCAGATAGCCCACCGACACCCCAAAGTAACGTGAACGATTCCACTTCATCAGGGTGTGAAAGTTATTGTAGACCAGATAAATTCTGCCCTTTTCCCCGTCAGGCATGATAAGTGAGGCAGGCAAAGGCAAATCGGGCAAGGGCTGGCCGTTATAGCGCCTGACACCGCGTGTATGCCAGGTGGATAACGGCGCCATGTTGGCCGCTGCCAAGCCTTCATGTTCCGCATCATAACCATTGGTCAAGATGACCTGACGACCCCAGGTATATTGATCACTCCAGCCTTCTGAGGACAAAAAATTGGCAATTGAGGCGAACACGTCGGCGGGCGTTCCCCAGATATCTTTACGGCCATCTTTATCATAATCGACTGCATAATGGAGAAACGAGGTTGGCATAAATTGGCTTTGCCCCATCGCCCCAGCCCACGAACCGGTGAGCTTATCTGGTTTAATATGGCCTTCTTTAAGAATCTGTAAGGCGGCGAAAAACTGCTTTTTAAACAGTGTTTCCCGCCTGCCCTCGTAAGCTAGCGAAGATAATGCACTGAGCACATCAAAGTTGCCCTGCAATTTTCCGAAGTTAGATTCGTTGCCCCATAACGCCACGATGAAACGTGGTTGGACGTTGTATTGCTGGCCAATCTCCTGCAATAAAGATTTGTGCTGCTGCAGCAGTTTGACAGCTTGTGCCACTTTCCAGTCAGGAACCCGTGATGCCAGATAGCTATCAAGGGTTATTTTTTGCTCTGGCTGATTTTTGTCTGCCTTGACGACCGTAGGCCTGAACTGCATTTTGGCAAAAAGAGGCTCTAGCCAGGTTTCGTTGTAGCCTTGGGCCACCGCTTCTTGTTTCAACGTGGTCAGGTACCGGCTATAGCCTGCTTCATCTTTTGCCGCCGTAGCGGCCAGCGACATCAGCACCAACCAGCTGCCTATAACTAATCGACACAGTTTCATACTAAAATTTCTTAGTTTCTTCGCGCGAGGAGAGACCTAAAGACGACCGGTGCTCGGCCAGCCAATCTTCCTGGCGAGGGGGTATTTGCAGGTAAAAGCCTTGGTCGTTTAGGGCTGCTATCAGTGTTGCCTTATCTACCCGACCTAATGCCTCGCGTTTATTTAACGGTAATAACATGACGAGTTCCGGGCGGCCGAATTGCGCCATAAGCGCTTCGGGCACAGCCGAAAAATCTTCTTTTTTAGGCACGTATAAAAACATGCCTTCTTTTTTACGAGTTTTGTAAACTGCGCACAGCATAATGGTTCCTATGAGGTGGTTCCCAGTAAGGTGTCCAAATGAGAGCTAAAAAGGGGCGCTCGCCAACTACTTAACAAATCCGGTTTCAGGCCTTGTACTCGGGTTTCATCCAAAGTCAGCCAATACCATTTTAGTACCTGATTCATTTGCTTTTTCGATGCGACAACTTCAACGGGTACCTGTTGCTGGGCAGCAATATCATCGGCCAGCGTCTTTAGTTTACCCAACATCTTTTTATACTCTGGAAATTCGACCAGCCGGCGTACCCGGGCTAATTGCTCCGTGGCCGGAATATCATCGTATTCTTCCAACGCTTTTTGCACCACTGCTAATAATGTGTCGCCATGTCGACGCATAGTGGGGCCAATCATTCCATCGATAGCGCTAAGCGCATTGCGACTTTGTGGTAAGCGTAGCGCAATATCCAGCATCACCGACTCTTTCACCACGAAATTAAGGGCAATGTCTTTTTGCCGCGCAGTACCCAGCCGCCACGCTGCTAAATGCTGTAATACCGTTAATTGCTGACTATTAAGCTTCCAGTTATTTTTAACCGGTAAATAAGCAAACGCCAATGGCAGTTGGGACTTTTTCTTCAGTCCCAGCGCGGCTATCTCATCAAACACCCATTGGGTTTTACCGCATTCGGCCATGCGTTCGTTTAACTGATGATATACCGGTAACAGATAGAGCACATCGTTCGCGGCGTATACCAGCTGATTGGCACTGAGAGGCCGAGCCAACCAGTCGGTTCGCGATTCGCCTTTATCCAATGCCACGCCACTCAACTCTTCCACCAGTCGCGCATAGCCTAAAGACGGCCCTAAGCCTAACACCGCCGCCGCAAATTGCGTATCAAACACCGGCTCAGGTAAAGTATCGAAGGCCGCCAGAAAGGCTTCCAGGTCTTCTGAACATGAATGCAGCACCTTTATTACGGCTGGGTTTTCCAATAACCGAACAAAAGGGGTCATATCATCTATGGCCAGCGGGTCAATTAATACCAATTGCTTGCCATCGTACAACTGCAACAAGCCTAGTTGAGGGGTAAGCGTTCGGGTACGCACAAATTCTGTATCCAGGGCAATGGCTTCGCACTGGCTGGCAGCATCACATACAGCCTTAAGGTCGCGGTAAGTGGTGACTAATTCATAATCCATAATAATAAAAACAGCCGGCATTTGCCGGCTGTCCCTGATAAACCTGTTAAACGCCGCGCCGGCAAAATACGGTGTGGCAAGAATAAAAGTAAACTACAGCATGGTTAATCCCGCAACTCTCTACGCAGAATTTTACCTACGTTAGTTTTAGGCAGCTCGTCTTTAAACACTACCTGCTTAGGCACTTTGTAACCAGTAAGGTGTTTACGGCAATGGGCAATAACATCCTGAGCGGTTAAGCTGGGGTCTTTTTTGACCACATACAGCTTAACCACTTCGCCGCTAACCTCATGCGCTACGCCAATAGCGGCGGCTTCTACAATACCAGCATGCATTGCAGCGACTTCTTCAATTTCATTTGGAAATACATTGAAGCCAGAGACCAGAATCATATCTTTTTTCCGGTCAACAATATAGAAGTAACCCTGTTTATCTACCCGGGCTATATCCCCGGTGGCTAACCAGCCATCTTTTAAAATCTCTTCTGTTGCTTCTGGACGGTTCAAATAGCCCAACATAACCTGCGGGCCTTTCACCCACAGCTCACCGGGCTCGCCCTCTGGCACTTCATTGCCATCATCGTCGAGCAATTTAATATCGGTGGAAGGTACTGGTAAGCCAATTGTGCCTTTGTATTCCCCAATCTGTGGGGGCGTGACGGCCACTACCGGCGAACACTCTGTTAATCCATACCCCTCTAACAATACGGTGCCCGTTACCTCATGCCACTTTTCAGCTACTGGACGCTGCACAGCCATCCCGCCGCCCAGCCCAAATTTAAATTTACTGAAATCCAGTTCAGCAAACCCTGGGGTATTGAGTAAACCGTTAAATAAGGTGTTAACGCCAGGTAAGATAGCAAAGGGGTATTTCTGTAATTCTTTTATAAAACCCGGCATATCCCTGGGGTTGGTGATAAGCAGGTTTGGGCAGCCGTATTTCAAAAACAGCAAGCCGTTGGCCAGTAACGCAAAGATATGATAAAGCGGCAGCGCGGTCACCACTAAATCCTTACCTTTATCAATAACTGTCTCCAGTATACCGGAGACCTGTTCAAGATTGGCAATCATATTGCGATGCGTCAGCATTGCACCTTTGGATACCCCGGTGGTACCCCCGGTGTATTGCAAGAAAGCCAGGTCATCGCCGGTGATCTCTGGCCGGGTGAAGGTCTGGTTCGCACCCTGCTTAACCGCTGCCATAAACGACATAGACTGCGGTAAATCAAACGCCGGCACCAGTTTTTTGACATGCTTCACCACAAGATTAACCACCCATCGTTTGGGCACGGGAAGCATATCGCCTAATGCCGTTAAAAGAACATGTTTAACCGGGGTGTCGGCCACTACCTCTTGCAGGGTGCAGGCAAAATTCTCCACTATTACAATGCCTTTTGCATTGGCATCGGATAGCTGGTGCTTCAATTCGCGGGCGGTATAAAGCGGGTTAACATTAACTACTACCATACCGGCGCGTAAAATACCGAACATGGCAACCGGGTATTGCAGCAGATTGGGCATCATAATTGCCACGGCATCGCCGCGTTGCAAACCACTGTTTTGCAGATAAGCCGCAAACTGAGCGCTCAATACGTCCAACTCTTTAAACGATATCTCATGGCCCATATTGATATAAGCCGTTTTATCGCCGTAATTTTGAACAGATTGCTCAAATATATCTACTACGGACGCATAATGATCCGGGTCAATTTCAGCATTTACACGAGGGTCATAATGCTCCAGCCAGGTTTTCTCCACAAAACCTCCTACTTATTATTCTTTTAACGGTACTTCCAGGGCATGCTGTTTGAGAAATGCACAACTGGTCTGATTACTTGGCTATAGTAGCGGAAGTACCCGTAAAGATAAATGACCACGTTTACAATTGTTCAACAAAACGTTTGATGGCAGCCCCTACCTCATCTGGCTTTTCCATATGAATATGATGACCGCCTACAAAATATTCACATTGCGCATTTTTAAACCAAGCTTCTCGTTTAGGATAGTTTTCCTGCAGATTTTTAAAACTATTGGTGGCCCCGGCAAAATATACCGGACATTGGATATCGCCCATTAACGCTTTTGCCTGAGGGTCTGTCAGGCGCAGATTGGAGCGGGTACGCAACTTAGGATCGCTAGCCCAGAAATAGTGCCCACCGGCATCTTGTGTCAAATTACGCTTTAAAATTACCCGGGCGTGCTCTTCACTGATATCGCTAACCTGGCAACGCGCCTCCACCGCTTGTTCAATGTCGACCACCTTTAAACGATTACGGGTTTTCTTAAAGCGGCTTTCAATGGAATCACGCAATTGCTCCGTGGTGGTCTCAACAGGTTTAGTTAGTGGCCCGCAAGCATCAATACTTACGACACCGCTGACTTTTTCGGGAAATACTGCGGCATACATTGTAGCCAAAATGCCCCCCAGGGAGTGACCCAGCAACACGACTTTATCAAACTCCTTATGCTGAATGAGTGCGTGTAAATCCTGCAAGTAGTCGACTAAATTGTAGTGGGCCCCATGCGGACGATGGCTGGAGTTTCCATGTCCGGCCAGATCTAAGGCAATAAACCGGCAATTGTGGAGGAAGGGGGCCAGCGGTTCCAGGCTAGCAGCATTATCTAAATAACCATGTAGCCCAATCACTACCGGTCCTGCACCCTGGTTATCCAACGCTGTTAGTGTGGCGGCGCCCGCCTGAAATTCTGTTTCTATCATGAGTCATCCTGTCAGTCTGGAAACGCAAAAGGCGGCAAAAAGCCGCCACCCTGCTGGCATATAATTGCCGGCCAGCGGCAACTATATGACATTTATTTGCAGACTTTTATACCGCCTGAAACAGGTAAGGATCGTCTTTAATCATTAATTATCTTGCCCCGGGAGGGCGGCACTTTTTGCAACTGTGCTGGGGCTCGATCCGCTGACTGCGGCAAACGTGGTGTAAAGCCCCGACTTTCAATAACCCGAATACGCGAGGTACCAAAACCCCAGCCGCCGCCAAACGGATGATGACGATAGTAAAAAGGCGAATACCAACCGGTATTATAGTTAAAGTAAAGCGTAGACACATCGTATGTTTGCACTTCCCGCCACAAATGATAATCCCGCGCTTTAATTGAGGGATACATATAGGGCTGTTCGCCTACCATACCGGCTAGCGGCGTAACAACGTTACCCACAAAAGTAACCGCCCGCCCTTTTTCAAATACAATAGGATCAACAAAGCCGTCTATCTGTACTTTAAATCGACCCACCGTTTCTTCCGAAGTATTGGGCCGACCGTAATGATTGAGAGGAAAATGGACAACCTCGACAAAGGTCTTTTTAGGTTTATTTTCCACCCCGACTATCACCCCGCCCCAACGAGCAGTTCTACCGGTAACCTCTTCACCGCCGGTCACTGATTGCTGGTAGGATACCAAGGTGGTCCCATCTGGCACAGCCAGATTGTCCGGTACCATCGCACAACCTGACAACAGCAATACGGCACTGGCAAACAACACTTTTAACAACATAAATATCCCCTGAAGACCGAGATTTATCATTACGATAGTATATGAAAATGGGATGAATAAAAGCTGAACAAGCTGAGAATTTACACAGTTAGGCGTAAATATCGACACCGAGCATATCACGGATGGTGTCGCGCTGCGCTTCACGCTCCAGGCTCATGTAAGCCCCCACGGCCTGCTGCCCTTTGCCTTGCGGTTGATCATAGCCGGCCTCCTGTTGGAACCGTTTTGCCTGATTCAGGGTATCGCGATCGGCGCTGGTGCGTAGGCTCTGGCTCGCTTCTACCGCAGGTGCCGGCGTCTCACGTTCAACGCGACGCACTTTGCTGGTGTCGGCGGGCGGCCGACTTTGCGGGTCAGGGGCGAGGACAGAAAAAGTAGCGTTGATATCCATAGTCAGGTGCAGATTAACTCACACGTTACTGTGCCACAGGGCAACCATTAGATAATGTTCACAAGCCAGGTCAGGTATCGTGGCCTGCACGTTTATATGCTCAGTATGAGCGCTTTATCAGAAACTATCAAAGCAATATATATGCCCAAAAGATTAAATTTCACGCTGGGACCCCGCGCGGCTGAATTGGCTAGCTGTTGCAACCACCAAGCGGGGTATGGGTAATGCTATTCGCGGCCCGGCAACTTTTTCCAGGTGACTTTATCGCGTAAATATACCGGCTGAACGGTATCGGCGCTAAACGTACGACCGGCAGTGAACTCCGCGTTGGCCAAAGGCAGCATATAACGGGCCTGCGGAAACTCAACGTTTGGCGCATTCTGCGCTAAGCGCGACGCAAGCGAAGGATAAGCTGCCCAGCCTGTGCCTACCGCAATAAAACCCGATTGCGGGCAGTGCCCTGCGGCTTCTTCCGGCGGGCAAACAACTTCCTCGCCCTGCAAGCAGGCCAATCCTTGCTCTTCTACAAAATGACCAAAGTACACTTCACTCATTCTGGCATCAATTGCGCTGTACACCGTTGTGGCGTGTTGCTCTTCGATTGCCTGTTGGGCCATAGCGGCCAAGGTGCTGATGCCCACCACGGGTAAGTTAGCGCCCAGCGCCAGGCCCTGTATCATGCCGGTGGCGATACGCACGCCAGTAAAGCTACCAGGGCCGCGGCCAAATACCAGGCCATCCAGTTGGGCTAAGGTAACCCCCGCTTCTGCCAGCACCTCATCTACCATAGGCAGCAATTTCTGGCTATGTTGCTGGGGGCAAATATCGAAGCGATGAAACTGTGCTGATTTGTAATTCAGGGCGACCGAAAGCGCTTCGGTTGCGGTATCAATGGCTAATAAATTCATATCTTCTTACTCAATATCAGTCAAAAAAGCGGCCACCTCATCCAGGCTTCGGGTACGGCGCATATCAGGTAAACTGGCTAAAAATGTTTTTGCATAGGGTTTAGTCACCAGCCGGTTATCGCAAATAACCAGCACCCCCTTATCGTTCGGGTCGCGAATCAGTCGGCCGGCCCCTTGTTTCAAAGTGATTACAGCCTGGGGTATCTGGATGGCGGCAAAGGGGTTAGCGCCGCGCTTTTTGACATCTTCTATACGGGCCTGCAACAGTGGATCATCTGGCGAGGCGAAGGGTAACTTATCAATCATAACACACACTAAATCACTGCCGCGCACATCCACCCCTTCCCAAAACGCACCGGTCCCCATTAACACTGCATTTTCGGTCGCCAGGTATTCGGCCAGCAGCGCTTGCTTTGTGGTAGTCCCCTGAACCAGCAATGGGTTATCTATTTGAGTTTCTAGGCTTGCCGCAGTTTGCCGTAGCATGGCGTGACTGGTAAATAATAAAAAACAGCGGCCTCGGCTGGCTTTAATCAAGGTTTTGGCCGTATCGAGCAGGGTTTCGCGCATTTTAAAGCTGTTCGGCTCGGGTAAATAGCGCGGTACACACAATATCGCTTGCTGCTGATAGTCGAAGGGGCTATCCAGACCAAGGGTAGTGGCTTCTTCAAGCCCCATACGTCGCTGAAAGTGCTCGAACCCCTCATCGACCATGAGGGTCGCCGAAGTAAATACCCAACCGCGTGGTGGATCGCTGATAAACCGACGAAATTTTGCCGCTATCGATAAGGGCGTTAAATGCAATACCATGTGGCGGTGAGTGGTTTCATACCACAAGCTCACTCCCTGTTGCTCGGTATTACGAAACGCATCAAGTTGTTCTCGCGCCTCCACTACCCGCTCATATAAGTTATCTAAGTCTTTATCGCGGCCTATATGTAATTTACACACTTCATGTAACACCCCAAGCGCGTCGGCCAAACGGTTCACCTGCCCTTGCACATCTTCTCGCTGCATTGCTTCAACCCAGTTGCCACGCTGTGGCGTTTCGGGGAACAATAAACGCAAATCAGCAGCTACAATACGACATTTGTCGGCGGTTTTATCAAGCTGCCCTGCATCCTTTAAGACAGTGCGAAACAACAGTGTAATGTCCTTTGCCATATCGTGAATTTGTCGGGTAGATAGGGCTTCGCCGAAATAATCACTGGCGATATCCGGTATCTGATGCGCTTCATCAAAAATCACCGCGTCCGCTTCTGGAATGAGCTCACCAAAGCCTGTGTCTTTCAATGCCATATCAGCAAAAAACAAGTGATGATTAACCACAATAACATCAGCATCCAGTGCCTTGCGGCGTGCTTTAACTAAATAGCAATCTTCGTAATCCGGACAGTCACGCCCCAAACAATTGTCTACCGTTGAGGTGACAAGAGGGAGTACTTTAGCATCTTCAGGTAAGGTTTTTAGCTCGCCCATATCACCGCTTTTGGTGGTGGTAGACCAGGTTTTTACTGCCGATAACTGATTGAGAATGTCTTTTTCAAGCAGCGTGGAGTTGCCGCCGTGCTGGGCTAAACGATGCACGCATAAATAATTAGAGCGGCCTTTAAGCAGCGCGGTTTTGCGGACGCTGCCCAAAGCTTTTTTCACCAGTGGCAGGTCACGATGATACAGCTGCTCCTGCAAATTTTTGGTGCCGGTAGAAATAATTGCTTTACCTTTGGCTTTCAGCGCAGGGGCGAGATAGGCAAAGGTTTTACCTGTGCCGGTACCCGCTTCAACAATTAAACAGTGCTTTTTATCCAACGCTGACTGCACGGCTTCTGCCATTTGCGTTTGGGCGTCGCGGGGCACAAAACCTTTGATGGCTTTGGCCAGCGCGCCGTCAGCCGAAAATACATGAGAAATTGAAGGCATAGAAACCGCAGTATGCTAAAAACCCGCATTATGCCAGATTCGTCACGGCCATGGCGAGCCAAGCGAACGGAAACTGTCCTTATTTTTGCTTTTTGATCGGTTTTTCGGCTAGGGTTAGTACAAGGATGTAGAAACGAAAAGAAAATAACCTGTAGAAAAGCAATAATTAAGGGACAAGAACGTGAAATCGACAGTCAGGCTGGCGATTATACTCTGCGTTATGTGGGTATTGTTGTCTGGACACTTCTCGGTACTTTTACTTAGCCTCGGCGTTGCCTCTGTGGCGTTGGTATTGTGGCTCGACTGGCGCATGGATGAAATCGACCATGAACAGTTCCATATCCCGGTAACCTCTGATTTATTTCTCTTTATTTTTAAACTTGGCCGGCTGGTGGTCAGTTCAAACATTGATGTATGTTTACGAATATATGGCATACGCAAAGCTACCCCTACGTTTAAAGAGATCCCGCTACCATTTGATAATTCTTTATCGAAAGTCATTTATGCGAATGCTATTACCCTGACCCCGGGTACCGTAAGTATGGTGTTGGATAAAGATAAATTACTGGTCCACAGTATTAGTCGCGAAGGCGCTGAGGAACTGGCCCAGGGAGCGATGGCCGACATTATTCCGCGGATTCGCCAGCAGGATGTGAAAACGGTACCGGTGCGCAAAAAAAGGAGAACGCTGTGAATATGCTTTATCTGGTTGCCGGTATTGCGTTTTTGATCACCATGGCGTTGGCATTAGCCCGCGCATTTGTCGGCCCCACCGTGTTCGACCGGATCCTGGCGGTGAATATGTTCGGTACTAAAGCGGTATTACTGGTTGCTTTAATTGCCTTTTTTTCCGGCCGGGCTGATCTACTCGACATTGCATTATTGTATTCACTGCTTAACTTTATAGGGGTGGTGGCCGCGCTAAGGCTGGTCGAACGAGGCCGGTTTTATGCATCAACTGACCACCCGGAAACGCCAGAGGAGGAGCAACAGCGATGATGGAAATATTGTCTTACGCGCTAATTGCGCTGGCCTGCGTATTAAGCCTTACCGGCGGTATTGGCTTATTTAGACTCCCCGATTTCTATTCACGTCTGCACGCTGTTGGCATTACCGATACTCTGTGTTCGTTTTTACTGCTAGCCGGACTGGCCTGCCAGTCAGGTTGGACATTGACCTCTGCCAAGCTTTTAATTGTTTTCCTTTTTTTATTATTTACCAGCCCGGTGTCTTCTTACGCGCTGGCGAACAGCGCGTGGCGTTGGGGGCTACCTGGCCATGCCTCGAAAAATAACGATGAGGCAGATTTATAATGAGCCTGTTGTTAAATACCGTGTTACTGGTGTTTTTATTAGTAACCGCCTTTGCTGTGATGCGGGTAAAAGTATTGCTGGCAATGGTAATGCTGTTTGGCCTATACAGCCTGCTGGTATCAAGCCTTTTTGTTGTACTGGATGCGCCTGATGTTGCATTTACCGAAGCGGCGGTAGGAACGGGCATTTCTACCGTGCTGATGCTGGTTACGCTGGCCGCAGTGCGCCATGGTCATAGCGCCCCGATAAAACCCGGCAAACGGGCCCTCCCCCTACTGCTGAGCTTAGCCATGGGTAGTTTAGTGATATTTGGCATTCAGGATTTACCGGCCTTTGGCGATAGTCAGTCGCCGGCCTATCAGCAGGTAGCCAAGCATTATATTGAAAAAGGCGTGGATGAAACCGGCGTGCCGAACCTGGTTACCGCTGTGCTAGCCAGCTATCGCGGCTTTGACACATTAGGCGAGGTTACCGTGGTGCTGACAGCCGGTATTGGTGTGTTATTGCTGTTAGGTCGCCGGGAAAAAGTCCATCTCAAAGCCAGGAGGAATGATGAGTGACAGCCTGATATTACGGGTGATAACCAAATGGCTGGTACCGGTTATTTTACTGTTCGCGTTGTATGTACAGTTTCATGGCGATTACAGTCCGGGCGGCGGCTTCCAGGCGGGCGTTATTTTTAGCAGTGCATTTTTATTGTACGCCCTTGTCTACGGCGTAGAAGCCACCAGCCGGGTGTTACCTGAGGCGGTGCTGCGCATAGGTGCTTCTGCGGGCGTATTATTATTTGCTGGCGTAGGGGTCGTCTCTTTATTTAAAGGGGGCACTTTCCTGGACTATAGCGCATTGTCAGATACCCCTTTAGCCGGCCAGCATATTGGCATTATCGTTATCGAGCTGGGCGTGGGCATCACCGTAGCCTGCGTTATGTTGCTATTGTTTTACACCTTCGCAAGGACAATCCCACCACAATGACTACGTACCTGCTTGGACATTTAAATTACTGGCTCATTATCGGCGTAATGATGATTGGTATGTTCACCATGATGAGCAGCCCCAACCTGATGAAAAAACTAGCCGGCCTAAGCATGTTTCAAACCGCGGTGATCCTGTTTTATGTCAGTATTGGCAAAGTAGAAGATGGCACTGCGCCTATCATTACGGAAACCGCCACACGCTATGCTAACCCGCTGCCCCAGGTGTTGATGCTGACCGCCATTGTGGTGGGTGTAGCCACGATGGCGCTTGGCTTTGCTTTAATTATTCGTATACGACGCGCGTACAACAGTATGGAAGAGGACGATATTCACTTGCAGATTCAACGGGAGGAGCTGGATTGATGGAGCTGCTTACGGTTTTACTGGTGGTTATTCCATTAATTTGCGCCCCCATTACCGCGATGATTGCCGACCGGCGGGTAGCCTGGGCATTAACGCTAATGATGTGCCTGGCTCTGGCAGTTATCAGTGCAATGGTATTGAATGATGTGACTACCGGTAAAGTCATCCATTACGAATTAGGAGGTTGGAAACCGCCTTGGGGCATTGAGTATGTGATTGATTCATTAAACGCGCTGATCGCCGTGATTGTTGCGTTTATTGCTTTAATTACGGTCATTTATGGGCGCAAAAGTGCCGAGCAGGAAATCCACGACTCACAAATTCACCTTTTTTATGCTGCCTTCCAGCTAGTTATTCTTGGATTGATGGGGATGGCACTGACCGGGGACATTTTTAACCTGTTTGTGTTTTTGGAAATCTCATCGTTGGCCTCTTATGCGCTGATTGCGATGGGACACAAACGCCAGGCCTTGGTGGCGTCATTTAATTATTTAATTGCCGGCACATTGGGGGCCACCTTCTTCCTGTTAGGGATAGGCTTTTTATATGCGGCCTCTGGTACATTGAATATGGCCGATCTGGCAGCTCGCTTTGATGACTTCGCCTCAATGAAACTGGTAATCACAGCGTTATTGTTTATCTTAATTGGTCTGGCGCTCAAGGCCGCGGCGTTTCCCTTGCATTCCTGGCTACCAGAGGCATATACCCAAGCCCCTACTATGGTCACTGTATTGCTGGCGTCGACTTCAACCAAGGTGGCCGTGTATGTACTCATTCGCATGCTGTATCAGGTATTTCCACAGGCCTATTGGGAAGAAATGTTATTGCCTGGCTTCCTTATGCTTAGCGGCTGTCTGGGCATGCTGTACGGCTCGTATAAGGCTCTATGCCAAGTATCTATCAAGCGCTTGCTGGCGTATTCCAGTGTCGCTCAGTTAGGTTATATGATTGTCGGCATTGGTTTAAACAATGAGGCTGGGCTGACGGCAGCAATTGTGCATATGTTTAATCATGCCGTTACCAAGGCAGCCTTATTTATGGCGGCTGGAATGGTTCTTATGCGGCTGCATACAACCAGCCTGGATAAGTTACGCGGAGCGGGGAAAACCATGCCCTGGACTACCGGCGCGTTTGCGTTGGCCGGGTTAAGTCTGATTGGAGTACCTGGCACTGCGGGATTTATCAGTAAATGGTATTTGGTACAGGGCGCCCTAGCCCAAGGCAATTATTTGGTCGCAGGCAGTATTTTAGGGGCCTCTATTCTGGCAATCATGTATGTATGGAAGATAATAGAAACCCTTTATTTTGATGGTAGTGACAAGCTTCATGTGCATAAAGTTGGGTCTGGCAAACAAATTGTAGCCGATCTTCCGGTGGCCACGGCTTGCTGTTACCTTATGGTATTCGCGTGTTTTTACTTTGGCTTGTACACGTCGATCCCCCTGGAAGCGGCTCAAACGGCAGTGCAAGCGATGATGGGTAACGGAGGTGCGCAATGACCCCGTCCACGCTGTTGTTAGCTACTATGCTGGTTCCGCTGGCCGGTGCTTTGCTCATACCGATGTTTTCAGCCAGACCTAATATCCGAGATGCGGTTTCAGTTATAACCGCAACGGTGCTGTTTGTTATTGTATGCGCCTTGTATCAGCAAGCTGATAGCCCAGCCTCTCTGGTACTGGCGGAACCACTCAGCGGTTTGCAAATTGCCTTTTCGGTTAATTATTTCGGGGTTTTATTCGCCCTTATCGCTAGCAGTTTGTGGATTGTTACCACCTTGTATGCCATTGGCTATATGCGCGCCCATCATGAGCGCAACCAAACCCGGTTTTATACGCTGTTTGCAATTGCTATCGCCTGTGTCATGGCTATTGCTTTTGCTGAAAACCTGCTCACGTTATTTTTATTCTACGAGATACTTACGGTAGGTACGTATCCGCTGGTGGCCCATGCCGGTACCAGCGAAGCGCGAGCCGGAGCGCGAAAATATTTACTTATACTAATGGGCTCGTCAATTGCGTTCTTTTTACCGGCCATCATCATTGTGTATCTGCAGGCCGGTACCCTTAGCTTTAGCGAGGCCGGCGTAATGGCTGGCAATATGGAAAGTATCTATATTGCTCCGCTTATGCTGTTATTTTTGTTAGGTATAAGCAAAGCGGGCATCATGCCCCTGCATCGTTGGTTGCCCTCGGCAATGGTGGCCCCTACCCCCGTTAGCGCGTTACTGCATGCTGTGGCGGTGGTTAAGGCGGGCGTGTTTACCCTGTTAAAAGTGGTCCTCTTTATTATGGGGCCCGACGTTATCGCTCAGGCGATAAATTCCCAATATTTATTACTGCTGCCCATGGCCACGATTATCCTGGCCTCGTTGGTGGCTATGACCCGGGACAATCTTAAAGAACGGCTGGCCTACAGCACCATTAGCCAATTAAGTTACATTGTACTGGGTGCATTGATGGTAAACCAGGCGGCGCTGGTAGGGGCCACGCTGCATATCGCCATGCACGCTTTTGCCAAAATCACCTTATTTTTTGCCGCAGGGGCAATTTTGGTGGCTACCCATAAAACCCGTGTGAGTGAGCTAAACGGCCTAGCCAAATCCATGCCCGTTACATTCATGTGCTTTGCAATTGGTGCGATGAGTATTATCGGTATTCCGTTTTTCGGTGGAATGTGGAGCAAATGGTATCTGGTCAGTGGCGCCGCAGCCTTTGAGGGTGCTACCTGGCTGGGCTGGGCGTTAAGTATTACGCTGATGCTAAGTACCTTACTGAATATCTGGTATTTACTCACTATCCCGATTAACGCCTGGTTTAAAACGGCCCCGGCCAATGAACCAGCCAGTGGCGAAGCACCGCTGCCCTGCTTAATAGCCATGATTATCCCCTGCGTCATATGTATATATTTATTCTTTCAGCCGGATATTTTCCTACAGCTGGCACACACCATTGTGGGCGGAGACAACACATGAACCATAAACCCTCACAAGACGGCTTTTTCGATGACCCCAACGTTGTGCGTTGGATTTTGCGCATTTTTTACGGTATCTGCGTGTTGTTGGTAGTTGCTGACTTTATCGTGCACCGGCATATTTACACTGAGCTTGAACGTATCCCGGCTTTTTATGCTTTGTATGGTTTTATTGCCTGTGTGCTACTCGTGTTTGCGGCTAAGGCATTGCGCACATTACTGATGCGTAATGAGGATTATTACGAAGCGCCACTGGATAAAGAAGATATCGGGCAGGAGAAGAAATAATGTGGACGGCCAGCCTCCCCCCTTTTGTTGTATTTTTTATATTTGCTGCTTTGGCGCCGCTATTAAAAGGTAAACTGAAAATCCTGTTATTGCTGGCTCCACTATGGGGCGGGCTTAACCTTTATCTAACTCAGGGCCAGGCTGGAGGAACCACCTGGCAAATTGGGGCAATGGTGTTGGAGTTGTACCATGTAGACAGGTTAAGTTTACTGTTCGGCTATTTGTTTCACATTGCCGCTCTTATTGCACTTATCTACTCTTTGCACGTAAAAGATACCACCCAGCAAGTATGCGGTTTACTGTATGCAGGCAGTGCCGTGGGGGCAGTATTTGCCGGTGATTTACTCACTGTATTCATGTTCTGGGAACTATTAGCTATTACTTCGGCCTTCCTTATTTGGGCCCGGCGCACCCCTGAGGCTATACGCGCAGCAAATCGCTATGTGATTGTTCAGGTGTTATCTGGCGTTCTGCTGCTAAGTGGAACGATTATGTTATACCAGCAGACCGGCAGTTTAAAACTTGAATATGTTGGTTTGCAAGGCGCTGCCTCCTGGTTGCTGTTTTTTGCCTTAGGGATCAAATGTGGTTTCCCGTTTTTGCATACCTGGCTTACAGATGCTTATCCGCTGGCTACCCCCACCGGCACCCTGTATTTGTCAGCCTTTACCACCAAGGTGGCTATTTACTTACTGGCCAGGATGTTCCCCGGCGAGCCAATATTGATCTATATTGGCGCCGCCATGACCTGCTTCCCAATATTCTATGCCGTAATTGAAAACGATCTGCGCAAAGTATTAGCGTATTCGCTGATTAATCAACTTGGGTTTATGGTCTGCGGTATTGGGGTGGGCACTGCGCTGGCACTAAATGGCGCAGTCGCCCATGCCTTTAATGATGTGATCTTTAAAGGTCTGTTATTTATGACTATGGGGGCGGTATTAACCCGGGTTGGCCATGTTAATGGTTCAGATTTAGGTGGTTTGTACAAAACTATGCCGCGCACGACTGTATTTTGTTTGGTGGGGGCTGCATCGATATCGGCGTTTCCGCTGTTTAGTGGTTTTGTGAGTAAAAGCATGGTTATGGCAGCGTTACTTGAGCAAGAGCAAACCATTGTCTGGCTAATGTTGCTATTCGCTTCAGCGGGCGTATTTCACCACGCAGGGATTAAAATTCCGTTTTTTGCTTTCTTTGCCCATGACTCCGGCCTACGTCCCAAGGAAGCGCCTTTGAACATGCAACTGGCTATGGGTTTGGCAGCAGTACTGTGTATTGCTATCGGCGTAAATCCACAATGGTTGTACCAACTGTTACCGTGGGAGCATGAATATAGCCCTTACGACCTCACCCACACCTTAACTCAGATTCAACTGCTGTTTTTCTCTGCTTTGGCGTTTGTATGGTTAAACAAGCAAGGGCTGTATCCGCCGGAGTTACGTTCAGTAAATTTAGACGCAGAGTGGCTGTATCGGCGCTTGTTACCCCGAACCGGGGGCTGGGTATTGACAATGGTAACGGGGCTTCGCGACCAGTTTGTACAGGTCGGTCAGGCTGTAACCGAGCAATTTGAGCGCCGGCAGACACCCACTCCCACCGGCACAGTGACAATTCTAACCCGGCGGATGGCATGGGTATTTATAGCGTTGATGCTATTGATTCTGGCCAGTCTGACCTTGTAATACGAGATCACGGTTAAATTGTGGCAGCGCAATGGCTTTATCTCGCTCAGCGGATCGGATGCTGATAGTGCTGATGCCAGTGTAGGTGTAGGTGTATATAACGATAATGAGCTTCGCGCCCTGAATATTCTGGTTGGCGTGGGGGCTTAGCTGGCCATTCGAACGCCTACCGCTAAATGGCAATTCTAACGTAGCGAATGGCATGGGTTTTGATCGCATTGATGCGATTAATGCTGGCTAGTCTCACCTTGTAATACATAATAGCTATAAGGTGGCAGCGAAAGCGCCTGGTCGGTGGCAAGCGTGATGGTCTCCCCAGTGAGTAGATTTTTATAACGGCCTGGATAGAGTATTGAATCAAATTTCGCATCTATATGCTGGGCGGAAAAGTTAAGCAGAACCAATATTTTTTCGCCAGCCCCCGGCTTATCGTTATCCATCCGTACAAAGCTAAATACCTGTTGCATATGCGATGATGGCACCTGGATCATGGTTGCCCCAAAAGGACCGTTATGAAGGGCGCTAAACGACTTTTTGATTTGAATCAGCTCGCGGTACAACTGTCCTATGGCATGGGGTTGCCACTCAATTGGGTCGCGCTCAAAAAACGCTAAGCGTTTCGTTTCGCCTGCCTCCTGGCTATTGTAAATTAACGGCATCCCTTCGCCGATAACAGAAAGTACAATGGCAGGCGCCAGCATGTCGCCAAATTGTTCATGTTGGGTGCCTTCCCAGGCATTCATATCGTGATTGCTGACAAACGTCATTCGATAAGCACTTGTTGGCCAGGAACGCTCGTTCCACGAATAATATTTACGTAGTTTATCTAACGACAGTTGTCCTGTGGCGATACCATGCATGGTTTCATTCCAGCTCCATGCGTAGGTCATATTAAATGCTTGTTCGTGCAGATCGCGGTTTTCCCATTCTGCCAGCATAAAGACCGGTTTTACTGTTTCCAACGCAACTTTTGCCTGCTCCCAGAAATCATTAGGTACATAACCGGCAACATCGCAGCGAAAGCCATCGATATCGTATTCAGTAAGCCAGTATTGCATTGCCTCTATCATATACTCACGCAAACCTGACTGTTGATAATCAAATTCGATGATATCGTCCCAGTCCCACCATGGCGATGGCCTGAAATCGTTTTTAAAGTCCCGGGCATACCACTGCGGATGAGAAGTTACCAAATCACAATCCCATGCACTGTGGTTTGGTACCCAATCTATAATGACCCGCATACCGCGCTGGTGAATCGCTTTTACCAGGCTGGCAAAATCAGCCGGGGTGCCAAATTCGCTATTTACGCCGTAATAATCTTTTACCGCGTAAGGCGAGCCCAGCGTACCTTTACGGTTTTTATGCCCAATAGGCTGCACCGGCATAAGCCAGATAATATCGGCGCCCATTCCTTTGATATGATCCAGCCCCTGCTCGACGCCTTTAAACGTTCCCTGCTCGCTAAACTGGCGGGTATTCACCTGATAGATAACGGCGTCTTTCGTCCACAAAGGTTGAGTAAGCTGATATTTAGGCTGTGCTGTGAAGCGATGTTGTGACATGCAGGCTGTCTCCTGTTATATAGTTGGACATACCTGCTTTGTTACGTGATGTACCTGGTTTAGTTTGCCCCTTGGGATAAACGGTTTGCGCGACTGGTTTAAAATACCGGCAAGCCAGCTAAACCCATCAGCAGCACCCACACCCCGAAAAATATTTTTAAGTGACTGGCGTTAAATGCCAGCACCACGCGTTTAGCGACAATCCCACCAATGACAGCACCGGCCCCAGCGAATAACACAATAGGCCAGATTATCGCCTGACTCTGTACTATATGAAAGCCGACAGCCGCCCACACCGTTAGTGCGCTCAACATCACGGCCACAGCAATAGACATAGTGATATTAAAGCGCCGAATAATTAAATACACCGCGACTAATTCCCCCACCCCCACCGACAACCAGGCAGTAACCAAACCGCCAATAAATGCAATTAAAGGTAATGCCAGGCAATCACCTTTACTAAGCTTTAGTTCAAAACGACTGCGTTTTAACAATGGCACCGAGCCTAAAATTGCCAACGCCAGCATTATTGAGAACAGCCCAAAGCCTATATGAAGCTGGGCTGCGTTCTCACCAAACGCCGCCAGCGCTGCTAAATGTTGCCCCCACTGCGCCAGCAATATTGCACCTATCGAGCATGGCACAGTAAGCAACAAGCTGGCAGTTAACGGTTGCCATTGTTCATCTTGGCCGTGGTGCTTTCGATAATAATGCCACCACGTCAACGCGCCGGCGCTCATGCCGCAGCATTGGATGGCAAAGCTGGTAGCGACAATTTGCATGGGTGTCAGGCCAAGATGATGAAAGAAGGGTACAAATACAACGCCCCCACCCGCGCCGGTAGCGTTGGCAAATACTGCGCCAGTTACACCCAGCACGCTAAAGGCAGCGTAATCTGCCAACATATTAAGAGGGGCTGGCTGCATCATTACAATTACCAGCCAAAAGAGAACTAACAGGCTTCGCCAGGGGTGTTGCTTTAATACCGCTACCATGGATTTACATCATAAAAATAAACAGCGCAAACAGTGCCAGAAACCCGCTGAAAAAGAAATCCTGTGTTACGCTTATTATTACCTTTTCACAAATTTTTAACCTGCCGTGATTCAACATAGCGTGGTTGACGACACAACTATTCTACTGCTGCTACCGAATTGCTCGGCGCATTGGCCGCAAGCAAAATTAACGATCGTACTGCTGAGTATACCGGTAAGCATGATTGCCGTGCTATGGGGGCTGGCAGGCGCGTGGTTTGTACTTCCCTTTGCCGGTATTGAACTTGGTCTTTTTGCGTGGCTTATGTACCGGGTAAATGGGGCCGCCCACCACGGGCAATTGCTGACTATCACTCAATCTTCTATACAACTATCGCAAGGTCGCTATCAGGGGAGTAAAACGCCTATGGTGGTCACCTTTGCGCGCAAAGGCTGTGTTTTCACATTTACCCAAACCGAAAGACACTGGCAACTGCCTATATGCGCGCTGCACTGCGATGGCCAACATTATCAGTTAGGCTCCTTCCTTAATTTACAGGACCGCAAACAATTAGTGTGCTATTTAGCGGATTGTGGCCTGGCAATATGCCGTAACCGTTGGTGGGAGCAGTAACCGCGCAATGAGTTGTTACATGCATTGTGTTGCGCATTGCGGCGAAGCCGATTACATTGCTTGTTCTATAATTTATGAACGAAACGGAGTTCACCTATTATTATGCGCAAAATATTCAGCTCGCTGGTGGTATTACTGCTAACCAGCCAGGCTCAGGCGGCGTCGGTATGGCAAGTAACTAAAGGTGACAACACCTTGTATTTGGGCGGTACGCTCCATATTCTCAGCCCGCAAGATTATCCGTTACCTGCGGCCTACGAAAAAGCTTACCAGCAAGCCGATACCTTGGTGTTTGAAACGGATATGCAAACCGTAAGCTCGCCAGCGTTTGGCCAGAAAATGCTGCAGCAAAACAGCTATCAAGCCCCTCACACTATTGCCAATGATTTATCGGCGGACACTTATCAGCTACTTACCGCCTATATGAATGCGCGAAGTTTGCCGGTAGATACCCTGATCCATTTAAAACCAGCCATGTTGGGGCTCACCCTGACCATGATTGAATTTCAGCGCGAAGGGTTGACCAGTCAGGGCGTCGATGCTTATTTTTTTAGCACAGCCATCGGTGAAGAGAAAACCATCGATTGGTTTGAAACGCCAGATGAACAATTGGCCTTTATTAGTGCTATGGCGCAAGGCCAGGAAAACGCCTTTATCCGCTATACACTGGAAGACATCAAAGAGTTGAGCAGCGTCCTTGAACCTATGAAGCAACAATGGCGAAAAGGCGATATGGAAGCGCTACATGAAACGGCAATGGGCGATGTAGCCCAGCAATATCCAGAGGTTTATGACGACCTTCTGGTCAACCGCAATAAAAACTGGCTCCCTAAAATTGAAGCCATGATGGCGACAGACGAGATTGAACTGATTTTGGTGGGAACCTTGCACATGCCCGGAAAAGAAGGGGTTTTGGCCCTGCTTGAAGAAAAAGGCTACACGCTTACCCAACTTAATTAGAAGTGCCCCGCCCACTTTCACCCGGGAAGCTATGCTTCCCGCTATTTTGCTAAGTTGTTTGCTAAGTTGCCCCAAGCCGGTAAAGAATCAGTAAAGTTTTGAACAAGTAAGCTTAATAGATGCCTGAATACTGGCTTGTGTTTATCCGGTAACTAAACCAAACCTTTCGTTGCCTATGCCTGTATTAGTGGTTATTCAAACATAAAAGTGCTATTTGCACGATATTTGCTGTAACTAATCGAAGTACCATGTGCCTGACGTGGATACAATAGGAGACTACCATGAAATTTATGAGATATTTCAAACGTATAGCGTTAGCTACCGGCCTAATAGCAATGGCAGGTTGTGCTTCAATGGGAGATGGCACTGTAGCGCAAAAGCGTCAGGCTATTCTGGATATGCAGGAAAATGCCCTGTCCCGGCTGTATCAGGAAAAACCCGATACCCGTTCACAGTTGCGCGATGCTGCTGGATACGCGGTATTTAGCAATGCCAATATCAATGTGATTTTTGTTTCTGCGGGCACAGGTTATGGCGTAGTTAACAACAATGCCACCGGCGTGAAGACCTATATGAATATGGCTGAAGGGGGCATCGGTTTGGGGATAGGCGCGAAAGACTATCGCCTGGTCATGGTTTTCCATAGCCAACAGGCGTTGAACTATTTTATTGAAAACGGCTGGACGGCTGGTGGGAATGCAGATGCCACCGCTAAAGCAGGTAATAAAGGGGCCTCCGTGGCCGGTGAGGGTTACCTGGGTAATGTAACGGTGTACTCAATGACGGAAAGCGGCTTAGCGCTGCAGGCTACTGTTAAAGGCACTAAATTTTGGGTGGATCAAAAGCTGAATTAGGCGCGTGTTCCACCTTGCCCGAGCCAGCGAGCACGGGCGTTTGTCCCTCTTCAAAAACCGGCTGCTGTTAGCCGGTTTTTTAGTTTCCTACCGGTTTCAAGCATTCGCCTACTCACTGCAATTATTAATTATTTTGTTTTTCTTACGCCTTTTACAACATTGGGTACGTTAGTTGCTAAACAGCGAGTGGTTATACACTTGGAGAAAACCATATATGAAGCGTTTCGCTTTAGCTTTGCCTTTTATAATGTCGGCGTTTACCGCTCACGGCGCGCTGCTGAACTTAAGCAGTTGGCAATCTGATGGTGATGGCGTTTGGACAGTCGATGCCGACGGCACACTGGCCACCCAGAGCAAAAATGGCTCACCCACAGTGTTCTATTCAAATGAGAACATGCTGGGCAAAACAATTTCAGGCCAAATGACGGTTTCCGGCAATCAGGATGATGATTTTGTCGGCTTTGTACTCGGTTACAATGCAGGCGATGTGAATTCTGCAAAAACCGATTTTCTGTTGATTGATTGGAAACAGGCTGATCAAACGCACAGTAAATTAGGTACCGCCAGCGTCGGGATGTCAGCATCGCTGGTTAGCGGTGGCCTGGGCTACAATAAAGGTGCGTGGGAGCATAAAGAAAGTCGGGGCGTAACCGAGCTTGCACGGGCAAATACCCTGGCCGATGCGGGCTGGGCGTTCGACGTTAGTTACGACTTTGATATTACCTATACCGCCGACTTGGTGGAAGTGTTTATCAATGGGTCTAAAGAGTTCAGCTTAACGGGTGAATTTGGCGCAGGAAGCTTTGGTTTTTATAACTTCAGTCAACCCGGCGCGCAATATACCCAACTAGAAGCACAGCCCGCGATCATCACCCCCGCTGCGGTAGCTGATGTAAATGCTCCGGCCACCGCGCTGTTATTTGGCCTGGCAGGCGCAGCAATGCTTTATCGTCGTCGCCAGCAATAAACAGCGATAAACCTACTGTGAACAGGCGTCGGAAATTCTCTGGCGCCTTTTTATTGGCAAGCCCTTTTCACCTGTGCCATACACAAACTATCTGCCGCCTGGGCGGACACACCGCTATAGCAAAAATCTAACCTGATTTGTTTGTTCTCTTCTCGGGCAGGAAGGCTGTCTGACTTATACCACTGCCAGCTTTTAATCAGCTGCGCTGCTGGCAAACTAATAACATCAAAAGGCTGGGCCTGGACTACCCGGATATCCTGCAACTGGCCGGCAGGGCTAATCGTTACATCAACCACGGAACAACCGGCCACCTCATTAAACGCCAGAGCACGGGGATAATGAATAGGCTCGTCAGCCAGGCGTTTCCACGTAGACTGAGCATCAGGGTTAAGCTCGGTTAGTTTTACCGAAGTGTAGTTGTCTGCAGCCAGAACAGCGTTTGCCGAGGCTACGTGCACACAACCCAAAATGACAACTGCCCCACGTAAACGCATCATAGTCCGAAGGTGAAGAAATGACGTACTCACTTGTACCGTAGGAAAGTTTTAAAAGTTTAGTTCTTAGAAGACAAAAATCACTGAGCGAGGCCCTGTTATATAATATGCTTTTTCATTTAGCATAAAAATGGCGCACTTGATAATTGAAGGGTTGCAAATCGCGATTCAATTGATTAATGTCTACCGGTCTTAAAAAATTTTGAATTTATCAACCTTATGTATAACTGCGCTGCAAACCATCATCACCACCATATAGCATAACCTTTCAGGTTCGTGCTGGAAGGGTATTGTTTCCTTCCAGTGGCGCAGATGAAGATTTCTTAGGCCCTCGGAAGGAAACTTTCGGGGGTTTTTCGTTTTAAGCGCCAGAATCAGTAATAGAGGAATCATTATGAGTGACAGCAGAAGACTGCGTATAGCGGTACAGAAATCCGGCCGATTAAGCAAAGATAGTATCGAACTGCTTAAAGCCATTGGCATTAAACTTAATATTCGCGATCGTCTGCTTATCGCCCACTCTACCAATGAAGATATTGACCTGCTACGGGTCCGTGACGATGACATCCCGGGCCTGGTAATGGACGGTGTGGTAGATATGGGGTTTATCGGCGAAAATGAGCTTGAAGAAAAAATGCTTGAACGCGCGGCGGCGGGTAAACCTGCAGAGTATGAGGTGTTACGCCGTATGGACTACGGCGGTTGTCGGCTATCTATCGCGGTGCCCAATGAAATGGCCTATGACGGCGTTAATACTTTACAGAACAAAAAGGTCGCGACAACCTATCCATACTTGCTAGAGCGTTATTTCAAAGAGCAAAACGTCAACGCAAAAGCAGTGATGCTGACAGGTTCTGTTGAAGTGGCTCCCCGGGCTGGAGTAGCCGATGCAATCTGCGACCTGGTATCAACAGGCGCCACATTGGAAGCCAATGGATTAGTAGAAAAAGACGTTATTTTCCGCTCTAAAGCCGTGTTAATCAAACGCGCTGGGGATTTCACTGATGAAAAAGCGCAGCTTATCGACCGTTTGGTACCGCGTATAGATGGCGTTATGCAGGCCAAAGAAAGCAAATATATAATGCTGCATGCCCCTAAAGCGCGCTTGGAAGAGGTGAAAGACCTGCTGCCCGGTGCTGAAAACCCTACTGTGCTACCACTGGCGGGCGCCGAGGATACCGTGGCGATTCATGTAGTAAGCCCGGAAAATCTGTTTTGGGAGACGATGGAAAAGCTGAAAGATTTAGGCTGCCGTTCAATCCTTGTGATGCCAATTGAAAAAATGATGGGTTAACGACATGCTTATCTGGAACGAACTGGATGCATCGGCCCGCCGCCAGGCTCTGGCGCGGCCGGTACTGAAAAACAGCTCAGCGTTAAAACAAACGGTGAGTGAGATTATTGCCGATGTTGAAGCCGAAGGCGATGATGCCCTATTACGGTATACACGCAAGTTTGACTGTGCTGACTTATCGTCATTGGTATTAACTATAGCGCAGCGAGATGCATTGGCTGCCCAAGTGACGCCAAAGGTGGCTGATGCGATTAATACGGCCATGGCGAATATCAAACAGTTTCACCAGGCCCAGCAACCGCAGGATATTACGCTAACCACCAGCCCTGGCGTAGTATGCGAGCAGCGCTTCGCCGCCCTTGATGCGGTAGGCTTATATATACCAGGTGGCACGGCGCCGCTGCCCTCCACGGCCTTGATGTTAGGTGTCCCTGCCCTGGTGGCTGGGGTGAACCGCCGAGTATTGTGTACGCCGCCAAACAAATCAGGCGCTATAGCGCCTGAAATCGCCCTGGTGGCCAGCTTGTGTGATATTGATGAAATATACCTGTGTGGTGGGGCGCAGGCGATCGCCGCTATGGCACTGGGTACAGATACCATTCGCCAGGTAGATAAAATATTTGGTCCCGGTAATAGCTTTGTTACGGAGGCGAAACAACAGGTTAGCCTGCGTCCGGACGGCGCGGCAATTGATATGCCTGCCGGCCCCTCAGAAGTACTGGTATTGGCTGATGATACTGCCAACCCAGCGTTCGTTGCCGCTGATTTGCTTTCACAGGCGGAACACGGTACTGACTCACAGGCAATTCTGGTTAGCCCCTCTGCTGCGCTGATTGAACAGACACAGGTTGAGGTGAGCAAACAATTGGCTGCATTATCGCGCAACGAAATTGCCACATTGGCTATGGATAATGCCCGCTATATTTTAACCGCGGATCGCGCTGAGGCTATCGCCGTTAGCAATAGCTATGCGCCGGAACACTTAATTGTGCAGCTGCAGGATAGCCGCGCCGCTATGGCCTCCATCAAAAATGCCGGTTCGGTGTTTTTAGGCCCGTGGTCACCCGAGTCGGCGGGAGATTACGCCTCAGGAACCAACCATGTATTGCCTACGTATGGCTATGCTAAAAACTATTCATCACTGGGTTTGCTAGACTTTATGCGCCGCTTTACGGTGCAGGAATTGAGTGCCGACGGCCTACGCAATTTAGGTCCTGACATTATGGTGTTAGCAGCGGCTGAAGGTCTTGATGCTCACGAAAAAGCCGTGGGTTTGCGGTTGTCAGCGTTAAAGGATGATAGCAATGTCTGATATCGTTTCTACGCTTATTAACGATAATTTGGTCGCCCTGCAACCGTATGAATCTGCGCGTCGCTTATTTGCTGGCGGGCAGGATTGGCTCAATGCCAATGAATCGCCCTATGCCAACGAATACAGTGTGGATAGCAGCCGTTTCAACCGCTATCCTTCGTGTCAGCCTGCTGAGGTAGTGAACGCCTACGCCCAATATGCTGGGGTAAGCAATAACGAACTTATCGTAACCCGGGGCGCAGATGAAGGCATTGAGCTGCTTATTCGTACTTTTTGTACTCCTGGGCAAGATAACATTCTCATTTGCCCTCCTACGTACGGTATGTATGCCATTAGCGCGCAGACGTGTAATGTTGGGGTAAAGCACGCGCCCTTAAATGCCGACTTTTCGTTAGATGTGGCCTCTATTTGTGCTACCGGTGAGGTAAACCTGGTCTTTATCTGCGCTCCGAACAATCCCACCGGCACTACCGTGGATGCTGACGACCTGGACCGTATAGTCAGGCATTTCAGTGACACGGCTCTGGTAGTGGTAGATGAAGCTTATATTGAATTTGATAAGCAAAATAGCTGGGCTGACAAGCTGGCCGACTACCCTAACCTGGTTATTTTACGCACTCTGTCTAAAGCGTTTGCTTTGGCCGGTTTGCGGTGTGGCTTCACTTTGGCGAACGCGCCCGTTATCGCTGCCTTGATGAAAGTCATTGCTCCTTATCCCTTGGCAGAGCCAGTGGCACAAATTGCAGCTCAGGCTCTAAACGCCGAAGGTAAAGCAAAAATTGAACTGCAGGTCGACTTTATCAACCGGCAAAAGCAGTGGCTAAAGAACACCATAGCTGCACTACCCGGATTTGACATTACCGGCGACACACGCGCCAATTTTGTGTTGTTTCGCTATGCACAAAGCCCAGCACTGATGGCCTATCTGGTAGAGCATGGCATGCTGATTCGGGACCAGTCAAAACAACTGAACTTACAACATTGCTTACGGGTTACGGTAGGTAATGAAGCGCAAAATCAGCGTCTTATCGCCCTGATTAAAGCCTTTGTCCAAACAACAGGAGCGTCGGCATGAGCCAACAAGCAATTTTATTTATCGACCGCGATGGCACCCTGGTTGAAGAGCCACCGGTTGATAAGCAACTGGATAAGCTCGATAAGCTGGTATTTGAGCCGGCGGTTATCCCCGTGTTGCTAAAATTCCAGGCGGCTGGCTTTAAGCTGGTTATGGTCACTAATCAGGATGGTTTGGGAACGGATAGTTTTCCCCAAGCCGATTTTGATGCGCCCCACAATTTGATGATGCAAATCTTTAACAGTCAGGGCGTCATGTTTGACGACGTACTGATTTGCCCCCACGTGGATGCAGACAACTGCGCATGCCGAAAGCCCAGACTAGGGCTGGTAAGCGATTATTTGCAGCAAGGAAAAGTAGACTTTACCCGTTCGGTGGTCATTGGCGATCGTCAAACTGATATGCAGTTGGCCCAAAATATGGGCATAAAAGGTATTTTGTATAACCGCGAACAAAACAACTGGCAGCATATTGAAAAAACATTGCTGGCCTCCTCCCGTATTGCTGAGGTGGTTCGCACAACCTCGGAAACCGACATTCGGGTGCGGGTGGATTTGGACTCTACAGCGAAGAGCCATATGGCTACCGGCATTGGCTTTTTTGACCATATGCTGGACCAGATAGCGACCCATGGCGGCTTTGAAATGCAAGTGGAAGTGACAGGCGATTTGCATATTGATGATCACCACAGCGTAGAAGATACCGCGTTGGCCCTTGGCGAGGCGCTAAAGAAAGCGTTAGGCAATAAACGGGGCATCGGACGTTTTGGTTTTGCGTTACCAATGGATGAGTGCCGGGCTGAATGCATCATGGATATTTCGAACCGCCCTCACCTTAAATTTGAAGCAAGCTTTACCCAGGATCGGGTGGGCGAAATGGCCACTCAAATGGTAGAACATTTCTTCTATTCGATGGCCCAGAGTATGGGTCTGTCATTACACCTTTCAACGAGTGAAGGTAATGCGCATCATCAGGTGGAAAGTTTATTCAAAGTGTTCGGCAGGGCGTTGCGTCAGGCTATTTCCCGCCAGGGAGATGCGCTGCCCAGTAGCAAAGGAGCACTGTAATGAGCCAGCGTATTGTTATTGTTAACACCGGTTGCGCCAACATTTCGTCAGTACGCTTTGCGTTGGAACGCCTGGGCGTGACCGTTGAAGTGTCGGACCAGGATAGTGTGATAAAAGCTGCCGACAAAGTGTTTTTGCCCGGCGTAGGTACGGCCTCGGCGGCGATGCAGAGTATCCATACCAAAAAGCTGGGGGCTACTTTGCAAAGCCTGACTCAGCCGGTGCTGGGCGTTTGCCTGGGGATGCAGATGATGGTGCAAAGTTCTGCTGAAAGCAAAATGGGCGACATCGACTGCTTAGGATTGATGCCTGGCCAGGTGAAACGCCTGCAGGCTAATGGCCAACGGCTCCCCCATATGGGTTGGAACACGGTGACAAGTACCGGTAACAATCCGTTATTTGCCGGTATCGCTGATCACACCTATTTTTATTTTGTGCATAGTTTTGCCGTGCCTGTGTATGAACACACGCTGGCCAGTTGCGAGTATGGTCAGCCTTTTTCTGCCGCTATTGGCCATAACAATTTTTACGGTGTGCAATTTCACCCTGAACGTTCTGGTGATGCCGGAGCTCAGCTTTTGACTAACTTTGTGAACCTGTAATGATTATACCTGCAATAGATTTAATTGACGGCGCCGTGGTGCGTTTGTACCAGGGCGACTACGACCAAAAGACAGAATACAAGCTGGATCCAGTAGATGTTGTTCATCGTTATGCAGACGATGGCGCCACCTGGTTGCATATTGTGGACCTGACTGGCGCTAAAGACACCGACAAACGTCAACTTGACCTTATTCGGGCCATGGTCGATACCAAGCGAATGCAGTTTCAGGCCGGCGGTGGTATTCGACGTGAAGAGGATGTTGCGCAGCTATTAGCCGCTGGGGTTAGCCGCGTGGTTATAGGCTCATTAGCCGTCCAAGAGCCCGCCCTGGTTAAGCACTGGATAACCAAATACGGCAGCGACGCAATAGTCTTGGCGCTAGATGTCAATATTGATGACAATGGTAACAAGTTTATTGCGACCCATGGTTGGCAGCAAAGCTCTGGCGTAGCACTGGAAACGTTGCTGGCCGATTTTGCAGAGGTGGGCGTAGCGCACGTATTGTGTACCGATATCAGCCGTGACGGCACCTTGCAAGGGGCTAATGTTGCGCTTTATGAACAAATGAAGGCACAATTTCCGGCGGTATCGTGGCAAGCTTCTGGTGGCATCGGCGGGCTGGATGATATTCGTGCGCTGCGTCCTAGTCAGGTTGACGGCGTTATTTTAGGCCGTGCCCTACTGGAAGGTAAATTCACCGTGAAGGAGGCAATTGAATGCTGGCAAAACGGATAATCCCCTGTCTTGATGTGCGCGATGGCAAAGTGGTAAAAGGTGTTCAATTTCGTAATCACGAAATTATCGGTGATATAGTGCCGCTAGCTGAACGTTATGCTCAGGCCGGGGCTGATGAGCTGGTTTTCTATGATATTACTGCCAGTTCCGATAAGCGGGTGGTAGACAAAAGCTGGGTAAGCCGCATTGCTCAGGTCATCGATATCCCATTTTGTGTAGCGGGTGGAATTAAGTCAGTAGAAGATGCTGGCCGCATCCTTGAAATGGGCGCCGACAAAATTTCGATTAATTCACCAGCTTTGACTAACCCCGACCTGATTAACCAATTGCACGATGTATATGGTCAGCAATGTGTGGTAATCGGTATTGATAGCTTTTATAACGAACAAAATGATCGTTATGAGGTTTATAAATTTACCGGTGATGAAAGCCGCACCCAGCAAACTCGCTGGCAGACGGTGGAGTGGATAAAGGAAGTGCAAAGCCGCGGTGCTGGCGAGATTGTACTTAATTGCATGAACCAGGATGGAGTACGTCAGGGGTATGACGTACGTCAACTTACCGCGGTACGCGAAGCCTGCCAGATTCCTTTGATAGCCTCAGGCGGAGCGGGCGCGATTGAACATTTCAGAGCCGTATTCGAGCAGGCTGACGTGGACGGCGCATTAGCTGCCTCGGTATTCCATAAAGGCATTATCGATATGCAGGAGCTCAAAGAGTATTTATCGGCTGCGGGTATCCCCATGCGCAAAGCCCACCTACGAAATAAGGACTGATTCGATGATTATCGATATCTCCAATATGGCTGAACTGGCCTGGGAAAAAATGGATGGCCTGCTGCCGGCGATAGTGCAGGATGCAATTAGCGGCAAGGTACTGATGCAGGGATATATGAACCCCGAAGCATTAGAAACGACCCTAACCAGTGGGAAAGTGACCTTTTTCAGCCGTTCTAAGCAGCGTTTATGGCAAAAAGGGGAAACTTCAGGCAATACATTAGACCTGGTGGAAGCAGGTTGCGATTGTGACCATGATTCATTATTGATCATGGCCACCCCTAATGGTCCCACCTGCCATACTGGTGAAGAAAGCTGCTGGTTTACCTCTAAACCTGCTGATTTCACATTTCTAGCCGACTTGGAACGGGTACTAGCCGAGCGCAAAACCGCGGACCCCACGTCTAGCTACACCGCTAGCTTGTATGCCAAAGGAATTAAACGTATCGCTCAGAAAGTGGGCGAAGAAGGTGTTGAAACCGCGCTAGCAGCCACGGTCAATGATACCGAGGAGCTTAAAAACGAAGCGGCTGACTTGCTTTATCATTTAACAGTGTTGCTGCAAGCCAGCGATATGTCGTTAAGTGATGCTATCAGCGTACTCCAGGCCCGCCATAAATAATTCCTTGAGTTAACCCTACCCAAGCCCGCCAGCCGCGGGCTTTTTTGTCCCTTACTGTAATTTATCTTCACGCCGTCAGACTACTACCTTAGCGTCTATAGGAAATTAGCATTGAAAATCATTGGAAATGGAAGACATTGGAAAGACAGCCATCTCTGGTAACGCCGATGAAAGGCGCTATTTAGTAATGTTTAGTAAGACACCCATATGAAAACAGTGTTTAGTAAGACACCCATATGAAAACAGCAAATCACAAGGATGTAGTAAGTAATGCTTGCGCAACGCTTCTTGAAACAGCATTAACAAGACAGCCACCTTTGGTAACGATGATTAACGCTGTTTAGTAAGACACCCAAAGTAAACACTGAATATGGATAAAGGAGTAAAAATTATGAGCAACATAAATGGCCGGGTCGAACGATTTTGCTTAGCTGCCAAGGAAAACTGGGGCTTTGTTCTTTTTCTTCTTTGCCTATTAAGTATTCGAAGTAGCTTCGCCGACTGGTACCACGTCCCCTCAGGCTCTATGTTGCCGACTATCCATATAGGCGATCGTATTTTAGTAGACAAATCAGCGTATCGTTTAGATATCCCTTTTACTGATATAGGCATCATGACTCAGCGTTCGCCAGCACGCGGAGATATTGTGGTGATAGATTCCGATACTGCTGACAAACTGTTGGTTAAACGGGTAATTGGGGTGCCTGGTGATAGGATTGAGATGCAGAATAATAGATTGAAAATAAACGGTATAACCTCATCATATGAAAAGAGCGGGTCGCAGACTTTTCTTGAAGCTGGGTTAATGCCAACCCACAGGTTACGAGTATCACAGACCAGATCTACCTATGCCACATTCGGCCCTGTAACAGTTCCTAAACATCACGTACTGGTATTGGGAGACAATCGTAACAACAGTGCTGACTCGCGCGCCTTTGGTTTTGTACCTATAGAAACACTCAAGGGTAAAGCGACTACTGTGTTATGGTCTTTTCCGGAAAAAAGCTACCTGCCTGCCACAGATCGCTGGCTTAAAAATTTAATTTAATTTTTTTCAAATTAGCCTATTGAAAAGCGGTAAAAGGATTCTATATAGGTATTGTCGGCGCTGCACGAGCAGGCTGACAATAACCGCCGCCAGGTAACTGGGGCATCTAATTAAACATATTGCTTTTAATCGAGGATATGACTATGCGTACTATCGATCTATCTCCACTTTACCGCTCTTTTATTGGTTCTGACCGTTTGGCTTCATTAATTGATGCTGCCAACCGAGCTGACAGCCAAAGCACTTATCCGCCCTATAACGTCGAACTGTTAGGCGACGATCATTATCGAATTTCAATGGCTGTAGCCGGTTTTGGTAATGATGATATTACTATTGAAGCTCAGGATAATACCCTTAGTGTACAGGGCAAGAAAGCTGAAGCAGACAATGATAAAACTGCTCGTAAATACCTGCACAAAGGAATATCGGAAAAAAGCTTCGAGCGCAAATTTCAGCTAGGTGATCATGTTAAGGTAACAGGAGCTAACCTTGCTGACGGCCTACTTCATATTGACCTTGAGCGACAAATACCCGAAGCCAAGAAGCCTCGGCGGATTGAAATCGGTCAGCGCTATATAGAAAACAAAGACAGCGAATAATACGCTGCTCACTTTTCCTTAAGGGCCTGGAGACCTAGGCCCTTAATTTTGCTGCCGCGGCGCGGGGCAAGCCAACAACATATTGCTTAATAACAAGGATATGATCATGCGAAACATCGATTTGTCACCCTATTCTCGTATGTATTCCGGGCCTGCTAGCCCACTATCATCTTTTAACAGGCCGAAGTCTGTTACCAAGACCCAAGACTTTCCACCCTATAATATTGAAGTGCTCAGCGCGGGAAAATATCGAATCTCTTTAGCTATTCCAGGCTTTAATCGCTCATGGATAGCGGTTGAAACTCAAGACAATATACTTCGGGTGAAGGGCGAAAGACCTGTACCCAATAAGTGTGAAGTGTCACGACATTTCTCTCATAGAGAAATTATGGATACGAATTTTCACCGTGAGTTTAAACTAGACGCTCAGATGACAGTTACTGGCGCGAGTATGGCAGCTGGGATATTGCATATCGATATAGAAGAAAATCTGCCGGATGAGAAAAAAACACAGCGCATCAGCGTTTCACAGCGTGACTCTGTTAGGTCAACTAACGCAAAATAGTGTCATAGCAATAAGCGCGGAGAAAAAGCAACACTACGTGCAAACCCAATAATTTATTATCAACCCTAACATAACGCTGCCGCTAGCGGGGCTGAATGTTAAATATTGCTTTATTAAGGATATTATAATGAGAAACATCGACTTATCGCCACTTTACCGTTCTTTTATCGGATCTGACCAGCTGTCTTCCTTGATTGAATCTGCGCATCGTAAAGATAATCAGCGGGCCTACCCGCCGTACAATATTGAAGTTTTGGGCGATGACAAATATCGAATATCTATGGCGCTAGCCGGGTTCAATCGCGAGCAGATTACGGTTGAAGCACAGGGTAATACTCTTACTGTTCGCGGTAAGCAGACTTCAAGCGAGCAAGCAAATGGCACCAAGGACGATGCTGACCACAATACTGGAAACGTAAATAGCGAGGCAGTAACTCAGGCCGAAACTACTGGAAACCGACATAGTCGCCCAAGCAGCGAGAATACTCAGCGCAAATTTTTGCATAAAGGTATCTCCGCTCGTAATTTTGATAAAACGTTCCAATTGGGCGATCACGTCAAAGTTTTAGGGGCAGAATTAACTAATGGTTTGCTGCATGTGGACTTAATGCGTCAGATCCCCGAAGCTAATAAACCTCGCCGGATTCAGATTGTATAAAATCTTAATTTAGCCATAGTATAGCAATGCAAGCGAACCGTATCCCCTACTCATACTTGCTATACCTGTTGGGTGACTTATTTTAGTCACCCTATTCTGTTAGGGCGGTTAATCTTTGAAATATATTAATGCGCGCCGTTGCGCCGGATACAGTTGCCCAACTTTCATCCAGAGGCTGCTCTTCCAACAATTTACAGCTCTGCTATAGCCAATAAACATACTACAAAACCTATGGAGAGTTTTTGGGGCCGTTTATCCAGTTCGCCTTTTGTAATTGTATGCGTCACAATACGCTTTTATGTTAATGGAAAAAGGAAAGGAACGTATGGCGTTTGAAGTAAATAGTTATTTTGATGATAAGGTAAAGTCCATTGCTTTTGAATCAGCAAACGGACCATGTACCTCGGGTGTAATGTCGGCAGGTGAATATACCTTTAACACCTCAAAACATGAGGTTATGAAAGTTATGGAAGGTGAAATGTCGGTTAAACTTCCCGGCTCAGAAACCTGGCAGCAGTATCCGGCGGGCAGCCAGTTTACGGTTGATGCAAACTTATCTTTTGACGTAAAAATTTCTACTCCTACCGCTTACCTCTGTTTTTACAGCTAAGTAAAATAGCAGGCCCTGGGCCTGCTATTTTCTATTTTGCTAACTACCATAAATACCGATAACCATCGATCAAGCCTTAAAACAAAATACAGTAACTTGCTGATAGAAAGTTTGCCGATAAACACCTTTCAATAACACATCTCAATAGCGTCTCTATAACGTCTCTATAAGACACCCACTCCAGGTTTCTCGATAAGGGCATTGGCAATAGATGTAGGAAAGACACCCATTCCTGGGTTCGCAAGACACCCATTCCTGGCTTCCGAGTAACAACCTCTTCATCAATTGCCTATCCCCCACCCTTGTTTACAGCATAACCTGATCTTTTGAACCGTAGTCATTGCCCGCTTTAAGCCTATACTGGCCTTATTACTTTCAACTGTATTTATTGTTATGCCCAGCGCCAGAAAGACCCAGATTTGCCTCAATGATACGCCTTATTATCACTGTATATCACGCTGCGTAAGGCGTGCCTGGCTATGTGGTAACGATGTCCTGACCGGCCACAGTTACGAGCATCGCCGCGCCTGGGTTGAAAAGCGACTGCATTTTCTTGCGGGTATCTTTGCTATCGATGTATGTGCCTATGCAGTGATGAGTAACCACACTCATGTGGTACTGCATATTGATAAGCCCCTGGCGGATACCCTGACTACAGTGGCAGTATTACAGCGCTGGCACCGCTTATATAAAGGCACATTGCTAAGTGCTAAATACCTTTGTCCGCAGCAGCGTCGAAGCCTGTCTCAGGCAGAAGTGGCTACGGTGGAAGCCACCGCTGGTATTTGGCGAGAGCGGTTAGCCGACATCAGTTGGTTTATGCGGGCGCTTAATGAGTACATCGCACGTCAGGCCAATCAGGAAGATGAGTGTACCGGGCGGTTCTGGGAAGGACGCTTTAAATCCCAGGCATTATTAAGTGACACGGCGTTGTTAGCCTGCATGGCCTATGTAGACCTTAATCCGGTTCGCGCGGGCATTGTCTCCACGCCCGCAGCGTCGTTGTATACCAGCATTCGTCACCGGCTACGCCATAGCCACCGTCAGCGCCCGGTGGCACCCTTAATGGCCTTTAATGACCAAACAACACTGTGCCCATCCCGTTCTTGTATACCATTTAGCTTTACTGATTATCTGGTACTGATAAACACTACAGGCCGCATTAAGATAAAAGGCAAGTCCTGCCTCAGCGATACGTTGGCGCCCCTCTTACACCAGTTAGGACTGAAACCGGAGCAATGGTTAGCGTTGACGCAGGGTTTTGAGCAGTGTTTTCACCGGGCCGCAGGGGATATAGAAAGTTTGCTGCGGTATCGCAACAATCATAATCTCAGTCGTATTGCCGACAGACGTAATGCACAACGACTGTTTGGTTAAAATACCAAGAGCTATGGCTTGTAAAAACAAACCAGCCTTTAATACCTTCGTCACCTTCCTATCATGTCTTCTATTGATGATATATATCAAGGCCGTCATACAATAGGACGTTGTTTATTTTCCTATCAGCGCTATGCCGCAACTAAATTTTGCTTTTGGCTACTGTTGGCTAATATAGCTTTGAAAGTTATGAACCCACGCCTTCACAGGGCTATCCTTACTTTTTATCAGATTTATATTCTCTGACAACTTAGTTTTGAACTTTAACTTTCCGCCCGTTTTCCGCCTTAAAAATTAATGCCGGCCATTACTGTGGGTGTCTTGCAAGCGCGTTGCTAGCCACAGTTCTGGAATATGGATGTCTCTTAAGTTTCTTTTTATTTTCCTATCAGCGCTATGCCGCGACTAAATTTTGCTTTTGGCTACTGTTGGCTAATATAGCTTTGAAAGTTACGAACCCACGCCTTCACAGGGCTATCCTTACTTTTTATCAGATTTATATTCACTACAACTCAGTTTTGAACTTTCACTTCCCGCCCGTTTTCCGCCTTAAAAATTAATGCCGGCCATTACTGTGGGTGTCTTGCAAGCACGTTGCTAGCCACGGTTCTGGAATATGGATGTCTTAAGCTTCTTACAGGCCACAGTGTCTGCGCATGAATGCCTTTCAAGCTATCCTTTCAAGCTACCTTCAAGCCACTTACGGCCTCCTATTTACTACCGGAGTCGTACGACCAGCTTTAAGTCATCCCTTTTTGCCGCCAATACGTAAGTAAATCGCTTTCCCCCCGCGGTGATTTTGGTAACATCGCGCCTTCTGTAACGATAAAGCCTCATAAATAAGAAGTGCAGGTCATTACAGCTATAACAAAACACCATACGACAAATCACGTATTATTGTTATTACTGAGGATGAACACACATGAAAGCATTCGCACTTTCGCCTATTGCCGCAACACTTATAGCCGCCAGCTATCTGCCAGTCTCGTATGCCCAGGAGGCCGAACAGAATAAAGCGACGGATGAGCCTGAAACTGAACAAATCCTGATTTTAGGAACTCGTCGGCCTGGGCGCTCCGTAGTTCAAAGCAACGTACCAGTAGATTTGATAGATGAAGACACTTTAAATGCGGGCGGCTTTAACGATATCAGCCGTCAATTACAGAATGTAGTACCAAGCTTCAACTTCTACCAACCTTCACTGGTGGATGGGACAGAACATATCAAACCTGCTTCATTGCGGGGCCTCGCGCCGGATCAAACCTTGGTGTTATTAAATGGTCGGCGTTTTCACACAAGTGCATTACTTAACCTCAACGGTACGTCAGGACGCGGTTCAGTTTCGGTAGATCTTAACGCTATTCCATCCGCGGCGATTAAACGCATTGAAATTCTACGCGATGGCGCGGCGGCCCAATATGGTTCAGATGCTATTGCTGGCGTTATTAATATTATTACCAAAGATGCTGCTGAAGGCGGTTCGGTTACCGTTTCAGCCGGCAGTTATTTCACTGAACTTGATGGAGTACCTGAACTAACCGGTATTTTAACCGACGAGCAAGGGAATATCGTACCGAATGAAAACGGTGCCAACCGTGTTACCGGTATCTACGGCGACGATATTAATCGCAACGATGGCGAAAATATTAATTTTACTGCTAATACAGGGCTGGCATTAGGTGATGATGGCTATATTAATATCACCGGGGAAATAGCCAATGCCAATAGAACCAATCGCGGTGGTTATGATGACGGAGATACTTACCCGTTAACCGCTGATGGTAACTTCGACCAGCGCGAACTTACCGTTAACCGCGACCGGTTTAATTTTGGTTCTCCCGACACGGAGTCTTACACGCTGCTAGCCAATGCTGGCTATTACCTGAACAGCAAGGCCGAGCTATATTCGACATTGACCTTTCAGGATAAAGAAAGTGTAACGGGGGCCTTTTTTCGGGAAGCCGCAGACGAGGGACTATTTATTCAGGATATCTACCCTAACGGCTTTACCCCACAAATTTTAGCAGAAATTCAGGATTGGTCAGTGTTGGCGGGAGTGAAAGGCAGTTCCGAACACTGGGACTACAACGCCAGTGTAGTTACAGGTAGTAATGAAGTCGACTATACGACTTATAACACCGCCAACCCCACATACCTTAGCCAGACACCCACCCAATTCTACGGCGGCCAATTAGCTAATCAGCAAACTACCTTTAGCTTTGATGCTTCCCGCTTTATTGACATTGACGGGTTATTCTCGCCGCTATCGTTCGCACTGGGCGCTGAATACCGTATCGATGAGTTCGAAATAAGCTCAGGTGACGAGGCTGCTTATACAAATATTCAAGCTATTGATGAAAATGGTAACCCGGTGGTTGATGAGACAGGTAACCCGGTTTATCAATCAGATAGGCTATTTGCCCAAGGCGCACTTTATTTTTCGGATGCCGCGCGGGTAGATGAAGATCGAGATAGCTATGCTTTTTATATCGACCTGGATGCTGATATTACCCAGCAATGGAATATTACCCTGGCCGGCCGATACGAAGATTACTCTGATTTTGGTTCTACCTCTAACGGCAAACTTGCCACCCGTTATATGTTTAGCGATACATTTTCTGTGCGTGGTTCCGTTAGTACAGGCTTTAGAGCCCCCTCTTTACAACAACAGTTTTATACTTCTGTCAGTACTAATTTCATCAACGGGGTAGCGTATGAAGTTGGAACTATTTCCTCTACCAGTACTGCAGCGCAAGCATTAGGGGGGAGCCAATTGGACGCAGAAGAATCAACGAATGTGAGCCTTGGCTTCACCTGGTCTCCCATAGAACGCCTGACTATCACTGCTGATGCTTATCGTATCGACATTGATGACCGCGTAGTGCTATCAGAAACACTGGGGGATAGCGATGATGAGGCCGCTATAGTTACGCAGGTTTTCAATGCCAATAATATTGAAGGCGTAGGCGCCGTGCGCTTCTTTATTAACGGCGTGAACAGCCGGACCGAAGGGGTTGATGTAGTTGCTAATTACACTATAGATGATATCGCCGAAGGATCATTGAACCTTTCTATGGGAGCTAATTATAACGAAACCGAGGTAAGTGAAGTTATTGCTACGGCGGGCCCTGCGGATCTGTTCGCCCCGGAGAGTCTATTTGCAAGACGTGAGCGTTCTCGCCTTGAAAATGCCGCTCCCAAAACAAAAGCCAATATTACGGCAAACTGGCAAGGCGAAAAGGTCTCGTTACTATTACGCGGTAATTATTTTGGTGAAGTTACCCAACCCGGCTCTACGCAAACTGGAGATGTTACCGTCGATACAGCGTTTATTGTCGATACCGAAGTCGGTTATTTTATTACCGAAGATTTACAGTTGAAGCTTGGTGTAAATAATTTATTCGATAAGTATCCCCAGTCCGCAGTAATCACTGACGCTCCTGATGTTGGCCAGTTTGATTATGTTATTCCCTACCCTAACTTTTCTCCGTACGGTTTCCAGGGCCGTTATGCTTATGGCAAGCTAACATATAGTTTCTAACCTGTAGAAATCTACTGGCGGGCGTATAGCCCGCCTTTAACACTGGGATTGGTATGGATGTCCTTCTAATTTTCTTCTAATTTTTTCAATTGCTAATTACTTCAGTGCGCCACGCTAAGTATCTGGTGATTGCAGTGGGGATCTCTCCAAAACCTAGTAATTTCAATGGGTGTTTCTCCAACACGTTTTTTGAAAATGGCTTGGGTGTCTACTCAATTCTTTCCAAGCCTCTTCGTAAGTGGCTATCCGCATAGCGGTGGTGTGAACTCCTACGCCGGCCTTTTTAATATGAGTAACTGATTAATCGTACGTTGACCTTCTATTCGGTATGGATGTCCTTCTAATTTTTTTAATTGCTAATTACTTCAGAACGCCACGCTAAGTATCTAGTAATTGCGGTGGGTGTCTTTCCAAAACCTTTCCAAAACCTAGTAATTTCGATGGGTGTCTACTCAATTTTTGCTACTCCATTCCTGTTGCCAATACAGGTTTGCTACCCGGCTTGGCTGCAGCTATGACGGGCTTAGTAAGTTGCATAATATTTACACGCTTTGTTACGTATTAGTGTTTTCGCATGATTGCATAGTGGTCATATTTAATGCTATTCATAAAAGTGTAGTAATAACTACTTTCACACTCATCGATAAGGAAATACAAATGAAACAAGGTGTTAAGCGCACCGCCATGGCAGTCAGCCTGGCTATATTCGGCGTATCTACTATCCCTACGGCACTGGCTCAACAAACCCAAGGCGCAGACAACGAGGTCGAGCGTATTGCTGTAACTGGTTCAAGAATTAAACGTACTGATATGGAAGGGCCTTCGCCAATTCAAAGTATTGATGCCTCGATGATTGATGGCATGGGCTATGAAAATTTACAACAATTACTGGAACGTATGCCCTCTACTGGCGCAGGGACGTTTTCCACCCGGGGCAATAGCCAAGACTCTACTGCAAATGGCGCCGCCGCAGTATCGTTACGGGGGATGGGGCCAGATGCAACGCTTGTTTTAATTAACGGACGACGGGTTGCTATCAGTGCTTTTGCTGAAAGTATTACCAATTCATTTGTAGACATAAACTCCATTCCGGTGTCTGCCATTGAACGAATCGATATTCTAAAAGACGGCGCATCCGCTATATATGGCTCTGATGCGGTTGCCGGCGTAGTGAACGTCATTCTGAAGAAAGATTTTGAAGGCCTTGAACTCAACCTAGGCTATGGTGGCACAACTGGTCCAAGCTATGATGAAACGACAGCCAGCATGGTATGGGGCGCGCAGTCAGATAAAAGTAGCTCTACTGTTATACTCGATTATTTTAACAATAGCCGCCTATCGGCCGACGAAATGGGCCAGTACGGTACGGCAAATCAATCAGCTTATGGTGGCATGGACTTTCGTTCCTCGCGGGGCTACCCGGGCTATTTTTATGTCGATGGGGTGAAAACTATTGACCCGGACTGCCCGGAAGACAGCGCGACTGAATCTGGCAGTTGTCTGTTTGACTACGGCCCGTACGGTTTGACCATTCCTAAGGCGGAACGGGTAGGCTTAATTGGCCAGTTTGATTACCAGATAAACGCTGATGTAACCGCATTTATGGAAGTCGCGGTTCAGCACAATACCTCGGAAGCTGGCGGTGCCGCTACACCGCTTGATGAAGATGCCGGCCTGACTGTGCCCGGAACACACCCTGATAATCCGTTTGGCCAGGATATTGAAATCGGTCGTTATCGTCCGGTCGATGCCGGCGCGCGCCGATGGGATATTTCTACCGATACATTACGTATGGTCGCTGGGCTGCGCGGTGTATTTATGGATTATGATTGGGAAGCTTCGATACAAAAAGGGCGCAGTAAATCCGAACAGTCAGGCAACCAGTCGCAGGGTTGGGTGCGGGTTGATTGGCTGCAAGACCAAATTAATCTGGGTAACTACAACCCTTTCGGCGGGGTGACTAACCCGGATGAAGTCATTAACGATATTACCACCAGTCTGGTTCGCCGTGGCGAATCGCGTATGACCAGCGTAGACGCTCACATTACAGGAGAAGCATTCGATTTCGGCGATGATGTGGTAATGATGGCGGCAGGCGTGGAGTACCGCGAAGAAGAAGTTTCTGATATTCCGGATATCCAGTTCCAGCGTGGGCTTATTTTCGGTACCGAATCGGTCTCAGCACAAGCTGAACGCGATCAATATGCTGCCTATCTTGAACTGTCTATTCCATTAGCTGAACAGCTTGAATTACAATTAGCCGGGCGTTATGACCATTACAGCGACTTTGGCAGCACTACCAACCCTAAAGTTGCCCTACGCTGGGCGCCCACCGATGAAGTAACGGTTCGTGGCTCGTGGGCACAAGGCTTTCGGGCGCCCTCTTTGGCTCAGGTTGGTTTAGGGCCGTCAGAAAAAAGTGTGTTTTTTGTAGATCAGTATCGGTGCGCCGCCACCGGTCTGGATTGTGAATCTCTCGATTATAATATTCAGTTCTCGGGCAACCCGGGCCTTGAAGCAGAAGAGTCAGAGTCGTGGAACGTCGGTGTTATCTGGGCTCCGGTGGAGGCGCTGGGTTTGAGTATTGATGTGTGGAGTATTACTCAGGACAATAAGATTGATGAGCAACAATTTGGCTTGGTGTATGACGCTGAGTGTAATAATCAGAACAGTGAAATTTGTGTACGTTTGGCCCCCCAAGCTGGCGAATCGCTAGGGGTAATACAAAAAATCTTCAACACCTATCAAAACGTCTCTTCACAGGAAGCTTCCGGGGTCGATTTCAGTGCAAACTATGGGCTTTCGCTCAACAATTATGGCGAACTTAAGTTTAATCTTGATTGGTCATACATGAACGAGTTTGAAAAAGATGGGCTTGATTACACTGGAGAGTATGGCTATCCGGAAAACCGTTGGCTATTTGGTACTACCTGGATGCTAGGCGCGTTTGATGCCAATTTAAATATTAGCTATATCGGTGAGTTCGAAGATACACCGGACATTGATTTCGACGGTATTCTGGATTTTGAAGACAATCAGTCTCGCATGGTCGACTCGCAATTTTTAGTCGATTTACAAGGCGGCTACAACGTATCTGACAGTGTGCGGTTGGTGTTGGGCGTGAATAATCTGTTTGACGAAGAACCTCCATTTGCCATCGGTAACGGCGATTCTGACCTTTACGGTTACGTAGGCGGTATTCACAATCCCCGGGGCCGGTTCCTGTATACCAAAGCAACCTTCCGCTTCTAACCCTGATAATATCAGCCGCTGTTTTTCCAGGCGGTAAGCTAATCAACCGCAGAGCCTATAGATAATAGTCGCTCTGCGGTTTTACCAGCCATTTATACGCTGCCAACTATCGCTGCAGGTTTGGTTATCGTTAGTGACCATATAATGGTTAAACTGAGCAGCCGTAGCACATGCATGTACGGGCAGAATTCGCAGCATATTGCCGTAAGCGAATACAGTGGGATCCGCCGGCAAACCATCGCGATGCTCAATAATGCCATGCTCCTGATTAGTCTGACTGACATACCAGCCGTCTAACACATTGCCGTGTGCATCGCACACCAAACCATAGCCACAGTCCAGCGGTTGCCCACTCGTTCCTTTATCTCTAGACAATGCCATCCAGCCTGCATCTATCATCACCCAGCCTTTCTCTTGTTGATGACCGATAATACTGGTTAACACGCTTAGCGCGATGTCGGTGTAAGCACATACCCCCAACCCGGCCATTACCAAGTCAAATGTCGCATACACGCCGGCGCGCAGTTCCGTCAGTCCCTCATGGCTGGCTGCGGCAAGCACCGTGGGTGTGGATCCTGCGGAGATCATCGTGCAGGGCAAGCCGTGGTCGGCCAACGTTTTCGCCGCAAGTAACACCTGCTGACTCTCCTGTTGCGCCATTTGATTACGTGACTGCGCATCAAAACACTGATAAGACGCCCCCGCATGGGCCATGACCCCTGCGAACCTCAGGTTATCCGTCTGCTCAATACGCTGGGCAATATCCAGCAATTGTGGATCACTGGCTTTTACCCCAGCGCGATGGTCATCGACATCAATCTCTATGGCTACCTGTAATACATTGCTAAGCTGGGCAGCATTTTGGCTTAGCTGGTTTGCCGCAGCCATACTATCGATAACCACGGTAAACGTAATCGCTTTTTGCAATAACGCATTAACTTGCGGCAATTTATTTGGGCTTAAACCCACTGCATATAAAATATCCTGATAGCCGGCTTCAGCAAATATATTTGCTTCGGCCAAGGTAGAAACGGTTATGGGCATTAGTGCCGGGGCATAAATGGCGGCCGCTTCAATACTTTTTAAGGTTTTTACATGGGGACGTAAAGCAACTCCGGCAGCCTCACATACTTCAGCTACCCGGGCTGCGTTAGCTTTTAACTTTACTTCATCTATCAGGCAGGCTGGCGTCATTAGCTCGTTCAAACGCTTCATTAAACCACCGTATAGTGAATCATATAAAGATTGGCTGCCGCCAAAAACAACATGGCACCAAATGTTAGCAACATACCGGCGACCCGTTGCCAACTGGTGCCGGTGTGGTGACGAAGCCCGTAAGCATGAATCACTCGACCAAATAGCAACGCGCTGGCACCAACGTGTAATACCCAGGTAAATGCGCCAAGGCTTTCTAAACACGCCAGGAGGATCAGGGTAATAGGAACATATTCACTAAAATTACCATGTGCCCTGTTTAGCCTTTCCAGTTCAGGGTTATCGCCAGTGCCCAGGCTAATTTGCTCGCGTCGCCGTACACTGATTACCACTATCGATAAATACAGATAACACAGCCCCAGCAAGCTGGCATAAAACGCGGTTATAAGCAGGCCCATCAAAAATCACTCCGATAATCATTATAGTTATTCTGGCAAGCTGACTGCAATTTCGCAAAAGCTTTACTGAGATTAAACGTAAAAAAGGCCGCTGTGCGACCTTTTTTTCATCTGACAGCGGTATCGCTGCGCACTATAGGTAATATTAACCTAATAGTTCGTCCAGTTCTTTGCTCACATCACTTACCGCTTTAGTGCCGTCTAACTTGTGATATTCACAATTGCCCTGTTCGGCTTCCTTGGCGTAGTACCCCACCAAAGGTTTTGTTTGCTCATGATATACGCTAAGACGATGACGTACAGTGTCTTCTTTATCGTCTTCACGGATGATCAATGCTTCACCCGTCACGTCATCCTTACCTTCAGTTTTAGGCGGATTGTTAGAAACATGATAAACACGCCCTGACGCAGGATGAACACGACGCCCACTCATGCGCTCAACTATGACATCATCGGGTACATCAAATTCAATCACGTGGTCAATTTTAATCCCAGCATCTTTCATGGCATCAGCTTGAGGGATAGTACGGGGAAAACCATCAAGCAAAAAGCCATCTTTGCAATCTTCCCGGGCTATACGCTCTTTAACCAGCCCGATAATAATATCGTCAGATACCAGCTTACCTTCATCCATAACCCGCTTCGCGGCCAGGCCTAGCTCACTGCCTTCTTTTATCGCTGAACGCAGCATATCACCGGTAGAAATTTGCGGAATACCGAATTTCCCCATCAAAAACTGAGCTTGTGTTCCCTTACCAGCGCCGGGTGCGCCAAGAAGAATGATTCGCATTGTTGCGTTCTCCGCTTTTATTTTTAAACTTTCGGCACTTTACACACTCAGCGTAACACTGACAAGCCCATAGCTGCTTTAAACCCAGCGTTTACGACTAAAATCGCATAAGCAATACACAACTTTGTAAGGTTTAGTTAACAAACTGCTACTTTATGCCTACTTCCCGTATTTGCAACGTCTAAGCGGGTACAAAATAACCGCCGCCAGTACCTTTGTTGTTACTAAAAGATGTACTTTCATGCACTACAACTACGATTTGATAGGTAAACGCTATTTTTACCTATTTTAGCGAAATAGCTGACGCACTTCGGCTTGTCTCTCAACTAATTTAGGCTAACCGGCTGCATACATGCGTAAATAGCTAGCGGCGGTCCACCTAGCTATTTATCTCTGCTTTATCAGCCGATAAGTAAAGCTTCTTTACTTTTGACAAATCTAATGCTAAATCTGGTTATGATAAAAATAATTAATAACAATCAAAGACTAAATTAACAGTGAAATAGGATTGCCTGCCTATTGCCGGGGATCTTACTATGAAAAACCTGTCTGTGGATTTTTTACGCTCGTTTGTCACTATTGCACAAACCGGTAGTTATACATTGTGTGCAGAACGCTTAAAGCGCACGCAGCCAGCCATTAGTCTGCAAATTAAAAAACTCGAACAGATCGTAGGTGAAAAATTATTCAGCCGTGAGGGGAATCGACTTACGCTAACATTAGCGGGGAGTAAATTACTTGAGTTCGGGATGAAAATACTCACCCTCAATGATCAGGCAATGGCGGAGTTCGGGAAGCCTCAGGTAAGTGGCAATATTCGTATGGGTATTCCCAGTGAGTTTTCCACCACCCTCATGCCTAAAATAATCCGAAAATTTACACAATCCTATCCCGAAGTTTCTTTAGAGGTACATTGCGCGCTGACGAAGAATTTGCTGGCAGAGCCCCTGAAAAGCCAGTTTGATCTTATCTTATCGTTGCAGGAAACCCCGGACGCTCAACAAACAGGGCATATTGTTACCGATCAGCTAGTATGGGTTAGCAGCCAGCGTTTTGTAACCACACTACCCACCAAGTTACCTTTGATAGCCGCCCCCGCCCCTTGCCTATATCGTAAACGGGCAATACAGGTGCTTGAGAAACATCATCGGCAGTGGCAGATTGTTTACACCATTGGTGATTTGAACGGCATACAGACGGCTATCAACGAAGAACTCGGAATTACCGTGCTGGCCCGTAGTACAGTACCGCCTGGGTTGCATATCTTACCGCCCTCTCCCCAATTACCGGATTTAGGCCAAATTGGCGTATGTTTGGAAAACCCGCAGAAAGTACGCTCAGAGGCCATTGAGCTATTAGCCAGAGCAATGACTACGCAATTGGCAATTTAACCTGCGGCTGGGTATTGTTACCTAACAAAAGGCCGCTATGGATATAGCGGCCTTTGTGCAGCAATGATGCGATTAGTCGGCTTGTTTAACCGTTGGATAGGTAATGTCCAGCTGTTCCAGATAGGTATCGTACTTATCCGGATTATAGTAATAGGATTTCATCTTATCGCGGAATTCATTCATGATGCCTTCATTCAGATGAATGGCCGGTTGATCCTGTTCACGCAGTAAAGGGGTATATTGCTGGTCTTTGGTTTGCACATTTTTATAATAATCCCAGGCGGCATCTAACAATTTATCATCTGTTAGCAAATCATAAAGATTCAACGCCTGAGCTTTGGCCCCTGCAACCACCCCTTTGTGCGCAATGGGTGTCGCCATTGCCACTGCATTGGACCAGTTATGCCCCGGCAGGTTAGGAATATTGGCCGGATAGCGTAGTGTGATTGTCGGCACCTGCCAGGAAATATCCCCAATATCATCAGAGCCGCCGCCGGTGTTTTTCTTTAAATCGGGTGGGTCCGTCAGCTCGGATATCTCGGTTTTTAAGCCTTCCGGTTCTGCGCCAATATTTTCCTGCAAAGCTTTAGCCAGAGCGATGTCTTCTTTCGACCATTGCGGCATTCCTACTCGTTTTATATTTTCGTACGCATCTTCTGCCATGGCTTTATTCATATGCATGGGCCACGCCGAACCTAGCACCGTTGAGTCCCACGTGGTATTCGTCATTAATGCGGCGCCTTTAGCCAGATTATCGCCAATTTGCCATAACGATTTAATGTGGGGGTAATCGGTTTCCCGGAAGAAATACCAGCGGCTTGCTACAGGAGGCACCACGTTTGGCTGGTCGCCACCATCTACGATGATAGAGTGGGTACGCTGAGACAAACGCAGGTGTTCCCGGCGATAGCCCATGCCTACTTCCATCAGCTCTACCGCATCCAGTGCACTGCGACCGCGCCAGGGCGACCCTGCGCTATGGGCTGACTCGCCATAAAAATTGTATTGAACAGATACCAGCCCGTTACCATAGCCGCCCCCCCAGTGAGTGGCGAATGTATTTGAAACGTGGGAAAACAATACGGCGTCTACATCTTTAAAATAGCCATCACGCACATAATACGCTTTTGTCCCCAACTGCTCTTCAGCTACGCCGGGCCAGATTTTGATGGTGCCACTAAGGCCATTCTTCTGCATATGCTCTTTGACCGCTAACGCAGCGATGATGTTTACCACCGAGCCTGAGTTATGGCCCTCACCATGTCCCGGCGCGCCTTTAATTAAAGGATCATGGTACGCTACCCCGGGCTTTTGCGATGCTTTGGGAATACCGTCGATATCTGACCCCAATGCAATTACTGGCTCGCCGCTTCCCCAGGTAGCCATCCATGCGGTGGGAATGCCGGAAATACCTTGTTCGATAGTAAAGCCATTTTGGCGAAGTATGTCGGTCAGGTACTTTGAAGTCTCAGTTTCCTGAAAGCCTAGCTCACCAAAGCTGAAGATCATATCGTTCATAACCTGCGCTTGTTTTGCTTTAGCTTCGACAGCGGTAATCAGTGCTTTTTTTACATCATCCGAAGAATCGCTGGCCGCGCTCGCCTGCATACTGAAACTTAGCCCGGCAGCTAAACACGCACCGGCAATCGCATTTCGACGTATTATCATTGTTTTTGTTACCTTTTTCATAGCGGGATCCTGTTATATTTCTACTCTGAAACCAATTTTGAACTGGCGGCCCAACACATCGTACAGACTACGATTTGTGGCCAGGTAGCCAGGCCGGTTTTCCGAGCCTTGATAAGCTGGATAAGTCACTACCGCAGGATCTGTATCCAGTAAGTTGCGAATTTGCAGATATAATTCCACATCGCCAGTATTGGCAAACGCGAGGGTGGTTGAGGCATAACCGTCGAGGTAGACTTTGCCGGAGACCTGGTTATTGTTGATGGTGTAGTTCGGTGCCACGCTTTCCGGACAGTCGGTGGTACATTCGATATAAGCGTTACTCAGTACGCCATCACTTACCCCTCGGGCGGTTAGATTGAACCGCATATCATTAAGGGTGTAGTCTATCGAAGCTCGGTATTTCCAATCGGGCGTGGCGCTAGTGTTAGCCCCCGCTTCATCAATGGCGGTCACCCCATTGTCGGTGATATTTTCCAGATAGTTAGTCGCTAAAAAGCGAAACTGCAATGCGCCTGGGGCGCCCGCTAAAATATCGGCCACATCAAAACGATAAGTGAGGTCATAATCTACCCCCCGTGCGGTCATTTGATTAAGGTTTTCATACAGCAGGTTGATGGTCTGCAGTGTTCCCCCCGCATCATAAACCATATTGTCGCAGTAGCGTTGTACCGCGAATTCCACACAATACTCGGCGGTAGCGTCGGCTGTAACATAACTAATCACGCCATCAATTTTAACGTCGTAATAGTCAATCGAAGCAGAAAATCCGTCTAAAAAGGCCGGCCGAAGCACCATCCCTACGCCCCATGAATCTGCTTCTTCCGGGCTAACCCCAGCGTTGCCCTGTAAGTTTTGAATCATAGGCACCGACGCCCCGTTGATCGTCACCGAGTTGGAACGGGCTGTACCGGCAGCATATAATTCAGAAAGATTCGGGGCGCGGATATCGCGTGAACGGCTTAGCCGGAAGGTTGCGTCCTCAATGGGGGTCCAGGTTAGTCCCGTTTTCCAGGTCGTCACTCCACCTGAAGTAGAGTAATCGGTGTAGCGCACCGCACCATTAAAATCCAGCGTGTGAGTTACGGGTATCAGCGTTTCCAGGTACGCTTCTTTCACATTGTACGAGCCTTGCGTAACTTTATAGTTTCCGTATTTCCAGCCCGACGCGTATTGCGGATCAACATAGCCGTCCATTTCCTCTTTACGATATTCAGCCCCAAACGCTATGGATATTGGCCCTGCCCAGCCTTCAAAGTCGCCGGTACTAAAGTTAATTGCTGCTACATCCTGAATAAAATCCTGTTCACGCCGTGGCTGTCCCATAACATAATCCAGGGCGGCGGCGCTAGCGACCCCTACTCCTAATCGATTTAACGGTACACACGTTGAGGCGCTGTCAGTTAATGCCGAACGGCACACTATCTCCCCCGTGGCGGGGTCAGTAACGGCGTCGGTAGCTAAAGTCAGGCGCTCAGAATTATAGGTGGGTGTCATGTGTTCATCGGTATGGGTTTTACCGTACTGATAATACGTATCCCAGGTGAAAAACTTCCCGCTTAAAACAAACTCGCCATTTGCCCCAATCACTATGCGGGTCGTATCACGCGTGTTATTGCTGCCCGATGCTGGCATATCCACATTACTGGTATTGAGCGTAACGCTATCTAATCCCAGCTCATTCATTTGCGAAGCTACCGATTCAGGCAGATAAGCATTGTCGTCATAAATCGTAACCCCGATAGAGGTAGGGTTTATGTAGTAACTTAGCCCTTCATATTCGGCGTATGATGCTTGTAAAAACACCTCGGTATCGTCCAGCATCCAACTAAGCCGGCCAAATAAATTCTGGCGTTTCACATCCGCTGCCAACGAGTTGGTGCCGGCCATACCTGAGGTGCTGTATTGCCAATCCCCGCCCTGCATCCATTGCCCCGATACATCGCCATAGGCCAACTGGTTAACAGTGCCGTCAACACCAAAATAGGTTCCTTGCAGCGGACCAGAGGCGATTAACCCTCCGGGCGTATAGTTCGCAATCCCAATTCCGTCATCGACCAGGTAAAACGGTGCCCCCGCGGAGGTATCCGGATTAATCATGGCAACATCACCCTGCGTGGCCCAATCACGGGTGGTATAGTGAATGCCATTAGCATTGAATGTTTCGCCACTTAGCAATAAATGCCCATCCCCCCCACCTAGCTCAGTTCCATAGGTTAAAACAATCTTATTGTTTTCGCGGTCTCCCTGGGATGTTTCGCCATACTCCACCTGTGATTTAAAGCCGGTGTATTGCTTATCTAAAATAAAGTTAACTACGCCGCTGATTGCATCTGAACCGTACACCGAGGACGCACCGCCGGTCACAATATCCACACGCTTGATTAGTGATTGAGGGAAAGTATTGGTATCTACCTCACCTGTGGACGCGGAAACCACCGAACGCTGTCCATCAAACAACACCAGTGTACGGCCCGTTCCCAAGGCGCGTAAGTTCAATGCTGCAATCCCTGACGCGCCATTACTTAATGAACCGGACGAGGTAGACGCAGTAGAACTACCTGATACCGACGGCATCGTATTTACAAAATCTGCCACGCTATCTGGAGCGTAGGCATTGATATCAGCTTCAGTCATGGAGGAAACAGGTGTGGGTGTATCATAACCATCCCTGGCTACCCGCGAACCGGTGACCTGAATAGATTCCATTTCAGGTTGTGCTGCTGGTTCGTTGGTTTGCTGCGCGAAGGCAGAGTGATGCAGTAGCGGCTGAGAAAAAACTGCAGCAATAGCTGTAGTCAGATAAAGCCGTCGGGGTGTAAACAGGGCCGGGCTACTCATGGTTATTCTCCTTGTTCCAATGCAATGTGTGCTTTATTGGCGTTCTGATGCGCCGGGGCGAGCTATACGCGCTATTTGCAGCGTGTACTAAACATTGAATTGCACAAGGTGTACCTAAAACTATGATTTAAATAAATTTTATCAGCGCTTTTTGGATTTCATTGTAAAATAAGGGGCAAAGCTGAAAAACTTTTTTTGTATTTTCATTCACTTAAAGCCTATCAGCTAAATTTATTAACAGGACGTTAACCCATAAAAAATACTTATATAGTAGATATTTTATACAGCTATTAATGAGCAAGGTGCTCTTGGGGAATCAGCAATACTAATAATAAAATTAATAAAAATTATGCGGTGCACTGCGATAGGGCATTGACGCAGGGCATTGCAATATTGGAGCGCAATATGTAAAGGCTTGGGCGAGTAGCCCCATAGCCAGCCATGCTGATGTTATAACATAATACGTTAGGGGCCCCATTAAGTGCAAACGATTAAGGTATTACCTGGTCCGCTATACCAAGCAATACTGAGTGCACCCTCCGTCCCTTGCAAGAGTCCACAAAAAAGCCGGTCATTTAACCGGCCCTTTTTACGTTTCTAACAGCGTTTACTTAGATAAGTTAAGCAAAAGCTCATTAAGGTTTTTCACGAAGGCAGAAGGATCTTTCAAACTCCCCTGCTCAGATAACGCCGCCTGGTCATACAGCACATTCGTCCATTGGGCGAAGCGGCTTTCATCCTGCACATCCGCCAGCATTTTCACCAGGCTATGCTCAGGATTCAGTTCAAAGTGATACTTAACATCTGGTACGGGTTGTCCAGCGGCCTGCATCAGCTTCATCATCTGCGTGGTCATACCGTTATCGTCAGCCACAATAACAGCTGGCGAATCGGTTAGACGGTGAGTGAATTTCACCTCGACAACTTTGTCGCCTAGCGCTGTTTTAACACGCTCGAGTACACCCTCAACTTCTTTTTCAGCCGCTTCCTGGGCTTTCTTGCTTTCTTCGTCATCTAAATCGCCAAGATCAAGATCACCTTTAGCAATAGACTTGAATTGCTTGCCATCGAATTCTGTCAGATGTGACATTAGCCACTCGTCAATACGTTCGCCTAATAGCAACACTTCGATGCCTTTCTTACGGAAGATTTCCAGGTGCGGGCTGTTTTTAGCAGTCTGATAGCTATCAGACGATACATAATAGATGGTCTCCTGACCTTCTTTCATGCGACCTATGTAATCAGCCAACGAGACGGTTTGCGCATCGCTATCATTATGGGTAGAGGAAAAGCGCAGCAGACCTGCAATTTTTTCTTTATTGGCAAAGTCTTCGGCTGGGCCTTCTTTTAAGACATTACCAAATTCATTCCAAAATGCCTGGTATTTATCCGCATCATTCTTCGCCATTTTTTCAAGCATACCAAGCACTCGCTTAGTACAACCCTGGCGTAACGCCTGAGTGATCTTATTATCCTGAAGGATTTCACGCGACACATTCAACGGTAAATCATTCGAATCGACCAGACCTTTTACAAAACGTAAATAGGTAGGCATAAACTGCTCAGCATCGTCCATAATAAATACGCGCTGGACGTACAGTTTCAAGCCATGGCTTTGGTCACGGTTCCAAAGGTCATAAGGCGCTTTACTAGGAATATAAAGCAAGCTGGTATATTCCGTTTTACCTTCAACCTTGTTATGAGCCCAGCTCATTGGCTCAGCGAAGTCATGCGAAATATGCTTGTAGAACTCCTGGTATTCTTCATCAGAAATTTCTGACTTATCCCGGGTCCACAGCGCGGTGGCTTTATTAACACCTTCCCAATGACCAGGTTCAGCCGGTGTCTTTTCACCATCCGGACCTTCCTGCTCAGGCACTTCTTCTTTATACATTTGTACTGGAATACTGATGTGATCGGAATATTTGCTGACAATAGAGCGCAAACGCCAATCATCTAGAAACTCTTGTTCATCTTCGCGCAAATGCAATACGACTTCGGTGCCACGGCTTGGCTTGGTAATCTGAGCAATGGTGAATTCACCCTCGCCTTGTGATGTCCACTCTACACCTTCTTCCGCTGGCGCGCCCGCAGCCCGGGTACGTACTGTGACTTTATCAGCCACAATAAATGCAGAATAAAAGCCTACGCCAAACTGGCCTATCAATTGTGAGTCTTTTGCCGAATCACCGGATAGCTTACTAAAAAAGTCTTTGGTACCAGATTTTGCAATGGTCCCCAGGTTAGAAATCACATCTTCCCGGTTCATTCCAATGCCATTATCGGCCACGGTTACAGTACCGGCTTCTTTATCTACACTGATTTTTACATTCAGGTCGCCATCGTCTTCATACAGACTGTCATTTTCCAGCGCCCGAAAGCGAAGTTTGTCCGCTGCGTCAGCGGCATTAGATACCAACTCCCGCAGGAAGATTTCCTTGTTGGAGTACAGGGAATGAATCATCAGCTGCAGAAGTTGTTTTACCTCTGTCTGAAAACCATGTGTTTCTTGTTGGGCTGCTTCAGCCATAAACCAGAATCTCCTAGTTAGATGGAACTCAATTCAAACAGGAAAGTAGGGGCGCGGGGAGAGCTTTTCAACTGGCAACAGGCGTTTTTGTTAAAAAAAAGCCACTTATAGTTTACGCCGACCGGAAAATGCATGGGTTAAGGTATTGCCATCAATGTATTCAAGCTCACCGCCCACTGGCACACCGTGGGCAATTCTGCTGGCGGCAATATTATTCTGATGACACAACTGCGCAATATAATGTGCAGTGGCTTCACCTTCTACAGTAGGATTAGTTGCCAGGATAACTTCTTCAATGGGCGCTTCTTTCAAGCGCGCTTCTAACTCGTCAAGCCCGATGTCAGCTGGCCCGATACCATCAATAGGCGATAGGTGGCCCATTAACACAAAATAAGTGCCTTGATAAGAGGAGGTCTGTTCGATAGCAACCACATCTTGCGGGCTTTCGACAATACAGAGTAAGCCGCTGCTGTTGCGTTGGGGATGCTGGCAAATACCGCAGATAGTATCTTCAGTAAATGTACGACAACGCTGACAATGCTGGATATGTTCCATTGCATTGTGCAGCACTGTACTTAACTTAAGCGCCCCCTCACGGTTACGTTCAAGCAAGTTGAACGCCATGCGCTGTGCGCTCTTGTTGCCAACACCCGGCAAGCAGGTAAGCGCATTAATAAGTTCCGCTAGAAGAGGGCTGAATTTCATAATTAAAACGGCATTTTGAAGCCAGGAGGTAGAGGCATACCGCCAGTTACATCACCCATGCGTTCTTTACTGGTTTCCTGAATCCGGCGTACCGCGTCATTAAATGCTGCGGCTACCAAGTCTTCCAGCATGTCTTTATCATCTTCCATCAATGATGGATCGATATCTACACGGCGAACATTATGGTTACAGGTTACGGTAACTTTTACCATGCCTGCACCCGCTTCACCGGTTACTTCCAGATCGGCCAGTTCTTCTTGTACCTTTTGCATGCGCTCCTGCATTTGCTGCGCCTGCTTCATGATGTTACCCATTCCACCTTTAAACATAATTTTTCACCTTATTTATGGTCTCTATTTGTTAGCGTGCAGTAACCGATTGCGGATTAACCCGGGCATTAAAGGTGGTAACTAACGTCTGAAAATGTTCATCGTTACTTACCACCCACTCGGCATACTGCTGACGCATGGCGTTTATTTTTTGCTGTAGTGAAAACGGGGTCTGCTCAGGTTTACCTACCTGAATCTCTAATTCTACCGTCTCATTTAAAGCACTACATAAGGCTGCTTTAACCTGCCCTATCGTATTTTCATTGAGTAAATGCGCCTGACTGTCGTCTAATTCAAGCGTTATAAGCTTATCTTTTTTCAAATACGCAGAATGCAATGCTACCTGTTTAACCAAGCCCGCCACGGGCATTTGCGATATCAGGTTACTCCAGCTGTCTATCTGATTAGCATCCACAAGTTTGGTACCGTCTGGTAAGTACGCCTGAAGCCCGTCCGGGTTCATTTGCTGCACTGTTGGCGAACGCTGGGTGGGCTCATCCCCGCCGCCCCCCTGCGACGCGCCGCCGGCGGAATTCACGGCTAGGGGCGGCACATTCCTCTCGGTATCGTCTGCTACCGGTGGTGCGGGCCTACTACTGGCAAGGTCTTGCTCACGATGGCTGCTGACAGGTCCATAGTCTCGGTTATCCTTTCCTTCAGGCACGGCTTCGGTAACCCAGGGCGGCACATCATCCATATCACTATTTTCGGATAACGCCGGCGCATAGGATGGTGTATCTATAGCTGGGTTATTCTGATTCCCGTGAGATGGTGTGGGCGATATGCTCGCTGGTGTAGGAGAAGTGTTATGCTCCGCTACGTCAGCCCCCATGGGGGGCGTATTCCCACTGCTATCTTCCGGTTTCGCGCTAACAGGCGTGCGGTCGGGGCGGGCCAACCGGTTTAACGGGTTGCCCTTAGCCTGCGTTTCAGACTTTTTTACCTCGGCATCTTCTCCCTCCCGATTACGCTTTAGCCGCTGACGCAACGCTAGCATATCCTGCATGGAAGAAGTGGCCTCCCCGCCTTCATCAGCTTTATCAGCTTCATCAGGCGAACTCTGTGTTGCGCTTGGGGCGGCCCAGAGGAAGCAACATCGTCCCTGGGGGGAGTGTTGTCGTAGTATTGTGAAGGTATTTGCTCAAATGGCGGTGCTGCACCGGACAATTCATTCTCGTGGTGTTGCGCATGAGAGTATTCATCTTGCTGTGCAGGGACCGGCGGTGCGGGCTGCGCAGCATCGGGCGCCCGATATGCCTGCGCCTGTTGCTCAATTACCCAATGCTCGGTCGCCAATGCTTGTGCAGAGTCACCTGATTCACTTAGCGGTGCGCCGGATGAGGACACGTCTTCTGCTGAGCGATGCAGCTGGGTCTGACGCGTTGCTGCGCGCGGCGCCTCGGCCGTCTCTGGTCCAGTCTCGTGTGATAGACTTTGCTTTGCGTCCGATAACGCTGCTACGTCGTCTGTACGATAAGCCTGCGCCTGACGTTCAATAGCGTTTTGCTCGTTGGCTAACGTTTGCTCGGCATTGTCGGACTCGTCGTCCATTGACGGTAATTCATTATGATTATCTGAAGCAGCATCAGGGTTAACTGCTCTACCGGTCACGTCAGGGCTATCATTGGCGGTGCTGGCAGATTGAATAGGTAAACGGCTATCGGGCCCGCCTTCACTAATCAGTTTTTCAGGATCATCTACCGGGGCCGCTGGCGCAAACGACATCATTCTTAATAATGTCATTTCCAATGCGCTTTTACCGTCAGCAGCGTAAGGCATGTCTTTACGCCCATGCAGTGAGATTTGATATAGCAACTGAACCTGTTCACTGCTCATCTGTTTGGCTAAACTGTAAATAGCCTTAGCTGAAGTTGTTTCCAGTTTGCATGCCTCGGGCACCCACTGGGTTAAGGCAATCTGATGCAGCAAACTGCTTAATTCAGCGAGTACCTGACCATAATCAGGCGCTTGCTCAGCCATTTGCTGCACTATCCCAAGCACTTCTTGTGGCTGCTTTTGCGCCACAGTATAAAGTAATTTAACCAGCATATGCCGGTCCATCAGGCCCAGCATATCTGTGACTATTTGTTTAACAACCTGATTATCGCCCTGCGCAATAGCCTGATCTGTTAAACTTAACGCATCCCGCATACTACCGTTAGCGGCCCTGGCTAATAAACCTAGCGCAGCGTCTTCGTAAGGAATATTCTCCTGAGTGAGGATATGCGTTAGCTGCCCACTAATCTGCTCACGCGAGAGCGCTTTCAAATTGAACTGCAAACAACGTGATAAAATAGTAATCGGCAGTTTTTGTGGATCGGTCGTTGCCAGCAAAAACTTCACGTGCGGAGGAGGTTCTTCCAGTGTTTTGAGCAAAGCATTAAAACTGTGCTTAGACAACATGTGAACTTCGTCTATAAGGTAGACTTTATAGCGCCCGCGCGTTGGCTTATATTGGACGTTATCTAATAAATCACGGGTATCTTCTACCTTCGTTCGCGAGGCCGCGTCAATTTCTAGCAGGTCAACATAATTACCATGCTCGATTTCCTTACAGGTAGCGCATACACCACATGGGTTTGCGCCCTGGCCTTCTTCACAGTTCAGACTTTTAGAAAAAATTCTGGCTATGGTTGTTTTACCGACGCCGCGAGTTCCGGTAAACAGATAAGCATGATGAAGCCGGTCGTTATCCAGGGCATTGGCAATGGCAGCAACAACATGCTCCTGGCCTACCAGCTCAGCAAATTTACCGGGTCGCCACTTGCGGGCTAGTACCTGATAGCTCATTGCCCTTGCATCCCCATGATAAACCTTAAAACTCGCAAATTGAGTAGGTCTGTATTGCCAGCTCAGCTAATTTTTTGTTACCGCCTAGCTCAGGTAGCTCAATAACAAAACCTGCGTGATCGACGGTTCCGCCTAAACGGCGGATAAGTTTCGCAGACGCAGCAATGGTGCCGCCTGTAGCGAGCAAATCATCGATTAGCAACACATTGTCACCTGGGTCAATCGCATCTTTGTGGATCTCCAGCGTATCAGTACCATATTCAAGTTCATAGCATTCGCTTACCACTTCTCGCGGTAACTTGTTAGGTTTGCGAACTGGTACAAAACCAATTCCCATCTCAATAGCCAAAGGCGCACCAAACAGAAAGCCGCGGGCTTCCGTTCCTGCTACTTTATCAAATTTAACGTCTTTGTATTTTTCAAGAAGCAACGCAATACAGGCGCTAAACGCCTTATGGTCTTCTAATACACTGGTTACGTCCCGAAATAAAATGCCTGGTTTAGGATAATCAGGCACAGTTTTTACAACTGATTTAATGTACTCAGCAGTCACTATTACGCCTTTTATTCGTGCTGGTTAGATCCAGAATGTGAACCAGCCGCAAATGATATGCAGCAATGGAAATGCAATCAATACAGCTAATGAAGCAAGGAACCACCACCCATTGTAGGGTTCTTTGAAATTTTGGTCGTCGGACATCCGCATCCCCTTCATTTTAGTTCACGCAAATGGGCATAAATGGTAATCGAATAGGAAGCATAATGACAGTATTTCTATACATTACGGCAACTATTCGTACGCGATGTGAACGAATAGTATAGTTCAGGCTTGAATGAATATCTGTGCTTGTAATAGTTCGCTAAGTGTTTGCTTGAGTGAATGCTCAATTTCATTCGCGCCGCGGTGCGGTAAGGCAGCCTGTATACGCTGAAAAAGCGCTTTAAAAGACTCCCGTTTACCCACATTTTGAATTAAAAAAGCGGTTAATTCGTTGACCTGTAGAAAGCTTACCTTGTCCATTGCGTCCCGATAAACGACATAGTAATAAACCAATGCCGTTTCGTTAGCAGGAATAAAGTTAGGCGAAATTCGATGAACTTCATAACGGTAGGACACTAACTCAGATAACGGGGACACTGCAAAATAAGCCGGTAACCCGGCAGCCTGCCACAATTGCTCGCTAATATCACCATGGCGGATACTAATGTCTAATTCCAGCCATTCGTAATGTGCCAGCTCTGCTACCCAAGCGGGATAGCCATCTAATACATCCGGCCGCTGCGCTAGATAATCAACAAACTCTTTTGGGATATGCGCAAAATAAGGACTTTGTGCACTATGCGAGATAAAAAAGCCTCTGGCCAGCGTTGTCCATTGCTGGGGCCGTAATACACGATGCAATACCGGAAATCCATTTACTAGAAACTGGTTTATATTATTGAAAAATAACGTTTGGTATATATTAATACGGCGCCGGGCCTCAGCATCACTAATAGGTGATTGGTCAGGGTTTCTTACAGCCTGGGTAAAGCGTTTTTGCACTTCATACAAGCTGGCCAGGGCGTACTCCTGAGGTTTTCTCATTGTTAACCGTTAACTGAATTTGCTTGATTCGAGCCACTTCCTTCAATAGTTCGGCCAGCGGCGGTATATTGAAGTCACGCTCTAAAAGCGTCGGAAATACACCGTGTATACGGTATGCCGTCGCTAAAAGTTGCCAAACTGGTTCAATAACGTCCGTGCCGTGGGTATCAACTTTTAAATCAATCGCTTCATCATAATGGCCGGCTATATGGCCGTAAACTACGGCATCTTTGGGTAGCTCGGCTAAAAACAGGTAGGGATCGTAGGCATGATTGATACTGTTAACGTATAAATTATTAACATCTAAAAGTAACTTACAGCCTGACTGTTTAAGAATTGCATTGGTAAATTCAATTTCACTCATTTGCTGATCGGGCGCCAAATAATATGACGTGTTTTCCAGTACCAGTGGCCGCTTAAGAATATCTTGTACCTGATGGATCCTATCGGTGACGTGTTTAACGGACTGTGTGGTAAACGGTATCGGCAACAAGTCGTACATATGGCCGTCGGCTGAACAATAGCTTAGGTGTTCAGAGTAAAGCTCAATATCGTGTTGTTGAATAAATTGTTTAATTTGCTTTAGCAAATCAGTATCCAGCGGATCGCAGCTGCCTATAGAAAGCGACAATCCGTGCGTGGTGAACTGAGCTTGTTCAGTGCACGCACGAAGTTGTTTACTAAACCGGCCGCCCATAGGTATCCAGTTTTCGGGGGCAACTTCCCAAAAATCCACCTCTTGTGGCAAAACAGGAAGCGCCTCATCTAACATTTCCCTTCTTAAGCCTAAACCGGCTCCTGTTAGTTGCATACCACTATCCCACACCTTAGTTTTTCACAAGCGTACAGACAAAGCCCTATTGGTTAGGCCATGCCACCGCATTTACCCTCACCGCACTTGCCTTCTTTAGCCGCTTTATCACCGCCGCACTTACCTTCTTTGGCAGCTTTATCGCCGCCACACTTGCCTTCTTTGGCTGCTTTATCACCGCCGCACTTGCCCTCTTTGGCAGCTTTATCGCCGCCGCACTTGCCCTCTTTGGCAGCTTTATCGCCGCCGCACTTGCCCTCTTTGGCAGCTTTATCGCCGCCGCACTTGCCCTCTTTGGCAGCTTTATCGCCGCCACACTTGCCTTGTTTGGCTGCTTTATCGCCGCCGCACTTGCCCTCATTAGCTGCTTTATCGCCGCCGCACTTTCCTTCGGTAACAGTTTGCATGTACCCAGCTTCTAATGGTTGCATACCAAATAAATTTGAACCCGCTGCAGCCGATGTTGCAGTCAACGTACCAAATACAACAGCCCCAAGGGTGGAAGTGACGGCTAAAGTTTTAGCATTCTTCATTGTGATGTCCTCGTAGTAACACGATTAGGCTGGTGCCAAAGTGCACCTATAATAGAAGACCTTACTTGCCCCGGTTTAATTTCAGATTTAATTTCAAATAAATTAAGGCAAGTGATAAAAGCGGCCCTCTAGATATTCGCAAGTGGCAGCCTGACGAGAGCGAACGCGGGGACGTTTTAATCGCTAGAATACTAAAGTGCTAAAACAAACAAGCGATGTATTGCGCTACCTACGCTGCTCACCACGGCTTCTTTTTTATTTCAAAACATAGCTTATAGCATCCTTAGCTGAGCTGATTTACCAAAGATAGTCGGGATTCGAGAGATAGAAAGCGTTTATTGATATAACGAAAATCAGTAGCTAAGCAAAACTTCGCTTCCACCACGTAATTTTACAGTTTTGTACATTACGCCAGGTGGTTCTACTCATTTATGGGGAGTAAGCTAACCGATTAGCACATCAGATAATTTAAGTACGCTCGCACCAAGTATTGCTTTACTACCGCCGTTCAAGATCGCGCTTGGGGTGCTAATATTATCCTCTAGCCAGCATTTCCTTATTTGTACCCGCATACTTTAATGGCATTCGATAAATTGTTATCAAACTTGATGGCTGCTGAAAAGTACACAGCGCTGTATAAGTCGCTGCCGGTGGATAAATACATGGTGATGGATTGCCCTGCGTAAACATTGACCTAAGGTATGTACTTTTAATCAAAGAACAATCCTTGGTCCCTTAAATAACGCACGACTTTTCTCTGGCTGAGCCTATAACATACTACAGCCACGGCGCTATATAGAAATAAACACGGCTATAGCGTTTTATTTACTAATCGGTGAAACGAAAAAAGCCCACTCAATCGAGTGGGCTTATTCGTAGAATAGGCCTGCTTCACAGCGAGCCGTGGCGGCTGTGCTACGCGAAGCGCTATCCTGATACCTGAGAGAGCAGTCGGGTGCTCTGACAAATGGGTAAGTCTGCTCAGGCACGGCTTTGCTGCACTGAATCGCGAAATTACTCTGGCTAATCTACTGGCCGTAAAAACGAAAAAAGCCCCTGTCTTTCGACAAGGGCTTCTTCGTAGAATAGGAGTCTGGCGGTGTGCTACTCTCACATGGGGAAACCCCACACTACCATCGCCGCTAATACGTTTCACTTCTGAGTTCGGAATGGGATCAGGTGGTGCCGTATCGCTATGGCCGCCAGACAAAAACTTTTTGTGCAGAATACGTTTTATATTCTGCGTAAGGAGGACCTGCTGTGCGCTTAAGCGCGCGGCCTGTCAGCCTTACTTTAAAAACTTAACAATTCGGGAAATCTGATATTCAATCAATCATTGAGTAACGTTGCTACTCTCACTTATTTTAGCTTGTCTCTACCACAACCCGTCGCGCATGAAGCCGCTTAGGGTTGTATGGTTAAGCCTCTCGGGCAATTAGTACAGGTTAGCTTAACGCCTTACAACGCTTCCACACCCTGCCTATCAACGTTGTAGTCTACAACAACCCTTCCGGACTTTAAAAGTCAGGGATGACTCATCTTGGGTTCGGCTTCCCGCTTAGATGCTTTCAGCGGTTATCCGTTCCGAACGTAGCTACCGGGCAATGCTATTGGCATAACAACCCGAACACCAGCGGTTCGTCCACTCCGGTCCTCTCGTACTAGGAGCAGCTCCCCTCAATCATCCAACGCCCACACCAGATAGGGACCGAACTGTCTCACGACGTTCTAAACCCAGCTCGCGTACCACTTTAAATGGCGAACAGCCATACCCTTGGGACCGACTTCAGCCCCAGGATGTGATGAGCCGACATCGAGGTGCCAAACACCGCCGTCGATATGAACTCTTGGGCGGTATCAGCCTGTTATCCCCGGAGTACCTTTTATCCGTTGAGCGATGGCCCTTCCATACAGAACCACCGGATCACTATGACCTACTTTCGTACCTGCTCGACGTGTCTGTCTCGCAGTTAAGCTAGCTTATGCCATTGCACTAACCTCACGATGTCCGACCGTGATTAGCTAACCTTCGTGCTCCTCCGTTACTATTTGGGAGGAGACCGCCCCAGTCAAACTACCCACCAGACACTGTCCACAATCCCGATAAGGGACCTATGTTAGAACATCAAACATACCAGGGTGGTATTTCAAGGTCGGCTCCACGCAAACTGGCGTCTGCGATTCAAAGCCTCCCACCTATCCTACACAAGTAGGTTCAATGTTCAGTGCCAAGCTGTAGTAAAGGTTCACGGGGTCTTTCCGTCTAGGTGCGGGTACACAGCATCTTCACTGCGATTTCAATTTCACTGAGTCTCGGGTGGAGACAGCGTGGCCATGGTTACACCATTCGTGCAGGTCGGAACTTACCCGACAAGGAATTTCGCTACCTTAGGACCGTTATAGTTACGGCCGCCGTTTACCGGGGCTTCGATCAAGAGCTTCTCCGAAGATAACCCCATCAATTAACCTTCCGGCACCGGGCAGGTGTCACACCCTATACGTCCTCTTTCGAGTTTGCAGAGTGCTGTGTTTTTAATAAACAGTCCCAGCCACCTGGTCACTGCGGCCCTCATTCGCTCAAGGAGTAAATCCTATCACCAACAAGGGCGTACCTTCTCCCGAAGTTACGGTACTATTTTGCCGAGTTCCTTCACCCGAGTTCTCTCAAGCGCCTTAGTATTCTCTACCTGACCACCTGTGTCGGTTTGGGGTACGGTTTGTATAATCATAAGTTTAGAAGCTTTTCCTGGAAGCAGGGCATCAACAACTTCACTCCCTTGGGAGCTCGTCTCGTGTCTCGACTTTAAGTGTCCGGATTTACCTAAACACTCGGTCTACGCACTTTCACCTGGGCTACCAACGCCAGGCTTGCCTAGCCTTCTCCGTCCCTCCATCACTGATTATACAAGTACGGAAATATTAATCCGTTTCCCATCGACTACGCATTTCTGCCTCGCCTTAGGGGCCGACTTACCCTGCCCTGATTAGCATGGGACAGGAAACCTTGGTCTTCCGGCGTGGGGGTTTTTCACCCCCATTATCGTTACTCATGTCAGCATTCGCACTTGTGATATGTCCAGCAAACCTCTCGATTCACCTTCATCCACTTACACAACGCTCCCCTACCCAGAGGACATCCTGAATGCTACTTCTTCGTTCTTTATCTTCACCACCTTGTGGTGAACGCTTTACCAGCGGCTGCTTACGCAGGTCGCTGTTAGCTTAAATAGCATTGAGTGATGTCCTCTGCCGCAGCTTCGGTATATTGCTTAGCCCCGTTACATCTTCCGCGCAGGCCGACTCGACTAGTGAGCTATTACGCTTTCTTTAAAGGGTGGCTGCTTCTAAGCCAACCTCCTAGCTGTCTGTGCCTTCCCACATCGTTTCCCACTTAGCAATATTTTGGGACCTTAGCTGGCGGTCTGGGTTGTTTCCCTCTCCACGACGGACGTTAGCACCCGCCGTGTGTCTCCCGGATAGTTCTCATTGGTATTCGGAGTTTGCAAAGGGTTGGTAAGTCGGGATGACCCCCTAGCCTTAACAGTGCTCTACCCCCAATGGAATTCGTCCGAGGCTCTACCTAAATAGATTTCGGGGAGAACCAGCTATCTCCCGGTTTGATTGGCCTTTCACCCCCAGCCACAGGTCATCTCCTAACTTTTCAACGTTAGTGAGTTCGGTCCTCCAGTTGATGTTACTCAACCTTCAACCTGCCCATGGCTAGATCACCGGGTTTCGGGTCTATACCTAGCAACTAAACGCGCAGTTAACACTCGCTTTCGCTACGGCTCCGCTATTCGCTTAACCTTGCTACTAAATATAAGTCGCTGACCCATTATACAAAAGGTACGCAGTCACACCACGAAGGTGCTCCCACTGCTTGTACGTATACGGTTTCAGGTTCTATTTCACTCCCCTCACAGGGGTTCTTTTCGCCTTTCCCTCACGGTACTGGTTCACTATCGGTCAGTTAGGAGTATTTAGCCTTGGAGGATGGTCCCCCCATATTCAGTCAGGATAACACGTGTCCCGACCTACTCGATTTCACATTAAATTCGCTTTTGTGTACGGGGCTATCACCCGGTATCGCGCCACTTCCCAGAGGCTTCCACTAACTTATAAAATGCTTAAGGGCTAATCCCCGTTCGCTCGCCGCTACTAGGGGAATCTCGGTTGATTTCTTTTCCTAAGGGTACTTAGATGTTTCAGTTCCCCTCGTTCGCCTCGCTACACTATGTATTCATGTAGCGATACCTGTAAACAGGTGGGTTTCCCCATTCGGACATCTGTGGCTCAAATGCATTTTGTCGGCTCACCACAGCTTTTCGCAGACTTACACGTCCTTCATCGCCTCTAACTGCCAAGGCATCCACCGTATACGCTTTGTCACTTAACCATACAACCCCAAGCAGCCTTTTGACTTCTGCATTGGTCGGTGAATTAACACCTGCTGTATGATGACAAGCTAATCGATAAATCGCCTTGCTATC